>NZ_AQQZ01000003.1 GCF_001205715.1 Pseudaestuariivita atlantica
AAACAAGCGAAACGTGCTCGATTCGCCGACAGCCCCATTACGGCATCTTTTACGAAAATCGCATCCGCCTACCCCCTCACCGCATCACCCCCGCACCAGCAGCACATCCATCCCCGCCGCCCGTGCCGCCGCGACGCCTTGCGTCGAATCCTCGATCACCAACGTGTCGCGCGCCTGGACCTGCAACCGGCGGGCGGCGGTGGCGAAGATGTCGGGGGAGGGTTTGGGGGGCAGGCCGTCGGAGATGCTCACGATCAGGCGGATGGCGTCAGACAGGCCCGTGGCGGTCAGGGAGGCGCTGGCCACCGCGGTCTCGGCATTGGTGCCGACGGCGACCGGCACCAGTGACGAGACCCGCATCAGCAGGTCGGCCATCCGCGGGATCGGGCGGACAAGGTGCACGTGGTCGCCGAAGGCCGCGATGCTGTCGGCGACGGCGCGGGGGACGTCGAAACCGGGGCCCGCGGCATCGGCGAATTCGGACAAGAGCGAATGGCGGTCCAGCCCGGTCCGCTGGCGGTACCAGTCCCTGTCCAGCACCTCGCCCTGCGCCGCGACAGCATCCTGGAAGGCGCGGAAATGCGCATCGGCGCTTTCGACCAGCGTGCCGTCGCAATCAAACACCACGGCGGCATAGCCGCGCGTAGTGATCAGCGCCTCCCAGTCGCTTTCGGGCAGGCGGCGTGTGCCGTCTGCATCGTGGAATTCCGCATACATGCGCAGTCCCCGGATTGCAGGTCGTCGGGTGCCGGCGCGGCCACCGCTTGCGCGTCACCCGGCCAACATGGCTGCAATTATGCGCATGATAAACCTCTGAATACTATGAAAAGATCGCGGCGACGCCGATCTTTCCGGCGCTGGCCCCGGCCCGTTCCCGCCGCTTCCTGCCGCCATTTAACAGGCGAATTTCGTTGCCAGAATTGGAAATCGGTGGTCAGCTTGGGGAATTAATTTGGGAGGAAGTCATGAAAAAGATCAAAGCAACTATTGCCAGCTCGATGGTTTTGTTCGCCGCGTCTGCGGGCGCGTCCTATGCCGACAGCCTGACACTCTATTGCTCTGCACAGGAAGACTGGTGCCAGCTGATGGCGCGCAGCTTCGAGGACGCGACCGGCATCGACGTGGACATGACGCGCAAGTCCTCGGGCGAGACCTTTGCCCAGATCCGCGCCGAATCGTCCAACCCCAAGGGGGACGTCTGGTGGGGCGGCACCGGTGACCCGCACCTGCAGGCCGCCGAGGAAGGCCTGACCATGGAATACATGTCGCCGATGCGCGACCAGCTGCATGACTGGGCGATCAGCCAGGCCGAAAGCGCGGGCAACAAGACCATCGGGATCTATTCCGGCGCGCTTGGCTACGGCTACAACACCGATCTGGCGGCGGCCAACAACCTGCCCGAACCGTCCTGCTGGAAGGACCTGCTGAAGCCGGAATACAAGGGCCACGTGCAGATGGCGAACCCCAACTCGTCGGGCACGGCCTATACCACGCTGGCGTCGATGGTGCAGATCTTCGGCGAGGATGAAGGCTTCGAGTTCATGAAGGGCCTGCACAAGAACATCAACCAGTACACCAAGTCCGGCTCGGCTCCGATCAAGGCCGCCGCCCGAGGCGAGAACACGATCGGCATCGTGTTCATGCACGACGCGGTCAAACAGGCGGTCGCGGGCTTCCCGATCAAGGTCGTCGCCCCCTGCGAGGGCACCGGGTACGAGATCGGGTCGATGTCGATCATCGACGGCGCGCGCAACGAGGACGAGGCCAAGCAATTCTACGACTGGGCGCTGAGCGCCGAGGCGCAGAACCTCGCCCTGCAGGTGAACGCGTTCCAGGTGCCGTCGAACACCGGCGCGCAGACATCGGACAGCGCGCCCGACATGTCGACGATCAAGCTGATCGACTACGACTTCAAGAAGTACGGGTCGTCCGACGAACGCAAGCGGCTGCTGCGGAAGTGGGATGAAGAGGTGTCTGTCCTGCCGCAGTAAGTGACTGACGCCCCATCAAGAACGTCCCACCCGGTCCTGGTCTTCTGGATAATCGCCGGGTGGGTCGGTTTCCTCGTCCTGCCATGGTACATGGTGGATGGCGGACTCTGGTCGTTCGAATGGCTGGTCGACGGCTACCCGTTCGACGAGGATTACGCCCCCGCGGCCTTCCTGATCGCGCAGGGCGAAAAGACATGGCTGGCACCGCTTCTCGTGCCGCTTGCCCTTCCCCTGCTTGTGGTGCGGCGCCCGAAATCCGATCCGCTTTTCGCGCGCATCCTCATCCTGTCGGGCGCGCTGGGGTTCGGATGGCTGATCGCGCAGGGCTTCGGCATCGGCATTCGCGGCTTCACCTTCGACTGGCTGAAGGCGCTTTTCGGAGAGCCCCGGATCCGCCAGTTCGGCATGGGCTATGGCGCGATGTTCTCTGCCACGGCCTTCCTTTTCCTGCTCACGCAGGGCATTGCCGCGCGGGGCGCGATCAACGGTGATGTCTTCGTGGTCAGCGCGATCGGGGGCGTGATCGCGATCGTCACAACTTTCGTCTTCTTCCCCATCGCCAACATGCTGTTCGCCGCCTTCGTGACCGAAGACGGCTCCTATTCGCTGACGGTCTTCGCGGCCAAGTTCTTCGACGACCGGTTATGGGGGCTGGGCTGCCTGTGGGGCGCGCGGTGCGGGGCGGCGTGGAATTCCCTGTTCCTCGCCGTGATCGTGGGCTTCGTCACGACGATCCTCGGCCTGTGTTTCGCGCTGGTCGTGACGCGGTCGGGCTTTCGCTACAAGCGTGCCGTGCGGGCACTGACGGTCCTGCCGATCATCACCCCGCCCTTCGTGATCGGGCTGGCGCTGATCCTGCTGTTCGGCCTGTCGGGATCGGTGACGGTGTTTCTTGCGGACCTGTTCGGCGTGCAGCCCACGCGGTGGCTGTACGGGATGCCGGGCATCCTGATCGCGCAGACGCTGGCCTTCACGCCCATCGCCTTCCTCGTCCTGATCGGCGTGGTCGAGGGCGTCTCCCCCTCGATGGAGGAAGCGGCGCAGACGCTTCGCGCCAGCCGCTGGCAGACCTTCCGCACCGTGTCGCTACCGCTGATGCGGCCGGGGCTCGCCAACGCCTTCCTGCTGGGCTTCATCGAATCCATGGCCGATTTCGGCAACCCGCTGGTCCTTGGCGGCAATTTCGACGTGCTGTCGACCGAGATCTTCTTTGCCATCGTCGGCGCGCAATACGACCAGGGCCGGGCCGCCGTACTGGCCATGGTGCTCTTGTTCTTCACGCTGTCGGCCTTCTACGCGCAGCGCGCGTGGCTGGGCAGGAAAAGCTATACCACCGTGACCGGCAAGGGCGATGCCGGGGTGCACCCCCTGATGCCCACTGGCCTGTCGATGCCGGTGACGACCATCGCGCTTGTCTGGGCGTTCTTCACGGCGGTGGTCTATGGCATGATCGTCTATGGCAGCGTGGTCGAGTTGTGGGGCGTCAACAACTCGCTCACCTTCAAGCATTACGTCACCGCCTTCAGCGTCCGGTTCGAGGAAGAGGGTATCCGCTGGACCGGTGCGGCATGGGACAGTTTCTGGACCACCATCACCATCGCGGCCATCGCCGCCCCGCTTACGGCGGCGGTGGGCCTTGTGACGGCCTACCTGCTGACCCGGCAGAATTTCGCGGGCAAGAACGCATTCGAATTCGGCACGATGCTCAGTTTTGCCATTCCGGGCACGGTGATCGGCGTCAGCTATATCCTCGCCTTCAACGTCCCCCCGATCGAGATCACCGGCACCGGTGTCATCCTTGTCGTCAGCTTCATCTTCCGGAACCTGCCGGTCGGCGTGCGGGCCGGAATCGCGTCGATGAGCCAGCTCGACAAGTCGCTCGATGAATCGTCGCTCACGCTGGGCGCGAATTCGTGGCAGACCTTCCGCCGGGTGATCCTGCCGCTCCTGCGGCCAGCGATCCTTGCCGCGCTGGTCTACAGTTTCGTGCGCGCCATGACGGCGATCTCGGCCGTGATCTTCCTTGTCTCGGCCCGCTACGACATGGCGACCAGCTATATCATCGGGCGGGTCGAGAACAACGATTACGGCCTCGCCATCGCCTATTCGACCACGCTGATCTTCGTGATGCTGGCGGCGGTCGGCCTGCTGCAAGTGCTGGTGGGCCGCGTTCAGATCGGCCGACGGAGCTAGCCTGCCATGGAGTGTCCCGCATGAGCGAACCCACCATCAGTTCCAAGGCCGCCCCGGTGCGGTTCGAAGGGGTGTCGAAGGTGTTCGGCAAGGATGTCGTCGCCGTCGACGCGATCGACCTGCATGTCGACGCGGGCAAGCTCGTCACCCTTCTGGGCCCGTCCGGCTGCGGCAAGACGACGACCCTGCGGATGATCGCGGGGCTGGAGATGGCAAGCTCGGGCCGCATCTTCATCGGCGACAGGGACGTCACCACCCTGCCCGCCACCGACCGCGACGTGACGATGGTGTTCCAGTCCTACGCGCTCTTCCCGCACATGACGGTGCTTGAAAACGTCAGGTACGGCCTGACCTTCTCGGGCTTCGGCAAGGAGGAGGCGCGCAGCCGCGCGCAGGCGGGGCTTGACCTTGTCGGGCTGAAGGGGTTCGGCGGCAGGCTTCCGTCGGAGTTGTCGGGCGGGCAACAGCAGCGGGTGGCCGTGGCGCGCGCGCTGGTTCTCGAACCGCAGGTCCTGCTGTTCGACGAACCCCTGTCGAACCTCGACGCGAAACTGCGCCGGCAGGTGCGCGAGGACATCCGCGCGATCCAGCAGGACCTTGGCCTGACGGTGGTCTACGTCACCCACGACCAGGAAGAGGCGCTGGCCGTGTCCGACGAAATCGTCGTGATGCGCAACGCGGCCATCGCGCAGAAGGGCACCCCGCGCGAATTGTACGATGCGCCGAACGACACCTTCGTGGCCGACTTCATCGGCGAGGCCAACCTGCTGGCCTGCATCATCGTCGCGGTCGAGGGCGACATGGCCGTGATCGAGATCGAAGGCTACCGGTACCGCCTCCCCGGCCGGAGCCTCCCCGCTGGACCCGCGACGCTGGCTGTCCGGCCCTCGCGCATCCGGTTCGGGGACGATACGGGGATCCCGGCCACGATATCGAAGGCGACCTATGTGGGCGTGCGCATGGAATACACGCTGACCGGCGCCTTCGGGCAGGTCTTCGCGGTTCAGGACGACGTCGACGACCCGCTGGAGCCCGGCACCGAGGTCCGGATGACATTCGCGGAACGCGGGCCGGTCCTCTTGCCCGGCGGGTAGGATGTGGCCCGGCTGATCGTCGCCACCCATCCCGAGGTCGTGGTCGACCCCGCCATCCCGGTCACCGACTGGCGGCTGAGCGACGCGGGCCGCGCCCGTGCGGAGGCGCTGGCGCGGTCGGACCTGCTCCGCTCGGTCGGGGCGATCTGGTCCAGCACCGAACGCAAGGCGCGGGAGACCGCCGCGATCCTTGCCGCGCCGCGCGGGCTCGCCGTGCAGACCGACGCGCGGCTGGGTGAGAACGACCGCAGCGCAACCGGCTACCTGCCGCCTTCGCGGTTCGAGGCCGCCGCCGATGCCTTCTTCGCCAAACCGGAACGCAGCTTTCGCGGCTGGGAAACCGCGCAAGCCGCGCAAGAGCGGATCGTCACCGCCGTCCGCGCCATCGTCGCGGGCCATGCCGCGCTAGACCTTGCCATCGTAACCCATGGCGCGGTCGGCACCCTGCTGTGGTGCCACCTGCGCGACGCGCGGATCGACCGGGCGTTCGACCAGCCGGGACAGGGCCACCTGTGGTGCGCCGACCTTGAGGGGCTTTTCCCCGATACCGGCTGGCGCCCCTTCCCCTAGCCGCCCCAGGCGCGGTCGCAGATGCCAACAAGCTCCGGAAAGACGTCGGGCGTGCCGACCACCACGCGCCCGCCCCTGCGGATCATCTCCTGCGCGTCCTGATCCTCGACCCGCCCACCGGCCTCGGCGATCATCAGCTGCCCGGCAAGGCAATCCCACGCGTTCATGTGCTCCTCGACATAGCCCAGCAACCGCCCCGCCGCGACATAGGCCAGCGACAGCGCGCCGCTGGCATTGCGGTGATACATCGCGCCGCGTTCGATGAGGTCGGCGATGACGGGCAGGATATGCGCCGCCTCAACCCGGTTCGAATACCCGACCGACACCGTCCCGGCATCAAGCGGCACGCCCGCCGCGACCGACAGCGCCTTGCCGTTCAGCGTCGCCCCCGCGCCGCGTTCCGCGGCATAGGTCTCGTCCACGTTGGGATCGCGGATGACGCCGATCCGGGTCGTTCCGCCCGTGACGCCGGCCAGCACGATAGTCCATGCGGGGATGCCGTTCACGAAATTCGTCGTGCCGTCGATGGGGTCGATCACCCAGTCGAACCCGCTGGTGCCGGACCTTGCCCCGTGCTCCTCCCCGAACACGCCGTCCTCGGGCCACGCGGCAGAGATCTCGTCGCGGATGAAGACCTCGACGGCCTTGTCAGCCTCGCTCACCCAGTCCTGCGCGCCCTTGCTGTCGACCTTGAGGTTCTCGCGGTCGCGGAAATAGGCCAGTGCGCGTTCGCCGGCGGCGTGGCAGACCTCCTCGGCAAACGCCTTCCGGCTTGAGACATCTTCGACCATATCCACCCCCGTCCGGTTGCACCCCTCGGATGCTACCGCCGAACGCGGACAAACGACACCGGGTTTCCCGCTGTAGATGGCAAGCCACCCGGCGAGGCGCGGGGCCGCCACCGCCGGGCCGGTTCAGATAATCTCGTCCTCGTCGAACATCGGGTCGTCGCCCAGCTGGCTTTCAAGGTCCTCGACCGCGCCCTCGGCCTCGGTCATGGATTTGACCCGGCCGATATGGAAGACCGCGTCGCCTTCGTTCACGACCGGCATCACGGCGCGGCCCACGATGATGCCCGAGAACGGCGCGAGGATCTCTTTCTCCTGTTCGCCGAACGGGTCCGACACCGCGGCCAGAAGCTCGCCCCTGCGGACAAGGGCGCCGTCGGATTTGAAGATGCGCAACAGGCCCCCCATCGGGGCGCGCACCCACTTGCTGGACGTGCAGAATTGCGGCGTGCCCTTCGGTTTCGCAACGCCCCTGCGAGAGATCATGCCCTGGTCGTGCATGACCCGCAGAACGCCCGCGACGCCCGCGCGGATCGTGAACTCGTCGAACCGCAGGCCCTCGCCGCCCTCGAACAACAGGATCGGTTTGCCGATGGCGCGCGCGGCGTGCCGGAGGGAGCCGTCCCGAAGCGGGGATTTCATGACCACCGGGGCGCCGAACACCTCGGCCAGTTTCTGCATGGCATCGTCCCCCGGCGAGACACGCACCTGCGGGTAGTTCGTCCGGTGAATGGCGGCCGAGTGCAGGTCGATCCCGATATCGGCGCGCGTGACGATATCGGTCATGAACCGGTTGGCCAGCCGCGCCGCCAGCGACCCCGTCTCGCTGCCGGGAAAGCAGCGGTTCAGGTCACGCCGGTCCGGCAGGTACCGCGAATGGTTGATCAGGCCATAGGCGTTGACGATGGGCACGGCCAGCAACGTGCCCTTGAGCGTATTCAGCGATTTCGACGCGAGGATCCGCCGGATGATCTCCACCCCGATCACCTCGTCGCCGTGGATCGCGCCACTGACGAACATCACCGGTCCGGGCACCTTGCCATGCACCACGTGCACCGACATCGAGATCGGCGTGTGGTCCGACAGGACGCTGACCGGGATATCCACCGTCTTGCGGGTTCCCGGTGCAACGTCCCTGCCGGCAATCCGGAAGGGCTGGACCTTCGGCATCAGCCGCGGCCCTTGGTGCGGGTCGTGCCCTTGGCCTGGTTCTTTTCAAGGAACTCGATCATCTTGCCCGCGATATCGAGCCCCGTGGCCTTTTCGACGCCTTCGAGACCGGGGGAGGAGTTGACCTCCATGATCACCGGGCCGTGGTTGGCGCGCAGCATGTCCACGCCGCAGGCATTCAGGCCCATGGACTTGGCCGCCCGCACCGCCGTCGCGCGCTCTTCCGCGCTGAGCTTGACGACCTGCGCGGAACCGCCCCGGTGCAGGTTCGACCGGAATTCGCCCTCGGCGCCCGTGCGTTTCATCGCCGCGATGACCTTGCCGCCCACCACGATGGCGCGGATGTCGGTGCCGCCGGCTTCCTTGATGAACTCCTGGATCAGGATGTTGGTGTTGGTCGCCCGGAAGGCCTCGAACACGGACTTGGCGGACCGGTTCGTGTCGGCCAGAACGACTCCAAGGCCCTGCGTGCCTTCGAGGAGCTTGATGACGAGGGGCGCGTCACCGGCCAGTTTCAGCACTTCCTCGGTCTGCTTCGCGTCATGGGCAAAGGTCGTGACCGGCAGGCCGATGCCGTCCCGCGCCATCAGCTGCATCGACCGCAGCTTGTCCCGCGACCGGCCGATCGCGACGCTTTCGTTCAGGGGATAGACGCCCATCATCTCGAACTGGCGCAGCACGGCGGTCCCGTAGAACGTGACCGACGCACCGATCCGCGGGATCACCGCGTCGTAGCCGGTCAGCTTGCTGCCGTTGTAATAGACCTCGGGCCGCCGCGACGCGATGTTCATGTAGCAACGCAGCGTGTCGATGATGTCGAGCTGATGGCCCCGCTCTTCAGCGGCTTCCTTCAGCCGCTGGTGCGAATAGAGTTTGGCATTCCGTGCCAGCATCGCGATTTTCATGATTTTTCCTTTCTTGGTGAATAGGAAGGCCTCTCTGAGACCAGGAATGTCTTCCGCGTGTGAACGGCGATGGCGTGGCTTTTCAGCGCCGCGCGCCCGACGATCATCGGGAAGGTCATGTTGGTTCTGTCGGCAAGCGAGATGTCGATCGTCCAGATGCGTTTTCCGAAACGCGCCTTGGTTTTCACGACCAGACGTTCCTCGGGGATGCCGCTGGTATTCTTGATCTCCCGGACGTGGACGACCGGGGCCTCGACGGTGCGGAACCCGACCTCGGGGTTGTCCCAGTCGGGAAGGGTCTGGAACCGCACCCATTCGACGCCGTCGCGATCGAACAGCTCGATGTTTTCCGCATGGATGGCCGAGGTCCGCGCGCCGGTATCCAGCTTGGCCTTGATCTTTTCGACGCCAAGCTGGGGCAGGCAGACATATTCCATCCAGCCGAACAGGGCGACGCCTTGTTCCTGCGCAGTGGGTCGGGGGGTCATTTTCGTCATCAGATCAACCATGGCATCATGAGGGTCGCGAAGCTGAGGACGAAGAAGAACCCTGCCATGTCGGTCACGGTTGTCAGCAACGGCCCGCTGGCCGCCGCGGGATCCTGCCCGAGCCGCTTCAACAGAAGGGGCACGACACCGCCGATAGACACCGCAAGCATCGTGTTCAGCGCTAGCGCCGCACCGATCACGAGGCCGAGGGCCGGATTGCCCTTCCAGATCCACGCAACGATGCCGATCAGCAAGCCCAGCGCGATCCCGTTGATCACCCCGACCGAGATTTCCTTGAACCAGACGCGCAGGGCATCCATCGGCCGCACGAGGCCGAGGCTGAGTTCGCGCATCGTCACGCCGACCGCCTGGTTGCCGGAACAACCCGACATGTCGGACACCATCGGCAGGAAGACGGCAAGCGCGATGACGGCGGCAAGCGTTTCCTCGTAGGCCGAGATCACGCTGGCGGCGATGATGTTGAGCACGATGTTGGCAGACAGCCACGCAAGCCTGCGCCGCGACCTCAGCCATGTCGGCATCGACCGCAACTCGTCACCCACCACACCCTGGCGTTTGAGGCTCTCGCTCTCGCTCCGCTCAAGCACGGCCTCCGCCACGGCGGACCGGGACACGACACCGACCAGAAGACCGTCGGTATCGACAACCGGGATGCCGAGGAACGGATGCTCGTCAAAGATGTCCTCGAGCCGCTCCAGCGGCATGTCCACCGGCACGGTCATGGGGCGAACCATGATGTCCGTCAGGTGGGCACTGCGCTTGGCCGTCAACAGGCCGCGCAGGGACACGACACCCGTCGGCTCCCCCGCCTCGTTCACGATATAGGGGTGCTGTCCGCGATAGCGTTCGAAGTCATCCTCTTCGGATGCAAAGGTCCGCAGGACCTTGCCGACCGTATCCTTGTCCGAAAACCGGAACACCTCGGCCATCATCAGGCCGCCGGCGGTGTTGTCCTCGTAGGCCGCAAGGCGACGGACATCCGCCGCGTCCTGTGCGTCCATCTCGGACAGAACCGCCTCGGCGTCGTCGGCATCCATCTCGCCGATGACGTCCGCCTGAACGTCCGAATCAAGTTCTTCGAGGATTTCGGCCGCACGCTCGGGTTCCAGACGCTCGACAAGGTCGGCGGCCATTTCGTCCGGCGCTTCCTCGATCAGTTCCGCCGCGAGTTCCGCGGGAACTAGTTCAAGGACACCGTCCCGCTCCACAGGCGACAGCGCCAGCAATTCTCGCAGCGCATCGCTGTAGGGCAAGGGGTCAAGCAGCGCCGAGATGCGCTCCGCGTCCCCTGCCGCGATGGCTTCGCGCAGGTCTGGCCCGATCTCCCGGACTTCCTCGATGTGGTCTTGGTCTAGCATGTGGCACCAAAATTTTTCTTCCCGTGCTTTACATAGGCAAAAAAATTTTGTCTATAGATAAAAATAGTTTGGATTTGAAGATGCAGCACGATGATGTAGCCAAGCAACTCCAGGATCTCTACGCGGTCCCATTCGGGGGCAAGGGATCGGGTCGCTTCAGGATTCCCGAGAAGCTCGTGAAAGAGATGATGGGCCGACGGCGGCTTTATCCCGAAGACCGGACAGCCCTCGCACGCGCCCTGTTCGAGCGCGGCTTCGTCCTGATCGACATGGACACCTTCTTTGTCGTGATGAGCGCGAATTCGTTCGTCAACTACCGGCGCGTCGGGAAGGAAACGATCGCACCGAAGTGATGATCGGCATCGGGAAACGTGCCCGCGCTGCGTTCCGGGCATCCCCGGCAGCAAAAAGGCCCGCACGACGGCGGGCCTTTCCAGCGTTGGTCGGGGAGCGTCAGGCCCAGGTCGCGGGCACGTAGCGGTAGACCTCGCCGTCCCGCAGGATGCGACCGAAGCCGGGGAAGTGGACATGGCTGCCCGCGATCAGGGTCTTGTCGGCGGCCAGCCTGTCGAACAGCGCGACGCGGGATTGCGCGGCGAGGCCCGTATCCACGTCGAACCCGAACCCGATGTTCGGAAGCGCGGTGTGCAGTTCGGCGTTGTGGATCGTGTCGGCGACCATCATCACCTGCCGGTCCCCGCCGTCGATCATCACCACCGAATGGCCCGGCGTGTGGCCCGGCGACAGCGACAGCGTCAGGCCCGGAGCGATCTCGGCCCCGTCGGCCACCTGCGTGACCCGGCCCGCATAGGCGCCCATCACGGCCTTCGCCAGCTGGAACAGGCCCTGCATCGCCTCGGGCGCGGCGGCCATCGCGGCGTCGTCGGTCCAGAAAGTCGCCTCGGCCTCGGCCACGACCAGTTCGGCATTGGCAAAGGCCGCGCCACCGCCCGCCAGAAGACCGCCGACATGGTCGGGGTGCAGGTGCGTGACGACGACCGTGTCCACCGCCTCTGCCGACGTGCCCGCCGCCGCGAGACCTGCCGACAGGCGCCCGAACCCCGGCCCCAGCATCTCCAGCCCGCCCATGCCCGCGTCGATCAGGATGGTGCGGTCACCCGATTGCAGCAGGTAGGCGTTGACCGGCGCGGGCAGCAGGTCCGGCCCGATCCCGTTGGCCTCCATCACGCTGTTGATCTGCTCGTCCGGCAGGCCAAAGAAGAACCCCCGCCCCAACGGCGCGACGCCGTCCATGATCGCCGTGATCCGGTACGATCCGAGCGACGCGCCATAGATCGCCGCGTCGCCCGGCGCGGCGTGGCCATCCGCCCGCGCCTGCCCCGCGAAAGAGACCGCCAGCGGAGCCGTCAGGGCCGCCATCCCGAAGGCGCGGCGCGAAAGTCTGGGTGATGGGAACATGTCGAAATCCTTCTGTTGCAAAATTAAGTTCGTACACGATATATTCTTTTACGAAATTCTTGATGTCAAGCCTTTCGTTTCCGCAAGGCCGTGACTAACGTGCCCGGTATGAGCGACACTCCGTCCAAACTCGACACGATGCTGTGCTACCGCGTCTACGCGCTGCAACTGGCGTTCAACCGCTATTACCAGGCGGTTTTCGGCGATACCGGCTTCACTTACCCGAAATACGTCGCGCTGATGGGGCTTGATGAACTGGGCACGGTCACGCTCAACGAACTGGCGGCGCGGATCGGGGTGGAGCCGAACACGCTGTCGCCCCTCGTCAAGAAGATGAGCGGGTTCGGCCTGATCGACCGCAAGCGCGACGACCGGGACGAACGGCGCGTGCTGCTGTCGCTGACGCCCTTCGGCAGATCGGTGCTGGCCGAGGCCACCCGCGCCGCCGATGCCGGGTGGGAGAGCCTAGGCCTCGACCCCGCAGCGGTGGAACAGGCGCTCGCGGTTCTGGGCGACGCGAATGACCGGCTGGCCGCCGCCGACCTGCCCACGGTGATGCGCCTGCCGGACCGGCCCGGCGACTGACCGCCCGGCCTATGCCGTGAGCCATCCTTCCAAATCGCGCTCCGGGTGAATGTGCGGCGTCCCGGTGGCAACCATGTGCGGGCGCAGGTCCGCCGGGCCACGGCCTTCCGGGTCGCCATGCGCCCAGTCGTGAAACCCGTCCGACCACCGCAAGAGCGCCCCTGTCTGCGGCAGCGTTGCGGTGCCGCCCTCGGCCCAGAAGGTCAGGCCGTCGCCCATCGTCTCGCCGAACAGCCGCGCCCGCGCGCCCAGCCGGTGCCGGACGAGGACCGCGACGACGATCGCCGCCGAAAACGTGTACCTGTCCACCTGCACGGCGCAGCGCGCCGCGTGTGCATCCAGCGCCGCGACCAAGGGCAGTGCCTTCAGGAAACTGCCCCCCGGATTGCCACGCAGGTCGAGCACGACCTGCCCGTCGCCCGCCGCGACCCGGCGCGACGCATCTGCAATGACGGCATCGAGGTCGGGCACCTCCGCCTCGGCCAGCGATGCCAGCCGCACCCGCGTTCCGGGGCTGTCGGACTTTGCCCATGGATCGGCGCCGGGTACGTCGCCGCCGCGCTCGTGCACCGGGTAAAGGTCAAGCGCGGGCACGCGCGTGCTCATGTCGCAGGCAACCGAACCGCCCCCGGACAGGCCGAACGTGACCTGCCGCCCCGGATCGATCCCCCCCGCCGACAGGGCGGCGGGCCAGGCAAACATGACCCCCGCAACCGCCCTTTGCCGCGCGGGTGTCCCGGCGAGGAACGGGGTCCAGCGGGCAAACAGCGTCTCGGGGTCGATCCCGTCCACGTGTTCCAGCGTCCCGCCATCCGCACCGCACAGATGCCACCCCGCGCCCCGCGCCACGATCCGCGAAGGTATAACCTCCAGCGCGGGCATCGGGATGATCCGGGTATGCCCGTTGCCCGCCAGCGCCAGCACGCGCATCGCGGCCAGCAGGAAGGCATCACGCGATCCTGTCCGCGCGACGTCGCGCATCCGGTCCAGCGCCGCACCCATCAATGCAGAAGGGACGGCGGCACAGGCCCCGTCCCTTTCCACGAATTCTGAAACGATGTCAGCGTCCTGGGAAAAGCCCGCCACGGCGGCGCGCCGTTATTCCCACTCCATCGCGCCCTTGCGCCATTCATAGGCGAACCCGGCGGTCAGCACGGCAAGGAAGACCATCATCGACCAGAAGCCGACCATGCTCACGTCCTTGAACGCCACCGCCCACGGGAAGAGGAACGCGATTTCGAGGTCGAAGATGATGAACAGGATCGACACGAGGTAGAACCGCACGTCGAACTTCATCCGCGCATCGTCGAACGCGTTGAACCCGCATTCATAGGCCGACACCTTTTCCGGATCCGGGTTGCGCACCGCCACGACGGCGGCTGCAAGGATCAGAACCATTCCAAGCCCGATGGCGATCGCAAGAAATACGAGGATCGGCGCGTATTCGCGAAGCATGTCGTCCATCAATCCGGCTCCATTGCAACCTTTCCCGGTGGTCTACTCCCGCCACAGGGCAGGGTCAACGGGCGCAAACGTCACAAACGACCCGGATCCAGAGGGGCGCGAACCTGATGGTCCGGTTCCGCGCGCTCGTCTGGCGCTTGATGGCATCCGGCGCGGGGATCACCTGAACGCGGCGCGCCTTTCAGTGAGCGCCGTGATGCGGGTCGAAGATCTGGCTGGAGATGCCCAGCTCGTCGCGGAACAGGTCCACAAGTTCGGCGCGCGTCAGGCGCGGGCGGGTCGCCACGTCCTCGATATCGGTCTTGCACACTTTCCGGCGCTCGCGCGACCGGCGCGAGGCCAGCATCGATCTAACGGACATGAAAGAGTCCTCCACCGCGGCCCGGCCGATCCGGCGGGCAACTCGAAGGGTGCAGGGGCGCGGGCGCCCAACGGGAATGGCGGGATACTGGCATTGTCGTCCTTCCGGCAATCTGTCTTGTGGCCCCAAGACACTGATAAACCGAAGCTATCCCGCGAAACACGCCCGCAAAGGCGCAGCCGGCACGCCCGAAAGGCAGGCGCGCCTATCCTTTCGGAGAGGTCAGTCCGCCGCCCATCCCGGTTTGCGCTTGTCGAAGAAGGCGGTGATGCCTTCCTGCGCCTCGTCCGTCTCCCACCGCGCGGCGAGCAGGTTCACCAGTTCGGCGATCCGCGCCTCGTCCGGCAGATCAGCGAAGGACAAGAGCAGCCGCTTCGCCTCGGCCACGGCCCCCGGCGCGCAGGCGAGGTAGGGCGCGATCTCGTCCTCGATGGCGGCGTCCAGCGCCTCCGGGTCCACCACCCGGCTCACCAGCCCCATCGCCAGCGCCTCGTCGGTCGAAAAGGTGCGCGCCGACATGAAGATGCGCCGCGCCGCACCCACCCCGATCTTGGCCACGACATAGGGCCCGATATTGGCGGGCACGATGCCCAGCTTCGTCTCGGTCAGGGCCATCTTCACGCCGGGCACCGCGATCACCGCGTCACAGACGCTCAAGAGCCCCAGCCCGCCCGCGATGGCATGGCCATGCACCCGCCCGATCAGCGGCTTCGGCATCTCGTTCAGCGCCTTCAGCATCCGCCCCAGTTTGGCGCTTTCCGCCGCGCGGGTGGTGGCATCCATCCCGAACTGCGCCCGCATCCAGCCTAAGTCGGCCCCTGCCGAAAACGACCGCCCCCGGCCCGCCAGCACGACAACCCGCACGTCGGGGTCCGCGCCCAGCGCTTCGGTCGCGGCCACCAGCTCGGCCAGCATCTCCGACGACATGGCGTTATGCGTGTCGGGCCGGTTCAGCCACAGGGTCGCAACGCCGCGTGCGTCCCTTTCGATCTCAAGCGTCTCGAACTGCATCACCTGTCCCCCGCATCGCCCGCGCCATCCGCGCCGCGTGCATCACCGCGTCCCGGTCGAGCCCGGTCTCGAACCCCAGCGCTGTCAACCGATCCAGCACCGCCTCGGTCGCCACGTTGCCCGCCGCACCCGGCGCGTAGGGACACCCGCCCAGACCACCCACCGCCGCGTCGAAAATCCGCACGCCCTGCCCCAGCGCGACCTCCATCGCGGCAAGCGCCTGCCCGCCCGTATCGTGGAAATGCCCCGCGATCCTTTCGACCGGCACGACGTCCTTCACCGCGTCGATCATCGCGCCGATCCGCTCGGGCGACCCGCGCCCCAGCGTGTCACCAAGCCCGATCTCGGCACATCCCATGTCGAGCAAGGCTTTTGCCACCCGCGCCACCGCCTCTGGCGCGACGGGCCCGTCATAGGGACAATCGACCACGCAAGACACGTAACCCCGCACCGGCACACCCCGCGCCACCGCCTCGGCCACCACGGGCGCGAACCGCTCGAGGCTCTCGGCAATCGTCGCGTTGATATTGGCCTTGGAAAACCCTTCCGAGGCTGATCCGAACACCGCCACCTCGTCCGCCTTTGCCGCCAGCGCATCGGTCAACCCGCGCATGTTGGGCGTCAGCGCGACATAGGCCACGCCGGGCGCGCGGGTGATCCCCGCCATCACCTCGGCACTGGTCGCCATCTGCGGCACCCATTTGGGGTTCACGAAGGACGCGCACTCGATCCGCCGGAACCCCGCGCCCGACAGCGCATCCACCAGCGCGATCTTGTCGGCGGCGGGGATGATCCGCGCCTCGTTCTGCAACCCGTCGCGCGGGCCGACCTCGAAGATCTCGACGAAATCGCTCACCCCGGCACCTCGTAGAAGTTGCGAGTATAGAAATCCTGCTCCCCGTCCAGAGCACGCGCGTCGATATAGGCAGGCCGCTCCGCCAGCCGGTTGCGATAGGCCGCGACACGCGGGAACGCGTCGAACTTCGCGTAATAGGGCGCGGCAAAGAGGTTGAAGCCCAGCATCATGTCCGCCGCCGAAAACCCGCTTTCCAGCAGGTAGCCATCGTCGCGCAGCTGCGCCTCCAGCGCGCGCAGCGTCCCCACCAGCCGCCGCGTAAGGAGCTTCACCACCACCGGGCTCATCTGCGCCGGATCGCGCAGGAAGATGTGGTTGAGGTTCAGGTTCTCGATCAGCGAGCCCATCGTCTCGGCGAAATGCATGTGCTGCAGGTAAGCGACCCGCTCGGGATGCCCCGGCGCGCGGCCCAGCCCCGCCTTGGACCGCGTCTCGGCCAGGTATTCCAGGATCGCGCCGCTTTCGAACAGCGTCCGCCCGTCGATCTCCAGCGCCGGGACGCGGCCCGCGGGCGTCTTGTCCAGCACGTCGGGGGCCTGCAGCGACCCGTCGCGGATCGAGTAACTCACGATCTCGGGCGTGATCCCCAACTCGGTCAGCATCCAGAGCACGCGGAACGAGCGTGAGAACGGAACGTGGTGCAGCGTTGCTTCGGTCATGCGTCATCCTCCAGCCGGATCAGTATATCGCCCGCCGCGACCTGCGCGCCCTCGGCCACCGGCACCTCGGCCACGACGCCCGCGCGGCCCGCCTTCATCACGTGTTCCATCTTCATCGCCTCCAGCACGGCCAGCGGCGCGCCTTCCTCGACTCTGTCGCCCGTCTTCACATGCACCGCCCGCACCAGCCCCGGCATCGGGGCTTCGATCACCCCCTTGGCGGCGGCGGTGTCTCCACCCACGGCCAACGGGTCGACGGCGCGGATCGCGTGCCCCGCATCCACGAACACCGTGACCGTGTCACCAGCGACCGCATGGGTCGGCGCAGGCCGCCCCCCGATCCGCCATGCACCGCCTAAGCGCCGCGCCTCGATCCGCGTGTCACCCCAATACAGGTCTGTCGCATCCGGCCCCGAGACCTCAAGGCAAACCGACACGCGCTCTCCTTCCACCTCAACCTCGACCGTCCGGCGCAACGGCGCCCACAGGCTGAACCCGGTCAGCGGATCATCCGCCTCAAGCACTCCCGCCAGTGCCATCGCGCCCAAGGCAATCGCCGTACCCGGCACCTCCGGCGCAACGGTCAACGCGTCGATATCCCGCCCGATCAGCCCGGTATCCACGTCGCCCGACACCATGCCGGGATGCGCCGCCAGCGCCAACAGGAACCGCAGGTTAGTCACCGTCCCGGCCACCTCGGTCCGGGCCAAGGCCCGCGACAGTTTCTTCAAGGCAATCGCACGCGTCGCCCCGTGCACCACAACCTTTGCGATCATCGGATCGTACCACGGGCTGATCTCGTCCCCCGCTCGCACGCCCGTCTCCGCCCGCGCATCCTCGGGGAACGACAAGTGGCTCAGCGTCCCCGTCGCGGGCAGGAACCCCGCCGGCACGTCCTCGGCATAAAGCCGCGCCTCGAACGCATGGCCGTGGATCGACAGGTCCTCCTGCCGCACGGGCAAGGACTCACCGCTCGCCACCCGCAACTGCCACTCGACCAGGTCGACGCCGGTGATCTCCTCGGTCACCGGATGCTCCACCTGCAGGCGCGTGTTCATCTCCATGAAATAGAACCCGTCGGGCCGCAGCCCCTCGCTCGCATCGACGATGAACTCCACCGTACCCGCGCCCGAATACCCGATGGCCTCCGCCGCCCGCACCGCCGCCGCGCCCATCGCCTCGCGCATCTCTTCGGTCATCCCCGGCGCCGGCGCTTCCTCGATCACCTTCTGGTGCCGCCGCTGGAGCGAGCAATCGCGTTCGAACAGATGCACAGCCCGCGTCCCGTCGCCAAAGACCTGCACCTCGATATGCCGGGGCTTGGCGACGAACTTCTCCACCAGCACCGCGTCATTGCCGAACGCGCCCTTCGCCTCCGCCCTTGCCGCCCGCAACGCATCCGCGAACGCATCGGCATTCTCGACCAGCCGCATCCCCTTGCCGCCACCACCCGCCACGGCCTTGATCAGCACCGGATAGCCGATGTCACTCGCGGCCTTCGCCAGCACATCATCCGCCTGGTCGCTCCCGTGATACCCCGGCACGACCGGCACACCCGCCGCCTCCATCGCGGCCTTGGCGGCATCCTTCAGCCCCATCGCCCGCATCGCCTCCGCCGACGGCCCGACAAACACCAGATCCGCCGCCGCACAAGCCTCGGCAAAGTCGGGGTTCTCGCTCAGGAAGCCATATCCCGGATGGATCGCCTGCGCCCCCGTCGCCAGCGCCGCCTCGATGATCGCATCGCCGCGCAGGTAACTCTCCGCAGGCGCCGCCCCACCCAGGCTCACCGCCGCATCCGCCATCCCGACATGCAACGCACCGGCATCGACGTCCGAATGCACCGCCACCGTCCTCAACCCCATGGCGCGCGCGGTCCGGATCACGCGGCAGGCGATCTCCCCCCGGTTGGCAATCAAGACTGTTTCAAACACGGCAAACCCTTCCCGCCAGCCCGGCCATCGCGCCCACACCCGGCTTCTTCTCTTCCAAAATATGTCCGCCGGAGGCATCCCCGACCCAAATACCCCACGCCACCGCCCGATCCTCCGGGCCCGCGCGGCCCCGGTGCACGGGGTGGGCGGGCGGGCGTGCGCCGGGGGCGCGCTCCCACGCCTGCAACCGCGCACACCAGTCGGGCCGCTGGCCACCACGGTAGGAGACCGCCAACCCTTCGCGCACCAGCACGCGGGCCACGTCCTCGCCGCCCGCCCACAGACGGATCAACGGACGCCCATAGCGGTCATATCCCTGCCGCCGCAGCCTGACCGGCCCGGCCTTGACCAGCGCCCGCAACCGCTCGGTCGCGCGTTTGCCCGCCGTAAGTTCCTCCGCGCAGCGCGGCTCCTTCGTCTCGGGCGCATCCAGCCCCACGACCCGCGCCGCATAGTCGCGCTTGCCACAGACCAGTTCCACCGTGTCCCCGTCATAGACATACCCCACCCGGCACTCCGCCAGCCGCGGCACCTCCGCTCCACCCTTCACCGCCAGCCACACCCAGCCACCCACGGTCAGGCAGGTCACGATCAGCGCCCCCAGCACCCGGCTCACATCCGGAAGACGCCGAACCGCGTCTCCTCTACTGGCGCGTTCAACGCAGCTTGCAACGACAGCGACAACACCTCGCGCGACCGGCGCGGATCGACGATCCCGTCATCCCAAAGCCGCGCAGAGGCATAAAGCGGATGCGACTGCGCCTCGAACATGTCGATGGTGGGCTGCCTGAACGCGGCCTCCTCCTCGGCCGACCACGTCCCGCCCTTGCGCTCGATCCCCTCGCGCCGGACGGTCGCCAACACACCCGCCGCCTGCGCGCCCCCCATGACGCTGATCCGGCTGTTGGGCCATGTCCACAGGAAGCGCGGATCATAGGCCCGCCCCGCCATCCCGTAATTGCCCGCGCCGAACGAGCCGCCCACCAGCATGGTGATCTTCGGCACCGCCGTGGTCGCGACCGCCGTCACCATCTTGGCGCCGTGCCGCGCGATGCCCTCGTTCTCGTATTTCTGCCCCACCATGAACCCTGTGATGTTCTGCAGGAAGACCAGCGGGATGCGCCGTTGCGAACACAGCTCCACGAAATGCGCGCCCTTCTGCGCCGCCTCGGAAAACAGCACCCCGTTGTTGGCGACGATCCCCACCGGCCAGCCATCGACATGTGCAAACCCGGTGACCAGCGTCTCGCCGAACCGCGCCTTGAACTCGTCGAACCGCGATCCATCCACGATCCGCGCGATCACTTCGCGGATGTCATAGGGCGTGCGCAGATCGGCGGGCACCACGCCCAGGATGTCGTCGGGATCATAGGCCGGCGGCTCCGGCGCCTCGCGAGGCGGCCCATCAGGACCGATGAGCGACAGGTTGCCCACCGCCCGCCGCGCCAGCGCCAGCGCATGCGCGTCGTCCTCGGCGAGGTAATCCGCCACGCCCGACAGCCGGGTATGCACGTCCCCGCCACCGAGGTCCTCGGCGCTCACCACCTCGCCCGTCGCGGCCTTCACCAACGGCGGCCCGGCAAGGAAGATCGTCCCCTGCTCCTTCACGATGATCGTCACGTCGCTCATCGCGGGCACATAGGCCCCGCCCGCCGTGCACGACCCCATCACCACGGCGATCTGCGCAATCCCCTTCGCGCTCATCTGCGCCTGGTTGAAGAAGATGCGCCCGAAATGGTCACGGTCGGGAAAGACCTCGTCCTGGTTGGGCAGGTTCGCGCCGCCGCTGTCGACAAGGTAGATGCAGGGCAGCCGGCAGGCCTCGGCGATCTCCTGAGCGCGCAGGTGCTTCTTGACCGTCATCGGGTAATAGGTGCCGCCCTTCACGGTGGCGTCGTTGCACAGGACCATCACGTCCCGCCCCGCCACGCGGCCCACACCCGCGATCACGCCTGCGCACGGCGCCGCACCATCATATAGCCCATGCGCAGCGACCGCCCCGACCTCCAGGAAGGGAGAGCCGGGATCAAGCAGGTTCGCCACCCGCTCGCGCGGCAGCATCTTGCCGCGCCCCACATGCCGCTCCCGCGCGCGCTCGCCACCGCCAAGGGCCGCAAGCTCCGCCGCCGCGCGCATCTCGTCCAGCGCGGCCAGATGCGCGGCGCGGTTGCGCTTGGCATCCTCGCCCCCCGGAATGAAAGCCGAATTCAGGCGCATGGTGCGCTCCTTTCCAGACCAGACCACCGCATCACAACGTCTCCTCCGGCCTTGCCCTTGGGCGCAGGGGCGGCGGCACCCCGGCCCACCCCGCCGTGACCGCATCCTGCGCGGCCCCGAGATACCGCGCCAATTGCCAAGCCAGCGCCGCATCGCGCAGCCGGGCATTGGCTTCCCGCGCCGCGCACCACGTCTCCATCACCTCGGTCTGACCCGCGCAATCCGGCCCCGCCGACGCGCCTTCGGCGAGCGCCAACAACTGCGGATAAAGCGCATCCGACCATTCCCCCGCCCGCCCCGCGACCTCCGATGCCGGCGGAAGGGAGGCGCGCACCGCCGCGCTCACCGTGTCCTGCCGCGCGGCAAGGTCGCGCTGGCAGGGCAGCGGCGCGTCCGAGCGGTCGCAGGCCACGATCCCCACGGTCCCGCAATACTCGATGCCGCTCACGTCGCCGATCATGAACTCCTCGGCACGCGGCCCGGCCATCCAGTGGCGCAGGGTGCGTTCATAGATCGCCACCTCCCGCGCAAGGCAGACCTCGAAGCTCGGCAACCCCGCCACCGCGTCCTCACCCGCCGCCGCAGTCGCCGCGAGGGCGGCCAGTGCCGCCACGGGGGGAGCACTCGCGCCCCTCACGCCGCGACCTCCGCCGCCGCGCGGGCCTTCAATTCCCGCCGGATCACCTTGCCCGTCACGGTCATCGGCAGCGCGTCGACAAACGCGACTTCGCGCGGGTAGCAATGCGCCGCCAGCCGGTCCCTCACCCAGCCCTGCATGTCTTCACCCGTCGCTTCAGCTTCGGGCTTCAACACGATGTAGGCCTTGACGATTTCCGTCCGCAAATCGTCGGGCTTGCCGACCACGCCGCAGGTCGCGACGGCGGGGTGGGTCAGCAGGCAATCCTCGATCTCCGCCGGACCGATCCGGTAGCCGGCCGAGGTGATCACGTCATCCTCCCGCCCCACGAACCGCAGCACACCACCCTCCAGCACGCCCCGGTCGCCGGTCAGCATCCAGTCGCCGCGAAACTTCGCTGCCGTGGCCTCGGGGCGGTTCCAGTATCCCAGCATCATCGAGGCCGCGCCCCGGCGCACGGCGATGTCGCCTTCTCCCGCCGTCGCGCGGCCCGCGCCGTCGATCACCGCCAGGTCGCAGCCCGGCGCCGCGCGCCCGATGCTGCCCGGCACGCCCGGAAACGCCGCGCCGCAGGACGAGGCGACCATGTTGCACTCGGTCTGGCCGTAGAATTCGTTGATCGTCACGCCCAGCGCGTCGCGGCCCCATGCCAGCATCTCGGCGCCCAGCGGCTCCCCGCCCGAGGCGACACTGCGCAGCCCCGACACCCGCGCATCGCCCGCCTTCAGCATGCGCAGCGCGGTGGGCGGCAGGAACAGGTTGCGCGCCCCGCTCTCCTCCACGGTGGCCACAAAATTTTCGCAGGAAAATTTTGCCTGCCGCCCGATCACCACCGGCACGCCTAGCGCCAGCCCCGGCATCAGCACGTCGAAGAGGCCCCCGATCCACGCCCAGTCCGCCGGTGTCCAAAGCACGTCGCCCGGCTGACCGAGGAAATCGTGGGACATCTCGACCCCTGGCAGATGCCCCGCCAGCACCCGGTGCCCGTGCAGGGCGCCCTTGGGTTTTCCCGTCGTGCCGCTGGTATAGATCAGCACCGCCGGTGTCTCGGGGCCGGTATCGGCTATCGGGGCCGGACCATCGGCAAAGCTTTCGGGATGCACCGCCCTGACCCTACCCGGTACCTTCTCCGGCGTGTCCGTCAGGATCATCGCGGGCGCGGCATCGGCCACCCTTGTCTCCAGCGCGTCACGCTGGAAGAGCTTGAACAACGGGACCGAGACCGCGCCGATCTTCCACGCCCCCAGGTGGCTCGCCGCGCACCACGCATCCTGCCCGAACAGCACGCCCACGCGGTCACCGGAGGCCACGCCTGCCGCCAACAGGCCCGCCGCCACCCGGTCGGACATGGCGCGCAGCGCGCCGAAACTCACATCCCGCCGACCCCCGCGCAGATCGATCAGCGCGACGGCATCTTCTGCCGTGTCGTCAAACACCTGCGCATACATGTTCATCCGTTGCGGCAAGTACGGCACGTAACCGTCGAGTGACCCACCCAGAACCGGCGTCATGCTTCCGGCCCTCCCGGACGCTCCACTTTCAGAAGCCGTCCGAAGCGGCTGGCATGATAGACAATTGCGCCACAGCGTACCTCGATCCAGACGCGGCCTTCTCCGGGAACGGCAATGCAATCGGTCGCGGAGCCACCATCGGCGACATAGCGGGCGGTGTAACGCTCGATCACGTCGGTCTCGGTCACGCCCCGCGCCTGCCAGCCCGCGACGAAGGCCATCACGCCCGTCGCGACCACCAGCACGGCAAAGGGCGCCCAGCCTCTCATTTCGCCTCCAGCAGGCGACGTGCCTGCTCAAGCTGCGCAAGAAATGCCAGAGCATTGCCAAATCGGCACGCTGCACCTTTGCTCTGAACGCGGCCTTCAGGCGCGATCGGAAAGCGGCAGGGGTCCGTCGCAACCGTGTTGTTCGAGGGCCAGTCATACAGCAACCTCTGCGCCCGGCGGCGCCCGTATGCATCTCCGGCCTCAGCCATCGCCTCGACCCCTGCGCGCAACATCTCTGGTTGAGCGTCTTTGATCAGCGGTTGCCACAACTCTTCGGCATCTGCAAAGCACGCGTCTGAATAGACTTGGCCCGACGCAGCACAGACCGTCAGCGCTTCTGCCACGCAGGACGTGACGATGGTGCTGGCAAACTCCGCGGGCTCAAACGAAGCGCAGTCACCTGAATATTGGCAAGGCGCCAAAGCCCACCTTTCAAACTGGACTGCTGGCCCGCGTACATTCACACAATCCTCGAACCGATCCGCCGCCGATATCTCGGCTGCGGCTCCCTGCCCGCAAATGGCCAGACCGAGGATCAGCACGCCTGCCCTCACCCCATCTGCCCCATCAACTCGCGCCCGATCAGCATGCGGCGGATCTCGGACGTGCCCGCGCCGATCTCCATCAGCTTGGCGTCCCGGAAGATCCGCGCGACGGGGGAATCGTTCAGGAAGCCCGCCCCGCCCAGCGCCTGCACCGCCTGGTGCGCGACCTTCATCGCCTCTTCGGAGGCGTAGAGCACGCAGGCCGCCGCATCCTGCCGCGTAACCGTGCCCCGGTCGCAGGCCTTGGCGACCTCGTACACATAGGCGCGGGCGGAGTTCATCGCGGTATACATGTCCGCGATCTTGCCCTGCATCAGCTGGAACGAGCCCACGGGCTGGCCGAACTGCTTGCGCTCGGACACAAAGGGCATCACCACGTCCATGCAGGCCGCCATGATCCCCGTGCCGATCCCCGACAGAACCACGCGCTCGTAATCGAGGCCCGACATCAGCACCGCCACGCCCTTGCCCTCTTCGCCCAGCACGTTTTCGAACGGGACCTCGCAATCCTCGAAGATCAGCTCGGCCGTGTTCGACCCGCGCATGCCCAGCTTGTCGAAATGGGGCGAGGTCGAGAAGCCCGCCATCTCCTTCTCGATCAGGAAGGCCGTGATCCCCTTCGATCCCGCATCCGGGTCGGTCTTGGCATAGACGACCAGCGTGTCGGCATCCGGGCCGTTGGTGATCCAGTACTTGTTGCCGTTCAGGCGGTAGTGATCGTTGCGCTTTTCCGCGCGCAGTTTCATCGACACCACGTCCGATCCCGCGCCCGGTTCGGACATCGCCAGCGCGCCGACATGTTCGCCCGAGCACAGCTTGGGCAGGTACTTCGCCTTCTGCTCGGGCGTGCCGTTCAGCTTGATCTGGTTCACGCAGAGGTTCGAATGTGCCCCGTAGGACAGCGAGACCGAGGCAGAGGCGCGCGCGATCTCTTCCACCGCCACCACGTGGGCGAGGTAGGACATGTCGCTGCCGCCGTATTCCTCGGGCACCGTCACGCCCAATAGGCCCATCTCGCCCATCTCGCGCCACAGCACGGCGGGGAATTCGTTGGTCCTGTCGATCTCGGCGGCCATCGGGGCCACGCGATCCTGCGCCCAGCGGTGCACCGCATCGCGCAACGCGTCCACGTCCTCGCCCAGATCGAACCGCATCGCGCCCTGGAACATCGCCACCTCCCGTTATTGAACGCTTGTTCATTTTTAACCAAGCGGGCGTGCGGGTCAATCCCGCATCTTGCCGGATCCGCACGGAACCGCACGGCGGTTGGGCGTGTTGTCCGACCATGACCCGCATGATCCTAGCAGCGCTTGCCTGTCTCGCCACCCCCCAGCTACTGCCAGCCAAGGAAGTGGGCCGCATCGGCGTCGACTGGGTCGGAAACGACATCATCGTCGAAGCCATCCACGACCCGAAGGTCGCCGGGGTCACCTGCCACATCACCTATTTCGAACGGTCGCTGATCGACCGGCTGAGCCAGGGCAACTGGTTCGAGGACCCCTCGAACGCGTCCATCGCCTGCCGCCAGACCGGCCCGATCATCGTGGGTGACATCGACAGGGGCCGCAGCGGCGAGGACGTCTTCCGCGAGCGCCGCTCGATCGTGCTGAAAACCCTGCGCATCCGCCGCATCTTCGACGCCGAGAACCAGACGCTGATCTACGTGGCGCATGCCCGTGAACTGACCGAAGGCTCGGCCAAGATGGCGGTCTCCACCGTGCCGCTGTTCGGCGATGCCACCCAACCGACGGAGTGATCCCCATGCCCAAGGACAACACGTCCTCCCTTTCCGCCGATGACATCTGGTCGGCCCTCGACAGCACCCGCGCCGGGATGCTGCAGACGGGTCCGACCCCGTTCATCCCGATGAGCCACCAGATCGACAGGGACGCATCGGTCCTGTGGTTCCTGACCGCCGCCGACACCGCGTTCGGCGAAGAGGTGAACACCGCCGCCCAGCCCGCGCGTTATGTCGTCGCCGACACCTCCGCCGGGTTGCACGGCACGTTCGAAGGCATGATCCGGGTCGAGGAAGACCGCGCCAGGCTGGACGAGATCTGGTCGCCCATCGTCGGCGCATGGTTCGACGGCAAGGACGATCCCGACCTGCGCATGCTGCGCTTCGACCTCGCCTTTGCCGAGGTCTGGCTGTCCGACGGCGCGGCCAAGTTCTTCTTCGACATCGCCCGCGCCAACATCACCGGCGAAGAGCCGGATGGCGGGCGGCACGGCACCGTGACGTTCTGATCGCTCCGGGGCGGCGGCCCGATCCGCCGCCCCGCCTGCCGTCATGGCCAGACCCCATCTGCAAACCCCCGCCCCGGAAGACACCTGCGCCGAACTGCATGCCCGGCTTGTCGAGGCCGGTCAGGCCCTGGCCGAAGCCGACATGCCCACCTTCCTCCTCACCCTGCGCAACGAGGACGGCACCCTGATCGGCGGCTGCAAGGGAGAGATCGCCTTCCGGTCAGCCCACGTTTCGGAATTGTGGGTGGACGCCGCCCAGCGTGGCCGGGGCATCGGTCAAAGGCTTCTGAACGCGGCAGAGGCGCATGCCCGCGCCCGATCCTGCACCCGCATCCATATCGAGACCCGCAATCCCGCCGCCCGCCGCCTGTACGAAAAGGCGGGGTACCGCGTGTTCGGCACGCTGGCCGATTACGCGGACGGCGCCGATTACTGGTACCTCGAAAAACCGCTGCCGCCGGTTGGTCTCAGGACTGATAGACCGCGCTGACCTCGCCCCGGATGATCCGTGCTATCTGCGCGCAATCCTCCAGCGAAAAGGTCAAAGGCACCCGCAAATCCACGATGCCCGCCAGCACCCTGTCGGTCGCGGGCATCTTCTCGGACGGCGCATAGCGCCAGCTGTCATAGCGGGAGGTAAAGGCCGCGGGTTCGGGCGCGCCGAACCATTTCAACTCCACCCCGCGCGCACCACAGCGGCGCACCACCTCGGTCACCTTCTCCGCCGCCCAGTCGAGCAGCAGAAACTGGAAGGACGATCCGACATAGGTCTCTTCCTCGGGCCGGTCGATCACCGTCAGGCCCGGCACACCCCGCACCCCCTCCTCCAGCACCCCGTACCGCGCGTTCCAGCGTTCGACCTGCTTGTCGAGATGCGCCAGCTGAGGTCGCAGGATCGCCGCGCGCAGGTGGTCCATCCGGCCCGACACGTTGGGCGTCATGTACCGCGCCTCGTCGAAAAAGCTCGGATCGGGCGCCGCGCCGTGGCGGTTGAACAGCATGTAGGACCCGGTCAGCATCGTGGCCCGCGCCATGATCTCCGGGTCGTCCCCCACGAGAAACCCGCCCTCGCCCGAGTTCAGGTGCTTGTAGGTCTGGGTCGAATAGCACCCGATCACGCCATGCCGGCCGCTTGGTGTCCCGCGCCACGCGCCGCCCATCGTATGCGCGCAATCCTCGATCACTTGCACGCCGCCTTCGCGGCAGATCTCCATCAGGCGATCCATGTCGCAGATATGCCCGCGCATGTGGCTCAGCAGCAGCACGTCTGCCCGGTCGACCTTGGCCGCGAGGTCATCGAGATCGATGGTCAGCGCCTCGGTCACGCCCACGAAGACCGGCACCGCGCCGACGCTGGCGATCGCACCCGGCACCGGGGCCAGCGTGAAGGCGTTCGACAGGACGGTATCGCC
The DNA here is from genome assembly GCF_001205715.1 of Pseudaestuariivita atlantica. GTDB lineage: Bacteria > Pseudomonadota > Alphaproteobacteria > Rhodobacterales > Rhodobacteraceae > Pseudaestuariivita > Pseudaestuariivita atlantica. Next base: position 27,706 of record NZ_AQQZ01000003.1, read on the forward strand.
CGGTTTCACCCCAACCGCGCGCAGGGCACACCCCATCGCGTATCCGCCCGAGGCGACGGCAAGGCAGTATTTCGCGCCCACGTAGGCCGCGAATTCCCGCTCCAGCTCTCCCACCTCGCCCAGCTCTCCGGGCGCGAGGTTGTAACGGTGCAACCGGCCCGAGCGCATGACCTCCACCGCCCGCGCGATCGCCTCTTCCGGGATCGGCTCCTGCTGGGTGAAATTGCCGGTGAATGTCTCTGCCATGCGCGAACCCTTATCCACCCCGGCGGCGGCGTCAACGCGGCGCGGGGTCGTTTGCCATGATTTGACGGGCGCGGATGTCGCAAACCGGCAATTCCGGCACGCTGCGCCCCGTCAAGCTGCAAGCCATGGACGCCTTCGCCTTCACCCGCGCGCTTCAATGGTCCGGCCTGCCCCTCGCGGTGCAGCGACGCGCACGCATGAGCCTGCTGGACCTGCTCGGTGTCGCCGTGCAGGGCCACGCGACGCGGTTGAGCGCGATCATCCGCGACTATGCCGTGGCACAGCATCCCGGCCCCCTGCCCTTGCCTTTCGACGGGCGCGGCGTGTCGGCGTCAGGCTACGCGCTGGCGCTTGGCATGACGATCGACGCGGTGGACGGCCATGACGGCCACAACCCCGCCAAGGGCCATATCGGTTGCCCACTGCTGCCCGCCCTTCTGGCCCTCGCGCCACCTTCGACGACCGGGGAAGAGTTCCTCACCACCCTCGTCGCGGGCTACGAGGTCGGCGCACGCGTCTCGGTCGCGCAGCACGCCACCACGCCCGACTACCACACCTCGGGCAGCTGGGGCGCGACCACCGGGGCCATCGCGGGCGCGCGCCTCGCGGGCCTGTCGCCCGACCAGACGCAGCATGCGGCCGGCATCGCCGAATACCACGGCCCCCGCAGCCAGATGATGCGCTGCATCGACCATCCGACCATGCTCAAGGACGGCTCGGGCTGGGGCGCGATGTGCGCGACATCCGCCATCTTGCTGGCGCAGGCAGGCTTCACCGGCGCACCCGCCATCACCGTCACGGACACGCCCGACCACTGGACGACCCTCGGCACCGAATGGGAGATCCTGCGCCAGTATTTCAAACCCTGGCCCGTCTGCCGCTGGGCACAGGGCCCCATCGCCGGAGTCCTCGCCCTGCGCGCCGCTCACGGCCTGACCGCCGCCGACGTCGATCATATCGAGGTCGAGACGTTCCACGAATCCATCCGCCTCGCCACCGCCCGGCCCCGCACGACCGAAGAGGCGCAATATTCCACCTCCTTCCCCGTCGCGGTGGCGATGGTGCACGGCGACGTTAAACCTGCGGACATCGCCGACACGGCACTCGACGACCCCGAAATCCTGCGCTTGTCCGAAAGCCTCAAGATGCGCGAAAGCGACCACGCCAACGCGGCCTTTCCCATGCAGCGCTTCGCGCGGGTCACCCTGCACCTGCGCGCGGGCGGGACACTCACGACCGACTGGCTGGAACCGCCATGGTCACCCGACACCCAACCCTCAGACGCCGAGTTGCTCACGAAATTCCGTGCCTATGCCGGTCCCCGCGCCGACCGCATCGAAGAGGCGGTCATGGCGCTCGACCGCCAGCCGCTCTCCACGCTCACCGCGGCGCTCGCCTGAGCGAGGCGCGCCCGGTCGGGCGCGACGAGCGGCCCTAGGCCAAAAGCCGCGCGACGATGCCCGGCAGATCGGCGTAATCGTCCAGCAGCGCGTCCGGTCCCAGCGCCCGCATCGGCTCGGCCCCGCCGGGCGCGAAGGTCACCAGCACCGAAGGCACGCCCGCCGCGCGCGCGGTGTTGTGGTCGGTGTCGCTGTCACCGATCATCACCGCCCGCGCCGGATCGCCACCACAACCCGTCACGCAGGCGTGAAACGGCGCGGGGTCGGGCTTGCGCACCGGCAGCGTGTCCGCGCCGATGAGGCAGGCGAATTCGTCCAGCACGCCCAACTCGGTCATCAATTGCACCGCCAGCCCCTCGGGCTTGTTGGTGCAGATGCCCACCGCGATGCCGTTCGCTTTCAACTCCGTCACCGCCTCCATCGCCCGCGGGTAGAGGTAGGTGTGGACGCAGATCGCGTTGCCATAGGCAGCCAGAAGCGCGGGATATTGCCGATCGACCTCGGCCTCGTCCTCCGCGCGACCCACCCGCGCCAGCCCGGTGCGCAGCATCATCCGCCCGCCCCGCAGCGCCACGCCCGCATCCTCGGACGTGAGCAGATCGCCGTAACCCAAAGAGCGGAAACAGGAATTCGCCGCCTCCAGCAAATCGCCCGACGTGTCCGCCAGCGTCCCGTCCAGATCGAAAACCACCGTGCCCATGGGTGCCTGCCTCCGGTAACATCTCGCAATATCGTTTGATCCGGGGTATCTTCCGGCGCAACGCCGCCCGCGATAAAGACCATCCGAGCAGAAGGAAAGAGGCAGCGCATGGCTACCGCCCTGATCATCCTCGCCGCGGGCAAGGGCACGCGCATGATGTCGGACCTCCCCAAGGTCCTGCATCCGGTCGCGCAGGCGCCGCTCTTGTGGCACGCGATGCGCGCCGGTGCGGCGCTCGATCCGGCGCTGACCGTCGTGGTGACCGGCCACGGGGCCGACGACGTCGCCGCCTCCGCCCGCGCCTATGACGAGAACGTGCAGATCGTGCACCAGGCCGAACAGCTTGGTACTGGCCACGCCGTCGACCAGGCCCGCGACGCGCTGGATGGCTTCGACGGCGACGTGATCGTGCTGTACGGCGACACGCCCTTCATCTCGTCCGACACGCTCGCCCGCATGGCCGCCGCACGTGCCACGCATGACATCGTCGTGCTGGGGTTCGACGCCGCCGATCCGGGCCGCTATGGTCGGTTGATGATGGACGGCGACAGCCTGCTGCGGATTGTCGAGTTCAAGGATGCGACGGACGAGGAACGCGCCATAACCCTCTGCAATTCCGGCGTGATCGCGGCGGATTGCAAGACGCTCTTCTCTCTTTTGTCAGTGATCACCAACGACAATGCCAGCGGCGAATACTACCTCACCGACACGCCCGCGCTGGCCGCGGCGCGCGGCCTGACCGCCACCGCCGTTACCTGCCCCGAGGCCGAGACGCTGGGCGTCAATTCCCGCGCCGACCTCGCCGCCGCCGAAGCCACCTATCAGGCCCGCACCCGCGCCGCGATGCTGGAGGCCGGCGTGACGCTGACCGCCCCCGACACCGTGCATTTCGCCTTCGACACCGTGATCGGCCGCGATGCGCTGATCGAGCCGAACGTGGTCTTTGGCCCCGGCACCACGATCGAAACCGGCGCCACCATCCGCGCCTTTTCCCATGTAGAGGGCGCGCACGTGTCGCGCGGCGCGTTCGTCGGCCCCTATGCCCGCCTGCGCCCCGGCGCGGAACTGGCCGAGGACACCCGCGTCGGCAATTTCTGCGAGATCAAGAATGCCGAGATCGCCGAGGGCGCCAAGGTCAACCACCTGACCTATATCGGCGACGCCTCCATCGGGGCGCGCACCAACGTGGGCGCGGGCACGATCACCTGCAATTACGACGGCGTCTTCAAGCACCGCACGACGGTGGGCGAGGACGCGTTCATCGGGTCGAACACCATGCTGGTCGCGCCCGTCACCGTGGGCGACCGCGCCATGACCGGGTCAGGCTCGGTCGTGACCAAGGATGTTGACGCCGACGCGATGGCGCTGGCCCGCGCGCCGCAGGTCAACAAGCCCGGCCTTGCCACGCGCCTGATGACGCGCCTGCGCAAGTTGAAGCAAAACATGAAGGAGACTGGCTAGATGTGCGGTATCGTTGGCGTTCTGGGCGATCACGAAGCGGCCCCCATCCTTGTCGAGGCGCTGAAGCGGCTGGAATATCGCGGCTATGACAGCGCGGGCATCGCCACCGTCAACGACGGGCGCCTCGACCGCCGCCGCGCGGTGGGCAAGCTGGTGAACCTCAGCGACCTTCTGGTGCACGAACCGCTCCCCGGCAAGGCGGGTATCGGCCATACCCGCTGGGCCACCCACGGCCAGCCCAACACGACGAACGCCCACCCACACCGGTCCGGCCCCGTCGCCGTCGTGCACAACGGCATCATCGAGAACTTCAAGGAATTGCGCGCCGAACTGGCGGATCACGGCATTTCGGCCGAGACGGATACCGACACCGAAACCGTCGCCCTTCTGGCCGCGCATTACCTGAAACAGGGCCTGTCGCCCCGTGACGCCGCCGAACAGACGGTCGCGCGGCTGGAAGGCGCTTATGCGCTGTGCTTCCTGTTCGACGGGGAGCCCGACCTGCTGATCGCCGCCCGCAAGGGCTCTCCGCTGGCCATCGGGCATGGGGACGGAGAGATGTTCGTCGGCTCCGACGCCATCGCGCTTGCCCCCCTGACCGACCGCATCACCTATCTCGATGAAGGTGACATCGCCTTCGTTACCCGCGCAGGGGTCGAGATCCGCGATGCCAAGGGGATGCTCGCCAACCGCCAGATGCGCACGATCCAGCTGGATACCGCCGCCGTCGACAAGGCGGGCCACAAGCACTTCATGTCCAAGGAGATCGCCGAACAGCCCACCGTGATCGGCAATGCGCTGGCCTACTATCTGGATGGCGGCAATATAGACATCCCGTCCGACGCGCTTGATTTCGAACAGGTCGACCGGCTGACGATGGTCGCCTGCGGCACCGCCTTCTATGCCTGCCTGACGGCGAAATACTGGTTCGAACAACTCGCCCGCCTGCCGGTGGAGGTCGATGTCGCCTCGGAATTCCGCTACCGCGAACCGCCGATCAGCAAGGGCACCGTCGCGCTGTTTGTCTCCCAATCGGGGGAGACCGCCGACACCCTCGCCGCGCTGCGCTATTGCGCGGAGAAGGCCGACCGCATCGTGTCGGTCGTGAACGTGCCGGAAAGCTCCATCGCGCGCGAATCCGATCTTGCCCTGCCGATCCTTGCCGGGGCCGAGATCGGCGTCGCCTCGACCAAGGCGTTCACCTGCCAGCTGACGGTGCTGTTCCTGCTGGCGCTGAAGGCCGCCAAGGCGCGCGGCACGCTGACCGACGACCAGATCGCCAAGCACCTCGCGGACTTGCAGACCATGCCCGGCCTGATCCAGCAGGCGATGGACCTTGCCGGACCGATCAGGTCCGCCGCCCGGCAACTGGCCGAGGCGCGGGACATCCTCTTCCTTGGCCGTGGCCTGATGTACCCGCTGGCGCATGAAGGTGCGCTGAAACTCAAGGAAATCAGCTATATCCATGCCGAGGCTTACGCATCGGGCGAACTGAAGCACGGCCCCATCGCGCTGATCGACAAGCACGTGCCGGTGGTTGTGATGGCCCCGCGCGATGCGCTGTTCGAGAAGACCGTGTCGAACATGCACGAGGTCATGGCCCGCAACGGCAAGGTGCTTCTGGTGACCGACCGCCAAGGCGCGGACGAGGCCGGCGACGGCGCGTGGAAGGTGCTGCGCATGCCGCCGGTATCGCCCACGCTCGCGCCGATCCTCTATGCCGTGCCCGCGCAGTTGCTCGCCTATCACACGGCGATTGCAAAGGGCACCGACGTGGACCAGCCCCGCAACCTCGCAAAGTCCGTCACGGTGGAATAGCCGCGCATCGCCGGGCCCTGGTCCGGCGATCCGACGGCACTCTCCGGGCGCTTTATCCTTCCAAATCCGAGGGTGCGCAGGACTATGCGCCGGCTTCAGACATATCGCCGGGCCTGGGGAGGGCCCGACGATGCGCGGCGGCTTCGCCTTGATTCCGCGCTGGACCTGAGCCGCGTATCGTCGGGCCCTGGTTCGGCGATCCATCAGATGTATCCGGGCACTTTATCCGACCAAATCCGAAGAAGGGCAGGACTATGCGCGAGCTTCAGACAAATCGCCGGGCCGTGGGAGGGTCGCCATTGAGAGCGCCATTGGTCCGAGTGGCAATGGCAACGCGATGCGCAGACGCGCGGCCTTGATTCCGCGCGGGGTCTCGGTGCTACTGGGCCCATCCGTTCCAACCTGAAAGGCTTGGCCAATGGGCACTCAATTTACCGAACTCGACGATCGTCACATCGCATTCATCACCGAACAGCCGATATTCTTCTCCGGCTCCGCCGCGCGGGACGGCAAGATCAACGTCTCGCCCAAGGGCCGCGACTCGCTGCGCGTCCTTGGCCCCAACCGCATCCTCTGGCGCAACCTCACCGGGTCGGGCAACGAGACCGCCGCACACCTAGAAGACCACCCGCGCATGACGCTGATGTGGTGTTCCTTCGGGATCAAGCCGCAGATCCTGCGCTGTTTCGGCACCGCCCGCGCGGTGCACCGTCAGGACGCCGACTGGGACGACCTGAACGGCCATTTCGAACCGCATATCGCCGCGCGGCAGGTCTTCGACATGGCCATCGACATGGTCCAGACCTCCTGCGGCTATGCCGTGCCGCGGATGGACCTCGTCTCCGAACGCGACACGCTGGAGAAATGGGCCGCGGACAAGGGCGAGGACGGGTTGAAGACGTTCTGGGGCGAATACAACGCCCGCACGCTCGACGGCGTCCCGACCCGCATCGTGGAGAAGACACTCGGCCATGACTGACACGCTGGCCCGGATCGAGGCGCTCGGCGACGCGCAGAAGGCGGCCGAGATGGCGGCCTATCACAAGGTCACCCGCCGCTATCTGGGCGTCGCCAACCCCGTGCTGGACGACATCGCGCGCGAGATGCGCCAGACGCTGACGCTGGATGATCGCGTGGCCGAGGCCCGCGCGCTTTGGGCCAGCGACGTGCACGAGGCGCGGGTGCTTGCGGCCAAGCTGTTCACGCAGGCCCGCATCCGCCCCGACGACGCGGTGTGGGAGACCATCGTGTCATGGGTGCCGGATTTCGACGCATGGGCGGTGGCCGATCACGCCTGCATCGCCGGGCAGAAGCGGCTGATCGCCGATCCCTCCCGCCTCGACACGGTCGAGACATGGACGCAGGCCGATCACATGTGGACCCGCCGCGCGGCGCTCGTGATGACCCTGCCGTGGACCAAGCAGAACAACCCCAAGCCCGCTGAACTGGAGGCCCGCGACCGCATTCTCGGATGGGCGGCGGGCTACGTTTCCGACCCCGACTGGTTCATCCAGAAGGCGGTGGCGTGGTGGCTGCGGGAATTGTCGAAACACGACGCGCCCCGCGTCAGGGCGTTCCTCGACGCGCATGGCGACACGATGAAACCCTTCGCCCGCAAGGAAGCGGCGCGGAAACTGCCAATGCCCGGCTGACGCCAGCACCGCGCGATCAGTTGGACTTGTAGACCTCGACGGTCGGCAATTCGGTCAGCGGCGCCTCGATCAACCGCATCGCGGCCAGCGATATGCGGCTGCCACCCGTCGCGGGGCCATCCAGCGGGATCAGGTCCACCGCCGACGACTTGCCGGAACCGGGATAGACCACCCGCCCCTGCGCGGGCGCGCTGACCAGCGGCGTCTTCAGCCAGAACCCCGGCTGCGTGGGATCGCCCAGCGAGGCCACGGTCGTGCCGAGGAACACCTCTCCGGCGGGCTTGGGCACCGCTGCCGCGACCTCGCGCTCTGCCTCGGTGGTGACGTCGAACTGTTCCGCCGTGCGCGCCTGCGGCGGCACCGCGCGTTCGACCGGCGGGACCACCGTGCGCTCGATCACCTCTCCGCCGCCCGTATCCGGGCGGGATTGCGGCCGGGTCGCGTCCGCCGGTGCGGGTGCCGGGGCCGACGCCCTGTCCGCCCCGCGTCCGGGAACCAGCGATCCCAGCGAGATATTTGAACACCCGGCCACAAGGGCCACGCCGAGCAGGAGAAAACCGATACGTGTCATGCGGCGCACCATAGGCACACCTTGACACGCCCGCAATTGCCCCGATGTTGGGTGGGCAGAACTCCGCAGGACATCATGACCGCCCCGCTTGTCGATCCCTTCCATCGCGCGATTTCCTACTTGCGCGTCTCGGTCACCGACCGGTGCGATTTCCGCTGCGTCTATTGCATGTCGGAACACATGCAGTTCCTGCCCAAGAAAGAGCTTCTGACGCTGGAAGAGCTGGACCGCCTCTGTTCCGCCTTCATCCGCATGGGCGTGCGCAAGCTGCGCATCACCGGGGGTGAACCGCTGGTGCGGCGGGACATCATGACCTTCTTCCACGGCATGACCCGCCACCTCGACAGCGGCACGCTGGACGAACTGACGCTCACCACCAACGGTTCGCAACTGTCCCGCTTCGCGACCGATCTCTATTCCGCGGGCGTGCGCCGCGTGAACGTGTCGCTGGACACGCTCGACGACGACAAGTTCGCCCGCGTCACCCGCTGGGGCCGCCTGCCGCAGGTGCTGAAAGGCATCGACGCCGCCCAGGCCGCAGGGCTGCGCGTCAAACTCAACGCCGTGGCGCTCAAGGGTTTCAATGAGGACGAGCTGCTCACGCTGACCGAATGGTGCGCCGCCCGCGACTGCGACCTGACCTGGATCGAGGTCATGCCGATGGGCGAGCTGGAGACCGAAGACCGCCTTGGCCAGTACTGGGCCCTTTCGGACCTGCGTGACCAGCTTGCCCGGCACTACACCCTGACCGACCTGCCCGAACGCACCGGCGGCCCCGCCCGGTATGTCCGGCTGGAAGAGACCGGGCAGAAGATCGGCTTCATCACGCCGCTCACCCACAATTTCTGCGAAAGCTGCAACCGCGTGCGGGTGACCTGCACCGGGGAGCTTTACATGTGCCTCGGGCAGGAAGACCGCGCCGACCTGCGCGCGCCGCTGCGCGCCTCGGACCATGACGGGCCGCTCGAAGACGCGATCCGCGCCGCCATCGACCGCAAGCCAAAGGGCCACGATTTCGACTATTCCCGCCAAAGGCTCGACGGGCAGATGCCCCGCCACATGAGCCATACCGGCGGCTGACCGCTTGCCTGCCCACCGCCAGCACCTATGTTGCAGCGCCTGACCCGGAAACGAGCCATGGCGCAAGACGACGCGAACCACACCCTGGCAAAACCCAATACCCGCCCCGTTGTCTGGGGCGTGGTGGCCGGTTTCGTGATCTGCGCCACCCTGATCGCGGCGGTCCTGACGCAATCGGCCCGGTCGCGCGACCTCGAAGCGCAGATCCTGCACACGCTGACGGTGAAAAGGCAGGCGCAGGAAGTCCTGTCGATCCTGCAGGACGCCGAAACCGGGCAGCGCGGGTTCCTCCTGACCGGTTCCCGCGCCTACCTCGCACCCTACTCGCGGGCGCGGGAGACGTTCGAACCGGCGGTCGCGGCATTGTCGGATTCGGTCACCGACAAACCGGCGCAACAGGCTTTGCTGCGTGACATCCTCGCCGAAGGCCAGTTGAAGCTCGCCGAACTGCAGGCGACCGTCAGCCTGATGATGGACGGCGACCGCGACGCCGCGCTCGACATCGTCGCCACCGATGAAGGCCTCCGCCTCATGTCCGGCCTGCGCGAGAATATCGCGCGGTTCATCGCGGTCGAGGACATGGCCCTGGCGGACCGCATCGCCGCCAGCCGCGCAGCCGAGGGGCGCATGACCCGCGGCCTCGTCGGCGCGCTTTTCGCCATCATCGCGCTGTCGGTCTTCACCTTCCTGCTGACCCGCCGCAACCTCGCCGCGGTCGAAACCCAGCGCCGCGCGCTCGCCGATCTCAACGCCGACCTCGACGCCCGCGTCCGCGCACGGACCTCGGAACTGGGCACGGCGCTCGCCGAGGCCGAACATGAACGCGACCGTGTCGAATTGCTCATCCGCGAGGTCGACCACCGCGTCGGCAACAGCCTGTCGATGATCTCCAGCCTCCTCGGCATGGAACGCCGCACCACCACCTCGCCCGAGGCGGCGCGCATCATCGACGCCGCGCGCGGCCGCATCCGCGCCCTCGGCGCCGCCCAGCGCCATTTCAAGCTGGTCGACAACCTCACCCATGTCCGCGTCGACGAAGCCCTGCGCAATCTCGTCGACGACATCGACGCCTCGGGACAGGCCAAGGACATCACCTTCGACGTGCAGGCGCAGCCCCTGTCACTGGAAGGACGGGACGCGGTGACGATGGCCGTCATCACCAACGAATTGATCACCAATGCGCTGAAACATGCCTTCGGCGACGGGGCCGGGGGCCGGATCACCGTCGAATTCACCGCGAACGCGGACGAAATGCCGGTCTTGTCGGTCACCGATGACGGCAGCGGCTGGCAGATCGACGGGACCGAACAGGGCATGGGCAGCAAGGTCATCGCCATGCTGGCAAGCCATCTCGGCGGCGAAACCTCGGTCACGCAGGCGTCCGGCGGCGGGACCCGCGTCGCCATCACCTTCTACACGCTGGCCGTCAGCCACGAGACCTGACGCGCGCGGCTCAGGCTCAGGCCCACTCCCCGCCAAGGTCGGCCCGCGCCCGGTCGATCCAGTGCTCCCGCAGCCAGCCGCAGGGCCGCGACCAGCGCAGCCACGACCCGCGATACCCCTCCACCGCCTCGGGCATCTTGGGCCGCCCGTGGAAACAGACCACCCGCGCATCCTCCGGCAGGACCGGGTCGCGCAGGTAGTTCACCGGCGGCAGCCCCAGGCAATCATGCTTGAACGACACGACCTGGCTTTCGGGGATATAGGCGAAATCCCCCCGGTCCATCGCCTTGTGCGAGGTATAGCGCTGCTCGGACCCGCGCGCCGCCTCCACCTCGGCATAGGCGTTCGCGGCGATATCCTCGTACAGGTAGCCATGCAGCGCCGGATCATAGCGAAAGACCGATCCATGCCCGGTCGGCCGCCCCTTGCGCTTCTCCACCCAGTCATGCCGCATCGCGACCTTGCCGGGCGCCATCCCCCAGATCTCGTCCAGCGACCCGGTGATCACCACGTCCAGGTCGAACCCCAGCACCGGCCCCTCCAGGTCCGGGATCACGCCCGGCCGAAAGAGCGACACCTTCCGCATTGCCCCCTGCCGGTTCGCCACCTCAAGCGCCGCCGCCATCGGCTCGGCAAAGGGCTCCACCGGCAAGGGCAACACCTCCACGTCCGGATGAAACCCCTCCGACCGCTCGGTCATGCACAAAAACCGCACCGGTCCCGACAGATGCCTCCGCACCCCAGAATACAGCCGGTTCACGTATTCCGGCCCGAACAGCGTCCCCCACTTGATGCATACGACCGTCGGCACGCCCTGCCCTCTTCTTCTCTTTCCAAATATGTCCGCCGGAGGCTCCCGCAGGTGCAGCCCTCGCCCCCGCCCGCATGACGGGGTCGGCCCGCCACGGGGTGCCCTCCCCATAGGGGAGGGTCAGGGAGGGGGTCAAGCAAGGGCGTGCGCGGCCGCAAGTCCGCGTGCAATCAGGAGGCGGCGGGCAGGCGCATCTCCACCAGTTCGGCCCACCACGACGCGCCCGCGGGGATGGCCTCGTCGTTGAAGTTGTATTTCGGATGGTGCACCGGCGCGGTGTCGCCGTTGCCCACGAGGATATAGGCGCCGGGCCGCTCTTCGAGCATGAAGGCGAAATCCTCGCCCCCCATCACCAGCGGGGCCTCGTCGCAGGAGCCGGCCACCTTCTCGGCGGCGGCGATGGCGTGGGCGGTCTCGGTCTCGTGGTTCGACATGACCGGGTAGCTGCGGTTGTAGGTCACCTCCGCCGTCGCGCCGAAGGCGGCGGCGGTCGAGGTGCAGATCGCCTTGATCCGCTCCTCGATCAGGTCGCGGATCTCGGGCGCCATGGTGCGCACGGTGCCCTTCAGCGTGACGGTCTGCGGGATCACGTTGAACGCCTTCGACGACGATTCACAGGACGTGACCGACAGGACCGCCTGTTTCACCGGGTCGACATTGCGCGACACCACCGATTGCAGGGCGAGGATGATGTGGCTGGTCACCACCATCGTGTCCACCACCTCCTGCGGTTTCGCGGCGTGGCCGCCCTTGCCCTCGATCAAGATCTCGAACTGGTCGGTCGCGGCAAAGAACGCGCCGGGCCGGATCGCGAAAGATCCCACCGGCCGCCCCGGCCAGTTGTGCATGCCGTAGACCTCGTCGATGCCCCAGCGGTCCATCATGCCGTCGTCGCACATCTCCTTGCCGCCGCCGCCGCCTTCCTCGGCGGGCTGGAAGATCACCACCACGGTGCCCGCGAAATTGCGGGTCTCGGCAAGGTAGCGGGCCGCGCCCAACAGCATCGCGGTATGCCCGTCATGGCCGCAGGCATGCATCGCGCCCGGCGTTTTCGAGGCATACTCGACCCCCGTCTCCTCGTGGATCGGCAGCGCGTCCATGTCGGCGCGCAGCCCGATCACGCGGTCCGATCCGCCCTTGCCCCGGATCACGCCCACGACGCCGGTGCGCCCGATCCCCGTGACCACCTCGTCACAGCCGAAGTCCCGAAGCTTCTCGGCCACCACCGCGCTGGTGCGGTGGGTGTCGAACAGGATCTCCGGGTGCTCGTGCAGGTCACGGCGCCACGCGGCGATCTCGGGCTGCAATTCGGCCAGTCGGTTGCGTACGGGCATTATTCACTCCTTCAAATGGTCGATCAGGCGGCGCATGAAATCATGGCCCGCTTCAAGTTCACTTGCTTCGAGGTATTCGTTCGGCTGGTGCGCCTGAGCGATGTCGCCGGGTCCGCAGACCACCGCGCTCATCCCCGCATCCTGGAAATGACCCGCCTCGGTGCCGTAGGACACGACGCCGCGCGCATTGTCGCCCGTCAGGCGCCGCACCAGCGCCTCGGCCTCGCCCTCCACCTCCGGGCGCAAGGCGGGCACCGCGAACTTCTCAGTCAGGACCACGCGGGCCTCGGGCCGCACCGCCTGCATCTCGGCTTCGAGCGCGGCGACGGCATCGAGGTAGCGCGTCTTCGCCGCCTCGGCATCGTCGCCGGGCACGAACCGCCAGTCCATGCCGAACCGGCAATCCTTGGCGGTGATGTTGTGCGCCGTGCCGCCCTCGATCATGCCCACGTGCAGCGTGGTATAGGGCGGGTCGAACACGGCATCGACTTCCTTGGGCACGGCGGCGGCATACTCGGCATTCTCGCGGTTGGCCCAGTCGATCAGCTTGGCCCCCGACATGATCGCCGACACGCCGGTGTGCAGTAGCGAGGAGTGCACCTCGTACCCCTGCACATGGGTGTTGTAGCCGAACCCGCCCTTGTGGCCGGTGATCGTCTTCATCCGCGAGGGCTCGCCCACGATGCAGGCCGAGGCGCGCGGCACCGTGTCCGCCATCGCGCGGATCAGGGGCGGCGCACCGGCGCAGCCCACCTCTTCGTCATAGCTGAGCGCGATCTGCAACGGTCGCGTGACGCCCGCATGATGCGCCTCGACCAGCGCCCAGATGGCGAGCGCGTCGAACCCCTTCATGTCGCAGGTGCCGCGCCCGTAGAGCCGCCCGTCGCGTTCGGTCACGGTCCAGGGGTCGGTGTCCCATGCCTGCCCGTCGACCGGCACCACGTCGGTATGGCCCGACAGGACCACCCCGCCCGCGACCTCCGGCCCGGCATGGGCAAAGAGCGCCTGCTTGATCGGCTCGACTTCCTTGACCTGCCGGTGCGCGGTGATGCCGTGGCTTTCAAGGTAATCCGCCACCCAGTCGATCAGCGGGATGTTCGTGTCCCGGCTGACCGTCGGAAACGAAACAAGCGCGTCGAGGATCTCTCGCGGCGACAGGCGTTCGGATGCCACCGGTTCAGTACCCGCTCTCGCTGACCAGTACGAAATGACCGGGCGTGACCTCTTCGAATTCGGTCGGGGCCGGTTCATAGCCGACCGGGTGGATGGGCGACGGGATCGGTTTGAAGTTGAGGTCGCGTTCGGACTTGCGGTTGCGCGGATCGGCAATCGGCACCGCCTTCATCAGCGCGCGGGTATAGGGGTGGCGCGGGTCCTCGAACACCGCCGCGCGCGGCCCGATCTCGACGATGCGGCCCAGATACATCACGCCCACGTGGTGCGAGACACGCTCGACCACCGCCATGTCATGGCTGATGAACAGGTACGAGATGCCCAGCTCGGCCTGCAATTCCATCATCAGGTTCAGCACCTGCGCCTGCACGCTCACGTCCAGCGCCGACACGGCCTCGTCCGACACGATCAGCTTGGGGTTCAGCGCCAGCGCGCGGGCGATGGCGATGCGCTGCCGCTGCCCGCCGGACAATTCGTGCGGATAGCGCCGCATGAAACTGCGCGGCAACTCAACCCGGTCAAACAGCATCTCGCAGCGGTGCATGATGTCGTCCTGCGACCCGGTCGAGAAGTTGCGCATCGGTTCCGACACCTGGTCGACCAGCTGCATCTGCGGGTTGAGCGAGGCGAACGGGTCCTGGAACACCATCTGCATGTCGGCGCGCGCGCGGCGCAGATCGTTGGGGTTGAGCGCCCGGATATCGACCCCGTCCAGATCGATGCGCCCTTCAAGCGGCTCCACCAGCCGCAGGATCGACCGCCCCGCCGTCGACTTGCCACAGCCCGATTCGCCCACAAGGCTCAGCGTCTGGCCCTTGTTCACGGTGAACGAGATATCCTCGACCGCGTGCACGTTGGCGACTTGCCGCCGGAAAAAGCCGCCAAGGACCGGGAAGCGCGTGGTCAGGTTCTCGACCTTCAACAGCGGCTGTTCCGTGCCCGGAATGGGCGCGTCGCTTTTCAGCGTCTTGCCCATCAGCTTCATCGGCTCGGGGTACGGCTTGCCGCGCATCTCTCCCAGCTTGGGCACGGCGGCCAGCAGGGCCTGCGTGTAGGGATGCTGCGGGGCCTCGAAAATCTGCTCGACCGGGCCCTCCTCGACCTTCTCGCCGCGGAACATCACGATCACGCGGTCGGCCATCTGGGCCACCACCGCCATGTCATGGGTGATGAACATCACCGCCGTGCCGGTCTCGCGCTTCAGCCGGTCCATCAGGGCGAGGATTTCCGCCTGGATCGTGACGTCGAGCGCGGTCGTGGGCTCGTCGGCGATCAACAGCTTCGGCTCGCAGGCCAGTGCCATGGCGATCACCACCCGCTGGCGCATCCCGCCCGACAATTCGTGCGGATATTGCTGCAACCGGCGCTCGGGTTCGGGGATGCGCACCTGCCGCAGGAGGTCGAGCGCGCGTTGCTCGGCGGCCTCCCGGCCCAGCCCCTTGTGCAGGCGCAGGCCCTCGGTCAGCTGGCGGCCGACGGTGAAGACGGGGTTCAGGGCCGTCATCGGCTCCTGGAAGATCATGCCGATCTCGTTGCCGCGAATGCCGCGCATCGCGTTCAGCGGTTTCTTGGCCAGGTCCTCGGGCGCGCCGCCGCCCCGGTCGAACAGCAACTCACCCTTCGCGATCCGGCCGCCGCCAAACTCCACCAGCCGCATCAGCGACAGCGACGACACCGACTTGCCCGACCCGGATTCGCCCACGATGCACACGGTTTCGCCCGGAAAGATGTCGAACGAGACGTCCTTCACCCCGGCGACCGGACCATCCTTGGTCTGGAATTCGACGCGCAGGGATTTGAAACGGGCAAGGGGCGTGTCGAGCATGGCGCAACCTTTGGAGGAGAGACGCCCAAACGCTAGACACCCGGCACAGGCATTGTCAAACCCATCCGCTTTCCCTCGCGCAAGGGTTGCTTTTTTCCGAAACTGTGTTTGTCATATTGCTCAGGGGTGATGCAACGATCCCGGGTCCGGCGCTGCCGCCGTGGCCCGTTTTCGCGCAAATACCCGGAAACAAAAAGATTTGCCGCCGGACCTCTCTACCCCGTCGGCAATCACCAAAGGGAGACATCCATGAAACTCAAGTCACTCCTGATGACCTCGGCCGCGGCCGCGGTGTCGCTGGCCGGCATGACCGGCATGGCCGCCGCCGAACGCGGCTCCGATGGCGAGGTCAAGATCATCTACTGGCAGGCGCCCTCGATCCTGAACCCGTTCCTGTCCGGCGGGACCAAGGACGTGGAAAGCTCCTCGATGATCATCGAGCCGCTGGCGCGCTACAACGAAAAGGGTGAACTGACGCCGTGGCTAGCCCAGGAAATCCCGACCGTCGAGAATGGCGGCGTGTCCGCGGACCTGACCTCGATCACGTGGAAGATCACCCCCGGCCTGAAATGGTCGGACGGCACGGCCTTCACCTCGGCCGACGTCAAGTTCACCTATGAATACTGCACCAACCCCGATGGCGGCTGCGCGCAGATCACCAAGTTCGAAGGCGTGACCGGGGTCGAGACGCCCGACGACACCACCGTCGTGGTGACCTTCGCAGGCCCGACGCCCAACCCCTACGGCCCGTTCGTCGGCGGTGAAAGCCCGATCCTGCAGGCCGCGCAATTCGCCAACTGCGTGGGCGCCGCGGCTCCCACCTGCACCGACCAGAATTTTGGCCCGATCGGCACCGGCCCGTTCGTCGTGGACGAGTTCAAGCCCAACGACGTGATCGTCATGTCGGCCAACCCCAACTACCGCGACCCGGCAAAGCCCGCCTTTGCCAAGGTGACGTTCAAGGGCGGCGGTGACGCAACGGCCGCGGGCCGCGCCGTGATGGAAACGGGCGAGTTCGACTATGCCTGGAACCTGCAGCTGGCGCCCGACGTGATCGCGCAGATGCAGGAAGGCGGCAAGGGCACGCCCGTTGCGGGCTTCGGCCCGCTGGTCGAGCGCATCATGCTCAACAACTCCAACCCCGATCCCGCGCGCGGCGACATGCGTTCGGTCAAGGATGATCCGACCGGCGGGTCCGAGCACCCGTTCCTGAGCGATCCGGCCGTCTACAAGGCGATGTCGATGGCGATCGACCGGCCGCTGCTGGTCGAAATCGGCTACGGCCAGGCCGGCAAGGTCACCTGTAACCTCGTGCCCGCGCCCGACGCGTTCAACTCGACGTCGATGATGTGCTCCGAGCAGGACATCGAAGGCGCCAAGAAGATGCTGGATGACGCCGGTATCGTCGACAGCGACGGCGACGGCATCCGCGAGAAGGACGGCGTTCCGCTCAAGGTCCTTTACCAGACCTCGACCAACGCCGTGCGTCAGGACTTCCAGGCCCTGATCAAGGGCTGGTGGTCGGAGATCGGCATCGATACCGAGCTGCGTAACCTGAACGCATCGGTCTTCTTCGGTGGTGATCCGGGGTCGCCCGACACCTTCCAGAAGTTCTATGCCGACGTTGAGATGTACGCCAACACCTTCAACGGCACCGACCCGCAGTCCTACCTGGGCAACGGCCTGTGCGACAAGGCTCCGCGCCCCGACACGCAGTGGCAGGGTGAGAACATCTCGCGCTTCTGCATGGCCGAGTACGACGCGCTGCACGCCAAGCTGCGTGACACCGCAGGCATCGACGCCCGTGCCGAGATCGCCAAGCAGCTGAACGACCTGATCGTGCAGAACGGCGGCATGATCCCGCTGGTGCACCGCGGTCGTCTGTCGGCCCACGCGAACTCGCTGGGCGGCGTTATCCTGAACGTCTGGGACAGCGAGCTGTGGAACGTGGCCGACTGGCACCGTATCAAGACCAACTGATCCGGCTTACGGGTTTGTTTGTAGGGTGGGTTTGAAACCCACCCTACGCCTTTTTCAAGGGCGCGCACCGCATGCTCACCTACACGATCCGTCGCCTTGTCCTGTCGGTCCCGACACTGCTGTTCATCGCGCTTGTCATCTTCATGCTGCTCGAACTGGCACCGGGCGACCCGATGGCGCAGGTGCCGCTGACCGTCCCGTCGGACGTGAAGGAGCAGATGCGCATCGCGCTCGGCCTCGACAAGCCGTCCTACGTGCGCTTCTGGAAATGGCTTCTGCAGATTTTCTGGATCGAGCCGAAGGTCTTCATCGACTACCTGACCTCGTCCACGACGCTCTTTGGCTGGCTGCCCGACACCGCGCTCTACGAACGCTGCGTGGGCCTTTCCAACCTCGACACCTGCGACTACCGCGCGCTCAGCTGGCAGACCCGCTCGCCGGTCGTGGACCTGGTGCTGCAACGCCTGCCGCAGACGCTGTGGGTGGTGGGCACCGCCTATGTCGTCGGTATCCTGATCGCGCTGCCCATCGGCATCTACTCGGCCTACCGGCAATATTCGTGGTTCGACCAGGCGGGGACCTTCGTGTCGATGATCGGCTTCTCGGTCCCGCCCTTCTTTTCGGGCGTGCTGGTGATCGTCATCTTCTCGGTCCAGCTGGGCTGGTTCCCGTCGATCTATGACACCACCCATACCGTGAATGACTGGGACAGCTTCGTGGTGCAGCTGAAACAGATGATCCTGCCGGTGATGGTGCTGGCGCTGCAGATCACCGCGCAGATCTCGCGCTTCATGCGCGCCTCGATGCTCGACAACCTCAACCAGGATTACGTGCGCACGGCGCGGGCCAAGGGGCTGGGCGAGACGACCGTGGTCATGGTGCATGTCCTGCGCAACTCGATGATCCCGGTGGTGACCGTGATCGCGCTCGGCGTGCCGCTGATCTTCGGCGGGGCCATCATCACCGAACAGGTGTTCAAGGTGAACGGGATCGGCCAGATGCTGATCGGCGCGATCCAGGCCAACGACCTGCCCACCGTGCAGACGCTGACCTTCGTCTTCGCTTTCCTGATCGTGATGTTCAACCTGATCGCGGACGTGCTCTACGGCGTGCTCGATCCGAGGATCCGCTATGAGTAGTGACCCCACCGTTCCCCTCGAAGATTCGGTCGTCTCGGTCGATGGCGAAAGCGCCGTCCTGACGCGGCCGCCGCGCAGCCAGTGGCGCGAGGTCTGGGACCAGTTCAAGTCGCACAAGGGCGCGCTGTTCGGCGCGGTCGTCTTCCTGCTGATCACCGCGGGCGTTTTCGTCGGGCCCGTCATCTGGCGGATCGACCCACAATTCCTGCCGCAGGGGCGCGACTTCCTGACCCTGCGCGACACGCGCCCGATCTACGTGGCGCTCTGGGATTCGGGCGCCAAGGTGAACTGGGCGCATCCGCTGGGCACCGACAACCTCGGCCGCGACATGCTGGCCCGGCTGATGTTCGGCGGGCGCGTGTCGATCGCCGTGGGCCTGACCGCGATGGTCCTCAGCCTCGTCCTCGGCACCGCGGTGGGCGTCATCGCGGGATATTTCAAACGGCTCGACGGGCCGCTCATGCGCCTGACCGACCTGTTCCTCGCCCTGCCGCTCCTGCCCCTGATCCTCGTCGCCTCGCTGCTGTTCCGCGACCCGCTCGCCGCGGTGTTCGGGACCGAGGGCGGGATCTTCATCCTGATCGTCGCGCTGATCGGCATCACCTCTTGGATGCAGACGGCGCGGATCGTGCGCGGCGACGTGCTGGCGCTGAAGGAGCGCGAATTCGTGCTGGCCGCGAAATCCATCGGCACCCGGCCGGGTGCTCTGATCACCCGGCACATGCTGCCCAACATCCTGTCGCCGATCATGGTGTCGGCGACGCTCGGCATCGCCTCGGCCATCATCACCGAAAGCGCCCTGTCCTTCCTCGGCTTCGGCTTCCCGCCCGACTTCCCAACATGGGGCCGGCTGCTGAACGACGGGGTGGACCGGCTGGTGAGCTATCCCGAACGCTCGATCCTGCCCGGTATCCTGATCAGCCTCGTGGTGCTTTCGGTGAACTACCTCGGCGACGGCCTCCGCGACGCGCTCGACCCCCGCATCCGCGGCCGCTGACCTGCCCTGATTGTGCGCCTCCGGCGCGCTTTTCCCCGCTGGGGGCAAGCCCCCAGACCCCCGCAGGGAGGGGCCAGCCCCTCCCGTTGAAAATCGGGGGATTTTCAACGTCCTCCCCGAGGTATTTCGGAACCGAAGAAGCCGGGGACGTTAATGGTCTTCTCTGGTTGCGAAATACCTCGGGGGTGAGGCCGCAGGCCGAGGGGGCTGGCCCCCTTGTGGCGGGACGCGTCAGTCGGGCACCAGTTCGCGGCGGAGGCGCCGGATCATCAGCCAGACGAGGAAGACGATCGGTGGTGCGGCGAAGGCCGTGACCCATCCCTTGGAGAGGCCCGTCGCCTCTCCCAGAGGGTAGAGCAGATAGCCCGCGAGGCTGACCGCGTAGTAGCTGATGGCGACGATCGAGAGGCCTTCGACCGTGCGTTGCAGGCGCAGTTGCAGGTCGGCGCGGCGGTTCATGCTTTCGAGGAGCGACTGGTTCTGGGCGGAGCGTTCGACCTCCACCCGCGTGCGCAGGAGGTTGCCGGCGCGTTCGGCACGGGTGGACAGCTGGTGCATCCGCGCCTCGGTCGACTTGACGGTGCGCATGGCCGGGTCGAAGCGGCGCATCATGAATTCGCGGAAGGTCTGCCGGCCCGTGAACCGCTCTTCGCGCAGGACCTCGATCCGCTGGTCGACGATGGCCTCGTAGGCGCCTGTCGCGCCGAAGCGAAACGAGGTCTGGGCGACGAGGCTTTCGAGGTCCGCCGACACCGCCAGCAGCGATTTCAGCGTGCTTTCATGGGCGTCGGTGGTGCGTTCGTCCTCGGCCATGCCCGTCACGAGGTCCGTCAGCTGCGCTTCCAGCGCGCCGAGTTTCGGGCCGATGGCGCGCACCTTGGCGAGCCCCAGCATCGACATGGTCTTGTAGGTTTCGATCTCGCACAGGCGCTGCACGATGCGGCCGGTGCGCTGCGCGCCGGTGTCCCTGGCGGCGAAGACCGCGAGCCGCATATGGCCCGCCGGGTCGATGCGGAAATCGCCCGCGATGACGGCGCTGTCGTCGAGGATGCGGCTGACAGCTAGGCTTTCGGGCACGAACCAGTCCTCCAGCTTGCGCGTGATGGTGGTCTCGTCCTCTTCCACCTCGATCCGGATCAGGGCGGAGGTCACGCGCACGCCGGGCGCCTCGGCCAGCCAGTCCTCGGAGAAGAGGCCGAAGGTGGCGGCGTCAAACGGCGTGTCGGCCACGCCATCGCCGAACAGCGTGTAGGTCACGAACTCGGTATGGCTTTCCCATTTCAGGTGGTGCTTGCCGATCTGGCCGAAATAATGCGTGGCCCCCGGTTGTGGATGCGGGGCACCGTGCCGGTCGAGCAGCGCGATCAGGTGATCGAGGTCCTTCTGCTTGTCCCGCGCGGGCGCGCCGTGTTCGGGCTTGATCGCGAGAAAGGCCGCGCGGCAGGGCGCATCGAGCTTGGGAAAGGGCCGCGCGTGCAGCTCGTTCGCCAGCGCATAGCGGTTCGACAGGTCGGCGATGGGCATGGCGTGGTCCTCGGACGTCTCTCCCGGCAGATACGTCATCGGGCCGTAAAGTAAAGGAATACATATGTATTCCCGGTTCCTTGCCCGCATTGCGCAGGCGGAGCGAGCTGTCGCCTGCCGTACCACCCTGAATTGTGCTATACTTGATGCATTGGATTAAAGAACGAGACTTGTCATGAAACGGATTATCGCATGGAGTGCCGCGCTGATTTGCGCGGCAACGCTGACCGGGGCAGAGACCAAGCGGTCGGAATTCACCGTCAAGCCGGGAGAGGTCAGGGAAATCTATCAATCCTCGCGCAAGGACGCGAAGGGCTGCGCAACCCGTGCGCAAAAGCCCTTGCGGCTGTGGGGCAACGAGCGGTTGGGCACGCTGCGCCAGTACGAGGCGGACGGCAAGGTGATCGAAACCGTCAAGCTGCCCACGCTGGAGCCGTGCATCGGCGCGAAGACACGGCGCAGGGTGCTGGAATACACCGCCGGCGACGTGACCGGTGTGGAGCTTCTGACGATCGCGGTCGGAAAGAAGCAGGTCCACTTCCGCATCCACGTCAAGCGCGACCCATGAAAAACGCCACGCGGGGGGGGGTGTCCTCGCGTGGCGCAAATTGTCGGTCCCGCGCCTGTCCGGCACGGGCAGGCATCAGCTGATCTTGGTCAGCAGCGCATCGAGCGAGGCTTTCGCGTCGCCGTAGAACATGCGCGTGTTGTCCTTGAAGAAGAGCGGGTTCTCGATGCCGGAATACCCGGTGCCCTGCCCGCGTTTCGACACGAAGACCTGTTTCGCCTTCCAGCATTCCAGAACCGGCATGCCCGCGATGGGGGAGTTCGGATCGTCCTGCGCGGCGGGGTTCACGATGTCGTTCGACCCGATCACGATGGCGACGTCCGTGTCGGGGAAGTCGTCGTTGATCTCGTCCATCTCCAGCACGATGTCGTAGGGCACCTTGGCCTCGGCCAGAAGCACGTTCATGTGGCCGGGCAGACGGCCCGCGACCGGGTGGATGGCGAACCGCACTTCCTTGCCCTTGGCGCGCAGGCGGCGGGTCAGTTCGGCGACGTTCTGCTGTGCCTGTGCCACCGCCATGCCGTAGCCGGGGATGATGATGACGCTGTCGGCGTCTTCCAGCGCCTGCGCCACGCCGTCGGCGTCGATGGCGATCTGTTCGCCCTCGACCGCCTGCTGCTCTCCTGCAGGGCCGCCGAAGCCGCCAAGGATCACGGACACGAAGGACCGGTTCATGGCCTTGCACATGATGTAGGACAGGATCGCACCGGAGGAGCCCACCAGCGCCCCCACGACGATCAACAGGTCGTTGCCGAGGGAGAAGCCGATGGCCGCCGCCGCCCAGCCGGAATAGCTGTTCAGCATCGACACGACGACGGGCATGTCCGCGCCGCCGATGCCCATGATCAGGTGGTAGCCGATGAAGAGGCCCGCGATGGTCAGCAGGACCAGCGCCCAGGACCCCGACCCGCCAAGGTACATCGCCAGCAGGATCACCGACAGGATCGCCGCACCGGCGTTCAGGAAGTGCCCGCCGGGCAGCTTCTTGGCCGCCGTATCCACCTGGAACGGCAGTTTCGAGGATGAGCCCGCCAGCTTGGCATAGGCGATGACCGACCCGGTGAAGGTCACCGCACCGATCCAGATGCCCAGCACCAGTTCGACCCGCAGGATGCCGATCTCGACCGAGGATTTCTTGGCGATCAGCTGGCCGAAGGCCGACAGGCTGTCATAGATCTCTTTCGGCAGGCCGATGGCGGTGATGCCGTCATCCTTGACCGCGCCCATGACCAGCCCCTCGGCGGCATAGATGTCGCCGATGTAGTTGATCATCAGGTCGGCGTTGAAGCCCACGAATACCGCCGCCAGGCCGACCAGCGAGTGCATGATGGCCACCAGTTCCGGCATCTGGGTCATCTCGACCCGCGTGGCCAGTTGGTAACCGACGGCCGCACCGCCCGCGATCAGGACAAGCGAGGCCAGCCACAGGCCCGAACCGGGGCCGAACAGCGTGGCCAGCACGGCGATCGCCATGCCGACGATGCCGTACCACACGGCGCGTTTCGCGCTTTCCTGCCCCGAAAGGCCACCCAGCGACAGGATGAAGAGGATACCCGCGACGACATAGGCCGCAATCGTGAATGCGTTTTCCATGTGCCTACGCCCCTTAAGATTTCTGGAACATGGCGAGCATGCGCCGTGTCACGAGGAAGCCGCCGAAGATGTTCACCCCGGCCATGAAGATGCCCAGCGCCGCAAGCAGCGTGATGAGCAGGCTCGACGATCCGATCTGGATCAGCGCGCCGAGGATGATGATCGACGAAATCGCGTTGGTCACCGCCATCAGCGGCGTGTGCAGCGAATGCGCCACGTTCCAGATCACCTGGAAGCCGATGAAGACCGACAGCACGAAGACGATGAAGTGCTGCATGAAGCTCGCCGGCATGCCGGGGATCAGCCCCACGCCAAGGACCAGCGCTGCACCGATGGCCAGAAGGGTGACCTGGCTCTTGGTCTGCGCCTTGAACTCCGCGGCCTCCTTGGCGCGCTTTTCCTCGGGCGTCAGCTCCTTGGGCGCTTCCTTCTTGGGCTGCGCCGCGATGGCTGCGACCTTGGGCGGCGGTGGCGGGAAGGTGACTTCCTTGTCGAAGGTCACGGTCGCGCCGCGGATCACGTCATCTTCCATGTTGTGGTTGATGACGCCGTCCTTCTCGGGCGTCAGGTCCGCCAGCATGTGCCGGATGTTGGTGGCATACAGCGTCGAGGATTGCGTCGCCATGCGGCTGACCAGATCGGTATAGCCGATAATTGTCACGCCGTTATCGGTCACGATCTTCTCGTCCTTGACGGTCAGTTCGCAGTTGCCGCCGCGCTCGGCCGCAAGGTCCACGATGACCGAGCCGGGTTTCTGCATCTCGACCATGTCCTTGGTCCACAGAACCGGCGCGTCGCGGCCGGGGATCAGGGCTGTGGTGATGACGATGTCGATGTCGGGCGCCATCTCGCGGAACTTGGCCAGCTGCGCCTCACGGAATTCCGGCGAGGACGGGGCCGCGTAACCGCCCGTGGCCGCGCCGTCGGTCTGGTCTTCCTCGAATTCGAGGAAGACGAACTCGGCGCCCATGGATTCGATCTGCTCGGCAACTTCGGGCCGCACGTCGAAGGCATAGGTGATCGCGCCCAGCGAGGTCGAGGTGCCGATGGCAGCAAGGCCCGCAACGCCCGCGCCCACGACCAGCACCTTGGCCGGGGGCACCTTGCCCGCCGCCGTGACCTGCCCGGTGAAGAACCGGCCGAAATTGTTGCCCGCCTCGATCACCGCGCGGTAGCCGCCGATATTGGCCATGGACGACAGCGCGTCCATCTTCTGCGCGCGGGAGATACGCGGCACCATGTCCATCGCGACGACGCGCACGCCCTTGTCGGCAAGCGTCTTCATGTCGTCTTCGTGCTGGGCAGGCCAGAAGAACGAGATCAGCGTCTGCCCCTCGGACAGCATCTTGATCTCGGACGCCTCGGGGCCGCGCACCTTGGTGACGACCTCGGCCTGCGCGTAAAGCGCCTTGGCATCCTTGACGACCTCGACCCCGGCCTCTTCATAAGCAGCGTCCGTGAAACCGGCTTTCAGCCCGGCACCCGATTGCACAAGGCAGGTGTGGCCCAGCTTCTGTAATTGCCGGGCGCTGTCGGGCGTCATGGCGACTCGCGCCTCGCCCTCGAATATCTCTGCGGGTGCTCCGATCTTCACGTCACACGTCCCCCTTCTATGCCGTCGTGTCGCGCGAAATCGCGCAACTTTATTACCGGCGCACCTAGCGCGGCAGACCGGAAAATACAATGCGACCGACCATTAACGTCGCGGCGTCACGCGGTTTCCGCTAAATCTTGGGCAATACAGGGAAATTTTCGCCCCGCGCGCGAAATCAGGAGGAAAATCTTTGGTATTCAACGGCATACATGCGCTCGTAACCGGCGGTGGCAGTGGAATCGGCCTTGCCATCGCCTCTGCCCTCGCCGCCGAAGGGGCCACGGTGACCATCACCGGGCGGCGGCTCGACGTCCTGCAAAAGGCGGCCGAGGCGGACACGGGCAGGCTCGATCCCGTCCAGATGGACGTGACCGACGAGGCGCAGACCGTCGATGCCATCGCGGGCGCCGTCGACCGCCACGGCCCGGTGAAGATCTGCGTCGCCAATGCCGGGATCGCCGAAGGACGCAGCCTCGCCAAGACCGACATGGAGTTCTGGCGCCGCATCATGGCGACGAACCTCGACGGGGCGATGGTCACGATCCGCGAAAGCCTGAAATCCATGCGGCAGGCCGACTGGGGCCGGGTGATCGCCGTCAGTTCCATCGCGGGCGTGCGCGGGCTGAAGGGAGCGCCCGCCTACACCGCGTCGAAACACGGCATGATCGGGCTGGTCCGGGGTTTGAGCGAGGATTTCTTGGGCAGCCCCATCACCTTCAACGCGATCTGCCCCGGATACGTCGATACCGACATCGTCACGCGCAACGTCACGTCGATTTCCGAACGCGCCGGGATCAGCGCCGACGCGGCCCGCGACATCATGATCAGCGCCAACCGGCACAACCGTTTGATCGCCCCGCAAGAGGTCGCGCGCGCGGCGTTGTGGTTGTGTCACCCGGAAGCCGCAAGTGTGAACGGGCAATGCATCGAAATTTCTGGTGGACAAACATGAGGTTACGGCGATTGTTTCGCGTAATGCGTCAATTGCCTTATTATTGCCACAATTGAACTTCAAATGGTGACTATCACGCCACAGTGGTTGGCCGCGGTTCTCAAGACTTCCCTCGTCACGTACCGGACCCGCGGCCGCCAGTGACAATCAACAATCACAAAAAATCGGGCATCTCACTTCAGGCGGTTTTCAACCGCCTGCCCTGCCCCGCCCAATCGCGGACCGCGTCGCCGAAGGCGGCGAACAGCGGGCGCGATACGGGATCGTCCGCCGCGCGGTATTCCGGGTGCCATTGCACGGCAAGGCTGAACCCCGTCGCGCCCTCGATATAGGTGGCTTCCGCCGTGCCGTCGGGCGCGCGCCCGTCGATGACGACCCGATCGCCCGGCGTCTCGATCCCCTGCCCGTGCAGCGTGTTGGTCTGCACTTCGGTCGCGCCCATCAGGCGGTGGAAAGGCCCGCCCGGCGTGAAGGTGACGGGATGGCGCAGCGCGAACTTCTCTTCCAGCGTGCCGTCGGGCGGCATCCGGTGGTTCATGCGTCCGGGCAGGTCGCGGATCTCGGGGTGCAGCGTGCCGCCCAGCGCCACGTTCACCTCCTGGAATCCGCGGCAGATGGCGAGGAAGGGCTGGCCCCGGTCCACCAGCGTCCGGATCAGTGGCAGGGCGATCCGGTCGCGGGCGCGGTCGAAGGTGCCGTGCGCCTCGGTCTCGTCATGGCCGTATTCTTCGGGGTGCACGTTGGGACGCCCGCCGGTGAACAGGAACCCGTCGCAGGTTTCCAGCAACTCGGCGACCGACACGTAGCGCGGGTCGGAGGGGATGATCAGCGGCTGGCAGTCCGACACCTCGGCCACCGCCGCGCAATTCATCTCTCCCGCCGCGTGGGCGGGGTACTGATCGTTGATCAGGTAGGAATTGCCGATGATGCCGACGACGGGGCGCGCCATGGGAGCCTCTGGATCTGGAATCGTTCCAAAAACAATAGGCACGCTTCCCGCCACATGAAACCCCCGACGCCGCAAGTCGGGCCGTGCACGGATGCACAGGCCCGGCGCTGCCGGTGATGCGGGCGTCAGCCGTCGGCGGTCAGGCCCGTGCCTTCGATCCCGGCAATGGCGGCGGCAAGGTCGTTGTCCGAGGTATCACCCGTCACGCCCACCGCGCCCACGATCGCGCCCTTGGCGTCGCGCACCAGCACGCCGCCCGGAACCGGGATCACCTTGCCCTGGTAGGCGCCGTTCACGGCGGCCATGAAATAGGCCTGCGCCTCGGCCCGCTGCATCTGCGCCGTGCCGGACATGCCCAGCATCACCGCGCCATAGGCCTTGCCCTCGGCAATCGCGAAGCGACCGGGCGCGGCGCCGTCCTCGCGTTCGAACGCCTTCACGTGGCCGCCGGTGTCCAGCACCACCACCGACAGGGGCTTCAGGTCCCGCTCGCGCCCGGCTTCAAGCGTCTTGCGGATGATCGAGCGCGCGCGGCGCAGGGAAATCTCGGGCATGGGTCGTCTCCGTCGTTTGTTGGCGTCAGGCCGAAGCCTTCATTTGCAGGCGGCGGGCATGCAGGACCGGCTCGGTATATCCCGACGGTTGCTCGCGCCCCTTGAACACGAGGTCACAGGCCGCCTGGAACGCGTGGCCGTCGAAACCGGGCGCCATCGGATGATAGGCGGGATCACCCGCGTTCTGCTCGTCCACCACGGCGGCCATCTTGCGCATCCCCGCCATCACGGCGTCGGGCGAGACCACGCCGTGATGTAGCCAGTTGGCCAGCGCCTGCGACGAGATCCGGCAGGTCGCGCGATCCTCCATCAGGCCCACATCGTTGATGTCGGGCACCTTGGAACAGCCGACCCCCTGGTCGACCCAGCGCACCACGTAACCGAGGATGCCCTGCGCGTTGTTCTCGATCTCGCGGGTCAGTTCGTCGTCGCTCAGGTTGCGGCCGCCCAGAAGCGGGATCGTCAGCAGGTCTTCGAGCGTGCCGCGCGGGCCGGCAGCGGCAAGCTCCTCCTGCCGGGCCAGCACGTCCACCTGATGGTAATGCGTCGCGTGCAGCGTCGCAGCGGTGGGCGACGGCACCCAGGCACAGGTCGCGCCCGCCTGCGGGTGGCCGATCTTGACCTCCAGCATCTCGGCCATGCGGTCAGGCATCGCCCACATCCCCTTGCCGATCTGCGCCCGGCCCTTCAGCCCGCAGGCCAGCCCGATATCGACGTTGCGATCCTCGTAGGACGCGATCCACGGCGTCGCCTTCATGTCGCCCTTGGGCAGCATCGGTCCCGCCTCCATCGAGGTGTGGATTTCGTCACCCGTCCGGTCGAGGAAGCCGGTATTGATGAAGGCCACCCGTGATTTCGCAGCGCGGATGCATTCCATCAGGTTGGCCGAGGTGCGGCGCTCCTCGTCCATGATGCCCAGCTTCACGGTGTGGCGCGGCAGGTCGAGGATCTCCTCGACCGCGCCGTAGACCGCGTTGGTCAGCGCCACCTCGTCCGGGCCGTGCATCTTGGGCTTCACGACATAGACCGAGCCATGCACCGAATTGCGGTCGCCTTCGGATTTCCGGAGGTCGTGCAGCGCGATGGTGACGTTGACCATCGCGTCGAGCAGCCCCTCGCTGATCTGGCGGCCCTCGGCATCCAGCACGGCGGGCGTGGTCATCAGGTGGCCCACGTTGCGCACCAGCATCAGCGCGCGCGCCTTCTGCGTGAACCGCCCGCCATCGGGCGCGTGATAGGCGCGGTCGTGCTTCAGACGCCGGGTGATCGTCTTGCCGCCCTTCTCGAACGTCTCGGTCAGGTCGCCGCGCATCAGGCCCAGCCAGTTGGTATAGGCCTGCACCTTCTCGGCCGCGTCGACCGAGGTCACGCTGTCCTCGCAATCCATGATCGCGGTGACCGCCGATTCAAGCTGCACGTCGGCCAGACCCGCCGGGTCGTCCTCGCCGATATGGTGCGACGGGTCGACCACCAGCTCGATTTTCAGGCCGTTATGTTCCAGCAGGATCTTGAGCACGCCATCCTCGTCCGCCCAGCCCTTGAACTGGCCCGGATCGCGCAGCTCGGGCACCATGGCGCCGTGCGACACCGAATAGCCCGTGGCGTCGGCATGGCTGCCCCCGGCCAGCGGCACCGCCTCGTCGAGGAAGGCCTTGGCCCGCGCGATCACCCGCGCGCCGCGCTCGGCATCGTAGCCCTTGCCCGTGGGCGCATCGCCCAGCGCGTCGGTGCCGTAGAGCGCATCATACAGCGACCCCCACCGCGCGTTCGCAGCGTTCAGCGCGAAGCGTGCATTGGTCACCGGCACCACCAGTTGCGGGCCGGGCGTGTGGGCGATCTCGGGGTCGGTGTTCCGCGTCTCGATCTTGAAGGGCGCGCCTTCGGGGACAAGGTAGCCGATCTCGCGCAGGAAGGCGGTATAGGCCTCGGCATCTTGCGGCTGGCCCGCGCGGTCGAGATGCCAGGTGTCGATCTTCGCCTGCATCTTGTCGCGGGTGTCGAGCGCGTCGCGCACGCGCGGCCCGAACTCGGACACGAGCCGCGCAAGCCCGTCCCAGAACGTCGTCGCGTCGATGCCCGTGCCGGGCAGCGCCCGGTTTTCGACAAAGGAGACAAGGATGGGGTCGACACTCAGGTTGGCGCGGGGGGTCATGGGCTGTCCTCGGCAGGGTTCGTTTCCGATAGGAAACCGGTTATTCGCCCAAACTGGTAAAGTCAATGGACCAATTCGGTATATGTCGACCAATGTATGCCGAACCCGACCCGGATCAAACGGAACGCCGTTTCCCGCGGTATCGCCTTTGCGCACCGCCGTTCCTCCGCCGCCCCGTCATCCGTGACGGACGTTCCGGACCGTCGTATCCCGCTTGCCGCCCTCCGGGCCTCCCTCTATCGTCGCGCCGAACGAATTGAGGCCCCCCAAGGGCCCCACCCACGACGGAGACAGTCATGACAGACGGCCCCACCTACGGCTTCGACACGCTGCAGATCCATGCAGGCAGCCGCCCCGACCCGGCCACCGGCGCCCGCCAGACGCCCATCTACCAGACCACGGCCTATGTCTTCCGCGACGCCGAACACGCCGCCGCGCTCTTCAATCTGCAGGAAGTGGGATACATCTATTCCCGCCTGACGAACCCGACCGTGGCCGTCCTGCAGGAACGCATCGCCACGCTCGAAGGCGGCGCGGGCGCGGTCTGCTGCTCCTCGGGTCACGCGGCGCAGATCATGGCGCTGTTCCCGCTGATGACGCCGGGCAAGAACGTCGTCGTGTCGACCCGTCTCTATGGCGGCACGATCACGCAGTTCAGCCAGACGATCAAACGCTTCGGCTGGTCCGCGACCTTCGTTGACTTCGACGACCTCGATGCCGTCAAGGCCGCGATCGACGACGACACGCGCGCGGTCTTCTGTGAATCGATCGCCAATCCCGGTGGCTACATCACCGACCTCAAGGCGATTGCGAAAATCGCGGACAAGGCCGGCCTGCCGCTGATCGTCGACAACACCGGCGCCACGCCGTACCTTTGCCGCCCGATCGAACATGGCGCGACGCTGGTGGTGCACTCGACCACCAAGTACCTCACCGGGACCGGCACCGTGACCGGTGGCTGCGTGGTGGACAGCGGCACCTTCGACTGGTCGGCATCCGACAAGTTCCCGTCGCTCAGCGCGCCGGAACCGGCTTATCACGGCCTCAAGTTCCACGAGACGTTCGGCCCCCTCGCCTTCACCTTCCACGGCATCGCCGTCGGCCTGCGCGATCTGGGCATGACGATGAACCCGCAGGGCGCGCATTACACGCTGATCGGGATGGAGACGCTCAGCTTGCGGATGGAACGCCACGTGCAGAACGCGACCGAGCTTGCCGAATGGCTCGAAAAGCATCCCGCGGTCGAGGCGGTGACCTATGCCGGGCTGAAATCCTCGCCCTATTTCAAGCGGGTCAAGTCGATCTGCCCGCGTGGCGCGGGGGCGCTTTTCACCGTGGCGCTGAAGGGCGGCTATGACGGCTGCATCAAGTTCGTGAACGCGCTGGAAATCTTCAGCCACGTCGCCAACCTCGGCGATGCGCGCAGCCTCGTGATCCACTCCGCCTCGACCACCCACCGGCAGCTGACGCCCGAACAGCAGACAGCGGCGGGGGCGGCACCGAACGTGGTGCGCCTGTCCATCGGGATCGAGGATGTCGAGGACCTCAAGACGGATCTCGACCGCGCGCTTGCCGCGTCGATGTAACGATCCGGTCGCGGCGCCCTGAACCGGGGCGCCGCACCGCCTGCGCCTATTCGCTGATGTCGAACACCATCGTGACCGTCGCGGAATAGCCCACTTCACCCGCCGCCACCGGAATGCCCGCGTCCGAGGCCATCTCCATCCGCGCCATCACCGGCGAGGGGCGGCCGCCGCCATTCAGCGACATGTTCATCACCGGGCCCAGCGTCACGCCCGCCGCCTCGGCCAGCAGTTTCGCAGTGCGCATCGCGTCGGCCACCGCCGCCTTGCGCGCCGCGTCTTCGAGGGGCTGCGGGTCGGCCACGCTGAACTGCAACCCGCCGAAGCCGTTCGCGCCATCCTCCAGCACAGCGTCCAGAAGCTGGCCCAGCACGTCGAGGTCCCGCACCCGCACCACCACCTCGGTCCGCGCGGCATAGCGCGCGACGCGCGGTGCCTTCAGGCTCGATCCGCGCCCCTCCCAGATCGGGTCGAGCGTCAGCTGGCTCGTCTGGCGATCCTTGTCGGCGATGTCGAAGGCGTCGAGCCGTGCCAGAACCTGCGCCGCAGCCGCCGCGACCTCGCGCATCGCCACCTTGGCCGACACGTCCTCCTCGGCCACCGACAACCGGATCACGGCCATGTCCGGCGCCGCCGCGACCTGCCCCTCCCCGCTGACCGTCAGGGTTGCGCCCTCGGCCATGGCGGCCACGCCCAGCACGCAGAACGCGCAGGCGGCCAACAGAACTCGGATCATGCTTAACTCCTCGATTACCTTGTAAAGTTAAGCATAGCAGACAAGTTGTGTCAGACGGGGCGTTTTCCTTCCCCTCGGCAATAAGCTGCTGTAAACGAAGGCAGCGCCGGCGGGCCCTCCCGCGGGCCGCTTGGTGATGGTACATCGAAGGGTATGAAGGCGGCCATGAACCCCAGCCCCATCAGACCAGGCTTTGCCCTGTCGCTGTCATTCGACGGTATCCGGCTCGTGCAGCGGGCTGATGACGGCTGGCTGTCGCTGGGCGAGGTTGCGCTCGACACGCCCGACCTGCGCGCCACGCTGGCCGAGTTGCGCCTGCGCGCCGAAGGGCTGGCCGGCTCGCCCATCCGGCCCAAGCTGGTGATCCCCAACGACCAGATCCGCTACCTCGCGCTCGACCTGCCCGCCAACACGATCGACGCCTCGGGCCGGCAGGTCGCTGCCGCGCTTGAAGGGCAAACGCCCTACCCCGTGGCCGACCTCGTCTATGACTGGTGCGTGTCGCAGGGCAAGGTGCTGGTCGCCGCCGTCGCCCGCGAAACGCTGCACGAGGCCGAGGCATTCGCCCGCGACCACGCCTTCGAACCCGTCAGCTACGTCGCCACCCCGCCCGACGGCGCGTTCGATGGCGAGGTGTTCTTCGGCCCCGTCGATCCCGCCCGCCCGGTCGAACGGGACAGCTTCCCCATCGTCGTCACCGGCGTCGTCGGCGCCGCCCCGCTCGAAATGGCGCCCGCCCTCGCACCCAGCCCGGAGCCGGAGCCGGAACCCGCCGCCGTCGCGCCTGCGCCGGAGCCTGAACCACAGCCGGAGCCGGAACCGCAGGCGGTAAAGCCCCCCGAACCGGTGGCAGAGCCAGACCCCGCGCCCGAACCCGATTTGACGCCCGAGCCCGAGCCTGCACCGCAGCCGATGTTCATGCGCTCGCGCCCGGCAGAACCGGCAGAGCCGCCGGCACCCGAGGCGCGGGAACCCAAGGCCGCGCCGACCCCGCCGCCGCCGCTGTTCACCGCCGGCCGCGATCCGGCTCCCGAGAGCACGGCCAAGGCCCCGGACCCCGCGCCGGAACCCGCGAACGATCCCGAACCCGCCGCGCTCGACCTGCTGGCCAATGCCGCGCGCCGCGCCAAGGAAGCGGCGGATGCCGCGCCCGACGGGGAAGCGGCCTCCGCGCCGAAAGCGCCGCGCGCGCCCGCCGCGCCGACGGCGGAACAGGCCTCTGACCTGCCGCCGGTGCCGGTGTTCAAATCCCCCAGCCCACGCGCCCCGGAAAACGACGACGAGGCCGTGCCACGGGCGTCGTCCCGGATCGCCTCCCGCCTGACCTTCTCCGCCGCGCGCCGCCTGTCGGCGAAGCGGGAGGAGCCGAGCGTCGCGGCGCCTGCACCTGCGCCCGAGGCGAAACCGGCAACAGCGGCGGAAACCCCCGATCCCAAGCCGAAGGGCCGTGGATTTGCCTCGATCCGCGCGTCGCGCGAGGCCCCGCCCGTTCCGCCCGCGCCCGTCGCGGCACCCCTCCGCGAGGAAGCCCCGCGCGCCGATGCGGGCGTGAACGCGCCCGTCATCCCGATCGAACCGGCCCCGGTGGCCGCCTCCGCCGATGCGCCGCCGCACACCGCGACCACGCTCGGCTCCGACCCGATCCCGGCAGAGGCGCTGGCCAAGGGCGGCGACTTCTTCAGCCGCAAGCTGCGCGCCGCCGCCTCGGTCGTGCCGGGCCTCGGCGATGGCCGCGCGGCCCCGGCGCTGGCCGGCGGTGTCGGCGGCCCCGCGCCGCGTGCCCGCTCCGCGCCCGCCCCCGCGCCGCGCCAGACGGTGCCGCCTGCCGAGGATGAACGCCAGCGCATGACCGTGTTCGGCGCGCGCGGGTCGGAAAAGATCGGCGGCAAGCCCAGGTATCTGGGCCTGATGCTGACGGTGCTGCTGCTGATCCTGCTGGTCGGGGTCGCGGCGATGGCCGCCGTCTATGTCGACGAGCGGATCGCGCGCTGGTTCGCGCCGCAGACCGAACCGCCCACCGCCGCCGAACTGGCGGAGACCGACATCCCCCTCGTTGCGCCGGATGCGCCCGCCGGCGAAGAGCCGGTGACCATCGCCGCGCTGACCGGCACGACCAGCAGCGATGCCGGGCCGACCCAGCCGGGCCTGCCCGCCGGACTCAGCCGCCCCGATCCCCTGCCGCAACTGTCGCCCGAGGAGGCGGTTGCGACCTATGCCATCACCGGCATCTGGCAACTGGCACCGGACGTGCCGCACCAGCCCGCGCCGATCCCGCTGGGCAACCTCTATATCCCGTCGCTCGACCCCGACATCGTTCAGCAGGACGCCGTGGCGCTGCCGCAGATGGCGAGTTTCGAGGGGGACGCGCTGCCGGGCGCGGTGTTCTCGCCTGCGCCTGCCGGGACCACCTTCACGCTGGATGACCGCGGGCTGGTGATCGCGACCGAGGAAGGCGCGCTCAGCCCCGACGGGGTGATGGTCTTTGCCGGGCGCCCGCCGCTTGTCCCGCCGCCGCGCGACCGGGTCGAGGACGGGGAGGCGACCGCCGCCGAGGCCGAAAGCGCCGATGAGGCTGCTACCCGCGCCGCGCTGGCGGCCTTCCGCCCGAAGGTCCGACCCGAGGGCCTGCTGGAAGAGGCCGAACGCGCCAATCTTGGCGGGCGGACCCGCGCCGAACTGGCCGCCTTCCGTCCCAAGCTGCGCCCCGTCTCGGCCCAGGAACGCGCGCTTGCGGCTGCGAAGGCCGCCGAGGCAGAAGCCGCCGCGAAGGCCGCCGAGGCCGCGGCGGCGGAAGCAAAGGACGACCTCGACAGCGCGGTCGAGGCGGCGGCCGCCGAGGAGGAAGACACCGTCACCTCGTCGTCCAAGATGGCCGTGGCCGCCTCCCGCGCGCCGAAGACGCGGCCGCGCAACTGGTCGCGCATCGTCGCCCGCGCAACGCCCTCGGAACCCGAGGCCGACACCGCCACCCGCGTGGTCGCGCAGGTCAAGCCCAAGACGGTCAAGCCTCCCGCGCCCTCGCGCAACTCGGTCACGCGCAACGCGACCGTGAAGAACGCCATCAAGCTCCACCGCATCAACCTGATCGGCGTCTACGGCAAGCCGAGCGCCCGCCGCGCACTCGTCCGGCTCGCGAACGGGCGCTACAAGAAGGTGAAGGTCGGGGACCGGCTGGATGGCGGGCGCGTTGCCGCCATCGGCGATGGCACGCTGAAATACACCAAGAACGGGCGTTCGGTCACGCTCAAGCTGCCGAAGACCTGAGCCTTTTGCAGGCGGCAGGCCGGGGGCCAGCCCCCGGACCCCCGACATATTTTTCAAGAGAAGAAGGGGTGACCCCTATTCGGCAGCGTGCACGTCGCCATAGGCGCCTTCGGCCATTTCCTCGGCCTCGATCGATTCGAAGAGCGCCTTGAAGTTGCCTTCGCCGAAGCCGTCATCGCCCTTGCGTTCGATGAACTCGAAGAAGATCGGGCCGATCACGGTTTTCGAGAAGATCTGCAGCAGGATCCTGGTCTCGCCGCCGTCGACGACGCCTTCGCCGTCGATCAGGATGCCGTGGCGCTTCATGCGGTCGATCGGTTCGTCATGGCCCTGCACCCGCGTCTTCGACTGGTCGTAGTAGCTGTCGGGCGGGCCGGGCATGAAGCGGATGCCGTTTTCGGCAATCGCGTCGACGCTGTCGTAGATGTTGCGCGCGCCGACGGCGATGTGCTGGATGCCTTCGCCCTTGTAGCGCTTGAGGTAGTTGACGATCTGCCCCGTCTCGCCCCGGTCCTCGTTGATCGGGATGCGGATGCGGCCGCAGGGCGAGGTCAGCGCGCGGGAGAAGAGGCCCGTATACTTGCCCTCGATGTCGAAGAACCGGATTTCGCGGAAGCCGAACAGGTCGCCGTAGAAACGGAACCACGTGTCCATGTTGCCCTTGAACACGTTGTGGGTGAGGTGGTCGAGGTAGTAGAACCCCAAGGCTTCGGGCTTGGAGGTGGCGAGCCAGTCGAACTCGGCATTGTAGGGCGAGGTGTCGTAATACTGATCGATGAAGTAGATGAGCGAGCCGCCGATGCCGCGGATCGCGGGCACGTCCATCGTCTTGTCGTCGCCGTCATAGGGTTCGGCGCCACGGGCGACGGCGTGGTCGAAGGCGTGCTGCGCATCCACCACGCGCCACGCCATTGACGGGGCGCAGGGGCCGTGCTCTTCGACGAAGCGCGCGGCGAACGTGTCCGGCTCGGCATTCAGAACGTAGGTGATGTCGCCCTGCTGCCACAACTCGATCCCCGGCCGGGTCTTGTGACGCGCGACAAGCGCGTAGCCCATCTGGCGGAACAGGGTCCGCAGAGTGTCGGGTTCGGGATGGGCGAACTCGACGAATTCGAAGCCGTCGGTGCCGGCGGGATTGGCCGCGCTGATCGTGGCCTTGTCTGCGTCATGCGGGAACGGGCCCATCGGATCCTCCTTTGGAAAGCCACCTGAAGGTACCGCGTATTCCATGAAGATATTGCGCGTTCTGGCGCATGCAAGTACGCTGATCTGCACGCTTGCCGCATGTTTGACAATAATTCCGCGAGACCTCCGCATGATCGACGAGACCGACAAACGCCTGCTCGCACTGTTGCAGCAAGACGCGACGCTGACCGCACAGGAGCTTGGCGCGGCGCTGAACCTGTCGGCCAGCCAGGCCGGGCGGCGGCGCCAGCGGCTGGAGGCGGACGGCATCGTGCGCGGCTATGCCGCCCGGCTGGAACCGGCCAGGCTGGGCCTCGGCGTGCAGGCTTTCGTGCAGGTGACGATGGCCTCTCACCGGCCCGAGATGGCGCAGGATTTCACCCGGCTGCTGCGCCTGCAACCGGCCATCCTGTCGGTCTGGACGATGACCGGAGAGGCGGATTACCTCTTGCGCGTCATGTGCGCCGACCTTGCCGCGCTCAACGACTTGATCCATGCCAACCTGCTGCCCCATGCTGCGGTGGCGCGGGTGCAAAGCCAGATCGTCATGAACCAGGTCAAGGCCGACGCGCCCCTGCCCATCTGAAGGATCCGCCATGTCCGCCTTCCTGTCTCAAGCCGTGCTTTACCTGACCGCCGCGGTGATCTGCGTGCCGCTGGCTACCCGGCTGGGGCTGGGATCGGTGCTGGGCTACCTGATCGCCGGGATCGCGATCAGCCCGCTGCTGGCGGTGCTGCGCGTCGACGTGGTGGCAATCCAGCATTTTGCCGAGTTCGGCGTGGTGATGATGCTGTTCCTCATCGGGCTGGAACTGGAGCCGCGCGCGGTGTGGAACATGCGCCACCGCCTGCTGGGACTGGGCGTCAGCCAGGTCGTGCTGACCACCGGGCTGGTGGCGATCCTTGCCATGCTGCTGGGGCTTTACTGGACGACCGCGCTGGCGGTCGGCATGATCTTTTCCCTGTCCTCGACCGCGATCGTGCTGCAGACGCTCAGCGAAAAGGGGCTGATGTCGACGGCGGGCGGGCGCTCCACCTTCTCGGTCCTGCTTACGCAGGACGTGGCGGTGATCCCGATCCTTGCGTTCCTGCCGCTGCTGGCGCTGCCGGCCTTCGCGACGCTCAACCCCGACGGGTCGATCGCCCGGTCCGGCGACAAGGCCGACGAGGCGCACGGCGCCATGTCGCTGGTCGAAGGCCTGCCGGGCTGGGGCGTGACGCTGGTGACCGTGGGCGCCATCGTCGCGGTGATCCTCGCCGGGCGCTACCTTGCCGGGCCGCTCTTCCGCTACATCCACCACACCCGTCTGCGCGAGATGTACGTGGCGCTGTCGCTGGCGATGGTCGTGGGCATCGCCTTCCTGATGTCGGTCGTCGGCCTGTCACCGGCGCTCGGCACTTTCCTCGCCGGCGTGGTGCTCGCCAATTCCGAGTTCAAGCACGAGATCGAAAGCGATCTCGAACCGTTCAAGGGCCTGCTCCTGGGGCTGTTCTTCATCACCGTCGGCGCGGGCATCCGGTTCGACGTGCTGATCGCCGATCCGCTCGTGATCGTGGCGCTGACGCTGGGCATCATGGTGCTGAAAGGGCTGGTGCTTTATGGCCTCGCCCGCATGTTCAGGCTGCGCGGGCGCGACCAGTGGCTGTTCGCGCTGGGGCTGGCGCAGGCGGGCGAGTTCGGCTTCGTGCTCATCTCCTTCGGCCTGCAGCAATCGGTGCTGCCCCCCGACCTTGCCGAACGGCTTCTGCTGGTCGTGGCGCTGTCGATGCTCGTGACGCCGGTGCTGTTCATCCTCTACGACAGGATCGCGCGCCGGTCACCGGGCGACGGCGAAACCGGCACCCATGACGAAATCGACGATGACGGCCCGGTGATCATCGCCGGGGTCGGGCGCTTCGGGCAGATCGTGAACCGGCTGGTGCAATCCTCGGGCGTGAAGACCGTGGTGATCGACAACTCGCTCAAGACCATCCAGCTGATGCGCAAGTTCGGCTTCAAGGGCTATTTCGGCGATCCCACCCGCCCCGACCTGTTGCGCTCGGCGGGACTGGCAAAGGCGCGGGTGCTGGCGGTCTGCGTCGATGACGTGGAGGCGGCGGTCAAGCTGGTGGCCTATGCCCGCAAGGAGCGCCCCGACCTGCACATCGTGGCCCGCGCGCGAGACCGCAACCATGTCTACCGCCTCGTCCGGGCGGGCGCGAACGACGTCGTGCGCGAAACCTTCGACGCCTCGCTGCGCGCGGGCCGCTACGTGCTGGAAAATGCAGGCCTCACGGAATACGAGGCCCACCGCGCCGAAGAGACGTTCTATGAACACGACCGTCACGCCCTGCGGGCGCTGGCCGACCTGTGGAAACCCGACGTGCCCGAGACGGAAAACGCCGATTACATCGCCAAGGTGCGCGAGCTTGAGGCCGAGTTGCAGACCGCGCTTCTGAACCAGATCGAGGTGGGAGATGCGCGCGAGGCCGTGGCCGATCCCTCCGCCCCGCCCGGACCCGGCAAAAGCTGATCCCCGCCGCGCATGAAAAAGGCCGCCCCCGGTCTCTCCGGGGACGGCCCTTCAAATGGCTTGGTGCGGATCAGGCCGCGCGCGACAGCAGCACCTCGTCCACCTTCTTGGCGGCGGCGCCCTCGTCCCCGCCCGACACGGCGGACACTTCGCGGGTCAGGCGTTCCAGCGCGGCTTCGTACAGCTGGCGCTCGGAATAGCTCTGTTCGCGCTGGTCGTCGTTGCGGTGCAGGTCGCGCACCACTTCGGCAATCGCGATCAGGTCGCCCGAGTTGATCTTCTGCTCGTATTCCTGTGCCCGGCGCGACCACATCGCGCGCTTCACACGGGCCTTGCCCTTGAGCGTCTTCATCGCCTGGTCGACCACGTCCGGCGACGACAGCGACCGCATACCCACATCCTCGGCCTTGTTGGTCGGGACGCGCAGGGTCATCTTGTCCTTCTCGAACGAAATCACGAACAGTTCCAGCGACATCCCCGCCACTTCCTGTTCCTCGATCGACACGATCTTGCCCACGCCGTGGGCCGGATACACAACGAAGTCGTCGGGACGAAACTCATGTGTCTTGGACTTGCTCATACGGGTCCTTCCTTGCAGGCGCCGCGGAGTGCGGCGACAAAAAGCCCAAGTGTCCCGGAGAGCGGCTCCGCAACGACTTGGACAATTATTTCTAAGCAGCGTTCTTCACCCCGGCAGACAGGGCGATACCAGTGCAAACGGTTGTATCAGGCAACCATAGCACAAAAATGGGGCAGGTTCCAGAAATTACAACGCACGGAAGCGCAAACCGCCTGTTTTTCAACGGTTTACAGGTAAAATTCTACAAATTGCGCGGTTGCACTGGTCGCGGCGCGCGAATCAGCCGCCCTCGCCCGGCGCTTCCGAGAAGTATTTCTCCAGCTTGCCATCCTCGCCGTCGCGTTCCTCGGCGTTGGGCAGCGGGTCCTTCTTGGTGATGATGACCGGCCATTTCTCGGCATACTTGCGGTTGAAATCCACCCATTCCTCCGCGCCCGGCTCGGTATCGGGCTTGATCGCCTCGGCCGGGCATTCCGGCTCGCACACGCCGCAATCGATGCATTCGTCCGGGTGGATCACCAGCATGTTCTCGCCTTCATAGAAGCAATCGACCGGGCAGACCTCCACGCAGTCGGTGTACTTGCAGGCAATGCAGGCGTCGTTGACGATGTATGTCATGGCGGACCTTTACGCTCTCACTCGGGGCCGGGATAGCCCGGCTTCCCGCCCGCTTCAAGGTGCCCTTTGGCCGCAAGGTCCAGCGTTCTGCGATCGCGCTTGGTCGGGCGACCCTTTCCGTCGAAACGCGGATTGGCCGGGCCGTCCTCCCGCGCGGGCGTCAGATCGTCGTACAGCGTCTGCGCCTCGGTTGCCGGGCCACGGCGGGCACCCATCGCCACGATGCGCACCACGCGAATCTCGCGGCCCTGCGGAAAGGTGAGCGTCTGGCCCGCCGCCACCGCCTGCGCGGGCTTGGTGGCGCGGGTGCCGTCGACCCGCACCCGCCCCTCGCTGACCGTGCGCGCCGCCAGCGACCGCGTCTTGAAGAACCGCGCGTGCCACAGCCACTTGTCGAGCCGCAGCTTTTCGCTCACGGGCGCGCTCAGTCCTTCTTCAGCGCGGCCAGCGCGGCGAAGGGGTTGTCGGGATCGACGGGCTTGTCCTTCTTCGGCGGACGCGCCTCGTAGGTCTTGGCACCCTGCGGCTTGCCGCCGCCATGGGGCTTGCCGCCCTTGCCCTTGCCCTTCGGCTTGCCCTTGCCCGCGTTGCGCGGACGCCCGTCATTGCGGCCCCCGCCACCCTGCCGGCGGCCCTGCTCGCGCGGCGGCTTGCGGCCCCAGGTGAAGGTATAGAACACCTCGGTCTCGGGGCCGGCCAGCGCGGCATCGGCCACCTCGCCCGGCGCGGCCTCCTCCGCCGCCACGTCCGGCACCGGCGCCTCTGGCGCGGGCTCGGGCGGTTCGGCGGCCACGGGCGCTTCGCCCTCGGCAGGCATGTCCTCGGTCGCGGCAAGGTCGGCGGCGGGCGGTGCCTCGGCCGGGGCGGCCCCGGTGCCCTCGGCGGGGATGGTCGCATCCATCACCGGCGCGTCGCCTGTCGCCTCGGTCTCGGCGACGACGGTATCCACGGGCTTCACCTTCTCGCGCTCGCCACGCTCGGCCTTGTAGCCAAGTCCCTGCATCAGGTCGGCGAACTGTTCCAGCGTCATGCCGGTGATCGACAGCATGTCGGCCTTGGCTTCGAACCCGCCACGGCTGTCCTCGCCGCGCAACTGGTCGGCAAGGCGTTCCAGCATGTCGATGCGGATCGCGCGCTCGCCCGCCACGCGGTACCCCGCGACGGCATCCACGCCCTCGGGCGTCAGCGTCGCCGACGGTACGGTGACCAGCCCCGGAGGCGGCGCCGACGGGAAATCATCCAACCCCTGCGCCAGCGACCACAGCACCAGCCGCAACCGCGTCGGCGCGGGTTTCAGCAGAAGCGGCATGAAGATCGTGAACTGTCCGAACCGCATCCCGTGCTTGCGCAGGCTGCCCCGCGCGTCCTGGTCCAGCGCCTTGACCTCGTCGGCCACGCCCGCGCGCGGCAGAACGCCCATCGCCTCGACCATGCGGTAGGCAAAACCCCGCGCCAGCCCCGACAACGCCTCGTCCGCCTTCAGCGCCAGGAGGGGTTCGAACAGCGCCGCGACCTTGCGATCCATGAAATGCTGCAAGCGGCGCTCGACCTTCTGCGCGACGTCCGGGCCCGCGGCCTCGTCCACGAAGGCTGCGATGCGCGGCTTCATCGGGTCGTCGCCCGCCGCCAGCTTGCCCACCGCCTGGTCGCCCCACATCAGGCCACCCTGGTCGGTGAAGTCGATCTCGGTATCGGGGGCGTTGTAGAACCGGTCCGCCCGCAGGTGGAAATGCGGCGCAAGTGCCTGCAGCGACGCCGTTTTCAGCGTCTTGGCTTCCTGCCCCTGCGCACCCTTGTCCTGGATAAACCGGAACCCTTCGAGACGGCCCGCGAATTCACCTTCGACGGTCACCTCACCAGAATCGTTCACTTCGGCCAACAGGGCCTCCTTTTGCTTCAACCGGCGAAGCAGCACGCTGGTCCGCCGGTCGACAAATCGTTGCGTCAGCGCGCCATGCAGCGCGTCCGACAGACGGTCTTCTACAGCCCGTGTCTCGTCACGCCAATGGTTTTCGTCGCGCAGCCAGTTCGAACGCTGCGCTACGTAGGTCCATGTCCGCACGAAAGCGAGCCGTTTGCTGAGCGTGTCGATATCCCCGTCCGTCCGGTCGATCCGCTTCACCTGCCGCGCCAGCCAGTCCTCGGCCACCTCGCCATGCTGGTGCAGATCGGTGAACAAACGCTCCAGCAGCCCCGCATGTTCCCCGGCTGAAATCCCCCGGAAATCGGGCACCCGGCACACGTCCCACAACAACTGGACCGAGGCCGGGTCAGACGCCCGCGCCGCCACCTCGGTCACCTCCGCCAGCGCCTTCAGGGCGCGCAGGTCATCGGCCTCCCTCGCGCGGGCGAGCGTCAGGTCGTCGGGGCCTTCCTCGAGGGACGAGATCAGGCTGTCCACCGACCCGAACCGCAGATGCGGGTTGCGCCATTGCAGCTTGGATATGGGCGTGAAGCGATGCGACACGATGGCGTCGGCCACCGCGTCGTCCAGCGGCCGCGCCTCGCCCGTGACCCCGAACGTGCCCGAACGCATGCCCCGCCCCGCGCGCCCCGCGATCTGCGCCAGTTCGTTCGGGGCAAGCGGCCGCATCCGCCGCCCGTCGAACTTGGACAGGCCGGAAAAGGCGACGTGGTCGATATCAAGGTTCAGGCCCATCCCGATGGCATCGGTCGCGACGAGGTAATCGACCTCGCCGTTCTGGTACATCGCCACCTGCGCGTTGCGCGTGCGCGGGCTGAGCGCCCCCATCACCACCGCCGCGCCACCCTTCTGGCGGCGGATCAGTTCCGCGATGGCATAGACGTTCTCGACCGAGAAACCGACGATCGCCGTGCGCGGCTGCAACCCGCGCAGCTTCTTCGAGCCGGTATAGGCCAGTTGCGACATCCGTTCACGGCTGACGAACTCGACCCCCGGCACCTGCGCCGCGATAGGCCCGCGCATGGTGGAGGCGCCCAGGAACAGCGTCTCGTGCAGGCCGCGCGCGTTCAGCAGCCGGTCAGTAAAGACATGGCCCCGCTCGGGATCGGCGCAAAGCTGGATCTCGTCGATGGCAAGGAAATCGCAGCCCATCGCGGGCGGCATCGCCTCGACCGTGCAGACCCAGTATTGCGTGCGGGGCGGCACGATCCGCTCCTCGCCGGTGACCAGTGCCACGACGCCCGGACCGCGCGCCGCAACCAGCCGGTCGTAGACCTCCCGCGCCAAGAGGCGCAGCGGCAGGCCGATGATGCCGGTGCGATGGCCCAGCATGCGCTCCAGCGCATAGGTGGTCTTGCCGGTATTGGTAGGGCCAAGGACCGCAACGGTCCGCCCGGACGACGCCATGACCGAAGGCTCCCGCGAGGTTACAGATCGACGCCCACGGCACTGGCCGCGGTTCGCTTCAGGCCTTCGACGATCTCCTTGTCCAGCGGGTTGTACGTTTCGGCCAGCTTGTAGGCGGCATAGGCCATCGCCCCGTCGCCCAGCGTCTCGTAGATCGCGCCGATGCCCCGGATCGCGCCGAAATGGTCGGGGTTCAGCGCCAGCGTGCGTTCGAGGTCGGCCGCCGCCAGCCCGAACCGCTTCTGCTGGAAGAAGACCATCGCGCGGGTATGCCAGCCTTCCGCGAAATCGGGCGCGTGGTCGGTCAGCGCCGTCAGGTGCTCGACCGCCTCGGTCAGGTCGCCCCGCTCCAGCGCGTCACGGCCCCGCGTCAGCAAAAGGTCCATCGACGCCGATCCCGACCGCGACCATTCCAGCTGGATTTCCCGCACCACGCGGGCCGCCGCCTCGGGCGTGGGGGCCTGCCGCAACCGGTCCAGAGCCGACGTTCCGTCACTTTCCGCATGGGCGGACAAAGGTAAGGAAAACATGACTACGGACGCAAATGCCGTGACGGTACGTTTGAAAGTGGTGTGACTCGGGCGCATATTCACGAATGTAACGTGGAACGCGGGGATTACCACCGCAACGACAGCGAAGGGGATGCGCTATGAGCGACGTAATGGCCGAGGCCGAAGCCGCCTTGAAGGCGAAACTGGCCGATGCCGATATCGGCGGCACCGTGAAATTCGACATCGAGGGCGAAGGCGCCATCATGGTCGATGACGGCGGCGTGCGCCAGGGCGACGATGCCGCGGATGTCACGCTGAAGGCCGATGCCGACACGTTCCGCGAAATCCTCGACGGCTCGCTCAACCCCACCGCGGCGTTCATGGGCGGCAAGCTCACCGTCGACGGGGATATGGGCCTTGCCATGAAACTGGCCTCGGAAC
This sequence comes from Pseudaestuariivita atlantica, assembly GCF_001205715.1. Lineage (GTDB taxonomy): Bacteria > Pseudomonadota > Alphaproteobacteria > Rhodobacterales > Rhodobacteraceae > Pseudaestuariivita > Pseudaestuariivita atlantica. The sequence goes on from NZ_AQQZ01000003.1 coordinate 71,964, forward strand.
TCGGCTGATGGCTGCGGCGGCTCCTCTATATACCGATGTGGCCGAAGGGCCCGAGGGCGGGGCCGCCTACTGGCTCACGACGATGGACGGCGTGCGCGTGCGCGCCGGCATCTGGCCGGCCGCGGGCACCGCGAAGGGCACGATCCTGCTCTTTCCCGGCCGCACCGAGTATATCGAGAAATATGGCCGCACCGCCTGCGACCTGACCGCGGCGGGCTATACCGTGCTGGTCATGGACTGGCGCGGGCAGGGCCTCGCCGACCGGATGCACCCGGACGAAAAAGCGGGCCATGTCGAGAAATTCCGCGATTATCAACATGATGTCGCGGCGATGATGGACCTCGCCCGCGAACTGGAACTGCCGGAACCGTTCCACCTGATCGCCCATTCGATGGGCGGCTGCATCGGTCTCCGCGCGCTGTACGAAGGGCTGCCCGTTTCGTCCGTGGCCTTCTCGGGCCCGATGTGGGGTATCAGCATCTCGGCCCCGGTCCGCCCGGCGGCATGGGTGCTGGGATGGGGGTCGGGCAAGCTTGGCCTCGGCGGCACCTATGCCCCCGGCACCAAGCCGCAGGCCTACGTGATCGCCGAGCCGTTCGAAAACAACCAGCTCACCACCAGCCCCGAGATGTTCCACCATCTCCAGCGCCAGATCGGCCGCTACCCCGAACTGGGGATCGGCGGGCCCTCGCTGACATGGCTGCACGAGGCGCTTCTTGAATGTCGCGGGCTGGCGCGCATGCCCTCGCCCGACCTGCCCTGCCGCACCTTCGTCGGCGCGTGCGAGCGGATCGTCGATATCGGCCGCATCCGCGAACGGATGGACAAGTGGCCCGGCGGCAAGCTCGACGTCATCGAGGGCGCCGAACACGAAGTGTTGATGGAGATCAAGTCCGTCCGCGACTGGGTCACCTCGGAAATCATCGCGCATTTCGACGCCCATGGCCGTGCCTCGGGCACCGCCGTTCCGGGCGGAGCCATCGCCCAGCGCGCCTGACGACGCGCCCCGCCCCACGGGCGGGCCCGCGCCTTGCACCGGCACTGGACGGGACAGCCAGGCTCGCTACCATCACCGCCATGGCCCCGATCCTCACCCATACCGACAAGGGCATCTACTGCGCCGCCGGCGATTTCTGGATCGATCCGTGGCGCCCGGTGCCGCGCGCGCTCATCACCCACGGCCATGCCGACCACGCCCGCCCCGGCATGGGCGCCTACCTCGCCACTCACGCCGCCCTACCCGTCCTCCGCCACCGGCTGGGCGAGATCGACGCCGAAGGCATCAGCTATGGCGAGACGCGCCGGATCGGCGCGGCGAGCGTCTCGTTCCATCCCGCCGGACACGTCCCGGGCTCCGCCCAGATCCGGGTCGAGGTCGCGGGCGAGGTCTGGGTCGTCTCGGGCGATTACAAGGTCGAACCCGACGGCCTGTCCGAACCGTTCGAACCGGTCCGCTGCCACCACTTCATCACCGAATGTACCTTCGGCCTGCCGGTGTTCCGCTGGCAGCCACAAGCGACGGTGATGGCGCAGGTCAACGACTGGTGGCGGGCCAATGCCTCCGCCGGGACCGTGTCGATGCTGGGCGCCTATTCGCTCGGCAAGGCGCAGCGCCTCATCGCCAATATCGATGCCGCGATCGGCCCCATCCTGACCCACGGCGCGGTCGAGGCCACGAACGCTGTCCTGCGCGCGCAGGGCTATGACCTGCCCGACACGATCCACTGGACATCGGATGCGGGCAAACCGCCGCGCGACGCGCTGGTCATCGCGCCCCCCGGCGCGCTCGACGGGCAATGGGCCCGCGCCTTCGGCACACGCTCGACCGCCTTCGCCTCGGGCTGGATGGGCGTGCGCGGCATCCGCCGCCGCCGCGCCGGCGACCGGGGCTTCGTCATCTCCGATCACGCCGACTGGCCCGGCCTTCTGTCGGCCATCCGCGACACCGGGGCCGAAAACGTCTACCCGACCCACGGCTATACCGACATCTTCGCCCGCTACCTGTCCTCCGAACTGGGCCTCAACGCGCAGGTCTGGGAGGCCGAATATGGCGGCGACGACGCAGAGGAGGTCGACGCCGCATGACCCTGTCCCGCCGCCAACAGGTTGCAAATGCCTGGGCACGCTACGTGCAGAAGCCGACCCTTGGCTTCACGCCGAACCAGAAGCTCCTGAACGGCATCTTCCACGCGACCTCGGCACATCTGCGCACCGTTCCCGGCACGCGCCAAAGCCGCGCCACACCCGGCGGCATCGACACCCGCGTGATCGAAGGCGCCGGGCAAAGCCCGAACCTTCTGATCTACCTCCACGGGGGCGGCTTTTCGATCGGTGGCCCGTTCACCGTGCGCGGCATGGCCTCCCGCCTCGGACAGGCCGCGGGCTGCACCACCTGGCTGCCGCGCTACCGCCTCGCCAGCGCCGCCTCCTATCCCGCCGCACCCGACGATTGCTTTGCCGTCTACCGTGCCGCGCTGGACACCCATGCTCCCGACCGCATCGTGCTGGCGGGCGACAGCGCGGGCGGGTGCCTCGTGCTCAACACGCTCACCCGTGCGGCGGATCACGGCCTGCCGATGCCCGCTGCCGTGGGCCTGATCGCCCCGGTCGTCGATCTGCGCCCCGACAACCCGGCGCGCGCGGCCTTCCCCCATGGCGACGGCCTGCTGCCCGCACGCTGGTTGCGGCGCAGCATCCCCATGTACCTCGGAGGTCACGACCCCGCCGATCCGGGCCTCTCCCCCATCTTCGCCGACCTGTCCAAGGCACCGCCCGCGCTGGTCCAGGTCGGCGATACGGAGCTTTTACGCGACGACGCGGAACGCCTTGTCCAGCACATGCCGAATGCCCGCCTCGACGTCTGGGAGGGGGTTCCGCATGTCTGGCACATGAATGCCGGGCTGGTGCCCGAAGCCACCCGCGCGGTGCAGGACATGGGTGCCTTCCTGCGCGGCCACCTGCCGCCATGAAGGACTTCGCCCGCCTCTTCTCCCGCATCGACGAGACCAACAAGACCACCGCCAAGACCGCCGCGCTGGCCGACTATTTCCGCACCGCGCCCGACGACGACAAGCTGTGGACCGTCGCTCTGTTCTCCGGCCGCCGCCCCAAGCGCGCGGTGACGACCACGCAACTGCGCGAATGGGCGGCCGAGGTTGCAGGCATTCCGCTCTGGCTCTTCGAAGAGGCCTACCCGGTGGTCGGCGACCTGTCGGAAACCATCGCGCTGGTCCTGCCACGCGCGACCTCGTCCTCCGACCACTCGCTGACCCACTGGATCACCACGCTCAAGCGATTGCAGGAGGTCGAGATCGACGCCCGCCGCGCCGCGATCCTGTCGGCATGGGACGGTCTGGAAACGACCGAAAGGTTCGTTTTCAACAAGCTCCTGACCGGCGGCTTCCGCATGGGCGTCAGCCAGAAACTGATGACCCGCGCGCTGGCACAGGCGACCGGGCAGGAGGAAACCGACCTCGCCCACCGCCTGATGGGCGACTGGACGCCGGAAACGACCACCTTCCACGACCTGATCGAAGCCGACGACCCGGCAGCTGCCGGATCGCGCCCCTACCCCTTCTACCTCGCCTATGCGCTTGAAGGGGAGCCGCAGGACCTCGGGTCGCCCTCGGACTGGCAGGCGGAATGGAAATGGGACGGCATCCGCGGCCAGCTGATCGTGCGCGACCGGCAGGTACATGTCTGGTCACGCGGCGAGGAACTGGTCACGGACCGCTACCCCGAATTTGCCGCCGCCGCCGACTGGCTGCCCGATGGCACCGTGCTGGATGGCGAAATCCTGGCTTGGAACGACGGCCCCCTTCCGTTCAACGCGCTGCAGAAACGGATCGGGCGCAAGAGCGTGTCAAAAAAGATGCTGGTCGAAATCCCCGTGGTCCTCGCCGCCTACGACCTTCTCGAATGGCAGGGCGCGGACCTGCGTGAGGTGCCCATGGCCGACCGCCGCGCGCAACTGGGCGCCCTGATCGCCCCCCTGCCGGACGACGCCCCCCTGCGCCTGCCGCCCCTTTTGCCTTTCGACACGTGGGAGGCGCTGGCCGACACACGCGCCACCGCCCGCGACCACGCCGCCGAGGGCGTGATGCTGAAATCCCGCGCCGGTACCTACCAGGTGGGGCGCAGGAAGGGCGACTGGTGGAAATGGAAGCTCGACCCCCTGACCATCGACGCGGTGATGATCTACGCGCAGGCGGGCTCGGGCAGGCGGGCGAACCTGTTCACCGATTTCACCTTCGCCGTGCGCGACGGCGACGCGCTCGTGCCCTTCACCAAGGCCTATTCCGGCCTCACCGATGCCGAGTTCCGCGAGATCACCGCGTGGGTGCGCAAGAACACCCTGCAACGCTTCGGCCCGGTGCGGCAGGTGACACCCCACCACGTGTTCGAGATCGCCTTCGAAGGCATCCAGGCGTCCACCCGCCACAAATCCGGCGTCGCCCTGCGCTTTCCCCGCATGGCGCGCTGGCGCAAGGACAAGCCGCTGGCCGAGGCCAACACGCTCGACGACCTGAACGAGATGCTGCGCGTCTACGGGTGAAGGGGGTCGGCTGGAACCAGCCGACCTACCCGCCTCGCGCCCCGGCAGGTCGTCTGCCCACCAGCCGACACCCCGCCCACGTAGGTCGGCTGCTCGCCAGCCGACACGCCCCGCCCCTCGTAGGTCGGCTGCTCGCCAGCCGACGACCAGCACGCACCGAAAAACGCGCCCGATGCGTTGCCCGGACAGCGGACATGGCGCAGACTGTTGCCAGCCACAGAAGTCCCGAGTCGGTGCCGCCCGTGCCAGCCCCCATGTTCCCCGCCAACGCCATCGATGCGCATGTCCACCTGGTCGGCAGCGATTACGTCCTGTCGCCCAAGGCCGTGGAAACCCCGCCTGAAGGCGCGCTCAACCACTGGCTGTCGCGCTACCGCCGCCACCTCGCCGACATGGGCTGCACCCGTGGCGTGATCGTGCACTCGATCCTCTACGGCACCGACAATTCCATCACCCTCGACGCGGTCGCCTCGATGGGGGAGGGTTTCGTCGCCGTGGTGCTCGTGCCCGACGACGTGAGCGATGCAGAACTCGACCGCCTCGCCGACGCGGGCGCGCGCGCGGTGCGTCTCAACTACGTGCATGGCGGCGTGCTGACATGGGAGGGCGCCAAGGCGCTCGCCCCCCGCCTCGCCGCGCGCGGCCTGCATATCGAGATGCTGGCCCACAGCCACCTCCACCTCGCGGAACTGGCCCCCGATGTCCGCAGGATGCCCTGCCCGGTGGTGTTCGACCATTGCGCCTGGCCCGATGCGACGCTCGGCACCGACGATCCCGGCCACCGCGCGCTCTGCCGCCTGCTGGCCGACGGGCACGCCTATACCAAGCTCTCCGCACCCCACCGCTGGTCGGCCAACCGGGACGAGGCGCGGGCGATCCGCGGATCGCTCCTGGCGGCCAATCCCGAACGCTGCCTCTGGGGGTCGGACTGGCCGCACCTGATGCTCGGCGGGGTGGCAGTGCCCGATGCGCTGGCCCAGCGCGACGACCTGCTGGCGCAGATGACGGCAGGGGAGGCGCGGCAGGTCTTCGTCGACACCCCCTCCGCGCTCTACCGGATCTGACGCCCATGATGACCGACAAGCTGATCGTGATCTCGGACCTGCACATCGTGGCGCCGGGCGACAGGATCATCGGGATCGACCCGGCTGCGCGGCTGCGGCAGGCGCTCGACCACGCGCTGGCCACCCATCCCGATGCCAGCTGCATCCTGCTTCTGGGCGACCTGACCCATCACGGCCTGCCCGCCGAATACGCGCACCTGCGCGACATCCTCGCCCCCGTGCCGATCCCCGTCCACATGACGCTCGGCAACCACGACCGGCGCGACGCGTTCGACGCGGTCTTCCCCGGGCGGATGGATGCCAACGGGTTCATCTGCTCTTCCGTGCCTTTGCGCGGGGCCACGCTGGTGATCTGTGACACGCTCGACGGGCCGCCCTATGACGACCGCCACCATGCCGGGCGGCTCTGCCCGGAACGGCTGCGCTGGCTCGACACGGCGCTCTCCGGGACCGACCGCGCGATCCTCGCCCTGCACCACCCGCCCGCGCCGGTCCTCATGCCCGGCATGGACGCGATCGGGCTGGCGAACGGGGCAGAACTTCTCGACCTCGTCGACCGGCACCCGTCGGTCGCACAGATGATCTTCGGCCATATCCACCGCACCATTTCCGGCCAGATGCGCGGCCACCCCTTCGCCATCTTCAAAAGCCCCTGCCACCAGATGCCGATGGACATGACCAGCCGCTCCACCTCCCTTTCGGTGGCCGAACCGGGTGCCTACGGCATCGTCTGTGTCACGAAAACGTGCATCATCGTGCATTCCGAGGATTTTACCCTCGATCCGCCCCTCATCGACGACCCCCATTCGGCCTGACGGGTTGAGACTGCCCCCGTGGCGACATAGGTTCCCCGCAAGATTTGAAAGGATGCCCGATGCCGAATTTCCGCCTGCCCTTCCCCGTTCGTGATGCCAATGCCGCCGGCGGTGCCGAGGGACTGGACGGCCTGCCCGAATGGGACCTGACTGACCTCTATCCCGCGCCCGACGCGGCCGAACTGAAACGCGATCTCGACTGGCTGGAAGCGGAATGCGCGGCCTTTGCCGCCGATTACGAAGGCAAGCTCGACACGCTCGACGCCGACGCGATGCTCACCTGCATCCAGCGCAACGAAAAGATCTCCTCGGCCTCGGGGCGGATCATGTCCTATGCGGGCCTGCGGTACTACCAGCAGACCACCGATGCCGACCGCGCCAAGGCCCTGTCGGACCTGCAGGAAAAGATCACCACCTACACCACGCCGCTCGTGTTCTTCTCGCTCGAACTGAACCGGCTCGACGACGACACGCTGGCGGACCACTACGCGAAAAACGCCGACCTCGCGCGCTACAAACCCGCCTTCGACCGCCTGCGCGCGATGAAGCCCTACCAGCTGTCCGACGAGCTGGAGAAGTTCCTGCATGACCTCGGCGTCGTCGGCGACGCGTGGGAGCGGCTGTTTGACGAAACCATCGCCGGGCTGTCGTTTACCGTCGACGGTGAAGAGCTGAACATCGAAGGCACGCTGAACCTGCTGACCGCCCCCGACCGCGCCAAGCGCGAGGCGGGCGCGCGGGAGCTGGCCCGCGTCTTTGGCGACAACGTGAAAATCTTCTCCCGCGTGCACAACACGCAGGCCAAGGAGAAGGAAATCCTCGACCGCTGGCGCGGGATGCCCACGGCACAGACCGGGCGGCACCTGTCGAACGATGTCGAACCCGAAGTGGTGGAGGCGCTTCGCGATGCCGTCGTCGCCGCCTATCCCCGCCTCAGCCACCGCTATTACGAGTTGAAGCGCAAATGGCTGGGCCTCGACACGCTGGAGGTCTGGGACCGCAACGCGCCCCTGCCGATGGAAGACACCCGCACCGTCGGCTGGGACGAGGCGCGCGCGACCGTGATGGACGCCTATTCCGCCTTCGACCCGCGCATGGCCGACATCGCCGCACCGTTCTTTGACAAGGGCTGGATCGACGCCGGCGTGAAACCGGGCAAGGCGCCGGGTGCCTTCGCCCATCCCACCGTCGTGGACGTGCACCCTTACGTGATGCTCAACTACCTCGGCAAACCGCGCGACGTGATGACGCTGGCGCACGAACTGGGCCACGGCGTGCACCAGGTGCTGGCCGCCGGACAGGGAGAGATGCTGTCCTCCACCCCGCTGACGCTGGCCGAGACCGCCTCGGTGTTCGGAGAGATGCTAACCTTCCGCAAGATGCTCGACGCCGCACCCGACAAGGCTGCCCGCAAGGTGCTCTTGGCGGGCAAGGTCGAGGACATGATCAACACGGTCGTGCGCCAGATCGCGTTCTACGATTTCGAATGCAAGCTGCACGCCGCGCGCCGCGCGGGCGAGTTGACGCCCGACGACATCAACGCCCTGTGGATGAGCGTTCAGGCAGAGAGCCTCGGCCCCGCCTTCACCTTCATGGACGGGTACGAAACCTTCTGGGCCTACATCCCGCACTTCGTCCACTCGCCCTTCTACGTCTATGCCTATGCCTTCGGCGACGGGTTGGTGAACGCGCTGTATGCCGTCTACCAGGAAAGCCCCGAGGGGTTCGAAGACAAGTATTTCGACATGCTCAAGGCTGGTGGGTCCAAGCACCATTCCGACCTGCTCGCCCCCTTCGGGCTGGACGCGAGCGACCCGAAATTCTGGGACAAGGGCCTGTCGATGATCGAAGGCTTCATCGACGAGTTGGAGGCGATGGAGGACTGATCCCCGCCCCCTCGCCTTTCCCGAAATCCTGACGCATCGTGAACGGGCCGCGCGCGGCCCGGTCGCGCCTTTGGGCGAAATGCTCAGAATCGGGGGGTAAAGTTGGCAGATTGTACAGAACCCACGCGCAAATTCCGGGTGCCGCAGACGATGTGGAGCCTCGAAACCCTCGGCCGCGTCCGCCTGTCCCGGCACTTCTACTTCCGCGATTTCCTCTATTCCGAAATCGGCAACATCCACCGCATCCCCAACATCCCCGAAGACCCCAACCTCGCCATCGCGCATGGCCGGCGGCTGTGCGAGGAATTGCTGGACCCCCTGACCGAAACCTTCGGGCGGATCGCGGTGCGGTCGGGCTACCGCTCGCCTTCGCTCAACGCCTTCGGCAACCGCGAGAAGCTGAACTGCGCGCGCAACGACAACCCGCTGGAATGTCACGTCTGGGATTACTTCGACGGTGACCGCGCCAATGCGGGCGCGTCCATCGTGATCCCGTGGTTCGCCGACCGTTATGCCCAAGGCCGGGACTGGCGCGACCTGGCGTGGTGGCTGCATGACCACCTTCCAAGTTATTCCGACATATGGTTTTTTCCCAAGCTCTGCGCCTTCAACCTGACATGGCGCGCGACGCCCCTGAAGCGGATCGACAGCTATATCGCGCCGCGCGGCGGGCTGTTGCGACCGGGCGCAACCCCCGGCGAAACCCTGCCGGAACGGCGCGAACGCTATGCCGATTTCCCACGGTTTCGCGGTCTCGACCTGCCATAGGTCACTGTCCCCTTGCGGGCGCGCGGGGCATGCGCCACAACCGGGATCAACGCGCTCACAGGCCAGCGGATGACTGACGAAACCCTTGTTTTCCTTCCCGGAACCATGTGCGACGCGCGCCTTTTCGCGCCGCAGATGTTCGAACTCGCACCCGAACGCAGCGTCGTCATGGCCCCCGTCACCCGCGGGGAGCGCGTGGAAGAGATCGCATCCGGCCTTCTGGACGGCCTTCCGCGCCGATTTGCGCTGTGTGGTCAGGGACTTGGCGGGATGGTCGCGATCGACATCATGCGCCGCGCGCCCGACCGCGTGTCGCGCATCGCGCTCATCGCCACCAACGCGCTTCAGGACACGCCCGCCGACGCCGCCCAGCGCGAAAGCTGGATTGTGGGCGCGCGGACGGGCCGCTTGCGCGAGGTCATGGCCGAGATGATCCCGCCCGAGGCGCTGGCCCCCGGCACCGACCGCGCCGCCATCCGCGCGCTGCTTGACGACATGGCCGATTTCCTCGGCCCCGAGATCTTCGTGCGCCAGATGCGCATCCTGCAGCGGCGGCGCGACCTGCAATCGGCGCTCAGGCGCTGCAAGGTGCCCGCGCTGATGATCGCCGGGTCCGAAGACCGGCTGTTCCCGGTCAAGCGCATGGAATTCCTTGCGGAATTCACTCCCTATGCCAGCCTTCAGGTGATCGAGGGCGCGGGCCATTTTCCCAGCCTCGAAGCGCCCGGCGCGCTGTCGTCGGTCTTGCGTTCGTGGCTGTCTGCCCCTCTTGTATTGACATGAAACGCCGCGCCTTCCTCTCTGCATCGACCGCCGCGCTGGCCGCCGGCTGCGCGCCGAACGAGATCGTCCGGACCCTCGCCCCGGACATGGCCACCACGCAGATCGAGCGCGTGCACCTCGTCGCCGCCCGCGAACTGGGCGCCACCGATCCGCTGTTCGGTCAGAAACGCGTGCCGGGGCTGCATTTCGGCTGGGCCGACGTGTCGATCCCGCCGGTCCACGCGCTGGGAGAGATCGAATGGCCGCGCCCGAAAGAGACGCCGGACCCCGCGCTTCATTTCCTGATGGCGGATCAAAAGGTTCTGCCGTCCATGGCAAGCCTTGACGCGACGCTGTCAGCGGCACCGGGCGGGAACGAACGGCTGCTGTTCGTCCACGGCTACAACACGCGCCTGCCCGGCCTGATCTATCGCGTGGCGCAGATGAGTGCCGATTTCCGCCCACCCCACCCGCTGACCGCCTTTGCCTGGCCCTCGGGCGGGGACGGGCGCGCTTACCTTTATGACCGCGACAGCGCGATCTTTGCCCGTGACGACCTGGAAACGACGCTGCAGGGCCTGACGAGGACGGGCAAGGTGACGCTGCTGGCCCATTCGCTGGGCGGGTTCCTGACGATGGAGGCGCTGCGCGGGCTGGCCAAGAAGGGCGACCGGCGCACGCTGTCGCGCATCAACGGCGTCGTCCTGATGTCCCCCGACATCGATCCCGACGTCTTCCGCCGCCAGGCCGAGGCGATCGGCACCCTGCCGCAACCCTTCTTCCTGTTCGTTGGCCAGCGCGACCGCGCGCTGCGCCTGTCGTCCTTCCTGCGCGGGAGCAAGCCCCAGCTTGGCCTCATAGACAGCGCCGAGGCGGTCGCGGGCCTGCCCGTCACCGTCATCGACTTCACCAACCTGTCCGAGGGCGAGGATTTCGACCACTTCGTGCCGATCACCTCGCCATCGGCCATCCGGCAGCTGCGCGGGCTGTTCGACCTTCTGGAGCAGGGCAATGCGGGGTTCGACCGCTTCGTGCAGCTGGGCGAGCGCGGCCCGACCTGACGCCATGCGCACCGGGCCTAGCCCCGGTGCGCGACCTTCTCCACCGACTTCTCGATCAGGGTCAGGCAATCGGGTGTCGAGAACCGATGATCCGCGCCCTTGACCAGCGTCAGGCGGATGTCGTCGCCGGTGGCATGTTCCAGCAGGCGCAGCGCGACGGACATGTCCACGTCTTCGTCCGCCGTGCCCTGCAGCATCCGCACCGGGAACGGCAGGTAGAGCGGCGAGCGCAGGACAAGCTGCGCGCGCCCGTCCTCGATCATGCGGGAGGTGATGGGATAGGGCTCCCCGTAATCCGAGGGCAGGTGCACGACGCCGTCGCGCTCCATCGCTGCCTTCTGGTCGTCGGTGAAGCTGGCCCACATGCCGTCCTCGGTGAAATCGGGCGCGGCGGCGATGGTGACAAGGCCCGCGACACGTTCGGGCATGGCCCGCGCGATCAACAGCGACACCCAGCCGCCCATCGACGAGCCGACAAGGATCTGCGGCCCCTCGGTCAGCGCGCCCAGAACGGCCATCGCGTCCGCCGCCCAGTCGCCGATGCAGCCTTCGGTGAAGGTGCCAGAGGACTGGCCGTGCCCGGAATAGTCGAACCGCAGGAACGCGCGTCCCGCGCGCTGTGCCCAGTCTTCGAGATGCACCGCCTTGGTGCCGGTCATGTCCGACATCAACCCGCCAAGGAACACCACGCCGGGGCCGCGTCCTTTGGTCCGGTGATAGGCGATTCGCCGCCCCATGGGCGTCTCGAACATGTCGGGCATCGTCGGCACTCCCTCTCTTTGCCCCTGATCCTACAGGGATTTCCGCCGCAGGACAGGCCCCTATACGTGACCATATTGACACGTGACTAATTACTCACATAACTATGACCCATGGATGCGATCTTCAAAGCCCTGAACGACCCGACCCGCCGCGCGCTGCTGGATGCGTTGCGGGCGCGGGACGGGCAAAGCCTCAGCGATCTCGAAGCCAATACCGAGATGACGCGCTTCGGCGTGATGAAACATCTCAAGCTGCTGGAAGAGGCCGGGCTGGTGACCACCCGCAAGCAGGGCCGGTTCAAGTACCACTACCTGAACGCCGTGCCCCTGCAGGAGGTGATCGACCGCTGGATCGAACCTTTGCTCGCCAAGCCCATGGCGCGCGGGATGCTCGACCTGAAGGCGCATCTGGAAACCGAGGTGCCCCCACCCAACCCGAAAGGAGCCACCATGCTCGACACCGACCAAAAGCCCGACTTCGTCCACCAGACGCTGATCCGCTGCACGCAGGACGCCCTGTGGGACGCGCTGACGCGGGCCGACCTTCTGGCGCAGTACCATTTCGCCTGCGATGCCGCCGAAGGCGACGCCGCCGTGGGCGAACCCACGAACATGCTGCGCGCCGACGGGTCGGTCATGCTGACGCAGGTCACCACGCGGCTCGACCCCAAGACGCGGATCGAACAGACGTTCGAGCCCAACTGGTTCGAAGGCGACAACGCCAAGAGCCGCATCGTGTTCGTGATCGAACCCGAGGGCACGGCCTGCAAGCTGACCTGCGAGCATTACGACATTCCCGCCGGGCAGGAAGGCGTGGCCGAAGGCTGGGCGCGTCACATCGCGTCGCTGAAAAGCTGGCTGGAAACCGGCGAACCGATCAAGATGGGGCGCTGAGATGTCTGTCGAACTGACCTACCTGCTGCTGACCGCGCTGCTGGCCGGATCGCTGTGGATCCCGTTCATCGTCGGCGTCACGTCCGAGGCGGAGGATTTCACCGATTTCACCCGCCCGCCGGACCTGACCCGGATGCGCCCGTGGGTTCACCGCGCCTTTCGCGCGCACCAGAACCTGCTGGAAACCCTTGTACCCTTCGCCATCGCCGTCGTGGTAGCGCATGTGGCGGGCGTGTCGACGCAGGTCACGATCTGGGCAAGCGTCGCGTTCTTCTGGATCCGCGTCGTGCACGCGGCGGGCATGATCTCGGGCTACGCGGTGTTCCCGGTCCGCCCGGTGATCTTCACGGCCAGCTACCTGTGCACGCTGGCCATCGTGGCGGCGGTGCTGCTGGCCTGAGGCCACCCGCCGCCATCCCGCGCGCGCTCCGGTCCGGGGCGCGCGCGCTCTCTCTTTCTCAGCCGCCAACATACCCGCCGCCGCGCGGGCGGTAGAACACCTTCTGGTTGTGCAGCCGCCCCAGCAGGTCGTGCACCGAACGCCGCCGGCAGGAGCTGCCGTCGCGCGCGCTTTCGGCCAGACGCAAGGTGTGATCGCGCAGCGCGTCCTCGATCATCTCCAGATCCTCGACACTCAGTTCAAACGTGGTGTTGGGCTTTGCCATGCGGTCCTCCTGCGTCCTCTCGTTTCCGATGCGAAACATATGGGCGAGTCGCAAGAAGTCCACGTATTCTTAGGCATACCGAAATCGGGGGGTGGTCAGCGGCCCTCGACCTCCTCCAGCCGCAGCGCCAGAAGCCCCCCGCCGGCCGCCATCGCGGCAAAGAGGATCAGGGTGATCTCGGCCCCGAACACCGCACCCACGCCTGCCACGAGGCCGGTGGCCAGCAACAGGACCCCGATCACCGTGTTGGCCACCGCGGCATAGGCCGCGCGCCGGTCTTCGGGGGCCATGTCGACAAGGTAGGTGGACCGCCCCTGCCGGACGCCGTGATAGGCCACCATCTGCACGAACAGCGCCAGCGGCATCGCCAGAAGCGCGCCGCCAAGACCCGCAAGTGCCAGCCCGACCGCCGCCAGCATCGCCGCCGCCGCGATCCCGCCGGCCATCGCCAGCACGAGGCGGCTCGACCGGTCGGCGAGCCGGCCCCAGACGTAGGATGACAGAAGCGACCCGGCGGCAGAGGCCAGCAGCATCGCCCCCAGCCGGTCCAGCGCCAGCACGCCCTGCGCGCTGCCCAAGAGCACGAAATAGGGCGGCGCCAGCGAGGTGGCGATCAGAAGGCCCCGCACCACCAGGAACAGCCGCAGCCGCGCGTCCTCGCGCAGGGGCGAGAGGTCAAGCGCGGGCGCGTCCGCCTCGGCGGTCGAAGGCTCCTCCTCCACCCGCGCCATGACCATCGCGGCCGACGCCCACAGGATCGCGGCCAGCGCGATGGCGGCCAGCACCGCCGCCTCGGACCGCAGGATGCCCGCGATCAGCAGCCCCGCGAAGACGAGCACCGCGACGGACGAGGCCGACGCCGCGAAGCCGGTGATCGCACCGCGCCGCGTCTTGGCGATGGTCTTGCCGAGGATGTCCTTGAACGACACCGAACAGGCCGCGCGGAACATGGCGAGCATGGCCAGCGCGGCGCAAATCGCGAACCCGGCGGCAAGGCCCGACAGGGTGACGCCCGCCAGCACGATCAGCGCGGCGGCGATCCCCTGCCCGGCCGCCCCGGTGACCCACATCCAGCGCCGCGCCTGCATCCGGCGCAGCCGCCCCGCCAGCAGGATCTGCGGCAACAGCGCCCCCGCCTCGCGGATCGGCACAAGGGCCGAGATCAGCCATGCCGGGGCGCCCAGCGACTGCATCAGCCAGCTCAGCACCAGCTTAGGGTCGATCAGCCCGTCGGCGACCTTGGTCTGGCCCAGCGCCGCGACGTGGCGCAGGCCGTTGCGCGCCTCGGTCTCGTCCGCCGCTCCGTCGGCGTCGGTCAGCGCGTCGAACGCGGTGCTTGCGGTCATGCCGGTCATGTTCTGCCCCCGAATGGCTTGACCGCACCGTGCGGCCATGCAAACGACAACGCGAACCCGCAACCGGGCGTTCCGTGGGCGCCAGACTGACGAGGAGGACACGATGTCCCAGATCTCCCTCACCTTCCCCGATGGCAATGCGCGTGACTTCGACGCGGGCGTGACGCCCGCCGAGGTGGCCGAAAGCATTTCGAAAAGCCTTGGCAAGAAGGCGATCAGCGCGACCGTGAACGGCGCGCATCACGACCTGCAATGGCCGATCGAGGCGGATGCCTCCATCGCGATCCACACCATGCAGGACGACGAGCAGGCGCTGGAACTGATCCGCCACGATTGCGCGCATATCATGGCCCGCGCCGTGCAGGAGATCTGGCCCGACACCAAGGTCACCATCGGCCCGGTCATCGCCAATGGCTGGTACTACGATTTCGACCGGGCAGAGCCCTTCACGCCCGAAGACCTCGGCCTGATCGAAAAGAAGATGAAAGAGATCATCAACGCCCGCGACCCCGTCCGGACCGAGGTCTGGGACCGCCCGCGTGCGATCAAGCATTACGAGGACAATGGCGAGCCCTACAAGGTCGAGCTGATCGAGGCGATCCCCGGCGACGAGCCCCTGCGCATGTATTGGCACGGCGACTGGCAGGACCTCTGCCGCGGCCCGCACCTGCAACATACCGGGCAGGTGCCGGGTGACGCGTTCAAGCTGATGTCGATCGCAGGCGCCTACTGGCGCGGCGACAGCGACCGCGCCATGCTGCAACGCATCTACGGCGTCGCGTTCAAGAACCGCGAGGACCTGAAAAAGCACCTCCTGATGCTCGAAGAAGCGGCCAGGCGCGATCACCGCAAGCTGGGGCGCGAGATGGACCTGTTCCACATGCAGGAAGAGGCGCCGGGCCAGATCTTCTGGCACCCCAACGGCTGGACCGTCTACACCACCCTGCAGGATTACATGCGCCGCAAGCAACGCGCGGGCGGCTATGTCGAGGTGAACACCCCGCAGGTCGTCGACCGCAAGCTGTGGGAGGCCTCGGGCCACTGGGAAAAGTACCAGGAGAACATGTTCATCGTCGAAGTGGACGAGGACCATGCCCGCGAGAAGGCGATCAACGCGCTGAAGCCGATGAACTGCCCCTGCCACGTGCAGATCTTCAACCAGGGCATCAAGTCCTACCGCGACTTGCCCCTGCGCATGGCCGAATTCGGATCGTGTGCGCGGTATGAACCCTCGGGCGCGCTGCACGGGATCATGCGGGTGCGCGGGTTCACGCAGGACGATGGCCACATCTTCTGCCGCGAGGACCAGATCGAGTCGGAGACCGCCGTCTACATCGACTTCCTGTCGTCGATCTACCGCGACCTCGGCTTTGCCGAGTTCCGCGTCAAGTTCTCGGACCGGCCCGACACCCGCGCCGGATCGGACGAGATCTGGGACAAGGCCGAAGCGGCGCTTCTGTCGGCCACCCGCGCGGCGGGGATCGAGCCCGAGATGAACCCCGGCGAGGGCGCGTTCTATGGCCCGAAACTGGAATTCGTGCTGACCGACGCAATCGGGCGCGACTGGCAATGCGGCACCCACCAGGTGGATTTCGTGCTGCCCGAACGGCTTGACGCGACCTATATCGGCGAGGACGGGGCCAAGCACCGCCCGGTCATGCTGCACCGCGCGACACTCGGGTCGTTCGAACGCTTCATCGGCATCCTGATCGAGGAACACGCCGGCAAATTGCCCTTCTGGCTGGCACCGCGTCAGGTCGTCGTCGCCTCCATCACGTCCGAGGCGAATGCCTTCGTGCACGAGGTCGTGGAGACCCTGAAGGCGGCGGGTGTCCGGGCCGAGGCGGATATCCGCAACGAGAAGATCAACTACAAGGTCCGCGAACACTCGGTCGGCAAGGTGCCCGTGATCCTCGCCATCGGCCACCGCGAGGTCGAGGAACGCACCGTCAGCCTGCGACGGCTGGGGGAGAAGCAGTCCTCGGTCATCGCGCTGGACGAGGTCGTGCCGCAACTGGCCGCCGAGGCCACGCCGCCCGACCTGCGCTGATCCTCAACGGCGCGCGCAGACCCGCGCGCGCCGCTCCCCGGTCAGTACGCCGTCTTGTCATCCTTGCCCTGCTTGCGGGCCACCACCGGCTCGTCGCGCCTATACGGTGCGCCAAACACCCGGTCGGCCACCGCCACCTCGGGCGGGTTGATCAGGAAATTGCAATGCAGGAACCGCGACCGCGCCTTGGCCTTCTGCAGGGCCGAGATCATCTGCTTGCGGCGGACGAAGTCCTGCTCCAGCTGGATCGAGGTTTCGAGGCCCTTGATCTGGTTCCACAACTGTTCACATTCCGACGGGCCGTCGGAATTGATGCCCACGTTGAACCCGCCGGGGATGGCCGATTGCACGCGGATCACGAGGTCTTCGTCGCCCAGCTCCAGCCGGTCACCGACACCCAGCGCCGTGGGCGTGCGCAGGTAGACCTCGGTCACGTCGCGCACCTCGTAGACGATCACGCCCTCGGACGGGATGCCGCTAGAGACGAAGGAGGGGCCGTCGAACTGGTCGGTCTCCAGCCGCGCCTCGACCATGTAATGGCCCGGCGCGGTGCGGCTGGGTATCCGGATCGCGCGGCGGCGGTCGGGCGGCAGCGGCCGCTGCAGCGAGATCGCGTGCAGATCATAGCCCCGGCGCAGACCCAGCGCATGGTCGCGGATCGCGCCGTCCGACAGCCACCCGAAATGCGACTTGGTATGGGCCGACGGGTGCGGCCCGCTTGCCGCCGACATCACGTCGAACCCGTCCATCGCGGGCGACACGAAGTAAAGATCGCCGAACAGCGTGACCGCGTGCAGGATCTCCATCCCCCAGACGCCGACGCTGGTATCCATCGTCAGGCCGGTGTCGCGGAACATCGGGATGCGGCAGAAGGCGTCCACCCCGCTGGGATGGTTCGGCACGCTCCAGAAATATCCTCCACGGTGGGGCCCGACGCTGTGCGGGATGACGATCACGGCGAAATCGAAATCGTGACCCGCGGGGAGCGAGGCCAGCCCCGCCCCGGTCACGTCGGCGTCGTCGGCCTCGACCACCGGCATGATCACCGGGTCGATCCACGCGCGCCCCGAGGACGCGTTGCGGATGAAGGCCGAGATGGAGCCGTCCAGACCCGTCGCCGGGTCGGGATGAAAGTATACCCGGTCCGCCAGCATGGCGGGCCAGTCGTCTGACGGTCTTGGGTCGACCGCGTTGTTCCACACGGGAATAAAGGCGATGCGTCGCGCACCGATCCATTCTCTGGACATAATGTTTCCAATCGAAAAAGGCGTTTCAGGTAAAAATGAACGCCCCGATCATATCACGAAAACGGGCCCACGTCAGGATGGTCGGGTGCGCCACCGGCGGTCGCGCACCAAGTCATTGTCACGGTTTCAGAAATGCGCCTTGGGCTCGTCCGGCTTGCCCGCCGCCACGGCCAGAAGGCCGCCGACGCCGGCAAAGACGATCGGGAACATGGTGAAGACGCCGAAGTCGAAGGCGTAAAGCATGCCCGCCGCCGACAAGAGAAGCAGGATGCCGCCCCACAGCGCCCGCGCCTTCGCCATCGCGCCACCGGCGATGGCCAGCACGGGGGCGAGGATCGACATGGTGCGGATCAGGCCCGGATTGTCGGGCGCGTTGGCGAGGTTGATGTTCTCCTGCTCGGCCCATGCCAGAAGGTCCAGCCAGCCATAGCTGAAAAAGCCTACCATCATGCCCACGATCCCGGCGATGATGCCAAGTGTTGCCGCCGCGTTGCGCATTCACGTCTCCTTCGGTCGTTTGCGCCCACATAAGGGGTCGCGCGCGATCAGCCAAGGAGCGTCTTGCGCACCTCTTCCCCCCAACCGAGATACATCGCGTCACCATCGACGATCAGGGGGCGTTTCATCAGCGCGGGGTGCGCTTTCAGCAGCGCCTCGGGCGGCTCCGCGCGCTCATCGTCGGACAATCCGCGCCACGTGGTGGACCGCGTGTTCACAAGAGCGGCACCAAACCGCTGATGCGCGTGGGTCATGACCTCATCCGGGACACCATCCGCGCGAACATCGACAAACTCTGCATTCTGCAACGCTTTCAGCGCTTTACGGCATGTATCGCAGGTCTTGAGTCCATATAATTGCAAACCGCCCCCCTTCTCACATTGCATAAATATTAGGCGATACCTACTTCTCCGGCCGCCTGTCTCTTGATTTTTTAACCGAGCGGTCAACCTTTATCGCCAGCGAAAGTTGAAGACCACCCACGGCTGTCCGCCGCAGGGTGAGAAGCGATTTTTGGCACGCCGATCCGGCCTCTCCCGGTCCGGTAACGATTTAAGTCAGAAGGAGACACGTGATGCCGACGGGCACCGTGAAATGGTTCAATACAACCAAAGGCTACGGGTTCATCGAACCCAGCGAAGGCGGCAAGGATGTGTTCGTGCACATCTCGGCCGTGGAACGGGCCGGCTTGACCGGCCTCGCGGACAACCAGAAGGTCGAATACGAATTGATCGAGGGACGGGACGGCCGCCAGATGGCAGGAGACCTGAAGGCGGTCTGACGGACCGTCCTCACGCAGCCTGCAGGCGGTTGGCCTCTTGCCGGGCCATCGCCATGAAATCGCGCATGAACGGTTTGCCGCGGTCCGCATCCCGGATCGCGGCGAACAACCCGCGCGTCAGCCCGGTCTTCGTGATTGGCCGGGTCACGTAGTCGGTCGAGGTCTTGACCTCGCGCACGACCCAGTCGGGCAGCACCGACACACCCCGGTTCGACGCCACGAGGAACAGGATCACCGCCGTCAGTTCGGCCTGCCGCACCGCCGCCGGTTCGACCTTGGCGGGCGTCAGAAGCTGGCTGAACACGTCCAGCCGCGCGCGGTCCACCGGGTAGGTGATCAGCGTCTCGCCCCGGAAATCCTCTGCCTCGATGAACTCCTTCGCCGCCAGCGGATGCTGGGCCGAGGCGACGAAGACCGGCGCGTAGTCGAACAGGTGGTCAAAGGTGATGCCCGGCAGCGTTTCGGGATCGGAGGACACGACAAGGTCCACCTCTTCCCGCCCCAGCGCAGGCAGCGCGTCGAAGGCGAGGCCGGGCCGGATGTCCACGTCCACGTCCGGCCAGTTCACGCGGAACCGCTCCAGCACCGGGAACAGCCATTCGAAACAGGCATGACATTCGATGGCGATGTGCAGCCGCCCGCTCGACCCGTCGCGCAGCCCGTCGAATTCGGCCAGCGCCGCCTCGATTTCCGGCAGGATGCGATCGGCCAGCCGCAACAGGCGCATCCCCGCCGCCGACAGGCGCATGGGCTTGGCGCGGCGGATGAACAACTCGACGCCCGTCTGCTCCTCCAGCCCCTTCACCTGGTGCGACAGGGCGGATTGCGTGATGTTGAGCATCTCGGCCGCGCGGGCGAGGCCGCCGGCTTCGTGGATGGCCTTGATCGTGCGGAGGTGGCGGAATTCGAGGTGAATTTTCATCTGACTCATGTTGATCTTGAGGATTATGAATTTGTCTCACGTTCAGGCCCGTGGGACAAGGCGGAAAGCTGAAAGGAATGTCCATGCCCCTCCCCGCCGTATCCTTCGAGTTTTTCCCGCCGCAAACGATGGCCGGTTCGTTCCGGTTGTGGGACGCGGTGCAGACCCTCGCGCCGCTCGATCCGCGCTTCGTGTCGGTGACCTACGGCGCGGGCGGCACCACGCGCGACCTGACGGTCGAGGCGGTGGACGCGCTGTCCCGCCAGACCGACCTGACCGTCGCCGCCCACCTCACCTGCGTCGACGCGACGCGCGAGGAAACGCTCGACCTCGCGGCGCGCTTCGCCAAGGTGGGCGTGCGCGATCTCGTGGCGCTGCGCGGGGACCCGGCCAAAGGGTCAGGCGCGTTCGAACCGGCGCCGGGAGGCTTTGCCGGATCGGTCGAACTGATCGCGGCACTGGCCGAAACCGGCCAGTTTACCCTGCGCGTCGGCGCCTATCCCGATCCCCACCCCGAGGCCGCATCACCCACCGCCGATGTCGACCACCTCGCCGCCAAGATCGACGCGGGCGCGCACGAGGCGCTGACGCAGTTCTTCTTCGAACCGGAAACGTTCCTGCGGTTCCGAGATGCCTGCGCCGCGCGCGGCATCGCCGCACCCATCACCCCCGGCATCCTCCCGATCGAGGACTGGTCCCGCGTCAAACGCTTTGCCGCGCGCTGTGGCGCGAAGGTGCCCACATGGCTGGACGAGGCCTTTGCCACCGCCGACCGGGACGGGCGCAGCGACCTGCTGGCCGTCGCCGTCTGCACCGAGCTCTGCTCGACCCTGATCGACGAAGGGGTAGAGACGCTGCATTTCTACACGCTCAACCGCCCGGAACTGACCCGCGACATCTGCTGCGCGCTGGGACTGCGCCCGCGCGCGAGCCTGCAGAAGGTGGCCTAGCCCAGCATCGCGGCGAGCGCGATCCAGCCCGCCGTTTCGCTGACAACCTGCGTCGCGCCGCACACGTCGCCCGTCTGCCCGCCGATCTGTCGGCGGGCCAGCGCGGTCAGGCCATAGGCCGCCGCCAGCGCCACGGCAAAGGCGACAAACCCCGCGCTTCCAAGAAGAACCAGCGCCAACCCCAACGCAAGCGCACCCGCGATCAGGGACTGTGATTGCTCCACCTGCGTCGATGCGCCCAATCCGTCCGCTCGGGCGGGCGGCAAAAGCGTCAGCGGCAGGCCCATCATCGCGCGGCTGGTGGCCGCCAGCACGATCAGGCCCAGCGCCAGCGCGCCCCAATCCGCGATCTCGACCATCGCGACCAGCCGCAGCCCCACGGCAAACACCAGCGCCAGCACGCCGTAGCTGCCGACGCGGCTGTCGCGCATGATGTCCAGCTTGCGTTCTCGCGTGGCACCACCGCCGAACCCGTCGGCCACGTCCGCCAGCCCGTCCTCGTGCAGCCCGCCCGTGGCCAGCGCCAGCGCAGCAAGCGCCAACGCCCCCGACAGCACCGCCGGAACGCCCAGCGCACCGGTGATCCACATCACCAGCGCCGCGCCGATCCCGAGGGCCGCGCCGATCACCGGCCAGGCCCAGAGTGTCTGCCCCATCTCGGGCGCGCGTCCGGTGACGTGCCCCGCGGGCAGCCGGGTCAGCAGCATTGCCGCGATCTGGACCTCGGCGCGGCGGCTCATCCGCCCGACACGCCCGCCTCGGCGAAGGTGGCCATGCCGTTGTGGCACGCCAGTGCCGCCTTCACGACGCCCAGCGCCAATGCCGCGCCCGACCCCTCGCCCAGCCGCATCCCCAGATCGAGAAGCGGCGCCTTGCCCAGCCCGATGACCAGCGCGGCATGGCCCGGCTCGGCGCTGGCATGGGCGACAAGGCAGTGATCCAACAGGCGCGGATCGGCGCTGTGCAGGGGGGCGACGGCGGCGGTGCAGATGAACCCGTCCAGAAGGACCGGAATGCGCGCCGCGCGCGCGGCCAGGACCGCACCGCAGATCGCCGCCTGTTCGCGCCCGCCAAGGGCGGCCAGCGCCTGCGCGGTGCCCAGTTTGGCCGCGTGGCGGTCAAGAGCGGCGTCGATCGCGCGGGTCTTGCGCGCGATGCCGTCGGCATCCGATCCGGTGCCCGGCCCGACCCATTTCGCGGCCGACCCGCCAAAGGCCGCCGCCGCCAGCGCCGCCGCGATGGTCGAATTGCCGATCCCCATCTCGCCAAGACAGAGGATCTGCGCGTTCGGGTCCACCGCGTCCCAGCCGCGCGCCATGGCCGCCAGCGTCTCGGCCTCGGACATGGCGGGACCGGTCGTGATGTCTCCCGTCGGCGTATCAAGATCGAGCGGGATCACCGAAAGGTCCGCCCCGGCAGCCTTGCACAGCTGGTTGATCGCCGCGCCTCCCGCTTCGAAATTGGCAACCATCTGCACGGTCACTTCCTGCGGAAAGGGGTTTACGCCCTGCGCGCAAACGCCGTGATTTCCTGCAAAGACAAGCGCCTGCGCATGGTCGATTTGCGGCTTCTCCGCCCCTTGCCACCCGGCAATGAAGATCGCGACATCCTCAAGCCGCCCCAGCGCGCCCGGCGGCTTCGTCAGGCTCATCTGGCGGTTCGTCGCCGCCTCGATCGCGGCGGCATCGGCCAGCGGGAGCTCACCGGCAAACGAGGACATGGCATCGAGGGACTTGAGCGGGAAATCGGTCATGGGAGGATCCTATTTAACCTTGAGGGGCAGGCCGGAGACGGCCAGATAGACTTCATCGGCGGTGGCCGCAACGGCCTGGTTGAGTGACCCCTGGGCATCGCGGAAAGCCCGGCCCAGCGCGGTGTCTGGCACGATGCCCATGCCCACCTCGTTCGATACCAGAACAACCGGCCCCGCCTGAGCCTTCAGCGTGGCCATCAGGCGTTCGGTCTCGGCCCGCAGGTCGGGCGCATCGTCGCCCCCGGCCAACATCAGGTTGGTGAGCCACAGCGTCAGGCAATCCACCAGCCGCGCGGCACCCGGCGCGTCTGTCTCGGCCAGCGCGGCGCACAGGTCGCGCGGGGCGTGCAGCGTCTGCCACTCGGTCCCGCGCCGCGCCTGGTGGGCGGCGATGCGCGCGCGCATCTCGTCGTCCCATGCCTCGGCCGTGGCGATGTAGGTGGCGGGCCGGGACAGGCCCAGCGCCATTTCCTCGGCGATCCGGCTTTTGCCCGACCGCGCCCCGCCCGTGACCAATATCGTCTTGCTCATGCGCGCTAGAGACATCAATAACGCACGCACCGCAACGGGAGATGCGACCATGCCCGCGCCGCGCGCGACCACGCTCCTGATGATCCGCCACGCGCCGGTGGTCGCGCCCGACCGCCTGTCGGGGCGGCGCGACGTCGAGGCCGACGTGAGCGACACCGCGCAGGCCCGCGCGGTCGCCGCCTTTTGCGGCACGCCCGACCTGATCGTCCGCTCCCCCGCCACCCGCTGCGCGCAGACCTCGGAGGCGCTCTGGCCGGGGGTGGAGGCGGAGGTCGATGCGCGCCTGTGGGAGCAGAGTTTCGGCGAATGGGAGGGCGATTGGCTTGCCGACATGCCCGATCTCGGCCCCCTGTCGCTGGCCCAGCTGGCCGCGCACCAGCCGCCCGAGGGCGAGAGCTTCCTGCAGGTCACCGACCGGATCGCGCCCGCGCTGCGCGACCTGATGGCGCGCGGCGGGCGGATCGCGGTCGTGAGCCATGCCGGTGTGATCCGCGCATCGCTTGGCCTCGCGCTGGTCGAGCCGCCCGCGGGCCTCGCCTTCGCGGTGGGTAACTGGTCAGTGACGGAATTGCAGGGCCTGCCGGACGGGCCGATGGCCATCGCCCGCGTGAACTGGAGCCCGCATGACGCGGCCTGATGCCGGGGTCGCCGGCCATTTCGGGGAGTTCCTGCAAGGCAGGCTTGGCCCCGACGGCCCGGTCGCGCTGGTCACGCTGCCCTGCCCGGTGGCCCGCGCCCGCGTGGTGCGCTTGGGCCAAGCGGGGTTCGGCGTGGCGGGTGCTCCCGTCAGCCGCGCCGCGTGGGGCCGGTTCGCCCGCGCCCTCGGCCAGCCGCTGAAGGGCCGGTTCGGGGTCTTCACCACCCTGCCCCTTGGTGCCGGTGGCGGAATGTCCACCGCGCTTCTTCTGTCGATAGCTCGCGCGGCGGGGATCGCGGCGACGCCCACCCAACTCGCCCGCGCCTGCCGCATCGCCGAAGGGGCGAGCGACCCGCTGATGTGGCCCGACCCGGCCGCCCGGCTCTGGGCCTCCCGGCAAGGCCGCACGCTGGCCCGCTTGCCCGCCCCGCCCCGCTTCGACGTGGTCGGCGGGCTGTGGGGGCCGTGCCAGCCGACCGACCCGTCAGACACCGATTTCCCCGACATCGCGGACCTGATCCCGCGCTGGCGTGACGCCTGTGCAGGGGGCGACGCCGCCGCTGCCGCCGCACTCGCCAGCGAAAGCGCCAGCCGCTGCCGCGCCGCGCGGGGACCCGCCACCGACCCGACACCAGCGATCGCCCGCGACCTCGGCGCGCTTGGCTGGGCCATGTCGCATACCGGGGCCGCCCGCGCGTTGCTCTTCTCGCCCGGCACCGCCCCCCGCCACGCCGGGGCCACACTGGCAGAGGCCGGCCTGCGCAGCACCCTGCGCTTCGGGGTCGGCGCATGAGCGCGGCGCTCGCCATGGCGCTGGCGCTCGGCATCGACGCCTGCATCGGCTGGCCCGACGCGCTGTATGCCCGGATCGGCCACCCGGTCACCTGGGCGGGGCGCGCCATCGGCTGGGCCGACCGCACGTTCAACCATGGCAGCGAGACGCGCCGCCGCGTCGCGGGCATCCTCACCGTCGCAGGCCTTGTGGGCGGCGTCATCCTCGCCACGGCACTGGTGCAGACCGCCCTGCCCGACGGGCTGGTCGGCACGCTGATCCTCGCCCTCCTCGCATGGCCCCTCGTCGCCGCGTGGTCGATGGGCGAGCACGTGCGCGCCGTCCTGCGCCCCCTGCAGGCGGGCCGGACCGACGACGCCCGCGCCGCCGTCGCCATGATCGTGGGCCGCGACGTGACCCGGCTGGACGACACCGGCATCAGCCGCGCCGCGCTGGAAAGCCTGGCCGAGAATACGTCGGACGGGATCACCGCGCCGCTGTTCTGGGGGGCCTTGTTCGGGCTGCCGGGGATCGCGGGGTACAAGATGGTCAACACGCTCGATTCGATGATCGGCTACCGGACCGAGCGCCACCGCGCCTTCGGTTGGGCGGCGGCGCGGCTCGATGACGTGGTGAACTGGATCCCGGCACGGCTGACCGGCGCGCTGTTTGCCCTTCTGTCGCGGCACCCGCGCGCGGCGTGGGAGGTGATACGCGCCGATGCGCGGCACCACCGCTCGCCCAATGCCGGCTGGCCCGAGGCGGCGATGGCAGGTGCGCTTCAGGTCCGCGTCTCCGGCCCCCGCCTTTACGACACTGGCCCGACCGACGATCCTTACGTCAACGCCTCGGCCCCCGACCCCGCACCGCGCGACCTTGCACGCGGGCTGGCGCTTTACCGGCGGACACTTTGGGCGATGGGCGCGGGCCTCGCCCTGATCGGAGGACTGGCCCTTGCGTGATCACGGCGGCAACCTCGACGCGGCGCGCGCGGCCTTTGGCGGCGCGGCGGGGGAGTGGATCGACCTCTCCACCGGGATCAACCGCGTACCCTATCCCGTGGGCGACGCGCCGCGTGGGGCGTGGACGGACCTGCCGGGCGACATGGCGATGCAGGCGCTGACCGATGCCGCCCGCGCGGCCTATGCGACCGAGGCCCCGATCCTGCCGCTCGCCGGGGCCACCCAGCCGATCCAGCTGATCCCGCGCCTTCTGCCGCGCGGAGAGATGCGCATCCTCGCCCCCACCTACAACGAACACGCTGCCAGCGCCCGCGCCGCCGGGTGGGAGGTGCGCGAGGTGGCCGACCCCGCCGCGCTGGCAGGGGCCGCGCTGGCCGTGATCGTGAACCCCAACAACCCCGATGGCCGCGCCTTTGCGACCGCCGGCTTGCGCGCGCTGGCGAACGAGGTCGGGCATCTGGTGGTCGATGAAAGCTTTGTTGATCCCACACCCGAAGCCTCGCTGTGCCCCATGCTCGACGCGCTCGACAACGTGGTCGTGCTGCGCTCGTTCGGGAAGTTCTACGGCCTTGCCGGTCTGCGGCTGGGCTTTGCCCTTGGCCCCGCGCGGCTTTTGATGGCGATGCGGGAAGAGGCAGGCCCATGGGCCGTCAGCGGCCCCGCCCTTGCCATCGGCGCACGGGCGCTTGCCGATATCGCGTGGGCCGACGCGACCCGCGCGCGGCTTGGGGCGGAGACCACCCGCCTCGACACCGCCGCAGACCGCGCGGGATGGCGCACGGTGGGCGGCACCGCCCTCTTCCGCCTTTACGACACCGGCGATGCCCGCGCCGCGCAGGAAAAGCTCGCCCGCGCCCGCATCTGGAGCCGGGTTTTCCCCTATTCCGACACATGGCTGCGCCTCGGCCTGCCGGGTGGCGGCGACGAATGGGACCGGGTCGAAGCGGCGCTTGGCGCCTAACGGGCGAGGCCCAGCAGGCCCGTCACATCCAGATGCGCCTCAAGGTGGTCGGCCAGCGCGTCCAGCGCCGCATCGACACCCGCGTCATAGGCCACCCCCGACGGGGCCGCGCCCATCGCGGCAAGGAAAGCCGCGCGGAACCCGTCATCGGCGAACATGCCGTGCAGGTAGCTGCCCATCACCCGCCCATCGCCGCTGATCGCGCCCTCTGCCGCGCCATCGACGAATCCGAAGGGACGTTGCAGATCGCGCCCCTCGGTCCGGCCGATATGGATTTCATAGCCCGAGAATTCCGCCCCGCTCGCGGCATGGGTCGCGCGGACGCGGGTCAGACGCTTGTCGGGTGTCATGCGCGTGACGACGTCCAGATGCCCCAGCCCCTCGGTCGCGCCGGGTGGTCCTTCGATCCCGTCCGGGTCCTCGATCCTCGTACCCAGCATCTGGTAGCCACCGCAGATGCCCAGCACCCGCCCGCCGCGCCGCAGATGCGCGGCAAGGTCGATGTCCCAGCCCTGCGCGCGCAGGAAGGCGAGATCCCCGATCGTTGATTTCGAGCCGGGAATGATGACAAGGTCGGTATCGCCGGGGATCGCCTGCCCCGCCCGGATCATCGACAGCCGGACGCCCGATTCCGCCGCCAGCGGGTCGGCATCATCGAAATTGGCGATGCGGCTGAGCGCCAGAACGGCCACGTTCAGCCCCTCACCGCTACTCACCTTGGGCAGGTCGAGCGCATCTTCGGCAGGCAGCTTGTGCGCGTCCGCAAACCACGGGCAGGTGCCGAATCCCGGCCAGCCGGTGGTCCGTTCGATCAGTGCATAGCCATCGTCGAACAGCGACACGTCACCCCGGAACTTGTTGATCAGGAACCCGGAAATCATCGCGGCATCGCCCGCGTCCAGCACCGCCTGCGTGCCCACGATCTGCGCAATGACGCCGCCCCGGTCGATATCGCCGATCAGCACGACCGGCACGTCGGCGGCAACCGCGAACCCCATGTTGGCGATATCGCCCGCGCGCAGGTTGACCTCTGCCGGGCTGCCCGCGCCCTCGACGATCACAAGGTCATGCGCCGCTTTCAATCGCTTGAAACTCTCCAGGACCGGGGCCATGAGTTGCGGCTTCAGCTTCGCATAATCCCGCGCCTTGGCGGTTGTCAGGCGCTTGCCCTGCACCACCACCTGAGCGCCCATGTCGGTTTCGGGCTTCAGCAGGATCGGGTTCATGTCCGTCACCGGATCGAGTCCGCAGGCCCGCGCCTGCAATGCCTGCGCGCGTCCGATCTCTCCGCCGTCTGCGGTCACGGCGGCGTTGTTCGACATGTTCTGCGGCTTGAAGGGTGCGACCGTCAGGCCCCGCCGCACAGCCGCACGGCAGAGCCCCGCGACAAGCATCGACTTGCCTACGTTCGATCCCGCGCCCTGCAACATGATGGCCTTGCCCAACGCCATGCCTCCCCTTCCGATGCCCGTTCCTGACCCTGCCCGGACGGCGGGGTCAATATCTGCTATGCTTGCGACCGATTTCAGCAGGAAAGGACGCCACATGCAGCTTGGCGCGTTTTCAGTCTCACTCGGGGTCAAGGACCTCGCCCGGTCCAAGGCCTTTTACGAAACCCTCGGGTTCCAGAGCTTCGGCGGCTCGGACGAGCACGGGTTTACCATTCTCAAGAACGGCGACGTGGTCATCGGCCTCTTCCAGGGTATGTTCGACGGCCCGATGCTCACCTTCAATCCCGGCTGGGACCAGTCGGCGCAACCGGTTGACCCGTTCACCGATGTCCGCGAGTTGAAAGAACGGCTGCGGGAGGCGGGTTTCGACATCCAGCAGGAACAAGGCGCCGAGGTCGGCCCCGCGAGTTTCGTGGTGGTCGACCCGGACGGGTTGCCGATCCTGTTCGACCAGCATCGGTAGGCTCACTGTTTCGGCAGGAACGCCTCGACCGCGGCGGTGGCGATCACCGTCACGTTGCCCGAATCGGGGTTCGTGACGTTCAGCCCGCCTTTCACGGCGCTGACCGTGACCCGCCCGCGCGGCAGTTTCGCCGCCAGCGCGCCGGTATCCACCTTGTCCGGCTCCTGCGCGCCGATGGTCACGCGCACCTCCATCTCGTCATGGGACAGCCCCAGCGCCTCGAACATCGGGATCGAGGAATGGCGGATCGCGTCCTCCACCGCCCGCGCCGCGGCCTTGGTGTAATCCTGCCCGTAAAGGTCGTTGCCCATGCCCATTTCGATGATGAACCGCTGCATGATCAGACCTCCAGCGCGACAGAGATGGCGGCGTTGGCGATGACGGTCGGGTTGCCGTCGGGGCGCGGCACGTCCAGCCCGCCCTCCACCGCGTGGACCGAGACCTGTCCGTAGGGAAACACCGCCTTCACCGCGTCGGTGTCCACCGCCGCTGGGTCGGCCACGCCGATTTCGACGGTGATGATCATCTCGTGCTTCTCGCGCCCGAAAAGTTCCGCGAGGTTGATCGAGTTGTGCCACAGCGCGTCCTTCACGGCGCGGGTTGCGGCCTGCGTATAGTCCTGCCGGCGGAGCGAGGTGCCCATGCCGAATTCGGTGAGGAGGCGTTTCTGGGGCATGGCGGTCGTCCGTTATCTGCGGTTGCTTCTGGGTATAGGCGGTTGGATCGCAGAAACCAGCCTGTTCCGCTGTTTCCCTGCGCGGAATCAAGGCCGCAGGCCGCCGCGCATCGACGGGCCCTCCCACGGCCCGGCGATATGTCTGCCGTCAACGCGCAGACCTCAGCTTCTGCGGATTTTAGAGATAAAGCGCCCGGAGGCAAACCTCAGGATCGCCGGTCCAGGGCCCGTCTGGAGCCGTCGTTCTAAGCTGCGTGACCAGTCATTGCGCCCCCAACCCCGCGCGGAATCAAGGGCTTCAGCCCGCCGCGCATCGACGGGCCCTCCCCAGGCCCGGCGATATGGTTGCCGTCGGCGCAGGGACCACCGCTTCTTCGGGATTGAGAGATAAAGCGCCCGGAGACCACCGTCAGGATCGCCGGTCCAGGGCCCATCTGGCACCGTCTCGCGAAGGCAGGAGACCTGCCGTTCCGCCAAAGTCCCGACGACGTGCGGCTCAGAACTCCACGCCCTTCTGGCCCTTGATGCCCGACCGGAAGGGGTGCTTGACCAACGTCATCTCGGTCACGAGGTCCGCGATCTCGATCAGCGGCTCTTTCGCGTTCCGGCCCGTCAGCACCACGTGGGTCATCGGCGGTTTCTCCTCGCGCAGAAACGCCACCACCTCGTCGATATCAAGGTAATCGTACCGCAACGCGATGTTGATCTCGTCCAAGAGCACCATCCTGATCTTCGGATCGCGGATCAACTCCTTCGCCTTCTCCCAACCCTTAGCGGCGGCGGCGATGTCGCGCTCCTTGTCCTGCGTCTCCCACGTGAAGCCCTCACCCATCGCGTAGAACTGGCAAAGATCACCGAAATTCGCCTCGATCAGCGTGCGCTCGCCCGTCTGCCACGCGCCCTTGATGAACTGAACCACGGCGCAGGGCATCTCGTGCGCGATGCAGCGCAGGATCATGCCGAAGCCCGACGACGACTTGCCTTTTCCCGGCCCGGTATGGACGATGATGAGGCCCTTCTCGCCCTCCTTCTTCGCCATGATCTTGTCCCGCGCGGCCTTCTTCTTGGCCATCTTGGTGGCGTGACGGGTGTTTTCGTCGATCTGTGACATGACGTCTCCGGTTGACATCCGGCGCGCGCGCGCCTCTAGGTGACAGGTGCTGGTGTCCAAGGGCTACCTTGGACGAAGAGGGAATGCGAGGGGGACAATTTTCGTACGAAAATTGTGTCTGACGCAGCCGCCCCCGCGACCGTGACCGAAGAGGCCGCTAGACGCCACTGGGCATCGCCCGGGAAGGCAGCGGCCGGGCCAGATAGGCACTTCGCAAGCCGGGAGACCTGCCAGCGAACGAGACACGGACGACCGGGGTGTGTCGGGGCCGGATCACGCGGGGGAAGCCTCCCCGCCGGTCCCCCATGCGCCGATGGAGAATGACACATGGGCGCAACGCTGTATGTCTGCACCACCTGCCGCCACGACGGCGACGACCCCGAGGCACCGCGCCGCGGCGCGCGACTGGCCGAGGAACTGCTCGCCATGGACGCGCCCGACGGCGTGACGATCCAGCCCGTCGAATGCCTGTCCGCCTGCAAGACCGGCTGCTCGGTCGCACTGCAGCAGGACGGCAAGTGGACCTATGTCTATGGCCGGATGGACCCCGATGAAGGCCACGCCGCCGACATCATGGCGGGTGCCGCCGCCTATGCCGCGACCGCCGATGGTCTTGTCCCGTGGCGCGAACGGCCCGTGATCTTTCGCAAACAATCCATCGCCCGCATCCCGCCGATGCTATCCGGCCCCCCGAAACTCTAGGAAAACGGTCCGCTGCCCATGTCCGACCTGTCGAAAACCCCCGTCACCGTCATCACCGGCTTTCTCGGCTCGGGCAAGACGACCTTCATCCGCCACCTGATGCAGAACCCGCAAGGCAAGCGCCTTGCCGTGCTGGTCAACGAGTTCGGCACGATGGGCGTCGATGGCGAGATCCTCAAGGGCTGCGCGGACGAGAACTGCCCGGCGGAAAACATCCTCGAACTCGCCAACGGCTGCATCTGCTGCACCGTGGCCGACGATTTCATCCCCACGATCGAACAGATCATGGCCCTGCCCGAACCGCCCGACCACATCCTGATCGAAACCTCGGGTCTGGCGCTGCCCAAACCTTTGTTGAAAGCGTTCGACTGGCCCGCGATCCGGTCCCGCATCACGGTGGACGGCGTGGTGGCTCTGGCGGATGCCGAGGCGGTGGCCGCTGGCCGCTTCGCCCCCGACGTGGACGCGGTGCAGGCCCAGCGCGAAGCCGACGAGTCGCTCGACCACGAAACGCCCCTGTCGGAAGTGTTCGAAGACCAGATCTCCTGCGCCGACATCATCCTGTTGACCAAGGCCGACCTCGTGGACGACGCCACCATGGCCAGCGCCCGCAAGACGGTCGAGGCCGAATCCCCCCGCACCCTGCCGATCCTGCCCGTCAGCGAAGGCCGCATCGACCCGCGCGTCGTGCTGGGGCTGGGTGCCGCGGCCGAAGACGACCTCGACGCGCGGCCCTCGCACCATGACGGGCATGACGACCACGAACACGACGATTTCGACACGATCGTGGTGGAGATGCCAGAAATCGACGACCCCGCCGATCTGGAGGCCCGCATCGAACGCCTCGCCAACGAGGCCCACGCGCTCCGCGTGAAGGGCTACATCGCGGTCAAGGACAAGCCGATGCGGATGCTGGTGCAGGCCGTGGGCGCGCGCGTGCGGATGCAGTTTGACGCGCCTTGGGGCGACCGCCCCCGCGCCTCGGCCCTCGTGGTGATCGCCGAACACGACCACGTCGACCCGCAGACCATCAAGGACATCCTGGGGGTCTGATTTGCACGTCGTCTTCCGCGAAAGCCAGGGCCTCGACGATACCGAGACGCCGTTCGACCTGGGGCAATCCCCGGCCGACCTTGTCGTGCTGTCCTTCTCCGACAGCGACCTTGGTGCGTTCCAGGCGGGTTACCGGCGCGGGAAGGACGACCTGCCCTCCGTGCGGCTGGCAAACCTCGTCGCGCTGAAACACCCCCTGTCGGTCGATACGTATATCGAGCAGACGCTGACCCACGCCAAGGGCATCCTGATCCGCCTGATCGGCGGAGAAAGCTATTGGTCCTATGGGCTTATGTCCGTTCAGGACCTCTGCCGCCGGCAGGGCATCGCGCTCGCCGTGCTGCCCGCCGATGGCCGCCCCGACCCCGCGCTCGACGCGCTTTCCACCGTGCCGGTTTCGACCCTTCGCCGCCTTTCTGCCCTGTGCGAAGCGGGCGGCGCGGTCGCGGCGCATGCGGCGCTGGCGCAAATGGCGCTGGCGGCAGGGCTCTACGCGGCCCCGGTGATCGGCACCAAGTCGGTCCCCGATTTCGGCTGGTACCACCCCGATACGGGCGTGGTGCCCAACCCGCCCGAGGCCCGGCCGCTGGTCGTGGTGACCTTCTACCGCTCCTACCTTACCTCTGCCGACACCGAGCCGGTAGACGCGCTGATCCGCGCGCTCGAAGCGAGGGGATTCGCCGCCATCGGCCTTTTCGCGGCGTCGCTCAAGCAACCCGCTGCCGCCGACTGGACCCGCACGGAACTGGCCCGCCTGTCGCCCGCCGCCATCGTGAACGCCACGGCCTTCTCGGCGCAGGGCACCGACGGCACCTCGCCCCTCGACGCGCCCGGCTGCCCGGTCTTCCAAGTCGCGCTGTCGACGGCGCGGCGCAAGGAATGGCTGGACGCGGAACGCGGTCTGTCGCCCGCCGACCTCGCCATGCATGTCGTCCTTCCCGAAGTCGACGGGCGCCTCTTCGCGGGCGTCGCCAGCTTCAAGGCCCCGGCGGCGAAGGACCCCGACCTCGAATTCTCGCATTTCGGCCACCGGGCCGATGCGGAACGGATCGACCATGTGCTGGAGCGTGTCGCCGCGTGGCATGCGCTGGGCCAAAAATCTTTGCAGGACAAGACCCTCGCGGTCGTTCTGTCCACCTATCCGGGCCGTGACTGGAACCTTGCGCACGCGGTCGGTCTCGACCCTCTGGCCTCGACCACGGAACTCGCCGGGTGGCTGGGGCGCGACGTGCCAGGCGACCTTGGCAACCGTTTGACACATAAGACGATGACTTGGCCCCTGGCCTCTTATCGCTCTGCCCTCAAGCGTTTGCCGGACGAAGCTCAGTCAGCGCTCGAAGCAGCTTGGGGCGATCCGTCGAACGATCCGGATATCCGCGATGGCGCCGTACATTTCGCGGGCGTGGAGACCGACAAGACCCTGATCGCGCTCCAGCCCGAGCGCGGTGAGGTCGCCGAACGCGATGACGATTACCACGATCTCGCCCGCACCCCGCGCCATGCCTATGTCGCCTTCTACCTGTGGCTTCGGGAGCGCGGGATCGACGCGCTGATCCACGTCGGTGCGCATGGCACGCTGGAATGGCTGCCGGGAAAATCCGTCGCCCTGTCAGACACCTGCTGGCCGGAGCTGTTGTCTGGCACGACCCCGGTGATCTACCCGTTCATCGTGAACGATCCGGGCGAGGCCGCGCAGGCCAAGCGCCGCATCGGCGCGGTCACGCTGGGCCACGTGCCGCCGCCCATGACGGGCAGCGCGGTGCCGGAGGTTCTGCAACGTCTCGAAGGGCTTCTGGACGAGTATTCAACCGCCGACGGGCTTGACCCGGCGCGCCGCGACAGGCTCATCCAGAACATCCGGGACGAGGCGCAAGCGACCGGCGTGGAACGGGATCTCGACTTGTCCACAGACGCCTCGGCGGCGGAGGCCGTGACCCGGATCGACCGCTTCGTCTGCGACATCAAGGAAAGCCAGTTCGGCGACGGCCTGCACGTCCTCGGCACCGGCCCCCACGGCGCGGCGGAACGGGAGGGGCTCTTGTCGGCCCTGATGGGCCGCCGCGTGCCCGCCGGGCCCAGCGGAAGTCCTTACAGGGGACGTGAAGATGTCCTGCCAACCGGCCGGAACCTTTACACAACCGACCCGCGCAGCGTGCCGACCAGAGCCGCGCACGCGCAAGGCGTGAAGATGGCCGAAGAGCTGGTGCGGCGGCATCTGCAGGACAACGGCGACTGGCCGCGCAACGTGGTCGTGGACCTGTGGGGATCGGCCACGATGCGCACCGCGGGCGAGGAATTCGCGATGGCCCTGCACCTTGCCGGTCTCGCGCCCGACTGGGACGACAAGTCGGGCCGCGTGACGGGGTTCGAGGTGTTGCCGCTGGCGCTGCTGGGCCGCCCGCGCATCGACGTGACGCTGCGGGTCTCGGGTCTCTTTCGCGATGTCTTTCCGGGGCTTGCGCAGCTTTTCGAACGTGCCGCCGCAACCTTACAGGAGCGTGACGAGGCCGCCGATCAGAACCCCTATCGCGATGCCACGCCGCGCGTGTTCGGCCCGCGTCCGGGGCAGTACGGGCTGGCGATGCACGGGATGCTCGACACGCTCACCGACGCCGCCCGCCAGAGGGCCGGGGAGGCCTGGCTGGCGGCCTCCTCCCACGCGATCGCCGCGAGCGGAGAGATCACCGAGGCGCGCGATGCGGTCGAGGCGCGGGTACGCGGCGCGGACGCCTTCGTGCACGTGCAGGACCTGCCGGAAACCGATCTGCTCCTGGCCTCGGACTATGCCACGCACGAGGCGGGATTTGCCGCCGCCGTCAAGGCCTTGGGCGGTGAAGCTCCGGCGCTTTATCACATGGACGCCACCCGCCCCGACCGCCCCGCCGCCCGCGCGCTGCCCGAGGAGATCGCCCGCGTCGTGCGCGCGCGCGCGACCCATCCCGACTGGCTCGCCGGCATGATGCGGCACGGGTTCCGGGGCGCGGCAGAGATCGCGGCGACGCTCGATCACATGGCCGCCTTCGCGCATCTCGCGGGCGTCGTGCCGGCGCACCTGTTCGACCTGTATCACGACGCGACGCTGGGCGACGCGCAGGTCGCCGACTTCCTGGAGCGGGAAAATCCCGGCGCGTTCAACGCGATGCGGGCGCAGTTTCAGGCATTGCTCGAAGCGGGCCTGTGGGAGACGCGGCGCAATTCGATCCGGGCAACATTGGAGGGCGCGGCATGACGGCAAAGGGGTGGTGTCCGGGCGTGTTGCGCCCGATGGAGGTCGAGGACGGGCTGCTGGTGCGGGTCAAGCCGCCCATGTCGCGCCTGTCGCCCGAACAGGCCCGCGCCATCTGCGATGCCGCCGAAGCCTGTGGGTCCGGCGCGCTGGAACTGACCAGCCGCGCCAACCTGCAGATCCGGGGCGTGACCGAGGCGACCCACGCGGACCTCGTGGCGCGGCTCGACGCCGTGGGGCTGGTCGATCCCGACAAGGTGACCGAGGCGCGGCGGCAGATCACCGTCACGCCGCTCTGGTCGCCGGGGGCGGAGACCGAGGCTTTGCACGACCGGATCGTGGCGGGCCTTGGCCGCCTGCCCGACCTGCCGGAGAAGCTGGGTATCGCGGTCGATACGGGCCGCGCGGCGGTGCTGCGGGACGCATCCGCCGATTTCCGGTTCGAGAGGGTGGATGACGGCATCCTGCTGCGCGCCGACGGCGTGGAGGCGGGGCGGCTCGTGACGCTCGACACCGCCGTCGATCATCTTGTGGCGTTGGCGGAGTGGTTCGCCGCGAACAAGACCGATGGCGTGCGGCGCATGGCCGACCTGACCGCGACGACCGAACCGCCCGAGGACTGGCGCGCCGAGCCGATGGCGCACCGGGCGGGCGGTCTGGTGCCTGGTACTCTGCCCAATGGCTGCGTGATCGGCGTGCCGGGCGGCGCGCTGACGGCAGAGCGGCTGCGCGGGCTGCTGGACGAAGCAAGCCCTCACGGGCTGCGCCTGATGCCGGGGCGGATGATCCTGCTTGAGCGCGTGCGCGAATACGACGCGCCGGATTTCATTTCACATGCGTTCGACCCGCGGCTGCGGTCGGACGGCGCGGGGACGAACGATGCCGCATGAATACGAAACCAACGGCGCGGCGATCTACGAAGAAAGCTTTCGCACCATCCGGGCCGAGGCCGACCTGAACCGGTTCGACGTCGACGAGGAACCCGTCGTCGTCCGCATGATCCACGCGGCGGGGCTGGTGGGGCTGGAACGCGACGTGGCCTTCTCGGACGGGATGGCGACGGTGGCGCGTGCGGCGCTGAAAGGTGGCGCGCCGATCCTCTGCGACGCGTTCATGGTGGCCGAGGGGATCACCCGCAAACGCCTGCCCGCCGACAACGCGGTGATCTGCACGCTGCGCGACGCCGAGGTGCCCGAGATGGCGGCGCGAATGGGCAACACGCGGTCGGCGGCGGCGTTGGAATTGTGGCGTCCGCATCTTGAGGGGGCGCTGGTCGCGATCGGGAACGCGCCGACCGCGCTCTTCCACCTTTTGAACATGCTCGAAGACCCCGCCTGCCCGCGTCCGGCTGCGATCATCGGCTGCCCCGTCGGGTTCGTGGGCGCGGCGGAATCGAAGGATGCGCTGATGCAGGACCTGCCCTGCCCCGCCATGATCGTGCGCGGGCGGCTGGGCGGGTCGGCGATCACCGTCGCGGCGGTCAACGCGCTGGCGAGCCGGGCGGAATGACGGGCCGGGTGATCTGTGCAGGACTCGGCCCCGGCGACCCGGACCTGATGAGCGTGCGGTCGCATCGCCTGATCTCGGGCGCGCGGCACATCGCCTATTTCCGCAAGGCGGGCCGCGCCGGACAGGCGCGCGCGATCGTTGAGGGGATGCTGCGCGAGGACGCCGTCGAACACGCGATGGAATACCCCGTCACGACCGAGCTGCCGTTCGACGGGCCGGAATACAAGGCGGCACTGTCGTCGTTCTACGAGCAATGGGCCGGGCGGCTGGCCGAGATCGCGCGGAAGGATGACGTGGTCGTGCTGTGCGAGGGCGATCCGTTCTTCTATGGCTCGTTCATGCACCTGCATGTGCGGCTCGAAGGGCTGGTCCCGGTGGAGATCGTGCCGGGGATCACGGGCATGTCGGGGTGCTGGACGGCGACGGGCGTACCGGTGACATGGGGCGACGACGTGCTGACCGTCTGCATGGCGACGCTGCCCGAGGATGAATTGACCCGGCGGATCGCCGGGACGGACGCGCTGGTCGTGATGAAGATCGGGCGCAACCTGCCGAAGCTGCGCCGCGCGCTTGAGGCCGCCGGCAAGCTGGAAGAGGCGTGGCTGGTCGAGCGCGGGACGATGGCGGGCGAACAGGTGCGGATGCTGGCGGAGATCGAGGGAGAGGTCCCCTATTTCGCGATCTGCGTCATTCACGGGCGGGGAAGACGGCCATGAACAGCGACGTTTTTCCCAGGGTAGCCCGTGGGTTACCCTATAACAAAGGGTTAAGAACGGTGGCGCTCGTCGCGCTCTTGCAAGCGCGCCTCGCTTCGGAGGCGCGGTGATGGCGGGCTGGGTGAAGATCGTGGGCCTTGGCCCCGGAGACGAGGCGCTGGTGACGCCCGATGTCTCTGCCGCGCTGGATGCCGCGACGGACGTGGTGGGGTACATCCCTTACGTGCGCCGGGTGGCGGAACGGCCGGGCCTGACGCTGCATGCCAGCGACAACCGCGTGGAGCTGGACCGCGCCGGGCTGGCGCTGGACCTTGCCGCCAAGGGGCGGCGCGTGGTGGTCGTGTCGTCGGGCGATCCCGGCGTTTTCGCGATGGCGGCGGCGGTGTTCGAGGCGCTGGAGGATCGGCCCGAGCGGCAGGCTTTCGACATCGAGGTGATGCCGGGGATCACGGCGATGCTGGCGGCGGCGGCGCGGATTGGTGCGCCGCTGGGGCATGACTTCGCCGCGATCAATCTCAGCGACAACCTCAAGCCGTGGGAGGTGGTGGTGCACCGCTTGCGCCACGCCGCGCGGGGCGGGTTTGCCATGGCCTTCTACAACCCGCGCTCGAAATCCCGCCCGCACCAGTTCGGCGAGGCGCTGGAGGTCCTGCGGGAGGAATTGCCGGGCGAGGTGCCGATCTTTTTCGCGCGGGCCGTGTCGACGGACGAAGAACAGATCCGCACCGCCACGCTGGCCGAGGCCACGCCCGAGATGGCGGACATGCGCACCGTCGTGATCGTGGGCACCGCCGCGACGCGGGCGGTGGGGCCGTTCCACTATACCCCGAGGTCGGTCTCGTGACCGAGCCAGCGCAGGATTGTGGCCTCGTCATGGCAGACGGTGCGGTCGGGCGTCACGGGGCGGTCGATCATCACGGTACGCACGCCCAGTGCGTCGGCGGCGTCGAGCTTGGCCACGGCGCTGTCCGACCCACCGTTCTTGGCCACCAGGTAGGTGATGCCATGCGCCTGCATCAGCGCGCGGTCACCGGCTTGGGTGAACGGCCCGCGCCCGACCACGCAGGCGTGGTCCGGCAGGGCCGGCGGAGCCTCGGGCGGGTCGATCATGCGGAGGAGGTAGAAGTTGCCGGGGCGCGCGGCGAAGGCATCGACCTGCTGCTTGCCGATGGCGAGGAAGACGCGCGCGCCCTGTTCCGGCAGCGCGGCAATCGCGGCGTCCATGTCGGGCACGCGGGTCCAGCCGGGGCGCGGCGGCCATGGCGGGCGTTCGAAGGCGGTGAGCGCCACGCCCGCCTCGGCACAGGCGGCGACGGCGTTGCGGCTCATCTGCGCGGCGAAGGGGTGGGTTGCGTCGATCACGTGGGTGATCGCCTCGGTGCGCAGGTACGCGACAAGACCCGGCACGCCGCCGAACCCGCCGGTGCGGGTGGGCAGCGGTTGCGCCTTGGGGCGGCGGGTGACGCCGGCATAGGAAAAGACGGCGTCGATCCCCAGCCCGGCCAGCACCGTGGCGAGGGACGAGGCTTCGGACGTTCCGCCGAGAAGGAGGAGGCGCATGGCTGATCCCTGGCTGACGCTGATCGGGCTGGGCGAGGATGGACCGGCGGGCCTGTCGGACGCAAGCCGTGCCGCGCTGGCCGCCGCCGAACAGGTGTTCGGCGCACCGCGTCACCTTGCGCTGGCGGGCGTGGCGGGCACCGAGTGGCCGGTGCCCTTTTCGACCGCGCCGCTCTTGGCCTGTCGCGGGCGGCCGACCGTGGCGCTGGTATCGGGGGATCCGTTCTGGTTCGGCGCGGGCGGGTCGCTGATGGCCGATCTTGCCCCCGGTGAATGGGTCGCGCATCCCGCGCCGTCGGTCTTCCAGTGGGTCGCGGCGCGGCTGGGCTGGCGGATGGAGGATGTCGCGTGCCGGGGATTGCACGCCGCGCCGATGGCGACGTTGGCGCGCGATCTGGCTCCGGGCGGGCGGCTGATCTGCACGCTGCGCGACGGTGCGGCGGTGGCGGAACTGGCGGCGTGGCTGGTGGGCGAGGGATATGGCGCGAGCCTGTTGACGGTGTGCGAGGCCGTGGGCGGGCCACGCGAACGGGTGCGGGCGCTGCGTGCGGATGCGGAGATGCCGGGTGACATCGGCGATCTTGTTGCGGCGGCGGTGGCGCTGGACGGGCCCGCCCGTGCGATGCTGCCGGGGCGGGCGGAGGATGCGTTCGACCATGACGGCCAGATCTCCAAACGGCATGTGCGGGCGCTGACGGTGATGGCGCTGGCCCCGAGGCCGGGCGCGCATCTGTGGGACCTTGGTGCCGGGTCCGGTGCGATATCGGTCGAATGGTGCCTTGCGGCGCGCGGCGCGACAGCCGACGCGGTGGAGGCGCGGGAGGACCGGGTCGACACGATCCGCGCCAATGCCGCGCGGTACGGCGTGGCGCGGCACATGGCGGTGCATCATGCGATACTGGCCCCGCCCTACCCCTTGCCCGACCGTGCACCTGACGCGGTGTTCATCGGCGGCGGGGCGAGCGCGGCCTTGATCGACGAAGTGTGGGACGTGATGCCCAGGGGCACGCGGCTGGTCATCAACGCGGTCACGCTGGAGACGGAGACGCTGGTGATGGCGCAGCATGCGGCGCGCGGCGGCACGCTGACGCGGATCGAGATCGCGCAGACCGCGCCGCTTGGCGGGTTCCGGGGCTGGACGCCCGCCCGGCCCGTGGTGCAATGGAGCGTGGCGCGATGATCGTGGCGGGGTTCGGCATGCGGGCGCAAGCGCCGTGGACGAGCTTTGCCGAGCTGGCCGACGGTGTCGCGGCGACGCACCTGGCGGTTCTGGCCGAGAAGGCCGCTCTGCCGGGCTTTGTTGAGTTCGCGGCGCGGACGGGCCTGCCGGTTGTGGAGGTCGGCGCGGTGGCGGGGATCGACACGCCGACGCGGGCCGCGCGGATCGAAGAGCGGTTCGGCACCGGGTCGGTCTGCGAGGCGGTGGCCCTTGCGGCCAGCGGCGGCGGGCGGTTGATCGCGGCGCGGCGCGTGTCGCAGGACGGAATGGTGACCATGGCGGTTGCCGAAGGGAAGGCTGGAACATGACGGTGCATTTCATCGGTGCGGGACCGGGGGCTGCGGACCTCATCACGCTGCGCGGGCGCGACCTTATCGCCGCCTGCCCCGTCTGCCTTTATGCCGGGTCGCTGGTGCCCGAGGCGCTGCTGTCGCATTGCCCAGACGGCGCGCGAATCGTGAACACCGCGCCCCTGTCGCTGGACGAGATCATGGACGAGATCGGCGCGGCCCATACGGCAGGCCATGACGTGGCGCGGCTGCATTCGGGTGACCTGTCGGTCTGGTCGGCGATGGGTGAACAACTGCGCCGGTTGCGCGCCATGGGCATCCCGTTCGACGTGACGCCGGGGGTGCCGGCCTTTGCCGCCGCTTCGGCCCTTCTGGCGCAGGAACTGACGCTGCCGGGCGTGGCGCAATCGGTGGTGCTGACGCGGACCTCGGGCCGCGCGACGCAGATGCCCGAGGGAGAGACGCTCGACAATTTCGGGGCGACGGGGGCGACGCTCGCCATTCACCTGTCGATCCACGTCGCAGACAAGGTACGGGACGAGTTGGTGCCGCATTACGGGGCGGAGTGCCCGGTTGCCATCGTCTGGCGCGCGTCGTGGCCCGACGAACAGGTGGTGCGCACCACGCTTGGCGCATTGCCCGAAGCGGCGGCCGAGGGGCCGGGGCGTACGGCGCTGATCCTTGTGGGGCCTGCCATCGGTGCGGAAGGGTTCGACGAAAGCCGGCTCTACGCGGGCGATTACGACCGGCGCTATCGCCCGGTCGGCACGCATCCGCGCTTCCCGGAGGGGACGGAATGATCCCGCCGGGGCTTGTCATATCGGCCCCCGCCTCGGGCACCGGCAAGACGACGGTGACGCTGGGCCTGTTGCGCGCGCTGGCGCGGGCGGGCGTGGCGGTGCAGCCCTACAAATGCGGGCCGGATTACATCGACCCGGCCTTCCACACCGCCGCAAGCGGGCGGGCGTCGGTCAACCTCGATGCCTGGGCGATGGACGCGGCGACGCTGATGTCCCGCGCGGGCCGGGAGGCCGAAATCGTGCTGGCCGAAGGGGCGATGGGCCTCTTTGACGGGGTCGCCAAGCCCGGCGAGGCGGGCACGGGTGCCAGCGCCGACATCGCGGCGCTGATGGGCTGGCCCGTGGTGCTGGTGGTCGACGTCTCCGGCGCGGCGCAGACGGCGGCGATGGTCGCGCGCGGCGTGCAGGGGTTCCGCGAGGGCGTGACGCTGGCGGGCGTGATCCTGAACCGCGTCGCCTCTCCCCGGCACGAGGCGCTGGTGCGCGATGGGATGGACCGCGCGGTCGTGAGTGTGCTCGGTGCCTTGCCCCGCCGGTCGGAGATCGCGATGCCGGAACGGCATCTGGGGCTGGTGCAGGCGGGCGAACAGGCGGGGCTTCCGGCGTTGCTGGATGATCTGGCAGACCTGGTTGAAGAGCACGTGGACATTGCCGCCTTGCGCGCTGCCGCCGCAAGTAGCGCGCGAGCGGTCGAAGGCACTGCCGCCGTGGCTCCACCACCCGGCCAGCGGATCGCGCTGGCGCGGGATGCGGCGTTTTCCTTTGTGTATCCGCACCTGATCGATGGCTGGCGGGATGCGGGGGCAGAGGTGCTGCCGTTCTCTCCCCTCGCCGACGAAGCCCCGGACGGCCAAGCCGATTGTGTCTGGATGCCGGGGGGTTACCCCGAATTGCACGGCGCGACGCTGGCGGCGGCAGAGACGTGGCGCGCGGGTATGCAGGCCTTTGACGGGCCGATCCATGGCGAATGCGGAGGCTACATGGCGTTGGGCGAGGCGCTGGTCGACCGTGACGGCACCGCGCACCGAATGGCGGGACGGCTGGGGCTGGTGACCTCTTACGCCAAGCGCAAGATGCATCTGGGCTATCGGTCTGCCGCGCTCACCGCGACGTTGCCGGGATTTGCGCAAGGTGCGCGGCTGCGCGGGCACGAATTCCACTATTCCACCATCGTCGAACAGCCCGACGCGCCGCTGGCCGAGGTGACCGACGCCACCGGCGCGACCGTGCCCGAGACGGGCAGCGTGCGGGGCCGGGTCAGCGGCACGTTCTTCCACCTGATCGGGGAGGCGCGGGCGTGAGCGGGTTCGTCAGTTTCGTGTCGTCCGGGCCGGGGGATCCCGAGCTGTTGACGCTGAAGGCGGTGGACCGGCTGGGCCGCGCCGATGCCGTTCTGTACGACGATCTGTCGGCGGGGCCGATCCTTGACCACGCGCGCGAGGGCGCGGACCTCGTGGGCGTGGGCAAGCGCGCCGGGCGTCCCTCCCCCCGGCAGGACCACGTGAGCCGCCTGCTGGTCGATTATGCCAGGTCCGGCCAGCGGATCGTGCGGCTGAAATCGGGGGATGCGGGCGTCTTCGGGCGGCTGGAGGAAGAGATCGTGGCGCTGGTCGAGGCGGGCATCCCGTTCGAGGTGATCCCCGGCGTGACCTCGGCCAGCGCGGCGGCGGCGGCGGTGGGCATCCCGCTGACCCGGCGACTGACCGCGCGGCGGTTGCAATTCGTCACCGGGCACGACGTGGCGGGCAAGCTGCCGGAAGATCTGAACATGGCGGCACTTGCCGATCCGCTGGCAACCACGGTCGTCTACATGGGCAAACGCACCTTCCCGGCCTTCGCGCGCATGTTGCAGGAGGCGGGGCTGCCGCCCGACACGCCCGCGAT
Organism: Pseudaestuariivita atlantica; assembly: GCF_001205715.1. Taxonomy (GTDB): domain Bacteria; phylum Pseudomonadota; class Alphaproteobacteria; order Rhodobacterales; family Rhodobacteraceae; genus Pseudaestuariivita; species Pseudaestuariivita atlantica. The sequence goes on from NZ_AQQZ01000003.1 coordinate 115,274, forward strand.
GCTGGCAGAAAGCGTCTCGCACCCCGATGAAAGCTATACGCCTACGACGCTCACCGCGCTGGCCGAGGCGCTGGAGGATGGCGTGAGCAGCGCGCCCGCGCTGATCTTCTACGGCGCGCTGATGGACCCGCCCGAGGTGCCCGAACCGTGATCCGGCTGTCGCTGATCGGCATCGGGACGGGCAATCCCGAACACCTGACGCTGCAGGCGATCCGGGTGCTGCAAGAGGCCGACCGGGTGCTGATCCCCGAAAAGGGGCGCGGCAAAGAGGACCTTGCCGACCTGCGCCGCGCGATCTGTGCCGATCATGCGCCCGACGTGCCGCTGGCCGTGTTCGAGATGCCCCGCCGCGATCCGGCGATCACCGATTACGCCGAACGGGTGGAGGCGTGGCACGACGCAATCGCCCGGTTGTGGCAGGAGGCGCTGGCCCCGCTTGGACAGGAGGGGCACGCGGCGCTTCTGGTCTGGGGCGATCCGTCGCTTTACGATTCCACGCTGCGCATCGCCGGGCGCGTGGCGCGCGATCTGCCCATGTGGGTGGAAGTGGTGCCGGGCATCACCGCGATCCAGGCGATGACGGCGGCGCATGCGATCCCGCTCAACACGCTGGGCGGAACGGTCGCGATCCTGCCCGCCCGCCGCTTGCGCGATCACGGCTGGCCCGAGGGGGCGGAAACAATCGTCGTGATGCTGGACGAGGGCACGAGTTTCGAGACGCTGCCCGACGATACGCAGGTCTGGTGGACGGCCTATGCCGGGATGGCGGAAGAGATCAGCATCGCGGGCCGCTTGAAGGACGCCCTGCCCCGCATCCGTGCCGCACGGGTGGAGGCGCGCGCGGCGCATGGCTGGATCATGGACACGACGCTGTTGCGGCGTGGCGATGCTGGGGCGTGATGGCGGTGGTGCTGTCCGTCCTCGTCTGGATCGGGCTCGGCCTTCCTCCGGCCTGCGCGGCGCTGGCAGTCAGCCACGCGCGTGAGGGCGCAAGGGTCGCGGGACGGCGGCGCATGTGGCTGTGGCTGTGCCTTGCGGTTCTGTTCCTCAGCGCGCTGGTGATCGGGCTGGATGCCGCCGCGCGGGCCTTTGCCGCGACCGGTTGCTCCGCCGGTCCCGTCGTCAGCGGCTGTGCCGGGGATGTGGCGGCACGGGGCGAGACGCTCTTGCGGATCGAGTTGCGCATCCTGCGCTACCTGCCGCCCGTGGCGCTGTTCACCCTGCTGATCGGGGCGCTGGCGCTGGTGCGGGCGTGGCTGGCACGGCGGGACGCGGCCTAAAATCAGGTTTCACGTTCGCGGCGAAACCCGGTAAGAGGCGGCCAAAGGAGCGCGCGCCGATGCTGAAGACCCGGATCATTCCCTGCCTCGACGTGGCCGAGGGCCGCGTGGTCAAGGGCGTCAACTTCGTCGACCTGGTCGATGCCGGCGACCCGGTGGATGCCGCGCGCGCCTATGACGCGGCGGGCGCGGACGAGATCTGCTTCCTCGACATCACCGCAACGCATGAAAACCGCGGCACCATGTTCGACGTGGTCCGCCGCACGGCAGAGGAATGTTACATCCCGCTGACCGTGGGTGGCGGTGTGCGCGAGGCCGAAGACGTGCGCGCGCTTTTGCTGTCGGGGGCAGACAAGGTGTCGATCAACTCCGCCGCCGTGCGCGACCCCGACGTGGTCGCCCGCGCCGCGGACCAGTTCGGATCGCAATGCATCGTCGTCGCCATCGACGCCAAGACGGTGGAGCCGGGCCGGTGGGAGATCTTCACCCATGGCGGCCGCAAACCCACGGGCATCGACGCGGTCGAATTCGCGCGCACGGTGGCCGAAAAGGGGGCGGGAGAGATCCTGCTCACCTCGATGGACCGGGACGGGACACGGGACGGGTTCAACATCCCCCTGACCCGCGCCGTGGCCGACGCGGTGGACGTGCCGGTGATCGCATCCGGCGGCGTCGGCACGCTCGACCACCTTGTCGAAGGGGTGCGGGATGGTGGCGCGTCGGCGGTGCTGGCCGCGTCGATCTTTCACTTCGGGACCTACACGATCGGCGAGGCCAAGGCGCACATGGCGGCGGCGGGCCTGCCGGTGAGGTTGGCGGCATGAGCGGGATCAGGGACCTCGACGCGACCATCGCGGCCCGCGCGGGCGCGGACCCGGACGGCAGCTGGACGGCCAAGCTGCTGGCCAAGGGCCCCGAGAAATGCGCCGAGAAGTTCGGCGAAGAGGCGATAGAGGCCATCATCGAAGCGGTGAAAGGCGACCGGGAGCGGCTGACGTCAGAGGCGGCGGATGTCCTCTATCACCTGCTGGTCATGCTGCATGCGCGCGGCGTGACGCTGGCCGATGTCGAGGCGGAGCTTGACCGCCGCGCGGGCGTCTCGGGCCTGGCAGAGAAGGCGTCGCGCAGCGAGTAGCCCTCAGAGCGGCGGCAGCTTGGACGAGATGATGCCGGTGTTGAAGCCACCCATGCGCAACTCTCCGAACAGGCGCTGGTATTCGATCTTGGGGCAGCGGTCCTGGATCACGTCGATGCCGCGCGCCTCGGCCTTGGCGGCGGCCTCGGGGTGGGTGACGCCGATCTGCATCCAGATGGTGCGCAGGTTGGGGCAGACCTCCAGCGCCTCGTCGACGATCGCGGGCACGTGTTCGGGGCGGCGGAAGATATCGACCATGTCGACCTTGTCCCCCACCTCCACCAGCGAGGCGGCAACGGTTTCCCCGAAGAACGGCGTGCCCGCATGGCCGGGATTGATCGGCAGCACGCGGAAGCGTTTCAGCGACAGGTAGCGCGCCACGTAGTACGACGGGCGCACCGGGTTCATCGAGGCCCCGACAACGGCCACCACGCGGGTGCGCGTCAGCACGTCGCGCAGGAAGGAATCGGCATAGTCCATCCGCGCAGCTACGCACAAAAAAGCGCCCGAGGCGAGGCTCGGGCGCGGAGGTACGGAACGAGGGACAGTAAGTCAGGAGCGAGCGTTCCGATGCTCGCGTGACATCAGTGATGTAAGTACGTTTCGGTGAAAAACAGGGGGGGTTCACACAGGTGTGACAGGCATGTTTTTTGACATGTTCGCGCGGGTCCGCGTTCCTTGCCCGGACAGGTCGAAACGCGCTTTTTCCATTGAGGTCAGGGACTTGCGGTCGAGGTCCCGGCGATCAGAAGAACGAGATGTCGTCGACGATCTGCATCGGGTCGGTGATGCCGCGCAGGTCGATCTCCCACGGGCCGAGGTCGATCACCAGCCCGGTCGCCGTCAGCGTGGCGTGGTCGGCCAGAAGTTCGGCGGCGGTCGTCACCCCCGGCGGCAATTCGATGGACGCGATGCGCAGCCGGTCGAGGCCCGGTTCGAAATCGAGGACCACGTCGTTGCCGGGCGAGGCGTTGAACAGGAAGAGGTCGGCATCCGCGCCGCCCGACAGGGTATCGTTGCCGAACCCGCCATCGACCACGTCGCGGCCCGAGCCGCCGTAAAGCCGGTCGTTGCCCGCGGATCCGATCACCGTGTCGTCGCCCGCCTGACCCAGCACGATGTCGTCATGCCCGCCGCCGTTCATCAGGTCGTTGCCGTCGCCGCCGCGCAGCCGGTCATTGCCCGCGCCGCCCTGCATCGTGTCGTCGCCGTCATGGCCGAACAGGCTGTCATCGCCGTCGGCGCCGTTCAGGTCGTCATTGCCCTCGGCCCCCCAGACGATGTCGTTGCCTTCGTTGCCGAACATGAAATCGTCGCCGCGCCCGCCATGCATCCGGTCGTTGCCGTCGCCGCCGAACATGCTGTCGTCGCCGCCCGCGCCGCGCAGGCTGTCATCGCCGTCGCCCGAACTGACGAAGTCGTCGCCGGCGCGGGAAAACACGGTATCGGCGCCGCCGCCCGACGTGACGGTATCCGCGCCGTCGCCTGTGAGGATCGTGTCCGACCCGATGCCGCTCAGCACCGCGAACCGTTCGATGCCGGTAAAGACCAGCCCGAACCCCGCCGACCCCGGTGCCGCACCCACCGCCGCCGCCGTGAAGGACAGCGGGGCGGACGTCACGGTGAGGTCGAGCACGTCGTCGCCGCCCCCGCCCACGATCCGTTCAAGATCGAGCGTCGCGCCGCCCATGTCGGTCAGGAGAAACAGGTCGCTGCCGCCGAACCCGCGCAGCGTGTCGTTGCCCGCGCTGCCTTCGAACGTGTCGTTGCCAATGCTGCCGAGGGCGAGGTCATTGCCGGCGCCGGGGCGGAACAGATCACCGCCTCCGACCCCGTCCAGCGTGTCGTTGCCGGCGGTGCCGATCAGCGTTTCGGGATCCGTCGTGCCGGTAATGAGCATGGCACCATCCTTTCGAAATCACGCCATTCTAGCGCATTTCGCGGATCATGTCACAGGTTCGCGGTGGTGATGGCGGGACCGGCGACGCGGCAAGGCCACGTCTCCATGGCCTATTTCGCGATGCGGCGGCGCGGCAGGACCGGGCGCAGGAGCGACAGGAGCGTCGCCCCGCTGGCCAGAGGCGGCGCGGTTTCGTGCAGCCTTTCGGACGGGTCCGACCGGACCGCACGGGGGCGGCGGATCAGGAAAATCCGGCCAATGCCGCGCCACGTGCCGGTCGAGGGTGCCTCGGGGTCGGTGGGAAAGCGCAGGCGCCAGCCGGACGGCAGGTCGAGGCCCGCGGCCTCGGCCTCTTCCAGCAACCATGTCAGCGGGATGTTCGACAGGCCGCGCGCCGGGGCGAAGCCACCCAGTTGCCCGCCGATATCGCCGTGAGTGCCGCGGAACCAGACCTGTTCGACGCGGTCGGGATCCTCGTCCGGCGCGGTCGTCCACATGACAGGGGTATAAACCGCGCGGGTTTCGTCCAGCGCCAGCGCGTGGCGACCGCGCTTGACGCAATGGCCCAGTTGGGTGGAGTGAAAGGCGTGCCGGTTCTCGGTCAGCCGCCAGATCAGCGGCAGGCGGATGCCCAGCGCCTTTACCGTGTCCCAGGCCCCGACGAATTCGATGTCCACGTGCCGGTGGCAATAGGCCTCGGCAAACAACTGGCCGCGTTCGCCCTGCGGGTCACATTCGTAGAAGTTGTAAAGCGCGCGCACGTTGTCGACGGTGGCGCGCGAGGGGCGCAGCAGGCCCATCCGGTCGATCACGCCCGCCAGCGAGCGGACGGCAAAGCCGCCGCGCGAATAGCCCAAGAGGTAGATGCGGTCGCCGGGGTGATAGTTGCGCGCCAGCCAGCGATAGGCGCGGCGGATCTGGCGATTGAGCCCGCGCCCGATGGCCACGTCACGCAGCGAACGCCAGTTCTGCCACTGGATGCCCGGTTCGTAGAACAGGGAAACGTCGTCGCCGGCTTCCTGCATCAGGCGGTAGGCCAGCCCCGCATTGGTTTCGCAACCGGGGCTGAGGGACGACATCGTCCCGTCAAGGATGATGACAAGCGCGCGAGACTTGCGGGTGGGTGCGGGAACTGGATCGTCGCGGCGACGGCGCCACCGCGAGATGTTCAGAAGTCTATTCAGCCGCGATCCCTTGAGCATCCTGCAACATTTCCCATACCCTGAGGGGCGTGAACGGCATGTCTGCCTTGGCTACACCCCGCGCCCACAGCGCATCATGAACGGCATTCGCCGTCGCCGCCATGGACCCGACCGTTCCGGCCTCTCCACACCCCTTCATCCCCATGATGTTGGCGGTGGATGGCACGGGTTCGGTCGTAAACCCGATCATGGGCATAAGATCGGCCCTTGGCATGGCGTAATCCATGAAACTTGCCGTGAGCAGCTGTCCCTCTTCGTCGTAAATTACGTGTTCGGTAAGCGCCTGCCCGACACCCTGAACGACGCCGCCATGCACCTGACCCTCAACGAGCATCGGGTTGATCAGGTTCCCGAAATCGTCGACGACCGTGTATTTACAAAGAGTTACCACGCCGGTCGCCGGGTCGACCTCGACCTCGGCGACGTGGGCGCCGTTGGGGAAGGAGCGCGCGTCGAGCTTGGTGCGGGCCTCGTGCTGCAAGAGGTCGTCGCGGCCCGCCTCGCGTGCCTTTTCGGCCACATCGAGCATGGTCAGAACCACGTTTGACCCCTCTGCGCGGAAGGTTTCGTGATCGAATGAAACATTTTCCGCGTCCACCCCGGCCAATTCCGCCACAAAGGGGGTGAAGGCCGCCACAATCGTGTCGACCGCGGCCAGCGTGGCGGTGTTCTGCACGGTCACGGACCGCGACCCGCCGGTGCCGCCGCCCTGCTTGATCCGGTCGCTATCCCCCTGCACCACGCGGATTTTCTCGGGCGGGATGCCGGTCTGGTCATGCAGGAACATGGTGTAGACGGTTTCGTGCCCCTGCCCGTTCGACTGGGTGCCGACGAACAGGTCGACCATGCCGTCTTCGGCGAATTCGACCCGCGCGCTTTCCGACGGATCGCCGAGGATCGATTCGATGTAGTAACACAAACCCAGCCCGCGCAGGCGCCCGCGCGCCTCGCTCGCGGCGCGGCGCGCGGCGAAACCGGGGCGGTCGGCCTGCGCTTCGGCGGCGGCGAGGACGCGGTGGAAATCACCCACGTCATAGGTCTCCCCTACCAGCGTGTCATAGGGGAACTGGTCGGCGCGGATGAAATTCTTGCGGCGCAACTCCCAGGGATCGACGCCCAGTTCGCGCGCTGCCTGGTCCATCAGGCGCTCCATCAGATAGATCGCCTCGGGCCGGCCCGCGCCGCGATAGGCGTCGACCTGCGTGGTGTTGGTATAAACGCCTTCGACATGCAGCCAGGTGGCAGGGATGTCGTAGACGCTTGTCAGCACGCGGGAGAACAGCTGCGTCTGGATCGGTTGCGCGAATTGCGAGTTGTAGGCGCCGAGGTTGCAGATCGTGTGCACACGGTAGGCGGTGATGCGATTGTCGGCGTCGAAGGCCATCTCGGCGGTGTGGACCAGGTCGCGCCCGGCATTGTCCGACAGCATTCCTTCCGACCGGTCCGACATCCAGCGCACCGGATGGTCCAGTTGCATCGCGGCAAAGGCGATACACACGTTCTCGGGATGCTCCATCGCCTTCATGCCGAACCCGCCGCCTACGTCCGGGTTGGTGACGCGCACGTTGTCCGCCGCGAGGTCGAACTTGGCCGCCAGCTTGGACTTGGTGCCCCAGACACCCTGCCCGTTCACGCACAGGTGCAGGCGCGTGCCGTCCCATTCGGCCCAGACGCCGCGCCCTTCCATCGCGTTCACGATGACGCGGTTGTCGCCCACGTCCATCGACACGGTGCGCGCGGCCTTGGCAAAGGCGGCGTCAGTCGCGTCGGCATCGCCCATGCCCCAGTCGAAGGCGCGGTTGTCCGGGGCCTCGGGGTGGATGGTCGGCCCGTTGAAATCAAGCGACAGGCTGACCGGCAGCTCGTCGTACTCGAACACGATCAGTTCGGCGGCATCGCGCGCCTGCGCCAGCGTGTCGGCCACCACCACCGCCACCGGTTCGCCGACGAACCGCACACGGTCCCTGGCGAGTTCCGCCCGCAGGGGCGACGCACCGGTCGAGCCGTCGATGTTCTTGACCGTCGTGCCATCCATGCCCAGCGTGAGGCCCGCCGCCTCCATGTCGTCGGCGGAGAAGACCATGTGCACGCCCTCGGCCTCGCGCGCGTCGGACAGGTCCAGTTCGGTGATGGTGGCATGGGCCACGGGGCTGCGGAACACGAAGGCGTGGAAGGCGTGTGCGGGTGCGATGTCGTCCACGTAACGGCCATGTCCGGTGAGAAAGCGGACATCCTCGATCCGGGTGATGGGCTGCGATCTGCCAAACTTTTCCATGACGGCACCTGTGCGATGTTCGGGGGTTGCGGGGACGATAGCGGGCGGCGCGGCGGTGTCCAGCGCTGGTTTGTTTGCGGCGCGGACGTGTCGCGGACAAGCGCGCGCCCCCGTGCAGCCTGTCGGAGGCTGGAGGCGACGGGAAAATGCCGGGAGGAGAAGATGGCACTTGACCTCACCGCCGGGAAGCTGGGCGCGGCGCAGCAGGAGGCCTATTGGCGGGACGGATACCTGCACCCGATCCGCGTGATGGACGGGGCCGAGGCCGCGGGTTTCCGCACCCGGTTCGAGACGCTGGAACATGACTGGCTCGACAACGGGTTGCCCAAGGCGCTGAACGTCTACAAGCGCACCAACAGCCATGTCGTGATGCCCGACGCCGCCGCCCTGGCCCGCGACAGTCGCGTGCTGGACGTGGTCGAAGGCGTGCTGGGCCCCGACATCGCGATCTTCTCGGCCGAGTTCTTCGTGAAGGAGCCGCGCACCGATCACATCGTGTCGATGCACCAGGACCTGACCTATTGGGGTCTTGGCGCGATCGACGGGCTGGTGACGGCGTGGATCGCGATATCCCCCGCCACGCGCGCCTCGGGCTGCATGGATTTCGTGCAGGGCAGCCACAAGAACGCGATCCTCGAACATGAAGACACCTATGCCGCGAACAACCTGCTCAGCCGCGGGCAGGAGGTGAAGGTCGATATCGCGCCCGAAGACCGCGTCGCGATCGAGTTGCAGCCGGGCGAGATGTCGCTGCATCACGGGCTGACGATCCACGGGTCGGGGCCGAACACGTCCGCTGACCGGCGGATCGGCTTCGTCATCCGCTACATCCGGCCCGACATGGTCCCGCAGGGCGGGATCGACTATGCCATGGCCGCGCGCGGGCGACAGAACCCCGACAATTTCCGGAGCGTGCCTGTTCCGCAGGCCGATTTCGCCCCCGAAGCGGTGGCGCTGCACGAGGAAATCCGCCAGCATCAGGCGTCGGTGATGATGGCGGGCGCCAAGGGCGCGTCGGCCGAGGGCATGTACGAGTAGGACGACAGGAGGGGCGCGATGGCACAGGTCAAGTTCACGCAGATGAAGGACGGCGACAAGGCGGATTACGACCTGCTGCACCCGCTGGAGGTCGAATACGCGGCGGGCACCGTCGACCGGCTGTTGAAGGCGCTGGTATCGCTGGATGAATCGCTGTCGGGCTACCAGGTCACGCGGCTGGAACATTCGCTGCAATCGGCGACGCGGGCGGAACGGGACGGGGCCGATACCGACTGGATCGTGTCGGCGCTTCTGCACGATATCGGCGACATCTTCGCGCCCTACAACCACGACGAATACGCCGCCACCATCCTCAAACCCTTCGTGCGCGAGCAATGCACCTGGGTCGTGGAAAAGCACGGCGATTTCCAGATGATCTATTACGGCCATCACGTGGGCGGGAACCCCAACAAGCGCGACGCCTATGCCGGCCACGCCTATTTCGACGATTGCGCGGCGTTTTGCGAGCGGTGGGACCAGGCCTCGTTCGATCCCGATTACGACATGCTCCCGATCGCGCATTTCGAGGCGCGGGTGCACGAGGTCTTCGCGCGCACGCCCTATGACCCTGCCGTGATCCGCCCCGGCGCGCGGGAGCCGCTGTTCACGGCCTGACGCCGGTGACCCGGCCCCCGAGGTGACCGGGCCGCGCGGTGCCTGTTACTCCACCTTCCTCGGCGTGTCGTAGTACGAGGTGCAGGGATCGCCATGCGTGGCACCGGGATTGACGCAGGACGCGCCAAGGATGCCCCAGATGAAATCCATCTGCGTCGCGGTGATCGACGGGCCGCCGAAATTGTAGAACCACTGTCCATCCGGCGCGCCCATGGCCACCTGGCCATAGCCCAGGAGGTTCGGCCGCCACGTGGCGCCGACGCCCTGCACGCCGGAGAAGCCCTGCGAATCGACCGAGGACTGGCTGTGGCAGGTCGCGCAGGAGGCGGAGTTCACGAACCCGCCCTCGGTCAGCGTGGCCCCCGTGCCGGTGGGGATGCCCGCCGCCGTGGTGAAGGACGATTGCGTGCCCTTCAGGCGATAGTTCTTCCACTGCGGGTCGCCGGGGGTGATGACCTGCCAGTCACGGTCGACCTCGTCGACGCCGACCCCCATGCCTTCGAACAGCGCCGACAGCTGGTCGGACGGACGCTCACCCGTCATCTCGGGGTGATAGACCTCGCCGGTGACGAAGAGCGGATCGTTGTGCTTGGTCTTGTCGTCGTTCAGCACGATCATCGGCGGGATGTAGTGATCGCCGAAATCGGCGCCTTCCTGCATCTTGCCGTTCACCTTGTAGCCGAAGCTGTCGTTGCACCCGATGTAATCGCAGCGACCGGGGTTCATGACGTGCTCCATCGCGTACCAGTGCCAGACGGGGATGTCCTTGGACGCGTTGGTCATCGCCATCATGTAATAGACGCCGGGCACCTGCCCCTCGTCATAGTTCTCGATAAAGACGGTGAGGAAGGGATATTCGGGGTGGTTCGGCGGGCCGCCATCGCCGAGGTCCTGCACGAGGCCAAGGCTTTGCATGATTTCAAGGTGGATGAAATCGGCCTTCACCATCACCGCGTCGACGGGCAGGCGCACCGTCATGCGTTGCGCCGCGCCGATGTCGCCGTCCGACAGCGCCTTGTTCTGCGCGCGGTTGTGGGAGGCGAGGCCTTCGCGCGAATACATGTCGTTGCGGTAGATGTAGTCGAACATCGCGCGATTGCGGAAAACCAGCTCAAGCTCCAGGTCGCGCAAGAGCCGACCGGGATCGAGCCTGTCGGCGATGTTCAGCTGCGCCCCGTGGTCGTTCAGCACCTGTTCGGACGGCGTCCCGTTCGGCTCTGCCGGCAGGGTCGGGATTGGCGAGTAATCCGCCCGGAAGGTGGGGCAGTTGGGGTTCGGGTCCGACGGGTCAATCGGCGCGTTCGGATCGCAGCAATCCTTGGTCTCGCCGGCGGTGCACAGGCCCCAAGGCTCACCCACCCAGATCGTCTGGTCCATCGACCAGTTCCAGAACTCCTCGCGGATGGCGGTGGTGAATTGCGTCCATGCAAAGGCGTCCGGGCAGGTCGCCGCCGCCGCTCCGGCAACGCTTTCGTCGAACACGGGCACCCCGCCTTCGACCGTGACGCGGCAGGCGTCGCTGTCCTGCACCGCGCTGCGGAACAGCATCATCTGTTGCAGGGTGTTCGGATCCGCGGCGGCCGGGGCGGCGAGGCCCATCGAGGCAGCAGCGGCAAAAGACAATAAGACACGCATAAATCTACACTCCTCCAAATTGATTCGCCCTTAAGTAATAATTCCTTGCCCTCCGGTTTACCTAGGGGAAAGCGCCCGACCTGCGCACTTTTCCTTCCCCCCCGCCTTTGCTATCCCGCGCGTGACCAAAGCGCAGGACAGATCGATGCCGATAGCCAAGACCTTCGACGCCGCCACGGCGGAGCCGCGTATCACCGATGCGTGGGAACGCGCCGGTGCGTTCAAGGCCGGCAAGCACGTCCCGAACGCCGAGACGGCGATGTTCAGCGTGATGATCCCGCCGCCCAACGTGACCGGCGCGCTGCATATCGGGCACGCCTTCAACAACACGCTGCAGGACATCCTCGTGCGGTGGCACCGGATGCGCGGGTTCGACACGCTGTGGCAGCCGGGCACCGACCACGCGGGCATCGCCACGCAGATGGTGACCGAACGCGAGATGGCGGCGAACGGCGAACCCACCCGCGCCGAGATGGGGCGCGAGGCGTTCCTCGCCCGCGTCTGGCAGCAGAAGGTCAAGTCACGCGGCACGATCAAGGCGCAGCTCGACCGGCTGGGCGCGTCCTGCGACTGGTCGCGCGAAGCCTTCACCATGTCCGGCGGCCCCGGCGCGCCCGAGGGCGAAGACGGCAATTTCCACGACGCCGTCATCAAGGTCTTCGTGGACATGTACGGCAAGGGCCTGATCTACCGCGGCAAGCGGCTGGTGAACTGGGACCCGCATTTCGAAACCGCCATCTCGGATCTCGAGGTCGAGAATGTCGAGACACCGGGCCACATGTGGCACTTCAAGTACCCGCTCGCGGGCGGAGCGACCTATGAATATGTCGAGAAGGACGAGGACGGGAACGTCACGCTGCGGGAGACGCGGGATTACATCTCGATCGCGACGACGCGGCCCGAAACCATGCTGGGCGACGGCGCGGTTGCCGTGCATCCGGGCGACACGCGCTATGCGCCCATCGTCGGGCAATTGTGCGAGATCCCGGTGGGCCCGAAAGAGCACCGCCGCCTGATCCCGATCATCACCGACGACTACCCCGATCCCGATTTCGGCTCGGGCGCGGTGAAGATCACCGGCGCGCATGATTTCAACGACTACGCCGTCGCCAAGCGCGGGAACATCCCCTGCTACCGGCTGATGGACACCAAGGGCGCGATGCGCGCCGATGGAGCGCCCTATGCCGAGGCAGCCGGGGTCGCCATGGCCGTCGCCAAGGGCGAACGTACGCTGACCGAGGCAGAGACCGACACGATCAACCTCGTCCCCGACGACCTGCGCGGGCTTGACCGGTTCGAGGCGCGGGACCGCGTGGTCGAACAGATCACCTCCGAAGGGCTGGCGGTGATGACCACCGCCGACGATCCGCGTCTGGGGTCGGGCACCAAAAAACCCGCCCCGGCCCCCGAGCCGGGGCCTCTTGCCGAAGGTAATCAAGAGGTCCCGGGTCAAGCCCGGGACGCGGAGGACATGGTGCCGCTGGTCGAGGCGAAACCGATCATGCAGCCCTTCGGCGACCGCTCGAAGGTGGTGATCGAACCGATGCTGACGGACCAGTGGTTCGTGGACACCGACAAGATCGTCGGCCCCGCATTGGACGCGGTCAAGGACGGCACCGTGAGGATTTTGCCCGAATCCGGCGAACGGACCTATTACCACTGGCTGGAGAATATCGAGCCGTGGTGCATCTCCCGCCAGCTGTGGTGGGGGCACCAGATCCCGGTTTGGTACGGGTTGAACCTTGTCCGTGGCGGGTTCCGCGATGACGAAGGCGACGGGGCGCTGGACCTGGCCGAGATGGGCCGCTGGCTCCTCGCGCAGGAGGCCCCGACCGAGGCCGAGCCGCACCATTGCGCCAGCGATTTCGACGGCGTGGCCATGCGGTTCGCGGGCGACATCGCCGATCTGCCGACGCCGCTGAACCACGCGCGCATCGTCGAATGTGCCGACCGGTCCGAGGCGATGACGCGCCTCGCGGAGAGCCTTGCGGAGTACGAGATGACGCAGGATCCGACCCGGCTGGTCTACCCGGTCTGGCGCGATCCCGACGTGCTCGACACGTGGTTCTCGTCGGGCCTCTGGCCCATCGGCACGCTGGGCTGGCCGGACGACACGCCGGAACTGAAACGGTATTTCCCCACCTCGGTCCTCGTGACCGGGCAGGACATCCTGTTCTTCTGGGTCGCGCGGATGATGATGATGCAGCTGGCGGTCGTGGATCAGGTCCCGTTCCACGACGTCTACCTGCACGGCCTTGTCCGCGACGCCAAGGGCAAGAAGATGTCGAAATCGGTGGGCAACGTCGTCGACCCGCTGGAGGTGATCGACCAGTACGGCGCGGATGCGCTGCGCTTTTCCTCCGCCGCGATGGCGGCGTTGGGCGGCGTGCTGAAGCTCGACATGAAGCGGATCGAGGGCTACCGCAACTTCGGGACCAAGATCTGGAACACCGCCAAGCTGGCCGAGATGAACGGCGTGTTCGACGCCGCGCCCCATGCGCAGCCCGCGCCCACCCGCGCCGTGAACAAGTGGATCATCGGCGAATTGGGCCGCACGCGGGAGGCGGTCGATGCCGCCCTTGCGGCCTACCGGTTCAACGACGCCGCCAACGCGCTTTACGCCTTCTTCTGGGGCATGGTCTGCGACCGCTACAACGAGTTCGCCAAGCCGCTTTTCAACGACCCCGAGGCACGGGCCGAGACGCAGGCGACGATGGGCTGGGTGCTGGACCAGTCGCTGATCCTGATGCACCCGATCATGCCCTTCCTGACCGAGGAGCTATGGGGCGAGACCGCGACCCGCGACCGCATGTGCGCCCACGCCGAGTGGCCCACCTATGGCGCGGAACTGGTCGATGCGGCGGCCGATGCCGAGATCTCGTGGGTGATCGCCGCGATCGACGGCATCCGCTCGGTCCGGGCGCAGATGAACGTGCCGGCGGGCGCGGTGCTGGACGTGATGTCGGCCGATATCGGCGACGCCGCGCGCGGCTACTGGGAGCGCAACGCCGCCCTGATCGAACGCCTGGCGCGGGTCAATGCCCTGTCGTCGGTCGATGCCCTGCCCAAGGGCGCGGTCACGGTCGCGCTGCCGCAGGCAACGCTGGGCCTGCCCCTTGCCGACGTGATCGACGTGGCCGCCGAACGCGCGCGGCTGGAGAAGTCGCGCGGCAAGCTCGACAAGGAAATCAACGGTCTGGCCGGTCGGTTGAAGAACCCCAAATTCGCCGAAAGCGCGCCCGAGGAGGTCGTGGCGGAGACGCAGGCAAACCTCGACGCGCGGCAGGAAGAAGCCACCCGGATCGACGAGGCCCTGGCACGATTGGCCGAGATGGGGTGAGGACTGCGGTCGCAGACGGGCCGCGGCGGCCTGCAGTCTAGGTTCCGCGTCGGATCATCAATTTTCGCTACGGTCGAAGACGGGCCGCGGTGCGTCGATCCGACTGTGCAGCTGGGCGATTTATGTCGGCCAAGTCCGTACACCGCCCAAGTGAGGCGCCAAGACCAGCCAAATCGACGTGCCGGGGGGCGGCCCGTCCCCTCTCGTCTGTTTTTCTAGGAAAAACAGACTGACGGGCAGCGGATGCGCGGCGGGCTGAAGCCCTTGATTCCGCGCAGGGTTCTTAGCCTTTGCGAGTGTCAAAGACGGGCCGCGGCGCGTCGATCCTACCGTTCCGCTGCGCGATTTATGTCGGCCAAGTCCGCACACCGCACCAGCGATGCGCCAATCCCCACCAAATCGACGTGCCGTGGGGGCGGCCCGTCGATGCGCGGCGGGCTGAAGCCCTTGATTCCGCGCTTGATGTGAAGCGGCAACGATGGACACGGGCAGCGGATGCGCGGCGGCCTGCGGCCTTGATTCCGCGCAGGGTTCTCAGCGCGTGCGATGGTGAAGCGCCCTAGACCCCCTGCCGCCGCATCAGGCGGAACGGGAAGGCGATGACGGAAAACAGAAGCCACAGCGCGAAGAGGCCGCCGAAGAACCCGACACCCGCGAACACCGCGCCTTCGAAGGTGAAGGGAACGGCGGGCTTGTAATCCGCCCATGCGCGCGCGGCGATGTCGGTGTCGGTGAACCGGGTGGCCTGCGAGGCTCGGGTGAACGGACCGGCGGTTTTCAATGCTTCGAGATCGGCGCTCAACCGGGCGTGGCGGGTGATCGTCGCGGCCATGGTTTCCGCGCGCTCGGCCCCGATCGCGCCGCCTTGCGCCAATTGCACCAGCGCCTCCTCGCGGCTCGCGCCCACCGCGCTTGCATCCGCGTCGAACTCGGCCACCACGCGGCCAAGCTCGTCCACCGCACCCGCAAGGCGCTGCGCGTATTGCTGCGAAAACTCGGGGAATTGCGACAGGCCAGCAGCGCCTGCCAGCCCCCCGGCCAGGGTAAGCGTCCGGACGATCATGCCGCGAACCTGCGCCACGCGATCCCACGGGTCAACGGCGAATTCACCCCGCCCAGCCAACCGTGGCATGCGCGATTCAGTCGGCGGAAAAGAGCGCGCCCCGCATCGCGGCATCCAGCGCGCCCATCGCGTCCCAGTCGACGCAGGCGTCGTAGGCCGCGAACAGGCTGTATTCCGTGCCCCAGTTCACCGTGAAACTGCCGCCCGATCCGCCGCCGAACAGGAAACACAACAGCCCGAAATGCCAGCGATTGTGGCCCCCGCCTCGCGCAGGGCGTCCGATCATGCCAAGGCCATAGAACAGCGGATCGCCCATGCTGGCGCGCGGCGCGGTCTCGGCCGGGCGATCGGCGAAATAGGCGCGGTGAAAGCGCGCATAATCCCGCGCCGACATCTGCCACCCGCCCCACGGCCCGAAGGCGCCGGTCACCGGCGACAGGCGCGCGGTGGTCACGCCCACCGGCGCAAGCACGCGGTCAAGGCAGGTGGCGTCATAGGGCGCGTCCGTCAGTGCCTCGATCACCGAACCGAGGATGGCGTAGTTCTCGTTGTTATAGGCAAACGAGCCGCGCCCACCGCCATGGCCCGCGTCCAGCGCGCGGGCGGTCACCTCGTCCCAGCGGGGCGTCGGATCGTTGCGCCAGCGCGGCATTCGGCGCTGGGTGCGGTCGCGGGCGAGGCCGCTGGTATGCGTCGTCAGTTCGGCCAGCGTCAGGTCGGAACCGGTGTCGAGGATCACGGACAGGGGCGTGTCCCACTCCGCCTCTCCCTCGCCCACCAGCGACGCGACGCACAGCGCGGTGATCGCCTTGGAGGTGGATTGCAAGTCCACCGGCATATCGGGATCGATCCCCCGGTCCAGCGCCAGCAACTCGCGGTCCCTGTGCATCAGGACCAGCACCGCGTCGGGCTTGCCCACGCTCGCGCGCCAGTCGTCGAAGGCCGCCGCGACACGTGCGGCGGGATCGGCGGCCAGCGCCGAGGCCCAGAAGGCAAGAACAAGACACAGGATACGCATGACGGGCCTCTGCACGGGACCCGGCCAGTGTTCAATAGCCAAGCGTCCGGGGCAAGCCCGGAGCGGATCAGGCGCCGTAGATCTCGCGGATGCGGGCGATGGCGGCCTCGGGCGACATCTCCTCGCTCTCGCCGGTGCGGCGGGAGGTGACTTCGACCACGCCGTTCTTCAGCCCCCGCGGGCCGACGGTGATGCGCCACGGCAGGCCGATCAGGTCCATCGTGGCGAACTTGCCGCCCGCCCGTTCCTCGCGGTCGTCATAAAGCGGTTCGAGCCCGGCGGCGGTGAGTTGCGCATAAAGGTTCTCGCAGGCCGCGTCGGCATCGCCGTCACCCTGTTTCAGGTTCACGATCCCGCAATGGAAGGGCGTCACGCCTTCGGGCCAGATGATGCCCTTGTCGTCGTGGCTGGCTTCGATGATCGCGCCCATCAGGCGGCTGACGCCGATGCCGTGCGATCCCATGTGCACCGGTACGGGCTTGCCGTCGGGCCCCTGCACCGTCGCGCCCATCGGTTCGGAATACTTGGTTCCGAAGTAGAAGATCTGCCCCACCTCGATCCCGCGCGCGACGCGGC
The DNA here is from genome assembly GCF_001205715.1 of Pseudaestuariivita atlantica. GTDB lineage: Bacteria > Pseudomonadota > Alphaproteobacteria > Rhodobacterales > Rhodobacteraceae > Pseudaestuariivita > Pseudaestuariivita atlantica. The sequence goes on from NZ_AQQZ01000003.1 coordinate 132,351, forward strand.
GGCGCTCTTCGGGGATCGCGTTGAACAGCGCCTCGTCGTGGGTTTCGTCCGTGCGGGCGTACTTGGTAGTAAACTCTTCCATGATCGCGGCGCATTGGTCGACGCTGTCATAGTCGATGTCGCGGTCGCCGAAGGTCAGGTCGGTGACGGCGCTGTCATAGAAGACCTCTGACTCGCCCGTCTCTGCCAGTACGAGGAATTCATGCGTGTCGTCGCCACCGATGGGGCCCGAGTCCGCGCGCATCGGGATCGCCTGCAGGCCCATCCGTTCATAGGTCCGCAGGTAGCTGACGAGGTGGCGGTTATAGGCGTGCAGCGCGTCTTCCTTGGTCAGGTCGAAATTGTAGCCGTCCTTCATCAGGAACTCGCGGCCCCGCATCACGCCGAAACGCGGGCGGATCTCGTCCCGGAATTTCCACTGGATGTGATACAGCGTCAGCGGCAGCGCCTTGTAGCTGGACACGTAGCTGCGGAAGATGTCGGTGATCATCTCCTCGTTGGTGGGGCCATAAAGCAGGTCGCGCCCGCCCCGGTCGGTGATGCGCAGCATCTCTTCGCCGTAATCGTCGTACCGCCCGCTTTCGCGCCACAGGTCCGCGCCCTGCAGGGTCGGCATCAAGAGCGGGATATGGCCCGCCCGGATCTGTTCTTCATGCACGATCTGCTCGATCCGCTTCAGAACCTTGTAGCCCAGCGGCAGCCACGAATAGATGCCGGCCGATGCCTGTTTGATCATCCCCGCCCGCAGCATGTAGCGGTGCGACACGATCTGCGCCTCGGCGGGCGTTTCTTTCAGGACGGGCAGGAAGTAGCGTGTCAGGCGCATGGGACGGAATCTCGGGTAGCTGTTCGCGTGGCCCTCTGGTTACGCAAACCCTTGTGCCTCTGCAATGACGACCTGTGCGGGGTGCGGGCCGGACAGCGGGATGAGTGCGACCGCCCCGGCCCTAGATGGCGTCAGGCAATTCGTAGCCGCGTGTGTAGACTTCACGAATTGAAGCCAGTGCCGCGTCCCTGTCCATGTCGGTTCCGAACCGGTCCGCATGGATCGCGTCAAGGCCTTTGGGGGGCTCGCCGGTCGTCATCCACCGCGCAAGGATTTCGGCTGAACCGCCGCCGGTTCCGATGCCCACGTTGAACCCCGTGGCAAGCCACAGCCCGGCCATGTCCGGGACCGGCCCGATCAGGGGCAGGCCATCCGGCGTCAAACACATCGGGCCGTTGTTGGCGACCTTGATGCCCGCGCTGGCAAACAGCGGCATGCGTTCCATCAACCGTTCGAGATGCGGCATCAGGGGGTCGAGGTTGGGCGGCAGCAAGTCTTCCTTGAAGTCGGGCGGGATCCCGTCCAGCGCCCAGAATTCGGGCTGTTTTTCGTAGATCCCGATCAGCAATCCATCCCGTTCCTGTCGCACGTTGCACGACACCCAGCTGTCACGCATGGCCGGCAATTCGGTGTCCCGCGCGGCGATGTCGGGCAGGCTTTCGGTGATGATCTCGTGATGCTGGGTCGGGTAGAGCGGCAGGTTCAGGCCAAGCGGGGCCAGCATCTCGCGCGCCCAGAACGATGTCGCGACCACGACGTGCCGCGCGGTGACCGTGCCTTTCGGCGTGGCCAGCGCCCAGCCGCCCGGAGCGCGCGTGACGGTTTCGACCGGGCAATACCTCTCGACCGACGCGCCGCGCTTGCGGGCGGTCTGGGCCAGCGCGTTCGTGGCCCCCGTCGGGTCCACGTGCCCGTCGGTGGGCGTATGCGCCGCGCCATGGATTGCGCGCGTGTCGATGAACGGGTGCAGTTCGGCGACCTCTTGCGGGCTGCGGATATGGAACGGGATGCCAAGGCTGGCATAGCGCGGCGCGTAGACGTGGAACAGGTCCAGTTCGCGCGGTGTCGCGGCAAGCCTCAGGCTGCCTGTCTGGTGAAAGCCGACCGATACCCCGCTGTCCTGTTCCGCCTGCAAATAGGTGCGGATGGACCCGGCAAACAGCGCCGTCATCTTCGGGTAGGGCCCGAAATACGTGGTGTTGCCCGCGGCATGCCATGTCGAACCCGACGTCAGTTCGCGGCGCTCCAGCAGCACGGCGTCGGTCCAGCCGAGCCGTGCAAGCCAATAAAGGACCGACGCGCCGACGATCCCTCCCCCGATCACGGCAACCTGCACATCCGATTTCATCTTGTCCCGCCCTTTCGACCACTCCAGACGTAGCCCCATTCCACAGGTTGGAAAAGCCGGATCGGAAGCAGCGAACCGACGCGCACCCACGGCGCGGCGCCCGCAACGGCGTGGTCGTTCAGGTCACGTCGACGTAATTGGCACCGGTATCGGCGGGAAGCTGGATGTTCAGCCGGTGGGTGATGCGGAAAGGCTCGGCCTCGCCCTCGACAAAGACGCGCGCCTCCACGTCGAACCGGCCCCAGGCCCAGAAGGTGATCGAGAAATCGTTGCGCCGGTTCTCGGACCGCCGCTCGCGGTTCGGGAAGGAGGGATGCAGCGTGTATTCGACGTGCGAGACCCGGTCCATCAGTTCGGGATCGTCGGATTCGATCCAGACGCCGATATGGTAATGGTCCGCGCCATCGGCCGACAGGCGCTTGAACTTCACCCGTCCCTTCGGGTCGCGGATGACCGAGTTCTGCATTCTGAAAGGTGGGGGCGTCATCCTTTTCTCAGCCTCTTCTCAGCGGTTCGAGATCCGCTTGTCCCTGTGCTTCGACGGCGACGGGTGCCGGACCCGGCGGACCGACCCAGTCGCGTTGAAGGTATGGTTTCCGCGCCGCGTGCTCGCGCGCCTTGTCGTGGAAGCTGTCCCGGTCATAGGCGTCCCTGCGCATCTGGTGATCGACCTTGGCCTCGAATATCGACACGGCCTCTTCATCGGCCGGTGTCAGTGTCTTGCAGGACAAGGCGTACAGCAATTCCCGCGCTTCGGTGTGAAATTCCAGCAGCCTGTGCTGCGCCTCGGTGTTGGCGACGATCTTGGTATCCAGCGACAACCCCTGCGAGATGACCGACAAAAGACCGGTGGCAAAGGCAAGCCCGGCGATGACGATTTCGCGGTTGGCCTTGATGAGGTCAGTGACTGGCAGGATCACGTCCAGCCCCGCGCCCCCCGCCAGCAGGCCCGAGATCGACACCGCCCATTTCAGCATGCTGGCCTGGCTTTTCTGGCGCTCGATCCGTTTTTCAAGGGCCAGCAGGCAGCTTTCGACATCCACCCACGTGCTCGCGATGCGGGCGCGGTATTCGGCAAATATCTCTTCGCTCATGTCGAAAGGTCGCGTCGGAAAAGGTCTGCGCCCACCATACCAGATTTCGCGCAGTCGTCACAGCCGCGCCTTTGCGGGGATGTTCTGGCCCGCGTGGCCGCCCCTAAACCGGAACCCACGCGGGCCTTTCGCGATGCGCGGATCAGGCGCCAAGAGGCGGGCCGGTGAAGGACAGGTGATGGCGCGCGGCGCTTTCGGTGATCGCCTCCATGTCCTCGGGGATGCGGAACTGGCCGCGGGCCATGTCCTCGAAAAAGCCTTCGAACCCGCCGGGGGTCAGCATGACGAGGTGGCGGCTGGGGCCGTCTGCGGTCACCCGGAACGTGTGATCGGTTCCGCGCGGGATGAACACGGCCTCACCCGCCTCGGCCCGGCCGGAACGGTCGCCGCAGACCCAGTCCATCGCCCCGGTCAGGACGAAGAACGTCTCGTCCGCGTCGTGGTGCATGTGCAGCGGCGGGCCGGACAGGGGCGGCGAGACGCTGTCGACAATCGACATCGCGCCATTCGTCGCGGATGCGGGCAGGACCACGCGGTACAGCGTGCCTGCCCATTCAAGCGTAGCGGGTCCAGGGACCAGGTCTTTCATGTCGGTATCCTTCCTGGAGCGGCCCGCGCCGGACATGGTGAAGCCAGCGCAGGCCATTGTTTTGTAATGATTTGTGCCGTCCCGATTGGAAATGGCGGATCAATGCTGGAAGACTAGCGCAAGCCGTGTCATACAGGAAATAGATTGATCGTATAGAAAGTATTTGTGCGGTGAATTTCTCGGCTTTCGACCTCAACCTGCTCCGCGTGTTCGACGCACTGTTGCGCGAACGCTCCACCACCCGTGCCGGGCAGCGCATCGGCCTGTCGCAACCCGCCGTGTCGGCGGCGCTGGGACGGTTGCGTACTGCGCTGGGTGACGAGGTCTTCGTTCGTCGGGGACAGGGGCTGGAACCCACCGCCTACGCGCTGGACGTGGCGGCGGACCTGCATTCGCTGATGGAACAGCTGGAGGCGCTGCTGCACGCGCCCGGTTTCGACGCGGCCAACGCCACTGACACGTTCCGCATGGCCGGGATCGATTTCTTCGCCGAGATGCTGATGCCCCGGCTGGCGCAACTGACCGCCGACCGCGCGCCCGGCGTCACCTTCCAACTGGTCGACCTCGTGCCGGGGAAATACGCCGGGATGATGGACAGCCACGCCATCGACCTCGTGCTGGTGCCCGACATGGAGATGCCCGACTGGGTCGACAGCGCGCCGCTCTTTCACAGCCCCTTCGTGGTGATCGCCCGCGCCGGGCACCCGCGGTTCACGGCCGAAGGTATCGGGCCGGACGATCCCATCCCGCTGGAATTGTTCTGCGAACTGGGGCACGTGCTGTGCTCTCCCGATGGCAAGCTGAAGGCACAGACCGACCGGGTGCTGGCCGAACGCGGCCTGTCGCGCCGCGTGGTGATGTCGATGCCCTACTTTTCGGGCGTGACGCGGGTGGTGGCCGACAGCGACCACCTTGCGATGGTGCCCGCGCAACTGGCCGACATCCTTGCCGACCGCCTGCGCCTGACCCGGCACCCAAGCCCCGTGCCAATGCCCGTCCCGCTGATCAGGATGTTCTGGCCAAGGCGCATGTCGGCCTCCCCGGCCCATGCGTGGCTTCGCGACACGGTGTCCGAAGTCCTCACCCCCCTCGACCCCGGATTGATCTGACGGGATCAACTCACGCCCTGTCCTGAAAGGCTAGAGGGTGCCGTCCTTTCGCGGATCGATCGGAACCGATCGCGCAACGTCGAACTGCTCCTCGATCCATTTTGCGGCGGCCAGAAGCGCGGCTTCGCCGCGCGGTTTTCCGACCAGCTGCAGGCCGACGGGCAATCCCGCCTTCGTGAAACCGCAAGGAATGCTCAGGATTGGACATGCCGTCAGGGTCAGGGCGAATGTGATCGCGAACCAGTCGATATAGGTCTGGCACGTCACGCCATCGATTTCGGTGACATAGGTTTGCTCGGCCGGGAACGGCTCGATGGACGCGCTAGGGCATATCAGAAGGTCATGGTGTTCGAAGAACTCCGCCATTTTCTGCGCAAGCTGCCATCGAACACGCTCGGCATCGAAGAGCTGTTCTATCGTAACCGAAAACCCTCTTTCGATATTGCCGATGATGTCGGGATTGATCTCTGCGCGGTGGATTTCAAGCAGCTCGCCCATCATGGTTCCCAGAAGTACCGCGCGCAGTGTCTGGAAGGCGTCAAGGGCGCCGGAAAAATCCGGGATGCCGGTCGTCACGTCGACGCCTTCCGTGCCAAGGCGATGGACCGCGCCGGTGGCGACATCCGCGATCTCGCGCGCCATCGGAACGATGCCGAGGTCACTGCTGAACCCGACTCTCGCCGGAGCCGAGGCGCTTTCGACGGCCGAAACAAATGGAGCCACGGGATCGAATGACAATGGGTCGATGTTGTCCTGACCGGCCGCCGCATCGAGCATCAGCGCGACATCGGACACGTTCCTCGCCATCGGGCCTTCCACCCAAAGCGTGTCAAAGGCCTGGAGCCTGCGCCCACGGGGGACCAGTCCGGGGCTGGGGCGCAGACCGACGATGCCGTTGAAGCCCGCCGGAGTGCGAAGCGATCCGCCCAGGTCATTGCCCGTCGCCAGCCACACCTGGCCGCTGGCAAGGGCTGCCGCCGAACCGCCGGATGACCCGCCGGCACTTCTTCCAAGGTTCCACGGATTGCGGGTCAACCCGTGGACCGGGTTGAACGTATGGCCGCCGGCCCATTCCGGCACGTTGGATTTCGCAACCGGGATCGCGCCGTTGCGTTCCAATCGGGCGATGGTTGCATCGGAGTCCGCCGGGACGTTGTCCGAGAAGATCGGTGACCCGTAAGTGGTGCGCACGCCACCAAGGTCGTTGTAGTCTTTCACCGCGATCGGCAGACCGGCAAGCGAAGGCGTTTGCTGTTCGCTTCCATCGGCTTCCAACTGATCTGCTTGTTCCAGGGCGCGTTCAAAACAGCGGATCGGAAGCGCATTCACCGCGCCGTCAACCTCTTCGATCCTTGCAATGGAAGCCTCGACCAGTTCCCTTGGCCGAACCTCGCGTTTGCGCAGTGCGGCAACTGCCTCCGTCGCGGTCATTCCAATCAATGCGTTGTCGGGCATGCGCCGTTCCCCTGCAGTTTTCTTCAACCCGGCCTGATTGTGGAGCGCGTGCCAGCCCATCCTTGCGGAGTTTTGTTCACAGGATTCCTATCGTCGAGGTGTCAATGCCGCAACCGTGGTGGCTTCGTCCGCGACCGGGACATGCGTGCTGCAAGATCGCTGCAGGTCCGGTTCGAACCTGCCGCAATTGAGTGGAGCCGTCTGCCTGAACGGCTGTTCCGCGCCGCTACTGACCCACGCGGTTTTGCCCGGATCGGCGCCAATGCTGGTGCTTTCCCCGAACGCCTGCGCGCATTTCGCCGCGCCTCGCGGGCCGATCTTGGCGCCCCGCATCACGGATGCGTGAGGCGCATCATCCAACTGGAGGAGGGCCGCGTAACCCAAGGCACACACGCCCGAAGGTGTGCTGGATACGTGCCTTGGGTGTGGGTTCGTTAAAACCAGATGGGAGATTAATCATCATGACTATCAATCTCAAGACCGCGGCGCTTGCGGCCGCCGTTGCAATGACCGCCACCGCGGGCGCGGCCAAGTCGATCGTGGACATCGCCGCGGGCGACGAGCGGTTCTCGACCCTCGTGGCCGCTGTCAGCGCGGCGGGCCTCGTCGACACGTTGTCGGGTCCCGGTCCCTTCACGGTCTACGCTCCCGTCAACGATGCCTTCGCCGCCCTGCCCGAGGGCACGGTCGAAGAGCTTCTGAAGCCCGAGAACCGCGACCAGCTGGTGGCCGTTCTGACCTATCACGTCGATGACCGTGAACTGGCGGCGTCGGACTTCGCCGAGGGCGCGAACTACTACAAACCCGTGAACACGGCCGAGCGTCTGTGCATCGACGCCTCCAGCGCGGGCGTGTCGATCACCGACTCCACGGGTGAGGCCGCCAACGTCATCATCGCCAATATCGAGGCCGACAACGGCATCATCCACGTGATCGACAAGGTGCTTCTGCCCGGCGCGCGCCCGGCCTGCCACTGATCCCCCTGTCGCGGCCATTTCGCCGCGACACCACTCACTCCACACTCGGCCCGTCCGCATCATGCAGGCGGGCCGAGATGTTTATGTCGCCCCACTCCGCCAGCGGCACGCGCGTGCCGTCCGCATCTTCCAGCCACCAGTCACCACCTTCGCACCACAACCGTGTCACCGCGATGCGGCGGGGTGAGGCGCTGCGGGCGCGCAAGGTGACCCACGTGCCGCGACGCACGGCCCCCGCGATGGCCGCGACGCGCGGGTCGGGCGCGTCGACGTCCGCAGGTTCGGGATCGGTGAACCGCGCGCGGGCCGAGGCGATGGTGGCGCGGACCCGGTCGGGGAAGCTTTCCACCAGCTTGGCGCGCGCCCGCTCTCCCGCCGCCGCCAATCCAAGCGGCGCAAGCTCCGGCGCAGCGCGGTAAAGCATCACCGCCAGCGCCTCCGCCTCGTCGGCGGCCATGCCAGTGAGGCGAGTGCGATAGTTGAAGCCCAACTCGATCCCGCCGCCGTGGCCGGGGAAGACGAGGATCGGCAAACCCGCCTCTGTCATGGCGTCCACGTCGCGCAGGATGGTGCGCGGGCTGACCTCCAGTTCCGCGGCCAGCGCCGGCGCGGTTTGCCGCCCCCGGTTCTGAAGGATCAGCAGGATATGCAACAATCGCGCAGCACGCATTCCGGAAACCTGACAGTAGATGTCATGTTCACCACTTTACGCCTCATGTCACCTGACACAACAAGGGGGAGCGCCCGCCATGCGCGCCTTTGCCACCAGCATCGACATCTCCGCGCCGCCGGACCGCGTCTGGCAGGTTCTGACCGACGCGCCGACACTTGCGGGCGGCGGGTTCGGCATCCTGCGGATCGACGGCAGCATTGCACAGGGGCAGACCTTTCGCCTCTGGTCCGAGGTCGCGCCGAAACGTGCCTTTGCCCTGACGGTGGTGACGATGGAGGCACCGCGCCTGATGGTCTGGACCAGCGGCATGCCGTTCGGCCTTTTTCGCGGCACGCGGCGGTTCAACCTGTCGGCGCATGGATCGCAGACGCGGTTCGACATGCGCGAAACCTTCACGGGGCCGCTCGCCCCCCTGTTCGGGCGGGCGATCCCGGACTTGCAGCCGTCGTTCGACACGTTCGCCGCCGCCCTGAAACGCCACGCCGAAGGAGCCCACGCATGAGCATGATCACCTATGGAAACGGAACCGCGGACGATCCGTGGATCCTGAAGACGCCGCCACTGTCGAGCAGTTTCCAGGCGTGGAAGGACGAGGCCCGCGACCCGCCCGCCGTGGTGGTGCAGGTCGGTACGACGCAATTGAGCTACCAGCTTCGCGCCCTCGACGACGCGGCAGAGATGTTGCGCACCCATGGCGACTGGATGCCGCTGGGCAACGCGGACGAGGGCAAGCCCGTCAAGGACGGCACGTTCGAGGCCTGGGCGCGCGATCCGGGCAACCCGGTGGGCGGCTATTACGGGCTGCGCAAGGGCTATCGCGGGCGGTTCGCCAATTACGTCGGCCCGATCCTTGAACATCTGGGCCTTGCCGAGCTGGAACACAACGCCCGCAACAACCGCATCCGCGCGCGGCAGGGTTGAGGCCGGTCAGACCGGCAGCGCCGGATCATCCTTGATCGCCTCCATCACGAAACTCGCGGACACGTCGGCCAGCGGGACCCGCGCGATCAGGGCCTTGTAGACCCGGTCGTAATCGCCCATGTCGCGCACCCGCAGGTGCAGCACGTAATCAAGGTCCCCGGCCATGCGGTGCGCGGTCTGGATCTCGGGGATGGCGCGGACCGCGCGCTGGAACCGGTCAAGCCAGTCGGGCGCATGCTGCCCCGCGCGCACCAGCACCATCGCCTGCAATCCGAATCCCACCGCCGCTGGATCGACCCGCGTGACGCGGTCGCGGATGATGCCGCGCGCCTCCATCTGCTTGACCCGGCGCCAGCAGGCGTTGCGCGACAGGCCCGCGGCCTCGGCCAGCGCATCCATGCTCAGCGTCGCGTCCCGTTGCAGGTGGCGCAGGATGCGCCTGTCAAACTCGTCGATGTCTTCGGTCATGTTTGGGATGATGTCCCAAATTTTCTACCAAATACAGTCAAAATTGGGATCAGACCTGGATCAGTTCGGATAGACACCGCAATACCACTTTGTCGGAGGACACCCATGCTTCGCGCGTTCACAAGCCATCCCGCCTCGGTCGGGGAAACCTATTTCGAACATATGCGCGTGGCCTTCGGCTTCGCGGGCGCGCTGGCGCTTGCCGCCGGAGCGGCGGCGATCCATGCGGTGATCCCGGCGCTTTGCGAAAAGACCGCCAGCCGCAGGATCGCGGCCCTGCATGCGCGGCTCAGCCGGCGCACCAGCTGATACCGGCGGTCCATCGCCCGGCAAGGCCGGTTCGGCGCTTGCAACCATTCCCGCCCACACGCGATAAGGAGGCAAGCCTACGGGGAGCGTGAAGATGGGTTTGCCGGTTACCGACCAACTGAAATACTGGGGCATCGCGGCGATCGTCTTCTGCGTGATCCTGTGGTTTCTCGGCGACGTGCTTCTGCCCTTCGTCTTGGGCGGCGCGATTGCCTATTGCCTCGACCCGGTCGCGGATCGGCTGGAGACGTGGGGCCTGTCGCGCGCCGCCGCCACTGCGATCATCACGCTGGGCGGCGTGCTGGTGTTCGTGGTGCTGTTCCTGCTGGTGGTGCCGTTGCTGGTCGAACAGGCGGTCCAGCTTTTCAACACCGCGCCGCAACTGTTCAACGACCTGCGCGATTTCCTGACGATGCGGTTCCCGGACCTGATGGTCGAGGGCAGCACCATCCGGCAGACCCTCGCCACCGTCGGCGAGACGATCAAGAGCCGGGGCGGCGAGTTGCTGAACTCTGTTCTGTCCTCGGCGGCGGGGCTTCTGAACATCGTGATGCTGTTCGTGATCGTGCCGGTCGTCGCCGTGTACCTGCTGCTGGACTGGGACCGCATGATCGCCAAGTTCGAGGACATGCTGCCGCGCGACCACGCGCCCGTCATCATCGACCTCGCCCACCAGATCGACGACACGCTTGCCTCGTTCATCCGGGGCATGGGGTCGGTCTGCGTGATTCTCGGGACCTATTACGCCGTGGCGCTGATGCTGGTCGGGCTGCAATTCGGGTTGGTCGTGGGCTTCGTCGCGGGACTTGTGACCTTCATCCCCTATGTCGGCGCGATCTTCGGCGGGGCGCTGGCCGTGGGGCTGGCGCTGTTCCAGTTCTGGGGTGACTGGGTGTCGATCGGGATCGTCGCGGCGATCTTCGTCATCGGCCAGATGGTCGAGGGCAACATCCTGACGCCCAAGCTGGTCGGCTCGTCCGTGGGGCTGCACCCGGTGTGGCTGCTGCTGGCGCTGTCGGTCTTCGGCACGCTGTTCGGGTTCGTGGGCCTGCTGGTCGCGGTCCCGCTGGCCGCCGCGCTGGGCGTGATCGCGCGCTTCGCCCTCGATCAATACAAGAGCAGTCGCCTCTATCGCGGCGTGACGCTCAACGACGAGGACTGAGCGCTGGACCGTCAACTGCATTTCGACCTGCCCCGGCGGGAGGCGCTTGGCCGCGCCGATTTCGTCGTGGCCGAGGCGAACGCGCTGGCGCTGGCGCTGATCGACCGTCCCGGCGACTGGCCGCAGGGGCGGCTGGTGCTGACCGGCCCGGAAGGCGCCGGCAAGAGCCACCTTGTACGGGTCTGGGCGGCCTCGGGCGGGGCGACGATCCTGCCCGCGACCGACCTGCCAGATGCCGACATCCCGCGCCTCGCCGCCGGTGACACGGCGGTGGAGGACCTCGACCGATCCGCCGGGCAGCGCGCAGTCGAAGAGGCGATGTTCCACCTTCTGAACCTCGCCGCGGCAGAGGGCGGGCGCGTGCTGGTGACCGCGCGCACGCCGCCGCGCGACTGGGGTCTCACCCTTCCCGACCTTCTCAGCCGGATCAGCGCGGCGCAGGTCGCCCGGATCGAGGCGCCCGACGACACGTTGTTGAGCGCCGTCCTGATGAAGCATTTCGCCGACCGCCAGCTTGCCCCGACGCCCGACGCGATGGCGTGGCTGCTGACCCGGCTCGCCCGGCGGTTCGACGCGGTGGCGGAGGCGGCGGAGCGGCTCGACCGGATGGCGCTGGCCTCGGGGCGGTCGATCAACCGCGCGTTGGTGCGCGACCTTGCCGCCACGGCGCCGCACCTGTTCGAGTGACACCCCTTCAGGTTTCCGCCAAGACGCGGTAATCTCGTCATGTTTCCGATACATCCATGACCGATAGACGCGCCATGACGCATTCCGATTTCCTGTCCGCCCCGTTCCCGCCAGCCGTGGACCTGCCGGATCTCGACCCGAAAGGGCCGGGTCGGTTCCACAACCGCGAACTCAGCTGGCTGGGGTTCAACTGGCGCGTGGTGGAGGAAGCGCAGAACCCGCGCGTGCCGCTGCTGGAACGGCTGCGGTTCCTGTCGATCTCGGCCTCGAACCTCGATGAATTCTACACCGTGCGCGTCGCGGGCCTGCGCGAACTGGCCCATGCGGGCAACACCACGCCCGCCGCCGACGGCCTGTCCCCCGCCGAGCAACTGGTGCTCATCAACGAGGACGCCCGCAACCTGCTGGCCCAGCAGCAGGTCGTGCTGGCCACCCTGACGGCCGAGATGTCGGCCGAGAACATCCATATTCTCGGGCGTCACGACCTGACGGACGAGGACCTGCCGCACCTTGAGGACGTGTTCCTTTCAGGCGTCTTCCCGGTCCTGTCGCCGCTGGCGATCGACCCCGCGCACCCCTTCCCGTTCATCCCCAACACCGGCTATTCGCTGGCGCTGCAACTGGAACGCAAGTCCGACAAGCGCCCCCTGCAGGCTCTGCTGCCGATCCCCGGCCAGATCGACCGCTTCGTCGCGCTGAAATCCGGATCGGGCCATTCCTTCCTGCCGCTTGAAGAGCTGCTGCTTCTGTTCATCGACCGGCTGTTTCCCGGCTACACGCTGAAATCGCATTTCGATTTCCGCGTCCTGCGCGACAGCGATCTGGAGGTCGAGGAAGAGGCCGAGGACCTTGTCCGCGAGTTCGAGGTCGCGCTGAAGCGCCGCCGCCGGGGCGAGGTCGTGCGCCTGACCGTCAGCAAGGGCGCGGGCGGGGACCTGAAACAGGTGGTGATGGACGAACTGGACGTGACCGAGGCCGAGGTTGTCGAACTGGACGGCATGATCGGCCTTGCCGACCTGAAGGAACTGGTGATCGACGCCCGGCCCGACCTGTTGTGGCCCACCTTCTCTCCGCGCGTGCCGGAACGGGTGCAGGATCACGACGGCGACATGTTCGCCGCGATCCGCCAGAAGGACATGCTGCTGCACCACCCGTACGAGACCTTCGACATGGTGATCCGCTTCCTGCAGCAGGCGGCGCGTGATCCGAACGTGGTGGCGATCAAGCAGACGCTCTACCGCACCTCGTCGGACAGCCCCGTCGTGCAGGCGCTGTGCGAGGCCGCCGAAGACGGCAAGTCGGTCACCGCGCTGGTAGAGTTGAAGGCGCGGTTCGACGAGGCCGCAAACATCCGCCAGTCCCGCAAGCTGGAACGCGCGGGCGCGACGGTGGTGTACGGGTTCCTCGACCTCAAGACGCATGCCAAGATTTCCACCGTGGTGCGGCGCGAGGGATCGAAACTGGTGACCTACACCCATTACGGCACCGGCAACTACCACCCGATCACCGCAAAGATCTACACCGACCTGTCGCTGTTCACCTGCGACCCGGCGCTGGGGCGGGACGCGACCAAGGTGTTCAACTACCTGTCCGGCTACGCCCAGCCCGAGGCACTGGAAAACCTCGCCATCTCGCCCACCTCGCTCAAACCGCGGCTGCTCGATTGCATCGCGGCGGAGTCCGAGGCCGCCCGCGCCGGCAAACCGGCGGCGATCTGGGCCAAGATGAACTCGCTGATCGACCCCGAGGTGATCGACGCGCTGTACGCCGCCAGCCAGGCCGGGGTCGAGATCAGCCTCGTGATCCGCGGCATCTGCGGCCTGCGGCCCGGCATCAAGGGGTTGAGCGAGACCATCCGCGTCAAGTCCATCGTGGGCCGGTTTCTCGAACATTCGCGCATCGTCTGCTTTGCCAACGGCTCCAAGCTGCCGTCGAAACGGGCGCGCGTCTTCATTTCCTCGGCGGACTGGATGGGCCGCAACCTCAACCGCCGGGTTGAAACGCTGGTCGAGATCACCAACGACACGGTGAAGGCGCAGATCGTCAGCCAGATCATGGCGGCGAACCTCGCCGACGTGGCGCAGTCGTGGATCATGGCGCCCGACGGCTCCTTTACCCGGCCCGAGATCGAGGAAGGCACCTTCGCCTTCAACTGTCACAAGTTCTTCATGGAAAACCCGTCCCTGTCGGGCCGCGGATCGGCGGGGGCCAGGGATGTGCCCAAACTGACCCATACCGACGAGTGACGCGCCGGGGCGCGCTCGGCGATTGACCGGCCCGCCCGGCTTGGGCATGGTCGGGCCGACCGGGACGAGGAGCGCATGGACGGCACGGCAGAGACCAGCGATGCGGATTGGGGCCCGTTCGGGCGTCCGCTGTTCAACGATCCGGCGTCGCGCAAGCTGTCGCGGGTGGGTGTCGTGGACGTGGGGTCGAACTCGGTCCGGCTGGTCGTCTTCGACGGCGCGGCGCGCAGCCCGGCCTATTTCTACAACGAAAAGATCATGTGTGCGCTGGGCGACGGCGTGTCCGAGACGGGGTACCTGAACCCGCAGGGCCGCGTGCGCGCGCTGGCCGCGATGCAGCGCTTCCGCAGGCTTGCCGACGGGATGGGGCTGGAACCGCTGACCGCCGTAGCGACCGCCGCGATGCGGGACGCCACCGACGGCGCCGAATTCGCCGCCGAGATCGAGCGTGAAACCGGCGTGAAGGTCTGGATCATCGACGGCGAGGAAGAGGCGCGGCTGTCGGCGCAGGGCGTGCTGCTGGGCTGGCCGGGATCCTACGGCCTTGTCTGCGACATCGGCGGGTCGTCGATGGAACTGGCAGAAATCAACGACGGGCAGGTCGGCAAGCGGGTGACGTCCGACCTTGGCCCGCTGAAACTGCGTGGCCTGAAGGGTGGCAAGCGCGGGCGCAAGGCCGCGATCAAGGAGCGCGTTGCCGCTCTCAGCACGTTCATGGGGCCGCAATCGAACCGGCTGTTCCTTGTCGGCGGGTCGTGGCGGGCGCTGGCGCGGATCGACATGTACCGCCGCGCCTACCCGCTGCACGTCCAGCACGAATACCGCATGTCGCGCCGCGACGTGATCGCGACCGCCAAGATGATCGACACCGCCGATCTGGAAGAATTGCGGCTGGCCTGCGGCATCTCCGCCGCCCGGATGGAGCTGGTGCCCTACGCCGCCGAGGTGCTGAAAGAGGTGCTCGCCACCTTCAAGCCGCACGACATCGCGCTGTCCTCCTACGGCATCCGCGAGGGCCTGCTGTACGAACAGATGCCCCAGCGCGTGCGCGACCGCGACCCGCTGATCGAGGCATGCCAGTTCGCCGAGGCCAAGGACGCGCGGCTGCCGGGCTTTGGCAAGACGCTTTACCATTTCGTGCGCCCGATCTTCAAAGCCACCAGCGACGAACGGCGGCGGATCATCAAGGCGGCCTGCCTGCTGCACGATGTCAGCTGGCGCGCGCATCCCGATTACCGGGCCGACATCTGTTTCGACAACGCCACCCGCGCCAACCTGGGCGGGTTGCGGCATTTCGAACGGGTCTACCTTGGCGTCGCGCTGATGTACCGCTACCGCAACAAGCCCGACGGCGCGCCCTTCACCACCTTCGTCGACCTCCTGTCCGAGGCCGACCGTCACGAGGCCGAGGTTCTGGGCAAGGCGATGCGGTTCGGCGCGATGCTGTGGATGTCGCGCGATACGCGCATGGGCGCCTTCAGCTGGGCACCCAAGAAGAAGGTGCTGAAGCTCGAACTCAGCCCCGACAGCTGGCCGCTTTTCGGCGAGGTCGCGCAGGCGCGGCTCAACTCGCTGGGCGACGCGCTGGGCGCGACGGTGAGCGTGCAGCTTGAACGCTGACTAGGCCTCGATCGGTTCGATCAGGTGCGGGCCGCTGGCGCGGTTCGAATTCACCGCCCGGTCCACCCGGTGGAACCGCAGCGCGCCTTCGGGCGCGGCCCGCATCAGCCGCGCGGCGCCCTTGCCTTCCTCTCCCAGCCACAGGCCCCAGTCGGCGGGGTCGAGGATCACGGGCATCCGGTGATGGATCGACCCGATCTGTTCGTTGGCGCCGGTGGTCACGATGGCACAACTGCGTACCGGGCTGTCGCCCCTGGTCCAGTCCTGCCAGACCCCGGCAAAGACCATCGGTTCGCCATCCGCGCGGGTGATGTACCACGGCAGGCGGTTGCCCTCGGCATCCTTGGTCCATTCGTAGAACCCCGTGGCCGGGATCAGGCAGCGCCGGTCCCGCGCCGCCGAGCGAAAGGCGGGTTTCTCGGCGATGGTCTCGGCGCGGGCATTGATCAGAAGCGGGCCGTCCGTCGGCGTCTTGTACCAGTGCGGCAGGAACCCCCAGCGCATCGACACCAGCCGCCGCCCGGTTTCGTCCGACATCGCGGCATGCACCTGCACCGTCGGGCACACGTTGTAATTCGGCACGTGCGGCAGGTCGTTGGAGGGCTGGGCGTCGAACAGCTGCGCCATGGCGTCGGGCGGCAGGGTGATCGCGAACCGTCCGCACATGGCTCAGCCCCCCGCCCGTGCGCGGCTGGTCAGTGTCTGGTTGGTACGGGTCGGCATCGGCGCATCCTTTCAACGCCAGCCTGAGCCAGCGCGCGGAGCGATGCAAGCGCGGGGCGCGCGGTGTTCAGCGGAAGGGCTGGCCCGCGCGCAGAAGCGTCTTGTGATAGGGCCGCAGGTCATCCAGCTGGCAGAACCCGGTCGCACGCGCCGCTTCCAGCGCCGGACCCATCTTGCGGCCTAGGTGTTCGTAGACCAGCCGCGACACGCGCAGGCCCGACACGCCCTCGCGCACGGTGCGCGCGGCATAGCCTTCCCAGTAATTGTTCTCGAACGACGGGACGCGGGCGAGGAAGTTGAACGAACAGGTCATCGCGTTGCGCCGCGATACCAGCGCCGCGATCCCGCCTTCCTGCGGCAGAAGGAACCCGCGATATTCGCGCGCCCGCACGTCCAGCGGCAGGCCCTGCTGTGCCATTGCCGCCTTGGGCTCCATCCCGCGCAGAAGCGCGTAATTGGCCGCGCGATAGACATAGATCATGCCCTGCACGTAGGACCCATCATCCACGAAACTCTGCCGCGAGAAGCGGTAGAAGCCCGACGGAAACTCGTCCTCGCTGAGCTTGGTGAAGCCCGAGCCCACGAATTCCTTGAGATCGGGGTGGTGCAGAACGTCGCTTTCGTCCTGACGCATATCCGCAACAGGTTCGAGCAATATCCGCGCGTCCACGTCGAAGAACTGGCAGATGCGGTGCAGCACGTCCGGCCGCGGGAAGCTTTCGCCCGAAAGGTAGCGGTTGAACTGCGTGCGGTTTATCCCCAGCTCCCGGCACAGGGCCGAGATCGAAGGCGCATCCTGACACAGAATCCGGAGATTTTCGCCCAGCATATTGCGCAATTCGGACGGATTGGGTGCCGTTTCGCGCGACTGGGACGTCGGCCGTGACAGATTCGCCATCACCAATGCGGGCTCCTTGCAATTTTCTTAGCGGTTGCACGGATGTGTACCAATCAAACTATACAAACGCATCTCTTTAGCGTCAACAATGACGCGATATCGCGTCACCCGGCATTTTTGCCTGACACAAACCGCCCAAGGCTGTCCGGGATGCTGTGTATCGAATTACGTCAAATTGTTTGAACATCCTCAGGGTCGAAGGGATGGGACTTATGGCACAGAACAGGATGATAGGTGTGGTGCTTTGGTGCGATGCTGCGCAATCCAAGGCCGTGATCTGGTGCGAGGATCATGGCAAGCTGGCCTATTACACGCCGGACCACGCGTCGATCCATGACGGGTCGCTCGTGGATACGGTGACCGGGCTCGATGCCGGTGATCTCATCCGTTTCGAGCTGAGCGAAAGCGAACAATTGCGGTTCGCCCACAATCCCGAGGTTCTCTCCGACCTTGCCTATCCCGCGCTGGCAAACACGCTGAAATCGGTTCGGGCCGATGAAGGCGCCAGCACGCCGCCGTTCGACGGCGGCGCCTATCCGGCCCCGGCCAACTCCGATTCGGTCATCGATTTTTCCAAAGCCCATTGCGCGCGAAACCGCGCGACCGCCTGAGCACCCCTATCAGGCGCCCCACTCACGGGGGTTTTGGCGGAGTTCCGGGGCCGGCCCCGGCCCGTTCGTGACAGTCCCGTCAGGACGCCCGTGACAACGCGGCCACGCCGGTGCGCGCGATATCGGTCATTCCCAGCGGGCGCATCAGGTCGGCAAACGCGTCGACCTTTTCCTGTGTCCCGGTGATCTGGAAGGTGAAGCTGTCGAGCGTCGAGTCGACCACGTTGGCGCGGAAGATGTCGGCGAGCCGCAGCGCCTCCACCCGTTTCTCGCCCGTGCCCTCGACCCGCATCAGCGCCAGTTCGCGCTCGACGGTCGCGCCTTCGACGGTCAGATCGTGCACGTCGTGCACCGGCACCAGCCGCCCCAGCTGCGCCTTGATCTGTTCAATCACCTGCGGCGTGCCGGTGGTGACGATGGTGATGCGGCTCAGGTGCCCTTCGTGGTCCACCTCGGCCACGGTGAGGCTGTCGATGTTGTAGCCCCGGCCCGAAAAGAGACCGATCACGCGCGCCAGCACGCCCGCCTCGTTATCGACCATCACTGTCAGGGTGTGCCGCTCCTGCACGTCCGAAAAGTTCGAACGCAGGTTGTACGCGGAATGCTTCGAAGAGCCCTTCTTGATCTTGAGCGGTGCCATCTTTCCTCCGTCAGCCGGTCGCGGCTGTAATATTCAGGCGGGCCCCGCGCGGCAAACGGGCCGCGACACGGGGGTTTCGTTTCAGAAAATCGCCCGGCGTCACGCGGGCTTGAGCGCGCGTGCGCGCCGGATCACAGGCGCGTGGCGGGCATGGACCGGTGCGGCGGCGTGCGTAGATTGCGGGCCAGTCACACATCACAGCCCTCTCCCGAAGGATACGCACATGACCATCGCAACCACCCAACTCGCCCCCGCCGATACCGACGGGCTGCTGTCGCAGGCCTTTACCGTTCTTCTGGCCGGTGCCGCGGCGCTTCTGGCCTTCGACATATTCGGACAGGTCCTGTCGCCCATGGCGGGTTTTGCCGCGCTGGCACCCGTGGGGCTGGCCAATTCCACCATCAAGGCCGTCTTCGGCGCGGGCTGGCGTCCGGGGGCCGAGGGGCTGCATTACCTTGCCGGCCTCGTCGCCTACCCGTTGGGCTGGGTCATCGTCGAACAGGTGCGCCGCCGCATCCTGCCCGCCCTGCCGTGGCTCGCCGTCGCCGTGGCCTATGGCGTGATCCTGTGGGTCTTCGCGCTTTACGTGATGGCGCATCTCGTGGCGGGGATGAAGCCTTTCCTCGGATGGGGCGGCATCACCTACGTGGCGCTGTGGGGTCACATCCTGTTCGCCGTCGTGGCCGCCGCGATCTATCGCTGGCGGCATCCAGCCTGAACGCCGCGCCAAGCAGACCGCAGGTCGGCTGAGACCAGCCGACCTGCGGTTACTCAAGACCCCGTAGTCGGTGCGTATCCCAAGCCTCAATGAGCAGAAGTTTGGCACTCGGTCGCCCGATATTCTAACTATCTCCGCCACATTTGGCCCATTTCTTCATCGAACCAGAGCTCAATGTCGTACTGAGCGCCCATAGTTGATCGAAACGATTCGGCTTGCGGATAATTCTCCCTTAACCATCCGAGATAGCTCGAAAAACCAGGGGAATCTTTTACTCGATCATATTGCACCATTCGGGCCCAATCATGCACAGTTGAACGAACTAGCGTTTCCGCCTCACCTTTTTTCATCACACCAGAACCGCGCCCTTCGTGCCGATCGCGTCCTTGGTGGACGCCTCGCCCAAGAGCATCTTGTTGTGCGGCTCGCCCGACGGGATCATGGGGAAGCAGTTCTCGTGCTTCTCCACCAGGCAGTCGAACACGACCGGGCCTTCGTAGTTGATCATTTCCATGATCGCGTCATCCAGATCAGCGGGATCGCTGCACTGGATGCCCTTGGCACCGAAGGCTTCGGCCAGTTTCACGAAATCGGGCAGGGCGTCAGACCACGAATGTGAATACCGCTCGCCATGCAGCAATTCCTGCCACTGGCGCACCATGCCGAGCCGTTCGTTGTTGAGGATGAACTGCTTGACCGGCAGTCGGTACTGCGCTGCCGTTCCCAGCTCCTGCATGTTCATCAGCCACGAAGCCTCGCCCGCCACGTTGATGACCAGCGCGTCCGGGTGCGCGATCTGCACGCCGATGGACGCCGGAAAGCCATAGCCCATCGTGCCCAGCCCGCCCGAGGTCATCCAGTGGTTGGGATCCTCGAAGCCCATGTATTGCGCCGCCCACATCTGGTGCTGGCCCACCTCGGTACAGATGAAGCGGTCCTTGCGGTCCTTGGTCAGCGCCTCCAGCCGCGCCAGCGCGTGCTGCGGTTTGATCGTGGGGCCCGTCTGCTTGAACTTCAGGCAATCGACGGCCTTCCATTCCTCGATCCGCGCCCACCATTTCTGCAGGCCCTCGCGGTTGACCTTGGACCCGCGCTGTTTCCAGAGCTTGAGCATCTCTTCCAGCACGTGGGTCACGTCGCCCACGATGGGCAGGTCGGTCTTGATCACCTTGTTGATCGAGGACGGGTCGATATCGATATGCGCCTTGGTCGACTTGGGGCTGAACGCATCGATGCGGCCGGTGATCCGGTCGTCAAACCGCGCGCCGATATTGATCATCAGGTCGCAGTCGTGCATCGCGAGGTTGGCCTCGTACAGGCCATGCATCCCCAGCATCCCCAGCCAGTGCTTGCCCGAGGCGGGGTAGGCCCCCAGCCCCATCAGGGTCGAGGTGATGGGCATGCCCGTCGCATCCACCAATTCGCGCAGCAGTTCCGACGCGCGGGTGCCGGAGTTGATGACGCCGCCGCCGGTATAGAAAATCGGGCGTTCGGCGGTCTCCAGCGCCTCGACCAGCGCGGCGATGGTTTCGGGGTCGCCCTTCACGCGGGGCTGGTAATGGCCAAGATCGGCTTTCGCGGGCGGCGTGTAGGTGCCGTTGGCGAATTGCACGTCCTTCGGGATGTCGATCAGCACCGGGCCGGGGCGGCCCTTGGTCGCGACGTGGAACGCCTCGTGGATGGTGCCGGACAGCTGGTCGGTCTCCTTCACCAGCCAGTTGTGCTTGGTGCAGGGGCGGGTGATGCCCACCGTGTCGGCCTCCTGGAAGGCGTCGGACCCGATCATGAACGTCGGCACCTGCCCCGTCAGCACCACCAGCGGGATCGAATCCATCAGCGCGTCGGTCAGGCCGGTCACGGCGTTCGTCGCGCCCGGCCCGGACGTCACCAGCACCACGCCGGGCTTGCCGGTCGACCGGGCATAGCCCTCGGCCATGTGCACCGCGCCCTGTTCGTGCCGCACGAGGATGTGGCGGATCGCGTTCTGCTGAAAGATCTCGTCATAGATGGGTAGGACAGCCCCGCCGGGATAGCCGAATACCGTGTCCACACCCTGATCCTTCAGGGCCTGAACCACCATTTTCGCTCCGGTCATCTGACGTGTCATGTCTCTCTCCATCATCCTGACGTCAGTCACAAAAAAACCCCCGAGGGTCAGTCGGGGGCGCATGGGGTGCCATTATGGCTGCCCGTCAGGGCTCCATGCGCCAATTTCCTACAAGTACGACAAGGTAGCTCATCCGACCCTCCGAAGTGTGCCGGACACTACGCATGGGAATCAGGGGCGTCAACAGCCAAAATCTTGGCGATTATGTCGCATGGCGCGGATATTGCGACATATTCTGTCTTCTGATGGCGTCGGCCTCGCACGTTTCGCAAATTCCGCGCGACGTCAGAGGCCCAGCCGCGACATCTGGAGGAGGCCCACGGGCGCAAGCCCGTCCTCGACCTTGCGCCAGAGGCCCTGGAACAGGAAGGGATCGGTCTTGGCGCCGCGCGCAATCTCGGCCAGCGTGCGGCGTCCGTTGACCTGTGCAAGCACCGTCGCCGCCTCGGGCGGGAGGGTCACGTCAAAGGTCACGCCCTGCGAGGTCACGGGCAGGGTCTTGCCCGCCGCCACCGCGCGGGCAAGCTTCACCGGGTCCGCCGACAGGTGCGGCACGGCCTGCATTCCCGCCCCCTTGCGCGGCGCGGCACCCGTGGGCCGGGCATAGCCCACATGCTTGCGGATCGTGCCCGACAGCCGTTCGGCCATCGCCATCCGCTGCAACTGGTCCATGTCCTCGGGCGGATCGGCATAGCGGCCAAGGTCATAGAGCGCGGGCGGGCACATGCCCGCGACCTCGAACCCGGCCTCGGCCAGCGCCGCACCCCATTCGTCAATGCGGAAGGCCCGGTCCTGGCTGTGGAGCAGCAGGTCATAGAACCCCGCATCGCTTTGCTTGTGGTCGACCACGTGGGGGTTCAGCTTGAACGGGTGCCCCTTGGGCAGGCTCTCCATCAGCGCCCGCGCCCGCGCCAGCCGCTCCTGCGGGGTCAGCCCCGCCAGCAACGCGCCGAACGCCTCCTGCAACGGATACACCCCGCCCCGGCCATAGGGCGCATAGACCATCCAGCCGAACCCGCCTTCGTCTTTCAGTGCCGCCCGCAGCGCCCGCAGCCCCGCCACCGGCTCTTCGAGGTGATGCAGCACGCCGCAGCAGTCGATGTAATCGAACTGCCCGTACTCCGCCGCGTCCAGCAGGCTGCCCGTTTGAAAGGTGATCGAGGTGAGGCCGCGCGCCTTTGCCCGCGCCTCGGCCACGCGGCGCGCTTCGGTCGACAGGTCGACATAGGTGATGCGGTGCGGCTTGCCCGCGCGGGTCAGCACGGTCGCCAGCTGGATCAGCGCGTCACCCGTGCCGCCGCCCGCCACCAGCACGTCGAAGGGCAGGGACCAGTCGCGGTTGCCGGCGTAAAGCACGTGGTCGATCTCGACCGGGTGCGAGGGCGATCCGGTGATCAGCCGCTTCGCTTCGTCCGCCGGGTCGCGTTCGGGATAGGGATAGGCGTTGTACTGGTCGAGGATATCGGACATGCGCCCGCCCTACCCCAGCGCGCGCCCGCCGTCAAAATCGGCCCGCGTGATCCGGTGGTGATGGTCGATGCAGGTCTCGCCGTCATACTCGGCCTCTTCCGCCCGCTCGAACCGCAGGCCCGCCTTCTCCAGCATCCGCAACGACCCCGTGTTGCGCGCATCTGCGATACCCACGACAGCGTCCACCCGCGGATCGGCGAAGACAAGCGACAGGGCCGCGCGATAAGCGCGCGAGCCAAGGCACCGCCCCCACGCTCCCCGCGCCAGCGTGATCCCCAACTCCACCACCCGTCCGTGAAGGTGCAGACCCATGTCGCCGATCAGCGCGTCATCGTCCCCCGCCACGGCGATCTGGCACCATTCCCCGTCCTGCAAAAGCGGCGCGTCCGCGACGGCGGCGATGAAGCCCAGCGCGCGGTCGCGGTCCATCGGCGCCCACGACTGGAAGCGCGCGACCTCCGGGTCCGCGCGGTAGGCAAGGAAGGCATCGACATCCCCTTCGCGCAACCGCCGCAAGGTGACCGGTCCTCGGGTCAGGGGCAGATCCACGGCCCGCGCCCCTGTCACACGTAGGTCGGCTGACTCAGCCGACCTACCCGCCATCGCACAGGCGTTGGCATGAAAGTAGGTCGGCTGCTCTGCAGCCGACCCGCCGTCTTATTTCCGCGTGATGCGGCCATCGGTATACGGCTGGTAGTCGCCCTGCGCGGCCATGTATTCGGCCACCACATCGGCAAGGTCCGGCCCGTAATCATAGGCGTTCTCGGCATCGGTGAACATCCTGTAGCCGTCACCGCCGCCCCGGACGTAGTTGTTCGACACAAGGCCATAGGTCTTGGCCGGATCGATCGGAACGAAGCTGTCGCCGTCCTTCACCATCACCTCGACGATGCGGCCCTCGTTCGGCGCGACCGACGGATCCCAGGTGAACTTCAGGCCCGCCACCGACGGGAACCGCCCTTTGACCTCTTCGACCTGGCTGACGCCGTTTTCCAGCGCGTCGATCACCGTCTGGCCCGACACCTGGAAGGTGGACAACGTGTTCTGGAACGGCAGCACCGTCAGGACCTCGCCCATGGTCACGTCACCCGCGTCGATCGAGGCGCGCACCCCGCCCGAGTTCTGGATGGCGATCTGGATGCCCTGGTTCTTCACGCGGGCGAGCATGGCATCGGCCACGAGGTTGCCCATCGCGCATTCCTGCACCCGGCAGACCGACCGGTCGCCCTCGATCGCGGCGGCGGCAGAGGCAACGACGCGCTGGCGGATCTCCTCCAGCGGCACGGCCAGTTCGCCGATGCGGGCCACGGTGGCCTCGTCCTCGGCCACGGCGGCGTCCATGATCAGCGGCTCGCCCACGGCCTCGGTGATTTCACCGGCATCGTTGAAGGTGACGTTCAACTCGCCCAGGAACTTGCCATAGGCATAGGCCTGCACGATCGCGGTCGACCCGACCATCGTGGGATAAGGCCCCTTGGCGCGGTCACTGGTATTGCTGAGATAGGTGTTCGAGTGGCCACCGACGATGATGTCGACACCGGTGGTTTCCGCCGCGACGCGCTTGTCGACCTCGTAGCCGGAATGCGACAGGACGATGATCTTGTTCACGCCCATTCCGGTCAGCTTGTCGACCTCGCCCTGCACCGCGGCGACCGGATCGGTGAAGATCACGTTCGGGCCGGGCGAGGCGAGTTCATCGGTATCCTCGGGTGTCAGGCCGATCAGGCCCAGCTTCTCGCCGCCGCGTTCGATCACGACGGATTTCTGCAGCTTGTCCTTCAGCAACTCCTCGCCCGAGAAGTCGGCATTCGACATCAGGACCGGGAAACCCACGGCATCCATGAAGCCGCGCAGCACCTCGGGGCCGTCGTCGAATTCGTGGTTGCCCACGGTCATCGCGTCGTAGCCCAGCTTGTTCATCATCTCGGCCGCGACCTTGCCCTTGTAATAGGTGTAGAACAGCGTGCCCTGGAACTGGTCACCACCATCCACGAGGATCGCGTTGTTCGAACGCTGCCGCGCGGCCTCGACCGCGGAGACAAGCCGCGCCGAGCCGCCGAAACACTTCCCTTCGGCGTTGTCCTCCGCCGAGCAGCCCGAATCGTACTTGGAAATCGGTTCGAACCGCGCGTGGAAGTCATTGGTGTGCAGGACGGTCAGCGAATAGTCGGCCTGCGCAACGCTGGCGGCAAGGGCCAGCGCGGCGGAGCCGGTCAGGAAACGGATCATGCGGAACACTCCCATTGAATGATATGGCACCAGCCTGCACCCCTCTCATCCGAGAGTCAAAAGGCGAGACACCAACTGCCCTGACGTCGCCCTGCGACAGGGGGGCAACAGGCACGTGACCGTCGGGCGACAGCTTGTTTGCCGGGCATCCCTCCCCCACATGGGACCGGATGACGCGGTTTGTCCTCAACGCGTGTGTCTTCGTCGTCCTCTGCGCCGGGGCCGCCTACATGCTTTTGCCCGGCTATCACCGGGCCGCGACGCCCACGTGGTTCGGCATGACCCGCGTCGCGCCCGGCCTATTCACTGACGCATCGGCCCGGCAGGAGGAACTCGCGGCCCTCGTGACCGACGCGCGCGACCGCTCGTCTGTCGCCTTCGGCACACCGTCCCGACCATCCCGCGTCCTCGTCTGCACCACCGAACGATGCGCCGCACGGTTCGGCATCCGCACGTCGGGCCTCGCCATCGGCGCCCGCACGATCCTGATCGCGCCGAAAGGCATCAACGCGACGATCCTGACCCATGAACAGGTGCATATCGACCTGCGCCGCCACATGAGCCTGCGCGACGTCCTCTACCCGCGCTTCCCTGCATGGTTCGACGAAGGCCTCGCCGCGCTCGTCTCGGACGACACCCGGCTGGACCGGATGGATGTGCCCGAGGCCCGCTTCATCCTCGACGCCCGACTGCGCCGCGACTGGTCGCGCATGACAACCGCCGATACATGGCCCCGGACATACGGCGCGGCGCGGACACTTGTTGCCGATCTCGTGCAGCGGCTCGGCCCCGACGGCCTGCGCGCCCTGATCGCCGAAGTCGGCACCACCGGCGATTTCGCCGCCGCCCTCGCCACCCGTCTGCCGCCCGACTGGCCTTGACCTCGCGGCGCATTGGCCCCATCCCGACGCCATGCTGATCTACAAGATTTTCCGCGCCGACGAATGGGCCGCCCTGCGCCACGACGGCACCACAAGGGGCGCCCCCATCGACGTGAGCGACGGCTTCGTCCACTTCTCCACCGCCGAACAGGCCGCCGAGACGGCTGCGAAACACTTCGCGGGCGAGGCCGACCTGATGCTCGTCGCCGTCGACACCGACCGCCTCGGCGACGCGCTGAAATGGGAGCCGTCCCGCGGCGGCGCGCTCTTCCCCCACCTCTACCGCGAGATGCGGATCGGCGACGTGACATGGGCCCAGCCCCTGCCGCTTGCGGGCGACGCCCACGCCTTCCCTCCGGGTTTTGCCGATGAAGCTTGAAACGATCGGCCTCGCCGCGCTGCGCCGGATCGACCCCGAGCGCGCGCACGCCCTCGCCCTCACCGCGATCCGCGCGGGCCTCGCCCCCCGCGCCGACGCGCACCGCTCTTCGCGCCTGGTGGCGCGCCTCGCGGGCCTCACGCTGCCCAACCCGCTGGGCCTTGCCGCCGGGTTCGACAAGAACGCCACCGCGTTGGCCGGGCTGTCGCGGGCAGGTTTCGGCTTCCTCGAAACCGGCGCCGCAACGCCACGCCCCCAGCCCGGCAACCCGCGCCCCCGCCTCTTCCGCCTGCGCGCCGACCGTGCCGCGATCAACCGCTTCGGCTTCAACAATGACGGGATGGAGGATATCGCCGCCCGCCTCGCCGCCCACCACGCCACCGTGCCCGTGGGCCTGAACCTCGGCGCCAACAAGGACAGCGCCGACCGCGCCGCCGATTTCGCCCGCGTCCTCGCCACCTGCGGCCCGCATGTCGATTTCGCGACGATCAATGTCTCCTCCCCCAACACCGAGGCCCTGCGCGACCTGCAGGGCAAGGCCGCCTTGACCGCCCTGATCGACGGCGTGCTGGCGGCCCGCGCCAAGCTCGACGCGTGGCTCCCGGTCTTCGTGAAGATCGCCCCCGACCTGTCGGACGGCGAACTGGACGACATCGCCGAGGTCGCCCTCGCCTCCGGCATCGACGGGCTGATCGCCACCAACACCACGCTCGACCGCACCGGCCTGCACAGCCCCCATGCGCAGGAAAAGGGCGGCCTGTCCGGCGCGCCGCTCTTCGAACGCTCCACCCGCGTCCTCGCCCACCTCTACCGCGCGACGGACGGCCGCCTTCCGCTGATCGGGGTCGGCGGCATCGCCTCGGGCGCCGACGCCTACGCCAAGATCTGCGCGGGCGCGTCGGCACTGCAACTCTACACCGCGCTCTCCTATGACGGCCTGTCGCTCGTCCCCCGCATCCTCGACGATCTCGACGCCCGCCTCGCCGCCAACGGCCAGACCGTCGAAACCGCCCGCGGCATCGGCGTGGCCGACTGGACCTGACACGACAGGTCTTCTTCTCTTTGATAAATATGTCCCCCGGAGGGCCGCTATCCGCCCGCGCCCCCGGCTCCCCGCTCAAGCGCGGGATATCGCAGGGCCAGCGTCACGCCCCGCGCGACGAAGGACACCAAGAGCGCCGCCCACAACCCG
The DNA here is from genome assembly GCF_001205715.1 of Pseudaestuariivita atlantica. Taxonomy (GTDB): domain Bacteria; phylum Pseudomonadota; class Alphaproteobacteria; order Rhodobacterales; family Rhodobacteraceae; genus Pseudaestuariivita; species Pseudaestuariivita atlantica. Next base: position 159,683 of record NZ_AQQZ01000003.1, read on the forward strand.
TGATTGCCGAAGGCGGGCATCAGGATCAGCACCGCGACGAGGTAGGCAAGGAAGGACAACACCATCATGTTGCGCATGTCGCGTGCCCGCGTCGCGCCGATGAAGATGCCGTCCAGCATCCACGCCGCCCAGCCAAGAACCGGGGCGGCGACCATGAAGGGCAGGAAGGCGCGCGCGGCGTCCCGCACGCCTGCATCCTTGGCCATCAGGTCGATGATCCACGGCCCCGCCAGCGCGAACCCCAGCGCCAGCGCCGCGCAGGTGCCCGCGCCCCAGGCGCTCGTGACCACCGCCGACCGCCGCACGCGCGCCGGGTCGCCCCGGCCATAGGCGCGCGCCACCAGCGCCTCGGCGGCAAAGGCGAAACCGTCCATCGCGTAGGCCGTGATGTGCAGGAACTGCATCAGCACCTCGTTCGCGGCGAGCGTCACGTCGCCGAACCGCGCCGACAGGAACACGAAGGAGGTGAAGGTCCCCATCAGCAGGACCGACCGGATCAGGATATCGCGGTTCACCAGCGCCATGCGCAGCATCAGCGCCCGGTCGAACACCCGCGGCCAGTCGCGCCAGTCGGGCCGCCGGAACGCCGCGCGGCAAAACCACAGCGCCAGCGCACAGCCCGTGACCTCGGCGATGACGGTGGCGATCGCCACGCCCTCCACGCCCCAGCCCAGCCCCAGCACGAACCACAAATCGAGCACGATGTTCAGCCCGTTCATCACCAGCTGCACCCAGAAGACGCCGCCCGTCTTCTCCATCGCCACCAGCCAGCCGGTGAGCGCGTAAAGCGCGATGGCGGCGGGGGCCGTCCAGATGCGGATGGCGAGGTAGGCGCGCGCAAGGCTCTCCACCTCTTCCGATGCCGGGGAGACGCGGAACGCCAGCGCGAATAGTCCCGCCTGCGCCGCGATCAGCACCACGCCCGCGCCGCCCGCAATCAGCAGCGCGCGGGTCAGAAGCGCCGACACCTCCGCCGCATCGCCCGCCCCCTCCGCCTGCCCGACCAGCCCCGCCGTGCCCATGCGCAGGAACCCGAAGAACCAGTAAAGCGTCGACAGGATGATCGCGCCGATGGCCACCGCCCCGATGGGCGCGGCCTCGCCCAGCTGGCCCACCACGCCGACATCCACCGCGCCGAGTATAGGCACCGTCGCGTTCGACAGCACGATCGGCCCCGCGATGCGAAAAACCCGGCCATAGGTGATCGGCTGCGGCGGTGTGTCGCGAGGCGGGCCCGTCAGGGCCGACGAGCCCGCCGTTTCAGGCATCGCGCGCGGGCATCAGGAAATGCCCGTTCGCCTGCGCGAAGGGCCGCGCGCGGTTGTCCTGCCACGCCTCGACCCGCACGCTGGCATAACGCCGCCCCGACCGGTTCACGAAGGCGCGCGCATAGGCGTCGCGCGGCAGGCCGGACCGCAGGTAATCCACGGTGAAGTCGATGGTCTTGGGCAGGCGCGGCATGTCGCCCGCCTCGATCCGCGCCACGTCCCACGCGCCCGACTCAAGATCCGCCCACAAGGTCGCCCAGCTGAGCGTGATGATCGACGTGATCTCGAGAAAGGCCGATGTCGCCCCGCCATGCAGCGCCGGCAGGATCGGGTTGCCGATCAGATCCTCGGAAAAGGGCATGATGCCCGTCAACTCGTCGCCGCGCCGCTCGAATCCGATCCCGAGGAACCGGATATAGGGGACCGAGGCGACCAGCGCGCGCAGGGCCGCGTCGCGCCGCTGCTTGACCACCTGCACGGGTTCGGGCCGCGCCTTCATTTCGCAACCGTGAAGGCGCCGGTGGCGGTGGCGACGGGGCGGTCCCGGTCGGCATCCATCGCCGTGGCGCGCACGAAGGCGACGGTGCGCGTGACGTGATAGCATTCGGCGACCGCGGTGATCCTCTCGCCCGGCGTCGCGGGGCGCATGTAGTCGATCCGCAGATCCAGCGTCGCGGTCGACACGCCCGCCTTCGGATGGCTGACGACAGCGGTCCCGGCGCAGGTATCCATAAGGGCCGACACCGCCCCGCCATGCACCACGCCGGTCTCCGGATCGCCCACGATCTTCTCGTCATAGGGCATGGACACTTCCGCCCATCCCTCCCGCACGGCCTCAAGGCGCATGCCCAGCGCGCGCGCATGCGGCAGCGCGCTCACGAATTTCTGCAACGGCCCGGTGATCGTCTCGCTCATACCGCCCTTAGACCGTGATCGCGCAGAACCCGCAAGGCGGTTGATCGCCCGCGCCCCTGCGCTTAACCTTGCACACGGGGAGGAGACCATGGCCGAGATACGCCTCAGCTTCAAGGAGATGTGCTCGAAGTTCGACGTGACGCCGCGCACGCTGCGATACTACGAGTATATCGAGCTTCTGTCCCCCGAACGGGACGGACGGGCCCGCTGGTACGGTCCGACGGAAATCGCCCGGATGACCCTGATCCTGCGCGGACGCAAATGGGGATTCCCGCTCGAAGATATCCGCCAGTGGCTGCTGATCTACGAGGAAGAGGGGACGGAGGCGCAAAACCGCGCATGGGTCGAACTCGCCACGCGGCAACTCGACGAACTGGCCCAGCAGCGCGCCCAGCTGGACGAGGCGATCAACGAGCTGCAATCGATGCGCGACAAGGTCGCGTCGGGACTGACCTGACGCGCCCCGCACGCCTCTCGCGGCTCGACATCCCCGCGCGCCCGCTACATCTTTGCCGACAGCCCCTGCGAAAGGACAAAGCCCCATGGCAACGCGCTACCTGCACACGATGGTCCGGGTGAAGGACCTCGACGCCTCCATCGCCTTCTACAAGCTGCTCGGCCTGCACGAGACGCGCCGCCGCGACAGCGAGGGCGGGCGCTTCACGCTGGTCTTCCTCGCCCCCGAGGGACAGGAGGAATGCCCGGTCGAGCTGACCTACAACTGGGACGGCGATGATGGCCTGCCGTCCGACAGCCGCCATTTCGGCCACCTCGCCTACAGCGTCGACAACATCTACGACATGTGCCAGCACCTGATGGACAACGGCGTGACCATCAACCGGCCGCCCCGCGACGGGCATATGGCGTTCGTGCGCTCGCCCGACAACATCTCGATCGAGCTGCTGCAGGCCGGCGACGCCCTGCCCCCGCAAGAACCGTGGGCGTCGATGGACAACACCGGCCATTGGTAGGACTGCGCGCCGCCTCCCTCGCACTGGCCTGCGCCGCCGCGATGTTCGGATCGGCGGGCAGCGCCGCGTCGGATGCCTGCCGCCAGGCGCTGGTGCTGGCACTCGACGTGTCGGGCAGCGTCGATGCGCGGGAATACCGGCTGCAACTGGATGGCCTCGCCGCCGCGCTGGAGCACCCGCAGGTGGTCGAGGCGGTCGAGCTTGGCCCGTCCGCGCCGATCCGGCTGCAGGTCTTCGAATGGTCCGGCCCCGGTTTCCAGCGCCTGCTGGTGCCTTGGACGGCGCTTGAAAACCGCGCCGACCTCGCACAGGTCGCAACCCGCCTGCGCGCGATCACCCGCACCGACGCACCCAAGGAAACCGCCATCGGCATGGCCCTGCGCCACGCCGCGCGGGCACTGCGCGAGATGCCCGGTTGCTGGAAACGGACGGCGGACATCTCGGGCGACGGGCAGTCGAATACCGGCCCCCGCCCCCGTGATGTCGTGCAGGCCGGGCTTGGGCAGATCACGGTGAACGCGCTGGTGATCGGGCACGACGATGCCCGCGACGGCGATGCGCGGCAGGTGGACGTGGGCGAGCTGAGTTCGTATTTCCGCGCCAACGTCCTCTATGGCCCCGACGCCTTCGTGCAGGTGGCGCTGGGGTTCGAGGATTACGAACGCGCGATGGTGGCCAAGCTGACGCGCGAGCTGGAACCCGGCCTCTTCGGCGCCCTTCCCTGAGGCGGGGCCGGCTGGCAAGCAGCCGACCTACATGCGGGCCAGAGCGCGCTCAGATTTGCGGTAGGTCGGCTGCTTGCCAGCCGACGCGCGCCCCCCCCGCCACCAAGCGTAGGTCGGCTGCTCGACAGCCGACGCGTCACCGGCGCCACCAAGCGTAGGTCGGCTGCTCGTCAGCCGACCCGACCGTCACTCCGCCGCGAGATCGGCGGTGAATTGCAGCCGTGCCAGGCGCGAATAGAGGCCCCCTTCGGCCACCAGCGACTCGTGCGTGCCCTGCGCGACAACGCGGCCCTGGTCCATCACCACGATCCGGTCGGCCTGTTTCACCGTCGCCAGCCGGTGCGCCACGACCAGCGTCGTGCGCCCTGCCGCAAGCCGCGTCACCGCCTCCTGCACCGCGCGCTCACTTTCGGCATCCAGCGCCGAGGTCGCCTCGTCCAGCAGCAGTACCGGCGCATCGCGCAGGATCGCGCGGGCGATGGCGATGCGCTGTTTCTGACCGCCCGACAGCATCACGCCGCGTTCGCCCACGTAACTGTCGTACCCGTCGGGCAACGCGCTGATGAACTCATGCGCGGCGGCGGCGCGCGCGGCCTCCTCGACCTCGGCATCCGACGCGCCGGGACGGCCGAACCGGATGTTGTCGCGGGCGGAGGCGGCAAAGATGACCGGGTCCTGCGGCACCAGCGCCAGCGCCGCGCGGTAGGCCGCCCGCTCCATCTGGTCGAGCGGCGTGCCGTCCAGCGTAATCGTGCCGCTGTCGGGGTCGTAGAAGCGCAGGAGCAACTGGATGATCGTGGTCTTGCCCGCGCCGGACGGGCCGACAAAGGCCACCGTCTCCCCCGGCTGGATGTCGAGCGTCACGCGATCCAGCGCCGGGATGTCCGGTCGGGCGGGATAGCGGAAGGTCACGTCCTCGAACCGGATCGCGCCCTTCGCGCGTTCGGCGAGTGTTGCGGGGGCCGCCGGGTCCGTCACGCTGTCCTCGGTCTCCAGCAATTCCACCAGCCGCTCGGTCGCGCCCGCGGCGCGTTGCAGTTCCGACCAGATCTCGGACAGCGCGGCGACCGATCCGGCGACCATCACCGCGTAGATCACGAATTGCACCAGTTCGCCCTGGCTCATCGCGCCGCCGCGCACGTCGCGCGCGCCGATCCACAGAACGCCCACGACACCGGCGAAGACAAGGAAGATCACGATCGCGGTCATCACCGCGCGCGTGTTGATCCGGGCATAGGCCGCGCCGATCGACTTCTCGGTCACCTCGTCGAACGCGCTGCGGCTCAGCGCCTCGTGCGTGTAGGCCTGCACCGTCTGCACCGCGCCCAGCGCCTCGGAGGCATTGGCCGACGAAGCCGCGATCCAGTCCTGGTTCTCGCGGCTCAGCCGCCGCACCTTGCGGCCCAGCGTCAGGATCGGCACCACCACCGCGGGCACGATCAGCAAAACCAGCCCCGTCAGCTTGGCCGAGGTGAACATCATCAGGATCAGCCCGCCGATGAAGATCAGCACGTTGCGCAAGGCCACCGATACCGACGACCCGATCACCGACAGGATCAGCGTCGTGTCCGTGGTGATCCGGCTGAGGACCTCGCCGGTCATCAGGCGTTCGTAGAAGGCGGGCGACAGGCCGATCACGCGGGCAAAGACCGCCTTGCGGATGTCGGCCACCACGCGCTCGCCCAGCCGGGTGACCAGCGCGTAACGCAGCGCCGTGCCAAGGGCCAGCACCGCCGCGATCCCCATCGCCGCGGCAAAGTAGCGGTCCAGCAGCGCCCCGTCCTCGGTGCCGAAATTATCGACCACGCGGCGCACCGCGATGGGCAGGATCAGCGACACCGCCGCCGTCAGCATCAGCGCGGCAATCGCTGCCAGCAAAAGCAGGCGATAGGGCGCCATGAACGGCCAAAGCGCCCTCAGCGCGCGCAAATCCTTGGATTTCGCGCGTTCGGCGTCCTTGATCGGTGCAGGTTCGGCCATGTTCACTCCCGTCTGCCGGCGTCAGGGCATTAAGCCCCGGTCGCGGACTGCGTCAACCCGACGAAGAGAGGATGGAGCGGGCAGCGGGAATCGAACCCGCACCTTAAGCTTGGAAGGCTCTTATGATACCATTTCACCATGCCCGCCCGGGGCGTCCGAGGGAGGTAATCCAAGCCGTTTTCAACGTCAAGGCGCAAGCCGCCCGGCCCTTCGCCTTTGCGCGTCCGAACCTGCCGGATCACCCGGTGCGCCGCCGGACGCCAGCGCCCGGTTCAACCGCCGGGCCTGCCGGGTGGCGGACGATCCGCGATGCGCACAGGCCACCGCTGGCGCGTGCACGGGACGGCCCGCGAAAGGCCGCCCCGATGGCCAGGATCAGGACGCGATGGCGTTCATGAAACGGTCGCGGATGACGACCGGGTCCTTGGTGATCACCGGGACCTTCACGTTGCCGCTGTCGCACTTGACGACAAGGATCGTCATCTTCTTCGACGCGATGGCCGCTTCCAGCGCCGCGCCGGTGTCCTTGTCCTGCACCTCGACCACGTTCTCGCAGCCACAGGCGCGGGCGACGTCGGTCAGGTTGGTCTTCTTGCCGGCATAGGTCGGCTGATCCCCGGTCGAGCCATAGGACCCGTTATCGATGATCATCAGGATGAAGTTGTCGGCGACGTTGTTGGCAATCGTCGGCAGCGTGCCGAGGTTCGTCAGAACCGACCCGTCCCCGTCGATCGAGATCACGGTCTTGTCCTGCGCCAGCGCCACGCCCAGCCCGATGGAGGACGCAAGGCCCATCGTGCCCAGCATGTAGAAGTTGGTCGGCTGGTCGTCGATCATGTGCATCTCCTGGCTGGGCAGGCCGATGTTACAGACGACGAGGTGCGGGCGGAGGATCGGCGCGATCTCTTTCAGGATTTCCGAACGGATCATGTCAGTACCCTCCCCAGAAGGTGGCATCGGTCAGGATGGCGACCGGCTTGTTGCACATGAAGGTGTATTTCAGGATGGCATCAAGTTCCTTGGCGTCGTCCTGATGGTGGAAGTGATAGGTCGGGATGTTCAGCTGCGCCAGCAGCGCCTTGGTGTGCACCGCCATCTCGACCTGGCAGGCGACCGGCTCCAGAAGCTCGCCCCGGTACGAAATCAGCATCGGCAGGGGCATGCGGTAGAACTGCGTCAGCGTGACCAGCGTGTTGATCGTCACGCCGATGGCGGTGTTCTGCATGATGATGCAGGGCCGCTTGCCGCCCATGAAGGCACCGGCGCACAGGCCCATGCCCTCGTCCTCCTTGTTGGAGGGGATGTGGTAGATTTCGGGGCGGGCCTCGACCTCGTCGATCACGCCACCCAGCTGCTTGCAGGGGACGGTGGTGACGAAGTTGATGCCGTTCGCCACCATGTCGTCAACGATCTGTGTGCTGATGCTCATGTCTGTCTCACGGTTTCAAAAGGAGTTTCGGGGCGGCGACGCGACCGGCGCGCAGGTCGGCAAAGGCGGCGGCGCCGTCCGCCAGCGCGCGGGTCTCGGTCCAGTCGAGGGGGCCGAGACGGCCGTCGAACATGGCCGCGCAGGTGTCGCGGAAATCCTGCGCGGTGTAGGTGTAGGTGCCGAGGAAGGTGATCTCCTGCAGCGTGATCCGGCGGATATCCAGCCCGCCGGTGGCGCTGCCAAGGCCCACATGCACGATGATCCCGCCCGGCTTGACGCGTTCGCAGGCGCTGGCGCGGGTGCCGTCGTAACCCACCGCGTCGATCACGATGTCGAACGCGCCCGCCACCGCGTCGGGGGTCATCGCGGCAAACGGCTGGTCGGCGAGAAACGCGAGGCGAGCCGGGTTCGGCTCGACGAGCGTCACCTGCGTGCTGCCCTGCGCGATCAGCGCCAGCGCCGCGCCGACGCCGATGGCGCCGCCGCCGATCACCAGCGCGGTCTTGCCCTCGGGCGCGGCAAGGCGCACGGCGTGCCAGCAGACGGCCAGCGGTTCGGCGAGCGCCGCCTTATCAAGCGGATAGGCGTCGGGCACCGTCACGAGGTTGCGTTCGGGCATCGCGATCGCCTCGGCAAACGCGCCCTCGCGCGGCGGCATCGAGATGATCTGCCGCGTCGTGCACAGGTTCTCCCGCCTCGACGCGCAGTATTCGCAGGTGCCGCAGGTCACCAGCGGGTTGACGGTGACGCGCCGCCCGTCGGCGGTCAGACCCGCCGCCTCGTGGCCGAGGATCAGGGGCGCGGGGCGGCGTTCGTCATGGCCCAGATAGGCATGCATGTCCGACCCGCAGATGCCCACGGTATCGACCCGGACCAGCACCTCGTCGGGCCCTTGCGGCCCCGCCTCGGCCACCTCCCGGTAGCCCAGCTGTTCCGGCCCGTCATAGACGAGCGCTTTCATTCGGCGGCCGACAGGTCGAAGTTTTCACCCGGAAAATACTTGGCCAGCCGGACATCTGCGGTGCGGGCATGGCCTTCCATGCCTTCCAGCCGCGAAATGCGGGCGGTCGCCTCGGCCACGCGCTTGGCGCCTTCGCGCGTCGCCCGCTGCCATGTCACGATCTTCATGTACTTGTGGACCGACAGGCCGCCCGTGTACTTGGCCGATTGCGAAGTCGGCAGCACGTGGTTCGTGCCCGACGCCTTGTCGCCATAGGCCACGGTCGTCTCTTCGCCAAGGAAGAGCGAGCCGTAGCATTGCAGCCGCGACAGCCACCAGTCGAGGTCCTCGGCCTGCACCGTCAGGTGCTCGGGCGCGTAATCGTCGCTGCACGCCGCCATCTCCTCGCGGTCGCCGCAGAGGATCACCTCGCCGTAATCGCGCCATGCCGCGCGGGCGTTGTCGCGGTTCAGCTCGGGCAGTTCCTCGATCAGTTCTGGCACGCGGGTCAGCGTCGCCTCGGCCAGCGCGCGGTCGTCGGTGACCAGCCACACGGGCGAGTTATATCCGTGCTCGGCCTGCCCCACCAAATCGACGGCCACGATCTCGGGATCGGCGGTCTTGTCGGCGAGGATCAGGCTGTCGGTCGGGCCCGCGATCATGTCGATGCCCACGCGGCCGAACAGGATGCGCTTGGCCTCGGCCACGAACTGGTTGCCGGGACCGACAAGGATGTCGGCCTTGGGCAGACCGAACAGGCCAAAGGTCATCGCGGCCACGCCCTGCACCCCGCCCATGGCGAGGATCTGGTCGGCACCGCAGAGGTTCGCGGCATAGACGATGGCGGGATGGACGCCCTCGCCCGGACGCGGCGGCGAGCAGGCGGTGATGTTGTTGACGCCCGCCACCTTGGCGGTGGTCACCGTCATGATGGCCGAAGCGACGTGGCTGTACCGCCCGCCGGGCACGTAGCAGCCCGCGGCGCGGCAGGGGATCGCCTTTTGCCCGGCGATCAGGCCCGGCACGACATCCAGCTGCACTTCGGACAGCGTCGATTTCTGGGTCTCGGCGAACCGGCGCACGTTGTCGTGGGCAAAGGCGATGTCGTCACGCAGCTTCTGCGGCACCTTTTCGGCGGCGGCGGCGATCTCGTCCGCGGTCAGCAGGACGTTGCCTTCGTACTTGTCGAACTTCTTCGCATAGTCGAGGGCCGCCTGGTCGCCGCCCGCCTCGATCGTGTCGAGGATGTCCATGACGATCTTGCGCGTCTCGCTTGCATCGGTGCGCGCAGTCTTGGGTGCCTTTTTCAGATAGTCACGTGCCATCCGGTCCTCTCATCAAAAAATGGTACCTGGGTTCTCAAAATACGCACCGAAGTGCAAAGTCAACCGGGCCGGGAGGCATTTCAACCTTCCCGAACCCGGCTTCCGGTTTCCCGAACTATCCGCCCATGACCTTGGGCAGCCACAGCACCAGCGCCGGGAAGATGAACAGCAGGATCAGGCCGAACAGCTGCACCAGCATGAACTGCATCATGCCAAGGTAGATGTCCTTCAGATCCCAGTTCGGCACGACGCCCTTCAGGAAGTAGGCCGATAGCGCCACGGGCGGACTGAGCCACGCCGTCTGCAGGTTCACCGCCACGAGGATGCCGAACCAGACCATCAGGTCGTACCGGTCGAGCCCGTGGACCGACAGCGCTTCCACCGTCGGCAACAGGATGGGCACCACGATCAGAACGATCGGCACCCATTCCAGCGGCCAGCCCAGCAGGAAGATCAGCGCCATCACCAGAAGCAGGATCAGGTACGGCGACATCTCAAGTCCCAGCAGCAACTCGGTCAGCATCTTGGGCGTGCCAAGGGCCGAGAACTGCGCGCCAAAGAAGTTGGACGCGGCCACGAGGAACATGATCAGCACCGTGATCTCCAGCGCCTTGATCAGGCTGTCGAAGAAGCTGGGGAGCGTGAACTTGCGGTACATGACCGACAGCAGGATCGCACCGAAGGCACCCATCGCCGCCGCCTCGGCCGGCGTGGCCAGACCCAGAAGGATCGACCCCAGCGCGAAGGAGATCAGGATCGTCGGCGGCATCAGGCCGGCAAAGAACTCGTCCCACAGCTGCGAGAAGTAGAAGCCCTCGTCGGCCTCCTTGCTGTAGATCGGACGCCCCAGCCACGCGAGCAGCACGGTGAACGCGCCGAACACGATGGACCACGTCGGCAGCCCCTCACCCATGTTCGCAACGATCATGTAGAGGTGGAACAGCACCGCGATCGGCACCACGATCCGCAACACGTTCAACCGGCGATAGGCGAGGTAGGCCACCGCCAGCGTGATCGCCAGGATGATCAGCCCGGCAAACGGGATCGTGCCCCCGAACGCGCCGGACAGGCCCAGGCCGAAGACCCGGCAGATGGTCAGGATACCCAGGCACATCAGCGCCACCTCGGCCCCGTAGAAGCGCGAGGTGTCGGGCTGGTCCTCTTCCGACAGGATCGGGCCCAGTTCCGGGTTCAGCCAGCACCGGCCCAGCGTGTACAGAAGGTACAGCGAGGCCAGCAAGGCACCGGGGATGAACGCACCGCGGAACAAGTCCAGCGTCGACACTTCCAGCACAGGCCCCATGACGATCAACATGATCGACGGCGGGATCAGGATGCCCAGCGTGCCGCCCGCGGTGATCGTGCCCGCGGCCAGCTTCACGTTGTATCCCGACCGGCTCATCGTCGCGCCCGCCATGATGCCCAAAAGCGTCACGGACGCGCCCACGATGCCCGTCGCCGCGGCAAAGATCGTCGACACGATCAGAACGGCGATGAACAGCGATCCGCGGATGCGCGCCATGATCATCTGGATCGAGGAGAACAGGCGTTCCATCAGGCCCGCCGCCTCCATCACGATGCCCATCAGCACGAACAGCGGCACCGCCATCAGCTGGTCGTTCAGCATGGTGGAGTTGGTGTTCAGCGTCATCAGCAGGGTGGTCAGCTTGAAGTTCGACCCCCAGATGCCGAAGACGAAGGCAAGGAAGATCAGCGTGAACGAGATCGGGAAACCGACGAAGATCACGAACAGCATCGCCGCCAGCATGATCAGGCCGATGGTCGGCTTGTCGAGGCCCGGACGCGCCTTCATCAGGTCGGTGAACCACTCGCCACCCGGCACCGTGTCAGGTGCGAAGATGGCCAGCGACAGCCACAGGACGGCAATCACGTAGATCGGCAGCGCGCGCACGAACCAGCGTTCACGCTCCTTGCCCATCTTGTGGAAGGCGCGGAAGATCTCGGGGATGCCCTGCAACAGCAGCAAGAGGCCACCAATCGGCATCGCCAGACGCGCGGGCCACAGGATCGGCTGCCACGCGCTGTCGAGCGCCATGCGCTCACCGGTCTCGTAGGCCAGCCACCAGAACTGCGCCGACACGACGGTGAAGAAGATCATCGAGGGGATGAAGAACAAGAGGTAAAGCAACGCATCGACCGTCGCCTGCGTCTTGTCGCTCCAGTTGCGATAGAGGAAGTCGGCGCGGATATGCACGCCGCGCATCAGGCCATAGCCCGCGCCCGCCATCCACAACACGCCCGCGATCATGCGGGACAGGTCATAGGCCTGCAGCGTCGGGCCAAGGCCCAGGCTGCGCGCGAAATCCTCGAACCCGGCATCCTGCAGGATGATGAAGGTGTTCCGCGAGAAGACCTCCCAGACGACGATGGCGATCAGCGGCACCATCATCAGCGCGATGATCTGGCCGGCGCGGTAGTTGATCACGTCGATGGCCGCCGTGATCGGCCGCTGCCACGGGGTCATGTCCTCCGGCGTCTCGCCCGGCGCCTCGGCGCGCCGCTCGGCGATCAGTTCGTCGGCAATTTCCAACTCGTCCGGATTCGGTTCGTCTGCCATGTGGCGTTCCCTCCCTGGGACGCGGATTTTGGTATCCACGTTCTTTTTTTCGAACCACCCGCGACCGGTGCTTGGAGAAAAAGAACGAACGGGCCCCCGGAAGGGCCCGTTCTGGAATTGCTTACTTCAGCGTGTCTGCAAACGCGCGGCCAAGGCCCGCGTTCGAGGTCTGCGCACCGGCCCAGAACGGAACGGCGATTTCAGCGAAGGCGCGCTGCGAGGCCCACACTTCGGCGAAGAACTCGTTCTCGTCCGCTGCGGCTTGCAGGGCTTTCGCCGCGGCTGCCGAATACTCGGTGAAGTAGTCGGCCGGCGTGTCTTCGAGGATGACGCCGTAGTTCTCGGTCAGGTCCTTCAGCGCCTTGCCGTTCTCGTAGATACGGTAGGACATGGACTTCGACAGCGACGCGTTGGCCGCCACTTCGAGAGCCTTCTTCTCGAGGTCGGACAGACCATCGTAGAAGTCGCCGTTCACGTACATGTCGGCGTTCACGACGACCTGGTGCAGACCCTGCAGGTAGTAGTGCTTCAGGACCTTCTGGAAGCCGAAGACCGAGTCAGGCTTCGGGCAGCACCATTCGGCCGCGTCGATGGTGCCTTTTTCCAGCGCCGGCAGGATGTCGCCGCCGCCCATTGCAACGGCGGGAACGCCGATGTCGGCATAGGCTGCGCCCACCATGCCCGGAGGCGCGCGGAAGCGCATCTGGCGGAAGTCATCCATGGACTTGATCGGTTTCGGGAACCAGCCGAGGGCCTCGGGGCCGACCGGCTGCAGCATGAAGCCTTTGACGTTCACGCCCATCTCGTCCCACAGGCGGTCGTACAGCTCTTTGCCGCCGCCGAACTGGAACCACGACAGGAACGCGATGTTGTCCATGCCGACACCCGCGCCGGCGACGGGTGCGCCGAACAGGTTGGCCGCGACGTGCTTGCCGCCCCAGTAGTGGGTCCAGGCAAAGCCGCCTTCGACGAGACCGGCATCGACCGCATCCATGATGTCGCGCGGGCCGACAACGGCACCGGCGGGCAGCACTTCGATGGTCAGCGAGCCGCCCGTCAGGGCCGCCACGTCGTCACCGAATGCTTTCAGCATCACGACTTCGTCCGCCGTGGTCGGCAGAACCGACTGGATACGCAGAACCTTGGCGTGGCCGTCGGCCAGGGCCGCGGTGGCCATCGCCGTCAGACCCACGGCCGCGGCGGCAATGCCGCTGGTCAGGGTTTTCAAGTTGAACACGTTAATTTCCTCCCGTGTTGTTGCCTTCGGTTTGTCTTGTCACCCGAACCGCGAAGGCGATCACCGGTCCGGTTGTCTTCGGAGAGCCCCACGCCGAACCGGCCGGGGCCCCCAAATTCAGTGCCCCTTGCCGAGTTCCATCCCCTCCACGAGTCCCAGCATAGGACCAATCCCGTGGTTGATGTCAAAGAAACCTCGGAACAGCATCTCGCTTGCCACGTACAAAAGCACGATCAGGCCCAGCCACGAGATCCACGGATACTTCGTCAGGATGCGCATGATGATCGTCGCGGCAAAGGCCATCAAGAGGATCGCAAGGCCCAGCCCCACGACCAGCTTGGTGCTGTCGCCATCGGCGATCGCCGCGACCGCCAGCACGTTGTCGAGGCTCATCGACACGTCTGCGATGGTGATCGACCACAGGGCCGAACGCAGCGTGCGGCGCGGCGGGCCGGTATAGCCCTCGTCCATCTTCTCGGCGATTTCCAGAGCGTCCCCGCCCTGGTCGTGGACATGACCCTCGCGAATTTCGAGGAACAGGCGCCAGCACACCCAGAAGAGCAGCAGCGCACCCACGAACAACAGGCCCGGAATGCCCAGCAGCTTGGTTGCGATGACGGCGAAGACAACCCGCAGGACGGCGGCGATGACCATGCCGTACAGGATCGCCCGCTTGCGCAACTCGGGGCTCAGCCCCGCGGCGGCCATGCCGATGATCAGCGCGTTGTCACCCGACAGGATGAGGTCGGCGATGATGATCTGGCCGTAATCAAGGACGTGTTCCATCATGCGACAGCATCCTCCAAAATCATGTCCGACACTTTCTCTCCAATCATGATGCAGGGTGCGTTTGTGTTGCCCGAGATGATCTGCGGCATGATCGAGGCGTCGGCGACCCGCAGCCCCCCGATGCCGCGCACGCGCAGGCGTTCGTCCACGACGGCCATCTCGTCACTGCCCATCTTGCAGGTGCCCGTCGGGTGATAGATCGTCACGGCGGTGTTGCGCGCCCAGTCGAGCGTGCCGTCGTAATCGTCGAAGGCGATCTCGCGGCCCGGCGCGTATTCCTCGGTCACGACGTCTTTCAGGGGGCTGTGCCCGGCGATCTTGCGCGCGACCTGGATGCCCTTGACGATGGTCTGCTGGTCCAGATCGGTCGCAAGGTAGTTGGGATGGATATCCGGATGCGCCATCGGATCGGCCGATTTCAGTTCGAGGTGCCCCGTGCTTTCGGGGCGCAACTGCAGGACCGACGCCGTGAAGGCCGAGAACTTGTGCGGCCCGTCGGCGGGTGCCGAGGCGCTGAAGGGCTGGATGTGGAACTGGATGTCGGGAGTCTCCAGCCGCTCGTCGGTCTTCAGGAACCCGGTGCCGAGGCTCGCGGCCATGGTCATAGGCCCGGTGCGTTTCGCCGCGTATTCCAGCGCGATCATCGCCTTCTTGAAGAGCGAATTGGTCTCGACATTGATGGTCGACAGCGTGGTCTTGTAGACCGGCCGCGCCTGCAGGTGGTCCTGCAGATTCCGGCCCACGCCCGGCACGTGGCTGACCGAGGTGATGCCGTGTTTCGCCAGCGCCTCGCCGTCGCCCACGCCCGACAGCATCAAAAGCTGCGGCGACCCGATCGCGCCCGCCGACAGGATGACCTCGCGCCGGGCGCGGATCGTCATGCTCTCGCCCTTCCTGCGGACAATCACACCGCGCGCGACCCGGTTCTCGATCAGCAGCTTCTCGGCCTGCGCGTCGGTGATGACTTCGAGGTTGTCGCGCTTGCCGCGCACCGGCGTGATGTACGCCTTGGCCGAGGAACAGCGCTGCCCCGCCTTCTGGGTCAGCTGGAAATACCCCACGCCCTCCTGGTCGGACCCGTTGTAATCGGGGTTGCGCTTGTAGCCCGCGTTCACCGCCGCCTCGACCCAGTGATCGACGATATCGCGGCTCAACCGCGTCGGGTTGACGGCCAGCGGACCCTTGTGGCCGCGCAGGTTCTCGGGATCGGGGGTGTCCCCGCCCCAGTTTTCGGCGCGCTTGAAATAGGGCAGCACGTCGTCCCACGCCCAGCCGGTATTGCCCAGCTGCCGCCAGTGGTCGTAATCCTGCGGCTGGCCCCGCACGTAAAGCAGGCCGTTGATCGACGACGACCCGCCCATCACCCGCCCCCGCGGCCACGGGATCGCCCGGCCATTGATGCCGGGATCGGGCTGGGTGTAGTACCGCCAGTCGCTCCGCGGGTTGTTCATCGTGCGGAAATAGCCGACGGGGATGTGGATCCACGGGTTCGTATCGCGCGGTCCGGCCTCGATCAGGCAGACCGAGTAGCGCCCGGCGTCACTCAGACGCCGCGCCACAGGACAGCCCGCCGAACCGGCGCCGACCACGACAAAGTCGAACTCCACGTTTGTCCTCCCCATGTCTCACCACAAAAGTGTAAAAAATGAGACTTTTTGTCTTGTTTTTATGGTTCATGACTGTATGGGTATGAGAACGATTCCGGCAAGCCCTTATTTCGGATGAATGTAGACAAACGCATACCGACCAACCTGCGCACGCTCCTCATCCTCGAAATCGTGGGGCGATCCGACAGCGCGATGTCCCCGACCGAAATCAACGCGGAACTGGGCCTGCCCAAGCAGACGGTGCACCGGCTGGTGGCGACGCTGGAACGCGAAGGCTTTTTGATCCGCGATGCCGACCGCAACAAGTTCCGCCCCGCCCGCCGGGCGCGGATGATGGCCTCGGGGCTGCTGTATGCGTCGCGCGCCTCCATCGCGCGGCACCAGATCCTCGAAGATGTCGCCGCCGAAGTGAAAGAGGCCGTCAACTTCGTCGTGCCCGAGGCGTCGGGCATGAATTACCTCGACCGGGTGGAAACCAACTGGCCGTTCCGCATCCAGCTGCCGCGCGGCACCAACGTGCCCTTCCACTGCACCGCCAGCGGCAAGACCTTCATGGCCAGCCTCAGCCCCGCCAAGCGGCGCACCTTCGTGCAAAGCCTCTCGCTCGACGGCAAGACGGCCAACACGCACACCACCCCCGACACGCTCCTTGACGAGTTGGCCCAGATCGCGCGGCAGGGCTATGCCATCGACAACGAGGAGTTCATGGACAACATGTTCGCCATCGCGGTGCCGGTCACCGATGACGATGGCCGTTTTTGCGCGGCGCTGGCGACGCACGGGCCGAAATCGCGGCTGAACGAAAGCCACGTGGCGGCCGGTGCGCAGGTCCTGAAAACCGCCGCGACGCGCCTGCGGGCGACCATGTTCGACGAGGAAACTGCCCCGTCCTGACGGCAAGCCTTACCAAAAAGTTAAGGAATTACAGACAATTGTAGTAACCCATGGGTTACCTCTGCCGTGGCACAGGCGTTCAGAAGAACGCCTGCAACCCGGTCTGCGCGCGGCCAAGGATCAGCGCGTGCACGTCATGCGTGCCCTCGTAGGTGTTGACCGCTTCCAGGTTCATGACGTGCCGGATGACGCCGTATTCGTCGCTCACCCCGTTGCCGCCATGCATGTCCCGCGACTCGCGCGCGATGGCCAGCGCCTTGCCGCAATTGTTGCGCTTCATCAGGCTGATGCCTTCGGCGGGGGCGGTGTGGTCGTCCATCATCCGGCCCAGCCGCAGCGCGCCCTGCAGGCCCAGCGTGATCTCGGTCTGCATGTCGGCCAGCTTCTTCTGGATCAGTTGCGTCTGCGCCAGCGGGCGGCCGAACTGCGTCCGGTCGAGCGTGTATTGCCGCGCCGCGTGCCAGCAGAACTCGGCCGCGCCCATCGCGCCCCACGCGATGCCGTACCGCGCACGGTTCAGGCAGCCGAAGGGCCCGGCAAGGCCCGACACGTTGGGCAGCAGGTTTTCCTCGGGCACGAACACCTCGTCCATCGAGATCATGCCGGTGATGGAGGCGCGCAGCGAGAACTTGCCCTCGATCTTCGGCGTCTCGAACCCGTTCATCCCGCGTTCGAGGATGAACCCCCGGATCTTGCCGTCATGCGCGTCCGACTTGGCCCAGACCACGGCGATGTCGGCGATGGGCGAGTTGGTGATCCAGTTCTTTGCACCCGACACGCTGTAGCCGCCATCGACCTTCTTTGCGCGGGTGACCATGCTGCCGGGGTCCGATCCGTGGTCGGGCTCGGTCAGGCCAAAACAGCCGACCAGTTCGCCGGTGGCAAGGCGCGGCAGGAAGCGCTGGCGCTGCTCTTCGGAGCCATAGGCGAAGATCGGGTGCATCACGAGCGAGGATTGCACCGACATGGCCGACCGGTAGCCGGAATCGACCCGCTCCACCTCGCGCGCGGCAAGGCCGTAGCTGACGTAATTCGCGCCGACCCCGCCATAGGCTTCGGGGATGGTCGATCCCAGAAGGCCCAGCGCGCCCATCTCGGTCATGATGTCGCGGTCGAAGGTTTCGTGCCGGTTGGCCATCAGGACGCGCGGGGCAAGCTTGTCGGCGCAATAGGCCGCCGCCGCGTCGCGGATCATGCGCTCTTCCTCGGTCAGCTGGGTGTCCAGCAGGAAGGGATCGGCCCAGTCGAACGCGGCGGGCTTGGCGCGCGCCTGCTCGGGCGTCATGGCGTGGGACATATCGTCTTTCATGGGGGCACCTCCGGTTAGGACGGGTTTAGCGCATGGCTTGACCCAGCGAAAGGCCAAGCGCCGCGGCGAAGGGTTGCAGGTGATGGCGCCGATAACGGTCGAAGACGGGCCGCGGCGCGTCGATCCGACTGTTCCGCTACTGTGCTTTATGTCTGCCAAATCCGCACTCCGCCCAAGCGAAGTGCGAAGACTAGCCAATTCGACGGGCCGTGGGGGCGGCCCGTCAAAGCGCGGCGGCCTGCGGCCTTGATTCCGCGCCGGGGACTAAGCGCCAGCGACGGAGCGCCGACATCAAACCGCTTCGGCAACCATCCAAGTCTCGACCACGCCCGCCTCGACCGACAGCGACACATCGAACGCCGCACCTTCGGCCAACCCGTCCGCCAAACTCTCCGTCAACACCAGCGTGACCCGATCCGGCCCCGCCGACACCACCCGCGCGGCGGCAAAGCCGAACATGCGGCCCACTTCGGGGTAAAGCGCCTTGAACAGCGTCTCCTTGGCAGAGAACCCGGCGGTTTCGGCCACGCCCTCGCCGCCCGGCACCGCCTCCAGCGCCGAGCGATCACCGGCGCTCAGCACCTCGGCGCGCAACGCGTCGAGCGAGCGACCCGCGGCCACCGGCTGACGGTCGAGCCCGATCCGCCGGGCCCCCGCCGCGACCAGCACCGCGACCTCGTCGCGGGTATGGGTGATCGCGCCACGCGCGCCTTCCGGCCAGACGGGCGCGCGGTCCGCGCCCCTTGCCAATTCTGGTGGAAACCCTAACGATATCAGCGTGCTACCAGCCAGCACGCGGCCCGCCGCGAACTCTGCCTGGCGTCCCTGCGCCCAACCGGGAAAGCCCTCGGGCATTCCGTCAGCCCCCGGCACGACGTCCCGATCATACCGGGCGCGCAGGTAGGCCGCGCCCGCGCGCTCCTCGACCACGAGCCCGGACAGCGACACGCCCTGCGCCACGGCCCGGCGCATCACCTCTGCCGCAAGCGCCTCCGGCGTCACCGGCAATAGGAGCCGCTGCGATAGCGCGCGGTATCGAAATGGAAGTGATCGCGGTGGAAGCGGTCGGCGTTCGGGCCCAGCACGGTCCCGAAGGGTCCGCAGGCGGCCTTGTGCATCTTCTTGAGCATCCGGCCCTCGCGCCCCTTGCCCCAGTCTTTCAGCACGCTCAACTCGGTCCCGTCGGCGGTGTAGAGCGCCGAGATGTCGATGGCCCGGCCCTTTCCGTGTTCGCTGATCTTGGCTCCGGGTTGGTTGTTGCGCGTCCGGCAGGCGTAATGCGCGGCGACCTTGATGCGGCTCAGCCCGCCGCCGTAATTGCCGATGGCCTTCTTCGCGCCGCCATCGACCCAGCGCTTGACGGCCTTGGCGGTCTTGCAATCCATGATCGCGGGCGTCGACAGCTTGATCCCGTTCACCGATTTCAGCTTCACCGCGTTCGGCACGCCGCAGCCATTCAGCCGTCCGGGTACCGTACCGATGACCTCTCCCTGCAACGCCGTATCGCCACAGATCGCGCCGCGTTGCAGGGCCTTCTTCGCCTTGCGCCGCTTTGCCATGACCTTCTCGACCAACGCCCTGGGCCGGGCCGAAGGACGGACGGACACCGTCTCTCCCATCACGAGGACCGCCGGTTCGGGATCGGGCAGGTTGGCGGCAAGGTCGTCCGAGGTGGGCGCGACGCCGATCGGCTGGATCGCGGGCGTCGAGGCCCAGGCCGGGCGCGACACCGGCCGCACGGGCGGCGTACCCGCGACAAGGACGCGGGCGTTGGCGGGCGTCACCAGGCCCGCGACCTGCACCTCCGGCGCGGGGCGCGCCACGGGCCGCATCGGCGCCTCGACAAGAGATGCGGGCCGCAGGTGCGGGCGCACCGACTGGTCGGGCGCGGCCGCCGCGCCACCCGCCTGCACTGCCAGTACCGCGATCAGAAGCACCTTGCGCATGGGATCAAGCCTTTCCGCGACCGAAATTCGGTTCGTTTGTATCCTGCCCCGCCTCGATGATGCCACGGCGGATCGCGCGGGTGCGGGTGAAATAGGCGTGAAGGTGCTCACCATCGCCCTGCCGGATGGCCCGTTGCAACGCGAACAGTTCCTCGGTGAAGCGGCCCAGCACTTCGAGCGTGGCCTCCTTGTTCGACAGGAACACGTCGCGCCACATGGTCGGATCGCTGGCGGCGATGCGGGTGAAGTCGCGGAAGCCCGCCGCCGAATACTTGATGACCTCGCTGTCGGTCACCCGGCGCAGGTCGTCCGCGACCCCCACCATCGTGTAGGCGATGAGGTGCGGCGCGTGGCTGGTCACGGCAAGGACAAGGTCGTGGTGGTCCGGTTCCATCCGGTCGGTCATCGATCCCAGCGCGCGCCAGAACTGCTCCATCCGCGCCACTTCGGCCTCGTCGGCACCCGGCGGCGGCACGATCAGGCACCAGCGGTTGTCGAACAGTTCGGCAAAGCCGCTGGTCGGGCCGGAATGCTCGGTTCCCGCGATGGGGTGGGTCGGGATGAAGTGCACGCCCTCGGGGATATGGGGGCCGACCGCCTCGATCACCTGGCGCTTGACCGATCCCACGTCGCTGACCACCGCGCCGGGTTTCAGATGCGGCGCGATCTGCTCGGCCACGGCACCCATCACGCCGACCGGCACGCAGAGCACGACGAGGTCGGCATCGCGCACCGCGTCGGCCAGCGTATCGCAGACCTCGTCGCAGAGCCCGATCTGGCGCGCGGTCTCCCGCGTCTCGGCCGACCGGGCATAGCCCGTGACCTCGCCTGCGAGCGTGCCCCGGCGGATGCCCCAGAACATCGAGGACGCGATCAGGCCCAGCCCGATCAGCGCGACGCGACCGTAAACCACGCTCATGCCGCGCCCCCCATGAAAGCGCCGATGGCGTCGGCCACGCGAATGCAGGCCTCCTCGTCGCCCACGGTGATGCGCAAGGCCGCGGGCAGGCCGTAGCCGCCCACCTGCCGCACGATCAGCCCGCGCTCCTGCAGAAAGGCATCGGCGGCCTGCGCCTGGTCTGCACTGGCAAACCGCGCGAGGATGAAGTTGGCGCAGGACGTGTCGGAGGGCACGCCGTGCTCGGCCAGTGCCCGCGCCAGCCACGTGCGCATCCGTGCGTTCTCCACCCGGCAACGCTCGGCATAGGCGCGGTCGCGGATCGCCGCCTCCGCCGCCGCCAGAGCCGGGGCCGACAGGTTGAACGGCCCGCGCACGCGGTTGAGGATGTCGATCACCTCCGCCTTGCCGTACCCCCAGCCGACCCGCAGGCCGCCAAGGCCGTAGAGCTTGGAAAATGTGCGCGTCATGAAGACGTTGTCGCGTGCGGTGACCAGCGCGGCACCGCCGTCATAGCCTTCGACATACTCGGCATAGGCCCCGTCGATGACGAGCAGCGCCTGATCCGGCAACCCCTCCGCCAGCCGCGCCAGTTCTCCTTCCCCGATCATCGTGCCAGTCGGGTTGGCGGGATTGGCAAGAAAGACAAGCCGGGTGCGCTCGGCACACGCCTCAAGCAGCGCATCCACATCCACCACGCGGTCCCGTTCAGGCGCAACAACGGGCGTCGCACCCGCCGCAAGCGCGCTGATCTTGTACATCAGGAAACCGTGCTCGGGATACAGCACCTCATCCCCCGGCCCGGCAAAGGCCTGGCACAGGAACGTGATGATCTCGTCCGACCCGACACCGCAGATCAGCCGCTCGGGATCGAGCCCGTGCACCTCGCCGATCGCCGCGCGCAGGCTGGCGTGATCGGTCGAGGGATAGCGGTGCATCTCGCCCGCCGCGGCCTGCAACGCCTCCACCGCGCTTGCGGGCGGACCGAGCGGGTTCTCGTTCGAACTCAGCTTGACCACGTTGGCGCCCCTGTCGCCGCCCGCCCCGCCAACGTAGGGCGCGATCTGCATGATCCCCGGCTGTGCTGTGATCCCGGCCATGTCCCCGCCTTTCTCCGTCCGCGCGGGTCTTAGCGCGCCGCATGCCCCAAGACCAGCACCCAAAAGCCCTGACGCCGGGCACGGGCGGAAAGGTCGCGACGCCTCCGGCGGACATATTTGGAAAGAGAAGAAGACCACACGGCCCGCACTAACCCGGCATTAACCTTAACGCGCCAGTCTGGTGAGGCGGTACAGGCGGACACGCCGATGACCGCAAGAGGAGAAGACGCCCCGCGCGCGACCGGACGCCGGTCAGGTGTAAGAGCCAACATGCGCGCGGGGCGCAATCTCCCACTTCTTCTCTTCGCAAATATGGGCCGGGGGTCCGGGGGTGGCAAACCCCCGGTCCTGCACCTGCAACCACGCGCCACGCACGAAAAAGCCGCGCGAGAGCGATCCCGCGCGGCGCATCCGTCAGGCTCTCGGCCCGATCAGTTCTGTGCGTAATATTCGATGACGAGGTTCGGTTCCATCATCACCGGGTAGGGCACGTCACCCAAACCGGGCGTCCGCACGAAAGTGGCGGTCAGCTTGGAATGGTCGGCGTCGATGTAATCCGGCACGTCACGCTCGGGCAGCTGCGTCGCTTCAAGGATCGCCGCCATCTGCTTGGACCGGTCGCGGACCTCGATCACGTCGCCTTCCTTCACGCGGTAGGAGGGGATGTTCACGATCTGGCCGTTCACGCGCACGTGCTTGTGGTTCACGAACTGGCGGGCCGCGAAGATGGTCGGCACGAACTTGGCGCGGTAGACGACGGCGTCGAGGCGACGCTCCAAGAGACCGATCAGGTTCTCGCCGGTGTCACCCTTGACCCGCGCGGCCTCGGCATAGATGCGCTTGAACTGCTTTTCGGTCAGGTCGCCGTAATAGCCTTTCAGCTTCTGCTTGGCGCGCAGCTGCAGACCGAAGTCCGACATCTTGCCCTTGCGGCGCTGGCCGTGCTGACCGGGTCCGTATTCGCGGCGGTTGACCGGGGATTTCGGACGACCCCAGATGTTTTCGCCCATCCGGCGGTCGATCTTGTACTTGGCAGAGGTGCGTTTGGTCACCGTCTGGTCTCCTTCGTTTGCGTGCCATTGCAACCCTCGCGGGCGGGTCCGGCGGATGAAGGGCGTTGTCCTCTGGCCCGAGGGCCCGACAGGCATCCCCTTGCGGGGGCCACCAACACCAATGAAGCCGGGCTGATAGACGGCCCCGCCTGCCAAGTCAAGCACCCGCCCGCCCTGCCGCGTCACGCATCAACTGGCGTGAAAATAGGCGCGCGGAAGCGCTCAATTCGGTCAGGTCCGGCCTGACCAAGGGAACCGGCGCAAAAGCGGCGAAAGACAAGCCGGGTTTACGGATTCTCAAGTCCCGCATGGGAGACCGGTCACACAGAAGATGGAGAGTCGGATGGTCCAGGCCAAATTCATTGACATGACCGAAGTGAACCCCCTCGCCTATGCCGTTGCCAAGCGCGATTCCGAAACGCTGACCCTCGTGAAGGACGCGATCAAGCACCGGCAGGTGCACCTTGCCTTCCAGCCGGTCGTGCAGACCAAGCGGCAGACGCGCGTCGCCTTCTACGAGGCGCTGATCCGGGTCGAGGACGCGATGGGGCGAATCATCGCCGCCGCCGATTTCATTCCCGCGATCGAAGCCCACGAGACCGGGCGCATCCTCGACTGCCTCGCGCTCGAAAACGCGTTGCTCATCCTCGGGGAAAATCCCGGCCTGCGCCTGTCGGTGAACATGTCGGCCCGCTCGATCGGGTACCGCAACTGGGTCAACATCCTCGACAGGGCGTTGACCCGCGACCCGTCGCTCGGTGCGCGCCTGATCCTCGAGATCACCGAAAGCTCCGCCATGACGGTTCCCGAGCTGGTGGTGGAATTCATGCGCGAATTCCAGGGCCGTGACGTCGCCTTCGCGCTCGACGATTTCGGCTCCGGCTACACCTCCTTCCGCTATTTCCGCGATTTCCAGTTCGACATCCTCAAGATCGACGGGGAGTTCGTGAACGGCATCGCCAAAAACCCCGACAACGAGGTGCTGACGCGCGCGCTGCATGGCGTGGGCCAGCATTTCGACATGTTCACCGTGGCAGAGAAGGTGGAGAACGCCGAGGACGTGAAGGTGCTGGAAGAAATCGGGATCGATTGCCTGCAGGGCTTCTTCTTCGGCGCGGCCACGATCCAGCCGCCGTGGATGCCGGAAGAGGACCAGCAATCGGCCTGATCCGCCATGCACCACGCGCATCGCGGACATGCCGCGACGCTGCGACACCCCGGCTTGTTGCACTGCAGCAATTCCGGTAAGGGGAGAGCCCAGAACCGGGCGCGCCCCTCGGTCTTCCTGGTGGCGCCTGCCCGCCACGCACCACCGGAGGAGACTTTCCATGACCAATGTCGTCATCGCATCCGCTGCCCGCACCGCCGTCGGCAGCTTCAACGGCTCTCTGTCAACCACGCCCGCCCACGACCTCGGCGCGGCCGTTCTGGAAGCGGTGGTCGACCGCGCAGGGATCGACAAGTCGGACGTGGATGAAACGATCCTCGGACAGGTGCTTACCGCGGCGCAGGGCCAGAACCCCGCACGCCAGGCGCATATCAACGCGGGCCTGCCCAAGGAATCCGCCGCATGGGGCATCAACCAGGTCTGCGGGTCGGGCCTGCGCGCCGTGGCGCTGGCCGCGCAGCACGTCCAGCTGGGTGACGCACGCATCGTCGCCGCGGGCGGACAGGAAAGCATGTCGCTGTCGACCCATGCCGCGCACCTGCGCACGGGCACCAAGATGGGCGACCTGAAATACATCGACACGATGATCCGTGACGGGTTGTGGGACGCGTTCAACGGCTACCACATGGGCCAGACGGCCGAGAACGTGGCCGACCAGTGGCAGATCACCCGCGACATGCAGGACGAATTCGCCGTCGCCTCGCAGAACAAGGCCGAGGCCGCCCAGAACGCCGGCAAGTTCGAGGACGAGATCGTTCCCTTCACCGTCAGCACCCGCAAGGGCGACATCGTGGTCGACAAGGACGAATACATCCGTCACGGCGCCACGATCGAGGCGATGCAGAAACTGCGCCCCGCCTTCACCAAGGACGGATCGGTCACCGCGGCCAACGCGTCG
This sequence comes from Pseudaestuariivita atlantica, assembly GCF_001205715.1. Taxonomy (GTDB): domain Bacteria; phylum Pseudomonadota; class Alphaproteobacteria; order Rhodobacterales; family Rhodobacteraceae; genus Pseudaestuariivita; species Pseudaestuariivita atlantica. The sequence goes on from NZ_AQQZ01000003.1 coordinate 184,712, forward strand.
GGCATCAATGACGGTGCCGCCGCCGCGCTGGTGATGAGCGCCGAAGAGGCCGAGAAGCGCGGCATCGAGCCGCTGGCGCGTATCGCGTCCTACGCCACCGCCGGGCTCGACCCGTCGATCATGGGCGTCGGCCCGATCCACGCCTCGCGCAAGGCACTGGAAAAGGCGGGCTGGTCGGTCGGCGACCTTGACCTGGTCGAGGCGAACGAGGCCTTCGCCGCGCAGGCCTGCGCCGTGAACAAGGACATGGGCTGGGATCCGGCGATCGTGAACGTGAACGGCGGTGCCATCGCCATCGGTCACCCGATCGGGGCCTCGGGCGCACGCATCCTCAACACCCTGCTGTTCGAGATGAAGCGCCGCGGCGCCAAGAAGGGCCTCGCCACGCTGTGCATCGGCGGCGGCATGGGCGTGGCCATGTGCCTCGAACGCCCGTGAACTGACCCCGTGACGTGACGTTGGGCGGGTCCGGAACCCGCCCAAACCCGAATCTTCCCCGTAATTTTGTTGCGAATCAAAATCGCAACAGGCAATTAAATTTCGAACTGGCTTGAAGGAGACCATCATGGCTCGTGTGGCATTGGTGACCGGCGGATCGCGCGGCATCGGCGAGGCGATCTCGAAAGAACTGAAATCCAAGGGGTACGAGGTCGCAGCGACCTATGCCGGCAACGACGAGAAGGCCGCCGCCTTCACCGAGGCGACCGGCATCAAGACCTACAAGTGGAACGTGGCCGATTACGAGGCGTCGAAAGCCGGCATCGCGCAGGTCGAGGCCGACCTGGGCCCGATCGACGTGGTCGTCGCCAATGCGGGCATCACCCGCGACGCGCCGTTCCACAAGATGACGCCCGAAGCGTGGCACGAAGTGATCGACACCAACCTGACCGGCGTCTTCAACACCGTGCACCCGATCTGGCCCGGCATGCGCGAACGCAAGTTTGGCCGCGTCATCGTGATCTCGTCGATCAACGGCCAGAAGGGCCAGTTCGCGCAGGTGAACTATGCCGCGACCAAGGCGGGTGACCTCGGCATCGTGAAGTCGCTGGCGCAGGAAGGTGCGCGCGCGGGCATCACCGCCAACGCCATCTGCCCCGGCTACATCGCGACCGAAATGGTCATGGCCGTGCCGGAAAAGGTGCGCGAAGCGATCATCGGCCAGATCCCGGCCGGCCGCCTTGGCGAACCGGAAGAGATCGCGCGCTGCGTGGCCTTCCTTGCCTCGGACGATGCGGGCTTCATCAACGGCTCGACCATCTCGGCCAACGGCGCGCAGTTCTTCGTCTGAGTCGCGAGGCCGCCCACCAGGGCGGATGAGCGGACCGAAATGAAAAGGCCGGCCCCGCAAGGGACCGGCCTTCGCTATTCCGTAAGGCCCCTGCGCGCGGGGCCAGCGGAAACTCAGCGCGCGGCGTGCCGGGCAAGGCCGAACAGGGTGGCGAACATGCGTCCGCGTTCGGCATGGGCGGCACGGTAGGCATCGCGGATACGGGCGTTTGTCTGGGTCTCGATCATGGGAGGTCTCCTGAGACGTTGGTGTTTCTTGACTGACCTCAACATAGTGGGCACCTGCATCGCCAACAAACGAGACTTTCCAACGGTTCGGAAAAGTATTACTTAACTGAAATGAGCGAACGCCTGCCCCCGTTGACCGCCCTGCGCGCGTTTGACGCCGCCGCGCGGCACATGTCCTTTGCCAAGGCCGCGGACGAGTTGAACGTCACGCCCGCCGCGCTGTCCTTCCAGATCAAGTCGCTGGAGGAGCATTTCGGCGCACCGCTCTTCCGTCGTCTCAACCGGGCGGTGGAACTGACGGATGCGGGTCAGGTGCTGGCGCGGGGCACGGCCCCCGCCTTTGCCGATCTTGCGCAGGCCTGGCGGGCGGCGCAGCGGGTGCAGGACACCTCGGTCCTGAACGTCACCTCGGGTCCCGCCTTCGTCGCAAAATGGCTGGCGCCGCGCATGTACGCCTTTGCGCAGGCCCATCCCGAGATCGAGTTGCGGTTCGTCGCGAGCCTGCGGCTGATGGACCTTGCCCGCGACGGGGTCGACGTGGCGATCCGGTTCGGGCGCGGTACGGATGAGCGGCTGTATTCGCGGTCGCTGGGCGAGGAATGGCTGACGCCCTGCATGACGCCGGACCTCGCCAAGCGGTTCCCGACCCCCGCATCGCTGCTGGATGCGCCGCTGATCATCGATGGCAGCATCGACTTCCTGCGCCCGCGCAGCGACTGGGCGGCATGGTTCCGCGCCGCGGGCGTCGACGGGGATGTGCCGGGCGGGGTGCATTTCTCGCAGGCCGACCACGCAATCGATGCCGCCGTGTCGGGAGGGGGCGTGGTTCTGGCGAGGGGAACGCTTGCCGCGCATGATCTGAAAGCGGGGCGACTGGTCGCCCCGTTCAAACCAGCGATCACGACGGATGCGCATTTCAGGTTCCTGTGCCCCGAGGGGCAGCAGGACAGGCCGGCCATCGCGGCGTTTCACGCATGGACGACGGCGGAAAACAGCGCGCTGCAGGATCTCAAGCACGCGCATGACCTCATCCCCCTCAATCGGGGATAAGGATCGAAGGTATCAGCCCGTACTGAGCCGGGTGATCTGCTCCTTGAGGCGAAGCTTCTGCTTCTTCAGTTCTGCAATCTCGAAATCGCTCGCCCCCGGTGCACGAAGCGCGTCTTCAACGGCAGTGGACAGGGCGGAATGTTTCTTCTTCAGTTCTTCAAGATGCGAACTCAAGCTCATTGGGGTCCTCCTTCTGCATGCTGTATTCGGAATTTGAGCATAAATGTGGCGTTATGTCACGCCGCAGCCGCAGCATGTGGATAAAGACCGGTCTAGACGCCCGGTATTTGATCATCCCAGCCAAGCGGCGCCGCGTCGCGCAAAACGGCTTCCACCCTTGGCATATAAGTATCGTCCGCCGCATGAGAAGCACCCTGGTGCATCACGATCGGCGGCAAGAGCCGCAGCGGCGAACGTCCGCCTTTCCGTGCGCGGACAAGGATCAGCGTGGCGTCGCGATGCGCACGGGGCAGAACCGGCCGCACCCGGATCGAGCCCATGCGGTCATCAAGCGACGCCAGCACGTCACGCAGGCGATCCGCGCGGTGTACCAGCCAGAGCCAGCCGCCGGGTGCCAGCCGGCGCGTCGCGACATCCAGCCAGGTGTCGAGCGGCGTCTCCTCCGCCAGTGCGACCGCCCTCCCGCGATCTGCTGCCGCCGTGCCCGACTTTTCCAAGAAGTACGGCGGATTCGTTACCACATGGTTAAAACTTGTGCCCCTGACCGCATCGGGCAGCGCGGTCAGGTCGCTTTCGACCACGGTCAGGGCCGCACCTGCCTCTGCCGCGTTGCGGCGCGCCAGCGCGGCGTATTCCGCCTGCCGCTCCACCCCGGTGATCGACAGGCCCGGAACGCGCGCAGAAAGGCACAGGCTGATCGCCCCGGCCCCGCATCCAAGGTCCAGCACGGTGTCGCCTGCCTGCGCCTCGACACTGGCGGCAAGCAGCACCGGGTCGACCCCGGCGCGATACCCTTTCAGCGGCTGGAAGAGGTGCACACGCCCCCCGAGGAACGCGTCGCAGGTGACGCTCATCCGTCGATCTTCACGCCGCCATCCTGCATCAGGCGGCGCGCGCGGGGCAGGTCATCTTCGATCACCATGAGCCGACGCGGCAAAATGCCGATGGACCCTTCGAGGACGCTCATGTTTACGTCCAATTCAAAGCATTCTATATCGGCGTCCGCCAGCAGCGCACGCGCGAGGGCGATCACGGTGATGTCGTTGGTGCGCAGGAGTTCTACCATGGGTGTGTTGTACGATCAGGGCCCGGGGGCGTCGACCCCGGATCGGCGGGAGATGGCGAAAGCATGAGCGCGAAACCTCACGAAACGCTGGCCACGGTGCTGGCCGACGACCTGGCGGCCGTGAACGGCGTCATCCGCGCCCGGATGGCGAGCGAGCACGCGCCGCGCATTCCCGAGGTCACCGCGCATCTTGTCGAAGCGGGCGGCAAGCGCATCCGGCCCATGCTGACGCTCGCCGCCGCGCGGCTCTGCGGGTATGAGGGCGCGCATCACGTGAACCTCGCCGCGACGGTGGAGTTCATCCACACCGCGACGCTTTTGCATGACGACGTGGTGGATGAAAGCGCGCAGCGGCGCGGGCGGCCCACGGCGAACCTGCTCTGGGACAACCAGTCGTCGGTGCTGGTTGGTGATTACCTGTTCGCGCGCGCGTTCCAGTTGATGGTCGAGACGGGCTCGCTCCGCGTGCTCGACATCCTGTCGAACGCGGCGGCCACGATTGCCGAGGGCGAGGTGCTGCAACTGACCGTGGCGCGCAACATCGACACCAGTGCCGACACCTACCTGAAGGTGGTGCGCGGCAAGACGGCGGCGCTGTTTTCGGCGGCGACCGAGGTGGGCGGCGTGATCGCGGGCGCGGAGGACGCGGTCGTGCAGGGTCTGTTCGATTACGGCGACGCGCTGGGGATCGCGTTCCAGATGGCGGACGACCTGCTGGACTGGCAGGGCGACGCGGGCACGATCGGCAAGAACGTGGGCGACGATTTCCGGGAGGGAAAGCTGACGCTGCCGATTATCAAGGCGGTGTCCAAGGCCGATGCCGCGGAACGGGATTTCTGGGCGCGGACCATCGGCAAGGGCCGGGTCGAGGATGGCGACCTCGAAGAGGCGCACGGCCTGCTGACGAGGCACGGCGCGCTGGAAGAGACGCGGGCCGAGGCGCTGGATTGGGCGGCACGCGCGCGCAAGGCGCTGGAGGCCGCACCGGCGCACGAGTTGCGCGACACGCTGGGCGATCTGGCCTCTTACGTTGTGGCGCGGCTCAACTAGATCAGCGCGACAGGATCGGGGCGGAGGCGACCCACCAGGCGGGGTGCGCGCGGGTGATGTCCGATGCAAGCCGGGCGGCGGCGTTTTCGGTCATGCACAGCCCGAAACAGGTGGCCCCCGATCCCGACATGGCAGCAAACGGCGCGGGCGACAAAGCCGCCAGAACGTCCGAGATGACGGGCGCATGCTGCATGGCGGGGGCGGCGAGGTCGTTTCGCTGACGTTTCAGCCACGCGATGACCGGACCCGCCGTGGGGAAGCGCGGGATGTCGGGCGGCATCGGCGGATTTGTCTTTTCGGTCAGGGACTTGAAAACTGCCGGCGTCGAAACGGTGACGCGCGGGTTGACCAGCACGACCCACAAGGGCGGCAGGTTCGGCAGCGGGTCGATGACCTCTCCAACGCCACGCATGCGCACCGGGCCGGGACCGGCGAGGCAGACGGGGATATCCGCGCCAAGCGCCACCGCGCCCTGCCCGTCCCCGCCACAAAGCCGGATCGCGGCGGCGGCATCCGCCGACCCGCCCCCGATCCCGGCAGCGGCGGGCAGGTGTTTGTCGAGCGTGAAGGCGTGGGGCCGGTCGGTGGCCATGCGCGCGGCGCGCAGGACGAGGTTGTCGTCCCCCGTGGGTACGCCCGCGGCCATGGGGCCGGTGACGGACAGGCTCCAGTCAGCGGCGGGCGTGGCGGTCAGGGTGTCGCCGATCCCGGCGAAGACGACCAGCGAATCGAGCAGGTGATAGCCGTCGGCACGCTGGCCGGTGACATGCAGGGTCAGGTTGATCTTGGCCGGGGCAAAGGCCTCAGCCGTCGTCACGGGCGACCTGCAGGGGCGGCGCGCCCTCTTCTTCCAGCACCGCGTCGAGCCCGACCTCCAGCTTGCGGCGGATGCGGTCGGGCTTCACCTCTTCGAGGTTCGTGTCCTCGGTGATGAAGCTGAGCGCGCGGCGCCACTGGAATTCGGCTTCGAGCTTGCGGCCCACGGCCCAGTAGACGTCGCCCAAGTGGTCGTTGACGATGGGATCGACGGCTTCGAGTTCGACCGCGCGTTCCATGTGGCCCACCGCTTCGTCATAGCGGCCAAGTCGGTAGAGCACCCAGCCGAGGCTGTCGACGATGTAGCCGGAATTGGGCTGTTTCTCGACTGCGGTTTCGATCATGCCCAGCGCCTCGTCGAGCTTGATCTGTTTTTCCACCAGCGAATAGCCGAGGTAGTTCAGCACCTGCGGCTGGTCGGGGTTGAGGTCGAGCGCGCGGCGGAAATCGGCCTCTGCCGCTTCCCAGTTTCCGACCCGTTCCTGCACGATGCCGCGGGTGTAGAAGGCGAACCAGCGGGGTTCCCCGGCGGCTTCGTCCAGCGCGATGGCGCGGTCATAGGGGGCGATGGCGTCCTCGAACCGTTTCTCGCGGCGCAGGATGTCGCCCAGCGTGGAATGGACCTGCGACAATTGCCCGTGGGTTTCGGCCAGCTGGCGCAGGGTTTCGATCGAGGCCTCGACGCGACCGGCGGCATACAGCGCCTCGGCCCGGCCCAGTTCGGCGATGTGGAAGGCAAAGCTGTCGCGCGGGACGCGGTCATAGGCTTCGATGGCGAGGTCGTAGCGTTCCAGCTTGTCGAGCAGGTTGGCCGTCATCAGCGTCGCCTCGACATGGTCGGGGCGGATGTAGTCGGCGATGGTGGCGTAGATCAGGGTGTATTCGTCCTCGGCCTCGTTCTGGAGCGCGGTGGCGATGGAGAAATAGACCTCTGCCACGCCATCGCGCGCGGACGTGATGATGTCGAACGGCACGCGGTCCCCGGCGACGAGGCTGTCGCGCAGCGCGGCGAGGCCGGGATCGAGGTTCGCGCCAAAGGCCGCGTCGAGGAAGTTCAGCGCATCCTCGTTGCGGTCAAGCTGGCTCAGCACCTCGATCCGCGACAGCACGCCCCGGCGCGTCATCATCGCCGGGTTGCCTTCGGTGGCCTCGAAAATCTCCTGCGCGCCGCCGAAATTGCCGACCGAGGCGGTGGCGAGCGCCTTGTGATAGAGCGCGAACCCCTTCAGGCCGTCCTGCGCGGCAAGCGCGTCGAAAGCCTCGTTGGCGGCGTCGACATTGCCTTCGCCCAGCCGTGCCCAGGCGACAAGCAGGCCCGAGGTCAGCGGGCCCAGCGCCTGGTTTCCGTCGGCGCGTTCGGCGAGGGCGGCGAATTCTTCGGCCCGTGCGAGGGCGCCGGTGATCGACAGGTCGGCGACCTGGCTGTTGTGGCCCGCGTCTTCGAGCTGGGTGGCAAACTCGCTTGCCAGCCCGATATTGCCCAGCGACAGCTGCGCCAGCGCGGCCTGTTCCAGCAATTGCGGGTTGGTCGGGTCGCTGCGGAGCGCCTCGGCGTAATAGCGGGCGGCGGCGGTGAAATCGGCCTCGGCCGCGGCCTGGTTGGCGGCAAGATACGCGCCCGACAACGTGTCGGCATTCACGGCCGTTCCCAGCCCAAGCCCAATCGCCAGCACCCATGCCGGAAGACGTGTCATGTAACCCATGAACCTGTTCCCTTGATCTGCCCGTCCCTCGATTGCGGGAGCGTAGTCAAGCGCGGTCGGAGAGACAACCGCCGGAACGCGAAGGGCGGCACGATCATGCCGCCCCTGCCATCACGATGTCGGGAGACCGGGACGCGCGGCAAGGCGCGCGCCGCGCGGGTCACATGTTGGGATAGTTCGGCCCGTCGCCACCCTGCGGCGTGGTCCAGACGATGTTCTGCGCCGGGTCCTTGATGTCGCAGGTCTTGCAGTGGACGCAGTTCTGGAAGTTGATGACGAACCGCGGGTCCTTGCCCTCTTCCTGCACGAATTCGTAGACGCCCGCCGGGCAATAGCGCTGCGAAGGTCCGGCATAGGTCGGCAGGTTCTTGGCCACCGGGATCGACGGGTCCTTGAGTTTCAGGTGCGCGGGCTGGCTTTCCTCGTGATTGGTGAACGAGAACGCCACGTTGGTCAGCCGGTCGAAGGACAGTTTGCCATCGGGCTTGGGGTAGTCGATGGGCTTGTGCTTGGACGCGGGTTCGGTCGATTCCGCATCGGTCTTGCCATGCTTGAGCGTACCAAGCAGCGAGAAGCCCAGCGTGTTGGTCCACATGTCGAACCCGCCCAGCGTGAGCGAAGTCACCAGGCCATGCTTCGACCAGAGCGGTTTGACGTTGCGCACCTTCTTGAGGTCCTTGCCGATGGCGCCGGTGCGCACCTCGGTCTCGTAATCGTTCAGCTCGTCCGCCGAACGGCCATCCTGGATGGCGGCATAGGCGGCCTCGGCCGCGGCCTTGCCCGACAGCATCGCGTTGTGGTTGCCCTTGATGCGCGGCACGTTGATCATGCCGACCGAACACCCAAGCAGCGCCACGCCCGGCGCCACCATCTTGGGCATGGACTGGAATCCGCCCTCCGAGATCGCCCGCGCGCCGTAGGCGACACGCTTCCCGCCTTCGAGCAGCTCGGCCACCATCGGGTGATGCTTGAACCGCTGGAATTCCATGTAGGGGAAGAGGTGCGGATTCTTGTAATTCAGGTGCACCACGAAGCCGACATAGACCTGGTTGTTGTCGAGGTGGTAGATGAACGATCCACCGCCCGCATTGCCGCCAAGGGGCCAGCCCATCGTGTGGGTGACGGTGCCTTCGCGGTGCTTCTCCGGGTCGATCTCCCAGAGTTCCTTCATGCCCAGACCGTATTTCTGCGGCTCGCAATCGGCGTCGAGGTTGTATTTGGCGATCACTTCCTTGGACAGCGACCCGCGCACGCCTTCGCTGAGGAACACGTACTTACCGTGCAGTTCCATGCCCGGTTCGGTGTTCTCACCAATCGAGCCGTCCTCTTCGAGGCCGAAGACGCCGGCCACGACGCCCTTCACTTCGCCGTTGTCGCCATAGACCATTTCGGAACAGGCCATTCCGGGGAAGATTTCGACCCCCAGTTCCTCGGCCTGTTCAGCCATCCAGCGGCAGACATTGCCCATCGACACGATGTAGTTGCCGTGGTTGTTCATCAGCGGCGGCATGGGGAAGTTGGGAATGCGCAGCTTGCCCGCCTCGCCCAGCATGTAGAAGTTGTCTTCGGTGACCGGCACGTTCACCGGCGCGCCCTTGTCCCTCCAGTCGGGGATCAGCGCATCCAGACCGCAGGGGTCCAGCACCGCGCCCGACAGGATGTGCGCGCCCACTTCCGAGCCTTTTTCGAGGACGACGACCTGCAGGTCCGCATCCAGCTGTTTCAGACGGATGGCCGCGCTCAGGCCCGCGGGGCCCGCGCCGACGATCACCACGTCGTATTCCATCGCTTCGCGTTCAATCTCGGCCATAAGTCCTCCGCCCGTGATGCCTCACGCAATAATCGTTCGCGCCAGAGCTAACGTTGCCCATCTGCGGCGTCAATTGCGACACAGCGTTACGACGCGGCGTGCCGGGATGGTTGGCGTTTTGCGACGTGGCGGCAGGCGGATCGGTCGGGACCGGGCCGGACGTGCCGGTGGCGCGGTGGCGGCAGCGCCCCGCCGGCGCGGGACGCGCGGCCGGTTCATGCCCCTTGAACGGCAGGCTGGTTGCGGGCATGCTGCACCGACCGGACGTGACTGGCCCGACCGGGCCAACGGGAAAGGGATCCATGGACAAGATACCGATGACCCGCGCGGGTGCCACCGCGCTAGAAGCCGAATTGAAGCATCTGAAGTCGACAGAGCGCCCCGCCATCATCCAGGCGATTGCCGAGGCGCGCGAGCTGGGCGACCTGAAGGAGAACGCCGAATACCATTCGGCGCGCGAGAAGCAGGGCTTCATCGAGGGGCGCATCAAGGAGCTGGAAGGCGTGCTGGGGCTGGCGGAGGTGATCGATCCCGCGGGCCTGTCAGGGTCGATCAAGTTCGGTGCGACGGTCACGGTGGTGGACGAGGATACCGACGAGGAAAAGACCTGGCAGATCGTGGGCGAGCACGAGGCCGATATCGAGGCCGGGCTTCTGAACGTAAAATCGCCCATCGCGCGGGCGTTGATCGGCAAGGAAGAGGGCGACAGCGTCGAAGTGCGCACGCCGGGTGGCGACAAGGCCTATGAAGTGTTGAAAATCGCGTATATCTGACGCAGCAGCGTCGGTGCTATCGCCGGCGCCGTGCGTTTCGTGAGGAGCCATGTCCGACAGCCCTGCGCAATCCCAATCCCCGTCCCGCCCGACGCCTCCGGGCATCTACGACAAGCCCAAGGGCGCGCGGGTGTCGGCGATCGATGTCGTCGCGGTGATCCTGAGCGTGCTGTGGCTGATCGGGGCGGGCGCGTATTTCCTCGTGCTGAAGCCCGACGTGGCGGCGCCCGCATTCGGCGGGTTGGGCTTCATCCTCGTCATGCTGGCGATCTTCATGCCGGTCGCGATGATCTGGGTCGCGGCGCTGGCGGCGCGGGCGAGTCAGGTGATGCGGGAGGAGAGCGCGCGCCTGCAGGCGGCGATCGACGCGATGCGGCAATCCTACCTTGCCAACGTGCAGTCGGCGGGGCTGGGTGCCGGGCCGACCGTGTCCAAGAAGCTCGACGAGATCGCGGCGGCGCAGCGCAAGACGGAGAACACGCTGGCGACCTTCACGACCAAGCGCGACGAGCCCGCGGTGATGACGCCCGCGCCCGACGCGGCGGCGGCGGCAGCTGCGACGCCCGAGGACCAGACGGCGCTGGCGCTAGGCACGCAGGCCGAGGAGATCGTGCCGCCCCTGCCCCGCGAGGATTTCATCCGGGCGCTGCATTTTCCCGAAACGGTCGAGGATGAGCGCGGGTTCGCGGCGCTGCGGCGGGCCCTGAAGCACCGCGACGTGTCCAAGCTGGTGCAGGCAGCGCAGGACGTGCTGACGCTGTTGAGCCAGGACGGCATCTACATGGACGATCTGCGCCCCGATATGGCGCATCCCGACATCTGGCGCAAATTCGCCAATGGCGAGCGCGGGCGGCCCATCGCTGCGCTGGGAGGCGTGCGGGACCGGTCGTCGCTGGCGCTGACTGCCGGGCGCATGAAGCAGGACCCGATCTTCCGCGACGCGGCGCATCACTTCCTGCGGATGTTCGACATGAACGTCACGACCTTTGCCCGCGACGCGACGGATGCCGAGATCTCGGCCCTGTCGGAAACCCGCACCGCGCGTGCCTTCATGCTGATCGGCCGGGTGTCGGGCACCTTTTCCTGATCCTGATCCGGGTGGATTGATCCCAAGGAGCGCCTGCGGCGCGCTTTATCCTGGTGCCCTTTGGCCGGTGTTCGGCCAGGTGTGGAGAGGGTGCGGCCCGTGGCTGGCGGGCCCTCCGGGGGACATATTTTTCGAAGAGAAGAAGGGGCCTGTCACGACATGAGGTCGGCGAAAGGCAGGTAGGTGACCGGGGTGCCGGGGGTGATGGTGGCAGCGTCTGGTCCCAGTTCGACGAGGCCGGTGGCCCAGGAGAGGCCCGATATGCGGCCCGAGCCTTCGGAGGGGAAGGTTTCGACGCCGGCATCGGTCAGGCGGGCGCGGAGGTATTCGGTCCGGCCCGGTTTCTTGGATTTCGTGAAACTGGCGGGGAGCGTGAGGCGGGTGGGGTCGAGCCAAGGGCCGCCGGCCATGACCGAGAGGGCCGGGCGCGCGAAGACAAGGGTGCAGACGAGGGCCGCGACGGGATTGCCTGGAAGGCCGAAGACCGGAAGATGCCCCCATTGGCCGAGCGCAAGGGGCCGGCCGGGTTTGAGGGCGATGCGCCAGTGGTGGCGGGTGCCTTGCGCGCCGAGCAGCGCAGAGACGTGGTCTTCGTCCCCGGCAGAGGCACCACCGGAGGTGAGGATGGCGTCTGCTTCTGTCGTGGCGCGGTCGAGGGCGCGGGTGAGGGCCGCCGGGTCGTCGGGGACGCGGCCGAGGTCCACCGGTGTCATGCCCCAGCGCGCGATCAGGTCGAGGAGCATGGGGCGGTTGGCGTCGAAGGTGCGGGACGGGGGCGCGTCGGGCGCGGGGTCGGTGACTTCGTCGCCGGTGGAGAGGACCGCGACGCGCAGGGGTGCGTGCACGGGGAGCCGGGCGTGGCCGGTGGCGGCCGCGAGGGCGAGGTCCGGCGGGCGGAGACGCAGGCCCTGGGCGAGGATGGGCGCGCCGGAGGTGACGTCTTCGCCCGCCTTGCGGACATTGGCGCCGCGTTTGAGGGGGCCGCGGAAGGCGATCTCTCCACCCGAGACGGAGCTATCCTCGTCGAGGATGACGGTGTCGACGCCGTCGGGGACGAGGGCGCCGGTGAGGATGCGCAGGGCGTGGCCCGGCGGGACGGTGCCGCCGAAAGGAGCGCCGGCGGCGGCGCGTCCGGGCAGGAGAGGCAGGCGGTGGGGGCCGTCGGCGGCGGGGCCTGCGAAGCCGTAGCCGTCGACGGCGCTGTTGGCGGCGGGCGGGTTGGCGCGCAGGGCGGTGATGTCGGTGGCGAGGCGGCGACCGCCCGCTGTGGCGAGGGGTTCGTCCGTCACGGCGGTGACGGGGCGCATGGCGTTGCGGAGATGCGCAAGCGCATCGGCGACGGGCAGCCAGTCGACCCCGCGCGGCAGGGCGAAGCAGTCGTTGGTGAGGCGCGGGGCGCGGGGGCGGGCGGCGTCGGCCAGCACATCCTCGTGGCCGAGGCCGAAGATCCAGCCTTCCTCGGGCGCAGTGACGTCGAGGAGGCGGGAGAGGTCGGGCGCGGAGAGGCCGGCAAGTGCGCGGGCGACGGTGGTGACCTGCACCGCGTCCTTGACGCCGCCTTCGACCCTCATCGCGCGGCGCACCGCGTCGTTCAGGAGCGACGGCCAGATTTCGAGGAAGGTGACGGGGCGGTCGAGCGGGTCGAAGGGCCAGACGGCGATCCGGTCGGGGAAGCGCGCGCGCAGGCGGGCGAGGACGGGCAGGCCCATGAGGGCCTGGCTGCCGACGGCCCCCGCGCCCGCGAGTTGCCAGAGGGTGAAGGCGCCGCTGGTTTGCGCCTCGGCCACGCGGCGTTCGGGGAAGGCGATGGAGGCGGGTTTGAGGCGCGGCAGATGCGGGATGTCGCGTTTGAGGGCATTGGCCCAGAACGGCCCCTGCCCCGGCATGGAGGCATTGATGCTGGCGGCGACGTCGAAGCGGTTGTTGGCCTTGGGCGCATCCTCGATCCGGTCGGCGAGCCAGTGCCAGACGGCGAAGGGATCGGCGGTGCCGGTCAGGGCGGCGGCGAAGCCGGCGGGGTAGCCGAACGGGAAATCGAAGCCGAGGCAGAGGGTGTCGCCCGCGGTCAGGGCATCGTCGATCAGGCCCGCAAGGCGGTCTTCGGCCAGTTGACGGTTGCGCAGGTAGTCGGGCGGGCCTTCCGGCGTGCCGATCCAGATCGCGTCGGGGCGGGGGGTGGGGCCGGTATCGTTGCCGCCCGACCAGTCCACCATCGCGATCCGGTCGAACGTCATAGGGACAGCCCGGCGCGGATGAAGGCGGCGATGGCGGCAGTGTCGTCAAGCGGCAGGACGGGCACGGAGAGGCCCGTGGGCGCGGTGTCGGAGGCGACGGCGCGGATCGTGGCATCCCCCGGCGCGATCAGGGGCTGGCCGGTGGCGGCGCGGTGCGCCTCGATCTTGGGGTGGCGCGCCGTCTTGTAGCCTTCGATCAGGACAAGGTCGCAGGGACGCAGGCGCGCGATCAGGTCGTCGAGGCGGGGTTCGTCCGCGCCGCGCAACTCGGTCATCTGGGCGATGCGGTTGCGGGAGGCGAGGATGACCTCGGACGCGCCGGCATCGCGGTGGCGGTAACTGTCGCGGCCCGGATGGTCGACGTCGAAGGAATGGTGGGCGTGCTTGATCGTCGACACGGTCAGGCCCTCGGCCACGAAATGCGCGACGAGCCGTTCGACCAGACCGGTCTTGCCGGAGTTCTTCCAGCCGGTGATGCCCCAGGTTTTCATCGGACGTCTTGTAGAACGCCCGCAAGCGGGAGGGAAAGGTCCAGATCGCGGTTGCCGGCGATCAGATGTCGGTTTCGGTCTGCGCCTTCTGCTTGCGGCGGATGATGATATCGCCGTTCGGCAGCACCTCGGGCGCTTCGTAGAGCGACCAGTCCTCGACCTCGTCCAGCAGCGTTTGCAGCTTGGGGCCCATTTCACGCGCGAAGGAGCGCAGGGCGGGTTCCATTTCCGACAGCATGCCCTCGAATTCCTCCACCGCCGGTTCCATCTGGTCCATCAGGCCCCGCAGGAAAAGGCGCGCGCCTTCCTCCATCAGCGAGAAGCCTTCCTTTTCCTGCGCCACTTCGGCGTGGACCGGAAGGGCGACGGCAAGGGCAAGGGCGGGGGCAAGCAGCAGCTGTTTCATGCCTGCAATATAGGCGAACGGACGCGCGAGTTAAGGGTCAGATGTCGAGATCGAGCGTGACGGGGAAGTGATCGGAGGCGGTGAGCAGCGCGCCGCGCAATTCCGGGGTCTCCCAGCAGTTCGGGTCGTCGAACGGGTGCCAGATCTGCCAGCGGCGCGCGCGGGGGCGCAGATCGGGGCTGACCATGATGTAGTCGAGAAGCGCCTGAAGGTAGCGGTGTTCGTCCTTGAGATAGAAGCGCGCGGTGGTCGGTTGCGCGCCGAGGCGACGCACGAGCGCCTGCCGCGCATGCGGGTCGTAAAGGCCCGCCTCCCCCTCGTCGCCGAGGATGATTTCGACCGACGAGCGTCCGAACAGGTGTTCGTACTGGTCAAGGCCGGGACCGTCGTTCAGATCGCCCATCACCACGAGGGAGTTACCGTCGGCGAGGTGTTCCTCGATCCGGGCGCGCAACCAGATCGCCTGCGCCAGTTGCTTGCGGCGGTTGGCGATGGACAGGCGCATGATCGCGTCATGTCCGCGCGCACCGTGCGGGGCCTTGGATTTCAGGTGCGCGCCGATCAGGCGGAGTTCGTTGCCCGATTTGGTCGTGAGCGCGATTTCGAGCGGCGGCTTGGAAAAGACGACCTTGTCGGTGTGGCTGTCGATGTCGAGGTCGATGCGGAAATGGCCATCGAACCGGGGCGCGGCGGGCGTGTCCTTCGGATCGTGGCGCGCGGTCACGACGTCGGGATCGTAAAGCAGCGCGATTTCCTGCTGGGTGGTGTTGGTGTAGCCGATCAGCGCCTTGCGCGCGCGGAGCGAGAAGGCCGCGGCGAAGGTTTCCAGCGCGCGGACGCCGTCGCGGCCGGAATGACTGTCGGGGGCTTCGATCACCATGACCGCATCGGCGTCGACCGCGGTGAACACCATGCCCAGCGCCTCGATCTGCTGTGCGCGCGTCACGTCATGGCGGGCCGACCATTGGTCATCGACCAGCAACTGGCCCTGGTCATCGAAAAGCGCATCGAACCATTCGCAGTTGTAGGTCGCGAGCCGCATGGGTCAGACGGGCGCGCGGGCGGCGGTGGACGAGATCGTCTCCCACGCGCGATTGATGTCCTGCATCCGGCGCTCGGCGAGCTTGATCGCCTCGCGCGGGACGCCGCGGGCGATCATGCGGTCGGGGTGGCTGTCCTGCACCGCGCGGCGCCACGCGCGGCGGATCTCGTCCATCGGCGCGTCGGGCGAGACGCCGAGGACGGTGTAGGGATCCTTGGGCGCATCGGGCACGAACCGGGTGCGGATCGACTGGAACTGCGCGGTGGTCAGGCCGAAGATGTCGGCGACATGGGCAAGGAAGGTGTCTTCGCGCTCGTCATAATGCCCGTCGGCCACGGCGATGTGAAAGAGGCCCTCGACCAGTTCACAGAACGGGCCGTTGCGGGTGCCGAACATCGCCTTGATCTTGCGGGCATATTCGTCGAACCCCGCGACGTCCTGCCGGGCGAGGTTGAAGACGCGGGCGGCGTTCGCCTCGTCCTCGGGCGGGATGTGGAACACCTCGCGGAAGGCCACGACCTCGTTCCGGGTCACCTGCCCGTCCGCCTTGGCGATCTTGGCGCCCAGCGCGATCACGGCGATGGTGAAGGCGACCGACCGTTCCGGCGGCGTGCGCAATTTCTCGAACACCCGCGCCAGCGGTTCGCCATTGGCCAGAGCGGCGAGCGCTTCAGAGATGCGGGTCCAGATCGACATGGTGTCCTAGGTGGTTGTTAGCGCCCAAACTGGCGGATTGTCATGACAAATATTTGTGAAACAAAACGAGGTCGAGCGCCTTTCCGAATTTCCACCCGACGCGGGGCAAGGTGACCTCGATCTCGAAGCCGTGGCGGCGGTGGAAGGCCAGCGCGGCGGCGTTGTCGCCGCTGACGCCGCCGATCAGGACACGCGCGCCAAGGCCGGCGGCGCGGTCCTCTATCTCGGCCAGCAGGCGGCTGCCAAGTCCCACGCCCCGCGCCTCGGGCGCGAGGTAGAGCGTGTATTCCAGCGTCCGCGCATAGCCCGGCCCGTCCCGGAAGGGCGCGAGCCCCGCAAAACCCAGCACCGTGTCGGTTTCGGCGAGGATCCACGGGCGGCGCGCCTCGCTGCGCAAGTAGATGTCGGCGCGCAGGGCGCGGAGGGTCTTTTCCTCGGTCGTGAAGGTGATGGTGGTGTCGCGGATGATCGGGTTCCAGATCGCCGCCATCGCCTCGGCATCGTCGCGCGTGGCGGGGCGCAGGGTCACAGCCATCGCAGGCCTCCGGGCGTGCGGATCGCGGCATGCAGCGCGCGGCGGTCGCCGGGTTCGATCACGACGCGGGGGTCGGCGAGGAGCGGCGCGAGGGCGGGTTCCAGCGCGGGATCGGGCGTTTCGATCACCAGCCGGTCGAGCGTGCATCCGCGCGGGTCGAGCCGGGGCGCGGGATGCGCCGTGCCCTGCCACTGGATCAGCGCGGGAAAGAGATTGCCGTGCGGCAGGATGCCGTCATCCGGCACCGCCATCTGCCAGCGCAGATCGCCCCGTTCCAGCGCGACGGGTGTGCCGGTCCCCGGTGGCGAGGCCGCAAGCGCGGCTGCCATGTCATCTGTCCGGCAGATCCAGTTCGTGACGCGCGGCAGCCCGCGAAAGCGGTCGAGGTCGAACCACCGGGGCCGGTCCGGCGCGCGTGCGTCGGGGTCGATCGCGATGACTTCGAGGTACAGGTCGTTCAGCCCGAGCAGCAGGTTATGGGTGCCGAAGGCGGCGTGTTGCCCGCCGGTCTGGAGGGGCACGCCCAGCGCGGCCTCGACCGCCGCGCGGCCCTCGTCCAGCGTCGTGCAGGCGACGGCGAGGTGGTCGAGCGCGATCAAAGCCATGTCTCGACCGTGGCGACCAGCGCCCAGAGCGTGACGAGGATGGTGGGATAGAAGGTCGCGGCGAAACCGAAGGCACGCAGGGGTGGCGACAGGTGATACCCCACCCAGAACGCGACCCGCGCCAGTGCAAATGCCACGCCCAGAACAAGGATCGTGCCCGGCCCCTGGTTGCCCAGAAGGATCGCCGCCGCGGGCCAGAGGCAGAGCGCAAGCACCGCCTGTTCGACCGTGTTGGTCAGCACGCGCTGGTCGATGGCAGCGGCCCCGGTTAGGGGCTCGCCATCGATGATCGTGTCGTCGAAGAAGCGCCGCTGCGCCAGCCGCGCGACCATCAGGAGGCAGACGAGGCCGGGGCCCAGATAGGCCGTCAGGATCGTCGGGATCACGGCGAAGACGGGCAGTTGCACGACACCGCCGCCCACGTAGACCACGCCGAACGCCCATAGAAGGCCCGCCGCCATCCCCAGAAGGATCTGTCCCCGTTTGCCCATGTCCCGTCCTGCCCGGCCCCAAGTCGGACCACCCCGCCACGGCGCGGTGCAAAAATCAACCCGCCCTGCGACCCGGAGACGTCTTGCAACTGCCGCCCGCGAGGCACAAGGTGCGCGACGTGACTTACGTGATCGACAACCTGCAATACGCCAACTGGTCGCCCCGCATCTTCCGCCAGATGCGCGAGGGCGGGGTCGATGCCGTGCACGTGACCATCGCCTACCACGAAAGCTTCCGCGAGATGGTGCTGAACCTCGAAGCGTGGAACCGCTGGTTCGAGGCGCATCCGGACCTGATCTTCAAGGGCACCTGCGCCGAAGACGTGGCACGGGCGCGGGAAACGGGCCGCACGGCGATCTTCTTCGGCTTCCAGAACCCCTCCCCCATCGAGGACGATATCGGCCTGATCGAGATCTGCCACCAGCTGGGCGTGCGGTTCATGCAGCTGACCTACAACAACCAGTCGCTGCTGGCGACCGGCTGTTACGAGGATGACGATACCGGGCTGACGCGGTTCGGCCGCCAGGCGGTGGCCGAGATGAACCGCGTGGGCCTGGTGGTGGACATGTCGCACAGCGCCGACCGCTCGACGCTTGAGGCGATCGAGGCCTCGACCCGCCCCATCGCCATCACCCATGCCAACCCGTCATGGTGGCACCCGGCGCGGCGCAACAAGTCGGACGAGGTGCTGTCCGCCCTGACCGCGCGGGGCGGGATGCTGGGCTTCTCACTTTATCCCCATCACCTCAAGGACGGCAGTGCCTGCACCCTCGACAGCTTCTGCGCGATGGTGGTGGAGGCCTGCGAACGCTATGGCGCGCGGCATCTGGGGATCGGCACGGACCTGTGCCAGGATCAGCCCGACAGTATCGTGGAATGGATGCGCGTGGGCCGCTGGTCGAAGGAGATCGATTACGGCGAAGGATCCGCCGACGCGCCGGGTTTCCCGCCGATGCCCGACTGGTTCACCGACAACCGCGATTTCGGCAATATCCGCGAAGGCATGTCTCGCGCGGGCCTGTCTGATGCGGACGTGGACGGGATCATGGGCGATAACTGGCACCGGTTCTATGCAGAGAGCTTCGGCCCTGCCAAACATGGCGAGGCGGGCCATCAGGCCCGAAGAGCGGCGCCATGAAGGACTGGATCACCCCCGCCGAGGCCGAGTTGCGGCCGCCCTCCGACGTGATGCGCCTGTCGCGGCTGGGGGCGATGTTTCCCACGCGGCTGTCGTTCCTGCGCACGCTCATGCGGCGGCTGGATCGCGAAGGCGCCACGCTCAACCGGCCGGTCTGGCAGATGAACGCCGAAGGTCACGGGCATGCCGTCTACACGATCCGGCTGGGCGGGCATGACTACGCGCTGGTCGCGGTGTCGAACGAGCTGGACCCGAGCCAGCGCACAGACCGGGTGATCGCCACTGCTTGGGACGCGGCGTTCGTCCTTTATGATGGCGTGCCGGACGAGGCCGAGGTGGCGCGCATCCGGCGCGAGGCGCCGAAGCAGGAGGCCGGGCGGTTCGGGCCGCGCGACCTCGTCCTCAGCCGCGCCAACAAGTCGGTGCGCCTCTTCACCCACGTGGCAGAGGCCTTGCGCGCGGGGCGGCAGCCCGACGAGGACCCGATCCGCGAGATCGGCTACCTGATGCGCACGACGGCGGTTTACGGCAACGGCAAGTTCGGGATCGCCGACCGCACGCGGATCGCGGCCCGTCCCGGCCTCGACGGGCCGTTCATGGCCGAGATGCTGACCGTCTGGATGATCCGCAACTTCACCCACGACCTCGTGTCGCATGTGGGTGGGGCGCCGCTTGAACCGCGTCTCAGGCGGCATTTGGGGATCGGCAACGCGACGGGGCTTGGTATGGCGCCGTTCCTCGTCACCCACCCCGTCCTTCTGAACAACTGGATGCTGGCGCGAGAGACGGCGCTGGCGCGGGTGCGCGCGGTCGAGGTTCTGACGGAAGACCAGAAAACCTGCCTGCGCAATCTGGCCGATACCCGCGTGCCGCGTCACCTTGCGGAATGGCAGGTGCCCGACCCCGCACACCAGGCACGGATCGAGGCCTTGGCAAAGGATTTCGCGGCGTTCCGCACCCGGCACCTGACCGACGCGGCGCTGGCGCGGTCCAACCCGATTGACCGCGCGCTGCGGGCGGCGGCAGAGGTCGGGCAGGATCTGGAAGAACTGGTGGTCGCGCTGGTGCTGGAACCCTTCCCCGACCTGGTGGACGGGTTGGAAGAGTGCATGGCCGATCCGCTGGGATATGTCGGGCCGGGGCTGCACCGGACCGGAGCGTTGCGGGACGCGATCGAGGACCGGTTCGGCTGGGCCCTGAAGACCGATTACCAAGCGCCCGACGCCTGCCGGCGGTTCTGGTACGTGAGCGCCGAGAAGCTGGAGCCGCGCCTTGGCGACCGCCACGCCGAACCGGGTGCCGAGCGCGAAAGCCCGCTCGACGTCGCGCGGCGCGTGCGGGCGCTGTACGAGGCGCTGCCGGACGAGGATACCTGCCTGACGACCTTCCTCGCCACCGCGCCCGAACACATGATGGCGGTGGAGCGGGTGGAGATCGCGCTGTCGCATCCCTATTCCGAGATCCGCGACAACCTGATCGCCGAGACCTGCCTGCCCATCGACATGCTGCGTGCCAAGCTGAGCCTGTTCGGCGCCACGCGGTTCGATCCGAAATCCGACCTGTGGACGCGCATCACCCTGTGCCAGGGCGCGCCCCTGCCCGAGGAAATGGGCACCGGCACGGCGGATGACTGGTGGCTGCCCGCGCTGGCGCCATGAGCTTTTCACTGAACGAGGTCGCGGCGCTTGGCACCAAGGCCGCGCGCGGGGCCGGGGCCGATCCGGCGGTGGCGGCGGCCTTTGGCGCGGCGCTGGTCCGCCATCTGTGCGCGGGCCGCGCGGCAGAGGATATCGACGGCGCGCTGGACGCCCTGCCCCACGGCCCGGCGCTGCACGGCGCGCTGATCTGCCGGCTGATGCGGCGGTATCGCGAGACGCAGGGCACGGTCTCCGCCCCGGCGCATGTCCCGCAGGCGCTGGCGCGCAGTTACCTTGACACCCTGCCCGCCCCGCCCACCGCCACGTTCCGCGCGGTCGAGGAGGGCGAGGTACGCTACGAATTGCCTCCCTTGGACCCGGCCCCGCTGCCCGACCGGATCGAGGTGCCCACGGCGCTTTTGACGCGGCTCAACCGGCTCGCCAAGGAAACCTATGTGCCGAACAGCGATGCCTCCCGCGCGGCGGGCGCGGGTGCGGGGCTGACCGACAATGACTGAGAAAGCGAAACGCACGAACGACCCGACCCAGTGGCACGACCGCTGGCGCGACGGGCGGATCGGGTTCCACCAGCCGGAGGGCAATCCGCTCTTGCGCCGCCACCTGCCCGCCCTTGGCCTGCCAAGGGGCGCGCGGCTGTTCCTGCCCCTGTGTGGCAAGACGGGCGATATCGGCTGGCTGATGTCGCAAGGCTTTGCCGTGGCGGGCAGCGAATTGAGCCGGATCGCGGTGGACGCGCTGTTCGACGATCTGGGGATGGAGCCGGAGGTGGCCGACCACGGGCCGCTCACCCGCATGTCGGGGCCGGGGGTGGATATCTGGGTCGGCGACATGTTCGACCTGACGCCTGCGCTGCTGGGTCCGGTCGACGCGGTCTATGACCGGGCGGCGCTGGTGGCCCTGCCGGACGACATCCGCGCCGTCTATGCCCCGCATCTCGCCGCGATTACCGCCAACGCGCCGCACCTGCTGATCACGTTCGATTACGATGCCAGCACGGTCAGCGGCCCGCCCTTCCCGGTCTGGCAAGACGAGATCAGCGCGCTGTACGTGGAAACGCACGACGTCGCACTTCTGGAAGATGCCGAGGCGAAAGGCGGGATCAAGGGCGTGACGCCCGCGCGCGAACAGGTCTGGCACCTTATCCCGCGCTGAACGGGTCCTCGGGGTAACCGACACCGGTGAGGTAAAGCCCTTGCGGCGGGGCGACCGGCCCGCAGCGCGCGCGGTCGGCGGCGTCGAGCGCCGCGCGCACGTCCGCCGCGCGCCACTTGCCCGCGCCCACCCGTTCCAGCGTTCCGACGAAACTGCGCACCTGGTTGTGCAGGAAGGACCGGGCGCGGAAGGTGAGGTGGATTTCGGGGCCGAAATCCGTCTCTACCCGCGTGGCGGCGGCGTGATCCAGCGTTTTGACGGGCGAGGCCGACTGGCACATGACCGACCGGAACGTGGTGAAATCGTGATGCCCGACAAGGGTTTGCGCGGCCTCGTGCATGGCGTCTGCATCCAGCGCATGCTTGATCTGCCATGCCTGCCCGGCCGTGACGGTCAAGGGTGCCCGGCGCAGCGCGATGCGGTAGAGATAGCGGCGTTCGACCGCTGAAAAGCGCGCATGCCAGTCGTCATCGACCGCCGCCGCCGCGAGGATCGCCACGGGCTGCGGTTTGAGGTGGTAATTCAGCGCCTCGGACAGGCGGAACGGCTCCCACGCATCGGCCATGTCGCATTGCGCCACCTGCGCCAGCGCATGCACGCCCGCATCGGTGCGGCCTGCCGCCGCGATCCGGTGCGGGCCGGGGGCGATGCGGTCGAGCGCAGCCTCGATCGCGGCCTGGACCGAGGGCTGGTCGGCCTGCGCCTGCCACCCGGCAAAAGGCGCGCCATCATATTCGACTTTCAAGGCGTATCGCGGCATGGGCCCGCCTTACGCACCCCGCGCCGCCGCTGCAACATCCTCGTGCGGGGACATTCGGGCGCGGCCTCCCTCTGGCCAAGGGGCCGGGGCGTGCCTATCTTGCGACGAACGCGCAGAACGGAGGCCGTTTTGGTCATTTCTCGGATCGCCGACGGCCTGACCCGGCAGGTGGAAACGGTCGCCGACACGGTGTCGGAAACGCTGTTCGAGCCGGTGATCCGGCTGGGCGTGACCGGGCTGGCGCGGGCGGGAAAGACGGTGTTCATCACCTCGCTGGTCGCCAACCTGCTGGACCGGGGGCGGATGCCGCACCTCTTGGCGGCGAGCGAGGGGCGGATCGCCGCGTCCTTCCTGCAACCCCAGCCCGACGACACCGTGCCGCGGTTCGATTTCGAGACGCATCTGAACGCGATGACGGCGCGCGAGCCGCGCTGGCCCGACAGCACCCGCGCGATCAGCGAGTTGCGCCTGTCGCTCAGGGTGCGGCCCGCCGGTCTGCTGGGCGGGTTGCGGGGGCCGCGGACCATTCACCTCGACATCATCGACTATCCGGGCGAATGGCTTCTGGACCTGGGACTGCTGGACAAGACCTTTGCCCAGTGGAGTGCCGAAACGCTCGACCGGATCACGCCGCGCGCGGAGGCGGCGGAGTTTCTCGCCGCCGCGAACGGCGCCACGGGGCTTGCCAAGTGGGAAGAGCCACAGGCCCGCGCGCTGGCCGATGCCTATACCGCCTACCTGCGGGCGGCGCGGGGTGCGGGGTATTACGACGTCACGCCGGGGCGGTTCCTGTTGCCCGGTGACCTCGAAGGCTCTCCGGCGCTGACATTTGCCCCCCTGCCCGCCGAGGACGGCCCGCCGCGACGCGGGCTATGGCGCGAGATGGAGCGGCGGTTCGAGGCCTACAAGGCCCGCGTCGTCAAACCCTTCTTCCGCGATCATTTCGCGCGGATCGACCGGCAGGTGGTGCTGGTCGACGCACTTGGCGCGATCCATTCCGGCCCACAGGCGGTGGAGGACATGCGCCGCGCGATGGCCGATATCCTGACCGCCTTCCGCCCCGGATCGAACGCCTTCCTGACCTCGATCCTGTTCGGCAAGCGGGTGGAGAAGATCCTGTTCGCCGCATCCAAGGCCGATCACCTGCACCACCAGCAGCACCCGCAATTGCAGGCGATCATGGAGGCGCTGACGCGCGAGGCACGGGACCGCGCGCGGTTTGCCGGGGCCGAGACGGCGGCGATGGCGATTGCGGCGCTGCGCACCACGACCGAGGAGATGGTGACCCATGACGGGGCCGAGTTGCCCTGCGTGAGGGGCACGCTGCTGGATACCGGCAAACAGGCCGCGTTCTATCCCGGCGCGCTGCCCGAGGACCCCTCGCACCTGCTGACGCCCGCGCGGGACGGGGCCGAGGCATGGCTTGACGGGGATTTCCAGGTGATGCGCTTCGCGCCCGCGCCCGTGACGCTGAAACCCGGTGACGGGCCGCCGCATATCCGGCTCGACCGGGCGGCGCAGTTCCTGATCGGGGACAAGCTGTGAGCGGCGGGCCTGCCCTACGCGCGGCGACGCCGCTGGATGCCGGGCGGATCGGAGCGCTGTTTTCGGCCTTCGTGGACGACAACGACTGGATGCCGCGCCTGCACACGCGAGCCGAGGACGTGGCCCATGCCGGGACGCTGATTTCGCGCGGCTGGGTGACCGTGGCCGACGACGCGGCGGGGTTCCTTGCGCGGGATGGCGAGGTGATCCACGCGCTTTACGTCCACCGCGACCGGCGCGGGGAGGGGCTGGGCAGCGCCCTTCTCGCCGCGGCGAAGGAGCAGTCGGACAGGCTGCGGCTCTGGACCTTTCAGGCCAACGCGCGCGCGCAGGCCTTCTACCTTGCGCGGGGCTTTACCGAGTCTCTCAGGACCGACGGGCGTACCAATGACGAGCGTCTGCCCGACATCGAATACATCTGGAGGCGAGATCCATGAGCACGCCACCCAAGGGCCCCGTCCTGATCGACATGGAGCCGGGCAAGGAAGACGCCACCCCCTCCCCCGCCGAGGCACCGCCGGTGCCCGACCTCGCCGACGAGCCACCCACGGGCGCGGCGATGGGACAGGCGATTGCGCTGACCGCGCGGCGGCCCTCGATGCTGGCGCGCTGGTTCTGGGCGTTGCTGATGTCGATCCTCACGCTGGTCGTGTCGGTCTGGGCCTGGCGGTTCCTGACGGATCTTGTGGCCTCTGCCCCGATCCTCGGCTGGATCGCCACGGGGCTGGTGGGGCTGTTCCTTCTGGTGCTGCTGCTGATCGCGGCGAAGGAACTGGCGGCGTTTTCCCGGCTGGCCCGGATCGACCGTATCCACCGCGCCGCCGACGAAGCGCTGGAGGCCGCAGATGCCGGCGCAGCGCGCAAGATCGTGCGCCAGATGACGACGCTTTACGCGGGCCGGGACGACACGCGCTGGGGCCGTGACCGGCTGGCGCAGATGATGCCCGACCAGTTCGACGCCGACGGTATCCTCGCACTGGCCGAGAACGAGCTGCTGACCCCCCTCGACACCGCCGCGCGGGCCGAGGTTGAGGCGGCAGCGCGGCAGGTCGCAACCGTCACGGCGCTGGTTCCGCTGGCACTGGCGGACGTGATCACCGCGTTGACGGCGAACCTGCGCATGATCCGCCGCATCGCCGAGGTCTATGGCGGGCGGTCGGGGACGCTGGGAAGCTGGCGGCTGACGCGCGCGGTGATGACCCACCTTGTCGCCACTGGCGCGGTTGCGGTGGGCGACGACCTGATCGGGTCGGTCGGCGGCGGGCACCTTCTGGGCAAGGTATCGCGCCGGTTCGGCGAGGGCGTGGTGAACGGCGCGCTGACCGCGCGGGTGGGCGTCGCCGCGATGGAAGTCTGCCGCCCCCTGCCGTTCCGCGCCGCCTCGCGCCCCTCGGTCACCGCCATCGTGACGCGGTCGCTGACCGGGCTCTTTTCCCGCTAGGCGGGGGGCCCAAGCTCGCGCTTTACCCCTGCCCCGATTGGGCCTATAGCTCGCGCCCATGATGACAGGCCTTGCGATCATCATTCGAATTACATGCCCGGCGCTCTGACACGCGAGCTGCCGGGACAAGGCGTCTGGACACCCGCGCCGCCCTCCACACCGATCCGTACCCATTGCTGATGGACCGCCTTCATGTGCGCCGATACGCCTGACTACAAAGACACCCTGAACCTGCCGCAGACCGATTTCCCGATGCGCGCGGGCCTTCCCAAACGCGAACCCGACTGGCTGGCCCGCTGGGCCGAGATGGACGTCTACGCGATGAACCGCGCCAAGGAGGGTCGCGCGCCGTTCGTCCTGCATGACGGCCCTCCCTATGCCAACGGCCACCTGCATATCGGCCACGCGCTGAACAAGACGATCAAGGACATGATCGTCCGCTCGCACCAGATGCTCGGCTTCGACAGCCGGTATATCCCCGGCTGGGACTGCCACGGTTTGCCCATCGAGTGGAAGATCGAGGAGCAGTACCGCAAGAAGGGCAAGAACAAGGACGCGGTGCCGATCAACGAATTCCGCGCCGAATGCCGCAAGTTCGCGGAAGGCTGGGTCGACATCCAGCGCGAGGAATTCAAGCGCCTGGGCATCACCGGCAACTGGGACGACCCCTACCTCACGATGGATTTCCACGCCGAACGCGTGATCGCCGAGGAATTCATGAAGTTCCTGATGAACGGCACGCTTTATCAGGGGTCGAAACCCGTGATGTGGTCGCCCATGGAGCAGACCGCGCTGGCCGAGGCCGAGGTCGAGTACCACGACAAGGACAGCTTCACGATCTGGGTGAAGTTCCGCGCCGAAGGTGACAGCGATCTGGCAGGCGCATATGTCGTGATCTGGACCACGACGCCGTGGACCATGCCCTCGAACAAGGCGGTCGTGTACGGCGAAAACATCGCCTATGGCCTCTACGAGATCACCGGCACGCCGGACGAATGCTGGGCCAGCGTGGGCGACCGTTACATCCTTGCCAACAGCATGGCCGCTGACGTTCTGAAACGTGCGCGCCTGGACGAAAGCCAGTATACGCGCGTCCGGGACGTGAGCGCAGAAGACCTGTCTGCCCTGTCCCTTAAACACCCCCTCGCCGGGGCCGAAGGCAGCAACGGCGAATGGGACGATATCCGCGACTTCCGCGCCGCCGAGTTCGTGACCGACACCGAAGGCACCGGGTTCGTGCATTGCGCGCCCTCCCACGGGATGGAGGAGTACGAGCTTTACCGCGATCTCGGCATGCTCGATCAGGTCATCACCTACAACGTCAAGGATGACGGCGGCTTCCGCGATGACCTGCCGTTCTTTGGCGGCACCTACATCCTCAGCCGCAAGGGGGGCGAGGGCAACGCCAACACCGCCGTGATCGACAAGCTGGTCGAGGTCGGCGGGCTGCTGGCACGCGGCAAGATCAAGCACTCTTACCCCCATTCGTGGCGGTCGAAGGCCCCGGTCATCTACCGCAACACGCCGCAATGGTTCGCCGCGATCGACAAGCAGCTGACCATCGGGGACGACACGTTCACCATCCGCGCCCGCGCGCTCAGCGAGATCGACAAGGTCAAGTGGACGCCGCCCTCGGGTCGCAATCGCCTGCATTCGATGATGGAAAGCCGCCCCGACTGGGTCCTGTCGCGTCAACGCGCGTGGGGCGTACCGCTGACCTGTTTCACCAGGAAAGGCGCCCTGCCGACCGACCCGGACTTCCTGCTGCGCAACCCGGAGGTCAACCAGCGCATCGTCGACGCGTTCGAGGCCGAAGGCGCCGATGCGTGGTTCGAGGATGGCGCGAAAGAGCGCTTCCTGTCGGGCATCGTGAACCCCGACGACTACGACAAGGTCGATGACGTGCTGGACGTGTGGTTCGATTCAGGCTCCACCCACGCCTTCACCCTGCGCGACCGCGAAGATGGCTCGGACGACGGCATCGCCGACGTCTACATGGAAGGCACCGACCAGCACCGCGGGTGGTTCCACTCGTCATTGTTGCAATCGGTCGGCACCACGGGCCGCGCGCCCTACCGCAACGTCGTCACCCACGGCTTCACGCTGGACGAAAAGGGCATGAAGATGTCCAAGTCCATCGGCAACACCATCGTGCCGGACGAGGTCGTCCGGCAATACGGCGCGGACATCCTGCGCCTGTGGGTGGCGCAGACCGACTATACCAGCGACCAGCGCATCGGGCCGGAGATCCTGAAAGGCACCGCCGACAGCTACCGCCGCCTGCGCAACACCTTCCGCTTCCTCCTCGGCAACCTCAACGGCTGGTCCGAGGGTGAACGGATGGACGTGGCGGACATGCCCGAGCTGGAACGCTTCATGGCGCACCGGCTATCGGAACTCGACGCGCATGTGCGCGACGGTTACGCCAAGTTCGACTTCCAGGGCGTGTTCCAGGCGCTGTTCCAGTTCTGCACGGTCGATCTGTCGTCCTTCTACCTCGATATCCGCAAGGACGCGCTTTACTGCGACGCCGATGACAGCCCCACGCGCCGTGCCTCCCGCGCGATGCTGATGCTGCTCTTGGAACGCCTGAACGCGTGGCTCGCACCGATCCTCGTCTTCACGATGGAGGAGATCTGGCTGGAGCGGACGGGCGAAGGCTCGATCCACCTGCAGGACTTCCCCGACACGCCCGACTGGCAGGATGCCGCGCTGGCCGACAAGATGGCCCGCATCCGCACCGTGCGCCGCGCGGTCACGGGCGCGCTGGAGCTGAAGCGGACCGACAAGACCATCGGCGCCTCGCTGGAAGCGGCACCCGTCGTGCATGTCGATGCCGACACCGCCGCCGCCCTTCCCGATACCGAGACGCTTGCCGATCTCTGCATCACGTCGGCCATCACGGTCACAACCGATCCTGCCCAGGCAGACGCCTTCACCACGCCGGAAGCGCCCGGCGTGGCGGTGGTGTTTGCCGAGGCGGAGGGCGAGAAGTGCCAGCGCTGCTGGAAGATCCTGCCCGATGTCGGCACCCATGGGCACCCGGCGACCTGTGCGCGCTGTGACGCGGCATTAAGCTGAACGAAAGAGGTCGGCTGGAAACCAGCCGACCTACCCGTGTGGTCGAGATGTAGGTCGGGTGATACTCACCCGACCTCCTTGATCACGACGTCATGTCGTAGGCGCGTTCGCCATGCGCGGTGAGGTCGAGGCCCTGCACCTCGTCCTCGGGATCGACCCGCAGCGGCACGATCATCTTGCAGACCATCACGATGAGCGTGGTCATCACCAGCGTGAACGTGCCGACGACGATCAGGCCGCCGCCCTGTTCAACGATGCCCGCATGGCCGAAGACCACCAGCATCAGGATGCCGAACATGCCGCCCACGCCGTGCACGGCGAAGACGTCGAGCGTGTCGTCGATCTTCATCGCGTCCTTGATGACACCGCACATGACCTGGCACAGCACGCCCGCGATGGCGCCGATGATCAGCGCCTCGACCGGGCTGACCGAGCCCGAGGCCGGCGTGATGGAGGCGAGGCCCGCGATGGTGCCCGTGACCATGCCCACGAGCGACGCCTTGCCGTAGCGGATCCGCTCCCACAGCGCCCAGGTGATGGACGCGGTAGCGGCCGAGATGTGGGTGACCGTCAGCGCCATGGCGGCGCCGCCATCGGCGGCCAGTTGCGAGCCGCCGTTGAAGCCGAACCAGCCGACCCACAGCATCGCGGCACCGATCATGACCATGCCGGGGTTGTGCGGCGGTTTCGACTTGTCGGACCGCGGCCCGAGGAAGGCGGCGAGCACAAGCGCGGCGAGGCCCGCCGTCTGGTGCACGACGATGCCGCCGGCGAAGTCGTTCACCCCGTTCTCGAACAGCGACCATTCGGCACCGGCCAGAAGCCCGCCGCCCCAGATCCAGTGCGCGACCGGCGCGTAGACGACCAGCATCCAGACCGAGGAGAAGAGCATCACGAAGGCGAACCCGATGCGTTCGACATAGGCGCCGACGATCAGCGCGGGCGTGATGATGGCGAAGGTCATCTGGAAGGCGAAGAACAGCACTTCCGGGATCGTGTCCGACACCGTGTCGGCGTCGACGCCGTTGAGGAAGGACTTGCCCAGCCCGCCCCAGTAGGCATTTCCGTCACCGAAGGCGATCGAGTACCCCGCGACGAGCCACAGCACGCTCATCACGCTGGCAATCGCGAAGCAGTGCATGAACACGCTCAGCACGTTGCGCGACCGCACGAGGCCGCCGTAAAACAGCGCCAGCCCCGGCAATGTCATGAACAGGACCAGCGCCGTTGCGACGATGATCCACGCGGTATCCGCTCCTACCATTCCCCGTATCCCCTTTGTCGGATGTATGTTGCAGCGGCACAGAGCGGAATCGGGTCGCCTTGAAAACCGGCAACGGGACCGGGTCGCGCCGAATCTTTAGGCGGTTTTCACATTGCACAAATAAAAGGCACAAAATTCAGGCAATGACCAAAGAAGCATCAGATCACGAAGGCGCGCCGGATGCCGCGGAGATTCGCGTCCGGCTGATCGACCTTGCGGTGCGGCGTGGCGCGACCAAGACCTTCTGCCCGTCCGAGGTCGCGCGCTCTTTCGGTCCCGGCTGGCGGGACCTCATGCCGCGTGTTCGTGCGGAGGCCGCGGGCATGGCGGACCTGCGGGCAACGCAGAAAGGGGTCGAGGTCGACGCAATGACGGCGAAGGGACCGATCAGGTTGGGCCTGAGGGCGTGAACCTTGCGGCGCGCGGCGTGCTCTGCCACGGTCGGGCCATGCCGCAACTGACGCTCGACACGCCGACGGGGCCGTTCACGCTGACCGAAGAGGACGGCGCGATCACGGGCGCGACGTGGGGTGCGGGGCCCGTGCAGTGGACGCCGCTCCTGACCCGCGCCGCCGACCAGGTCGCCGCCTATTTCGCGGGCACGCGCCGGTCTTTCGACCTGCCAGTGCAAATCGCGGGATCGGAGTTCCAACGCGCGGTCTGCGCCCGGATGGCGGCGATCCCCTTCGGCGACACCGTCACCTACGGCGAGATCGCGGCGGCGCTGGACGCGCCGGCGCAGGCGGTCGGGCAGGCCTGCGGCGGCAACCCGATCCCGTTGATCGTGCCCTGCCACCGGGTGCTGGCGGCGCAGGGGCTGGGTGGCTTTTCCGGTGGTGCGGGGGTCGAGACGAAGGTCTGGCTGTTGCGCCACGAAGGCGCGGCGGGCCTTCTGATCTGAGGTGTAGGTCGGATGCGAGCATCCGACCTACCTTTACGTCAGTCCCGGCGCGGATCGCGGGGATAGGTGCCCAACACCTTGAGAAAGCTGGTGAAATAATCCAGCTCGTCCATCGCAAGTTGCACGCCGGGATCGTCCGGGTGACCTTCGATATCGGCGTAGAACTGCGTCGCGGTGAAGGATCCGCCGACCATGTAGCTTTCCAGCTTGGTCATGTTCACGCCGTTCGTCGCGAACCCGCCCATCGCCTTGTAAAGCGCGGCGGGGATGTTGCGGACCTGGAAGACGAAGGTGGTGATCATGCCGTGTTCGCCGCGCCGCGCCATCTGCGCCTCGGGCGCCATGATAAGGAAACGGGTGGTATTGGTGTCCTCGTCCTCGATCCCGTCGGCGAGGATGTCGAGGCCGTAGATTTCCGCCGCCAACGTGGAGGCGAGCGCGCTTTCGTCGTCGCGCCCGTGATCGGCAAGGTCGGCGGCGGCACCGGCATTGTCGGTCGCGGCCTCGGGCTTGATCCCGTGGCGGCGCAGGAAGGCCGCGCATTGCGGCAGAAGGACAAGGTGGGCGCGTGCGGTGCGCACGTTGTCGAGCGTCACGCCCGGCCGCGCCAGAAGCGCGATCTTCACCCGGACGAAGGCTTCGTCGACGATGTGCAGGCCCGATCCCGGCAACAGGCGGTGGATGTCGGCGACGCGACCGTAGATCGAGTTCTCGACCGGCAGCATCGCCTGGTCCGCGTGACCGTCGCGCACGGCCTCGATCACGTCCTCGAAGGTGGCGCAGGGCAGCACGTCCCAGCCCGGACGCGCGGAGCGGCAGGCCTCGTGGCTGTAGGCGCCAAGCGCCCCCTGGAATGCAATCGTGCCACCCATCGGTGCCTCCGTGACCCATTTGCCCAAAAAAGGGCGTTTCGTCGCGGGGTGTATCCCTTGCACCCGACCTAGGGAAGCGCGTAAGTAGCGCGCGAACTGCGAGACAAGGATTCCAGCCACATGTTCGACACGATGACCCTGACAAAGATCGTCGGTGCATTCTGCGGCGCATTTCTCATTTTCCTGCTGGGCAAATCGCTCGCCGAGGACCTGTACTACGTCGGTGCACACGGCTACGGCGAGGACAAGAAGGTGGGCTACAAGATCGAGGTCGCCGAAGCGGCGCCCGCGGCGGCGGAAGCCGAACCCGAAGTGCCCTTCGCCGAACTGCTGGCGGCCGCCGATCCGGCGGATGGCGAAGGCGTGTTCCGCGCCTGCCGCGCCTGTCACAAGCTTGAAGACGGTGCAAACGGCACCGGCCCGCACCTGTACGGCGTGGTTGGCCGGGACGTCGGATCGGTCGACGGTTACGGCTATTCCGGGGCGCTGGTGCAGGTTGCCGAAGTCTGGACGCCGGAAAACCTGAACGGTTTCCTCGAAAACCCCAAGGGTTGGGCACCCGGCACCAAGATGTCCTATTCCGGCCTGCGCAAGGCCGAGGACCGGGCCGACCTGATTGCCTATCTGGGCACCATCGGCAACTGATCCAGCCGAACGCGCGTTATGAGGCCGCGGTCACCTTGGTGATCGCGGTTTTTTCTTGTGCGTGCGCACCGTTCACAATCCGTTCACAAATTCTCACCTTGATTGTGGGCGGGGGCGCAAACTAGCTTACATGGCCAATAATAAGAACTTGAGCCGCGTTTCCCTATCTTCGCGCCACAGGAGGTCGCCCCAATGTCGAAAAACCTGATTCTCCCCCCCACCGGCTGGAACCTCAATCGCCGGTCCGCCCTTGGCCTGATGGGCGGTGCCGCGTTGGGCGCCGCGCTTCCCGTGCGCGTGATCGGCCAGACGGATGGCGGCGAAGACATGATCGTCAGCCACGGCTATTCCTTCTACGGCGATCTCAAGTACCCCGCGGATTACAAGCACTGGGATTACGTGAACCCGAACGCGCCCAAGGGCGGGCAGATCACGCTCTCCGAACGCGGCACGTTCGACGGGTTCAACCGCTGGGCGTCCAAGGGCAATCCCGAAGGCAACGCAGGCGTCGTCGCCGAGGCGATGTTCGCCGAGATGCCGTGGTCGGGCGCATCGACCGCCGACACGATCGGCGAGCAATACTGCCTGATCGCGCGCGAGGTCGAATACCCCAAGACCAAGACCTATTGCGTCTTCCACATGCGCGACGACGTCGTCTTTTCCGACGGCCGCCCGCTTCGCGCGCAGGATGCGGCGTTCACGCACAACCTGTTCCTCGAACAGGGCATCCGGTCTTACGCCCGCGCGGTCAGCAAGCGCATCACCGGGGTCGAGGTGATCGACGACCTGACCCTGCGCTACACCTTTGCCGATGAAATCTCCCGCCGG
Source organism: Pseudaestuariivita atlantica (assembly GCF_001205715.1). GTDB lineage: Bacteria > Pseudomonadota > Alphaproteobacteria > Rhodobacterales > Rhodobacteraceae > Pseudaestuariivita > Pseudaestuariivita atlantica. The sequence continues at coordinate 217,548 of NZ_AQQZ01000003.1, forward strand.
TCGCTGATCAGCCAGGTCGGCGGCACGCCGATCTTCTCCGAAGAATGGTTCGCCGAAACCGGCGAGCGGCTCGACAAGCCGTCGGTCGCCTCGCCGCTGGCCTCGGGCCCGTACGTCGTCGGCGATTACGAGATCAACCGCTACGTCGTCTACGAACGCAACCCGAACTACTGGGGCTGGGACCACCCGGCAAATATCGGGCGGCACAATTTCGACCGCGTGCGGTTCGAATACTTTGCCGACGCCACCGCCGAGTTCGAGGGCTTCAAGGCAGGCATCTACAACTTCCGTGCCGAAGGATCGACGAAACGCTGGGCCACCGGGTACGACTTCCCGGCGGTCGAGGAAGGCCACGTCATCAAGGAAGAGATCCCGGACGGCACCGCGCCGAACATCTCGGGGATGATCTTCAACACGCTCAGCAAGCCACTCGACAACCGCAACGTGCGCCATGCGCTGCAACTGGCGATGAACTTCGAATGGATCCGCGAATCGCTGCAATTCGGGCTGACGACGCAGACCACCTCTTTCGTGCAGTACCAGGAGTGGGAGGCGAAGGGCGTTCCGCAAGGCAAGGAGCTGGAACTGCTGCAAAGACTTGGCGACGTGGTTCCGGCAGAGATGCTGACCGAGGAGGCGGTGATGCCGCATACCTCGAACCCCGCCAACGCCAATGACCGCCGCAACAAGCGCCGCGCGCTGCGGATTCTGGAAGCCGAGGGCTGGGTGGTCAATGACGAGGGCAAGCTGGCGGATGCCGACGGCAACCTGATGTCGCTGACGATGCTGTCGATTTCCAGCTTCGACGACACGCGGCTGGCGATGATCGACCGCTACGTGAACACGCTTCAGGACTGGGGCGTCGACATCACGATCGACAAGGTCGACAGCGCGCAGGGCCAGCAGCGGTTCCTCGACAAAGATTACGACATGATCAACACCCGCATCCTGACCTTCGCGAGCGCGGGCACCGGGTTGCGGCAGTTGTTCGGGTCCGAAACCGCCGAGGTGTCGTCGTACAACCCGTCGGCGCTGCGGTCGCCCATGGTCGACGCGATCATCGACGCGGCGCTTGCGACCACGACGCGCGAGGACGAGATCGTCGCCCTGAAGGCGCTGGACCGTGCCTTGCGGTACGAACGGGTCATCGCGCCGGGCGGCCACGTGCCGGCCTACTGGGTTGCCTATTATGACACCTTCGGACGTCCCGAAACCCTGCCGCCCTTCGCGCTGGGTGTGCTTGATTTCTGGTGGTTCGACGAGGCCAAGTACGAGGCGCTGAAAGAGCAGGGCGTGCTGAAGTAAACCTATGGGCGCCTACATCCTCAGACGGCTGTTGCTGATCATCCCGACGCTGCTCGGGATCCTGGTCATCAACTTCACTCTTGTCCAGTTCGTGCCCGGCGGGCCGGTGGAACAGATCCTCGCCCAGATGCAGGGCGAAGGGGACGTGTTCTCCAGCTTCTCCGGGGGCGATCAGGACGTGGGGGAAGAGACCTTCGGGTCGGACAGCCAGTACGTGGGCGCCCGCGGGCTCGACAAGGAATTCATTGCCGAGCTTGAAAGGCAGTACGGGCTCGACAAGCCGCCGCTCGAACGCTTCATGAAGATGCTGTGGGATTACGCCCGCTTCGATTTCGGGGAGAGCTACTTCCGCTCCATCTCGGTCGTCGACCTGGTGCTCGAGAAGATGCCGGTGTCGATTTCGCTGGGCCTGTGGTCGACCCTTCTGGCCTACCTGATCTCGATCCCCTTGGGCATCCGCAAGGCCGTGCGCGATGGCGCGCCCTTCGACACGTGGACCAGCGGCATCCTGATCGCGGCCTACGCGATCCCGAACTTTCTCTTCGCGATCCTGCTTCTGGTGCTGTTCGCCGGCGGGTCCTATTTCCAGCTGTTCCCGCTCAGGGGGCTGGTGTCAGATAATTTCGAGGAGCTGTCGATCCTCGGCAAGGTGGCCGACTACTTCTGGCACCTCGCCCTGCCGCTTACCGCGTCGCTGATCAGCGCCTTCACCTTCTCGGCTCTGCTGACCAAGAACAGCTTCCTTGACGAATTGTCCAAGCAATACGTCATCACCGCCCGCGCCAAGGGGTTGAGCGAGACGCGCGTGCTGTATGGCCACGTCTTCCGCAACGCGATGCTGATCGTGATCGCGGGCATCCCCGGCGCCTTCATCGGCATCTTCTTCGGACAGTCGCTCCTGATCGAGACGATCTTCAGTCTCGATGGCCTTGGCCGGATGCTGTTCGAGGCGACGGTTGCCCGCGACTATCCGGTGATGTTCGGCACGCTCTACGTCTTTGGCCTGATCGGCCTTCTGGTCGCGATCATCAGTGACCTGATGTACGTCTTCGTCGATCCCCGGATCGATTTCGAGCGGCGGGAGGGCTGAGGCATGGTTGCCGAAACCGATATTCCCGCCACCACGCCCGACGACCTGCCGGAACCGCGCAAGGGGCTGTTCACCCTCTCGCCCCTGAATCAGCGGCGCTGGCGCAACTTCCGCCGCAACCGGCGTGCGTATTGGTCGCTGATCGTGTTCTCGATCCTGTTCGTGCTGTCGCTCTTTGCCGAGTTCCTTGCGAACGACAAACCGATCCTGATCCAGTATCGCGGCGCCTATTACACGCCGATCTTCAACTTCTACGCCGAGACCGAGTTCGGCGGCGATTTCCGGACCGAGGCCGCCTATCGCGATCCGGAGGTCAAATGCCTGATCCGGTCGGGCGGGCTGGAGGAGTGTTTCGACGACCCCGAAGGTATCCTCGAACAGATCGAGGAAGGCTCTTACGACGGCGACGGGTTCGAAAAGGGCTGGATGATCTGGCCGCCGATTCCCTATTCCTACGACACCACCGTCGACCGCCCCGGCGCGGCCCCCCTGCCCCCCGGCGACGGCAACCTGCTGGGCACCGATGACACCAAGCGCGACGTGCTGGCGCGGATCATCTACGGCTTCCGGTTGTCGATCCTGTTCACCATCATCGTGACCTCGGTGTCGTCGGTGATCGGCATCATCGCGGGCGCGATACAGGGGTATTTCGGTGGCCGGACGGACCTGATCTTCCAGCGCGTGATCGAGATCTGGGGATCAACCCCATCGCTTTACATCATCATCATCCTCTTCGCGATCTTGGGCCGAAGTTTCTGGCTGCTGGTCTTTTTGTCGATCCTGTTCGGGTGGACGGCGCTGGTGGGCGTGGTCCGGGCGGAATTCCTGCGGGCGCGTAACCTTGAATACGTGCGCGCGGCCAAGGCGCTGGGCGTGTCGAACTGGACGATCATGTTCCGCCACATGCTGCCCAACGCGATGGTGGCGACGCTGACCATGCTGCCCTTCATCGTCACGGGCGCGATCGGGTCGCTCGCCACGCTCGACTTCCTCGGCTTCGGCCTTCCCGCCTCGGCCCCGTCGCTGGGCGAGTTGACGCTTCAGGCAAAACAGAACCTGCAGGCGCCGTGGCTCGCCTTCACCTCGTTTTTGACCTTCGCCATCATGCTCTCGCTTCTGGTCTTCATCTTCGAAGGCGTGCGTGACGCGTTCGACCCGCGGAAGACGTTTACATGAGCCTTCTCGACGTCAAAGACCTGCGCGTATCCTTCCGCGCCGACGGCAAGGTGACCCACGCGGTCAAGGGCGTGTCCTTCACGCTCGACCGGGGGGAGACCGTGGCGCTGGTGGGCGAATCCGGCTCGGGCAAATCCGTGACCGCGCTGTCGACCGTGTCGCTTTTGGGTGAGAATGCCGAGGTGTCGGGCTCGGTCACCTATAACGGGCAGGAAATGGTCGGCGCGGCGGACAAGCTGCTGCGGCAGGTGCGCGGCAACGACATCTCCTTCATCTTCCAGGAGCCGATGACCTCGCTCAACCCCCTGCACACGCTGCAAAAGCAGCTGGGCGAAAGCCTTGAACTGCACCAGGGCATCACCGGGGAGGAGGCCAAGGCCCGCATCCTCGACCTGCTGCAGAAGGTGGGCATCCGCAATGCCGAGGAACGGCTGGGCGCCTATCCGCACCAGTTGTCGGGCGGGCAACGGCAGCGCGTGATGATCGCGATGGCGCTGGCGAACCGGCCCGACGTGCTGATCGCGGACGAACCGACCACCGCGCTCGACGTGACGATCCAGGCGCAGATCCTCGAGCTTTTGTCCGAGCTGAAGCAGACCGAGGACATGGGGATGCTGTTCATCACCCACGACCTTGGCATCGTGCGCCGGTTCGCCGACCGGGTCTGCGTGATGAAGGATGGCGAGATCGTGGAGACCGGCCCCACGGCCGAGATTTTCGACAACCCGCAACACCCCTATACCCGCATGCTGCTGGGCGCCGAATCCACCGGCAGCCCCGACCCGGTCCCTCCCGGCGCCGAAGAGGTCGCCGCCGCCAACGGGTTGCGCATCTGGTTCCCGATCCACCGCGGCCTGTTGAAACGCACGGTGGGCCACGTGAAGGCGGTAAACGACGCCACCCTGACCGTCCGGCGCGGGGAGACGGTGGGCATCGTCGGTGAAAGCGGCTCGGGCAAGACGACGCTGGCGCTGGCCATGATGCGCCTGATCGGGTCCGAAGGCGGGATCACGTTCGACGGCGAAGATGCGCGATCCTGGTCCACCCGCACCCTGCGGGCACGGCGGCGCGACATGCAGATCGTGTTCCAGGATCCCTACGGATCGCTCAGCCCGCGCATGACCTGCGAACAGATCATCGCCGAGGGTCTGGGCGTCCACAAGGTCGAGGGCGACGACAACCCCCGCGAACTGGTGGCGCAGGTGATGCACGAGGTGGGGCTCGACCCCGCGATGATGCACCGCTACCCGCACGAATTTTCCGGCGGCCAGCGACAGCGGATCGCCATCGCCCGCGCGATGATCCTGCGGCCCAAGCTGGTGGTGCTGGACGAACCGACCTCGGCACTCGACATGACCGTGCAGGTGCAGATCGTTGACCTGTTGCGCGAGTTGCAGCGCAAGTACGGGCTCGCCTACCTGTTCATCAGCCACGACCTGAAGGTCGTGCGCGCCATGTCGCACAAGGTCATGGTGATGCGGCAGGGAGACGTGGTGGAACAGGGCAGCGCCGAAGAGGTCTTCACCAACCCGCGCACCGACTACGCCCGCGAGCTTTTGTCCGCCGCCATGGCTTGACCGCGACTTCGCCGCCAAGTTGCCTTATCTTCGCCCAGATTAATCTGTTGGTTACGCTTGCGGGTCAAACTCGCCGCGGGAGGACCATGATGGCCATGATAACGATGATTTTGGGTGGAGTGCTCGGCTTTGTGGCGGGTCTTTCCGGATGGCTGGGCTTTGGCCTCAGCGCCGGCGCGGCCTTCGGGCTTTACCTTGGCATCTCGGTCGGGTTGCCGCTTCTGGTGATCGGCATCTCGCTTTTGCGCGCATCCGATGCGCCCGGTCGCGCGGAACTGCGCGCGCAGGGCTGACGCCCGTTTTCCTGTTCAGGACGGGCCGATCATGAAGCAGGTCACGCCGCGCCCCTGAAGGCGGCGGCAGGCCAGATCGGCGCTTTCCCGCGTCAATCCCATGAAATTGGCATCGAACCCGCCCTTGCGCTTGACCACCTTGCGCAGCGAACCATCCAGCACCGTCATCTCGGCCAGCGCGGTTTTCAGCAGCACCTTTTCCGCCTGGAAGCGGCTGCCGTAACGGCCCACGTTCACGCCCCAGTGCCGCCCGCCCGAGGCGGAGAGCCGGGTGACGACCTCCTGCACGGCCTCGGACGTGTCGGCGGATACCGACGGCGCGCGCGGCGCGGGCTTGGCCGATGCCAGCACCAGTTCTTTCGGGCGCATCACGGGCTTGATGCTTTTGGCCGGAGCTTCTTCGGCGGCCTTGATCGCCTGTTCGGCAGCGGCGGCCACCGTGTCGGGTGACGGCAGCGTCTGCGCTTCGGCCAGCGCGTCCTTCAGATCGTCCTGCGCGGCCACGACGACGGGCGCGGTTTCGGGGATCGGACGGCGCTTGGGCCGGAGCGATTTGGTCACAAGACCCGAGACGCGGATCGTCTTGCCCGCCGTGCCCGGCCCGGTCTTGCGGCCCGCGACGACCTTGGGTGCGGGGGCCGCGTGATAGGTGGGTTTGCGCGGCGCGCGGAAGGCCACGCGGGTGGGTGCGCGTTTGAACCCCATGTCCAGCAATTCGGCGATGCGCGCATTACGCGTGGTCGTGGACCGGCCGCCGAACACCGTGGCGATCACCCGCTCCCGCCCGCGTTCGGCGGAGGCAACGAGGTTGAAGCCCGCCGCGCGGGTATAGCCTGTCTTGATCCCGTCCGCGCCCTTGTAGCTCGACAACAGGCGGTGATTGGTATGGCTGACGGTACGGACGCCGGCATCCGCCGTCTTGCGGCTGAACAGGTTGTAATACTGCGGGTAATCATAGATCACGTGCCGCCCGAGGATCGTCATGTCCCGCGCGGTGGACAGGTGGCCCGCTTCGGTCAACCCGTGGGCGTTCTTGAATGTCGTCTTGGTCATGCCCAGCGCCCTGGCGGTGCGGTTCATGCGGCGGGCAAAGGCGGCTTCGGAGCCGGCGAGCCCCTCGGCAATCGCAGTGGAGGCATCGTTGGCCGATTTCACCGCCGCCGCGCGCACAAGGTAGCGCAGCTTGATCTTCTGACCGGCGCGCAGGCCCAGTTTCGACGGAGGCTCGCTCGCCGCCTTTTTCGACACGCGGATCAGCGTGTCCATCGACACTTCACCGTTCTCGACCGCCTGGAACACGACGTAGAGCGTCATCATCTTGGTGAGCGAGGCCGGGTGCAGGCGGCTGTCGGCGTTGCGGGAGTGCAGCACCTCGCCGGTGCGCGCATCCATCACCATCGCAGCATAAGGCGCTGCCATGACCGACAGCGGCACGACGATGAAAAACCACAATAGTGTAAAGAGGAACAGCCCCGCACGGGCCGACACACGTTGCCGCGTCGTCACGATGTCCTGCCTTATCTGCCTCATGCCCCCGATTTTTCGGTGAGCTTTATGAATTATTGCCGAAAAGGTACCACGGCGTCGGCGCCAAATAAAGTTTTCATTCTAAACAAGTTTGCGGCCAATTCGCCGGAACCGGCCCAACATGTTGGGGGCGTGGGCGGCCCGGCGCCCAATCACGTCGAAAGCGGCAAGAATAAGGCAGCTGCGACCTGTGTCATCCAAGCCGCAGCACGAGGTCCGGCAGCGTCGATAGGTCGTCAAGTTCGGCGTACCGCGCCCGGTCGGCGGGCGGGTCGGCATGTTCGAAATCCCACGCCAGTTCCTGCGGGACAAACACGCCCCAGCCCCCTGCCACGATCATCGGCAGGACGTCGGATTTCATCGAATTGCCGACCATCAGGCCACGGTCGGCCCCGTCGCCCTGCGACGCGAAGATACCGGTATACTGGTCCGGCGTCTTGTCCGACACGATGGCGACCCCGTCGAAAAGATCGCCCAGCCCGGATTGCGCCAGCTTGCGTTCCTGGTCCAGCAGATCACCCTTGGTGATCAACAGGATGCGGTGCGTGTCGGCCATCCTCTCGACCGCCGCCTGCGCCTCGGGCAAAAGCTCGATCGGGTGTTCGAGCATGTCGTGCCCCGCCTCGATCAGCGACCGGATCACGGCGGGCGGCACGCGGTCGCCTGTCACGTCGAGCGCGGTTTCGATCATCGACAGGACAAAGCCCTTGATACCGAATCCATACCGCGCGAGGTTGCGTGTTTCCGCCGCAACGAGCCGGGCTTCAAGGTCGCCGGGTTCGGCGTGATCGGCCAGAAGTTCGGCAAATCGCGCCTGCGTCAGCTGAAAGAATTTCTCGTTGTGCCACAGGGTATCATCGGCATCGAACCCCACGGTGGTGACATTTTTGGTCATTTCGCCTGCATCCCGCGCATGCTCGCCTCTTTCCTGTGGCCGCAAGCGCGTTATATAGAGCGTCCTGAGTTCCGCCAAATGCAGCCCTGCCTCCGACCCATGCTTCACCCGCTTTCCATGATGGCCGACGATCCCGACGGGACCGATACGTCGATCCTGACGGCGACGAAGCCCAAGACCAAGCGCCCGCCGCTCTACAAGGTGCTGCTGCTGAACGACGACTACACGCCGATGGAGTTCGTGGTGCACGTCCTGGAACGATTCTTTGGCCTCAACCACGCGCAGGCGTTCGAGATCATGCTGACCGTGCACAAAAAGGGCGTGGCGGTGGTCGGTGTCTTCAGCCACGAGATCGCCGAAACCAAGGTGGCGCAGGTCATGGATTTCGCGCGGAAGCATCAGCATCCGCTGCAATGCACCATGGAAAAGGAATAGGCGGCGGTCATGTCGCCCCGCCTGACGCTTGCTGTCTCCTCGGGCGAGGTGGAGCCGGACGGGCGCATTTGCGTGGTGGGTGCCGGGCGTGACGCCGACCTGGGCGCTCTGCCGAAGAACCGCACCACGATTGTCCAGCCCCTGCGCCCCGATCACGACGCGCTGGCCGCCGCCGGGTTCGACGTGGCAGTCGACTGGCCCGGCACCGCCGACATGGTGATCGTGGTCCTGCCCCGCGCCAAGGCGCTGGCCTTCGACTGGATCGCGCGTGCCGCGCAGGTTGCGACACGGCAGATCGTGATCGACGGGCAGAAGACCGACGGGGTCGAGTCGGTCCTCAAGGCCGTCAAGGCGCGCGTTGCCATCGACGGCAGCCTGTCGAAGGCGCATGGCAAGCTGGCGTGGTTCGCGCCGGATGCGGCGCTTGCCGATCTTGCACCGCCTCCCCTGCCCCCGGTCGACGGGTTCACCGTCGTCCCCGGTGTCTTTTCCGCCGACGCTATCGACCCCGGCTCCCGCGCGCTGGCCGAAGCCTTGCCGGACAGGCTGGGCCGCGAGGTCGCGGATTTCGGGGCGGGCTGGGGCTACCTGTCGGCGCGGGTGCTGAAGGACGACGGCGTCACGCGCCTGCACCTGGTGGAGGCGGATCACATCGCGCTGGACTGCGCGCGGCGCAACATCGACGATCCGCGCGCGGTCTTTCACTGGGCGGACGCGACAACGTGGCGGTCTGACGCCCCGCTTGACGCGGTGGTGATGAACCCGCCCTTCCACACCGGACGGCGGGCGACGCCGGACCTGGGACACGCGTTCATCCGCAACGCGGCGCGGGGTCTGTCACGTCACGGTCGGCTATGGCTGGTGGCAAACCGTCATTTGCCCTATGAACAGGTGCTGGAAAGCTGCTTTGGCAAGGTGACGGAACATCCGTCGGCGCAAGGCGGTTACAAGATCATCGAGGCCGCGCAGCCGCGCGCCCCCCGCTGAGCATCGCGACGAAAGGCTGACGGACCCGCATGTCGTTTTCCATCGAAGGCAAGACCGCCATCATCACCGGCGCGGCGAACGGCGTCGGCCTCGCCATCGCGCGGCACATGGCGCAGGCGGGCGCCAACGTGATGCTCGCCGACATGGACGAGGCACGTCTGAAGGACGAACTGGGCGCCGCAACGCCCGAAGAGGGCCAGATGCGGTACTTCGCGGGGGACCTGCGCAAGCGGCTGACCATCGCGAACCTGTTGTCGGCCACGATCGAGGCGTTCGACCAGGTCGATATCCTCGTCAATGCCAGCCGGCAGGTGATGCCCACCGATCCGCTCGACCCCGAGGACACGTCGGTCGAGACGATGATCGAGCAGAATTTCCTGACCTCCTTCAAGCTGACGCAGACGGTGGCGCGGCGGATGATCAAGCAGGCCGAGGGGCGCGAGGACGGACAGGCGGGGGCGATCGTCAACATTTCGTCCATCGCGGCGCGGCGGGTGCATCCCGAACTGATGGGATATTCGGTGGCGACGGCGGCGCTGGACCAGATGACACGGTCGATGGCAGTGGCGCTGGCGCCGCACCGGATCCGCGTGAACGCGGTCGCCATCGGCAGCGTGATGAGCGCCAGCCTGCGTGGCACGCTGAAGAACGACGACACCGCGCGCGAGCAGATCGAGGAGCACACACCAATGGGCCGGATCGCCGGGCCGGGCGAGTTGTCGGAAGCGGTGCAGTTCCTTGCCTCGGACGGGGCGGGGTTCGTGACGGGGCAGATCATGACGGTGGATGGCGGGCGCACGCTGCTGGACCCGGTGAGCGCGGCCGCGCATTGATCTGCATCATTGGACAGCGCGGCGCGGCGTGATAGCTGTCAGGGAAAGCTGACAGATGAGTGCGCCATGACCCTTCAGTTCGATGCCGAGAAAATCCGCGCCAGCGGCTGGTTCCGCGAATTGCGCGACCGGATCGTCGATGCCTTCGAGGGACTGGAGGACGGCCATTCCGGCGCGGCAGGCGAACCGGGACGGTTCGAGGTGACGGAAACCCGGCGCACGGCCGAGGACGGAAGCGACGCCGGTGGCGGGCTGATGAGCGTGATGCGCGGCGGCCGGGTGTTCGAGAAGGTGGGCGTGAACGTGTCGACGGTTTACGGCACGCTTGGCGCGCGGGCGCAGAAGGCCATGGCCGCGCGGGGCGTGCCGGGGATGGAGGAGGATCCGCGCTTCTGGGCCTCGGGCATCTCGCTGGTGGCGCACATGCAGAACCCGCATTGCCCGGCGGTGCACATGAACACGCGCATGTTCTGGACGCCGCATGCGTGGTGGTTCGGCGGCGGGTCGGACCTGAACCCGTGTATCGAGTACGACGAGGACACCGCGCATTTCCACGCAACGCAAAAGGCGCATCTCGACCCGCACGGGGAGGAGCTTTACCCGCGCCTCAAGGCCTGGGCGGACGAGTATTTCTTCGTCCCGCACCGGGGCCGCGCGCGCGGCGTGGGCGGGATTTTCATGGATGACCGCAATACCGGCAACTGGGAGGCCGATTTCGCCCTGACACGGGATATCGGCCGCGCCTTCCTGCCGGCCTACCTGCCGCTGGTCGAGAAGCGGCTGGGCACGTCGTGGGGCGAGGAAGAGCGCGACATCCAGTTGCGGCACCGGGGTCTGTATGCCGAATACAACCTCGTCTACGACCGCGGCACCAAGTTCGGGCTGGAAACAGGGCATGACGCGAACGCGGTCCTGATGTCCTTGCCGCCCTTGGCGAAGTGGCATTGACCCGGCGGAGCGCCTTGCGGCGCGCTTGAGATCGTGGGGGTTCAACCCCCACACCCCCGTGCCGGGGCGCTGCCCCGGACCCCGACATATTTTCAAAGAGAAGAAGACCTGAGCGCGGCGAAGAAGCGTTTGAGTTGCGCTTCTGCCGCTTGGGTCTGGATGCCGTCGATCACGTCTGGGACGTGGTGGCATTGCGGGTGGGTGAAGATGCGGGGGCCGTGGGCGACGCCGCCGGATTTCGGATCGGAGGCGGCGTAGATCAGGCGGGCGAGGCGGGCGTTGGAGATCGCGGCGGCGCACATCGGGCAGGGTTCGAGCGTGACCGTGAGCGTGAGGCCGGTGAGGCGTTCGGTTTTCAGCGTCGCGCAGGCGGCGCGGATGGCGGCGATTTCGGCATGGGCGGTCGGGTCGTGGTGCTCACGCATCCGGTTGCGGGCGGTGGCGACGACCCGAGGGCCGTCGGAGATGACGGCGCCCACGGGCACCTCTCCGGCGGCGGCGGCCTCTGCCGCGAGTGACAGGGCGAGGTCCATATGGCTGGCGAAGCTCATGGGGCGGTTGTATAGGCCAGCCCATGGCAAAGTCACAACATGCAGGCGACCGGATCGCCAAGGTGCTGGCGCGGGCGGGCGTGGCCTCGCGCCGGGAGGCGGAGCGGATGATCGCGGCGGGGCGCGTGGCGGTGAACGGCAAGGTGATCGAAAGCCCGGCGCTGAACGTGACCGGATCCGACCGGATCGCGGTGGACGGCAAGCCCTTGGGCGCGGCGGAGCCGGAGCGTTTGTGGCTTTATCACAAGCCTGCCGGGCTGGTGACGACCCACAGGGACCCCGAGGGGCGGGCAACGATTTTCGACGATCTGCCGCCAGACCTGCCGCGGGTGATGAGCGTGGGGCGGCTGGACCTCAACTCCGAGGGGCTTTTGCTGCTGACCAATGATGGCGGGGTGAAGCGGAAGCTGGAATTGCCGTCGACCGGGTGGCTGCGGAAGTACCGCGTGCGGGTGCATGGCGCGCCCAAGGACGAGACATTCGAGTCGTTGCGCAAGGGTGTGACCACGGATGGCGAGCGGTTCCAGCCGATGCAGGTGACGCTGGATCGCCAGCAGGGCGCTAATGCCTGGGTGACCGTGGGGCTGCGCGAGGGCAAGAACCGCGAGATTCGCCGCGCGATGGAAGCGGTGGGGCTGAAGGTGAACCGGCTGATCCGGGTGTCCTATGGGCCGTTCCAGCTGGGACAGTTGAAACCGGGCGCGGTCGAGGAGGTGCGCCGCCGGGTCGTGCGCGACCAGCTGGGGCTGGATGACGGGGCGGAAAAGCGCCCAAAGGTGCAACGGAGACCTCGGCGCAGAAACTCCCCCTAAATGCCACTCCCCTTTTGGGAATTTCGCAAGTATTGAGGGATGGACCAAAGACCAGCCACCGGGGGTTAGCATGGCCGATCTTTTGACACTGGAAAACCTGGGCAACCTGCTGATGCTGTGCTTTCTGCAGGCGGTGCTGGGGTTTGACAACCTTCTCTACATCTCGATCGAGAGCCAACGCGCGCCGGTGCCGCAACAGCGGGCGGTGCGGTACTGGGGCATCATCATCGCGGTGGTGCTGCGGGTGGTGCTGTTGTTCACCATGATCCAGCTGATCGATGCGCTGGCCGAGCCGTTCTACATCTTCCCGGAGGATTTCTGGATCACAGGCGGGGTGAACTTTGCCACCGTGATCTTCATCTTCGGCGGCATCTTCATCATGTACACGGCGGTCAAGGAAATCGGGCATATGCTGACGATCCATGACCTGGATACGGATGTGGAGGCGAAATCCGGCAAATCGGCCATTCAGGTCGTGATGCTGATCGTGCTGATGAACCTCATCTTCTCGTTCGATTCGGTCCTGTCGGCGCTGGCCATCACCGATGTCTTCCCGATCCTCGCCACGGCGATCATCCTGTCGGGGCTGGCGATGCTGGTGCTGGCGGATGGCGTGACGCGGTTCCTCGAAAAGAACCGGATGTACGAGGTGCTGGGCCTGTTCATCCTGTTGATCGTGGGTGTCGTCCTGCTGGGCGAGGCCGGTGTCGCGGCGAGCCATGCGATGCACGATGACAGCCTTGCGCTGCACATCTTCGGCTACCCGATTGTGCCGATGTCCAAAACGACGTTCTATTTCAGCGTTGTCGTGCTGGTGGCGGTGGAGGTCATCCAGTCCGGCTATACGCGCAAGTTGAACCACGAACGCCGGACAGGGGCACGGCATTGAAGACGCTGACGTATCTCTTCGGAGCTATTGCTGGCCTTGCCACGATCATCGCGGTCTCCGCCGCGAGCGCGCAGAGCATACGGGTGGACTATCCGGACGGCGCGCCGCGGATCGCGTCGGAATTCAACTCGAAACAGGGCGTGAACGGCGGGAAACGGCGTGCGCGCCACCAGGGCATCGACATCAAGGGCAAGAACAGGATGCCGATCCTTGCCGCAGCCGATGGCAAGGTTCTGGAAGTGGATACCGGCACCTGCTGGGGCCCGACCGTCGTGATCGACCATGGCAAGGGGTATGACGGCAAGAAACTGGTCATCGCCTACGGCCATGTGGGCGACGTCAGCGTCAAGGCGGGCCAGCGCGTCAAGCGGGGCCAGCAGATCGCGCAGCTTGGGAACAACCACAAGAAATACAAGTGCATCGTGGGTGTGCGGCACCTTCACATGCAGATCGGTCGGCAGTGGCGGGGGCCGAAAAAGGGCTCTTACTGGGGGCACGTGCGGTACCTCAAGGATGGCAAACGCGGCGTGAACCCCCATCTTTACTGGGCCGGCGGCAAGGGCAAGGTGACGTGTTTCCGCAAGGGCGAGACCTATCCCGCCGGAACGCTGACGTATCCGGTGGCCTGCCGGTAGTGATTGAACCGTTGTCGGGGGCGTGTAATCTGACAACTTGCAAGTGTGGGAAAACGTGCTGATGTCAGGTTCGACGATCCAAAAGCTGGCCTATGTGGCGCTGCTTGTCGTGCTGTTCGGCGTGACGAGCGGCTGGCTGGGAGGGCTTTGAGGCATGGCACAACGCTATGGCGGCAAGTACAGCCCCGATGACAGCCCCGACAATGCGCCGGACGCGCCGCGTCTGAAGACCACGGCGCGGGTCGATCCCGCGGGCGCGCGGGCGTCGGTGATGTTCGTCCCGGCGGTTGTTCTGCTTTTCACCACGCTGACCGGCGGGGCGTTCTCGCTTGCCACCGGCCTGATCGGGGCGGCTTTGCTGACGCTGGCGGCGTGGCTCTTGCGTGACGGCTTGCGGGCCGAGGCAGAGTATCACGGCCGCAAGGTGGCCCGCCGCCCGGCCATCCCGCGCAAGATATTCTCGTCGATCCTGACGGGGTTGGGTGCCGCCACGGCGGTCGTGGCCCATGCCGGCGGGGTCGAGATCGTGGCCCCCGTCATCTTTGGCGTGGCCGCAGGCGTACTGCATGTTGCGGCCTTTGGCATCGATCCCATGACGTCGAAAGGCATGGAAGGCGTCGACACGTTCCAGCAGGACCGCGTGGCGCGCGCGGTCAAGGAAGCGGAAACGCACCTGAAAGGCATGGCGGATGCAGTCAAGCGCGCGGGCGACCGGCAGGTCGAGGCGCGTGTGGACCGGTTCATCGAACAGGCGCGCGAATTGCTGCGCACGGTCGAAGATGATCCGCGCGACCTGACGGCGGCCAAGAAATACATGGGCGTCTACCTGATGGGCGCGCGGGATGCGGCGGTGAAATTCTCGGACATCTACGCGCGCGGGCGCGATCCGCAGGCGCGCGCCGACTTCATGATGCTGCTCACCGACCTGGAAGAGAGCTTCAACGACAAGACCCAGAAGCTGCTTCTGGACGACAACACCGACCTCAATATCGAGATCGAGGTCCTGCGTGACCGGCTGGCCCGCGAGGGCGTCCGGTCGCGCTGAATTTTCCAGACAAAGAGGAAGCCATGTCTGAAAACGTACGCCAGAAGGCACAGGAAACGCTCGCATTGGTCGAGGAAGTCAACGCCGTCGTGCTGCCCGAACCGGCGGATGCGAATGCGATCGTGACGCTGGACGCCGCCGATGAACCGGTGGGCGCGGAAATTCGCCAGCGCATGGGTGAACTGGACATGGGCGATACCCAGTCCATCGTGTCCTTCGGATCGGCCGCACAGGCCGAGTTGCAGGAAATCAGCCAGGCGATGCTGCAGGACGTTCGCAACAAGGACGTCGGCCCCGCGGGCGACAGCCTGCGCAACATCGTGACCACCATTCGCGGATTCTCGGTCAGCGAACTGGACGTGCGGCGTGAACGGTCGTGGTGGGAAAAGCTGCTGGGTCGCGCCGCGCCCTTCGCCAAGTTCACCGCGCAGTTCGAAGACGTGCAGGGCCAGATCGACCGCATCACCGACGACCTGCTGGCGCATGAACACACGCTGTTGAAGGACATCAAGTCGCTCGACGTACTGTATGAAAAGACGCTCAACTTCTACGACGAACTGGCGCTTTACATCGCGGCGGGCGAGGAGAAGCTGAAAGAGCTCGACACCACCGACATCCCGGCGATGGAGGCGGCGGTGAACGCCGCGCCCGAGGATCAGCAGGTGATGAAGGCGCAGGAATTGCGCGACCTGCGCGCGGCGCGCGACGACCTCGAACGCCGGGTGCATGACCTGAAACTGACGCGGCAGGTGACGATGCAGTCCCTGCCCTCGATCCGGCTGGTGCAGGAAAACGACAAGTCGCTGGTGACCAAGATCAACTCGACCCTCGTGAACACCGTGCCCCTGTGGGAGACGCAGCTGGCGCAGGCGGTCACGATCCAGCGGTCGGCAGAGGCGGCAGCGGCGGTGCGTGACGCCAACGACCTGACGAACGAGTTGCTGACGGCGAACGCCAAGAACCTGCGCGACAGCAACAAGATGATCCGCGAAGAGATGGAGCGCGGCGTGTTCGACATCGAGGCCGTCAAGCAGGCCAATGCCGACCTCATCGGCACGATCGAGGAATCGCTGCAGATCGCGGACGAGGGCAAGGCACGCCGCGCGGCGGCGGAGGCCGAGTTGAAGAAGATGGAAGCCGAGTTGCGCGACACGCTGGCCTCGGCCAAGGCGCGCAAGACCGGGCTGGGCGATACGGCCGGCACCTCGGTCCCCGCCAACTGAGGTGGCTGGCGGGCGTTTCATTCGGGCCGCGGCGGCGGTGCTGGGGGTCGTGAGCCTTGCGGCTTGCGAAATGGTGGCCGATTGGCCGACCAAGCAGGCGCCCAGAACCTCGGCCCGGCCCGAGAACCGCCCGCCGCAACCCGCGCCCAAGGCGCCCGAAACCGAACCGTCCACGCCGGGCCCGTCGGCGGCAAGCAAGGCGCTGCGCGCGTATTATGCCCGCCTTCAAAACGACCTGCTGGTGCGCGGGCTGCTGCGCACCGATGGCGGTGGGCCCGATACGCCCTATTCCGACATCGACGTGATCCGCAATTTCGAACGGATCGCGTTTTACGACGAATACGCGCGCGGCGGCGGCCTGCGCCGGTCGGACGGGACGCCCGGACGGCTGAAACGCTGGGTCCAGCCGGTGCGCATCGGCGTGGAGTTCGGCGCCTCCGTCCCCGCCGAGCAGCGCCGCGAGGACAGTGCCGAAGTGGCGCGCTATGCCGCGCGTCTGGGCCGGATCACCGGGCACCCGATCAGCGCGGGCGCAAGCGACCCGAATTTCCACGTCTTCATCGTGTCCGAAGACGACCGCAAGACGCTGAAACCGCGGATCGAACAGATCGTGCCGGGCGTGAACCCCGCCGCGCTTGCCCTGTTCGACAACCTTCCGCGCGCGATCCACTGTTTTGTCATCGCGTTTTCCCGCACTCAAGGCGGGTATGAATACGCGCAGGCCATCGCCCTGATCCGGGCCGAGCACCCGTCGCTCCTGCGCCGGTCCTGCATCCATGAAGAGATCGCGCAGGGGCTGGGCCTTGCCAATGACAGCCCGCGCGCGCGGCCATCGATCTTCAACGACGACGACGAATTCGCGCTTCTGACCACGCATGACGAGGAATTGCTGCGCCTGCTGTACGACCCGCGCCTGCGGCCCGGCATGACGCTGGAAGAGGCGCGGCCCATATTCTCGGGTCTTGCGACCCGCCAGATCGGGCAGGCGCTGTGAGCCACCCGTCACCCGCCACGTCCCTGCCCGCCGCACCGGCGCCCCTTGCGGCGCGCGCGCGAACCGGGCAGCTTCCTACCACCGATTGAAAGGACCGATCCGATGGGCATTTTCGATTTCCTCTCAGGCGAATTCATCGACGTCATCCACTGGACGGACGACACCCGCGACACGATGGTCTGGCGGTTCGAACGCCACGGGCACGAAATCAAGTACGGCGCCAAGCTGACCGTGCGCGAAGGGCAAGCGGCGGTGTTCGTGCATGAAGGCCAGCTGGCGGACGTGTTCACGCCGGGCCTTTACATGCTCGAAACCAACAACATGCCGATCATGACGACGCTGCAGCACTGGGATCACGGGTTCAAATCGCCCTTCAAGTCCGAGATCTACTTCGTCTCGACCAACCGGTTCACCGACCTGAAATGGGGCACCAAGAACCCGATCATGCTGCGTGACCCGGAATTCGGCCCCGTGCGCATCCGCGCCTTCGGCACCTACACGATCAAGGTCGTGGACCCGGCGCGCTTCATGACCGAGATCGTCGGCACCGATGGCGAGTTCACCACCGACGAGATCAGCTTCCAGATCCGCAACATCCTTGTGCAGGAATTCTCCCGCACGCTGGCGGCGTCGGGCATCCCGGTGCTCGACATGGCGGCGAATACGCAGGAGGTCGGCCAACTGGTGGCCAAGGCGATAAGCGGCACGATGGAGCAATACGGCGTCAGCCTGCCCGAGCTTTATATCGAGAACATCTCGCTTCCGCCCGCGGTGGAAAAGGCGCTGGACGAACGCACCTCGCGCGGGATCGCGGGCAACCTCGACGAGCACATGAAGTGGAAAGCCGCCGAGGCGATGACCCAGCCGGGCAGCGCCGCCGGCCAGGCGATGGGCATGGGCATGGGTGCGGGCCTTGGCATGCAGATGATGCACCAGCAGGGCCCGTGGGGCGCCGCCCCGCAACCCGCTGCCGCTGCCCCCGCGCCGCCACCTCCGCCGGTCGAACATGTCTGGCACATCGCCGAGGGCGGCCAGACCAAGGGCCCGTATTCCAAGGCGCGACTGGCCGAGATGGCGGGCAATGGCGGCCTGACGCGGGAAACCTATGTCTGGACGCAGGGACAGGACGGCTGGAAGAAGGCCGAGGACGTGACCGAGCTGGCCCAGCTGTTCACCATCATGCCCCCGCCCCCGCCGCCCGGCGTGTAACCGCCGGTCGCGCTGGTGGCGCAGGCACGTTGCGCTAGGATGGCGGCATGTCCGGACCGGTGCAGACCTTCGACGTGATCGTGATCGGCGCGGGCCCGGCGGGCAGCGCCGCCGCCGCAACCGCGGCCCGCGCGGGTCTGCGCGTGGGTCTTGTCGACAAGCGCACGTTTCCGCGTGACAAGCTCTGCGGCGGGCTTCTGACCGGGCGCAGCACGCGCGCGGTCGAGGCGATCTTCGACATGGCCCTGCCACCGGACCAAGTTCTGGAAAAGCGCGACATCGACTTCCGGTTCAGGGGACGGCCCGCCGGAACGCTGGAAGACGCGCCGGCCATGTACCTCACGCAGCGCTGGGATTTCGACGCGGCGCTGGCGGCGCGCGCCGTTGAGCTGGGCGCGGCCGACCTGACCGGGCGGAAGGTGCAGGGGATCGAGCCCGAGGCGGGCATCTTGACGCTTGACGACGGGACGCGGCTGGCATGCGGCGTGCTGATCGGGGCGGATGGCGTGAACAGCCAGGTCGCGGCGCAGCTTTTCGGGCAGGCCTTTGACCGAGCCACCATCGGGTTCGGGCTGGAGATCGAGACGGGTGAGCCCCCTGACCCGCGAGCGCCCGTGCGCATCGATTTCGCGGCCTGCAACCGGGGCTATGGCTGGTCCTTTCCCAAACGGGACAGCACCACCATCGGCGTCGGCGGCACGTTGTCGCGGAACGACGCGATGAAGGACGACATGGCGGCCTACCTGCGCGCGCTGGACGTGGACGAAGGCTCCGTGAAGGTCAAAGGCCAGTTCCTGCCGTTCGGCGATTTCCGGCGGAACCCGGGCCGGGGCCGTGTCCTGCTGGCGGGGGACGCGGCCGGGCTGGTCGACCCGATCACCGGCGAAGGGATCGCGCATGCACTGCATTCGGGCCGGCTTGCGGCAGAGGCGGCGGGCAAGGCGCTGGCACAGGGCGCACCGGGTCGCGCCTTCGCACTCTACCGCGCGGGCCTGCGCCCGATCCATGCCGAGTTGCGCATGGCCAACCTCATCAAACCCCTGTTCTACAGCCCCTTTTTCGAACCCGCTTTTGAACGGGCGTTCCGCACGTCGCGCAGCCTGAAGCGCGATTACATGCGGCTTCTCGACGGGCAGGTCAGCTTTGGCCAGATCGCCCGACGGCTGGTGACGCGGTTTCCGCGCATGCTGTGGCTGGCCCTGACCGCGCGCAAAGGCGCGGCGCGCAGAAGGACCGGCCGCGCGACGGATACGTGAAACTTCCGCGCGGCGTGATACGTATGTGAAACAGGATGCCTTCGGACCTGACCCATATCCCGCCCCCCGCCTGGCGCCGCCTGACCGGCGCCGGGACGCTGCCGCGCCTGCCGCACAAGCGGACGGTGCTCAAGGTCATGCACTGGGCGATGCTGCCGTTTTTCGTGTGGTTCCTGTTCGCCGACCCGGACGCGTTGCGCCGGATGGGTCCGCGCGTCTTCCAGTTCCATTCGATGATGGGCCTCGGCTTCGTCGTGCTGGCGCTTGGCTGGACCGGGTTCTACCTGCGGCACGGGCTTCTCAGCCGTCCGGGGCCGAAACTGCCGGGATGGGCGCGGCCCGTGCATCGCGTGATGCATCACGCGCTGGTCTGGGGCGTGTTCCTCGTGGCGTTCGGGGGCTTCCTGCTGGGCCTGACCTCGTCCTTCCTGATGAAGGCCGGGGGCATCCTGCCCATCGCGCCGCCGCTGAACATGCCGCAGGCGAACCACCTGATCGGCCTCGTGCACACCTACCAGTTCTACGCGCTGGCGGCTCTGGTCGCGGGCCATGCGGGTTTCCATATCTGGCGGCATACCCGCCTGAAGGATCGCGCGCTGCGGATCATGGCGCCCAGGGCCCTGCATCGCTGGCTCTGACCGGCGCTGCCCTCTGGCCCCTGCCGCCATCCCTGCTATCTTGCGCGCAGCCCTAAGCCGGAGCGCCCTTGATGGACGAAACCTCTCCTACCGCCACGCTCGAGAACCACCGGTTTCCCTGCGACAATTGCGGGGCCGATCTGCGGTTCGATCCCGGTGCGGACCAGCTTGTCTGCGATTTCTGCGGCAACACGCAGCCGCTTGACGGGGCGGGGCCGTGGGGGCAGCAGGCGATCCGCGAGATGGATTTCCGCCGCGCACTGGCCGACGCGCTGCCGCTGGAGGACATCGAGGAAACCCGCGTCACCACCTGCCCCAACTGCGCCGCGCAGGTCGAGTTCGACCCCAACGTGCACGCCGCCGAATGCCCGTTCTGCGCGACGCCGGTGGTGGCCGATACAGGGGCGCACCGGCATATCAAGCC
Source organism: Pseudaestuariivita atlantica (assembly GCF_001205715.1). GTDB lineage: Bacteria > Pseudomonadota > Alphaproteobacteria > Rhodobacterales > Rhodobacteraceae > Pseudaestuariivita > Pseudaestuariivita atlantica. The sequence continues at coordinate 238,290 of NZ_AQQZ01000003.1, forward strand.
CAAGGGCCTTCTACCCTTTGCCTTCGACGAGGCGGTCGCGCGCAAGGCGATGACCGACTGGCTGGGCGCGCTGTGGTTCGCGCCGTCGGGCCTGCAGGAATACGCGCGCAAGGGACGCCGGATGCAGGGCATCTACGTGCCCTACTGGACCTTCGATGCCGACACCAAGTCCGCCTATTCCGGCGAGCGCGGCACCGTCTATTACGAGACCCGCACCGTCATGCGCGACGGCAAGCGCGTGCAGCAGCGCGTGGCCAAGGTGCGCTGGACGCCCAAGCGCGGCCGCGTCGCGCGGTTCTTCGACGACGTGCTGGTGCTGGCGTCGAAATCGCTGCCCAAGCGATTCACCGACGGGCTGGAGCCGTGGGACCTGTCCGCGCTGGAACCCTACCGGCCGGAATTCCTCGCCGGGTTCCGGGCCGAGGGGTATTCCATCGACATCGACGCGGGCTTTCACGAGGCGCGCGCGTACATGGACCAGATCATCGCGCGGGACGTGAAGTTCGACATCGGCGGCGACCGGCAGCGCATCCACTCCATCGAGACCGACGTGAAGGATGTCACGTTCAAGCATATCCTGCTGCCCGTCTGGCTCGCGGCCTACAAGTATCGCGGCAAATCCTACCGTTTCGTGGTGAACGGGCGCACGGGCCGGGTGCAGGGGGAGCGGCCATGGTCGGCGATCAAGATCACGATTGCCGTCGTGCTGGGCCTGATCGTGGCCGCCGGGATCGGCTATGTCATCGCGGTGAACCAGTGACCGGGGCAGAGGCGTTCTCGGCGCTGCTGCGCCGCCGCTGGTCCTGCCGCGCCTTCCGGCCCGACCCGGTCCCGCGCGAGGTGATCGCCGCGATGGTCGACGACGCGGCGCGGGTGCCGACATGGAACAACGTGCAGCCCTGGGGCGTGATCGTCACCCAGCCGGAAGAGACCGAGAGGTTTCGTCAGCACCTGCTGGCCGAGGTGCCGAAGGCGAGCCCTGCCCCGGACCTCGAATTCCCCAAACGGTACGAGGGCATCTACAAGCAGCGCCGCTTCGACTGCGCGATGCAGCTTTACGAGGCGGTGGGCTGTGTCGGGGACCGCGAGGCGTCGGCCCGGCAAAGCATGCGCAACTTCGCGCTTTTCGACGCGCCGCACGTGATGATCCTGCACAGCCCCGTGGCGCTTGGCCCCTATGGCGCGCTCGATTGCGGCGCCTTTGCCACGGCCTTCGCGCTGGCGGCAGAGGCGCGCGGGCTGGGGTCCATCGTGCAGGCGGCGCTGTCGACCTTCAGCCCGCTGGTGCGTGGCTTCTTCGACATTCCCGAGGATCGGATGATGGTCTGCGCGGTGTCCTTCGGGCACCCCGACCCCGACGATCCCGTCAACGCGTACCGCACCCCGCGGGCCCCGGCATCAGAGGTAATAGACTGGCGATGAGAGCGCTTTTGCAACGTGTGACCGAGGCGTCCGTGACCGTCGCCGGAGAGGTGATCGGGCGGACGGGTCCGGGCCTTTTGATCCTCGTCTGCGCCATGCCCGGCGATGACGAGGCGGTGGCCGACAAGCTGGCCGCCAAGATCGCCAAGCTGCGCATCTTCGCGGACGAGGCGGGCAAGATGAACCTGTCGCTGAAGGATGCGGGCGGCGGCGCTCTGGTCGTGTCGCAGTTCACGCTGGCCGCCGACACGTCACGCGGGACACGGCCCGGATTTTCCTATGCCGCGAAACCCGACGATGCGCGGCGGCTATACGAGCATTTCGCGGGGTCGCTGGCGGGGCTGGGTATTCCTGTCGAGACGGGCGAGTTCGGCGCGGACATGGCGGTCGCGCTGGTCAATGACGGGCCGGTGACGATCTGGATGGACAGCGACGGGTAGGCTACCCGGCGCTCTGAACAAACCTGGCAGACGGGCCGCGGCGCGTCGATCTTTGGCCGCCGCTGCGCGATTTATGTCTGCCAAGTCCGCACTCCGCCCCACTGATGCACCAAGACCAGCCGGATCGACGTGCCGTGGGGGCGGCCCGTCGATGCGCGGCGGGCTGACGCCCTTGATTCCGCGCGGTCGGTCAGTGGCCAGACCGGTCGCCCCTCAAGGCTCCCGTAAAGCCTCCCTCGACTTGTAGAGCGGTTTCATCAGGTACTGCATCACGGTCTTCGCGCCCGTGTGCAACTCGACCGAGGCCTGCATGCCCGGTCGCAGATCGATCCGCTGCTGGCGTTCGGTCAAAGCCGTCAGATCGACCTTCACCGTCACCTTGTAATGCGGATCGCCGTCCGGGTCGCGCGCGCGATCATCCTTGAACGTATCGGACGAGATGAAATCGACCCGGCCCTTCAGCGACCCGTAGATCGTGTAATCATAGGCCGACAGCTTGACCGTGGCCTCCTGCCCGCGCCGGATGTTTGCGATGTCCTCGGGGCGCACCCGCGCCTCGACCCGCAATTCGTCGCCAAGGGGCGTGATCTGCAGGATCTCTTCACCGGGCTTCACCACCCCGCCGATCGTCGTGACATGCAGCTTGTTCACCACGCCGTGCAACGGGGACGTCAGAACCGTGCGGTTCAACTGGTCCTCGCTGGCCTTGAGGTTCTGCTTGAGCGTCGCAAGCTCCTTGAGCACGTCGGAATAGTCCTGCGCGCGGTCAAGCTCGGTCTGGGTCAGCACCTCGTCGAACTTGATCTGCGCGTCGGCATGGGCCTTGCGGGCGCGGGTGACCTCGATCAGCGCCACGACCTTCTTCTCCAGAAGGTCCTCCATCAGCGCCCGTTCGGACGCCGCCTGATCCAGCACCCGTTGCGCGCCTTCGCGGCGGGAGACGAAATCGGATTGCCGCGCATTCAGCAGCGCACGTTCGGAGGCCACGATCTCGGGCGCGTGGGCCGCCCAGCCGGTGGGCACGGGGAAATCGAACATGCCGCCCAGTTCAGCCTCGAGCCGCAGGCGTTTGACTTCCAGCGCGACGATCTGGTCCTTCAGGTCGTCGACCGAAGACTGGAACGCGACGCCCTTCAGGCGCGCCAGCGTGTCACCGGCCAGCACCTCGTCGCCTTCCTTGACCAGCAATTCCGACAGGATGCCGCCTTCGAGGTTCTGGATGATCTGCGGGCGGGAGGCGGAGATGATCTCTCCATCGGCGCGGACGATCTCGTCCAGCCACGCCATCGACGCCCAGATCACGAACCCGAACACCGCCGCCGCGATCAGCCAGACCACCGCCGACGCGCCCGCGTCGCGCGCTTCAAGCTGTGCCGCGAGGTTCGTCTGTGCCACGGCCATCAGCCCGCCCTCCCCGTCTTGACGCCTGCCAGATGCGCCAGCACCTCTTCGCGCGGGCCATCGACCGCCATCCGCCCGTTCTGCAATACAAGCGTGCGGGAGGTCAGTTCGACAATCGGCATCCGGTGGGTCGCCACGATCGCCGTGCGCCCCTGCAACCAGCCCTCAAGCCGCGAGATGAGCGTTTTCTCAAGCGTCTGGTCGAGCGCCGCGGTGGGTTCGTCAAGAAGGCAGACCTTGGGGTCCTGCAACCACAACCGCGCCCAGCCGATCGACTGCCGCTGCCCGACGCTAAGGCCCTGCCCGCCATCGCCGATTTCAAGGTCGAGCCCCTTGGGATGCGCCTTCACGAAGGGTCCGAGACCCGCGAAATCGAGCGCCTGCAAAAGCCGCGCATCGTCGCGTTCCAGGAGCGTGAGGTTGAGGTTGTCGCGCAGCGTGCCGGCGAAAAGGCGCACGTCCTGCCCGAGGTATCCCACCAGCCGCCGCACATCGCGCGGCTCGATCTGGCCAAGGTCGGTCCCGTCCAGAAGGATGCGGCCCGAGGTTGGCGCGTAAAGGCCCGACAGCATCTTCAGCAGCGTGGACTTGCCCGACCCGTTGGTGCCCAGCACCGCCACCTTCTGACCTGCGGTGATCTGCACGCCCGGCACGTCGACGACCGTCGCGCCATCCTCGCCATAGGCAAAACGCACCTCGCGCAAATCGAACGCGCCCTGGATGGCGTCGCGGCGCAGGTAGGTCCGGCCCTCGTCCGCGTCCTGCGGCGCGTCCACAATCTGGTCGAGCGCAGTGAGCGCCGATTTGACATTGCCCCAGCGCGCCATGACGCCCGCCAGTTGGGTGAGCGGCGCCAGCGTGCGGGAGGTCAGGATACCAACCGCGATGATCGAGCCCACGGTGAATTCACCCGCGAAGACAAGGAAGGTGCCCGCGATCACCGCGCAGACATAGGTCGCCTGCTGCACGCCCTGGCTCCAGAACGACAGGGTGGAGGCGAGCTTGCGCTGGTCCGACGACTTGAGCGCCGACAGGGCCGTCAACTCGGTCCAGACGCGGCGGATGCGATCCTCGGCCCGCTGCGTCTTGACGGTGTCGAGGTCATAGATCGATTCCTGCAAGAGCCGCCCGGACTTGATCGACGCGCCCTGCATTTCTTCGGTCAGGCGGATCATGCGGCGCTGCATCAGGAAGGACGGCAGCACCATCAGAAGGCCGCCCGCGATCAGCACCCAGACCACCGGCCCGGCGATCGACGCGACAAGCAGCAGGAAGATGAAGATGAACGGGATGTCGGCGATGGTGCCGATGGTCGCGGCGGTGAAGAATTCGCGGATCGACGAGAATTCGCGCATCGTGCCGAACACCTGAGACGGCGCGCGGCCTGCCACGTCGGACCGCATGCCAAGGATACGCTCCATCAGCATCTGTTGCAGCGACAGGTCGATCTGGCGGCCCACGTTGTCCATCAGGCGCGCGCGCGCGATCTTGAGCCCCGCTTCGAGCAACAGCGCCAGCCCGGCCCCCGCCGCCAGCACCCAGAGCGTCGCCTGGCTTTGATGCGGGATCACGCGGTCATAGACCTGAAGGGAGAAAAGCGCGACGGCGACGGCCAGAAGGTTCGCCACGAAAGAGCCGATGGCGACCTCGCCGAAGTACCGCTTGAAGCGCGGGAACTCGGCCCAGAACCAGTGTGCCTTGCGCGGTGCGGGCGCGTGGGCGCGGGCGATGTCGTCAAGCGTCGCCTCGGCCCGGACGAGACGCCCGGCAAAGAAGGGTGCGAATTCGCTGACCGGAACGTCCACGCGGCTGTCGGGTGCACCGGCTTCGTAGATGGTGACGGACGTGTCGGTCTGGCCCAGAACCAGCACCACCTGTCCGCCCGTCATCTCGGCCAGTGCGGGCCACGCGGTTGCGTCGAGCGTCGGCGTCTCACGGATCTCGGCCACCAGCCCGGCGGCCCGCAATCCGGTGACCAGCGTCTCGACGCTGCCTTCGTCGGTCGCGGCGCGGGTCATGCCGTCGACCAGGTCGCGCGCGACGGCGTCGGTGCCCAGAAGACCCGCATAGACGCGCAACAGGTCGGCGCGGGCGGTCAGGCGCTTGGAATATTTCTGTTCGGCCCGTGGCGGGGTGGAGGAGTTGACCGGCGCGGGTGTCGGCGCGGCGCTGACCTTGACGGGTTTGGCCGCCGTCAGTTTCAGGTTCGCAGGCTTCGGTTGCGGCGCGGGTGTGGCCGCCTCGGGCGCCGGGATGCGGCGCGGCGGGATCGGTTCGGGCTTGCGCGCTTTCGGTTGCGCATCCGCCACCGGCGCGGCCTTGCGCACGGGTGCCGCCGTCAGCTTGGGCCCCTGCCCCGCCGGTTTGACCTTTTTCGTGGTCAGCTTGGCCGCGGCCGGTTTGCGCACGGCCTGAAGCGCCCCCGCCATCGCCTGCGCGACTGGAGACAGGCCCAGCGGCTTGCCCGTCCCGCTCATATGGCGCTGCCGTCGGCCAGACGGCCCAGTTCGCGCGCGATGTCGATTTCGACGCGGGCCGCTTCGAATTTGAGGGTGATGCGTTTTTGTTCGGCCTGCGCATAGGTCTCGTAGACGCCGACCACGTCCATGACCTTGCGCGTTCCCGCCTCGAACTGCGTCTGGAAGAGGTCGAGCGTAACCTTGGCCTGCCGCGCAAGTTCGTCTGCCTCCGCCGCCTGCCGTCGCTTGGCCGCAAGCGTGGCGTCGAGGTTGCGCATGGTGCGTTCGGCATCCTCGCGCGCTTCGGCCACCTGCCGCTTGGCGGCATCTTCGGCCAGCGCGATGGCCTTGAGCGTCGCGCCCGTGCCCGCCCCGATCAGGCTGTCACCGGCGATGCGCAGGGCCCCCGACGACCCGTCGCTGCCCACCTGCCCCGAGGCGGTGAGACCCGGAAGCTGGCCGGCGCGGTCGATGCGGGCCTGCGCGATCTTGCGCGCGGCCTCGGCCTCTGCCTGCAAAAGCGCGAGCGACTGGTTGCCGTCTGCCGGGACGCGCACGCGCGTGAGGCCCCGCACGCCTGACAGGGGCTTGGCGGACATCGCGTTCAACTCGGCCAGCGCGGCGGTTTTCATTTCCTGGCCGCGCGCGCCGTCGGCGCGGATCTGTGCAAGCTTGTGGCGCAGCACATTGAGGTCGGACAGGTCCGACACGCCGCCCGCGACGCGCTGTTCCATGACCCATTCGAAATGCGCCATTTCCTTCAGCGTCTGCGCCGACAAGGCTGCCGTTTCGCGCCCTTCCTCGGCGGTCACGTACAGGTCCAGCGCCTCCGCCACCCGGCCATTGGTGTCGTCGGACAGGACAACGGCCGCGACCTCGACATCGGCCTTGGCGAATTCGCGTTCCGCCTTCTTGCGCCCGTTGTCGAACAACACCTGCTCGACAATCAGCGAGGCGACGAAATCTCCAAGCGATGTCAAGGAGATGTTGGGACCGATCCGGGGAAGCCAGTTCTTGGACGCCGCCGTCGCGCGCAGTCGCGCCGCGCGCAATTCGGCCTCTGCCGCGCGAGAGCTTGCCGCCAGTACCGCGTCCGCCACCTGCCCGTAAGAGGATTTCGACGACAGCGCCGAAGAGCGCGCCTGAAGCGAGCGGATGATGACCGATGCCTCGGCCTCTTTCTGCCGGGCGACGGCTTCCCTGGCCGCCTGCCGTTCCGCCGCTTCGGGGGATTGGGTGCGGAACCGCGATACCTGATCGCCGTCCCCGCCCTGCATGCAGCCCGCCAGCCCGATCCCGGCCACAAGGCACACTGCTCCTGTCGTCCACCTGCCCATGTTCACACACCGCCTCAAGCCTGACCGATTGTTTGGTGCCCGGAGCGGGAGATCTTCTGCCTCCCTGACCCGGCGGTCAGTAAAATTCTTCTGGTGGCGCGGCCCGGATCGTTGGCCGGACCGCGCCGGGTATCAGATCACCACGTTGGTGATATCTTCCTCGATCCGGACGGTACCGTCGCCCAGGTCGTAGACATTGAAGGTCGTGCCGTTCTCGGTCACCTGTCCCACATGGGTGGCGCCGCTGATCGTGACCTGGTCGTCGGCCCCGCCATAGACGGTCAGCGAGTCGCTGTTCGACGACAGCGCCTGCAACTGTGCATCGGTGATCGTCAGTTCGGATTCGTCGGCGAACTGGAGGTCGATCGCCTCGACATTGTAGGCGCCGAGGTTGGGGTTCGTGACGTTGACCTGCTGGTTGCCCGTCTCGTCGAGGACAAGGTAGGTGCCCGAACTGTTGCCCGCGTCATCCTCTGTCGTGACGACGAGGTGAGAGCCGTCCGGCACCGCCGTGTCGAAGAACATCGAGGTGCGGCCAAGTGCGGCGATATCGACCTGCGTGTGATCCACGTCGGTGATGCTGCCGTCCGACTGGACGTGATGCACGTCCTGCGCGTCATCCGATGCCTCGACCGAGATGCCCAGCACGTTCCCGGCAAAGTCCTCGGTATAGGTGGTGATGCGGGACGCTTCGGGTGCCACCGTGTCGACCGCCACGGATTGCGTGATCTGCGCGGTGTTGCCCGCGGCATCGGTCGCCGCGATCAGGACGTCGGCGGTGTATGTGCCCGCGGGGATCGCGGTGGGCGGCACGGTGACCGACCAGTTGCCCGCGGCATCCACGGTCGCGACCAGCGTCGTGCCCTCGAACGTCACGTTGACGGAGGATCCGGCCTCCACCGTGCCCGACAGGACCACGCCCGCGGCGGCTTCGGCGGCGTTGATGACATCGTCCGATGCCACCGGTCCGTCCGCGTCCAGTTCATTGACGAAGGTGTCGACGTCGAGCGCTCGGGTGCGCGTGTCGACGTTGCCCGCCCGGTCCGTCGCGGTGACGGTGGCCATGGTGGCATATTCACCGGCCGCGATGTCGGTTGCCGCGAAATTCACGGTCCAGTTGCCTGCCGCGTCCACGGCCGCCGCGCGGGTCACGCCACCCAGTGCGACCGAAACGCTCGACCCGATTTCCACGGTACCGGTCAGGGTGACGCCATCGGCGGCCTCGACCGCGTTGATCACGTCGTCGCCTTCCACCGGCGCGGGCGCGATCACGAAGTTGTCCACCACGGTGTCGACCTGCACGCTGTCGGTGCGGGTGATGACGTTGCCCGCCGGGTCGGTGCGTATCGCCACGATCTCGGCCAGGTAGGTGCCTTGCGCGACCTCTCCGGCGGCGAAGTCCGCGCGCCAGTTGCCGCCGCCATCGGTCATGACCGTGCGGGTCACGCCCGCAAGGGTCACCTGCACCGACGCGCCCGCATCCGAGGTGCCGACGATGGTCACCCCGTCCGAGGCTTCTACGAAGTTCACCACGTCGTCGCCTTCGACCGGGGCCGGGCTGATTTCAAGCATCCCGGCAACCGTGTCGACCGAGACCTGCGAGGTCGCGGTGTCGACATTGCCTGCCGGGTCGGTTGCCGTGGCCGTAACCTCGGCGGTGTATTCGCCCGCCGGGATCGCGTTCGGCGGGAAGGTCGCCGTCCACCCTCCCGAGGCGTCGACGGTCGCGTTCATCACCGCGCCCGCGAAGCTGACCACAACGGTCGAGCCCGGTTCGGTCGTGCCCGACAGGGTCATGCCCGTCGCGGCCTCTTCGGCGTTAATCACGCCGTCGGCGCCGCCGGTGGTGGAAGTGATGGCGTGGTTGCGCACGTAGGTGTCGACGTCGATCTGGCCCGTCGCGGTGGAGCTGTTGCCCGCCGCGTCGGTGGCGACGGCGGTGACGTTCGCCACCGTCTCGCCCACGGGGAATTCACTGGCCGAGAAGTTCGCCGTCCAGTTGCCCGCCGCGTCCACGACAGCGGTATGCGTCGTCAGCCCCACGGTGACCTGAACGGTCGAACCCGGCTCGGTCGTGCCGGTGAGGACGACGCCATCGGCCTGTTCGACCTGGTTGACCACGCCGTCGCCTTCCACGTTGGCCGTGGCCACCGTGACAGAGGCCTCGGTATCGACGTCCAGCGTGCCCGACGCGGTGGCGCTGTTGCCTGCCGCATCGGTGGAGGTCACGCTGATCGGCGCGGTGTAGGTGCCTTGCGCGATGTTCGAGGACGGGACAACGATCATCCACGTGCCGTCCGCACCGGTCACGCCGGTATAGGTGGAGCCGCCGAACGTCATCTCGATCGTGTTGCCGGGCTGCGAGGTGCCGGTGACCGGCACGCCCATATGCGCCTCTGCGGCGTTCACGAGGTTGTCGCCCGCCAGCGTCACGTCGATGGCAACCGCCGTTTCGGTGTCGATGTGGAAGGTATGCGTGGCCGAGGCGCTGTTGCCTGCCGCATCGGTCGAGGTGACGGTGACCGGCGCGTCATATTCGCCCGGCGTCACGTCGGAGGATGCGTAGGTCACGCTCCACGTCCCGTCGGCGCCGACGGTCGTGGTTTGCGTCACGCCGCCCAGCACCACCTCGATCGAGGCGCCGGGATCGCCGGTGCCGGTCAGGACCAGCCCGTCCGCGACCTCTGCCGCGTTCGCGATGTTGTCGCCTTCGACATCGGTGTCGATGGAGACCGCGTTGACCGTGTCCACCCGGACCGAGCGCATGGCGGTCGCCGTGTTGCCCGCCGCGTCGGTCGAGATGACGGTGATCTGCGCGTCGTATTCGCCCGCGGGCACGTCCACGGCGCTGAAATCAACGCTCCACGTGCCATCATCCGCCACGGTGGCGGGCAGCGTGACGTCGCCCATCGTGACCATCACGGTGGAGCCGATGCTGGTGGTGCCGGTCACGGTGAAGCCCGCCGTCGCCTCGGCCGCGTTCACGACATCGTCGCCGGTGATCGCGTCGGCGCTGATCGTCACCGCGTTCACGGTGTCGATGCGGAAGGTTTCGGTGTGGGAGGACGAGTTGCCCGCCGCGTCGGTGGTCGTGGCGGTCACCGTCACGTCGTATTCGCCGCCGGGCAGTTCGTTCGCCGGGATATCGAGCGTCCAGACCCCGTCATCGCCGACCACCGCCGTGCCCGAATAGCCGCCCACCGTGATCGTCAGGGTCGCGCCGGGTGTCGAAGTGCCGCTGACCTGGAAGCCGGCCGAGTTTTCGTCCGCGTTTACAACGCCTTCGCCGCCGACATTCTGCCAGTCGATGGTGATGGGATGCGGGATCGTGTCGATCTCGATCTCGTCTTCGACGGTGGTCGAGTTGCCGAAGGCATCCGTGGTCACGATGGTCACCGGCAGGGTCAGTTCGCCTTCGGGCAGTTCACCCACGGCAAAGACGACGGCCCAGTTGCCGTCGGCATCGACGACCGTGGTGTGGGTGACGCCATTGGCGGTGACGGTGACGGTTGCGCCCGCCTCGCCCGTGCCGCCGACTTCGATGCCGTCGCTGTAATCCTCGGCATTGGTGATGTCGCCCACCGACACGACGCCGTCGTTCAGCGTGATGTCCGGCGGGGTGGTGTCGATGGTAACCGTCGGACCGGTCAGCGTATGGGTCGTGCCGCCGGGATCGGTGATGACCACCCGGATGTCGTGGTCGCCATCATCGGGGAAGGTGCCGTCGACGAAGGTCGCGGTCCACGTGCCGTCGTCCCCCACCACGGTGTCGACCGTCTGGTTGCCGATGGTGATGGTGACGGTGCTGCCGGTTTGCCCGGTGCCGCCAACCGTGATCGTCTGGTCGTCGTCGGAATCGTCACCGCCGATCACGACGGTGGTCGTGGGCGTGTCGAGCGTCGGCGTCACGGTGCCGCCGCCATTGCCGCCGCCCCCGCCATTGCCGCCGTCGCCCGCAAGCCCCGCCACGGCAAGACCCGCCGCCGCGCCGCCCGCCAGAAGGCGGCCGATCCCGCCGCCACCGAGCAGACCCGCAGCCAGCATCGACACGCTGTCACCCTCTGCCGCCAGTTCGGCGGACAGGATCTCGGGCCGGTCGAGGAAGATCAGGTCGTCGTCGGGGCTCCACTTGCCCCAGGCCTCGGTCGGGCCGTAATTGGCGAACAACACGCCGTCCGAGGACGCGTCGAACGTGACCTCGTTCAGGGCACCATCCGCCGACAGGAACAGCCGCGATTGCGGCGCGCCGTCATCGCCGAAATAGTCATCGATCACGAGGATACGGCCATCGGCCAGCGTGATGACCAGCTTGTCGCCGTCCCGGAAATACCCGCGCAGATCGCTTTGGGCGAGGTTCAGCGAGACTTCGCGACCTGCTCCGCCTTCGATCCGCGTCTGTTCGGCATCGACTGCCACAATGCCACGTTCAATGCTGCCCGCACCACTACGGACCACGAAATCAATCGCGCTCATGAAACCACCGCTCTTACCTCAGGGCCGCCTCTTTTCGGGCGTGCCGCGTTTTTGCTCTGCCATTTCGTTACCGCAATTCCGCCACATTCGCTAGCGTTTTATGAGGATTCCCGAATTGGCCGGATGGCACGAATGCAATTGCGGCAAAAATGGCACCATTCGCCCCAGTGGATTGCGTTTCCTCAACATGATGTGGCTGCCGCTAGGGCAATCCGCTGGCGTCGCGGGCAGATTTGGAACGGTGGAGGGGAAATTCGGCGGCTATTTCACCTCCACGGCGGCGCCCGTGCGGGCGGAAAGCTGCGCCGCCTGCCCCATTTCGACGGCGCGCGCGCCGTCGATCAACCCGACCTCGGGCGTTCCGCCCGAGCGCACCAGTTCAAGGAAACGCGCGTGCTGGTAGAAGGTCGACCCGTTGTGGTCGCCGGCGTCGAGGATGGTGGGATCAACCGGGATCTCGACCATCTGTGGGCCTTTCGGGTGGCGCGGCGAGACGATCACCTGCGGCACCGGCGGCACACCGAGGTGCGTGGGCCAGAACCGGCCCGGTCCGGGCACCAGCGCCTCGATCTTGCCCTTGGGGCCGACGGCGCTGATCTCTTCCTGGTAGCGCGCACCTTCGGCGTACATGCACAATTCCAGCATGGCGCGCGCGCCGCTGTCGAAATCGACGATGACATAGGCCGTGTCCCAGATGTCGGGCACTTCGCCGTCATAGGCTTCGGACAGGTGGTTCACCTCCTGCCCCGCGCTGGCCATGATCCGCACCGGTTCGGCCTTCAGGATCAGGCGCATCAGGTCGAAGAAGTGGCAGCATTTTTCCACCAGCGTCCCGCCCGTGTAGCGGTTGAACCTGTTCCAGTCGCCGACCTTGGGCAAAAAGGGAAACCGGTGTTCGCGGATCGTCAGCATCTTGACCCCGCCGGTCGCCGCCTCGACCTGTTCGATCAGCGCCTGCACGGGCGGCATGTAGCGGTATTCCATCGCCACCCAGATCGGCGCGGGATAGGACGCGCCCAGATCGCGGACGCGCCTGGCATCGTCGGGATCGGTAAAAAGCGGCTTTTCGATCAGCAGCGGCAACGGGTTGCGCGCGGCGATCTCTTCCAGCTGCGGCACGTGCAGGTAGTTGGGCGAGGCGACCAGCAGGCAATCCAAGTCGTCGCGGGACAGAAGCGCCCAGACGCTTTCCATCATCTCGGCGCTCGGCGCGATGGCCTTGGCCGCCGCGCCCATAATCTCGTCCGGCTCATAGATGGCCGCGACCCGCGCGCCGTTCAGAAGCGCGATGTTGCGCAGGTGCTCCTGCCCCATCATGCCACAGCCGATGATCCCGTAATTGATGACCTGCGTCATGCGTCCCTCACCTGATGCGCGCGACATATGTCGCCACGCGTGTGTCGATCCAGTTTCTCGAAGCCTCGACGGCCTGCCCCCGGTGATCCCAAGAGACCCGCGTGATGCAGACGCACGGCGCCCCGGTCGCAACCCCGAATGTCGGCGGCGCCCAGTCGGGCACCGGCGCCAGCCCCACGCGGTCCTCGGCCTGCGACACCCAGAAGCCCAGCTTTGTCCGGTAATGCAGGTACAGCGATTCCGACAGGTCCGCCGCGCTTAGCGTCCCGGTGCGGTCGCCGTCGAGCCAAATCTCTTCCAGCACCGCCACCTGCCCCGACAGCGAGCGAAGCCGCCGGATGCGGTGCCCTTCGGCGGACGGCCCGAAATGCGGCAGGTCGCGGGGTTTCGAACGGCGGTCGACGGACAGGACCTCTGCCGTGGGAAGGCCCCCGCCTTCGAGCAGTTCGACGCGGAACAGCGCATAGACGTTGTCGGGGTGATCGGGGATGCGCACGTAATTGCCCGACCCCTGCCGCCGTTCGAGGAACCCGCGCGCGGTCAATTCGGCCAGCGCCTTGCGCAGGGTGCCGACCGATGTGCCAAGCGACGCCGCCAAGTCCCGTTCGGGCGGCAACTTGTCACCCTCGATATACCGGCCCGCCGCGATCTCGCGGATCAGTAGCTCGCTCAGCTGAACGTAGATCGGCAGGGTGGCGTGGTCGGGCATCTTCGTGCGGTGCAACAATTGATACACTATTGATCTACATGAACGCCAATGCTACGCAAGGTAAAAGTGCTGCCAAACCAGAGTCGTGCATGACAATCGTACCCATTACCTCGCCCGATCTGGACGCTGTCGAAGTGTCGTGGTTTTCAGCGCTGTGTTCCGACGATTACCAGTTCCTCGGCGTGCCGGATGGCGCGTTGCGGTCGTCATGGGCGCATTGCCGCGACATTGTGCTTGAGGCCGAGGCGCAGGGGTTTCGCAACATCCTGTGCCCCTCGTCCTACCAGGTGGGGCAGGACACGCTGTCTTTCGTCGCGGGCTGCGCGCCGCTGACGTCGAAAATCAACATGCTGGCCGCCGTCCGGTGTGGCGAGATGCAGCCCATCATGCTGGCACGCACCATCGCGACGCTGGATCACATGATGGAAGGCCGCCTGACGGTGAACATCATCTCGTCCGACTTTCCGGGTGAGAAGGCCGACAGCGCCTATCGCTACCAGCGCTCGCGCGAGGTGGTCGAGATCCTCAAGCAGGCGTGGACGCAGGACGAGATCAACTACCAGGGCGAGGTCTACCAGTTCGAGGGCCTCACCACCGATCCCGCGCGCCCCTATCAAACCGGCGGACCGCTTCTTTATTTCGGGGGGTATTCGCCTCCGGCGCTCGACCTGTGCGGGCAGCATTGCGATGTCTACCTGATGTGGCCGGAAACCAAGGACATGCTGGAAGGCCGCATGAAGGCCGTGAACGCGGTGGCGGAAAAGTATGACCGCACGCTCGACTATGGCCTGCGCGTGCACATGATCGTGCGCGATACCGAGGCAGAGGCACGCGAATACGCCGAATACATCGTGTCCAAGCTTGATGACGAATACGGACAGCTGATCCGCAACCGCGCGCTCGACAGCACGTCGCTGGGCGTTTCGCACCAGGCGCGGGCGCGGGAGCTGGCGGACCAGTTCGGATATACCGAACCGAACCTCTGGACCGGCGTGGGCCGGGCGCGGTCGGGCTGCGGCGCGGCGCTGGTAGGGTCGACCGACCAGGTCCTGTCCAAGCTGGAAGAGTACCAGAAGATGGGCATCCGCGCCTTCATCCTGTCGGGCTATCCGCATATCGACGAGGCCCGCCATTTCGGCAGCCGCGTCCTGCCGCAGATGAAGACCTGTTCGCTGCCGCAGGCCTATGGCCGCGTGCCCGAAAGCGCCCCCGACACACCCCTAGCCGCCGGAGAGCGCCGCTGATGGACCGAGTTTCCCTGACAGATGATCTGAGCTTTTCGCGCCTTGTCTACGGCATGTGGCGGCTGGGTGACGATGCCGACACCTCGCCCGCCCATGTGCGCGCCAAGATCGACGCCTGCCTCGACCAGGGGATCACCACCTTCGACCAGGCCGACATCTATGGCGGCTACGAGGCCGAGGAAATCCTCGGCACCGCGATGACGCCCGACTTGCGCGGCAAGATGGAAATCGTGACCAAGTGCGACATCGTCGCGCCCGCGGGGCGGTATTCGGATGCGCGCGTCAAGTATTACGACACCTCGCGGGCGCATATCCTTGCCTCGGTCGATCACTCGCTGCGGTTGATGAAGATCGACCATATCGACACGCTGCTGATCCACCGCCCCGACCCGATGATGGACCATTTCGAGACCGGCGCCGCGCTGGACGAGGTCGTGGCCTCGGGCAAGGTGCGCACCGTGGGCGTGTCGAACTTCAAGCGCCACGACTGGACGCTGCTGCAATCGGCGATGAAGACGCCGCTGGTGACCAACCAGATCGAGATCAGCGTGCTGCACCACGTGCCCTTCACCAACGGTGACGTCGCCTACCTGCAAGAGGCCGGCGTGCCGATCATGGCGTGGTCGCCGCTGGCGGGCGGCGCGCTGTTCGAAGCGTCGAACGCCGGATTGCGCGATCTTCTGTCCAAAATCGGGGCGGATCACGGCGTGGATGACACGGCGGTTGCCGTGGCGTGGCTTCTCGCCCACCCTGCGCGGATCATTCCGGTGATGGGCACCAACAACCTCGACCGGATCGGGCGGATCGGCGATGCTGCGAAAGTCGGCCTCGACCGGCAGACGTGGTTTGAAATCTATACCGCGGCGCTAGGTCACGAGGTTCCCTGATGTCGATCGAGCTGCGCCACCCCATGACCCAGACGTTCCAGCCCTCTCCCGACACAGCGCGCGACCTGCGCGATGCCCTCGGGCGGTTCGGCACCGGTGTCACGGTGGTGACCTGCACCGATGACGAGGGGCCGCTGGGGATCACCGCCAACAGCTTTGCCAGCGTGTCGCTTGACCCGGCGCTGGTGCTCTGGTCGCCGGCGAAGGCATCGAAACGCTATGCGAGCTTTGCCGCGGCGAAATCGTTTGCCATCCACATCGTCGGCGCCGACCAGCACCACCTGTGCCACCGCTTCGCCCGTGACGGGCGCGCGTTTGACGGTGCCGAGTGGCGCACTGGCCGGGACGGCGCCCCCATTCTGGACGGCGCGCTGTCGGTGTTCGAATGCACGACGCACGCAATGCACGACGCGGGCGATCACACGATCATCGTCGGACGGGTGGACCACGTGACCACCGGTTCCGGCGCGCCGCTGCTGTTCTACGGCGGCAAATACGGAGGGTTCACCGAGCCCGACTAAATCGCGCGACCCGGTCAGACCAACCAGAAACCGGGCGCCACGAAGGGAGGAGAAACGGCCATGCCTGCGCTGCTTGCGCTTCTGGCGCCGTTCCAGTTTTTCAACGACCACGTGCTGCGCGTGGGGCGCTGGATCGCGGTTGTCTGCATCGCGCTGATGGTTGTCTTCATCCTGATCCAGGTGTTCTTCCGCTACGTGCTGAACAACGCCCTTCCCTGGCCGGACGAGGCCGCGCGGTTCATGATGCTGTGGATGACCGGGCTGATCGCGCCCTCGGCCTATCGCCGGGGCGGGTTCGTGGCGATCGACATGATCGAACGCGCGCTGCCGGTGTCGATCAACCGCCTGCTGACGCTTGCGCTGCTGGCCCTGTCGCTGATGGTGCTGCTGGTCGCGGTGCAGCACGGCAACAAGCACATCACCTCGGGGTGCCTCTTCAAGACGTCGACGCTGTGGCTGCCGTTCAAGTTCGAATTCAACGTGCCGCTCTGGCCCACGAACCTCGACCTGACGCTGTGCACCCGCCAGAACTGGACCTTCGGGTTCGAATGGGGCTGGCAGAAGATGCCGCGCGCGGTTGTCTTCGCCTCGCTCTACGTGGGTGTGATCCTGCTGATCGTGGTGAATATCGAGCTGATCCTGCGGCAGGTGATCGCCCTTCTGGGCGGGTCCGGGCGGCTGCGCTCCTTCGACGATCCAAACCTGCAGAATTCGGGGGGCTGACGCATGCTGATCTGGTTCCTGCCGCTTTTCCTCGTCTTCCTGATGATCGGCCTGCCGGTGTTCTTCGGGATGCTGGCAGCCCCCGGCATCCTATTGATCCTCAACGGGCAGGAGCGCGACGTCGCGCTGCTTTATCGCAATGTCTACAACGGGATGGACAGCTTTCCGCTGATGGCGATCCCGTTCTTCATGCTGGCGGGTGAGTTGATGAACCGCGGCGGCATCACCGAACGGCTTGTCGAGTTCAGCCAGGCGTTGATGGGCCACCTGCGCGGCGGGCTGGCGCAGGTGAACATCCTGTCCTCGATCCTCTTTGCCGGTCTGTCCGGCTCCGCCGTCGCCGATACCTCGGCGCTCGGGTCCATGCTGATCCCCGCGATGGAGAAAGAGGGCTATTCCCGCCGCTTCGCCGCCGCCGTGACCGCCGCGTCCTCGGTCATCGGGCCGATCATCCCGCCTTCGGGCATCATGATCATCTACGCCTACGTGATGGGTGAATCGGTCGCCGCGCTGTTCCTCGCGGGCATCGTGCCGGGCATCCTTGTGGGCGTGGGCCTGATGATCATGGTCCGCGTCACCGCCGACCGCTACAACCTGCCCGCCGCCAAGCGCGTGGTCCTGTCTGACGCCCCGCTCAAGAAACGGGAATCGGTGTTTTCATGGGTGCTGATCCGGCTGAACCTTGGCGGGCTTCTGTATCTTTTCGTCCCGCTGTCGTCCGAGGCGGACACGTTCCTGAAACTCGGCGCCTTCGCGATCTGCCTCGCCGCCGTCCACGCCTTCCTGATCTACCTGCGCCGCTCGGTCAGCCCCGCGTTCCGCCTGACCTGCAAACGCGCCGTGGTGCCGCTGCAGACGCCTATCCTGATCCTCGGCGGTATCCTCATCGGCATCTTCACCCCGACCGAGGCCGCCACCGTCGCCGTCGCCTATGCGCTGGTCGTTGGGTTCGTGATCCTTGGCACGATGCGCGCGAAGGACCTGCCGCAGATCCTGATGAACGCGGCCTCGACCTCGGCCGTGGTGCTCTTGCTGGTGGGATCGGCGATGGCGTTCAAGACCGTCGTGTCGCTGTCCTACGCGCCGCAGATCATGGCGGAGTTCATGCTGTCGCTGTCGGAAAACCCGCTGATCCTGCTGTTCCTCATCAACCTGCTCTTGTTCGTCGTCGGCATGTTCCTCGACGCCGGTCCGGCGATCATCATCCTCGGGCCGATCCTCGGGCCGATCTTCGTCGACCTCGGCGTGCATCCCGTCCACTTCGCCATCATCATGAGCGTGAACCTGACCGTGGGGCTGGCGACGCCACCCATGGGACTTGTGCTGTTCGTCGCCTCGTCGGTATCTGGCGAAAAGGTCGACAGCATCGCCCGCGCCATCCTGCCCTTCCTCGCCATCGAGGTCGTGGTGATCTTCCTGATCACCTACATCCCCGCCATTTCCATGACGATCCCGCGTCTCACCGGGTTCGTCCAATAACCTTGTGGGGTGCGCGTTTTTTGCGCACCCTGCCCTTACCAGAGCATCTGACAACAGGGAGACCCACATGCTCAAATATCTTACCAGCGCGGCGCTTGCCGCGACCATGGCCTTCGGGGCCGCGGCGACGGCATGGGCCGACGCGCACGCGATCACCCTTCGCGCCACGGCGAACTCGAACGAGAACGACGAGGATTACGACGGTCTCGTGGTCTTCAAGAACTACGTCGAGGCGGCCTCGAACGGGTCGATCAACGTGGAACTGTTCATCGGCACGCAGCTGTGCGGCAACGGCACCGAGTGTCTGCAGGGCATCGCCGACGGCACGATCGACATCTACATCTCCACCTCGGGCGGCGCGTCGGGCATCTTCCCGTTCGTGCAGGTCCTCGACCTGCCCTACCTGATGGCCGATGACCGCGTGGCCGAAGCCGTGCTGCAATCGGGCACCGGCTTCATGGACACCATGAAGAAGATGACGATGGAAAACTCCGGCGGCGCGATCCGCCTGATGACCGTCGGCAACACCGGCGGCTGGCGCAACTTCGCCAACACCAAGCGCCCGATCCAGAACCCCGAGGACATGGCCGGCCTCAAGATCCGGACCGTCGTCGCGGACCTGCCGCAGGAACTGGTCAAGGCCCTTGGCGCTTCGCCCACCCCGATCCCGTGGCCGGAGCTCTTCACCTCGTTCCAGACCGGCGTTGTGGAAGGCTCGAAGAACGGCATCACCGACATCATGAACATGAAGTTCCCCGAAGCGGGCCTGCAATACGTCACGCTTGACGGCCACGCCTACATGGGCGCGCTGTGGTTCATGAACAACGACCGCTTCATGTCGATGGACGAAGCCCAGCGCCGCGTGATCGTGGACGGCTTCTACCAGCTGCAGCAGGCAACCTTCGCCTCGCCCAAGCGCAAGTCGATCCAGGCGTATGAAGACTTCGTCGCCGGTGGCGGCAACCTCTATGTCCCGACGCCCGAGCAGAAAGCGGCGTTCAAGGCAGCGGCGGCCCCGGTTTACGACTGGTTCAAGGCGAACATCGACGGTGGCTCCGCCATCTTCGACGCGCTGACCGCCAGCGTGGCCGAGGTTGAAGCAGACCTGGAAGCGGTGCGCGCAGCCGACACCCAGTAAGCGCAAAGCCTGTACAATCGAAGGGCGGCCCCGGCGGGCCGCCCTTTTTCGTGCGCGGTTCCGATTACTGCGACACGGGCACCGTCGACACTTCGACCGCCTCGTTCAGGAACAGCGCGGGCGCGCAGGCGGGATCGACGTCGATCGTCGCCTCCACATACTGGGTTTCAAGATCGGCCTCGGTATCGAGATGGCTGATCGCGCCCTTGCAGACATCGCCATTGACCCGCGTGAACGTCACCTCTCGCCCGACGGCCACGCCGCCCGGCGCGGTCGCGGACAGGGTACCGATCAGGAAGTAGATCTCGATGCTTTTCTGGTCGGGCGCATAGATCTGGGCCGCGCGGGCGCCGTCCTGCACGCAATCGCCAACCGTCGCCTCGAACCCCACCAGCACACCGTCGAACGGTGCGGTCAGGGTCAGTTCGTCGAGGTTGATCTCGGCCGTCTGGACATCAAGCTGCCCGATCTCCAGCGCGATATCCGCCCGCACCTTGGCGGCCTGCGCGTTGGCGATGGCCTCTTCCGCGCGGTCCGCGGCAAAGCGCGCGTCGAGGTAGCGCCGCTCGACCGTTTCCATCGTGGTCTCGTTGATCAGGCCCCGCCCGAACATCACGCTGTTGCGCTGGAATTCCTCCTGCACCAGCGTCAGTTCCTGCGCGCGGCGGTCATTGTCCGCCCGCGCCGATGCGACGGCAAGCTGGCGCTCGCTCACCGCGGCGGCCAGTTCGTCCACCCGCGCCCGCGCGGTGCGCAGGGCCAGCTGCGACAGCCGGTCATCCAGCCGCACCAGCACCTCGCCCGCCTGCGCCACCCGCGCACGTTTCGCGGTTTCCGACACCTCCACGATGCAACCCCGCGCGCCATAGCTGAGACCCGCCATGTCGGAAGCGCGCACCGTGCCGAAATAGGTCTGGGCCGGGATCGCGGACAGCGTTTGCCCGGTCGTCTGGGCCGAGGCGCCAAGCGGCCCCACCGTCATCGCGATGGCCGCCAGTATCCTAGTCGTCGCGCGCATCTGTCATCCCTCGCCGCTGCCTTGCGAGGAAACCTTAGCACGGAAGTCCGGACCCGCCACATGCGCGCTGATCACGAGGCCTCGATCCCACCGGAAAACGCGCCATTTCAGCGCAGGAAGAGGCCCCTTGCGGGTTTTGCTTGCGACCCCGCGCCGGCGGGGCGACACTCAACGAAACGGGTACATCCAGACACGGTAATCGTCGATCAACTCATGCGACTTCTCGATCTCCTCCCGCGTCATCTTCTTGACCACTTCCTCCTGGCTGATCGCCGCGTCCGGATCGCCCCCGATCGCGCTGAGGACGTACCACATGTAGGCGCGGATCAGGTCCGGCGCGGGCATGCCGATGCCGACCTCGTAATACCAGCCGACACCGGATTGCGCGCCGGGATGGCCCTTCATGGCGCTGCGCAGGTACCAGTCGAAGGCGCGGATCGGGTCCTTCTCGACCCCGAGGCCAAGTGCGTACATCACGCCGATCAGCTCCTCGGCATCGGCATTGCCGGACCGGGCCGCGGGCCAGAGCGCGGTATAGGCTTCCTCGAACTTCCCGGCCTCCATCAGGTCGCGCGCTTCCTCGATCTCGGAAAGTGCCGGAGAGGCGAGAAACGCCAGCGTTATCAGAAACTTCTTCATGCCCTGCCCTTCGTGCTGGCGACTGCCGCGGCGGCCGAGTTGCCGCGCCCGCTGACAGAGGCCGATTTCCATCCCGTGGACCCGGCCAAGGCGCGGCTGGGTCAGCTTCTGTTCTACGATAAGATCCTGTCGGGCAACCGCAACATCTCTTGTGGAACCTGCCATCACCATTCACTCGGGGGCACCGACGGGCTATCCTTGGGCATCGGTGAGGGCGGCGCAGGCGTTGGCCCCAAACGCACCGCAGGTGAGGGCGACGACCGCATCCGCAAGCGCATCCCCCGCAACGCCCCCGCGCTCTGGAACCTTGGCGCGAAAGACATCCGCGTCCTGTTCCACGACGGGCGGCTCGAGGTGTCGGACATCTACCAGAACGGCTTCAATTCGCCGGCCGAGGAATGGCTGCCCCAGGGCCTCGACACCATCGTTGCCGCGCAGGCCGTCCTGCCGCTGGTGGCGCAGTTCGAAATGGCCGGGAACCCGCGTGAAAACGAGATCGCAGGCGCCGTGCATGACCGCATCGACGCGGCCTGGCCCATCCTTGCCAAACGGGTGCGGATCATCCCGGAATACGGGCGGATGTTCGTGGACGCGTTCGATGATATCGACGCGCCAGAGGAGGTGACGATCGTGCAGGTCGCCAACGCTCTGGCAGCCTTCATCCAGACCGAGTGGCGCAATTTCGACAGCCCCTTCGACGCGCATCTGGCGGGTATTACACCGCTCACCGGAGAGGCCCGCGCGGGCATGGACCTGTTCTATGGCGAGGCCGGGTGCAGCACCTGCCACAGCGGCCCCCTGATGACCGATCAGTCCTTCCACGCGCTTGGCCTTCCCGCCTTCGGCCCCGGTCGCACGCGGCGCTTCGATCCGATGCCCCGCGACGTGGGCCGGATGGGAGAGACCGACGCGCTCGAAGACGCCTACCGCTTCCGCACGCCGATGCTGCGAAACGTCGCGCTGACAGCCCCTTACGGACATAACGGCGCCTATCCCGACCTCGCTTCGATCATCCGCCACCACGCCGATCCGGCGGCGGCCAAGGCCGCGTGGACCCGCGACATGGCCCGCCTGCCCGCCGCCCCGTGGATTGCCGCGATCGACTTCGTGATCCAGACCGACAGCCGCGAGATGGCCCGGCAGAACGCCGTGCTCGACATCACGCCCGTGGGCCTGTCGGACGCCGACGTCGCGGCGCTCGAAGCCTTCCTGCACAGCCTGACCGGAAAGACCGCCCTGACCCGCCCGCTGGGTCGACCGGAAACGGTGCCGTCGGGCCTGCCCGTCGACTAGCGAGGCAGGCCATCAGGCCTGATGAGCATCCCCGCGCAGCATCGGGAACCAGTCCTCGCGCAGCCGCTGACCCGGCTCCATTCCGTGCCCCGGATAGGGCGGCGAGGTCCGTCCGGGCCGCTCCACGTACCGCGCATCGTCCCCCAGCAGCCGCAGCGAAAAGGCCCGCCGCCGCGTATCCGACGTGTTCCCGCGCGCGCCGTGCAGCACGCCATAGGCAAAGGCCACCGCGTCACCCGGCTCCATCTCCCATTCAAGCACTTCCATCCCCTCAGCATCGGGGTCGGGCACCGGGATATAGGCCCCGTCATCGGGATAAAACGCGTCCTCGTTCAGCCAACGCGTTGGCAAGACGGGCTTTTCCCAGCGGTGCGATCCCGCCACGCAGCGCAGCGTCGCCTCGCGCACCGGGTCGAGCGGGGACCAGAAACTCACCGTTTGCCGCCCGTCCACGAAGTAATAGGGCGCGTCCTGGTGCCAGGGCGTGGGCTTGGACGTGCCCGGCTCCTTCACCAGCACGTGGTCGTGGAACATCTGCACGCTGTCCGATCCCATCAGTGCGGCAGCGACCTCGGCCACGGCGCTGTTGCGGATCACGTCCGCGAATTCGGGGATACGCTCCCAGTTGCAGTAATCGTCGAAAAACCGCCCGCCCTCACCGGGTTTGAGATTCTCGGCGGCATAGGGCCCCGGTTCGGCCATGTTGCGGGCCACGCCCGCGCGCAACGCATCGACATGATCGGCCCAAAGCCCCCGGATCACCACCGCGCCGTCGCGCTGAAACGCGGCCACGTCGGCCCGTGACACCAGCCCGTTCGCCAAGTCCGTCATCGATTGCTCCCTCGTCGCGCCGCGCCGCACCCTAAGCGACGCCACCAAGCCCGCGCAATCCGCATTTGCTTGCCATTTCCGGTGGCGAGACGTCCGGCGGGGCGGTAGAACACGACCAGCGGTCCCTTAGCTCAACTGGATAGAGCAGCTGACTTCTAATCAGCAGGTTGAGGGTTCGAGTCCTTCAGGGATCGCCACCTATCCGGTCGCTTGCGCGATGCTCCGGTCGATCGCGCCCGCAAGGATGTCGGCGGCTTCGTCAAGCTGCGTGTGGTCAGCGATGAAGGGCGGGGCGAGCAGGACGTGGTCGCCATTCTTCCCGTCGATCGTGCCGCCCATGGGATAACAGATCAGACCGTCCGAAAACGCCGCCGCCTTGATCCGGGCGTGCAGTCTGGCCTCCGGGCTCCATGGCGCTTTCGTCTCCCGGTCCGCGACCAGCTCGACGCCGCAGAAGAGGCCAGACCCGCGGATGTCGCCCACGTGCGGATGCTGGCCCAGCCGGTCGCGCAGGGCCTGCCTGAAATGGGTGCCGGAGGGGGTCACGCGGGCCAGCACCTCGTCGTCGACGAGGCGTTCCAGAACCGCCAGCCCCGCGGCGCAGGCGACCGGGTGGCCAAGATAGGTGTGGCCGTGCTGGAAAAAGCCCGACCCGTTCAGAATCGCATCGTGGATGGCCTTGGTGCACAGGGTTGCCCCGATGGGCTGGTACCCGCCCCCGAGGCCCTTGGCGATGGCGCAGATGTCGGGGGAGACGCCGAATTGCTCGCAGGCGAACAGGGTGCCGGTGCGCCCCATGCCGCACATTACCTCGTCGAGGATCAGCAGGATGCCGTGGCGGTCGCACACCTCCCGCACACGCGCGAAATAGTCGCCCACCGGCCCAACCGCGCCCAGTGTCGCGCCCACGACCGGTTCGGCGACGAAAGCCATGACCGTTTCGGGGCCCAGCGACTGGAATTCGGCCTCCAGCTCGTCGATCAGGCGGTCGACATAGGCCTCGTCGGTCTCGCCCTCGGACAGTCCGCGATAGGCGTAGCAGGGCGAGACATGGCTGACATCGATCAGGATGGGGGCGAACTGCGCGCGGCGCCATGCATTGCCGCCGGTTGCCAGCGCGCCAAGCGTGTTGCCGTGATAGCTTTGCCGCCGCGCGACGATCTTGTGGCGCTGGGGCTCACCCGTTTCGAGGTAGTATTGCCGCGCCAGCTTGATCGCCGCTTCCATCGCCTCGGACCCGCCCGACACGAAATAGACGCGATCGAGGTCGCCGGGCGCGAGCGAGACCAGCTTGTCCGCCAGCCGCTCTGCCGGGTCCGACGTGAAAAAGCCGGTATGCGCGAAGGCCACTTCGTCCATCTGCGCCTTGACCGCCGCCGTCACCCGCGCGTCGCCGTGACCCAGGCAGGACACCGCCGCATCCCCGAAATTGAGGTAGGATTTTCCATCTTTATCAAACAGGTATACGCCTTCACCACGGATCACCTGCGGCGGCGGCGCCTTCGAGTTGCGGGGAAAGACATGGGAGGTCACGACGCGAATCCTCCACGGAGGGACGCCTGAAATATCAGGGTCCGGAAACCGGAGAAGCGGTCGCCGCTTGCGGCCAGATCACCCCCGGCTTTCCCGAACCCGTTTTCAGATAGCTTGCGCAAAACACTCCCCTCAAGGCGTCGTCCAGACAGGCTGCTCCGGCAAATTTGAAACACATATTTCACAGATTGACAACGCATGAAACGCTTGCAAACCTCACTCGCGGGAGGGCTGCCGATTCCTACTTCGACACTCGAAGACCGTGTTGCCGAGCGTTATGCCGGACTTTCCGAGCAACTTCGGAAAGCCGCCGACTACGTTCTGGCCAACCCGCTGGACATCGCCAGCCGCCCGCTGCGGTCGATCTCGAACGACAGCAAGGTGTCGCCCGCCACGTTCTCGCGGCTGTCACGGGCGCTTGGATACGACACGTTCGAGGACATGAAGGAGATCTCGCGCCGGTCGGTCGACCAACAGGTGATCTCTTTGTCGGCCAAGGCCGAATTGCTGCGCAACGGGTCCGCGTCGGGCCAGTCGATGCTGTCGCGGCAGGGAGAGGCCTGTATCGAGAACATCCAGACCTTCCTGACCCGCGCCGACGAGCGCAAGCTGGAAGAGACGGCGACGCTGTTGCGGGACGCAAACCGCGTGATCCTTCTTGGCGCGCTCGCCTCGACCGGGATCACCGAATATTTCGCCTATCTCGCGCAATTCTTCGCGCCGAACTGGTCACTGGCGGGGCGCATGGGCGCGTCGCTGGGATCACAGGCCGCGCAGTTGCGGCAGGGCGACGTGGTGTTCATCGTCACGATGCGGCCCTATGCCCAGCGCGCGGTCGCCGCCGCAAGGCTGGCCCGCGAGGCCGGGGCCGACGTGGTGCTTGTCACCGATGCGCTGGAATGTCCGGCACTTGCCCATGCCTCGCACAGTTTCGTGGTTCCCACGGACAGCCCGCAATTCTTCTCCTCATACGTTGTCACGCTCGTGCTGATCGAAACGCTGATCGCCATGATCGTCGCCGCGTCCGAGGCAGATGCAACCGCTGCGATCAAGAAGGTCGAAGCGAAAAACCAGGAACTCGGCGAATACTGGGCCGGGTGATCTTTCAAAAGGGAGACTTATCACATGTTGAAACAACTGAAACTTGGCGGGGCCGTGATGCTTGGCGCCATGATGGCGGCCTCGATGACCGTCGCGCAGGAATTCATTTCCATCGGCACCGGCGGCGTGACCGGCGTCTATTACCCCACGGGCGGCGCGATCTGCCGTCTCGTGAACAAGGGACGCAAGGAACACGGCATCCGCTGAGCCGTGGAATCGACCGGCGGCTCGGTCTACAACATCAACACGATCAAGGCCGGAGAGCTTGAATTCGGCGTGGCCCAGTCGGACTGGCAGTACCACGCCTATAACGGCACCTCGAAATTCGAAGGCGATGCTGCGTTCCCGAAACTGCGGGCGGTGATGTCCGTGCACCCCGAACCGTTCACGCTGATCGTGCGCGGTGACAGCGACATCGACAGCTTCGAGGACCTCAAGGGCAAGCGCGTGAACGTCGGCAACCCCGGTTCCGGCCAGCGCGCCACGATGGAAGTCGTGATGGACGCCTTTGGCATCACGATGGACGACCTTGCACTGGCGACCGAATACAAGGGTTCGGAAATGGCCAAGCAGCTGTGCGACGGCAATATCGACGCCATGATCTACACGATCGGCCACCCGGCCGCGGCGATCAAGGAAGCGACCACCACCTGTGATGCGCGACTGGTCAGCGTGACCGGCGCTCCGATCGACAAGCTGGTGGCCGACAACCCGTTCTACCGCGTCGCGACCATTCCGGGCGGCATGTACAAGGGCACCGACGGCGACACCACGACCTTCGGCGTGGGCGCGACCTTCGTGACCTCGGCGGATGTGCCCGAAAACGTTGTCTATATCGTCGCCAAGGCCGTCATGGAGAACATCGACGACTTCCGTGGCCTGCACCCGGCATTTGCCAACCTTGACCCCGCGCAGATGGTCAAGGACGGGCTGAGCGCGCCGCTGCATCCCGGCGCTGCCAAGGCCTACAAGGAACTGGGGCTGATCGACTGATCCGCGCCTGACAGACAGCGGGCCGTCCGGCAATCCGGGCGGCCCATTGACCACAACGGATTAGACCAAAAGCGATCTCGAAAAACAGAGACGGGGGGACGGAATGGCACAGGATACAGATGCACGCTCGGCCGACGATCTGGTCGCCGAAGCGGATACCGGCGCGCGGAACCCGTCCTCTGCCTGGCAGGCCAACCTGATCATCGGGACCTGCATCGTCTGGTCGCTGTTCCAGCTTTACATCGCGTCGAAGGTGCCCGGCCTGCTGGCACAGGCCACGGGCATGAACATCTTTGCCAACATCGTCGCGCAGGCACGGTTCGTGCACCTTGCCTTCGCCATCATGCTGGCAACGCTCGCCTTCCCCCTGTTCAAGTCTTCGCCACGGGATCGCATCCCGGCCTATGACTGGGTTCTGGTCGTGCTTGGCGTGGCGTCGTGTCTCTACCTCGTCGTCTTCCGGTTCGAGATCGCGGACCGCCCCGGATTGTGGAGCACCACCGACATCACCGTGTCCTTCATCGGGATGACGGTCCTGTTCACCGCGGTCTACCGATCCCTCGGCCTGCCGCTGGTGATCATCGCGGGCGCCTTCGTCGCGTTCGCGTTCTTCGGTGGCTATTCGGAATGGGCGCGCAACATCACCAATTACGGCGGCGCGTCCCTGTCGAAGGCGCTGGGACATTATTGGATGCAGACCGAGGGCGTCTTCGGCGTGGCGCTTGGCGTGTCCACGACGATGATCTTCCTCTTCGTGCTGTTCGGCGCGCTGCTTGACCGCGCGGGCGGCGGATCTTGGTTCATCAATGTCGCCGTGGCGCTGCTGGGCGCGTTGCGCGGCGGGCCGGCCAAGGCCGCGGTCCTGTCGTCGATGCTGACCGGCATGATTTCCGGCAGCTCCATTTCGAACACCGTGACCACCGGCACCTTCACGATCCCGCTGATGAAGCGCATCGGGTTCCCCGCCGAGAAGGCGGGCGCGGTCGAGGTCGCATCCTCGACCAACGGACAGTTGACCCCGCCGGTGATGGGGGCGGCGGCCTTCCTGATGGTCGAATACGTCAACATTCCCTACATCGACGTGGTCAAGCACGCCTTCCTGCCCGCCGTGATCTCTTACATCGCGCTGCTCTACATCGTGCATCTCGAGGCGCTGAAGATGCAGATGCAGGGCCTCAAGAAGGCGGGGCGGCATATCGGCCCGATCCTGATCCTGATCCTGTTCCTGTCGGGTTTCATTTTCCTCGGTGCCGCGACCTACGCGATGATCGCGCTGCGCGGCCTGCTTGACGGGGTGATGACCGAAAGCGTCTATGGCGGGCTTGCCGTCGTCGCGGTGCTGTACCTCGTCCTCGTCTATTACGCGTCGCGCTACCCGGACGTGGCCATGAACGATCCCGACAAGGAGCTGGAGGCGCCGCGGCTGACGCCGACGCTGCTGGGCGGAGCGTATTTCTCTTTGCCGATCTTCATCCTCGTGTGGAACCTGATGGTGCGCACCGACAGCCTTGACCGGCTGTCGCCGTCGCTGTCGGCCTTCTGGGCGACCATATTCATGATCGTGGTCGCGCTGACGCACCGCCCGCTCAAGGCGTTCTTCCGGGGGGAAGGACTTGGCGGTGAGACCCTGCAGGGGTGGCGCGATTTCATCGGCGGGCTGATCCTTGGCGCGCGCAACATGATCGGGATCGGCGTTGCCACCGGTGCCGCCGGGATCATCGTGGGCACGATCAGCCTGACGGGCGCGCACCAGGTCATCGGGCAAGTGGTGGAGGTGATCGCGGGCGGCAATATCTGGGTCCTGCTGATCCTCGTCGCGGTCATGTCGCTGATCCTTGGCATGGGCCTGCCGACCACGGCCAACTACATCGTCGTGTCGTCCCTGATGGCGCCGGTCATCCTGTCGGTGGGCGCGCAGGCGGGGTACATCTTCCCTCTGATCGCCGTGCACCTTTTCGTGTTCTATTTCGGCATTCTTGCCGACGACACGCCACCGGTGGGCCTCGCGGCCTATGCCGCCGCCGCGATTTCGCGCGGCGATCCGATCAAGACGGGTGTGCAGGGCTTTGCCTATGACATCCGGACCGCGCTGCTGCCGTTCCTGTTCATCTTCAACACCGACCTCTTGCTGATCGATGTCGGGCTGGGCAAGGCTGTGCTGGTGTTCTTCATATCCCTAATCGCGATGCTGTTATTCGCGGCGGCGACGCAGGGGTATTTCATCGCCAAGAGCAGGCTTTGGGAAACCGTTGCCCTGCTGTTCATCGCCTTCATGCTGTTCCGGCCAGGTTTCTTCCTCGACCAGGTCAGCGACAGGTACATGTCGGCCACGGGGCCTGCCGCGCTTGAACTGATGGCAGGGGCAGAGACCGGGCAGGAGGTGAGGGTCCTCATTTCGGGTCCCGATTTCGACACCGGCAAAGATCGCCCCACCACCATCGTCGTTCCTGCCGTGGCGGGCGATGCCGAGGCGGCGCTGGATGCGCAAGGGCTGGCGATCCTGCCCGATGGCGACGTGCTGGCGATGGACGAACCCTTCCCCGGCACGCCGTTCTTCGAAAGCCTCGGCAACGAGTACGATTTCTACGGGGACGTCCCCGTCCAGATCACCGAGGTCCAGATCGAGAATGAACGCGCCCCGAAAGAGCTGTTCTTCATCCCCGCGCTTCTTCTGTTGCTGGGCGTCGTCCTGATCCAGCGCCGCCGCGCGACCCAACCCGCATTCTGAGGACCGGGACATGTTTGATACTCTTCTGCTGGCCGTCGACATCAACGATCCCGAGGGCACTTTGCGCGGCGCGCAGGTCGCGGTGGACATGGCCAAACGGGACGGTTCGGTCCTGCACGTTCTGAACGTCGTGCCCGAGCAGGGCATGCCCATCGTCGGTGCCTCCCTTGCCCCGGACCACGACGAAACCGTCCGGAACGCCGCGCATAAGGGTCTTGAAGACTGGGCGGCGGCGCATGTTCCGCAGGACGTAAGCGCGAAGCTGCATGTCGCGCGGGGCACGGTGTACGACCAGATCCTGAAGGCGGCGGATCGCCTTGGCGTCGGGTGCATCATCGTCGGCGCCCACAGCCCCATGCTGAAGGATTACCTGATCGGCACGAACGCCGCGCGGGTCGTGCGCCACGCGTCGCAATCCGTGTTCGTCGTCCGCTAGGATCAAGCACCGCGCCCGGCGTCAGAGACCCCGTTCCGCAAGCCTTTCAGCCCCCGCGCGCCACGACGGCAAGTGCCGGTCGAGACAGTCGCGTATTCCGGTGAGGCCCGCTGCCTCCAGCGCGGTTTCGAACTGGCGCGCGACGCGGGGCAGGAAGGACAGGTAGCGCGGTTTGCTGTCGCGCTGCGCCAGCCGGACGAACACGCCCATGATCCGCGCATGCCTTTGCGCGCCCAGCAGGTGGTACCGTTGCCGGGTGCCCGTCCCTGCCCCGGACCGCGCGATGTATCGCTCCAGCATCTCCTCTTCGAGGCCCAGAGACAGGTCCCGCCGCGCGTCCTGCAACAGCGACACCAGGTCGTATTCCCGAGGGCCCAGCAGGGCATCCTGGAAATCGAGGAGACCGCACCGCGCAACGCCGGTCCGGTCGCGCAGGAGCATCAGGTTGTCGACGTGGAAATCCTTGAGAACCAGCGCGTCCCGGCGCGCGGCGACATCGCGCAGGGCCTCGCGCCAGAGGCCCCGCCACTCGACTTTAAATGCCGCCGCCTCCGCCATGCCAGCCGCCGGGGCGAACCAGTCGGCGAAAAGGTCAAGCTCGTCGAGATAGGTGTCGAGAGCGTAGGGCGGCTGTGCGGTCCCGGTCGCTCCGGGTGCGGCGTGCAGGTGAGCGAGGGCGTCGATGGCGAGTTCATAGAGGTCACGCTCATCGGTCCCGGCGGTCAGTTCGGCGGCATAGGTCGCATCCCCGAAATCCTCGATCAGTGCCAGGCCGTGGGCGGGATCGGTCGCGAGGATGCCCGGTGCGGAAAGCCCCAGCCCCGCCAGATGCGGTGACAGGCGCAGGTAGGCGGCATAGCCCACCGGATCGGTCGCGTCCTGCATCAGCAAGATCGCCTTGCCGGAGACGCGATAATACCGCCGGGGCGAGGCATCCGAGGTCAACTGCGCAAGGTCCGCCGGGCCGATCCCGTTTCGGCCAAGGAATTCCGTGAGGGCTGCGTCGCTCATGCCGGTCCGTCTTTCGGCGGCGCGGGCCGCGTAGATCTTGATGGTACCCGCGGCCGGACTCGAACCGGCACGGCACAAAGGCCTAGGGATTTTAAGTCCCCTATGTCTACCATTCCATCACGCGGGCCCGGCGCGACCATAGGCCGGGCCGGGTGGAGATGAAAGCCGGATCGGGGGATGCGCGCGGGCCTACAGACGGACGCCCGGTTCCTTCGGGCCGTCCTTCAGGAACCGACGCTCGCTAAGCCACGGATTGAGCTTCAGCGCCTCGCGCAGGACCTCCTGCGCCTCCTCGTCGCGTTCCAGCCCCATCAGCGTCAGCGCCTTGCCCGACAGCGCCCCGATATGGCGCGGGCTGAGCGACAGCGTCTTGTCGAGATCGAC
Organism: Pseudaestuariivita atlantica; assembly: GCF_001205715.1. GTDB lineage: Bacteria > Pseudomonadota > Alphaproteobacteria > Rhodobacterales > Rhodobacteraceae > Pseudaestuariivita > Pseudaestuariivita atlantica. The sequence goes on from NZ_AQQZ01000003.1 coordinate 269,846, forward strand.
CAGCGCCTTGTCGAATTTAGCCTGCAGGAAATAGGCAAAGGCACGCTGGTTGTAGCCCTCGGCATAATCGGGGCAGTAGTTGATCAGCGCGTCGAAATTGGCCAGCGCGCCGACGAAGTTGGAATAGCTGCGTTGCGCCATGCCGCGATCAAGAAAGGTCTGCGACAACGCGTCCGGCGCGTCGAGCCAGATTTCCCACAGCTTGGCGTTCCACGCTGCCGCCGCGCCCTCGTTCGGGGCAAGCGTCAGCTGGCGCACGATGTTGGTGATTTCGCCCGACCGGTCCGCCGGTTCCGGGCAGGTGCCGGCATATGCGGGCATCGCGAGGAATAGGAAGGGAATGGCTAGCTGTTTCATACCTCAAAGGATGGCGCGAAATGGCTGCAAATCAAGCGTCGATCATTCGAAACCGCTTTCCTTCACGGCCTCCATCACCACGAAGGTCGAGGTTGCCGCGACATGCGGCAGTTGCGAAATCCGCTCGGCCAGCACCTTGCGGTAGCGTGCCATGTCGGACGTGCGCACCTTCAACAGGTAGTCGAAATTGCCCGCGATCATGTGCGCCTGTTCGACCTCGGGGATGGCGGCGACGGCGGTGTTGAAGGCCGAAAGCGCCGCCTCCCGCGTGTCGTCGAGCCGCACCTCGACAAACGCGATGTGGCTGAGACCCAGCCGCACAGGATCAAGCATCGCGCGATAGCCGCGAATGATCCCCTGCCCTTCCAGCCGCTTCAGCCGCGCCTGAGTCGGCGATTTCGACAGGTTGATGCGCCCGGCCAGCTCGGTCACGCTGATGCGTCCCTCGCTGGCAAGGATGTCGAGTATGCGGCGGTCGAACTCGTCAAGGTCGGAAATCATGTAAATCCATCCCAATGCAGTCTGATTGCCCCTCGTATATCTTGATCAAAGTGAAAATGCATACCGGTTTCGATGTATGATGGTGAAAGAGACTGGAGAAATTCCGTGCCCGATTCGCTGTCAGACCTGCGCCGCGCCATCGACGCCGCAACCTATGCCGACCCCGAAGAGACCCTGGCCGCCCTCACATCCTCCGCCGGGCTGAGCCGCGACGACCGGGCGCGCATCGCCGGTGCGGGCGCAAGCCTTGTGACGCGGATCCGCGAGGACGCCGATCCCGGCCTGATGGAAGTGTTCCTCGCCGAATACGGGTTGTCGACCGACGAAGGCGTCGCCCTGATGTGCCTGGCCGAGGCGCTTTTGCGTGTGCCAGACGCCGACACGATCGACGCGCTGATCGAGGACAAGATCGCGCCAAGCGACTGGGGCCGCCACCTTGGCCATTCCACGTCGTCGCTGGTCAATGCCTCGACCTGGGCGCTGATGCTGACGGGGCGGGTGCTGGACGACGATCAGCCGGGGCCCATCGGCCACCTGCGCGGCGCGATCAAGCGGCTTGGGGAGCCGGTGATCCGCACCGCCGTGAGCCGCGCGATGCGCGAGATGGGCCGCCAGTTCGTTCTGGGCGAGGATATCGCCGCCGCCATGCAGCGCGCGAAGGGGATGGAGGCCAAGGGCTTCACCTACAGCTATGACATGCTGGGAGAGGCCGCGCGGACCGAGGCCGACGCCAAACGCTATCATCTGTCCTATTCCCGCGCCATCGCGGCCATCGCCGCCGCCGCGACCCACGGCGACATCCGCCGCAACCCCGGCATCTCGGTCAAGCTGTCGGCGCTGTATCCGCGGTATGAACCGGCGCAGCATGGCGCGGTGATGACCCTCGTGGTGCCGCGCCTGCGCTCGCTTGCGCTGCTGGCGAAATCGGCGGGGATCGGGCTGAACGTCGACGCGGAAGAGGCGAACCGCCTGTCGCTGTCGCTCGACGTGATCGAGGCGGTGTTGCGCGATCCGTCGCTGGCGGGGTGGGACGGGTTCGGCGTCGTCGTGCAGGCCTATGGCCCCCGCGCAGGCGCGGTGATCGACTGGCTGCATGCGCTGGCGACCGAGCTTGACCGCAAGTTGATGGTGCGGCTCGTCAAGGGCGCCTACTGGGATACCGAGATCAAGGCGGCGCAGGTCGAGGGCCTGCCGCGCTTCCCGGTCTTCACGGCGAAACCCGCGACCGACGTGTCGTATATCTCGAACGCCCGGAAACTGCTGGGCCTGACGGACCGGCTCTATCCGCAATTCGCGACCCACAACGCCCACACCGTCGCAGCCATCCTCGATGCCGGGGCCGATCCGCAAACCTACGAATTCCAGCGCCTGCACGGCATGGGCGAGGCGCTGCACCGGCTGGTCATGGCCGATGCCGGGACGCGCTGCCGCATCTACGCGCCGGTCGGCGCGCATCGTGACCTACTGGCCTACCTCGTACGGCGCCTGTTGGAGAACGGGGCAAACTCGTCCTTCGTCAACCAGATCGTCGATGCCAGCGTCCCGCCCGAAGACGTGGCCCGCGATCCGTGGGACGCGCTGGACGATGCACAGCCGCGCATCACGCCGGGCACCGACCTGTACCTGCCGGAACGTCCCAATTCCCGTGGCTGGGACCTTGACCATCCGCCAACCCTCGACGCGCTGGACACCGCGCGCGACGCCTTCCGGCAGACCGAGTGGCATGCCCGCCCCTCGACGCGCGAGGATGCGCTGTCAGGGGAGCAAAGGCTCACCGTCGCCGACCCGACGGGCGGATCACCTGTCGGCACCGTGGTCGAGGCAACGGCGGCGGACGTCGACGCGGCCTTCGCCGCCGCGCGCCCGTGGGATGCGCCGGACCGGGCCGCGATCCTGAACCGCGCCGCCGATCTCTACGAGGCGCATCATGCCGAACTGTTCGCGCTTCTCGCGCGGGAAGCGGGCAAAACGCTGCCCGATTGCGTCGCCGAACTGCGCGAGGCGGTGGATTTCCTGCGCTATTACGCCGCCCGCGTGCCCGAGGCGCCTCCGCTGGGGCGGGTGGCCTGCATTTCGCCGTGGAACTTCCCTCTGGCGATCTTCACCGGCCAGATCGCGGCCGCACTTGCCGCCGGGAACGCGGTGCTTGCCAAACCGGCCCCGCAGACGCCGCTTGTGGCCCACCGCGCTGTCGAGTTGCTGCACGAGGCCGGCATCCCGCGAGACGCGCTGCACCTTCTGCCGGGCGGGACCGACCCCGGCGTCGCGCTGACAAGGGATGCCCGCCTCGACGGGGTCGCGTTCACCGGGTCGACCGGTACGGCGCAGGCGATCCGGCGCAGCCTTGCGGCGGCCAACCCCAACGCGATGATGATCGCCGAAACCGGCGGCCTGAACGCGATGATCGTGGACAGCACGGCGCTGCCGGAACAGGCGGTGCAGGCGATCATCGAAAGCGCCTTTCAATCCGCGGGCCAGCGCTGCTCGGCACTGCGGTGCCTCTACGTGCAGTCCGACATCGCGCCCGACCTGATCGCGATGCTGACAGGTGCGATGGACGCATTGCGGCTGGGGGACCCGTGGGACCGCGCCACCGATGTGGGCCCCGTGATCGACCCCGACGCGCAGGCCCGCATCGCCGCCCATATCGACCGCGCGCGGGCGGAAGGCCGGGTGCGCCACAGCGTTCCCACCCCGCAAGAGGGCACCTTCATCGCGCCCACCCTGATCGAGGTGTCGGGCATCGACGCGCTGGAAGAGGAGGTCTTCGGCCCGGTCCTGCATGTCGCCACGTTCGAAGCGGACGAGATCGACGCCGTGATCGACGCGATCAACGCCAGCGGCTATGGCCTGACCTTTGGCCTGCACACGCGGATCGACGACCGGGTGCAGCACGTGACCGACCGGGTGGCGGCGGGCAACATCTATGTCAACCGCAACCAGATCGGTGCGATCGTGGGCAGCCAGCCCTTCGGCGGCGAGGGCCTTTCCGGCACCGGGCCGAAGGCAGGCGGGCCGCATTACGTGCCGCGTTTCACACGCAGCGACCCTCCCGTGCCGGGCACCCCGTGGGACGGCAGGATGGAGACGGAGGCCCTGCGCGCCGCCTTGGCCGGCGCAACCGGCGGCACCGCCGCGCCACCGGCATCCCTGCCGGGCCCGACGGGCGAGTCGAACCGCCTCTCCACTCTCCCGCGCCAGCCGCTTCTGTGCCTCGGTCCCGGAGCGGAGGCCGCGCAGGCGCAGGCTGATGCCATACACCGCCTTGGCGGTGTCGCGGTGGCTGCCACGGGTGCCGTCGACCCCGCGGTTCTGGAATCCCTGGAACCCTTGGGTGGTGTTCTGTGGTGGGGCGATGCGCAGGACGGCCGCGAGATGGCGGCGGCGCTGGCAAGACGACCGGGCCCCATCGTGCCCCTGATCACCGGGGCACCGGACGCCGCGCATGCGCTGCTGGAACGGCATGTCTGCATCGACACGACCGCCGCGGGCGGGAATGCCGCGCTTTTGGCGCAAGCGTCTTGACCCACGCCGCGCGATCCCTACCGTCAGGCGCATGTTCCCGATCCGAGATCACAACCCGTCCGGCCGCACGCCTTTCGTCACCTACGCGCTGATCGCGATCAACGTCGTGGTCTTCCTCAGCTACTGGCACCTGATGGGCGATCCCCGCGCCATTGGGCAGGTCTATTTCGACTGGGCCCTGATCCCCGCGCGCCTGTCGTCGGGCGACGGGTGGAGCGGGCTTTTCACCTCGATGTTCCTGCATGGCGGGTTCCTGCACATCGCGGGCAACATGCTGTTCCTGTTCATTTTCGGCGACAACATGGAAGACGAGATGGGCCACCTGCCCTTCCTTCTGTTCTATGTGATCGCGGGCCTTGGTGCGGGGTATCTCCAGTACCTGTCGGAACCGTTTTCGCGGATCCCGACCGTTGGCGCATCGGGGGCCATCGCGGGCGTCATGGGGGGTTACCTTCTGCTCTTTCCGAAGGCGAAGGTGGACATCCTGTTCATCTTCATCGTGTTCTTCCGCATCTTCCCGATCCCCGCATGGATCATGCTGGGATTGTGGTTCGCGCTTCAGTTGTTCAGCGGCGTGGCGGTCGATACCTCCGCCGGCGGGGTGGCCTACTGGGCGCATGCGGGCGGTTTCATCGTCGGGCTTGCCCTGACCGTGCCGCTATGGCTGCGCCGTGGCGGGCCGCGGTTCTGGGACCGGACCGAGGGGCACCCGCCACACCCCGAAGCCACCTATAAGCTCACGCCAAGCTCGATCCCCAAGGTGCCGCGCCGGTGACGTGGCGGCTGATATGCCACTGTGGTGCCGTCGAGGCCGATGTCACGCTGTTACCCGAAGGGCTGGCCTCCGCCCGGCGCTGCGACTGCTCGTTCTGCCGCCGCCGGGGCGCGGTGACCGTCTCTGCCCCGCTTGACGGGGTGCAAATCCTGCGGGGCGAGGACAACCTGACGCTTTACACGTGGGGCACGCACACGGCCCGGCACTTTTTCTGCAAGACCTGCGGGATCTACGTCTACCACCAGCGCCGGTCCAATCCCGACGAGTTGGGCGTGAACGCGCTGGCGCTCCACGGGGTGGAGCCTGCGGATCTGGGCGAGGTTGCATGGCTGGACGGGGTCAATCACCCCGCCGACCGGTCCTGACCGGGCCGAGGCCGCCCATCAGGGCGGACGAGGATCAGCCGCGCACCATCTTCGCCAGCCCGTCGAACAGCTGACCGTTGGCGCACAGGACCGTGCCGTCCTCCACCGGGTTGCCGGACGGATCATCCAGCGCCTCGACCAACCCGCCAGCCTCGCGGACCAGCAGCACGCCCGCCGCGACATCCCACGCGTTCAGGCGGCGTTCCCAGAACCCGTCATACCGGCCGGCCGCGACATAGGCGAGGTCGAGCGCCGCCGCGCCCCAGCGGCGCACGCCCGAACAGGCGGGCAGGACGCGCGCCAGTTCGTGCATCGTCTCCGGCAGATCGGGCCGCCCGCCGAACGGCAGGCCGGTGGCGAACAGCGCCTCGATCATGCGGGAGCGGCCACTGACGCGGATGCGGCTGTCGTTCAGCCATGCGCCCGCGCCTTTCTCGGCCCAGAACAACTCGTCCTTGGCCGGGTCGAAGATCACCGCCGACACGATCTGTCCCTTGTGTTCCAACGCGATCGACACGCCCCAGTGCGGCAGGCCGTGCAGGAAGTTGGTGGTGCCGTCCAGCGGGTCCACGATCCAGCGGCGGGTCGGGTCGTCGCCGTCCTCGCCCCCGCCTTCCTCGGCCAGCCAGCCATAGGTCGGACGTGCGCCCAGCAGTTCCTCCTTCAGGATCTCCTCGGCGGCGAGATCGGCGCGGCTGACGAAATCGCCCGCCCCCTTCATCGAGACCTGCAGGTTCTCGACCTCGCGGAAGTCCTTCACGAGCGAACGCCCCGCCTTGCGGACCGCTTTCATCATGATGTTGAGGTTTGCCGTGGCGACCATGACCGTTCCTTTGACTGAGGCCGCGGCTATAGCGGCCCGAGGCGGCGGTCACAAGGGGCCGATCACCACTGCATGGTGGTGACCGTGCGGGTCGTCGTGGTGACCTGCGTCCGGGTTACGACCTTGGTTTTCTTGCGCTTTGCACCGGACCGGTCGACATACGGGCCCGCGTTCGGCACGCCGCACATGATCTGGCCCAGCATCTCGACCGGTTGCAGGCCTTCGGGGCAGAAATTGTGCGAGGACGGGTACTTGTGGGTCAGCATCTGGCCGCCGGCCTGGGCGGGCTTGGCATAGTCACCGGCCACCGCGCTGGTCGCGGTCAGGGTCAGGGCGGACAGGATTGGCAGGATCAGACGCATGGGAGCCTCGCGCTAGGAATTGAGCAACCGTGCGTCCACGCTACCAGACCTTGTATTCAAGTCAAAGCGTTCCGCGCGGCGTCAGGCCACTTTGCGCACCGGCTGCGGCGCAATTGGCGCATCGCGCATCAGCGTGGCGCGCACCTGCGCGGGGGACAGCGGAAAGATCGGCCGTGCCGGCGTGTCGTTGGTCTGTGCGTTGCGGATCAGGCCCATGGCGGGTCCTCCCTAAGTGATCCGCGCTATCTATGCCGCGCACGCAGCGTGGTTAAGGGGAGGTTTCACGCCGTCTTCCCCCAACGGCAAGCGCGATCAGGCCCCAGCCGAGGAACCCCTGCGCGTGATGGCTGATCGTGGGCGTGTCGAGGAACACCAGCCGCCGCAGCGCCGCCTCGATATCCGGGTACGGGTCCAGCACGATCTGGCTGGGCAGTCCTTCGATGAGGATGCGGAAATACTGGTAATAGACCTGCGGCGACAGCCACACGAAGGCCACGTAGACCACCAAGGCCACGCCGACCCGCACCCATAGCGACCCGCCCCGCATGAGCTTGAGCGCGAGGGAGAAGGTCACGCCCGCAAGGACGAGCGACACGAAGACGAGGCCAAGCTGGCCCAGCCCGGTGAGGTGGAAGAAGGTATCCTGTTCGTAAATCACGCCGCGCCCCCGCGCGCCCGCCGGTCCGCGCGCCCTCTACTTGGAGACGCCATGGTACCCGTAATGCTGCCCGTGGCCGTAGGGCGAAACCATGACCACCTGCCCGACATGATGATGCGGGCCGGAGGGCATGTAGTAATGCACGTGACTGCCCGCCGCGGGCACGTGGCAATACAGCGTGTGGCCTACATAAACCGCCGTCACACCGGGCGGACACCCCGCTCCCCTTGTGGCGATGACAGCCCCCGGCGGCACGACCTTGGGGTCGGCATACCCGGTCGAATACCCATCCGCCGCTGTCTGGGTGGCGATGAGGGTCAGGGCGAGAACAAGAGCGCGCATGAGTGAGCCTCCGTACGTTTGGTTTCTTGGGAGGATAGCGCGGAGGTGTGGGGTTGGGTAGCGTTTGTGGGTCATTGGACGAGGGCTTGGCTCGGAGGCGGGACAGTGACGGACCGCGGGTCGGCGCTTCCCCGGTTCGTGCAGCAGCGGTTTATGGTGGCCGTGATACTGATCTTGCCGGAGCGGGGCGCGGAGGGCGACGTAGCGCCGGCCCGTGCGGGCGGTCCGGCGGAGGCACGGCGGTCTGCGGCCTTGATTCCGTTCTTAACTCCACATAGCATTTTTTTGCCAATGCGGCCCTGTTGTCAGAAACGAGTGTAATGAAAATATCATGACTATCCTAGCACAATTCCATTGCCTAAATTGCGGGTTCGAGTTCGAAAAAGAGGTATTGGAAAGATCAGAACGGCAAGAATATGAGCGCCAAGATAGACCAACAAGTAGAGTACACTGCCCCCGCTGCAATAGAACAGACGTCAGAACGGGCTGGGGTTAATTCTGAATTAGACGATTCAGGTCAATACTGTAACCAGCTCCGGACAATTCTCTTGCCAGCTCCATTCTCCAGGCTTCGTTTTCGTCGATGGGAGTATAAACCACTCCCATAATATCCGATGGCACTTCGACGCCTTGTCCTTTCAACACACATACCTTGTCACGTGTGAGCTTTGCGATAAAATATCCAAGCTCCATAACAACATTTTGCCTCGCTCTTGCAGAAGTCTTGCCGGCCTCAATTTCTTTTAGCGAGCCCCCCATATCGTCGGCCGTCATTAAAACGACAGCAAAGTTAACATCGGAAAACCTTTCAAACTTTTCAATGATTGTTCTTCCATTGTTCGATTGCTCCCTTAGAACTATCGGTGTCAGTCCGAGCACAGTTAAAGTCTCTTTCACGCGAAATAACACCGCGTTGTCGTGTCCATGTACGACAAAGACTTTCTTCAGAGCTTCTTCATTGCGGGAAGCAGTCGATTCCCTTTGATTTTCATCCTCGATTGCCTCTACGACCGGGGTCAACTCCCTCTCAAGGTGCTCTCGGCCAAATGTCTCAAGAACTCTTATAATCCTATAAACTCTTGCGATCACTTCGGTTGCGGATCGCTTTCGGATGAAACCATAATCATCATCAGTATTATTTTGCAAACTTCTGAGCTTTGCCGTAAGAGATGTATTCCCGTTCGCACTAGAAAAGTCGGTGAGATCCTCTAGCAACTGATCAAGCACAGTTTCATCAACCTCAACTCCTGTTTGGAAATACATGTCTTGGCTTTTTAATTTTTCCTTTTCATATTTATCCTTTAAGCTCAGTAATTCAGACAGGTAAACTTTAAAGCTCACTCTAAAACCCCCATAAACTCCCGCCACTCGCCCTTGCTCATGCCGGAATTCTCCTGTGTCACTTCTTCACCTTTCAACATCCGCTGGATACACGCAAGGGCTGTAGCGGATAACGTCGCACCCCCCAGCCGGTAGTCCTCGAACGCGGAGTAGGCGAAGGGGACCCAGTCCCGGACGATCGAGCATATCGCATCGGCGTAGACGCGGATTTCGTACTGGGCGTGGGCGTCGGCGCGCAGGCGGAGGAAGTGCAGCAGGTTGTGCAGGTCCACCTTCCAGTACCATTGCGTATAGATGTTCGCGGGCAGGTTCATGCGGGCGAGTTCGCGGGCGAGGCCTTGTTGGCCGTCCTGCGAAATCATCTCTTCATAATGGTCGTAGCACCGCATCGCGTCGTCGGTGAGGTAGCGCAGGACGCGTTGGGCCTCGTCGCCTGACAGCGCCTCGCCCCTGCCCTGGTTGTTGACGACCGACTGGGCAGCCAAGGCATCCGGCGCGGGGATGTAGAATTCGCGGTCGAGGATCGAGTAGCGGGCGGAGTATTCGTTCACGTTCGCGGTGCGGTGGCGGATCCACTGGCGGGCGACGAAGACGGGCAGTTTGACGTGCAGCTTGATCTCGCACATCTCGAACGGGGTCGAGTGCCAGTGGCGCATGAGGTAGCGGATCAGCCCCTCGTCGTTCTGGACCGACTTGGTGCCCTTGCCGTAGCTCACCCGCGCGGCCTGGCAGATCGCGGCGTCGTCACCCATGTAGTCGACCATGCGGACGAAGCCGTGATCGAGCACGGGGTGCGCGGTATAAAGGTGCTTTTCCGCCCCCGGAGCGACGGCGCGCAGGGTGGGCTGCGTGGTGGAGCGGAGGTCGTCGATTTCGGCCTGTTGTTCGGATGTCAGGGGCATTGGCGACTCGGGGCTCCTCTTCATGCGGGTCGGGGACACTTTATCTTGTGGCAGGCGCGGCACAACCACGCGATATGCTGTGGCGGCAAATCCGCCGCACTTTCTGGGGAAAACCTTGTGGACGAATTGACTTTTAAGCTGGCGGCCCGGATTCTGCGGCCAACGATATAAAAACACACTCGGGCAGGAATTCGGATATGAACCGCACAGTGATGCTGTTGCTGATCTTGGGGGCGTTGGGGGCCTGCGATGGCTCGACCGGCAAAGACAACCCGTTCCAGGCAAGCGACGACTCGACCACCGGCACGGACACCACGGGCACGGGCAACGACACGGTAACCGGCGTGACGGGCGACCGGACGCTGCCACCCGGCACCGCCAACCCCTCTCCCAACCGCGCGATCGTGCGGACCGAGGAGGTGAACGAAAGCGGCGGCGGTTATGCCGAGAACATCACCTACAACAATGCCAACGGGCAGGACGAGTTCAGCGTCGACAACCTCGCCTTCGACGGGGACAACACGTACAACCGGTCGGGCGTGATCTTTCCGGGCCAGACGAATGGCGGGCAACTCGGCCCCTTCGCGGTCTACGAAAGCGACGTGGTCGCAACCGATCCGCAGACCGGCAACACGTTCAACACCTTCCGCTACCGCGCCATCTATGGCCGGTCGACCAGCGGCCAGACCGAGTTCGCCATCGTGCGGACGGGCAGCTATATCGATTACGGGTTCGGCGGGTTCATCTACCAGCGCAACGCGACCGACGCGGCGGGCAACCAGAACCGGCTGGTCCTGCCAACCACGGGTGACGCGGAATACCTTGGCGATTACGCGGGCGTGCGCGTGTTCCAGGGGACGACGGGCCTTGAATACGTGCGCGGCACGGCGCAGATGTTCGTCGATTTCAAGGACTTCAACAACAGCCAGTCGGGCGTGGCGCTCTTCATCCATGACCGCCGCCTGTATGACATCAACGGCAATGACATCACCGACGCCTACCTGACCGCGATCGACAACTCGTCGACCGGCGGCGGATTGCTGGGCGGCGGCGGCGCCACCGCGAACCCCGCCATTCGCGAAACCGATGCGGCGGGTAACGAGGTGTTGCCGAGCCTGCGGCCGGTCATCTCTCCCGACATCGCCGATGCGAATGGCGAGATGGTGGGCGAGTTGCAAAGCATCGTCACCCGGACCGACGGCTCGACCCAGACGCTGGCCACGGGCACCTATTACGCGATCATGTCCGGCACCAATGCCGAAGAGGTCGTGGGTGTGCTGGTCGTGACCGAGACCGATCCGCGCTTTAGCGGTGTAACGGCGCAGGAGACGGGTGGCTTCATCATCTACCGGCAATGATCCGGTCGCGCCTTCTGGCGCCGGCCCTTGCGGGGGTCACGGCGCTGGCCCTTGCCGTCACCACGACGCTGGCGGAAACCGTCACGCTGACCCCGGCGCAGATGCGCGTCGTGGCATCGGAATCCGTGGTCAAGGGGCTGACGCGGCAGGGCTATGACCTTGCCAGCGCGCTTCTGAAACGCGACTCCGACGATGTCGAGGCGCTTCTGATCCATTCCCGCGCGGCCCGCGACCTCGGCAAGCTGGAGGAGGCCGAAACCTCGGCGCGGCGCGCATGGTCGCTGGCCGCCGACAAGCCCGAGAAATACGCGGCGGCCAAGGCCATCGCACAGGCCCTGTCGAGCCAGCGCAAGCGCACCCGCGCGCAGCTGTGGCTGCGCCGCGCGGCGCATCACGCGCCATCGGACCTGAGCCGCAACCTTGCCATCCGCGATTTCCAGTACGTGCGCAGCCGCAACCCGTGGTCGACGCACCTGTCGTTCAACATCGCGCCCAGCGACAACATCAACAACGGCAGCCAGTCGCAGACCACCGAACTGTTCGGCCTGCCCCTGCAATTCGCGCTGAGCGGCACGTCGCGCGCCCTGTCCGGGACCGAGGTCTCGCTTGGGTTCGACACCCGCTACAGGCTGGTCGAGACCGAGCGCGGCACGCTGCACGCCACCTTCGGGCTGGACCATCGCACCTATGCCCTGTCGGCAGAGGCGCGCAGGCAGGCGCCGGGGACGCGGGGCAGCGATTTCAACACCACGCAGGCGACCGTCGGGCTGAAGGCGCGCACGGCGCTGACCGAGGACCGAAGGCTCAACTGGTCGGGCAATCTGGACACCGGCCGGGCGTGGTACGCGGGCGATCCCTATCTCGATTTCGTCCGGGTCGGCACCGGTCTGTCCTACGGGCTTTCGCCCCGCAGCCTCGTGCAGGCCGAGGTCACGCAGGAATGGCAGACGGGCATCGCGCCGCGTCCCGACGCGGATATCGCCCGCCTGCGCGCGGGCTTTGCCCACCTGTTGCCCGGCGGTTCACGCATCGACCTGTCGCTTGGCTGGGAAGAAAGCCAGTCCGCGGCCACGTACCTTGATTACACGCGCCGCGATGCCAGCCTGCGGCTGGCACTGGGCAAACCGGTCTGGGGCACGCAGGTGTCGTTCGGGGTGAACGCGTCTGAAAAGCATCACGACATGTCCGGCCTGACCGGCGGCGTGCGGACCGAGACGACGTTCGGCGCCGACATGACGGTGGTCTTCCCAAAGCTCGACATGATGGGGTTCGTGCCCTCCGTCACGCTGCGCGCATCGCGCACCGACGGCACGATCGATCTTCTCGACAAATCCGAAACGGGCATCGGGTTCGGCATCAAGTCCGCGTTCTGACGGGCAAAACCCGAATCTGTCGGCATCACGTGGGCGGGATTCGAACGCCTGCGGAAGCGCGCGAAACCTCTTCCTCACATCTGACGTTACGTTGACGTGGGCTGGCACCTACGTCATGCAATAAAGTGACGTGACGTCGTCGTTACGTCAACTTTGTCAGCCATTGTAGGGTTCTCTCGAAACACGCATGTCGGGAGCAGACAAAGAGATGTTTGACGAGTTCGTGGACATGACAGACGACACCATGACGATCCGCGCGATGTGCGACGCCTTCGATGTGACGCCCCGCACCTTGCGCTTTTACGAATCCAAGGAACTGCTGTTCCCGATCCGGGAAGGGCAGAAAAGGCTGTTCACCAAGCGTGACCGCGCCCGCCTGAAGCTGATCCTGAAAGGCAAGCGGTTCGGTTTCTCGCTGGAAGAAATCCGCCAGTTGCTCGACCTCTACGACATGGGCGATAACCAGCAGACCCAGCTGAAAGCCGCCTATGACGTCGCGCGCAATCGCCTTTCCGATCTGGAAAAGCAGCGCGCGGAACTCGATATCGCAATTGCCGACCTCAAAGACATGATGAAATGGGGCGAGGAAATCATCGCCCAGTTCAACGATTCCCGCGCGGCCTCGCGCTGACCCGAACATCCGACAGGAGGAGACACGAATGCCCAGCTACATCGCACCCGCCAAGGACATGCAATTCCTGCTGCACGACGTTCTGAAAGCGTCGGAAGCGGACATCCCCGGCTACGACGAACTGGAACGCGACTTTACCGGCGCCGTGCTGGACGAAGCCGGCAAGCTGGCCAGCGAGGTTCTGGCACCGCTGAACCCCGTGGGCGACAAGGAAGGGTGCCGGTTGGAAAACGGCATCGTCTACACGCCGACCGGGTTCAAGGAAGCGTTTGAACAGATGAAGGAAGGCGGCTGGACCGCGCTGGACTGCGACCCAGAATACGGCGGACAGGGCATGCCCTACCTGCTGGGTACCGCCGTGGGCGAAGTCTTCGTTTCGGCCAACATGGCGTTCAACATGTACCAGGGCCTGACGCACGGCGCCTATTCGGCGATCCACGCGCACGGGTCGGACGAGCAGAAGGCCAAGTACCTGCCCAAGATGGTGTCCTGCGAATGGACCGGCACCATGAACCTGACCGAACCGCATTGCGGCACCGATCTGGGCCTGATGCGCACCAAGGCGGTTCCGCAGGAAGACGGGTCGTTCAAGGTGTCGGGCCAGAAGATCTTCATCTCGGCCGGTGACCACGACATGAGCGAGAACGTGATCCACCTCGTGCTCGCCAAGATCCCCGGCGGCCCCGAAGGCATCAAGGGCGTGTCGCTGTTCATCGTGCCCAAGTTCCTCGTGAACGACGACGGCTCGCTTGGCGCGCGCAACGGCGTGTCGGTCGGCAAGATCGAAGAGAAGATGGGCATCCACGGCAACTCCACCTGCGTCATGAACTATGACGAGGCGACCGGTTACCTGATCGGGACCGAGCACAAGGGCATGCGCGCGATGTTCACCATGATGAACGAAGCGCGTCTGGGCGTGGGCCTGCAAGGCTATGCGCAGGCCGAAGCGGCGTACCAGAACGCCGTCATCTACGCCAATGACCGCCTGCAGGGCCGCGACGTGACCGGCGCCAAGAACCCCGACGGCCCCGCCGACCCGCTGATCGTGCACCCCGACATCCGTCGCAACCTGATGGATCAGAAGAGCTTTGTCGAAGGGGCACGCGCCTTCACCTTCTGGGGTGCCTCGCTGATCGACCGCGCTCACAAGAACGGCGATGCCGATGCCGAGGGCCTGATCTCGCTGATGACCCCGGTCATCAAGGGCTTCCAGACCGACAAGGGCTTCGAGATGTGCGTGAACGCCCAGCAGGTCTATGGCGGCCACGGCTATATCGAGGAATGGGGCATGTCCCAGTTCGCCCGTGATGCGCGGATCGCGATGATCTACGAAGGCGCGAACGGCGTTCAGGCGCTCGACCTCGTGGGCCGGAAGCTGGGCCAGGACGGCGGCAAGCACGTCATGGCGTTCTTCGACATGGTCAAGACGTTCTGCAAGGACAACGCGGGCGACGAGGCGTTCGACCGCGACTTCATCGAACCGCTCAAGAAGGCGTCGAAGGACCTGCAGGCGGCGGGCATGTACTTCATGCAGAACGGCATGAAGAACCCCAACCACGCGCTGGCGGGTTCGTACGACTTCATGCACATGTTCGGCCATGTCTGCCTTGGCTACATGTGGGCGCGCATGGGCCTCGCCGCGAAAGAGGCCTTGGCGAACGGCGCATCGGATGTAGACTTCTACGAGACCAAGCTCGCCACCGGTCGCTATTACATGTCCCGCCAGCTGCCCGCGACGGGCATGCACCTCGCCCGGATCGAATCCGGCGCGGACCCGGTGATGGCGCTGGAAGCGGCGAACTTCTGATCGCGCGGGCGCGCGGCGACGCGCGCCCGGTATCACTTGCGGGGGGGAACACGACCATGACAGCCCATTGGCGCACCGACGAACACCAGATGCTGGCCGATCTCACGGCCCGCTTCATCGGTGAGGAATGGGCCCCCCATTTCGATCGCTGGCGCAAACAGGGCGAAATGGACCGGGACACGTGGCAACAGGCCGGCGCGCTCGGCCTGCTGTGCCCGTCCATCCCCGAGGAATACGGCGGCGTCGGCGGCGATTTCGGGCACGAAGCGGTGATCCTCATGGAAGGGTCGAAAGCCAACCTCGCCTCATGGGGCCACGGCATCCATTCCGGCATCGTCGCGCATTACATCCTCGCCTACGGGTCCGAGGACCAGAAGCAGCGCTGGCTTCCCCGGATGGTGTCGGGCGAACTGGTGGGCGCGCTTGCGATGACCGAGCCTTCGGGCGGGTCCGACGTGCAGAACCTCAAGACCCGCGCGATCCGGGACGGCAACGTCTACCGGCTGTCGGGTCAGAAGACGTTCATCACCAACGGCCAGCACGCCAACCTGATCATCGTCGCGGCCAAGACCGACCCCACCAAGGGCGCCAAGGGCACCTCGCTTGTCGTCGTCGAAACCGACGGTGCCGAAGGGTTTTCGCGCGGCCGCAACCTTGAAAAGATCGGCTGCCACGCCGCCGACACGTCGGAACTGTTCTTCGACAACGTCGCGGTCCCGCCAGAAAACATCCTCGGCGGTGAAGAGGGCCAGGGCTTCTACCAGATGATGAAGCAGCTCCCGCAGGAGCGCCTGATCATCGCCTGCGGCGCGGTCGGTGCCATGCAGGGCGCCGTGGAACGCACCATCGCCTATTGCAAGGAACGCGAAGCCTTCGGCGGCCCCCTGACCCAGTTCCAGAACACCCGGTTCAAACTGGCCGAGTGCCAGACCAAGACCGCCGTTGCCGAGGCCTTCGTGAACGAATGCATCGCCGAACATCTCGACGGCAAGCTGACCGTCGAAAAGGCGGCGATGGCGAAATACTGGACAACCGACACGCAGGGCGAAGTGCTGGACGAATGCCTGCAACTGCACGGCGGGTACGGCTACATGCAGGAATACGCCGTGGCCGAAATGTGGACCGACGCCCGCGTGCAGCGCATCTACGGCGGCACGAACGAGATCATGAAAGAACTGATTGCGAGGGCGCTCTGACAGGCCAGATGACACCGCCGGCGGCACGGACAGGAGCCTCCGGCGGACATATTTTCAAAGAGAAGAAGACAACAGGGTACTCTCAGCTTCTTCTCTTTCAAAATATGGCACGGGGGTCCGGGGGTGTGAAACCCCCGGTCCGACACCAGGAGCGAGGACCAACCGATGACGATCAGGCTTTATTGCTTCGGGGAATCCGGCAACGCCTACAAGGCGGCGCTGGCGCTTGAATTGTCGGGGCTCGATTGGGAGCCGGTGAAGGTGGACTTCTTCGGTGGTGAGACGCGTGGCGAAGCCTACCGGACGCAGGTCAACGAGATGGGCGAGGCGCCCGTGATGGTTGACGGGGACCTGAAGCTCACGCAGTCGGGCGTGATCCAGCAATACGTGACGGACAAGACCGGCAAGTTCGGCGGGGGCGAGGATCATTACGAGGTCCTGCGCTGGGTCCTGTGGGACAATCACAAGCTGTCGAGCCAGGCCGGCATGACGCGCTTCCTGATGAACTTCCTGCCCGAGGACAAGCGCCCCGAGCCCGTGATCGCGTTCATGCAGGGGCGGCTCAAGGCAGCCTATGCCGTTCTGAACGACCACCTCGAGGGCCGCGACTGGATCGTGGGCGATGGGCTGACCAATGCCGACATCTCGTGCTGCGGCTACCTCTTCTACCCCGAACCGTTCGGGTTCGACCGCAACGACTGGCCCCATATCAACCGCTGGCTCGCCAATATTCAGGCGATCCCCGGCTGGAAACACCCTTATGACCTGATGCCCGGTTCCCCCGCGGACCGCGCCTGAGACGGAGACGACCAAGATGACCAAAGCCTATATCTATGACGCGCTGCGCACCCCCCGTGGCAAGGGCCGCAAGGATGGCAGCCTGCACGAGGTGACCAGCCTGCGCCTGTCCGCCGTGACGCTGAACGCCGTGAAGGAGCGCAACAACCTCGACGGGCACGCCGTCGAGGACGTGATCTGGGGCAATGTCACGCAAGTGGGCGAACAGGGCGGCTGCCTGGCGCGCTCTGCCGTGCTGGCCTCGGACCTGGACGAGCGCATTCCCGGCCTTGCCATCAACCGCTTCTGCGCGTCCGGCATGGAAGCCGTGAACCTCGCCGCCAATCAGGTGCAGGGTGGCGCGGGCGAGGCGTATATCGCCGGTGGGGTCGAGATGATGGGCCGCGTGGCCATGGGCAGTGACGGGGCGGCGATTGCCGTTGATCCGTCGATCGCGATGAACACCTATTTCGTGCCGCAGGGCATCAGCGCCGACATCATCGCCACCGAATACGGCTTCTCCCGCGATGACGCCGACGCGCTGGCCGTGGAATCGCAGAAACGCGCCGCCGCGGCGTGGGAAGACAAGCGGTTCGACAAGTCGGTCGTCACCGTGCGGGACATCAATGGCCTGCCGATCCTCGACCACGACGAATACATGCGCCCCGGTACCGACATGCAGGGCCTTGGCAGCCTCAAGGCGTCGTTCAAGGACATGGGCGAGGTTATGCCCGGCTTCGACAAGATCGCGATGATGAAGTACCCGCACCTGGAGCGGATCAACCACATCCACCACGCGGGCAACTCGTCGGGCATCGTCGATGGCGCGGCGGCCGTGCTGATCGGCAACAAGGAGTTCGGTGAAAAGCACGGGCTAAAGCCCCGCGCCCGCATCCGCGCAACCGCCAAGATCGGCACCGACCCCACCATCATGCTGACCGGCCCCGTCCCGGTGACCGAGAAGATCCTCGCCGACAGCGGCATGAGCATCAGCGACATCGACCTGTTCGAGGTGAACGAGGCCTTTGCTTCGGTCGTCTTGCGCTTCATGCAGGCGTTCGACGTGGATCACGACAAGGTCAACGTGAACGGCGGCTCGATCGCGATGGGGCACCCGCTGGGCGCGACCGGCGCGATCATCATCGGCACCCTGCTGGACGAGCTGGAGCGCACCGGCAAGGGCACCGGGCTTGCCACGCTCTGCATCGCGTCGGGCATGGGCGCGGCCACGATCATCGAGCGCGTGTAATCACGATGCAGGACGACACCCGCAATATCCCCTTCGCGTTGAGCGAGAAGATGGCCGATGTGCACAACATCGACCAGCTTCCCGACGCCGGGGATCGCACGGTCGTCCTGCATCCCAAGATGATCTACCAGGCCTTCATCGATGACCTGTCGGCGGTCAATCTCAGCGGCGATTTCGAGGCATGGGCCGGGATGAGCGAGTATCCCAACTCGGTCCATACCGACACCGTCGACAAGGTGATCGGCACGCCGGAAGATGCAAAGCCGTTCTTCGACATGGTCTGTGCGCTGATCGCGGAACACAAGATCGACACGTTCCACCGGGAGGCGGAAAATGCCGAGTTCCTCGATCCGTCGATGATCGTGGGGCACCACATGATCTACATGCGGTCGGGTGGCGTGGATGTCGTGCAACCGATGGCGAGCCGCATGGTGATCCGCAAGGCGACCGGTCGCTGGCGCATGATCTCGGTCACCAACGCCGTGGCCAATGACCGCTACCCCTATGACCGGCCCGAGCCGTCTGACGGGCTGATCCCCGACGCCAACGTGCGCGCCCGGCAACGTGACGCACAGGGTCCGGGGTCTGCGCGGCATCTTGGCATCGATCCGGAGGAAAGCGACCCGCTCACGATCTACGCGGCGTTCCTGACGGCCGTGACAGCGGCCAACAGGGAGGGTGATTTCGAATTGTGGGACGCGATGCATCTTGACCGCGTGCGCAAGCATACGCCCGAGGCGGACATGACGATCGACAGCCGGACCGAGCGGCGGGCGATCTTCGACGCGATAACGGACGAGATCCGCCGCGCCGGTGCGGACAGCTACGTGCGCCAGCCCGACTTTGCCGAATGGCTCGGTCCCGACCGTATTCGCGGCAAGCACAGGGCGATCATGTCCCGCGACGGTCAACTTGTCCGCCAACCCCTGGACAGCCAGTTCGTGCTGGTCCGCGAGGCCGGTGCCTGGAAAGTCGCCGACGTCACGAATTCCTTCGATCCGGGCAGTCGGGTCGACCTTTTGAGCCTGATGCAGGACCGCCTGACGCGCGAGGGAAAAACCTGATGCCCGTCCGCCTCCTGCCTCATCCCCGAACGACGCGCCAATCCTGCCGGCGCCACCACATGCAAGCGCCGGATGCCCGGCCCGCACACGTACGAAAAGGAGATATCCAATGACCGATTTCACCTACGAGGTCGACGCTGACGGCGTGGCCGTCGTCACCTGGGACGCCCCCGGCAAATCCATGAACGTGCTGACGCGCGAGGCGTTCTCGCTGGTCGAGGAATACATCGACCGCGCGCTGGCCGATGACGCGGTGAAGGGCGTTGTCATCACCTCCGGCAAGAAGGACTTTGCCGGCGGGATGGACCTGAATGTGCTCGCCTCGATCCGCGAGGAATCGGGCGACAACCCGGCGCAGGGCCTGTTCGACTTCACCATGAACGGCCACCGCATCCTGCGGAAGCTGGAACGTGCCGGGATGGACCCGAAAACCAACAAGGGCGGCAAGCCCGTCGCCTGCGCCATCAACGGCACCTGCGCGGGCATCGGCACGGAAATCGCGCTGGCCTGCCACCGCCGGTTCATGACCGACAACCCCAAGGCCAAGATCGGCCTGCCGGAAATCCTGCTGGGCATCTTCCCCGGCGGCGGCGGCACGATCCGGTACAGCCGCATGGTGGGCGCGATGGCGGCCTCTCCTGTCCTGCTCGAAGGCCGGATGATGGACCCCAAGAAAGCGAAATCGGCCCAGATGGTCGATGAAGTCAGCGCCGATCCGGTTGCGGATGCCAAGGCATGGGTCCTGTCGGCAACGGACGCCGACATCGTCAAACCGTGGGACGCGAAGGGCTACAAGATGCCCGGCGGCGCACCCTATCACCCCGCAGGGTTCATGACCTTCGTCGGTGCCTCGGCGATGGTGAATGGCAAGACGCAGGGCGTCTACCCGGCGGCCAAGGCGCTGCTCTCGGCGGTTTATGAAGGTGCGCTGGTGCCCTTCGACACCGCGCTGAAGATCGAAGCACGCTGGTTCACGCATGTCCTGATGAACCCGTCGTCATCCTCGATGATCCGGTCGCTCTTCATCAACAAGCAGGCGCTGGAAAAGGGTGCGAACCGCCCCGACGTGGCCGATCAGACCGTCAAGAAAGTTGGCGTTCTGGGTGCGGGCATGATGGGCGCGGGCATCGCGCTGGTGTCGGCGCAGGCCGGGATCGAGGTCGTGCTGATCGACCAGAACCAGGAAGCCGCCGACCGTGGCAAGGCCTATACCGCCAATTTCGCCGACAAGGGCATCAAGCGCGGCAAGACCACACCCGAGAAGAAAGAGGCGCTGCTGAACGCCATCACCGCGACCACCGATCTGGACGCGCTGAAGGGCTGTGACCTGATCGTCGAGGCGGTGTTCGAGGATCCGGGCGTGAAGGCCGAGATGACCAAGAAGGTCGAAGCCGTCGTGGGCGAAGACTGCATCTTTGCCACCAACACCTCCACCCTGCCGATCACCGATCTGGCGAAGGCATCGGTCCGGCCCGAGAAGTTCATCGGCATCCACTTCTTCTCCCCCGTCGAGAAGATGATGCTGGTAGAGATCATCAAGGGAGCGGAGACCGGTGACGTGGCCGTGGCCAAATCGCTCGACTACGTGCGCCAGATCCGCAAGACGCCCATCGTCGTGAACGACGCGCGCTTCTTCTATGCCAACCGTTGCATCATCCCCTACATCAACGAGGGCATCCGCATGGTCGGCGAAGGCGTCTCGCCCGTGCTGATCGAAAACGCGGCCCGCATGGTCGGCATGCCGCTGGGCCCGCTGCAACTGGTGGACGAGACCTCGATCGACCTGGGCGTGAAGATCGCCAAGGCGACCAAGGCCGCGATGGGCGATGCCTATCCCGACAGCGCGGTGGACGAAGTCGTGTTCTGGATGGCCGACGAGGGCCGCCTGGGCCGGAAATCGAACGCGGGCTTCTACAACTACGACGAAAACGGCAAGCGCGGTTACCTTTGGGAAGGTCTGGGCGACAAGTACCCGGTCGCCGACGACCAGCCCGACCTGCACGAGGTGCAGCACCGCCTGCTGTTTGCGCAAGTGCTTGAAGCCGTGCGCGCGTTCGAAGACGGCGTGCTGGAAGACATCCGCGAAGGCGACGTGGGCGCGATCCTTGGCTGGGGCTTCGCGCCCTGGTCGGGTGGCCCCTTCTCGTGGCTCGACATCGTCGGCGCGGCTTGGGCGGCGGAGCAATGCGACGCGCTGCAGGCCAAGCACGGCGACCGGTTCGCCTGCCCCGCGCTCCTGCGCGAGATGGCCGAAGCCGGTGACACCTTCTATGGCCGCTACGGCAACGGGGAACAGGCGAAAGCCGCCTGATCCCCGTTCACGCAACGCATGGGGCCGGCGTCCGAAAGGGTGCCGGCCCTTTGTCATTCCGGGCAGGTCCAAGGTACCGCGAGCTGCGAAAGGCGCGCCGAGCCTCTCTCACGACGCGCCCCGCCTGCACCGGGGGTAACTGGCAGCAGGCGTCAGGTCTCCGGGATCCTGTTTCAGCAGGTGCCGGTCATCCCGCCGGCACGGTGGCAAGACACTCCCGCGAGAAGGCGAAATTTCGCGGCAAATTTGATGAGAATCCGGCGGTGTTGCCAGACTGGCGACACTCCGCATGATAGACCGTGATTGTCGCGGGTTGGGAAACCAAAGCGATCAGCCGAAGCTGTAGCCGAAGGCGGCGATATCCTCGGCACAGATGTCCGCGACGAGTTCGGCGGTGGCATAGTCGTAGTACCGGCGGTAATCGCGGTGGCGCGCGCTGGCATTGGCGCGCGAAAGCTCGACCGGGAAGCCCAGATGGGCGGCCACAGGGGCAAGATCGGTGTCCAGATGCTCCAGCCTCACGAAATGCGCGCGGCAGTGGCCCGCCGCGTCCGTCACGTAGGACGCCGCGGGCGCGTTGCGGAAACTGGCGGCGATGATGCGGTCCGCGACGAATTCCCTGAACGGCAGCTCCTTGGCGAGATCGACCGCAACATGGGCAAAGTCCTGCGCCTGCAGCCAGTGATAGTAACTCACCAGCCGGTCCCACGGATTGCGCACGAGCGTGAAGATGAAAAAGGCGGCGGCCATGTCGCGGGTGACCAGCCCGTCGACATCGGCAAGGGTCGAATGTTTCCAAAGCGGCCCCGGTACCGAGATGCCCTTGAGCCGGTTGCGGCGCTTCAGCGCCTTGGGCGTGTCGCCGATCAGGATGTCGTCCTTCATCGCCCGCTCTTCCAGCGCCAGCGCCATCGCGGTGCCGCCCGTCTTGGGCGCGTGAACGAAGATGTAGCGCCGTCCCGGAGAGATGATCATTGGCCTGACCTCACGGCGATGACGGACCCGGCAAGCGCGATGAGCGCGATCCCCAGCATGGCAAGGGGCCCGACGTTCTGGCCGAAAGCCAGCCACGCGACGAGCGGTCCGAAGATGAAGACACTGTATTCGAACACCGCGACATGGCTGGGCTCACCGTTCTGGTAGGCCCAGATGATGAGCCCCACGCCCACCAGCGACAGCACCGCCTGCCCGATGATCCAGTGCAGGATCGGGCCCATCGCCCATGTCACGTCGCGGCTGATGAAATCGTCGCCACCGCCGGCCACAGCCATACCCGCCAAACCGAACACCGCCTGCGCGAGGAACATGCCCGCCAGAAGGGCCAGCGTGGGTTCGCGGGAGCAGTGGGACCGCGTGAGGACGGAGGCGAGGGCATAAAGCAGACCGCCGAGGACCGGCAGGATCATCCATGGCCGGAACGCCTCGGACCCCGGTTGCAGGACCAGAAGCACCCCGGCAAAGCCCAGCACCACGGCCAGCACGCGCCACGGGCCGATCCGGTCGCCCTGTACGAGGACGGTGATCAGAAGGACGAAGATCGGCGCGGTGAAAAGACCCGCCAGCGCCTGCGCGATGGGCAGGAACCCCAGCGCGCCGAAATAGAGGACCATCGCGGCGGCGACGAGGAGCGAGCGCAGGATCACCACGCTCCACCTGTCAGGCCTAAGGTCCGCGCCTGTCACCCGCGCGATCACCAGCACCATGGGCACGGCCAGCGCGGCGCGCACGACAAAGAATTGCCAGACGCTGATGACCTCGGCGATCTCGACCACGGTGCTGTCGATCGCGCCCACGATGGCCATCGCGCCGACCATCGCCAGCGCCGCCTTGCGGGGTTTCAGATCGACCGCGGCGATTGCCGTCATTTCGCGCCTTTCCATGGGCCGGGTTTTGCCCTTAAGTGCAGGTCTGTGACCGGCAGCGGGAGGACCACATGGGCTGGATGGCAGACGAAACCGGGCTGGGCAAGTGCGCGGCCAATTACGTGCCGCTGACACCGCTGTCGCATCTGCGGCGCGCGGCCATCGTGTTCCCCGACCGCCTCGCCGTGGTGTACGGCGCGCATCGTGCGACCTATGCCGAATATCACGCCCGCGTGTCGCGGCTGGCATCGGGGCTCAACGGCATCGGCATCGCGCCGGGCGACGTCGTCGCCACGATCCTGCCGAACATCCCCGCACAGGCCGAAGCGCATTTCGGCGTGCCCGCCTGCGGCGCGGTTCTGAACACGATCAACACCCGGCTCGACACCGACACGATCGCCTACATCCTCGACCATGGCGGCGCGAAGGCGGTGATCGTCGACCCGCAATTCCTTGGCCCGCTGAAGGATGCCATCGCCCTGATGGAAGGCTCCGCCCCCACCATCATCGAGGCGGCGGACGAGGCAGCAGGTTTCCCCGCCTCGGGCGCGCACCTGACCTATGAAGGGCTTCTTGCCTCGGGCGATCCGGCGTACCAGTGGATCATGCCGGAGGACGAGTGGGAGAGCCTGTCGCTCAACTACACTTCCGGCACGACGGGCCGGCCCAAGGGTGTCGTGTACCACCACCGCGGCGCCTACCTGATGACGATGGGCACGGTGATCTCGTGGCGGATGGTGCTGCACCCGGTCTTCATGGCCATCGTGCCGCTGTTTCACTGCAACGGCTGGAACCACACGTGGATGATGCCGCTGGTCGGCGGCACGCTGGTCTGTTGCCGCGACATCTCGGCCGAGGCGATCTATGCCGGGATCGCGGACGAGGGCGTGACCCATTTCGGCGGTGCGCCCATCGTGTTGAACATGATCGTGAACGCCCCCGCCGAGGCGCGGAAACCCTTCGACCACGTGGTCGAGGTCTTCACCGCCGGTGCGCCCCCCGCCCCGGCCACGCTCGCCAAGATCGAGAAGCTGGGGTTCAACGTCACGCAGGTCTACGGCCTGACGGAAACCTATGGCCACGTGACCGAATGCCTGTGGCGGTCCGACTGGGACAACCTGCCCGAGGCCGAGAAGGCCGCGATCAAGGCCCGGCAGGGCGTCGGCTTCCCGATGATGGAGGATATCGCGGTCGTCGATGCCGACATGAACCCCGTCGCGATGAACGGCACCGACCAGGGCGAGATCGTGATGCGCGGCAACTCGGTCATGAAGGGGTACCTCAAGAACCCCGAAGCGACGGCAGAGGCGTTCAAGGGCGGCTATTTCCATTCCGGCGACATCGCCATCCAGCATCCCGACGCCTACGTGCAGATCGCCGACCGGATGAAGGACATCATCATCTCGGGCGGGGAAAACATCTCGTCGGTCGAGGTCGAAAGCACGCTGATGGCGCACCCGGCGGTGTCGCTTTGCGCGGTCGTGGCAAAGCCCGACGAGAAATGGGGCGAAGTGCCCTGCGCCTTCGTCGAGCTTCTGGACGGGCACGACACGACCGAGGCCGAACTGATCGCCTTTGCCCGCGAACGGCTGGCCGGCTTCAAGGCGCCGAAGGCGGTCGTGTTCCAGGAACTGCCCAAGACCTCCACCGGCAAGATCCAGAAATTCGAGCTGCGCAAGTCGCTGACCGCCGGTTGATCCGGCGACGGTGTCACGCCTTCGCGTGAACCCAGATCTCCGCCTCCGGCTCATGCGGGGCGCGTGACCCGTCGGTCGTCGCGCCCAGCCGCCGCGCCACCGCACGGGAGCGGGCGTTGTCGACGTCGATATAGCTGTGAAGGTGGTCGAGCGTCAGGACATCGAAGGCCCATGATCTGACCGCGACTCCGGCTTCGGTGGCATATCCCCTGCCCTCGGCCCCTTCGAACAGGTGCCACGCCAGTTCGATATCGGGCCAGCCTTCGTGCCGGAGCAGGCCGACGCGCCCGACCGGAGCGCCTATCGCGCGCTCGACCAGCACGAAGAACCCGAAGCCGTGCCATCGCCAGTGGCCGATCCCTGCAAGGAACCCGAACCACGCCTCTGGCGCAGACACCGTTTCGCCCTGCGCCGCAAGGGACGGTGCGCTCGTCATGAAGCGGGTAAAGGGCGCAAGATCACCCTTTTCCGGCCCGCGCAAAACCAGCCTGTCGGTCGTCAGCACCGGCGCATCGGTCAAGGGCTGCTCTCTCGGGCCAGAAGGGGAGGTCATTCCGCGTCGATTGCCGCCTGCACCGCGTCCCAGAACGCGCTGCGCCCGGCGGACTGCCCTGCCGCCTTGCCGCGCGAATCCTGCCAGCTGGCATGCGTGACGGTCACCAGTTCGCGGCCCGGATCGACGAAGATGCTTTGCCCGAAAATGCCGATGGCGGCAAAAGTCCCCTGGTCGAGGATCCACCACTGGTACCCGTAATCGCGGCCGTCATCGTCCGGGATGGGCTGCTGCAGCCCCGTCGCCTCGGCGATCCAACCGTCCCGCAGGGGAGAGCCGTCGCCAATGCGCCCGTCCTCCAGCACGAACTGGCCGAACCGCGCGTAGTCCCGCGCCGTGGCCTGGATGCAGCATCCGCTGATCTCTTCGCCCGTGGACGAGGTGACCCACGATCCGTCATGCTCCATCCCGTAAGGCGTCCAGATCACCTGTGACAGGTAGGCGGCAACGCCCATGCCCACCGCTTCGGACACGAGCACGCCGACGAGGTTCGTCTCGCCGGTGCTGTAGTTGAACACCTCGCCCGGCGGATGCGCGCGCGGCAGGCGCTTCATGTAGGTGACGAGGGAGGCCTCGCCCGCCACCGGTTCGACACTGCGGAACAGCGCCACGTCCGACTGCGGGTCGGCGTAGTCTTCGAGCCAGCGCACGCCGGAGGTCATCGTTAGAAGCTGGCGGATCGACACGTTGTCATAAGCCGATCCCTTCAGCCCCGCGACATAGTCGGACACCTTGTCATCCAGCCCGCCGATATACCCGTCCCTGATCGCCGCACCCACGAGGGTCGAGGTCACCGATTTCGCGACCGAGAAACTGGTCCACCGCGCATCGCGGTCCTGGTGCAGCCCGTACCGCTCCAGCCGCAGCTTACCCTTGTGCAGGATAAGGACGGCGGCGCTGTTCTGTGCCGCCATGAAGGCGTCGATATCGACATCCAGCGCCAGCGGTGGCCCGTCCGGCAAGGGCCGTGCGGTGCCGTTCGCCGCGATGGGCCGGGTGTCGATGGTCGGGATGCGATCGGACAGGGCGAACCCGGCATCCCGCTGGCTCTGCGTCCAGAAGAGGACATTGGTGTCCGAGGGCGGATCGCTCAGGAACAATCGCCATTGCGGACCGATGGCCCACCACCCGATGCCCGCCGCCACGACCAGCACCAGAACACTCCACCCGATCTTTCGCATCACGTCCTCCCGCTGCGCGCAACTTGGCCCGGCGCGGCAGGCCTTGCCAAGCCCCTCGTGACGTCAGCGCAGGTTTGCGCCGCCCCCCGGCATTTGCTATCCTTGCCGCAATTCGAGGCAGAGCAGGCCCGCCCACATCATGACCGCGCTTGATGCGTACCAGAAGCTCGAAGCGCTCGGGCTGTGGCGCCCGTCGGAAGACGAGCAGCGGCGCGAGGTCGTCGTGGCACTGGGCGACGCGACGCTGACGGTACACTCCACCAACAACCAGCCCCTGGCGCACTGGTCGCTTGCCGCGATTGAGCGGAAGAACCCCGGCGAGCGCCCGGCGATCTTTCATCCGCACGGTGACGAGGGCGAGACGCTGGAACTGGGCGAGGATGCGGGCGAGGTCATCGACGCGCTGGAAAAGCTGCGCCGCGTGGTCGCGCGCCGCAGGCCGCGGCGCGGGCGGCTGCGGCTGGTCCTGCTGGTCGCGATGGTCCTCGCCGTGTCCGCCGGGATCTACGCATGGCTGCCGGGGGCGTTGCAGGCGCATGCACTGAACGTGGTGCCCGCCGTCAAACGGGCCGAGATCGGCGAGGCGCTGGTCGATCGCATCACCCGCGTCAGCGGCCCGCCCTGCGCCGCGCCCGACAGCCTGCCCGCGCTGCAGGCGCTCAGCCGCCGGGTGCTGGGCCAGTCGCGTGGTGATCGCCTGACCGTGCTGCATGCCGGTATCCGCCGGTCGGCGCACCTGCCGGGCGGGCGCATCCTGCTCAACAAGTCCCTTCTGGAAGACACCGAGGATCCGAACGTCCCCGCCGGGTACGTCATAGCCGAAGCGGTGCGGCTCACCGACCATGATCCGCTCGACGAACTCCTTGACCATGCCGGACTGTTCGCGACGATCCGGCTGCTGACCACCGGGACGCTGGAACAAGCGACGCTCGATGCCTATGCCGAGCATCTCGTCACCGCCGACATGCCGCCCCTTGCGACCGAACGCCTTCTCGACGGGTTCCGCGCGGCAGAGATCAGCGCCGCGCCTTACGCCTATGCGCTCGACCCGTCGGGCGAAACGGTCCTTTCACTGATCGAGGCCGA
Source organism: Pseudaestuariivita atlantica (assembly GCF_001205715.1). Classification (GTDB taxonomy): domain Bacteria; phylum Pseudomonadota; class Alphaproteobacteria; order Rhodobacterales; family Rhodobacteraceae; genus Pseudaestuariivita; species Pseudaestuariivita atlantica. Next base: position 297,942 of record NZ_AQQZ01000003.1, read on the forward strand.
CCCGTTCCAGGGACGCACGCCGCGCACGGTCCTGCCGGATTCGGCGTGGCTGCGGCTGCAGGCGATCTGCGAGGGCTGAACCGGGCGGGACCTCCGCCTTCCATTGGCCGAACCTGTCCAGCAGGCACCGGGATAAAGCGCGGCGAAGCCGCTCGATCTGGCAGGATCAGACCCGGCGGAAGGTCATGTAATGCGGCGTGCGGCCCTCGCGCAGGGCCTTCTGCTCGTACCGGGTGGACAGCCAGTCATCCCACGGCGCGCGCCAATCGCCCGGCCCTTCGGCCAGCCATTCGAACCCGGCGCGCGGCACCTCGTAAAGCGTCTGGCGCACGTAGTCGGGGATGTCCGTCGCAACGCGCAGCACCGCCCCTGGCTGCATGACGCGGTGCAGGGGTTCAAGATGTTCGGGCGTCACGAAGCGGCGGCGGTGGTGTTTCTTCTTCGGCCAGGGATCGGGGTACAGCAGGAAGGCCCGCGCCACCGATTGCGGCGGCAGGACGTCGAACAGGTCGCGCGCATCACCGGGATGGATGCGCACGTTGTCGAGCCCCTCGCGCCGCAGCTTGCCCAGAAGCATCGCGACGCCGTTGATGTAGGGCTCGCACCCGATGATCCCGACATCGCGATTCTGCGCGGCCTGGTGGACAAGGTGTTCCCCCCCGCCGAACCCGATTTCCAACCACAGGGGGCGGTCCCCGAACAGCGCCTTCAGATCAAGCGGCGTGCGGTCGGGGTTGCTGTCCCAGTCCACCGCGCCGGGGCTGAGCGCGGCAAGGTCCTCGTCCAGCCATTCGCGCTGCGACTTGCGCAGGGTCTTGCCCTTGATCCGGCCATAGAAATTGCGCCACGGCGGCGCGGACGTGCTGTTCTTCGGTTCGCTCATGCGGGGCGACCTACCGCTCCCGACCGGCGCGCGCAACCGCGTCAGTCGCGCAGGATGCCCGCCGCGCGCAACTCGGACCGGCGCGGGTACCACATGTCTTCCTCGCGCACCTTCATCGTCTTGATCGCGAAATCCGCCGTCACCCCGCGTTCGAGGTAGAATTGCAGCTCTTCATAGCTTTCCTGCTGCGTGTCGACGAAGAGCCACGCGGCGAAGTCGAACAGCGTCGTCCAGCCCTCGTCCTTGCGCCAGCGGTCGTAATAGGCCTGCAGGTCGCCCGCATCCCACGTCCGGTGGTGAAACCCGATCCGCGACCCGCCCGTCATCTGGCGCGACGTCCCGCCGAGGAACACGTAGACGCAGGAGGAAGAGCACACGCCGTCCACCACGGTTTTCAACCCGAAATCGATCACGATGTCGGCCATGCGGAACCCGGCATAGACACGCCCGCCATGGGAGTTGAGACGGAGCGTGGTGATGTCCGGGTTCGCCCGCAACAGGCGGCGCAGTTCCTTGTGGTCGCCGTGGTCGACCTCGGCATCGGGGTAGTCGTCAAGCGTGGCGGTGTCGTAGACCAGCACGGGGCCATCAACGGTGAACTTGGCCGCGCGTTCGGTCGTTTCCGCGTCGTCCTCTGCCGACGCCACGCCCGCAGCAAGGCCCATGGCCGCTGCAAGGATCAGCCCGCTCCACCGTCGCATGTCATACCCCTTCGCGTCGTCCCGACGGCAGGGATGCTACCGCGCGCGGGCGCGCGGACCAAATGCAAAGAGGGGTTGCGCCCCGGTTTTCCGGGGCGTTTGTGGCTCAGACGGCCTTTTTCAGCGCCTCGGCGAGGTCCGTGCGTTCCCACGAAAATCCGCCATCCGCCTCGGGCGCGCGGCCGAAATGGCCGTAGGCCGCCGTGCGCTGGTAGATCGGGCGGTTGAGGCCAAGGTGCTCGCGGATGCCGCGCGGCGTGAGGTCCATCGACAACGCCACCGCCGCTTCCACGGCGTCGGGTTCGACCTCGCCCGTGTCGTGCAGGTCGGCATAGATCGACAGGGGCCGCGCCACGCCGATGGCATAGCTCAGCTGGATCGTGCAGCGTTCGGCCAGCCCGGCGGCCACCACGTTCTTGGCGAGGTAGCGCGCGGCATAGGCCGCGGACCGGTCGACCTTGGTCGGGTCCTTGCCGGAGAACGCGCCGCCGCCATGGGGGGCTGCGCCGCCATAGGTGTCGACGATGATCTTGCGGCCGGTCAGGCCCGCATCGCCATCGGGTCCGCCGATCACGAACTTGCCCGTGGGGTTCACGTGCCACTCGGTCTCGCCGGTGATCCAGCCATCGGGAAGCGTTTCGCGGATATAGGGTTCGACCACGGCGCGGACGTCACCGCTGGTCATGTTCGGATCGAGGTGCTGGGTCGACAGCACGATCGAGGTCACGCCAACCGGTTTGCCGTCTTCGTACTGGACCGACAATTGCGACTTGGCATCGGGGCCAAGCGTCGGTTCGGCGCCGGATTTGCGCACCTCGGACAGCCGCCGCAGGATCGCGTGCGCGTACTGGATCGGAGCCGGCATAAGGTCGGCTGTCTCGGACGTGGCATAGCCGAACATGATGCCCTGGTCGCCCGCGCCCTCGTCCCCCTGTTCGCCGGTCACGCCCTGCGCGATATGCGCGGATTGTTCGTGCAGGAGGTTCGTCACCTCGCAGGTGTTCCAGTGGAACTTGTCCTGCTCGTACCCGATGTCGCGGATGCAATCGCGCGCGATCTGGTCGATGCGGCCCATGTATTCGGTCAGCTTGGCCTGGTCGGTCAGGCCGACCTCGCCGCCGATGACCACGCGGTTGGTGGTGGCAAAGGTTTCGGCGGCCACGCGCGCAAGGGGGTCCTCGGCGAGAAAGGCATCGAGGACGGCATCGCTGATGCGGTCACAGACCTTGTCGGGGTGCCCCTCGGACACGGATTCCGAGGTGAAAACGTAATTCTGCCGGCTCATGAAGTCGCTCCGATATATTTCGCATGAGACACCGTCAGGAAGCCGTTGGTGCCGCGTTCAAACCCGAGTACGCGGGGCGACCGGGCCGGTCAAACGGAAAGTGACCAGCGCCGTGCCGACAAGGCCCAGGACAAGCACAAGCGCCACAGGAAGATCGCCCATCCGCGCATAGAGTGTCGCGGGCAAGGCAGGCGGCAGCGCCGCGTCAAGCGCACCGTGGGTATCGAGAGGAATTTGACCCAGAACCTCGCCGCGGGCATCGATCACGGCGCTGACCCCGGTATTGGCGACGCGGATCATCGGCAACCCGTGTTCAAGGCTGCGCATGCGCGCCTGCGCGAGGTGCTGGTATGGCCCCGAAAACGAGCCGAACCACGCATCGTTGGTTAACTGGATCAGGACGTCCGGCCGTTCGGTGGCGTGGAAATATTGCGGGAAGACGACCTCGTAACAGATCAGCGGCAACGCGGTGGCAAAGCCGAGGTCGATCAGGCGCGGACCGGGTCCGGGCGTGTAGCCACCAAGCACCGCCGCCAGCCCTTCCATCCCCAGGTCGGAGGCCAGCGATTGCAAGGGCATGTATTCGCCGAACGGGACGAGGTGGTGCTTGTCATAAAGCGCCTGCGTCTGGCCGTCCTGCATGAGCACCGCCGAGTTGTAGTAGCGCTCCGCGTCATCGCGCCGCTGGACACCCACGAGGTAGGGAACGCCTGGCGCGCGCTCTGCCATGATGTCGAACGCGATCCCGGCGTGGTCGAGAAGCATAGGCAGCGCCGTTTCCGACCAGACGATCAGGTCGGGTTCGGGCCCTGCGCCAGTGGACAGCGCGATATGACGGTCGAAATAGAACTGCGCGCGGTTGGGGTCCCATTTGTCGGCCTGTGGCGCGTTCGGCTGGACCAGACGGATGATCGGCGCGTCTGCTCCGGCGGTCGGGGCGGCCCCCGGTGCCCACGTGACGGGAGATGCCAAGACCGCGACGGCAACGACCGGAGGGACTGCAGAGCGCATCGCGCCCTGCCACGGCAAAGCTCGCGCGACAAGTGCGCAGGCCACGAAGGTCAGAGCGGTTACTCCGTAGGAGCCGACAATCGTGACCGAGGACGCGACGGGTGTGTCGAGCCACGCATATCCCGGCATCGCCCATGGAAAACCGGTCAGGAGATAACCGCGCGCCATCTCTGCCAGCCCCAATGCCAGCGCGGTGGTCAGCACGCCGCCGCCAAGGCGCGCCGCGCCCCACGCCGCCGCAACCCAGAACAGGGCCAGCCCGGCAGAGAGGAACACCACCGCAAAGGGCGCCATCCAAGCGTGCCGCGCGGCATCGACTAGGAAGGGTTCGAACACCCAGTGCAGCGCGACAAGGAAATATCCCGTCCCGAAGGCCCATGTCACAAGCGCGGCGCGGCGCGGCGACGTGACCCCGCGCAACAGTGCGAACAGCACGACCAACCCGGCCAGCATGGCCGGCCAAAGGTCGAACGGGGATTGCCCCAGCGCGGCGACGGCCCCGGCGCCTGCGGCCCAGAGGGGCGCGCGACGCGGCAAGTCAGGCCTCGGCAGGCTGGGTTTGCGAGCCGGGCAGACGCACGCGCAACCGCTTGATCCGGCGCGGATCGGCGTCCACGACCTCGAACTCGACCCCGGTGGGGTGGGAGACGACCTCGCCACGGCTGGGCACGTGGCCCGACAGCATGAAGACCAGCCCGCCCAGCGTGTCGATCTCTTCGCCGTCGATGTCTTCATGCGCGGTCAGGTCGATGCCCGTCTCGTCGCGAAACTCGTCGAGCGGGGCGCGCGCGAAGGCGAGGTAGGAGCCCGGCTTTTCGAGGATCCAGTGCTTGTCCTCTTCGGCGTCGTGCTCGTCCTCGATCTCGCCGATGACCTGTTCGATCAGGTCCTCGATGGTCACCAGCCCGTCGACCCCGCCATATTCGTCGATCACCAGCGCCATGTGCCGGCGTTCGGTCTGCATCTTGGTCAGCAGGACACCGATAGGCATGGAGGGCGGAACAAACAGCAGCGGGCGCAGCATGGATTTCAGCACGAACCGGCCGCCAGTCCCGTTGAACCCGTGGCTGAGCGCGAAATCCTTGAGGTGCACGAACCCGATCGGGTTGTCGAGCGTGCCGGTGTAGACCGGCAACCGCGTCAGACCGCTTTCGCGGAACAGGGCCACCAGTTCGGCCTTGGTGATGGTGGAGGGCACCGCCACGATTTCGACGCGCGGGATGGCCACGTCCTCGACCCGCATGCGGCGCAGGTTGATCATGCCATGTCCGAACCCGGTGGTCGTCTGCTGCCCCGTTTCGTCCTGTTCCTGCTCGCCATCGGCGGGTTTGAAAGCGCCGATCAGGCGTTGCAGCAGGTTGCTAGAGCCCGGCGTTTCGCTTTCGCCGTCAGGTGTCTGCGGCGTCGAGCCGGGCACCTCGTTTGATCCGTCCATTTGTCCCATTCCGTCACACAGGCCCACAACGCGCGGGCCCGTTACGCGTTCTTGTCACCAGCATATGGATCCTCGATCCCCAATTGTCCAAGAAGATCGACTTCCAAAGCTTCCATACGAGCGGCATCTTGCCCGGTTTCGTGATCATACCCCAAAAGGTGCAAAATCCCATGCAAAACAAGGTGCGTGACGTGGTCGCTGGCCGTCTTGCCCTGTTCCTGTGCCTCGCGGTGGCATGTCTCGAACGCCAGGGCCACGTCGCCCAGTGACGTGACCGGCTCGAACGGGTCGGGTTCGGGCTGGGGCGGAAGCGCTCCGGGTGAGGCCGGCGCAAGCTCCTGCGCGGGCCAGCTGAGCACGTTGGTGGGCGCGGGTTTGCCCCGGAACTCGCGGTTCAGGCGGGCGATGTCGGCATCTGACGTGGCCATCAGGCTGACCTCGAATTCGCCCAAGAGGTCGAGACTCTGCACCACCAGGTCTGCAACCTGCGCGATGGCGTCGCGCGGCAGGGCATCGTCCCACCGGGGGTCTTCGATAATCAGGTCGATGTGCATCTTGTCGCGGGGGCGCTCACGCCTTGGCCTCTTCCGCCTCGTAGGCCTCGATGATCGCGGCCACCAGCGGGTGGCGCACCACGTCCTGCGCGGTGAAATAGGAAAACGAGATGCCCTTGATCCGCTTCAGCAGGTTCTCGGCGTCGCGCAGGCCCGATTGCACGCCGCGCGGCAGGTCCACCTGGCTGCGGTCGCCGGTGATGACCATGCGCGAGCCTTCGCCCAGACGGGTCAGGAACATCTTCATCTGCATGGCGGTGGCGTTCTGCGCCTCGTCGAGCACGACGAAGGCACGGCTGAGCGTGCGGCCCCGCATGAAGGCCAGCGGCGCGATTTCGATCCGCTTCTCCTCCATCAGCTTCTGCAACTGCTTGCCCGGCAGGAAATCGTTCAGCGCGTCGTAAAGCGGCTGCATGTAGGGATCGACCTTGTCCTTCATGTCGCCGGGCAGGTAGCCCAGCTTTTCGCCCGCCTCGACTGCGGGGCGGCTGAGGATGATGCGATCCACCTGCCCGCCCACCAGCATCGAGACACCCACCGCCACGGCGAGGTAGGTCTTGCCGGTCCCGGCGGGGCCGATGCCAAAGGCCATTTCCGTCCGGTAGAGGTTGCGCACGTATTCCTTCTGGGCGTCGGTGCGCGGTTCGATGGTTTTTTTGCGCGTCTTGATCTCGACCCGGCCGCCGGTGAACATTTCCAGCTGTTCGGCGGGCTCTGTCTCTTCGTTGCCGCCCATGCGCAATTCGCGGTCGACGTCCGCCGGTTCCACGTCGCGCCCCGCTTCGAGCCGGTCGTAAAGCGCCTGCAGCACCTGCACCGCTTCGGCGCGCGCGTCGTCGGCACCGTAGATGGCAAGCTGGTTGCCGCGCCGCAGGATCTGCACGCCGACCTTCTGCTCGATATCGGCGAGGTTGCGGTCATGCTCTCCGCACAGGTCGATCAGCAGGCGATTGTCCGGGAATTCCAGGAATGTCTCTTGGCTCCCCGTGGCGTCGGGCGGGGTCAGGACCGATGTGGGCACTCAAATCTCCGTTTGGGCATGGTCAAAGAGTATGCGCCGGGAGCGGGCAGGTTCAAGCGGACCCGGCAAAATGTCATGGAATTGCAACAAAAAACGCCGCGTGCCCCCGGCACGCGACGTCGTGAGATGCGGTGTACGGCGCACTGGATCAGATCGGATCCCCGATGATCGCGGTGGCCCCGCCCTTGAAGTTGCCGACGGCGGTGTTCGGCGGCGCGATGCCCGAGCAGACGGGCTTGCCGTACTTGTCGAGCCGTGCCGACAGGTAGCCTTCGACCCCGTCATCGATGATCCAGTGATCGCAACCGTTCGGATCGATCCAGATACCGGCCTTGAGCTGGCTGAGGTGCTTGCTGTCGAGCCCGCGGTCGACGGTCTTGTCGATCTTGTTGCCAAGGCAGCCCGACAGGGCGGTAGCGACAAGCGCGAGGGCGGTGAGTTTGGCGATGGTCATGTCCCGTCCTCCTGTCTCAGCGGATGCAGATGATTTCGACGCGGCGGTTCTTGGCCATGCCCGCCGCCGTCGCGTTGGTGGCGACGGGTGCCCGTTCACCGTATCCCCGCACATCCGCGATGCGTGCGCCCGTGGACGCCGCGACCTTGGCGACGGCGTTGGCGCGATTGTAGCTGAGGCGCATGTTGTAGCTGTCCGAGGCGCGGCTGTCGGTATGACCGGCGATGATGTAGGCCGTCGCGTTCGCCTGCTTGAAGAATTCGGCCAGCCGCGCCTTGCCCTTGCGGCTGATGCGGTGGCTGTCGGTGGCAAAGAACTGGTCGGAATACATCACCCCGCAGGCATTGGCCCGGCGGCAGACCGGGATACCGGCGCGCGTGACGTGAGGCGTCATGTAGCCTTCGACCCCGTCATCCATCACCCAGTGTTCGCACCCGTCGGGGTCGACCCAGATGGTGGGCGTGTAATCCTCGCCCTGCACGGTCACGGTGCCGGTGCCGGCCGCTTTGCCCGTCTTGTCCGCAAGCGCGGGCGCCGCGGTCAATGCAAGCGCCGATCCGATCGCCGCGATCGCAAGTGTCTTGAATGTCTGAACTGCCACGCGCATTCGTCCCCCATGCCATTCCGGTCTGTCGAGGCGGAGTGGAATCGCAGACCCGCCTCTTCTTTATATTCAAGACTTTAGCAAAGAATCGTAGGCTGTGAAGGAAAAAACACCAGATGTTGTGGCTGTCGCGGCCATTGCCGCCGGGTGCTGTGGATAACCCGGATTGGCAAAGCGGGTCAGGCAGTTAGGGCAAACGGCACCTGCCGGAGGTCAGGAAGGCGCGAGGATCCCGCCCAGCGAATTGGCCCCGCTTTCGACGATCCGCACCCGGTGAATGTCGCCTTTGGCGATTCTGTCGGACGTCACGTGCACGGCATGCAGGTATTCCGACTTGCCCACAATCTGGCCCGGATTGCGGCCTTCCCGTTCGAACAGGACATGCACGTCGCGCCCGACCATCGCGTCCTGCGTCGCGCGCTGCTGGCGGGTCAGAAGCGCCTGAAGGCGTTGCAGCCGGTCATCCGCGACCTCGGCCGGAACGGTGGCGCGTTCGGCGGCGGGCGTTCCGGGGCGTGCGGAATACTTGAAGGAATAGGCGGTGCCGTAATGCACCTCTTCGATCAGGGTGAGCGTGTCCCGGAAATCGTCTTCGGTCTCTTCCGGGAACCCCACGATGAAATCGCCCGAGATCAGGATGTCGGGGCGCGCGGCGCGGATGCGTTCGATCAGGCGGATGTAGCTTTCGGCGGTGTGCGAGCGGTTCATCCGCTTGAGGATCCTGTCCGATCCCGCCTGCACCGGCAGGTGCAGGTAGGGCATCAGCTTGGCACACTCGCCATGGGCCGCGATCAGGTCGTCGCTCATGTCGTTGGGGTGCGAGGTGGTGAACCGGATGCGTTCCAGCCCGTCGACCTTGTCCAGCGCCCAGATCAGCCGCGCCAGCGACCACGCCTCGCCGTCCGGTCCCGCGCCGTGATAGGCGTTCACGTTCTGGCCCAGCAGCGTGATCTCCCTCACGCCGCGTTCCACGAGGTCCCGCGCCTCGGTCACGATACGGTCGACCGGGCGCGACACCTCGGCACCACGGGTATAGGGCACCACGCAGAAGGCGCAGAACTTGTCGCAACCTTCCTGCACCGTCAGGAACGCGGTCGGCCCGCGTTTCGCCTTGGGGCGCGCGGCGAGGTGGTCGAACTTGTCCTCTTCGGGGAAATCGGTGTCGAGCGCCTTGGCCCCCTGCCCCGCCTTCGCCTCCAACTCGGGCAGGCGGTGATAGGATTGCGGGCCGACGACAAGGTCGACCATCGGCTGGCGCGCGATGATCTCGGCCCCTTCGGCCTGCGCGACGCATCCCGCGACACCGATCTTGAGGTCGGGCTTTTCGGTCTTCAGGTGCTTGAAGCGGCCCAGTTCGGAATACACCTTTTCCGCCGCCTTTTCGCGGATATGGCAGGTGTTCAGAAGGATCATGTCCGCCTCGTCCGGCGTCTTGACCTCCTCGTACCCGGCACCGCCCAGCGCCTCGACCATGCGTTCGCTGTCGTAGACGTTCATCTGGCAACCATAGGTCTTGATGAAGAGCTTCTTGGTCATGGGGGTCTCCGCGCGGAATGGGCGGCACCTATCGCAGGGGCGCGTCGCTTGCAATATCGCCCATTTTCACCGAATCTGCACCAAACCGCGCAACAAGCGGTCAGGAGGCGACGCGATGCGGTATTCCAACCTTCCGGATTTTCTGGCCCGCGGGCGCGATGTGCTGGCGAAAGGTCCCGTCGCGCTGATCTTTGCCGAGGACGCGGTCGAGATCGACACGACCCTGCGGCATCACCAGCAGCTGGGGTTCAAGGCCGTCGTGGCCTTCATGCCGGATGCCTTCGATCTTGCGCCCGACCTCGTGGAAAGCTGCCATCGCGTCACGCTCGACACGCTGGCCGAGAATGCCGTGATCGACACGGTCAACGCCGTGATCCCCGTGGCGGACGGCCAGTGGCTTTATTACTGCTACAACGCCGAATACCTGTTCCACCCGTTCTGCGAGCACCGGACGGTGGGCGAGATGCTCGCCTTCCATGCCGAGGAACGGCGGGACGCGATGCTGACCTACGTGATCGACCTCTACGCGGGCGACCTGGATCGCTGGCCCGACGCGGTGAGCCTTGACGATGCGTGGCTCGACAAGGCGGGGTACTACGCGCAGGCGCGGGAAGACCCGGACGACGGCTGGAAACCGCGCGACCGGCAGCTCGATTTCCACGGCGGTTTGCGCTGGCGGTTCGAGGAGCACGTGCCGTGGGAACGGCGCAAGATCGACCGGATCGCGCTGTTCCGCGCCAAGACCGGCCTGAAGCTGCGCGAGGATCACACGTTCTCGGACGAGGAATACAACACCTACGCCTGCCCGTGGCACAACAACATGACGGCGGCGCTTGCCTCGTTCCGCACCGCCAAGGCATTGCGCAAGAATCCCGGCTCGCGTTTCGAGATCGAGAATTTCCGCTGGCACAACTCGGTGCCGTTCGACTGGCATTCGCGCCAATTGCTCGACCTTGGCCTGATGGAGCCGGGCCAGTGGTTCTGAAGGCGGGGTCGGCTGGCGAGCAGCCGACCTACCTGTGGTTCGGGTTGTAGGTCGGCTGCTCGCCAGCCGACGCCCTTACGAGAAATCCTCGTGCACGATGCGATCCTCGGGCGCGCCGGCTGTCTTCGCCGCCTCCGCCATGTCAGACACCATCTTTTCGGGGCCGCAGATATAGACGTGTCCACCGGTGCCTGCACCGTGATTGGCCAGCATCTCCTTGTCGATGAAACCCGTCTGCACGCCGATGCCAGGTGTTTCCTCGTCGGTCACGGTGAAGACGGTTTTCAGCCCGTCCATATGCTCGAACGTGTCGCGCAGGATGATGTCGCGTTCGGTCTTGTTGGAAAACAGCAGGGTCGAGCCTTGCAAGGTGCCTTCCCGCTTCAGTCGCGCCTTCAGGATGGCGATGAAGGGCGTCACGCCCGCGCCGCCCGCGACGAACAGGCCCGGTCCCTTGTCCTCGATCGCGCCCCAGGCGTCGCCGATCAGCACGGTGTCACCGGCCTGCAGTTTCGCGATCTGCTCGGTCACACCGTCATGGTCGGGATAGGATTTGATGACGAATTCGAGCGTCTCGTCCTCGGGCAGCGAGGTGAAGGTGAACGGCCGCCCCTTGTCGCGCCATCCCTCGCGGTCGAGCGCGAGTTCGGTCGCCTGGCCGGGCGTGAAGTCGAAGCCGTCGGGCCGGTCGAAGACGAGGTGAAAGGTGTCATGGGTGACGGGGGTGATGTCGCGCAGTGCGAGTGTATGGGTCATGGGATGCCTCTGATGTCAGCTGTTGCGACACCAACGCAAGGCGCGAAGCCCGCGTTCCAGCGCGTCAGTCGCGGCGCGCGATCCCGAAGCCGGTGGCCGTGTCGAACGGCAGCACGCCGCCCGACATCTCCCCCGCCCGCCAGTTGAGCAGGAAGAGCGCGATGCCCAGCACGCCGTAGCCGAGCCATGGGTGGATCGCCTCGGCACCCCAGCCGAGAGCCGCGAGCACGATGAAGGGCCCGATGCGGCGCAGTTCGCGGCAGACGGCGCACCCGTCGCCTGTCAGGCGAAGACCGGATGCGAAAAGGCCCGGAGTGGTGCGTGCGAGGCGGATCGTGGCGAGCGACAGGAACAGGTAGACAAGCAGGCCCAGCGCCCAGCCCGGCCACGCGTCACGCAGCAGGTAGGTGGTCCCGAGCGTTACAAGAAATATGCCGATCCCGTCGATGACGCCCGCGAGGTACCGGCGGCGGTTCACAGGTTCTCGAGTTGCGGCATGCCGAGGACGTGGTAGCCCCCGTCGACCTGGATGACTTCACCGGTCGTGCAGCAGCCACCATCGGAGGCAAGGTAGACCGCCGTCGCGCCCACCGCTTCGAGCGTGGCATTGGCGCGCAGCGGGGCGTTCTGGCCCGTGTGCTTGTAGGTGCGGCGCGCGCCACCGATGGCCGCGCCCGCGAGCGTCTTCATCGGGCCGGGAGAGATCGCGTTCACGCGGATGCCGTCGGGGCCGAGATCGTTCGCAAGGTACCGCGTCGTCGCCTCCAGGGCGGCCTTGGCGACGCCCATCACGTTGTAGTTGGGCACGACCCGGTTGGAGCCGAGATAGGTGAGCGTCAGCAGGCACCCGCCATTGTCGACCATCATGGGATGGGCGCGGCGGGCGACCTCGATGAAGGAATAAGCCGAGATGTCGAGCGAGTGCTTGAAATTGGTGCGGCTGGTGTTCAGGAACCGACCGGTCAGTTCCGACTTGTCGGAAAACGCGATGGCGTGGACGAGGAAATCGATGGTCGGCCAGCGCTCTGCCAGGGCGGCAAAGCCCGCCGTGAGCGCGTCGTCGTCGGTGACGTCCATGTCGACCATGAAATCCGATCCGACCGAAGCCGCGAGCGGTTCGAGCCGCTTGCCGAAGGCTTCGCCCTGGTACGAAAACGCCAGTTCCGCGCCCGCGTCGGCCATCGCCTTGGCGATGCCCCATGCGATGGAGCGTTCGTTGGCGACGCCCATGACGAGGCCGCGTTTGCCGTGCATGTCACCCATCATACCGCCCCAGAACCATTGACCCGTTGGTACCGCCGAACCCGAAGGAGTTCGTCATCACCGCGTCCAGCCCGGCGTTTTCGACGAGGCTTGTCGCGATCTCGGACGGCTGAAGGGCCGCGTCCAGCGTTTCGACGTTGATCGACGGCGTGATGAAGTCGTGCTTCAGCATCAGGAGCGAGAACACCGCTTCCAGCGCGCCGGCCGCACCCTGCGCGTGGCCCGTCATCGACTTGGTCGAGGATACCGGCGGCGCGTCGTCGCCGAAGACGCGGCGGACCGCCTCGATCTCGCCGACATCGCCCACGGGGGTCGAAGTGCCGTGCGCGTTGATGTAGCCGACCTTGCGATCACCGACCGTTTTCAGCGCGCCGCGCATGGCGCGTTCGCCGCCCTCGCCCGAGGGCGCGACCATGTCGTGGCCGTCGGAGGTGGCGGAGAAGCCCAGCACCTCGGCATAGATCGGCGCGCCACGGGCCACGGCGCGGTCGAGGCTTTCCAGAACGACCATGCCGCCACCGCCCGAGATCACGAACCCGTCGCGGTCGGCATCGAAGGCGCGGGAGGCGCGTTCGGGCGTGTCGTTGAATTTCGAGGACATCGCGCCCATCGCGTCGAAGAGGCAGGACAGGGTCCAGTCAAGCTCTTCCCCCCCGCCCGCGAACATCACGTCCTGCGTGCCCAGCGCGATCTGCTGCGCGGCCATACCGATGCAGTGCAGCGAGGTCGAGCAGGCCGAGGTGATGGAGAAATTCATCCCCTTGATCTTGCAGGCGGTGGCGAGGTTGGCGCTGACGGTCGACGACATGCATTTCGGCACCGCGAAGGGGCCGATCCGCTTGGTCGCGCCGGTCTTCAGAACGGTCTGGTGCGCGGTCAGCATCGCGCTTGTCGACGGCCCGCCCGAACCGGCGATGAGGCCGGTCATCGGGTTGCTGACATCATCTTCAGACAGGCCCGCATCGGCAATCGCCTGCTGCATCGCGATATAGCTGTAGGCCGCGCCCGGCCCCATGAAGCGCAGGGTGCGCTTGTCCACGTGTTCGGTCACGTCGAGGTCGATCTTGCCCGCGACGCGGCTGCGAAAGCCGTGTTCGGCCATTTCGTCCGAGCCGACGATCCCCGAGCGCCCGGCCTTGAGCGAGGCGAGAACCTCGTCCGCGTTGTTTCCGATGGATGAGACGATGCCCAATCCCGTCACGACGACACGCCGCATGGGTCAAACCCTCCGTTGGTCTTGGGCTCTCATGTAGGACAGCGCCACGGCGCGGCGCAACCAGTTAAGCGCGGGAAAGGCGTTCAGCTTTCGCTGAGGGCGACCTTCATGTCCTTGACCTGGTAGATCACCTCGCCATCGGCCTCGACCCGGCCATCGGCCACGCCCATTGTCAGGCGGCGGGTCTGAACGGCCTTGGTGAAATCGACGTAATAGGTCAGCATCTTGCGGTCCGGGCGGACCATGCCGGTGAGTTTCACCTCGCCCACGCCCAGCGCGTAGCCCCGCCCCGTCCAGCCGCGCCAGCCGAGGTTGAAGCCGGTCAGTTGCCACAGCCCGTCGAGGCCGAGGCAGCCGGGCATGATCGGGTTGCCGGGAAAGTGGCAGTCGAAGAACCACAGGTCGGGCGTGATGTCGAATTCCGCCACCACGTGTCCCTTGCCATGGGCGCCGCCGTCACCGGAGATGTCGGTGATCCGGTCCATCATCAGCATCGGCGGTTCGGGCAGCTGGGCATTTCCGGGGCCAAACAGCTCGCCGCGCGCGCATTTCAGGAGTGCGTCCTTGTCGAAACTCGTAGGGTAGTCTGCCATGACCGGCGGTCCTTTGGATCATGTTCTGGCGATTGGGGGCGTCTAACATCGCGGCGTTGGCCGACGCAAGGGCGCTGCCGGTGCGGTGCGCGCGTGTAATCCGGTTGAATTCCATTGAATTCCAAGGGGCGGCGCGCTTATATCTCGAGTGATGACGACCGAACCCACACCCACGGACCGCGCGACACGCTGGTTGACGCAGGCCGGCGTGCGCCCGACGCGGCAGCGTCTGGCGCTGGCCGAGCATCTTGTGGGTGACGGGCAGCACCGGCATGTCACGGCGGAGAGCCTGTTCGCGGCGGCCCGCGATACCGGAGACGCGGTGTCGCTGGCGACCGTTTACAACACGTTGCGGGCGTTCTGCGATGCGGGGCTGATGCAGGAAGTCACGGTGGACGGGTCGAAAAGCTATTTCGACACCAACACCCACGACCACCCGCATTTCTTCTGGGAAGACAGCGCAACCCTGACCGACGCACCGGCCGAACAGCTGGTGATATCGAAACTGCCGGATGCGCCCGACGGGGCCGAGATCGCCTCGGTCGACGTGGTGATCCGCCTGCGTCGTCGCTGAGACCAGTAACCTGACCTGATCGAGCGCCTTTGGCGCGCATTTCCCTCGCGGGGGCAGGCCCCCGCACCCCCGTTGAGGGCGCTGCCCTCAAACTCCCGACATATTTTCAAAGAGAAGAACGGACCTAGTGCGTCCACGCGCCGCGGCGGTTGGTGGCGAAGTTTTCGCCGTAGCCACCCGGGCGGATGTTCGCCTTGCGTTTGGTCGGTTCGATCACGATGGCGTCGATGCCGTGGACGCGGGCGTAGTCGAGCGCGGCTTCCTTGGTGTCGAAGCGGAGCCGGACCTGGCTTTGCGTGTCGGTCGAGGATGTCCAGCCCATCAGCGGATCGACCTCGCGCGCCGTTTCGGGCGCGTAGTCGAGCACCCAGCCCCTGGTCTTGGCCTGGCCGGACGACATGGCGGTTTTGGATGGCTGGTAGATGCGTGCGCGCATGGGGTCCTCGATCACGAACGTGCGTGGGGACGTGGTACGCGGTTGCCGCGGCGGGATCAAGATGGGTCAGACGTGGGGTAGTCGTGACAGTTTTTGGCAGGAGCGCCGGTGACAGGGTTGAACCCGTGGTTCAACACGCCAATTCTGGTGGAGCCGTAAGCGGGGGCCTCGATGCACAACAATTCTCCGGAAGCCATGCCGGTTCTGAACCATGCGCCCGAGGGTGACGTGCGGGCGCGTGCGAAGCTGGAAGGCGGCGTGCCGCTGAGGATGCAGACCGAGTTCGCCCCGGCGGGCGATCAGCCGACCGCGATCGCGGAATTGTCGGAAGGGATCGTGTCGGGCGAGCAGAACCAGGTTCTGCTGGGGGCAACGGGCACGGGCAAGACGTTCACCATGGCCAAGGTGATCGAGGAGACGCAGCGCCCGGCGATCATCCTTGCGCCCAACAAGACGCTGGCGGCGCAATTGTATGGCGAGTTCAAGGGGTTCTTTCCGGATAACGCGGTCGAGTACTTCGTCAGCTACTACGATTACTATCAGCCCGAGGCCTACGTGCCGCGGTCGGACACGTATATCGAGAAGGAAAGCCAGATCAACGAGCAGATCGACCGGATGCGCCATTCGGCCACCCGCGCTCTGCTGGAGCGGGACGACGTGGTGATCGTGGCCTCGGTATCCTGCATCTACGGTATCGGGTCGGTCGAGACTTATGGCGCGATGACGCAGGATCTGTACGCGGGCAAGGAGTATGACCAGCGGCAGGTGATCGCGGACCTCGTCGCCCAGCAGTACCGGCGCAACGATCAGGCGTTCCAGCGCGGGTCGTTCCGGGTGCGGGGCGATTCGCTGGAAATCTGGCCTGCGCACCTTGAGGACCGGGCGTGGAAGCTGTCGTTCTTTGGCGAAGAGCTGGAGGGGATCACCGAGTTCGATCCGCTGACCGGGGCCAAGACGGACACGTTCGAGCGTATCCGCGTCTATGCCAACAGCCACTACGTGACCCCGCGCCCGACGCTCAACCAGGCGATGGTGAACATCAAGGCGGAGTTGCGCACGCGGCTCGACCAGTTGGTGAACGAGGGCAAGCTGCTGGAAGCGCAGCGGTTGGAGCAGCGCACGAATTTCGACCTTGAGATGCTGGAAGCGACCGGATCGTGCAACGGCATCGAGAACTACAGCCGCTATCTGACGGGCCGCGCACCCGGTGAGCCGCCCCCGACCCTGTTCGAGTTCATTCCCGATAACGCCATCGTGTTCGCCGACGAATCCCATGTCAGCGTGCCGCAGATCGGGGGCATGTACCGGGGCGACTATCGCCGCAAGTTCACGCTGGCCGAACACGGGTTCCGCTTGCCCTCCTGCATGGACAACCGACCGCTCAAGTTCGAGGAATGGGACGCGATGCGCCCGCAATCGATCTTTGTCTCGGCCACGCCCAGCGCGTGGGAGATCGAGCAGGCGGGCGGGGTGTTTGCCGAACAGGTGATCCGGCCCACGGGGCTTCTGGACCCGGAGGTGGAGATCCGGCCCGTGGAGATGCAGGTGGACGACCTGCTGGACGAGGTGCGCAAGGTCGCCGCCGCCGGGTACCGGACGCTTGCCACGACGCTGACCAAGCGCATGGCCGAGGACCTGACGGAATACATGCACGAACAGGGCATTCGCGTGCGGTACATGCATTCCGACATCGACACGATCGAGCGGATCGAGATCCTGCGCGACCTGCGTCTGGGTGCCTTCGACGTGCTGGTGGGGATCAACCTGCTGCGCGAGGGGCTGGATATTCCCGAATGCGGGCTGGTGGCGATCCTCGACGCGGACAAGGAAGGGTTCCTGCGGTCCGAGACCTCGCTGATCCAGACCATCGGGCGCGCGGCGCGGAACGCCGATGGCCGGGTGATCATGTATGCCGACAAGATCACCGGTTCGATGGAGCGGGCGCTGGCGGAGACCGAGCGTCGGCGGCAGAAGCAGATCGCGTATAACGAGGAGCACGGGATCACGCCGGAGACGGTGAAGAAGAACGTCGAGGACGTGCTGGCGGGGCTTTACAAGGGCGATACCGACCAGTCGCGTGTCACCGCCAAGATCGACGCGCCGCTGGCGGGGTCGAACATGCAGGCGGTGCTGGACGGGCTGCGCGAGGACATGCGCAAGGCGGCCGAGAACCTCGAATTCGAGGAAGCCGCGCGGTTGCGCGACGAGGTGCGGCGGCTGGAGGCCGTGGACCTCGCCGTCGCCGACGACCCGCTGGCCCGGCAATACGCGGTGGAGAAGGCGAGCGAAGAGGCGGTGAAGTCTCGTGGGCGGTCTACTGCGGGACGGGCCGGGCAAAGGGGTGGGAATGTGAAGCGGCGGAGGCGTTGACCCCCTCTCGCGCTCTCCCATAACCGGGATAACCGAGATAACGAAGATAACCGATGACGGATTACTCTGATAACAAGGCATCGCGCAACACTCTGAAAAGTAACCTACTTTGCGCAGATTCATCCCAACTCAACAAGTAAACCAGTCATTTATTTTGCGCGTTCAATAAATGGTAATGCAGTCAAATGCGCCCAACTGAACCCAGTCGGCAGACATAATCCATTGCTAAATCAGTGCCTTTTCTCTACAGGTAGATCATCAGCAGAGGCCGCCGGGCCAGAGTTCCAAACTCTGAAAACCCGGCGGAGAGGCAGGAAACCTAACTCTTGCTGAAGGGCGGGGCGTCCAAACCCCCGCCCGACACTAAAGGGAATACACTTATGGCAAGAAAATCTAAAGAGCTTAGTAAGGCCGATCAACGCAAACTTAAGCTTCGCGACCAGATATGGCCCGATGCTGAAGAGATTATTTGGAACTACAAAGACAGCCCAGGCTGGTTAAACATTCCGCGAACTATGCCAGCTATCACAAGAATCCTAGACGCATTAACCAAAGGGCAACCGGTATCAGGAACGTATTTGGAGTTGTGGTGTCGAACTTTCAATGATGGTTTTGTCGATGCTGCTCGATCCGGAGAAATGGCTTTTTTCTCAGGGTTTGACGGCGAACGAGCATACAGAACGTGGCTCTCTCGCATAAGAAGTCTTGAAGCGCTCGGCTTCATAAGAACTTCCGCTGGGGCATCAGGCGAAATAAACTATTTGCTTATTCTTAACCCGTATCCCGTCTTGCTGGAACACTATAAAGCAGGTCGAATAAACGCACGCTACTGGAACGCATTTACAAGTAGACTGATTGAAATTGGCGCTACAGATCTCGACGATTATTTTGCGCCAAACACTGAGCACTAATTTAAGTCAAGCCGCTTTCTCCTCCCTCAAAACACCCCCGCCACCTCATACATCACCGGCTCGAACCGGTCGCACAATGCGGCGATCTCGCGGTTGCGGGTGCGCATCTCGTCGGAGCGCAGCATCGCCTGGAAATCCTCGCGGCGGTGCCATTGGGAGTAGTTGGCGATGCGGGTCTGGGCGTCGTTCACGTGCAGGGCGGCGCCGAGGAAGCCGGGCTGGTGGGAGATGAAGGCGCTGTAGGCGTCCTGCAACCGCTCCATCAGGTCGGCGCAGGTGCCGGGTGAGCATTCGAAGGTGGTGATGACGGTCTGGCACGGAGTGTCTTGGGCGATGTCGAGCATGGGGCGACTCCTTCCTGTGCCCAGTATACCGCGAAATCCGCAGACGTGGTGCGCGGCGGGAGGCGGTTGCCAGAACGGGTGAAGCGACGCCGGGAGTGCAGATGCAAAAACGGCCCCGCGGGGCGGGGCCGTCATGCTGGCAGTGACCAAGGGTCAGTTCTGCGCGAAGTCCTCGTCCGACGGCGGATTGATCTCGATCGTCGGGGTGGTCAGTTCGACCTGATCGGTCGTCACTTCGACCTCGGGGACGGTCACTTCGGTGGTGGTGCTGCCCACCTCGACCGAACCGACTTCGGCATCGTATTCGGGCAGTTGACCGCCTTCGATCTTCACTTCGGGAAGCTGTGCTTCCTGCGTTTGGTCGATGTCGATCATGTAGACACCACCCGCGATCACGAGGGCGGCAACAACGGCTCCGATAATCGTCACAGCTTTCATAGCGACGTCCTTTCCATGTTCTGTGCCGGGCGTGGCCGGCGTTGGGGAAAAAACGGGCAGGTGCAGAAAAGGTTGCAAAAAATGTGTCGGGAACCTGAAGGGCGGTTGCCAAGTTTCCCTGCCAATTCCCGTCTGCAAAGAAAGGACCAAGACATGGAATATGGTATTCTCGGCCTGATCATCCTCGCGCTTGATATCTACGCGATCTATTCGATCATGACGTCCGGCGCGTCGGGTGGCGCCAAGATCCTGTGGACGCTCCTGGTGCTGCTGCTGCCGGTGATCGGCCTGATCATCTGGTTCCTTGCCGGACCGAAGGGCGCATCGGCCAGCGTGTAAGCACGCGGGCGCGGGATGTCCCGCACAGACCTGTAGTTCCGCGCGGCCGGAACCCGCGCGGAACCGTACCTTGCCGCGCGGGTTGAGCGGTCAGAGGTAAGAGGAGATTTTCATGGAAATCGGAATTTTCGGAGCGATCGTCCTCGCGCTCGACATTCTCGCGATCTATGCGATCGTGACGTCGCGCGCATCGGGACTGGCGAAGTTCCTGTGGATCGTGCTGGTGCTTCTGCTGCCGATCCTCGGCCTGATCATCTGGTTCGTGGCCGGCCCGCGGGGCGCGAAGCTGAAAACCTGATGACATAAACCGGGCGCCCGAAGGCGCCCGGTTGTCGTTTGGCGGATTACGAGTCGACCTTCGTCAGTTCAAGCGAGGTCAGACCGACGGCCAGGTTCAGGCCGCGTTTGCCTTCGATACGCAGCGGCTGCAGGCCCACGTTCTTGGCGTTACCACCGATCAGCGCGTTCGCGCCGAGGCCGATGCCAAGGGCCGCGTCAGCCGAGAAACCGGTGTAGTTGCCGGTCAGCGGCGCGTCGCCGGGGTTGTTGCCCTTCGGCGTGTAGACCACCCACGACATGAAGTTTTCGGCGGTCACACCCACGTCGATGCCCAGTTTCTTGAGCTTGCCGGTGTATTGTTCCTTGGTGCCGTCTTCGCGGGTGAAGCGGCAGTCGGCGTCACGGGACGAGCCCAGAAGCAGGCCGAATCCGCCTTCGATCGTGCAGTCGAGAACGCCGAGGCGCACGGCCTCGTTCTTCAGCCGGTTGGCATCCGGGCCGTTCGTATCGGCAAGCGCAGCAGGAGCTGCAACGGCGAGCGCGACAGCGACTTTGATGGCATTGGACAGTTTCATGTACTCATCCTTCCTTTGTGGAACGCCAGGCTGGAAACCAGCCGGACCTTGGCCCGAAGGCCGCAGTGCGCGGGATATAAATCCGATCCGCGCAACCAAGAAGCGCATTTGCGGAATGAGACCATTGCCGAAAATGCATAGCTGAACGTCTTGAAGGCGCGAAAGTTCCACGGGATCGGAAAACTGGCCTGGACGGGTCGAAAACCGGCAGAAGATTGCTAGTTTACGCGACATGCGCTGGCTTTTGCTGATCCTTCTTCCCGCCCCCGCCCTCGCCTGGGACCATACGATCGGGGATGTGTGCACGTTGTGGCATGTGACGGAGAGCGCAGAGATACGCCTGACCCATGATCCGTCGGGGCCGCTTTACACGATGACGGTGACGCGTGCGGCGGGTTGGCCTGACAGCCCGTGGTTCGGGATGCGGTTCGACGGGGCGCGCGGCAACGTGATCTCGACCACGCGGCATGTCCGGTCCGAGGACATGACCGGCATCTTCGTGGCCGATACCGGGTTCGGCAACGTGCTGGACGGGTTGCAGTTCAACGACGTGGCCTATGCGCTGACCGAGGGCGAGTTCGCCGCTTTCCCGCTGGAAGGCGCCGCCCCGCACGTGCAGGCCTTCCGCGAATGCGCGGGCGTGCCCGCCGTCTGAGGCACGGGGGCAGCGCACGGTCATCTCAGCCCCGGTTAACGGCTTGGCCTTACATCCCTTCCCCGCGCCGACCCACGCGGCGCGAGCGTCGAGGAAGGCCCGCATGGGGCCGGGAAGGGTGAGATGAACAAGGCGATTACCGATGGCGTCGTGCTGATGCCGACCCCGTTTGCGGACGGTCTGGATGTGTGGTCGAGCGGCGACGGTACGCCGGGATCGCCCACGTATGATAACGCGGCCAACGCGTCCTTTGTCCCGGCGGACCAGGATTTCGGCGGATGTCTGGAGATTGCCAAGCAATCCTCGGTCACCCGCGTGCGGTATACCGGCGAAACGCCGCTGCTGCCCGGCTGCTACTTGCGCATCACCGCGCGCGTGAAGGCCATTTCCGGAGCCCTGCCGCAGGTCCGGATCGGTGCATGGGCCGGGTTGCCGGGCGGGGCCAATGCCTCGGGCGTGGTGCAGGTCGGGCCAAGCGTCGACATCCTCACCTACGGCGACGTGGTCGAGGTGAGCGCCATTGTCGGCTCCGCAACGCGCACCGGCATCGACATGGCGTGGGGGATCGACCCGTCCTATGGCCATTTCGGCATCGACCTGACCGGTCCCAATGGCGGGATCGTGCGCATCGACGACATCGTGATCGAGGACATCACCGGCGCGTTCCTGCGCGACCTGATCCCGTTCGTCGACGTCCGCGACTACGGAGCCATCGGGGATGGCACGACCGACAACCGCGACGCGTTCGAAGCGGCGGATGCCGCAGCCGAGGGTCGCCGCGTGTTCGTGCCCGAGGGCGTCTATCGCCTGAATGGCAACCTGACCATGCAGTCCGAGATGGAGTTCGTGGGCACCCTGTCGATGCCCGACAGCGCGATCCTGAGCCTGATCAAGGACTTCTCCCTGCCGCCCTATATCGACGCGTTCGGTGACGAGGAAACGGGGTTCAAGAAGGCGTTCCAGGCGCTTCTGAACAACGTCGATCACGAGGTGCTGGATCTGCGCGGGCGCGTGGTGTCGATCACCCAACCGATCGACATGCAGGCCACCGTCGGCAACATCACCACCTTCAAGCAGCGCCGCCAGATCAAGAACGGGACCTTCTATGTCGAAGGGTCGGGCGGGCCGTGGTCCACCACCACCGTGACCAGCCAGGCGCAGTATTCGTCGAACGACAGCAAGAAGCTGACCAACGTCACCAACGTGAACAACATCCCCGTCGGGTCGCTGGTCACCGGCAACGGTGTCGGGCGCGAGGTGTATGTCACCTCGAAGAATGTCGGCGCGCAGGAAGTGTCGCTGTCATCGGCGCTTTACGACGCGTCGGGCACGCAGAGCTATACCTTCCGGCGGTTCAAGCCGGTCCTCGACTTTTCCGGCTTTGCCAGCCTGTCGAAATTCGAGGTGCAGGACATCGAGTTCGTCCTGAATTTCGAGGCGTCGGGCATCATGCTGGCGCCGACCGGGTCGATTTTCCACATCAAGGATTGCGTCTTCGACGAACCGAAGGACCGCGCGGTCTTTTCCATCGGGACGGGCTGCCAGGGCATGAAGATCGACCGGTGCCAGTTCCTGTCGGGCGAATTCGACGAGCTGGCGCAGAACCGGTCCTCGATTGCCGTGGTGGCGCATTCCAACGACGTGAAGCTGCGCAACAACCGGTCGACCCGGCTGCGGCATTTCGCGGTGCTGCGGTCGTCCCAGAACATCATCGCCAACAACCACTTCTTCCAGGGCGACACGGCGTCGAACGGCATCAGGACGGCGGGGATCGTGCTGGCGGACAACGCGGCCAACACCACCATTGTCGGCAACTATATCGACAATTGTTTCATCGAGTGGACGAACGAGGGGGACGCGACCCCCGATTTCACCAGCGGGTTCAGTTTCGCGGGCCTGTCGATCACGAACAACGTCGGCCTGTGTTCCAGCGTGGCGCCGTGGTTCGCGTTCATCGTGGTCAAACCCTACGGGTCGGGCAACTTCCTGAACGGGCTGAGTGTGAACGGCAACATGTTCCGGGCGCTGAACGGCCAGATCGACCGGGTCGAGCGGGTGGACACGACCTTTGCCGATCTCGATTTCACGCGCACCAAGGCGGTCGAGTTCCGGGGCAATACGTTCCACAACGTGGCCGACCAGGTTGAGAACCCGGCGCGGGCGGAGCACGACCAGAATTCGACCAGCACCACGTGGACGATCGATTGCACCGACATCCTTCCGTTCCGCGGGCGCGTCCGGTCGGTGGAGGGGTTCGCGGTGACATCGCGGCTGAGGAATTCCGCGAACGTGGGCGTGTACGAGAACCCCTATTTCGACACCGAGGAAGGCTCGAACGGGCGCGAGGTGCACGTGAAATGGGGCACGGCGGTGCGCGGCGACATCAACGTGATGGTGCGGATCGACAAGTGATCGAAGGGCCTGTGGCGGGGTCAGAATTCCCGCCACAGGCCGACCTTCATCTGGACCGAGTCGTCTCCGATCACGCCGTATTCGATGCCGATCTCGGTCGCGAAGCCGGTGCGCCGTGGCCGCAGCACCACGACACCCGCGACACGCGCGAATGCCTCGTCGCCCGATGGAAGCCCGGTTTGAAGCTGAGCATAGGTTTTCATCCCGTTGGGCCAGCCAAGGCCAAAGGTCAGGTCCAGCTTGTAATCGGCAGCGCCGTCTTCGAGCGTCACTTCGGCGACCGCGTCGGCCGCGAACCAGCCGGTGCTTTCCCCCCGCGCAAAGCCGTAGCCGTATGACAGACCGGGGCGCACGACACTGGCAGCGCCGATCTGGCCGATACCCAGTTCCACGCTGAGGACGTGTCCGCCCTCCGTCATCCTCACGGGCCAGCCCGCGAAAAGCACGAACTTGCCGTCGCCCGAGACCGAGCGGCCGGCATCGATGCCCACGGTCAGGCGCGGCGTCAGGCCGTATTCCAGGAAAAGCGCGGTGTATTGAGTGATCGGCACAGTCAGCGGATCGCTGCGATCCATGCCGGTGCGGTGGGTCAGGCTGACAAAGCCCGTGCCCTTTTCGCGCGGCCACGCCCCGGCCGAAAGCTCTGACGCGCAGAGGGCAAGGCAAAGGAGCAGGGCACGGGTCATGACCCGTTAACCCTCGGTCATCTTGGTGAACAACTGGTTAACGGGCGCGTTTGCGAACTGGCATCGGGCAAGGCGCTGGCGTATAGGCGGCGCATGTTGACCGACGTGACCCCCGAATTGCTGGCACAGGCCATTGCCGCGCACCGCGCCGCCGGGGGCGATGCGATCTCGAGGCTGGGATATTTCACCAAACCGTTCCGCGTGGCCGAAGGGCCGCTTGGCGGTCTCGTCGTCAAGAGGTACCGCGCGCCGGGTGATGCGGCGCTGCTGGACCGGATGGCGCGGGCGCACGATGCATACGTGGCGCTGCTGGCCGATGCGGGCGTGCCGGTGCCGGATACCGGGTTTCACTTGATCGACGGGGCGCCGGTCGTCGTGCAGGACGGGCTTCCCGACGCGTCGATGATGCGCCCGCTGATGCAGGACGCGACGCGGGACGAAGCGATCCGGTATTGCGACGCCGCCGGATCGGTCATCGCGCGGTTCTGGCACCACGTGACCGACCACCCCGAGCGCGTGGGTTTTCACCCCTCGATCCGCAACTTCGCGATTGTCGAGGACGAGGCGATCTTCTTCGACACGTTCCCGCCGCTGATCGGGTACAGCCGGGACGAGATGGGGCGACTGTTGCTCACCTTCTCGGAAAGCGCGCTGATGCGGGGGGTTGGGCCGTTCATCAAGGGCCGCGTGACGGCTATCCAGGACGAATGGTATTCCCCCGCCGGGACGCTGGTTGGCCTTGTCGGGTCGGCCTGCCGCCTGCGGCCCGACGATGCCGAGGCGTTCCTCGACTGGGGTCGCGGCTTTGCCAACCAGCACATGGCACCCTGGGCCGAGGAAGCGGTGGCCGAGATGCAGGAGCCGCCGCGCCTGTCGGGATTGTGGACAGGGATGCGGCGGGCGATGGGGCTTGTCGGCGAACCGAACCTCAAATCCGGTCAGTAACGCGCGTCAGACGGCCACATCCGGCGTGGGCAGCTTGGTCACGCCGTCGATCAGCCAGCCATCGGGCCCCTCGATCATGTAGTATTCCAGCACGTGCGTCTGACCGGCACGGTCGCGGATCAGGACCTTCTGGCGGCTGACTGGCCCCACATTGTCGCGTTCGAGGAACTGCACCTCGGCCGGGCGCCAGACCATCGGGTAGCCACGCTGCACCATCATGCCAAACCGGTCCGCCGATCCGAAGAGCCGCTGGATCGTGGGCGAGGCGAAGGTGAAGGCCGTGGCGAAATCATCGGCCTTGAATGCCTCGATCTGGCTTTCGATCGTGTCCTCGATCGTCGCGGACGATCCCTGCGCCAGCGTCACGCTCGCCGCGGCGAAAAACGTGACGCCCACCACCAGCGCGGCGTAGAAGAAGTTTCGCATCGTTCTGTCTCCCCGTTATCCATACCGGACTTACGAAGGGAGGTAGCCTGAAGTTTCACGCCGTCCACGCGGGGCCGGGTGGCGGAAATCAGCCGACGAGGTCGCCGGCCAGCGCCTTGTCGATCAGCGCGATGGTTTCGTCCACGCCGTAAAGCGCGATGAAGCCGCCGAACCGCGGGCCCTGGCTGGCGCCCAGAAGAACCTCGTAAAGCGCCTTGAACCAGTCGCGCAGCGGATCGAAGCGGTCACGCCCGACGGCATAGACCACCGATTGCAGCGCCTCGTCCTCGACCGGGCCGTCATAGGCGGCAAGCTCGGCCCGCAGGGCCTGAAGCGCCTCGCGCTCGGCATCGGTCGGCAGGCGGTGCTGCCGGGTGGGTTTGACGTGATCGTTGAAATAGCGCACGGCGAAGCCTGCGGCGGCGTCGAGGTCGGGGTTCGCCTCGGGCGTGGCGTCGGGTGCGTAGCGGCGAATGAAGCCCCACAGCTGCGCCTTGTCCTCGGCCCCCGACACGCTGGCGAGGTTCAGAAGCATCGCGAACGGCACGACGAGGTTCGACGCGGGCACGTTGTGCCCGTGGATGTGGAACACCGGGTTCGACAGGCGCGCCTTGGCGTCCTGACCGGGATAGGCGCGCAACTGCTGGTGGTACTCGTCAACCGCCTTGGGGATCACGTCGAAATAGAGCCGTTTTGCCGTCTTCGGCTTCTGGTACATGAAGTATTGCAGGCTTTCCGGCGCGGCATAGGCGAGCCAGTCTTCCATCGATAGACCGTTGCCCTTGGATTTCGAAATCTTCTGGCCGTGCTCGTCGTTGAACAATTCGTAGGACAAGGATTCCGGCGGCTGTTTGCCCAGCGCGCGGCAGATCTTGGTACTTTGGGTCACGCTGTCGATCAGATCCTTGCCGGACATCTCGTAATCGACGCCCAGCGCGGCCCAGCGCATGGCCCAGTCGGGCTTCCACTGCATCTTGACGTTGCCGCCCGTGACAGGGATTTCCACGCGCTCGCCATCGGGTTCCTCGTAGACGATGGTGCCCTTCGCCACGTTGCGTTCCAGCGTCGGCACCTGCAGGACGTGGCCGGTTTTCGGAGAGATCGGCAGGAAGCAGGAATAGGTCGCGCGCCGCTCTTCGCCGAGGGTGGGCAGCATGATCTCCTGTATCTTGTCGAAGCGTTCCAGCGCGACCAGCAGCATCTCGTCGAACTTGCCCGAGGTGTAATAGTCGGTCGCGCTTGCGAACTCGTATTCGAACCCGAAGCTGTCGAGGAAATCACACAGCATCGCGTTGTTGTGCTGCGCGAACCCTTCATGCGTGCCGAAAGGATCGCGCACCTTGGTCAGCGGCAGGTGCAGGTCCTGCTTCAGCTCTTCCTGCATCGGGACGTTGCCCGGCACCTTGCGGAACCCGTCCATGTCATCGGAGAAACAGATGAGCCGGGTGGGGATGTCCGACAGCAACTCGAACGCGCGACGGACCATGGTGGTACGCGCGACCTCCCCGAAGGTGCCGATATGCGGCAGGCCCGACGGGCCATAGCCTGTCTGGAACAGCACGTGCCCCTTTTCGGGCGGGGCCTTCTGGTAGCGTTTGAGCACCCGGCGCGCTTCTTCGAACGGCCAGGCCTTGGCGTCCATCGCCATCTCGCGCAGATCGGTCATGTCGGGGTCTCCGGGTCAGGTTCGGGTGCGGACGGCGTCTGGGCGCCCGCACCGCGCCGCTACCTATTGCGGCAGGCTTGGGACGTCAATAAATTGAGACCATCCTCCTCCGACGGAACCTGACCCAAATGACCGAGTCCCAGAATCCCCTGCTCAGTGCGCAGGACTGCCTAGTCGCGCTGATGATCGCCGTCTCCGCCTCTGACGAGAACCTGCGCACGGTGGAGCTTGTCAAGATCGAAACGGGCGTGAACACGCTGCCGATCTTTGCCGAGTACGACACCGACCGCATGCGCGAGGTGGCGGGGATCGTGTTCGACCTGTTCGAACAGGAGGACGGGCTGGACGCGCTGTTCGGCCTTGTCCGCGAGAACCTGCCGGAGCGGCTCTTCGAGACGGGATACGCGCTGGCCTGCGACGTGGCCGCGGCGGACGGAACGCTGCGCGAGCCCGAACTGCGGCTGCTGGAGGAGATCCGGTACGAACTGAATATCGACCGGCTGCACGCCGCCGCGATCGAACGCGGCGCGCGGGCGCGGCACCTGCGCGTCTGAACAAGGGGGTCGGCTGACGAGCAGCCGACCTACGCGGGGGTGTAGGTCGGCTGATCTCAGCCGACCTCCCACCTGACAGGAACGGAGACCGGGCCACGGAACGCCCATCCGTCGAACCGGACCTCGCCATCGAGGCGGAGCGAGGGAAGGCGTGCGAAGAGGCGCGGCAGGGCGATGTCGCCGATCAGGACCCGGCTGATCGCCGCGCCCGCGCAGAAATGCGGCCCCGCCCCGAAACTGAGCGCCTTGCTGCAATCCTGCCGCATGTCGAAGGCGTCGGGCGCCTCGAAGACCCGTTCATCGCGGTTGCCCGACCCGAACATCAGGAATACCCGGTCGCCCACCTGCATGTCCGCCCCGTGAAGGGTGCACGGCGCGCGCAATTCGCGGGGCGACATGCCGATGGGAGACATCCAGCGCGCGTATTCCTCGAACGCGTCGCGCCACGTGGCCGCGCCCTCCGCGATCAGGGCGCGCTGATCGGGGTGTGCCAGAAGTGCATAGGCTGCGCCCGCGATGGCGTCGCGCGGCTCGTTCTGGCCGCCGGAGATGGCAAGTTTGACGTTGGCGCGCAGCTGTGCGCCCGAAAGGCCCGCCCGGCGCTGCACCTCGACCAGCCCGAATTCCGGCCCGTCACCCGCCGCCAGCATCGCGTCGATATGCCGGTCGATGGAAGCGGTGCAGTCGTGGCACCGCGCCTCCGTTTCGGGGTGACCGGCATAGTTCGCGCAGCCGTCGATCATGCCCTGGCTGACGCGGTCCATCTCTTGCCAGTCCATGTTCGGCAGGCCGGTCACCGCCTTCAGCGCCTCGGCCGACACCGGCATCGCGTAGTCGCGCACAAGGTCCGCCCTGCCCCGGCCCTCGATCCGGTCGAGCACCGCCTCGGTCGCGTCGGCAAAGGCCGCCGTCCACACGTCGCGCACCGTGCGCGGGCTGACCGAGGGAAAAATCGCGCGGCGTTCGGCCTGGTGCGCGTCGCCATCGCGGCGCATCATGTTCTGCCCCATCAGGCGCGTCATCAGCCCCTCGGGCTGGTCGGAGGAAAACACCTCGATCCGCTTTTCCTCGCGGAAGATGTCGTCGCGCCGGGTGATCAGCCACGCGCCCAGTTGCGGCACGAAGGCGACCGGCATGTCGGCGCGCAGCGTCCGCAGAACGGGATAGGGATCGGCGCGGAACGCGTCCGGATCGATGTCGAATACCGGTCCCCGCGCGCCCATGGTCAGGAAATCCAGACCCGGTTCGGCCGCCGAAGTCGGGAAAACCGCACCTCCGAACCAATTGACCGGAAACCGAAAACTGGCCACGCTTGATCCCGATTTAAGACCTTTATTCCGGAGACTGCCATGCCCCGCAACCTGACACATTTGCTTGCTGCATTCGCCCTGATCCTTTTGCCCGTGATGGCCCCGGCCGCGGCGCTTGTCGCCAAGGTGGACATCTCTTCACAGACCATGACGGTCATCCAGAACGGTCGCGTGACCCATCGCTGGCCCGTCTCCACCGCCCGCGCGGGCAAGTGGACGCCGCGCGGGTCGTGGTCGGCGAAGTGGCTGTCGAAGAACCACAAGTCGTCGCTCTACAACAACGCGCCGATGCCCTATTCGATTTTCTTCCGCGGAAACTACGCGATCCACGGCACCAACCAGGTGTCCAAGCTTGGACGTCCGGCCTCGGCCGGGTGCGTGCGGCTGCATCCCGACCACGCGCAGGTCCTGTTCAACCTGACCCGCAATGTCGGTATGAAGAACATGCGCGTCGTGATCCAGAATTGAGGCCAAGCGCCTCGCCCCCAAAGGGCCGTGCATTCCCCAACATGGCAGCCTAGCTGCCATAGACGGCCCCCCAGCGCTGCAGCAGTTTTTGCTGCAGCGCTTTGGCGTTGCGGTTGTAGCGCCGCGCGCCGGGCGGGGATTCGCGATCGCTCTTGGCGATTGCCGCGCGCGCCCGCGTATCGGCGGCGAAGATCGTGAAGACAAGCGGCGTTCCGTCTGCGGCCGTCGCGTATCCCGCAAGCGCGGACACGAAATTGAGCGTTCCGGTCTTGGCGCGCACCTTCACCGGGTGACCCTTGATCACCTTCCGGTCAGGCCCGCGCATCTGGATCTTGCGCATCAGCGGACCGATCCCCGTGGGCCGCGCGCGCATCAGGACTTCGGTCATCGCGGTGGCTGACAGGCGCGAGGCATCGCCGAGGCCCGAGTGATCGACCAGCGTCGCATCCGTCAGCGCGTACTTGGCGGCGGCCCAGCGCCGCATCTCGGACGCGGACGCGCGAAGCGTCGCGGGCATCCGGCCGGTCCGCCGGGCGGTGGCGGCGAGGCCCAGCACCTCGGCCGTGAGATTGGTGGAGAACTTGAGCATGTCGCGCACGATCTCGGTCACCGGGGGGCTGGCATGGGCGGCAAGCTGGCGTCCGCCGGGTTCGCGGGTGGCCAGAACCGGCGACGGCAGGGTGATCCCCTGCCCCAGCGCCACGGTGCGGAACACGTCGCCCGCATAAAGCGCGGGCTTGCGCACCGGCAGCCAGCGCGCCCCGCCATTGCCCAGCGCGCCACGCGCCACGCTCCAGCTGTCGAACGCGCCGCCGTTGCGGTAGGTGTAGACGGGGATATCCCGGTCCGCGATCACCATCTTGGCCATCGAGACATCGGGGCGCAGCGTCTCTGACCGGGCATCCATCGTCACGCGGTAGGATCCGCCCGTGCGCCGCCACTCGAAATGCACCCGGTTGAAATTGAGGTTCAGGCCCGACAGCGCCGGGTTGTAGCCGACATGTTCGGGTTGCGACCCGTCGATCCGGTCCAGCCGGGGCAGCGCCCCGTCCCAGACGCGGAACGCGCCCGTCACGCCGGTGACGCCCGCAGCCTTCAGCGCGGCGGCAAGCGCGGCCAGCGCGTCGGTGTCGAGCGTCGGATCGCCGCCGCCCGCCAGCACGAGGTCGCCTTGCACGATCCCGCCCGCCACGGGGCCGGTCGCCAGAAGCCGCGTGCGGAACGTGTGGGAGGGCCCAAGCACGTCCAGCGCGTAAAGCCCGGTCAGCGCCTTCATGACCGAGGCCGGCGGGAGCGACAGGTCGGCATTCACCGCCTCGCGGATCTGGCCGGTGCGCGCATCGGCCACGACGAACCCCACCTTGCCGGACAGCCCGGCCTCGGCGATCAGCTCTTCGCCGGTCGCCTGTCGCGGGCGGCCCTGCGGGCGCACGTCGCCGTTGGGGCCCTTCGGCGCGGGCCGCAGCATGGGTTTCAGCGAGGTTTCGGGCGCGTTGGCGCATGCGCTCGTGGCCGCGGAAGCCATCAGCGCCGCGAGAAAGAACCGGCGGGAATACGTGCTGCTCATGACCCGGACGTTAGCCATATTGGATGGCCCCGAACAACCGGGTTCTGATCACGCTTCGCGGAGATCGCCCGCCTTTTCAACGCGGTCGCGTTCGCTTAAGGCCCGCACGCATGTGGAAACTCGCGCTTCTTCTTGTCTTCGGCATGTCGCTGATCCCGTCGGGCGACGCGGCGGGCAAGCTGTTGCAGGCCCGCGGGGTCGAGGCGCCGTTCATCGCCTGGGCGCGCTTCGTGGTGGGGATGCTCGCCGTGCTGCCGTTCCTGCCGCGCGGCGAGGCGCGGCATTTCCGCGACTGGCGGCTTTGGGTCCGGGCGGCGCTGATCGCGGGCGGCATCCTGTCGATCCTGACAGCCCTGTCGGGCGCGCCCCTTGCCGACGCCTTTGCCGGGCTATTCGTGGGCCCCATCGTCAGCGTCGTGCTGTCGGCCATCTTCCTGCGTGAAGAGGTCACGCCGCTGCGCTGGCTTCTTGTGATCGCGGGGTTCGCGGGGGTGCTGATGGTCGTCCGGCCCTCGGGCGAGATGAACCCCTACCTGCTGTTCGCGCTGATGGCCGGGACGTTCTATGGCGGGTTCCTGACCGCGTCGCGCTGGCTGGCCGGGGTCGCGCGGCCCCTGACGCTGCTGGCGTCGCAGCTTCTGGGCGCGGCGGTTCTGACCTTGCCGTTCGGCCTGTGGTTCTGGCCCGACTTCACGTGGGAGATCGCGGCGCTGCTGGCCGTGTCGGGCCTGTGTTCGGCGGGCGGGAACCTGACCCTTGTCATCGCCTACCGGCAGGCCAGCGCGGCGCAGGTGGCACCCTTCGTCTATTTCCAGCTGCTCGCGGCGACGGCGCTGGGATACGCGGTGTTCGGCGACGTGCCCGTGCCGCTCAGCTGGGCGGGCATGGTGCTGATCGCGGCGGCGGGGATCCTGTCAGCCCGACTGCCAGCCACCCGCGGCGCGAATGGCGCTTGAGCTGACATTGCGCATCGACAGGGACACGAAGGCCCATGCCGGCGCCTCGGCCTGCGCAAGAAGCCGCGCACGCCGCCCCTTCAGCCGCGCATGCCGGTAGATGCGCGCCGTCTTGGAGTTGAGCGCCGCCTGCCGGTCACCGGGTCGCGCGAAAACGCCCACCGGGACGCGGGCGAGGATGTCTTCCCAGTTCTGCCAGCGATGGAACTGCGCGAGGTTGTCGGCCCCCATCAGCCACACGAACCGCTCCCGCGGATAGGCGCGGGTCAAAAGCGCCAGCGTTTCTGCGGTATAGTGCGAGCCCGCCCGCGCCTCGAAATCGCTGACCTTGATGCGGGGCGTGTCGATCAGCGCCTCGGCGGCGGCGATGCGCCGCCCCAATTCGGCGGGCCCGCGCGCCTTCAACGGGTTGCCGGGCGACATGAGCCACCAGACCTCTCGCAGACCGAACACGCGCAGCGCCGCTTTCGAGATGTGCAGATGCCCGGCATGGGCCGGGTCGAACGACCCGCCCAGGATGCCGATCGCGCGGCGGGACTGGAAACCTGTCTGCATCGCCGACAGGAAAATCGCCTGTTTCACCGAATGTCCAGTGCCACGGCTTGCGTTGATGCCCTGCACCGCTATCGTCTGGCGCTGTTGGGAGTCCGGTGCATATGACGGAAGAGATGCTTGAGACGACGGTGGATCGCTACCACCTGCGTGCGCCGAAATCGCTGGTGAAACCCTACCACCTTATGGCGCTGGCAACGGGCAGCTATGAATGGCCCGAGCGCGCGCTGGCCCGCGAACATGTCGCGGCGGGGGATACCGTGCTCGATTTCGGGGCGGGCCTTGGCATCGTGGCAAGCGACATCGCCGACAGCGAGGCGAAGGCGAAGGTCTACAGCATCGAACCCGCGCATGCCTCGTATCTTGCAGCGCGCGACACGCTGGCGCTGAACCGGTCCGACACGATCGAGTTGCGCCACGGGCTGGTTCAATCCCGTGCGGGCGCCGCCCGGAACCCCGATCCCGTCCTTTACAAGGACGACGAGAATTATCTTGGCCACGGGCAATCCATTGCAACCGGGTCAGGAGCCGAAAGCGAGCATCCGCCCGTGATGCTGCTGGACGACCTGATCGCGGAGACCGCGCCGACCGTGCTCAACATCGACATCGAAGGCGGCGAGGCCGACATCTTCGAAGGGGTGGACCTGAGCGGCGTGCGCACCGTGATCGTGGAATTCCACCCCGACATCCTTGGCATCGACGGCTGTCGTGCCGTGGCCGACACCCTGATCGCCGCTGGCCTCGCGCTAGATTTCGACGCCTTCTATCACACGACCGGGCTGTTCCAGCGCGCGCCGGGATCGACGCTTGCCCTCCCGGAAGATCGCGCCGCGTTCGATCGCCTTCTCGAATACGCGATGGCCCCCGACAACGTGCGGCCCCGGTTTCGCAAGGCCGCCTACGCCGCGCATCCGCACAACCTGTACCTGCGTTACCGGAACTTCCTGCGCGACTGGACGGATGGCGAGGCGCCGCAGGCGGTGGTCCGCACCTGCCGTAACAGCCCGTTCGCGGCGCTGGCGCGGTCCACGGCGACCAACATCGCGCTTGAACGGCAGAACATCGCGGCGGCGCGCATCCTGTGCGACACGGTCTCGCCACGGCAGCGCACGGGGTTCGACCATTTCCTGAACGCGCGGGTGCTTCTGGCCGAGGGTCAGCAGGAGCAGGCGCTGGGCGTGGTCCGCCGTGCCTGCACGGGCTTTCCCGCGTTCGGACCGGCCCACCTGCTGCGCGGATACCTTGCCGCGGCGTCGGGCGACATGGCGCAGGCGAAACAGGCGGTCGACTCCGCCTCCCGCGCCTATGTGCCCGCGCCCGAAGAGGACATCCGCACCGCGCGCGCCGAGATCGGCCTCGACTGACCGGTACCCGATGTCAGGTATCGGGATCAGTGAAATCGCCGTCCTCGCCGCCGGTCGTCGGCGTGTCCGGCTCATCCGGCGGGGTATAGGGATCATCCGGCGGGGTATATGGCTCGTCCGGGGGCGTGTATGGATCGTCAGAGCGGTTGGACGGCGTCGACATCTGCGCCTCGCGCCGCTCACGTTCCTGACGTTCAAGCGTGCGCCGGATCGCTTCGGCGCAATCCGAGCGCTCGCAAGAGATGCTGAAGCCGTTGACCGAGACGCTGCACCACCTGATCTTCGAACCGTCCCGGCGCTGGTCTTCGTAAGGACCGACAAGCACCGGGGCGCAGGTCCCCCGGAACGATTGGTCATTGACGATGAAATACGCGGGCTCCGGTATGCCAAGCGTCGCGCATCCCTGCAGAACAAGGGCCGCCATTCCGAAGCCGGTGCCAAGGCGTGCTGAAAAATCCATCATGAAAATCACCTTTCGCCTGTCTATCGGCGAAAGGTGGCCGCTGGTTCGGGGCCTGTCCGCCCATCCTTGGCAAGGATTGTCCACATTTGGCAGGATTCCGGCAGGCCGCGCGCCAAAGGGCATTACGGTGACGGCAGTCGATTTCAGCACGGTACCGGGTGTTTCCCATGCTTTCGCACTACGCCTACCTCGACACGACCGATTTCGAAGTCTCGCGCGCCTATCACGCGGCGGCCCGGTTCGACCTCCGGCCGCTCGCCCCTGTCGGACGCGACGGGCACCTCAGCAGCCGCGTGAACGCGATGTTCGAGCGCCACTTCCAGCTTTACTTCTTCAGCTACTCCGCCTCGATCCGGCTTGATGCGCTGTCCGACAACGCCAATTACGTGATCCCCGTCCGGCTTGAAGCCGGGTCCACCGGGCACGACGTCGCTCGGTTCGACGGGCGGATCGGATCGCCCGGCCGCGCCGACCCGCTTCTGGTGCCCGCGGGATATGCGCATCTGGGTCTCGGGATCGATGCCGCGCTGCTGCGCGCGCATGCCGAGTTGCTGCTGGGCGAATTGCCGGACAAGCCGATCTCGTTCACGCCCGACTTCTCCACCGACCGCTCGCTGCACCGTACCCTCGCGCACCTGATCAAGCACGCCGCCGAGGAAGAAGAGGCAGAGCCCTGGTCCCTGCGCGACCCGATCCGCGGGCAGAGCTTCCTGTCCTCGGTGATGAACCTTCTGCTGCTGCACCAGCCGCACTCCCTCTCCCACCTCGCCCTTCCGGGTGCCGGTCCGGCTCCGCGCGACGTCAAACGGGTGCTCGACTATATCGAGGCGCATCTCGACCGTCCCGTGACGCTGGCGACGCTGGTGGCGGTGGGCGGCGTGCCGGGGCGCACCCTGAACGAACATTTCCGCCGCTTCACGGGCCTGTCGCCCATGGCGTACCACCGCAAACGCAGGCTCGAAGCCGCGCACCGCGCGCTCTGTGCCGGTGACGGGACATCGGTGACCGACATCGCGCTGCGGTTCGGGTTCAACAATGTCGGCCGCTTTGCCGCGCTCTACCGGCAGGCCCATGGCGTCACCCCGGCGCAGCACCTGCGGCGCTAGCCACGCTTGCCCATCCCGCGACCGCTGACTAAACACGCACATCGGCCTTCAAGCAGCGGAGCGGTCCCATGGCAGCCTACCAGTACGTTTACCACATGGATGGAGTGTCCAAGACCTATCCCGGCGGCAAGAAGTGCTTTGAAAACATCCGCCTGTCCTTCCTGCCCGGCGTGAAGATCGGCGTCGTCGGCGTGAACGGCGCGGGCAAGTCGACCCTGATGAAGATCATGGCCGGGCTTGATACCGATTTCACGGGCGAGGCATGGGCCGCCGAAGGCGCCAAGGTCGGTTACCTCCCGCAGGAGCCGCAACTGGATGAAAGCCTGACCGTGCGCGAGAACGTGATGCTGGCCGTGGCCGACAAGAAGGCCAAGCTGGACCGGTTCAACGAATTGGCGATGAACTATTCCGACGAGACCGCCGAGGAAATGGCCGCGTTGCAGGACGAGATCGACGCGAACAACCTCTGGGATCTCGACAGCCAGATCGACGTCGCGATGGAGGCCCTGCGCTGTCCGCCGGACGACGCCGATGTCAGCACGCTGTCGGGTGGTGAGAAACGCCGCGTGGCGCTGTGCAAACTGCTGCTCGAAGCGCCCGACATGCTGCTTCTGGACGAACCGACCAACCACCTCGACGCCGAAACCATCGCGTGGCTGCAGCAGCACCTGATCGACTACAAGGGCACGATCCTGATCGTCACGCACGACCGCTACTTCCTCGACGACATCACCGGCTGGATCCTCGAGTTGGACCGCGGCCGCGGGATTCCCTACGAGGGCAATTATTCGTCCTGGCTGGAGCAAAAGGCCAAGCGCCTCGCCCACGAGGCCAAGGAAGACAAGGCCAAGCAGAAAACGCTGGAACGCGAACTGGAATGGATGCGGCAGGGGCAAAAAGCCCGTCAGGCCAAATCCAAGGCCCGGATCGCCGCCTACGAGGAAATGGCCAACCAGTCCGAACGCGAAAAGATCACCCGCGCCCAGATCGTGATCCCCAACGGCCCGCGTCTGGGGTCGAAGGTGATCGAGGTCGAAGGCCTGAAAAAGGCCATGGGCGACAAGCTGTTGATCGAGGATTTGACGTTCTCCCTCCCCCCCGGCGGCATCGTCGGCGTCATCGGTCCCAACGGCGCGGGCAAATCGACGCTTTTCAAGATGCTGACCGGGCAGGAACAACCCGACGCTGGAACCATCGAATACGGCGACACCGTGCAACTCAGCTACGTCGACCAGTCCCGCGACGACCTGAACGCCGATGACACCGTGTGGGAGGCGATCTCCGGCGGGGCCGAAATCATCGAACTCGGCGACGCGCAGGTCAACTCCCGCGCCTATTGCTCGTCCTTCAACTTCAAGGGCGGCGACCAGCAGAAGAAGGTTGGGCTCCTCTCAGGCGGCGAACGCAACCGCGTCCACATGGCCCGACTGTTGAAAGAGGGCGGCAACGTGCTGCTCCTCGACGAGCCCACCAACGACCTCGACGTCGAAACCCTCCGCGCACTGGAAGACGCGCTTGTCGATTTCGCCGGCTGCGCCGTCGTCATCTCGCACGACCGCTTCTTCCTAGACCGCATCTGCACCCACATCCTCGCCTTCGAAGGTGAGGCGCACGTGGAATGGTTCGAAGGCAACTTCGAGGATTATGAAGAAGACAAGAAACGCCGGTTGGGTGCCGATGCGCTGGAGCCGAAGCGGATCAAGCATAAGAAGTTCGTGCGGTAGCATCACATTGAAATCGTGATGAACCGCCGCTTGCCTCGCGTGTAGACGATCAGATTGGTCGTCTCTACTCCCGGCTTGTCGAGAGCATCCAAAATCTTCTCCATCTGCAGCGTGCTGCTGACCTGTATGCCGTTGACAGACTGGATGACATCGCCGGGTGAAATCTTGCTTCGGTCCCAGACAGAATTGGACTCGACGCGGGATACCAACACACCCGTCGTGCTGCCGGGAAGACCCAGTTTCGAGCGATCAGCCGCCATTAGCAGCGTAAATTCGATGCCGAAGCGACCGTAAGTCTCCGTGGCACGTCCGTTTGTATCGAGGTCGTTTTGCCAAAAACTGCGCAGGGCACGCAGTTCGTTACGCAGATTGCCGCTGACTTTCTGGACCTCCTCCGAATTCAGCCCGCAAAATGCCGACATGCGGAAGGTCTCGACCGCCCACGAATTGAAGTTGTTGTCGCGGATGTCGCGGATGACCTGTTCGCAACTTCCCTTCCGCAACTTCGACTGGTTGAACGCGCTGAGGTTTGTGCGCATGTCGGCGGCATTTGCCTTGGCCAGGTCGTATTCGAACCGGGACAGGACGCCACGCTCCCAGCAGGCTTCGAGGATCTTCTCGAACTCCGCGATATCGGCACCGGGGACGAACTGTATCCGGACTGAAAGAAGCTGTCGGCAGAGGTCCAGATCGGTGCGGGAGGCGGTACTGCTTTCGAGGAACGTCTCGTAGATCTCGCCCAGCCCCAGCGGTTGAAGTGACTCCAGCACGCGAACCGCCGCCTTGGTCGCGGTGAACTCCTTCACGCTGGTCCCGATCTTGGAGAAGTTGTAGGCTCCGTCGCCGCGCAGCGACGTGCCGGCATAGTGCAGCGCCACGACCTGCCCGTCCTGGTTCAGCACGGGGCTGCCCGAGCTGCCCTTTTCCGTGTCGCACTGGTGCAGCATCACGCGCGCGTCTTCCTCGGATCGCGGGCCCGCCCGGCACCCGAAACTGGTGATGTGTTTGACCTGCCCCGCCGGGTGGTGGATGACGATCAGCCGGTCTCCTTCGACGGGTTCGGTTTCGGCGAATTCAAGCCAGCCCCATTCTTCGCCGGGCGCGCCTTGCACCTTGAGCACCGTCGCATCGAGCCCCTTGGACGTTTTGAGTTCGGGCAAGACGACACGATAGCTGTCGGTGTCGGAAAGGACGCCGTGGCGATAGTACCCCATCGTCAACTGGGCTTCGCGGATCGGGCTGTCGCCGGGGATGCAGTGGTTGTTGGTGACGATCTCGTCCACGCTGATCAGGAACGCGGTGCACACGCTGACGCCGGCGCCAAGGCGTACTTCAAGCCGTCCGACGGGGCGGCTGAACCGGCGCTCGCGGCTGTTGGCGTTGT
This sequence comes from Pseudaestuariivita atlantica, assembly GCF_001205715.1. GTDB lineage: Bacteria > Pseudomonadota > Alphaproteobacteria > Rhodobacterales > Rhodobacteraceae > Pseudaestuariivita > Pseudaestuariivita atlantica. Next base: position 336,743 of record NZ_AQQZ01000003.1, read on the forward strand.
ATTCGTTCAACCGCTCCCACTTGGCCGAGGATCCAAGGATCGACTCGTTCCCCTCGGTCACGGATTGGGACAGGTTGAAATCGAGTTTTCCCCACGTTTCGGGGCCGAACAGGAAGGATTGCGCCTGCACGCCCGCCGCGCCAAGGGTTGATGAAATGGCAAGAATAGCTATTGCAAACAAACGCATGAAACCGGCTCCTTCTAAAAATTGGGGAGAGTATACCCTATTTCTGCGTGTTTTTTGACTGCCTATTTGTCTGAAAGGTTGCACGGGCACGCCAGGCGGGATGCCGGGCAATAATGGATATTCGGCCCATTCAGGCCTTCCACCGGCAATCATGAGGACCGTTCTTCGGCTTTAGTGTCACGTCGGGCAGGCAATGAAAGAGGCCGCGATTTCCCGGCACGGTGGATGATGCGATGCGACATCCACCCGCCTGCCAAGCTCTGACTGCGAACGCCGATTGGGATAGTCACACGATCGCGCTGTGTGCCCGCCTGAAGAGGCTTGTGATGCTGTCCGAAGGACTGGATAGACTGCGAGACAAGGCACTGGATTTGGGAATCCACCAACGCTAGCCTGCCGGCATGCTGTCACGACGTCTTTTCCTGCTCTCCGCCCTTGCCACAGCCGCCGCCTGCACGCCGACGCCGCGGAGCGTCGAGTTTCCGCGGGGGACGCGGCTCTTCATCTACCGCCATGGCGACCGCACCGACGAGAACCTCAGCGAGAAGGGTATCGCGCGGTCGAAGGCGTTTGCCAAGGCGTTGAAGGACGAGGGGATCGACGCGATCTTTTCGCCGGGCATCCAGCGCAACCTCGACACCGCGAAACCGCTGGCCGAGGCGACCGGGCTGGAGATCACGCGCATTCCGCAAGAAGCACCGACCGCGCGGCTGATGCGCGAAGGCGCGGGCAAGACCATCGTCTGGGTCGGTAACAAGGGCAACCTGCGCCGCATCTGGGAGGACCTTGGCGCGCAGGACCCGCCGCCGCTGGAATACGGCGACCTTTACATCGTCACCCGTGGCCCCGGCGGCATCCCCCGGATCGAGCGCAAGCGGATCGAGGTGTGATCGCCGATTTCACCGTCGCCGACTGGATCGGCGTGGCGGGCTCCTTCACCATTGCGGGCGCCTATCTTGCCGTGACGCGCGGCTGGGTCGACGCCGCGCGCCCGACCTTTCACCTGATCAACCTGTCAGGCGCGGTGATGATCCTGTTCTCGCTCTACTTCCGGCCCAATCCGGGGGCGATCCTGATCGAGGTCTTGTGGGTCGCCATCGCCTCGATCGGGCTGCTGGCGTGGTGGCGCGGGCGCTAGGCGTCTATTCGAGGATGAAGGTCACTTTCAGGTTCACCCGGTACTCGGTGATCTTGCCATCCTCGACCACGACCTTCTGATCCTGCACCCACGCGCCGGTCACGTTTTTCAGGGTCTTGCAGGCCCGGTCGATGCCGTTCTCGGTGGCGTCGTCGAAACTTTTCCTTGACGAGGCGATGATCTCGGTCACGCGTGCAACTGACATGGGGACGACTCCTTTGAACTTGTCTCACGGTCCGAGCCTACACCAGACGACCGGGAAGGCAAAAACGCACCGGGCGGATTACCGCCCCTGTTCGTTCGGATCGTCGCATTTCGCGATCGCCAGCCGCCCGGCGGGCCATGGCGTCATCAGCGCGGCGGCATCCTCTTCGGTGCCGGTCAGCCATGTCGCCACCGCATCCGGTTCCAGCAAGACGCCCATGCGGTGGTGGATCGGTGCCACGTCGGCATTGGGCGCGCAGGTGACGGTGGCCACCTGCGGGACCTCGCGCCCGCCAGGCGCCTGCCAGACGTCGTAGACCGCCGCAAAGAGGCAGGGCGCGCCGTCCGCCTGTTGCAACGACCACGCCTGCTTGCGCCGTGTCTCGCCCGTCCACTCGTACCAGCCCGTCACCGGCACCACGCAGCGTTTCAGCCCGTCGAAGGCAGATTTGTCGAACACGGTTTCCGACCGGGCATTGATCAGCGTTTCCATCACCGGACGCCCGCGCGCGTTCTTGCGGCCCTGCGGGATCAGCTCCCAGCGCATCGCGCGCCAGCCGTCGCGGGTGAGGCAGGTGATGTCCTCCCCCGGCTGGATGTTGGCGCGTGGCGGCGCGGCGGGAGGCGGCGGCTGGCCAAGATCGCGCGCAAGGTCATCGAGCGGCGAGGTGAGAAACAGCCGCCCCGGCATCACTCGACCCGGTCAATCAGGTCGAGCACGGAGGGTCCAAGCGCGTCCACGATCAGCGCCACGCCTTCGGCGGAAGGGTGGATGCCGTCGGGCTGCATGTAGGTGATGATGTCCTGTCCGCTATCGGTGATCCTGGCAAAGAAGGTGGGGAACAGCAGCGTGTCGTATTGTGCGGCAAGCTCGGGATACATCGCGTCGAACGCCGCCTTGTAATCGGGCCCGTAATTGCCCGGCGCGGTCATGCCGACCAGCAGGACGGGGACACCCGCCGCCGCGTCGAGGATGCCGGCAAGGTTGGCGCGGCTGACCGCCGGGTCGATCCCGCGCAGCATGTCGTTGCCACCAAGCGTGAGGATCATGGCATCCACGTCCGGCGTCAGCGACCACGCGGCGCGCGCCAGCCCCCCCGCCGTCGTGTCACCCGACACGCCGCCATTGATCACCCTGACGGCGCGGCCCTGCGCCGTCAGCCAGTTTTCAAGCTGCGGCACGAACCCGTCATCGACCGGCAGGCCGTAGCCCTGCGTCAGGCTGTCGCCGAAGGCCAGCAGCGTGACCTCTTCTGCGGCGGCGCCCGACGCCCCGATGCCAAGCAGCACCGCAAGTGCGACCTTGCCCATCCGGCCCCGAACCCCATATCTGAACCGATCCGTCCAGTATGCGAGCGCCTTCATGACCGACCCCGCCTTCGACCTGACCGATCTGCGCCTGTCGCTTGATGGCAATGCGGGTCGGGTGGATATCCTGCACGGCATCACGCTGCGCATCGCGCGGGGTGAGACCGTTGGCATGGTCGGACCTTCGGGATCGGGCAAGTCGTCGCTCCTCATGCTGATGGGCGGGCTGGAAAGCCCGACCGGCGGCCAGATCACGGCGCTGGGGCAACGGCTCGACACGATGGACGAGGATTCGCTGGCCAGGTTCCGCAGGGACCATATGGGGGTGGTGTTCCAATCCTTCCACCTGATCCCCACCATGACGGCGCTGGAGAACGTGGCAACCCCGCTTGAACTGGCCGGCGCGCGGGACGCGTTCGCCCGGGCCGAGGCAGAACTAAAGGCGGTCGGTCTTGCCGACCGGGCGGGCCATTATCCCGCGCAGCTTTCGGGCGGGGAACAGCAGCGCGTCGCGCTGGCCCGCGCCGTCGCCCCGCGCCCCGACATCCTTCTGGCCGATGAACCCACCGGCAACCTCGACGAGGCCAACGGCACCGCCATCGTCGATCTTCTGTTCGACCTGCGCGACCGCCACGGCGCGACGCTGGTGCTGGTCACCCATTCCCCGTCGCTGGCGGCACGGTGCGACCGCGTAATCCGCCTGCGCGATGGCCGGATCGACGCCGCGCGGGACGCGGCATGAGCCTGCGGCAAGGCGCACGCATCGCCCGGCGCGAGTTGCGCGGCGGATTGCGCGGGTTCCGCATCTTCCTTGCCTGCCTCGCGCTTGGTGTCGCGGCCATCGCCGCCGTGGGATCGGTGCGCGCGGCGATCGAGGCCGGGCTTGCCGCGGAAGGCGCGACGCTGCTGGGCGGCGATGCCGAAATGCAATTCACCTACCGCTTCGCCACGCCCGAGGAACGCGCGTGGATGGATGCGCGCGCCGACGCCGTATCTGAGATCGCCGATTTCCGGTCGATGGCGAACGTGGCCCGCGGGACCGAGACCGAACGCGCCCTGACGCAGTTGAAGGCGGTGGACGACGCCTATCCGCTGAAGGGAGAGGTCGTGCTGGACCCGCCCGTGCCGTTGGCCGAGGCGCTTGACGGCACGAATGGCCTGCCCGGCGTCGTGATGGCGCTCAACCTTGTCGACCGGCTGGCGCTGGAGCCGGGCGACGTGGTGCGGTTCGGGACGCAGGATTTCGCCTTCATGGCGACGCTTGTGAACGAACCCGACGACGCGGGCGGCGGGTTCGGCCTTGGCCCCCGCTCGATCGTGCGCAGGACGGCGCTCGACGCGTCGGGCCTTCTGGAGCCGGGCACGCTGTTCGATACCCATTACCGGCTGGCCCTGCCGTCGGGCAGCGACCTCGACGCGTTGAAGGCGGCGGCGGACGACCGGTTCGGGTCGACCGGCGGGCGCTGGCGCGATGCGCGCAACGGCGCGCCCGGCGTCGCGGCCTTTGTCGACCGGCTGGGAGCGTTCCTCGTGCTGGTGGGCCTGTCTGGTCTTGCCGTTGGCGGGGTGGGCGTGTCAGCGGCGGTATCGGCCTACCTGTCCACCAAGACGTCTGTCATCGCCACGCTGCGGACGCTCGGCGCCGGGCGCGGCACGATCTTCTGGGCCTACGCATTGCAGATCGCGGTCCTGTCGGCCATCGGGATCACCATCGGACTGCTTCTGGGGGGTGGCGCGCCGGTCGTGCTGGCACCCCTGATCGCGTCGCAATTGCCGGTGCCCGCCGTGTTCGCGGTCTACTGGGGACCGTTGGGTGAGGCCGCGCTGTACGGCACGTTCGCCGCGGCGATCTTCACGCTCTGGCCGCTGGCGCGGGCCGAAGAGGTGCGCGCGGCCACGCTGTTCCGCGACGCGCTTGACCGCGCGCGCCTGTTGCCCCGGCCCGCCTACCTTGTCGCCATCTTCGTGGCGGTCGCGGCGCTTGTGGGGTCGGCTGCGTGGTTTTCGGGCACCGCCACGCTCACGCTCTGGACCTTCGGGGGGATTCTCGGTGCGCTGGTGATCCTCGGCCTTGCGGCGGTGGTCCTGCGGTGGTCCGCGCGGCGGCTGTCGCGCCGGTCGCGCGGACGTCCGCCGCTGCGTTGGGCGCTCGCCTCCATCGGCGGGCCGCTGAACGCCACCGGGTCGGTCGTGCTGTCGCTGGGCCTTGGCCTGTCGGTGCTGGCCGCCGTGGGCCAGATCGACGGCAACCTGCGACAGGCCATTCAGGGAGAGTTGCCGGACGTCGCGCCCAGCTATTTCTTCGTCGACATCCAGAAGGACCAGATGCCCGGCTACCTTGGACGGTTGGAGGACAATCCCGGGGTGACCCGCGTGGACAGCGCCCCGATGCTGCGCGGCATCATCACCCGCATCAACGACCGCCCTGCGGTCGAGGTCGCGGGCGATCACTGGGTCCTGTCGGGCGACCGGGGCGTGACCTATTCCACCGAATTGCCCGACAACACCCGTCTCACGGAAGGCACGTGGTGGGACGCCGATTACACCGGCCCGCCGCTCATCAGCTTCGCCGCCGAAGAGGCCGAGGAGATGGGGCTCAAGATCGGCGACACGCTGACCATCAACATCCTCGGACGCGACATCACCGGCACGATCTCGTCTTTCCGGGAGGTCGATTTCTCGACCGCCGGGATCGGGTTCATCCTGTCGATGAACCCCTCGGCGCTGGCCGGTGCGCCGCACAGCTTCATCTCGACCGTCTATGCCGACGCCGAGGCTGAAGGCCCGATCCTGCGCGACCTCGCCCGCGCCTATCCCAACATCACCGCGATCCGCGTGCGGGACGCCATCGACCAGGTGTCGGTGCTGTTGTCCGGCATCGCCTCGGCCACGTCATGGGGGGCGGCGGCGACCCTGCTGACCGGGTTCCTCGTGCTGATCGGTGCCTCGGCCGCAGGGCTTGGCGCGCGCATCTACGAGGCCGCCATACTCAAGACGCTGGGCGCGACCAGGCGCAGGATCCTCGCCAGTTTCGCCCTGCGCGCGGTGCTTCTGGGGCTGGGCGCGGGCCTCGTGGCGCTGGCGGCGGGCATCCTTGGCGGCTGGGCCGTGAGCCGGTTCGTGATGGAGACGGGGTACACGGTCATCTGGCCCTCTGCCCTTGCCATCGTGGCGGGCGGGGTCGTGGCAACCACGCTGACCGGCCTGCTCTTCGCCCGCGCCCCGGTCGAGGCGCGGCCCGCCCGCGTGCTGCGGGGGCGGGATTGAGCATGCCCCTCCGTCACGCTTTCACTGGCCCGCGCAGGGAAAACCGGGCAGGTAGGCTCCATGCCGATCACTGACGCCGAAACGCCCCGCCTCCTGTCGATCCTGCGCGAAGCCGCGCGGGCCGAGATCCTGCCCCGGTTCCGCGCACTGGAGGCGTCCCAGATCGACACCAAGACAACCCATGACGACCTTGTGACCGAGGCCGACACGGGCGCCGAACGGGCGATAACGGCGGCGTTGCAGGCCGCGTGGCCCGAGGCGGTCGTGATGGGGGAAGAGGCGATTTCCGCCGATCCCGCCCTGCGCGACCGCTTGCCCGACGCCGACCTGGCCTTTGTCATCGACCCGGTCGACGGGACGTGGAATTTCGCACATGGCCTCGCAACCTACGGGGTGATCCTGTCAGCCAACGTGCGGGCGCAACCGGTATTCGGCGCGCTCTACGATCCGAATTTCGACGACGCGATCACCGCCAGCGCGGATGGTCCGGCAACCTATGTCACCGCCGACGGCAGGACGCGCGAGTTGACAATCGACCCGACGCCGATCCCCGGCCTGACCGGCTTCCTGCCGCTGAACCTCTTGCCCGAGGACAAGCGCGCGGCGATGGCCGCGACCTATCCGGGCTTCAACCGCGTTCTGAACCTGCGCTGTTCCTGCCACGAATTCCGCCTGATGGCGCAGGGGCATGTCGATTTCATGCTGTCGGCCCGGCTGACGCCGTGGGATCACGCGGCGGGCGCGCTGATCGTCGCCCGTGCCGGCGGGGTCGCGCGGATGCTCGACGGCAGTGCCTACCGGGCGGATCTGCGCAGCGGCTACCTGCTCTGCGCGCGGTCCGAAGAGGTCTGGCAGGACGTGGCCGGGCGGCTGGAGTTCCTGCTCGATCCATGAGCCGCGCTACCCCCCTTATCGACTGGCCTTTGCGGGCGGTCCTGTTCCCGGTTCTGGTGGCGCAGGCCCTGAGCGTGCGCCGCACGGCGCAGATACTGGACGAGCCGCCGGGCCCGCGATCCGGCGGCAAAAAGGGCGGCTTGCGACTGCTGATCATCGGGGACAGTTCCGCCGCGGGCATCGGGTGCGAGCATCAGGAACAGGCGCTGAGCCATCTGCTGCCCGCGCACCTTCTGCCCGACATCCCGACCGACTGGCGGCTGATCGCGCAGACGGGCGCGCGGACGGGGGATGTCCTCGACTGGCTCGACACCGACCCGCCGGGTCCCGTCGACATCGCGGTGACGGCGCTGGGGGTGAACGACGTGACCAAGCTGACGACGCGGGGCCAATGGCGCGACCGGCAGGCGGCGCTTTACGACCGGCTGGGGCAATTGGGCGCGCGGCGCGTCTATGCCTGCGGCCTGCCCCCGGTGGCGCATTTCCCGCTCTTGCCCGAACCCCTGCGCTGGGTGCTGGGACGGCAAGCAGCGGCCTTCGATGCAACGCTCGCCGACCTGTGCCGGGACCATCCGCTGGCCCGGCACGTACCGTTCGAGTTCGACATGGTGGTTGAGGACATGTCCCCCGACGGCTTCCATCCCGGCCCCGGCATCTACGCCGGATGGGCGCGGCACCTGGCCGGGATCATCCGCTCGGACCGCGCCGCTGGACGCATCTGAGCCACCGCGAGGCGGCCCATCAGGCCCGATGAGCGGCTATTCCGCCGCCTCGGCATACTCCTCCATCGGCGGACAGATGCAGATCAGGTTCCGGTCGCCATAGGCATTGTCGACCCGGTTGACCGGCGGCCAATACTTGTCGACCCGGAACGCGCCCGGCGGGAAACACCCCTGCTCGCGCGTATAGGGACGGTCCCAGTCGCGCACCAGATCCTCCATCGTGTGCGGTGCGTTCTTCAGCGCGTTGTTCTCGGCATCGCCGCCATTCTCGATGGCGCGGATCTCCTCGCGGATCGACAGCATCGCGTCGCAGAAGCGGTCCAGCTCCGCCTTGGTCTCGCTCTCGGTCGGCTCCACCATCAGCGTCCCCGCCACCGGCCACGACATCGTCGGCGCGTGGAACCCGCTGTCGATCAGGCGCTTGGCGATATCCTCCACCGTCACGCCCGCGCTGTCGGCAAAGGGCCGCACGTCGAGGATGCATTCATGCGCCACCCGGCCCTTCGAGCCGCGATACAGAACATCATACGCCCCCTTCAGCCGGTCCGCGATGTAATTGGCGTTCAGGATCGCCACGCGCGTCGCCTGCGTCAGCCCCTTGCCGCCCATCATCAGGCAATAGGCCCAAGAGATCGGCAACAGCGAGGGCGAGCCGAACGCCGCCGCAGACACCGCGCCCTCGCCCCCGTTCGGATCGCCGGGCAGGTGCGGCACAAGGTGCGCCTTCACTCCAATCGGCCCCATGCCGGGCCCGCCTCCACCATGCGGGATGCAGAAGGTCTTGTGCAGGTTGAGGTGGCTCACGTCGCCGCCCAGGTCACCGGGCCGCGACAGGCCAACCATCGCATTCATGTTGGCTCCGTCGATATAGACCTGCCCGCCATGTTCATGGGTGATCGCGCAGACCTCCTTCACCGTTTCCTCGAACACCCCGTGGGTCGAGGGATAGGTGATCATCGTGCCCGCCAGCGCATCGCTGTGCTGTTCGGCCTTGGCGCGGAAATCGTCGAGGTCGATCGACCCGTTCGCATCGCATTTCACCGGCACGACCTTCCACCCGACCATCTGGGCGGAGGCCGGGTTGGTGCCATGCGCGTTGACCGGGATCAGGCAGATGTTGCGCCCGTCCTGCCCGTTCGCGCGGTGATAGGCGGCAATCGTCAACAGCCCCGCATATTCGCCCTGCGCGCCCGAATTCGGCTGCATCGAGATCGCGTCGTAGCCGGTGATCGTGCACAGCTTGGCCGACAGGTCGTGGATCATGTGGTTGTAGCCCTCGGCCTGGTCCGCGGGGCAATAGGGGTGCAGCAGCGAAAACTCGCGCCACGAAATCGGCATCATTTCCGCCGCGGAATTCAGCTTCATCGTGCAGGACCCAAGCGGGATCATCGCGCGGTCGAGCGCCAGGTCGCGGTCCGCAAGCCGGCGCATGTAGCGCATCATCTCGGTCTCGGCCCGGTTCATGTGGAAGACCGGATGCGTGAGGAAGTCGCTGGTGCGGATCATCTTTTCCGGCATGTGGTAATGCGGGGTGTAATCCTTGTCCTCGCGGGTGATCCCGAAGGCACGCCAGACCGCTTCGATGGTCGCGGGCCGGGTGCGTTCGTCCAGCGTGATGCCGACCCGCGTGTCACCCACCGCGCGCAGGTTGATGCCCTCGTCCACCGCCGATTTCAGAACCGCCTGCTGCAGTGGCCCGACCTCAACCGTGATCGTGTCGAAGAAGGTCGCGGGCCGCACGTCGAACCCACCCTGTTTCAGCCCCTCGGCCAGCCGCGCGGTCTTGCGATGGATGCGTTGCGCGATGGCTTTCAGCCCCTCGGGGCCATGGAACACCGCGTAGAACCCCGCCATCACGGCCAGCAACGCCTGCGCCGTGCAGACATTCGACGTCGCCTTTTCGCGCCGGATATGCTGCTCGCGGGTCTGCAGCGACAGCCGGTAGGCCTTGTTGCCGTGGCTGTCGACGCTGACCCCCACGATCCGCCCCGGCATCGCGCGCTTGTAGGCGTCGCGGCACGCCATGTAGGCGGCATGCGGGCCACCATAGCCCACCGGCACGCCGAACCGTTGGGTCGACCCCACGGCGATGTCCGCCCCCATCGCGCCCGGCTCTTTCAGCAGCGTCAGCGCCAGCGGATCGGCCGACACGATCCCCACCGCCTTGGCATCATGCAGCGCCGCCATCTGGTTGGTGAAATCGCGCACCTGCCCATGCGTGCCGGGATACTGGAAGATCGCGCCGAACACGGCCTCGGCTGCCATGTTCTCGGGCGCGCCCACGATCACCTCGATCCCCAGGGGTGCCGCGCGGGTCCGCATCACGGCGATGTTCTGGGGATGGCAGTTTTCATCCACGAAGAACGCCGTCGCCTTCGACTTGGCCACCCGCTGCGCCATGGTCATTGCCTCGGCACAGGCGGTCGCCTCGTCCAGAAGCGAGGCGTTGGCGATCTCCAGCCCGGTCAGGTCGCAGACCATCGTCTGGAAGTTCAACAGCGCCTCAAGCCGCCCTTGGCTGATCTCGGGCTGGTAGGGCGTATAGGCCGTGTACCATGCCGGGTTTTCAAGGATGTTGCGCTGGATCGCTGGGGGCGTGACCGTCCCGTGATACCCCTGCCCGATCAGCGAGGTCAGCACCCGGTTCTTCGACGCCACCACCCGCATGTAATGCAAAAGCTCCCGCTCGCTCAGCGCCTTGCCGAAATCCAGCGGCTTCTCCTGCCGGATGTCGGCGGGCACCGTTTCATCGATCAGGGACTCCAGCGACGAGGCGCCGACCACGGCCAGCATCTCGGCCATCTCGGCCGGAGACGGCCCGATATGACGCCGGTTGGCAAAGTCGTAGGGCAGGTAATCGGTGGGCGTGAACGGCATGGCGATCTCCGTTTATCGCGGGGTGGACGCGGTGCGCCACATCCCTGCTTCTTCTCTTCACAAATATGTAAATCCGGGGTCAGCCGCCCCGGATCACCCGATGAATTTCTTGTAGGCGGCTTCGTCCATCATATCGTCCATCTGGGACGGATCGGCGGGTTTCATCTTGAAGAACCACGCATCGCCCATCGGGTCGTCGTTGACCTTGCCGGGCTCGTCGACCAGCGCCTCGTTCACCTCGACGATCTCCCCGTCGATGGGGGCGAGGATGTCGGACGCGGCCTTGACCGACTCGATCACCACGACCTCGTCATCCTTGCTGACCTCGGTGCCTTCCTCGGGAAGTTCGACAAAGACGATGTCGCCCAGTTGCTCGCTGGCATGTTCGGTGATGCCGACGACGATCACGCCGTCTTCCTCGCGCAGCCATTCGTGTTCTTCGGTGAATTTCATGGATCTCTCCCGGTTTTTTTATCGTTTGAACCCTGCGGGGACGAAGGGCAGGTCACTGACCGTGACCGCCATGCGTTTTCCCCGTACCTCGCCCCAGAGCCGCGTGCCTTTGCGGGCCGCGGCATCGGTGACGTATCCCATGGCAACCGGCCCGCCGACCGTCGGGCCGAAGGAGCCGGAGGTGACCTCGCCCACCTGCGCGCCGCCTGTTTCGGCGTCGAACAGCGCAACGCCCGTGCGCATCGGCGCGCGGCCTTCGGGCATCAGCCCCACGCGGTGGCGGCTTGCGCCTTTGTCCAGTTCGGTGAGGATGCGGTCAGCACCCGGAAAGCCCCCTTCCCGCGCGCCACCCGTCCGGCGGGCCTTCTGGATGGCCCATGACAGGCCGGCCTCGACCGGGCTGGTGGTGGAATCGATGTCCTGACCATAGAGGCACAGGCCCGCCTCCAGCCGCAGCGAGTCGCGCGCTCCCAGCCCCACGAGGCTGACACCCGGTTTGCCGAGAAGCGTGGTCACCAGAAGTTCCGCCGCCGCTTCGGGGACCGAGATTTCGTAGCCATCCTCGCCGGTATATCCCGACCGCGACACCCAGCACTCGGCACCGGCCAGCGCGTGAGTGCCGACGTCGAGGAACCGCATCGCGGCCACGTCCTCGTTCAGGTCGGCCAGAACCGCCTCGGCCCCCGGACCCTGCAGCGCGATCAGCGCGCGGGTGGTGACGTGTTTGACGTGGATGCCCTTGGGCTCCAGCGCGGCGCGCATGCGCGCGACGTCGGCCTCGACACAGGCCGCATTCACCACGACGTAGAGGTGATCGCCCCGGTTGGCGACCATCAGGTCATCCTCGATCCCGCCGGCATCGTTGGTGAAGAACGCGTATCGCTGGCGGCCCTCGGCCAGCCCGACGATATCCTGCGGTACCAGCGCCTCGAACGCCTCCGCCACGCCTTCACCGCGCAGGATCACCTGCCCCATGTGGCTCACTTCGAACAGCCCGGCACCGTCGCGCGTGGCGTTGTGTTCGGCCATCACGCCTTCGTACTGCACGGGCATCTCCCAGCCCGCGAACGGCACCATGCGCGCGCCGCGGGCGACATGCAGGTCGTAAAGCGGCGTGCGCCTGAGATCGTTGTCTGTGTCGCCCATCGGCCCTCCGGTTCGTTCCTGCCGGGTCCGTGGAATACGTCCGGCACCTGCCAGCGGCACACGCGGGTGCGCCGTACAGATGCCCCCTCTGTCCTTTTGCCTGAGATCGCTATCCCTTCGGCGACCCGCGCAGGCGCGGATACTCTCCAGAGTGTGTCGTGTCGGATCGGTCCTTGGGCCTGAGAGTTTCCGGGGCGGTTGCTCCTTCGGCAGGGCGGCTGCCCTTCTCCCGTTCCAACGAGTCACTGATTGCGTACAATGGTGCACCGCGTCAAGTGTTTCCCATCGGAAACACCGCGAAATTCACCGACGGCAGATGCCGTCCACCCGCGCGCCGTTCCACGGCAGGATCGTGTCGACGCGCGGCAGGCGCGAGATGGGGAATTCCTGCGCGATCATCTGGTGCAGCCGCGCCGTGCGGGGCGCATCGGGGTCAAGCGCCGAACAGCAGATGTATTCCTCGACGATGGCGCCCTGCTGTTCATACCCGAAATCGAGGAAGGCGCGCGGCGTGTCGGGATCGAACAGGTAGGGATCGTCGCTGGCCCCGTGTTCCCGCGCGGCCTTGAGCGGGTGGTAGCCCGTCCGCGCGCGGTTCTGCCATTGCCAGACATGGGTCAGTTCGTGCCCCAGCAACATCGCTTCGAACAGGTGCAGTCGTTCGGGGTAGTCGGGCACGTACTCGTCCAGCCAGAAATCGCGGTTGAAATAGATCCGGTTGAACAGGACCACGGCAGCCGGGGCGCCGGTCAGGATGTCGGTCTGCGGCGGCGGGAAGATGCGTTCCTGGCAGGTGACGCGCGGCCGTTTCGGGATGCGGAACGTGTAGGCCCGCACGGGCGCGTTGTTCACAAGCCGGACGCGGCGAAGGTCGACCTGGTCACCGTGGATGGCGCGGGCGAAACGGCTTTCGGCCTCGGTCAGCGGGCGACCGCAGGAGGCGGCGACCAGCAAGAGCAGACAGGAAAGGACCAAACGCAATGCCATGCGCGCAGGCTATCCGCGCGCACCGGGAATGCAAATGACAAGCGCGGTGGTTTCAGAACCCGGCGGGCGAGGTGTTGCGGCTTTCCATGCGCTCGAGGTTCACGATGGTCGACAGCATCAGGCGGTCCTGGCTCCAGTCGCCGGGCTTTTTCAGCGTCGCGGCGCCTGCCCCGATCACGATCGCGGTGACCACGATGGGCGCCCAGACCCAGACCAGCCCGGCGCGGTCCGCCGGGCGCACCGACATGGCGGTGATCCGATGGCGCAGGACGCGGATGTTGCGCCGTCCGGCCAGCGCGCGGGAGATGCCGAGGAACGGCACCCGCGCCGTCATCGGGCTGATCTGGCCGCGTGCGTTCAGGCTCGCCTTGCAGACCGACAGAAGGCAGTTGGCATAGGCACGCGGCGTGATCCGCCCGCGCCGCATCAGCGCCTGGTCGACCGACAATTCGCGCAACCGGTCAAGACCGCGCTTCCACAGCCCGAAGAACGGGTTCCAGAAGAACAGCGGGCGCAGAAGCTCAAGCGCAACCTCCCATTCCACGTCGGCCCGGCGCATGTGCTGCATTTCATGGGCCAGCGCGATCTTCATCGCGGTGCTGTCGGCGACCAGCGTCGCGGGCAGCACCACGTGCCGCCGCCGCAGGCCGCGGGTCGAGAAGGGAACGGTCGTGTCGTCGCTGATACGGATGTCGAGGCCGGGCGCGCGGCGCAGGACGAAGGCCTCCGCCACCAGCCGCCGCAGCGCGCCGATCCGCCAGACGGTGCGGGCCAGCGCCAGCGCGAAACCCGCGCCGAAGGCCGCCCAGAGCGACACCGCCAGCGGGCTTTGTGCGGCGGCCAGCTCCTGCACGATCCATGGCCGGATTTCGAGGAGGGCCTGGAACTGAACAGCCTCCATCCCGATCCGCCCGTCGAGGAATTGCGCCAGAACAAGGTCCGAGGCGGTCAGCGACTGGCCGGGCACCAGCCGCGCGCCCAGCTCGATAAAGCCGAGCGCGACCAGAGGCGAGGCCAGCGTGGCCAGCATCAAACCTTGGGTGAACTGGACCTGCGTCGCGTAGTTGTGGCGCAGTCCGCCGTGATCCAGCGCCAGCCGGGCCAGCGCCCACACCATCCACGCCACGGCCAGAAGGATGTTGGCGTCGATGTAGAGGTCGATGAGAAACTTAGTCGTCTGCATCTCCCAGTCTCCTGTCCAAGAGCGCTCGAATTTCCTCCAGGCTTTCCTGGCTCAGACCTGCGTCATCCACCAGGCGTGCCACCAGCGTGGCGGGCGTGTTGTCGAACAGTTTTGCCGAAAGGTTCTGGAGCGACCGGGTCTGGTACGCATCTTTGGACAGGGCCGGCGCATAGATCAGCTGCTTGCCCTCTTTGGTGCTGGTGACAAATCCCTTGTCATCCAGGATACGCATGATCGTCGCGGCCGACGTGTAGGCCAGGTTCCGATCCGGCGCGATGCGCGCCAGGATATCCCGCACGCCTCCCCCCCCGAGCGACCACAGCGCCGTCATGAACTCCAGTTCGACATCCGTCAGCAGGTCGTTTTGTTTTTTGCGTCGCATCGGGTGTCGGTCTGGTTGTCTGCGCTTGGTCTACGAAAGGTTTAGAAGGTCGCGGGCGGTTTGGCGAGTGTTTTGTGGCGAATGGTGCGTGGCGTCAGACCTTCCAGAAGCAGAACACGCCCCACGCGACGGCGATGCCCACGGGCCACCAGAGCGGCATCCCGATCAGCGCCATCCACACGATGAAGATCCACGCCGCGCCGAGAAGCGAGATGAAGAGCCGGTCGCCGCGCGTCGTGACAAGGCCCAGCGCGCCTCGCCGTTCGTCCCCGCCGGGGCGCATCACTTCCAGCACGGTCAGGATCGCCATGGCCCCGAAGATCGCGCAGAACAGCGCGAAGGTGGCGGGCGTCCACGCCATCCAGAAATCGGGCCACAGCGGATCGGTCCACGAAAACCCTTTCTCCTCGACCGGTTTCGACACGTTGCCCCAGCCTTGCGCGGACGCACCGGCGGGAAGAAGCAGGAAGAGCGGCAGGACGCGGTTCATCAGACCCTCCCCAGGGCAAAGCCCTTGGCGATGTAGTTGCGCACGAAATAGATCACGATGGCACCGGGAATGATCGTCAGCGTGCCCGCCGCCGCCAGCAGCCCCAGTTCGTACCCTGCCGAGGACGCGGTGCGCGTCATGGTGGCGGCGATGGGCTTGGCCTCCACCGCGGTGAGCGTCTTCGCCAGCAGCAACTCCACCCAACTGAACATGAAGCAGAAGAACGCCGCCACGCCCACGCCCGACGCGATGTTGGGCAGGAAGATCTTGCCGAAGAAATGCGGGAACGAATAGCCGTCGACATAGGCCGTCTCGTCCAGTTCCTTGGGCACGCCCCGCATGAACCCTTCCAGGATCCAGACCGCTAGCGGCACATTGAACAGCGTATGCGCCAGCGCCACGGCAAGGTGCGTGTCGAACAGGCCCACCGCCGAATACAGCTGGAAGAACGGCAGCGCGAACACCGCCGCGGGCGCCATCCGGTTCGTCAGGAGCCAGAAGAACAGCTGCTTGTCGCCAAGGAAGCGGTAGCGCGAAAAGGCATAGGCCGCAGGCAGCGCCACGAGGATCGAGATGATCGTGTTCAGCGACACGTAGATGATCGAGTTGATGTAGCCCCAATACCACGTCGGATCGGTGAAGATCTTCACGTAGTTGTCCATCGTGAAATCCTGCGGGAACAGGGTGAACCCCGCGAGGATCTCGTTCGTGGTCTTCACGCTCATCGCGATCAGCCAGTAGATCGGCAACATCAGGAACAGGATGTAGACGATGGGGATCAGGTGCTTGGCCCTCATTTGGCGTCATCCTTCGTCATCAGCGAGTAGAAGACCCAGCTGACCAGCAGCGTGATCGCGAAGTAGATCAGGCTCATCGCCGCAGCCGGGCCAAGGTCAAACTGCCCCAGTGCGATCTTCACGAGGTCGATCGACAGAAGCGTGGTCGAGTTGCCGGGGCCCCCGCCCGTCAGGACGAAGGGTTCGGTGTAGATGTTGAACGAGTCCATGAACCGCAGAAGGATCGCGATGGTCAGGACCGATTTCATCTTGGGCAACTCGATGTAGCGGAAGACCGACCAGCGCGACGCCCCGTCGATCCGCGCCGCCTGGTAGTACGCGTCCGAGATCGACACGAGCCCCGCATAGCTGAGCAGCACGACCAGCGAGGTCCAGTGCCAGACATCCATCACGATGATGGTGATCCACGCCGCCAGCGGGTTCTGCGTCATGTCATAGGGCACGCCGAGCACGTCGTTGAGGAAATAGCCCAGCATCCCGATCTTCGGCAGGGCAAAGATGTTCCACATCGCGCCCACGACGTTCCACGGGATCAGCATCGGCAGCGCCATCAGGACAAGGCAGACGGGCACCCAGATGCCCTTGCGCGGCATCGACAGCGCGATCAGGATGCCCAGCGGCACCTCGATGGCGAGGATGATGCCGGTGAACAGGAACTGCCGTCCAAGGGCGGCATAGAAGCGTTCGGAATTCAGCAATTGCTGGAACCAGTCGAGCCCCTGCCAGAAAAAGAGGTTGTCGCCGAACGTCTCCTGCACCGAGTAGTTCACGACCGTCATGATCGGCACCAGCGCGTTGAACGCGACCAGCAGCAGGACCGGCAGGACAAAGAACCATGCCTTCTGGTTTTCGGTTTTCATGCCGCGTCCTCCGTCACGTTCCATCCGTCGCGGTAGGCACGGGTGCGGTCGGGCCGGAAGCTGAGCCGCACGTCGGTCCCCGCGGGCGGGGGCGTGCCTTCGACCTTGGCCTTTACGGTCAGGTCGCCCAGCCGCGCCTCGACAATCGCGTGGCGGCCCACGTCGGACACGCGCGCCACGGTGGCGGGCAGGCCGGTGTCGCCCAGTTCCACGAATTCGGGGCGCACGCCGATCTCCACCGCGCCGTCACCCGCCACGCGGCCTGCCATCGGCACGGCCACGTCGCCCAGCATCACTTGGCCCGCATCGACGCGCCCCGGCAGGATGTTCATCCCCGGCGAGCCGATGAAATGGCCGACGAAGGTATGCGCGGGGCGTTCGAACAATTCGACGGGCGTGCCGATCTGCACCACCTCGCCCTCCTGCATGACCACGACCTTGTCGGCGAATGTCAGCGCCTCGGTCTGGTCGTGGGTGACGTAGATCATGGTGGCGCGGACGCGCTGGTGCAGTTCCTTCAGCTTGGAGCGCAGTTTCCATTTCAGGTGCGGGTCGATCACCGTCAGCGGCTCGTCGAACATCACCACGTTCACGTCGTCGCGCACCAGCCCGCGGCCCATCGAGATCTTCTGCTTGTTGTCAGGCGACAGGTGCGCGGCGCGGGTGTCGAGCATGTCCTCGACCTCCAGCATCGCCGCGATCTCGGCCACGCGCTCGGCGATGCGGGCCGGGGCCACGCCCCGGTTCTTGAGCGGGAAGGCAAGGTTCTGGCGCACGGTCATCGTGTCGTAGATCACCGGGAACTGGAACACCTGCGCGATGTTGCGCTTGTCGGGCGGCAGGCCGGTCACGTCCTGCCCGTCGAACAGGATGCGCCCCTCGGACGGGGCCAGAAGGCCCGAGACGATGTTCAGAAGCGTCGATTTCCCGCAGCCGGACGGGCCCAGCAACGCGTAGGCGCCGCCGTCCTCCCACGTGACATCGACCTCTTTCAAGGCGTAGTCGTCGGGGCCCTGCGGGTTGGGCATGTAGGAATGCCGCAGATGTTCCAGCCTGATTTCAGCCATTTACGCCACCATCTGCCCGTCGGGCGCAAAGAAATAGCAATGGGTCGGGTCCATGTAGAAGCGGTGCGCCTCTCCGACCTTGTAGGGATGCACACCGGGGGCCAGCGACACCCAGTCGCCCGTGGCCATCCGGAAATGCGCGCTTGTCTCGGAGCCTGAAAGCTCGGTCACGATCACCTCGCCCTCCAGCGGGACGGTCGCGCCTTCCTCGGCCACCGGCAGGACGTGATGCGGGCGGATCGCGACGCTGTAGGGGCCATCGGCCAGCCCCGCCGCCGCTCCGGTCAGCGTCCAAGTGGCCGCGCCCATGCGCACCGTGTCACCGGCCTTGACCACGTCGCCCACGTTGATCGGGGGATCGGAAAAGACCTGCGCCGCGCTCAGCGTGGCGGGCTGGCGGTAGATGTCGGCGGTGGGGCCGAACTGCACGACCTGTCCGTCCTGCATCAGCGCGGTCTCGCCGCCCAGCAGCAGCGCCTCTTCGGGTTCGGACGTGGCATAGACCACGACCGCACCACGGCCCTTGAACAATTCGGGAAGCTGTTCGCGCAATTCCTCGCGCAGCTTGTAATCGAGGTTCGCCAGCGGCTCGTCCAGAAGCACGGCGCGGCTGTCCTTGGCGATGGCGCGCGCCAGCGCCGTGCGCTGCTGCTGCCCGCCCGACAATTCCGACGGGCGGCGGCCCAGCATGGGGCGCAGTTGCAGGATGTCGGCGGCTTCCTCGACCCGGCCCTGGATCTCGCTTTCGGGCATGCCCGCGACGCGCAGGGGGGAGGCGATGTTTTCGAACACCGACATGTGCGGATAATTCACGAAGAATTGGTGGACGAGGCTGATCCGGCGTTTCTGCGTGCCCAGCCGCGTGACGTCCTCGCCATCGAACCGGATGGTGCCGCCGGCCAGCGGGTCGAGCCCCGCGATCAGCTTGATGAGGGAGGTCTTGCCCGCCCCCGTCTCGCCCAGCAGGACGTTGAAATGCCCTGCCTTCAGGGTCAGCGTCGTGGGCTTGATGTGGGTGAATTGCCCCACCCGCTTGGTGATGTTCTGAAGTTCGATCATCGGGAGGCCTGTCAAACGTAGGGTGGGCACGACACCCACCCTACAACCGTGATCGGGGGCGACCGGACGGGCCGCCCCCAAGGGAGATTTACTGCGACTGCCAGCGGGCCACGAGCTCGTCATAGTTGACGGTCTCGCCCTGCGGCTTCTCGTTGTCGAGCGGCGGCTTGGCACCACCGTTGGCGTACCAGTATTCGGCGTCGCGCTCTTCGTTCAGACGCGGGCCACAGCCACCATAGACGTTCTGTGCCTCGTCCGCGCGCTGCATCCGGGCCATGGTGATGTCCATCTCCTCGGCCAGCCGGTCCATCGCTTCCTGCGGCGTGAAGGCGCCGGAGTTCACGTCACCGATCTGCTGCCACCAGATTTGCGCCAGCTTGGGATAGTCCGGCACGTTGATGCCAGTGGGCGACCATGCCACCCGGTCAGGCGAGCGGTAGAACTCGACCAGACCACCCAGTTTGGGCGCGCGTTCGGTGAACGACTCGTGGTTCACGGACGAGTCGCGGATGAAGGTCAGACCCACGTGGGACTTCTTCACATCGACCGTCTTGGACGTCACGAACTGGGCATAAAGCCATGCGGCCTGCGCCCGATCCGACGGTGTGGACTTCAGGAAGGTCCACGATCCCACGTCCTGGTAGCCCACCTTCTGGCCTTTTTCCCAGTAGGGGCCGTGCGGCGACGGGGCCATCCGCCACAGCGGGTTGCCATCGTCATCGACGGTGTTGTTGCCTTCGGATTTCGGCTTCACCATGTCGGCGGTAAAGGCGGTGTACCAGAAGATCTGCTGGGCCACGTTGCCTTGCGCCAGTGCGGGCAGCGACTGGTAGAAGTCATAGGACGCCGCACCCGGAGGCGCGTAGTTCCGCAGCCATTCGTCCCACTTGCGGATCGCGTAGACCGCCGCGGGGCCGTTCGCCGCACCGCCGCGCGAGACGCTTGCGCCCGCAGGGTTGCACGAACCGGCTTCCATACGGATGCCCCATTCGTCGATCGGCACGCCGTTCGGCTCACCTTTCGACCCGGCACCGGCCATCGACAGCCATGCGTCGGTCATGCGCCAGCCAAGGTCGGGCGCGCGCTTGCCGTAATCCATGTGGCCATAGATCGCGACACCGTCGATTTCCTTCACGTCTTTCGAGAAGAATTCGGCGATGTCCTCGTAGGCCGACCAGTTGACCGGAACGCCCAGGTCATAGCCGTACTTTTCCTTGAAGGCCGCTTGCAGGTCTTCGCGGTCGAACCAGTCCTTGCGGAACCAGTAGAGGTTCGCGAACTGCTGGTCGGGCAGCTGGTAGAGATTGCCGTCCGGGCCGGTCGTGAACTGGAGGCCCATGAAGTCATCCAGATCCAGCGTCGGCGAGGTCGTCGCCGCCCAGTCACCCGCCATCTGTTCGGTCAGGTTGTAGGCCAGTTGCAGGCGCGAGTGCGTGCCGATCAGGTCGCTGTCGTTGACATAGCCGTCATACAGGTTCCGGCCCGTCTGCATCTGCGTCTGGACGGCCTGCACCACCTCACCCTCGCCGAGGATCTGGTGGTTGACCTTGATGCCGGTGATTTCCTCGAACGCCTTGGTCAGCACGTCCGACTCGTACCCGTGCGTCGGGATGCCTTCGCTGAGGACGTTGACTTCCATCCCCGCGTAAGGCTTGGCCGCGTCGATGAACCACTTCATCTCGGCCATTTGTTCGTCTTTCGAAAGGGTCGAAGGCTGGAATTCGCTGTCGATCCATTTCTGCGCTGCCGCTTCATCAGCGAACACGCTTGTACCCCCTGCCGCAACGGCCGACGCCGTCAGGGCAAGGACAAGATACTTCCGCATCTTTCTCCTCCCATGATTGTGCAAACCGGTTGGAGCCGGTCACGAAACAGTGAAGCGGATCGGCGGAAAACTGTCAAACTAATTTTTTAGTAGAGGTGTAAATGACCAAACGGCAATCGTGTAGACGATTGTTTTGTATCACTTATTTTCACGGCATTGTGGAACAGCAGTCCGATTTGGGGTCCACAGGCCACCGCCCGCAAAGGAAAAAGGCCGGTCGTCCCGGCCTTTTCACGTCGGTCAACACGCAAGGCGTGGGCCGGTCGGATTTGGCAATCCCTCACCCACACTCCCGCCAAAGTTGCGCCTCAGCCTCCGCAAGCACCCAGCCTGTCGGCAAAGTCGCGCAAGAGCGATGGATAGAAACCGGGGCCCTGCGGGATATGCGCACCCAGCGGGTCAAGCTCGACGATCGTGTAGGGCACAGCACCCAGCGCCGTGTCGATCAGCCCGATGCGGAACCCCGGTTCGGCCAAAACGCAAACGGGCGTCTCCCCCTGCATCCGAGCCGAGACTTCGGCGATGCCGCGCGCGCCCGGATCGGCCCCGGCGGCATCGATCAGAGAGGAGTCGATCTCGAAATCGTAGTGCACTTCGAGGTACTGGTAGGCGTCGTGATACGCGACGATTTCCACGTCGCCCAAGCCCGCGATACGCTCGCCCAGCGCGGTCGAGGCCGCTTCGATCTTTGCCTGCACCTCGCGCGCATTGGCGCGGTAGCGGTCCGCGTTGGCGGGATCGAGCCCGGCGAGGGCCTCGGCAATGGCGGCGGACCACAGAACGGCGTTGTCGGGGTCGAGCCATGCATGAGGGTCGGCATCGCCTTCGGCATGCATGTCGTTGTCGTCCTCGCCGTGATCGTTTTCATCATGCGGATCCTCGTCAGCATGATCGTCTTCGTCGTGTCCGTGCGAAGACCGGAATTCCAGAAGCTCCACCCCCGGCACGCCGGACAGGGACAGGGACACCGCATCTCCGGCAAGCGCCTCCGCTGCCTTTTCGAACGCGGGCGACAGGCCAGAGCCGACCCAGACGACAAGGTCCGCCCGCGCGAGGTTTGCCGCCTGCGAGGGCCGCATCTGGTGGCCGTGCGGATCCTCGCCCGGCCCGATCACCAGACCGGGCGTGCCGACCCCGTCCATGACGGCCGCGACAAGGCCGTGAACGGGCAGGATGTCCGTTGCGACCCGAGGCGCCTCTGCCATCGCAGGCGACCCGAATGCCACGAGCAATGCGCCCAGTGTTACCGCTGTGCCTTTCATCTGACCCTCATGTTATGTTGTAACATAACGATGGTTGATAGACGTGACGTTATGACATATCAACCCCCAACCCGGAGGAAGGCGCATGGACCCGATCGGATTCGCTCAACATGACCACGATACGTGCATCGCTGACGGCGTGTCGGCGGCAGAGCAGCGGTGCCGCGACGAAGGCCTGCAACTGACGCCCGTGCGCCGCCGGGTGCTGGAATTGCTGCTGGCCGAACACCGCGCGCTGGGTGCCTACGACATCCTCGACGTCCTGCGCGAGGAAGGGATGGGATCGCAACCGCCGGTGGCCTACCGCGCGCTCGATTTCCTCGTGACGCACGGCTTTGCCCACCGGATCGAGGCGCTGAACGCCTTCACCGCCTGCAACACCCCGAACGAGGCGCACGTGCCCGCGTTCCTGATCTGCCGCGACTGCAACAGCGTGCTGGAGGCCAAGACATCCCTGCCGCCCGGCGCATTGGCGCGAACGGCGACGGCCACGGGGTTCCGGATCGACCGCACGGTGGTCGAGGCGCAGGGCCTCTGCCCCTCCTGCCAGGACCTTCCCGCATGAGCCTGATCGCCGCCCGCAACCTCAGCGTCACGCTGAACGGCCACCGCGTGCTGCACGACGTGTCGATGGAAGTGGGGCGCGGCGAGATCGTGACCGTGGTCGGCCCGAACGGGTCCGGCAAGTCCACCCTACTGCGCGCGCTGATCGGCGCGGTCGAGACAAGCGGCGGCGTCGTGATGCGCGACGCGGCCCTGCGCATCGGCTACGTCCCGCAGAAACTGCATATCGACCCCAGCCTGCCGCTGACGGCCGCGCGGTTCGTGGCGCTGTCGCCGGTCCGGCGCGGGCTTTCGGTTGGCGAGGCGCTCGACATGGCGGGTGCGGCGGGGCTTGAACGGCGGCAGATGGCCGACCTGTCCGGCGGCCAGTTCCAGCGCATCCTGATGGCGCGCGCGTTGCGGTCCGACCCGGATATCCTGATCCTCGACGAACCGACGCAGGGCCTCGACCAGCCTGGATCGGCCGCGTTTTACGAATTACTGGACGATCTGCGGCGCCGGCTGAATATAGGCGTGCTGATGGTCAGCCACGAATTGCACGTGGTCATGGCCGCATCGGACCGGGTGATCTGCCTCAATGGCCACGTCTGCTGTGCGGGCGCCCCGGCGCATGTGGCGACCGCCCCGGAGTACCGCGCGCTGTTCGGATCGGGCACGCGGGGGGCGCTGGCGCTTTACCGGCATGACCACGATCACGATCACGACCATCACCACCACGATCACGATCACGAACCGTCGGACGAGGCGGCGGGGTGAGCCTGTTCGACGACTTCCTGCTGCGCGCCACCCTCGCGGGCATCGGCGTTGCCATCGCCGCGGCCCCCGTGGGGTGTTTCGTGGTCTGGCGGCGCATGGCCTATTTCGGAGACGCCACGGCGCATGCCTCGCTGATGGGGGTCGCTTTGGCGCTTGCCACCGACCTGCCGGTCTTTGCCGGCGCGCTTGTCGCGTCCATCGCCATGGCCGGAGCCGTCGCCGCGCTGGCAGGCCGGCAGGTGCCCAGCGACACGCTGCTGGGTGTTCTGGCCCATTCGGCCCTTGCGCTTGGCCTCGTCGCCGCCGCGCTTGTGCCCGGTGTGCGCGTCGACCTTGCCGCCTACCTCTTCGGCGACATCCTTGCCGTGAACCAGTGGGACCTTGCGGTGATCTGGGGCGGGGCCGCGCTCATCTCCGCCCTGCTGGCATGGCGCTGGAACGCGTTGCTGACCATCACGCTCAATCCCGACCTCGCGCAGGCCGACGGGATCTCTCCTCCGCGTGACAGCCTTGCCCTGACGCTGGCGCTGGCCTGTCTCGTCGCGGTTGCGATCAAGGTGGTGGGCGTGCTGCTGATCGTGGCGCTGTTGCTGATCCCGGCGGCAGCCGCGCGCCCATTCGCCGCGACGCCCGAACGCATGGCGCTGATCGCGGCAGGGATCGGCGCGGCGTCGGCGGTGCTTGGGCTGCAATTATCGCTCGCGCTCGACACGCCGCCGGGGCCGTCGATCGTCTGCGTCGCCGCTGGCCTGTTCGTGGTATCTCGCAGCCTCCGTGCCCTCGCCCCTTGACGCCACATGGCCCGCGGCGGACGATCCGCGCCACCGCAGGGAGGGGTACATGACGGACCGCACGATTCTGGTGATCGGCACCTACGACACCAAGAACGACGAACTGGCCTACGTGGCAGAGCGCATCGCATCGCAGGGCGGCGGCGTCCTGTCGATGGATGTGAGCGTTCTGGGCGACCCGGAAGACCCCTGCGACATCTCCAAACACGATGTGGCCCGCGCCGCGGGCAGCACCATCGAAGAGGCCATCGCGGCGGGGGACGAGAACCACGCGATGCAGATCATGGCGCGCGGCGCGGTCGCACTTGCCACCGAATTGCAGCGCGCGGGCCGGATGCACGGGGTCCTGATCCTTGGCGGCAGCATGGGCACCGACCTTGCGCTCGACGTCTGCCAGGCCTTGCCGCTGGGCGTGCCGAAATACGTTGTGTCGACGGTCGCGTTTTCCCCCATCATCCCGGCCGACCGCCTGTCGCCCGACATCCAGATGATCCTGTGGGCGGGCGGGCTGTATGGCCTGAACGCGATCTGCAAATCGTCGCTGTCGCAGGCCGCGGGCGCGGTGCTGGGCGCCGCGCGGGCGGTGGAGGCACCGGCGGCGGAACGCCCCGTCGTCGGAATGACGTCGCTCGGATCATCCTGCCTGCGCTACATGAAATTCCTCAAACCGGCGCTGGAAGACCGCGGGTTCGAGGTCGCGATCTTTCACGCCACCGGCATGGGCGGGATGGCCTTCGAACGGATCGCGCGGGCGGGCGGGTTCGCCTGCGTGATGGATTTCGCGCTGCCCGAACTGGGCAACCTGATGGCCGGGTCCGTGGTCAATGCCGGGCAGGACCGGCTGACCAATGCGGGCCGCGCCGGCATCCCGCAGATCGTCGCCCCCGGTTGCCTCGACCTGATCGACTTCGCGGGCTGGCAGGACGTGCCCGAGGCCTATGCCGACCGCCCCTTCCACGCCCATAACCGCCTGATCAAAAGCTCGGCCCTGTCCCCCGACGAGCGGCGGGAGACCGCGCGGGAGATCGCCCGCCGCCTCTCCCCCGCCACCGCGCCGGTGCACGTGCTGATGCCGCTTGGCGGGGTGGAGGAATGGGACAAGCCCGGAGAGCCCGCGCACGACCCCGAGGGCCTCGCCGCCTTTACCAACGAGATGCGCCGCGCCATGCAGCCGCCCCTCGCCTTCAGCGAGGTCGACGCGCATATCAACCACGCCGCCTTTGCCGATGCCGCGCTGGCCGTCTTCGACGCATGGGTCGCGGATGGCACGGTATCCACCAACGTGAAAGCAGACGCATGACCCTTGTCGCCAACTGGTCCTATCCCACCGCGATCCGGTTCGGGGCCGGACGGATCGCCGAACTGCCCGCCGCCTGTGCCGAGACCGGGATGAAACGCCCCCTGCTTGTCACCGATCGCGGGCTGGCCAACCAGGCGATCACGCAAGCCGCGCTTGACCACCTTGAACAGGCGGGGCTGGGACGCGCGCTGTTCGCCGAGGTCGATCCCAACCCGACCGAGGCAAACCTTTCTGCCGGGATCGAGGCCTACCGCGCGGGCGGCCATGACGGCGTCGTGGCGTTCGGCGGGGGATCGGGGCTCGACCTTGGCAAGCTGATCGCCTTCATGGCCGGGCAGACGCGCCCGGTCTGGGATTTCGAGGATATCGGCGACTGGTGGACGCGCGCGGATGCCGGGGCCATCGCGCCCATCGTCGCGGTTCCCACGACCGCCGGGACAGGGTCCGAAGTCGGGCGCGCAAGCGTTCTGACCAATGCGGAGAGCGCCGAGAAGAAGATCATCTTCCACCCCCGCATCCTGCCCCGCGTCGTGATCTGCGATCCCGAACTGACCGTCGGCCTGCCCCCGGCGCTGACGGCGGGCACGGGCCTTGATGCCTTCGCGCACTGCGTGGAGGCCTTCTCTTCCCCGCATTACCACCCGATGAGCCAGGGCATCGCGGTCGAAGGGATGCGGCTGGTGATCGAGAACCTGCCCCGCGCCTACGCGAACCCAAGTGACCTGGAAGCGCGCGGCCACATGATGAGCGCGGCGATGATGGGCGCGACGGCCTTCCAGAAGGGGCTGGGCGCGATCCACGCGCTCAGCCACCCGGTCGGGGCACAGCACCACACCCATCACGGGACGACGAACGCCATCTGCATGCCCGCCGTCCTGCGCCTGAACGCCCCGGCGATCCAAGAGCGGTTCGACGCGGTCACCGGATACCTTGGCATCGAGGGCGGGTTCGATGGGTTCCGCGCCTTCGTCGACCGGTTCAACGCCGATCTGGGGATCCCGGAACGGCTTGGCGCGCTTGGCGTGACCGATCCGGACCTCGACAGGCTGGTAGACAGCGCGCTGCGCGATCCAAGCTGCGGCGGCAACCCCGTGACCCTGACCAAGGAGAACGTCCGCGCCCTGTTCGAAGCGGTGTTGTGACACCCGCCCGTCCGGGCGTGTTTCCGGCAGGTCTCACCGATCCTCGATGGTCAGGGTGACCCGGTCGCCCGCGAAATAGGTCCGTCCATACTCCACCGGGCGCGTCTTGGCATCGACGTTGAGACTGGTCGACCGCAGAAGCGGCGCCCCTTCGGTAACCTGCAGATGCAGCGCCTGCGTGGCGTCCGCCCGCACAGCCGTCAGCCGGGTCGAGGCGCGGGTGTAATCGGCAACGCCCGCGCGTGAAAGCGCCTCGGTCACGCTGCTTGTCTCTTGCAGCGCCGCGTCGATTCCGGCGAGCCGGTCGAGCGGGAAGAGGCTTTGAAACAGGGCGATCGGCTGGCCGTCGGCCAGCGACAGCCCGTGATAGGCGCAGACGGGCGCGCCCGTCCCGATCCCCAGCGCAGAGGCTTCGCCCTGCGTCGCCACCCGCCTTTCGATCTGCAGGACACGTTTTTCCGGCTGCCGCCCGGCGGCGAGAAGGTTTTCGTGGAACCGGACCCGGCGGTTGATCGGGTATTCGGTCGGCCGGGCCGCCACGAACGCGCCCGACCCGCGACGGGTGCGCACCAGCCCTTCCTCGACCAGGTGTGCCATGGCGTGACGCACCGTGTGCCGGTTGACGCCGAAACGCTCGGCCAGCGCGGCCTCGGTCGGCAACCTGTCGCCGGGCATGTACCGCCCTTCGGACAGGTCGATGCGCAGGGCCGTGGCGATGGCCTGCCAGACCGGCGTCCGGCGCGGTTTGCTCGTGTCTTTCATGGATCCGAAATTCCGGGGTGTTCGCGGGCGGTGGGTCTGCTAGAATATGTATAGTTGTATAGTAATGCGCGAAGTTGTCGAGATGGAAGATCACACGTCGGCACGCCAGGGCTGGATGGGACTTCTGGCGAAGGCTCCCGAAGGCCGCATTGCCGAGCTTCTGGATGCACGGGGGGACCGGCCCGGCCATGACTGGCTGCGCGCACCGGAGATCGGCAGCGTCATGGTGCGGGGCCGCACCGGCGGGACCGGCGCGCCGTTCAACCTTGGCGAGATGACGGTGACGCGCTGTACCCTGAAACTCGCCAGTGGCGAGGTCGGCCACGGCTACGTGCAGGGGCGGCGCAAGGCCTGTGCGACCGCTGCTGCGCTGGTCGACGCCCTGATGCAGACCGAGTGCGCCGATGCGATCCGCCGCGCGGTGCTGGTCCCGCTGGACGAGGAACAGGCCGCCCGGCGCGCGACCCGCGCCTCCAAGGCCGCCGCGACGAAAGTGGATTTCTTCACGATGGTTCGGGGGGAGGATTGATGATCGCCGATGCCCTTGCCGGTGGTTTCGCCGATCCCGCCATCGACGCCGCGCATGCCTTTCGTGCGGTGATGGACGCCATGGCCCGCCCCGGCACGATCCGGCCCGTCGCGGGCGCGGAGCCTCCCGCGCCATTGTCGCCCGCCGCCGGGGCCGTCCTGCTAACGCTGTGCGATACCGATACGCCGCTGCACCTTGCAGGCAGTCTCGATGACGCCGACGTCCGGGCGTGGATCGCGTTCCACATCGGCGCGCCTATCGTCGGGTCGGACACCTGCACCTTTGCCTGCGGAAGCTGGGCGGACCTTGTTCCGCTGTCACGCTACTCCACTGGCACACCAGAATACCCCGACCGGTCCGCGACCCTGATCGTGGAGGTGCCGGAGTTGACCAATGACGGTGCAGTTCTGATGGGACCGGGCATCCGGGACCGCGCGCACCTGTCCCTGCCCGAAAAAGATGCCTTCCGCGCCAATGCGCGGGCCTATCCGCTGGGGCTCGATTTCATCTTCACCAGCGGCACGCGGATCGCCGCCCTGCCCCGATCGACGGAGGTGCTGTGAATGTACGTTGCGGTGAAGGGCGGCGAGCAGGCGATCGGGAACGCCCATGCGTGGCTGGCCGAGGAACGCCGCGGCGATCCAGCGGTCGCCGAACTGGGCATCGCGCAAATCCGCGAACAACTGGCGCAGGCGGTGAACCGGGTGATGGCGGAAGGATCGCTGTATGATCCCGACCTCGCCGCGCTGGCGATCAAGCAGGCGCGGGGCGACCTGATCGAGGCGATCTTCCTTTTGCGCGCCTATCGCACGACCCTGCCGCGGTTCGGCGCGTCGCGGCCCGTGGACACGGCCGACATGGCCTGCGACCGCCGCATCTCGGCCACGTTCAAGGACGTGCCCGGCGGGCAGGTTCTGGGCCCGACCTTTGACTACACGCACCGTTTGCTCGACTTCAAACTGGCCGCCGAGGGCGAGGTGCCGCCCGCCCCCGAACGCGATCCGGCCACCGGCCCGGTGCCGCATGTCACCGGGTTCCTGAACCGCGAGGGGCTGATCGAGGAGGAACCGGGGGTCGATACCATCCCGCCCGACCTGACGCGCGAGCCGCTGGAGATGCCCGCCGGTCGCCCGCTGCGGCTGCAATCGCTTTCGCGCGCGGATGAGGGGTTCGTGCTGTCGATGGCCTATTCGACCCAGCGCGGATACGCCCGCAACCACGCCTTTGTCGGCGAATTGCGGATCGGGGCGGTTGCGGTCGAGATGGACGTGCCCGAACTGGGCTTCGCCATCGAGATCGGCGAGATCACCCTGACCGAATGCGAGACCGTCAACCAGTTCACCGGGTCGAAATCGGAACCGCCGCAATTCACGCGCGGCTACGGGCTGGTCTTTGGCCAGACGGAGCGCAAGGCCATTTCCATGGCGCTGGTGGACCGCGCGCTGCGCTGGGAGGAGTTGGGCGAGGATTTCGAAGGCGCTCCGGCTCAGGATGCGGAATTCGTGCTGTCCCATGCCGACAACATTCAGGCCACGGGGTTCCTCGAACATATCAAGCTGCCGCATTACGTCGATTTCCAGGCCGAGCTGGAACTGGTGCGCAAGCTGCGCCGCGAGGCGGAGGAGGTGCGCTCATCCGCCCTGATGGGCGGCCTCGCCAGCCATGACGGGCAGGAGGCGGCGGAATGAGCGGTTGCATGCGACAGGAGCCAGACGGGGCTCGGGCGGACTACAACTTTGCCTATCTCGACGAGCAGACCAAGCGGATGATCCGCCGCGCGATCCTGAAGGGGCTGGCCATTCCCGGCTACCAGGTGCCCTTTGCCAGCCGCGAGATGCCGATGCCTTATGGCTGGGGAACGGGCGGGGTGCAGGTTTCGGCGGCGGTGATGGTGCCGGAAGACCGGTTCAAGGTGATCGACCAGGGCGCGGACGACACCACCAACGCGGTGTCGATCCGCGCCTTTTTCGAACGCACGGCGGGTGTTGCCACCACGACGCGCACGCGCGAGGCCAGCGTGATCCAGACCCGCCACCGGATCCCCGAGGAGCCGCTGAGGGAGGGGCAGATCCTTGTCTACCAGGTGCCGATCCCGGAACCCTTGCGGTTCCTCGAACCGCGGGAGAGCGAGACGCGGAAGCTGCATGCCCTGGAAGATTACGGGTTGATGCATGTGAAGCTCTACGAGGACATCGCGCGGCACGGGCATATCGCCACCGCCTATGACTACCCGGTCAGGGTCGAGGCGCGGTACGTGATGGACCCCTCCCCGATCCCCAAGTTCGACACTCCCAAGCTGGCGGATTGCCCCGCGATCCAGCTGTTCGGCGCCGGTCGGGAGCAGCGCATTCATGCGCTGCCGCCCTACACCCGCGTGGTTCCGCTGGATTTCGAGGATCATCCCTTCGAGGCGTCGAAGCCCGATCATCCCTGCGGCCTGTGCGGGGCGACGGACAGTTACCTCGACGAGGTGATCGTCGACGATGCGGGCGGGCGGATATTCGTCTGTTCCGACACCGATCATTGCGAGGCACGCCGCGATTCCGGACATGTCGGGGAGGACACGGCATGAGCGCGCACGCGGAGATGACGCCGCTTCTGTCGGTGCGCGGGGTCTCGAAGCGGTACGGCGCGCAGATCGGCTGCGCCGACATGTCCTTCGATCTTTACCCTGGCGAGGTCATGGGCATCGTCGGGGAGTCCGGGTCGGGCAAGTCGACGCTTCTGGCATGCCTTGCAGGTCACCTGCGACCCGATACCGGGTCGGTCCTGTTCGACACCCGCGCGGACGGGTTGCGCGACACGGTTCGGATGTCCGAGCCCGAGCGCCGCATGATGAGCCGCACCGATTGGGCCTTCGTGCACCAGAACCCGCGCGACGGGTTGCGGATGGCGGTGAGCGCGGGCGGGAATGTCGGCGAGCGGCTGATGGCGGTGGGCGCCCGGAATTACGGCGATATCCGGCGCAGCGCGGTCGACTGGCTGGACCGGGTGGAGATCGACACCGGCCGGATCGACGACCGGCCGTCGACCTTTTCCGGCGGCATGCAGCAGCGGTTGCAGATCGCGCGCAACCTTGTCACCGGGCCACGGCTTGTCTTCATGGACGAACCGACGGGCGGGCTCGACGTGAGCGTGCAGGCGCGGCTTCTGGACCTGTTGCGGGGCCTCGTGCGCGACATGGGCCTGTCGGCGATCATCGTGACCCATGACCTTGCCGTGGTGCGGCTGCTGGCCGACCGGCTGATGGTGATGAAATCGGGGTGCGTGGTGGAGGCGGGGCTGACCGACCAGGTGCTCGACGATCCGCAGCACGCCTATACGCAGTTGCTGGTCTCAAGCGTTTTGCAGGTTTGAAGCGGGCGCACCGGGGGCGCTGCCCCCGGACCCCCGACATATTTGGGAAGAGAAGAAGACAGATCCGATGATCGAGTTGAGAGATGTGCGCAAGACATTCACCCTGCACAACCAGGGCGCGGCGGTCATCGACGTGCTGGACAGGGTAACGCTGTCGGTGGCGCGTGGTGAATGCGTGGCGCTGACCGGCGCGT
Source organism: Pseudaestuariivita atlantica (assembly GCF_001205715.1). Taxonomy (GTDB): domain Bacteria; phylum Pseudomonadota; class Alphaproteobacteria; order Rhodobacterales; family Rhodobacteraceae; genus Pseudaestuariivita; species Pseudaestuariivita atlantica. The sequence continues at coordinate 368,246 of NZ_AQQZ01000003.1, forward strand.
CGGGGGCGGGGAAATCCACGCTGATGCGGCTGATCTACGGGAATTACAAGGCGCAAGGTGGCCGGATCGAGGTTGGCGGGGTGGACCTTGTGACCGCGATGCCGAGGGAGGTGATCCGGGTCCGGCGCGAGGTGCTTGGACACGTGAGCCAGTTCCTGCGGGTGGTGCCGCGCGTGCCGACGCTGGACGTGGTGGCCGATCCGCTGTTGCTGGCGGGGGCCGCGCCTGAAGAGGCGCGGGAGGCGGCGGCGGGACTGCTGGAGCGGGTCAATATTCCGCGCGCCCTGTGGTCATTGTCGCCCACGACCTTTTCGGGCGGGGAACAGCAGCGGGTGAACATCGCGCGGGGGTTCGTGCATCCCTATCCGGCGCTGTTGCTGGATGAGCCGACGGCGAGCCTCGACCCCGCGAACCGGGAGGTCGTTCTGGCACTGATCGAGGAGGCGAAGGCGCGCGGCGCGGCCATCGTCGGTATTTTCCACGACGCGGCGGCGCGGGCGCGGGTCTGCGACCGCGAGGTCGATGTCAGCCGGTTCGCGCCCGGAGCGGCGGCATGAGGACGGGGCGGCTGATCGCCGTGGTGGGGCCTTCGGGCGTCGGCAAGGACAGCGTGATCGCGGGGCTGGCGGCTGCCGATCCGCCGCTTCGGGTCGTGCGCCGCACGATCACCCGCGCGCCGGGTCTTGGCGGAGAGGCGTATGACGCGGTCACCCCCGAGGCGTTCGACGCGATGGCGGCGCGGGGCGCGTTCTGCCTGCATTGGGGTGCGCACGGGTTGCGCTACGGCCTGCCCGCCGCAACGGTTGACGACGTGCGCGCCGGGGCGACGTGCCTCGCCAACCTGTCGCGCGGGGCGCTGAAAGAGGCGGCGGATGTCTTTCCCGCGGTCACCGTGCTGAACCTGACCGCCTCGCCGGACACGCTCGCCAAGCGACTGGCGGCGCGGGGGCGGGAGGAGACCGGCGATATCGCCGCCCGGCTCGCGCGGTCGGGCGCGGACCTGCCGGACGGGATCGACGTCATCACGCTTGCCAATGACGGCCCGCTTGAGGACACCATTGCGCGTGCGAGGGCGGCCCTTGCCGCCCGCCCTTCGGAATGCGAGTTGCCGACGTGAGACCTGACACCGCGATTGCCGACCTTGCGGACAACGCCCCCGTGGCCAGCCTGTGCCTTGCCAATGCACGGCTTGTTCTGGCGGACGCTGTCGTGCACGGATCGGTCCGGATCGAGAGTGGCGTGATATCAGAGATCCTGGCGGGCGCGCATGTGCCCGAGGGTGCGGTGGATTGCGAAGGCGACCACCTGATCCCCGGCCTGATCGAGTTGCATACCGACAACCTCGAACGGCATATCGAGCCACGCCCCGAGGTGGACTGGCCGCACCTGCCTGCGCTGCTGGCGCATGACGGGGAGCTTGCCTCGACCGGGATCACCACGGTGTTCGACGCAATGCGCGTGGGGTCGATCCAGCACAGCACGACGCGGTACGGCGCCTATGCGCGGCAGCTGGCGAACGAATTGCTGGCGGCGCGGGCGGCGGGCGTGCTGAAAATCAGCCATTTCCTGCACCTGCGGGCGGAAATCTGTTCGGAAACCCTGCTGGAGGAGATGGAGGATTTCGGGGCGGAGGACCGTGTCGGCATCGTCAGCCTGATGGATCACACGCCGGGCCAGCGCCAGTTCCGCGACATGGGCGCGATGAAAACCTACCTGACCAAGAAGCGGTCGATGACGGATGCGGATTTCGAGGCGCACGTGGCGCACCTGCGCGGCTTGCAGGACCGTCACGGCGTGGCGCACGAGGCCGGCGCGGTGAGGGAGGCGCAACGATACGGCGCCGTGCTGGCGAGCCATGACGACACGACGGCGGCACAGGTCGCGACATCGCACGCGAACGGTGTCGGGTTCGCCGAATTCCCGACCACGGTCGAGGCGGCAGAGGCCTGCCATGCGCGCGGTATCGCGGTGATGATGGGCGCGCCCAACATCATCCGCGGCGCGTCACATTCGGGCAACGTGTCGGCCGCCGACCTGGCGCGCGCGGGGCGGCTCGACATCATCTCGTCGGATTACGTGCCATCGGCGCTTTTGCTGTCGGCCTTCCGGCTGGCGGAGATCTGGGGCGACCTGCCGCGCGCGATTGCCTGCGTCACCTCGAACCCCGCCCGCGCGGTGCGGCTGGGGGACCGTGGCAGCCTGCGTCCCGGCCTGCGGGGTGACGTCGTCCGGGTGCGCCACGTCGCGGGCACGCCGGTCGTGCGCGGGGTCTGGAGCCGGGGCGCGCGGGTCGCCTGATCCGCGTCAGACCAGTTCGGCGTCCGTCATGATTTCGACGAGCGCAGGGCCGGTCGCGCCCAGCGCCTCGCGCAAGGCGGCTTCAAGGTCGGCACTGTCGGTCACCTTGTGCCCCTGCCCGCCGCAGAGCCGCGCGAAGGCGGCGAAGGACGGGTTGACGAGGTCCGTTTCCCACACCGGCCACTCGCCCGAGCGCTGCTCTTTCGAGATCTTGCCAAGCTCGCCGTTGTGCAACAGCACGTGGGTGATGTTCATGCCGTATTTCACGGCGGTCGTGAAATCCATCGGGTACTGGCCGAACCCGCCGTCGCCCGAGATCGACACGACCTTGCGGCCCTTCAGCGCCGCCTTGTCCTGTGTCGCGGCCCAGGCGCCGATCGCCGCCGGGAAGCCGTAGCCGATGGAGCCCAGGTAGCCCGACATCAGCACCCGCTGGGTGCCCTTGGTTTCAAGGTAGCGCCCGAAGGAGTAGGTGTTGTTGCCGACGTCCACGGCAAAGATCGTGTCGTCGGGCACCAGCTGCCCCAGTAGGTCGAAGATCGCGAAGGAATGGATGCCGCGCCCGGCCTCTTCGGCGAGGCGACGGTGCTTTTCGCGCCGCCAGATCGCCCAGCGTTCGGCCATCTCGGCCTCTTGGTCAACCGCATTGGGGTTGCGCGCGATCCGGGCGGAGGCCGCGTTGCAGAAGGCCCCGATTTCTCCCCAAATGGGCAGGTCGACGGGGTGGAACTTGCCCAGTTGCATCCGGTCGTAATCGACCTGGATGATCTTTTCGTGGCTGGCGATCCCGGTGTGGTTGGAAAACGACGCGCCGAGGACGAGGATCACGTCGGCCTCGTTCATGAACCAGCTGGCAATCGGCGTGCCCGACCGGCCCAGAACGCCGCCGCCAAGCGGATGGGAATCGGGGACCAGCCCCTTGGCCTTGAACGTGGTGAGCACCGGCGCGCCGATCTTTTCGGCCAGCGCGATAATGGCGTCGCGCGCGCCATAGGCGCCGTGGCCGACGATCACCACCGGGCGGCGCGCGCCGTTCAACATGTCGACCGCGGCGTCGATATCGGCGGCGGCGGGGGTCACGTCGGTCCGGCCCATGCGTCCCTTGGGCCGAGCCGCCTCCTGCGACGAGGGCAGCGTCTGCGCGTCATCGGGGAAGACGAGGTGCGCGACGTTCTGTTCGACCAGCGCCGTCTTGCAGGCAAGCGACATCAACTCGGCATGGTTGGAACTCGACAGCACGGGCTGGGAAAAGGCCGACACGGCGGCGAAGGCGGACCCGAGGTCGATGTCCTGGAACGCGCCGGGGCCGAAGACCTGCGTCTGCACCTGCCCGGTCAGGGCCAGCACCGGCGCGCGGTCGACCTTGGCGTCCCACATGCCGGTCAAAAGGTTCGTCGCCCCCGGCCCCGCGATGGTGAGGCAGGCGGCGGGTTCACCCGTCAGCTTGCCATAGGCGGAGGCGGCAAAGCCCGCGACGCCTTCGTGCCGGATGCCGTAATAGCGCAGCCTGCCATCGACGACCGAGCGGCGGATCGCGTCCGAAAGGCCAAGGTTGGAATGGCCCACCATCCCGAAGACCGATTGCACGCCCCAGTTCGCCATCGTCTCGACCATGACATCGGTGGTCGTGCGGGTGTGCGGCGGTTCGGGTTCGAGCCCGACGAAGATCTCGCCATCGCGGATGTCGAGCGGGAAGAGCTTTTGCCCGGTATCCTCGTGCCCGCCCGGAGGCGCGCCGGTCAGCGGGTCGAAATCCCAGCCGTGCCACGGGCAGCGCAGCCAGCATTTGCCCTCCACCCCCTTCTCGATCGACCCTTCTCCCAACGGGCCGCGCTGGTGCGGGCAGTGGTTGTCCATCGCCGTCCACTGACCGTCGAAATGCACAAGGCAAATGGAGGTGGTACGCGCCGTGACCGTCTTGACCCGGCCTTCGGGCAGGTCGTCCACGTGACCCACGGATATCCAGTCGAGCGTGTCGTCAGTCATCTTTGTCCTCCTCGGGCGCGGGGGGCGGATTGAACCGGTCCACGACGCGCTGCACGAGCGTCAGGACAAGGAAGCCGCCGCAGACCCAGATCAAGAGTTCGAAGGGCGCGAAGGGTGTGCCCCGCAACCAGCGGGCCAGAAGGCCCCCGCCCGGACGCAATTCCGCGATCCCGAACAGGCCCGAACGCGGCCAGAGGTCGAGAAACCAGAACCGCGACAGGTAGACCAGCACGACCGCCAGCGCGGTCACCGCCAGAAGGATCGCCGCCCGCTTCATCCGTCCACCAGCGCAATGGTGGGCGTGTCGAGCCGCAGGACAAGCACGTCACCGCGACGTTCCAGGTCCCCTTCAAGCGTGACGAACTGGCCGACGAAATCATAGGCCTCTTTCGGCAGCCGCGTCCCGTCCGGCCCGGTGATGAGCATGAAATCCTGCCCTTCGACCGGTTGCGTCGTGACGAAGACGGGGGGAACGTCGCCGATGATGCACAGGTTCGCGCAGGCCTTGTGGGCAAGGCCCCGTCCGGGGCGCATGGCACCGTAGAGGCACTTGCCGTCGCAGATTTCCCCGGCCAGGCGCCAGCGGCCCAGCGGCTCGGTCTGCATCGCCGGCGCTTCGCCTTCCGCCGCCTGGATGCCGCGCCGACCGCCGCGCAGCTGGATCATGTCGATGGTGCCGCGTTCCAGAACGACGCCCGAGACCTGCGCCAGCTTGCCCTCCAGTCCCATCGCGCGCATGTCGACGCCGCTTTTGCCCGCCGCCGTCATCATCAGCGTCTTGCCGGGCGGGATCAGGTCATTGCCCTCGGTCACGCGCAGCAGCGGATAGGGCGTGAGTTCCACGACACCCGTCACCGTCTGCCGCCCGTAATCGAACCGGAACGCCGCGTCCTGCGGGGCGTCCTGCGTGCCGCCGATCAGCAGGGCCGCCGCTGCGAAAAGCGCCACCAGCGCGACCGACACCAGCGCCACGAACCCGCCAAGCCCGCGGGGCAACGGCAGGTAGCCGACGAAGAACGGTGTCTCCTTGCGGCTCATGCGGGCACCTCCACGGGATCGACCGGCGTACCGGGCGGGTTCGCCTCGACCTGCACCTGCACGCGGTTGCCGGAAAGGCGCAGCGTGTAAGTCGGGACCATCTCGGTGAAAGGCGCGGGCGAGCGGCCGGTGCGCACGTCATACTGGAACCCGTGCCAAGGACAGGTCACGAGGCAGTCGATGATCCGCCCCTCGCCCAGCGGGCCGTTCTGGTGCGCGCAGGCGTTGGAAATCGCGCTCAGCTTGCCTTCATGGCGGAAGACGGCCACGCGCTCCCCGTTCGGCAGGACCTTGATGTGGGCGCGTCCCTCCTCGATCTTGCGGGCATCGCAGATGTCGACCCACCCGCCTTCTTCGGTGCCAAGCCGATCGCCGTTGCGGTCCTCGTGCCACGCGGCCCAGGCATGCAACCCCGCCACGCTGAGCGCGCCGCCGATGAAGATCACGGTGAAGGTGTGGTTCTGCTGGTCCTGCATGATGCCCAGCGCCACGTGCGCCACCACGGCGACATAGGCGAAGTAGATCAGGGCATGCAGAGCCTTCCAGACCGGCGGCGTCAGGAACTTCAGCCAGAAATCGTGGCTCGTGACCGCGAGGATGACAAGGCAGACCAGGGCGAAGATGCCGAACGCCTCGAACGGGAAGCCTGCCAGCTGGCCGTAGCTGGTATTGGCGAACAGGAGTGCGGCGTACTTGTCGGAACTGGAAAAGGCGAAATACCAGTTGAGGATGTATCCGGCGTGAGTGATCGCGACGAAGGTCGTCATCACGCCGAAATGCCGCCGGTTGTACAGCAGCGGCAGGAACCGCCGGTCGATCCGCGCAAGGGGACCGATCCACAGGATCACCGTCAGCATCAGGAAGGCGCAGGCCCCGAAGGCGCGGGCATTGTGCACCTGCGGGTTGATCGGGTTCTCGTGGCTCAGAAGCTCGGGCGTGACGTACAGAAACAGGTAGAGAAACGCGACCACGGCGGCCAGCATGATCCCGTCATAGACCCATTTCGACCGGTTCCACTGGACGGGCACATACTTGACGCTCATTGGCTGTCCTCCGCCGGAGGAGAGAGACGTTCGGGCGCGATGTGATCCGGCCAGCTTTGCCGGACGGCAAGGCCCGCAACGATCACCGCGACGATGGCGATGGGCATGGCATAGGCGAAAATTCGGTGCCGGTGACGACGCGGGCGGTGGCGGTGGGCCCAGTGATCGCGGCCCGAGGCAAGGCAGTACCACCGCCACAGGACCAGCGGCCAGATAACGACGATACCGGGGACAAGGAGCGGGCGAAAGACGAATGCGCCGTCGGCATCCTCGTCAATCCGGTCGATGCCGTAGCCGAGGAACACCACCGCAACGATCCCGCCGATCACGCCCCACCACGTGACGGCGGTCAGGATGGCCTCGGCCGTGGTCATGTTACGCCGCCATAGGCAACGCCCGACAGGTCCGCCATGTCACGCTTCCAGGTGGTCAGGTCGTCGCGGTTGAACTTGGACAGGTGGTCGTGCCCGCAGGCGCGCGCCATCACCTGCATCAGTTCCACGCTGGCACCAAAGAAGTTCTCCAGCCGCTTCGCCGATTTCTCGACCACGAGGCGGCTGACGAGGTGCGGTTTCTGCGTGGCGATCCCTACGGGGCAGTTGTTGGTGTGGCAGGCGCGCATGGCAAGGCAGCCGATCGCCTGCATCGCCGCGTTCGACACCGCGACCGCGTCCGCGCCCAGCGCCAGCGCCTTGATGAAATCGGCGGGCTTGCGCAGGCCGCCGGTGATGACCAGCGACACGTCGCCCCGGCCGCTGTCGTCCAGGTGCCGCCGTGCCCGCGCCAGCGCCGGGATCGTCGGGACCGAGATGTTGTCGCGGAAGATGATCGGCGCGGCGCCGGTGCCGCCCCCCCGGCCATCGAGGATGATGTAGTCGACCCCGACTTCGAGCGCCGCGTCGATGTCGCGTTCGATATGCTGCGCCGACAGCTTGTAACCGATGGGGATGCCGCCCGTGCGGTCGCGGACCTCGTCGGCGAACGCCCTGATTTGGGAGGGGTCCGTCCAGTCCGGGAAGCGGGAGGGAGAGATCGCGTCCTCGCCCTCTTCCAGTCCGCGCACCTCGGCGATCTTGCCCTTCACCTTCTCCCCCGGCAGGTGCCCGCCGGTGCCCGTCTTGGCGCCCTGCCCGCCCTTGAAGTGGAAGGCCTGCACCCGGTCGAGCTTGTCCCAGCCGAACCCGAACCGGCCCGAGGCGAGTTCGTAGAAATAGCGGGAATTGGCGGCCTGTTCCTCCGGCAGCATGCCGCCCTCGCCCGAACAGATGCCGGTGCCCGCACGCTCGGCCCCCATGGCCAGCGCGATCTTGGCCGGTTCGGACAGCGCGCCGAAACTCATGTCGGACACGAAAAGCGGGATCTTCAGGTGCAGCGGTTTCTGCGCGTTCGGGCCGATCACCACGTCGGTCCCGACCTCGGCATCGTCCAGCAGGGGCGGGGTGGCAAGTTGTGCCGTCAGAAGCTGCAGATCGTCCCAGTCGGGCAATTGGTGGCGCGGCACGCCCATGCTTTCGACCACGCCGTGATGGCCGGTGCGTTTCAGGCCGCTGCGCGCATAGCCCTGGATCAGCCCGTTATAGGGCTCTTCCTCGGTCCCGTGGCTGGTATCGGCGTACAGGCCCAGATAGGCGTCGCGGTTGAACGGTTGCGGGTTGTCATGGGCCCACGCATTGATCTCGTCCGCGTCGACACAGATATCGTCGCCCTCGATCCACGAGGTGAACTTGGGCAAGGCCTCGTCATTGGCGTATTCCGACACGCCGGAATCGAGCCGGTAATCCCAGTCATGCACGCCGCAGATCAGGTTCTTGCCGCGCACGAACCCGTCGGCCATCAGCGCGCCGCGATGCAGGCAGCGGCCATAGAAGACCGACACCTCGTCATCGAAGCGGACGATGACAAGGTCGACTTCGCCGACGATGGCGTATTGCGGCTGGCGGTCGGCCAGGTCGCTGAATTTGTGCAAAGGGTGCTTTTTCATGGCGGGCTCACGGTCCTGAACTGTGTCCAGCGCCGCGGACAGCAGGCCAAACTCACGCCTCACCATGCGATGCCGGTCCGCATCGGCCAAGTAACATTTATAACATGGGACGTGATTCCGCCTGCGGGCGTCAGGCTGACCGTGACTTGGGCAGGTCGAGGTGGAAGGTCACGCGGCCCCGCCCGGCATCCTTGGATGCGTACAGCGCGGTATCGGCATCGCCCAGAAGGGCGTCGACCGTCGGCGCGATGTAATCGACGCTCCGCACGACGCCGCCGCTGGCCGAGATGGCGGCATTCTTGCCCGCGAAGGGGATGGGCTCGCGGATACGCTCGATCAGGCGCGCCGCGACCTCGTCGAGGCGGGACCGGTTCACGAGACCGGGAAAGACAAGGATGAATTCGTCGCCGCCAACCCGCGCGACGATATCGTCACCGCGGGTTTCCTCGCGCATTATGGCGGCCACCGTCTGCAGCACGTGATCGCCCGCGGCGTGGCCCAGCGTGTCGTTGACCTGCTTGAAGAAGTCGAGGTCAAGCTGCATCAGCGCAAAATCCTGCCGTCCTTCCAGAAGGTGACCCAGCAGGTGATCGAAGGCGCGGCGGTTCTTCAGGCCGGTCAGCGTGTCGCTGTAGGCCTGCTCTTCCACCCGCAGCATCGCGTCCTGCAGGCGTTCGTTCAGAAGGCGCGACGCTTCCATCGCCGCCGATTTCGCCTCCACCAGGTACAGCATCTCGATCGTCAGGTCGGTGGGTGCGAAATCGGCGCTGCTGAGCGTGAAGTCCCGCACCGCGTCGAGGATCGAGATGCCGAAGGACATGTCGACCAGCGCACCGGAGCCGAGGGGGTGCGGCGCAAGGACCGCCTTGACCCGCGTATGCGGCGGCGTCCTGAGCCGCAGGTGCAGTTTCTGTCCCGCCGTCTGCAGCAACTGCGCGATCGTGCGCACCTTGCGCGGTCGTTCCAGTTCGAAAACCTGCGTGAATTCGCGCCCGACCAGCCCGCCACTAAGCACCTTGCACAGGGTCGGACCGGCATGAACGATCCGGCCTCCCGCATCCAGATGCAGGTGCATGGGGCACAGCATATCAAGCGCTTCGGCAAGCGGAGCGACCTGCACCGTCATGGCACCACCGCAAGATCGAATTGTCGCCCGCGCGCGAAGGCGCGTTCGAGAAGCTTGATCGAGATCTGCTCGGCCCCGTCGATCGGGCCGTCATGTTCCAGAAGGGCGAGCACGCCGTAATCGTCTGCCATGGCACGCAGGATACCGACAAAGACATGCCCGGCCCCGTCGAACGGACTGCGACAGATCAGGACGAATTCGCCTTCATCCCGGTCGCAAAGCTCCAGTTGCGGCAGGTCGATATCCGGCACGGCAAGGCGCGCGCGGTCGGGCAGGTCGTCGAGCGAATACAGGAACTCCTCGAACGTGACGCCGCCGAACCGCAGCAGGCGTCGCAGGTTTTCGACATTGGGATGTGAGACGAGGTAGGTGCCAAGGTCTTCCAGCACCTCCTCGCGCGGCTTGGACAGGACCCGCGCCATCGTGTTCACCACCGCATCCGTGATCGGGTCGTCATAGGTCAGCATCGCCTCGAACTCGACCACGCCGGCACCGCTGCGGCGCAGGACGTCGTTCCAGACATCGGTTCCGTAGGCGTCCCGGCAGAAACTCTGGACGGCCGTGTTGATCAATCCGTGCATGCCACGCTCTCCTCGCGGCGGAGAGTGCGCCGGGCAGTGTTAAGAACTCGCCAACAGATCAAATTGCTCGGAAATGCCGCGTCAATCGGCGCCACTCACGGACTTGACCGCCTGGAAGGCGCGGATGCCCCACAGACCGGCCTCGCGCCCGTAGCCGGATGCGCCGCGCCCGCCGAACGGCGCACCCGCGACACGGCTTTGCCCGCCCGCCTGCACCATGCCCACGCGAAGCGCCCGAGACACGCGCGCGGCGCGGTCCGGATCGGCGGTCTGCACGTATCCGGCAAGGCCGTAAGGCCCGGCATTTGCGAGGGAAACCGCCTCTTCCTCGGTGTCGAACGGCGTGATCGACAGGACCGGGCCGAACACCTCTGTCTGGAACAGGTCCATGTCGGGCGTGACATCGGCAAAGACCGTCGCGCGCGGGAACCATCCGCCGGTATTGCCCGGCGCACGTCCCGGCCCGCCCGCGACGCAGCGCGCGCCCTCGGCAAGGGCGCGGTCGATGCAGCGCTGCACGTGGTTGAACTGCACCTCCGAGACCAGCGGCCCGAAATGGTCGCCCGGTTGCGACGGGTCGGCAAAGACCGCCGCTTCGGCTTCCGCCGCCGCCAAAGCAACCGCGTCTTCATAAACGGAACGCTCCACCAGCATGCGCGAGGCCGCGTTGCAGGACTGGCCCGAATTGCGGAAGCAATGCGCCACGCCCTGCGTCACGGCCAGCGGCAGATCGCAGTCGGCAAAGAGGATGTTCGGGGATTTCCCGCCCAGTTCCAGAAGGACGGGGCGCAACCGCGCGCCCGCTTCGGCCGCGATGTGCTGTCCCACCGACGTGGAGCCGGTGAAGGAGATCACGTCGACGCCCTTCGCCGCGACCAGCGCCTCCCCGGTCGCGCCATCGCCCATCAACACCTGCGCGGCCCCGTCGGGCAGGGCTTCGTGCAGGGCCTCGGCCAGAAGGCAGGCGCTGAATGGTGCAAGCTCGGACGGTTTTATAACGGCGGCACAACCCGCGGCGAGTGCGCCGCCCAGTTTCAGCGCGGCCTGGTTCAGGGGCCAGTTCCAAGGCGTGATCAGCGCCGCGACCCCCAGCGGTTCATGGCGGATCCAGTGCCCCGGCGCGGCCACCTCCCGATCCGGCGCTTGCGCAAGCGCGGCATGCGTTGCCTGCAAATGCGCTATGGCCGCCACGACCTGCTTGTCGCGGGCAAAGTCGATGGGCGATCCCATCTCGGCACTGATCGCGCGGGCAAACGCCTCTTTCCGCGCCTCGATCGCCGCGATCAGCCGCGCGATGCGTTCCAGACGCGGCGCGCGCGGCAGGTCGGGATCGGTGGTGTCAAACACCGCGCGCGCCCGCGCGACAGCACCTGCCACGTCGGCGGGTTCCGCCACCGGCACCCACCCCGCCGCCCTCCCGGTCGCGGGGTCGACCCGCGTCACCGTCGCACGGCGCGACCATCCCTCTGCATCGGGCCAGAGGTTGGGAAGGTCGGGTCTGTCGGTCAGCGGCAAGCGTGTCATGGGACCTGCGATCATCGGAGGCCCCAAGAACGGCCAACGGCGCGCGGAGTCAATCCGTGCGGTGCGCAGGGCGCACCGGCATACCGCCGCGGGTGGCCGGATCAGAAATCGGTCGGCGCGCCGCCCTCAGCCTTGCGCCGCGCGACGAAGGCTTCCAGCTCTTCGCGGATGGCGGCGTCCATCGGGGGTGCCTCGAACGCGCCGATGATCTCCTTGAACATGTGATGCGCGCGCTCGGCGGTCCAGATACCGCCCGCCACCTCCCAAGCTTCGAAATTCTTCCAGTCCGACAGGAACGGCTGGTAGAAGGCCGTGGTATAGCGGTCCTGCGTGTGCTGGATGCCGAAGAAATGGCCGTTGTGACCGACCTCGGCAATCGCATCCAGCGCGAGGTCGTCCTCCTCCGTCCGCGTCAGCGCGGGGTCGAGGTAGCGCTGGATGTGCTGCAACACCTCGCAATCCATGATGAATTTCTCAGGGGACGCGATCAGGCCGCCCTCCAGCCAGCCGGCGGCGTGGTAGACCATGTTGGTCTGCGATTGCAGCGCCGCCCACAGGCTGTTCGACGTCTCCCACATCGCCTGCCCGTCTGGAACGTTGGCCGCGCAGACGCCCGAGGACCGCATCGGCAACCCGTAGAACCGCGCCATCTGCCCGGTCATCTGGGTCGCCCGCATGTATTCCGGGGTGCCAAAGGCCGGTGCGCCCGATTTCATGTCCACGTTCGAGGTGAAGGTGCCGATCACGCAAGGCGCGCCGGGGCGCACGTACTGGAACAGCGCGATGGCTGCCAGGCCCTCGGCCAGCGACTGCGCCACCGCCCCCGGCATCGTGACGGGCGCCATCGCACCGGCAAGCGTGAAGGGCGTGACCACCACCGCCTGACCGCGCCGGATACAGCGCAGGCAGCCGTCGATCATCGGCTGGTCGTGCTTGAGCGGAGAGGTCGAGTTGATGTTGGTATACATCCGCGGCGTGGCTTCAAAGTCTTCATGGCTCAGCCCGCCCGCGATGCGCACCATCTCCATCACGTCCTCGACCCGCTCCTTGCCCAGCGAATAGGCGTGCATCACCTTGTCGGTCAGCGTCAGCTTGTCATAGACGACGTCGAGGTGGCGGATGCTGGCATGGATATCCACCGGCTCGACCGGGTAGCCGCCCGCGAAGTGGATGCAGTTGAAATACTGCGTCAGCTTCAGAAGGTTAGCGCATTGTTCGCGCGTGCCAGAGACCTTCTTGCCGATCTCGAGGTCGAAATAGTTGGGCGGCGAGGACACGTTGCCGAAGGTCAGGTGCCGCCCGCCGATCGTGATCTGGCGGTCGGGGTTGCGCGGCGTCAGCGTGAATTCGGACGGCGCCTTGGCGATCATCTCCATCACCCAGTCGCGCCCCATCCGAACGATGCCGTCATCGCTCACGGAACAGCCCGCCTCGCGGAAGATCTCCAGCGCCTCCTCGTTCAGGAAGACGATTCCGATGTCTTCAAGGATGCGCATGGCCGCGTCGTGCATCGCCTCGACGCTTTCGGGCGACAGCGGCTCGACCGGCGGATCGATCATGACCGGCGGGTTCCACGGCATCTGTTCGATCACGACACCACCCCGGCGGGCGGAATTTCCGGCGCGGCCACCGCTGCGGCGGCGGCGCGGGGCGGGCTCGGTCTGGGCGGCGTCGGTCATGGCGGGCTCCGGCGGTGTTGGGAACGCTTGGCCCCAGTGTGGAACCGCTGCCGGGCGCGGCGCATCACCAAATTCGACAGCGCGTGTCGTTTTTGTGCGCCACGTGCCGGTTCAGGCGGGCACCCCCAGCGCGTCCGGCAGGTCGGCAACGCTTGGCAGCACAAGATCGGCCCAGGGTGCCAGCGTTTCCGCGTCCGCCGTGCCGGTCAGGACGGCGATGGTGACCATGCCCGCGTCGCGCCCGGCGCGCAGGTCATGGGTGCTATCCCCGACCATCGCGCAACGGTCCGGGGTGACGCCCATGCGCCGCGCCGCTTCGCGCAGGGGCGCGCCCGAGGGCTTGGCCCCCGCGCCGCTGTCGCTGCCCAGCACCGCCGCGAACATGTCACCGACGTCCAGCGCCTGCATGTGCGCCCGCGCGGCGGTCTCGGCGTCATTCGTCATGATGCCAAGCTTCAACCCGCCCGAGGCAAGCCGCCCAAGCACCGGCCGCAGCGGTAGAACGCCGACCACCGGCGCCTCGGTCACGGCCTCCGCCAGCCTGCCTTCCAGTAGGTCGGGGGTGGTATCCGGCAGGACACCCGCCGCCAGTTCCGCCAGTTCACGGTTGGTGCCCGCGACCGCCGGGGAGGTGTCGGCGAAACGGCCCGTCGCCAGATCGAATTCCCAAACGGCGGCCAGCGCCGCCCGCGCATCCGGGTCCGGCCCCGCGAAGGTGCCGATGGTCGCGGCGGCAAAGGCGCTCCACGTTCCGTGGAAATCGAGAAGCGTGCCGTCCTTGTCGAAAATGATGCCCTGCAGGCCGGCTGCCTTCAGGTCCAATGCACCTGCTCCCCGCCCGGCAGCGCGTGCCGCGCCTGAAGAACCGCCTCGTAGGGCAGGCGCTCGGCATTGCAGAAGGCGATCACCCAGGCATCATCCATGGCGATGAAATCAAGGACCGAACCAAGGAAGGCCGGATCGCCTGCCTGCGCCTTGATGTCGGCAACCGACGCGCCCGTAGCCCCAAGGAAAACGGGCAGCAGATCGTCGTTCCCGACCAGCCAGCCCAAGGCTTTCAACGCCAGCGTCTCGGCGGATTCCTGCAACATGACGAAAATTGTCTCCCGGTTCTAAAGACATTGTTAACCTTCTCGGGCGCAAGCTTCAGGTCATCCGAGGGACACATCGAACAGAGCGACGCCATGCCCGTCAAGATATTGATCGTTGATCCTGTGGCAACCAACAGAATCGTCCTGAAGGTCAAGCTGCTTTCAGCGTTCTACGAAGTGTTGCAGGCCGCCGACCGGGACGAGGCAGAGCGCCACATCGCCGCCGCGGCGCCCGACCTCGTCCTGCTGGGATCGGGGCTGTCCTGTGGCACGGCGACCTCGCTGGTCGCGTCCGTTTCCCCGCGCGACGACCAGGTCCGCGTCCCGGTCATGGCACTGCTGGCCGAACGCGATTCCGCGACCCGTCAACACCTTCTCGAAGCCGGGATCGACGACGTGATGGAACGTCCGCTCGACGATACCATGCTGCTTGCGCGCCTGCGCTGCCTGTTGCGCGCCAACCAGGCCGAACGGGAATTGCGGCTGCGCGACGGCACCCGCCGCGCGCTGGGGCTGTCCGAACCCGCCGCGGCCACGTTCGAGATGCCGCCGCGCATCGCGCTGGGCGGGACCGACATCGCCCGCACGACGAAACTCGCCGCCGCGCTGAAGCAGACGATGCCCGGCGCGTCGGTCCTTCCCGACCTGCGCGGGAGCCTGTTGTCCGCCGATGACCGCGCCGCGCCCGACGTCTTCGTCGTGGCCATCGACCACGAGCGGACCGAGGCCGCTCTCGGCCTGATCTCGAACATCCGGGCGCGGCCGCATTTGCGCAACACCTCCATCCTTGCCGTCGCGCCGCGCGGAGACACCCACCTTGCCGCCGCCGCGCTCGACCAGGGGGCGAGCGACCTTGTGCCGGACGATGTGGACGTGGATGAACTTGCCCTGCGTCTTGGCCGCCTGACCGCGCGGAAGCGCACGGTGGAACGGCTGCGCAAGACCGTCGAGAACGGGCTTCAGGCCGCGCTGATCGATCCCCTCACGGGACTTTACAACCGCCGCTACGCGATGCCGCACCTGCAACGCATGGCCGAACATTGCCGGCAGGCAGATCGCAGTTTTGCCGTGATGATCGCCGACCTCGATCACTTCAAACGGGTCAATGACCGGCACGGGCACACGGCGGGCGATGCCGTCCTCGTGGAGACGGCCCAGCGCCTTGTCGCCAACCTGCGACCCGTCGATCTTGTCGCCCGCATTGGTGGAGAGGAATTCCTCGTCGCCATGCCCGATACCGACCGCGCCGCGGCACGGTCCGCGGCGGAGCGTCTGTGTTCGGTGATCGCGGCTACACCCTTCGCGGTGCCCGAAGCCTCCGCGCCGATCCGGCTGACCGCCAGCATCGGCGTGGTTCTTGCCTCGGGGCGGGACGCGGACGTGCCGGGCGGAATAGACACCCTGATCCGCGCCGCGGACCGGGCGCTTTACGGGTCGAAATCCCACGGGCGCAACCAGTTCACTCTGGCCCGCGCCGCGGCCTAGTTCCCGCCTTCGCGCCCCTCGCCTTTCCGGCCCTTGCCGTCCTTCCGCTTCAGCCGGTAGGGACCGCGTTCGATAAGCGCCTCCAACCGGGTGGCATAGGCGGCGCGTTCGGCCTCCGACATCTCCGCGACATAGGCGACCAGCGCGCTGCGCCCCGCCTCGACCCGAACCGCCTGGCGGTCAAGCTGGGTCCGCATGTGGCGGTCGAACGCCTCGGCATCGAAGGGGGTCGCCCGCAAAAGGTCCAGCGCGGTCGCGAAACTGCCGCGCCACTCGGTCACGGTAGGCCGGTCTTTGCGCAATTCGCGCCGCAACTGGCGCGACAGGCCGCGCCGGTCCTCCGCGTCAAGCGCGGCGACGTAAGGCGTCCGATTCGCATCGGCCGGGACGCGACCGAACCGTTCCATCGGGCCCGAGCTGGTCACCGCGCCCACGATCAGCCCGATCACCAGAAGGTTGAAGGCCAGCGACAGAAACAGCAGGATCCGCACCCACAGGGCCGTCCGGGCGCGCGGGGAGGGGTCAGGGGCGCTCATCCTTCGCTCTCCCCGATGCCGTCCAGCAGCGCGTCGCCAAAGAAGCCCGACCCGTCGACCAAGCCGATCGAGGCAAGCCCGTCATCCACGCCCAGCATCGTCGCCATGTCGAATTCAAGCGCCTCGGGAGGCGCGACACCGATCCACACGCCCGCAACACCGGCAGCCGCAAGGCCCGCCGCCGCCGGCCAGCCGCCGATCGCATCCAGCACCGATTGCCAGAAGGGGACGCGGGGCGGAGCGGACGGCCGGGCAACCGGCGCGACGAAGCCCTCCTGAACCGCTTCGGCATCGCCCAGCACGCGCGCCAGAAGGTCGGGCGACGCGCCATGCGCATCGCGCTCGCTTGCTTCGGCGAACAGCTCGTCAAGGAACGGATCAAAGGCGTCTTTTTCGTCAGCCATCGGTATATCCCAGCTCTGCGCGGCGCCCTTTGAGCAACTCCGCAAGTTTGCGTTTCCCGCGCGCGGTCAGACTTTCCACTGCCTCCACGCCAATGTCCATGATCTCGGCGATGTCGGGGTTCGACAGGCCTTCGATATGGCGCAGGATCACCGCCTGCCGCTGCCTGTCCGGCAGTTCCGCAAGCGCCGCATCCAGCGCGGCCATGCGGGCGTCCCCCTGCAACCGCTCCTCGGCGCTTTCCGCGTCGTCCTCGGGCTCGGGCACGGCATCAAGCGCCACTTGCGGCGCGCGGCGCAGACGGTCGATACAAAGGTTCGACGCCACGCGGTAAAGCCAGGTCGACACTTTCGCCTCACCCTGCCGCCAATCGGGCGCGGCCTTCCAGAGGCGCAGCATCGCTTCCTGCGTGACGTCCTCGGCCTCGGCCCGGTTGCGCAGCATCCGGGTCGCCTGCGCCAGCACCCGCGGCGTCAACCGCAGGGTCAGCGCGCGGGCCGCGTCCCGGTCGCCATTGGCGAACCGGACCAGCAGCACCTCGTCGTCGAGGTCGGACTGGGCGTCTAGCGGCATGTCCATCGATCCGGGCGTAGCGGCTTTGGGTCCGGGCGGCAATCCTTGCGGTTCCACCGCCCGGACCCTCGGGGAGATCAGCCGCGGTTCTTCTTGCGGCGGTCTTTCTTCATGGCCTGCATCGCCTCGAATTCGTCTTTCGAGATCGCGCCGTTGCCGTCCGCATCCGCGCGGTCGAACATCCGCTCCATCCGGTCGCCGCGGCGGTCGGCATGCTCTGCCTTGGCGGTGGCGATCTCGGCTTCGGTCAGGGTGCCGTCCTCGTTGGCGTCAAGCCGGTCGAACATCCGGCCGGCACGTTTCTCGGCCCGGTCGCCCGCCTTGTCCCGTGCCGCCGCGATCACGTCCTCGCGGGTGACCTGCCCGTCGCCGTCGGTGTCGATCTCGGCGAACCGTTGCTTGGCGTGGGCCTCGCGGAAGGCGACGATCTCTTCGAGCGTCAGTTGCCCGTCATTGTTGGCGTCCAGTTCTTCGAAGGCGGGCATCTCGCCGCGCATGCCGCCATGGCCCCCCTTGGCCAATGCGCCCGTTGCAGCGACGGAGCCGACGAGGGCGGCGAGTACGAGGGTCTTCGGTGTCATGTGCTCTTCCTTTGTTGTTCAGGGACCCACCCGTTTCGGCGGTGTCTGACCAGTCACACGCACCACCCGCCCCTTTCCGTCGCCAATCCGCGAAAAAAAGTGTCACACCGTAAAAAACATGCGACATCGGACCGCGCTGGCACCGTCAGCCCTTTTTTCGCGGTCCGCCAGCGTCCATATCCCGCGATGAGATGACAGTAACCGACCCGTCCTTGTCCGCACCTGATGCCCGCCCGGCCCGGACCGCCATGTTGCGCGGATGGCGGCGGCGTTGCCCGAATTGCGGCAGCGGCCCGATGATGTCGGGGTACCTGAAGGTGCGCGATCATTGCCCGGTCTGCCATGAAACGCTGAGCCATCACCGCGCCGATGACGGCCCGGCCTACCTGACGATCCTGTTTGTCGGGCACCTGATGGCACCGCTTTTGCACATCGTCTTCGTCCGGTTCCGACCCGAACCGCTGGTGCTCTTTTCCATCTTTGCGGTTGGCACCGTGGCGCTGTCGCTCTACCTTCTGCCGCGATTGAAGGGCGCGATCGTGGGGTATCAATGGGCACGCAGGTTGCACGGTTTCGGCGCGGCGTGAGCCCGCGATGAGCGACAAGCCCGTTCCCATCCGCAATGCCGCGACGGTGATCGTGCTGCGCGACCATGCCACGCGGCCCGCCGTCCTGATGGGGCAGCGCGGTGCCAAGGCCGCCTTCATGCCCAACAAGTTCGTTTTTCCCGGCGGTGCGGTCGATGCCGCCGACAGCGAGGTCGCACTGGCCGACCCCATCGAGGCGCCCTGCGCCGACAGGCTGGAAGAAGACGCGCCCGCGGGCCTTGGCCCCGCGCTTGTCGCCGCCGCGATCCGGGAATTGTGGGAAGAGACCGGGTTGATCCTTGGCCAGCCGTCGGCGTGGGAGGGACCGAAACCCGAAACGTGGGCGCGGTATGCCGATGCCGGCTACCGCCCCTCCGGCGCCGATCTGCGGTTCGTCTTCCGGGCCCTGACCCCGCCGGGCCGCCCGCGCCGGTTCGACGCGCGGTTCTTCCTGGCCAATGCCGACGCCCTGCGGTCGGACCCCGACGATTTCAGCCGGGCCGAGGACGAGCTGTCACACCTGCAATGGATCCCGCTGGACGAGGTGCGCGGGTTCGACCTGCCCTTCATAACCGAAGTCGTGCTGGCCGAGATTTCCGCGCTTGTCGGCAGCGACACCGCGCCGCCCTCGGTCCCGTATTTCCGCAACGATGACGAGGCCAGCCTGTTCCTGCGCCTGCGCGGGGCGTCCCCGATGGCGGGAACCGGTCAGTAGGGCATGGGATGGGCGCGGTGCGCCGTGTCGATCTCGTCCAGCACTTCCCTTGAGAGGGTCACCTCCATCGCGGCCAGTGCGCGGGGCAGCTGGTCTACATGCGTCGTGCCGAAGATGGCCGACGCCATGAAGGGCCGCCCCATCGCAAAGGCCAGCGCAAGGTGCACCGGGTCGATCCCGTGACGCTCGGCGATGTCGAGATAGGCCGCGACGGCGGTGAAGGCGCGGTCGGTCTTACGCCCGCCGAGGTTCGCCACCAGTTCCATCCGCGACCCTTCGGGCACCGCACCACTTTGGTACTTGCCCGTCAGCAGCCCCGCCGCGAGGGGGGAGAAGCAGAAGAGCCCCACATCCTCGTACATGCTCAACTCCGCAAGGTCGGTGTCGTAGAGGCGGCACAGCAGCGAGTATTCGTTCTGGATCGACGCGACGCGGGGGCCGACGCCATCCTCTGCCAGCCGCAGCCATTGCGCCGTCCCCCACGCGCTTTCGTTCGACAGGCCGAAGGCGCGGATGCGGCCGCGCGCCACCTCGGCCTGCAACGCGCCGAGGATGTCGGCCATGTCCTGCCGGATCGTCGCGGCATCGCCCTCGGGGTCATAGGTCCAGTTCTGGCGGAACATGTAACTGCCGCGATTGGGCCAGTGCAGCTGGTAAAGGTCGATCACATCCGTCTGCAACCGGTCGAGAGAGCCGTCTATGGCCTGCGGGATGCTGTCGGCGGTGATGTCGGCACCGTTCCGGATATGGCCCATGCCGTTGCCGCTGTGCTTGGTGGCGATCAGCACGTCGTTGCGGCGCCCGGTCTTCGCGATCCACGTCCCGATCACCCGCTCGCTGTCGCCCTGCGTTTTCGCGCCGATGGGATTGACGGGATACATCTCGGCGGTGTCGAGGAAATCGACGCCGTGGTCGATCGACATGTCGATCTGCGCATGGGCATCCCGTTCAGAGGTCTGGGTCCCGAAGGTCATCGTGCCAAGGCACAGGGGCGGGACGGTGATGCCGGTCCGGCCAAGGGGATTGCGCATGGAGTTCCTCTCTTTGTGTCAGGGGACCGTGCCGTCGGCAGATAGCGGAGCGCCCGACGGGGTCAACACCGCCCCGCCGATTGCCGCGGGCGCGACAGACACGGTTTTAAGGATGGCAAAGGCGCTGGCACCGGCGCGGATGTCCAGTGCCCGCGCCGACCGGCGGGTGATGCGGGACAGCAGGCGCACCGGCCCCTCCGTCGTGTCGGCAAGCTCCAGTTGCACCATCACGCCCGGCCCGCGCCCGTCCTCTACCGCGACGATCCGCACGGGCAGCACGTTCAGGGCCGACAGGCCCTCGGGCCGGGTGGCGGCAAGCATCACGTCGGTTGCCGGGATGCGCAGGCGCAACGCCGCGCCCGGCCTTGCGGCCACTTGCGGCACCAGCATGCGCACCCCGTTCAGGTCGATCTCGGACAACCCGTCACCGGCATCGGCGCGCGACAGTCGCGCCGAAAGCACCGCTCCGGTATTGAGCGCACCGATATGCCGGGCCAGAGCGGGGTCGGCCAGCAAGTCGACCGCCGGTCCGGCGGCCATGCTTGTCCCGCGGTCCAGCACGACCAGCGTGTCGGCAAGCCGCGCGACTTCGGAGATGTCGTGGCTGACATAGAGGATCGGCACCCGCGCCTCGGCCCGCAGGCGTTCGAGGTAGGGAAGGATCTGTGCCTTGCGGGTCGAGTCCAGCGATGCGAGCGGTTCGTCCATCAACAGCATGTCGGGCCGCGACACCAGCGCCCGCGCGATGGCGACGCGCTGCGCCTCCCCGCCCGACAGGGTCGCGGGATTGCGGCGGAGCAGGTCGCGCAGGCCAAGCATGTCGACGATGGCCTCGTCGTCTTGCGACAGCGACCTGCCCGGCGCACCGTAGAGGATGTTGCCCAGCACGTCGCGGTGCGGGAACAGGCGCGGCTCCTGGAACACGTATCCCGTGCGGCGGCGATGCACGGGCACCCACAGGCCCTTCGTGCTGTCGCACAGGACCCGCTCGCCCACCACGATCCGCGCCACGTCGGGTTTCAGCAATCCGGCGACGGCCCGCACGATGCTGGTCTTGCCCGCCCCGGACCGACCGAACAGCGCGGTGACGCCGGGCGGCGCGGTAAAGGCCACGTCCAGCGCCGGTCCGTCGGGGCCGAACCGGTGGCCGATGGCGATATCCAGCACCCCGCTCACCGCGCCGCCCGCCGCGTGAGGAGCTCGGACACCACGACCGCGCCCAGCGACAGGACCAGCGCCACCAGCACCAGCCGCCACGCCGCCGCATCGCCGCCCGGCACCTGCAGGAAGGCATAGATCGCCGACGGGACCGTGCGCGTCTCTCCGGGGATGTTGGCGACGAAGGTGATCGTGGCGCCGAATTCCCCCATCGCCTTGGCAAAGGCCAGCACCACGCCCGCGATGATCCCCGTCCGGCTGAGCGGCAGCGTCACCGTCAGGAACACCCGCAGGCGCGACGCGCCGAGCGTTCCGGCGGTTTCCTCCAGCGCCGGGTCGACGTTTTCAAAGGCCAGCCGGATGGGGCGCACCATCAGCGGGAACGCCATGACCGCCGCCGCCAGCGCCGCGCCGGTCCAGCGGAAGGCAAGCGGCAGGCCCAGCGACTCCATCATCGCGCCCAGCGGCGCGGACGGGTTGAAGGCCAGAAGCAGCAGGTAGCCGGTAACGACGGGCGGCAGGACCAGCGGCGTGTGCACCAGCGCGCTTAGCAACGCATGGCCCCGGAACCGGCCCCGCGCCAGCGCCCATGCTACGGCGAGGCCCAAGGGCAGCGCGACCAGCGTTGCCACCAGCGACACCCGCAGCGACAAGAGCACCGCCTGCCATTCCTCGGGTCCAAGCCAGCCCATCGCGGTCACTCGGGGACCGGGCCGAAGCCCAGTTCGGCCAGCCGCGCCTGCGCGGCGGGGCCTATCAGCGCGGTCACGAACGCCTCGCCTCCGGGCGTCAGCGCGGCGGCGTGGTAGGTGATGGGCGGATGCGCGTCGGCGGGGATGTCGGCCACGATGCCGACGCGCGGCTCTGCCGCGGCATCGGTGGCATAGACAACGCCCAAGGGCGCCGCCCCGATCGCAACGAGCGCGAGCGCCGCGCGCACGCTGTCGGTCCCCGCGACCCGTGGCCCGGCAACCTCCCACAGGCCGAGGTGCTGCAGGGCGGCGCGTCCGTATTGCCCGGCGGGCACCGCATCAGGCAGCCCCATCGCCAGCCGCCCGCTGCCCAGCCGCGCCAGCACCGCGTCGGGCGCGAGGTCAAGCGGTGCGGACCGGGCGCGGGGCGCGACGATCACCAGCCGGTTGGTGGCGATGACGCGCGCGGTGCCGGGGGCGGTCAGGCCCTTGTCCTCGATCCATTGGATCCAGGCGGCGTTGGCCGACAGGAAGACATCCGCCGGGGCACCCGCCGCGATCTGGCGGGCAAGGGTCGCGGTGCCGGCAAGGCTTGTCACCACCTGTTGCCCCGTCCGTTTCTCCCAATCGGCGGCCAGCACGGCGACGGCTTCGCCAAGGCTCGCGGCGGCAAAGACGCGCAGCGGCGCGTCGTCCGCGTCCGCCATTGCGTGACGGGGCAGCAGGGCAAGAACGGCCAGCAGGAGTGTCAGGAAACGGCGACGCATGGCGGCACCTTGTCCGAGCGCCGGGATGCGCGCAAGCCTGCCGGGCCCCGCACTCCGCGCTTGAGAACGAAACAGGAACATGCTCTACTGACCGCATGACATTCGCCCGCTTTGACCGCACTCCCCGGCACAGGCCGGTTTCCCTGACACCCGATGTCGCGCTGATGCCCGGTCGCGCGCACGAGGCCTGCGGCCTGTCCCGGCGCACCTTTGCCGCGTGGCTGGCCGGGCGGATGGAGGGGCCGGTCTTCTGGATCGCGCCCGCATGGGAAAGCGATCCGCTGAACCCCGCGGGGCTGGCCGCCTTTGCCGAGCCGGGGCGCTTCACCTTCCTGCATCCCCGCCGGGACGAGGACGTGCTGTGGTGCATGGAAGAGACGCTGCGCGCGGGTGCGATCCCGCTGGTCGTGGCCGACCTGCCCGGCCCGCCGGGGCTGACGGCGGTGCGGCGGCTGCACCTCGCCGCCGAAACCGGCGCGACGCAGGGCGCGGGCGTGACGCCCTTGGCGCTGATGCTGACGCCCGATGCCGGCGGCGCGTCGGGGGTGGAGACGCGGTGGCACATGACCCCGGCACATCAGCCGCCCGCCGCCGCCCCCTTCGGCGCCGCCCTGCACGGGCGCTGGCGGCTGACCCGGCAGCGCGCGCGCACCGCACCGCCCGCCGCGTGGTGGGTGACGGGCCTGCCGCAACGGCTGGAGACCGCGCCCTGCCCCGACGGCATCGCGGCCTGAAAGCCGCCCGTCAGGCGACCGGCGGTCGTCAGGCGGCGCGCACTGGCCAGCGCGTCTGCAGATCGGCGATCCCGGCCCGGATCAGCTCTTTCAGCACGTCGGGATCGACCTTGCCGAGGCGACCAAGATAGAGGCAGCTCTTGCCCAGCTTGTGCGGCCCCAACCGGTCGAGGATCGACGCGAAATCGGCGTATCCCGGCATGATGTAGACAACCATGTTCGCCTTTCGCGGCGAGAACCCGGTGGCAAGGAACGTGCCCGTGCGCCCGCTGTCATAGGTGTAATCATAGGCCCCGTACCCCACGATCGTCGGCCCCCACATCTGCGGGGTCCAGCCCGTCGCCTCGCGGAACAGCGCGTCCAGAATCCGCGCGTCCTCGCGCCGCCCCGGATGCCCGACCGCATCAAGGAACGCCTCGACCGAGGCTCCGGTTGGCCGTGTCTTTGCCTCGCCCATAGCCTGTGTCTCCCTTGACCCATCACGTGCGTTTGATCGTCACGGGCGTCGCGCGCCCTATACTCCATCCTATCACAACCGGAGGATCACCGAATGTCACAGTCTCTCCTGCCCACCCGCCGCTCGGTCCTGGCCGGACTTGCCGCGACCGCCGCCGCGCCCGCGCTGGCCAAGGCACCGATGATGGGCATGTCTGTCCCGAAATACCGCCGCGTCATGCTGGGCGGGTACGAGGTGACCACGCTTCTCGCCGGGACCGCCGCGCGCGATGAGCCGCAGAAGATCTTCGGCCAGAACGTGAGCGCCGAGGAGTTCGCAGCGGCATCGCAGGCCGCCAACATCCCGGCCGACCGGGTCCAGTTCTTCTTCACGCCCGTCGTGGTGAATACCGGTGACCAGCTTGTGCTGTTCGATACCGGCCTCAACCCGCAGGGCACCGGCGCGGCGCTGCAGGAGGCCGGGTACAGCCCCGACCAGGTCGACACGGTCGTCATCACGCACATGCACGGCGACCACGTCGGCGGCCTTATGGACGGCGAGACCGAAACCTTCGCCAACGCCGCCTACGTCACCGGCCGGGTCGAGTACGACCACTGGGCAAAGTCCGACAGCAAGGCCTTCGACACCAAGGTG
This sequence comes from Pseudaestuariivita atlantica, assembly GCF_001205715.1. Lineage (GTDB taxonomy): Bacteria > Pseudomonadota > Alphaproteobacteria > Rhodobacterales > Rhodobacteraceae > Pseudaestuariivita > Pseudaestuariivita atlantica. Next base: position 392,944 of record NZ_AQQZ01000003.1, read on the forward strand.
CGCCCGCTTTCCGAGAAGTTCACCTTCGTCGAGGACGGCGGCACGGCCGCGCCGGGCGTGACCGCGATGGCCGCCTTCGGCCACACGCCGGGGCACATGACCTACATGCTCGAAAGCGAAGGGCGCACGATGCTTCTCGCCGCGGATTTCGCCAACCACTACGTCTGGTCGCTGGCTCATCCCGACTGGGAAGTGCGGTTCGACATGGACAAGTCGGCGGCGGCGGCCACGCGGCGGCGGATGCTCGACATGCTCGCATCCACCGGCACGCCCTTCTCGGGCTACCACATGCCGTTCCCGGCAACGGGTTACGTGGTGAAGCGCGGTGACGGCTATGCCTACGAGCCCTCGACCTACCAGCTGATGCTGTAAGGCGCTTGCGCATTGCATGGGCGCGGCCTACCGCTTGCGCCCATGACCACCGCCGATCCCACGCTTGACGATATCGAGGCCATCGCGCGCAAGACGCTGGCCGCGCTGCCCGCGCCCTTCGTGGCAGGCGCGGCGGAGGTGCACCTCGCGGTCGTGGACTGGCCACCGCAGGACGTGCTTGACGAACTCGACATCGACGACCCGCTGGACTTGACGGGCCTTTACGACGGCATCCCCCTGACGCGCAAATCCGTGCTGGACCAGCCGGTTCAGCCGGACACGATCTGGCTCTTTCGCGAACCGATCCTCGACGAGTTGGCCGAACGCGGCAATGTCACGCTTGAAGAACTCGTGGCGCATGTCACGCTGCACGAACTGGCGCACCATTTCGGATGGTCCGACGACGACATCGCCATGATCGACCGCTGGTGGGAATGACGCGCTACTTGCGCAACTCGTCGGCGCCCACGCCCCACAGGGCGGTTTTCGGTGCCCAGCCCCGGTAGCCACCCGATCTGAGCCTGCACCAGTCCGGTTCGCACTTGCCCAGCCGTGCGACGACGCCCAGTTCCAGCATCGCCGTGACCGGGGCCTCCATGTCCGGGCGGACATGCAATTGCAGCATGTCCTCTTCCACGATCACGGTACGCACCCCTGACAGAAGCGAGTAATGCACCCAGCCGCCGACGCCGTCGCGGTCCACCACGCGCCGCCAGTTGCCGTATTCGTGGGTGATCGTCAGCGGCATGTTCTGCCGCTTGAACACCCAGTCGATGCGATGGCTCAGCGACGGGCCCCGGCGCACGTTCGCCTCGGACACCTTCATCGACACGTAACGCGGGATCGGCAGGTTGGTCACCGGGCCGCGCATCACGGCATCGGTTTCGGCCCGGTCAGCATGGGCTGCGGGCGAAAACGCGACGATTGCCGCAACGGCAAGACGTAAAACCAACCTCATCGGGACCAGTTGCCTGTCAAAATCATCGGGTAAGGGTCTTGTGCCCTTTCTGCTTCGCCGTCACTTTGCCACGGGGGGAACCCCGCGCAAAGCGGCAGGGAGGCGGCATGCCATCAAAACGTCTGAGTGTTGTCGTGACGCGACGCTTGCCCGATGTGGTCGAAGCGCGGATGCGTGAATTGTTCGACGTGCGCCTGCGCGACGACGATACGCCCATGACCCGCGCGCAACTGGCCGAGGTGATGAAAGAGGCGGACGTGCTGGTCCCCACCATCACCGACACGATCGACGCCGGCCTGATCGCCGGCGCGGGCGAGCGGTTGAAACTGATCGCCAGCTTCGGCGCCGGGTTCGACCATATCGACGTCGCCACCGCCCGGTCGCGCGGCGTGCTGGTATCGAACACGCCCGGCACCGTGACCGACGACACCGCCGACATGACCATGGCGCTGATCCTCGCCGTGACCCGCCGCATCCCCGAGGGCCTCGCCACGATGCAGAAGGGCACGTGGGACGGCTGGGCCCCGAACGCGTTTCTCGGCGGCAGGCTGGCCGGCCGGCGGCTGGGCATCCTCGGCATGGGCCGGATCGGGCAGGCCGTCGCCCGGCGCGCCGCCGCCTTCGGCTGCCAGGTGCATTACCACAACCGTCGTCGCCTCCGCCCCGAGACAGAGGCGGAACTGGGCGCGACCTGGTGGGAAAGCCTCGACCAGATGGTGTCGCGGATGGACATCCTGTCGGTCAACTGCCCCCACACCCCCGCAACCTTCCACCTGATGAACGCGCGGCGGCTGAAGCTGATGAAATCCTCGGCGGTGCTGGTGAACACCTCGCGCGGGGAGGTCGTGGACGAGAATGCCCTGACCCGCGGCCTGCGCAACGGTGAACTGGCGGGTGCGGGGCTCGACGTCTACGAACACGGCACCGACGTGAACCCGCGCCTGCGCGAACTGCCCAACGTGGTGCTGCTGCCGCATATGGGGTCGGCCACCTATGAAGGCCGGGTCGAGATGGGCGAGAAGGTCATCATCAACATCAAGACCTTCGAGGACGGCCACCGCCCGCCCGATCAGGTCGTGCCCGCGATGCTGTAGGGCATTGGACCGTCACCAGATTTTCCTTGTCGCGACGCCGGGGCTGGAAGAGCCCCTGCGCGACGAGGCGCTGTCGCTCGGCTTCCACAACCCGCGCGTGGTGCATGGCGGGGTGACCTTCGAGGGCAAGTGGGAGCATGCCTGGCGCGCCAACCTGTGGTCGCGCGGAGCGGTGCGGGTGCTGGTGCGGGTCGGCGCGTTTAAGGCGCATCACCTCAACCAGCTTGGGCCAGAGACGCGCGCGACCGACTGGGCGTCGCTGATCGCCCCCGGCACGCCCTTCCGGGTCGAGGCCGTCTGCCGTAAATCCCGCCTCTACCACGAAGGGGCCGTGGCCGAACGCGTGACCGCCGCCATTGCCGAGGCGTCGCAGGCCACGCCAAGCGCCGAGGCGCCGCTGCGCATCCTCGCTCGGGTCGAGCGCGATCATGTTACCCTTTCGATAGACACCTCCGGTGCGCCCCTCCACCGCCGCGAACACAAGGCCGAGGTCGGCAAGGCCCCCCTGCGCGAAACCATGGCGGCGATGTTCCTGCGCCAGTTGGGGTTCGACGGCTCGCAACCCGTGCTCGACCCGATGTGCGGCTCGGGCACCATACCCATCGAGGCGGCAGAGATCGCTGCGGGCCTCGCCCCCGGCCGCTCCCGCAGCTTCGCGTTCGAAGAACTGAGCACGTTCGACCCGGACGCCTGGCAAGTTCTGAAAGCGACGGAGATCAGACAGCCGCCCGCGCAGTTTTTCGGATACGACCGGGACGGGGGTGCGATCCGGGCCGCCACCGCCAATGCCGAACGCGCGGGGGTGGACGGGTTCACGTCTTTCGCCCGCCAGCCACTGACCGAAGCCGCGCCGCCCCAAGGCACGCCGGGGATCGTGCTGACCAATCCACCCTACGGCGACCGGATCGGCACGCGCCGCGACCTCTTCGCGCTCTATTCCAGTTTCGGGCGGGTCATGCAGGAGCGGTTCGCGGGCTGGACCGTCGGGCTGGTCACCAGCGACGAAAAGCTCGCCCAGTCAACGCGCCTGCCGCTCACTCCCGGCCCGTTCGTGGCACATGGCGGGCTGAAAGTGCGGCTGTGGCAGGGCCGCATCGACGCCTGATCCCTAGCCTGTGCCATGCTCCAGCCACGCCCGGTCCTCGGGCGACAGGTGCGCGTCCATCACCGCGTCATAGGCCTCGATTTCTCCATCCGTCAGGTGCGCGCGCCACTGTCCGCTGGTGCCGCTGTGAAAGAACCCGTCATCCGATTTGAAAAAGCCCTTGCCGCCGGACGGCGCGAACCGCTCGGCATGCGCCTTCATGTTGTCGAAGGTCGCGGCTTGCACCAGCCGCTCAATCACGTCCGGCGCGTGCTTGACGCCCAACATATGCGCGACCCGCTCCATCGTGCCCACCAGATCGCGCGACATGTCGGCGTAGTGAAACAGCGTCACGTTCGGGCGCTCATCGACCGCCTTGGCAGCCTCAAAATGCCGCAGGATATGGGCGAGCGGCATCAAGTCCATATCAAACCCCTCGGGTCCACCATCCAGGAACCGGCGAAAGGCCACATTGTCCGGGTCGTCCTCGGGGTACCAGGCGTCGAACAGGGTCAGGGGAATGTTGCGCACGTGGTTGCGGAACGAGATATGCGCGTCCAGCGGATGCCGGAACACGCACAGGTACTGCGCCGTGGCGTCGAGCGGCAGGCCGTCCATCGGCGTGTGGCTTTTCATGCAGCGCCGGTGCGTCATCGCGTCAAGCCTGCCTGCCACCTCGTCGATCTCGCGGAACCGGATGTCGACCCACGGCATGCGGATGGACAGGTCCGTCTCTGCTTCCGGGTCACCGGACAGCAAGAGCGCGACGATGGTCTGCATCCACGTCGTCCCGCATTTCGGCGGGGTCACGACGATCACGTCATCGGGACGGATGGTGATCCTGTCCCACCGCCGGTTGTCCGTCAGCGGGCCGAGATAGAGCTTGCGGTCGGCCATGGCGCGCGCCTCCTGTGCCGGAAACCTGCCGACAAGTCTACGCGATGCGCGGATCACAACGCAAAGGCGCGTCGCCCGCACGCCCGGCTTGGCGTCGGCCTCGCCCGCGATCTAGTCTGCGCGCATGCAATTCCACGACCTGACAGCCGAAACGGCGCATCTTCTGGCGGGCAGCACCGTATTCGACAACCCGGTCGATCCCGCGCAACTGGCCGCCTTCGTCGCCGATCCGGGGCACCTGATGGTATTCGTGACAGGAGATGAAACCGTGATCGGTTTCGCCACCGGCACCGTGCTGCTGCACCCGGACAAACCACCGGCGTTCTTCCTCAACGAAGTCGACGTCGCCCCGGATCACCAGCGGCAGGGGATCGGGGTTCAACTGTGTTCGCGTTTGATGGACCGGGCCCGCGCGGCGGGCTGCAAAGGCATCTGGCTCGCGACCGAGGCCGACAACGCCCCGGCCCGCGCGCTTTACCGCAAGCTGAACGCGCGCGAGACGACCGGGATCGTGGTCTACGACTGGGACGGCGCGATGGATGGCTAGGTGCCGTCAGGCGAAGATCAGGACCACCAGCGCGAGGGCCAGCATGGTGCTGGTTACAGGCCCCCACAACGCGCGTTCGCGCGGGGAAGGCGTGATCCAGTTCAATCCGCAGGACACCGTCTGGACAATAACCGCCACCCAGGCCGTCCATGCAGGCCAGTGCGGCCAGAACCCGACCAGTGACAGAAGCGCAAGCGCCTGCGCCGCGATGATGAGGATCGACACGCCCGCCGCGATCCGGCCACTGAGCGGCAAGGGGCCGTCATGCGCCCCGCCCTGGGTCAGCCTGCCCCATGGCGCCCCAGCGATCAGGGCAATCTGGAAGCCGATGACCCCAAGGCAAGCGATGGCGTAGAGGACGGCGGCAAGGGCGGGAAGCGACATGCCCCTAGGCTATCAAGGGCCCGGCGCGCACGGCAAGTCAGCCCGCGCGCGCCATGCCCGTGCCCGCGATCAACTGACCACTTTCCAGTCAACCTCGCGCTGGTCTTCGCCCACCTTGCCGCGACGGACATAGAGGCGGTTGAGCGCGTCGATATAGGCGCGGGCGGAGGCGACGACAGTGTCGGTATCGGCCGACTGGCCGGTGGCGATGTTGCCGTCTTCCTCCAGCCGGACCGACACGGTCGCCTGCGCGTCCGTGCCCTCGGTCACCGCATGCACCTGGTAGACCTGAAGCCGCGCCTTGTTGGGATAGATCGCGCGAACGGCCTTGAAGGTCGCGTCAACCGGGCCATCGCCCGTCTCTTCCGCGGTCTCGGTCCGGTCGCCCACCTGCATGACAAGGTCGGCCACCGCCGGGCCACCCGTGCCGCACTGGATCGCCAGCGATTTCAGGACGAGGTGATCGTCCCCGCTGCTACCGGTGCGCATCAGCGCGATCAGGTCGTCGTCATAAACTTCCTTCTTGCGGTCGGCCAATTCCTTGAACCGCACGAACACGTCCTTCAACTCGTTGTCGCCCAGCGTGAAACCCAGTTCTTCGAGTTTCGAGCGCAGCGCGGCGCGGCCCGAATGCTTTCCCATCACGAGGTTCGTGGCCGACAGGCCCACATCCTCGGGGCGCATGATCTCGAACGTCTCGGCGTTCTTCAGCATGCCGTCCTGATGGATACCGGATTCGTGGGCAAAGGCGTTCTTGCCGACGATGGCCTTGTTGTATTGCACGGCAAAACCCGACACGGCAGCGACGCGGCGCGAGATGTTCATGATCTTCGTCGTGTCGATGCCGGTGGTGTAGGGCATGATGTCGCCGCGCACCTTCAGCGCCATCACGACCTCTTCCAGCGCGGTGTTGCCCGCGCGTTCGCCCAAGCCGTTGATCGTGCACTCGATCTGGCGCGCGCCGCCCTCGACGGCGGCGAGGCTGTTGGCCGTCGCCATGCCCAGGTCGTTGTGGCAATGGGTGGCAAAGATCACCTCGTCCGCGCCCGGCACCTCGGCGATGAGACGGCGGATCAGGTCCGCGCTTTCCACCGGTGCCGTGTATCCCACCGTGTCGGGGATGTTGATGGTGGTGGCGCCGGCCTTGATCGCGATCTCGACCACGCGGGCAAGGTAATCCCACTCGGTCCGCGTCGCGTCCATCGGCGACCATTGCACGTTGTCACAGAGGTTGCGGGCGTGGGTGACCGTGTCGTGGATACGCTCGGCCATCTCGTCCATCGTCAGGTTCGGGATCGCCCGGTGCAGGGGCGAGGTGCCGATGAAGGTGTGGATGCGCGGCGACTTGGCGTGTTTCACCGCCTCCCAGCAGCGGTCGATATCGGCATAGACCGCGCGGGCGAGGCCGCAGATCGTGGCGTTCTTCGCGTTCTTCGCGATCTCGGACACGGCGCGGAAGTCACCTTCCGAGGCGATGGGAAACCCCGCCTCGATGATGTCCACGCCCATCTCGTCCAGAAGCCCCGCGATTTCAAGCTTCTCGTCATGGGTCATGGTGGCGCCGGGGCTTTGTTCGCCGTCGCGCAGGGTCGTGTCGAAGATGACAACCTTGTCTTTCTGCGCATCCGGCGCAGGGCGGGTCGTATCTGTCATCGGTCTGTCTCGTGATTTGTGTGTCGGTTGGGGGTGTCTCTGGCGCGGTCTTCTCTCCTCTGAGCGGACGCGCCGAAAGGCACGCTCAGAGGCGGCTAAGAAGAAGACCCAGCAGAAGACCCAAATTCGACATGCGCGACACTATAGCCGCGCGGGCCCGGAATGGAAGGGGGTTCGTTCAGGCGGGCGCGATGCGCCGGGCATCCGCCGATGACGCGTCATCCAGAAACAGTGCCCAGCGGATCGCGCGCACACCCAGCAGGACACAGATCGCCCCGAAACAGCCAAGCGCCGCGCTGACGCCCAGCGCGAACAGGTAGTGCACGGCAACAAGCGGCAACAGGGCCGCGCCGACACTTGCAACCACCCAGCTGAACGCAACCGCCCCGGCGAAACAGACGCAGACCTTGGACATGGCACTCTCACACTCATCACTTCACGCGCATGAGTGTTGCGCGGACGGGCGGCGCATTGCGAGGGGAGAGGTGCGCGAAATTCCCCCTCGCCCCTGCCGGGTCAGGCGACAGACCGGGCCCGCGATCCGGTTCCGCGCCACAGCACGTCATCACCGTCGATCACCGCGTCCGGCGCGATGTCGGGCGCGGTGCGCAGCCGGTCATACAGCGGGCCGAAATCCGCGTCGCACGCGGCGCGCAGATCCTCGAAACTGTCGATCACGAAATAGGTCTTCTGGAAATCGTCGATGTCGTACTCGGTGCGCATCACCCGTTCAAGATCGAACGCGATGCGGTTGGGGCTGGGATCCTCCAGCGCAAACCGGCTTTCGGCCACCGACGACATGATGCCCGCGCCGAACAGCTTCAGATCGCCCTGCCCGCGGATCAGCCCGAATTCGACCGTGTACCAGTAAAGCCTTGCGAGGTTCTTCAACTGCCCGCGTTCCAGCGCCCGCGCGCCGCCCCGGCCATAGGCCTGCATGAAATCGGCATAGACCGGGTCGGCCAGCAGCGGCACGTGGCCGAAGATGTCGTGGAAGATGTCCGGCTCGCTCAGGTAGTCGAACTCGGCCTCGGGCCGGATGAAGGCACCTGCGGGGAAACGGCGGTTGGCGAGGTGGTCGAAGAAGATGTCGTCGGGCACCAGGTCGGTGACCGGGACGACCTGCCAGCCGGTCAGCGGTGTCAGCCGCTCCGACAGCTCGGCCATGTCGGGGATGCCTCCGCCCGACAGCGCCAGCCGGTCGAGCGCGTGCAGGAATTCCGGGCAGGCGCGGGTTCGCAGGACCTTGGTGGCACGCGCGTACAGGCGATCCCACCGGTCATGTTCCTCGGCGGTATAGCTGCTCCACATCTGGTCGATGGTGAAATCCGCGGCGCGCGGCGCATCGGCATAGCGGTTCTTGACCATGACAATTCCCTTTCGCTGTGGCGACACGGTATTTCCGCACGGGCGCGTTCTGGTGTCATTTTATCGGAAAATTGCGGTATTGTTGAAACCTCATACCGAAATGATCTACAATTCGGTATGGAAACCCAAACCCTGTCCGAACCCGACCGGGCGCTTCTGCGCCAGATCCAGCGCGACTGCACGCTGCCGGTCAAGGACCTTGCCGAAGCGGTCGGCATGTCGCCCTCGACCGCGTGGCGGCGGATGCAGGATTTCGAACGGCAGGGCCTGATCCGCGCCCGCGTGGCGCTTCTGGATGCGCAGGCGCTGGGCCTCGACGTGACCATGCAGGTCAGCGTCAACATCCGGTCACAGACGGAAGAGGGACGCGCCGCGTTCGAACGGTTCGTGCGGGTGGAGGACGCGGTGCAGCGCTGCCTCGCCGTGACCGGCGAGCAGGATTACATCCTGCTGGTGCGCATGCGCGACGTCGCCGCGTTCGAGAGGTTCCTGATGGAGCGATTGCTGGCGCATCCCTCGGTCGCAAGCGCCCATTCGCAGCTGGTCCTGCGGGAGGTCAAATCCGGCCCCGCCCTGCCGGTCTGACGCCTTGCCCCCGCCCTCTCCCCTGCCCTAGGTTCGCGCCATGGCCCGCTATGCGCTGAAACGCCTGATCTCCCTGATCGTCAGCCTGGCGATCGCTTCGGTCGTCATCTTCCTCGTGATCGAGGTGGCGCCCGGTGATCCGGCGTCGTTCATGCTGGGGATCAACGCGCAGCCGGAAACGCTGGCGGCGCTGCGCGGCGAGCTGGGCCTCGATCAGCCGAAACTCGCGCGGTACCTGTCGTGGGTCGGCGGGCTGGTGCAGGGGGATTTCGGCACCTCTTATACCTACCGCACGCCCGTCGCGCAGATGATCGCGGACCGGCTCTGGATCTCGCTGCCGCTGGCGATTTACGCGCTGATCCTGTCCACCGCCATCGCCTTCCCGGTGGGTATCTACGCCGCCGCGCGCCGGGGCCGCATCGGGGACGTGACGGTGATGGGCGCGACACAGCTTGGCGTGGCGATCCCGAATTTCTGGTTCGCGATGATCCTTGTGCTGATCTTCGCCATCAACCTGCGCTGGTTCTCCGCCGGGGGGTTTCCGGGGTGGGAGAACGGGCTTTGGCCGGGGCTGAAGGCGCTGACGCTGCCCGCCATCGCGCTCGCCCTGCCACAGGCGGCCATCCTCGCCCGCGTCATGCGCTCCTCGCTCCTTGACCGGTTGGGAGAGGATTTCATGCGCACCGCCCGCGCCAAGGGGCTGACACAGCGGCAGGCGCTCTACCGCCACGCCCTGCGCAACGCGCTGATCCCGGTGCTGACGATCATCGGGCTGCAATTCTCGTTCCTGATCGCCGGGGCGATCATCATCGAGCAGGTCTTCTTCCTGCCGGGCCTCGGGCGGCTGGTGTTCCAGGCGATCTCGCAACGCGACCTGATCGTCGTGGAGTCGGTCGTCATGCTGCTGGTCTTTGCCGTGATCGTGGTGAATTTCGTGGTCGACCTTGCCTATGCCGCCGTCGATCCACGGCTGAGGTCGCGCACGTGACCCCCGGCGCGAAACGCAGCCTGATCCTCGGCGGGATCTTGTCGCTGGTCTTTGTCGCCGCCGCCGCGATCAGCTTCGTCTGGACGCCGCATGACCACGCCGCGCTTGCCATTGCGCAAAAGCTGAAACCGCCCGGCACGCCGGGCTACTGGCTGGGCACCGATCATTTCGGGCGCGACCTCGTATCGATGATCATGGTCGGCGCGCGCACGTCGATCGCGGTGGCGCTGGTCGCCGTGGGCATCGGCATGGGTCTGGGCGTGCCCTTGGGCCTCGCCGCCGCTGCCGCGCGGGGCGGCTGGCTGGACGAGATCATCATGCGCGGCAACGACCTGATATTCGCCTTCCCGTCGCTGGTGATCGCCATCCTCATCACTGCCGTCTTCGGCCCCGGAGCGGTCAACGCCATCATTGCCATCGGCATCTTCAACATCCCCGTCTTCGCCCGCGTGGCGCGCGGCGCGGCGCTGTCGCTCTGGGCGCGGGAGTTCATCCTGTCGGCCCGTGTCGCGGGCAAGTCCACCGCCCGGATCAGCGCCGAACATATCCTTCCCAACATCCTCAACCTCTTGATCGTGCAGGGCACCATCCAGTTCTCGCTGGGTATCCTGGCCGAGGCGGGGCTCAGTTACGTGGGCCTTGGCGCGCAACCGCCGACGCCGTCATGGGGCCGGATGCTGGCCGATGCGCAGACAATGGTCAGCTTCGCACCGCACCTCGCGCTCATCCCCGGCATCGCCATCATCCTCACCGTGCTGGGCCTGAACCTTCTGGGCGACGGGCTGCGCGATGCGCTCGATCCCCGGTTGCGGAGGGCGCGATGACCCTCGACATCCGCAACCTGTCCCTGTCGATCCACGGCACCCCGATCCTCGACAACGTGTCCCTGCAGATCGCGGCAGGCGAAATCGGCGCGGTCACCGGTGAAAGCGGGTCGGGCAAGTCGATGACCGCCCTGTCGGTGATGCAGCTTCTGCCGCCGGGGTCGGACCTGACGGGCACCATCCATCTGGATGAGACCGAGATCACCGCCCAGACCGAGGCACAGATGTGCGCCCTGCGCGGCAACGACATCGCGATGATCTTCCAAGAGCCGATGACCGCCCTGAACCCGGTCAAATCCATCGGCGACCAGGTGGCCGAAACCCTTCTGATCCACCGCGCCGCCAGCCGGGCGGAGGCCTATGACCGCGCGAAAGACACGCTCGCCCGCGTCGGCCTCGACCAGCCGCTGTCGCGCTTCCCGCACGAACTGTCCGGCGGGCAACGCCAGCGCGTGGGCATCGCGATGGCCATTGCACTTCGCCCCAAGCTTCTGATCGCCGACGAACCCACCACGGCGCTCGACGTCACAACGCAGGCGCAGATCCTCGACCTGCTCACGCGGCTGGTGCGCGAGGACGGAATGGCGATGCTGATGATCACCCACGACCTTGCCGTCGTGGCCGACATGGCCGACCGGATCGCCGTGATGCAGGCGGGCCGCATCGTCGAGGAAGGCCCGACGGCCGAGCTTCTGGCCGAGATGCGCCACCCCTATACCCGCGCCCTCTTTGCCGCCTCCGACCACCGCGCCGACCTGCCGCCCATGACCGGCGCGACCGACGCGATCCTGACCGCCGACGCCGTCACCCGCGCCTATCCCCTGCCGCGCCGCCTGTTCCAGCCGCGCGGATACGTCACCGCGGTCAATGATGTCAGCTTCACGATCCACGCGGGTGAACGTGTGGGCCTTGTCGGCGAAAGCGGCTGCGGCAAGTCCACCCTCACCCGCGCGCTTCTGGGGCTGGAGCCGTTGCAGGGCGGGCGCATCGCCGCCTTCGGGCACGGGGTCGGCCCCGACCTGCCCGCCGCCATGCGGCTGGGCATGCAGGTCGTGTTCCAGGATCCTTACGGCTCGTTCAACCCGCGCCACCGGGTCGCGCGGCTGATCACCGAACCCTTCCACCTGCTGCCCGATCCGCCCACCGGCGCCGACCGGCAAAAGGCCATCGACGGCGCACTGACTGCCGTGGGTCTGAAACCGTCGGACGCGGACAAGTTCATCCACGAGTTCTCCGGCGGTCAGCGCCAGCGCATCGCCATTGCCCGCGCGCTCATCATCCGGCCTGAACTGATCATCTTCGACGAAGCCGTCAGCGCGCTCGACGTGCGGGTGCGGGCGCAGATCCTCGACCTGATCGCCGATCTCGCCCGCGCGACGAACCTCGCCTACCTCTTCATCTCGCACGACCTGAGCGTCGTGCGCGGCATCACCGACCGGGTGATGGTGATGAAGGCCGGTCGTATCGTCGAGGACGGCCCGACCGACGTCGTGCTCGAAGAGCCGTCGCACCCCTACACGCGCAGCCTGCTCGACGCCGCCCCGCGCCTGCCACAGATCGCGGGGCTGAATGCCTGATAGCCCCCCTTCGAACAACGGCACGCCCCGCGTAACGCTCGACCGGGCGTTCGACCGCGCGGTGATGCGCGCCGACCTCTGCGCCTATTTCGCCGAACTTGCCGTCTCGGACCTCGATCCCGACCTGATCGCGCAAGAGCTGCTGGAGGAACCGGAGGTGCACCTTGCCTGCATCCGCGCGCCCGGTGCGGCAGGCTTTGTCGCGACAGCGGTGGAAGACGGCGTGACCCAGATATGCGAATTCTACGTCAGACCCTCCCTGCGCCGGTCGCGCATCGGCACCCAAGCCGCGCATCTGGCCATCGCGGCGGCCCCCGGCGCGTGGGAGTTGAACGCGATGCCGGGCGCGGTATCCTTCTGGCGGCACGTGCTGGCCACCTGCCCCGGCCTGCGCGACCTGCAGACCGGCCCGCCCGCCCTGCCGCACCAGGCCTGCAAGTTCACCTTCACCCAAGGAGCCGCCGATGACTGACCTCTGGTTCGATCCCGCGAAAATCCTGATCGGCGGCACGTGGCGCGAGGCGCGTGAGACCCTGCCGCTGGAAAACCCCTCGGACGGGTCGGTGATCGGGGCCATCGCCCGTGGCACCGCCGCCGACATCGACGCCGCCGTCGCCGCGGCCGAGACCAGCCGGAGCGGCTGGGCGAGGACCCCCGCCGCAGACCGCGGGCGCATCCTGTCGCGCCTCGGGCGGATGGTGCTGGAACATGTCGACACGCTGGCGCGGATCGAGGCGCAGGATGTGGGCAAACCCCTCACGCAGGCGCGCGCCGACGCGGTGGCGCTGGCGCGGTATTGCGAATTCTACGGCGGGGCCGCCGACAAGGTGCATGGGGAGACGATCCCCTATCTCGACGGCTACACCGTCTACACCCTGCGCGAACCGCACGGTGTGACGGGCCATATCGTGCCGTGGAACTACCCGATGCAGATCATCGGGCGCTCGGTCGGGGCGGCGCTGGCGATGGGCAACACCTGCGTGCTGAAACCCGCCGAGGATGCCTGCCTGACGGCGCTTGCCTTCGCCGATCTCGCCGCGCAGGCGGGCCTGCCGGACGGTGTTCTGAACGTCGTGCCGGGGCTGGGGGCCGAGGCGGGCGCGGCGCTGGCGGGACATCCCGGCATCCAGCATGTCAGCTTCACCGGATCGGTCGCCACCGGCGCGGCGGTACAACAGGCCGCGGGCGCGAACGTGGTCCCCGTGACGCTCGAACTCGGCGGCAAGTCCCCGCAGGTCGTCTTTGCCGATGCTGACCTCGACGCAGCCCTGCCGTTCCTCGTGAACGCCGGCATCCAGAACGCGGGCCAGACCTGCTCCGCCTCCTCCCGCATCCTTGTCGAGGAAAGCCGCATCGACGAGGTCACCACCCGCATGGCCGAAGCCTATGCCGCGCTGACCGTCGGCCCCGCGATGGACGATCCCCGCGTCGGCCCCCTGATATCCGCCCGCCAGAAAGAGCGCGTCGAAGGCTTCCTCGCGCAGGACACCGGCCTCGACCTCGTCGCCCAGGGCACGATGGTCGCAAACGCACCCGACACCGGCCACTACGTCACCCCCCGCCTTTACGCAGGCACCGACCCGTCCCACCCGCTGGCCCAGCAAGAGATCTTCGGCCCCGTGCAGGTCATCCTGCCCTTCCGCGACGAGGCCGAGGCCACGGCCATCGCCAACGGCACCGATTACGGCCTTGTCGCCAGCGTCTGGACCCGCGATGGCGCACGTCAGATGCGCATGGCCCGCGCGCTGCGCTCGGGGCAGGTCTTCATCAACAATTACGGCGCGGGCGGCGGGGTCGAACTTCCCTTCGGCGGCATCGGCAAGTCGGGCCATGGCCGCGAGAAGGGGTTCGAGGCGCTTTACGGCTTCTCGACGCTCAAGACCGTCGCAGCGCTGCACGGCTGACACGCGCCTCGCTCTCGACTCCCGCGCCCTGCTGCCATCAGATGCAGGCACCTACAGAAAGGCCGCGCCATGATCTTCGAAAACCGCTTCAAGGGCCGCCGCGCCGTCGTGACCGGGGGCGCCTCGGGCATCGGGGCGGCGATCGCCGACCGCCTGACCGCCGAAGGCGCGGAGGTCACGATCTGGGATCTCGCCCCCGGCGGGCGGCAAATCGACGTCACCGACCACTCCGCGGTCGCCGAGGCCATGGCCGAGGACGCGCCGGACATCCTGATCTGCTCCGCCGGGATCACCGGGCCAAACGTCACCACGTGGGACTACCCGGTCGAGGACTGGCTGAAGGTCTACAACCTCAACGTCCACGGCCTGTTCTACTGCAACCGCGCCGCGGCACCCCTGATGGCGGCCAAGGGGCACGGGCGGATCATCAACATGGCCTCGGTCGCGGGCAAGGAAGGCAACCCCAACGCGCCCGCCTATTCCTCGTCCAAGGCCGCCGTGATCGGCCTGACCAAATCGCTTGGCAAAGAACTCGCCACCGCCGGCGTCACCGTGAACTGCGTCGCCCCCGCCGCCGTCGCCACCGCGATCTTCGACCAGATGACCGAGGATCACATCGCCTTCATGAAATCCAAGATCCCCATGAACCGCTTCGGCACGGTGAACGAGATCGCCGCGATGGTCTGCTGGCTCGCCTCCGACGAGGCCTCCTTCACGACCGGCTGCTGCTTTGACGCCTCGGGCGGCCGCGCCACCTATTGACGGCCTGCTCCCAAGTTTACCAGATCCTGACACTCGGCAAGGCAGCACAGGGCAAAGTTGCAAACCACCGATATTCTTCCCGGTATGCCTGAGAAAAAGGCAACATCCCCCGCCAGAAGTAAGACTTTTTTGCAACGCCCTCGCCCCTTTTCATACTTTAAAGCAGAACCCGGAGCCAAATCCTTCGCGTCGCAACGCCCCACAATATATGTAATAGTTTAAATTTTGGTGGGGAAAATTCATGGCAAACTTCGCAGCGAACCGGATTCTCACGTTCAACGGAGAAACCTCCGGCGGCAACCTGACCGCAGTCGGTAATTTCGGAGATTCAGGTTTCACCTCGACCGTTATTGACACGAACATGGATGGGAACATCGATGCGGTCGATACCTGGGGATCGGCTGCATTCCAGATCGACTATTCCGGCTACACGATCCGACTGAACGGCGACGACTACGCCGTCTTTTTCAATGGGGGTGCGGGTTACTACATCCCCTACAACAGCAACGAAACCGACCTCTCCGGGTTCGATGGCGTGGATCCCGACACGATCGGCTTTACAGCAACCCCCAATGACGCGGTCGTGGTCAACTGCTTCCTCACCGGTACACTCATCGCCACCCCGGACGGAGAGCGTGCCATCGAGACACTGGAGCCGGGCGCGCATGTCACGCTGGCCGACGGCACCGCCGCCACCATCCGCTGGGTCGCACGGCAAACGATGCGCGCGGACGCGGTGAACCTGTCGATCCCCGCCAATCGCCTGCCCGTCCGGATCGAGGCCGGGGCACTGGGCAACGGCCTGCCGCACACCGACCTGACGCTGACCGCCGACCACGCGCTGGTGATGGACGGACTGCTCGTCAACGCCTCCGCCCTCGTGAACGGCTCCACCATCCGCTTCCTGACAGCCGACGACATGCCGCGCGAATTCACCTACTGGCATGTGGAACTGGACGCGCATTCGGCCATCCTCGCCAACGGCCTGCCCGCGGAAAGCTTCGTCGATTACACGGGCCGCGCGGCCTATGACAACCACGCCGACTACCTCGCGCTCCACGGCGCCGAACGGCTCATCCCCGAGATGCCCCTGCCCCGCATCTCCGCCCGCCGTCACCTGCCCGCCGCCTTGCGTATCCAGTTGGGACTGGAGGACACCGACTTCGCCCTCAGCGCCTGATCGGGCCGCAATTTTTCAGTTGACCTGGGGGCATCAGGCGCAGCTATCCTGAGGAATGACTGTTTCCCAGGCATCAGGGCGCTGACATGGCCAATTTCACAGCGGACGATTATCTTTTTTTCCTCGGCTCGATTTCGGGCAGCACGCTTACGGCATCCGGCAACTTTATCGACAGGAACTCTCCGGTGGACGTTGACGTGATCGATGCCAACAGTGACAACAACATCGACACGACCGATTATTTCGGGGAAGCCACTAGCACTTATACCGGATTCACGATCATCCTGAACGGGAATTCCTACGCAGTTTTCAACCAGGGCCCCGTATACAGCATTCCTTACAACACGGCCGATGATGACCTGTCTTCCTTTGCCGGGACCGACCCCAACACGATCGGGTTCACGAATACCGGCGAGAACGCGGTCGTGGTCAACTGCTTCCTCACCAGCACCCTGATCGCCACGCCTCACGGTGAACGCGCCATCGAGACACTGGAACCCGGCGCGCACGTCACGCTGGCCAATGGCTCCACCGCCCCTGTCCGCTGGGTCGCGCGGCAAACGATGCGCGCGGACGCGGTGAACCTGTCCATGCCCGCCAGCCGCCTCCCCGTCCGGATCGAGGCCGGGGCACTGGGAGAGGGCCTGCCGCACACCGACCTGACCCTGACCGCCGACCACGCGCTGGTGATGGACGGCCTGCTCGTCAACGCCTCCGCCCTCGTGAACGGCGCCACCATCCGTTTCCTGCAAGCGGAAGAGATGCCGCGCGAGTTCACCTACTGGCATGTGGAACTGGACGCGCACTCGGCCCTCCTCGCCAACGGCCTGCCCGCGGAAAGCTTCGTCGACTACACAGGCCGCGCGGCCTATGACAACCACGTCGACTACCTCGCGCTCCACGGCGCCGAACGGCTCATCCCCGAGATGCCGCTCCCCCGCATCTCCGCCCGCCGCCATCTGCCCACGGCATTGCGCGCGCGGCTTGGACTGGAAGACACCGACTTCGCCCTCAG
Organism: Pseudaestuariivita atlantica; assembly: GCF_001205715.1. Lineage (GTDB taxonomy): Bacteria > Pseudomonadota > Alphaproteobacteria > Rhodobacterales > Rhodobacteraceae > Pseudaestuariivita > Pseudaestuariivita atlantica. Next base: position 410,136 of record NZ_AQQZ01000003.1, read on the forward strand.
CGCCTGACACCTGCCACCTGCCTGAAACAGCTTGAGCCCATGCACCCATCGCCCTAGCCTGCCACCGTCAGGAAAAAGGGGCCGGACATGCGCCTGCAAGACAAGATCGCCATCGTGACCGGCGCGGGCTCCGGTTTCGGCGCGGGCATCGCGCGCAAGTTCGCGTCCGAAGGCGCGCACGTCATCGTGGCCGACATCGATACCGAGGCCGCAACGGCCATCGCCACCGAAATCGACGGCACCGCGCAGACCGTCGATGTCAGCCAGTCCGACAGCGTCCGCGACATGGTCACCGCCACGATGGCCGCCCATGGCCGCATCGACATCCTCGTGAACAACGCGGGCGTGACCCACCTGCCCGCCGCGCTCGACAGCATCGGCGAGGACGAGTTCGACCGCGTCTTTGCCGTCAACTGCAAATCGGTCTACCTGACCGCCCGCCACGCCCTGCCCTTCATGCGCACCAATCCCGGCGCGAACATCCTCAACGTCGCCTCGACGGCAGGCGTCTCCCCCCGCCCGCGCCTCAACTGGTACAACGCGTCCAAGGGATGGATGATCACCGCCACCCGCGCCATGGCGGTCGAACTCGCCCCAGATGGCCTCCGCGTCAACGCGATCAACCCCGTCGCCGGCGAAACCCCGCTGCTGAAAAGCTTCATGGGCGAGGACACCCCCGAAATCCGCGCCAAATTCCTCTCCACCATCCCGCTTGGACGTTTCTCCACCCCCGAGGACATGGGCAACGCCGCCTGCTTCCTCTGCTCGGACGAAGCCTCGATGATCACCGGCGTCTGCATGGAAGTCGACGGCGGCCGCTGTATCTGATGTCCTTCTTCTCTTTGACAAATATGTCCCCCGGAGGGCCGGCCCGCCCCATGCGCCCCTCGCCCGGACAAGGGCGGCGCGCATGACACCCGGCCCCCGGAACCTCCTGACCGACATCGCCGGCCTGCGCGTCGGCCATGCCCAGGACGCAACGCTCAAATCCGGCACCACGGTGCTGACGGCGGACGCACCCTTTCTCGCGGCGGTCCACGTGATGGGAGGCGCACCCGGCACGCGGGAGACCGATCTGCTCGCACCCGACAAGTCGGTCGAGGATGTCGACGCCATCGTCCTGTCGGGCGGGTCGGCGTTCGGGCTCGACGCCGCCACCGGCGTGACCGAGGCGCTCCGCAAGGTGCGACGAGGGTTCCCCGTCGGCCCGGTCCGCGTGCCCATCGTGCCGGCGGCGATCATCTTCGACCTCCTGAACGGCGGCAACAAGGACTGGCAGGCCTCGCCCTATCCCGCGCTCGGCGCCGCAGCCCATGACGCGGCGGGCACCGAGTTCGCGCTTGGCTCGGTCGGCGCCGGAACCGGCGCGCTGGCGGCGATGTGCAAGGGTGGGCTCGGCAGCGCCTCGGCGCGGATGCCTTCGGGCGCAACCGTGGGCGCGCTTGCCGTGGTCAACCCGATGGGATCGGTGACGGTGCCAGGCGGCGCGCATTTCTGGGCCGCCCCGTTTGAGCAGGACGGGGAATTCGGCGGCCTCGGCCCCTCGGCACAAACGGGGCTCGGCACGCCCGAACCCTCGCGCAAGCTGGTGGCCATGTCGCTTGGCACACCGGAGGGCGCCAACACCACCATCGCGATCGTCGCCACCGACGTGACGCTGACCAAGGCGCAGGCCCACCGCGTGGCCGTGGCCGCGCATGACGGGATCGCCCGCGCCATCGTCCCGGCCCACAGCCCCGGCGACGGAGACCTTGTCTTCGCCGTCTCCACCCGCGCGCGGCCCGCCACGCCGGGCGACCTGCAGATGCTGGGACATGCGGCCAGCCTCTGCCTTGCCCGCGCCATCGCGCGGGGCGTCTACCATGCCACCCCCGCGCCCGGCGACCTTTTGCCCGCCTATCGCGACCTGCCCGGCTGATGCCCGTCTACACGCACCAGTCGCACCTTTTCCATTACGAGGATCAGGGCGATGCGCAGGGCCGCCCGGCCATTGTCGCGCTTCCCGGCATGATGTCCGACAGCGCCAGCTGGGGGCCCATCGCGCCGGCGCTGATCGCGGAACGCCGGCTGTTGCGGCCCGATCCGCGCTGTGCGGGCCGGTCACCCGTCCTGCCCACCTCGGTCGAGGCGGTCACCGCCGACACCATCGCGCTGCTCGATCACCTCGGCCTCGCACAGGTCGATCTCGTCAGCCACTCGATGGGCAGCCGCGTCGCGCTCGACCTTGCGCAGCGCCACCCGGCGCGCATCCGGCGCATGGTCCTGTCGGCGGTCATGCCGCGCTTCCCGCGCATCAACTGCGCCGTGTTCGACAGCCTGCTGCAGATCCGCAAGACCTCGCCCGGCGACGGGTACCTGCGCGCGCTCTTTCCATGGCTGTTCGCGTCGCCGTTCTTCGACGACCCCGCGCGGGTCGAAGCGGCCATCGCCGCCAGCCTCGCCTACCCGCACGCGCAGACTCTCGACGGCATGTACCACCAGGTCGTGGCGCTCAAATCCGGGGCGCCGGTGCAAGGCATGAACCTGATCGACACGCCCACGCTGGCGCTGTTCGCGACCGAGGACAGGCTTGTCCCCGTCACCACGGCACCGGGCCACCTGTCGGACATGCCGGATTGCGAGGTTCGCATCATCGACGGGGCGGGGCACGCGCTGCACTGGGATCAGCCCGATACCGTGGCGCGGGCGATGCTGGACTTCCTGAACGTCGACTGATCTCAGGCGCGCTTGGCGCAGCGCGTCTCGATTTCCTTGGCGAAATTTGCCAACCGCAGCTTGAACCGCTTGTTGAGGTTCGACTTGGCGAGTTTCAGCGATTGCAGCAACAGCCGTGCCGACAGGGTCTTGGCTTCAAGCTCCACATGCGTGGTCATGCGCGTGCGACTGCGCGACAGGGCGACCAGGTCGATCCGGCCTTCCGCCTCGATCCCGCCCGAGTCGCTGTCGAAGGCCACGCCGTTCGGCGCATCGAACTCGGTCAGTTTCAGATGCGCCGCGCGATCCTTGCCGCGGAAGGTGAACTTGAGGTCCCATGTCAGGCCCACGGCCACCGGGCCGGCTTGGCGTTTCACGTCGATCCCGCGCCACAACGCCGCGCGTTCAATGGCGTCGAAATCGGTCAACATCCCGAACACCTGGTCGATCGGTGCCTCGATGTCTTCCTTGGCTAAAAAGTTCATGTCGTGTCCGCCTTGTCCTGAATGTGGGCCTGCCCCGTCCGGAAGGTCAGTCCAGCGTATCCGCCAACCAGTTTCGTAATAGGAAATGCGCGATGGATCCGGCACGCGCTGGTTTGATTTTCGGATCCGTTCCGTCGAATGCCGCCATCATCCGCTCGCGGCTGACCCACAGCGCGTCGTCCAGTTCCGCCGGGTCCAGCGTGATGTCGCGCGCCAGTGCCTCGCCCGCGCATCCGAACATCAGCGAGGCCGGAAAGGGCCATGGCTGGCTGGCAAGGTACCGCACTTGGCCCACGGGGATGCCCGATTCCTCGACCACCTCGCGCCGCACGGCCGCTTCCAGCGTTTCGCCGGGTTCGACGAACCCCGCCAGAAGCGAATACATCCCCTCTGGCCAACCGGGAGAGCGACCCATCAGCACGTCGTTGCCATGGGTGATCAGCATGATCACGACCGGGTCGGTGCGCGGGAAATGGTGCGCGCCGCAGGCCGGGCAGCGCCGCTGCCATCCCGCCATCGCGATGTCCGATTTCTCACCACAGCGGGCGCAGAAACCGTGGCTGCGGTGCCATTCCAGCACGCCCTTGGCGGTTGCCGCCAGTTCCGCGTCGCGCGGGGTCAGGTGCGTCATCCGGTTGCGCAACTCGGCGAAGGCGGTGTCGTCGGGCAGGTCGGGATGCACCTGCCGCGACGGGTCGTGGAAGGCTCCGAAATCCGACAGGTCGCCATCCGGCTCCCAGTTCGACAGATCGGCGGCAAAGACCGGTACCTCGCCTTCGCGGCCAAGGAAAATCCAGGCACGCGCGCTTTCGAGCGCCGGTTCGGAGGCAGGCAGGCGGACCAGCGCCGCGGCATCGGGTTCCCACATCAGCGGCTTGCCGCGCCACAGCACGATGGCCTGCGCGTCCGGCCGGGCGCGCAATGCGTCTGCCTCGGGCCGCAACTCTGCCGCCCGGTCCAGTGCCGATCCACCGAAGGTTACCTGCTCGGCGTGTTTCATCCGTACCTCGACCGCCCCAAGGTTGAGTTTTAGGCGACGGCCATGACGAGGCAAGTACGATTCCCGGTCAGGTCTGTCGCGCTTCTGCGGCAATTTTCGCGCATAAGTTGCAAGCCGCCCAGATTACGCTAAGGTAACCAAAAAGCTTGGCGAGAAACCCGGTCCCCCAATGGCTGCTTTGAAAGGAGCCTTGCGATGCCTCTCACCAGAATTTCCCCCATGTCCCGCCGCACGTTTATCGCGGGAGCAGCAGCCGGTTCGACCTTGATTGCACTGCATCCCTACTCCGTGACCGCTGCCAGCAACCAGGCCCACCTGCGGATCATGGAAACGACCGACCTGCACGTGCATGTCTTTCCCTACGACTATTACGCCGACCGCCCCCGCGACACGGTAGGGTTGAGCCGTACCGCGGCGATCATCGCCGATATCCGGGCTGAGGCGACCAACACGATGCTGGTCGACAACGGCGACTTCCTGCAGGGCAACCCGATGGGCGATTATATCGCCTATGAACGCGGCATGAAGGAGGGCGACAGCCACCCGATCATCACGGCGATGAACACCGTCGGATTCGACGCTGCCACCATCGGCAATCACGAATTCAACTACGGGCTCGACTTCCTGATGAAATCCGCCGCCGGGGCGGATTTTCCCATCGTGCTGGCAAACGTGGCGACCGAAACCGGCGCGACGCCCACGCAGGACAAGACGCTGTTCAAACCCTACGTGATCCTCGACCGGATGCTGACCGACGGCGCGGGCGAGACCCACGCGATCAAGGTCGGACTGATCGGGTTCACCCCGCCGCAGATCATGACATGGGACCGCCGCCATCTTGAAGGCAACGTGACGGCCCGCGACATCATCGCAACCGCGAAGGCCTATATCCCCGAGATGAAAGAGGCCGGGGCCGACATCGTCATCGCCCTCAACCATTCGGGGATCGGATCCGCCCGCGCCACGGACGGGATGGAAAACGCCTCGGTCCCCCTGGCCGAGGTCGACGGCATCGACGCGATCATGACCGGGCATTCGCACCTCGTCTTTCCGTCCCCCGACTACGCCGATTTCGCCGGCGTCGACGCGGGCGCAGGCACGATCCACGGCAAACCCGCGGTCATGGGCGGCTTCTGGGGCTCGCATCTGGGCGTGATCGACCTGATGCTTGAACGGGAAAGCGGCGCGTGGCGCGTCGTCTCCACCATGTCCGAGGCACGGCCGATCGCGAAACGGAACGAGGACCGCTCGATCACGCCGCTGGTCGAGGATGACGGCGCGGTGCTGGCCGCCGTCCAGCAGGACCATGACGAGACGCTGATCTACGTGCGCCGGGCCGTGGGCAAGACCACCGCGCCTCTGCATTCCTACTTCGCGCTGGTGGCCGACGACCCGTCGGTCCAGATCGTGTCCATCGCGCAGAAATGGTACCTGTCGGAATTGCTGAAGGGCACCGAGTATGCCGGTCTGCCGCTTCTCAGCGCCGCCGCGCCGTTCAAGGCCGGTGGCCGGGGCGGGCCGGAATACTACACCGACGTGGCCGCCGGCAGCGTGGCGATTAAGAACGTCGCGGACCTTTACCTGTATCCCAACACGGTCCGCGCGGTGAAGGTGACGGGCGCGCAGCTGAAAGGCTGGCTCGAACGCTCGGCGGGCATGTTCAACCGCATCACCCCCGGTGAGGCGGACCAGCCGCTCCTGAACCCCTCTTTCCCGTCCTACAATTTCGACGTGATTGACGGGGTCACCTACCAGATCGACCTCAGCCAGCCCTCGCGCTTCGCGCCCAAGGGGGAAGAGATCAATCCCGGCGCGCAGCGGATCGTGAACCTCGCCTACGAGGGCACGCCGGTGACCGACGACATGGAATTCGTGATCGCCACCAACAATTACCGCGCGTCAGGCGGCGGCGATTTCCCCGGCGCGATGGGGGACACGATCATCTTCGAGGCACCCGACACCAACCGCGACGTGATCGTGCGCTACATCGTCGAACAGGGCACCATCAACCCGACCGCCGATGCCAACTGGAGCTTTGCCCCGATGCCCGGCACCACGGTCCTGTTCGAAACCGGCCCGGCGGCGCGCGCCTACCTCAACGACGTGCAGGCGGTGAAGATCGAGGAGGCGGGCGACGGCGCGGACGGGTTCGCGCTCTTCCGCATCCACCTCTGACCGCGCCGCCCCGTGACAGGATGACACAAACCGTGACGCCCCCCACGCTCGACAAGCGTGGGGCGGGCATGCTGTAACGCGCGCGACTATTCGGATCGAAGGTGGCTCTATCGTGCGGTTTCTGGCGTTTCTCGTTCTCGTGGCGGCACTGGCCTCCGTCGTGGCCTATGTCACCAAGCCCGACGCGGCGGATGCCGAGGCGACACTGAAGGACCAGCTGCTGCTGGCGCTGGCCAAGGAAGAGCTGAAGGGCAAGAACCCCGCCGAACAGCTGGCGATCACCATCTGCCGCACCTCGCCCAACGAATGCTACAACCTCGTCCGCCGCCAGATCGACAGCCGGTTCGAGGACAAGGGCCTCTACGTGCAGCTCGACCTCGCCGGGTTCGATCACAGCGCCACCTGCTACGGCGCGTTCACGCAGTTCTTCTGCCCCGGCGGGCTCGTGAAGGACTGAGATGCCGCACGCGGGCATCATCTTCGACCTCGACGGCACACTGGTCGACAGCGAGCGCCACGCGCAGGAGGCCGGGATCCGGGCCTTCCGGTCGCTGGGCGTGCCCGCCGACATGGAGTTCATGCTGCGGCTGGTGGGCAAGGATTTCCAGTCCGGCATCAGGATCGTGCGCGACACGTTCGGGGAAATCGACTTCGCCGCGCTCGACGAGATGTGGCGCGCGGATTTCCACGCCAACCTTGACGATCTTGAACCGAAACCGGGCGCCGTTGCCGCGCTGACCCATCTGCGCGACCGCGACATTCCCGTCGCCGTTGCGACCTCGTCGCGCACCGAAGGCGCGCGGATCAAGCTGGCCTCGACCGGGCTGGCCTCCCTCGTGGACCTGATCGTGTCGCGGGATGACGTGACACATGCCAAGCCGCATCCCGAACCCTACCTGACCGCCGCCGCGCGGCTCGGCTTCGAGGCCGCGACCTGCCTCGCGGTCGAGGATACGCCGACCGGTGTCGCCTCGGCGCTGGCCGCCGGATGCAGGGTTCTGCACGTGCCGGACCTCCTGCCCGGAACCGGCAGCCCCGCCCACCATGTCGCGCCGGACCTCCTGTCAGGCCTCGCCGCGATGGGCGTCGACGGGTTGAAACCGGGCGGCGCAGGGGTTACATGAGGGGTTGAGAGGTTGGCGCGGGCAAGTGCCTCGCCAACCTGGTCAGGACCGGAAGGTAGCAGCCACAACGAGCCCCACTTGGGTCGATGTCCAGCCTCTCACCAACAACGCCGCCCCACGGGGCGGCGTTTTGCGTTTCTCAGGTATCGAAAACGGGGCCGACGATATCGGGCCACGCGGCGCGGGACGGCTTGGCGAAGGCCCCGATATGCCCGATCCGCGACAGCCCGTAGGAGGCCGGGTGCAGCACCGCCTGCGACTTGCGCGCTTCGGGGTAGAACTGCATCAGCCGCCAGACCGCCGCGGGCGGCACCATCGGGTCATCGGCGACCGCCACGATCCGCGCCTGCCCGTCGAACGCCGTCCAGTCGGGATAAGGCACCGCGCCGCCGGCATCCACCGTCACACCGCCATGCGTGACGCACCAGCGCCGCCACTGGCGGTAGACACCCAGCGGCACGTCGGCCCCAAGACGCAAGGCGCGACCGGGCAGGTAGCCGCGCATGGTCGCAATCGCGCGCACGGTGCGCGACCACAGGAACCGCGCGGCGGGCCTGTACCACCACGGGTGGTCGTCAAGGTGCACCGGGCCGCTCGCCACCGTGATCAGCCCGGCGATCCGTCCCTGCCCCCGCTGGAACGGCAGCATGAAACCGCCCAGCGAATGCCCGATCACCCACAAAGGCAGGTCCGGGAACATCGCCGCCGCGCAATCCCGCGCGGCCTGCTGATCGTGCACGCCCCAATCGGTCATCGTCGCCTTGGATACGCTCATCGGGTGCCGCGCGGAGTCGCCGAAATCGCGGTAATCATAGGTGAGAACCGCCACGCCCTTGTCCTCGGCCAGCCATGTCGCGAAGGCGCGGTAATACCGCTGCGGCACGCCCGTTGCGGAGTTCATCACGACGATGGCGCGCGGTGCCCCACGCGGCACGAACAGCGTGCCAGCCAGCACCGCCTCACCGGACCTTATCTTCAACGGACCGGCCGGGTGTACCTGGATGCCGGGGATCTCTTGCTGCAGCGCCATGGCGAACCTCTCCTAGACCGATCGGTCTAATCGCGAAACTAGACCGATCGGTCCAGACATGTCAAAAGGAATCTGGATGACCGACACGACCCGCGAGAAACTGATCGAAAACGCCGCGCTCCTGTTCCAGGAACGCGGGTTTCACGGCGTGGGCGTCGCCGATATCCTTAAGAAAGCAGGCGTGCCCAAGGGCTCGCTTTACCACCATTTCCGCAATGGCAAGGCCGACCTTGCCGTTGCCGCCGCGGAATGGACCTCGGGCCACATGATGCGGATCATCGACGATGCGTTCGGTCCGGCGCAGGATTTCGACCACGGCATGGCGACGCTCTGCCACAAGCTGGCCAAGCTGTTCGACATCCAGCCCGCGTGGCGCGCCTGTCCCATCGCATCGAGCCTGTTCGACGGCCCCGAAAACCAGCCGTTCCGCATCAAGAGCGCGGAAATCTTTGACCGGTGGTCTCACCTCATCGCGTCCCACGCCATCCGCCTCGGCATCCCCGCGCCAGAGGCAGAGGCGCGCGGCCGCATGGCCTTCATCGCCATACAGGGCGCGTGGACGCTGGCCCACGCGCAGGGCACTTCCGACGTGTTGCGTCAGTTGCCCGCGCTGATGGCCCCGGCGAGCGCCCAGTCCAGCTGATCCTGCGTCTCGACCGCGCAGGGCCGCGCGTCGCGCAGGCGCAGCAGGGCGGCGGGCCCGTCCTCGCCCCTTTCGACCATCAGGCGCAGCGCCGCCATGCCCGACCGCCCGCACCCGCCGAAACAGTGGATCAGGACGCGCCCGCCACCATCCAGCACCCCGTGCGCGCGGTGCGAGACGGCGTCCCAGCCGCTTTCACCGCGCGGCGCACCGAAATCGGGCACCGGCATGCCCGCCCATGCGATCCCGGCCTCCGACAGGTCGGCATCCATCCGCGCCGCCCCGCGGGAGGCCATTTCCGGCGCGGTCGTCATGCTGATGACAAGCGCAGGCGACCAGTCGCGGATGCAGGCAAGGTCGGCGGCATAATCCCCGAACCGCCCCGGCAGCGGCGACAGGGCAATCGCCCCCTCGCCCATGCCGACCGGGTAGAGCGCGAAACCGGCGCTGCCGCTCACAGGCGATCTGCGCGGAACGTGTCGCAATCGGCGATCTTGCCCGAGCGATAGCCCACCTGGAACCAGCGCGAGCGCTGCTCGGAAGTGCCGTGGGTGAAGGTATGCGGTTGCGGCACCCGGCCCGCGCGCTTTTGCAGGTAATCGTCGCCGATCTTCCTCGCGGCATTCACCGCCTCGTCGATATCGCCGGGTTCCAGCAGGCCCTTGACCGACCGCGCCCAGACGCCGGACAGGCAATCGGCCTGCAATTCCAGCCGCACGGTCGCGGCATTGGCCTCGCGCTGGCTGACGCGCTGCCGGTAGGCGTTGACCTCGCCAAGGATGCCCAGCTCGTTCTGGACGTGATGCGCCACTTCGTGCGCGATCACGTAGGCCGCCGCGAAATCGCCCTTGGCGCCCAGCTGACGGGACATGGTGGTGAAGAAATCGGTGTCCAGATACGCCTTTTCATCCGCCGGGCAGTAGAACGGCCCGGTCGCGCCCGAGGCGCTGCCGCAGGGCGATCGGGTCACCCCGGAATACAGCACCAGTCGCGGCGGTTCGTAGTCGCGCCGCACCTGCGCCGGGAATATCGCGGCCCACACGTCCTCGGTCGTGGCCAGAACGCGCGAGGTGAATTCAGCCGCGCGCTGTTCCTCGGCGCTGATCTCTCGCGGGGCGCTTTGCTCGACCGGGCGGGTGCCGTCTCCCTCAAGCAGGGGCGACACGTCCACGCCCGTGAAATAGCCGATGGCCAGCACCAGCAGCACGCCCACGACGCCAAGGCCGCCCGCCTTGCCGCCCGCGCTGGCGCGTCCGCGGCGGTCCTCGATGTTGCGGCTGCTCCGCACGCCTCTCAATCGCATGGCCTGTCTCCCTCTTTGCCTGCCATCTTAACCACTTCGCGGCGGGAATCGATCCTTGCATACGCGATGAGTCCGCATCGGCGAAGCCGTGGTTGGCCTTTGCCGCGCCGAAGGCTAGGGTCGCCGGCATGGCCGATCCGGACAAAGACAGCTCACAAGACATGGCCGCCGAACGTACGGACTGGGCCGAGGACCGGACCGTGCTGGCCAACGAACGCACCTTCGCGGGCTGGATGCGGACGGGCGCGGCCTTTACCGGCATCGCCATCGGGCTCAAGGCCGTGTTCGGCGAGGCCGATCCCACGTGGATCGCCAAGGCCGCGGCGACCGCCTTCCTGCTGATCGCCATCGGCGTGTTCTGGACGGCCTACCGCGCGGCCTGTGCCACCCAGCGCCGGCTTGACGCGCAAAGCGCCGAGCCGCAATCACGCCGCGCCTACCTTGTCATCGCCTCGACGCTATCGCTGGCAACGCTGGCCATCGGCGTCATCCTGTGGTCTCTGTAACCGCGCTTGCCGCGGCGCTGCGCCGTTGTTAGCCTCCGCCCCCGGTCCACCCTGCACGCAACGCGAGTCCCGTCATGTCCGATACCGCCTACCAGGTCCTCGCGCGGAAATACCGCCCCGAAACCTTCGCCGATCTCGTCGGGCAGGACGCAATGGTGCGCACGCTGAAAAACGCGTTCGAGGCGGACCGCATCGCGCAGGCCTTCATCATGACGGGCATCCGCGGGACAGGGAAGACGACGACCGCCCGGATCATCGCCAAGGGCATGAACTGTATCGGGCCGGACGGTAACGGTGGCCCGACGACCGAACCCTGTGGTGAGTGCGAACATTGCGTGGCGATCATGGAAGGCCGCCATGTCGACGTGATGGAGATGGACGCGGCCTCCCGCACCGGCGTGAACGACATCCGCGAAATCATCGACAGCGTGGCCTATCGCGCGGCCTCCGCCCGCTACAAGATCTACATCATCGACGAAGTGCACATGCTGTCGACAAGCGCCTTCAACGCGCTTTTGAAGACGCTGGAAGAGCCGCCCAGCCACGTGAAGTTCATCTTCGCCACGACCGAGATCCGCAAGGTCCCGGTCACCGTCCTGTCGCGCTGCCAGCGGTTCGACCTGCGCCGGATCGAACCCGAGGACATGATCGCGCTGCTGCGCCGGATCGCCACCGCCGAAGGGGCGGAGATCGCGGATGACGCGCTCGCCCTCATCACCCGCGCCGCCGAAGGCTCGGCCCGCGATGCGACCTCGCTTCTCGACCAGGCGATCAGCCACGGCGCCGGAGAAACCACCGCCGACCAGGTGCGCGCCATGCTGGGCCTTGCCGATCGCGGGCGCGTGCTGGACCTGTTCGACCGGATCATGCGCGGCGACGCGGCGGGCGCCCTGACCGAACTGGGCGCGCAATATGCCGACGGGGCCGACCCGATGGCCGTGTTGCGCGACCTGGCCGAGGTGGCGCACTGGATCAGCGTGGTGAAGATCACGCCCGATGCGGGCGACGACCCCACGATCAGCCCCGACGAACGCGCCCGCGGTCAGGCCATGGCCGAAGCCCTGCCGATCCGCGTCCTCAGCCGGACGTGGCAGATGTTGTTGAAAGCGCTGGAAGAAGTCGCCGCCGCGCCGAACGCCATGATGGCGGCGGAAATGGCGATCATCCGCCTCACCCATGTCGCCGACCTGCCCGCGCCCGAGGACCTCGTGCGCAAACTGCAATCCTCGCCGCCCACGGGCCCCTCGTCGGGCCCTGCCGTGCCCGCCTCGGGCGGTGCCGGCCCGGCCGCGCGCGCACCAGATGCAACCGCCGCGCCGACCCGCGCCAGCGTCGACATGGGCGCAGGCCCTCGCGCCTCGGCCCTGCCCGCAACGGACGCGGCCGAGGCCCTCGCCCGCTACCCCACCTTCGACCACGTCGTCGACCTGATCCGCGCGCACCGCGACGTCCGCCTGCTGGTCGAGGTCGAAACCGGCGTCAAGCTCGCCGCCTACCAACCCGGCCGGATCGAGTTCGAGCCCGGACCGCAGGCTCCCCGCGACCTTGCCCAGCGCCTGGGCGCGCGCCTGCAGGCATGGACCGGCAACCGCTGGGCGGTGACCGTGGTCAACGACGGCGGCGCGGCCACGATCGCCGAAACCCGCGATGCCGCTGAACAGGCGCTCAAGGACGAAGCCGCCGCGCACCCGATGGTGCAGGCCGTCCTTGCCACCTTCCCCAAGGCGCGCATTGCAACGATCCGCACCGCCGCCGAACTCGCGACCGAGGCCGAAACCGAAAGCCTCGCCGAAGTCGAAGACGAATGGGACCCGTTCGAGGACGAGTGATGCCGCGCCCCGCCTTGACGAAGTGACGCCAGTCACATGGGCCGCCAACGACGCGGCACATGCGACCTTCGCCGCCAGCGGCCTCGCCAATACCCGCCTGTGATACGCCAAACGCTTGTGAGCGGCCCCCGCGCGTCGTATCTCTGATACCAACGGATACCTTTCGGGAGACGAGCAGATGTTCAAGGGACTGGGCCAGATGGGCGACATGGCCAAGATGATGAAGGCCGCGCAGGAAATGCAGCAGAAAATGGCCCAGCTGCAGGACGACATGCACAACATGATGGTCGAAGGCCAGTCCGGCGCGGGCCTCGTCAAGGCGACCTGCACCGCCAAGGGCGAACTGAAGGGCCTCGACATCGACCCGTCGATCTTCAACGGCGATGACAAGGAAGTTGTCGAGGACCTGATCCTCGCCGCGATCAAGGACGCCCAGCAGAAGGCTTCCGAAAAGGCGCAGGAAGAAATGTCGAAGCTGACCGAAGGCATGGGCCTGCCCGCCGACATGAAGCTGCCGTTCTAGGCGCGATGCGCCACCTGGTCCTTGCCGCGCTGATCCTTGCCTGGCCCGCGCTCGCCGCGGCCCAGCACTGGGCCACGCGCGAGGTCTGCACAGTCGACACCCCGGCGATTCACGCCGACCTGTTCACCGCTCCGGGGATCGACGCGCTGCGCGAGCAGGCCCGCCAGATCCCCAACAACACCGGCCGCTACTGGCAGATCACGGCACCGTCGGGCGCGGTGTCGCATCTGCACGGCACCTTCCACACGTCGGACCGCCACATCCTCGACCTGCCGCCGCGTGTCCGGGCCGATATCGCCCGGTCCCGCCTCGTCGCGGTCGAGGTCGATTTCACCGCACCCACCCGCCGCCACATCCGCGCGCTTGGCGACCGCGATCAGATCTGGCGCGATGCGCGTTCCAACTTCAAGTTCGACACCGTCGGCCTGCCGCCCCGCATCACCTCAATGATCCGCTCCCGCACCTCCGGCCTCGGCTGGACGCCGGAGGCACCGGATTACCTCACCTTCGGCGGGCTTGCCGAACTGCTCCTGCCCGACCCCTGCTCGGACTTCACGGCTGGCGTCATCCCCTTCCAGGACGCGCTGATCCAGACGCTCGGCCATATCGCGGGCGCGGACCTGCTCGGGCTGGAACCGCGCGACGCCTTCCGCGCCACGCTCGACCGGCGCGACCGCCAAGACACCGCGATCGCCATCCTCGCGGTCTACGGCGCCTACCTCACACCGATGACAGACAACCGCCCCCGCGCCACCAACATCGCGATGTACCTGCGCGGCGAACTGGGCCTGATGTCCCTCACCGACCGCGCCTTCCTGCAGACCCAGTTCGGGCAGGCCGACGGCTCCCAACTGCAAAGCATTGTCGACGACTACATGCTGCGCGAACGAAACGAGACATTCCTCGCCACGGCACGCGATGCACTCGACACCGGCGGCGTCTTCATGGCCATCGGCTCCGCCCACCTGCCGGGAACCACCGGCATGATCGAACTCCTGCGCGCGGCGGGCTTCACGGTCACCCGCATCCCCCTTCCGGGCGAAGCCCCATGAGCAGCACGCGCGACATCGACGCCCTGATCGAGATGATGGCGAAACTGCCGGGCCTCGGCCCCCGCTCCGCGCGCCGCGCCGTCCTGCACCTCATCCGCAAACGCGCGCAACTCTTCACCCCGCTCGCCGACCTGATGCACACCGTCGCAGCCTCGGCGCGGGAATGCCTCAACTGCGCCAACGTGGGCACCTCCGACATCTGCGACATCTGCGCCTCGGAAAAACGCGCCAACGGCCAGCTCTGCGTGGTCGAGGACGTGGCCGATCTCTGGGCAATGGAACGCGCGGGCGTCTTCAAGGGCCGCTACCACGTGCTCGGCGGCACGCTCTCCGCCCTCGACGCGATCGGCCCCGACGAATTGCGCATCCCCAAACTGGTGGACCGGGTCACCACCGAAGACATCACCGAGGTCATCCTCGCCCTCAACGCCACGGTCGACGGGCAGACCACCGCCCACTACATCGCCGACCAGCTCGAAGACCGCGTCACCCTCACCTCGCTCGCCCAGGGCGTACCCATCGGGGGCGAACTCGACTACCTCGACGACGGCACCATCACCGCCGCCCTCAACGCCCGCAAGAAACTGTGACGCAGCCCACCAGGCGCACCACACCCCCGCTTCTTCTCTTTAAAAATATGTCCCCCGGAGGGTCGCCCCGCCCCAGGCCCCTCCCGCCGGTCAAAAAGGCCGCCGGCGCGCCACCCCGCACCAGGATAAAGCGCGGCGCAGCCGCTCCGCGTGAAAGCGCCTGCGCCCGCGGGATCAGTTGCGCGGATCGTCGCTGTCGTCGTCCTCGTCGTCCTCGTCATCGTCGGGCAGGTTGAAGAAGCTGTCCGCGTCCGAGAAATCCTTGCCAGACGTGTCGTCCTCCGACGATCCCTCGTCGCGCGGGTCACCGCCCAGCGAGAACGTCTCCAGCCCCTCGATCGCCGTCGGGATCTTGGGTTCGGGATCCATGTCGAGCGATTGTTCGGTCGACACCAGCTTGCGACGCTCGTCATCCGACATCACGCCACCTTCGCGCGCCTTCTTCTCGACGGCCTTCTGCACGGCGGCGTCCAGCTCGCCCTGCTTGCACAGGCCCAGCGCCACCGGGTCGACCGGCTGGATGTTCGAGATGTTCCAGTGCGTGCGCTCGCGGATCGACTGGATCGTGGGCTTGGTGGTGCCCACCAGTTTCGAAATCTGGCTATCGGCAAGCTCGGGGTGGAACTTCACCAGCCACAGGATCGCCGCCGGGCGGTCCTGCCGTTTCGACAGCGGCGTGTAACGCGGACCGCGGCGTTTTTCCTCGCCCACGGCGGCGGCGTTGAACTTCAGCTTCAGCTTGTGCAGCGGATCGGCCTCGGCGGCGTCGATCTCTTCCTGCGTCAGCTGGTTGTTGGCGATCGGGTCGAACCCCTTCACGCCGGTCGCCACGTCGCCATCGGCGATGCCCTGCACTTCCAGCTCGTGCAGACCGACGAAATCGGCGATCTGCTTGAAGGTGATCGTGGTGTTGTCCACCAGCCAGACGGCGGTGGCCTTGGCCATCAACGGTTTCGACATCTCGCGTCTCCTCTATCCCGGCCCGACGCATGGATCACCCGGCTCCTGTCTCCAGGAGGTCCGGGACCTTGGTCCGGGACGGGTTTCCGTTGTCGGGGAACTTGGGCGCTATATAGTCGCGCGCGCAGCAAGAGGGAAGATCAAAATGCGTCACCTGATTCTGGCCGCGCTGACCGCCTGCCTCGCCACCTTCGCGGCGGCCGAAGGCGAACGCACGGGCGAATTCGACTACTACGTCCTCTCCCTCAGCTGGACGCCCAGCTGGTGCGCCATCGAAGGCGACGCCAGGGGATCCGACCAATGCGACCCGCGCCACGATTTCGGATGGACGCTGCATGGCCTCTGGCCGCAATTCCACCGGGGCTGGCCGTCCTATTGCCCCACCGCCGAACGCCCGCCCTCGCGGCGCATGACGCGGGAGATGGCCGACATCATGGGCAGCTCCGGCCTCGCCTGGCACCAGTGGAAGAAACACGGCACCTGCGCGGGCCTCCCGGCCGAACGGTACTACGACGCCTCCCGCACCGCCTATGACAAGATCACCCGCCCCGAGGTCCTGCGGCAGCTCACCGATCCGGTGCGCCTGCCCGTCTCGGTCGTCGAGGCGGCGTTTTTGCGCGACAATCCGGGGCTTGAACCGGACATGATCACCATCACCTGCAAGGCGGGCCGCATCCAGGAGGCGCGCATCTGCCTGTCGAAATCGCTCGACTTCGTGCCCTGTGGGCGTGACGTGGTGCGCGACTGCACGATGGACAACGCGCTGCTCGATCCGGTGCGCTGAGCGCGGTTCGCATCGCGGCGAGGTCGGTAAAACCCGACCTGCCAAACCCCAAGTAAGCTGCTAGGTTACCCGCGACGGGCCGGCTCCATTTCACGGTCTTGTCGAACTTTTTGATGACGAAACCGCCGGTGTGACGCATCGGCCATTGATGACAAGGGGTTGCCCCATGAAGTTCCGTTCGGAGCCGTTGAAGACCGCGCGCCTGCGCACCACCCTGGCGCAGGAGCGCCAGATGACCTCCCTCCTCGACCGCGAGATCATCGGCGGATCGCACCAGATCGTGCCGCACCGCGAAAACTGGGTGCCGATGTGGGTCGATACCGGCCACGTCGTGCGCTCCGATTGCGGCACGATGTTCGCCGAGCGCAGCATCACCCGGGGCGGACGCCTGATCTGGCTGGTCACGACCGAAGGCAAGTCGCACGCCTATCACGCCACGGCACAGGACCCGTTCGCCGCGTTCGAGCAGGCGACCGAGGCGCGCGACAGGCGCCGTTTCGTCCGCGGCCAGTGGGATGTCGTGAAACGCCTGCAACGCGACCTGATGCTGGGCCGTCGCCGGTTCGACGTGCTGATCGACGATGCCGCCGCCTCGCCGCTTTGCGCGGTGGGCATCCAGTATTTCATGTCGCGCATCGGCATGGGCCGTGTCCGGCGCGTGTCGGGCCGCGTGGCGGCGCTGATGATGATGATCGAACCTCAGGTGGGCTTCGTCATCTACGAAGCCGCCCGGCGCCACGGCGTCCTGTCGGAGATGCCAGAGGGCCGGGACGCGGTGACATCGGCCATGGCCTGAATCGGTCCCGTCACCGCAGGGCACGGGTGGAAGTCGGGTATTCCGGACTGGCGCGCCCCCGCGCGCCGGTCCATGCTGGACCCATGTTTGGATGATCCATTTTATGACCTAGGCAATTGCACTGGATACTCTGAATATGTCGTCCCGGCCCGTATTTCCCGACATGGGACGCCGCGGATGGCCCGCGCGCATTGTGGGCGCGGTTCCGGTTACCACTCCGCGAACAGACCAGGCGCGCAGGTTTCGGCCCGCGCGCCTGATCACTTCTGGCGGCAGGCCCGCCTAAAGCTCGATCACCGTGCTGCCGGTCGTCTTGCGCGCCTCCAGCGCGCGGTGCGCATCGGCGATGTCGTCAAGCGCGAAGCGCTGGTCGATCCGCAGGGTCAGCGCGCCGCTTTCCACCTTGTCGAACATCTGCCGCGCCATCTGCTGGCAGGTCGCGTGATCGGCGATATGGGTGAACAGCGTCGGCCGTGTGACCTTGAGCGATCCCTTTTGCCCCAGCACCGCGATGTTCAGCGGCGGCACCGGCCCCGACGCGTTGCCGAACGACATCATCATCCCCAGCGGTTTCAGGCAATCGAGGGAGCCGTCGAACGTGTCCTTGCCGACCCCGTCCATTACCGCCTCGACACCCGCGCCGCCGGTGGCCTCGCGCACCCGCGCCACCCAGTCTTCATCCCGATAGTTGATGCAGAGGTCCGCGCCGTGCTCTTCGGCGAGCGCGCATTTCTCGGGCGACCCGGCGGTGCCGATCAGGCGGATGCCTTCGGACCGGGCCCACTGGCAGGCGATCAGCCCGACGCCACCGGCGGCGGCGTGGAACAGGACTGTATCCCCCGCCGACAAGGGCGTCGTGCGGTGGAACAGGTATTGCGTCGTCAGCCCCTTCAGCATCATCGCCGCGGCCACGTCGAACGGGATCGCATCGGGCAGCGGGCAGACCTGCGCCGCACCCATCACCCGCGCCTCGGTATAGGCGCCGGGCGGCGCCGCGGCATAGGCCGCGCGATCGCCCGCCTTCAGGTGCGTCACGCCCTCGCCCACAGCCTCGATCACACCCGCCGCTTCCATGCCCAGCGCGTGCGGCATCTGCAACGGGTACAGGCCCGTGCGCTGGTAGATGTCGATGAAGTTCAGCCCGATCGCCTTGTGCCGGATGCGCACCTCGCCCGGACCCGGATCGCCAACCTCGCGATCCACGATCTTCAACTGTTCCGGCCCGCCCGGAGCCTCGATTACCGCTGTCTTGACCATGTCACCCCCTGTTTCGCGGTGCCGGCGCCTACCTGTGGCGCGGCGTGAAGATGTTCTGCGTGGGCCGGTGGAACCTGTTCAGCCGCGCGTGAAGCCCGCGCGCCGCACCGCCACCCGCATGGCTCAGCGTGCCCATCAAAAGGCCCAGCCCCTCGATCAGGTAAGGCAGGCCGAGGATCACGAAAACCGCGACCGCAAGCTGCGCGATCCACAGGCGACCCGCCGAAAGTTCCGCCTCCAGCAGCCCGTACATCGACATCACCGCACCAAGAAAGGCCAGCGTGCCGAGCGTCAGCACCGCCATCCATGCCAGCCGCTGGTTCGACACGCCGCTGACGGCATCCTCGCGCGCGGTGACGTAAAGCGACCGCGCGAACCACAGCTTTGCGCCCTGTCCGATCAGCGTGCCGATCACGGGGATGTCGATCACCCCGGCCCAGGGCGGCAGGCCAAGGCTCTGGATACGCTCGTAGGCGCGCAGCTTGGCCGCGTCCCGCGACGACAGGTCGTCGTCGTCCGCGCCGGTCATGCGCTGTCCCCGGCGACATCCAGCACGATCTTGCCGATATGCGTGCTGCCCTCCATCCGGGCATGGGCCGCCGCCGCGTCGTCCAGCGCAAAGGTCTGGTCCATCACCGGCCCCACCTTGCCCGCCGCGATCAGCGGCCAGACATCGCGCCGCAACCCGTCGGCGATGCGCGCCTTGGCGAGGTCCGATTGCGGGCGCAGCGTCGAACCCGTCAGCGTCAGCCGCCGGGTCATCATCTGCACGAAGTTCATGTCGGCCACCTTTGGCCCCTGCAGGAACGCGATCTGCACCAGCCGCCCGTCATCTGCCAGCGACTTGATGTTACGCGGGATATACGGCCCGCCCACCATGTCGAGGATCAAGTCCGCCCCGCCCTCGGCGCGCATGATGTCGACGAAATCCTCGTCCCGGTAGTTGATCGCGCGTTCGGCCCCAAGCGCGGTGCAGGCCGCGCACTTTTCGTCCGACCCCGCCGTGGCGAAGACCCGCGCGCCCGCCTCGCGCGCAAGCTGGATCGCCGTCGTGCCGATCCCGGACGACCCGCCATGCACAAGGAACCGCTCCCCGGCGCGCAGGCCGCCGCGGGTGAAGACGTTGGAATAGACGGTGAAAAAGGTCTCGGGCAGGCAGGCCGCCTGTTTCAGGTCCAGCCCCTCGGGGACGGGCAGGCAATGCGCCGCCGGGGTGGCCACGTACTCGGCATAGCCGCCGCCGGGCAGCAGCCCGCACACGGTGTCACCCACCGACCAGCCCGACACGCCCGCACCGACGCTGTGCACCCAGCCGGCGGCTTCCAGCCCCGGCAGGTCGCTGGCCGAGGGCGGCGGGGCGTAAAGGCCCGCGCGCTGCAAAGCGTCAGGACGGTTCACCCCGGCAAAGGCGACGCGGATCACGATCTCTCCCGCGCCCGGTTCGGGCATGGGCCGCTCGGTCGGTTTCAGGACGTCGGGCCCGCCGGGTTCGGTAATCTCAATCGCGCGCATCGTGTCTGCCATCTTTCGTGATCCTGCCTCTGGGTTGGACCGTATTCAGAGCGCGTCGCAATTTCAATTCTCTCCCCCGTCTTCGAGGATCGCCCATGCCCCTGCCCTTGATCGCCGCGATGATCGTCAACCTGCTTGTCCTGATCCCTGTCCTGCTGTTCGCGGCTCGCGGCCAGCGGGCGGACGCGGTGTTCGGCCCCGATACCCCGGCACGGCGCATCCTGTTCAGCATGTACGCCGCCATCGCGGGGGTTAGCGCGGGCCTGCTGGCCCTTGCCGCGCTGCAATCCATGCCCGCGTTGGCACCCGCAACGATAGCCATCATGTGCCTGCAAATCGTTTACAAGTCTTTGACGCTGCCGTGGCTGGGCCTGTCGCACCCGGTCGCGGCGACGAACCTCGCGGTGACCCTGTTCCACGCCCTGGCGCTTGGCGCATGGGCCATGGGGATCGGGGCCTAGTCGGGCGCGCGGAACTGGCCCGGCAGGTCGGCGGGCGGCATCGCGGCCGGTGCGCGCATCTGGCTGAGAAGGAAATTCGGCAGCGCCATCAGCTGCTTGCCGATGGCGGACTGGTTCAGCTGCGCCTTGGTCTTCTCGAACGTCATCACGTCCGCGATGCGGCGGTCGAGGAAGGCGCGGGTTTCCACCTGCCCCTCGGACTGGTCGCCAAGCCAATACAGAACCGTCGCCCCGTAGACGCCCGACAGGATCGCGCGCTTGGTGTACCAGTTGCCGTCGGTCGAGGTGTCGCCGATCACCGTCCAGATCGCGTCCGCCGTGCCCCAGAGCAGTTGCGCGCCCGTGGCCGCGTTGTGCGGCAGGGCAAAAAGCGTCGTTCCCCGGCGCACGGCCTCGCGGTCGGAGATCGCCTCCAGCCGCAATTCGACGGCGCGGGTGATCTTCTCGCGGATCTTCAGGGCGGCGGTGTCCTCGCGCCTGTAGGCTTCCTGCATGACCCGGTCCCCGGCCTTGTGATAGGCCACCGCCAGATCCAGCGCGCCGCGCGGCGCGACACCCCGTGCCACGGCCGGGTCCACCCCGCTGTCGGCGATGGCGGCCCTGAACGTGGCCTCGCCCCAACCGTCGAAGGCAACATGCGGCAGGGCGGCGTCCACAAGGGTGGCAAGAACGGTTTCATGGGGGGCGGGCATCACGCGGCCTCCTTTGTCATTGGAGTTACTGGACAAGCTAGGACGCCCTTGTTATAGGGCCACCTCCTGCACTTACATGCAACGCTAACTTGGAAAGGTGGTGACACCACATGCAGGTATCGGTTCGCGACAACAATGTCGACCAGGCCCTCCGTGCGCTGAAGAAAAAGCTGCAGCGCGAAGGCGTGTTCCGCGAAATGAAGCTCAAGCAGCATTTCGAGAAACCGTCGGAAAAGAAGGCCCGCGAGAAAGCCGAAGCCATCCGCCGCGCGCGCAAGCTCGCCCGGAAGAAGGCTCAACGCGAAGGGCTGCTCTAAGCCCGGATCGGCGACGCTGTCACCGAAAGTCAATGAAGGCTCCTGCGCTGGCGGGAGCCTTTGTCTTTTCAGGTCCTCGTTGCGACGCACGGGCCTGCTGTCATAAACTGTGCCCATGACCAAACCGTCGCAAGACCTGACGCACCTCGTCTACGAAGCCTCGCTCGACAATTCGCTGTGGCCCGAGCTGATCCTCGAACTGACCGACCACCTGCAACGCGCCCGCGCCAACCTGCTGCCGGACGAGGATGATCCCTCGCTCAAGGACCTCGCGCGGCATTTCGACCGGGCCTTCGAAATCTCGCAGCGGATGGTCGATCTGCAGGAGCAGGGTGCGCAGATGTCGGCGATGCTCGACAGCGTGTCCTTCGGGATGGCGCTGATCGGGGATCGCGGGCAGGTCCTGTTGCAGAACGCGGCGATGGCGCAATCGGCGGCGCTTGGCGCACCGGACAAGATGCCGCGCCTCGCCGGGCCGGGTGCGGACGGCTCGCTGACGCTTGAAGACTGGGTGAGCGTTGCCAACCGGGCCGAGAAACCCTGCACCGTGCAATCCCGGTCCGGCGGTCCCGACATGCTGCTGCTGCCCCGCCGCGAGGCCGCACGGATGGGCCTGCCGCCGCAGGCCGCCGCGGTTCTGGTCGCGCCCCGCGCGGTGGCCGATGACGGCCTGCGCACGCTGGCCGACCAGCACGGCCTGACCGAACGTGAACGCGACCTCGCCGCCGCGCTCGTCACGACAGGAGATCTGCGCACGGCGGCCGGGTCCATCGGGCTCGCCTATGAAAGCGCGCGCACCTACCTCAAACGCATCTTCGACAAGACCGGCAGCAGCAGCCAGCTTGACCTGATCGCGCAACTGACGGGCAGCCCCTCGGCGCTGTTGCGGCAACGCCGCGTGACGCCGGAAGAGGCGCACAAGGTCCGCCGCCTGGTCGAGCTGAGCGACGGGCGGCAACTGGAATACTTCGTGCTCGGCCCCAAGGACGGCACGCCCGTCGTGCATTTCGACGCGCTGGCCGGGGTTGCCATCGACGTGACAGGCCACCCCAAGGCCTGCCTTGCCCACCTTGAACGCCACGGCGTGCGCCTGATCACGCCATGCCGTCCCGGCGGGTTCCGGTCCGATCCGAAACCAATGCATTCGCTCACCGAGTTCGCCCCCGACGTGGCCGAGTTGATGGATGCGCTGGGCTATCCGCGCTTTTCGGTCTTCAGCGTGTCCTACGGATCGGGGTCGTGCCTTGCCATCGCGCATGAATTGCAGGACCGGATCGACCGCGTGGTCATGGCCTCGCCCACCTACCCGAACTACCGCCCGAACAACTGGCGCGACCTTGACCAGTATTTCCAGATGTCCTCGGTCCTTGGCCGGTACTGGCCGGGGCTGTTGCGGCAGATCATCCCCTTCCTCGTGCGGTCGGTCATGCAGAACGCCGACCGCTATTTCGACCGCTACGTCGCGCGCTGCAAATGCCCCGACGACGCCGCGATCCTGTCGGACGGCCCCCTGCGCCAGCGCATGGCGGCGCTGCTGGCGGAACGCACCGCCGCCGGCATGGACGGCATGGTCGAGGAAAACCTGCTGAACGCCCGCGGCTGGGATTTCGACGTGTCCCGGATCGGCGTTCCGGTGACCATCGTGCACGGCATGCTCGACAACGTCTCACCCCTTCCCGCGGCAGAGGCGCTGGCCGCCGACCTGCCCGATTGCACGCTTGTGCCACTGGAAGAGCGCGGGCATTATCACCACCTGCGCAACTGGCCGTGGCTGGCCGCATGGGCCGCGAACCGCAATGTCCCGGTCTCGTCGGACCTGTTCGAACTGCCCGGCGCCGCCGCCTGAATTTTAGACCATATGGTCAGGAATTCCTGCATTGCCCCCATTTGGGGATAGCCAAAAGCCCCTTTTTGCGATAGGTTATCAGTATTGAATAACCAAACCTTAACAGCCTGTTTTGTTGGATTGGGAGGAGTGGCCCGATCTGACGTGCCGGGGGGAATGTATATCTAACGCCTAGATTTATGGCGTCGCGGCCGGAACTCTCCTAACAGGGTTCCGGCCGTTTCCGTATCCGGCTGCCGCCTTACGGATCGACCGGCAACGCCGTCGTCTTGAACACCGTGCGCAGCGCGAAAGAGCTTTGCATCTGCGCCACGCCCGGCAAGCGGGCAAGGTGCTGGCGGTGAATCCGGGCGAAATCCTCGGTATCTTCGGCCACGACCTTCAGGACGTAATCCGCAGCGCCCGCCATCAGGTGACATTCCAGCACGTCGGGGATGCGGGCGACCGCCTTCTCGAACGCGTCAAGCACGTCATCCGCTTGACCGGAAAGGCGAATTTCGACGAACACGGTGGTCGGCACACCCATCTTGCGCGGGTCGAGAAGCGCGACGTAGTCGCGGATATACCCGTCCGCCTCAAGGCGCTGCACGCGGCGGTGGCAGGCGGACGCGCTCAGCGCGACGCGCTCGGCCAGGTCGGCATTGCTGATCCGCCCGGCTTCCTGCAGCGCTCGCAAGATGCGACGATCGGTTTCATCCAGCGCCATGCACCACACATCCTTCGAAAGTCTCGGGCCGATAGCGAAGGATATTGTGCGCTTTTAAGAAAAGACAAGCCATCGGCGTGGCCCGGCCCGCGCATCGGCGGGCCGAACCGGGGATGTCGGATCGTCCGGTCAGGACGCTTTTGCGAGCGAATCGCGGATCTCGATCAGGATGTCGAGTTCCGACGGGCCGCTTTCGACCTCGGGGGCCACTTCCTCGGGCTTTTCGGCGGCGGCCTTGATGGCGTTGACCTGGCGCACCAGCATGAAGACCACGAAGGCGATGATCAGGAAGTTGATGACCGCCATGATGAAGGCACCATAGGCAAAGATCGACGCGCCGGTTTCCCGCGCGGCTTCAAGGCTTGCACCCGCGGGCACGTCACCCGACAGCACGGCATAGTTGTTGGTGAAATCGACTCCGCCAAGGAACAGGCCGATGATCGGGTTGATCAGATCCCCGACCAGCGATGACACGATCGCGGTGAAAGCCGCACCGATGATGATACCAACGGCCATGTCCATGACATTGCCCTTGGCGATGAAGTCTTTGAACTCGTTCAGCATTTTATGCCCCTCTGGGTTTTGTTGGCGACCGCGCAGCACGGGGGACGTGCCTGCGCGCACACTCCGCCTATCGGCATCGCACATAAATGCAATGTTTTTTAATGGGACAGGCACCCTATGTTTCCCCGCAGATACAGGTCCCGATGCGAGGTTTTCATGCTCGATGCGCAGACATTTCCCATCCTGAACCGCTGGCCGGCGGAACATCCCGACCGCATTCAACTGTTCTCGTTTCCCACGCCGAACGGTGTGAAGGTCTCCATCGCGCTGGAGGAAATGGGCCTGCCCTACGAGGCGCACAAGGTCACGCTGGCCGATGCCGACGTCAAAAGCCCCGAATTCCTGTCGCTCAACCCCAACAACAAGATCCCCGCGATCATCGACCCGAACGGCCCCGACGGCCCATTGGGCCTGTTCGAGTCGGGCGCGATCCTGCTCTACCTCGCGGACAAGTCCGGCAAGTTCGGCGGCGACACGGCGACCGACAGGTGGCGCGTCACGCAATGGCTGATGTTCCAGATGGGCGGGCTTGGCCCGATGCTGGGACAAGTCGGGTTCTTCTGGAAATTCGCCGGGTCCGAGTGGGAGGACAAGCGCCCGCAACAGCGTTACATCAACGAGGCCAAGCGGCTCCTGTCCGTGCTCGAAGGTGAATTGTCGGGGCGTGACTGGATCGCGGGCGACTATTCCATCGCCGACATGGCCATCGCGCCGTGGCTTCGCGCGCTCGACTTCTACGGCGCGAAGGACGCGGTGGAGTGGGACGACCGGCCCGCGCTGAATGCCTATCTCGCACGGTTCCTCGACCGGCCGGCGGTGCAGGTTGGCCTCGTGACGCCTCCGCGCGACTAAATCAGGGCAGCTTGCCCGTCAGGGCATAGCGCAGGATCTGCGCCACCTGCGCCGGTTCCCGCGCCACGGCCAGCGCGGCCGCGTCGACCTCTTTCAGGGCATGGTCGTGTTCCGGCATCTGCAGGATGATGAGCGACTTGCCCAAGGCCGCGGCATAGCCCGCGTCAAAGGCGGCGTTCCACTGGCGGTACTTCTCGCCGAACCGCACGACGACGACGTCCGCATCCGCGATTTCCTTGCGGGTGCGGATCGCGTTGACCATCGCGCCTTTGTGGTCGTGCCAGTACTTGTCCGGCTCCTCCCCGAGGATTGCCACGCCGCAATCGTCGGACGCCGCGTGATCGGTCACGGGCGCGGCAAAGGTCACGTCCAGCCCGTCGCAGGCGGCGATGATCTCGTCCCGCCACGAGGTATGGATTTCGCCAGACAGGTAGACACGGTAGCTCATCGAAACACCTCGCCGGG
Source organism: Pseudaestuariivita atlantica (assembly GCF_001205715.1). Lineage (GTDB taxonomy): Bacteria > Pseudomonadota > Alphaproteobacteria > Rhodobacterales > Rhodobacteraceae > Pseudaestuariivita > Pseudaestuariivita atlantica. The sequence continues at coordinate 436,302 of NZ_AQQZ01000003.1, forward strand.
TTGGTTGGTCCGGGCAGACAGGTAACGCGCGGGATCAGCCGCGCAACGTGCCGCCCGTCGCTTTCGTCACTTTTTCCACGATCCGCGCGCCGACCGCGTCGATATCGGCATCGGTCAGCGTCGCCTCGGTCGGTTGCAGGCGCACGGTCATGGCGAGGCTCTTCTTGCCTTCGCCAAGGCTGCCGCCGACGAATTCGTCGAACACGCGGACCTCGTCGATCAGCGCCTTGTCGGCACCCTGCGCGGCGTTGACCAGCGTCAGCGCCTCGACATCGGCATCGACGACGAAGGCAAAGTCACGCTCCACCGCCTGCAGGTCGCGCAGGTGCAGCGCCGACCGGGTCGCGGTGCTGCGCTTGGGCATCGGCACCTCGCCGGGCCACAGGGTAAAGGCCATCGCGGGGCCCTTCACGTCCAGCGCGGCCAGCACCTTGGGATGCACCTCGCCGAACACGCCCAGCACCTTCTTGGGGCCAAGGCAGATCATGCCGTGCCGCCCCGGATGCCACCATTCCCGCGCCCCGCGCAGGATCTGGACGCGGGCGGGCGCCCCCATCGCGGCCAGCACCGCCTCGGCATCCGCCTTCACGTCGAAGACGTCGACCGCGCGGGAGGTGCCGTGCACGTCCTTCGGCCCCGTGCGCCCCACGCGCAGGCCGGTAACCTGCAAATGCTGCTCTCCCGGCTCGCCACCGTGGAAGGCATGGCCCACCTCGAACAGCGCCGCATCCGCGAAACCCCGCGCCTGGTTGCGCGCCGCCGCCTGCATCAGGCCGGGCAAAAGCGCCGGGCGCAGGTGGCTCATCTCGGTCGAGATCGGGTTGGCCAGCATCGTCGCATCGTCACCACCGCCGAACAGCCGTGCCGCGTCGCGGTCGATGAAAGAATAGGTCACGCACTCATTGTAGCCCAGCGCCGCGCAGGTCCGCCGCGCCGCCTGCTCGCGCCGCTGCATAGGTGTCATCACCGGCCGGGGCACGCCCGACCCGCGCGACAGGGGCCGCCCTTCAAGCTTGGTCAGCGACGCCACGCGCGCCACTTCCTCGACAAGATCGGCCTCTCCCTGCACGTCCGGGCGCCATGTCGGCACATGCGCCTGGTTGCCCTCCAGCCGGAAGCCCAGCGCGGTCAGCGTCTGGCGCTGCTCGGCCTCGGGAATGTCCATGCCGACAAGGCGCTGCACCCGCGCGGGATCCAGCGTGTAGCTGCGCGCCGTGTCCGGCACCTCGCCCGCCTGGATCAGCTGCGACGCCTCGCCGCCCGCATGATCCACGATCATGCGCACCGCGCGCTCCAGCCCCTCGGGCGTGAAGGCCGGGTCGACCCCCCGTTCGAACCGGTACCGCGCGTCGGAATTGATCTTGAGCGCGCGCCCGGCATAGGCGATCTGCACCGGGTCCCAATAGGCGCTTTCCACGAAGACATTCACCGTCTCCTCGGTGCAGCCCGTCTCGGCCCCGCCCATGATCCCCGCGATGCTTTCCGGCCCCTCGTCGTCCGAGATCACCATCTGCCCCGGCTGGAACGTGTAGGTCTTGTCATCGAGCGCCACGAGCGTTTCTCCGCCCGCCGCGCGATGCACCCGCAGGTTGCCCTTCACCTTGTCGAGGTCAAAGACGTGCAGCGGGCGGTTGCGGTCATAGGTGAAGAAGTTGGTGACATCGACAAGGAAGCTGATCGGGCGCAGGCCGATGGCGCGCAACTGGTCCTGCAGCCATTGCGGGCTCGGCCCGTTCTTCACGCCCCGGATGATCCGCCCGCAGAAGAGTGGGCAGCCATCGCGCGTGTCCTCGTCGATGGTGACGTCGAAATCGGCGGTCCACGTCGCCGGCACCGGGTCCGGTGCCCGTTCGATCCTCCGGCCAAGCCCGCGCGCGGCAAGGTCCCTTGCGATCCCTTCGACGCCCAGCGCGTCGGGGCGGTTCGGGGTGATCGCGATCTCGATCATCGGGTCGACCTTGGCGGGATCGTGTTCGGCCAGCCAGTCGGTGAACCGCTCGCCCACCTCGCCCGAGGGCAGTTCGATGATGCCATCATGCTCCTCGCTCAACTCCATCTCGCGTTCGGAGCACATCATGCCGAAGGATTCGATGCCCCGGATCTTGCCGACACCGATGGTCGTGTCGATGCCTGGCACGTAGGTGCCGGGCTTGGCGACGACGACGGTGATCCCCTCGCGTGCGTTGGGCGCGCCGCAGATGATCTGCAACTCGCCCTCGTCGGTCGCGACCTGGCAGACGCGCAGGCGGTCCGCCTCGGGGTGCTTCTCGGCCTTCAGGACCTTGCCGATGGTGAAGTCGGCCAGCCGGTCGGCGGGGTTCGAGATCTCCTCGACCTCCAGTCCCAGGTCCGTCAGCGCCTCGGCGATCTCGGCAACCGGGGCGTCGGTGTCGAGGTGCGACTTGAGCCAGCTCATCGTGAATTTCATCGGGGCGTCCTTGGCGAACAAAATCAGCGGTGCGCATGGCAATTAAAGGATGGCGACCGAAGAAGGAAGGGATGCAGGCCCGCATGCCCCGAATTGTTCGCGTTCCGGTCAGGACGTCTGCGTCAGATACGCGTCCATCCGGCCGAGCAGACCGTCGATGATGTCATCCGGCGCCTCTTCGAAGGCCTTCGACGCGACCGGCGCGCGCCCAAGCAAATTGCGCAATCCCGCGAACGCACCGGCAGGCGAAGCACCTTCGGCATGGCTGTGACTGATTTTCGACATCCTGCATCCTCCCGGATGCCCCCGAATTGACGCTTTACCGTCCAATTTCGGGCCGCACATGGGGAGAAGCCACGCCGACTTCCCCCGAACATGGCCGGGGAAGCGCGCGCGCCGGGCGGAATCACACCGGGTCGCGCACGAGGCTCTGGCACATGCAATGCACCCCGCCGCCGCCCTGCGTGATCATGTCCAGTTCGGGATCGAAGACCGTGAAACCCAGCGCCCGCAGCTTTTGCCCAAGCGTTCGTGACCCGGCGGGCAAGAGCACCCGGTCATCGCCCAGCGCCACGACGTTGCAACCCAGCGCCATCGTTTCGCGGAAGGGCACGTCCACGATCTCGATCCGCTTGGCCCGCAGCCAGTCCACGATGGCCGGATCGGTGCAATCGGTGCAGACGGCGGCGAGCTTGGGCGCCAGCATCACCACCATCAGGTCGATATGCACGTAATAGGGATCGATGTCAGCCAGCATGACCTCCCACCCCTCGGCCTGCATCCAGCCCGCGACCTGCCGCGCGCCCTCTTCCATCGACCGCCCTTCGGGGCCTTCCCAGCCGATCAGCACGCAGCCCGGTTCGATCACGTTGAAATCGCCGCCTTCGAACGTGCCCGCGGTGACCACGTCGTAGACCGGGATGCCCAGCCGCTGGTAGGTCTCGATCGCGCGGATGTTCTCCCCCCGCCGCCAGTATTGCGCCATGTGGGTGATGATCGCGCCAAAGGGCGTCATCACCGAACTGTCCCGCGCGAAGACCTGGTAGGGCAGGTGCGGATCGGGCGCGTGGCTGTGCACCTCCACGCCCGCGCTTTCATAGGCCGAAACCATCTCGGCATGCTGCGCGCGCGCCACTGCCGGGTCGAACTCCCCCCCGCGCCGCAGCGTCTTCTTCGACAGCGACGAGGTCTTCAGCCAGCGGTAATTCTCGACCGGGCCCAGCAGCACGGATCGCAACGTGCCGTAATCCGAATTGGCCCCCCACTGGTTCAACAGTGGCGTCCCGCCCCCGTCCTTGCGGGAGCGGAATGTGAACTGGTCAGGCGTGGCGGTGTCCGGCATGGCGCGCTCCCTCTGCCGCACAAGGCTCGCGCCGCTGGCGCCAAAGGTCAATCCCGCGCGCGGACCCAGGCTTCTCTGGTTCCGAAATACCTCCCGCGGAGCGTCCCGCAGGTGCCGCCCGCGCGCCGGTCAGGGATAACGCGGCTCGCGTCCCATCAGCTGGTCCAGCTGCCAGCCGATCCAGCCATGCGGGATGAAATGCCCGCCGCCATGCTGGTCGAGCGTCACGCGGCCGGTCGCGCAATCCTCCCACGCGAACCGCTCCAGCCGCAGCCACGGGACGGCCTGCCACGTTCCCTCGCGCATCGCCGCGCCGCATCCGAAGGCCCGGCGCCACAGCGCCACCGGCTCCATCTCGTCCCCGCCCGGCCCGGTGGGATAGGGCATGACGGTGTCCGACAGGCCGTGCACGTGACGCACCTCGCGCGGGGCGGTCGCGCAGTCCTCGTCCTGGTCGATCGTGCCCGAGATCGACAGCAGCGCCGCCACGTCCGCGCCATCGGCGCAGACGAACCGCCACGCCATCGACCCGCCCCAGGAATAGCCCGACACATAGATGCGGTCCGTGTCGACCGGGTAGCGCGCCTTCACGTCCTCCAGCACCGCGCGGCCCAGCGCGATGTTGGCGGTGTCGCGGTTCCACCAGTCCCAGCTGCGCCCCGGCCCGTTCGGCGCGACCAGCAGCACGCCGCGACGGCGGGTATGGCCCGCGATGCGCGCGTGGTTGACGATCAGCGTGCCCTGACGCTGCCAGCCGTGGAAATGCAGCAGGACCGGCAGGGGCGAGGTGCCGTCCCAGCCGTCCGGCTCGCGCACGTGGTAAGACCCTTCGGGGATCTCGCAGGGGGTCTGGCCGGTGCAACGCTCGGCTATCGCAAGCGAGGGCAGGCACAAAAGGAACAACAGAATCAGGCGCATGCCCCGGTTGTAGCGGCGCGGCAGGCGCGACCCCACTCACAACCGCGTCAGCGTCGCGCTACTTGGCCTTGGCCCACAGCTTCACGGTCGGCTCGGCCTCGCAATCGCCGGTGGTCAGCACGAAATCGGACGGCCCGGTGGTCTTGGCCCATTCGATCTTGACCTTGCCCCACGAGGTGCCGCGCACGCCCGAGGCATGCACCATCTCGCTGTCGCAGGCATTGCCGACCTGGGAAATCCAGACGCCGAGGTTGGTGTGCCGGTAATCCCACTGGCGGGTGAACCCCGGCAGGATGATCGCCGCGTCCTGGCCGTTGTAATAGGTAAAGGCAAAGATCGCGTCGTTGTTGTTGTCCCCGACATAAACGATGTCGCCCTGGTTCGAGGTCCAGACCTCGTCCGCCAGCGCCACGCCGGTCAACCCGGCTGTGGCGGTGCATCCTGCCAAAATCCACTTCAACATCTTCAACCCCTTGCGTTTTCCGGCGAGCCTAGGACCAAAACGCCGCGCAAGGAAGGCCGTTGGCCGCGTCTCGGCCTACCGGCTCAGCCCCCCATGCAGCGTCGGCACGTCCAGCGGCACGAAACCGTAATGCTTCAGCCAGCGCAGATCGGATTCGAAGAAGGCGCGCAGGTCGGGGATGCCGTATTTCAGCATCGCCAGCCGGTCGATCCCGAGGCCAAAGGCAAAGCCCTGCCATTCGTTCGGGTCGATGCCCGCATTCTGCAGCACGTTGGGGTGCACCATGCCGGACCCGCCCGCTTCGAGCCAGTCATCGCCCTCGCCCAGCTTCAGCGTCCCGTCCTGCCACGAGCAGCGGAAATCGATTTCCGCCGACGGTTCGGTGAACGGGAAGTGGCTGGCGCGGAAGCGGACCTCGATCTGGTCGACCTCGAAGAAGGCGGCGGCGAATTCCTCGAGGCACCACTTGAGGTTCGCCATCGAGATGTCGCGGTCGATCGCCAGCCCCTCGACCTGGTGGAACATGGGCGTGTGGGTCTGGTCGTAATCGGCGCGGTAGACGCGGCCGGGCGCGATGATGCGGCAGGGCGCGCCATGCGCTTCCATGTGCCGGATCTGCACGGGCGAGGTATGGGTGCGCAGCACGTGCGGCGGGCGGTTGTCGCCCTCTTCGCGGTGCATGTAGAACGTGTCCATCTCGGCCCGCGCGGGGTGGTGGCCGGGGATGTTCAGCGCGTCGAAGTTGTACCAGTCGCTGTCGACCTGCGGGCCTTCGGCCACGGCAAAGCCCATCTCGGCGAAAATTGCGGTAATCTCTTCAGTGGCTTGCGCGATCGGGTGCACGGTGCCTTGCGGGCGCGGGCGGCCCGGCAGGGTCACGTCCAGCCACTCCTTGGCCAGCCGCGCGTCCAGCGCCGCATCCGCCAGCCCCGCCTTCTTGGCGGCAAGGGCAGCGTTGATCTCGTCCTTCAGCGCGTTCAGCGCGGGGCCCGCGACCTGCCGCTCCTCGGGCGTCATCTTGCCCAGTTCACGCATCTTGAGGCTGATCTCGCCCTTTTTGCCCACGGCCTTCACGCGCAGCTCTTCCAGCTGCGCCTCGTCGCCTGCCGCGCCGATCAGTTCGAGATACTTTGCCTTCAGATCGTCCATGCCGACCCCCGTTTGACGTGCCAGCGAGGTATCACACCGGGGGCCAAGCGCAAGACTTGGAAATTCGCGGCAACCCGACCAGATTGTACAGACTGCACAGTTTCACCCCCGGAACCGAGCAGATGGCCCATCCGGCGCAGGAGGCGTTGTGCGGTATCACGGTCTGGACCTCTTGCGCGGCGTGGCGATGCTTCTGGGTGTCGTCCTGCACGCCATGCTCCTCTTCCAGGCGCCCGAGATCATTCCCAAGGTCCTGCCCGAGGCCCGCGTCACCCCGCCACCCACCGCGCCCGCGACATGGGCGGCAACGCTGTGGATCCATGTCTGGCGGATGCCGCTTTTCTTCGTGCTTGCCGGGTTCTTCGCGGAACTGGTGATCGCGCGGCGGGGGCTGTGGCATTTCGCGCGGGACCGGGCCACGCGGATCGCGCTGACGCTCTTGGTCTTCGTGACCGTGCTTGGCCTTGTCCTGCAACGCAGCGTCCTGACGCTCGACCACCTGTGGTTCCTGTGGTTCCTGGCGCTGTTCTGCGCCGCCCGCGTCGGGCTGGGCGCGCTGGGGGTCACGACCCCCGCCCTGCCCGCCCGCGCGATGCTGCCCGTGGCGCTGGCCGTCTTCATCGTCGCGGCGACGGCGCGGATCAACGGGTTCTGGCACGTGATCCCGCTGCGCGCCGATGATTTCGTCTGGCAGGGTTTCCTGCTTTACGCTGCCTATTTCGTGACCGGGCTTTTGCTCTACCACGCGCGCGGGGTGGTGGAGCGGTTGGCCCGGCGCATCGTCTGGATCACGCTGCTCGGCGTCGGAATGGCCGCGTTTGTCACCATGTTCCTGCTGCTGGGGTCGGACCCGAACGCGCTGGCCATGGCGCCCCTGTCGGGGCTGACGACATGGGCGTGGACCTTTGGCCTGATCGGGATGGCGCAGGCTCTGGTCCGGCAGCCACGGCGCTGGATCGCGTGGCTGGTTGACGCGTCTTACCCCGTCTACCTCTTCCACCTTTACCCGACGCTCCTGTTCTCGGCCCTGCTGATCGAGGCGGAGGTGCCGCAGGGCTGGGCCATTGCGGGGGCGAGCGCGGGCGGGATGATCGCGGCCTTCGGGCTGTGGTACCTGCTGGTGCGCTACACGCCGCTCGACTGGATCATCAACGGCTATCACAAGGCATGGTGGCGCTGGCCCTTTGCCCCCAACGGATGGAGAGCGCGATGACCCGCCTTCTGACCTGCCTGTTCCTTTTTCTGACCCCCGCGCTTGCGCCCGCGCAGACCGTGATCGTCGCGGGTGATAGCGTGATGGCTTGGAACCGGGCGGCGGGCGGGTCGGTGGCGGACCGGTTGCAGGAATTCGGCGTGAAGGACGTGACCGACGTCTCCCGCTCGGGCGCGCGGATCAGCGCGCCGGCGCTGGCGCAGGTCGCCGCGCGGGACATCCGCCGGCAGGTGCGCCGGGCGCGGGACGCGATCGTGGTGCTGGACGGCGGCGCGAACGACCTTGCCGCCGAATGCAGTTGCCGCGCCTGCGCCGAGGTGCTGGACGGGTTGATCTCGGCCGATGGACGCAGGGGCGAGATCCCGGCAATGGTCGCCTCGATGTTGCGGCGGGGCAACCGGGTGGTCTGGGCCTATTACTACGACAGCCCACATGGCGGCGGCCCGTTCAGCCCCTGCGCCGACGAGATCGACATTATGGAGGCGCGGATCGCGAAACTGGCGCGGGCCCTGCCGCAGATGTCGACGGTGGACATGGCCGCGGTGATCGATCCCGCGAACCCGGCGCATTACGATCCCGACCGCGTGCATCCGTCACAACTTGGATCGGCCCGGATCGCGGCGCTGATCCGGCAGGCCCTGCCGGACTAGGCGGCGGGCCAGATGCCGAAGTGGTCGCGGATGGCCGTGACCGCCGCCTGGTTGACGGCGGCCCGGTTGGTGCCGGTTTGCAGGGGGACGGGGGCGGCTTGCGGCGCGACCTCGGCCCGTGCGGCGGGTGCGGTGACCACCTGCACCCCGCGCGCTGCCAGAACACCGCTGATCCAGACGTCATCGGCCCAGCGCGCATCCTCGGGCGCAGTCAGTACACCCTCCAGCACGCTAGTCGGCGCAAGCACCCCGGCAAACCCCTGCGCGACCGGGTCACCTGACGCCACCCGCAGGCGGCGCACCGGGAAGGTGGAGGCGGCGACGACCGCTGCCTCCCCCCGAGCGGCCAGCAGCGCGGTGATCCAGCCGGGGCCATAGAGGCAATCGTCATCGCACCAGATCACGTCGCCCGTCAGTACGGGGAGCGGGGCGAGCTTGGTCAGGGGGCCGAGGTCTTTGGCCTCGTGGAGTTCGATACCCGGCGGGACGGGCGGCGGGCCAAAGGTGCCGGGGAAGCGCGCGTAGCGGCGGCACCAGCTGACGATGATGCGGTCGGGCGCGGTGTCCTGCGCGCGCAGGCTCGCCAGCACCGGGGCGAGGCCCGCGTGGCGCGGCGGAATGGTGGAAAGGCAGACGGTCAGCATCGGCAAAGAAAAAGGCCCCGCGCGGATGCGCAGGGCCTTTGGAGGGTCAGTTGGCGGCGATCAGGCCCATGCTTTCCAGCTTGAGGATCACCTGGTGCGCGCAGTTGTCGACATCCACGTTCTCGGTCTCGACGCGCAGTTCGGGGTTTTCCGGCACGTCGTAGGGATCGGAGATGCCCGTGAACTCCTTGATCTTGCCTTCGCGGGCGAGCTTGTAGAGGCCCTTGCGGTCGCGCCGTTCGCATTCCTCGATCGAGGTGGCGACGTGCACTTCGACGAAAGCGCCGTAGGCCTCGATATCCTCGCGCACCGCGCGGCGGGTGGTGGAATAGGGCGCGATGGGCGCGCAGATGGCGATGCCGCCGTTCTTGGTGATCTCGGACGCGACATAGCCGATGCGGCGGATGTTGAGGTCGCGGTGCTCTTTCGAGAAGCCGAGTTCCGACGACAGGTTCTTCCGCACGATATCACCGTCGAGCAGTGTCACGGGGCGGCCGCCCATCTCCATCAGCTTGACCATGAGCGCGTTGGCGATGGTCGATTTGCCCGAGCCGGAGAAGCCGGTGAAGAAGACGGTGAAGCCCTGTTGCGACCGGGGCGGACGGGTGCGGCGCAGTTCCTTGACCACTTCGGGGAAGGAGAACCATTCGGGGATTTCCAGACCCTCGGCAAGGCGGCGGCGCAGTTCCGTGCCCGAGATGTTCAGGATGGTGACGCTGTCCTTGTCCTTGATCTCGTCCGCGGGTTCGTACTGGGCGCGTTCCTGCACGTAGACCATGTGCTTGAAGTCGACCATTTCGATGCCGATTTCGTCCTGGTGCTCGCGGAAGAGGTCCTGCGCGTCATAGGGGCCGTAGAAATCCTCACCGGCGGAGTTCTTGCCGGGGCCGGCGTGGTCGCGGCCGACGATGAAGTGGGTGCAGCCGTGGTTGGCGCGGATCAGGCCGTGCCAGACCGCCTCGCGCGGGCCGGCCATGCGCATGGCGAGGTTCAGAAGCGACATGTGCGTGGTCGAGGCCGGGTACTTGTCGAGCACGGCTTCGTAGCAGCGCACGCGGGTGAAGTGATCGACGTCGCCCGGTTTGGTCATGCCGACAACGGGGTGGATCAGCAGGTTGGCCTGTGCTTCGCGCGCGGCGCGGAAGGTCAGTTCCTGGTGCGCGCGGTGCAGCGGGTTGCGCGTCTGGAACGCGACGACCTTGCGCCAGCCCAGCTTGCGGAAATAGGCGCGCAACTCGTTCGGCGTTTCGCGCGAGCCGCGGAAATCGTAGTGCACGGGTTGCTGGATGCCGGTGACCGGGCCGCCAAGATAGATCTTGCCCGCCGTGTTGTGCAGGTAGTTGACCGCCGGGTGGGCGAGGTCGTCGGCGCCGAACACCTTCTCGGCTTCCTTCGACTTGTTCGGCTCCCAGCGGTCGGTGACCGTCATGGTGCCGAGGATCACGCCTTCCTGGTCGCGCAGAGCGATGTCCTGCCCGATTTCGAGGCTTTGCGCGAAATCCTCGTTCACGTCGAGCGTGATCGGCATCGGCCAGAGCGAGCCGTCCTTGAGGCGCATCGTGTCGACGACGCTGTCGTAATCCTCTTCGGTCAGGAAGCCCTTCAGCGGGTTGAAGCCGCCGTTCATCAGGAGTTCGAGGTCACAGATCTGGCGCGGGGTCAGGTCCCAGCTGACAAGATCGGCCGCTTCGACCTTCAGCTTCTGCGCGCTGTCGTACGACACGTACAGTTCGGGGATGGGGGCCAGGTTATTCTGCATCAGATTGGTCCTATGCTTGACGGGAATGAGATGTGAGTGGGAGCCGGTCAGTTCGGCGTGAAGCGCGTCGTACTCGGCGAATTTGCGGGCGAGGAACCGGTCGGTCAGACGGGCCTTTTCCGCCGCGCCCTTGAGCGTGAGCGAATAGGCATAGCGTTGCCGCCGGTCAGAACTGTTGCGGTCGGTGACCCGGATGAAGCCCGCATCGGTGGCGCTGCGCAGTTCCGCGTTCAGACGTCCCAGCGACAGGCCGATCGCTTCGGCCGTGGCGCGCTGCGACGCTTCCGGCGCGCGATCAAGCTGGCGCAGGAGGCGGAAGAGGCGGTCCTCTTCATCGGTGATGATGGCGGCGCTGCCGGGCATCGGGCGACTCGAAGTTTGTTCACGCGTGAACGTATTGCAGAAAATGTTTGTTCAGGAAAGAACAAACTTTTCGGTCACGCGGGAAGATGCCGATACGCAACAGGTGGGAAAGGCGCGGCGGGCGGCGTCAGATCACTCGCCGCCGTCCTCCCCGTCCTGGTCGGCGGCGTGGGCGATGGCGGCGGCGCGTTCGAAATCGCGCTGCTGGTCAGCAGATGCCTCGGTCTGATAGCGCGCCTTCCACTCGTCGAAGGGCATGCCATAGAAAATCTCGCGCGCATCCATCTTGTCGATCTCGATCCCGCGTTCGGCAGCGGCTTCCTGCATCCAGCGGCTGAGACAGTTCCGGCAAAAGCCCGACTGGTTCATCATGTCGATGTTCTGCACGTCCGTGCGGTCCTGCATCAGGTGCTGTTGCAGGCGGCGGAAGGCGGCGGCTTCGATCTGGATGCGGGTGGCGTCGTCCATGGGAGGGGCCTTTCGTTCGGGCAAGGGATGAGTTGCCACAGAAGTGGGCCACGCAGGGCGCGGCGGCAAGGGGCGTCAGGTGCGGGCGGCGTCGGCCACGGGCAGGGCTGCTTGCAGCACGGGCGCAAGACGGTCGGCCCATGCGCGCTGGCCATCGGAATCGGCGATCAGGTCCTGCCGCACCTCGATCAGGATGTTGTGGTGACCGGGTTTCAGCGCGTGGCGGTGCACCGCGTCGCCCGGCAGGTGGCCCACGTAGGGCTCGTTATCGCCCACGCACAGGTCGGGTTGGGCGCGCAAGGCGTCGATCACCGGATCGGACAGCCGCCGGTCCCACGCCGACAGGATGCCCACCTGCCAAGGCCGGGGCGCGCGCCCGTTCAGGCGAGGCGTGAAGGAGTGCACGGCCACCAGCACCGGATCGTCCCGGTCCGCCATCACCCCGCCCAGCGCCGCGTGATAGGGCCGGTGGAGCAGATCAAGCCGCCGCGAGACCTCTGCTGCGTCGGCGTGGCGGTTGCCGGGGATGATTGTGCCGTCATAGAGCCGCATCAGAAGGGTCGGATCATCCTCCCCCCGGTTCGGATCGATCACGAGGCGAGAGAAGTCGGACAGGACGGCAGGTGCCTCCAGCGCAGCGGCCAGATGGCGGGTCAGGCCCGCGGCGCCGATGTCATAGGCGATGTGGCGCTGCATGTCGGCCTCCGGCAGGCCCAGCGGGCCGATCCCCGGCGGCACCGTGTTGGTCGCGTGATCGCAGGACACCACCCAGCGGCCACCGCGCTCTGCCCCGAGGATTTTATACGGTTGATGTGACATTGACCCCAAGTCCTGACCCGCGCCCCTGTTAGCGTGTTGAAGGGTCACCGGAAATAGGCAATAAGACCCGCGAATGCGTTAGCGGTAACAGTCCTGCCGGGCCGGCGCGGCCCCGTGACCGGACAGTTGACGCGGCGGCATGAATGTTCGAAGCCACGCCCGGAGGTCCGACCCATGAGACGCAACCGAAACGTCAAGATCGTCGCAACCCTTGGTCCCGCATCGAGCGATTACAAGATGATCCGCGCGCTGCACGAGGCGGGCGCGGACGTGTTCCGGCTCAACATGAGCCACGGCTCGCATGAAGAGATCGCCGAACGCCACGGGATCATCCGCCAGATCGAGGCGGATGTGGGCTCTCCCATCGCGATCCTTGCCGACCTTCAGGGGCCCAAGCTGCGCGTGGGCACCTTTGCCAACGGTTCCGAGGAGCTTGAGGACGGGGCGAAGTTCCGGCTGGACCTCGACGATGCGCCCGGCGACGCGACCCGCGTGCAACTGCCACACCCCGAGATTTTCGAGGTGATGGAGCCGGGCAATGCGCTGCTGGTCAATGACGGCAAGATCCGGCTGAAGGTGCTGGAATGCGGGCCCGATTACGCCAATTGCGAGGTGATCGCAGGCGGCGAGATTTCCAACAACAAGGGCGTGAACGTGCCGGACGTGGTGCTGCCCCTTGCCGCGCTGAGCGAGAAGGACCGCACCGACCTGGAATTCGTGCTGCAGCTGGGCGTCGACTGGCTGGCGCTGAGTTTCGTGCAGCGGGCCGAGGACGTGCAGGAAGCGCGGGCGCTCGCAGGCGGGCGCGCGGCGATCATGTCGAAGATCGAGAAACCCGCGGCGGTCGAGAAGTTCGAGGAAATCCTCGCCGCATCCGACGGGATCATGGTGGCGCGCGGCGACCTGGGCGTCGAGTTGCCGGTGCAGAACGTGCCGCCGATCCAGAAGCGGCTGGTGCGCAAGTGCCGGGCGGCGGCCAAGCCGGTGATCGTGGCGACCCAGATGCTGGAATCGATGATCGAAAGCCCGATGCCCACCCGCGCCGAGGTGTCGGACGTGTCGGGCGCCATCTATGAAGGGGCGGACGCGATCATGCTGTCGGCGGAATCGGCGGCAGGTCATTACCCGGTCGAGGCGGTCACGACGATGAACAACGTCGCCGTCGAGGTAGAGAACGACCCGACCTACCGCGAGGTGATCGAGGCGTCGCGCAACGTCAAACGCTCGACCGTGGCCGATGGCATCGTCGCCGCCGCGCGCGAGATCGCCGAGGCGACGCATATCAAGGCGATCTGCTGTTACACCCAGTCGGGCGCGACGGCCCTGCTGGTGGCGCGCGAACGGCCATGGGTGCCGATCCTCGCGCTCAGCTCGCAACGCGGAACGGCGCGGCGGCTGGCCCTGACATGGGGCACCAATTGCGTGATGGCCGGAGAGCTGGAACGGTTCAAGATGGCGGTGGTCACGGCGGCGCGCGCGGCGCGGTCGGGCGGCTATGCCGGGCCCGAGGACCAGATCGTGGTGACGGCGGGCGTGCCCTTCAACATGACCGGCACCACCAACATCCTGCGGGTCGCCCCCTGCGACGAGCGTTTGATTTTCGCCGACGATCCGGAGTAGCGTCTGCACGACTTTGCAGGAGGTGTGTGACCGTGACGCTTGAACCCGACCTTGCCCTTGTGATCGGCCTCGTGGTCGGGGCGTTCTCGATCCCGGCCATCGTGTCCGCCCTGAGCGAAGCACGCGCGCCACGGGTGGCGGCGATCACCGTGCTGATCGCGGGCGGACTGGTCGCCTACGCGCTGGCGACGAAACCGGGCGGGTACACGCTGGAACAGATCCCGGACGTGTTCGTGAAGGTGGTGGCCCAGCTGATCGGGTAAGGCCGGTCGCTGCAGACGGGCCGTGGTGGGTCGAAGCGCGGCGGGCTGAAGCCCTTGATTCCGCGCTGGGGCAAAGCTGTTTGGTTGCGGACGGGCCGCGGCGCGTCGATCCACCCGGTCCGCTACTCACTTTATCCCTGCCAACCCCGCACTCCGCTCCAGCGACGCACCCAGCCCCGCCAAATCGACGTGCCGTAGGGGCGGCCCGTCCCCTCTCATCGATTTTTCATGGAAAAATCGACTGCCGGGCGACGGATGCGCGGCGGGCTGAAGCCCTTGATTCCGCGCTGGGGCATAGCGGTGTGGTCGCAGACGGGCCGCGGTGCGTCGATCTGACGGGTCTGCTGGGAGGTTTATCGTTGCCACGTCCTTGCGCCGCTCCAGCGACGCTCCCAGCCCCACCAAATCGACGTGCCGTGGGGGCGGCCCGTCGATGCGCGGCGGGCTGAAGCCCTTGATTCCGCGCGGGGTCTAGTTCGAACGGGCAACGGATGCGCGCCGGACGGTCACTCTTGATCTACGCCGCGATGGCTTTCCAGCCCCCGACATTTCCTCTTGCCCGGATGGCCATCGCCGCCTATAGCAGCGCTTCTAACCGCGCGGCCGGCCGATGTGGCATTGCCGAGTCGCGCGCACACGACCAGAGATGGAGACGGAAATGCCCAAGATGAAGACGAAATCGAGCTGCAAGAAGCGGTTCAAGATCACGGCCAAGGGCCGGGTCAAGGCGGGTCAGGCCGGCAAACGCCACGGCATGATCAAACGCTCCAACAAGTTCCTGCGCGATGCGCGCGGCACGACCACGCTGTCGAAGGCTGATGAGCAGATCATCAAGCCGATGATGCCCTACGCACGCTAAGGAGGTCTGACACATGGCACGCGTCAAAGGTGGGACCGTTACCCACGCCCGTCACAAGAAGATCACCGATCAGGCCAAAGGGTACTACGGCCGCCGCAAGAACACCTTCAAGGTGGCGGCACAGGCTGTCGACAAGGCCAACCAGTACGCCACGCGCGACCGCAAGAACCGCAAGCGCTCGTTCCGCGCGCTGTGGATCCAGCGCATCAACGCCGCCGTGCGCGCGCATGACGAAAGCCTGACCTATTCGCGCTTCATCAACG
The DNA here is from genome assembly GCF_001205715.1 of Pseudaestuariivita atlantica. GTDB lineage: Bacteria > Pseudomonadota > Alphaproteobacteria > Rhodobacterales > Rhodobacteraceae > Pseudaestuariivita > Pseudaestuariivita atlantica. The sequence goes on from NZ_AQQZ01000003.1 coordinate 451,523, forward strand.
GCCTGGCGCTTGCCGGGATCGAGGTGGACCGCAAGGTGCTGGCCGACCTCGCCGTGCACGAGCCCGACGCGTTCGGCGCGATCGTGGACCAGGCCAAGGGCGCCCTGCCCGCCTGAACCGGCAGCGCCGGCTCCTGATACAGCCAAAGGCCGCGCCCCACGGGGACGCGGCCTTTTTTATTGCGCGTTTTTCGCCGATTAGCGGGTGTTAACCGGACCTTTCCCTATTCTTGCCACAATTCGCCGCTACTCCGCCTTCAAAAAGACAAGAAACGACATCGGGGCAGCACGCGCATGGCGCGGATCAGTGAACTTCACTACTCGAACGCCTATGCGCGGAATTCCGGCATTGCCGAATTCCTCGAAGTTGCGCTTGGCAACAACGAGGCGCCGGAAGACTTCACCGTCTCGTTCTACCAGGCCAACGGCACGGTCGGGTTCGAGATCACGCTCGACACGCCCGGCGTGCGGGTAACCGTCGATCCCGACAACGGCGAAACCGTTTATGTCATTTCCGCCGACACGTTCCCGATCCAGCTGACCGATCCCGATGGTGGCAGCGCCAACAACTACGAAGCCTTCGCGCTGACGAACACGTCGACCGTGCCGGGCACGGTGATCGATTTCTACGATATCGGCGGCGGCACGCAGAACATCACCGCGCTTGACGGCGTGGCGGCGGGGGCGGTGTCGACCAACCTGCCGGTGCTGGTGGGTCCGAACTCCACCACCACGACGCTGCAGTTCAACCAGCCCAACCCGACCACCCTGACCTACGATACGATCGGCGCGGGCGACACCGGCATCGCCTGTTTCGTCGCCGGCACGCCGGTGGACACACCCGACGGCCCCCGCCCGATCGAGACGTTGCAGCCCGGCGATCCCGTCTGCACCCGCGACGGCGGCGTGCAGACCCTGCGCTGGGTCGGCGGTGCGTGGGTGGACGGGACCGGCGCGAACACTCCCATCGCCTTTGAGCCCGGCGCGCTTGGCGCGACCGCGCGGGTCGAGGTCTCTCCCCAGCACCGGGTGCTGGTGACGGGCTGGCAGGCGGAACTGCTGTTCGGGCAGGACGAGGTGCTGGTTCCGGCGAAGGCGCTTGTGAACGGCGACAGCGTGCGCGCGGCACCGCGGGCGCGGGTCCGGTACGTGCACTTGCTGTTCGACGCCCATCACATCGTCACCACCTGCGGGCTGGCGAGCGAGAGCCTGTTCGCCGCCGCGACCGAGGCGGGCGCGGTCGCCGCGCTGGAAGAGGCGCGCGCGATGATCCCCGACCTCGCCCGCTTGTCGCCGCCGGATCACACCGCGCGGCCCTGCACCACGGTGGCCGAGGGCCGGGTCCTGCAACCGGCCTGACGGAACCCGCGTCCCGGCCCGGCGTTGGGGCGGCAGCATATGTCAAAAGAGGCAGACCGATGATCGAGCTTCTCTCCTCCCCCGAAGCATGGGCGGCACTCGCCGCGCTGGTGACACTGGAAATCGTGCTGGGGATCGACAACCTGATCTTCATCTCGATCGTCGCGGCCAAGGTACCGCAAGCGCAACAGGACACGGTGCGCAAGCTGGGCATCGGGCTGGCGCTGGTGATGCGGCTGGCGCTTCTGGCCGGGATCGCGTGGATCGTGCAGTTGACGACGCCCGTTTTCGACCTCGGCATCACCGGCAAGCCCGGCGCGCATGGCGAACCCACGTTCGAAACGGCGTTCAGCTGGCGTGACCTGATCCTGATCGCGGGCGGGGTGTTCCTGACATGGAAGGCGGTGAGCGAGATCCGCCACAAGCTGCACCCAGATACCGGCGCGAACGGCGTGACGGCGGCGGCCTCGGCCACGTTCGGCGCGGCGCTGGTGCAGATCGTGGCGCTCGACCTCGTCTTTTCCATCGACTCGATCCTGACGGCGGTGGGGATGACCGATCACCTGCCGATCATGGTGACGGCGGTGGTGATCGCGGTCGCCTTCATGCTGCTGGCCTCGGGCCCGGTGATGCGGTTCGTGCAGGCCAACCCGACGGTGGTGATGCTGGCCCTGGCCTTCCTGCTGATGATCGGGATGGTGCTGATCGCCGACGGGTTCGGGCGGCACGTGCCGAAGGGATACATCTATACCGCGATGGCCTTTGCCGCCTTTGTCGAGGCGCTGAACATGCTGGCGCGGCGGCGCCGGTTGCGGCGCGCGGCGAACGCGGGCACGCCCACGGTCTGACCTAGACGCGGGGCGTCGCGCCGCCGAGGACGGTGGCGAAGACATCGGTGTCGACGTTGCCGCCGGACAGGATGATGCCGACCTTGCGGCCCGAAAGCTGCTCTTTCTCGGCCATGGCGCAGGCCAGCGCCGCCGCGCCCGCGCCTTCGGCGACGTTGTGGGTCGTCTCGAACAGGGTGCGCATGGCGGCGGCGATCTGGTCCTCGCTCACCTCTTCGATCCGGGAGGCGCCGGTGCGGTACATGGCGAACGCCTCTTGCGAGGGGATGCGCACCGCCATGCCGTCGGCAAAGCTGCGCGCGGCGTTGGTCTCCACGATGCGTCCCGCCTCGACCGAGCGTTTGGCGGCGTTCGCCGCCTCGGCCACGACGCCCACGATTTCGGTCTTCAGGCCCAGCGCGTCGCGGGCGGCGATGGTGCCGCAGATGCCGGAGCCGAGGCCGATGGGGACGTAGACCACGTCGAGATCGGGGTGATCGGTGAACAGTTCCAGCCCGTAGGTGGCGACGCCACGCACCAGTTCGGGGTGGAAGGAGGGCACGAAGTAAAGACCCTGTTCGCGGGCGGCGCGGTCTGCTTCGACCCGCGCCTCGTCGAAATCGTCGCCGTGTTCGTGCAGTTCCGCACCGAAAGCCCGCATCGCGGCGTTCTTCTCCACCGAGTTGCCGCGCGGGGCGTAGATATGCGCCTCGAACCCCGCCGCCGTGGCGGCCAGCGCCTGGCTTTGCCCGTGATTGCCGCGCGTGGCGGTGACGATGCCGCGCTTGTCGGGATGGGCCTGTTTCAGCCAGTGCATGAAGGTCACGCCGCCGCGCACCTTGAAGGCGCCGGTGGGGGCGTGGTTCTCGTGCTTCACGATCAGGTCGGTGCCCAGCCGTTGCGACAGGAGCGGCCAGTTGCGGGACGGGGTGGGCGGAACCACGGTCTGGACAAGACCGTGCGCGGCTTCGAGCTGTGACAGGCTGAACATGGGCGCCCCTCGCGCTTTTGCGGATACCCCAAGGTCTAGGGGAACGGGGCGTCAGCGCAAGACCACCTGGTCCGCCGTCAGGATCACGGTGCCGTGGCGGGTGCCGCGCAGGAACTGGGAGCTGTAAACGAACAGGTTCTTGTAGACCTGTTCGCCGCTTGGGCACGTCGTTTTCGACGCATCGCGCGCATCGATGTAGCGGCGGCGGCCGCGTCGGTCTTCCTTGGGGTGTGCGCAAAGGAAGCTTTGCGAAGGTTTCAGGGAATAGCCGTCATAGCCGACATTCTGGTTGCGCCGCACCACGCGGCGGTTCGAGGGCGTCAGCGTGTTCCATCGGATCCAGCCCGATTCCTGCACCAGCACGATGAATTCCTCGCGCCCGTTGCCCGCGCCACGCCGCATGCAGCGCCCCGAGGGCAGTGCCGTCCAGCTACTGAACTGGCCCGACGTGCCGAAGTTGAGCCCGCCGCTCCAGTGGATGGCGACGCGGACCTTGCTGCCCGACTGGTTGCAAAACTCCATTGCTGTGGCCTGCGAAGTCCCCAGCAGGAGGGCAGAAATCAAGAAAAGGCGGTGCAGAAATCCGTGCGTCATAGGGAAACTCTTTCGACTCGAACGGGCAAAGAGTACGTCATCGCACTGCACGTTCAAGCGGCATGTGTCGGTGTCAAAGGTGCAGATCACCCGACATCAGCACGTGCCCCTGCCCCGTGACGCGGACGCCGGTGATGGCGTCGGGCGGGCCCAGCACCTCGACACGCGCGGTGCCGGGGCGGCCGAGGTCGTGGCCCTGCGCGGCGGTGTAGCGCGGGGTGTCGATCAGGCCGTGGTGCCAGAGATAGGCCGCCGCCGCGCCGGTGGCCGAGCCGGTGAAGGGGTCTTCCGGCGGCGAGGGTGGCAGCATCAGGAGACGTGAGAACGTGTCCCCCCGGCCCGTCCCGTCGAGCGTGACGAGGTAGGGTTCGCACATGTCCGCCGCGCCGCCCGCGAAGTCGCGGGCATAGGCGGGGGCTTCGTCGGGCCGAAGCCCGGCCCGCCTCAGCGCCTCCAGCGAGCGCACGAGCGTGATGCAGAAGGGCAGACCGGTGGAGGTGAATTGCGGCTGGCCGACGATGTCGCCCGGTTGCAGGCCCACAAGTGCCGCGACGCGCGCTGCCGGCACCTCGGCCCCGAAGGTGGGTGCGACCTGCATCATGGTGATCCAGCCATCGGCGACGGTGATCGCCACAAGCCCCGCGCCGGTTTCCAGCGAGCAGTCACCCGTCAGGACGCCGCGATGCAGGCAGGCGGCGACGGTGGCGATGGTGGGATGCCCGGCAAAGGGGATTTCGCGGGAGGCGAGGAAGTACCGCACCTTGAGGTCAGCCACGTCCGAATGTTCGGTGAAGGTGCATTCCACCAGCGAGGTTTCCCGTACGAAGGCCATGCAGGTGGCGTCGTCGAGCGCGCCCGCGTCATGCACCACCGCACAGCCATTGCCGCCGAACGGCCGGTCGGTGAAGGCATCGACCCAGTCGACCTTGTAGGACATGGTGTACTCCCCTTCGTTGCTGGTCGAGGGGAGCATGGAGGGCGCGCGGGGTCCAGCCCGGTGGAGGTGAAATCTCGTGATACAGCGGGCCAATCGCGCTCGATTTGGCTTGTTATCCTGCGCGGAATCAAGGGCTTTAGCCCGCCGCGCATCGTCGGGCCCTCCCCAGGCCCGGCGATTTGGCAGTCACATGCACTCGGACCGCATCTTTTGCGGGATTGAGAGATAAACGGCCCGGAAAACAGCGTCGGGTCGCCGGTCCAGGGCCCGACAGCGAACACGTGGAAGATCGCATCTAACCGACGGCGTCGAAATGAAACGCGTTCGGCGTTTTTTGCCTGCTCGCGCGGGTCGATGGATTTGCATGGGCGGGGCGCAGGGTGCCGCGCCCTTCACCCGATCAGTGAACGGTTACCGGGGCCATGTCGTTCTGACGTGCGAGGACGAAGGCCAGATGGCGGTCTTTCACCAGCGCAAGGCGCTCGCCCTCGGCATTGTGCACGGCATAGATCGTCTTGGCGCCCATCGCCTGCGGACGGATTTCGGCAGGCAATTCTGCCACGTCCACGGGGCGGACATAGACGATGTTGTTCGGGCCATCGAAGGCGTCGTGGTTCTGCTTGATATCCATGAACTTACCCTTTGTTGATCTTGATCGTCTGAACGATGGTCTCCGGCTGCGCCTTGGTCAGATCGACATGCAGCAGGCCGTTTTCCATCACGGCTTCACCCACCTCAACGCCGTCAGCCAGCACAAAGGTCCGTTGAAACTGGCGCGCGGCGATTCCGCGGTGCAGGAACACGCGTCCTTCACCGTCGTCGGCCTGGCGGCCACGGATCACCAGCTGGCGATCCTCGACCGTGATCGACAGGTCGGTTTCGGCGAAACCGGCCACGGCGAGCGTGATCCTGTAGGACAGGTCCGACGTCTGTTCGATATTGTAGGGCGGGTAGCCTTCGTTGCCGGATTTCGCGCTGCGTTCCAGCAGGCGTTCCAGCTGTTCAAACCCAAGCATGTGGGGATGGGTCCCCAGGGTCAGTTTGGTCATCGACACGTCCTCAATCCACAAGCGACAGTCCTGTCCGGGCCCCGTTCAGGCGACCCGTTGCATCGAATATGGGGAGCGGCGGCGGGTGACGCAAGGGCTTAACGGCGCGCCCCTGCTGCGCTACATTCGGGGTCCGAACCCGGAACAGAGCCTGCCCATGAACGCCCCATCCGACCTGTCGATGAAATGCGAGGACGTGCTGCGCGTCGAGCTTGAAGTGTTCCGGCAGGAGCACCGCGACCTCGACGAGGCGATCCGCGCGCTGCAGGACATGGGCCGCGACCAGCTGACGATCCAGCGCCTGAAGAAGAAGAAACTGGCGCTGAAGGACCGGATCGCGTTGATCGAGGACCGGCTGACCCCCGACATCATCGCCTGACCGCGACCCGTCCCCTGACCGTCAGGACAGGGTCAGGTACTGCCGGGTCAGCATCGCGGGCTGGTCGGACGGGTCCGGGTGGTCGCGGAACAGCGCCATCGCGAACAGGTCGGCGAGGGATTTGAGGAAATCGACCTCTTCGGTGTTGAACGCGTTGCGGTGCCGACATTCGACATTGAAGGCGAGGGACGCGTCGTTCGGCATGTCCACGACGAGGCAGGCCTCGGACGAGGAATGGGCGTCGCCGGCGATGTAGCGCAGGTCGGTGTTCACGTCGTTCAGCACGATGTCGTCGCCTGCTGACAGGGCCGACCGGATGACGCCGTTCTCACCCGAGCGGGAGAGGATTGACTGGACCCGGCAGACGTCCTTGGCGAAGGCGCTTTCGAGAGTGGCGTCGCGGGCATGACCGACCAGCACCGGAGTGCAGCCGGGCGCGATGTGGACAAGGGCGCTGCGCCGGAAACCGAGCAGGGCGTCAAACGCGTCGAGGGCTTTGATGAAGCGCATGCCGAGAGGCCACGCACCGGTCGACACGGCAGACAGGATCGCATGCATCGCTGCGTCCATTGCCACGTCCCGGTTCGTCACCACCTGAGCCTGCGAATTCATCGGCGGCCCCCTCGTTCACTCACAAACTCTTCCCTCTGCGCCGATAAGGGACGCAGGTTGCGCGAAATTCAACCCCTGAGGTAGTGAAACACATGACCGTGATGGTGTGGCGCGAACCGACGACGGGGGGGCGACGGACGCCGAACACGTGCTAAGTCATTGCAGAGAACCAAGTCGCGGCTATAGTGCGCCGCTCTATCCAAGGGGGCGGCAATGGGCATCACCACCGGCATCATCATGGGGTCGCAATCGGATTGGGCCACGATGAAGGAAGCGGCCGACATCCTCGACGAATTGGGCGTGGGGTACGAGACGCGAATCGTGTCGGCCCACCGCACGCCGGACCGGTTGTGGGAGTATGGCCGAACGGCGGTCGACCGGGGCCTGAAGGTCATCATCGCGGGCGCGGGCGGCGCGGCGCACCTGCCGGGGATGATGGCGTCGAAAACCCGCGTGCCGGTGATCGGCGTGCCGGTCCAGACGCGGGCGCTGTCGGGTGTCGATTCGCTTTATTCCATCCTGCAGATGCCGCGCGGCTATCCCGTGGCCACCATGGCGATCGGCGCGGCGGGGGCGGCCAATGCGGGCCTGATGGCGGCGCAGATGCTGGCGATGAACGATGCCGACCTTGCCGCGCGCGTCGATGCGTGGCGCGCGGCGCTGACGGCCTCGATCCCCGAGGAGCCGCGCGATGAGTGACGCAAGCCCCCTGCCCCCCGGATCGGTCATCGGCATCCTCGGCGGCGGCCAGTTGGGGCGAATGCTGTCGGTCGCGGCCTCGCGCCTTGGCTACAAGACCTGCATTTTCGAACCGGGCGGCGATTGCCCGGCGAGCCACGTCGCCAATTTCCATTTCAAGGCGTCCTACGACGATACCGAGGCGCTGGCGCGCTTCGCCGAGGCCGTCGACGTCATCACCTACGAGTTCGAGAACATCCCGACCTCGGCACTTGATGCGCTGGACGCGGTCAAACCGATCCGTCCGGGGCGGGAGGCGCTGCGGGTCAGCCAGGATCGGCTGGTGGAGAAGGAATTCCTTGAAGGTCTCGGCCTGTCGGTCGCGCCCTTCGCGGACGTGCCGGATGGCGCGGCGCTAGAGGCCGCGATTGCCCGGATCGGGACGCCCGCGATCCTGAAGACCCGCCGCTTCGGGTATGACGGCAAGGGGCAGGCGCGGATCATGGAGCCGGGCGACGCCGCCGGGGCGCTGGCCGACATGCAGGGCGCACCCGCGATCCTTGAAGGTTTTGTCGATTTCGAGCGGGAAGTGTCCGTGATCGCGGCGCGGGGCGTGTCGGGGGAGGTCGCCTGTTTCGATCCGGGCGAGAACGTGCATGAGGGCGGCATCCTGCGCACGACCACGGTGCCCGCGACACTCAGCACAGCGCAGCGCACTGATGCGGTGCTGCTGGCGGGCCGTATCCTCAACGCGCTCGATTACGTGGGCGTGATGGGGGTGGAATTGTTCGTGACGCCCGCGGGGCTGGTGGTGAACGAGATCGCACCACGGGTCCACAATTCCGGCCACTGGACGCAGAACGGCTGCGTCACCGACCAGTTCGAGCAACATATCCGCGCCGTGGCGGGTCTGCCTTTGGCGGACGGGTCACGCCATGCCGACGTGGTGATGGAGAACCTGATCGGCGACGACATGGACCGCCTGCCCGACCTGATCGCGGACCCCAAGGCGGGCGTGCACCTTTACGGCAAGGCCGAGGTCAAGGCGGGCCGCAAGATGGGCCACGTCAACCGGCTGGTGCCGCGCACCTCTTAACCGCGCAGGGCGGCAAGCGCCGCGGCAAGGTCGATGGCCCCGTCATACAGCGCGCGGCCCGAGATCGCCCCGTCCAGGTCGGCCCCGCAATCGCGCAGCGCGATGAGGTCGTCGATGGACGACACCCCGCCCGAGGCGATGACCGGGATGTCGACCGCGCGGGCCAGGTCGGCAGTCGCGGGCACGTTCGGTCCCTTCATCGCGCCGTCGCGGGTGATGTCGGTATAGATGATCGCGGCCACGCCCGCGTCCTCGAAGGACCGGGCGAGGTCGGTCGCCTGCACGTCGGTCTCTTCCGCCCAGCCCTTGGTCGCGACGCGGCCATGGCGGGCGTCGATCCCGACGGCGACCTTGCCGGGGAAGGCGCGGGCGGCCTCGCGCACGAGGTCGGGGTTCTCGACCGCGACGGTGCCGAGGATGACGCGGGCGAGGCCCTTCTCGATCCAGCGCGCGATCGTGGCCATGTCGCGGATACCGCCGCCCAGTTGCGCGGGCACCGGGCAGGCGGCGAGGATCGCCTCGACCGGGGCGGCGTTGACCGGCTCGCCTGCGAAGGCGCCGTTCAGGTCGACGAGGTGCAGCCATTCGCACCCGGCATCGACGAAGGCGCGGGCCTGCGCGGCGGGATCGTCGTTGAACACGGTGGCGCTGTCCATTTCGCCATGCACAAGGCGCACGGCCTGCCCGTCCTTCAGGTCAATCGCGGGATAGAGGATCATGGGGCGCTCTCCGGTTCGGGGTCGGCGGCGCTTTGCCAGACGTGGCGTCGGGATGCAACGCGACCCGACGTCATTCTTGATTTGCGCGCCTGCCATGACGCAGCGTGCGGGCCACCACTCAAGGGAGGAATGGATATGAAGAAAGTTTGGATGGCGGTAGCCGCCCTTGCAATGAGCGCCAGCACCGCGATGGCGGCAGACCCGGTCCTCGGCATCTGGAAGACGCAGGTGGACGACGGCAACTATGCCCACATCAAGATGGTGCAGTGCGGATCCAAGATCTGCGGCTCGATCCTGCGCGCGTTCAATTCGAGCGGCGAGTTCGCGACCGAGAACAAGGGCAAGAACCTTGTCTGGGACATGGTCCCGCAGGGCGGCGGTTCGTACAAGAGCGGCAAGATCTGGCAGCCCTCGACCGACAAGGTCTATCGCTCGAAAATGTCGCTGTCGGGCAACACGCTGAAAGTTTCGGGCTGTGTCGGCCCGATCTGCAAGAAGCAGACCTGGACGCGCGTCCAGTAACGGCAGGCGCTTTTCGGCCGATGGCCGGCGCAAGGATTTCGGGGGGCGGGAAGATTTTTCATCCCGCCCCTTTTCACGTGGTACAAGGTTTCCCATATTCATCGCGCTGCCGACCGGCGATCATCGCCGGCGCTGCCAGTATCGCTGAAAGGAGTGATGCCGGTGACACGTATTCTCAAGGTTCTGACGTCCGTTGCCGTGATCGGTTTCGTGGCGGGCGTGGCCTCTGCGCAGGATGCGCGCGGGCTGTGGCTGACGCAGGCCGACAAGAAAGACCAGGTCGCGCAGGTGGAATCCGTGCCCTGTGGCGCGGCCCTATGCGGGACCATCGTGAAGGTGTTCGATGGCTCGGGCACCCAGATCTCGCACCCCAACGTGGGCAAGCGCGTGTTCTGGGACATGCAACCCATTGGCAACGGCAAGTATGAAGGCATGGCCTTCGTGCCCGCCCACAACAAGAATTACCGCGCCACGATGCAGGTGATGGGCAGCGAGATGCTGGTCAAGGGTTGCCTTGGCCCCGTCTGCCAAAGCCAGCTCTGGCAGCGCGTACAGTAACGGCCCGGTCGGGTGAGATCACCCGACCTACATCCTGACGGACAGCTGGCGTAGGACGGGTGCGCGCACCCGTCACGCGTGGCGGGAGGCAAGCTCCCGCCCTACCCCCTTGCTCGTCCCGTAGGTCGGGTGCTCGCACCCGACCCCCGCGGTCAGGGGGTCCAGTCAAGGAAATTGCGGATCATGCGCAGGCCCGTGGCGGCGCTCTTTTCCGGGTGGAATTGCGTGCCGACCATCGTGTCGCGCCCCACAACCGCCGTGATGTCGCCCGCGTAATCGGCATGCGCCAGCCGGTGCGCGGGATCGGCGACCTCGAACTGGAAGGAATGCACGAAATAGGCGTGATCGCCGGTGGCGATGCCGTCCAGCACCGGGTGGGGCGCCTCGATCACGAGGTCGTTCCAGCCCATGTGCGGCACTTTCAGGGATGCGTCAGAAGGCTTGATCGCCGCCACCGTCCCGCCGATCCAGTCGAACCCCGGCGTCTCGGCATATTCCAGCCCGCGTGTCGCCATCATCTGCATCCCGATGCAGATGCCGAAGAAGGGCCGCCCGCCACGGACCACCGCCTCTTCCATCGCCTCGAACACGCCGCGATGGTCAAACAGCGCGCGCCGGCAGGCCGGGAAGGCCCCGTCCCCCGGCAGCACGATCCGGTCCGCCGCGCGGATCACCTCCGGATCGGAGGTCACCGTCACCGCGCCCGCGCCGGCCTCGTCCGCCATGCGGGCAAAGGCCTTGTGCGCGGAGTGCAGGTTGCCGCTGTCGTAGTCGATGATCGCGGTGGTCATGGGGTCAGAGCGCGCCCTTGGTCGAGGGCACCGCGTCCGACCGGCGCGGATCGGGTTCCACCGCCTCGCGCAGCGCGCGCGCCACGGCCTTGAACGCCGCCTCGGCGATGTGGTGGCTGTTCACGCCGTGCAGCTGGTCCACGTGCAGCGTGATGCCGCCATGGGTGCTGAAGGCCTGGAAGAACTCGCGCACCAGTTCGGTATCGAAGGTGCCGATCTTGGCGGTCGGCAGGTCGAGCGTCCAGACAAGGTAGGGCCGCCCCGACAGATCGAGCGCCGCGCGCACCTGCGCGTCGTCCATCGGCAGGTGGCACGCGCCGTAGCGGCGGATGCCGCGCTTGTCGCCCAGCGCCTCCGCCAGCGCCTGTCCCAGCGCGATGCCCGTATCCTCGACCGTGTGGTGATCGTCGATATGCAGATCGCCCGTCGCCCGCACCGTCATGTCGATCAGCGCGTGGCGCGCCAGCTGGTCGAGCATGTGGTCGAAGAACCCGACACCGGTCTGGTTGTCGTACTCACCCGTTCCGTCGAGGTCGACGGTGACGGTGATGTCGGTCTCGGCTGTCTTGCGCGTGATCGTGGCGCGGCGCATGGGGCGTCCTCCTTGGGCTGGCCACCGGCCTTCTAGGCCCCTGCGCCGGTCTGCGGAAGGGGCGGCGGGCAAGATTGCGTACGGTTGCGGCGAAAAAGCCAACCGGGTGACGCGCGGTTTACCGATGCAAGGAAGGGTGGTGGCGGTACAGGGACTCGAACCCCGGACACAAGGATTATGATTCCTCTGCTCTAACCAACTGAGCTATACCGCCGAACCGTGCGGGTGAGTACGGATTTGCCGCGCGGGGGTCAAGGGGGCGCGGCGCGGATTTTTGCACCCGTCGCCACGTCGCGCGGACGCGGTTCAGAACATCATGCAATCGGCCCCCGGATCGTCCAGCGTTCCGGTCGTTGGCGGGGTATAGGTGAAGGCCGCGATCCGCGCGCCCTGGTCGAAGCCCACGAACAGCGCATCGTCGCCTGGACGCAGCGCCACGCCCTCGGGGTCGCGCCCGTAGGCGATCAGCGGCACGCGACCGACCAGTCCGCCATCCGCCTCCAGCACCCACAGCGCGTTGGTCCCTTCCCAGTCGTCCACCACCAGCAGATGCCCGGTGCGCGGGTCGCGGGCGATGCCCTGCGGCTCGACCAGGGGCGGGTCGAAACTTTCGCCCGCGATCTGGCTCACAACCTCGCCCGCCGGGTCGATCCAGACAAGGCGCGCCGGGTCATCCTCGACCAGCACCATGCCGCCGCCCGGCAGGCCCACCATGCCCTCGGTATCCATGCCCACGCCGATCCGGTAGGGCGCGCCGCGCGGCTCGCCCGATTTCGACAGGCGCTGGTAGCGGCCCAGCCCGTCGGCCACGATCACGTCCTCACCCATAACGGTCAGCGCCTTGACGCGGTAAAGGTCGCTGGACCAGCGGCGCAATTCCTCGCCTGCCAGCGTGACCAGCACGACCTCCCGCCCCTCGTTCGCGATCCACAGGCCGCAGAACGTGGGATCGTATTCCAGCGATGCGGGTTGGTTCAGGGCATAGAAGTCGCGCAGCTCCAGTTCCTGCGCGGCGGCGGGCAGCGAAAGGGCGGCAAGGGCGGCGAAAATGCGCATTCCGGGGTCTCCGGTCTCGTCACCGTCAAGTGTGGCCCTAGGTCCTGACCGGTCAAGGGTGGAGTTGAGATGTCGAAGGCATTGGTGATCGGACATTCCGGCGGGATCGGAAGCGCGTTGGCGGCCGAACTCGACGCGCGCGGGTACGAGGTGACGGGGCTGTCCCGGTCGACCGAGGGGCTGGATGTGACCGACGAGGCGAGCGTCGCCTCCGCCATCGGGGCGCTGACAGGTCCGTTCGACGTGATCCTCTGTGCCACCGGCGCGCTGGAGATCGACGGGGCGGTGCCGGAGAAAACCATCCGCGCCCTCACCCCCAAGGCGATGCTTGACCAATTCGCGCTGAACGCCGTGGGTCCGGCGATGGTGATGAAACATGCAGGCCCCCTGCTGCCGCGTGACCGGCGGGCGGTGATGGCGGTCCTGTCGGCGCGGGTGGGGTCGATCGGGGACAACCGGATCGGCGGCTGGTACGCCTACCGCACGGCCAAGGCGGCGGTGAACCAGGTGGTTCACACGGCGGCCATCGAGCTGGCGCGGACACACAAGCAGGCGATCTGCGTCGCGCTGCATCCGGGCACGGTCGCCACGAAGTTCACCGAGAAATACGCGGGCCGGCACAAGACAGTCCCGCCGCAGGAGGCCGCCGCGAATCTGCTGGACGTGCTGGCGGGTCTGACCGCTGACCAGTCCGGCGGGTTCTTCGACTACAGCGGTGCCGAGGTGCCGTGGTGACCCGGCTTGTCCTGGTTCTGGGCGACCAGTTGAGCCCCGATGTCGCCGCGCTGAAGGCCGCCGACAAGGCGACCGACGTGGTCGTCATGGCCGAGGTCGGGGACGAGGCGACCTATGTCAAGCACCACCCCAAGAAGATCGCGCTGATCCTGTCCGCGATGCGCAAGTTCGCGGCGCGTCTGGAAGATGACGGGTGGGATGTACGCTATACCAGGCTGGACGATCCCGAGGCGTCGGAGTCCATCGGGGGCGAGTTGTTGCGCCGGGCGGAAGAGACCGGGGCCGACAGCGCCATCATCACCGAGCCGGGGGAGTGGCGGCTGATCTCTGCCCTGCGGCATCTGCCCTTGAAGACCGAGATGCTGGAGGACGACCGATTCGTCGCCTCCCATGCCGAGTTCGAAAAGTGGGCCGAGGGGCGCAAGGCGCTGCGGATGGAGTATTTCTATCGCGAAATGCGCCGCAAGACGGGCCTGTTGATGGACGGGGACGACCCGGCAGAGGGCAAGTGGAATTTCGACCACGACAACCGCAAGCCCGCGCCCGATGACGTGACCCACGACCCGATCTGGTTCGAGCCGGACGACACGGTCGAGGAGGTTCTGGCGTTGGTCGAGAGCCGGTTCGGCAACCATTTCGGGGACCTGCGGCCCTTTGGGTTTGCCACTGACGCCGCGCAGGCCGAACAGGCGCTTGATCACTTCATGGACAAGGCGCTGCCGAAATTCGGGGACTACCAGGACGCGATGCTGTCGGATCACCGCTTCCTCTATCACTCGATCCTGTCGCCCTACATCAACATCGGGCTTCTGGACCCGGTGGAGGTGTGTCGCCGGGCGGAGGCCGAGTACCGTGCAGGCCGCGCGCCGATCAACGCGGTCGAAGGGTTCATCCGGCAGATCATCGGCTGGCGCGATTACGTGCGGGGCATCTATTTCCTTGAAGGGCCGGATTATACGTCGCGCAACGTGCTGGGACATGACCGCGACCTGCCGGGGTTCTATTGGGGCAAGCCCACGAAGATGAACTGCGTGTCGAACGCGGTGGAGCAGACGGGGACGGACGCCTATGCCCATCACATCCAGCGGCTGATGGTGACGGGTAATTTCGGGCTCTTGGCGGGGGTCGATCCGCACGCGCTGCACGAGTGGTATCTTGAGGTCTATGCCGACGCGTTCGAATGGGTGGAGGCCCCCAACGTGATCGGCATGTCGCAGTTCGCCGATGGCGGGGTCATCGCGTCGAAACCCTATGTCTCGTCCGGCGCGTACATCAACCGCATGTCGGATTACTGCAAGGGATGCTCGTACTCCGTCAGCACCAAGACCGGCGACAAGGCGTGCCCCTTCAACCTGCTTTACTGGCATTTCCTGATGCGCCACCGGGAGCGGTTCGGGAACAATCCGCGCATGGCGCAGATGTACCGCACGTGGGACCGGATGGACGAAGAGCGGCGCGAGGCGGTGCTGCGCGATGCCGACAGGTGGCTGAAAAAGCTGGATGCGGGGGAGGTCGTCTGACCCCGCCCCGTCCTTGGTCTCAGGCGCTGTAGCGCAACAGGGCGGCCTCGGGCCGGGACAGGTTGCGCCGCACGTAGTCGCCGAAATCGTCGGGATCGACGGTCAGGTCGGCGCAGACGTCCAGCAATCGCAGGTGATCGGCGGTGTCGAGCGTCGACAGCGCGACGTTGCCGGGATGGAAGCTTTCGGTTTCCAGCCCGTCGGCGCGCAGGATCTCGTGCCGGGGTGTCATCAGGTGCAGGTACGTCACCTCCCGCACCGTCAGGTCGATGGTCACCGACCCACCGTTGACGAGGTCGCGGGCGCGCACCAGCACTTCGTCGGTGTTGAACAATTCCTGCGCCACCGCGCCCTTCACCACGATGCGGTGATCCGGAGAGACGAGGCTGTCGCGGTCCGGCGCGTCATGGCCGAACGCGCCCCAGCGCAGGCGGATCGGGCGCAGGCGCGGCATCGCGAACAGGCGCGCGCCGGTCATCTTGCGACCGCCCATCCAGACGATGGGCTGGGCGCCGTTGTCCATGGTCTGCACCATGTCGCCTTCGCGCAGGTCCTCGACCCGGCGGCGGCCTTCGGGCGTGTCGATCAGCGTGCCGGGGGTGAAACAGATGACGCCGCCGCCGTGATCGGCCTGCGGATCGCCGAAATCGTCGGCCCCGGCCCCGGACCCGGACGGGTCGTCGTCGTGCAGCGCATGCGTCACGACCCACAATTCGGTGCCCTTCGGGGGCATCTCGCCCAGGCACATGACCAGCGGATCGCGCGACGGCCCGACCGGGATCAGCGTCAGCGTGTAGCTGCGCCGCCCATCCGTCACCGTGAAACAGGCGTCGCCCAGTTCGTCTTCGTCCACGTCGTCCTGGAATTCGGCATGCTGCGCCAGCCCGACAAGGCGCGATACCATGCGCGCGGCGCCCCGCCGCAACGCCACATCCTCTTCCCGCATCCCAAGTCTCAGCACCGTACCCGGTCCATCCACGCGCAGGGCGTCGCCCTGCCAGGACCAACTTGCACCGACCTCCATCGCGCCCAGCGGGGGCGCCTGAAGGCCGTCAATCTCAGTCTGTGACCATGGGATGATAAACGTGCCACATGTGCGCGCGTTCATTACCCTGCTCTGCCTCGGTCTTGTTTTTATTGAAACCGGCATAACAGCCGGGGGCCGGACTGCCTACCCGACGGAGTGCGTCGGGGCTCCGATTGTCACATGTTTACCGCACCTTTGGCGGTGTTCTTCACGCGGTCAGGCGGCGTCCTTCATCTGGCGCACGCGGGCAAAGACCTCGGCATCGGTGGCGTCCCGCATTCCGAGGTGCACGCGCAGGGCCGGATCGGCGGCGCGCAGGAAGGGATTGGTCGCCTTTTCGGCGGCGATCGTGGTGGGCACGGTGGGCAGGCCGTCGGCCCTGAGGCGCGACACCTCCGCCGCCCGATCCTTGAGCGCGGCGTTGTCCGGGTCCACCGTCAGGGCGAAGGCGGCGTTGCTGGCGGTGTATTCATGCGCGCAGTAGACCACCGTGCTGTCGGGCAGCGCGGCGAGCTTTTGCAGGCTGTTCCACATCATCGGCGCGTCACCTTCGAAGATGCGCCCGCACCCCATCGCGAAGAGCGTGTCGCCGGTGAACACCACGCCCGCGCCACCGATCACGTAGTTCACCATGTCGAGCGTGTGGCCCGGCGTGTGCAGCACGCCCACCTCGTGCGCGCCCAGCGCCAGCGTGTCGCCCTCGTCCACCTGCCGGTCGAGGCCCGTCACGGGCTTGCCGCGCGGCACCGGTCCGGTCACCTGCGCGCCGGTGTCCTCCTTCAACTCGGCCAGCCCGTCGGTGTGGTCCCAATGGTGATGGGTGATCCAGATCTGCGTCAGTTGCCAGCCCGTGGCTTCCAGCGCGTCCTTTGCCGCCCTGGCGCTGCCCGCGTCGATGCAGGCGGTCTCGCCGCTGTCTGGGTCGTGCACCAGCACGCCGTAATTGTCGGAATTGTAGGCGAACTGGTGGAACTGGAGCGTCATGGCGGGCCCTTCTCTGCACGGTGCCCGGACAGTCTAGCGTCCGTGGCCCGCTCCGCAACGCCCGCTTGCCATGGCCCCGCGCCTTGCCCCAAGGTGCGGCGCGGGAACAGGGGAAGGGCCGCACCGCGATGGGACTGACGATTGCCTGTATCGGCGAAGTGATGATCGAGCTGTCGGCACCCGAAGGGTCCGCCGCGCGGGTCGGCACGGCGGGCGATACGTTCAACTGGGCGGTCTACCTGCGCCGGTCGCTGGGAGAGGAGCACCGGGTGCGGTACGTCACCGCGCTGGGCCACGACCCGTTCAGCGCCCGGATCACCAAGGCCATCGAGGCCGAGGGCATCGCCACCGACCGCATCCTGCGCCACCCGACCCGCCTGCCCGGCCTGTATGCCATCACGCTCGACCACGCGGGCGAGCGCAGCTTCCACTACTGGCGGTCCGAGGCCGCGGCGCGCACGATGTTCGACGACGACGCCGGGATCGACGCGCTCGACGGCGCGGACGTGGTGGCGCTGTCCGGCATCACGCTCGCCATCCTGCCCGACGCCGCGCGCGAACGCCTGTTCGCGCATCTGGCGACGGCCCGCGCCGACGGGCTGCAAGTGGCGTTCGACAGCAATTACCGCCCCGCCCTATGGCCCTCGGGAGGGGCCGCGCGGGAGGTGATGGAAAGGATGTGGGCGCTGACCGACATCGCCCTGCCCTCGGTTGACGACGAGATGGCCATGGCCCCGAACGAGACCGCCGAGGCCATCGCGGCGCGGTTCAGCGCCATGCCCTTGCGCGCCGGAGCCCTGAAACGCGGGGCGACCGGGCCGCTGGGCCTGACGACGGGGGCCGCCCCGGACCTGCCCGCCGTGACCCGCGTGGTCGACAGCACTGCCGCCGGAGACAGCTTCAACGGCGCGTTCCTTGGCGCGGTGCTGCAGGGCGGGGACGAGGCGGCGGCGCTGGCGGCTGGCCATGCCTGCGCCTCCCGCGTGATCTGCCACCACGGCGCCATCGTGCCCCGCGCCGACTGGGACGCATGACTGCCGACACCGACATCCTGATCGTCGGCGCGGGCACCGCCGGTTGCGTGCTGGCCAACCGCCTCAGCGCCGATGGCCGCACCCGCGTCACCCTGCTGGAAGCCGGGAAGGACGACCGCACCTTCTGGGTGCCGATCCCGGTCGGTTACCTCTTCACCATGGGCAATCCGCGCACCGACTGGATGATGCGCACGGCGGAAGAGCCGGGGTTGGGCGGCCGCTCCCTCCCCTATCCGCGCGGCAAGGTGCTGGGCGGGTGTTCGTCGATCAACGGGATGCTGTACCTGCGCGGGCAGGCCGCCGATTACGACGGCTGGCGGCAGATGGGCAACGCTGGCTGGGGCTGGGACGACGTGCTGCCCTATTTCCTGCGCTCCGAAGACCACCACGCGGGTGGCGAGGGGCATGGGCAGGGCGGCGACTGGAAGGTCACGACGCAGCGTTTGCATTGGGATATCCTCGACGCCGTGGCCGAGGCAGCGGCCGAGATGGGCGTGCCGCCCACGCCCGACTTCAACACCGGCGACAACGAAGGGTCGGGGTATTTCGAGGTCAACCAGCATCGCGGCACCCGCTGGTCGGCGGCACGCGGCTTCCTGCGGCCCGCCAAGGGGCGCGCGAACCTGCGCATCCGCACCGAATGCGAGGTGCGTCGGCTGACATGGGATGGCACCCGCGTAACCGGCGCGGTGGTGCGCGACCGGGGCGCGGAACGGACGATCACGGCGCGGGAGGTCATCCTGTGCGCCGGGTCGATCAACTCGCCCAAGGCGCTGGAACTGTCTGGCGTTGGCAGCCCCGAGAGGTTGAAAGCATTGGGCATCGACCCGGTGATCGACCTGCCGGGCGTGGGGGAGAACCTGCAGGACCATTTGCAGATCCGCACCGTGTTCGAGGTGTCGAACGCCGTGACGCTGAACCAGCTGGCCAATTCTTGGACCGGCAAGGCGCGGATGGCGCTGGAATACATGGTGCGCCGGTCGGGGCCGCTGGCGATGGCGCCCAGCCAGTTCGGCCTCTTCACCCGGTCGGATGCGTCGCGGGCGACGCCGAACGTGGAATATCACGTCCAGCCGCTGTCCTGCGACCGGCTGGGCGGGCCGCTGCACGACTTTCCCGGCATCACCGTGTCGGTCTGCAACCTGCGCCCCGAAAGCCGGGGCACCTGCCACATCACCACGACCGATCTGGACAGCCAGCCGGACATCCGGCTGAACTACCTCTCCACCCCCGGCGACCGGCAGGTCGCGGTGGACTCGATCCGGCAGGCGCGGGCACTGATGGCGACCCGAGCCATGGCCCCCTACGCCCCGCGCGAACGCCTGCCGGGGCCGGAAACCGACGATGCCGACCTCGCCGCCAAGGCGGGAGAGATCGCGACGACGATCTTCCACCCCGTCGGCACCTGCAAGATGGGGCATGACCCGATGGCGGTCGTGGATGACCGCCTGCGCGTGCACAAGGCGCGGGGGCTGCGGGTCGTCGATGCCTCGATCATGCCGACGATCACCTCTGGCAATACCGCCTCGCCTGTGGTGATGATCGCCGAGAAAGCCGCCGACATGATCGCCGAAGACCTGAAAGGATAGGCCATGAAACTCGCCCGCAACGCCTTCAAGCACGCCCTCGCCGCCGGTGAGAAGACGGTGGGCATGTGGGCCTCGATCAACTCTCCCTTCGCCACCGCCGCCCATGCCTCGGCAGGCTATGACTGGACGGTGGTGGACATGGAGCACACGCCCGGCGGGCTGGACACCGTGGTGCAGCAGTTGACCGTGCTCGAGGCCGAAGGCGTGCCCGCGCTGGTGCGCGTGCCGTGGAACGACACGGTGATGATCAAGAGGGTGATGGATGCGGGCGCGCAGGGGATCGTCGTGCCCTACGTGCAGACGGTCGAGGAGGCGCGCGCCGCCGCCGCCGCGACGCGCTACCCGCCCAACGGCGTGCGCGGCTTCGGCGGCACGACGCGGGCCACCAAGTATGGCCGGGTGACCGATTACCTGCAGCGCTGCGAGGAGGAGTTCGTGCTGATCCTGCAGGTGGAAACGCAGGCGGCCATGGACCAGGCGGTGGAGATGGGCCGGATCGAGGGCGTGGACGGGATCTTCTTCGGCCCCGCCGACATCGCCGCCGATATCGGCCATCTCGGCAAGCCGATGGCGGACGAGACGTGGCAGGCGATCATGCCCGCCGCGCAAAAGCTGATGGATGCGGGCATCCCGGCGGGCACGCTGGTGACCAACCCCGACATGGCGATCGACCTTTACGGCAAGGGCTTCGGCTTCATCGCCTGCGCGATCGACAGCGGCCTGCTGGCCCGCGCGGCGGATACGTTGCTGGCGAAGGTCAGGGGTGGGTTGGGCTAAGGCACGACCGCCGGACACAGCGCCTTGCGGTTGGGCGGCAAGCGTCTTCGAACACGCTTGCAAGCGCCCGCGCGGGCGCTTTGCAAAGCCCCCGTGTTAGCGGCTTTCCCTCCGCCGCGCCCACTAGTATATCCGCCCTGCACCCCCAGCAGAGGAACCCCTTGTCATGTTCGCCGAAATCGAACCCCGCGCCGTAGACCCGATCATGGCCATGATGGCCGCCTTCCGCGCCGACCCGCGCGAGCTGAAGGTCGACCTGATCGTGGGCGTCTACAAGGACGATGCCGGCCGCGTGCCGGTCATGCGTGCCGTCAAGGGGGCCGAGGCGGTGACACTGAAGACCGAGGACACCAAGACCTATGTCGGGATCGCGGGTGATGCCGAGCTGAACGAGCGCACGCCCCGGATGCTGCTGGGTGACGGGCACCCGGCGCTGGCCGCGGGCCGCATCGGCGCGGTGCAGACGGTGGGTGGCTCGGGCGCGCTGCGCGTGGCCTGCGACCTGATCGCCTCCACGAAACCGGGCGCGACCATCTGGGTGTCGTCCCCCACATGGGCCAACCACGTCCCCGTCGCCCGCGCGGCGGGACTGACGATCAGGGAATATCCCTATTTCCGCGCCTCGGATCGCGGGCTCGACTTCGACGGGATGCTGGCCTGCCTGACAAACGACGTGGCCCCCGGTGACGTGGTGCTGCTGCATGCCTGCTGCCACAACCCCACCGGCGTCGATCTGAAACCCGCGCAGTGGGAAGAGATCACGCAGGTGATCGCGGATCGCGGCCTCTTCCCCTTCGTCGATTGCGCCTACCAGGGCCTTGGCCACGGGCTGGAGGAAGACGTGGCGGGCCTGCGCCACCTTGCGGCGCATGTGCCCGAGATGCTGATCGCCTCGTCCTATTCCAAGAACTTCGGCATCTACCGCGAACGCACCGGCGGGCTGACCGTGTTGGCGGAAACTCCCGACCAGCTCAAACCCGTCATGGCGCAGCTGAACGCGACGATCCGGGCCAATTACTCGATGCCGCCCAACCACGGCGCGCGAATCGTGGCCGAGGTCTTTGCCGACGACGCGCTGCACGCCGACTGGGAGGCCGAACTGACCGAGGTGCGCGAGCGCATCGCCCAGATGCGGCGCGAATTGCGCGCCAAGCTGGAAGAGCGGCAGGTGACGGCGGACCTGTCCTTTGTCACCGACCAGGTGGGCATGTTCTCGTACACCGGGTTCACGCCCGAACAGGTGCAGATGGTGCGCGAGGAATACGGGATCTACATGGCCTCGGACGGGCGCATCAACGTGGCTGCGCTCTGCTCGACCAATATCGATCACGTGGCCGATGGGTTCGCCGCCGCACTCCGCTGAGGCGGGCTGCTGCGCGCCCGCGCGCGACGGTGGCGCGCGCCCCGGTGCCACGCCGGTGGCGGAGGCGGGCTCCTATCCCGACGCCATCGTCGACATCCCCGGAGGTGCGGGCCTGATCGGCACCTCCGCGCCCCACCTGCATGAAGACGGCGAAGGCCCGCTGCGCAAGACGCGGATCAGGCCCTTCCGCATGGGCGCGACGGTCGTGACCAACGCGGCCTTCGCGCGGTTCGTGGCCGCGACGGGGTTCGTCACCGAAACCGAGCGCTGGGGCTGGTCCTTCGTCTTCCACGCCGACGTGCCCCCCGGCACCGGCCCGACCGATGCGGTGCCCGAAGCGCCGTGGTGGCGGCGGGTCGATGGGGCCTGCTGGTCGGCCCCGAACGGGCCGGGCACCGAAGACGCCTGCCACCCCGACCACCCCGTCACGCAGCTCAGCTGGGAAGACGCCCGCGCCTATGCCGCGTGGGTCGGAGGCCGCCTCCCGTCAGAGGCGGAATGGGAACACGCCGCGCGCGGCGGGCTGGGAGACGTGCGGTTCCCGTGGGGCGGGGACGAGCCGCGCGATGACGGCCCCTTCCCCTGCAACATCTGGCAGGGCACCTTCCCCGACCGCAACACCGCCGCCGACGGCTATGCCACCACCGCCCCGGCAAGCGCCTTTGCCCCGAACGGGTATGGCCTCTACCAGATGTGCGGCAATGTCTGGGAATGGACGGCGGATGCGTGGCGGGTCAAATCGCTCAAGAAAGCGGCCCGCGCCCGCGCCGCCGCGATGCGCGGCTACAAGGTGTCGAAGGGCGGGTCGTACCTGTGCCACGCGTCCTATTGCTATCGCTACCGGATCGCCGCGCGGTCGGGCAACAGCCCCGACAGCGCCACGCCGCATCACGGGCTGCGCGTTGTCTGGGACGTCTGAACCGGGCGCGGGACTTGCACTTTTCACGCATTTCGTGGATTGACGCGCCGCGCTGCCGGGAGAACGATGCACCCACACCACCCGGCTTCCGCCCTCGATTGCGTTCACCGCAAGGGATTGCCCATGGCCCAGCCTCTCACCCGACCCGGCGCCGCCGCCTTCGACAGGATGGACGGCAACATCACCTACCTCCTGACCACGATCGCCAAGCAGATCGAGAACGAGATCCCCGACCTGTTGCAGGGCACCGACCTGAACACCACGGGGTATCGCATCCTCAAATCGGTGCAGGCCTATGACGATCTGTCAATCTCGGACCTCGGGCGGATCATGCAGATCGACCGCGCGCAGATCAGCCGTGCGGCGGTGGCACTGGCCGGACAGGGATACGTGTCGTTCCACGACCATCCCGGCAACAAGCGCAAGAAGATGGTGTCGCTGACGCCGCGCGGGGTGGAGGTGCTGGCACTGGTCGCGCCCCGGTTCGACGCCCGCCGCGCCCGGATCGAGGCGGCGCTTGGCCCGCGCCTTGGCGACACGCTCGCCGCGCTGCACATCGTGCGCGACGCGCTGCCGCGCTGATCCCGTCAGCCCAGCAACCGCCGCGCCGCCGCAACGATGCTGTCGGCCGAGGGCATGGTCGCGGCATAGGCCGGGCCGGTGGCGATAAAACTGTCCTCGGCCACCTCCCGCGCGATGCGGCGAAGGCCCGCTTCAGCCGCCCATGTCATCAGCCCCTCGGACACGTTGCCCGACCGGCGGCATTCATCCACGAACAGGACCGCGCCGCAGCCCGCGACCGCCGCGCCCAGCGCATCGAGCGGCAATGGTGCGAGCCAGCGCAGGTCGATCACCCGCACGCCCGTGCCGCCCGCCTCCAGCACGCGGGCGGCCTGTTGCGACAGGCGGTGGCCGTTGCCGTAGCTGACGATGGCAAGGTCGGTGCCCTGCCCGGTCTGCCCGATCTCGCCCACCGCGATGCGGTGATCGGGGCCGGGATAGGTCTCCATCCACGCGCCGTCGCCGGGCGTCAGGTCACGTTCGGCATAAAGCGCGATGGGCTCCAGCATCACGACCACGCGGTTCTCCTCGCGCGCCAGCCGCAGCGCCTCCCGCAGCACGCCCACCGCGTCGCGGCCCCGCGACGGACAGGCGAGGATCACGCCCGGCAGGTCGCGCAGGACGGCAAGCGAGTTGTCGTTGTGGAAATGCCCGCCGAACCCCTTCTGGTACCCCAGCCCGGCGATGCGCAGCACCATCGGGTTGGTGAACTGGCCCTTGCTGAAGAAGGGCAGCGTCGCCGCCTCCCCGCGCAGCTGGTCCTCGGCATTGTGCAGATAGGCGAGGAACTGGATTTCCGGCACCGGCACGAAGCCGTTATGCGCCAGCCCGATGGCCAGCCCGAGGATCGAGGTCTCGTCCAGCAGCGTGTCCATCACCCGGTCGCGCCCGAACCGGCCCTGAAGGCCCCGCGTCACACCATAGACGCCGCCCTTGGTGCCCACGTCCTCGCCCATCACGATGACCTCGGGGTGGGTCAGCATCGCATCCGTCAGGGTCCAGTTGATGAGGCGGCTCATCACCTGCGGCGTGTCCATGGCGCGCAGATCGCTGCCAAAAGCGGCCTCGCGCCGCGCAGCATCCGGCCCGTTGCGGCGGGCGCAGGCACGTTTCGGGGGGATGATCGTTTCCATCACGCCGGCCGCGTCGGCCAGCCGGGGGCGCGGGCCGATCTCGGCCGCCAATGCCTGCACCTCGGCCTCGCGGGCGAGGTAGGCGGCGCGCGCCTCCGCCACCGGCAACGCCCCGGCCTTGTCGAGCAACCTGACCGAGTGCAACAGCGGGTCCTGCGCCTCTTCCGCCTCCACCGTCGCGCGGGGCAGGTAGGCGGTGGCGACATCGGCGCCGGCATGGCCATAGAGCCGCACGGTGCGCAGGTGCAGGATCGCCGGTTTACGCGTCCGCCGGACCCGCGCCGCGAGGTCGCGCGCGGCGGCGTGCGCGGCGTAAAGGTCCAGCCCGTCCGCCGCGACGTAATCCAGCCCCGGCCGCGATTGCAGCGTCGCCGCCACCCAGCCACGGGGCGAGCGGGTGGAAATCCCGATCCCGTTGTCTTCGCAGACGAACATCAGCGGCAAGGGCGCGTTCTGCACGGCAGCCCAGCCGGCGGTGTTGAGCGCGGCCTGCGCGCTGGCATGGTTGACCGAAGCATCGCCGAACGAGCAGACCACGATCCCGTCCCCGGCCAGCGCCCGGTGTTCGGGCGGGTGCCGCCGTGCCAGCCCGAGGCTGTAGGCCGCGCCGACCGCCTTGGGCAGGTGCGACGCGATGGTCGAGGTCTGGGGCGGGATCATCAGCTTGCGCGAGCCCAGCACCTTGTGCCGCCCACCGCTGATCGGGTCCTCGGCAAGGCAGGCGAAACTCGCCAGCATGTCGCGCGTGCCGTCCTCCCCCAGCTGCGCGGCGCGGGCCAGCTGGAAGGCGGCGTCGCGGTAATGCAGGAAGGCGATGTCATCGGGCCTCAGCGCCCATGCCACGGCGGCCATGCCTTCGTGCCCCGACGATCCGATGGTATAAAACCCCTCTCCCCGCGCCTGCATCGCCCGGCTCTCGCGGTCGAGCGCGCGGGCGGTCAGCTGCGCGCGGAAAAGCGTGCGCGCGTCCTCCGGCGACAGGCCCGGCGCGGGATCGGCGCCTGCGGGCAGGTCGCCCGCGGCGGTGCGGTCCAGGAAATTCCGGTGCACGATCTCGACCCGGTCCGACATGTGCTCTCCCCTCGTCTGTCGCGACCCTACCAGCGCCGTGGCCCGCCGCAAGACGGCGCGGCACTGCCACCGCTATGCAGGTGACACGGAAGCGAAATGCCCGCATGATGCCAGCGTTTCGCAAACAGGATCCGCGCATGTCCAACCCGACCCCACGCCGCATCGTCTCGTCCCGCCACCTCGCCGATGGCGAAGGGTGGGAGGCCTCGGAATTCGAGTTCGGGCTGATCGTCGCGTCGAACGCCTTCCAGCGCTGGATGGTGAAATGCATGACGGCGGCGGGCCACAGCGACCTGACCCCGCTGGACATCCTCGTGCTGCATAACGTGAACCACCGCGGGCGCGACAAAAGGCTGAGCGATATCTGCTTCATCCTGAATGTCGAGGACACGCATACGGTGAACTACGCGCTGCGCAAACTGCTCAAGGCCGGGCTGCTGACGTCGGAAAAGCGCGGGAAAGAGGTGTTCTATGCCACCTCCCCCACCGGTGCCGAGTTGTGCGAGACCTACCGCGCGGTGCGCAAGCAATGCCTGCTGGAGGGCCTGTCGCGGATGGATCTGAGCGGCGAGAACCTGCGAGAGATCGCCGCGAATTTACGAGCGTTATCAGGTCAGTACGACCAGGCAAGCCGCGCCGCCGCCAGCCTGTGACCCAGGCAATACCGACCCGGATGCGTGGCATTCGATGCGAATTGATCGCGAATTGGAAACACAGCTTCTCCGCTCCGAAGCGGCCGGATTTCTTGATTCGTGGCAGCAATCGGGCGATTGTGTGACCGGGTATCGCGCCCATGGCTGTCGTCATGTCCGCGCGAGGGGTTTCCATTTTTGCCGGGGGGCAAAACGATGAAGAAACTTATGATCGCCGCGGCGGCCCTGGCGCTGTCCGCATCTGCCGGGATCGCGGGTGGCCACGGCCAATCGAAAAGCGGCTGGAACTCCTATGGCGCAGTTGCGGCACCTGCCGGCGTGCGCGTTCAGATCATCTGCTGGCGCGGCCCGCTCAAGAAGGTCTGGGTCGACAAGCCCAAGGACATGTTCATCAACTCGCTGGTCGATGCGGGCCTTGACCGGACCACGGCCACGGGCGTGGCGTTCCAGGTGTGCCGCAACCCGGCCCTTGTGAACAACCCGGCGGGCCTGAAGGCGGAAACCATGCGCCTGATCCAGCAGCACCGTTCGCCGCAGGTCATCTACAAGTGGTAATCGCCCGCTAGGGCTCGATCACCAGATCGGCGTCCGGCCCCGTGCCGGGCGCT
This sequence comes from Pseudaestuariivita atlantica, assembly GCF_001205715.1. Taxonomy (GTDB): domain Bacteria; phylum Pseudomonadota; class Alphaproteobacteria; order Rhodobacterales; family Rhodobacteraceae; genus Pseudaestuariivita; species Pseudaestuariivita atlantica. The sequence continues at coordinate 478,256 of NZ_AQQZ01000003.1, forward strand.
GTTGCGTTCAGCACGCGCGCCTCTACCCAGCTATGCGCGTGGCCGGGAAACCCGGCGCGGAACCTTTCCACCAGCCGACTGTGGCCGAAGCCAAGCTCGGACGCCTTGCACAGGCGCTGCCCGTCGGGATGGCGGTGCACGGCCAGCCCGCCGCCCGCGGCGTGAAGGCGGTAGCCCTTGGCCTGCAGCCGGTTATGCAAATCGTGCCAGTTGTGGGCCGAGGAGAAATCCGCCGCGAGGCGCGCACGCAAGGGCGCGATGAGCCGCTCATCCGCCCTGTTGGGCGGCCTCACATTCTTCCGGCGCGAAATCTCGTCCGCCAGCAGATCGCGCACCAGCTGACCAAGCGTGATATCCCGCTCCCGCGCGATCTCGGCGCCGACATGCAGCATTTCCACGGGAACTTGCAGGGTGACCTTTTCCATTCCACCACCTTGCGGCGGCGTGGTTAAAGAACCCTAAACATCCAACTCCTCGACGAATTTCGCGTTCTCCTGGATGTACTGGAACCGCAATTCGGGCTTCTTGCCCATCAGCTGTTCCACCAGGTCGCCGGTCTCGCCCGGTTCGTCCTCGTCGATCGTCACCCGGATCAGTTTCCGCGTCGCAGGGTTCATGGTGGTGTCCTTGAGGTCCTTGGCGTCCATCTCGCCCAGCCCCTTGAAGCGCGACACGTCGATCTTGCCCTTGCCGCCCAGCCCCTTGTCCATCCATTCGTCGCGCTCGGCCTCGTCGAGGCAATAGACGCGCTTCGCCCCCTGCGTCAGGCGGTAAAGCGGCGGGCAGGCGAGGTACAGGTGTCCCGCGTCGATCATCGGGCGCATCTGGGTGAAGAAGAACGTCATCAGAAGCGACGCGATATGCGCGCCGTCAACGTCCGCGTCGGTCATGATGATGACCTTGTCGTACCGCAGGTCATCGACGTTGAACTTGGTGCCCAAGCCCACGCCCAGCGCCTGCGTGAGGTCGGAAATCTCGGCGTTGGAGCCCAGCTTGGACGACGCCGCGCCCAGCACGTTCAGGATCTTGCCGCGCAAGGGCAGCAGGGCCTGCGTCTTTCGGTCCCGCGCCATCTTGGCCGACCCGCCCGCGCTGTCGCCCTCGACGATGAACAGCTCGGTCCCGTCGCGCGCGTTCGATGAACAATCGACCAGCTTGCCGGGCAGGCGCAGCTTTTTCGTCGCCGACTTGCGCGCCGTTTCCTTCTCCTGCCGCCGCCGCAGGCGTTCCTCGGCCCGCAGGACAAGGAAATCGAGGATCGCACCCGCCGCCTTGGTGTCCGCCGCCAGCCAGTTGTCGAACCGGTCGCGCACGGCACCTTCGACCAGCCGCTGCGCTTCGACGGTGGCGAGGCGGTCCTTGGTCTGGCCCACGAATTCCGGCTCGCGGATGAAGCACGACACCAGCGCGCAACCGCCGGTCAGCAGGTCGTCGCGGGTGATCTGCGCCGCCTTGCGGTTGTTGGCCAACTCGCCATAGGCCTTGATCCCCTTCAGGATCGCCGCCCAGAAGCCCGCGACATGGGTGCCGCCTTCGGGCGTGGGCACCGTGTTGCAGTAGGACTGGATGAACCCGTCGCGCGATGGCGTCCAGTTGATCGCCCATTCCACCTTGCCCGGCAGCCCGAACTTTTCCTGGAAATCGACCGTCCCGGCAAAGGGCTTGTCGGCATAGGTCGACGCGCCGCCCAGCGTTTCGACAAGGTAATCCGACAGGCCGCCGGGAAAGTGAAAGGTTGCCTCGGTCGGCGTTTCGCCATCGTCGATGGCGGATTTCCAGCGGATCTCGACACCCGAGAACAGGTAGGCCTTGGACCGCACCATCTTGAACAGGCGGGCGGGCTTGAAGCGGTGCTTGCCGAAGATCTCGGGGTCGGCGTGGAAGGTCACGCGCGTGCCCTTCCAGTTCGTCGCGGCGCCCACCTTCTCGACCCCGCCCAGGGGATGCCCGCGCGAGAACCGCTGTTCATAGGCCTGCCGGTCGCGCGCCACCTGCACCACCATCGAATCCGACAGCGCGTTCACCACCGACGCACCCACGCCGTGCAACCCGCCGGATGTCTGGTAGGCCTTGCCGGAAAACTTGCCGCCCGCGTGCAGGGTGCACAGGATCACCTCCAGCGCGGACTTGCCGGGAAACTTGGGATGCGGATCGATCGGGATGCCGCGCCCGTTGTCGCGCACGGTGACGGCGTAATCCTCGTGCAGCTCGATCTCGATCCGGTTGGCGAAGCCCGCCACGGCTTCGTCCATCGAGTTGTCGAGGATCTCGGCCACCATGTGGTGCAGGGCGCGTTCGTCGGTCCCGCCGATATACATGCCGGGGCGCTTGCGCACCGGTTCCAGCCCTTCGAGAACTTCGATGGAGGAGGCGTCGTAGTCTGACGATTCCGCCACCGTCAGCAGATCATCGGCCATGGCAGCTGCTCTGTTTTGTCATTTGTTGGATCGCATCATGCCATGCCCCGCGCGCCAGCGAAAGCCCGACCAATGGCTGCCATGGCGATTGCCGGCCGCGCCAAACGAATCCGGCCCTCGCTCGGGACAGGAGCGAGGGCCGAACGTTTGGCCAGAAGGGACAGGCCCAAATTTTAACGAGGAGCGAAATGCCACGGGTAACGGTGCTTGGCAACGGGACGGATGCCATGGCACCAGGGGATGGCCCCGGACACTTGGAGGGATACGATACGCTCCTCGTATGGATTGGCAACGCGCGGTGGCGCAAAGGGTTCCAAGGTTTTCGGAATTTTTTTGTCGTTTTATTCCAATGGATTGGCGATAATTTTCAGGTTCTTGTCGAAAAACCTGGCCGCACCACGCGCGATCCGGCCCACCGCAAGCGGGGCAAAGGCGCGTTCAGGCGTAGCTGACCACCTCGTATTCCACCCCGTCGGGGTCGTTGAAATAGAACCGCTTGCCCGGTTCGTAGTCGAAATGCGCGTGCGGCTTGAGCCCCGCCGCCCTGACCCGCGCCTCTACCGCGTCAAGGTCATCGACCACCACGCCCACGTGGTTCACCGTGCCGGCGATGGTGTATTTCTCGGGCTTGGGGTTGCCGGGGTGTCCCAGTTCGAACAGCGCGATGTAGCAATCGGTGTCGCCTACATGCGCCGCCGCATCGCCCGCGCTGTTCGTGCCGCGCCAGCGGACGGACCAGCCGAACAGGTCGGTCAGCATGCCGATGGTGCGGTCGATGTTGCTGACCGTGATGTTGATATGTTCCAGGTGTGCGGGCATAGCGCGGCTCCTTTGCTGCATGAGTCGCATCACGATGCGCCCTCAAGCGCGGTTGAGGTCAAGCGCCGTTCTCAGCCCTTCGTGCCCGACGGGTCGCGCCAGCCATTCACGATGGGGTAACGCCGGTCGAGCCAGAAGGCGCGTTTGGTCAGGCGCGTGCCCGGTGCGGACTGGAAGCGCTTGTATTCGCTGATGTAGATCAGCCGCTCGACCTTCTTCACCGTCTCGCGGTCGAACCCGGCGGCGACGCAATCGGCCACGCTCGCCTCGTCATCGACCAGCATCTCCAAAAGCGCATCCAGCACGTAGTAGTCGGGCAGCGAGTCGCTGTCCTTCTGGTCCTCGCGCAATTCCGCCGAGGGCGGCTTGTTGATGATCGAAGGCGGGATGACCTCCCCCGCATTGCCCATCATCCAGTCGCGGTGATTGTCGTTCCGCCAGCGGCAGGTCTCGAACACCCGCATCTTGTAAAGGTCCTTGATCGGGTTATAGCCGCCCGACATGTCGCCATAGATCGTGGCGTACCCCACCGCGACCTCGGACTTGTTGCCGGTGGTCAGCAGCATCTCGCCGAACTTGTTCGACAGCGCCATCAGCATCAGGCCGCGCAGGCGGGACTGGATGTTTTCCTCGGTCACGTCAGGCTTGGTGCCTTCGAAGAGCGGCGCCAAGGCTTCGGTCACCGCCGCGCGCGGGCCGCTGATCGGGACGTAATCGTACCGCGCGCCCAGCGCCTTGGCGCAGGCCTCGGCATCGTCCAGCGATCCTTGGGAGGTATATTCCGACGGCAGCATCACGCAGCGCACGTTGTCCGGGCCCAGCGCATCCACCGCGATGGTCGCCACCAGCGCGGAATCGACGCCGCCCGACATGCCCAGCAGCACCTGCCCGAACCCCGTCTTGCCGCAATAGTCGCGCAGGGACTGCACCATGGCGCGGTAATCGGCCTCGAAATCCGGCAGCACCGGGGCCTTGTCGCCCTCGACCACGCGCCAGCCATCGTCGCCGCGCTCCAGGTCGACGTGAGAGACGTCTTCATCAAACATCGGCGCGCGCCATGCCAGCGCCCCGCCGGGGTTCAGCGCGAAGGAGCCGCCGTCGAACACCTGGTCGTCCTGCCCACCCACCTGGTTGAGGTAGATCAGCGGCAACCCGGTCTCGACCACGCGGGCGACCACGTGGTTCACCCGCGTCTCCATCTTGCCGCGGTAGTAGGGCGAGCCGTTGGGGACGAGCAGGAATTCCGCCCCGGTCTCGGCCAGCGTTTCGGCCACGTCGGGGTGCCAGCTGTCCTCGCAGATGGGCGACCCGACGCGGGTGTTGCCCACGGCATAGGGTCCACCGATCGGGCCGCTGTCGAACACGCGCACCTCGTCGAACACCGTCTCGTTCGGCAGGTGATGCTTCAGCACCCGCGTCACGACGCGACCCGCGCGGCAGATGTGATAGGCGTTGTAAAGGTTCCCGCCCTCGACCCACGGCCCGCCGATGGCCAGCGCGGGGCCGTCCGCACATTCGGCCGCCAGCGCCTCGATCGCGGAGATGGCGGCGTTGTGGAAGGCGGGCTTCATCACCAGATCCTGCGCGTTGTAGCCGGTGATGAACATCTCGGTCAGGGCGACAAGGTCGGCCCCGGCCCCTTTCCCGGCCTCCCACGCGGCACGCGCCTTCTGCGCGTTGCCATCGATGTCGCCCACGGTGGGGTTCAACTGGGCCAGTGTAATGCGGAAACGGTCGCTCATCCGGAGCCTCGTGCCTTGATCGGCGGAGATGTAGCAGATCAACGCACGAGGGAAAGGTGTAACCGGCCTCAGAGTGCCGCGGCGCGGCGACCGGTCACGTCAGATGCCGCGCGTTGCCCCATGATGAGCAGCCACAGGGCAAAGCCTATTTCCGACAGGGTCACGATGCCCAGAAGCACCATCGTCGGCAGTTCCAGCCACGGCGCGGGCCACAGGTGGTTCAGCACCGTGTCGGCCAGATAGCCGAATCCACCGATGGTCAGCCCCCAGCCGATCAGAACCGGGAACCGGCCCGAGGCGCGCACCAGCCAGCCGAGGATCATCAGGTGCACCCAGAAGAACAGCTGCCAGATGCCCACACCCGCGAAATGCATCCGCGCCAGCACCGCGTCGATTGCGGGGGCGGCATCAGCGGACGCGAGCGACGGCACTTCGATCAGCGCCAGCCGCCCCGCCTGGAAGAACAGCATCGCCGCCATGACGGCCACCATCGCGAAGCGCGACAGCGCGGCGGCGAGGGACAGCGTCGGGTTGGTGGCGCGGAACATGAAGAACAAAAGCGCGGTGGCGAAGACCTCGGCCACCATCATCAGCGCATCGAATCCGAGGCCGACGGCGTGCAGGCCGCGATTGGCGGCGATCAGGTCGAGCGAGGGCAAGGCCTCTCCCGGCGCGGTCAGCTGCGCGGGGATGGCGAGGATGGCGAGGCCGCCCGCGACGGCAATGGTCAGGTAGGCCACGCCGGTGGCGCGGGCATAGGCGGTGGAATGGGGATCGTCGAGGAAGGTCATGGGTCAAAATCCTTCTGTGCGCGGCAGGCGGGGCCTGCCACGTCGGGGTGAAATTTCAGGGTCGTCAGGGATGCGCCGGATCGGGGTGGCGCGATGGATCGGGGATAGCATCCCGCGCCGCCCCGGCCCATCGCCGAAATCCTCATGGCGCTTATGCATTCCTGCATGATCCGGCCGCGCGCGGACCCCATTGCCCCGACCGCCCCGCTGATTTACGATCCGCCGCAGAGCAGGAATGCGGCTTCGACCGGGGGAGAGAGACGCGCATGTGGACAGGCAAGACGGTTGCACTGGCAGCAACGGCCACACTGGCGGCGTGGACCGCGCCCGCGATTGCGCAGGATGCCGACGTGGTGACCAAGCAATACGACGATGGCGGCGTGTACGAAGGCACCTTCAAGGAAGGCCTCCAGCACGGCACCGGCACCTACCGCCTGCCCAATGGCTATGAATATACCGGCGAGTGGGTCGATGGAGAGATCCGCGGCACCGGCGTCGCCCGCTTCCCCAACGGCTCGGTCTACGAAGGCACCTTCGCCAAGGGCAAGCCCGAAGGCGTGGGCAAGATCACCTTCGCCGACGGCGGCACCTATGAAGGCAACTGGCTCGACGGGAAGATCACCGGTCAGGGCGTGGCGATCTATGCCAACGGCGTCCGGTTCGAAGGCGGCTTCCGCAACGCGATGCACCACGGGCGCGGCGTGATGACCACGCCCGGCGGCTATACCTATGACGGCGACTGGGTGAACGGCCAGAAGGAAGGCCAGGCCACAATCACCTATCCCGACGGCGCGATCTATCGCGGGTCCATCGTGCAGGGCGAACGCGACGGCCAAGGCACCCTGACGATGCCGGACGGGCTGGTCTATGAAGGCCTGTGGCAGGACGGCAAGATCAGCGGCACCGGCAAGCTGACCCAGCCCAACGGCGACGTCTACGAAGGCCAGATGGTCGATGGCCGCCGCGAGGGGCTGGGCAAGGTCACCTTCGCCAACGGCGACACCTACGAAGGCGAGTTCCGCGCCGACCAGCGCCACGGGCAGGGCACGTTCTCGGGGCAGGACGGCTACCAGTATTCCGGCGCATGGGTGAACGGCCAGATCGAGGGCGAGGGGCAGGTCACCTATCCCGACGGCTCGGTCTATGTCGGCCAGTTCCGCGGCGACCTCGCCGACGGCGTGGGCAAGATCACCTATCCCGACGGCAACACCTATGAAGGCGAGTGGGTCGCGGGCGTGATCGAGGGCAACGGCAAGGCGACCTATACCAACGGGCTCGTCTATGAAGGCGGCTTCAGGAATGCCCGCAACCACGGGTTCGGCATCATGACCTTTGCCGACGGCTACCGCTATGAAGGCAACTGGGAGAACGGCCAGCGCCACGGCGAAGGCACCGCGACCTATCCCGACGGCACCGTCTATACCGGCACCTTCGCCAACGGCCAGCGCGAGGGCACCGGCAAGATCGTGATGGCGGACGGGTTCGTCTATGAAGGCGAATGGAAGAACGGCGAGATCAACGGCACGGGCGTCGCGACCTACACCAACGGCGATGTCTACGAAGGCATGTTCGTCGCGGGCAAGCGGCAGGGACCGGGAACCATGCGCTATGCCTCCGGCCAGGTGGCCGAGGGCGAATGGCAGGGCGGCGCGCTGCAGGAGACGAACTGAGCCGGGGGGCCTTCCGGCACCTGGTCCAGACGTTTCAGACGGGCCGTGATGCGTCGACATGACAGGTCTGCTGCGCACATTATCTTGGCCAAACCCGCACTCCGCCCAAGCAGCGCACCAAGCCTAACCAAATCGACGTGCCGGGGGGCGGCCTGTCCCCTCTCATCGGTTTTTCCTAGAAAAAACCGACCGCCGGGCAGTGGATGCGCGGCGGGCTGAAGCCCTTGATTCCGCGCGGGGCACAAGCACCAACGTCGCAGACGGGCCGCGGTACGTCGAGCCAACCGCACCGCTGCTTACTTTATCCACGAAAGCCCGCACAACGCCCCAGCGATGCACCAAGTTCGGCCAAACCGAAGTGCCGTGGGGGCGGCCCGTCCCTTCTCATCAATTTTTCATGGAAAAATCGACTGCCGGGCGATGGAAGCGCGGCGGCCTGCGGCCTTGATCCCGCGCAAGGCAAAGCGGTGCGGTCGCAGACGGGCCGTGGCGCGTCGATCCGGCGGGTCCGCTACACACTTTATCCTAGCCAAACCCGCATAGCGCTCCAGCGACGCACCAAGTCCAGCCATTTCGACGTGCCGGGGGGCGGCCCGTCGAAGCGCGGCGGCCTGCGGCCTTGATTCCGCGCAAGCCACTGACTGAACGGATATTTACTTTTATTAACGGTGACCTAGGGCAACCAACGCGTTACTCTCCTGCCCCCACCTACCAGATCAGGATCGCCCGGAAGTCGTTCACGTTGGTCCCCGTCGGCCCCGGCGCGAACAGGTCACCCAAAGCGAAAAACGCCGAGTAGGCGTCGTTGCGGGCCAGCGCATCGGCCGGGTCGATCCCCGCCGCGCGCAGACGAGACGCGGTGGAGCCGTCGGCGAAGGCGCCCGCGTTGTCCTCGGACCCGTCGATCCCGTCGGTATCCGCCGCCAAAGCCGCGATTCCTTCGACCCCGTCGATCTCCCGTGCGAAGCTCAGCAGGAACTCGCTGTTGCGCCCGCCGCGTCCGCCCGATCCGCGAATGGTCACCGTGGTCTCCCCGCCCGACAGCAACACGACGGGCCGCGCAAAGGGCCGGTCCTGCCCCACGATCTCCCGCGCGATGGCGGCATGGACCTTGGCCACCTCCCGCGCCTCGCCCTCGATCGCGTCGGACAGGATCGCCGCGGGCACGCCCTCGGACCGGGCCAGCGCGGCGGCGGCATCCAGCGATTGCCGGGCCGAGGCGATGACCTGCACCGTGTTGCGGGAAAACACAGCGTCACCGGGTGCGGGCGGCAGGTTGTCCTCGCCCGCGATCACCTTGGCCACCGGCGCGGGCAGGTCGATGCCCCATGCCTCGACCGCCGCGCGCGCGTCTGGGCGGGTGCGCCCGTCGGGCACCGTCGGGCCGGAGGCGACTTGCGCCGGATCGTCCCCCGGCACGTCGCTCACCACCAGCGACACGACCCGCGCGGGCGCGGCCAGCGCCGCCAGCCGCCCGCCCTTGAGCGTCGAGACCTGGTTGCGGATCAGGTTCATCACCCCGATCGGCGCGCCCGAGGCGAGCAGAGCCTCGTTCAGCGCGATCTCGTCCTCCAGCGTCAGGCCGCCAGAAGGCGCAGGCAACAGGGCCGAGCCGCCGCCACAGACCAGCGCCACGACAAGGTCATCCTCGCCCAGCCCCGTCACCGCCTGCCGCAGCGCTTCGGCCGCGTCCATGCCCGCCGCGTCGGGCACCGGGTGCGCGGCCTCCATCACGCGGATGGACCGCGTCGGGCAGGCATAGCCGTAACGGGTGACAACCACGCCCTCGATGGGCGCGTCCCACAGATCCTCGAACGCGGCGGCCAGTTGCGCGGCGCCCTTGCCCGCCCCGATCACCACGGTCCGGCCCGTGGGCCGGTCGGGCAGATGCGCGGCAAGCGCGGTCCTGGGATCGGCGGCGGAGACGGCGGCGTCGAACAGGCGGGTCAGGAAGTCTTGCGTCATGCACATCGGTCTAACCCTCACGGCGCGGATTCACCATGCGACACGACGCGTGCCGTCCGCCCGCGTCAATCCTCGTACCCGAATGTTTCGTAATCCGCGCGAAACATCTGCCGCACCAACCGCCGCTCGCGCGGCGCAACCGCGTCCCGAGAGAGGGTGACCCAGTCCGCCGGTACCTCTTCCGGGAGGGAGCGGTTCGCATGGATCATCTGCCGCGCGTCCAGCCCGACCTTTGCCGCGAGTTTCGGGAAGTCGCGGTCAAGGTCTTCGAGACGGAACACGTCGGTCGCGATCTCTCCATCCGGGCCGCGCAAGAAGCGGACCTGCCGTTCCCACTGGACATGGCGCACCTCGCGGATCCGCGCGAGGTAGGTCGCGAAATCGCGGTCCGGCCCGAGGCCGAGAAGTTGCAATAGATAGGGCCTGCGATTGAGGTAATTGAACTGCGACACCAGCCGGTCCAGCGGATGCCGGACAAGCGCGAAGACGTAGCAGGCATCGAACATCTCGGCCCCGACCTCGCGCCGGATCAACCGTGCGGTCAGGTGCTGCAGACCCCCCGACTGGTACTTGTTAAAACCGCGCCGGACAAAGCCCATCCACAGGTCATCCTCGCTGCGCGGTTGGGGCCACAGCATATCCTCGATCGACGAGCCGCCGGTCTTTGGGATGTGGATGAAGATCAACCTGCGGTTTCGACAGATCATGGGATGCGGAAGTCTTTTTTCCCGGCGCGCGAGGGCCGGTCTGGGTCATACTTGAAACGCCTCGCGGTGCAAGACTTTTCGGATCAGCGGCTACGCAGGACACCGCTCGACCAGTCCCGGAACCAGCGTCGCCGCCCGCCTTCTCAAGCCACTTTTGCAAGAACAGTCTTGCAGGGTTCACCCGGCGACACGCAAGACTCGGGGCTGTTGCCGTGCTTTATTTGACCATGCCGTGACCCCGTTGCAGGCTGCGAAACGTACCGTAACGAGATTGACCACTCCTGATATGCCCTGCTGTTACAGGATTTTTCCAGACCAGAAACTGATGTGCGTGAAATACACGGGCATCCTGACCCTGCGCGAGATGCTCGGGCTTCTGGACGAGGTCGACGCCGATCCAGAATACGATTTCGACGTGAACGAGTTCGACGATTTCACCGAGTTGCAGAAGATCGCGATGAGCCCGGCGGAAATCCTGAAACTGGTGCAACTGATGATCGCGCTGTACCGGCGGCGGGACAGCGACAAGCTGAACGCGATCATCGCGCCGCCGTGGATCGTGGCGAAGGCGATCTCGGTCTTCGCTCGCGTTGCGGTTGAAGGCGGCGTCAAGGTCAAGGTGGTCGAAAGCTTTGACGAGGGGTTCGCGTTCCTGTCCCTGCCCCCGTCCGCCGCCGAGGAAGCTTTGGCATGGTTTGCTACCGCAGGGGACGCGGCGGGGACAGCGGCCGGGGGATGCGGATAGGATACGCAGGGCGCTCGCGAACCTGCGCCTTTTGGCATTAGACCAAGCCAGCCACTGGCCCTATCCGCGGTTCGGGATTTTCCGTGATATACCGCATCTGATGCCGCCCGACCCAAGGTGAGTCGGGCCCCGAGAGGAGTGTGATCCATGGACGGCGCTTTGAATGAAAACGACATCTCCCACGTGGTCGAGGCCGACCGCGCGCATGTCTGGCACCACCTGATCCAGCACAAGCCGTTCGAGACGACGGACCCCCGTATCATCATCGAAGGCAAGGGCATGCGGGTCTGGGACCAGAAGGGCAAGGAGCACCTCGATGCCGTGTCCGGCGGGGTCTGGACGGTCAACGTGGGCTATGGCCGCGAATCGATCGCCAAGGCGGTTTATGACCAGTTGATCAAGCTGAACTATTTCGCGGGCTCGGCGGGGTCGATCCCCGGTGCGCTGTTCTCGGAAAAGCTGCTCGACAAGATGCCGGGGATGAGCCGGGTCTATTACTGCAACTCCGGCTCGGAAGCGAACGAGAAGGCGTTCAAGATGGTGCGCCAGATCGCGCACAAGCGGTACGGCGGCAAGAAGCACAAGATCCTCTACCGCCACCGCGATTACCACGGCACCACGATTTCGTGCCTGTCGGCGGGCGGCCAGGAAGAGCGCAACGCGCAATACGGCCCCTACACGCCCGGTTTCATCGAGGTGCCGCATTGCCTTGAATACCGCGCCCAGCCCGACTTCACAGGCGGCAATTACGGCGAATGGGCCGCCAACCAGATCGAAGAGGTCATCCTGCGCGAAGGCCCCGACACGGTGGGCGCGCTGTGCCTTGAGCCCGTGACCGCAGGCGGCGGCGTCATCACCCCGCCCGAGGGCTACTGGGAGCGGGTGCAGGAGATCTGCAAGAAGTACGACATCCTGCTGCATATCGACGAGGTCGTCTGCGGCGTGGGCCGCACCGGCGTGTGGTTCGGGTACCAGAACTATGGCGTGAAACCCGACATGGTCACGATGGCCAAGGGCGTCGCCTCGGGCTACGCGGCCATCGCCTGTCTCGTCACCACCGAAGAGGTGTTCGAGATGTTCAAGGACGACGCGTCGGACCCGATGAACTATTTCCGCGACATCTCGACCTTCGGGGGCTGCACGGCAGGCCCGGCGGCGGCGCTGGAGAACATGCGCATCATCGAGGACGAGAACCTCCTCGACAACACGCTGGCCATGGGCGAGCGGATGATGGGCAACCTGCACGCGCTGGCCGAGAAACACGCGGTGATCGGGGACGTGCGCGGCAAGGGCCTGTTCTGCGGGGCCGAGCTGGTCGCATCGCGCGACACGCGCGAACCGGCGGATGAAAAGAAGGTGCAGGCCGTGGTCGGCGACTGCATGGCGCAGGGCGTGGTGATCGGGGCGACGAACCGGTCGGTTCCGGGCTACAACAACACGCTGTGCTTCTCGCCCGCGCTGATCGCGACCGCCGACGACATCGACCAGATCACCGACGCCGTCGACCAGGCGCTGGGCCGGGTGTTCGGCTGATCCCGAACGGGGGTCGGCTGGCGAGCAGCCGACCTACGCAAGACGGGGTTTGTAGGTCGGGTGATCCTCACCCGACCTCCTTTCGAGGTAACCCATGGGTTACCCAAGATTCTGATTTCGTTCAATTTTCGTAAAGACCGCAGGCGAAAGCCCCCGGTAACCCGCGCCTAGTCGGGCAGGACCCGGTCGACGGCAGTGATGGGGCCAAGCGGTGCGCCTGCAAGCTGCGCGTGATCGGCGATCTGGCCTTCATCCGTGGCGCGGTAGATGCAGACGGTTCCGACCTCGGTCAGGTAGGAATGCACCCATTCGACCTTGCCCTCCATCTGCGCGATGGCGGCGTTCGACGCGCGCGAGATCCCTTCCTTCCTGGCAAGCGGGAAGCTGCCCACGCCGGGGATCGGGCGTTCGATCACGAATGTCTGAAGCCCGTCCTGCGCGATCTCGGCCGCGGCCACGCCACCGCCGACGACCGGGGAATTGACGAAATCGACCTTCATCACGGCCAGCGGCGACAGCGAGGTCACGTTCAGGAAGGTTTCGAGGTAGGCCTCGTTCTGCGCGTCGAGGATGACGAAGCTGGCGCCGTCTGCCTCGAACCGTTCGACCTCCTGCACCTTGAGCGTGTCCTGCAGGCCGGGACTGATCGCGCCCATCGAGCCTTGCAGTTTCAGAACGAACTGGTCCGCGGCGGCGGAAAACCCGGCGGTCGCCATGATGACCGACGCGCCAAGCAGGTTTCGCATCTGTTTCGTGTTCATCGTCTTGTCCCTTTTTCGCGATATCAACAGGGCAATCGTGACCCGGCGCGCCGGGACCTGACAAATGACGGTTTTTGCGTGTTAGCCTTAGGTGAGCTAAGGTGAGGGATGGCCCGTTTGCCCTCTCTCGCCGCGCTGCGGGCGTTCGAATGCGTCGCGCGGCACCGCAGCTTTGCTAAGGCGGCGGATGAATTGTGCGTGACGGCACCGTCCCTGTCGCACCACGTCAAGGCGTTGGAGGACGAGCTTGGGTTCCGGCTCTTCACGCGCCATCACCGGTCGATCGCGTTGACCGAGAGCGGGGAGGTCCTGTTCGCGACGGCGCGGAGGGCCTTCGGCGCGCTCGACAAGACATGGGCGACGCTGGTGGACACGGCCCGGCCCTTCAAGCTGACCTGCGGCGTGCATTTCATGACCAACTGGCTGGCCCCGCGATCCGCGCGGTTGCAGGAGGCCCTGGACGGGTATCCGGTCGATCATATCACCACGTTCGAGGCGCTGGATTTCGCGGCAGGCGAGGTCGATCTGGCGATCCGCAACGGCAATGAAGCGGTCTCGGGCCTGCATTCCGAGACGGTGTATCGGGAATGGTGGACGCCGATGGTGTCTGCCGATGTGGCGCGGACCCTGAAGCGTCCATCCGACCTTATGCGCGTCCCGGTGGTCGAGGCGCGGCATCCGCGCGAGCCGAAGGGGCATCCGGGCCTCGCGGACTGGCTGAAAGCGGCGGGCGTGAACGAGACGCATCCCGACACGCGCGTGATCCCGCATACCGAGACGGCGATGCAGATGGCAGCGGAAGGTGCGGCGGTGAAACTGTGCGCCAGCCTTCAGGCGGGGGAGTTGCATCGGCAGGGCAAGCTGGTTGCGCCGTTCGACCTTGCAGTCCGGCGGGAGGACATCCGGTTCTACATGGTCTGCCGCGCGGGCGAGCAGCAGGAGAAGCCCATCACCCTGATCCGCGATTTCCTGGCACGGGAATTCGCCGAGATGGACGCGGCGATGGGGCTGGAGCGGATGACGCTGGTGACCCTGCCGGGAAGCGGCGTGGCCCTGTGACCTGCGCGCGCCCGCCCTACCCGTGCAGGGCGCGGCTGTCTGCCGGGGCCTCGGCCCGTTCGGTCATGCCGTAGTCGCGGATCACGCCCGCCACGCGCAGGCGGTAGCCCGCGAACATCACGTCCCGGCCCGCGCTTTGCGCGCCGCGATGCTGGGGCAGGTTGCGCCATGCCTCCAGCGCCTCCTCGTTTTCCCAGAAGGACAGCGACAACAGCTTGGTCGGGTCCATGATCGACTGGAACCGTTCGACGCTGATGAAGCCCGGTATCCCCTCGGCCAGCGGTCGCATCTTGGCGGCCATGTCGAGATAGGCGTCCACCTGCCCCTCGGCGGGGTGGACTTCGAATATGACGGCGATCATGCGGTGTCTCCCTCGGTTCCCGTGACCAGCTTCAGAAAGGTGCGGTCCTCGCGCAAGAGGAATTTCTCGCGGCAGGCGAAGGCGTAGTTCTCGCGCCCCAGCGGGTCGTCGGCGAGGCGGGCGCGGTAGGCCTCGTAGGCGGCGAGCGAGGGGATGTTGTAGATGCCGTAGGCGCGGGTGGCCGATCCTTCATGCGGGGCGAAATACCCGATCAGGTCGGCCCCGCAGCGCGGGATCGCGGTGTTCCAGTTGCGGGCATATTCCTCGAACGCGTCCCGGCGGGTCGGGTCGATGTGGTAGCGGATGATGCAGGTGAGCATGGGGCGGGTCCTTTACGTGGATTCGGGTCAAAAGTTGGCCGACACGCGTGTCGCGGTGGAGCCTGACGCCGGCGCGAAATCAAGGCCGCAGGCCAACCGTCGGATCGACGTACCGCGGCCCGTCTGCAATCGTTGCACAAGGTGTCCGAAGGCAAGCCAATGTGCTGCGCCCGGTCGGCATCAGGAGTGACGGGGATCGCCGAACGGCGAGGGTGGAGGACAAGACGAATGACATGCCCCTATCCTACCCCCTTGTCTGCCCATAACGGTTCGATCATGATCGAACCATGAAAGACGGACCCGACATCGCCCGCATCGCCACGCTGATCGGCGACCCGGCGCGCGCCAACATCCTGACGGCGCTGATGACCGGCAAGGCGCTGACCGCGCGGGAACTGGCGCGGGAGGCGGGCGTGGGGGCGTCGACGACCTCGACCCACCTGGGAAGGCTGGTGGAGGGCAGGCTGGTCGCCGTCACGCGGCAGGGTCGCCACCGGTATCACCGGCTGGCGGGCCCGGAGGTCGCCAACGTGCTGGAGGCGCTGATGGGGCTGGCCGCGGGACAGGGCCATTTGCGCCACCGCCCCGGCCCGCGAGAGGACGCGCTGCGCGCCGCGCGGGTCTGCTACAACCACCTTGCGGGGACGGCGGGCACGGCGCTTTACGATGCGCTGGCAGGGCGCGGCTGGACCCGTGTCAGCGATCACGAGGTGATGCTGAGCGATGCGGGCGCGGTCGCGATGGAGGCGTTCGAGATCGACGTCACGGCCTTGCGCAAGGCGCGGTCGCCGCTTTGCCGTCCGTGCCTCGACTGGTCGGAACGGCGCACGCATCTTGCGGGGTCGCTGGGTCGCGCGCTGCTGGCAGAGATGGAGACGCGGGGCTGGGCGCGCAGGGTGCCCGACAGCCGCGCGGTCACCATCACCCCCGCCGGACGGGACGGTTTGCGCGGCACCTTCGGCGTGCGGTTGTAACCGGACCTCACGATAAATCCAGTTTACCGCGCGCGTAAGACCAGTTATGGCAACCCCATGGCCGTACCCGTCGACGCCCTGATGCTGGATCCGACCGCGCAGGGCACGCTTCAGTCCCGCATTCAGCAGATGGTCGCGCAGGGCATCCTGTCGGGGCGGTTCCGGCGTGGCGAGAAGCTGCCCTCCTCGCGCAAGCTGGCCGCGCATCTGGGCGTGAGCCGGATCACGGTGACGCTGGCCTATAACGAGCTTCTGGCGAACGACTACCTGACCTCGCGCGGGCGGTCGGGCTATTTCGTGAGCGAGAACGCCCCGGACCCGCCCGCCTTTGCCGACCGCGAAGCCGCGCCCGACCGGATCGACTGGGACAGGGCCATCGGGCAGCGGTTCACGGGCGGGGCAAGCCCGGCGAAACCGCTTGACTGGCAAAGCTATACCTACTCGTTCATCTACGGGCAGACCGACCCGACGCTGTTCGACCACACCAACTGGCGGCAATGCGCGATGCAGGCGCTGGGGGTGCGGAACTTTGCCGCGATGACGGCGGATTACTATGACCGCGACGACCCGGAGCTGGTGCAGTTCGTGCTGCGCCACACCCTGCCCCGGCGCGGGATCATGGCCCAGCCGGAACAGGTGCTGATCACGCTTGGCGCGCAGAACGCGCTGTGGCTGGCGGCGCAGGTGCTGCTGACGCCGGGTCGGCGCGCGGCGATCGAGGACCCGTCCTATTTCGCGCTGCGCGACATCCTGCGGCAGACGCGGGCCGACGTGGTGCCGGTGCCGGTGGATGCGGGCGGGCTGCCGCCCGACCTGATCCCGGACGACACGCAGGTCGTCTTCGTCACGCCCAGCCACCATTGCCCGACCTCGGCCACGATGCCCTTGGACCGGCGGCGCGCGCTGCTGGAGCGGGCGGGCGCGCTGGATGCGCTGATCGTGGAGGACGATTACGAGTTCGAGATGGCCTTCCTGCACCCGCCCGCGCCGGCGCTGAAATCGCTGGATGACGAGGGGCGGGTGATCCATGTGGGCTCCTTCTCGAAATCGCTCTTTCCGGGGCTGCGGCTGGGCTACCTTGTGGGCTCGGCGCGGTTCATCGACGAGGCGCGGGCGCTGCGGGCCAGCGTGCTGCGACATCCGCCGGGGCTGATCCAGCGCACGGCGGCGCAGTTCCTGAGCCTTGGCCATTACGACGCGCTGATCCGGCGCATGGCACGGGAATACGACGCGCGTCGGCGGGTGATGGAGGCGGCCATCGCCGAGCACGGCCTGACCATCGCGGGCACCGCCGCGCATGGCGGGTCGTCCTTCTGGATGCGCGCGCCCGACGGTGTCGATGCCGAGGTGCTGGCGCGCGACCTTGCCCGCCGCGACGTGCTGATCGAACCGGGCGCGACCTTCTTCGCCGAGGCGCCGCGCCCGATCGAGTTCTACCGGATCGCCTATTCCTCGATCCCCGCCGATCGCATCCCCGAGGGCATCGCCCGCATCGCCCAAGCCATCGCCGCGCGGCAGTGACGGAAGCGCCACCTTGCGGCGATCCGCAGGGGCGGCAGGCGCGGGCGCACGAAAATCTTCATGGTCAGGCCGGAAACCGCGCGCTACGTTCGGGTGGCACACGGCCCGGCAGAGGTCGGGCTTGTCACATGGGAGGACACTTATGACATTCTTCAAAACGCTTGCCGCCGGTGTGGTGGCTGGCGCGATGACGGTGGCCACGGGCGCATTCGCGCAGGACACCGATTACGTGCTGAACACCGCCTCGACCGGGGGCACCTATCACCCGGTGGGCACCGCGATCTCGACCTTGACCAAGGTCAAGCTGCTGCCCAAGCAGAAATTCTCGCTCACCGCCGTGAACTCGGCCGGGTCGGGCGCGAACGTGCAGGCGCTGGGTGCGGGCACCGCCGATTTCGCCATCCTGCAGGGCCTGTTCGGGTCCTACGCCGCGACGGGCACCGGCCCGGTGACGGAGCCGCAGGAGAACCTGCGCTCGGTCACGATGCTGTGGCAGAACGTGGAGCAGTTCATCCTGTCAAACGACTGGGTGGAGACCGGCACCGTGGCCGACCTCGTGCCGGCCAGGGGCCAGGCAATGGCGATGGGTCGCCAGAACTCGGGCACGATCGGGTCGAACCGGGTGCTTCTGGCAGGCCTCGGCATCAACATGGACGAGGATTACGAGCTGGTCTACGCGGGCTACGGCCCGTCCGCAGACGCGATGGCCAACGGCCAGGCGATTGGCGGCGGTTTCGGTGCCGGCCCCCCGACGGGCGCGGTGACCAAGCTGTTCGCCAGCAACGGTGACAAGTTCACCATGCTGCAGATCACGCCCGAACAGGGTGCCGCCATGGATGGCGGGCGCAACCTGTGGGTGCCCTACACCATCGCGGCAGGCACCTATCCCGGCCAGGACGCGGATATCGCGACCATCGCGCAGCCGAACTTCCTGGCCGTGAACGCGTCGGTCGACGAAGAGCACGTCTACCAGGTGACCAAGGCGATGTACGAGAACCTGCCCTTCCTGCAGGCGATCCACCCCGCCACCAAGGCGATGGCGGTCGAGAACGCCATGGCCGGTCTTCCCGTGCCGCTGCACCCCGGTGCCGCGCGGTACTACATGGAAGTGGGCCTCGACGTGCCCGAGCGCCTGATGGCCAAGTAACCCGGACGGCCCCTTCCGAGATGTCGGAGGGGGCCATATGCATGCGCGGAACCAAGGCCGAAGGCCGCCGCGCATCGCCGGGCCCTCCCACGGCCCGGCGATACATCCACCACCTCCGCGTCGACCCGAACTCCTTCGGGCATGCCACCATGAAGTGCCCGGCAAGACCGGTCGGATCGCCGGACCAGGGCCCGACGTTGCGCGGCTTGGGACAGGACCCCACATGACCACCACACCAGACATCCCCGAAGACGTCGCCCAGATGATGGCCGCGCGGCGTGAACGCTGGCTGACGCTGGACGGTGTGACCGACAGCCCGCTGCGGCTGGCCATTGCCGCGCTCGCCGTCGCGTTCGGCGCGTGGCACGTCCTGACCAACGTCTGGCTGACCGAACCCGGCATGTGGCAGAACGCCATCCATTTCGCCGGTTTCGCCTTCTTCGCCAGCGTCATCTACTCGCCCTGGGGCGCGCGCGCCGACCAGCCGCGCTGGATCGCCGTGGACGTGATCTATGGCCTTGCCGTGGCCGCCGCGGCCCTGTGGATCGCGGGGGCCGAGGACGGGTTGTACGAACGCACGCTGGCCGAGACGGGGCTGGCCTGGCAGTTCCGCACGCTCGACATCCTGGCGGGCGGCCTGTTGATCTTTGCCGCGCTGGACCTGTCCAAGCGCGTGTCGGGCTGGGTGATCCCGATGCTGATCGTCATATCGCTGAGCTATATCCTGTTTCTCGGCAGCTACCTTCCGGGCGTGTTCCGCGCGGCCTCGCTGCCGATGAACGACGTGCTGTTCCGGACGCTGTTCAACGACGAGGGGATGTTCGGCATCCTCGCGTCGATCTCGTCCACCAACATCACGCTGTTCATGATCTTCGGCGGCTTCCTCGTGGCGTCGGGCGCGTCGGATTTCGTGATCGAGATTTCGAAGGTCGTCGCCGGGCGCATCCGCGGCGGCGCGGCCTTCGTCGCGGTGTTGTCGAGCGCGCTGACCGGCACGATCAGCGGGTCGGCGATTGCCAACACCGCCTCCACCGGGGTGATCACCATCCCGCTGATGAAGTCGAACGGGTTCCGCCCCAAGTTCGCCGCGGGGGTCGAGGCCGCGGCCTCTACGGGCGGGCAGCTGATGCCGCCGATCATGGGGGCGGGCGCCTTCGTCATGGCGTCCTACACCGCGATCCCCTATGCCACGATCGTCACCGTTTCGATCATTCCCGCATTCCTCTATTTCCTGTCGGTCGCCTTCATCGTGCGGATCGAGGCGATGAAGCACAACGTGGGCGAAGGCATCAGCCTTGAAGTCGACCGGGGCAAGATGCTGTCGGGCGGGCTGGCCTTCTGCCTGCCGCTGGGCGTGATGATCTGGCTGTTGATGACGGGGGTGACGCCGTCGTTCGCGGCCAGCTGGGCGATCGCGACGCTGATCGTGGTCAGCTGGGGCGCGACGCTGTTGTCGAAGGTCGTGGGCGAGGGACTGTTCGCGCCGGTCAACATGGGGCCGGTCAAGATCGCCGAGGCCACCATGATGGGCGTGCGGTCGTCGATCCTGACGGGTGTGCTGCTGGTGTCGATCGGGATCATGAACAACGCCATCGTCACAAGCGGCGTGGGCAACGGGTTTTCGCTGATGATCGCGCAGTGGAGCCAGGGATCGCTGGTGCTGGCGATCCTGTTGATCGGGCTGGCCTCGCTGGTGCTGGGCATGGGGCTGCCGGTGACGGCGGCCTACATCATCCTCGCCATCCTGACCGCGCCGGCGCTGGCCGGTATCCTTGCCGACGGGGTCATTGTCGAGGCGCTGATGGCGGGGCTCGCCGATCCGACGCAATCGGCGATGTTCATGCTGGTCGAGTCGCCCTACGCGATGCAGGTGGCCGAGGGCATGACGCGCGAGGAGGCGGTGGCGCTGATGCGCGCGATTCCGTTCGAACTGGCCGTGACCATCCGGCCCCTGCTGGTCGACCCGGCCCTGCAGACGACGTTCCTGCTGACCGCGCACCTGATCATCTTCTGGCTGAGCCAGGATTCGAACGTCACGCCGCCTGTCTGTCTTGCCGCCTTTGCCGCCGCCGGGATCGCCGGGTCGCGGCCCATGGCGACGGGGTTCCAGTCGTGGAAGATCGCCAAGGGGCTGTATATCGTGCCGCTGATGTTCGCCTACACGCCGCTCATCTCGGGCAGTTTCGGAGAGGTGATGCAGATCGGCTTTTTCGGCCTGTTCGGCATCTACGCCACGAATGCGCTGATCCAGATGTATTCAGAGGGGCCGTTGAAGGCGTGGCATTACCCGCTGCTGATCGCCGGGGCCGCCGGGTGTTACTGGCCACTGAACTGGGCCGCAAACCTCGGCGGTGCGGCGCTGGTCATGGGCGTGGTGGTGCTGTCATCGCGCGCGCGGTCCGCCTCTTGATGGAGGGCGGGTCGGCTGACGAGCAGCCGACCTACGGTTGAGGGGGTTCTGTCGGCTGACGAGCAGCCGACCTACGGGTGTGGGGTTCTGTCGGCTGGCGGGCAGCCGACCTACGCGAGGCCGTGTAGGTCGGGTGATCCTCACCCGACCCCCTCCGTGACGCTGCGGCGTGGTTGATGGCGCGCGCGCCGGGTGGTCTGATGGGACCAAAGAGGAGAACCCCATCATGGACCAGGCCGTCATCGTATCCGCCGCCCGCACGGGCCTTGCGAAATCCTTTCGCGGGTCGCTGAACCAGACCCACGGCGCGACGCTGGGCGCGCATGCGGTGCGCGCCGCCGTCGAGCGCGCGGGCGTCGATCCCGACCGGGTCGAGGACGTGGTGATCGGCTGCGGATTTCCCGAGGGCGTGACCGGCCAGAACGTCGCGCGGCAGATCGCCATGCGCGCGGGTCTTCCCGACACCGCCAGCGGCATGACGGTGAACCGCTATTGCTCGTCTGGCCTGCAATCCATCGCGCTGGCCGCGAACCAGATCGTGGCCGAGGGCGCGGGACCGATGGTCGCGGGCGGGGTCGAGAGCATCTCGATGGTGCAACCCGACGTGTCGGCCTTCCCCGACCCGTGGCTCGCCGAGCACCGGCCCGAGGCCTACATGCAGATGATCGACACCGCCGACCTGGTGGCCGAACGCTATGGCGTGAGCCGGGAGGCGCAGGACGCCTATGGCCTGCGCTCGCAGCAGCGGATCGCGGCGGCGCAGGAGGCGGGCCTGTTCGCGGACGAGATCGTGCCGATGGACACCGTGATGGCTGTGAAGGACCGCGAGACGGGAGAGGTCTCCACCAAGGAGGTGACGCTCGACCGGGACGAGTGCAACCGGCCGGGGACGACGATGGAGGGTCTTGCCTCGCTCGACCCCGTGCGCGGCGCGGGCAAGTTCATCACCGCCGGCAATGCCTCGCAACTGAGCGATGGCGCGGCGGCGGTCGTGCTGATGGGCGCCAAGGAAGCAGAGGCCGCGGGGATCGAACCGATGGGTGCCTTCCGCGGCTTTGCCGTGGCCGGGTGCGGGCCCGAGGAGATGGGGATCGGCCCCGTCTTTGCCGTGCCGCGCCTGCTGGAACGGCACAGGCTGAGCGTCGATGACATCGACCTGTGGGAGTTGAACGAGGCCTTCGCCAGCCAGGCGCTTTACTGCCGCGACCGGCTGGGCATCGATGACGAGAAGTGCAACGTCAACGGTGGCTCCATCGCCATCGGTCACCCGTTCGGCATGACCGGCGCGCGGATGGTCGGGCACCTGTTGCGAGAGGGCAAGCGGCGCGGGGCCAAGCGCGGCGTCGCGACCATGTGCATCGGCGGCGGCATGGGCGCGGCGGGCTTGTTCGACATCTACTGACGGCGCGCCGCTGTGCAGCGGCGGCAGGCGTGCTAATGTCCTTGGCGTCACACGCGCCGGAGAAGGAGGGCACCGCCATGTCGAAGCTGCAAGCGCAGGGGTTGCACCACGTCACGATGATGGGGGCGGACAGGCAGACCTCCATCGATTTCTGGGAGGGCGTGCTGGGCATGCCCTTCCTGTTCGAGCAACCGAACCTCGACAGTCCGGGCGAGGGGCATTTGTATTTCGATCCGGGCGACGGGCGGCTGATCACCATCTTCACCAGCGAGGACCGCAAGCCGGATGGCCGTGCGCGACGTCCCGAACCGGGAGAGATGCATCACGTCGCCTTTGCCGTCAGCCAGTCGATGTATTCGCAACTGGTCGAACGGCTGGATGCCAATGGGATCAAGCATTCGGGGGAGAAGGATCGCGGGTTCATGAACTCGATCTATTTCCGCGATCCGCTGGGGATGCTGATCGAACTGGCGTCCTACCGGTTCGAACCACCCGCGGGTTTCACCCATTCCGACGTGCTGCACGAGGCGCACAAGATCCGGGTGGAGCGGGGCGACATGGCGATCGCCGATCCGCATCTGGCCGACGCGATCGAGGTGCTGAGCGCGCGGAGGCCCACGCTCAGCGGGTAAGCGCCCCTCATCGGGCCTGATGGCCCGCCTCGGATCATCCGGGCTGTCAGGTCAGCCGCATTTGGAGTGGCCGCAGGAGGAGCAGGTCAGGCAGCCTTCGGCCATGTGCAGCGTGTACTGGCCGCAATTCGGGCAGGCCTTGCCGCGATTGCCGTCGTCGAGGTTCACGACCTGCGCCTGAGGGTCGGACTTGAGTCCCATCCCCTCCCCTTCGAGGAACCCGGTGGCGATCATGTGGCGTTCAATCACGCCGCCGATGGCTGCCAGAATAGACGGGATGTACTTGCCCTGCACCCATGCGCCGCCGCGCGGGTCGAACACGGCTTTCAGCTCTTCCACCACGAAGGACACGTCCCCGCCGCGCCGGAACACGGCCGAGATCATGCGGGTCAGCGCCACGGTCCACGCGAAGTGTTCCATGTTCTTGGAGTTGATGAATACCTCGAACGGACGCCGCTGGGTGCCCTGCACGATGTCGTTGATCGTGATGTAGATCGCGTGCTCGCTGTCGGGCCATTTCAGCTTGTAGGTCTGCCCTTCGAGCGCGTTGGGGCGGTCGAGCGGTTCGGAGATGTAGATCACCTCGCCATCCACCGCGGCGGCCGTACCGCGCACCTGTTCGGGCGCCTCGCCCGGTGCGTCCTCGGACGCCTCGGACACCGACAGGACCGACCCCGTGACTGCGTTGGGGCGGTAGGTCGTGCAGCCTTTGCACCCTTGATCCCACGCGGCCATGTAGACGTCCTTGAACGCGTCGAACGAGATGTCCTCGGGGCAGTTGATCGTCTTCGAGATCGACGAGTCGACCCATTTCTGCGCCGCCGCCTGCATCCTGACATGGTCGAGCGGGGCGAGGGTCTGGGCGTTGACGAAATGGTCCGGCAGGGGCTCGTCGCCTTTCAGGTCGCGCCACATCTGGACGGCGTAGTCGACCACCTCTTCCTCGGTGCGCGACCCGTCCTTTTGCAGGACCTTGCGGGTATAGGCGTAGGCAAAAACCGGCTCGATCCCCGAGGATACATTGCCCGCGTAAAGGGAGATCGTCCCGGTGGGCGCGATGGAGGTCAGCAGCGCGTTGCGGATGCCGTGTTCGGCGATCTGGGCGCGCACGTCGGCATCCATCGCCTGCATCGTGCCTGACTGCAGGTAGGCGTCCGCATCGAAGAGCGGAAAGGCGCCCTTTTCGGTCGCCAGCCCAACCGACGCGAGGTACGCGGCGCGGGCGATGGCGTGCAACCAGTGCTCGGTCTGACGCGCCGCCTCCTCCGAGCCATAGCGCAGGCCGGTCATCAGAAGCGCATCGGCAAGGCCCGTCACGCCCAGCCCGATCCGGCGCTTCGCCTGCGCCTCGGCCTCTTGCGCGGGCAGCGGGAAGCGGGAGGCGTCGACAGTGTTGTCCATCATGCGCACCGCCGTCGCCACGAGGTCGGCCAGCGCGTCCTCGTCGATCGCGGCGGCGTCGGTGAAGGGGTCGGACACCAGCCGCGCGAGGTTGATCGAGCCGAGAAGGCACGCGCCATAGGGCGGCAGGGGCTGTTCTCCGCAGGGGTTCGTGGCGGCGATGGTTTCGGCATAGTTGAGGTTGTTGGCGGCGTTGATCCGGTCGATGAAGATCACGCCGGGTTCGGCGTAATCGTAGGTCGCGCGCATGATGCGGTTCCAGAGGTCACGCGCCTGAACGGTCTTGTAGACCTTGCCGTCGAACACCAGGTCCCACGGCCCGTCCTCCTTGACCGCGTCCATGAACGGGTCAGTTACGAGGACCGAGACGTTGAACATGCGCAGGCGGGCGGCGTCGGACTTGGCGTCGATGAACGCCTCGATATCGGGGTGGTCGCAGCGCATCGTGGCCATCATCGCGCCCCGGCGGGAGCCCGCCGACATGATGGTGCGGCACATCGCGTCCCACACGTCCATGAAGGACAAGGGCCCCGACGCATCGGCGGCGACGCCCGCGACGGCCGCACCCTTGGGCCGGATGGTCGAGAAATCGTAGCCGATCCCGCCGCCCTGCTGCATGGTCAGCGCGGCCTCTTTCAACCCGTCGAAGATGCCGCCCATCGTGTCGGGGATCGTGCCCATGACGAAGCAGTTGAAGAGCGTGACCGACCGGCCCGTGCCCGCGCCGGCGGTGATGCGGCCCGCCGGCAAGAACTTGAACCCTTCGAGCGCGTCATAAAAGCGCGCCTCCCACGCATCGCTGTCGTCTTCGACGCTGGCCAGAGCGCGGGCGATGCGGCGCCAGGTGTCTTCGACGGTGGTGTCGATGGGCGTGCCATCCGCCTCTTTCAGGCGGTATTTCATGTCCCATATCTGCTCGGCGATGGGCGCGGCGAAGGCGGTCATGGCAACGATTCCCTTGCGTGGAGGATCAACACTATAGCCCGTCGCGCGGCGTTTCGCCACCATCCCTTGCAGCGCGGGCGTGGTGCGATACGATATGTGGCAGGCATGTGGAGGAATCTGTGGGTAAACTGCACCTCATCAAGTTGAGCGTCGGCAGCGAAAGCGTCGACAGCCTGCAGGCGTGGTACAACAGCCGCGCCTGCCGGCAGGTGGACGGCCAGCCGTGCCACATCACCCGGATGTGGCCCAAGCGCGAGGCGGAGCTGCTGGATGGCGGCTCGATCTACTGGGTGATCAAGGGCGTGTTGCAGGCCCGCACGCGCCTGTTGGGGTTCGAGGAGGTGATCGGCGCCGACGGCATCCGCCGCTGCGCGATGATGATCGACCCCAAGGTGATCCGGACCGAGACCGCGCTGAAACGCCCTTTCCAGGGGTGGCGGTACCTCAACGATGCCGATGCGCCTGCCGACCTGCGCGCGGGCCGCGAGCGGGAAGAGGCGCTGCCGGTGGCCCTGTCCGCCGCACTGGCCGAGATCGGCGTGCGCTGAGGCCCGTCGAAAGGTCAGGAAAATCCGCCCTGTCCCGGATGCCCCCGGATGCGGTAGCCTGACGGCATGAGACACCTGTCCCGCACCGCGTTCCTGCGCGCCGCCGTCGATGACTGGCAGGCGCGTGGCGTGCTGCCCGCCGATCAGGCAGACGCCCTGCGCGCCGATATCGGTCCCGAGGCCGCCGGGCGCGGGTTCATGGGGTTCGTGGTGATCGCGGGCGTGGTCAGCCTGATGTTCGGCGCGATGACCTTCGTCGCCGCCAACTGGGAGGAGATGAGCCGTCTCGCCCGCGTCCTCCTGATCTTCGCCGCGCTCTGGGCGTCGTGGGGTGGCGTTCTCTATGCCCGGATGACGGGTCGGACGTGGCTGTCGGCGGTGCTGACGCTGCTGGCCTGTGGCCTCTTTGGCGCGGGGATCATGCTGATCAGCCAGATGTA
Source organism: Pseudaestuariivita atlantica (assembly GCF_001205715.1). GTDB lineage: Bacteria > Pseudomonadota > Alphaproteobacteria > Rhodobacterales > Rhodobacteraceae > Pseudaestuariivita > Pseudaestuariivita atlantica. Next base: position 504,566 of record NZ_AQQZ01000003.1, read on the forward strand.
CCATATCCAGGGCAATCCAAGGGATGCGGTCTGGCTCTGGATGCTGGGCACGCTGGCGGCGGCGGCGCTGGCGTGGTCGCCGATGGCGCTGGCGCTGGCTTTTGGTCTGATGGCGTTGTGGCACCTTCTTGGGGTCTTTGACGACCTCGCTCCCGTCAACTGGCTGTTTCTTGTGCCGTGGCTTGCAGGCGCGGCCCTGTGCCTTGCGATGCGGTCGCGGATCGTGGCGCATATGGGGGCGCTGGCGCTCTGCGCGTGGGCGTTGTCCGAGATCATCGTGGAAGACCTGCCCGAGGCCCTGTTCATGGTCACCACGGCGGCGGGCTTTGCCGTGCTGGCGCTGCTGCTCGCCAGCCATGCGCGCCCGCGCCTGTTGCAGGGGTTCGAGCCGGAGGCGGTGGGATACGTCCTCGCGCTGACCGGGCTGTCGCTCTTGCCGCTCTACCTTGTCCCGGACGAGGCGACACTGGCGACGGGGCGCGCGGCGGTTCTGGGGTGGAGCGCTTTGGCCGCGTCGCTGGTCCTGTGCATTGGCCTTGCGGTGATGGGACAGGCGCGCGGGTGGCGGACGGAGTATGATCAGTGGGTCACCGTGGGCGCGCTGGTCCTGACGGCGCTGGCCTTTTTCGTGCTGCGCTGGCCGGGCACGACCGACCTGGTCCTGCTGGCGCTGTCGATCTGGTGCGTGCGGATCGGGCATCGGCTCGACAGCACGCTGCTGCGGGTGCTGGGCGCGGTGTGGTTCGCGGGCATGATGCTGACGATCTATGCCAAGACGCTGGGCGACCTGCTGGGCACCTCGCTGTTCTACCTTGGCGCGGGCGCGCTGCTCCTGGCGGGGGCCTTCATCGCGACGCGGCTGGGGCGCAGGCGGGAGGGCAAGGCATGACCCGGCGCTGGATGCTGATCGGTGGGATCGCGGTGGCGGCAGCGCTGCAGACCGCCGCGCTGGCCAAAATGATCACCGACCGCGCGGCACTGATCCGAGACGGGCAGGAGGTCGTGCTGGAAACCGGCATGGTGGACCCGCGCGACCTGTTCCGGGGCCATTACGTGACGCTGGACCTGGTCATCTCGCGGCTCGACACGGGCGCGGTCACCGTGACCGGCGATCTGACGCCCGACGAGCCCGTCTGGGCGATCCTTGCCGAGGGCGAGGACGGGTTCTGGCGCCCGACCGAGGTCACGACCACGCGGCCCGCGACGGATGCGCCCGTGCTGCAGGGCACGTTCCGCTATGCCGCGCCCGATCAGATCCTCATCGATTTCCCGTTCGGTCGCTACTATGCCCCGAAGGACCGCGCGCAGGAGCTGGAGGTGGTGCGCAACGACCGGGCGCTGGGGCTGATCGTGGCGCTGGACCCGGAAGGGCATGGCGCGATCAAGGGCGTCACCGTGAACGGGGAACCCGTCTACCTGGAGCCGCTTTACTAGCGCCCGGCGCGGCGACATAGTGCGCGCGATCAGGGGAGGCTTGGGCATGGCGACCGGCAGCAATATCCGCACGTTCTTCGAAGGCCGCTGGCATGACGGCGACGTCATGGTGATGCGTGCCGCCGATCACGGGTCGTGGCTGGGCACCACGGTGTTCGACGGGGCGCGGCAGTTCGACGGGCGCGCGCCGGACCTCTGGGCGCATTGCGACCGCGTCAACCGCTCGGCCCGCGCGCTGATGATCACGCCGACCGTGTCGACGGACGAGATGGTGAGCATCGTGCGCGATGGCTTGAAGGCCTATGACGGCAACACCGCCGTATACGTCCGCCCGATGTACTGGGCGCTGGATGGCGGCGACCTCGGGATCGTGCCGAAAGAGGGCGCAACGGGGTTTGCGATCTCGCTGGAAGTTATCCCGATGGCCCCCGCCACCCATACCAGCACGCTGACACGCACCCGGTTCCGCCGCCCGGTGCTGGAGGACGCGGTGGTCGATGCCAAGGCGGGCTGCCTCTACCCCAACAATGCCCGCATGCTGGCCGAGGCACGCGCCAAGGGGTTCGGCAACGCGCTGGTCACGGACGCGATGGGCAACGTGGCCGAAACCGCGACCGCGAACATCTTCATGGTGCGCGACGGCGTGGTCTTCACCCCCATCCCCAACGGCACTTTCCTGGCCGGGATCACGCGCGGGCGGCACATCGCGAACCTGCGCGCCGACGGGGTCGAGGTGGTCGAGAAGGTGCTGACCTTCGCCGATTTCGAGGCCGCGGACGAGGTGTTCATGACCGGCAACATGATGAAGATCACGCCGATCACCGCCTTCGACGAGGTCAGCTACCAGCACGGCCCCGTCGCGCGCCGCGCGCGGGAGCTTTACTGGGACTGGGCGGCCTCGGCCTGAGCCGGACGCCGCCGCGTATCAGGTGAGTTTCGCACCGCCCGGTTGCAGGTCCCGGTCGATCAGCGCCTGAACGCGGTCGGCATAATCCTGCATTTCCTTGGCCATGACGAAGACCGAGCCCACGGTGGTCGAGGATACCTCGCTCGCGAGGTCGTAGCCGAGTGTTTCCAGTTCCTGCACGAGAAGCGAGGCCAGCATCGCGAGCCTGCGGTCGGCAGGCACGTCGTGGAGGATGTCGGTGATGGAGCGCGAGCCCGTGGCGGAGTGAGCCATGACAAACCCGATCAGTTTGAGTGGGAGAGTAACGCCCGCAAATCACTTTTTGACCAAATGGTCAACGAAATACGTCGCAGCACATAGACGCACGCCGTCGCGCGGTTCGCGGCCGATTTAGAACCATTCCAAACTCTTGACACGCCAAGGACCAGTCGTCATCTAAAGACCAGACCAGAGGATCGCGCCCCATGTTCATCCAGACCGAGTCCACGCCCAACCCGGCGACCCTGAAATTCCTGCCCGGCCAGACCGTGCTGGAGATGGGAACGGCCGATTTTCCCAGCGCGGAAGGCGCCGATGCCTCGCCGCTGGCGACGCGCATCTTCGGGGTGGAAGGCGTGACGGGCGTGTTCTTCGGCACCGATTTCGTGACCGTGACCAAGGCCGAGGGCGTGGAGTGGGATCACATCAAGCCCGCCGTGCTGGGCGCGATCATGGAGCATTACCAGTCCGGCGCGCCGGTCATGGCCGGTGGTGCCGCGCAGCCTTCGGGCCATGCCGAGCATGACGGCGAGGATGCCGAGGTCGTGGGCCAGATCAAGGAACTGCTCGACAGCCGGGTGCGTCCCGCCGTGGCGCAGGACGGCGGCGACATCACGTTCCACGGGTTCGACAAGGGCGTCGTCTACCTGCACATGCAGGGTGCCTGCGCCGGGTGCCCGTCTTCGACCCTGACGCTGAAGATGGGGATCGAGAACCTGTTGCGGCACTACATCCCCGAAGTGACCGAGGTGCGCCCGGTTGCCTGAACGGCCCCTCACGCTTGGCTTCGACACGTCGGCCGCGCATTGCGCGGCCGCTTTGGTGTCGGGCGGGCGGGTTCTTGTGTCGGTCCGTGAAGAGATGGCGCGCGGACAGGCCGAGCGGCTGATGCCGATGATCGAGGAGATGCTGCACAGCGCGGGCGTGACCTGGCAAGAGCTTGACCGCATCGGGTGCGGGATCGGGCCGGGGAATTTCACGGGCATCCGTATCTCGGTCTCCGCCGCGCGCGGGCTGGCGCTGGGGCTAGGCGTGCGCGCCGTGGGCATGTCGAGTTTCGAGGCTCTGCACCGCGACATGCCGGACGCCACCGCGCTGGTCGCCGCGCCACGCGGGCAGGTTTATGCCTGTGCCCCAGGCGGGGCCCCTGCCCTGCGCGACCGTGCGGAGGTCACGGGACCCGTGGTCGAGATGACGGACCCCGCGCGCCTTGCCGAGGCAATCGCGCTGATCGCGGATGCGGCGGGGCCGGAGCGGGACGCGCCGAAACCGCTCTACCTCAAACCCGCCGATGCCGCGCCGGCCTCGGACCCGCCGCCGGTGATGCTGGATGACGCCTGACGACTGGGCGCAGCTGCACGGGGCGGCGAACGGCGCGGCGCAGGCTTGGTCGGCGGGGGACTTTGCCGGGCTGATGGACAGCGCGGGCGTCCTGTCGCTGGGCGATGGGCGGGCGGCGCTTCTGGGGCGGGTGATCGCGGACGAGGCGGAGGTGCTGATGCTCGCCACCCATCCCGATCACCGGCGGCAGGGCCTTGCGCGGGCAGTGCTGGCCGCGTTCGAGGCCGGGGCGGCAGCGCAGGGCGCGGAGCGCGTGTTCCTCGACGTGCGGGCGGACAACCGCGCGGCGCTCGGCCTTTACGCGACCGCCGGGTATGCCGAGACAGGACGGCGGGCGCGGTATTACCGCATGGCGGACGGTGCCCGCGTTGATGCAATCCTGCTCGCCAAGGCGTTGACGCAACGGCCCCCGGACGCCGCCGGGAAAGAATCCGGTTGACCCCTTTGGCACGCTGCGCCCTAATCCCAACATGATCGCGGGCCGGCTGCTGGCCCGCATCCCGCGCGCGATACAACGCGCCACGGATCAAAACTGGGAGACACCAATGACATTCATGCACAAAGCCCTTGGCACCGTCGCGGCGCTGGCCCTGACCGCGGGCGCGGCGCTGGCCGAGCCGGCCCTGATCTTCGACCTGGGCGGCAAGTTCGACAAGTCGTTCAACGAGGCGGCCTATAACGGCGCGAAACGCTGGGCGGACGAAACCGGCAACTCCTTCCGCGAGATCGAGCTGCAATCCGAAGCGCAGCGCGAGCAGGCGCTGCGCCGCTTTGCCGAAGCGGGCGCGAACCCGATCGTCATGGCCGGCTTTGCCTTCGGCACGGCGCTGGGTGAGGTTGCCGCCGATTACCCCGACACCAAGTTCGCGATCATCGACATGGTCGTCGACCAGCCGAACGTGCAGTCGGTCGTCTTCAACGAGCATGAAGGGTCGTACCTCGTCGGCATGATGGCGGCGATGAAATCGGAATCCGACACCGTCGGCTTCATCGGCGGCATGGACATCCCGCTGATCCGCAAGTTCGCCTGCGGCTATGCCCAGGGCGTGAAGGCGGTGAACCCCGACGCGACCGTGATCGCCAACATGACCGGCACGACGCCCGCGGCGTGGAACGACCCGGTGAAGGGTTCGGAGCTGACCAAGGCGCAGATCAGCCAAGGCGCTGACGTGGTCTATGCCGCGGCGGGCGGTACCGGCGTGGGCGTTCTGCAGACCGCCGCCGACGAAGGCATCCTGTCGATCGGCGTGGACAGCAACCAGAACTACCTGCATCCGGGCAAGGTCCTGACCTCGATGATGAAACGCGTGGACAACGCCGTCTATGACGCGTTCTCGGCCGGGGCCGATCTGGAACCCGGTTTCCAGGTCATGGGGATCTCGAACGGTGGCGTGGGCTACGCGCTGGACGAATACAATGCCTCGCTCGTGTCGGACGACATGAAGTCGGCGGTCGACGCTGCCGCGGCCAGCATCGCCGACGGATCGCTGTCGGTGCATGACTACACGTCGGATGACAGCTGCCCCGCCCTGTCGTTCTAAGACCATCGGGCCGTGCCGACCCCCGGCGCGGCCCAACACTCACAACGAGGGGGCGCGCGATGAGCGATCCCATCACCACCTTCTTCAACGCATGGTCGGAAACGGATGCCGAGGCACGCCAGATGTGCATCGCGGCCAGTTTCGATCCGCACGGGGTCTATGCCGATCCGCGCGCGCCCGAGCCGATCCGCGGCACCAAGGCGCTGTCGGATTACGTCGGCATGTTCAGCGCCAATGCGCCGGGCTGGACGGCAAAGGTCGTGAGCACCGATGCCGTCGCGGGCCTGACCCGTGCCACCGTCGCTTTTGGCGGCAAGGGGCCGGACGGCGCGCACAAGGTGCAGCACGGGCAGTATTTCGTGGAAACCGATGGCGGGAAGATCACCCGCATGACCGGCTTCGCGGGCCTTGGAGCGCCTGAGTGAGCGGAGCACCGGCCGCAACGCCCTTGCGCGGAATCAAGGCCGCAGGCCGCCGCGCAATCGCCGGGCCTCCCCCCGGCCCGGCGATATGGCCGGGACAGCGCGCAACACTGGCCTTCTGCAGGTCTGGCAAACATAAAGCGCCCCGACCCCAACGAGGGATCGCCGATCCGAGGCCCGACGACCGCGCGGCTGATCTTCCATCTCGAACCAAAGCTATTTGACGCACCCATGACCGCCCCCGCCATCGAACTCAAAGGCATCTCGAAAGCCTTCGGCCCCGTGCAGGCCAACAAGGACATTTCGATCCGCGTGATGCCCGGCACGATCCACGGCATCATCGGCGAGAACGGCGCCGGGAAATCGACGCTGATGTCGATCCTCTACGGCTTCTACAAGGCCGATGCGGGCGAGATCTTCATCAACGGCAAGAAGACCGTCATCCCCGACAGCCAGGCCGCCATCGCGGCGGGGATCGGCATGGTCTTCCAGCACTTCAAGCTGGTGGAGAACTTCACCGTCCTCGAAAACGTCGTTCTCGGTGCCGAGGAAGGCGCGATGCTGATGCCGTCGCTGAGGAAGGCCCGCAAGGAACTGACCGAACTGGCAAAGGAATACGGGCTGAAGATCGACCCGGACGCGCGCATCGACGAAATCGGCGTCGGCATGCAGCAGCGGGTGGAAATCCTCAAGGCGCTTTATCGGCAGGCCGATATCCTGATCCTCGACGAACCGACGGGCGTGCTGACGCCCGCAGAGGCCGACCAGCTCTTCCGCATCCTCGACCGGCTGCGGGAAGAGGGCAAGACGATCATCCTCATCACCCACAAGCTGCGCGAGATCATGGACATCACCGACACCGTCAGCGTGATGCGCCGGGGCGAGATGACGGCGACGGTCAAGACCTCGGAAACCTCGCCCGCCGAGCTGGCGGAACTGATGGTGGGCCGGAAGGTGCTGCTGCGCGTCGACAAGACAGCCGCCAATCCCGGCAAGCCGGTGCTGGAGGTCGAAGGCCTGCGCGTGGTCGATTCCCAAGGGGTCGAACGCCTGCGCGGCATCGACCTGACCGTGCGCGCGGGCGAGATCCTCGGCATTGCGGGCGTGGCCGGGAACGGCCAGTCGGAACTCCTCGAAGTGCTGGGAGGATACCGCACCGCCACGGGCACCGTGCGCGTGAACGGGGAAGAGATCGACCTGACGGGCAAGCATTCCGACGGCCGGTCGCGCCGCGCGCGCGGTATCGCCCACGTGCCCGAAGACCGCCAGTCCGAAGGGCTGATCATGGATTTCATGGCATGGGAAAACGCGGTTTTCGGCTATCACCACGACCCCGCGATGCAATCCGGCCTGTTGATGAACAACGCTGCGATCAAGGCCGACACGGCGGGCAAGATGGAACGCTTTGACGTGCGCCCGCCCAACCCGCGCCTGCAGGCCAAGTCGTTCTCGGGCGGCAACCAGCAAAAAATCGTCCTGGCGCGAGAGATCGAGCGGAACCCCGACCTGTTGCTGGTCGGCCAGCCGACGCGCGGCGTCGATATCGGCGCGATCGAATTCATCCACCAGCAGATCGTGCGCCTGCGCGACGCGGGCAAGGCGATCCTGCTGGTCAGCGTCGAACTGGACGAGATCATGTCCCTTAGCGACCGCATCGCGGTGATGTTCGATGGCCGGGTTATGGGCGAACGCCTGCCGGGCGAGACGGATGAAAAGGAACTGGGCCTTCTGATGGCCGGTGTGACGGAGACGGCTGCATGAGCAAGATGCCCGCCTGGGCCGACGCGGTCCTTGTGCCCCTGATCTCGATCTTCCTTGCGGCGATCCTGTCGGCGCTGGTGATCCTGTTCATCGGGGAGGACCCGATTGCCGCGCTGAACCTGATGGTCGATGGTGCGCTCGGGTCGACCTATGGTTGGGGCTATACCCTGTATTACGCCACGAATTTCCTGTTCACGGGCCTGGCCTTCTCGGTCGCCTTCCATGCCGCGCAGTTCAATATCGGGGCCGAGGGGCAGGCGATGCTGGGCGGGCTGGGCGTGGCCATCGTGTGCATCGTGATCCCGTGGCCGCATTGGTCGCTGGCGTTGATCTTTGCCTTGGTGGGCGCGGCGGCGTTCGGCGCGTTCTGGGCCGCGATCCCGGCCTACCTGCAGGCCACGCGCGGCAGCCATATCGTGATCACCACGATCATGTTCAACTTCATCGCCGCCGCTCTGCTGAACTACCTGCTGGTCAACGTGATGCGGCCCGAAGGCAGCATGGACCCGGCCACCGGCAAGTTCCCCGAAGCCACGCACCTGCCGACCCTGCACGACATCCTCGGCGTCTTCGGCATCCCGTTTTCCAAGGCCGCACCGGCCAACATCTCGCTCCTGATCGGGCTGATCGCCTGCGTGCTGGTCTACCTGCTGATCTGGCGCACCAGGCTTGGGTACGAGATCCGCGCCTTCGGCAAATCCGAAAGCGCCGCCAGGTACGCGGGCATCAGCCCCGTGAAGATCACCGTCGTGGCGATGATGATCTCGGGCGGGCTGGCCGGCATGATGGCGATCAACAACGTCATGGGAGAGGCCGAACGGCTGGTCATGAACGCGACCGAGGGCGCGGGCTTCATCGGCATTGCCGTGGCCCTGATGGGGCGCAACCACCCGCTGGGCGTGCTGCTGGCCGCGATCCTCTTCGGCTTCCTCTACCAGGGCGGGGCGGAACTGGCGCTGTGGGCCAGCATCCCGCGTGAGCTGATCGTGGTGATCCAGGCGCTGGTGATCCTGTTCACCGGCGCTCTCGACAACATGGTGCGGATGCCGCTGGAACGGCTGTTCGGTGCGGTGCGGAGGGAAGGCTGATGTGGGCGGATTATGCCGGGCTGCTGGTGTCCTTCGGGATCATGGTCACCGGGCTTCTGAGCCCCGGACCCAACATCCTCGCCATCATCGGGACGTCGATGGAGCGCGGGCGGCAGGCCGGATCGGCGCTGGCCTGCGGGATCGCCGTCGGATCGGGGCTGTGGGCGGTGCTGACTGTGCTGGGCTTCTCGGCGCTGATGGCGACCTATGCGGGCGCGATGATCGTGCTGAAGATCGCGGGCGCGGCCTACCTTGCGTGGCTCGCCTTCAAATCCTTCCGGTCGGCATTCGGCCCCACGAAACAACTGAACGCCACGGCCCGCAGTGACAAGGCGCTCTTCTGGCGCGGGTTCCTCATCCAGATGACCAACCCCAAGGCGGCCCTGATGTGGATCGCCACGGTCGCCGTGGGTATCGGCAGCGCGGCGCAGGTCCATATCTCGGTCCTGCTGGTGGTGGGGTCGTTCCTGCTGTCGCTGGTCGGGCACCTCGCCTATGCCCGCGCCTTTTCGACCGAGCCGGTCGTGCGCTTCTACCAGCGCGCCAAGCGCTGGCTCGACATGGCGTTCGGGGCGTTCTTTGCCTTTGCCGCCTTCAAACTCGCCACCTCGCGGAGCTAGGACATGGATCTCGCCACCGCATTGCAAATCCTCGATTCCACGGTCCGCCTGTCAACGCCGCTGCTGCTGGCCTGCCTTGCGGGCCTCTTTTCCGAACGCGCGGGGATCTTCGACATCGGGCTGGAAGGCAAGATGCTGATGGCGGCCTTCTTCTCTGCCGCCGTGGCGGCGCTGACCGGGTCGGTCTGGCTGGGCCTGCTGGCGGGCATCGCGTCGTCGATGGTGCTGTCGGGGCTGCATGGCCTTGCCTCGATCACGTTCCGCGGGGACCAGCTGATTTCCGGCGTGGCGATCAACTTCCTTGCCATTGGGCTGACCGTTCTGATCGCGCAGGACTGGTTCCAGCAGGGCGGGCGCACACCGTCGCTGATCGGAGGCGGACGGTTCCAGGAGATCACCCTGCCCTTCGCCGATACGTTGCAAGGCGTGCCGATCCTCGGACCCATCTATCACGACCTGATCTCGGGCCATTCGATCCTTGTCTACGTCGCGCTTTTGATGGTGCCGCTGACATGGTGGATCCTCTTCCGCACGCGGTTCGGCCTGCACCTGCGCGCCGTGGGGGAGAACCCCGCCGCCGTCGACACGGCGGGCCTGTCCGTCGTCGGCCTGCGCTTTGCCGCCGTTGGCATCTGCGGAATCCTCTGCGGGATCGCTGGCGCCTACCTTGCGACCGGGCTGCAAGCCGGGTTCGTGAAGGAGATGACGGCGGGCCGGGGCTACATCGCGCTGGCGGCGCTGATCTTTGCCAAGTGGCGGCCGTGGTACGCGCTGGGGGCCTGCCTGCTGTTTGGCTTCCTGCAGGCGGTGGCGCTGCGGTACCAGAACATCGACCTGGGCGCATTTACCGTCCCGGTGCAGTTCATGGACGCCCTGCCCTATATCCTGACGGTGGTGATCCTTGCGGGCTTCATCGGCAAGGCGGTGCCGCCGAAATCCGGTGGCGTGCCTTACGTGAAAGAGCGGTAGGCGCGCCCTATCCGTTCAACGCCGCGCGCCCCTTCTCGGCAAAGACGGGCACGAAGGAGCCGTAAAGCGCCGCCTGCTCGGGGTTCGACGCGTTCCCGTCAAGCCCGCGTTTCTTCACTCCCTGAAGGATCGCCGCCATGCGGAAGAAGGCAAAGGCAAGGTAGACGTTGAAATCCGCGATCCCGTCGATCCCGCGCAGGGCGCAATAGCGCGCGATGGCATCGGCGTCGGTGGGCAGGCCGAGACGGGCTCGGTCGAGCCCGGCGAGGCCTCGCCCCACCTTGCCCGGCGGAAGCTGCCACTGCATCACCAGCGCCGCGAGGTCGGCATAGGGGTGGCCGGTCGTCGATAATTCCCAGTCCAGCACGGCACTGACCCGTGGCGCGTCAGGCGCGAAGATCAGGTTGTCGATCCTGTAGTCGCCGTGCACCAGCGTCCGCTGCCCGTCATCTTCGGGCAGCGCCGCTTCCAGCCCGGCGATCAGCGCATCCATGTCGGGCAACGGCTCGGTTTCCGAGGCGCGATACTGCTTGGTCCAGCGGCCCAGCTGCCGGGCGAGGTAGTGGCCTTCGGGGCCGTAATCGCCCAGCCCCGTCTGGTCGAGGTCGACCGAGTGGATGGCGGCCAAGACCTGAAGCATCGCGTCATAGATCGCGCCGCGTTCATCGGGCGTCGCGTCGGGCAGACCGGGATCGAAGAAGATGCGCCCCTCAACATGGTCCATCACGTAAAACGCCGTGCCGATCACGGCATCATCCTCGCAGAGCGTGTGCATCCGGACGACCGGTACGCCGGTGTCCGCTAGCGCCTTTTGCACCCGGAATTCGCGATCCACGGCATGCGCGGATTTCAGCAGCGCCCCTTCGGGCTTGCGGCGCAGCACGTAGGTGCCCGAGGGCGAGGTCAGCTTGTAGGTCGGGTTCGACTGGCCGGAGGCGAACTTCTCTGCCTCGAACGGCCCGCGCAGGTCGGTCTGCGCCTCGATCCAGCGGGTGAGCGTGTCGAGGTTCATAGCCGCATGTTCGTGTGTTTGCGCAACTCGGCCCGCGCGACCTGGCGGCGGTGCACGGCGTCCGGCCCGTCGGCGAAGCGCAGGGTGCGGTTGTGGGTGTACATCGCGGCAAGGTCGGTGTCCTGGCTGATACCTTGCGCGCCGTGCAACTGCATCGCCTCGTCCAGCACCTTTTGCGCCATGAGCGGTGCTACGACCTTGATCTGGCTGATCCACGGCGCGGCCTCCTTGGGTGAAGACGTGTCCATCATCCACGCGGCCTTGAGGCACAAAAGCCGTGCCATCTCGATCTCCATCCGGGCGTTGGCGATGATGTCGTAATTCGCGCCCAGCTGCGCGATGGGCTTGCCGAAGGCCTCCCGCGCCAGCCCGCGCTTGCACATCATCTCCAGCGCCTTTTCCGCCTGCCCGATGGCGCGCATGCAGTGGTGGATGCGGCCCGGCCCAAGCCGGCCTTGCGCCACTTCGAACCCCCGGCCCCGGCCAAGGACCAGGTCCTCCTTCGGAACGCGCACTTCGGTGAAGCGCAGGTGCATGTGGCCGTGCGGCGCGTCGTCGTGGTTGAAGACCTGCATGGGGCGCAGGATCTCGATGCCCTCCGCGTCGGCGGGCAGGACGAACATGGAATGGCGCTTGTGCTTGTCGGCGTCCGGGTCGGTTTCGGCCAGCAGGATATAGACCTTGCAACGCGGATCACCCGCCCCGCTGATCCACCATTTCTCCCCGTTCAGGACATAGGCATCGCCGTCCTCGCGCGCCTCGAACGCCAGTTGCGCGGCGTCGGAAGAGGCGACGTCCGGTTCGGTCATCACGTAGGCCGAGCGGATCTCCCCGGCCAGAAGCGGTTTCAGCCAGCGTTCCTTGTGCGCCGCCGTGCCGTAACGCTCGAACACCTCCATGTTGCCGGTGTCGGGGGCAGAGCAGTTGAAGACCTCTGCCGCCAGCCGAACCTTGCCCATCTCTTCGGCGAGGTAGGCATATTCCACGGTCGTCAGACCCTGCCCCTTCTCGCTGTCGGTCAGCCAGAAGTTCCACAGGCCCCGCTCCCGCGCCTTGGCCTTCAGCCCGTCAAGGATCTCCAATTGGCGCGGCACGTGCTGGAACCGGTCGCCCGACGGATGGGTGCCCACCAGCGCGTGGAATTCGTGGTCAAGCGGTTCGATGTCGTCCGCGATCATCGCCCGCACCTGCTCTACCAGCGGGCGCACGCGGTCGGTCATGCCTAGGTCCATGGGTGTCCTCCTGAGCGCAGTGAAAGCGAGGTGCGGGGGGATGGCAAGCCTCTTCGAAGAGGCTTGGCAACGCCGTTCGAACGGCGTTGCACCGCGGGACCGTTACACCGTGTCAGCCCTCCGGCTCTGCCGCGGTGAGTTCGAGGCCGGGTTTCGGCAGCGCCTTCAGATCATCCACCGTCAGCGGCTGCGTCGGCTTGGCGAGCCGGTTGCGCACGACCCAGTAGAGCCGCTCCTGCGCGCGGGTGATCGCGACATAGGCCAGCCGCTTCCAAAGCGGCACGCCCGCCTCAGTCCGGCCGGCGCGGAAGGCGGCGTAGAGGTCCGGAGCAAAGACCTGCACGTTCTCCCACTGCGAGCCCTGCGCCTTGTGGATCGTGACCGCCGCGCCGTGCAGGAAGGTGGCGCCCATCCGGGCGGCGAAGGGGATGAAGGGTTCTTCCTCGTCCGGCTTTTCGATCTTCACGATCGACGCGGCGGACACCTGCGGATCCTCGGCCCCCATCACGTGCAGCTTGGAAAAGCCGGGGCGGCGGCCTAGGCCCATGTAGATCACCTGCGCGCCCTTGATCAGCCCGCGCGCTTCCAGATCGAGGCGCTTCTTGCGATGTTTCATGGGCAGTTCGATGCCGTCGCAGATCAGCGGCTCGCCCTCCAGCAACTCGTCCTCGGGCGCGCCATAGACCGAGCGAAACGCCTGGATCAGGCGAATGCGCGTGGCGTTGCGCCAGACCAGCACGGGGGAGCGCGCCATCAGGTCGACCTCCACCCGTTCGGCATGCACGACGCGGTCATCGCGTGCGGCGGCCTCCTGCACCATGGCTTCGAAGCGGTGGAAATCGACGTCGGGGTCGGCGAGCGCGTGGGCGAGGTCGAGGATGGGGCTGTCCGCCTCCTGCCGGTGGATGCGGTTCAGCTGCATCTTCTGGCCGTCTTCCAACCGGTCGAACACCATCGCGCCCGACTGGTTCACCGGGGCCAGCTGCGCGGGATCGCCGAACAGCAGGAGCGTCGGGAAAATCTCGCGCAGGTCCTCGTACTGCTTGTCGTCGAGCATCGAGCTTTCGTCGACGAACCCCACGTCCAGCGGCTCTTCCCGCCGCTTCCAGCCAGTGATGAAATCGCTGCCCCTCAGCCCCGCCGCCGCCAGCGCGCCGGGGACAGATGCGTTCTGCTGGTAGAAGGCGTAGGCGCGGTCGAGCGCGGCGTCGGTCAGGCCTTCGACCTCGGGGCGGTCGCCCTGCCCGGCGATCCATTCGGCGATGCGTTCGTATTCGGGGTCGTAAACGGGGGTATAGAGGATGCGGTGGATCGTGGTGGCGGGTACCCCGCGCATCCGCAACACGCTGGCCGCCTTGTTGGTGGGGGCGAGGATCGCAAGCGTGCGCCGGTCCTTGCGGCGGCGGCCCTCGTAATCGCCCGAGACGATGTCGACCCCGGCGGCGCGCATCGACCGCACCAGTTCGGCCAGAAGCAGCGTCTTGCCCGATCCCGCCTTGCCCATCACCGCCATGACGGCGGACTTGCCGTCACGCGGCGGCATCAGCAGCGCATCGTCGAGGTTTATGCCCGCACCCGCCAGCAGGGCCGACACGCGATCATGCGCCTCGGCCTGTTCGTCGGACAGAATGATCGCGGGCTGGGACATGGGCGCACACTAGGGCGCGCGCGATGCGGGGGAAACCGCAATTCGACGTCTCAGGCGGTGCGCGCCAGCTGGAAATCGGCCCCGAACGCGCGGGTGAACCAGTGGCGCGACAGGCGGGTGGACAGGCCCGCCGCCATGGCGACGCGGGTGCGTGCGGCGGGCGTGAAGTCCCAAAGGCCGACGCTGATCGCGTCGCGGCCCGTGCCGTCGGTGCCAAGGATCTCCGGCGACGACCCGATGCGGCGGTAGATCCGCACCATGCGCGCGTCGAACACGCCCACGTAGTGTTCGACGCCGAACCCCTGCATCACCTCTCCCCCCGCCAGCATCAGCGCGGCGGCGGTGCGGGCAGTGGAGGTCGGTGACAGGCAGAACCGGGTGCATTCCCAGATCAGCGGGCTTTGGATCGGGCCGCCGCCCGTGAGGTGCCCGAAATGGTCGTTCACCATCGTCTGGCCCACGGTCGGCAACAGGCGCATCGACCCGCCATGGGTGCCGTCGCGGTTCTCCCAGATCACGTAAAGCGGGTTCAGGAAGTCGTATTCGTCGCGCTCTTCGCCCTCGGGCGTGACGCTGACGGCCCAGTCGAGCCGTTCCTTGAACTGCCAGGCGCGGTCGCGGAACATGCTGTGTGCGAGTTTCGGGTGGCGGTCGAGTTCGACGCCATAAAGGTAACGGATCATCGTGCGGCCCCTCTTCGCAGGATCGGTGCAAAGGGCCTATTGCGGGGACGGTTGCCGGCGTCTTGCGGCGGCGTGCCCCGTGTTAAGGTTTCAGACCACGATAATGCCCCGGCTGAGCGCGCGGGCGACTGCGTGGGTGGTGTTGAGCGCGCCCAGTTTGAACCGCGCGCTTTCGATATACACCCGTAACGTATGCTCCGAGATGTCGAGCGATTGCGCCGCCTGCGCGCGGTTGTACCCGACCGCCAGCAGCGTCATCGCCTCCAGCTCGCGCGGGGACAGGGCCTGTGCCGGTTCGGGGGTGCGGCCGGGTTCAAATTCAAGCGCCTTCTGGTTGAAGTAATGCGCGACGAGGATCAGGTCCTTGCGGTGCCGCTCGGTGAAGGCTTCCCATGTCGCGTCGTCGCAGGAATGGTTGACCGTGAAGAGCGCGAATTGCCCGTTCGGGCCGCGGATCGGGATCGAGAAGCCCTGGTTGCCAACGCCATGGCCCAGCGCATCCTGAAGGAAGGCGCGCGCGGCCTTCGAAGACCAATCGAGCCGCTTCCAGTCCACCGGGTGAAACCGTTGAAAACACCCCGAAATCACCGGATCGATGCGCAGGTATCCCTGGTCGATATACCGCTGTACCCAGACGGGATCATAGGTGCCGCAACCGTATTGCTCGCCACTGGAATTGACCCAGTGATAGACAAGATGATCGACGGCGAAGCTGTCGCGCAGCCGTTCGATCACCGTTTGCAGATGTTCAAGCGCGCTGGCTTGTTCCAAGTCGTCGAGAATGGGTGCGATCTGTGCTGCCATTGTCCCCCGGCCCGCCCGTAACCGGAGCCCCCTGGGACGCGATCTCGGTCGAAGCGACCAGCCGTGTGTCATCCAGCTGCTCGGCCAGCGTGAGCATGCCATTTGCCCGCGCGTATTGCTTCAGGTCCGTGAGTACGTCGAGGATCCAGTCGTGAGGTGCGTCGTATTTCAAGGCAGCCTCCTTTATAGTTGTTAACGAAAGGTTAATAACAACTTTAACATGTTCACCGACGTGAAGAAAATTCGCCTATTTCAACTCCCCCGATCCGGTGAGGGGTGCTGGCGTTAACTCACTGACACCAATGATCGGTCATGCGCGGGACGGAAAAGGCCCGCGAACCGGGTACGATTCGCGGGCCTGGAACTGCAGGGAGAGATGTTTCCTGAAGTTACCGGGCCGCCAGCGCGTCTTCGAGCGTGCGCAGGCCGGTCTTGGGTGCCTGCACCAGCACCGCCATGTTGCCGGGCTTGTGCTCGTTCCGGCGCATCTTGACGTGGGCCTGCGGGATCTCGTCCCACGGGAACACTTCGGACATGCACGGGTCCAGCCGCCGTTCGACCATCAGCCGGTTCGCGGACGATGCCTGTTTCAGGTGCGCGAAGTGCGAACCCTGCACGCGTTTCTGGTGCATCCAGACATACCGCGCATCCATCGTCAGGTTATAGCCGGTGGTGCCGGCGCAGATCACGACCATGCCGCCCTTCTTGCAGACGAAGGTCGAGACGGGGAAGGTCGCCTCGCCGGGGTGTTCGAAGACCATGTCGACGTTCACGCCCTTGCCGGTGATGTCCCAGATCGCCTTGCCGAACTTGCGCACCTCGCCGAACCACTCCTTGTATTCCGGCGTGTTCACCGTGGGCAGCTGGCCCCAGCAGTTGAAATCCTTGCGATTGATGACGCCCTTGGCGCCAAGGCCCAGCACGAAGTCGCGCTTGTCCTCGTCCGAGATGACGGCGATCGCGTTCGCGCCGGCGGTGTTTGCCAGCTGGATCGCGTAGGACCCGAGGCCGCCCGACGCGCCCCAGACCAGCACGTTCTGGCCGGGCTTGAGTTCATGCGGGTGGTGGCCGAACAGCATCCGGTAGGCGGTGGCCAGCGTCAGCGTGTAGCAGGCGCTCTCTTCCCATGTCAGGTGCTTGGGCCGCGGCATCAGCTGCTGCGACTGCACGCAGGTGAACTGCGCGAAGGACCCGTCCGGGGTCTCGTACCCCCAGATGCGCTGCGAGTTGGAATACATCGGGTCGCCGCCGTTGCATTCTTCATCGTCGCCTTCGTCCTGGTTGCAGTGGATCACCACCTCGTCGCCCACTTTCCAGCGGGTGACCTTGCTGCCCACCGCCCAGACGATGCCCGACGCGTCGGACCCGGCGATGTGATAGGGCTGCTTGTGCACGTCGAACATGCTGATCGGGATACCAAGACCCGCCCAGATGCCGTTGTAGTTCACGCCTGCCGCCATCACGAGCACCAGCACCTCGTGGCTGTCGGGCTGCGGCACGTCCACGACTTCAAGCTGCATCGCCTGGTCGGGTTCGCCCTGCCGTTCGCGGCGGATCGCCCAGGCGTGCATCTTCTTGGGAACGAACCCCATCGGGGGCATTTCGCCCACGGCATAGAGGTCTTTCTCGGGAGCATCGTACGTGGCGATGCCGGTGTCGTTATCCAGTGCCATTTGCGCCTCCATGCTGGGCCACCCTTGTCATTGTCGCCGCATCGCAGAATCGCGGCTTTCGCGAGTTGGGTAGCCCCGCAAAAGTAACTTTGCAATAGTCTGAGGCGCAAATCTTGAAATTTTATAACCGCGCAGGCGCAGAATTCTCTTCGCTACTGCGGCATGTCCAGGCGATGGCGGATCGAGTTGGCGTAAAACTGCAACGCGCCCTGTTCGCTCTCGCGCGGGACAACGCAGCCCTTGCGGCGTTTCACCATCCGGCGGCGCACCAGCACGTCGATGCCATAGGTCGCGTCGGCCTTGGCGTCGCGCGGCAGGCCGTCCGGCACGTCATGCGCCGCGAGACGCGTGGCGTAGCGAGCGGCGAGCTCCTCTTCCGCCATTTCGCCGTGATCCACCAGCAGCGCCGCGACCATCGGCACGGGCAAAAGCGGCATCGCGTCCTCGATCCGGCCCATCAGGATCTCCGCCAGCCGTTCGGGCGTGGGATCGGGCATTTCGGACAAGGCAAGCGGAGAGGCAAAGCACACGCCCGAGACGCCGAAGCGGCTGAACTTGCCGCGGAGCATCCGCCCGATGATGCGCAGGGTGAACCCCGCCATGACCGACAGGCGCGCGCGGAACTTGCGCTCGCCCGAGGCCGCGGCTTCCATCAGCACGCGGTCCTCCAGCACCCGGTCGTAATTCAGCGCCACGGGGACGAACACGATCTCGCGCGCGCCGGGGGGGCGTCCCTCGATGATGTATTTCAGAAGGCCGAGTTTCGGCTCGGCCACGTGGCCCGTCAGGCTGAGCCCACCTTCGGGGAACATCGCCTGCGCCACGCCGCCATCGGTCGACAGGCGAACATAGCGTGCCAGCACACGGCGATACAGGTCATTGCGGCTCTTGCGCCGGATGAAATAGGCGCCCATCGACCGGATCAGGAAGCTGAGCGGCCAGACCCGCGCCCATTCACCCACGGCATAGGACAGGGCCGACCGGCGCCCGGCGAGGTAGGTGACCAGCACGTAATCCATGTTCGAACGGTGGTTCATCACGAAGACCACCGTGCTTTCGGGGTCCACCGTTTCCAGCGCCTCACGGTCGATGCTGCCCACGCGGACGCGGAACAGAAGGTTCGACACCCAGCGCGAGGCGCGGATCGCGAACCCGAAATAGGCGCTGGCGGAAAACGACGGCACGATCTCCCGCGCGTAGCGTTGAGCGAGTTCGAAGGCCACGTTTTCGGGCACGCCTTCGGCCTCGGCATGGGCGATGATCGCCTCGGCCACTTCCGGGTCATAGCTCAGGCGCTGGATCATGTCGTGGCGGCGGGCCAGCTTGAACGGGTGGATCGGCACCGCCAGCCGTTCGTTCAGCCGCGCCACCAGCTTTTCGGCGCGGCGGCGGAAGAACCAGCGCACGGACGGGAACAGGAAATGCGAAGAGAACGTGACCGCCGCAAACAGGACAATCAGGATGAACAGCCACAGGGGCACTGTCACGGGCGCGGTCATGTGCGCATGTTTGACCGGGATTGACGGCGGCGTAAACCGGGCCATGCCGCAGCGCAGCGTATTGACTTGGTAACGGAATTTCGCGTATTCCGGCCGGAACGCAACAATGTTGCTTTCACCGATTCACGAGGCCGCCCATGTCGCACCCGCAGCACACGCCCCAGAAGGACCGTCCCTGGCTGATCCGGACCTATGCGGGACACTCGACCGCGACCGCCTCGAACGCGCTTTACCGCGCCAACCTTGCCAAGGGCCAGACGGGCCTCAGCGTAGCGTTCGATCTGCCGACGCAGACGGGGTATGACAGCGATCACGTGCTGGCACGGGGTGAGGTCGGCAAGGTCGGCGTGCCGGTCTGTCACCTCGGCGACATGCGGACGCTGTTCGACCAGATCCCGCTCGACCAGATGAACACCTCGATGACAATCAACGCGACGGCGCCGTGGCTTCTGGCGCTGTATATCGCGGTGGCCGAGGAACAGGGCGCCGATGTCCGCGCGCTGCAGGGCACGGTGCAGAACGACATCATCAAGGAATACCTGAGCCGCGGCACCTACATGTGCCCGCCGAAACCGTCGCTGAAGCTGATCGCGGACGTGGCCGAGTATTGCTATCGCGAGATCCCCAAGTGGAACCCGATGAACGTGTGTTCCTATCACCTGCAAGAGGCGGGCGCGACGCCGGAACAGGAACTGGCCTTTGCGCTGGCCACCGCGCAGGCCGTGCTGGACGACCTGCAGGGCAAGGTCCCGGCAGAGGATTTCCCGCGCGTGGTGGGTCGCATCTCGTTCTTCGTGAACGCGGGCATCCGCTTCGTGACCGAGATGTGCAAGATGCGCGCCTTCGTCGACCTGTGGGACGAGATCTGCCGCGACCGGTATGGCGTGGCCGACCCCAAGCTGCGGCGCTTCCGCTATGGCGTGCAGGTGAACTCGCTGGGCCTGACCGAGCAGCAGCCGGAAAACAACGTCTACCGCATCCTGATCGAGATGCTGGCCGTGACCCTGTCAAAGAAGGCCCGCGCGCGCGCCGTGCAACTGCCCGCGTGGAACGAGGCGCTGGGACTGCCCCGCCCGTGGGACCAGCAATGGTCCATGCGGATGCAGCAGATCATGGCCTATGAAACCGATCTTCTGGAATATGACGACCTGTTCGATGAAAACCCCGCCGTCGACCGCAAGGTCGAAGAGCTGAAAGACGGTGCGCGGGCCGAACTGGCCAACCTCGACGCGATGGGCGGGGCCGTCGGTGCCATCGAATACATGAAGGGCCGGTTGGTCGAGGCGAACGCCGCGCGGCTGGGCCGGATCGAACAGGGCGAAACCGTCGTGGTCGGCGTGAACCGCTGGACCGAGGGAGAGACCTCGCCCCTCACCGGTGGTGACGGTGATATCATGGTCGTCGATCCCCGTGTCGAGGCCGAGCAGATCGCGCGCCTTGACGAATGGCGGGCCGAACGGAATGCCGATGCCGTGGCGCGGGCCCTGCAGGACCTGCGGGCCGCGGCAGCGAATGGTGACAACGTCATGCCCCCGTCGATCGCGGCGGCGCGCGCGGGCGTGACGACCGGCGAATGGGCGGCCGAGATGCGGGCGGCCTTCGGCGAATACCGTGCACCCACGGGTGTCTCCTCGTCCCCGTCCAACCAGACCGAAGGGCTCGACGATCTGCGTGATGCAGTGGACATGGTCAGCGACCGGCTGGGCCGCCGCCTGAAGTTCCTGATGGGCAAGCCGGGCCTCGACGGTCATTCCAACGGGGCCGAGCAGATCGCCGTTCGCGCCCGCGATTGCGGGATGGACATCTCGTACGAAGGCATCCGCCTGACGCCGGAACAGATCGTCACCGCCGCGCAGGAGGAAGAGGCCCACGTGATCGGCCTGTCGATCCTGTCAGGCAGCCACCTGCCGCTGATCGAGGACGTGATGACGCGCTTGCGCGCCGCGGGTCTGAGCCACATCCCGGTGGTCGTGGGCGGGATCATCCCCGATGAAGACGCAACCGCGCTGCGCGCCATGGGTGTTGCCCGCGTCTATACGCCCAAGGATTTCCAATTGAACGCGATCATGGCCGATATCGTGACACTGGCCGATCCGAAACAGGTTGCCGCTGAATAGCGTCAGCACATTGTTTCCTATTTTCCGGGCAATCGGGTAATATTGTTAGGCGAATTGCATAAGCGCAATTCTGCCTTTACGATATTGACACAAAATCAATACTTTTCGGTAACTTGGCTTTGTACTAGTGCAAAGACACCAAGACGAATGGAGTTCGCAAATGAACCTCGACGAAATGTCAAAGGACGAGTTGCTGGAGTTGAAAGGAAAGGTCGAAAAGGCCTTGAAAACGGTTGACCAGCGAAAGAAAGCCGACGCCCTGAAAGCTGCTGAAATGGCGGCAAAAGAGCATGGCTTTTCGCTCGATCAATTGACGAAAGGCAGATCCGGGTCGGTGTCGGTTGCAAAATACCGCAATCCCGACGATGCCAGCCAGACATGGACGGGACGGGGCCGCAAGCCCACCTGGTTCCTCAACGCACTGGCCGCCGGCAAAAGCGCCGACGACATGGAAATCTGACCGACACGGCTGGCCCCGGCCAACGCGCATGGGGCCAGCCGGTGATGGCGGCTTGCCGCACCATTTCATTCCAATGACTTCCGAATTACCCCGCCCGCGCGCGTCCGTCGCCGCGCGGCACGTCCGCACGCGCGACAAAGCCAGGCCATGGCTTGCCCTGAACCGGGCCGCGGGGCAGAGTGCGGCGACACGCAGCCAAGCGGAGCCTTCCATGACCATTCACATCGGCGCCGGACCCGGCGACATCGCCGAAACCGTCCTGATGCCCGGCGATCCCTACCGCGCGAAATGGGCGGCCGAGACTTTTCTGAAAGACGCCCGCTGCATCAACGAAGTGCGCGGCATGCTGGGATTCACCGGCACGTGGAATGGTCATGCCGTGACCATTCATGGCTCGGGCATGGGAATGCCGTCGCTGTCGATCTATGCCAACGAATTGATCCGGGATTACGGGGCAAAGACGCTCATTCGCATCGGGTCCTGCGGCGGCATGCAGGAAAAGGTGAAAATCCGCGACGTGATCCTCGCCATGACGTCATCGACCCTGTCGACCCCGTCGCGCGGTATCTTCCGCGAATTGAGTTTCGCCCCCTGCGCTGATTTTGGATTGCTGCACGCGGCCCACGCCGCTGCCACCGCAAAAGGCACGCCGACCCATGTGGGCGGCATCTATTCGTCGGACGTGTTCTATGACGAACGCCCCGACCTGAACGAGCAGATGGTGCGCCACGGCATCCTCGGGGTGGAGATGGAGGCAGCGGAGCTCTACACCCTCGCCGCCCGCTACCGCGTCCGCGCGCTGGCGGTGCTGACGGTGTCGGACCACCTCATCACGCACGAGGCGCTGCCGTCCGAAGACCGCGAACGCAGCTTCGGCGACATGGTCGAGATTGCCCTGACCGCGGCCTTCACCTCATGAAACAGCGCAGCTTTGGAAACCGCCAGGTCGGCGCGATCGGTCTTGGATGCATGAGCTTTGGCGGCATGTTCGGCCCGGCGAAGGACGAGGAAAGCTTTGCCTGCCTCGACGCCGCGCTGGCTGCCGGCATCAATCATTGGGACACCGCCAACATCTACGGCATGGGCAAGTCCGAGGAGGTGCTGGGCGCGTACCTCAAGCAGTCGGGCGCCAGGCCCCATATCGCGACCAAGGTCGGCATCCGGCGCGACGGTGAATACGCCACCCGGTTCGACAACTCCCGCGACTACGTGCGCGCCGAACTGGAAGGGTCGCTGAAACGCCTCGGCCTCGACCGGGTGGACCTTTACTACTTCCACCGCCGCGACCCCACGATGGAGACGGAGGATGCCGTCGCCGTCATGGCCGAATTGATCGAGGAAGGTCTGATAGGCGGCTATGGCCTGTCCGAAGTCGCGCCCTCGACCATCCGCCGCGCCCACGCGGTACATCCCGTCATGGCGGTTCAGAACGAATACTCGCTCTGGTCGCGCCAGCCCGAACTGGGCGTGATACAGGCCTGCACCGAGTTGGGTATCACCTTCGTGCCCTTCTCGCCCCTCGCGCGGGGGTTCCTGACCGACCATTCCGTGGGGGAGGCTGAACTCAAGGCCGATCCCGGCCCGTTCCGCCGCGACATGCCGCGTTTCCAGGAGCCGAACCTCGGGTACAACGCCCAGCGCCGCGATGCCTTTGCCCAATGGTGTGCCGGGAAGGGGTGGACGGTTGCCGCAACCGCGCTTGCATGGGTGCTCGACGCCGATCCCGGATCGGTCCCGATCCCGGCGACCCGCACGGCGGCGCACCTGTCGGAATGGCTGGCGGCGGACGAGATCACGTTCTCCGACGCCGACCGAGCCGATATCGCGCGGCTTTTGCCGCCGGGATGGGCGCATGGCGATAGGTATTCCGACACCCACGCGCAGACGGTCGAGCGGTATTGCTGAGGGGGGAGATGGGTGGAAACCACCCATCCTACTGATCCTTCGCGCGGCCCCCAGCGCACCACGCCGTAGGACGGGTGATCGTCACCCGTCCCGCCCGTGGGTTCGGTCGTACCCGTTGATCGCTGGCGGCTCCCATCCGTCCAACGCTCCCGCCTCCGGTTCGAACACCTCGACCAGCAGGGGATGGCACTGGGCGGCGTCCGACGAATGGGTCGTGCTGCAATCGCCGCCGGGGCAGGCACTCATCGCACCAAGGATGTCGATCTCTGAAAAGAACTCGATGTAGTCGCCGGGCCGCACGGGCGAAGCTTTCATGAAATACTGGCCCGTGTCGCGGGTGAAACCCGTGCACATGAAGATATTGCAGACGTCGTGCACATGCGGTTCGGCCTCTTGCAGCGGCACGCCAAGGTGATCGGCAACCGCCCGCGTCAGGTTCGAGTGGCAGCAATGGTGGTACATGTCCCCGCCCGACAGCGCGTGGTGCGTGTAGGGGTCGCAGCGGGTGCCGATCACGTCATGCACCGACCCGCCGTGTTCGTCGATCCCGTACCAGTCGAGCGTGTCGGTCACGATCGTCGCCATCGGCCGCATGTAGGGGAAGGTCGACCACATCCGCTCCCCGGTCGTCACATGCGTGCCGTGCAATGCGCGGGTCTTGCCGGACCAGAAGCGCTCGGTCATGTCCCGCGCGTTCCACAGGTTCAGGTCCCCCACCTGCGGGCCTTCGATAGAGGACAGGCGAAAGAACGTACCGGCGGGGGCCTCCCAACAGCGTGCCTCCCGCGCTGGGATCCTGACCTCGGCCACCTTCTTCGCGGTGGCGCGGGCGGCGCGGTACATCTCCAGCGGAGGCGGCGTCAGCGTCTCGGGCGGATAGCAGACGACCGGCGGCAGGGCGCGGTGGCGGGCGGCATGTGCGGGGTCATCGTGTGTCATCCCGAGTGTCCTCTCCGTTGAGTGGAAGCCGCTTCCAAGCGGCTTGGTCCAAGCGAATTCGAATTCGCTTTCAACCCTGTTGCAACAGGGTTTTGCGGCGGCTCATTACACGGCACGGCCCGCGACCCGGCCCGAGAACAGACACCCGCCAAGGAACGTCCCTTCGAGCGAGTTGTACCCGTGGTACCCGCCCCCGCCGAACCCGGCGACTTCGCCTGCCGCAAACAGGCCGTCGAATACCGATCCGTCAGGCCGCAGCACCCGCGCATCAAGGTCGGTATGCAGCCCGCCCAGCGACTTCCGCGTCAGGATGTTCAGCCGGACCGCGATCAGCGGCCCCTTGTCGGGGTCGAGGATGCGGTGCGGTTTCGCCGTGCGGATCAGCTTGTCCCCGCGATACGCGCGGGCCGAGCGGATGGCGTTCACCTGCGCGTCCTTGGCAAACGGATTGGCAATCTGCGCATCCCGCGCCTCGACCTGCGCCCGGATGCGCGCGACATCCAGCGGCACGTCGGGTTCCAGCGCCCGCATCCCCGCGACCAGCTCTTCCAGCGTCGTGGCGACGACGAAATCCGCGCCCTTGTCCTTGAACGCCTCCACCGCGCGGGTCGCGCCCTTGGCGAGCCGTTCTTTCAGTACCTGGCTCCACTTGCCCGACACCAGATCGGGGTTTTGTTCGCTGCCCGACAGCGCGAACTCCTTCTCGATGATCGCCTGCGTCAGGATGAACCACGAGTGGTCGTGCCCCGTGCGGCAAATGCGTTTCAGCGTGGCGAGCGTGTCGTGGCCGGGGAAACAGGGCGCCTCCATCCGCTCGCCCAGCGCGTCGAGCCAGATCGAGGACGGACCCGGCAGAACCCGGATGCCGTGATGCGGCCAGATCGGATCCCAGTTCTGAAGGCCCTCGCAATAGTGCCACATGCGGTCCTCGTTGATCGCCGCCGCGCCCGCCGCCTTGGCGCAGGCAAGGCCCGATCCGTCCACGAAATCCGGCACGCCCGACACCAGCTTTTCAGGCTTCGTGCCTAGCCGATCCACGGGCCATTGCGCGCGGACCAGATCGAAATTGCCGCCGATCCCGCCGGTGGCGAGGATCACCGCGTCGGCGTTGTAGGTGAACGCGCCCGTCACGTCGCGATTGGTGGACGCCCCGCGCACCGCATCGTCATTGGCCAGCACCTGCCCCGACACACCGGTGACGCGCCCGTCCGTGACCTCCAGATCGGTGACCCGGTGGCGATAGGCGATGCGCACCCGGCCCGCCGCCACGTCCTCGGAAATCAGTCGCACATAGGGGGCAACCACACCCTCTCCGGCTCCCCAAGTGACGTGGAAACGCGGGACGGAATTGCCGTGCCCATCAGCCAGCGATCCACCGCGTTCGGCCCACCCGACAACCGGGAACCAGCTGAACCCGATTGCGGCGAGGTCGGACCGCATCGCGCCTGCGGCCCAGTCCAGATACGCCTCGGCCCATGCGCGGGGATTGGCGTCTTCGGCGCGGTCGAACCCGGCCGATCCGTACCAATCCTGCGCAGCCAATTCGCGGCTGTCGCGGATGCCCATGCGGCGCTGTTCCGGCGTATCGACCATGAAGAGGCCACCGAGCGACCAGAACGCCTGCCCGCCCAGCGATTGCGGCCCCTCGCCATCAACGATCAGAACCTTGCGCCCGCGCGCAGCGGCCTCGTGCGCGGCAACCAGCCCCGCCAGCCCCGCGCCGATTACGATGACATCCGCGTCCGCCATGATCCCCCCGAAAACTCTCCGTCAAACGCTAGGACGGGCGCGTCCGGGGGTCCAGTCAGATCAGGCCGCGGCGCGTTTCGCGCGGCGGGGCCTGCGACGGCGGCGGTTGGTGCTTTTCGGTGCACCCGCTCCCGCAGGCTTGCCGCGCGACGGCTTGCGACCTGCCGGCGCGACGCCTTCCCACGGGGTGCCTTCAGCGACGGGAATGTCCATTTTCATGGTCTTCTGGATGTCGCGCAGCGCGCCCGCCTCGTCCGGGGCACAGAAGGCAACCGCGCGGCCCGCGGCACCCGCACGCGCGGTGCGCCCGATGCGGTGCACGTAATTGTCCGGCACGTTCGGCAGGTCGAAATTGTAGACGTGGCGCACGTCGGGAATGTCGATCCCCCGCGCGGCAACATCCGTCGCCACCAGCACCCGCAACTCGCCCGCGCGGAACGCGGCCAAAGCGCGGTCGCGCTGGCCCTGGCTCTTGTTGCCGTGGATCGACCCGGCGGCAAAGCCTGCGGCTTCGAGCGTCTTTTTCAGCTTCTCCGCCCCGTGCTTGGTGCGGGCGAAAACCAGCGCAAGCTCGTCCCGATGTCCGTCCAGCAGCTCGATCAGCAGTCCCTTCTTCTGGGTCTGCACCACGAAATGCACCGATTGGGTGATCTTGTCTGCGACCTTACCGGGGGGCGTCACCGCCACCTTGACCGGATCGGTCAGGAAGGTGCCCGCGATCTCTTCCATCAGCTTGGGCATGGTGGCCGAGAACAGCAGCGTCTGGCGCTCCTCGGGCACATGCCTGGCGATTTTCCGCAGGTCATGGATGAACCCCATGTCGAGCATCTGGTCGGCCTCGTCCAGAACAAGGAACCGCGTTTTGTCGAGCCGCACAGCGCCCCGGTCGATCAGGTCCAGCAGTCGGCCGGGCGTGGCGACAAGGATATGCACGCCGCGTTCCAGCCGCTTGGCCTGCGCGTTGATGGACTGGCCGCCGACCACAAGCCCGACGCGCAGATGCGCGCCGCCGACGAACACCATCAGGTTGTCGCGGATCTGCTTGGCGAGTTCACGAGTGGGGGCAAGGATCAGCGCCTGCACTGATTTCGGCGCGGCCTTCTGCGATTGCGACAGCATCATCTGCGCCATGGGCAAGCCAAAGGCCGCTGTCTTGCCAGTGCCGGTCTGCGCCAGCCCCATGATGTCGCGCCCTTCAAGGGCTACCGGAATGGCACGGGTCTGGATTGGGGTCGGTTCGGTGAGGCCAGCCTCTTCGAGGATGGACACAAGACGCCCGGACAGGCCAAGCGAAGCAAAATCAGTCAAAACAACTCTTTCCGGGGCGCGGGTTTGCGCCCCTGTCGTCCCTTCGCGGATGCGAAAGGCAAAGGTGCGAGCGATCTTGCTACCGCGACGCCATCATGGGTCGCGGCAAAGCCGCCCGGCGGACCCCTGCGTGATGTGGGAACCATGTCTCGTCGTCCGGGTCGGGTCGCAAGGCTGCGTCACCACCCCGCTCACGCGGCGGGGGACACCGGATATGGGGCGCACATGGGCGGTTTCCGCTGCCGGGTCAATGGCCAAATGGTTAAAATCGTTGCAGGTCCGCGACCTGTGACATCTTCCCGCCGGTTCCCCTGCGAGCGACGGCGATGGGGGGACAGGGGGCAACGCCCCCGTGGGTGGGTGGGCGGGCATGGCCCGCACACCCGCCGGATATCAGACCGCGCGTTCGACCATCAGCTTCTTGATCTCGGCGATGGACTTGGCCGGGTTCAGACCCTTGGGACAGGTCTTGGTGCAGTTCATGATCGTGTGGCAGCGATAAAGCTTGAACGGATCTTCCAGGTCGTCCAGCCGTTCGCCCGTCGCCTCGTCGCGGCTGTCGATGATCCAGCGATAGGCATGCAGGAGCGCCGCCGGCCCAAGGTACTTGTCGCCGTTCCACCAGTAGGACGGGCAAGAGGTCGAACACGACGCGCACATCACGCATTCGTACAGACCATCCAGCTTCTTGCGGTCCTCGATCGACTGGCGCCACTCCTTGGCGGGGCGGTTCGTCTTGGTCTCCAGCCACGGCATGATCGAGGCGTGCTGCGCATAGAAATGCGTCAGGTCCGGGATCAGGTCCTTGACCACCGGCATGTGCGGCAGCGGGTAGATCTTCACGTCGCCCTTGATCTCGTCCATGCCGTAGATGCAGGCGAGCGTGTTGATACCGTCGATGTTCATCGCACAGGATCCGCAGATGCCTTCCCGGCAGGATCGGCGGAAGGTCAGGGTCGGATCGATCTCGTTCTTGATCTTGATCAGCGCGTCCAGAACCATCGGCCCGCAATTGTCCATGTCGACCCAATAGGTATCGACGCGCGGGTTTTCCCCGTCATCCGGGTTCCAGCGATAGATCTGGAACTTGCGGATGTTGTTGGCACCCTCCGGCTTGGGCCATGTCTTGCCCACGCGGATGCGGGAATTCTTGGGAAGGGTCAGTTGAACCATGTGGTGTCCTTTCCAAACTGGGGCGCCCCGTGGGGCGCGTCATTCAAGGGGCGGGCCGTCATGTCTGAAAGCTCCGCAATTGGGCGGCAGCGATGCATTGCACCGCCTGCGGCCGCTGCGCGATGTCGAGCACCAGCGTGGCGGTGTCCGCCGTGTCGCCGGTCACGCTTTGACCCGCGATCGTCAGGATTTCCTTCGCGCTCGCCGCGTCGATGATGCAGTCGGTCACCGGTGCCACGTCCACCCCCGGCAACCGTTCGGCCACGACGCCGTTGACCACGACCTTGGCCTGCGCCCGCGCGAGATCATCGGCGGTGTCCTGCACCAGCGAGCAGCCTGCCAGAAGCAGCGAAGCAAAGACGATGCGGATCAATACACCCGTGCCTTCGGCGCGATCTTCTTGGGATCGATCCCGCCGTCATTGTGGCTGGTCAGTGGTTTCAGGTGCACGCCGCGATAGCCGAGCGACGCGCGGTTGCCCTCGAACCAGACCAGCGAGTGCTTGCGCCAGTTCTCGTCGTCGCGGTCGGGGTAATCCTCGTGCGCGTGGGCGCCGCGGCTTTCCTTCCGCGCCTCCGCCGCGCGGATCGTGGCCAGCGCGTTGGGCATCAGGTTGGTCAGCTCCAGCGTCTCCATCAGGTCGCTGTTCCAGATGAGCGAGGTGTCGGTCACCTGCAGATCGCCCAGCTTGCCCGCGACGTCATCCATCTTCTCGACCCCGGCGGCGAGCGTCTTGTCGGTGCGGAAGACGGCGGCGTCTTCCTGCATCGTTTTCTGCATCTCCAGCCGCAGCGCAGCGGTGGGCGTGTGGCCTGCCGCGTGGCGCAGCCCGTCGAACCGCGAGAACGCCGCCTCGATCGAGGCCTTGGGCGCCTGCGGCACCGCCGACTTGGGATCCACCACCTCGGCCGCGCGGATCGCGGCGGCGCGGCCGAACACCACGAGGTCGATCAGCGAGTTCGAGCCCAGCCGGTTCGCGCCGTGAACAGATGCACAGCCCGCCTCGCCCACGGCCATGAGGCCAGGTGCTACGCGGTCGTCGTTGTCCTTGGTGGGCGCGAGCACTTCGCCCCAGTAATTCGTCGGGATGCCGCCCATGTTGTAATGCACGGTCGGCAGCACCGGGATCGGCTCCTTGGTGACGTCGACACCCGCGAAGATGCGCGCCGATTCCGAGATGCCGGGCAGCCGTTCGGCCAGCGTTTCCGGCGGCAGGTGGCTGAGGTTGAGGTGGATGTGGTCCCCATCCTTGCCCACACCCCGGCCTTCGCGGATCTCCAGCGTCATGCAGCGCGACACCACGTCGCGTGAGGCGAGGTCCTTATAGGTGGGCGCATAGCGCTCCATGAACCGCTCGCCTTCGGAGTTGGTCAGGTACCCGCCCTCGCCCCGTGCGCCTTCGGTGATCAGGCAGCCAGAGCCGTAGATGCCGGTGGGGTGGAACTGCACGAATTCCATGTCCTGCAACGGCAGGCCCGCGCGGGCCGTCATGCCGCCACCGTCGCCGGTGCAGGTATGGGCCGAGGTCGCGCTGAAATAGGCGCGGCCATAGCCGCCCGTGGCCAGCACCACCATCTTGGCGTTGAAGACATGCATCGTGCCGTCGTCGAGCTTCCAGCACAGCACGCCCTGGCACTGGCCGTCATCGCTCATCAACAGGTCGATGGCGAAGTATTCGATGTAGAACTCGGCCTTCTGCTTCAGCGACTGGCCATAGAGCGTGTGCAGGATAGCGTGCCCGGTCCGGTCGGCGGCGGCGCAGGTGCGCTGCACCGGGGGGCCTTCGCCGAACTCGGTCGTGTGGCCGCCGAAGGGGCGTTGATAGATCTTGCCTTCCTCGGTCCGCGAGAAGGGAACGCCGTAATGCTCCAGCTCGTACACGGCCTTGGGTGCCTCGCGGGCGAGGTATTCCATCGCGTCCGTGTCACCCAGCCAGTCCGAGCCCTTGACGGTATCGTACATGTGCCATTGCCAGTGATCGGGGCCCATGTTCGACAGGGACGCAGCGATGCCGCCCTGTGCCGCCACGGTGTGCGACCGGGTCGGGAACACCTTGGTCACGCAGGCGGTGCGCAATCCCTGCTCCGCCATGCCAAGCGTCGCGCGGAGGCCAGCGCCCCCGGCACCGACCACCACGACGTCATAGTCATGCGTCTCGTAATCGTATGCAGCCATGCCTGCTCTCCTTCAGAGCGCGAGTTTGATGACCGAGAAGACGCCGACAGCCGCGATCGCGTAGCTGAGGCAGATCATCCCGATGATTGCGTATTTCTGCGCCGTGCCGTGGACATAGTCCTCGATCAGCACCTGCACACCGTCCTTGAAGTGGATCATGCCGACGGCCAGCGTCAGCGCCGCGACGATCGCCGGGAAGGGGCGCGCGTAATAGGCGGTGACCTCTTCGTACGACCCGCCAAGCGCGCTGCCGAAGGTGAAGACGAACAGGGGCACAAGGACCAGCAGGGCGACCGAAGACACCTTCATCGCCCAGAAATGGTGGACGCCCGATTTGGCCGATCCAAGGCCCACGGCGCGTTTGCGGTCTGTCAGGTAACGCATGGCGGTCTCCTCAGATCACGAGCACGGTCAGGATGGTCAGAACGACCGATCCGATAACCACCGCCCAGCCCAGCTTTTCGGCGCTGCCGAGGTCGAGCATCGCGGCGTTGTCCCAGATCAGGTGCCGGACACCTGCGAGCGTGTGGTACCACAGCGCCCAGAGCGATCCGAACATCACCAGATCGCCTAACCAGCTTGTGATCACAGAATTGGCGGTGGCGAAGGCGCTTTCCGACGTGGCGGCCGCGACGAACCACCAGACGATCAAAATCGCGCCGATCAGCAAGGCATTGCCGGTGATCCGTGTCAGGATCGAGGTGATCGAGTTCAGTTGCGGGCGGTAGATGCTCAGATGCGGAGACAGGGGCCTGTTGCCCCGGTTCACGTCAGCCATGTCGGTCGTCCTGTTTGGTTCCACGCGTATCCTACCCATTTGTGACCCGGTGTCACGCGCCGAGCCGCGCAAAACCGGTTCGGGGATCAAATGTCGCACGGATTTGAATTGTTTGTGATCACTTGAAAAATTGTGTGATCACAAGATGTCCTTTCTGATGCGACTCACTTGCTTTGCGCACACGGCACGCATGATGTTCGCGCGCTTGTGCGGTCGTGGAACGCCCGGTCCTGACCATTGGTTGCAAACCGGTTCGTCCGCCGTCCGGGCACGCGCAAGGCGGCGCGTCATTCCTCCAGCCGCGAGACCTGTCGCGTGGTTTCACGCAACAGCTTTTGTCTTATCTTTTCAGGGTATTGATCGAAACCCTGCGCCGTGACCACGAAAGCACCGTCGCCTGTGATCACGTTTTCCCAGAAATAGCCAGTGAGGTCCGACGCGTCACTTTCGATCACCAGCGCGTTCACGGTGATCCCCTGCGCGCGAAGGGCGGCATGGGTGGCGCGGGGGCTTTGCCCTTCGTTCGAGCGCCCGTCACCCGACACGTCGATCACGCGGCGGCGGCACTGCGGGACGTCCTCGAACGCGCGCGCGGTATGCGCCAGCGCCTCGCCGATGGCGGTGGAGAAGTTGCGCCAGACGCGCGGGTCGGCCGCGACGCGGGCGGCGAAAGCCTCGACATCGGCATGGGACGCGATCGGTGTCCAAGGCAGGGTGGTCGCCTGACGGGAAGACCCGGTCCACTGCACCAGCGTCACCTGCGCCCGCGCCCGCACCAGCGTTTCCGACACGACCGGGTCGCGCAGCGCAAGCGCGAGGCCCTGCATCTGCGTGGCGTATTCGCTGGCATCGACCGATCCCGACACGTCCACCGCCAGCGCAAGCGCGAGGTCGCAAGCCAGCGCGGGACCGGCGAGGCAGGACAGGAGAGGAGCGCGCCACATGGTCCGACGCTACACCCGTGCGGAGCCAAGGCCAGTCACAATCGCGCGGGCGGCATGCTTTGACCTGCGCCGCCGCGCGTGGCACATCGTCGGGCATGGCGCACCTCACCCTGCATATCGGGCACGACAAGACCGGATCGACCGCCGTTCAGCGCGCGCTGGCGCACGAGGCGGGGGCGTTGCGCGCGGCGGGTGTCGTCTTTCCCGTCCCGGCGCGGCACGACAATCACCAGATCCTGTGGCCCGCGCTGACGGGCACCCTGCCCGACGACCCGGTACAGATGCAGACGCTGGCGCCGTCAGTGCAGGCGGCCTGGGCCAATGCCGACGCGGCCTTGCATGACCTTGAAACGCTGGTGCGGGAGCATGGGCCCGACCACGTCGTGCTGAGCAACGAGATGGCGTTCCGCGCGTGGAGCGATGCGGAGTTGGACCGGCTGGCATCGGTCGCGAAGAGTATGGGCGTGACGGGAATGTCGGCGCTGGCCTACCTGCGTGACCCGGCCTCTTACATGATGTCGGTGGTGCAGCAAGACGTGAAGAAACGGCCCCGGTTCCGGCCGATTTCGGCCAGCCGGTACCGCGACGCGCTGGGACCGTTCGTGGAGCGGATGCCGGTGACCGCCGTGGCGTTCGACCGCGCGACCCTGATCGGCGGCGACGTGGTCGCGGATTTCTGCGCGCGGGTATTGCCGGAAGAGACCCGCGCGGGGGTGATCGCGGCGGCGAAGCGCGACAACGAAACCTTCAGCGCCGAGGCAATGGCGGTAATGGAGGCCTATTTCCGGGGCGAGATTGAAGCGCCGTCGCGCTGGCACGGGCAGCGCCCGCAACGCGTCAAGCGGCTGGTGGCGGAGGCGGACCGCAAGGTGCCGGGCTATGCGAGGCCGCGACTGAAGGACGGGCTGGCCGAGGTGGCGCGGGCGCGCGCAACGGACCTTGACTGGCTGGCCGACCGGTTCGGTATTGATTTCACCGGTGACACGGGCGGGATCACGCAGGACGAGGCCGAGGCGCGCTTCGCGGAACTGACCGATGTGGCGCATGTCACGGAGGTCGACCGCGACAGGTTCGACGCGATCGTCGCCGAGGTGGCCGAGGCCGGGCGACGGGAAAGCGGCCTTTTCCCACGTCTGCGCCGCTTGTTCTCGTGACCGGAGAAAACCCAAGGTAACCCATGGGTTACTCGAATTTTATCCAATTTCGAATGGGTCTGTTAACCCTTGCGCCGTCACTTGGGAACAAGTGCCCAGTAATCGAGGTCGAGCAGGACGTCGGGCAGGTACTTCCCGTCCTCGGCCCGCAACGCGAAGGGCGCGCCGGTGGTGGCGACCAGCCGCAGGCGGAGCGCGCCGACGCCCGGTGCCGATGTTTCGGCCCGGTCGAGCACTTCGGACCATGCCCGCACGGTCAAGCCCGACGTGCAGGGGTTGACGTGCGCGCCGCCGTTCAGCGCCGCCACGACCTGCGCGTTGGCAAGACCGTTGAAGCTGAGCGCGCGGGCGAGCGAGATCACGTGCCCGCCGTAGATCAGGCGCGAGCCGTCGGGGCGCACGGTGGCGTCGAAATGGACCTTGGCCGTATTCTGCCACAGGCGCGTGGCCATCATGTGTTCGGCTTCCTCGACCGTGACGCCATCGACATGGTCGATCGTCTCTCCCACTTCGTAGTCGCCCCAGCGGTGCGGCTCCCCGGCGAGCGCGGTGTCGTAGGAGGTGAAGTCGAGCCCTTCAGGCACCACGAGGTCGCCGGGCGAGACGGAGGCGGCGAGATCGGGGATCACCGTGTCGGGCGCGGGTGCGTCGAGGTCGCGCTTGCGCACCATCACCCAGCGGACATAGCTGAGCACCTCCTCGTCATCCTGGTTGAGGCCGCGCGTGCGGACCCAGACGACGCCGGTCTTGCCGTTGGAGTTCTGCTTGAGCCCGATCACCTCGCTTTCCGAGCGCAGCGTGTCGCCGGGCCAGACGGGTTTCAGCCAGCGGCCTTCGGCGTAGCCGAGGTTGGCCACGGCGTTCAGCGAGATGTCGGGGACGGTTTTGCCGAAGACGACGTGGAAGGCGATCATGTCGTCCAGCGGCGAGGCGCGCAGGCCGCACGACGACGCGAAGGCATCCGACGAATATAGCGCGTGCCGCTGGGGATAGAGCGCGTGGTAGAGCGCGCGTTCGCCCGCACCGACGGTGCGCGGCACGGCGTGGCGGATCACTTCGCCGACGCGGTAATCCTCGAAAAAGCGGCCCGGATTCGTCTTTGTCATAGCTGTCCCAGTTTGAGGTCCGGAGAGTAGTCGCCGGAGACGTCCTTCACGACCGCCTGACCGCAGCGCATCACCCCGTTCGAGGCGTCGTGCGCATAGGTCGGATCGCCGTAAAGTTCCCATCCGTCGGCGAGTGCCTTGGTGACCTTGTGGCAAAACTCCGATGTGTCGTCGGCGGTGAGAAAACGATAGGCTTTCATGGGCTTATCCTCCGAACGGCCAAGGGCCGAGCCAGCCGTGGATCACGGCGACGACGGCGAAGACGGCCAGCACAAGGCCAAGATGCACCCAAGGGTTCGAGATCGGGGCGGTGCCGCGGTCGACCATGGACGGCGCGCGTTTCGACAGGATCACCTGCACCACGGCCCAGGCCAGCAGCCCGCCGAACAGGATGATCGAGGCGAGGTCACCGTTCACCAGCAGGTGGGCGAAGGCCCAGAGCTTGAACCCCGTCAGTTGCGGGTTCTTCAGGTTGCCGAAGACGAAGGCGGTGCCCGGTTTGGTCGCGGTGGTGAGGTACATATAAAACGCGATCAGGACGAGCAGGTTGTTCACATGCGTCAGGAAGGCGGGCGGCGACCAGACGATCACCGGGTCGGCGGAGCGGTAGCCGAGGACCATCAGGACGACGGAGGCGATGATGACCAGCCCCATCACCGCCTTGGACGCGTCGCCCATGCGGGATTGCAGCGCGGCGCGGGCATTCGGGGCACCGGCGCGCATAAGGTGCGCCGCGGTCCACAGGATCAGGCCGAGGATCAGGAGGGTCATGGCAAGGTCTCCGCTGGGAACGATGCGGTCTGGTTACCCGACGAGCGCCTCGATTGCACGGGCCTTCGCGAGCGTGGCGCGGGCCTGTTCGACATGCAGGTTCTCGACGATGCGACCATCGACGACGGCGACCCCCTGCCCGGCTGCCGTCGCCTCGTCAAAGGCGGCGATCTGGCGTTCGGCGAGCGAGATGTCGTCGGCGGACGGGGCGAAGACGGCGTTGGTGATGTCGAGTTGCGCGGGGTGGATCAGGGTCTTGCCGTCGAACCCGAGGTCACGGCCCTGTTCGCATTCGCGGCGCAGGCCGTCGTCGTCCTTGAAGGCGTTGTAGACGCCGTCGACCACGACGAGCCCGCCCATGCGCGCGGCGAGGAGCGCGGTTTGCAAAGCGGTCATCATCGGCAGGCGGTCGGGATGGGGCCGGGCGCCGAGTTCTTTGGCGAGGTCGTTGGTGCCGAGAACGAAGCCTTCGAGCGCGGGATGCGCGCCCGCGATGGCAGCGGCGTTGAGCACGCCCGCGGCGGTTTCGATCATCGCCCAGATCGCCCGTCCCGGCAGCGCAGCCGCGGCGTCGAGGATATCCTGCGGCGCGCCTACTTTGGGCAGGAGGACCGCGTCGCATTGCATCTCGGCGGCGGCGGCGAGGTCGTCGGCGTGCCACGGTGTGTCGGAGGCGTTGATCCGCACGATCCGGCGGCGCGCGCCGAACCCGCCTTCGTCCAGCGCGGCCTTCAGCGTGGCGCGGGCGGCGTCCTTGGCATCCGGCGCGACGGCGTCTTCGAGATCGAAGATGATGGCGTCGGCGGCCAAGGTCCGCGCCTTGGCCAGCGCCCGCTCCTTGGACGCGGGAAGGTAGAGCACGGAGCGGTAGGGATGGGCGTCTCGCGGCATGGATTCTCGCCTCGCTAATTTTGTTGCGCGCATCTGCAACTTTCTTTGCAGATCATTCAACCCCGTTTTTGCGGCAGCGCAGAAAAACCATCACGTTTTCGCGGGACGGACGCACCGTTAACGCCGTCTTCAAGGTTAGATTGCAGGGTCCTTCCCCAGCAAAAGGCGCATCCGGGAGGCCCGTGCGACATGGCCGTCGCACAGCCGGGTCCAAGCGCCAGACGACGGACAAGATGTGTCGGGGGGCCCGTTGCCGGATCGCGTATCCGGGCGGCCATGTGCGCTCCACCCTCCGGGCACGAGAGACATTCAAAGGAGGTGGGCCCATGCGACCCGCAATGATGTTCCTGACCTTTGGCCTGATGACCGCCGCCGCCGCCGCTCCGGCGCTCGCGCAAACCCGCAACTGCGCCCCGCGCGACGCGGTTGTCGACCGGCTTGCAGACCGCTTTGGCGAAACCCGCCAGTCGATCGGGCTGGGCGCGAACAACGCGGTGGTGGAGGTCTTTGCGTCGGAAGAGACGGGCACGTGGACGATCACGGTGACGATGCCGAACGGCATCTCGTGCCTCGTGGCAAGCGGACAGGCGTTCGAGGCGGTGGCGGAGGCTTTGCCGATCCCCGGCGAAGACGCCTGAGAGCAGCGCGGCGGGCCGGTCACGGCCCGCCCGAACACGGTCAGACGAGCGCGTCCCAGATCAGCTTGGACCCCGTCACCGTCAGCAGGATGAAGGTGATGACGAAGAAAGGCCGTTCCGGGATGCGCCGGTGCAGCCAGATCCCGAGGAACGTGCCGACCACGGCGAAAGGGGCGAGGATCAGGTCGATCGTCAGCGTTTCGACGGTGAAGATGCCGAGGAAGGCATAGGGCACCGCCTTGAAGATGTTGACCGCCCAGAAGAGCAGGACCGAGGACGCCTGGTAAGCGGTTTTCGACAGGCCGAGCGACAGCATGTACATCGCGGCGGGCGGACCGCCAGCATGGCTGACGAAGCTGGTGAAGCCGCTCACCGTTCCGGCGAGGTAGGCCATCCAGCGCGGCAGGCTGCGGCGCGTGCGGGCGGTGTTGGCCAGAAACGCGGGCAGTTGCGTCGCGACATAAAGAAGCGACATCGCGCCGATCATCAGGCGGATCGCGTCGTCATTGGTGAGTGTGTAGAATACCGCGCCCAGCGCCACCCCCGGCACAGCGCCGAGGATCATGCCGCGCGTTGCCACCCAGTCCCACTGTTTCCAGAAGGGTTTGAGCGTCAGCGCGTCGATCAGCATCAGGAGCGGCAGCATGATGCCGAGCGCCTCTCCCGGCGCGATGATGAGCGCCAGAATCGACGCCCCTGCAAAGGACGCGCCCGATCCGAACCCGCCCTTGGATATGCCGGCGAACACCATCGCGACACCGCCGATGGCGACAAAGCTCCAACTGAAGGGGTCCATGCGCTGCCTTGCTGCTTTCCCTACTGCGCCAGCAACTTAGAAGCGGCGCACGGCAAGCGCCAGACGCTTCGCGCGGCCCATGCTGCAACTGCAGCACTTGCGCGGCGCGGCGGGAGGGCGTAGGCCATGCCTCGCCTGAGATAACACCAAAGGACAGACACCCATGGCTCAACCCAAGATCGCGCTTATCGGCGCCGGCCAGATCGGCGGCACCCTGGCTCACCTCGCTGCGTTGAAGGAGCTGGGCGATGTCATTCTCTTCGACATCGCGGACGGAACGCCGCAGGGCAAGGCGCTCGACATCGCGGAAAGCGGCCCGTCGGAGGGGTTCGACGCGGCGCTGAAGGGCACCACCGATTACGCCGACATCGCGGGCGCGGATGTGTGCATCGTGACCGCGGGCGTGCCGCGCAAGCCCGGCATGAGCCGCGACGACCTGCTGGGCATCAACCTGAAGGTCATGAAATCGGTGGGCGAAGGCATTCGCGACAACGCGCCCGACGCCTTCGTGATCTGCATCACCAACCCGCTGGACGCGATGGTCTGGGCGCTGCGCGAGTTTTCCGGCCTGCCGCACGAAAAGGTCTGCGGCATGGCGGGCGTGCTGGATTCGGCGCGGTTCCGCCATTTCCTGAGCCTTGAATTCGACGTGTCGATGAAGGACGTCACCGCCTTCGTGCTGGGCGGCCACGGCGACACGATGGTGCCACTGACCCGCTATTCCACGGTCGCAGGCATCCCGCTGCCCGACCTCGTGGACATGGGCTGGACCACCAAGGACAAGCTGGACGCGATCGTGCAGCGCACCCGTGACGGCGGCGCCGAGATCGTGGGCCTGCTGAAGACCGGTTCGGCCTATTACGCGCCCGCGACCAGCGCCATCGAGATGGCCGAGGCCTACCTCAAGGACCAGAAGCGCGTGTTGCCCTGCGCGGCCTACGTGGACGGTGCCTACGGCCTTGACGGGTTCTATGTCGGCGTGCCCACCGTGATCGGCGCGGGCGGCATCGAGCGCGTCGTCAACATCTCGCTGTCGAAGGACGAGCAGGCGATGTTCGACAAGTCGGTCGACGCGGTCAAAGGCCTCGTGGAGGCCTGCAAGGGGATCGACGGCTCTCTCGCCTGATCCGCGACTCGCATTTTCAGGACGGCCCCCGGCGGACAATGCCGAGGGCCGTTTTGTTTTGTGATCACACCTTTTGAAGCTGTGATCACAATATGCACATTCTCGCCAATCGTTTGCGCCATCAGGCGGATTTGCGGTGCAGGCGCCGCGCGCACACGCATATTGGGGCCAACTCGATACTAGCGAAGGCGATGCGCAGATGAACATCCACGAGTACCAGGCGAAGTCGTTGTTGCGGGCGTGTGGCGCACCCGTGAGTGACGGGCGTGTCGTGAAGAAGGCCGACGAGGCGAAGACGGCGGCAGGTGAACTGGACGGCCCCGTCTGGGTCGTGAAGGCGCAGATCCATGCAGGCGGGCGCGGCAAGGGCACGTTCAAGGAGGCCGATGCCGGCGACAAGGGCGGCGTGCGCATCGCGCGCAGCGCGTCCGAGGCCGCCGAGGAAGCCAAGCGCATGCTGGGCCGCACGCTGGTGACCAAGCAGACTGGCCCGGCGGGCAAGCAGGTCAACCGCATCTACATCGAGGACGGCGCGGGCATCGCGACCGAGATGTACCTCGCCCTGCTGGTCGACCGGCAGACGAGCCGCGTGTCCTTCGTCGCCTCGACCGAGGGTGGCATGGATATCGAGGAGGTGGCCGAGAAGACGCCCGAGAAGATCCTGTCCTTCTCGGTCGATCCGGCGACCGGCTACCAGCCGTTCCACGGGCGCCGCATCGCGTTCGGTCTGGGCCTGAAAGGCGGGCAGATCAAGCAATGCGTCAAGCTGATGGGCCAGCTGTACGAGCTGTTCCTCGCCAAGGACATGGAGATGCTGGAGATCAACCCGCTGATCGTGACCGATGGCGGCGATCTGAAGTGCCTTGATGCCAAGATGGGCTTCGACGGCAACGCCGTTTACCGCCATCCCGACATCGCCGAGTTGCGGGACGTGACCGAGGAGGATCCCAAGGAGTTGGAAGCCTCGAAACACGACCTCAACTACATCGCGCTGGATGGCGAGATCGGCTGCATGGTGAACGGCGCGGGCCTCGCCATGGCGACGATGGACATCATCAAGCTGTACGGCGCCGAGCCTGCCAACTTCCTCGACGTGGGCGGCGGGGCGACCAAGGAGAAGGTGACCGAGGCGTTCAAGATCATCACGTCGGATCCGAACGTGAAAGGCATCCTCGTGAACATCTTCGGCGGCATCATGCGCTGTGACGTGATCGCCGAGGGCGTCGTGGCGGCGGTCAAGGAAGTGGGCCTGAAGGTCCCGCTGGTCGTGCGGCTGGAAGGCACCAACGTCGAAGAGGGCAAGCGCATCATCAACGACAGCGATGTCGACGTGATCGCGGCGGATGACCTGAAGGACGGCGCCGAGAAAATCGTCAAGGCCGTGAAGGGCTGACCGGATCGAAATACCGGGTGGGTCGAGGCCCACTCCCAAAGGGACAAATGGGTGAACGCGCCCATCCTACGAAGGAAACGCCAAATGGCCGTACTCGTCGACGAAAACACCAAAGTCATCTGCCAGGGCCTGACGGGCTCGCAGGGGACGTTCCACTCTGAACAGGCCATCGCCTACGGCACCAAGATGGTCGGAGGGGTCACGCCCGGAAAGGGCGGGCAGACGCATCTGGACCTGCCGGTCTTTGACAGCGTGCACGAAGCGATGCACGCGACCGAGGCGAACGCGAGCGTGATCTACGTTCCGCCGCCCTTTGCCGCCGACTCGATCCTCGAAGCGATCGACGCGCAGATGCCGCTGATCGTCTGCATCACCGAAGGCATCCCGGTGCTGGACATGATGCGGGTCAAGCGCGCGCTCGAAGGATCGGCCTCGCGCCTGATCGGGCCGAACTGCCCCGGCATCATCACGCCCGACGCCTGCAAGATCGGCATCATGCCGGGGCACATCCACAAACGCGGCAACGTGGGCGTGGTGTCGCGCTCGGGCACGCTGACCTACGAGGCGGTCAAGCAGACCTCGGACGTGGGTCTGGGCCAGTCGACCTGTGTCGGCATCGGCGGCGACCCGATCAAGGGAACCGAGCATATCGACGTGCTGGAATGGTTCCTTGCCGACGACGAGACGCAGTCGATCATCATGATCGGCGAGATCGGCGGGTCGGCCGAGGAAGAGGCGGCGCAGTTCCTCAAGGACGAGGCCAAGAAGGGCCGGTCGAAACCCGTCGCGGGCTTCATCGCCGGGCGCACCGCGCCTCCGGGCCGCCGCATGGGCCATGCCGGTGCGATCGTCGCGGGCGGCAAGGGCGGCGCCGACGACAAGATCGAAGCCATGCGCAGCGCGGGCATCGTGGTCGCCGAAAGCCCCGCCGGGCTGGGCGAGGCCGTGCTGGAAGCGATCGGGTAGGTCCACGGAACATGATCCGCGCCTCCCGCATTAGTCGTCTCGATACCGGTGCACGCAAGTCACCGGACGGACACGTCGTTGCAAGGGGGGCGCGACCATGACTTTCACCCAATCCGTGAAGACCTGTTTCCGGAAGTATTTTACCTTTTCGGGCCGCGCGTCGCGCAGCGAATACTGGTGGTTTTTCCTGTTCCTTGTCCTCGGCTCGATCGTCGCGTCGATCCTCGACAGCATGATATTCGGTGCCGTCGAGGTCGACACCGGGCCGGGATCGGTCGGGGTGGAAAGCAATGGGCCGCTGGGATCGCTGTTCTCGCTGGCGACGTTCATTCCCGCACTGGCCGCTGGCTGGCGGCGAATGCACGACACCGGCAAGTCGGGCCTTTACCTGCTTTATCCGCTGATCGTGATGATCGGCATCGCCGTCTTCGCGATGTTTACCGGCGCGTTCGAACAGATGTCGACCGGCGATATCGGCACCGCCTTTACCGGCGTGTTGGGTATCGTCCTGATGATCGCGCTGGTCGTCCTTGCGATCTCTCCCCTGCTTGTCCTGTGGTGGCTGACCCGCCCTTCGCAACCCGGCCCCAATGAATACGGTCCAAACCCGCACGAGGTCCCCTCATGACCGATCACTCCCCCAACGACGCATTCCATGCCACCTCCTTCATGCAGGGGCACAACGCCGAATACCTCGAACAGCTTTATGCAAGGTACGCGAATGATCCCGCCTCGGTCGACGAGGCGTGGCAGGCGTTTTTCCGGGGCCTTGGCGATGGCGAGGTCGACGTAAAGCGAGAGGCGGCGGGCCCAAGCTGGGCGCGGAGCGACTGGCCGCCGCAGCCGAATGACGACCTGACGGCGGCGCTGGACGGGCAATGGGCGCTCGACCCCGAGGTCAAGACAGCCGCGCCCAAGCTGAAGGCGGCGGCGGACAAGGCCGGGGTCGAGGTCAGCGACGAACAGATCAAGCGCGCGGTGCTGGACAGCATCCGCGCCATCATGCTGATCCGGGCCTACCGGATCCGGGGGCACCTTGCTGCCGATCTTGATCCGCTGGGCATGAAGGAGCCGGTGGATCACCCCGAGCTTGATCCCCGCACCTATGGCTTCAACGAGGCCGACATGGACCGGCCGATCTTCCTTGATAACGTGCTGGGGCTCGAACTGGCCTCGATGCGGGAGATCGTGGAGATCGTGAAGCGCACCTATTGCGGCACTTTCGCGCTGCAATACATGCACATCTCGGACCCCGAGCAGAGCGCGTGGCTGAAGGAGCGGATCGAAGGCTACGGCAAGGAGATCAGCTTTACCCGTGAAGGGCGGAAGGCGATCCTGAACAAGCTGGTCGAGGCCGAAGGGTTCGAGAAGTTCCTGCACGTCAAGTATACCGGCACCAAGCGGTTCGGCCTTGATGGCGGCGAAAGCCTGATCCCGGCGATGGAACAGATCATCAAGCGCGGCGGCGCGCTGGGGATCAATGAGATCGTCGTCGGCATGCCCCACCGCGGGCGCCTGTCGGTGCTTGCCAACGTGATGGGCAAGCCCTACCGCGCGATCTTCAACGAGTTCCAGGGCGGCAGTTTCAAGCCCGAGGACGTGGATGGGTCGGGCGACGTGAAATATCACCTCGGCGCGTCGAGCGACCGCGAGTTCGACGGCAACAAGGTGCACCTGTCGCTGACGGCGAACCCCTCGCACCTCGAAGCCGTGAACCCGGTGGTTCTGGGCAAGGTCCGCGCCAAGCAGGACCAGATGAACGACGTCGAGCGCAAGAAGGTGATGGCCATCCTGTTGCACGGGGATGCGGCGTTTGCCGGGCAGGGCGTCGTGGCCGAAGGGCTGGGCCTGTCGGGCCTGCGCGGGCACAAGACCGGCGGCACGATGCATATCGTGGTGAACAACCAGATCGGGTTCACCACCGCGCCGCACTTCTCGCGCTCGTCGCCCTACCCGACCGACATCGCGCTGATGGTCGAGGCGCCGATCTTCCACGTCAACGCGGATGATCCGGAGGCGGTGGTGCACGCGGCCCG
This sequence comes from Pseudaestuariivita atlantica, assembly GCF_001205715.1. Lineage (GTDB taxonomy): Bacteria > Pseudomonadota > Alphaproteobacteria > Rhodobacterales > Rhodobacteraceae > Pseudaestuariivita > Pseudaestuariivita atlantica. Next base: position 547,883 of record NZ_AQQZ01000003.1, read on the forward strand.
CGTTGCGACCGAGTTCCGCCAGATGTTCGGCAAGGACGTGGTGATCGACATGATCTGCTATCGCCGGTTCGGCCATAACGAGGGGGATGAACCGATGTTCACGAACCCGATCATGTACAAGAAGGTCAAGTCTCACAAGACGACGCTGACGCTGTATACCGACCGGCTGGTGCAGGATGGCCTGATCCCCGAAGGCGAGATCGAGGACATGAAGGCCGCCTTCCAGGCCCAGATGAACGAAGAGTTCGAGGCGGGCAAGAATTACAAGCCGAACAAGGCCGACTGGCTGGATGGCCGCTGGTCCCACATCGACAAGCGTGGCGAGGAATACCAGCGCGGCCAGACCGCGATCAGCCCCGACACGCTGGCCGAGATCGGCACCGCGCTGACCCGCCTTCCCGAAGGCTACCCGGTGCACAAGACCGTGGCGCGGATGCTGTCGAACAAGGCCGAGATGTTCGAGAAGGGGGCCGGGTTCGACTGGGCCACCGGCGAGGCGCTGGCCTTTGGCTCGCTCCTGACCGAAGGCTACCCGGTGCGCCTGTCCGGGCAGGATTCGGCGCGCGGCACGTTCAGCCAGCGCCATTCCGGCATCGTGGACCAGGAGACGGAGGAACGGTACTACCCGCTCAACAACATCCGCGGCGGGCAGGAGCGGTACGAGGTCATCGACTCGATGCTGTCGGAATACGCGGTGCTGGGTTTCGAGTACGGCTATTCGCTGGCCGAGCCCAACGCGCTGGTGATGTGGGAAGCGCAGTTCGGCGATTTCGCCAACGGCGCGCAGATCATGTTCGACCAGTTCATCAGTTCCGGTGAATCGAAATGGCTGCGCATGTCGGGCCTTGTCTGCCTTCTGCCGCACGGGTTCGAAGGCCAGGGGCCGGAACACTCGTCTGCCCGGCTGGAACGCTTTTTGCAGATGTGCGGGCAGGACAACTGGATCGTGGCGAACTGCACGACGCCCGCGAACTACTTCCACATCCTGCGCCGCCAGATTCACCGCGACTTCCGCAAGCCGCTGATCCTGATGACGCCCAAGTCGCTTCTGCGGCACAAGCTGGCGGTGTCGCGGTCCGAGGATTTCACCGACGGTTCGTCCTTCCACCGCGTGCTCTGGGACGATGCCCAGCACGGCAATTCCGACACCAAGCTGGTTGCCGACAAGAAGATCAAGCGCGTGGTGATGTGTTCCGGCAAGGTCTATTTCGACCTGCTGGAAGAACGCGACGCGCGCGGGATCGACGACATCTACCTGATGCGGATCGAGCAGTATTACCCCTTCCCCGCGCTCAGCCTTGTCAAAGAGCTGGAACGCTTCAAGGGGGCAGAGATGATCTGGTGCCAGGAAGAGCCCAAGAACCAGGGCGCGTGGACCTTCATCGAACCCAACATCGAATGGGTGCTGACCCGCATCGGCGCCAAGCATGACCGCCCCGTTTACGTGGGCCGCGCCACATCGGCCTCGCCCGCGACGGGCCTCGCCTCTGCCCACAAAGCCCAACAAGCTGACCTCGTCGACGAGGCGCTGACCATCGAAGGAAAATAATCCATGGCCACCGAAGTCCGCGTGCCCACCCTGGGCGAAAGCGTCACCGAAGCGACCGTTGCGACCTGGTTCAAGAAGCCCGGCGATGCCGTCGCCGCCGACGAAATGCTGTGCGAGTTGGAAACCGACAAGGTCACCGTCGAGGTCCCCGCCCCCGCCGCAGGCGTGATGGGAGAGATCGTCGCCGCCGAGGGTGAGACCGTGGGCGTCGATGCCCTGCTCGCCACCATCACCGAAGGCACGTCCGAGACGGCCTCCGAAGCATCTAAGATGCCCGAAGCGGAGCCTGACGAGAAAAGCGCCGACGATGCCGGTGACACCTCCGGCAGCAGCGGTGGCGGAGAGACCATCGACGTCCCCGTCCCCGCGCTTGGCGAAAGCGTGACCGAGGCGACCGTGTCCACATGGTTCAAGGCGGTCGGCGACACCGTCGCGCAGGACGAGATGCTGTGTGAATTGGAGACCGACAAGGTCTCGATCGAGGTGCCCGCGCCCGCCGCCGGCACCCTGACCGAGATCAAGGCCAAGGAAGGCGACACCGTCGAAGCCTCCGCCATTCTCGCCGTGATGACCACGGGCAGCGGTGGCGCCGTTGCGGCCAAGCCCGCCGCCGATGAGCCGACCAAGGCCGCACCGTCCAAGGGCAGCAGCGGCAAGGATGTCGAGGATGCCCCGTCGGCCAAGAAAGCCATGGCCGAGGCCGGGATTTCGCGCGACGCCGTGCAAGGCTCGGGCCGCGACGGTCGGATCATGAAGGAAGACGTCGCCGCCGCGATCAAGTCGGCAAGCGCGGCCCCCGCGGCCTCTGCTCCCGCGCAAGCGCCGCGTGCCCCGGTCGCGGCAGAGGACGAGGCGCGTGAGGAACGGGTGAAGATGACCCGCCTGCGCCAGACCATCGCGCGCCGCCTGAAGGACAGCCAGAACACCGCCGCGATGCTGACGACCTATAACGAGGTCGACATGTCCGCCGTCATGGGCCTCAGGTCGGAATACAAGGAGCTGTTCCAGAAGAAACACGGCGTGAAGCTGGGCTTCATGTCCTTCTTCACCAAGGCCTGCTGCCACGCCCTGAAAGAGGTGCCCGAGGTCAACGCCGAAATCGACGGCACCGACATCGTCTACAAGAACTTCGTGCACATGGGCATCGCCACCGGCACGCCCACGGGTCTTGTGGTGCCGGTGATCCGCGACGCGGATTCGATGTCATTCGCCGATATCGAGAAGCAGATCGCCGAAAAAGGCGCCCGCGCCCGCGACGGCAAGCTGTCGATGGCGGAAATGCAGGGCGGCACCTTCACGATCTCGAACGGTGGCGTCTACGGCTCGCTCATGTCCTCACCGATCCTCAACCCCCCGCAATCGGGCATCCTCGGCATGCACAAGATCCAGGACCGTCCCGTGGTCGTGGATGGCGAAATCGTCATCCGCCCGATGATGTACCTCGCCCTGTCTTATGACCACCGGATCGTCGATGGCAAAGGCGCGGTGACGTTCCTCGTCCGCGTGAAGGAGGCGCTGGAAGATCCGCGCCGCCTGCTGATGGACCTGTAGGGCGAGACCGGCCCGTGCGCATGTCCTGCGACATTGTGTTGCCCGACACGCCCGTATCGGGGCAAGCTGGCGACAGCCGGGGGCGCAGGCTCCCGGCCATTCGCCCGCTCCGGGCGCGGCCCGGAGTGCCTTGCACTCAACGCCACAGGCTTGACCCATGACTTCTCTCACTTCCATCCTCGCCCTCTACGGCCTCGTCGTCCTTGTGACCATCGTGATCCAGGTGCTGACCGCGCTTCCGCAGGTCGGGTTGGTCACGCTGGCCCAGAACCGCGATAACATGCCGCCGCTGACCGGGATCGCCGGTCGCATGCTGCGCTGCGTCGACAACTCGATCGTCGCGATGGCACTCTTTGCGCCCGCCGTGCTGATCGTGAACCAGCTTCTGCCGCAAAACGATTCCGCGCTGCTGGCCGCGCAGGCCTTCCTGCTCGCGCGCATCGCCTACGTGCCGATCTACGCCTTCGGCATCCCGTGGCTGCGCACCGGCGTCTGGGCGGTCGGCTTTCTCGCGACCGCGTGGCTTTACGTGATGGCCCTGTGACGCAGGCGGCGCGGCATGACCCCGCGGGCCATCCCGGCCCGCTCGCCCGCGCCATCGCGGCCCGGCGCGCGTTCCGCCTGCCGGGCTACACCACGCTGGCCGAGGCCGGGTTTGACGGCGACTACGTCACGCCGATCGAGCAGTCGTCCGGCAACCCGACCGGCCCCCTTCTGATGTCCAAAGACTGGTTCGACGCGCCATCCGCCACCGCCCACCGTGCCACGCTGCGGATCAAGGGCTACCTGCCCCACATCCCCTTCAACCGCGTCCTCGACAAGGCGCTCGCGCTGGTCGGCCTGTCGCGCGCCGACATCTTCGTCTGTCCGGTCTTCTGCCTCCTGCCTCCGCAACGCTCGCACCCGATTCCTAACCGCGACCTGCGCGCCTCCTTCGACGCCGTCACGCGCCACGTCCTCCTTGGCCGCCGCCCCGTCGCCGCCGGAACCGATGCCGCACGCACGCTCGGCCATTTCGGTATCGACCATGTCGAAACCTGCCACCCCTCCGCCCGCGGCCTCACCTTCGATGCCCGCGCGCAAAAGATCGCAACCGCGCTCAAGCAGGTGATGTAGCATGACCCCAGAACTCACCGCCCTCACCCTCGCCGCCCTGCTGCAGGTCATCCAGTTCGCCCTGATGTCGATCCCCGCCAATATCGAACTCGGCACCGGCAAGACGCTGTCGCCCCGCGACCGCGCGCGCCTTGGCGGCGACCTTCAGGACCAGGTATCCGAAAAGACCGCCCGCCTCTTCCGCGCGCTCAACAACCATTTCGAAGGACTGATCCTGTTCGGCATCGCCGTCATGGTCACGGTCATGTCCGACCAGGGCAACGCGGTCACCGCCGCGCTCGCCTTCACCTACCTCGCCGCCCGCATCGCCTATGTCCCCGCCTACTACTACGGCCTCGTGCCATGGCGGTCGCTGATCTGGTTCGTGGGCTTTCTCGCCACCACCGCACTTCTCCTGCTCGCCCTCGTCTGACTTCTCTGGTTCGAAAATACCTCGGGGAGCGCGAGGGGCTGGCCCCTCGCTCCCACGCTCACAAAAGGAAACACCGCAATGGCATCTTACGACGTGATCGTGATCGGCGCTGGTCCCGGCGGCTACGTGGCCGCCATCCGCTGCGCGCAGCTTGGCCTGAAAACCGCCTGTGTCGAGGGGCGGGAGACGCTGGGCGGCACCTGCCTGAACGTCGGCTGTATCCCGTCGAAGGCGCTCCTGCACGCTTCCCACATGCTGCACGAGGCGGAGCACAACTTCGCCACGATGGGGCTGAAGGGCAAAAGCCCTTCGGTCGACTGGAAACAGATGCAGACCTACAAGCAGGACACGGTGAACACCAACACCAAGGGCATCGAATTCCTGTTCAAGAAGAACAAGATCGACTGGCTCAAGGGCTGGGGTTCGATCCCCGAGGCGGGCCGCGTCAAGGTGGGCGACGAGGTGCACGAGGCCAAGAACATCATCATCGCCACCGGGTCCGAGGCGTCCTCGATCCCCGGTGTCGAGGCGGATGAGAACACCGTCGTCACCTCGACCGGCGCGCTGTCGCTCGGCAAGGTGCCGAAATCGCTGGTCGTGATCGGCGCGGGCGTGATCGGGCTGGAGCTTGGCTCGGTCTATGCCCGGCTGGGTTCCGAGGTCACGGTGCTGGAATACCTTGACGTCATCACCCCCGGCATGGACGGCGAGGTGCAGAAGAACTTCCAGCGGATGCTGAAGAAGCAGGGCATCAACTTCATCCTTGGCGCGGCGGTGCAGGGGACCGAGGCGCTCAAGACCAAGGCCAAGGTGCAATACAAGCTGCGCAAGGATGACAGCGATCACGAGATCGACGCCGATGTCGTGCTGGTCGCCACGGGGCGGAAGCCCTTCGTCGACGGGCTGGGGCTGGAGGCGCTGGGGGTCGAGATGACGAAACGCGGCCAGATCGCCGTCAACGGCCAGTGGGAGACGAACGTGAAGGGCATCTACGCCATCGGTGACGTGATCGACGGCCCGATGCTCGCCCACAAGGCCGAGGATGAGGGCATGGCCGCGGCATCGGTCATCGCGGGCAAGCATGGCCACGTGAATTACGGCGTGATCCCCGGCGTGATCTACACCCATCCCGAGGTCGCGAACGTGGGCGAGACCGAAGAGAGCCTCAAGGAGCAGGGCGTGCCCTACAAGGTCGGCAAGTTCCCCTTCATGGGCAACGCGCGGGCCAAGGCGATGTTCTCGGGCGAAGGCTTCGTGAAGATCATTGCGCACAAGGAGACTGACCGGATCCTCGGCGCCCATATCATCGGCCCGACCGCCGGGGACCTGATCCACGAAATCTGCGTGGCGATGGAATTCGGCGCCTCGGCCGAGGATCTGGCCCTCACCTGCCACGCCCACCCGACCGTCTCCGAAGCCGTGCGCGAAGCGGCGCTCGCCTGCGGCGACGGCGCGATCCACGTCTGACGACCCCGGCGCTCGCCCCGATCGGAAGGCGTTTGACGGTCCTGTCCAATGCCAGGGGCGGAACGGATCACTGGAAAGAAGGATCGAGCCGCGGATCGACGGGTCGCGGTGCGGCGATCCATCGATCGGGCTGATGCGCTTTATCCCTCAAATTCCGCGAATGCCCCGGCGTCGCGCCACGCCCTACCAAATCGCCGTGCCGGAGGGCGGCCCGGCGATGCGCGGCGGCCTGCGGCCTTGATCCCGCGCGGGGTACACGGCTCGATCGTCAGGCCAAGTAGTCAGCTGCCTTTGACTGCGATATGAACCGCACTCCTCACCACATGCGCGGCATCGCATATTCGTTGTAATTGGCTTCGTAGTCCGGGCCGCCTTCCTCGCCGTCGGTCATGTCGGCGAGGATGTCACCGGTGGTGGGCAGCCCTTCCCGGTCGTCCCGCGCCCAGAGATCCGAGCGAAGGAGCGCCTTGGCGCATTGGGTGTAGATCTCGGCGATCTCGATCACGATGACCGTGGCGGGATGCTTGCCGCGTTGTTCAAAGCGGTGGCGCAAATCGTCGTCGTCGGTCAGGTATGCCGTCCCGTTCACGCGCACGACCGTGTTCGACGGCGGCACCATGAACATCAGCGACACGCGCCCGTCCCGCACGATGTTGCGCAGGGAATCCAGCCGGTTGTTGCCGCGCCAGTCGGGCATCAGCAGGGTCGTGTCGTCCAGTTCCGCGACCACCGGGCCATCGTCTCCACGTGGTGATCCGTCGGTCCCCTCTGGCCCCACGGTCGACAGGATGCAGAAGCGGGACGCCATGATCCAGCGGCGGTAAAGCGGCGTCAGGCGCGTTGCGACCTTGCGCAGGGCGGGTTTGCCCGGCGTGCCGTAGAGCGCATGAAGATCCTCGACCGTATCAATCCTGCGCAACGAACCCGGCCTCCCGCATCAATTCGTTGGACCGCGTCTCGACCACCTGTTCGAGATGGGCAAGGAACGGCTCCTTCTCCATCCCCGGCGGGATCGGGTCGAGGAATTCGACAACCGCCAGCCCAGGCTTGCGATAGATGCCGAGACGCGGCCAGAAGACGCCGACATTGGTGGCCGCAGGGACCACGGTCTGCCCGGTTTCCTCGTAAAGAACCGCCGTGCCCACCTTGTAGGGCAGCTTCGCGCCCGGCGCGACGCGGGTGCCTTGCGAATAGATGATCAGCTGGCCCGCGGGTGCGTCGCCCGATTTCACCTCTGCCACCATCTTGCGGATCGCCTCGGCCCGCTTGCCGCGTTCCACGGGAACGCAGCCGATACGCATGCCGTACCAGCCGAGGATCGGCGCCCACCGCAGCGAGGCCTTCATGATGAATTTCGGGCGCGGCACGACCGACACGATCATGATGATGTCGAGGAAGGACTGGTGTTTGGACGCGATCAGCACCTCGTCCGTCGGCACGGTGCCGCGAATCTCGGTCTTCAGCCCCACCATCCACGACGCCGTCCAGCGCACCCAGCGGCAATAGGTGCGCACGCCGGAATAGGCCCCCTGCCGGTCGAAGATGGCCCAGGGCGTGAAGAAGATCGCGAGGAAGGCCATCATGAAATACATCTGCAGCATGAAGACGAAGGACCGCGCCCATTGTATCGCGTAACCCATCAGCTCAGTCCTTCCAAAGTCGTGCGTGCGGCGACGCCCGTCGCCCAGAAAGCCACCGCGCCCAGTACCGGCGGGATCAGGAACGGCAAGAGCCAGTGCCAACCGCGCAGGCCCAGCCCGGTGAGAAACGATGCCTCGGCCCCAGCCGATGGCAGCAGAGAAACCGCGATCAGCCCCGCGATAGTTCCGGCGGCGGCGCCGGTCAGCGCGCGCAGGGTGAAGCGGCGCACGAAGGCTTGCGCGATGTAGCCATCGGTCGCGCCCACCTGTCGCAGCACCTCGATCACCTGCGCGTTGGCGGCCAGCGCGGCGTTGGCGGCGAGCGTGATCATCGCGGCGGAGGCCGCGCCGATCAGCAGGATCGACACCCAGCCCAGCGCCCGCAGCGCGTTGGCCGCCCGCACCAGCGGTTTGCGCCAGCGCGCGTGATCGTCCAGGACCGCGCCCGGCACCTCGGCAGCGAGCCGCAGGCGCAGGCCTTCGGCGTCGAACCCGCCGCGCTCTTCGGTGATCTCGATCAGTTGCGGCACCGGCAGGTCTTCGAGAGGCAGGTCGGGCCCGAACCACGGCGCGAGCAGCGCGCGCTGTTCATCGGCGCTGAGCGCGCGGGCGCTGGCGACGCCCGGCGTGGTCTGCAGAACGATGATCGCGGCGGCGGTCTGGGCCGCCATCTGCTCGGCCGGGGCGGACAGGCGCAGGGTGGCGCCCTGGCTCAACTCGGCACTCCACGTCGCGGCGAGGCGGCCGGCGGCGAGCGACAGCGCAAGCGCGAAGACCATCAGGAATGCCATCGCGGCGGAGGTGAACAGCGTGAGGCGCACCGTGAACCCGGCGGGCGGCACGACACGGTCGGCCTGCGCGTCGCCTGCGAGGAAGGCAAGCGCGGCGGAGGGGTCGAGCTTCACAGGTCCGCCCCCGCAAGCTGCAACCGGCGGTTGGCGATCCGCAGGACCCGCGCCTGCACGTGGCTTTTCGCGGCGCGGATCAGGCTGAGGTCGTGGGTGGCGATCATCACCGTCTTGCCCATGCGGTTCAGCTCGATCAGCAGGGTCAGGAGGCGCTGGGACATGTCCCAGTCGATGTTCCCGGTGGGCTCGTCCGCAAGGATCACGTCGGGCGACTGGATCACGGCACGGGCAAGCGCGGCACGTTGCCGTTCACCGCCCGACAGTTCCGGCGGCAGCGCATCGGCCCGGCGCGACAGGCCGACCCAGGCCAGAAGCTCCTTCATGTTGGCGATGTCGGAATAATGCTCGGCCCCCGCGACGGTCAGCGGCAGGGCCACGTTTTCCGACACCGGCAGGTGGTCGAGGAACCGGCAATCCTGGTGCACGACGCCGATCCGGCGGCGGCCCAGCGCGATGTCGTCGCGCGACATGGTGCGCACGTTCTGGCCGAACAGCATGACATCCCCTGCCGTGGGGATCAGCGCGCCGTAGCAGAGTTTCAGGAAGGTGGTCTTGCCCGCGCCGGACGGGCCGGTGAGGAAGTGGAACGAGCCGGGGGCGAGCTTCAGGGAAATCTCGCTCAACAACTCGCCGCCGCCATAGCTGTAGGCCACATTGTCCAGCTCGATCACGTGGTTCGCCCCTTCGCCGCGCCCGTGGCTTGTTGTGCCCGAGCATCGCCGCGCATGCAATCGCGGCGGGGGACTTTTCGCGCGCGGGCAATCGGCCTATTCTTCGACACGGGCGGCAGGGGACTGGCGCGGTCAAGCCAGGGATAGGTGTCACATGCGGCTGGTATGCCCGAATTGCGGTGCACAGTACGAAGTACCGAGCGGCGTCATTCCGGAAGATGGCCGGGACGTGCAGTGTTCGAATTGCGGACATACGTGGTTCGAACCGCATCCCGACAGCGTGGCTGCCGCCTCTGCCGAGCCTGCGCCCGAGGCCACCGTCCCCGAACCGGAACCGGTGGCAGAGCAGGAGCCCGAGCCGGAAGAGACACCGCCGCTTCCCGATTACGAGCCGGAGCCGGAGCCTGAAGCAGCGCCCGCGCCGGAAATCGCACCCGAGGCCGCGCCGTCACGGGTCGACCCGTCGGTCGCCGATGTCCTGCGGCAGGAGGCCGAGTACGAGGCGCGGGCGCGCGCGGCGGAAACCGCCGGTGCGCTGGAAACCCAGCCCGATCTTGGCCTTGACGAGGCCGACGGTGAATCGCGGCGGGCACGCGAGGCGCAGGAGCGGATGGCCCGGATGCGCGGCGAGGATCGCAGCGCCGAACAGGTCGAAGCCGCCGTGGCCGCGACCGTCGCCGCCGAAACCGACCGCCCGCGCCGCGACCAGTTGCCCGACATCGAGGACATCAACGCCACGTTGCGGTCCTCCAAGGAGCCGCGCCTGACCGACCGGAACGAGCCGCCCCCGCATGTCGCGGTGGCCGAAGCCGACCGACGCAGTTTCCGCCGGGGCTTCCTGTTGATGGTCCTGATCGCGGTGGTTCTGGTCGCGCTCTACGTCTTTGCGCCGCGCATCGCGGACACCGTTCCGCAGGCGAAGGCACCGCTCGATCAATACGTGGCGACAGTCGACGAGGCGCGCGTATGGCTCGACGACCAGCTGGCGCGCGGGTTGCAATGGCTCGACTCGATGGCGTCCGAAGCATCGGCGCCCAGCGGGGGAACCGGGGCAGAGCCCGAGACCGCCGAAAGCCAGTGACGTCGCGCCGGGGTCAGTAGCGGTCGAGCAACCGTTCGAGGTATTCGCGTTCCAGTTCCGGGCGGCTCGACTCGCCGGTGCGGCGGCGGATCTCGTCCAGCAATTCGCGCGCGCGGCGATAGACGTCTTCACCCTGCAGAAGCTGTTCCTGCGTGCCGATCTGGCCGTTGGTGCCCTGCCGCCGGCCCAGCGGGTCACGCCGCTCCTGCCCGGTATCGGCATCCGCGGTGCCCTGCTGGCCCTCCTGCTGGCGCTGCTGTTCGGCCAGCGCCTCGCCAAGGTTGCGCATGCCTTCACGCAGGGCTTCCATCGCCTCGGATTGCTGGTCGATCGCACCGGCGAGGTCATCCTGCCGCAGCGATTGTTCGGCTCCGTCCATGGCGCGATCGGCGCGGCGCAGCGCCTCGCGCGCGGCATCGCCCGCCTCGCCGCCCACGTTGGGCAGCGCGTTCTGCTGGCGCTGCAATTCGCCGCGCAGCGCGCGCTGGCGGTCGGCGAGTGACTGGCGCTGGTCGCCGCCTTCACCCTGCCCCTCGCCCTGCTCTTGGCCGCCGCCCTGCTGGCCCGGCTGCTGGCCCTGGCCCTCGCCCTGTCCTTGTTGCTGGGAGTGCTGCTGGCCCCGGCCCTGCCCGCCGTCGCGGCCTTCGTTGCCTTCGTTCTCCCCCGCCTGCGCGTTGGGGTTGAACTGCTCCTGCAGGTCGCGGAAGGCGTCGTCGCTCAGGCCCTGCTGGTCGCGCAGGGTTTCGGCGAGGCCCTCCATCGCCTGCTGACCCGGAGACTGCCCGCCGCCCTGCTGGCTTTCGGTGACGCGCATGTTCTCCATCAGCTGCTGAAGCTCTTCCAGCGCCTGCTGCGCCTCGGCCATGCGGCCCTGTTCCATCAGCTCCTGGATGCGGTCCATCATCGCCTGCAGGTCGTCCTGCGTCATCTGCATGGAGTCGCCCTGCTGGTTCTGGGCCTGATCGCTGTTCTGCTGACCGTCCTGCCGGTTCTGCTGCGCCAACTGGTTGATGTAGTCGCGCGAGGCGTCACGCAGTTCCTGCATCAGTTCGGCGATTTCCTCGTCCGTGGCACCGTTGCGGATCGCTTCGGACAGGCGCTCCTGTGCGCGGCGGAGGCGTTCCAGCGCGTCCGACAGGTCCCCCTCTTCGAGCAGGATGGCAAGGTCCCACAGCGCCTCGGCGATCTCGGCCTGCTGGTCATCGGTGATGCCAAACTCGGTAAAGGTTTCCAGACGCCGCAGGATCACCCGCAGGCGCAAGTAGGCGGTTTCCGACCGAAACGCGCTTTCGGCCCGGTGCGAGACCGCGCGCAGGATCTGGGCGATGCGCGGGGCGTTGTCGCGCGACCACAGAAGGTCCCGGCGCTGTTCGATCACCGCCGCCGCCATCGGGTCGAAAAAGCGGCGGCCCGGAAGGGTCATGCGGAAATCGGTGGACTGGCCGGTCTGGCCCAGCTCGTCCGTCACTTCGAGCGTCAGGGTCACCGGCAGGTTGGCCCATGGATGCTGCGAGAAGTTCTCGACGATGGTTTCCTCGAAATCCGAACGGTCGCCCGCGATGGGCAGCGGCAGGTCGACAATCACCTCCTCGCGCGGTTCGGGATCGGTGGCGAGGCCGTAGCGCCGGTCGACGGCGTCGAGGTTCAGGCGGATCGTGCCGGTGCCGCCGATGATGCCGTAATCGTCGCGCGCGACGAAGCGTTGCAGCATCCGGCCATCGGCCTCGCTTTCCGGTTCGGCGGAAATGGACACGCGCGGCGCGCGGTCGGGTTCCATCACCACGTTCCATGACTGCCCGCCCGGACCCGCGATGTCGAGCCGCCCGCTTTGCGCGATGGTGATCGCGGTGTTTTCGGCGGCCTGTGCGTCGTCACTGGCGACCGGCGTGCCGCTTATGGTTTCGCGCAACGTCAGGTCGGACGCATCGCCGTAGAAGCGCAGGGTGATCGTGGCGCCCTGCGGGGCGCGGATCTCGCCCGCCTGGTCGGCGAGGTAAAGCGTGGGTTTGCCGGTATAGCCGGGCGGTTCGACCCAGCCTTCCCAAGCCGGCCCGCCCGCGGTGACCTGCGTGCCGGGTGCCAGTTCGGTGACCGACCCGACACGGGATATCGACCCGAACAGGAGCGCGACCGCCAGCACCAGAAGCGCGGAATAGCGCAGGCCGAACGGGTCGAGCGCCGAGATGCGCAGGTCTGGACGGACGGGTTGCGCCGCGGCCGCGCGGTCGGCCATGCGGGCGCGGTGCGCGCGCCAGACGGCCTCGGAATGATCGTCGCCCTGCCCGATGGCCTGTTCGTCCATCAGTGCGGCGAGCGGCCGGCCCTTCATCGTGGCGTCGAGGCGGCGGATCGCATCGTCGCGCGACGGCCAGCGGAAGCGGCGCGCGCCGTACCAGAGGCCGAACAGCGCCCCGGCGACGACAAGGCAGGCGATGGCCCAGACCAGTTCGACGCTCATCAACTCGTGCACGCCGAGCATCAAAAGACCCGTGGCAAGGATCGCGACGGACCAGAGTGGCCAGAAGGCGCGCACGAGCGCTTCGCACAGCATGCCCGCCCGCGTCAGGCCAAGGGGCCAAGCGAGGCGTTTGAACAGGCGCGGGGTCGAGACGGGTCGGGTCATCCGGGCTCCCAGAACGGCGTCAGCGCCGTGGAGGCATCATAGCCATGCGGGAATGGTATCTCGATTTATCATCTCGTCAAAGGTCGGACGTGGGCGGATCACCGCGTAGTGATCGCCCTTCACCAGCACTTCGGGCACCAGCGGACGGGAATTGTATTCCGAAGCCATCACCGCGCCGTAGGCCCCGGCAGAGCGGAAGGCGACGAGGTCATCGGCGGCAAGGGGCGGCATTGTGCGACCCTTGGCGAAGGTGTCGCCGGATTCGCAGACCGGGCCGACCACGTCATAGGCCACCTGTTCGATCCCGGCGTCGGGTTCGACAACGGGTACGATGTCGTGATGCGCGTCGTACATGGCCGGGCGGATCAGGTCGTTCATCGCGCCGTCGAGGATCAGGAACTGCCGGTCGGCCCCCTGTTTGACATAGATCACCCGGCTCACGAGGAGCCCCGCATTGCCCGCGATCAGGCGGCCCGGTTCGATTTCGACCTCGCAGTCCAGATGCCCCACGGTGCGCTTGATCAGCGCGCCGAAATCCGAGGGCAGCGGCGGCGTTTCGTTCGACCGCGCGTAGGGGATGCCCAGACCGCCGCCAAGGTCGAGCCGCCGAATGTCGTGCCCGTCGGCGCGCAGCACCTCCGTCAGGTCGGCCACCTTGCGGTAGGCCAGTTCGAACGGGGCGAGGTCGGTCAATTGCGAGCCGATATGCACGTCGATCCCGATCACGTCGAGGCCGGGAAGGCTGGCCGCCAGCGCATAGACCTCGCGCGCCCGGTCGATCGGGATGCCGAACTTGTTTTCCGACTTGCCGGTGGAAATCTTGGCATGCGTCTTGGCGTCGACGTCGGGGTTCACGCGGATCGTGATGGGCACGGTTTTGCCCATCTGCGCCGCGATGCGGCTGATCTGCTGCATCTCGGGTTCGGATTCGACGTTGAACTGGCGGATGCCACCGGCAAGCGCCTGCGCGATCTCGGCCTCGGTCTTGCCCACGCCGGAAAACACGATGCGGTCGCCCGGCACGCCGGCGGCGACGGCACGGGCGTATTCGCCGCCCGACACCACGTCCATCCCCGCGCCCTCGGCCGCGAGCGTCCTGAGGATCGCCTGGTTCGAAGCGGCCTTCATCGCGTAGCAGACAAGGTGCGGCATACCGTCGAGCGCCTCGTCGAACAGGCGGTAGTGCCGGACCAGCGTGGCCGTCGAATACAGGTAGAACGGCGTTCCCACCTCGTCGGCGATGCGGCTGACGGGGACGTCCTCGGCATGCAGGGTGCCGTCGCGGTAGATAAAGTGATCCATGCAGGGCGCTTTAGGACGTCAGGCACGGCTGTGCAATGGCGCGCGGCGTCGCGGTACGGGCCGGCCGGCCGGGTGGCGGACCGGCCCGAGGGTCGCGGGTTACTTTACGTTGATGTGGTAGATCGACCAGACCCAGTTGTCGTCCGACATGTCCGCAAGGTCGGCACGTTCAGCGCGCGGAAAGACGATCTGCGTCGGGCCGTAATCGCCGATGGCGAAGGGCTGGCCATCGCGGCTGAGCGCGACGACGGCGCCCGCGTCGACCAGGTCGGCCACGTCCGCCTCGACCGCGTAGCCATCCAGCGCCTGCACCGTGATCGTCTTGCCATCCGCGCCCGCCGCTTTCAGCACGTCCGCCAGCAACGGCCCTTCGAAGCTGTAGACCTGCCCGCCCTTGGGAAAGTCGGCTTTCACGGTGTGCAACTCCAGCCCCATCAGCTTGCCCACGTCGAATTGCGCGGCCATGTCGAAATCGACGTCCTGGTAGCCGAAGAACTTGTCATCCGCCTCGCTGTAGGCCTGCCGCGTCGGTGCGGCGAGGTTGCCGGTGACTGTCAGGATGACGGGACCGGTGACATCGGTGTCCTGCGACAGGGCCGGGCCGGAGAGCGAGAGGGCGAGTGTTGCGCCGCAGGCAGCGGCGATCGCGGAGCGACGGGTCAGTGAGAGCATCTGAAACTCCTTAAGGTTGATAAATTTTCTCTTAAAAAGTGTATCGAACGAAATCGATACGAATAATCCCCAGAAACAGCGAGGGCGCACGCGCCTAAGTTATTCAGCGATGGTTGGGAGGTCGTGCCGGATCGTCAAAAGACAACCGGGATTTGGGGTACCGTCCGGGCCAGGGGTTGGCGAACGGCCCCAAGGGGTGGGTGGCACCTGGAACCTCGCGCTGACACGACGCGAGCGGGATGCGGGCAGCCTTTGCCGTTCCGGCACGACACTTCAACTTTAACACGAAATTCTTGCCGCGAAATTCCCCATAAATAGGGATGCCTGCGACGTCAGACGGGGCGCGTCCGCAGGAACAGGTACAGCGGCAGGCCGCAGCTGACGCCGATGCCGAAGGTCGCGGGGATCGCGATCAGGCCCCACCAGTTCCGCCGCACCGCCACCTCGGCGATGATCCAGACGGTCAGCGCAATGGCCGCGATGGTGAGGTCCCAGACAAGGCCCGAGGTCGCGTTGTTGACGTACCACGCGTCGATCATTGGCCCCAGCTGCCAGCCATGTTCCTGGAACCACGCGATGAAATAGGACATCGGATGGATCGCGCCCCAGATGGCGAGGCCGAGATAGACAAGCCGCAGCGGGTTCAAAGCCCCACCCGGACACTGACCGGCCCCCGCGTGATCCCGACCGAAGCGCGGGAACTGACCCCACCCGGTCCCAGCGTCACGCTGGCATCGGCGGTGGGCTTGACGGGTTCGCCATCCGCACCACAGGCGGCGAGCGCAAGAAGCGCCATCAGCGTCAGGACGGGTTTCATTTCAGGGCGGCCTCCCACCGGGCGATCTGTTCGCGGACCCGCGCGGGCGCGGTACCACCATAGCTTGTGCGCGAGGCGACGGAATTGTGCACGCCCAGCACGTCGAACACGCCTTGATGTATACCGGAATGCACCGCTGTCATCTCGTCCAGCGTGAGATCGGGCAGATCCTTGCCACCCGCCTCGGCCCTGGCCACCAGCGTGCCGGTGACGTGGTGCGCCTCGCGGAAGGGCAGGTCCAGTTCCCGCACCAGCCAGTCGGCGAGGTCGGTCGCCGTGGAAAACCCGGTCGCCGCCGCGCGTTCGAGCACGTCGCGATTGGCCGTCAGGTCGCGCAGCATCCCTTCCATGGCGGCCAGCGCCAGCATCAGGTTGTCGGCGGCGTCGAAGACGGGTTCCTTGTCTTCCTGCATGTCCTTCGAATAGGTCAGCGGCAGGCCCTTCATCACGGTGAACAGCGTGATGGTCGACCCTAGGATGCGCCCGATCTTGGCGCGGATCAGTTCGGCGGCATCGGGGTTCTTCTTCTGCGGCATGATCGATGATCCGGTCGAGAACCGGTCGCTCAGCGTCACGAAGCGGAACTGGGCCGAGGACCAGATCACCAGCTCTTCGGCCAGCCGCGACAGGTGCATCGCGCAGATCGATGCGGATGACAGGAATTCCAGCGCGAAATCGCGGTCGCTGACGGCGTCGAGAGAGTTGGCGCAGGGCCGGTCGAACCCCAACGCCTCGGCGGTCATGTGCCGGTCGATGGGGAAGGACGTTCCGGCCAGCGCCGCCGCACCCAGCGGGCTTTCGTTCATCCGGGCCCGCGCATCGGCGAAACGGGAGCGGTCGCGGGCGAACATCTCGACATAGGCCATCATGTGGTGGCCCCATGTCACCGGCTGTGCCACCTGCAGGTGGGTGAAGCCCGGCATCACCCAATCCGCCCCGGCGCTGGCCTGTGCGAGGCACGCTTGCAAGAGCGTGACGAGCGCGCCGTCGATGGCATCCATCTGGTCGCGCACCCACAGGCGGAAATCGGTCGCCACCTGATCGTTGCGAGACCGCGCGGTGTGCAGACGGCCCGCCGGTTCGCCCACGATCTCTTTCAGCCGCGCCTCG
This sequence comes from Pseudaestuariivita atlantica, assembly GCF_001205715.1. Lineage (GTDB taxonomy): Bacteria > Pseudomonadota > Alphaproteobacteria > Rhodobacterales > Rhodobacteraceae > Pseudaestuariivita > Pseudaestuariivita atlantica. The sequence goes on from NZ_AQQZ01000003.1 coordinate 564,802, forward strand.
ACATTCATGTGGATGTCTTCAAGGGCCGCCGAAAAGGTGAAATTCCCGCCCTCGATCTCTGACAAGACCGTGAGAAGGCCTTCCCGGATCGCCTCGGCATCGTTATCCCTCAGGATACCCGTCGCGGCGAGCATCGCCGCGTGGGCGCTTGAGCCGCGGATATCCTGCGCCGCCAGCCGCTGGTCGAACCCGATCGAGGCGTTGATCGCCTCCATGATCGCATCCGGCCCGTCGGCGAACCGGCCGCCCCACATCTGGTTCGAGGTATCTTTGGTCATACAGATCCGTCCCGGAGGACCCCATGAAAACGCTTCTGGCCTTCGCCCTCTATACCGCGCTTGCGGTGACTGCAAACGCCGACACCGCGGCGCTGGAGGCGCTGCGGGACGGCGACATGCGCAAGCTGAACTTCCACGCCACGCCCGAACCCGCGCCGGATGTCGCGTTCGAGACGTTCGAGGGCGAGGAGATGACGCTCGAGGCGTACCGTGGCAAGCACATCGTGCTGAACTTCTGGGCGACATGGTGCGCCCCCTGCCGCAAGGAGATGCCGCACCTGGCCGAGCTTCAGGCCGAACTGGGCGGCAATGCGTTCGAGGTGGTCACCATCGCGACGGGCCGCAATCCGCCGCAGGGCATGAAGGATTTCTTCGAACAGATCGGCGTCGACAACCTGCCGCTTCACCGTGATCCCAAGCAGAAACTCGCGCGCTACATGGCGGTTCTGGGCCTGCCGGTTACCGTGATCCTCGACCCCGAGGGCAACGAGATCGCGCGCCTGCGAGGGGATGCCAACTGGGCGAGTGACAGCGCCAAGGCGATCATCACCGCGTTGATCGCGGAACCGGCCGAGGGCTAGGGCCCCGCGATCCAGTCGCAGCCCAGCCGCGCGGCCAGTCCCGCGCCCGCGCCGGTGGGCACAAGGCACACGACCCGCGCGCCATCGGCCTGCGCGGCTTCGATCCCGGCCAGGTCGTCCATCGACAGCAACCCGCGTTCCGCATCGCGGCGGGGAAGTTCGAGGTAGCCCTCCAGCCCCCCGGCATGGAACACGACGTCGACCTCTTGCAACGCGGCGACGGCGCGGAGCGTGATGAGGTCCGTCGCGCCGGGCCGGGCTTCGACCACCAGCACCTGTGCCTGATCGTTGCCGAACGTGCCGGTGTCGATCGCCGCCTCGATCGCCTGCCACGCGGCATCCGTGTCGCCGGATGCATGGGCAGAGCGGGGCGATCCGGCAAAGACCCAGCGATAGAAATCCCGCCGGTCGCGCGGACCGAACCGGAACGCCACCCGGTCGCGGATCGCGCCGATCCCGGCGGCCAACGCACCCAGCGAGGGTTCCAGCAAGGTTTCGATCCGCGTCTTGATCTGGCGTCCCAGAACCGGGGCCGTGCCCTCGGTCCCGATGGCGACGATCACCGGGTCGCGGTCGACGATGGACGGCGTGATCGCATCGCAGAGCCACGGCTGGTCCACCACGTTCACGATCGCGCCCGACTCTTTCGCCAGCGCGTGCAGCGCCGCATCCGCACCGGGACAGCCGGTGCCGATCACGACAAGGGCAGCATTGCGGAACGTGCCCGGCGTGATCGGGCCATCGTCGTGGTGGATCAGTCCTTCTGCCGCCTTGCCGGCCAGTTCCGGGCCGAGGTCGGGCGCAAGCACGTCGATCCGCGCCTCGGTCTTGGAAAACAGGCGCACCTTCTGCGCGCCCTGCTCCCCGCCGCCCGCGATCACCACGCGGCGGCCCGCCATTTGCAGGAACATCGGGAAGGTCTTCACGCGCGCGCCTCCCACATGCGGCGGGCGAGCGCGTCGCCCTCCACCGGTGTCGCCGCCTGCCCCAGTGACCACAGCGCAAGGCCGGCGGTGCCGATGATGACCGCCTCTGCAAAGTCATGCCGCGCCGCACCCGACCACAGCTCAGGCAATGGCGGAGTGGCGTCTTCGGCCTCGTGCAACCGGCGCGTTTCGTCCCAGAGCGCGGGCGCGGGTGTTTCGAACACCTCCCCCCCGGACAGTCCAAACGCCTGCACGGTTTTCGACGGGTGCCGTTCGAATTCGCCCCCGCCGCCCTTGATCACGGTGATCCTGTGACGCATCAGCAACCGCCCGGCATCGGCCTGCAGGTCGCGGTAGGGTGGGTGGAAGACGCCCTGCACAGAGGTCGCGGCACCCGCGGGGTTGAGCATGCGCAGGACCGTGTTGATACAGGACCGCAGGCCCAGCACGTCGCGCAGGCGCAGGATGTCGAAGGCGCGTGGGGCGATCGCCTCGATCGGGGCATAGGCGATGCCGCCCTGTTCCAGCGCGGTGGCAGCGTCGGCAGAGGTCTGAACCACCGGAATGTCGAGGCCTGGCAGCGCCCGTCGCACATCCGCCGCCGGGTTCTGGTGGGAATTCCAGCCATGCAGGAGGACGGGATGCCCCGCCGCCGCGACCAGCCGCGCCGCGAGCAGGAAAAGCGGCGCCCCGCGCGACCGCCCCGCCGCGTAGGAGGGCCAGTCGAGCGCGACGGGCAGGTCGGCCCAGGCGGGATCGAGCGTGGCCGCAACCGCATCGACGCAACCCGCGACCTCGGCAGCGCTCTCGCCCCGGAACCGCATCAGCATCAGCAGCGCGCCCACCGCTTCGGGCGCGACCTCCCCTTCGAGGATCAGCGCCATCGCAGCCCGCGCCTCGTCTTGCGTCAGGGCGCGCGACCGGCCCGGCCCGCGGCCGAGGATACGCACATAGGGCGCAAGATCGCTGGGTCTGGTGGCGCTCTCGGGCATGAACGCGGCCTAACAGCCGCGCCCCGCTTTGCCAATGTCGCACGGGGGCAGCGGCACGAAAACGGGCGCGACATGCCTGCCGCGCCCGCATTTACCGGTTGAAAAGGCTGCCCGCGCCGTGGCGGGCGGCCGGCTGGATCAGGTCCACATGTCTTCGTAGACGTCATCCCCGCCGTCATCGGCGATCATGTCGTCCTCGGGCTCCGGATCGGTCATCAGCATGTCGATGGCCTCGTCCGATACCGGCGACATGCCGAGCAGTTCGACCGAGTCGTCCCGCGGTCCTTCGTACGGCCCGACATTGGACAGCGAGACCGCGAAGGTCTGGCCGGCAAGGTCTTCCGCCGAAAGCGGCCCGTCGTCGGAGCCGATGATCAGGCTCACATCCTCGCGCGGCATGTCCGCGGCGCCCGCGTCGAAGGTGAACGCGACATCCGTCCCGTATGCGCCTCCGGTCAGGTCCTTGGTGCCCTCGCCCGAGTAGGCCCAGACGTTGTCCGCCGCGACATCGAAACCGATGCCGGTGATGTCGGCGGTGTTCTCGGCGTCGTCGGCGATCCCGATGGTAACGCGGAGCGAGCCCTCTTCCCAGGCATCGACCGAGACGGTGACCGGCACGTCCCCGGCGAGATCGAACGAGGTGAGCGGTGTGCCGTTCACGGGCATCGGATCGCCTCCGCCACCGCCACCGGTTCCGCCAGTTCCACCGGTTCCGCCGGTGCCACCAGTGCCTCCGGTTCCGCCCGAGCCGCCAGACCCGCCGG
>NZ_AQQZ01000030.1 GCF_001205715.1 Pseudaestuariivita atlantica
GGTTTTGGTACGATTTTGGCATGATTATTGGCTATGCTCGTGTGTCCACCACAGACCAGAACCTAGACGCTCAGCTTGACGCCTTGAAGGAGGCGGGCGCAGGGCGCGTGTTCTCTGAAACGATCAGCGGCGCAACGGCCAAGCGGCCCGAGCTGCAACGCATGCTCGATCAGCTCCGTGACGGTGACGTGGTGGTGGTGACAAAGTATGACCGCCTAGCCCGTTCTCTGCGCGATCTTCTCGACATCGTGGAAGCCATCAAAGAACGGGGCGCGGGTTTTCGATCTTTGGCCGAGGACATCGACACGACCACGCCAGCCGGAGAGCTGATCTTTCACGTCTTTGCGTCCATCGCCCATTTTGAACGCCGCCGGATCGCAGAGCGTACCCGCGAAGGTTTGGCCGCAGCTCGCAAGCGTGGCCGCATCGGTGGCCGTCCCCCTGCCCTATCGCCCGATCAAAAAGCCGAGGTAATCCGCATGCGCGACATCGAGCACCGCCCGCTGCGTGAGATCGCCAGCTTGTTCAAGGTCAGTGTGCAGACGGTGCGGCGTTCCTGAAAAGAACAAACGGCGTACATTATCGACTCCCCACGGTCTATCTAGTATATGTGCGCCTATCACACACAAAATAGAGAATCATCGGGTGCGAGCAGTACAGCATTACATCAAGCGAAAAGCAGCGACGAACCTGCTACATGCACCGCGAACAGCGGCGGCGCTCGGGCGACCGTTCAACACACATGTCACCATCAATTTCTGGCAACTTGGTTGCGACGAGACAGACATTTTTGAGGTGTTTGCAAAATTGCGCAACGAACGGTTTCAGCGATGGTCGAGCTATACGCCCAAGGGGACAAAAACAGCACGAAATGGTGCGCCAACTTTTGCGTGGGTAATAGAGGCAGACAAAGGGCTGCACCACGTCCACTGGATGGTTCACATCACGCCCGAGCAAGCATTGCACTTTGCAGGATCACTACGAAAGTGGCTTACCAAGATTAATGATGGCCACCCTATTCCCGACGATGCGGTGAAGATTCAGAAAATCGACAACGCCGAAGGGTTGAAAAAATACCTCGCCAAAGGCACAGAACCGCACTTTGCACGCTTCTGCCGAATACGACCGCAGGAGACAGGTGCGGTACATGGGCGCAAAAGCGGTGTGAGCCGCAACCTAGGCCCTGCTGAGTGGATGCCCCGTAAGGCGGCATGGAAAGCAGCAAGAGGTCGCGCAGCTTGAGTGGTTGAGTAAATGAGTGGAGCTTGCAGAAAGTACCAATATTTGGTATAACCTGTCTATAGGAGGCTTATCATGGCAAAAAATACATCCATGTCGCTTGGCGATCACTTTACAGGGTTTATCGACACGCAAGTTCAATCAGGCCGCTATGGTTCGGCCAGTGATGTTGTGCGGGCTGGCCTGCGCTTGTTGGAAGAACACGAATCCAAGGTAAAGGCATTGCAGGATGCCCTGATCGCAGGTGAGCAATCCGGCGAGCCGCAGCCGTTCGATTTCGAAGAATTCAAAGCACGTAAGCGGGCAGAGTTCGGCAATGCCCCCACATGAGCCGCGTCACCTTCTCACCCGCAGCTATCGCAGATATTGATGGAATCTGGGACTACACCGCAGAAATGTGGGGGGTAGATCAGGCCGACCGTTACACGGATGATATTCGGGATGCCTGCAACGACTTGGCGGCAGGAAAGAAGCAAGGCCGCACAGCCGATGTTCGCGACGGGTATCTGAAATACTCGGTCGGCAAGCACTTTGTTTTCTTTGTCAGCACAGGTGACGGGATCGCTGTCATTCGTGTTTTACATCAACAGATGGACACAGATCGGCATTTGTAACGGGCTTGCCTCACCTCATTTACTCAGTTACACTTTTGAGTAAAAACACAAATGAGGCAGATATGAGCATTATTTCCGTTTTGAATCCGAAGGGTGGATGCGGCAAGACCACCATCAGCACCAACCTTGCACGGGCGTTGCATGATCGCGGGGCTTCCGTCCTGATCGTGGACAGTGACCCACCGGGCAGCGCCCGAGACTGGCACGCGGCAAACGAAGACAACCCGATTGAGCTGGTGGTGCTTGACCGTCCCAACAACGTCAAGACGCTCGCCAGCATGGCCGCAAATTACGACTACGTGGTGATCAACGGCGCGGCCAAGCTGGAAGACATGATCGCCGCTGCGATCAAGGTCAGCGATTTTATCCTGATCCCTGTGCAGCCCGCACCCTATGACATCTGGGCGGCGTCTGATCTGGTGGACTTCATCAAAGCCCGTCAGGAGGTCACAGACGGCGTTCCGCTTGCGGGCTTTGTTGTGTCTCGTGTGGTGGAAGGAACGCGCCTTGGTGGCGATGTGCGGGCGGCTCTGGACGAATACGCCCTGCCCGTCTTTGATACGACCATCACACAGCGGCAGGTTTACCCGCAGACGGCATCTGAAGGGCTGACCGTGTTTGATGCAGACAATGTCAAGGCTAAGGCCGAAACTACGGCTTTGATTGACGAGATATTGGCGATGATCGCACCTGTGGTGCGGGAGGTGGCATAATGGGATTGTCAGCGAAACGCCCCAGCCGTGGCGATGAAGCCCGTCAACGCATCTTGCAAGAGGTCACGGAGACGGCAATTGAGAAGAAAAAGCGTTTGAATGCGGAGATTGAGGAAAGCCTGTATAAGCGGATCAAGATGAAATCCGTGGAAGAGGGGCGCTCGATCTCAGACATCACTCGTGATTTATGGTCTGAGTATTTGAGTAAATGAGTTTTTGTTGGGGAGGACGATGATTTACGTTCTGCCTCTGATTAAAAGTTGAGCCACCAATCAACCGTAAGTGCTTGGTCAGTGGCTCAAGGCTGTGACTCTATATGTGGTGATGCGAGCTAGAGCCAAATATGCCAAGTACATGGGTTGGGGTATGGAATTGGCTCATGCGCGATTATAATCGTTGCTCTAACCTCTGAAAGAGCTGAAACGTCAATCACCCCCTCCTTATCAAGGCGTTCGCCACTTTCTGAATACACTCCGTTGAATTCTGGAATGCCTTCCATAGCTCCGCGTTCCTTGAGAAACGCCTCTGGAGCAGCGGCAAAATCTGATAGTTCGTCTGCGCTTATCGCAATTGCTTTGTCGTAAACAACGTTATCGGCCATCTTGGCCTCCTCTATTTCGCACTGGTTCTTCAATAAGTGGAGCGTAGAGCTTTAAGGTGGCGTAGATCAACACATAGTTGCAACAACACTCATTTACTCAAATGAGTAGACGAGCTTCCCCATTTCGCGTCACATAGCTTTTGACGAAGTTCACGAACGATCCGCTTGGGTTATCCGGAACTGATTTCTTGCCGGTCAGCATGTCGCGCCATTCGCGTTCAAGGAAAGCCAGATCATATCCCCCAGCATGCTTTCGGGCGTTCTCATAGGCGGACGAGGGCAACAGGATTTTGTCGAGTGCGTCCACCGTCTCCGGTTCCGTATAGATATCCGTGAACTCGGAACGGGGGCGGATGATGAACAGATCGCCGTCCAGCTCGAACGTGTAATCGGGGATGTGGTTCTTTTCGTTGTTCATGTCCACGATGGCCTTGACCATGCGGCGGAACTCTTTGGGCGTGGATTGCGAGCCTGTCTTCATGCGTAGCTTTTCCATGCCATAGCGCAGCATACGGTTCTTGGTGCCGCAGCTCTTGCGGGCAATCTCATAAAGGCGGCGTTCAAGCGGTTTGCGGAGCTGGAAGTACAAGGGGGAGATCGTCAGGATTTCACCGCCCTTTGCGTCAATGGCGTTGAAGAGCCAATCGGAAAGGGTGATTTCAATCGCCTGCATGCGGCCATCGCGGGTTTCCCGCACGACGCGATATTTGTCGATGAAACCGAAGCCTTCGAGCGCTTCAAACCCACCAGTGGTGACGTTGGTTTCAATGCCCGTGTTACGAAGCCTGTCGAGCGCATCTTTGAACAGCTTGTATCCGCGTCGGCTGGTGTCGCGGTTTGTTGCTTTCAGAAGATCGTGAGCTGAGAAACGCATTGTGCGATGCACCTGACGGCCTGCATTCAGTGCAGCCATGCACTGACTGATGCAGTAGATCAGGATGTCACGATCAAAGACCGTGGCGAGGCCGATGCTTGACGGTTTCAGCTCTAACCAGTTGCCGTTCACCTCATAGCGGCGGAGTGTCATATCGGGCTTGGTTGAGAGCGTGAAGAGGGGATACTCCATCGAGGCCATGTCCGACTTAGGTGCGGCGTCGAAGATATCGCAAACAAAAAAATCCCGCTGCGGGTGCCGCACAGGAAGTAGGGGGGATCGTTCTTGTTTTAGCTCATTTTCAGACATCACATTCGGGATTTCACACACCACGGTCAGTTTCGGGATTTCACACACCGTGTCAATGAAATTCGGGATTTCACACACCGCGCGCCTGTGGATAACTCCCATAGATGGATTCGGGATTTCACACACCTCGATTCGGGATTTCACACACCTCGATTCGGGATTTCACACACCGATTATGACAAATTAGGACGATTCAACTCTTTATATCAACAGCTTACAGCATGCCCGAAAGCTGGAAACACATATAAAACACAAATTAAAACACATAGGCTCTTCGCTACACTTCGAGACGAAAGGAATCCTCGCAAGCTCGGATACTCTGACCGCGATTATGCCAGCAAGCTGGCACGCGGTCTAAATCGTGCTCCGCACTCACCAAAGCAGGGGGATTTTCCAACCTGCTCCGCCGCCTGACATCTGAGATTATCAAACCATAGAACCATGGCAAAGCCTCAAGCATTGTCCTCACCCCTAAAGGGGCTGCGGGAACGCTTGCGTCTTCACCAGAACCATATGGCTCTCAATCCTTGCGATGCAGGCTCATACGAAGCAGGGGAAAATAGGCCACCGCCTTCAAACAACCCAAAGGTTGTGCCTCACGGCGAGTGAACGTCTTCGACCCCTTGGGGTGTAAGGCAGATACAGGGGATATTTGCTAAGAATATGGGCTACATGCCCATGCCGTTCCCTTTACCTGAACCTTTGCCACCGACCGTTTGCCCCTCTGTTTTTTCTTTCGGAGGGTGCAGATTTCCAGTTCTTGCCCCTTTCGGCGCCAAATACGGCTGCGGAGAGCTTGTTAAGCTGTCTGAGGTGGTTTGTGTCCCCTGAGAGCTTTCAGACCCCTCAGAGACCGTTCTGGCGGGTTTCTGGAACGAAATTTTCTCGTTGGTCGCATTTTCGAACTTTTGGAAGTTCACAGGTTCCGGCTTCCAGCCCTTTGACTGGCGATCCTGATACGCAGCAGAAATTGTGCGTTCTGCGCCCTTGTTCTGCTTGTCATGCTGTTCAGCCAGTTTTTTGCGCTCAGCCTCTTGGCGCGTTTTCAGGGCGTCACGCTGTTCAGTTTCACGCTGTTTGATGCTGTCGAGATTCCGTTGCAAAGCTTCCGCGCGGTCGCGGTCTTCCTGCGTCGGCCTCGTTGTTTTGCGCTTATCTTTCAGGGCTTGGAGGGCTTCCTGATCCTTAGCCTTGTTCGCGCCATAGGCATCATGCAGCTTTTTATCGAGCTTTGAGCTTTGCGCATCGTGTTTACGCCCAAGATCGAGCTGTTCATGGGTTTGTTGGGAATGCAGATTGCCGCGATATTCCGCCGCCTTGTCTTCAAACACCTGCTTTTCACGCATCATGCTTTTGACGCGGCGCTTGGCTTCATCGGCATCGGTTTTGCCCGTGGCCTGATTGAAGCTTGATGTTGTATCAGCCATCCTGATCCCCTTTGTTGTTACCGCCCAAAAGGTCTTTGAGATCAGCCGCGAGCTGATCTCTGCGTTCCAGACGCTCTTTCAGCTCTGCAATCTGTTGATCCCTTGCATCCAGCTCAGCGACCGCAAAAGCGAGCATTTCATCTTCATCCGGTTCCGGCGTTTCCGGTTCGATTTGTGGAGCGGGCAGGGCTTGAACGCGCTTGCGGCGTTCCGGTTTCCAGTTCGTTTCACCTGTAGTGATTTCGCGCACGTCCCGCAGCCGCGTTTCGACAGATGGGATGTTAAACCACGGCACCCGCGCCGCATGGATCAGATGCGGACAGCCAGCCACTTTCAAAAGCTGTTGGCCTTCACCAACTGCCCGAATGTCTTCTGTCTGCATGACAGGCCGCGCGGTTTCGTTGATCGAGAACGATCCTTGCAGACCACCGCCACCGCCCATGTTTGCGCCGCGCGTGGTGACGCCCTTCTTGCCGCTCCATCCCTCAATGTCCTTGATGAGCGTCATATCTTCGACTTCCCAGAGCTGGAGAAAGCCGGATTGATCCTCAAATTCGCGGATGGTCTCTTGCTTATATCCGGCATCACTCAGGGAGTGCCGACCCTGACAAAATCCCCACATCCGAACGCCCTTGCCTGCGAAGAGTTTTAGGGCTTTGGGAACAATCGGCATGTACGGCAAATTTGCCAGTTCATCGAGAATAACCGTGGTGCGGATCGTGCCCGTTGCAGCTGCGATCCGTTCCATCATCATCGAGACAGTCAATGTCAGCCATTGTGATCCGACCTCAATTTTGTCGGTCGGAAGCATGGCAAAAACCGTGATCCGTTCGCGCTTCAAATTCGCAGGATCAAAATCGCTCACACTGGTTTCATGGGCAAAAACGGAGTTGGGCGCATAGGGCGCAACCGCACGGTTCAAGCCCGTCTTGTATCCCCCATACTGACGCTCGATGTTTTCATAGGCGTCGAGATAGGTGGCGGCAGGTTCCGCGATCGTAGCATCCCCGCAATCAATCATTTCCTGATACTGGCTGACGATCTTTTCGCGGCTTCCATGAACCATGTGCCACAGGCCAGCAGGGTTGCACTCAGATGGGCGATAATAGGCCAGATACTTTGCGCGGATGCGCAAAATATCCCGCGCCCCTTCTAACGCCCATGCATTGTCCGCCTGCTTTTGCTTTTCCGTCATGGGCAAAAACAGCTCTATGAATTGTTGGTCTTCGCCATCCATTTCATAGCCGCCTCGCGCGACATCGAGCATGTTCTGGCAGGGGTTCAATCGGTGACTGCTCAGCCCCGCGATGTTGAACGGATTCAGGGCAATGACCCTATGCCCCAATGCCTTGCGAGCTGTTGCGCTTGCATAGGCGTTTTCGGCGTCCTTGATATCGGTGACGATCAGACTGTCTTGGGCGTTTGTTGCCAGCACGGGCAGGATGATATCGCGCCCTTTGCCGGATCGTGTGCGACCATAAGACAGGGCGTGGCGATCACCGTTGTAAAAAATTGGTTGTCCGGCATAGCCGCCGATGTAGAGGCCGAGATTTTCAAACAAGTTGGCGCTTGCCACATCCTGATAATTTGCCATCCGACCCGCGCCCAAAATCTCGGACGCTTGCGGATTGCGCATGTAATCAGCAACCGCCCTGTACTCGTTCATGGATTCCAGCATCATATCTTCTTGCTGGCGAGCACGGCGGTTGTGCTCCATTGATTCAAGCGCCTGATAAACAGACCAAGCCCCACTTATGAAGCGCGTTGCGCCGCCCCGTTTCATTCATCCAGCCTTTGCGGTGGAATGTCGAAGGCATCGCGCGGATCTTTCCGGCTCAGATCCTCTGTCTGTCTTGGCTGTGAGGCAGGCTGTTGATGCTCGACAGCGGGGGCTGTGTTTTCCGACTCAGATCGGAGCTGACCCTTCCTAACCTTTTCCCATTTTTCTTGCTCAATGGCTTTCTTGAGGGCGGCTTCATAGCTGATAAGCTGCCACAGCCCCGCCCCTACGAAGCACAGAACAAGATACGAAAACCAAACGGAATAACGTGTCCATCCGTTACTATCATAGCCAAGCTCTCCAATTATTCCCCACGTTAAAAGCCAAGCGCCTACACCATTCACGATAAAAGCTAAGACGAGCTTTTCACCGCTTGGGATATGGCTTTTATAAACGGTGTCGAAGTATAGATCGCCGATTGCTCTAGCCTGTTCGGCCTGCTCGTCGCCCAAAGCCATGATGATGATTGCCGCTATGGTAACGATGAGCTGCAAGCCGAGTGCCAATGAGATGTTTATGGCGTTTTGGTTCCATCGAAAATCAAAGCCATACGCACGCAGCCACCAGACGATAGCCACGATGAATGCAGCTCCGAGCGCCCCGATTAAGTATCCACCGAGTTTATCAAGCAACATAAATCCTTTGATTGCATATAGTTCCTGTATGCCACGGCTCATGCGACTTTTCAGCAGGAATTTGCGCTCATCAATCTAGGTCAGTTATGCTGACTAATAATGACGTTGCTAATCGCCGCGACTGTATGGAGAGACTACCGCAATCAATTAGAGCTGCACGGCCTACCTGAACGGGAGACAGCGGCAGCGTATGCCCAAATGATAGCGGACGCGGCCACAGCGCACCTAGCACGGAAATCGGCGGAAGGTTGGCAAGCGGACGGGTGGGCATACCATGCCGCCCCATCGTCCGACTATCATTATGACGCGCAGTGGATCGACCCAAAGTTGCCTGCCAATGTTGCCATCCCGTTTGTGCGATCAGCGGCAGCGCTTAGTTATGATCCAAGCCCCTTGCTTTCGCATCATTTCGAGCAGGCCGAGAGACGCTTGCGCTCTCTCGCGCCCCAAGAGCCCGACGCCTTTGACATTCCGGTTCTCGACATACACGGCACCCCCGTGCCGGAGGTTGATGTGCGCAACACTGAGCCGCGCGATGCCTTCGACATCCCCCAAAGACGAAATAACGACCCTAGCCCTTGCTAGCGGTCAAGCGTTCCCGCAGCCCCTTTAGGGGCGAGGACAACGCTTGAGGGGTAGCAAGGGCGAACGCATCCTTGCTCAGTCCTTTTGATTATTCAAAAGGGACTGCCTAACGGCGAGTGTTCAATCCTAAAAACCAAAGAGTACCTAAGGCCGACAGGCCGGAGGTTCATGGCTCGTGGCTGACCCGTTGCGCAAACGTTAACTTTTTGCTAATTTGTCTAATGTAATCTATATGCAAGATGTGTTTGTTATACAAACTCACTTGGCAGGTGGGACGGCTGCGCCTCCCCCCGTGCATCCCCCTAGCGGTTCGGCGTTTTCGGGCATCGAACCCTAAACACCGAAGGAGGCATGCTCTATGAGCCAGCCACGCAAAGAAAATCGCGAGTTCCCTATTCCGACACGCTATACGCGCTCGGAAAAGGATCAGCTCACACAGGCCGCACAGGCGGCAGGTGTAAGCATGAGCGATTTTATCCGCGCGTCTGCCCTTGAGCAGCCTCTTCCCCCACCCAGAGCAAAACGTGCCAACCGTCCGACCGTCAAAGACGGTGACAAGCTGGCAACTTTGCTCTTGGCCGTGGGGCGCATTGGCAACAACACGAACCAGCTTGCGCATGTTGCCAATTCGGGCATGTGGCCGGAGGCGCGTTTGCTGCATCAAGCGGCGGCAGACATCCAGTGGATGCGCCACACGCTCATGCAAGCCTTGGGACATCGCGAGACCGCAACGCCCCAACCAAACGAGCCAGCCCCATGATCTTGAAAGGATCGCAGCGCGGTTACGGTGGTAATCTTGCGGCGCACCTTTCAAATGCCCGCGAGAACGACCACGTTGAGGTGGGCGACATTCGCGGAACGGCAGCAGAGGACTTGCACGGCGCACTCCTTGAAATCGAGGCGACCGCGCAAGGCACCAAATGCCAGCAGCCGTTTTTCCATGTGATCGTTAATCCCCCTGAATCTGCCAATCTCACCCGCGCGCAGTTCGCGGCTGCATTCGATAAAATCGACGCAGATATGGGGCTTGCCGATCATGCCCGCTCGGTCGTTTTCCACGAGAAAAATGGGCGCGAGCATGCACATGTCGTTTACAGCCGCATGCATTTTTCCACCCATTATGACGTTGGCGCGAAAGTGGGGGAGGAACGCCCCACCCCTATCGTCAAAGCCAAGAACATGGGGTTCCACAAAATGCGGCTGCGGGAGATTAGCCAAGACCTTCACAAAGAGCTTGGCATCCCTCTCCCCGATGGTCTGAAAAACAGCCAAGACCGCGACCCGCTGAATTTTGGCATTGCTGAGTGGCAGCAAGCCAAACGCCTTGGGGAAGACCCACGCGACATCAAGCGGATCATTGGCGAGGCGTATCAGTTTGCAGACGGTGCGCAGGCGTTCAACGCGGCGCTAGAGACACACGCCATGCAGCTTGCCCGTGGCGACCGTCGCGGCTTTGTCGTGCTGCATCACTCTGGCGAAACCTTGCCCCTGCATCGGTTTCTTGGTGCTAAGCAAAAGGACATTCGCGCACGGCTTGGTCAACCTGAATACGTTCAAACAGTTGACCAGGCGCGCGCAACTCTCAGAGCGAAAATGACAGCGGCGGCAGAAAAGCGCGTCGATGATCTAAAGACCAAGCAACGCAAAGAGCAGACCCGCATGGGCAATGCTGTGAAGCGTCTGAAAGCCGAACAGCAGACATCGCGCCATTCCTTGCAGCGCCAGCACCAGACCCGTCAGAAAGTCGAAGCCAAAGCCCGTGCAGATCGTATCCGCAGCGGGCTTATGGGCTTGTGGGATCGCGCCCAACTCAAACTTGGTGTTGGCAAGCTCCCCCGTGAATTTGCCGCTGAGATCGAGCAGGCAAAGAAACGGGATGCGGGGGAGTTTCACGCGCTGAAAACGGAACAGCTCACCGACAGGCGGCAGCTACAAAAGGCGATCAAGTTGATGCGTGAGAAGCATCGTCGCGAACGGAACGATTTGCGGTCAAATCTTGGGTATTGGCTGACGCTTGATCGACAGTCACAACGGGAAGAGCTGGAGAGCCACAAGACCGAGCTGGACAATAAACAGGCCAGCCGACAGCATCGTGATCGGCAACGCAGGCGTTGTAGGGGATTGGAGATTTAGAGGTGAAATTAAACCTCTATTCCAAAGCTACGAAGCAAAATATCGGCTTCTTCGCCATCAAGCATCGTTGCACATACAGTTGCTAGGGACGTAATTGTAGCGCGTTTATTATTTCTGCTTTCGGCATCCTTTGCGCCTTCCAGCCATCGGACAGCCAGTTGCAAAACTTCTTTCATTCTGTGAGGTCGCTCAATGGCTTCGCGTGTTAGGTGTTCTTTGATAAATTTATCTCTTCGTTCAACGGGTATGGCGTTAAGGAAGTTCACAAACGACCCAACACTGTAAAGTGAGACCAAAGGGAAATTTTCGCTTGGCAGGCTAGTCGTTGATCTTTTGCAGCTCTTACATGTGACCTCTCCATCTAAGTGGCTGCCAATAATCCGATATACGGACTTGAAATTTATGTCTTTTCGTTTCTCTCCAAACCATCCATCAACGGTTTCCTGTCGATAGAGTCTAACATATCGAAGTTCTACGTCTAAGGTGCCGCCCTTAATTCGCTGGCCTCCACAACCCTCGCAGGTAAGTTTGTCCAGTTCTCGTTGGATGAATTCTTTGGCAGATTTTTTATCAAAGAAATCAAGTTTTGTCTGGTTCACTTCTTTGCCATGCAAATCGAGATTATCACCAGAAGTGATTTTCCAAGAAATAGGATTAAAAAGTGCCATATTTTTCACCTACTTAAAGGATGTAGCCAAGGGCTATGATCGCGCCGAGGAAAAGGATGTATCCAACGAATACAAGTACGGCGAGAAGCCCAAAAGTTTTGAAGAAGGCAGCAAAGAAAAATAGGCTTGGGTTAGTGGCTTTGGAAAAGGTTCCCATATCCCCAAATTCACAAATACCAGAACGCCATTCTCCCAAGACCTCAGATATTATTGATCGAGCGGAGAACAGTACCACGATAATGAAAACTATCCCAAGCGTTATTGCTAACCATTCTGGGAGGCCGCTTGTATCAGTATAATAATTTGATCTCATGTCTAAATACTAAATGCTTCTGTTGTAGGGGCGCGGATCGTTCCGCATTTCCTTCCATCGATAAAAACGGTAGCTGTTCCGCTTCCTTCGTGATTTATAATGGCTTTTCCGTCTCTGTCAGTAAATACTGACGATGTCATGCCGCCTGTAGAAAAAGACAGCGCAACTTTTACGCTAGCGGCTGGTGAACCTCTTCTGTTCACGTGAATTGTTGAAACCCCCATTGTCCCGCGCCTCTTTTAGAAAAATGTCAGGGACGAGGTAGCCATAATCGGT
>NZ_AQQZ01000031.1 GCF_001205715.1 Pseudaestuariivita atlantica
CCCGACCGAGACCTACTGGATCAACCACGAGACACGCTTCGCTGAATGACGATTAAAGTCCATGGCTTGAGCGCCGAACGCTCAGGCCGCACCATCCTCTATCCCACGAATGTGGACTTCAAGCCCGGCGAACGCGTCGGGCTTGTCGGCGCTTCAGGGTCTGGCAAGTCGACCTTTGGGCATGAGCTGGTGGACGCACTGCGCGCGCAAGGGGCGAGCGTGGCGCACGTCCCGCAAAGCCCGGATGAAGCGCTCGACCCCCTGCGGTCGATGGCCTTCCATTGGCGGGAAGCGGGGTGGGCCTTGGGTCTAGCCCCGAATGACGCGCGCCGCGAGATGTTGTTCAAGGCCCTTCAGATCGAGCGCGGCGATTTACGCAAACGTCCCTGGGGCTGGAGCCGTGGGATGCAGCAGCGATTTGTCATTGCCATGGCTTTGATCGGTACGCCTGACCTGTTGGTGATGGACGAGCCTACGTCCGCGCTTGACCCGGTGGTCGCGGCGGGAACAATGGATCTTCTCGAAGACTGTCTGAAAGACCGGCAAACTGCGCTCTTGCTGATCACGCACGATCTGGGGCTTGCCGCACGCCGGGTCGCGCGATTGATGGTGATGGATGCCGGGCGCATTGTGGAGGATGCACCGACCGAAGCGTTCCTCGCATCTCCGAAAACACAAGCTGCCAAGGCCCTTTGCGCGCACCGGAATTGGCTGGAACTGCCATGCTGACGGTAGATAACATCTCTGTGCGGCGTGGCGTTTCAACGACGCTCCAGGAGGTTTCATTCTCACTCGAACCGGGACGCACGCTGGCGGTGGTGGGCGAAAGCGGTGCGGGCAAGTCCACCCTCATCAGCGCAATCCTGGGGCTGGTCCGCTGCTCGGCGGGTCGCGTGTCGTGGAATGGTGCACCGGTCTCGCAGTGCCGCCCTGCGCTTGTGATGCAGGAACCGCGCGCGGCCTTTAATCCGCGCCTGTCGCTCCGTCGCTCTGTCATGGAACCTGTCGTGGCCCAAAACATGGGCGTGGAGTCGGATCGGTTGGCAACGCTTTGCCACGCTCTTGAAGTTCAACCCGACCTTCTGGACCGGCGTCCGGATCAGGTGTCCATCGGACAGGCACAGCGCATGGGTATTCTTCGCGCGCTCATCGCCGCCCCGCCCCTGGTGCTGTTTGATGAGCCGCTGTCCGCCCTTGATGCCGTCACGCAAAAACACACCGCACGTCTGATCGCAGAAATGCAGGAGCAGGAAGGCTTTGCTGCACTAATCGTGACACATGATCTGGGATACGCGGCTGCATTCGCAGATGAGATTGCTGTGCTGCGCGCGGGCCGGATCGAAGAATTAGCAACTGCACAAGCCTTTGTCGAAGCCCCACAGACCGACTATGGCCGGATGCTCCGCGATGCCGCCTTCGCCCTTGGCGCACTGGAGCGTGTCGCGTGATTTCCGTCTTTGTCGGGCTTATGCTGCGCGCTGTGGTTGTTCTGACCGGGGCTGCATTGGCGACATTCGCTCTCTTGTGGCACGCGCCGGGTGATCCTGCCCTCGCGATTGCAGAAGCGCGCTATGGCCAAAACGTCTCCAAAGAGGTTTTGGATTTCATCCGAGCCGAAGCCGGGTTTGAAGACGGGTTCTGGACGGCGTTTTGGGCCTGGCTCGCCCCGCTTATGCAGGGTGATTTTGGTCAGTCTTCCGTCAATGGCAGAGACGTTTGGCCTGATCTGGTGACAGCCATGTCCTACACGTTTCCGCTTGCGCTCGTCAGCTTGGCGCTCGGCTTGGCTGTCTCAGTCCCACTTGCCCTGATCGCCACACGCAGACCCGGCAGTTGGCTGGATCGCGGGGCCGTGGCCCTGGCCTCGGTCGGGGTTGCCATCCCGGCGTTCTGGCTCGGATTGTTGCTGATCTTGCTCTTCGCCGTGCAGCTTGGCTGGTTGCCTGCCATGGGGGCTGAAACGACCACACACAGCATCTTGCCTGCAATGACGCTGGGGTTTGGTGTTGCTGCTTCGCTGACGCGGATTATCCGTTCGGGCATTTTAGAGGCACGCGGACAACCTTTCCTGCCAGCCTTCACCAGACGGGGCGTCGCGCGCCGCGATGTTGCCCGTGACCATATCGCCCCTCACGCTGCGGTGCCCGTCGTGACGGTGCTCGGTCTGGAACTTGCCTTTCTGCTCGAAGGGCTGGTCGTGGTCGAGGTGATCTTTGCGCGACCCGGTCTAGGGAGCTTTCTCGTAAACGCCATCTTTGCGCGCGATTTCCCGAAGGTGCAGGCGGTCGTCTTACTCGCCGCCGTCATCTTCGTGTTGGTGAACCTTGCTATCGACATGATCTATCGCAGCCTTGATCCCAGAGTGAGTGGCCGCGATGCGTAGCGTTTATGTTCTGATCACCGTTTGCGCGCTGCTTGCGATGTTCGGCCCGATGCTCGCGCCTCATGATCCGACGGCCATCAATATTCCAAACCGGCTTCAACCGCCGGGTGGGAAATGGCTTCTAGGCACGGATGCGCTTGGTAGAGATATCCTCTCCAGGCTTCTGCACGGTGCGCGCTGGTCACTTGGACTGGCTTTTGTGGTTTCGCTGCTCGGACTGATCATTGGCACAACCATCGGTCTGATCGCGGCTCAGGGTGGGCGGGTGGCCGATTGGATCGCGATGCGTGCCACCGACCCGTTTCTAGCCTTTCCCGAGCTTATCGCGGCCGTGGTCATCGCGGGTGTTCTGGGGGCGTCCACTGCCTCTCTCATCTTCGCTCTCACCGTGACAGGCTGGATGCGCTATGCCCGGGTGGCGCGCGGCATTGGTCTGTCCGTAAGCAATAGGGGATACGTTGTGCAAGCACGGCTTGCGGGGCTTTCGCCGCTTGCCATTGCGTGCTGGCACTATCTGCCGTCGCTCCTTCCGTCGCTGACCGTTGTCTGGACAGGAATGCTTGCCCGCGCGATCTTAGGTATTTCAACACTTGGGTTTTTGGGGTTCGGTGTGCAACCCCCTATGCCGGAGTGGGGAACGATGCTCCTGGATGCGCGGATTCACATGCGCTCCACCCCGCTGCAAATGATCTTGCCGGGGCTGTGTGTCGTTATCGCGGTCCTTGCGATCAATCTGGCTGGCGATGCCCTGCGGGATGCGCTCGCAGTGCAGGATGCAAAGACTTGACACGGCCTGACAACCCATCGATTGGGATCGCTCTGCGTATTCTGTCGGGCATCTTGTTCACCGGCATGGTCGTTTGTGTGAAAGCCCTGAGTGATGCCGCACCGCTCGGACAGATCGTTTTCTTCCGATCCTTCTTTGCGCTTATACCATTGGTGATCTTTCTGATGCTGCGGCATGAATTCCCGTCCGGTTTGCGCACATCACGTCCAATCGGCCATCTTGTACGCTCCTTCTTCGGTGCTGCAGCGATGTTTACGTCTTTCGCCTCGGTGGCGCTGCTGCCAATGGCCGAAGCAGTTCTGCTGGCACAACTCGCTCCGGTGCTAACGGCAGTCACGGCGGTGGTGGTGCTGTCCGAGCGGCTCACAAAGTGGCGCGTGTTCGGTCTCGCCTTTGGGCTGGCGGGTGTTCTGGTCCTGGTCTGGCCTGACATCGGAGGCGGCACGGTCGATGCGCGCCGGTTGCTCGGGATCGGTCTGGGGCTCTTAACAGCGCTGCTGACTGCCTTCGCGCTGATCATGGTGCGCAGCTTGACACGAACCGAGAGCCCCGGGGCCATCGCCTTCTACTTCGTGGTGGCGTCCATGGCGGGTGGCATAGTGACCCTGCCGTGGGGCTGGGCATTCCCTGATACTCAGACGCTCATGTTGCTGGTGCTTGCGGGTCTCTTCGGTGGTTTCGCGCATATCGCGATGACGCTCTCGTTCAGCTATACCGAGGCCTCCCGGCTAGCACCCTTCGAATACGTAGCGCTTCTTTGGCCGGTTCTGGCGGATTTGCTCATCTTCAATCTACCACTTGGAACGAGTTTTCTGTTTGCGCTCCCGCTTGTCTTGTTAGGTGCAGCGATTGCAGCCTTTGAGAAAAAACGCAAAGACGCACCTAGCTAGCGGACCATCAGCCAAAAGACTTTCTGCGTCCCAACAGCCAAACGAAGAAGACCCCACCGACCAGTCCGGTCACAATCCCGATAGGCATGTCTTCCGGGGCCATGATCGTCCGGGCGGTAATGTCAGCCCAGAGGAGGAATACCGCTCCAAGCAGGGCGGAGCCGGGCAAGACACGGGCGTAGTCGCCGCCGACCAGCATCCGCACCACATGCGGCACCATGAGGCCGACAAAGCCGATAATCCCGGAAAAAGCGACCATCACGCCGGTGATCAGTGCACCGACGACAAAGACTGCCAGGCGAAACCGTGCAACTGGAATGCCAAGGGTCGATGCCGTTTCATCTCCTACTGTCACGGCGTTCAAATCCTGCGCCTTCCACATCAGCCATGCCGCGCAGGCCACGAGGATGATCAGCGGATAGATCAATTGACCCCACTGCGCGAGGCCGAGGCCACCCAGCATCCAGAAGACGACAATATGGGTCGCCTTGGGATCCGCTAGGAAAATCAGGACGTTCGCGCAGGCCATGATGATGAATGACACGGCGACACCGGCAAGAACTAGGCGATCGGCGCTTGTCGCATCGGCAAAGCGTGAGACGCCTAGGACAATGAATGTCGTGCCAAGCGCCCCGGCGAAGGCGAGCAGGGGGACGGTCAACAGGCCAATAAAGAGGCCAGTGTGCAGCAGGGCCAGGATTGCCCCGAACGCACCGCCAGAGGAGATACCCAGGAGATGCGGATCGGCCAGCGGGTTGCGCGTCACAGCTTGCAGACTTGCCCCGACCATCGCCAGACCAGCCCCCACCATCGTGGCCAGCAATGCCCGTGGGAACCGGATTTCCCAGACAATGGCCTCCCGGCTCCGCGACCATGTTTCTTCGACAAGGCCAGGTGAGAGTTTATTGAGGATAACGCCCCAAACTGTACCCAAGGGGACGGGGACCGCCCCGACCGAGATGGCAAGAGAGAGCGAGATCACAAGTAGGATCACCCCACCGACAAGAAAGGCGGGCATACCGCCAAGCTTGCGGGACACCTGTGCGCGGTTTGTGATCTCACTCATCAGATCATTCGGCCCAGAAGGCTTCGGCCAAGGTCTTGATCGCCTGGATGTTACGCGGCCCCGGCGTGGCTTCGACATATTCCAAGGTCACAAAGCGATCATTCTTAACCGCGTCCAGATCGGCGAAGGCCGGGTTGGACATCATGAACGCGCGCTTCTGTTCGGCGGTCACTTCGCCATAGTTCACGATCATGATGACTTCTGGATTGCGTTCCACAACTTCTTCCCACGTCACGGTCGCCCAGCTTTTCTCGAAATCGTCCATGATGTTGATACCACCTGCGGCCTCAATCAACGCGGTCGGCATGGCGTAGCGGCCAGCGGTGAAGGGTGTGTCTTCACCGCTGTCATAGACGAACACGCGCAGCGGTTCACCGGTTTCCAGTCCATCTGTGAAGGCGGCGAGGTCTGCGCGGTAGCTATCGACCAGTTCGGCGGCTTTGTCTTCAACATCGAAGATCACGCCAAGGTTCATCAGGTCAGCATACATCATGTCGATGCTGGCCTTTTCGGTCTCCATGATGTGGGTGCAGGATTCGGTCAGTTCGTAGACCGCGATACCGAAGGGTTCCAGCGTTTCGGGGGTGACTTCGCCACCCACCTTCATGCCGTAGTTCCACCCCGCAAAGAAGAAATCGGCGTCGGCCCCGACGAGTACTTCTTTCGATGGATACCTTGCCGAGAGCTCGGGAAGCTCTTCGACACCGGCCCTCATTTCTTCATCGAGGGTCTTCCAGCCAGAGATACCAGTATAGCCGACCATCCGATCAGCAAGGCCAAGGACGAGCATCATCTCTGTCAGGTTCACATCGTTCGATATCGCCCGTTCGGGTGGCGCATCGAAAGTGATAGTACGGTCGCAGCTTTGCACGGTCGTTTCCGCAGCGGCGGCACCGGCAGCGATAATCAGTGTGGTTGATGTCAGGAGGAGTTTCTTCATGTGTGTGTTCCCTGTTTCTGAAGATGGAATGTGAGGTGATCAGTGTTGCTGCGGGAAAGCTGTTCCCGCCGTGCCATGACCTGGAAAGCGTCAGAGACTGCGGCCTCTGACAGCACCTGATCCGGCGGACCGAAGCCCGCGGTTTGGCCGGATTGGATCAGCAGTACATCGTCACAGACACCAGCGGCGAGGTTCAGGTCATGCAGCGATGTCACGATGGTGAGTGGTAGGTTGCGGATCAGGTCCAGAACCTCCAACTGATGGCGAATGTCGAGATGATTTGTTGGCTCATCGAGGATCAGCAGTTGTGGCTCCTGTGCCAGGGCCCGCGCAACCATCACTCGTTGGCGTTCCCCACCTGACAAGGTGCCCAGATGGCGGTCGCCCAAACCATGTAGGTCAAGCCGATCCAATGCATCATCAATAACGTCTTTATCATGAGAACCGGTGCTTCCACCGAACCCACGCCTGTGTGGTGTGCGGCCCAAGGCCACGATCTCTCCTACGGTCAGTGCAAAGTCGCTGGGCTGTTCTTGCAGCACGGCCGCGATGCGTTGTGCTACAGACCGTGCCGAAAGGGCCCAGATGTCGTCACCGTCTACGCGCACGGTGCCGGTTGTCGGGCGATGAAACCGGTACAACAACCGCAACAGCGTCGTTTTCCCGGCTCCGTTTGGACCGACGATCCCCAGAACCCGTCCAGCTTCCAACGCAAAGCTTGTTGATCGCAGCAACGTACCAGCGCCGCGTCCCGGCGACCATGACAGGTCCTGCACAGAGAGGGTGGCGGCGCTCACGAGGCCCCCACCTCATCTTCTTCGATGGCCATGATCGCGGCAGGAACGCGGGCCAATGTGGATTTCCGCAGCTTGCCGGGGCGATCCACCGACGAACACCAGCCGTCATGCAGATAAGCATATTGCTTGGCGAAGGTCACAAGGTCGTCGATATCGGCCTCTGGATCAATATCGCCGAAGAGATATGTCGCCTTCTTAGTGCCGTGATAGGCGACCGTACATGGGTGATCACAGCCCGCCATGCAGGCCACGCCTGATATCTCGAACGCCTCTGGGACGGCATCTCCGGCTTCGGCAATGGCCTGCCGCAGACGCTCGATCAGTTCATAGCCGGGGCGGCACTCGGTGCCTTTGTGCCGACAGGATGTACAAATTGTAATGCGATGATTCATCAGGCCCTCCGCCTCTCAGACGGGCGAAGGAAGAACCATGTTGTGGGCGGTGAAACCGCTTTGCCATCATATGCTCCTGACCAGGCACCCCGCCTGCATCGTGTTGAAACGCCGACATGCGATACATGTCGGTGATGGCAGGTCTCCTGACTTGCGGGTCGCGGCTTCCCCAAACCTTCCCGGACAAATCATCCAGTGGCTCACATCGGGGTCGCTCACCGCTCACAGTTGCGGGGGCAGTCACGGATTTGGTGCCTGTAGGCTACGCCGCACCGTGTTCCCTTTTCATCTCATTTGCCTTGGGCAGTTGAGAACCATCGAAAGGACAAGAGACGATTAAGATGGGAAGGTCAACAGTTGTATGAGACGACCATTTTGGCTCTTTCACCGACTACCGCCTCGGCAAAAACGGTGGATGCTGG
>NZ_AQQZ01000032.1 GCF_001205715.1 Pseudaestuariivita atlantica
GTTTTTGACGATTTTCGCCCTGGTTTTGACGATAGCCGCCTAGATCAGGAAGTCGGATTCCGTCAGTACCAGCGTCCCGAACAACTCGATCTCGAAATCCGCCGCGCCGTCGCCGTCGCGGTCGGCCTGCACGACGGTCACGCCGTCGACATGCTCGTACCGCAACTCGCCGCCGGTGCCGGAAAACGCCGTGTCGCCGATGAAGTCGAATCGCTGCTTGAAGCCCTGGCTGATGTCGGCATCGATCCTCGACAATTCGATCCGGTCCTCGCCCGGCACGAAATCGGTGATGATGTCGCGGTTGGCCACGCCGACCCCGCTTTCGGCCGCGCTGAAATAGATATAGCGGTCGCGGCGGCCCTCGTCCGACCCGCCGGTCAACAGGTCGAACCCCAGCCCGCCATAGATCGCGTCAGCCCCCGGCCCGCCATCGATCGTGTCGAACCCGTCGCGGCCATACAACCGGTCCGAGGACCCCTCGCCCGACAACTGGTTGGCGGCCGCGTCGCCGCGCAGGTTGTCGGCAAAGCCGCCGCCGGTCACGTTCTCGAAATTGGAATACAGGTCGCCCGCGGCCTGTCCGAATTCGAAGAACCGCAGGAAGCCCTGCCCGGTCTGGTCCACCCCGAGATCGGCAAAGGCCCGGCCCGTGACGTCCGAGAAGTCGAGAAGATCGACCCCCAGCCCGCCATCAAGCTCGTTGGCGCCGCCGCCACCCTGCACGGTGTCGTTGCCGTCACCGGCCATCACGGTGTCGTCGCCGTCGCCCGCCACCACTTGGTCATTGCCGCCGAACCCGTTCACGACGTCATTGCCGGCCAGCGCCAGCACGACCTCGTCCATGGCTCCGCCGTCAAGGTTGTCGGCGTTCTCGGTGCCTTCGATGATGTGGTCGGTGTTCGCCGTCATGGTGTCGCCCACGGTTTCCGTCACCGTGCCGGAGCCGCTCACGCTGCCCATGTTGGTGCCGTTGCCGGAACTGTCGTACTGCACCACCGTCCCGGTGAGGGAGCCGTTGGCCTCGGTCGTCATGCCGCCGTCGAGCTCGATATGCACGTCGGCGATGTTCGACCCCTGCGTGCGCCCGATGATGCGGAAATCGGTGCCCGCCGGAAGCGTGAACGAGATCTGGTCACCCTGCTCGACAAGGTCGGCCAGCCGCACGGTGCGGCCCACGCCGCCTTCGCGGCCCTCCATGAAGCCGTTGCCGTCGTCGATCAGCACCACGAGGTCTTCGAGGATCCCGGTCAGCCCGACGAAATCCAGCAGGATCTGGATGTTGTCCCACAGCGTCAGGTCCCAGCTGCCGGGCAGGATGCCCTCGGCCCGCAGGTCCTCGTCGCTCTGGCCCAGCAGGTAGCGTTCGATGTGGTAGGTCGGGTTGTGCGTCTCGTTGGTGGCCATCACCCCGTCGACCGGAGGCTCGACGATCCGCACCACCGAATTGACGAACCGCGGCGCGTTGCTGTCCTGGTAGTCCATGACTTCCGAACTCAAGCCCGGCGTCGGGTTCACGTGCCGCACGCCAAAGCCGTGCGCGGCCTCGTGCGCGATGGTCTCGACCAGCAGCGCGCGGGAATCGCCTTCGTCAAGGAAGACATAGGTCAGGTCCGACGGGTTGCGGTTATACCGGTCCACCCCGCCCTGCGCGACGCCCAGAAGCTGGGTGTTGTTGCCGTCGCCGTCATCGTCATAGACGATGGCGTTCCCGCCGAACCGGACGCTGTGGTAATCGCCGCTGGTGGGCCTCTCGTCGGTCACGCGCACCGCAAGGTTCGACCGGTCAAAGATCGCCTGCACCGCCGTCACGATCGCCGCGCGGGATGCCGCGCTGAACGTGCCCAGAGGTTCCGACCCGGCCACCGTCTCGTAATATTCGCGGATGGTGCCGGTATCGTCCCGCCACTGGCGGATCACGTAATCCTCGGGGATCGCCGTGTCGAAATCGAGGAACAGCACCTCGCCCGGCTGGATCTCGACATGCTCCAGCACCGCGCCGTTGTTGGACCCGTTCTGTTCATAGAAAAAGCGCACCGCGTCGAAGGGCGCACCGTTATAGGTGAAGGTAAAGCTGCCGCTGCCGCCCGACCCGGTGGTGACGATGGTGTTGCCGGTGACCACCACGGCCCCGGTCTGCGTCACCTCGATGTCGATGGGCATCCAGTCGCCGCCGTTCAGCTGCACGGCGAAGCGGGTGAAGGTCTCCGGCGGGTTGAACACGCCATCCGCCCCGGTGATCGACACCTCGATGTCCTGCACCGTCTCGGAGAACGAGATCGTCACGAAGTCCGACGCCGAAGAGGTCTGTCCGAACCAGATGCCTTCGAAGGGTGGAGATGTGAAGTTTCCGACAACCGCGGTTGTTGCGAAATCGAGCGTAACGCCATCGACCGTGTGTGAAAGCCCGGTTTCAAGTATCTGATTATTATAGACAACTGTCATATCTATATCCCCCTATAAAAACTGAAAACAATCAAATATGCTTAAGATCATAGCAAAATTGCGGTGGCTGGTAAATGAAGTTTACGCAGGGTCAATCACGTCCGCTTGTCGTGGCCGGTGCCGCCATGATCCTGATGGGCTGCGCCGAGGTTTCCGCCGAACGCACGATCCCCGTCGCCGATTTCAGCATCGAACGCTTTGAAACCGGGGACCGCGTGACCTTTGCCGATGGTGCGGGAAGCTACGGCCTGTGGGGATTGAAGGACGGCACGACCGACGCCGCCACGCTCGCCGCCCTCACCACCCGGTTCGCAGGGATCCCGATGCGCTGCCTTGCCCATCACCGCGCCGATGCGTCCGGTGACACGGTGCGCGAATACTGGTGCAACCTGCCCGACGACGCGCCCCTGTCGCGGCTCGTGCACGAGGCGGGCGCGGCGGTCGAAGCCTGTGACGAAAGCCTGAATTCCTTCGGGACCTGCTGAGGCGCCCGCTCCACAAAGCGTATTTATTTCAGGTATTTATGCGCCAATTCTCACAATACGCGTGAAGATTTCGCGGCGCCAATCAAGCCTCCAGTTCGGCATCCCAATACAGGAAATCGACCCAGCTTGCGTGCAGGTAGTTGGGCGGGAACCGCCGCCCCATGTTGCGCAATTCCTCTGACGCAGGCCGGCGCGGCGGCTTGCGCAGCGACAGGCCCGCGCGGCGCAGCGATTTCGACCCCTTGCGCAGGTTGCAGGGCGCGCAGGCCGCGACCACGTTCTCCCAGCTTGTTACCCCGCCCGAGGCGCGCGGCACCACGTGATCGAAGGTCAGGTCCCCCTTGGACCCGCAATACTGGCAGCGGAATTCGTCGCGCAGGAACAGGTTGAACCGGGTGAAGGCCACGCGCTTTTGCGGTTTGACGTAATCCTTCAGGACCACCACCGACGGGATCCTGATCGTGGTCGAGGGCGAGTGCACCTCGTCCTCGTACTCGGCCACGATATCGACGCGGTCGAGCCACGCGGCCTTCACCGCGTCCTGCCATGACCAGAGCGACAGCGGGTAATAGCTGAGAGGTCGGTAATCGGCATTCAGAACCAGTGCCGGGTTCTGTTTCAACGCACCCGGACTTCGTACGAAATCAGTCCGAAACTCGTGATTGTCTGCCTGCATCCTGCGACTCCGCTCCCGCCCGGTCGGCCCTTGTCTGGCGCCCAGGGCGAGGGTCCTCGCCCTTGCCTTCGGGCCCGACTATATCTCGTGTTTCCCGGCTGGCAAGCGCCTCTGTGACACAAGATGTCGCATATTAACCGCGCTGCGCCCGATGCCGGCGACAAACGGCGGTCCGGTCGCGCCCACGCGCCGTTTAATCCATGACATAGGCGTGAATTTTTTCACTTTACTCGGCAAAAACAGAGATTTAGCGTGCCGCCTAATTACTGATTCAACACTTTTTCCAGGGGCGTTTCATGGCAGACCTGTTTTATCTGAACGACGGCCGCATCGTCGTTCTCGACACCGCGTTCGACAACGGCAACGACAGCATCGCATTGCAGATTTTCCGCGCGGACGGGTCGGCGATCACCGCCGGGCCGGTTTTCTTTGCCGCGGGGACGAATTTCAGCAACGGGTTCACCGATTACAACCCGGTGGTGCTGGCCACGTCGGGCGGCGGCGTGCGGGTCGTCCTGCGCACCAACAACCCCGACGAAGGCATCGTATTCGAACTCGACGCCACCGGCGCCGTGCAGTCCACCGACACCTTCATCAACAACCAGTCCGATCTCGCGACGCCCTATATCGGGGTCTTTGAAGATTACGTGCAGGCAGCGAACGGCCTGATCTATGCCGCAAGCTTGCAAAACCTGATCCGCAACGAAGCCGACGGCACCTTCCTTGACCAGACCCAGCGTGGCGGCCCGTTCGAAAGCGTGTTCGAAAGCGAGATGCTTGAAATCGGCGCGCGCGTGCTGCGGCTCAGCCAGGTGCGGTCGTCCGACGGCGATGTCGAGATCCGCGGCCAGTATTACAACCGCGACGGCTCCATATCGGGCAGCGAATTCCTCGTGGCCGATGGCCTGGGTGAGCAGAACTTTACCTATAACGGCGGGCTGCGCGCGGTGGTCCTCGACGACGGGCGCATCGCGGTGGCCTATAACGGCGTGCGCGACAGCGGCGAGGATACCGGCAACCTCGGCACCTACCTGACGGTCATCAATCCCAACGGCACGATTTCCGTGGCCGAGATCCTCGTCAACACCGGCCAGCCCGCGGGCGAGCAGATGGTGCGCGGGGTCTATGCGCTGGCCGAT
The DNA here is from genome assembly GCF_001205715.1 of Pseudaestuariivita atlantica. Classification (GTDB taxonomy): domain Bacteria; phylum Pseudomonadota; class Alphaproteobacteria; order Rhodobacterales; family Rhodobacteraceae; genus Pseudaestuariivita; species Pseudaestuariivita atlantica. Next base: position 4,743 of record NZ_AQQZ01000032.1, read on the forward strand.
GGCGGCGTCGCGGTGGCCTATGCCAGCAACGAGGCGTTCACCGCAAACGACAACGTCAACGTGCGGTTCTACACCTCGGATATCGAGCAATACGACGATTTCCAGACCAACGCCGTGGGCCTGAACGTGTCGACACTGCTGGTGACGACAGCGGGCGTAGTGACGAACCTCGACATCGACGGCGCGCAGCAGCTTTACGACGCGCCCGGCCCCAACGATCCCGGCCTGACCGGGGAAGAGGCGATCATCAGCCAGGGTTTCCTTGGCGAGTTTGCCGAAGACCCCGATGCGGCGGTGCTGAATGACGGGCGGGTCGTGGTCGTCTATGACCACACCAACCTCAACGGCTATATCCGCATCTACGATCCCCTCGACGGCACGATCGACGATGTCGGCACACCGATCTCGGGCGCGACGGAGATGCACGTGACGGCGCTGTCCGATGGCGGGTTCGCGGTGGCCCATATCACGTCGGTCAATCGCGGCGACCTGTTCGTCACGGTCTACAATGCCAACGGCACCGTGCGCAGCGGGCCGACGCAACTGCTCGACGGTGACGCCGAACACATCAACATCCAGGCCACCGCCTCCGGCTTTGCCGTGCATTGGGTGGACGATACCGGCACGCTGGACGATGACGGCTACCTGCAATTCTTCGCCAATGACGGGACGTCGCTGGGCGCGGCGGTCGAATACCACGCCGGGTTCGACCAGGACACGCCCGTTGCCATGACGACGCTCGACAGCGGCCAGATGGTGATGATGTGGGTCAGCGAGACCGAGACGGGCTCGGTCACACGCAGCACGCATTTCCGCATCTACAACGCCGACGGCTCGGCCGCCTCGGGCATCCGCGACCTGCCGGGCGTTTCCGGCTCCGTCATTGATCCCACGCTGATCGCCACCGATGATGGCGGGTTCGTCGCCGTCTACGGCCTTGGCAACGACTCGATCACGCCGCTCGAAGTGCGCATGACCACCTTCGACGCATCCGGCAACAGCACGATTTCCGACCGCAATGTGCTGGTCGATGACGGCGTGACGGGCGGCTACCAGAACCTCACGGCCACGATCAACGGCGAGGGACAGCTGGTGATCGCCTATGACGTCTTCATCGACGCCACGAACGAGCGTGACGTGCGCTTCTCGATCTTCGAACTGACCGGCGAAGAGGTGCTGCTGAACCAGATCGGCAGCGAAAATGTCACCGACGACCAGCGAGAGCCGGTGCTGGTGGCGCTGAACGACGGCAACAGCTTCCTCGTGTTCGAGGACGACACCAACGTGCTCTTCTCGTCCCAGAACGCGATCCGGGCGGCGACCATCCAGGGCGGGATGTTCCCCGTCCCGATGCCCACCCCCGGCCCCGACATCCTGCAAGGATCGGACGGCAACGACACGATCGACCTTTTGGCAGGCGACGATGTCTATTCCGGCGGCGATGGCGACGATTTCGTCTTCGGCAATGACGGCGCAGACTCGCTGTCGGGCGATGCCGGTAACGACACGCTGTCGGGGGGCGACGGCGTCGACACCCTGCGCGGCGGCGCAGGCGACGACATCCTCGACGGCGGCGCTGGCGGCGACGTGATCGATGGCGGCGACGGCTACGACATCGTCAGCTATGCCTCCGCCACCCGGTCCGTCCGGGTGGACCTGCAGAACCCCAACATCTCGTTCAACGACGCCGCCGGCGACACCTTCCTGAATGTGGAGGAATTCCAGACCGAAGACGGCATCGACCAACTGCGCGGCGACGCGGGCGACAACATCTTCCGCACCGGCGGCGTATCCGACCGCCTTTATGGCCGCGCGGGCGACGACATGCTGTTCGGCGAGGCGGGCGCAGACGCCTTCTATGGCGGCCTCGGCGCCGACATAATGACCGGCGGTGACGATGCCGGACGCAGGGATCGCTACATCTATTTCAACGCGGCGGAAACAGGCGTGGGCGCGGGCAACCGCGACGTCGTCACCGATTACGTCGCGGGCGAGGACCGGATCGAATTGTCGAGGATCGACGCCGACCTGACACAAGGCTTCAAGCAGCGTTTCGACTTCATCGGCGACGCGGCCTTCTCGGGCACCGGCGGCGAACTGCGCTTCGAACAGCAGGGCGGCATCACCCTCGTTCAGGCCGACCGCGACGGCGACGGCGTGGCGGATTTCGAGATCGAACTGACCGGCACCCACACGCTGACGACGGACGATTTC
>NZ_AQQZ01000033.1 GCF_001205715.1 Pseudaestuariivita atlantica
GCTGCTACCATGGAACTACGCTAAAACCGTGTGATCGGCGCACCGCTTACGGCGTTTCGCAAGGAGTGATCAGAAAAACACCAACGCTTCCAATCCGATACTGCTGTACCTTCATGGCTGACAATAGGTACCCACAGACTTTATACAAACGGCTCTATGTCGACTCGTCCTCCAACTTTCTGAGCTCGGTCTTCTCGCAAACTCCGTTGATCCATAACGGTTGCTCATATCCGTCTTCCCAAACATAGAGAAGCCCCACCAACTCGCCTGTTCCAGCATCGATGATGCGCTTCGTAGCTTTGGCTTCATCTTCGTCGCTTTCGAACATGAAACCTCCCTTGAAGACACGATAAGAGCGCGGGTATCCGCCCAGTGAGCCAACGCCACGGCACTTCGCTACGCGAAGGGATACCCTTCGCGGTATAGTAGAACGCGCTTCCGTGCTGGACGCACGAAAAACTCCGCAAAACAACGCAAAAACACGCAAATCGGACGCGTGAGGCTTTGATAAAAAACGGAAAATTCTTTGTTGAACCACGGCAAAGTACAGACAACTTCAAAGTGCTGTTCGGGCGACTGGCAGCACAGGGCGCAGGTCGGCCTGTCGACCAGCATGAAGTCGCCGATGGTCCGTGGACACCGGAAACACTGGCCAACGCAATTACGGCGATGGATGCCAACAATCGTGGGATAGACGTGAGAACCGTCCAAGTTTGGTTTCAAGCAAACGACAATGGGATCAGCGACAAAAACATACACTGGCTGGCGCGCATCTTCGGCTGCAACGATCCGGTCGAGACGAGCCGTTGGCAGTCAGAACTAAAGGCCTCAAAAGAGCGTCTAACAACAGAGAGACGGGCACGTCGCCGTGTCACAACAGAGCCTGACCGGGAAGCCAGTGGCCGAGTAGAGGGTCAAATGATACGGGCGAATGAGAGTCCGGGCGAAATCGAAGCACCTTTGGATCAACAAGAATTGGAATACCAAAAAATTAGCCTGGCCGGCCGAGCGGAATGCCTGTTTCTCGATGGTGCGCCATTTGGAATGGTTGTGACAATGTGGGCGAGCGTCGCTGTGCTGCTCTATATTGGCTATCTTTTGGGAGCACACGACGTAACCTATAGCCCAGTCAAAGATGTGGAGAAACAAGTCGGGCTGTTTTGGTCCCCAAATTGGTTGCTGGACAAACTTGTCTGGCTGCCTCTCATCGTTTTCACTGTTTCAAGTTTGGTTACTTCCTGGAAAGAACAGTGGCGACCATTGATGGTTGCTGAAAGCTCCGACACTACCCAATCCTGCAGTTGGGATGAAAAACTCGCGCTCTACTCATCGTCCTTTGTCGGTATCACCTTGGTGTGCTTCTTTATCGTTTTCTTGCTGCAATGGTACGGATCGTATCTGCAACCGCTCATGCAAAACGACGCGGGTTCGCGAGTCATCGACTGGTTGTTAATTTCGATTGAGAGACCAGATGTCATGTCCGCGAACCAGGGCATGGCTGCATCAATGTACGCCAACCTCCTCTCTGGCATTGCATATTGGTACTGCTTCTCCGGTCTGATGTTGCTCTACATTGTATCAATGGATTTCAAGGACATCTCCGGGCGTCTACGCACCGGGATGAAGAGCAACAAAAGCCTCGAAGTTCTGCACATCGCAGACTCGATCGTCAGTGGTATTTTCCGTTGCGCTGTTTTTTCCTTGTTGGCCTCCATCGGGATCAAACTTGTCGCCGTCTACTTGATGACAGATTCCGAGAACCTTATGCGTTGGTTGGTCCTAGACGCCGGCGCCTTGATTGATGTCAACGATGTTTCTTGGACTTGGTTCGACAAGAACCCGTCTGCATCGATAACGAGCTTCTTCGTGATGTTCATTCCGGTTTTCGTATTTTTCTTATGCGCATCACAAATTCGAGGCTCAGTCCGCAGTCTCCTCACTGCAAAGCGAGCTGGAAACGGCGACAGCATCGGTCCGGTGGGTGCAGCCGCCAAGAATACGATGAAAACGTGGTTGAGTTGGGCAGGCGTCATCCTTCTACTTGTGGTCAACTTCTGGCTGATCGGCCGCTTCACCGGCTTTTCCGTTCTTCTTCTTACCAGCTGCTGCGCTGCGTTATTCTGCGTAGCGGGATCGCAAACGTCTCATGCTACAAGGGATTTGATGAGGAAAGAGGAACTACGGGAAGCCCACGGGAAGTAAGGAATGGAGCAAGCACCCTTCTTCCAGGCGATTTCTGACGGACCAGACAATGGATCCGCTTTTTGGGCGGTCACACGAGATGGCGTAAGGCTGAGACTTGGCTATTGGCCGACGACGAAAGACGTGCGCGGCACCATCTTCCTATTTCCAGGCAGGACAGAATACATCGAGCTCCAAGGACGGCTCGCGTGTGATTTGGTCGCCAGAGGTTTTGCGGTTCTGACAATCGATTGGCGCGGCCATGGCCTATCTCAGCGCCTGCTCGACAACCCCGCAACACTGCACGTCGAAGCATTCTCGGACTACCAAATGGACGTTGACGCATTTCTACAGATGGCCACCACGCTCAGCGTGCCCAAGCCTTGGTTTTTGATGGCCAACTCCATGGGTGGCAACATCGGTTTGCGGGCAGTCATACAAGGCTTACCTGTTTCCGCGTGCTCATTCACTGCGCCAATGTGGGGCATTGAAATGTCTCAGCTCCAGCGGCTGATTGCGTCCCCTGTCGCTTGGGCAGCTTGCGCACTCGGACGAGGAATTTCGTATGTTCCTGGACATGACGGGAAAAACTATGTCAGCCACGCCCCTTTTGAGGGAAATCGCATTACTTTCGATCCTGAGAACTATGACTACTGGGGTCGACAAGCGCGCACTAGGCCTGAGCTTCAGACAGCTGGGTCAAGTATGAAGTGGCTTCACGAAAGCCTAAGGGAATGCCGCCGCATCTCAAAGCTGAAATCACCAGACCTTCCCTGTATCACCTTTTACGGAGACTGTGACGAAGTCGTCGACAAGCGTGCAATCCAACAACGGATGGCAGCGTGGTCGAACAGCGAGTACATGGAACTCGAACACGCAAAGCACGCGCTGCTTCTGGAAAGACCAGACGTTCGTGCGGCAGTCATCTCCAAAACTGTTGATCGTTTTTTGGAAACCTGACGAAGACGCAGCGGAATATTGCCGCTCACGCATTGTCGTTGTCCGCACCCCTTGCATCCTAAGGGAACGGGGTTCAATATTATAATATTGATTTCAACAGTAGGCTGAGCCATGCGACCGTTTTCTTCAAAGATCGCCGCTGGATTGACTGCAATCAGTATCTGTCTTGGGATTGGAGCCTCCCAAACAAGAGCCCAAAGCTACCAGATCGATTGTGCGATCCTGCTGTGTCTTTCGGGCGGCTGGCCTGCCTCGACACCCTGTGCGCGGGCGCGAGCAGAGTTTATCCAACGCATCACGCCGTGGCCCGTCGAGCCTCCGCTTCAGATCTGGCGCTGTCCGATGGGAGCAAGACTTCAGGCTCCAGCTCCAACCACGCCAGTGCCCAAGCTATGGGACACTCTGGCGCTTGATGCCTTGCACAGAAACCAGCTCATTCCGGAGGTCCCAGCCGACGCGCCATCCGCGCAAGTGCATTCCGCCGTGGTTCGATCAGGCGGTTCGTCGACGGCGAGTTTACCCGAAGGCGTCGGGGTAGTGCTCGCTCAAGCAACTGCTGGCGCAGACATCGACATAAGCGGTCCCGACTTCAACTTCGTGCGCTCGATCCGCGTCTACAATGTCGCCTACGCCAGCCAGCGCGAGAGTGGACGCGACGGAGATTGCAACCGCTCCTTCTCCATGCGGATCGGCACCTATGGCACCCAGGGTGACTTCCGCTGGACGAGGGAGGCCAACCCCAGCCAATTGCCCGCAGCCCATGTTGGGCTCGAGCGCTATGGCGAGCATTGTCCTAGCATCTTCCACCGTTCGGTCTTCGTGGACTGGCGTGATTACGAAGGAAACTACGGCTTCGAGCAGGTGAACTACTGACGCCTCTTGTGGCCAACTATAGATCGTACCGCAATATATTGAAAAATTCGGTACATCAAGAACACAAAACTCGGTATAACGGGAACAAGAGAGATTCGGTACTTCAGGAACAATCGTGTCAGAAAAACAGGTAGACCTCTTCTTGGACCAGCTCGCTGACGCCCCGGTCAAAGACGAGCGTGCCCTGATGGAGTTCCCGTTTTTCTCCCTTCAGAAGCGCCCGCGGATGACCCCCTTCGTCTTTGACGACGGCACGGTGAAGATCGAGATCCAGCCGGGACACAAGGGCATTGCGACGATCTGGGACAAGGATATCCTGATCTATCTCACATCGCTTGTGAACGAGCGGATCGAACACGGGCAGTTCGACGCGGACGCACCCGTCAGCGTGCAGGACCGCACGATCAAGTTCTCCGCCTACGATTTCCTGAAGGTGACCGGACGCAGTTCCGGAAAGCGGGCCTATGAGCTCTTCCTCGACGCGCTGGATCGGCTGCGCTCCACCAACATCCTGACGAACATTACCGCTGGCGACGAACGCGAGCGGCGCGGCTTTGGATGGATCGAGGATTGGCGCGTGATCGAACGGACCAATCGCAACGGTCAGCGCGTCATGGGGGCTGTCGAGGTCACGATGAACCGGTGGATGTTCAATGCCATCGTCAAAGATCGCCGGGTCCTGACCATCAATCGGGACTACTTCCGGCTCTCAAAGGGTCTCGAGCGCCGCCTCTACGAGCTGGCGCGCAAGCATGTCGGTCGTCAGCCGGAATGGTATATCGGGATCAAGCGCCTCGCCGAGAAGTGTGGCTCGATCGATACCGAGCGCAAGTTCAAGTTCCGGATTAACGAGATTTGCGAAGCTGGCACCATTCCCGATTACCATGTCGAGATCGTGGATCCCGCCGAAGTGTCAACCCCATTCAAAACGAAGGGAAAACAGGCGCTTGTGCGGTTTCAGCCGAAATTTGATGACCTCACTGTTCCCGATGTACCGAATCTGTCGGACCTAAGTGTCTCGCACTCCGTTCTGACAGAGATCAAACACGCCAACCCGGAATATGACATCCAGTACATCCTCGATGCCTGGCGGGAATGGGCCGCACGCAAGGACGATCCCGTCAAAAGCGCCAACGCCGCCTTCCGCGCCTTCGCCAAGAAGTACATCGAAGCCAACCCGATCTGGTGACTCGGTACATCGGGAACAAACCTTCGGTACATCAAGAACGCCAGACTCGGTACAACAGGAACACACCCTCGGTATATCGGGAACGCATGTTCGGTACATCAGGAACGCGAAGTAACGTCAGAAAGTTGATTTCCCTGAGTCTTTTCAGTAGCCTAACTACATAACAAACCTAACTAAATTTCTAACAGAAATAACCAAGGCGGGAGAGACCCCTAAAGTCGGCTCCCTACGACATCCCTCGGATATGCTATGAAACTGGTGCTTGACGCGATCGTTGGCGCACAAAAACTCACGTTGGTACTGGTTTGATCGACCCTTCCGCATTTTTTTGACCAAGCGGGGCGCAAACTCGTCGTGTTTCAGACCACACCAGATGTTCCCGATATACCGAATCGCCATGTTTCCAAGGATGACGCGCAGAACGCATGAATTTTTCCTGGTCCCCTTGGGGTTCGCGCGAGCGCGATACGCCGCTGCGGGGACGTTGCTTTAGAACCCGCTGGGTTCTCGCGCAGGCAACCCAAATAGACAGGACCCGTGTCCTCGCGCCCCAGGCGCTGCGGGCCGCGCCACGTCCCATCGATTGGGGTGTGCCTTTGCTCACTCCGGCACTTCGCCAGTGGGTCAGGTTCTAGAGACGACGCCCCTCGGGGGCTGCTCTCAAAACCAGACACCAAGGAGCAAACCGATGCGTGCCAGACCTGAGACCCCCACACCCGAAGCCATCAAGATCGCGGAACAGAACGACCGGTTCCGGACAACATGGGGCGCGGACTCCACCGTTCTGGGCCAAATCGTGATGACGCGCGGTGTGGCCAATCTCTCGCCTGCTACGAAAGCGATCATCATGCAACGGGTCCAAGGCTTCGACACCTTCACCGAGGACAACGATCCCTACGGAGATCACAGTTTCGGGGCCTTCGATGTCGAGATGGCGGGTGAAAGCCATCGCATCTTCTGGAAGATCGATCTGCATGAGGAAATTACATTTTCAAGTCCTTTTCTTTCTGTGCAA
>NZ_AQQZ01000034.1 GCF_001205715.1 Pseudaestuariivita atlantica
GTTGTAATCCAGAACATAGGTCCCCGGAGGCGTCCCCGCCGCAACACCCAGATCACCCGTCGCCACGTTCAGGCTCACCTCAGGAGACCCGCCACCCAACGTCAGGACAACATTCCCCCCAAAACCAGGCACCGCCGCCAAACCGTCAAGCGTGTCACCGCTGCCGATCACGCTGCCGGCGGTCTGCGCCGCGGTCGAGGCATAGAGCGGACGATCGGCTTCGGACGCTGCCGTGATCGGGCGCCGCGCGATGCGGACGGTTTCCGTGGCCGTGGCGCAATTGTCGAGATTGGCGGGGTCGCAGATGCGGTAGGTGAGGGTGAAGTCACCGAGCGGCATGTTCGGCGCGACCTCGATCTCGCCCGTCTCGGTGTCGAGGGTGAGGCGGGGATCGCCGCTGACCGTCGTCAGTATCACGTTGCCGCCAAAGCCCGGCACTGCCTGCGCGCTGTCGATCAGGTCGGACGCGCCGATGATGCTGGGAGCGGTCACGGCGGAGTTCGACTGGTACACGATCTGCACCGGCTCGGGAGCGGCAGCAATGGGGCGGTCGGCCACGATGACCGTTTCGATGGCCGTCGCGCAATTGTCCGAATTGGTGCTGTCGCACAGCCGGTATTCGATCGTGTAGGTGCCCGCGGCCGTGCCTGCCGCGACCGTGATGCGCGATGTGACCGGGTCGATGGACAGTTCGGGATCGGTATTCGCGCCAGGCACGATCGACAGGGTGGCGTTGCCGGATGCGCCGAGCGTGGCGGCCGATCCGTCGACGCGGTCCTGGGCGGAGGACAGGGCCGGGCCTGCGTCGATCGCCCCGTCGGAGCCCACGACAGTGCGGTCCGCTTCCGGGCCCGCGACGATTGCCAGCGAGGTCACGGTGATCTCTTCGGTTGCGGTGGCGCAGTTGCTTCGGTTGGTTTCTTCGCAGATGCGATAGGTCACCAGGTAGGTGCCATCCGGGGTGCCGGCGGCGACGACCATGTCGCCGGTGTCGAGGTCGACGGCGATGTTGCCGGAGGGCGAACCGCCCTCGGTGATCGAGACGACGGAGAGATCGACGCTGCCGGTCGCGCCCGGCCCAACGGTGGCGGGCGCGCCGTCGAGCGTGTCGCTTGCGCCGAGGAGGCTGCCGACGTTGACGGACTGGTCGGACCCGGTGGCGGCGCGTGCGGTTTCGGCACCGGCGGCGATGGGCACTATGGTGACCTCGACGAACTCGCTGGCCGTGTCGCAATTGTCGGCGTGGTCATCCTCGCAAATTTGATACGAAATTTCATAGATACCCTGCGGGGTGCTGCCGGCCACGGAGATCACGCCGGTATTGACGTTCACGGTGATGTCGGTCGATGCACCCGACGGTCCGGTGACGGAAAGGATCGACAGATCGACATTGCCGCCGGTGCCGGGTGCGACGGTGGCCTGGACGCCGTCCAGCAGGTCGGACGATCCCAGAACGTTACCCGGTTCCTTGGCGAAATCCGCCTGTTCGACCTGCAGGGGGCTGCCCGAGGCGTAGTCGGTCGTGGCCAGGATGGTGGCGACGACGACCTCGACCGACTCGGTCCGCGTCGGCGCACAGTTCGACGGATTGCCGGCCTGGCAGATCTGGTAGGTGACCGAATAGGTGCCCGCGCCGGTGCCGGGGGCAACGACGATCAGGCCGGTATCGGTGTTCACGGACAGGGCGGCGTCGATGGCGGTGATCGTCATGTCGACATTGCCCGCCGCACCGCTGCCGACGAAGGCCTGCTGCCCGGCGAAGGTGTCGTTCGGACCCAGTACCGAATCCACGACCTGCGAATTGTCGCTTTCGCGCACGGTGCGCGTGCCTTCGGAGGCCGACAGGATCGTCGGCGCGCTTTCGGCGACCAGCGTGTCGGAGGCGGTGCCGGAGGTGCCGAACTCGGTCGTCAGGCCGCTTGAGGTGTTGGTGTAGGTGCCGTCGGTCGGGACGGTCACGTCGACGCTGACATAGCAGCTGCCATTGCCGGCGATGAAGCCGCCCTGCAACTGGATGCCGGTATCACCGGGATCGACGCTGCCACCGCCAAGGTCCGCGACGGTACCGTCGCATGTACTGTAGACGTTGGCGGGCGAGGCCACGACCATGGCGCCGGGCGATGTCGGGAACGTGTCGGAGAAACCCGCGGCATCGATATTGGCCGCGCCCGCGTTGGGGTTCTGCAATGTGAACAGCAGGGTCGCCGTCTCACCCGGCAGCAGCGTATCGACCGAGAAGGACTTGGCGATCGTCGGAACCGAGGCCGTGCCGACGGTCAGCGCGGCGATGTTCGAGGGATCTCCGGGGTTAGCCATCTGGTCCGAGGAGATGCCGGTCGCCTGGTTGTCATGCGAGCCGGGGACGGTGGAGGTGACGTCGATCTGCACCGTGCAGCTTGCGCCTGGCGCGATCGACAGGTCGGAAACCGAGAAGACGCTGCCACCGGCGCTGGCGGAATAGGTCTGCGGGTTGCAGGTGCCGCCCACGTTGGGCGGGGCGGCGATGACCATGTTGGTCATCGTGTCCGAGAAGGTCGCGCCCGAGATGCCGGCGGGCAACAGGGACGCAGCGTTCGGGTTGCTCAGCGTGAAGGTGATCGTGCTGGTTTCGCCATTGCCGATCGACGCGGGGCCGAAGGCCTTGGCGATGGTCGGGGGCGCGATGACCGCCAGCGTGGCCGAGGCCGGGTCGGCATTGGTGCCGCTTTCCTCGGTGCTGAGGGAGCCTGCGGGGATGGTGTTCACGAAGGCACCGGGCGCGGCCGCGCTGACATCCGCGAAGATCGTGCAGGAGGTATCCGCGGGATAGCTGCCGCCCGACAGGATGATTTCCTGCGGCGAAGACGCCGTGTTCGCGCTCACCGTGGCGCCGGTGCAGGTGGTGGTCGGCGTGCCGGAAATGGCGAGTCCGGCAGGAAGCGTGTCGACCAGCATCGGGATACCGGTCGTGCCGGTGAAGTTGACCGACGAAGCGTTGATGACCGAGATCACCGCCTGCGATGTTTCGCCCGGACCGACGATCGCGGGCTGGAAGCCCTTGGAGACGTTGAATTCCCGTTCCACCGCGAGGGAGGCGGACACGGGCGCGGGGTTGGTCGTGCCCTGGTCGGATACCAGCGCCTGTGCGGGCAGGCTGTTCGTCACGGTGCCGCCGAAGAACGACGTGGTGTTGAATTCGAAATGGCAGGTGGAATCGGCTTCGACCCCGGCCCCGGCGAGGGTGATCTGCCCACCAGCGCCGCCCACGGTCGCGAAGGTGCCGCCGGTACAGCCACCGGCATTGGGCGTTCCGGAGGTGTTGGTGAAGGTCGGGGAGACGCTGTCGGCCAGCCGCAACTCGGTCCCGGCGAAGCTGTCGGTGATGCCAACGCCCGTCAGGTCGATGGCGTCGGACGCAGTGTTGGCGATGGTGATGCGCACGCGCGACGGCTGGCCGCCCGCGATGGTGGGCTGCAGGAATTCCTTGGTCAGGGTCAGGTCACCCTGTGTCCGCGTCAGCGTGGCGCTGCGGTTGCGGGTGGTGACCATCTGGTTGAACGCGCCGGGCTGGCCGTCATCGGTGGCGGTGGTATGGCCCGCGAACACCGTGTTGTTCGACGATCCGACTGAATTGGGCGCGATCACGGTCAGGACAAGCGTGCATTCAAGCGTTGTCCCGCCGACCGGGCCAAGGCTGCCGCCGGCAAGGTCGACACGCGAACGGTCGGGGGAAATCGTCACCGAACCGCCACAGCTGTTCTGGATGTTGGCGGGATCGGCGATGGTATGGCCCGAAGGCAGCTCGTCGTAGAACGTGATGTCGCTGGTCGTGGACCCCGCGCGCGAATTGCGCTGGAACCGCAGGGTCAGGCGGCTTTCGCCACCCGACACGACCGAGGCCGGATCGTAGGATTTGTAAAGCTCGATCGGGCGGCGCACGTAGATCGAATCCGCCGCATTATCGACCGGGTTCAGCCCGGTCTGGTCCACCGTGTCGAAGGTGATCTGCGATTGCGGCACGGTGTTCCAGATCGTGCGGCTGTTCTGCGCGTCCGACGCCATCGTCACCTCGACCACGACCTGGCAGGAGGCCCCGATCGGCAGGTACACGCCCGAGATCGAGATCAGGTCGCCGTTGGGCGTGGCACTGGCCGAGCCCTGGCAGGTGTTCGAAGTGACGCCGCCGGCACCGATCCGCAGCCCGGCATTGGCCGAGGTGTTGTTGACCAGGTGATCGGTCAGGCTGACATTCAGGAGGTTCTCGTCATAGGTGTTGGTCAGCGTGAAGGTCAGCGTCTGCGTGTCGCCCGGATAGATGTTGCCCATCTGGAACGCCTTGGTGACGCTGAGCGGGTCCTCGGGCCCGATGTAGTCGGTCACTTCGAGGTTCGCCGACGTCGCCGTGTGGCTGAACCCGTTGATGTCACCCGCCGCAATCACGTTCGTATAGGTGTTGTTGCCCGTGACCGACGGTTCAACGCGCGCGTCGATGTTGCAGGACTGGACCTGCAGGCCCGGAATGGGCGCGCCGCTGGCCGCGCCAAGGGAAGCCCCGGTCACCGTGACCTCGGCCCCGCCATTGATCGACGAGGTCCCGCCGCAGGTATTGCGGAAGACGTTGGTGGAGACGATCCCCGCGGGCATCGTGTCGGTCAGCGTGAAGCCGGGCAGGGGGGCCGCGTTGTAGTTCGTGATCTCGATCCCGAGGTCGGCGCCCGACGCGGTGTTGGTGTTCAGCTCGGCGTTCTTGACGCCGTCGAAGGTCTTGTCGACCTCGATCCCCGAAACGGTGCGGATGGGATCGTTGAAGGTCGGGTTGGTCGCGCCTTCGTTGGTAGTGATCGCGCCGCCGTTGATCTGGTGGGTCATCGTCGTGTCGTTGAAGGTGCGGGTCATGTCCCGCGCCGGTTCGACCTGGTAGATGATGGTGCACTGGCCGTTGGCGGGAATCGTCGCATCCGAGATCGTGATGACCGAGGTCGTGTCGAAATCGCTTGTGGCGGGCGTCGTGTCGCTGATCGTCCCGGTGCCGCCGCAGGTGCCCGAAACCGGGCCATTGGCGTTCAGGTTGAACCCCGAATCACCGTTCAGGTCGTGCACGAAGCTGACGCCCGTCAGCGGCACGTCGTTGGGGTTGGTGAGGGTGATGATCCGGTTCGCCGTCTCGCCGCCCTGAAGCGTGTTGCCGCCGATATCGAGCGACATGGAGGCCGAGATATTCTGGATCGTCGCCGCGAAGGTCGCGCTGCCGGGATTGGGGTTCGAGGTGGGCGCCCCGGCGACCGTGCCTGTCGCGTCGTTGGCGGGAACCTCGTTGATGTAGGTGCCGCTGGACGCGGCGTAGACGCTGACCTCGATATAGCAGGTGCCGGCGGTGTCGCCGACCTGCGCAGGGATCGTGCCGCCCGTCAGGGTGATCGTGCCCTCGGTCGCTCCGTTGCTGGTGCTGACCGATCCGCCGCAACTCGACACGGCCGAGGCGGGCGTGGCCACGAACATTCCGGCAGGCAGGGTGTCTGTCAGCGTCAGCCCGGTGACGGGAGAGGTGACACTGTTGAGGAAACTGATCCTCAATCGCGTCGTCTGCGTCGGTTGCAGCAGTGTCGGAGTGAATGTCGGCGTGACATCGAACGCCATGGCCCGGGGAACCCAGAACACGAGGCCAACCAGAACAAAGAACCAGACACGAAAGGCCATGAATCACCCGCATTAAGAACAGTCGTCCGGGGGTCAGTAGCGGGTGCTTTGCTAACAACCGGTAATCAGGCGAATGTGTGACGCATAAAATTTCACAAAATCCAGCGTTCGGGCCCGAAACGATGGGTGCGCCGAGGTTTCCGGTCTGTCGCGCCCCGGCTACCGGCCTGAAAAACGGAGGAAAACATCCGAATCGAACGGATCGTGTAAACACCATTCAGAAATGTCACTGGGTTTGCAAAGGAGAAGTGTC
>NZ_AQQZ01000035.1 GCF_001205715.1 Pseudaestuariivita atlantica
AGCCTAACTATTGAACCAGAAACTCTCCGGTAAACCCGGGGCGGTTCACAGCGCCTTCATCATCAGCATGTCAGCCTTCAATGACTGTACGCTCTGCAAGAGTGATCTTGCTGCCTCAGCACCAAGTAACTCACCACTTGTGAGTTCCTCGAAGTGCATTGCTTCAAATTCAGTCGATGTCCTGGCAGCGTTGAAGCGTTTCCCGGTACGGGCTTGATAAGCAAGCTTCAGGTAGGCATCTGGGTCCTCAGAAAGGCTGGCAATTTCCTTCCACGCAGCGGCGAGCTCATCTCGTTCGGCTGTCTCTAACCGTTGCTCTGCCCGTTCCATGGTCGTTGCCCGAAGGAGATCACAGTCGCTGACGGGAAGGCCCCTGTTGTTCAGTACTCGGAAGATGAGGCTGGCATGCTCCGGCGCGTTGGCCTCGATGTGAACGACCTCCCAGTCCTCAAGAGCGCTAGCATAGAACTGATTTAGAGCATTGAATTCACGCTCGGTGGAACCGGTGGCGTCACGACGTTCCTGAAGCATAGAAAAACAGGTATTATATGCCGCTTGCAATAGCTTGTGAGACTGCGCGGTGGCCTCAATCGCCTCGCCTCGAAGAAGCGCTTTGAACACCGTGTCGTCGGTCTCGTTCAATGTCAGCGGATAGACATCTGTTGTTTGCATGAAGTTGAGATCTTTGCTCATGACAAAGCGAAACAGGAGTGTTTCGGCCATTGTGCTCAAGGCAGATGCACGTTCTAGATCATCTGCCTCAAATGCTGTCGCCGCCAACAAACAGTGCTGCCGCAGAGCGGCAACGAAAAGCAGAAAAGTCGCAAAGCGCTGCTGCCCGTCGATCACATCTCGCTTAGGACGAACCAAACCACCTGGGTCTTTGGGCGCGGTCACCACAGACCCAAAAAAGTGCCGTTCACGTTCCCCGTTCAGGCGCCTTTGCCAACACCTTCGAACATCGTCGATAAACGCATCAATTTGCTCCGCATTCCACTCATAGGCACGTTGATAGGCCGGAACGCGAAAGAGCGTCATCCCACCAAAAAGCGCTGACACAGTCGTTGGAGTTGCCCGCTGGCAGAGAAGATCTGAAACCCGTTCCATCAAATGACTATGACCTGATTTCCGCTTCGAGCACGGCCTGATACCGGATCATGAAATTCGAAGGATCAGATGGTTTGGCGCCCATCTTGCTGCGAAGTAGCTCAAATCCACCGGCGGCATAAAGGTTCAAAATGTGCATTCCCTCTGGTGATAAGCGAGTGGGTGATGCAACCTGAAGAAGCTTTGCTATGGCCCGCTCTAACTGGCTTTCCGAATAGTCTTCCGAGTGTAGGGCTGTGACTTCCGCATCCACCAGAAGCCCTGCAATATATTCGCGATATGCCTCAAATTCATTGGGATAACTTGGTAAAAAGATTGATCCTTCGAGGTCCTTTGCCGCCCCAAGCCGCTTGGTCGCCAATCCGAGCATCAACCCAGCATAATAGGCATCAAACAAGATTAGTGAGCCACGAGCCACGTCGGGAGATCTTGTACTGTTGAACATGCGCAAATTTGAAAAGTCGAAGTAGTTCCTCACCCCCTCGTGGAGAACAAAACCTCTTGCACTCGTGCGTCCTTCAGAGGTCATTGAATCGCCTCCACACTTTGGAAGCGGAAGAACGTCTCAACATTTGCGTCAATCTCAACTGACCCATCTTGCTGATCTATGGAAGCCGTCAGAAACTGAGTGTCTTCTCTACCTTTGAAAGCATCAGCAAAGCCCTCGCGTTCGCTCGAAATTACAAAGACAATAAGCTGATCAAATATCTTCGGAATAAGCTTTCCGACATTCTTTCGCAGATCGAGGTCCAGGGAGACGGCAGGCGAATCGACGATAAACGGCAACCTCGCTGGTGCTTCTGCTAGAAGAGCCGTCAGGAATGCGTAGCAAACCGCCAACTTCTGGCCTTCACTCGCACCATCCTTTGGCAGTTTCTCCTCATCAACGAGATGCAGTCGGCCATCAATTCTTGAAACTCGTATGTTGTTGTTGTCGAGAATGCTGTTCAGGCGAGAGTTGGTTTGGTCTCTGACGAAGGCTTGTAGCCGTTCTTTCGACAGCGTTCGTGCGCGATTGGCGGCGAGCGCAAGCTTATCGGCCGCTGAAAAGTATCTATTGTTGGAGTTCGCTATGTTGAACGCCTGTTCTCTGTCGCGCTTGAGTGCGTCGCAAGCCCGTAGATTTCGCTTCCAGTCGACGTCCTCCAAAGATACCGGTTCTTCGGTTAGGAACTTTAGGGCTTGGCTCTTTAGGATCCGGTCTTCAACCAGCGCGTCCTTCTCAGATGTAAGCGCTTCGACCTCCTCTTTCCCTGCTCTAATTTTCTCCAAGTCCAGTCGTTCGCGTTCTTGAGCAACAGACGTGTATTTGTCCTCGGCTTCGCTAAGCTTGGTCACTTGCGCTGAAAACTCAGGACGATCAACCGTATCAGAGAGTTTATAGCGAATATCATTGATGACGCTCACCTGCTCGTCGCCTAGATGGTCTTCTGCATGCAAGAGGATATGTTTCCTCTTTGCGTCATCCAACGCATCTCCACAAATGCATGTCTCTTCCTTGGCGAGTTCCTCGAAGAACGACTTCGAGGAACGCGGCAGTCTGCGCTTCTTGAGAGTGCTGTTTAGCGCCGACAATCGGACTTCGACAATTGAGTGAAGACTTAAAGGTGACCTGAAGCTAAAGACCGTTTCAGGCGCTAATCGTTCAATGTCATTTCTCGCCTTGGTGCTTCGATCTTCGATATCTTGTTGTCGCAGCCTAAATTCATCATCTTCAAATCCCAGCTCGCGGCATCGATCGTCAATCTCTTTGACCCGCTTGTCGATCTTACGTATCCCACGCTCCAATGTGCTCTTTTCTTGCTCCAGTCGATCAAGCACATCTTTCGCTTCGTTGAACTCGCGTTCAAGCTTGTCTACGGCGGATTGTTCTGAAGCTGTGGTTACATCTCTGTTTCTTTGCTTACGGGCCCGTTTGAGGCTTTCGATCTCCCGGACCAGGTCTTTAAAGGTATCCGTCCGGTAAAGCGCCTCAATGGCGTCGTCCGCAGAATTGACCCCGTCAGTCAACATGTCTCTTGCAAGTTCACCGTCAAAGACAAACAAGTCAATGCTTCGACGCAGGGCATCGGCCAAAGCAGGATAGTATTCGTTCAGTTTATGCCCGCTCACCGTGCCTTTTGTAGCGGTCGTTGTGTAAAAGTAGTGTCTGTCCATCTGAAAGTCGCATTGGATGCGAATTGAAACTTTCTCTTCATCTATGGACAGGTGGAGTTCGAAGCTGCCTTCCTTTGTGGTTCGGTCTGCTTGGAGTGCGGAAACCGACAATGATGGATCCATCTTGCCCTTCATTGCGGATCGCAAAAGTGCCATCGTCGTAGTTTTGCCCGTACCGTTAGGCATCTGGAGCAAGACATGGCTAAACTTGTCAGGCTCAAGAACAACTTTTGCATCTCGAAGGTAACCCCGAAGCCCAGTCGCCTCCCAGCCAAGCAAAAGGACATTCGTGCTAGTCACTCGAGCTATCCTCTTCGAGAATTACGTCAATGGTGTTCTCGATTCTGTGTGTGGGCGGCAGGGCCTCCAGTGTAGCATTGAGCAAGCGTTCGGTAGATGTCTGAACTGAAGTGCTCTTGGAGATCGATTTAGACGCTTCAGAGATCGCCGCGGCAATTTCGTCAAGCGCGCTTGCTTTGTCAGTACTCATTCATCGTCATCCTTCTGCGTCATACTCAGCGCGCGCAACCATTCATAGCGTCTCACGTCTGTCGTGTCGCCTTCGTCATCGCCAAAGTCCACGAAATCCAACACATGGGCGCGCTTTTCCTTGTCTTCAGGATCTGTGCGCAGACATCTACCTAGCCGTTGAATCGTCTCGAGTTTTGCCCGAGCCGAAGAGAACAGTACAATGTTCTTTACGGACTTGATGTCGATTCCTTCGGAGAGACGATGGCAACTAACCAAACAGCCCAACCGTCCATTGGCAAATTCTACGAGACGTTGAGACTCGTCGCCTTCGTAGTAGGTTCCAAAAATGATGCCGGCATCCATGAGCAGCCTTTGGACAAGCTCTCCGTACTTTCGAGTCTCGACGAAAATGAGCGCGCGATTGTAGAGGCTTTTATTGCGAGCAAGATGTTCTCTGAACGGTTCCAGTTTCTCTGTTGTTACCTTTCGAACACGCGAGATGTCCCGGTAGAGCGCTTCGTCGCTTACAACGTCTCCTGATGCTTTGCGCGCATGGTGTCGTTTGATGATGGTGCGGATCTCTCCCCGATCTTCATCCGACAGTTCATATTCCAGAGCCGTGTAGTCAAACTCGCATAAAATGCCTCGCCGAATAGCGTCTTCTACTTTGAACTCAAAGATGACGGGGCCAATCTCTTCGTCAATAAAATCATTTCCTGATTGATCGTATTCTCTCTCTGGAGTCGCGCTTAATCCCAAACGGTATTCGAGCGGAGAAACCAGACCAGAAAGCGATCTTACCTGACTAGGAGACCCAAGGCCATGAACTTCATCGCAAACGATTAGTGTCCTTTCAGGTCTGGTTTCAACGCTTTTCAGAAACTCCGGTAGGTGGTGTTGCGAAACAAGAAGTAGTCTTGGTCCGCGGGTTGCGACAAATCTGGGACCGTCATTGTGAGAGCCATACTGACGATAGAGCCGGCAGTTACAGTCTTTGACTAACCCCTGAAACCATTGATCTAGGAGATCATTGCCGCGCATTGTGACGATGACCGTGTCCGCAAGGTCGCGAGATGTGAGTTTGTCGATGATCCGAAGTGCCGTCCGGGTTTTGCCCGTCCCGGTGGCCATCTCTAGGACACCGCTCTTTTTGGCAAGAAACCTCTTTATGGCTTCATCCTGATGGCGCCAACGTCTGCTTTCGTCAAACTTCAGTTTTACTCCACCCTTTGGTCGGTAGAATTGCGCAATGTTACGACGAACAGCTTCGGGAATATCAAAGCAACGGACATTTGGGTCGGCATTGCTCCAGAGTCTTTCGAAGCGAGTTCGGTGTGAATTGACGCGAGATGCGTCCCGAGGATCGGCCCAACTCAGGAAGACATCCAAACTTTCAAAGTTGCGGCGACCTTGTTCTGTTTCGTTCTGAGAGCCGTGAAAAACGACGGCGTAACCATCCTCATCTTGAAAGATGCCCAATTTTGAACCGCCCCGGGTTTACCGGAGAGTTTCTGGTTCAATAGTTAGGCTGC
>NZ_AQQZ01000036.1 GCF_001205715.1 Pseudaestuariivita atlantica
GGCTCATCCTTTGAGTGTTTTACTCTCCGGTAAACCCGGGGCGGTTCAGTCTGACGGCGACGTGGCTGGCGGAGGGCTACAATTAACGCCAGTCATGACACATCGGCTGGCATTTACCCTTCGCGACCTGAAGCTTCATTGGATACTTCCATTGGTCTGCGCCTCCAAGAACCTTGACGCGGGTCATCGTGAGCGGTTGCTCTGCGTGCTAGAGCGTTTCGCGTTTCGCTACGGAATCCTAGCGCGTGCGAGGATTGCCGAATACGACCGTAAGATTGGGCCCGTCATAACCTGTCTTAACACCACGCCGGCTGAGTATCGCTTGCCTGAAGTCGAAGCGATCTTGACGGATCTCCTAAATCGCTACGCAACAAGAGAGGCAATGCAACGTCAGCTGGAGGGGCTTGAGTACGAGCAGAACAAAAAGGCGCTCAAATATGTTCTTGCCATGACCGAATTCATGTCGACTTGGTATAACGGGCAAGCGAATGGACGGCCAACAGTTCTTGCTCCAAACGTTCCGATCGACATCGGCGCAATGACCTTGGAACATATCAGTCCTCAAAATCCTGAAGACGCAGGAGCTGAGATGCTCCCGCATCTTCACAAACTCGGAAACCTCACGCTTCTCAGCCAGGATGAGAATGATCGAGCCGGCAACAGACCATTTGCCGACAAAAAACCTGTCCTCGAAGGCTCTCGACTTCTAATCAATCAAGAAATTGCCGCGAATGAGGCTTGGGGCGCCGAACAGGCAAGCGCTCGCCAGAACGCCCTTAGAGACCAGGCAATGACAATCTTTGAGCTGACATTTTAAGCTTAGGCGGCGCTGCCCACCCGACCTCGTCTGATGTCGTTCACCGTTTGGGCGAACAGGTCGGCCGTCGTCTCGATCTCTTGTTCGGTTGTGCCGAAGCCCAATCCCAGTCGAAACGCACTCCGTGTGCGACTGTCGCCGACACCAAACATCGCTTCAAGAACATGGGAATCATCAATAGACTGCGTCGAACAGGCACTTGAACTTGAAAAGGTAATTCTGCTTGTAAGACGCCGCATCAAAGCTAGCGGCTCAACTTCCGCGATCGAGAGATTGAGAGAATTTGGAAGACGCGATACCTCTCCGCCATTCACGTGGGCATCGGTCTCAGCAACCAGGCGGCTTTCTAGCCTGTCGCGCAACGCGGCAATATCTGTAGCCCGGGTTAGTCTAGAGCGTCGGAGTTCGAAAGCTGCCCCGAGACCAACAATACCACCCGTGTTCAGTGTTCCAGACCGAAGGCCGCGTTCCTGACCGCCCCCTCTGACAAGGGGTTCTAACGCCACATGAGGTCGCCGACGTCGGCAATAGAGTGCGCCAACACCTTTCGGGCCATACATCTTATGCCCCGACAAACTCGCAAGATGGATATTCGCGGAGCCAACGTCGATCTCCTCATACGCTGTAAGCTGTGTCAGGTCGCAGTGAAACAATGCGCCATAGCGGTCGCAAAGGTTCCCAATCTCTGCGACTGGATGCCGAACACCTGTCTCGTTGTTGGCAGCCATGCAGCTCACAAGGGCTACGTTGCTCCTGAGCTCCCGCTCCAATCTGTCTAGATCAAACAGACCTTGATCGTTCACAGGTAGAATGACGGTATCTTCGGCCGGAACGGAATGTTTGATCGTCTCCAGGACAGAGGGATGTTCCGTG
Organism: Pseudaestuariivita atlantica; assembly: GCF_001205715.1. Lineage (GTDB taxonomy): Bacteria > Pseudomonadota > Alphaproteobacteria > Rhodobacterales > Rhodobacteraceae > Pseudaestuariivita > Pseudaestuariivita atlantica. Next base: position 1,691 of record NZ_AQQZ01000036.1, read on the forward strand.
GCCACAGTGATTACACGTCGGCAGCCCTTTTGGCGCTGTTTGTGGATGGCCCCCAGAATTGCAAGGTTGTTAGCCTCTGTTGCACCACTCACAAACAAAATGTCAGCGGCGCGCGCGCCTATGCCTGTGGCAACCGTCTCTCGCGCTTCTTCTATTGCTGCAGCGGCGGCAGCCCCATCGGGATGGTCAACGGCTGATGGATTGCCCGGCAATTCTCGCATCGCCACCAAAATCCGTTGGATCACTGCTTCATCCACGGGAGTAGAGGCATTGTGATCAAGGTAGATCTGAGCGTCGGTCACGCAGCTATTCCCGACAAGAGCCTCGCAGCGTCAGAGGGCGTACTGATGCGAACCGCAATCTGTCCAATGCCGCGATCGATGTGACACCGCAAGCGCCGCAAAAGCTCCTGATCATCCATGTTTGCATCCGCTTCAGTCTCTTCGACAAGCGAGAGCAGGGAAAGGAAGATCGGCTGATCTGAGCCGAAGAGCGTGTAGGCATTGAATTCTTGGCCGTTTTCTTCAGGCGCCGACATGTCTCCAATCGGCCCAGTCTCCAATGAGGACGCCAGAGCCATCCGACACAACAGATTTGGTGTAAGCCCACTGCGTTGGCTAAGCATACGAAGTCGACCCGTTGCTTCGGAGGAAACTCTGAGCTTCGCAATATGCATCAGGCGAGCTCCTCTGCGAGATCTTCAATGGGAAAAAGAGTTGTCTGCCGGGCTTCCGCTGTTGCCTCAAGTTTGTAGCTGCGCGCTATGTGAGCCTCGAGGGTATCAGCAAGTTTCGGGGTCATCTCTGTATCCGTACAGAGCAAAATGACCTGATGACTTGCTGTTGGCAGGTAGTCGCGAACGATTGAGATTCGGTGACTTTGATCGAGCCGTGAGAACGGTGTATCGATGACGATCGGGAGCTGGCGACCGCTTGTCTTGCCAAGAGCCCATAGCATCGAAATAGCGTAGATTTGTCGCTCACCCGCCGAAAGACTGTTCTTCGCGATGGTTACACCATCGCTGCCTATCAGGGTGACGCTGAAATCCGCGGGATCAACATCAATGCTCGCGACAAGTGATTTCTTGCGGCTGAGCTTGTTAAAACATTCGACAAACTCTGATTTCAAACGCGCAATACGATCCTTCAATAGTGCAGTTCCAAATTCAGACAAAGCACCTTGAGCTCGCACCGCAAGTGCGGAACCTCGCTCTTCTTGCGCCTGGCGTTTTAGAGCGATTTCTTCTGACCTAAATTTGCGACCTATGACCTCAAGCTCGCGCAGCTGTCGATCTATCCGCTCATCACAGATTTGTAGCTCACGTTCCAAGCCGCCAAGTGTCCGCTCTGCTTCTTTCAAATCCGCAAGCGCCTGTTCGGCTTGTCCAGTATCAAACCCCTCGAGTTCTCTTTTGAGGCTGGCGCGGAGTTCCCTGTTGCGGTCAAATCGATCAGCAAGGTTTGCGGCCGTCTGTCGCCGCCCATCAGAAAGTTCGTTCAAACGCTGAAGTATCCAGTCCGGCTCTGCCCAAAGGCGATTGGCGCTTTCTGCTGGCCCTTTGGCGACACTCGCGCGCAATTCATCGAAGTGCTCACGTGACCAACAACCTTTCTTGCTGGCTCGCCCCAAAGCATTTTCTTCGAATGCATTGATGAAGCCGTGTACTGCGTCCCTTTGCGGGCCTTCACGCGCGTCGTTTGCCGATTGATAAAGCCTATCCACCAAGGAAGGAGCCAAGCTTAGTGGTAAAAGGTCATTGGCAGCACGCTTCAAATGAGCGCTCAGCTCTTCCCGAGTATCCTCCGCGGAGCGGAGCTTTGCCAAGACGTCTTCACGCGACTGCGCTTGACGGCCACCTTCACTGCGGTACGCCGCTTCAAAACGTTCGACACGCCTTGCCGCCTGATCACAACTGCTTTGAAGCTCCGCACGATGGTCTTGTTGCGTTTCCAGCTCGGATTTGAGCCGTTCCTGTTCTTCAAGCAAGCGATCGAATACATTACGAGAGTCTTGATCAGCGCGGCGGCTTGTGTAAACGGTCAGATCTGTCTGCAACTGGTCGATGATATCCAAGCCGAGCAGCGCCCGGATGGCATCGCGAAGGCCTAGACTGCCATCATCATCCGCAATTTCCTGTATCTTTTCACCGTCAAAGAAGAATAGTTGAGAAAGCCCAGGAGGGATCAGCTCTTCGACGTATTGAGCGTATTCAGAACGCTCCAAGTCGGAAATTGGATGCCCATCGCGGATAAGGTCAAACGTTTCAACCACGGATTTGCCGCGAGATGACCACGCCCGGGTGAGAGAATAGTCCGTCTCTTGGCCGTTCTCCACTCTGACAAAAGACAGCATGATCGATGCCTCTCGCGATGAGGCAGTCGCACTGATCTTCTTCAGAAGATGCTCTTCATATGTCGACTGTGCTGTTCTGGGACCAAGGGCGCGGCGTCCGTAAAGGGCAAGTCTTATGGCATCAAGGAACGTAGTCTTACCCCCGCCGTTGTGTCCCAGAATAGTAACCACATTGGCCCCTTCTCCGGGAGCCGTCTCCAGGTTGAAACTGTGCCTGCCGACATAGAGTCCAACGTTTTCGAGGGTAATTTCCCTAATTCTCATGAGGTTACACGCTCCTCGGGGACCCCTTCTTGGTCGACGCTTGTGTCAAAATCGGCAAGCACCTCCTCCTCCGACCGCCATTCCTTCTCCAGGATACTGGAGATGCGAGTATGGATTGAGGTCCGACGGCGCAAACCTTGCACCGAGCGCTCCGCATCCAGCAATTCGCTCATCATTTGAGTTGGGAGATCGTGCTCTTCGCAGATTTGGCGGAGAATTTCGCCGTCCCGCGAAGAAAATTCGAAATCGTCAGTTTCCTCCGCGGAAAGTTCCAGTCCTAGGATGTCGTTGACGATGGCATATGCGCTGTCGCCCCAATCACCTAACTCTCGACGCCATATTCGTTGAATTTCATGAACTTCCGCCGCATGGATCAGTGTCGGCGCGAGTTCATCTTCGGCAAGTTTGGCTGCTTCGTTCTGAGCGTTCAGAAGTCTTCTTAGAATCTCTTTTCGAAATTCAAGCTTGTAGGGACCCGGTATCAGTCCGTCTCCGGAGCGGTTAATCGTTACATGCCCTGTTCTTCTGCGGAAATCGCGCACTACTTTCTTGCGCTCAGGGTCAAGCGTCTCGGCCAGGAAATCGCGGACATCCAAGAGTGGCTCCCGCCACCCCTC
>NZ_AQQZ01000037.1 GCF_001205715.1 Pseudaestuariivita atlantica
ATTTTTGACTTGCCCGAAACCCTTGACAGAGGCCCGCCCCATTACGGAAGCTGGCTTTCGGTTGGGCGTCGCGGATCAGCACTTGGCCGGTCTGCGCTTCCCGGGCGCGGGCATGCCCATGCGCTGCCCGCCCCCCCCAATAGAAGATAAGAGGACAGACCCATGACCAACCCCCAGATCGATTACGCCGCGATGGCGGCTCAGTGGCGCGCGGAGCGCGAAACCACCCTGAAGGCATCCCGAGCGGAACTGCTCGCGCAATTGCGCGCGCTTGGCATCAGCGAGGTGACCGCTGAATACGAAGGCTATGGCGACTCCGGCAATGTCGAGGATGTGATCGTGCAGCCTGCAGAGGTCCAACTGCCGGATCCGCTTGTCACCGCCGTGGGCGATTTCGCCTGGTCGCTCGCCTATCACCATCACCCGGGGTTCGAGAACAACGAGGGCGGCCATGGCACGCTGACCTGGGACATTGCAGCAGACAGCATCACCCTCGATCATGCGGACCGCTACGTCGAATGCTCGCACAGCTATGACGAGGGGCTTTGAGATGGCCCATCCGCTTCATCATGCCGAAAGCTCTGCCCGGAAGTTCGGCGGGGTGCCGTCTGACTATCAGGCCGTCCACGATTGGTTTGACGCCTCGAAAGAGCATCTCGCGCTGTTCACGCACAGGGCGCTTCGCCACCATGCCCAAGGCCTGTTCGAGGCTGAACGCGCCTTCGGCTTGACCCTGACCAATAGCGCTGGTCGAGAAATCCCCGTGCGCTGGATCGGCGAACAGCATGTCCGCGAAGACTGCCAGGGCCGTATCCCGAGTATGGCGGACTGGCTGCGACGGATCCAGCCCGAGCCATGGATGGCCAATGGCCACATCGACCGGCATTCCGGCGATGAGCCCTGCGGCGACCCAAGGGTTGCCTGGGCCTCCGAGGTCGCCGCCGGAAGAACGGTTCTTGGCCTGAAAGATTGGATGGCGGCGCCCGCGACGCAAGCCACGCAAAGCGCCTGACAGCTCTCGGCCGTTTGCCAAACAAATGCTGCATGGAAGCCCGGTTGAACGACCGGGCTTCTTGCGTCGTTTCCCCACCATTCTTCTTGAGGAGGTTCGCATGACACTCGATGAAATCAAGGCGGCCGTTGATGCCGGCCAGACCGTGCATTGGGCCAATACCGGCTACGTCGTCCACAAGGACCGGCTCGGTCAGTACCTCATCACCTATGTGTCGAATGGTAGCTGCATCGGTCTGACCGACCGGGGCGGGCACCGGTTGAACGGAAAAGAAACGGAGTTCTTCGTCGCGCAATCGAAGGACGCCGCAGAAAATCCGGGCAACCAATCAAGACCAGACGGGCAGGGGAGGGGCGTAGCACCCGGAGGCGCGGGGGCATTCCCACTCGGACGGCAGCTTTGACCCATGGGCGGGGCTGAAAGGAAAGCAGGCTTTCTGATTTGTGATCCCTCAAGGGGTCGAGAAAGCAATCCCGGATGCGTTGGCAAAAACGTCAGGCACCGGCCAATCCAAAAGGAACCATCCCATGTTCGCAGGAACCCTCACCCGCAATGTCGAGACCGCAGCCGCCGAGTACACCGGCATGATCCATTCGACGCGCTTTGACATCGCCATCCAGCTCGAGGCACGGGCCAAGATGTCCGCTCGCAGCCCGGATTACGACGTGACGGCAGTCAACAAATCAGGCCGCAAGGTGCGTATCGGCACGGCCTGGAACGAGACCGGGAATACCAGCGGCAACCCCTACATCTCGATGCAGATCGATGTCGGCCTCGGCCCGTTCCGGGTCAACGCGGTGCAGACGAAAGAGGCGCGCGCGGCCCAGAGCGGCGAATTCGAGATCATCCCGCTGGTCTCGAACGGCCTGATGAAATCCGGCTCGATCTCGGGCGAGCTCACCGCCATGGACGCCGACAACGCCTTCACCGGCTACATCGCCAACATGATGTTCGATCTGGAGTTCATCCTGATCGAGAACAGCTACAAGACCGAGGAGACCCACCCCGACTACCGGATCGAGGTCAGCTCGCCCCGGGGCACGCCGATCCGCGTCGGCTCGGCCTGGATGGCCAAGAGCAGCCGCACTGGCAATGACTACTTGTCGCTGCTGATCAACACGCCTGATGGGGACCTGCGCGTCAACGCCGTGCAGAACGAAGAGCAGCGCGGCGGGCAGACCTTCTCGATCATCCCGTTCATCGACAGCGGTGAGCAGCCGCAGGACGCAGGCACGGGGCTCTCGCTGGTCGCGTGATCAACGCGTGAGATTAGACGATCTGAACCGAAAGGGGAGCCGTGGGATCACGGTTCCCCTTTTTCTGTACTGGTTGGTTGAATGAACCCCGTGCGCATTGCAGACGTTCGTGTCGCCCGCAGCTAATGCTACCGAAGAGCCCAGCCCGGACGCGTTGATTTCTTGCTGCGCGCGCTCGCAGCGCGCCTAACCGCTGCGACGCCGAATTTCTCCCGCTGCAAGGCAGAATGAAACTCGGCCATTCAGGCAAGGTACTGCGATGTTCCAATGGGCAATCCGAGTCGCGTATGGGGTGGATGGCACCTGCTCCCAATCGCTGCACATTGCGGCAAGGTGCAGAGGTCAGCCTCTGCTTGAAATAGAGCCCCATCATGGAAGTCGCCACTTAGGACGCCACCACTCCGGGGACTTGGTTGATCGACGGAATCGATGAGGGTCTATTGGCTGAACTCGCTTGACTTGGCTTTGTCATGCGAATCCTTGATGCTTTGGTATGGACATCACGCTGCTGCGCACATTTCTTGAGGTTGCCTCTACCGGATCATTCGTCGCCGCCTCCGAACGCCTATTTGTCACCCAGTCGGCCGTCTCGTTGCGGGTCCAGCGGCTCGAAGACAGTTTAGGGCAATCGCTCTTCACCCGATCCAAGGCGGGGGCCGAACTGACTCCTGCTGGCGAGAAATTCGAGCGCTACGTTCTCAGCCTGCTGAAGATCTGGGAGGAAGCCCGCCAGCAGGTTGCCATCCCCGAGGGCTTCACGAGGACGCTCTCGATCGGCGCGCAATACTCGCTTTGGCCTCGGCTGGGCTTTCGGTGGATCGATGCATTGCGAACGAACCACCCGGAGCTCGCTGTGCGCGCGGAACTGGGCATGCCGGACCGTTTGACGCGGTTTCTGGTCGAGGGCGTGCTGGATGTGGCCCTGACCTATACGCCACAACTGCGCCCGAGCCTACGCGTGGAAAAGGTCCTAAACGAAGAACTTGTACTGGTGGCGTCCTGGCCCGACCCCGACTTGAACCTTGGGGACCGTTATGTGCTTGTGGATTAGGGGCCGGAATTTATTCACGCCCATGCGCTAGGCCTGCCGCAACTGGGCAAGTCCGGGCTGATCATGGCGCTCGGCGCGCTTGCCGGCGACTATGTCGTGCGACGCAAGGCTGCCGCCTATCTGCCGGCGCGCTCGGCGAAGGAGTTTATCGATCAGGGGAGGCTGCATCTTGTTCCCGATGCGCCAAAATTTCCCTACCCGATCTGGGCGGTCTGGCGCATCGACGTTGAGCCGGTTCTGGCGGCGGCGGCATCGGTGTTGCTGAAAAACGTCGCCAAACAGGTCGAAATTCTGAGTGACGCCGTGGTGCAAAACCTCGCGGAAATCTCGGAAGATCATGAAATCGGGGACTTGGGCGAAGGGCAACCCAACCTATAAACAAAACTCGCATCAAGTCTAATTATATTTAAGTTTTCTTTAGCATACCGCATTCCTAAATCACGTCTCGCAAAGACGCCCCGAACCTCCAATACCGGAGCGGGGGCAAATCCTAGAAAGGAAAATTCGATGCGCGACGTGACCAAACTCGCAGCTGCCACCGCGCTTGCCATCATCATTGCAGGGCCGGTGATCGCTCAAGGCGCCCTTGTCGGAACCGACCGGCTGAACGATCGAATCGAGGAAATCGAAGACGATGTGAATACCGATCTCGCCCGCGGCGAAGATACCGAGCGCTTTGGCCCCAACGGCGTGCCGCAGGGTTGGCGCGGCTCGGTTGCTTTGACTTTCTCGGCCGCAACCGGCAACACCGATACTGTCGACCTGGCTGCCGCCGGCCGCCTGACATATGGCATTGGAGACTGGGCACACACGGTTGGTCTGGCTGCGGAATACGGTGAATCCGGTGGCGTGCAGAACGAAGAGAAGTTCTTTGCGACCTACGAGAGTGCCTATCATTTCGCGCCGCGCACATATGGCTTCGGTCTGGCCCGCTACGAATACGACGGGTTTGCCACGAACGAGCACGACGCCTTTTTTGGCGGTGGTCTGGGCTACCGGATCGTCAACACGCCTGATGTAATACCAACTTGCGCCAAGCCTGACTCTCGATTGGGGATTCCCTTCAGCTCT
>NZ_AQQZ01000038.1 GCF_001205715.1 Pseudaestuariivita atlantica
TATTGTTTATAATAAGAAAAATAAATCCTAAAAAAGTAGGATATGTTGCAAAATAGTGGAGCGCAACATGAACTCAAAAACACCATACCTTGAAAATCACATCACTAAACAAATCAAGGAAGTTGATATAAAAATCAAAGAGTTACAAAGTGAAAGGGCCGCGCTAGAGCGGTTGTTGTTAAAGGCGCGTCAGGATGAAGCCCAAGAACGTGAGCCGATCCGCCGCAACAGCGTGAATCGTGTTCTGATCGAAAACAGGATTCTTGATGCCTTACGGCGTTCGCAGAAGCCGTTATCAAACCGCGACTTGTATCTTGAAGCGCGGACCGTGGTTTACGATTTGAAAGAAACTACGTTCCGTTCACATATCAAACGGATGAAGGATGCAGAGAAGATCGTAGCGAAGGGTGCTAGATGGGAGTTACCCGAAGCGAAAGGCGTAACCTAAACGCTTGAATAACCACGTTTTCGCTTAGCATCCGTCAATGTCTCCAGAGCATTTTCTGCCTCAGCTTTGCTGCGAAACAAGTCCATACGAACTCGGCCACCACGACTGATCCGACCCCATTCGCGGCTAAGCGTCCATTCTCCAAACAGATTAGGCAATACAGACATGCGGTAGTAACGCGCGATGTTCTTTTCCAGATCGTATTTTTCGAGATGTGCTTTCATGTTTGCTCTGTCTATTGAGCTTTGCGGTAGATTTCCCACAGCCGTTCAATGAGCTGCCCTTGCGTGACCCCAAGCTTTTCCGCCTCGTTTGCAATCGCCTCGCCCACTTCGGGAAGCACCTTCGGGTGGAGTTGGTGGGTTCGCGGGCTGGGTTTTCTTCCAGGCTTCTTGCGAGGAGTTCTATCGAGGAACCCCCTCGCCTCTCCAACCTCATCAACACGGCGAACATCTTCAACGGTCGTCCCCTTCGGACGGGCTTTCAGCCCAGCAAGCCTATTTGAGCCGCTCATAAACAGCCTCCGTGAATGAGAGAGCGTTTGCCAACGCCTTATCTACCTTGCCACCCGTGACCATCTCCGGGTCATTCATCATCGCTGTCAGATCACTCCCATAGGCAAAGAGTTCCGAAAACGCTGCGCGCGCGACCAGGGACGGCTCGATCACGTCGATCCCTGCCCCACTAAGCTGTTCTTCCAACTCCTTCTGGACACGGCTTTTGACGGCTGCGCTGGTCTTGGTCAGCACAACAGCATGCCGGATTGACCGCCCAAGCGCTTCTTCTTCTTCGCGAACCAACGCCAACGCTTCGGAACCGATCTCTGCGTCCAGGGCTGTCGGCTGCATCGGGACAATCACCAAATCCGCCTGGGAGATGGCGCGACTGACGAGCTGGGAGGCAACCCCTTCGAGGTCCACAATCACGATCTTGCCGTCACCATCAGCGCTCCGGATGGTCGGAACGATCTCTGACCGACCAACATCGCTCTTCAAGGTCACACTAGAAGGCGCACCATGAGATGCCCACCGGGTAAGAGACTTGTTCGGGTCACAGTCAAGCACCGTGACATCCGCGCCCATGCGGGCGAACTCAGACGCCAGAAGAACTGCGCATGTCGATTTTCCAACCCCGCCTTTGGGGCTTGCCATAACGATGACGGGCATTGCTCGATCCTGTCACTTAGTTGTTACCGGCTTTATATCTCATACCGGAATTAAATCCAACACCGGAATTATATCTATTACCGGTTTTATTTCTGTAACCGGCTTTTAATCTCAAGGCCTGCCTCGCTTCTCGAACCATTTTCGGCAGAATCCAATGAAAGCGCGGTCAGCGTTGCGGGGCGGCTCAACACACCAGTCGCGCCACTCTCGTTCCAGAAAACGAACGTCCCAACCGGGCGCTGCATGGCGCGCTTCTTCGTAGGTGTCGGACTGGAGCGGTGGAATGCTGCCTTCAACAAGCTGGGCAGGAGACATCGTGCCGCGATTGGTGAACACCACCATGTCGGCTTCATCTTCAAAGGTAACGTGGTAATCCGGCAAATGGTCATGCTCTGCGAGCTGCCGGATCATCTGCCGAAAGCGCTTCTGTGGGCTTTGCGACCCCGTCTTAAGCAGTAATTTGGCCAGCGTGATGCGCCAGGTTTTCTGCTGCCCACAATGCTTCCGGGCGATCTCGTACACCCGTCTTTCGATGGGCTTGCGCAGGCGGAAGTAGTCCCGGTGGAGGGTCAGTACCTCTTCGTTCCGGATTGCGTTGAAGACCCAGTCTGACAGCTTCACTTCACACCATAAAAGACGCCCGTCCAAACCGTGCTTTCGGCGGATAGAGGAAGCGTCGATCAGGCCGAAGCCATCGACTTGCTCTTCATCGCCAGTGACAATGTTTGTCCTGATCCGCGTCCCTTCGAGGCGATCAAGGGCATCGAGCAGAGACTGGTATTCCCGGCCACTTGTACCCCGGTTGGTGAAGATCAGCAGCTCTCTGGAGTTAATCCGGACACGGGGCGAAACGGCTTCGCCCTCCTTCAGCTTCGCCATGATCTGACTGATACAGTAGATCAGAATATCCTTGTCGTAGATCGTCGCCAGACCTTTCACGCTCGGCGTAATCTGTAGCCACTTGTCCCCGTTCTCATATCGTTTGACCGTCGTCTCCGGCTTCTTCGAGAGCGAATAGAACGGATGCTCCATGTGTTGCATCACGTCCTTCAGGACAGCGTCGGCCACATCGCAAATGAAAAGATCATGCTGTGGATGACGATCCGGCAGCAGGGGAGCCAGAACGTTCGTGTTATCAGTTACCATGGCACAACATTCGTGGTTTTAGTTACCGCAGTCAAGATTCGTGTTATCAGTTACCAAAAGCAGGATTTCAGTTACCAAGATTCGTGTTATCAGTTACCACATGCCATAAAAAATCGAATAGTTTCAATTTAGTAAGAGCTACTATTATGTACGTAACACAGATTCTAACACCTATATAACACCAACAAACGGATCAGAACCTTACCCAAAGGCCTGATTCCAAATGACTAACCTTAGATTCTGCTTAGAAAGCTAACACGGCCAATCTGGCTCTTAATGGATTGGACCTCGATCCTTGTGGGTATGTGTTTCGGGTTCTTCAACATCAACCAGCCGATCTGCAACAGAGCGCAGCGCATGGTTTGGTATCTCAGCGTCGGTTTGCTGATAATAGGCGAGGGCAAGTCTAAGCTGTTCGGCTTCTTCCAGCTGCCTGCCCAGGATCGGGGCCAACACGTCCGAGTTACCGTCCCGCAAAGCGATCAGATCTTCATCGGACAGCGCATCTTCGATTTCATCGAGGAATGCTTCAGTTTCAGCAGTGCTGTTAAGCGGAGGTGTCGTGCGATCCTCGCGCGTCCGTTCCAGAACAAGCCGCGTGTAGGGCAGGGCAGGGGGCAAGGCCTCTACCTCAGTGACGGTATCCGCCTTGTTCTGTTTGTTGATCTCATCCCGCACCGAGATTAGCGCGTTGCGGAACCTTTGCTGATCTTCTGTCAGCGGGACGTCTGGTGGCAGGGCGCAGTTGTAAACCTGTACAACCAGATTGACCCGCTCAGGTGATCCGGCAGCTTCCTTGAGCACTTTCAGATCGCCCGCCAGAACTCGCTTTTCGACACCCGTATAAATTCGAACAGCCGCTTCTGCCTTGTCGGTGATACCTGCGAGAGACAGCGACGTTTCCAGCCGCCGGTTCTGATACGCGGTATCAGCGGCTGTTTCCCGTTTGGCATTGAGTTCCTCTTTCACCTCGGCCAGCTCATCACCAAGCGATGTCACGATACCTTCCAGCGTTTCGATCATCTGGTTCGACAGATTGATCTTAGTGTCCGACACGCGGTCCCGCTCCATCATCTCCAGCATGAGGGCACGGACACGCGCTGTGGCGGCTTCTATGGCCCGCGCGTGCCATTCCGCATCGCTTTCCTTGCCAGCGCCGAGGAGAGAGCCTCTCAGGCGCTCTGGGATGTCCACAGCATCCGTTTTGTCGGTATAGGCCCCATAGACCCTCTGAACCCGCTCATGGCGCGCCACAGAGCCCTTGATGCCCCGCCGGAGGCCATATGGCTCACTGACTTTCTCGGCAAAGTCTGTCTGAAGGTCGGACAGCGCTTTCTTGTTGCCGACAAAGGAG
>NZ_AQQZ01000039.1 GCF_001205715.1 Pseudaestuariivita atlantica
TCTCCTTTGCAAACCCAGTGACATTTCTGAATGGTGTTTACATCAGATGTACGCGCAAAGTTAAAGTGTCCCACATCTGCAAAGTAGAAGTGTCACACTCTGCCCCAATGAGAACAGGCAGAGAGTGTGGGCATGGGATGGGTTTTGATGAGCGAGCGCGAGCTGAATCGTGTCGAGGTGTTGAGCCAATTAAGCCAAGGTCGGATGACGGCGACAAGCGCTGCGAACGTGCTGGGATTGAGCCGCAGACAGGTTCACAGACTGCTGAAGAAGTTCCAGATCGATGGTCCCGCCGCGATCCGGCACAGGGCGCGCGGTCGGGCATCGAACAATCGGATTGATCCAGCGGTTCGGGAGTTCGCGGTCACGCTGGTTCGGGAGAACTACATCGACTTCGGGCCGACCTTTGCGGCCGAGAAGCTCTACGAGGAACACGGGCTGAAGGTGTCGCGCGAGACGTTGCGCAAGTGGATGCAGGATGCGGGCATCTGGCTTTCCCGCAAGCAACGCCGCACATTCCATCAGCCGCGTTTGCGCCGGGAATGCTATGGTGAGTTGATCCAGATCGATGGCTCGGATCATCACTGGTTCGAGGATCGCGGGCCATCCTGCACCCTGCTCGTTTTCATCGACGACGCGACCAGTACCTTGATGCATCTGAAGTTCGTGACTTCCGAGAGCACGTTCAGCTACTTCAGCGCGCTGGAGGCTTATCTGCATGAACATGGACGCCCCGTAGCCTTCTACAGTGACAAGCATTCGGTGTTCCGCGTCTCAAGCGAGGCAGCGAAGTCAGGCCATGGAATGACCCAGTTTGGCAGGGCTTTGAACGAGTTGAACATCGAGATCCTCTGCGCGAACAGCTCTCAGGCCAAGGGCCGGGTCGAACGCGCCAACCGGACGTTGCAGGACCGCCTGGTGAAGGAGCTGCGCCTTGCGGGCATCTCGGACATGGACGCGGCCAACGCCTTCCTTCCGGCCTTCATGGACCGCTACAACGCCAAGTTCGCCAAGACCCCGCGCCGCCCGGACAATCTGCACCGGCCGCTCAATACCGAGCCGGATCGGCTGGCTGACGTACTATGCTGGCGCGATGAGCGCTACGTGGGCAACCAGCTTGCCTTCTCGTACGACCGCCAGCGGATCATCCTCCCGGAGAACGAGATCACGCGCGGCCTGCCTGGCAAATATGTCGACAGTTATGAGTACCCAGACGGGCGACTGGAATTCCGCTGGAAGGGTGTCGCGCTCCCCTACTCAGTATTCGACAAGGACCAGCGCATCACACACGCCGCCATCACCGAGAACAAGCGTCTTGGTGCCGTCCTTGAGTTCATCAAAGAGGAACAGGACAAGGCTCCGCCGAAGAAACAGCGCGCAGGCAAGCAACGCTCCCGCTACAAGCCTAATGGTCGCCGCAATGACGGCTGGAACTCCCTCGCCGCACGCCGCGCCAAACAGGCCCGCAAAGCCAGCCAGGGCTGCGATATCTGAGGTCTCCACCCTGTCAGGCTTTGCTACCCTCAGCGCAAAGTGGGACATTTCTACTTTGCAGAGGGAGGGACATTTCAACTTGGTTGCAACAATTCTTGTACGCTGGAGCGCGCTACCCTGAAGTGCGACTCCTATTAGAAAACAATTAGTTAGCCAATAGGAGGAGTATCGCACGTCTTCGGCATCCCCTAGTTTCAAGGGACATAAAGTCCCAATGATGTTGAACGGTGCTATAAAAGCAATGCAGTACTTAAGAAATTACTGGTGGAATGCTGGGTCAATAGGCGTCGGCCAGTGATTGTGGAGTGGCGAACCCTTCCGGAACGGATTTCTCGGAGAATGCATAGGAACCGTCAACGGTTTTCGTTAGAAGCTCCAAGCGCCCTAACCCATCTTCTGAAGAATAACATTCGATGAGCTTGCGCGCGATCACTGGTATCATCTTGCTTTGAGGTCCGAAGTGTTTCGCGTCATGTGCACTAAGCTTCATGACCAAACCATTCCGCAAGTCAGCTGAAGAAAAAGTAGTGCTGCTCATGGCTCGAAAAGCACCCATAAAAAAATGCCACGCCTCTGCGCGTGTTGGATCAACCGTCAGCTGCTGATGAAGAAACCAAAGAGTTGGCATCTTTTGGAACGCCGGGTCCTTCTTGACGAGCACTTCCCCAAAGCCCGTCAAGACAATCGGAAATCGCAGTTCAATCACCCCGGATTTGTGAAGCCATGAGCGGTAGGCTGACGCAAATGGTGCACCGTAGCCAAAAGGCTTTGCGAGCTCTTTGTCTCGCTGGGTTGGATTTTCCAATGCCGAGCCCAAGAGGCGTGACATCCTTTCTCTGTTCAAGCCAAAGTTGCCATGAAAGTATACCGTCATGCTTTGCACCCATCCCTACGTGACGACTATAAGCACAAGGTTCGAAGCCGCCTCGTGCAATTGTGCCCTTCCCATAAGCTTACTGAAAAGGCAGGATAAATGATAGGAGAGCATTGCTCTCGCCTGTGAACGCCGGACTTTAGATTTGCCATGGGTCAACACGGTGCCTCTCAGCGCAATACGAAGAAAACCTGAAGCTTCCTGTTATCTGACTTCCATGTCGCGTAGGCTTGATGCACCATTGTTCTATGAGCAAGTCGTTAAGATCCGTCAAAATTCCTTCAGACGTAGATACGTCCCAAGATGACATCGATCATGTGCTCATGAACCCCTGTCTTGCGCACTCCGTTTTCTATGACCGTGGCGTCGGATTCTTCACTTCCAGCTGGCTTCAAAGAGTGGCCACTGGAGTTGCCGGGTTCGCGGAGAACGGTGGGAAAATGAGACTAATTACCAGCCCAAAGCTCAAGCCTGAGGACTGGGCGGCAATAAAACAAGGAGCGGATGCCCTCGAAGATGACCATCTGCTTCAAGCCTTGCGCACGGAAGTTGATGAGCTTGAAAAAAGCGCGAGTTCCAAGCCGGTCCAGACTCTGTCCTACATGATCGCCGAAGGTCTACTCACGGTCCGCCTGGCTGTCCCGACCGGAAAACTGGACGGCGACTACCACCCGAAATGAACCGCCCCGGGTTTACCGGAGAGT
>NZ_AQQZ01000004.1 GCF_001205715.1 Pseudaestuariivita atlantica
AGAGCTGAAGGGAATCCCCAATCGAGAGTCAGGCTTGGCGCAAGTTGGTATGAGTCGTGTCTTCGACGGGTCCAGGATCAGCCATGTCCCCTCGGGCCGCTCGATCCGCGTCAGGCCCAGTTCCGTTAGTTCCGAGCGTGTTAGATGCACCGTCCAGAAGTAACTCGCGGCCATCATCGAGGCGCTCCCCGTCAGCACGATACCCGTGATCAGCCAGGGCGAGATCGTCAGCCAGAGGCGGATCGAGTTCAGCCGCGTCTCGAACAAGCTCGCTGTCTCGGCCTGAAAGCGGCGCGTATCGCTCGCGATGGTACGCTGCGCGGCGCCCACAATGTTCTTCAAATCGATCCTGAAGCTCTTGAGCTGGGATGAGATCGAGGCGACGTGTTCCGCCCGGATCGTGTCGAGCTCCGCGTTCAGTTTCTCGCTCAGTCGGGTCGGATTGCCAATCTTCATGGAAAATCTCTCCTTTCAACCGCCAGCGCTCGCCGGTTTCGGGGTCGCGGGCGGTGATGTAGGCTTTGCCGGTGCGCGGCAGGTCGAAACCTGCGTCGGTGAGCGCGTCAAGCATGGTCGCGCGGTCGGTGATCAGGCCCATATCGATCTGGTCTTGTATCCATACGTGCAGCTCGTCGCGGCCTTGCGCGCGGGTTGGCCCCCGTTCCGGGTCCAGTCTGGACGGAGTCCACTGTGGCCCCCGTCTCGATCTCGGGTTCAGCGGTCAGTTCCAGCCCCTCGATCCGGGTGAGGTCGATCCGATAAACAACCGTGAAACCATTCTTGCAGCCGCGCGCGCCGGTCTCGACCAGAATGCCTTCCTTCAGGAAGTCGCGGATCGTTCGCTTGACCGTCGTCTCGCCAAGCTCCGTATGCCGCTGAATCATCCCCTTGGAACACCATATCCCTGAGCCGTCATCAGACGCCTTGTCCGCCAGAAACATGATGATCTGCTTGCGCGTCGCACTCCCGAACTTCCGCTCCGCACACGCGTTCGCCACCCGCCAGCTCATGAGAAGGCCCCAAAAGCCGCACGGACGTGCGAATTTTGTACAGGTTTTGTACGAGAATTCGGTCGTTTTCGGGGAATTCGGCGGAAAACGAAACGGGTGTTTCTGCACGCTTCCGCAGAACCCCTTGCAAATAGGCCATATTTTTCAGGCAGTTTTGGCGACCCCGGCAGGATTCGAACCTGCAACCTGCCCCTTAGGAGGGGGCTGCTCTATCCAGTTGAGCCACGGGGTCGCTTTCACCTCCTTAGCGGCCATGCATCGCACTGTCACCCGTCGCTTGCGCTTGTGCAGAATGGGGGGCCTGCGGTACCACGGGGAAAAGACGAGGATCGTCCCGACGTGACCGCCAACGACAATCGCCCGCTCACCCTGCGCGACGTTTCCGAAGCTTCGGGCGTGTCCGAGATGACCGTCAGCCGCGTGCTGCGCAACAAGGGCGACGTCAGCGCCGCCACGCGCGAACGAGTCCTGACCGCCGCGAAGGAACTGGGATACGTCCCGAACAAGATCGCGGGCGCGCTCGCATCGAGCCGCGTGAACCTTGTCGCGGTCATCATCCCGTCCCTGCGCAACATGGTGTTCCCCGAGGTCCTCGCCGGCATCTCCCGCGTGCTGGAAGACACCGATCTGCAACCCGTTGTGGGCGTCACCGACTACCTGCCCGAAAAGGAAGAGCGGGTGTTGTACGAGATGCTGTCATGGCGGCCCTCGGGCGTCATCATCGCGGGGCTGGAACATTCCGACGCGTCCAAGGCGATGCTGAAAAGCGCGGGCATCCCGGTGGTCGAGATCATGGATACCGACGGCACGCCCATCGATTGCTCGGTCGGAATTTCGCACCGCCGCGCCGGGCGGCAGATGGCCGAGGCGATCGTGAAGGCGGGGTATGAACGGATCGGGTTCCTCGGCACCAAGATGCCGCTCGACCACCGCGCGCGCAAACGGTTCGAAGGCTTTACCGAGGCGCTCGCCAAACGCGGGGTCGAGGTCGTGGACCAGGAATTCTATTCGGGCGGCTCGGCGCTCAAGAAGGGCCGGGAACTGACAAAGGCTCTGCTCGAACGCGATCCAGATCTCGATTTCCTCTACTACTCGAACGACATGATCGCGGCGGGCGGGTTGTTGTACCTGCTTGAACAGCAGATCGACATTCCGGGCCGGATCGGGCTTGCCGGTTTCAACGATGTCGAACTGCTTGATGGCCTGCCGCGCAGGCTGGCCACGATGGACAGTTGCCGGAACGAGATCGGGACGAAGGCCGCCCAGATCATCGCGTCGCGCGTCGCCGATCCGAACGCCGCCTACGAGGAAGTGACGGAACTGTCGCCCACCATCGACGTCGGCGACACGCTCAAACGGTGGTGACACGGCCGGTCCTGTCGAACCGCGCCGCGCGCGCGCATTTCCTTGACGCCCATGCGCTTGCCGAAGCACCGACCGGCGGCACCGATCCGGCCGCGCTGCACGGGCTGATCCACCGCCTTGGGTTCGTGCAGGTCGACAGCGTGCGCACCGTCGAACGCGCGCATGACATGATCCTGTTCGCCCGCCGCCCGGCCTATCGCCCGAAACACCTGCCCCGCGTGATCGAGAAAGAGCGCCGCCTGTTCGAACACTGGACCCACGATGCCGCGCTTGTCCCGGTGGATTTCTTCCCGCTCTGGCGGCTCAAGTTCGACCGCGACAGGGAGATGATCGAACGCAGGTGGGACGCGTGGCGCGGCCCCGAATACCGCGCCCTGATCGACGGCGTGCTGGCCCATGCGCAGGAAAACGGCGCCTGCCAGGCCAACGATTTCGACACGACCGCGACCAAGGGTGGCGGCTGGTGGAACTGGCAGCCGGAAAAGACGGCGCTGGAATACCTGTGGCGGTCGGGGGAGTTGACGATCTGCCACCGCACCAATTTTCGCAAGCATTACGACGTGACCGGGCGGGTCCTGCCCGAGGCCGCCGCCCAGCCCGCGCTTGAACCCGACAGCATCGTCGATACCCTGAACCGGATGGCGCTTGACCGGCTGTCCTTCGCCACGTCCGGAGAGATCGCCGCGTTCTGGGACATCGTCACACCGGCCGAGGCCAAGGCATGGGTCGCCGACCGGCTCGCCGACGGCACGCTCGAAGAGGTCGAGGTCACCTGCGCCGACGGCTCCCTGCGCCGCGTGGTCGCCCGCCCCGGCCTTGCCGACAGGGACCTCCCGAACGTCACGGGCCGCCTGCGCGTTCTCAGCCCTTTCGACCCCGCCCTGCGCGACCGCAAGCGCGCGGCGCGGCTCTTCGGGTTCGATTACCGGATCGAGATTTTCGTGCCCGCCCCCAAACGCAAGTACGGCTATTACGTCTTCCCGCTGCTCGAAGGGGACCGGCTGGTGGGGCGGATCGACATGAAAACCGACCGCGAAGCCGACATGCTTGCCGTCACCGCGCTCTGGCCCGAACCACCCGTCGCGTGGACCTCCGGGCGGCAAAAGCGGCTCGAAGCCGAACTGGCCCGCGTCGCCCGGTTCACCGGCGTCGGGGGCGTGAGTTTCGCCGATGGCTGGCTGCGTCCGCCGGTCCTCACCTGACCCGCCGCCATGTCCGCCGATCCCCCACGAACCCGATACGCGATCTACTACACGCCGCCGCCCGGCCCGCTTGCAGCGTTCGGCGCGGCATGGCTGGGATGGGACCCGGTGCTCGGCACCACCGTGCCGCATCCCGAGATCGGCCTGCCGGTGGCGGAGCTGACCAAGACACCCCGCAAGTACGGCCTGCACGGCACGATCAAGCCGCCCTTCCACCTCGCCCCCGGCACGACGTTTGCGGACCTGCTGACCAAAGCGCGCAAGCTCTGCGCGGCCCAACCGCCCCTCGACCTGCCGCCGCTGCACCTCGACCGGATCGGGCGCTTCCTTGCGCTGACCATCGCTGGCGAGCAGGCGCCGCTTGCCCGGCTGGCCGCGACCGTGGTGAAGGACCTCGACCCGTTCCGCGCGCCGCCGTCAGAGGCGGAACTGGACAAACGCCGCAAGGCCAACCTGACCCCGGCGCAGGACGCGAACCTCACGGCATGGGGTTACCCATACGTGATGGACGAATTCCGGTTTCACATCACCCTGACGGGCCGCCTGCAGGATCCCGCCAGCGCGGCCGCAGCCCTGCGGCCGCATGTTGACCCGCTCCTCGAACCGCGCACGCGCATCACCGACCTGACGCTTCTGGCCTCGGACGAGGCGGGCCGTTTCCACGAAAGGGCCCGCCTGCCGCTCGGGGGCTAAAGCCCCGCCGCCGTTGCAATGGCCTCCACGATCCGCGCATGGATCGCCGCACGGTCGGCGCCCTCGGGATCGGTGCAGACCGGGTCATCCCCCGTCTCCGCAAGGATCGCCGCACCCGCCCCGGTGCACAGCGGCATGGCCGAGAAATGGGTGCCCGGCACGATCCGGTCAACCGTCGCATCGGGCATCATCCCCGCCAGCCCGCTGGCATCGAAATTCGCCGCCGGAAGACGGCTGGCCCCATGGCCCAGCCCGATCAGCGTCGCGGGCACGGCCAGCGCCGCCACGTCGGACTGGGACAGCCCCCAGACAAGGCCGGGATCGATCGCCACGACCGCATCGACCCTCGCGTCGGCATAAGACGCATCCCATGCGCTCGGGTCCTGCCCGCGCAGGTCCACCTCCGGCGCCATCAGCTGCGCGCAGACCGGGTCGCTGGCCCGTGCCGCCTCGCAATGCGCGACGAAGCCCGCATGATCCGCAGTCATCCCGCCCAGCGACAGCGCCGTCCACCCGCCATAGGAAAACCCGGCGGCAACCACCCGCGACAGGTCAAGCTTTGGCCCGTCGGCAATCACCGCATCCAGCGCCGCGCCCAGATCCTGCGCGCGGGTCCAGTGGCGGATGCCTCGGGACAGGTCGAAATCGGAAAACGTGGTGCCGGGATGGCTGACGGCGATCACCACTGCGCCCCGCTCGGCCAGTGCCGCGCCCAGCCACGCGGTGGATTGCACCGCGCCGCCCATGCCGTGGCTCAAAAGAACCACCGGATGCGGCCCCTCCGCCTCTGCCGCGTCGCGCCACGCCTCGACACCTTGAAAGACCGGGTTTTGCGCAAAGGTCTCGCGCGTCCCTGTCCCATCCTCTGCCGGGTACCAGACCACCCCGCGCACCGGCTCATCCTGGTGCGCCGGGGCAAACGTCAGGTCCGTCAGGCCAGCCGGACCCGCCGCCAGCGGGGTCGAGGCCAACAGTGCCAATACAAGAATTGCGTGTCTCATGGTGCATACTCCAAAAGGTTGCGATGCCCCCGACCTGCCCCGCGCCGCGCGGAAAAGCGTCCGAGAACCGGTTTCAGGACGTGCAGAACCGGTTTAAGGACGTGGGCAGACCCCTCGTTTCCCGTGTGCCCCGTGCCCAGCCTGCCCATCCCCGTCTTCGTCGCCATGATCCTCGCCTTCCTCGTGGTGCGCCTCTGGGTGACCGACCGGCGGATGGCCCCCGTGGCATGGCTGGTCCTTCTATGCGCGGCGCAATCGCTCATCATCGCGCTGGGCCAGCATTTCGGCGTGGCCGCCGCGCGATGGGTGCAGCCGGTCACGGCGGCAATGGTGGCCCCGGCGGCGTGGGTCGTGTTCCTCGCCAGCGCGCGCCGGACCCTGCGCGCCGCCGACCTCGTCCACCTCTCCGGACCGGTTGCCGCACTCGTGGCCCGGCTGGCCGCGCCCGCGATGCTCGACGCGCTGCTCCCGCTCCTGTTCGCGGGCTACGGCGCGGGCATCCTGTGGTTCGGGTTGCGCGGTGCGGACGCGCTGCCGCAGCACCGCCTGAATGCCGGGGACCTGCCAAGTCGCCTGTGGCTGGTGATCGCGGCGACGCTGATCGCCTCGGCCTTCGCCGACCTCGTCATCATCGCGGCCCAGATCGCGGGGCTTGCGGCGTGGCAGCCCTGGATCATCACGCTCTTCTCCGGCATCAACCTGCTGCTGATCGGCGGCCTTGGCCTGTCCCGCGCGCTGGAAAGCGGCCCCTCCGATCCCGAACCGGACACGCCTGCCGCGCCCAGCCCCGAAGATGCCGACCTCATGGCGCGGCTCGATGCGCTGATGGAGGCCGAACGCCCCTACCTCGACCCCGACCTCACGCTGGCCCGGCTGGCGCGCCGGCTGCACGTCCCGGTCAAGCAGCTCTCGACCGCGATCAACCGCTCCACCGGCGACAACGTCTCTCGCTACGTGAACGCCGCGCGCGTGGCCGCCGCGCAAACCGCCCTGCGCAGCGGCGAAAGCGTCACCGGCGCGATGCTGACCGCGGGCTTCGGCACGAAATCGAATTTCAACCGCGAGTTTCTGCGGGTGACGGGCCAGTCGCCCAGCGCGTGGCGCGCGGCACTCTGACCCTTGGCTCGGCGGTCCGGCAGGCGTAGCATCGCGACCAAACCCATGACCGGGAGGCCCCCATGAAAGACGACAACTTCCTGCGCGAAAATAACGCCCGCCACCTGTGGCACCCGATGGGCCATCCCGGCGCGCTTCAGGAAAACCCGCCGACCATCTTCACCGGGGCCGAGGGCGTCTACCTGCACGACATCGACGGGCACAAGGTCGTCGACGCCGTGGGGGGCCTCTGGTGCGTGAACCTCGGCTATACCAACGACGCGCTGAAGGCGACCATCGCCGAACGCGTCCACACCCTGCCCTATTGCTCGAACTTCGGTGGGTCGACCAACGACGCCGCGATCGAAGCCTCCTTCGCCGTGCGTGAATTCTTCGCCGAAGACGGCATGGCGCGGGTCTTCTTCACCTCGGGTGGGTCGGACGCCGTCGACACCGCCCTGCGCCTTGCCCGGCAATACCACCGCCTGCGCGGGGAGCCCGGCCGCACCAAGTTCCTGTCGCTGAAAAAGGGCTACCACGGCACCCATTGGGGCGGCGCATCGGTCAACGGCAACAACCGCTTCCGCATCAACTACGAACCGCTCCTGCCCGGCTGCCACCACCTGCCCGCGCCCTACACCTACCGCAACCCGTTTAACGAGACCGACCCCGAAAAGCTGGCCGACGGCATCGTCGCCGCGATGGCGGACGAGATTGCCTTCCACGGGGCCGGGTCCATCGCCGCCTTCATCATGGAGCCGATCCTCGGCGCGGGCGGCGTGCTTGTCCCCCACGACAGCCTCATGCCCCGCCTGCGCGACATGTGCGCCGATCACGGCATCCTGTTTATCGCGGACGAGGTGATCTGCGGCTTCGGGCGCACCGGCGCGTGGACCGGCTCCCGCAAGTTCGGCGTCAAACCCGACATGATGACAGTCGCCAAGGGCATCACGTCGGCCTATTTCCCCGTCGGCGGCTGCCTCGTGTCGGACGAGGTGGCCGAGGTGTTCGAGACCTCGGGCGCGGACGGCGCGATCTTCACCGGCTACACCTATTCCGCGCACCCGGTGGGCGCGGCTGCGGTCGTGACCTGCCTGTCCGAAACCCTGCGGCTCGAAACCAAGTCGAACGCCGGCCCCCGCGGCGCGCAACTCTACGAAGGCGCCTTGAAGCTGGCCGAGAAATACGACTGCGTCGGCGACGTGCGCGGCGGCGTCGGCCTGATGTGCGGCATCGAACTGGTCAAGGACCGCGCCACCAAGGAGCCGATGGACATGGACACCATGAACCGCGTCCACCGCGCCACCTACGAGGCCGGCACGAACGTCCGCCTCGGCGCCAACAACATCCTCATGTCCCCCCCGCTGGTGATCTCCGAGACCGAGGTGCAAACCATCCTCGACAGCCTCGACGCGGGGCTGGCGGTGGTTTGAGGGGGGCGCGGGCTTGTGATCCCGAGGTCGCCTTGGCGGGGTCGCAAGCTATTCAGGAGAAACAGCAATTCGCGCCAGGATCGCCGATGACCCCTTCGTGTCTGGAAACCCGGTGAAACAGGTGTGTTAAGGGCGCGCAGGAACGCCACGATAAATCTTACCGTCTGATCTCGCACGTCATCGTGCGACAGACAGGCGGAACTCTGGTTCGCTTGGCTGTGCAGCGATGTTCGCGTTCAAGCGGGCATGAATAGTTCTGGGAACCAGACGCGACGCCGAAATGCGTGGATAATCCATTTCGCGAATTGGCCTGCCTTCCCCGTATAGCGCCACATATTCAGCATAGTTACCAAAGTGTTGGCGGCCAACATAGTCGACATAGGTTTCAGCAGGCACGCCTTCGGCCAGAACAAGATCGTGGTCTTCGGTTTCGATGTGGTAAACCCTGTACTGACCATCGAATTCAGAAAGTGGCACGTAATCGATACTGGAGCCATTTACGAGTTGGCCCGCGTTGATGAGGTATCCGTCGACCAGCAATGCATGATCCGAGGTCAGGACCAGATCCCGCTCCGGAAGGCCGTCACCCAACGCGCCGGCACGTACACGGACGGGCATCAAACGCTCTGCGGGGCCAAACATGGTGAAGACGGTTTGAATGAAATTGAAACGTATCGGCACCACGCGACCATCATGGGTCGAAACCAGATCACCTACCTGCAAGTCCTCGATTCTTCGGGGGCCCTTCGGGGTAGAAATCTCTGTCCCTTCGGCGAAACAGGTCACCGCATATGGTCTGAGATCGATTTCCGGCAAGGTATCGGGAAACACCTGGTTAGGGTTCGGGCTAAAAATAGTCAGAAAACCGGAGCCGTTGAGTGCAACCCCTACCGGCGTTATCCATCCCCCCCCCAAGGTCCACGGTACCCACCATTTCGAGCGTAAAAAGCCTCAATCCACCTGACCAGACGTCCATGTTTATTCCGGTCAAAAAAGTTACGGGATTGGCTGAATTGAAGGGAAAACCGTTCTCTTGGATCACAAAGCCGGTAGCAGGGCTGCTAAGCAAGAGTTCACCGCTACCACTATAAAGTGCATTGCTTTCGAAGTCATATCGCGCAAAGTACATAAGAAAATCTCCCTAATATGATTCATCATATGAAATTTTCGTTATAGCTCAAGCTCTTTGCGACTATTGCGTGGCAACGGCTCAGGTGGGTTCGAAAGGTTGAAATTGGCGACTGTTCAAGGTCCAATATCCGCACATCTTTCAGTTGAATTTATTGCGGCCACTATCTCTTCACGATTTCAACACACCTGTTTTTCCTAAAAATTCTGCCTTAATTACATTCCATGACATAATTATTAAGGGAACTTTCTTGCCTAACTTAAAGCTGAAAATTGGGGAGGAACGGACCTTCGACAGCATTTTGCAACTCGGTTGCGAGGGACTCCAAACGGACCTTAGTGCTGAATCGCCGAACACCGACTCTTCCTGCCGCGAATCCATCCACCCCCTTCAAACAGACACAACCCGCGAAGCGGCCTCCTCCCCCTCCGGCGTCAGCGCGGAGCGGAGGAAGGCCATGGGGTGGGATCGCAGGGTCAGGCGCATGGAGACGAAATCCTCCACCACCTCCTCTCCTTCGGTCATCGCGGGCAGGTGGGCGGCGGGTTCGTCGATCATCTCTCCTCCCAGGTCGCCCGCGAACAGGGGCAGCGGCTTGTCGGCCATCAGCGCCTTGGCCGCCCACAGGGCCTCCCGCCGCGAGATGCCGATATCGGCAAAGGCGTCCGCCTCGGCCAGCCGGGTGATGATGGCGGGGCCGACGCCCGCGCGGCGCCACACGTCCTCCACTGCCATGTACCCGTTGCCGCGCGCCGCGCTCAGCCATGCCGCGTCTTCCTCGGCCAGCCCCTTGATCTGCCGGAACCCCAGCCGCAGGGCCAGCCCGCCGCGCCCGTCGGGTTCCATCACGTTGTCCCAGTAGCTGGCATTGATGCAGATCGGCCGGACCTCCACCCCGTGCTCCCGCGCGTCCCGCACGATCTGCGCGGGCGCGTAGAACCCCATCGGCTGCGAGTTGAGAAGCGCGCAGGCGAAGATGCCGGGGTGGTGGCACTTGATCCACGCCGAGGCATAGACAAGCAGCGCGAAGGAGGCGGCGTGGCTTTCGGGGAAGCCGTAGGATCCGAACCCCTCGATCTGGCCAAAGCAGCGGGCGGCGAAATCGTCGTCATACCCGTTGCGCTTCATGCCACGCATGAACAGCTCGCGGAACTCGGACACGTTGCCGTGCTTCTTGAACGTCGCCAGTGACCGCCGCAGGCGGTCGGCCTGTTCCGGCGTGAACCCCGCGCCGACGATGGCGATCTGCATCGCCTGTTCCTGGAACAGCGGCACACCCAGCGTCTTGCCCAGCACCGCGCCCAGCGCGTCCGACGGGAAGGACACCTCCTCCTCCCCGTTGCGGCGGCGGATATAGGGATGCACCATGTCGCCCTGGATCGGGCCGGGGCGGATGATCGCCACCTCGATCACGAGGTCATAGAAATTGCGCGGCTTCATCCGGGGCAGGAAGTTCATCTGCGCCCGGCTTTCGATCTGGAAGACGCCTATCGTGTCCGCCTTGCACATCATGTCGTACACCACCGGGTCCTCCGCCGGCAGCGTCGCCAGCGTCCAGTCCTTCTGGTGGTGCATCTTCAGCAGGTCGAACGCCTTGCGGATGCAGGTCAGCATGCCCAGCGCCAGCACGTCGACCTTGAGGATGCCAAGGCTGTCGATATCGTCCTTGTCCCAGCAGATGACGGTGCGGTCCTCCATCGTCGCGTTCTCGATGGGGACCAGCTCGTCCAGCCGACCCTCGGTCATGATGAACCCGCCCACGTGCTGCGACAGGTGGCGCGGGAAGCCCTGTATCTCGAACACCAGTTCCATCGTCTGGCGCAGGCGGCGGTCGGTCGGGTCCAGCCCGATCTCCCGCATCCGCTGATCCTCCAGCCCGTTGGTCGAGAAGAAGCCCCACAGCTGCGAACTGAGCGCGCTGATCGTGTCCTGCGTCAGCCCCATCGCCGTGCCGACCTCGCGGATGGCGCGCTTGCCGCGATAGTGGATGACGGTGGCGCACAGGCCCGCGCGGTGGCGGCCATAGCGTTCATAGATGTGCTGGATCACCTCCTCGCGGCGCTCGTGTTCGAAATCGACGTCGATGTCGGGCGGCTCGTCCCGCGCCTCGCTGACGAAGCGTTCGAACACCATCGTCCCGATCTCGGGCGAGACCGAGGTGACGCCAAGGCAATAGCAGACGACCGAGTTGGCCGCCGACCCGCGCCCCTGGCACAGGATCCCGCGCGACCGGGCGAAATGCACCACGTCGCGGACGGTCAGGAAGTAGGGTTCGTAGTTCAGCTTGGCGATCAGCGCGAGTTCGTGGTCGAGCAGCTTTTTCACCCGCTCGGGGGCACCACCGGGATAGCGCCAGTCCATCCCCTTCAGCGCCAGCCGCCGCAGGCGGGCGGTGGGCGTCTCCCCCTCGGCGATCTCGGACGGGTATTCGTACCGCAACTCGTCAAGGCTGAAGGTCAGGCGTGCGGCAAGCCGCCCGGCGCGGTCCACCGCCCCGGCATGGGCGCCCAGCAGGCGGCGCATCTCGGTCTCGGAGCGCAGGCGCTGTTCGGAATTGGCCAGCGCCCGCGCGCCCAGCGCATCGACCCGCGTGCCGGTACGGATCGCCGTCAGCACATCAGCCATGCGCCGCCGCCGCCCATGATGCATCAGCGGCAGGGCCGAAGCGAGCGTCGGCACGCCCAGCCGCCCGGCCAGCCGCGCACAGCGGTCGAACCGCGCCGTGTCCTGCCCGTCATAGGCGGGCGCCAGCATCAGGTGCATCTCTGACCCAAAGCGGCGCGTCAGCCGTTCCGCCTGTGGCAACCACGGGCGCGCGCCGCGCTCCACCTCCTGCGCCTCTGGCGGACGGTGCAGGAGCAGGTGAAGACCGTCGGCAAACTCCATCAGGTCATCAAGGCGCAGATGGCACGACCCCTTCTCGGCCCTCAGCCGCCCCTTGGTCAGAAGACGGCACAGGCTGGCCCACCCCGTGCGGTCCAGCGGCAGGGCGGTGACGGTGATCCCCTCGTCAAAGGTCAGGGTCGCCGCCGGGATCAGGCGCGGCACGTTGAACACAGGCGACACGGGTTGCGGGTCGGGCGCGGGCGGGCCGATCAGCCCGTGTTCGGCATCCCAGTCCTGCCGCTCCTTCACCCGCCGCGCGATCTCCCGCGCGCGCGTATGCGCCCGCACGATGCCCGCCACCGAGTTTTCGTCGGCAATGGCAATCGCCGCGATCCCAAGCTCCCCCGCACGCTCCATGAACTCCTCGGGGTGGGAGGCCCCGGTGAGGAACGTGAAGTTCGAGGTGATTCCAAGCTCGGCGAACATCGCACCAGTATGTTCCTATTTTGTTCCAATGTGGAGTCCCGCAACGTCGCAGCCCGCCCCGGTTGAAGAGTGCCCGCCAGATACCCACCTCAATGCCAGAGGGCTGACCGGCCCGACCCGCCGATCACCCTCGCCCCGGATGCCAAGGAGTGCGCCCGATGATCGCGATCACCAAACCCTCGCCCAACCGGCTCAACCTGCACATCAGCGGCACGCTCGATGCCGAAACGATGCGAAAGACGCTGGACGATTTCATCGCCAAGTCCGAAGGCGTCGAAAACGGCACGCTGCTTTACACGATCCCGGCCATGGCATGGCCCACCTTCGGCGCCATCGCCGTCGAATTCGCCCGCCTGCCCGAACTCTTCCGCCTGCTCAAGCATTACAGGAAATGCGCCGTGCTCAGCGATGCGGGCTGGATCAAGACCATTGCCGAACTCGAAGGTGCGGTCCTGCCGGGGATCGAGATCAAGGGCTTCAACCTGTCTGAAACCAAAGCCGCCGAGGCATGGCTGGCCGCGCCGGGCGACTGACCCGCACCGCGCCCCGACGGGCGGCGCATATTCCGTGACGCCGCCCGCGTAACCGGCTACGCATGGGCCACCCCATGCGCGACGTCGACCTGACACAGGGCCCCATCGCGGGCCATTTCCGCACCCTTGCCGTGCCCGCGGCGATGGGGATGCTGTTCTCCACGCTCTACAACGTGGTCGACGTGTTCTTTGCCGGGCAAATCTCGACCGACGCGCAGGCGGGCCTCGCCATCGGGTTCCAGGCGTTCTTCATCATGATGGCCGTGGGGTTCGGCATCGGCGCGGCCATGGGCGCGCTTGTCGGCAATGCCCGCGGGAAGAAGGACGACCCCACCACCCGCCGCACCGCCATGCAGGGCCTGTCCTTTGCCGTGGTGACCTGCGGCCTGCTGATCGTGCTGGGCGCGTTCTGCGGCCCCCTGCTGATCCAGCTTGTGTCCGAACCCGGTGCCTACCGCGATGCGGCTACAGGATATTTCTATTGGCTGCTCGCAGCACTACCCGGTTTCCTGATCGCCTATGCCGGCAACGGCATCCTGCAGGCGCATGGCGACAGCGTGACGATGCAACGCGCCATGATGGCCGCCTTCGTCGCCAATATCGGCCTGAACCCGCTCTTCATCTACGGCATCCCCGGCGTGATCCCCGGCATCGGGTTCAACGGCATCGCCCTGTCGACCATCGTCAGCCAGACCGGCGTGATGCTGTTCGTCCTGCGCGCCGTCCTGCGCCTGCGCGTGATCGAGGACGCACGGCCCGCCGAACTCCGCCCCGACCTCGCCAGCTACCGCGAGATCGCCGTTCAGATGGCCCCGACCTCCGCCTCCTTCGTGGTGCTCTTCGTGTCGGGGTTCGTGGTGCAATACGCGCTCAGCCGGTTCGGAGGCCACGCCATCGCCGCCTACGGCATCGCCCTGCGCATCGAACAGATCCTGCTCTTGCCCGTCCTCGGCATGACCGGCGCGCTCCTGCCCATCGCCGCCCAGAACTTCGGCGCCGCGCAACCCGACCGCGTCCGCGCCGCGCTGTGGTTCTGCTGGCGCGTCGGGGGCCTCATCACCCTCGTCGCCGCCCCCATCCTGTGGTTCGGCGGCGGCCTGTTCATGCGCCTCTTCACCGACGACCCCGCCGTGATCGCCGTCGGCCACAGCTATCTGAAAATCGACAGTGTGCTGTTCGGCATCTACATGATGCTCTTCTCGATCAACTCGCTCCTGCAGGCCTTCAAACGACCGATCTGGACGCTCTGGATCTCGATCTACCGGCAGGGGTTCGGCGTCGCCTTCTTCATCTGGCTCCTGATCGGCGTGCTGGGCATGGATGTCTGGGGCGTGTTCCTCGGCATCGGCATCGCCGTCGGCACCGGCTGGCTCCTGTCCCTCTGGATTGCCATCCGTATCTCGCGCGAGGAAATCGGCGGATTGCGCGGATAAGACCACCGCACAAAGAAAAAGGCGGGCCGAAACCCGCCTCTCACATCGTTTCACAACAGGCTTATTTCAGCGCCGCATCCGTGATCGCATGCGTCCACGCCCCTTCCGGCGCTTTCGAAATCACCGGGTCCGACCCACCGGACAGCAGCGACGCAACCGTGCGTTCGTAATCGGCGGGATCAAGGGAGCCATCCGACCCGGCGGTCAGCTTGGCAATCTCGCCCATCATGCGCTTCTGGTGCTCCTCGGTCTGGGCACCGGTCTCGTCATATTCCAGCACGATCTCGGCCGCCTCGTCGGGGTTCTCCTCGGCGTATTTCCAGCCCTTCATCGAGGCCGCCACGAACCGCGTCAGCTTGTCGACCATCGCCGGATCGCTCAGGTTGTCCTCCAGCGTGTAAAGGCCATCTTCCAGCGTCGCGACGCCCTGATCCTCGTACTTGAAGGTCACGATCTCGTCCGGCGACAGCCCGCCATCGATCACCTGCCAGTACTCGTTATAGGTCATGGTCGATACGCAATCGGCCTGCCCGTTGAAGATCGGATCGACGTTGAAGCCCTGCTTCAGAACCGTCACGCCCCCTTCGCTGCCATCCGTCGCCAGCCCAAGCTGGCTCATCCACGACAGGAACGGGAACTCGTTGCCGAAGAACCAGACGCCCAGCGTCTTGTCCGCGAAATCGGCCGGCGTGGTGATCCCGGTATCCTTGCGGCAGGTCAGCATCATGCCCGACGACTTGAACGGCTGCGCGATATTCACCATCGGCAGGCCTTTCTCGCGCGCGGCCAGTGCCGCGGGCATCCACTCGACGGTGACGTCAGCACCGCCGCCTGCCAGCACCTGCGTCGGCGCGATGTCCGGGCCACCGGGCTTGATGGTGACGTCCAGATCGGCCTCTTCGTAAAAGCCCTTCTCAAGCGCCACGTAATACCCCGCGAACTGCGCCTGCGTGACCCATTTCAGCTGCAACGTCAGCTCGTCCGCCGCCTGCGCCGCGGTTGCCGCGACAGCCAGCGCGGCCCCTGTCAGAATGTGTTTCATCTCTCTTCTCTCCTCTGTTGTCCTGTGTGCTCAGCCTCGTTGCGACGGGTGCCAGAAGGTCACCCGTTTCTCGATCAATACCATAAGTCCGTACAGAACCGACCCGGCCAGCGCCGCCACGGCAATCTCGGCCCAGACCATGTCGATGTTCAAGCGCCCCACCTCGGTCGAGATGCGGAAGCCCATCCCCCGCGTCGGAGAGCCGAAATATTCGGCAACAATCGCCCCGATCAGGGCCAGCGTGGTCGCGATCTTCAGCCCGTTGAAGATGAACGGCATCGCCGCAGGCAGCCGCAGCTTGAACAGCGTCTCCCAGTAGGACGCGCCGTAGGTCCGCATCAGGTCCCGCTGCATCGTCGTCGTGTCCTTCAGCCCCGCCACCGTGTTCACCAGCACCGGGAAGAACACCATCACGACGACCACCGCCGCCTTCGACTGCCAGTCGAACCCGAACCACCCCACCAGAATGGGCGCGGTCCCCACGATGGGCAAAGCCGCCACGAAATTCCCGATGGGCAGCAGCCCCCGCTGCAGGAACGGCGACCGGTCCACCGCAATCGCCATAACGAACGCCGCCGCCGTGCCAATCGCGAACCCGGTAAAGGCCCCCTTCACCACCGTCTGCGTGAAATCCCCCCACAAGGTTCCCGTCTCGGCCACGAACCGCGCCCCGATGGCCGACGGCGCCGGCAGGATGATCGGCGAGATCCCGAACCCCCGCACCACGCCCTCCCACAGAACCAGCACCGCGACGCCGAACACCACTGGCACCAGCCACGACAGCGACGACCCGCGCGCCAGCCGCACGTTCAGCACCCACAGCGCCAGCCAGACAGCGATGGCAAGGACAACGATCATCGCGCCGCCCCCATCCGCCTCAGCGTCAGCCTCTCGATCACCCCGAACAGGATCACCAACCCGCCCGCGAGGATTGCCGCCGCGAACAGCGCCGACCAGATCATGATCGGATTGCCGAACTGATCCCCGATCAGGATCCGCGCGCCCAGCCCCCGGATCGCGCCGGTCGGCAACTCACCCACGATGGTCCCCACCAGCGCCGCCGCGATCCCGATCTTGAGCGAGGCAAAGAGGTACGGCACCGACGCCGGCATGCGCAGCTTCCAGAACACCTCCGCCCCCGACGCCCCGTAGGTCCGCATCAAATCCAGCTGATCGCGGGATGGAGACCGCAACCCCTTCACCATCCCCACCAGCACCGGGAAGAAACATAAGTATGCCGAGATGATCGCCTTCGGCACCCCCCGCCCCTCGATCCCCGCGCTCGACGCCAACACGATGATCATCGGCGCCAGTGCCACGATGGGAATGGTCTGCGAGATCACCGCCCACGGCATCACGCTCAACTCCATCACGCGGGAATAGACGATGGCCACGGCCAGCAGGATCCCCACGACCACACCCAAGGCAAAGCCCCACAAGGTCGATTGCAACGTGATCCACCCATGGAACACCAGCGACCGTTTCGAGGTCACCTTCTTCTCCACCGTCGTGTCCCACAACTCGCCGAACACCTGGTGCGGCGTCGGCAACCGGGGCCGCTTCTGATCCATCGTCTCGACCACAAGCTGCGAGAACGACAGAACCTCGCCCCGCTTCTCCGCCTGCCCCAGCGCCCAGCCCGAATTCATCCAGACCGCCGCCGCGTACCAGATCACGACCAGCGCCACCAAAACCGTCAACACCGCGCCCACCGACCTCATCATCGCGCACGCCCCGGCTTCTTCGGTTCAGAAATACCTCCGCCGGAGGCTGAACCGCGAGGCCGCCCATCAGGGCGGATGAGCACCCCCCTCACCGCGACCATTCGAACCTCACTTCGCGCACCACTTCCGGCGGCTCGGGATCATGCCGCGACACCTCCACGAACCCCTCGCGCGCATAGAACTTCTGCGCCCGCAGGTTCGGCTCATGCGTCGTCAGCCACAGGTAATCCCGCCCCGCCTTCACCGCATCCATCAGCGCTTTCCCGACACCCCGGCCCGGTTCGGAGGAATAAAGCGCCACCAACTGCTTCGTCTCCGGGTTGAACGACGCATAGGCGTAAATCGGATCGCCCAGCACCCAGAACTCCCGCGCATCAAACCCGTCGTGAAAGAACCTCTCGATGGTCTCGGCGTCATAGACACGCGGCATCCAGTCGGTCGCATCGATCCACGCATTCACCACCGCCGCACAGGCGGGCATGTCCTCGCGGGTGGCGCGTCTCGGCTCAGGCATCGACGGTCCCCGCCCGCAAGCCCTCGCGCACCCGGCGCGCGATCTCGATGAACTCCGGCGTCTCCCGCACGTCCAGACCCCTCTCGGGCGGAAACGGGCTCTCGATCACGTCCGTGATCCGGCCGGGCCGTGGAGACATCACGACGATCTTCGTCGACAAAAACACCGCTTCGTCGATCGAGTGCGTCACGAACGCAATCGTCTTCTGCGTCCGTCGCCACAGCGCCAGAACCTGTTCGTTCAGGTGATCCCGCACGATCTCGTCCAGCGCCCCGAACGGCTCGTCCATCAGAAGGATGTCCGCATCAAACGCCAAGGCCCGCGCGATGGAGGCCCGCTGCTGCATCCCGCCCGACAACTGCCACGGAAACTTCTTCTCGAACCCGCTCAACTCGACCAGGTCCAGCACCCGCCCGATCCGCTCCTGCTGCTCGGCTTTCGAGAACCCCATGATCTCCAGCGGCAGCGCGATATTCCGCCCCACCGTCCGCCACGGATAAAGGCCCGCTGCCTGGAACACGTACCCATAAGCCCGCGCCCGCCGCGCCTCGTCCGCGCTCATGCCGTTCACGGTCAGCGACCCGCCCGTCGGCTCCTCCAGCGCCGCGATGCACCGCAGGAACGTGGTCTTCCCACACCCCGACGGCCCGATGAACGACACGAACTCGCCCTTCCCGATCTCAAGGCTCACGTCCTTCAGAGCATGCACCGGCCCGTCATTCGTCTGAAACGTCAGCGACAGGTCCCTCGCCGAGATCACGCTCCCCATCTGCCCCCCCGTACACGCAACGCACCCGGCGCGGAATCAAGGCCGCAGGCCGCCGCGCCATCGACGGGCCGCCCCCACGGCACGGCGATTTGGCCACCACCAGCGCCCCGCCCGCATGTCGTCCAGCCTTGGCCACCATAAAAGTGCTCAGTAAAACCTTCGGATCGCCGCACCGCGGCCCATCGATGACGCTCTGTCATTCTATCGTCTCGAAAAGAGGTCGCCGGAAACGCCGCCCCCTCAACTACCCTGCAGTCCGTCACAGCCGTCATCACACTCCGGTCGCCGGGATACCCGTCCGCTGCACGGGCTGCGGCGCGGTCAACTCCTTCCACGAAGACAGCGCCCGGTTCACCGGGGTGTTGCCCTCGCGCGAGACGAACTTGCCATGCCCTTCCTGCGTGCGGATCTCCCCGTCATGCACGGCCACATGGCCCCGCGTCAGCGTGAACCGGGGCAAGCCCTTCACCTCCTTGCCCTCGAACACGTTGTAATCGATGGCCGATTGCTGGTTGCCCGCGCTGATCGTCTTGGACTTCTCCGGATCCCACACCACAAGGTCGGCATCCGCACCCACGGCCACCGCCCCCTTCTTGGGATAACAGTTCAAAATCTTCGCGATGTTGGTCGAGGTCACGGCAACGAACTCGTTCGGCGTCAGCCGCCCCGTTGCCACGCCATGCGTCCACAGCATCGGCATCCGGTCCTCCAGCCCTCCGGTCCCGTTCGGGATCTTGGTGAAATCACCCACGCCATACCGCTTCTGCTCGGTCGTGAAGGCACAATGGTCCGTCGCCACGACCGACAAGGACCCCGCCTGCAGACCCGCCCAAAGGCTGTCCTGATGCATCTTGTTCCGGAACGGCGGCGACATGACCCGCCGCGCCGCATGGTCCCAGTCGGCGTTGAAATACTCGCTCTCATCCAGCGTCAGGTGCTGGATCAACGGCTCTCCCCACACCCGCTTGCCCTGTTGACGCGCGCGCCGGATCGCCTCGTGCGCCTCCTCGCAGGAGGTATGCACCACGTAGAGCGGCACCCCCGCCATGTCCGCGATCATGATCGCCCGGTTCGTCGCCTCGCCTTCAACCTGAGAGGGCCGCGAATAGGCATGCGCCTCCGGCCCGGTATTGCCCTCCGCCAACAGCTTGGCCGACAATTCCGCCACCACGTCACCGTTCTCGGCATGGACCATCGCGATCCCGCCCAACTCGGCCAACCGATTGAAGCTCGCGAACAACTCGTCGTCGTTCACCATCAAGGCCCCCTTGTAGGCAAGGAAGTGCTTGAAGGTATTGATGCCCCGCTCCTCGATCACGGTCTTCATGTCGTTGAACACCTGCTCGCCCCACCACGTCACCGCCATGTGGAACGAGTAATCGCAGTTCGCGCGGGTCGACTTGTTGTCCCACCGCTTGATCGCGTCCAAGAGGCTCTCGCCCTGGTTCGGCAGGCAGAAATCGACGACCATCGTCGTCCCCCCCGCCAACCCGGCCCGCGTCCCGCTCTCGAAATCGTCGCTGGAGTACGTCCCCATGAACGGCATCTCCAGATGCACATGCGGATCGATCCCGCCGGGCATCACGTAACACCCCGTCGCGTCCAGCTCCTCCCCGCCCGTCAGGTTCGGCCCAATCTCGGTGATCGTCCCGTTCTCCACCCGGACATCCGCCTCATAGGTCAGGTCATGCGTGACGACGGTGCCGTTTCTGATGATCTTGCTCATGGTCCGTCTCCTATCTCGCCGGTCCGCATCTTCTCTGGTTCCAAAATACCTCGGGGAATCCCGCAGGGACGGGGCAGAGCCGCAATGTCACCCCTGCACCCCCGCCGTCTCGACCACGGCATGCATCAGCACGTCCGCACCCGCCGTCGCCCACTCCTTGGAAATCTCCTCGGCCTCGTTATGGCTCAGCCCGTCCACGCAAGGACACATCACCATCGCGGTCGGGTAGATATCGTTGATCCAGCACGCGTCGTGCCCCGCGCCGGAAACGATATCCATGTGGGAGTACCCCAGCCGCTCCGCCGCATCGCGCACGGCGGTCACGCAGCCTTCGTCAAACGCGGGCGGATCGAACTGGCCGACGATCTCGGCCGAGAACTCCACGCCAATATCGGCACACAAGGCCGGCGCGCGCGCCATCAACTCGTCCACCATCCCGTTCAGCTTGTCGAGAAGATGCGTCCGCATATCCACCGTGAACACGACCTTGCCGGGGATGATGTTGCGCGAGTTCGGGTAGACATCGATATGCCCGATCGCGCCCACCGCGTTCGGCTGGTTCTTCATCGCGATCTCGTGCACCAGTTCGGTGATCAGCGCCAGCCCGCGCCCCGCATTCCTGCGCATCGACATCGGCGTTGAACCGGTGTGGCTCTCTTTCCCGGTCACCGTGCATTCGATCCAGCGCAGGCCCTGCCCGTGGGTGACGACCCCGATATCCTTGCCCTCGGCCTCAAGGATCGGACCCTGTTCGATATGCAACTCGAAGAAGGCGTGCATCTTGCGGTCGCCCACCTTCTCGGGCCCCTTCCAGCCGATCCGCTCCAACTCGTCTCCGAACCGCTTGCCTTGCGCGTCAACCCGGTCATTGGCCCAGTCGAGGTCATGCTTGCCCGCGAACACACCCGACGCCAGCATCGCGGGCGCGAACCGCGTGCCTTCCTCGTTGGTCCAGTTGGTCACGACGATGGGGTGCTTGGTCTGGATACCCAGGTCGTTCAGCGTGCGAACGATCTCCAGCCCCCCCAGCACACCGAGGACGCCATCATACTTCCCGCCCGTCGGCTGCGTATCCAGATGCGATCCGACATAGACCGGCAGCGCATCCGGGTCCGTCCCCTCGCGCCGGGCGAACATGTTGCCGATCTCGTCGACACCCATGGTCATGCCCGCATCCTCGCACCAGCGCTGGAATAGGTGACGGCCCTCGCTGTCCTCGTCCGTCAGCGTCTGGCGGTTGTTGCCACCCGCCACGCCGGGGCCGATCCTAGCCATCTCCATCAGGCTGTCCCACAGCCGGTCACCGTTGATCTTCAGGTTCTCGCCGGGGGCGGCCATCGCGGACTCCAATTTTTGACCGTTTGGTAAACGATTGCGCGTGAGGTTTATTCTGTCAAGAATAAGCCCACACGCCGCGCCGGGCCGACCGGCTTGGAATCAGGCACCAGCACAAGGTTTGAGCACCGCACGACATGCCCGCCGACACCGCGAAAAAGCCCAGCCGGATCCAGTTGAAGAACCGCGGCATCATCCTCGACGCGGCGCTCGACGTGTTCTCGACCCACGGCTTCCGCGGTGCCACGCTCGACCAGATCGCCGAAGCCGCGGGCCTGTCGAAACCCAACATCCTCTACTATTTCGGCGGCAAGGACGACATCCACCGCACCCTCCTGAACGCGCTTCTCGACGTGTGGCTCGCTCCGCTGGTGGAGATGACGGATACCGACGACCCGCTCGACGCAATCATGGACTACGTGCACCGCAAGCTGGAAATGAGCTGGGAAATGCCCCGCGAAAGCCGCCTCTTCGCCGGCGAAGTCATCCGCGGCGCCCCCCGCATGGCGACCGACCTGGAGACCGGGCTCAAACCGCTCTTCGACGAGAAATGCGCCCTGATCCAGCGGTGGGTCGATGACGGCAGGATCGCGCAAGTCTCGCCCGCGCATCTCATCATGTCGATCTGGGCCGTCACCCAGCACTACGCCGATTTCGAAGCGCAGGTGGGCGTGCTCGTCGGCTCCGGGTCACAGGACGACGCCCGCGCACATGTCGACGCGATGTTCCGATCCCTGCTGACGCCTTAACCCACCATTTACCACGACGCGCCCATCATGTTCGCATGAACATGATGCCGTCCCGCCTGAACCGTCCAATCAACCACGGCTTCACCCGACAGCTCTTCGGCGCCAAGGCTGCACAAAAGGGCGGCGTCGTGCGCCGATCCAAAAGGGATGTGCACAGGGAAGTCGGGCTTGACCACCTGATGCGCGAAGTGACGCGGCGCGGCTTTCACCTCGTCGAAAGCGGCGATCAATACGTGATCATCTGCCACCCCGGCCACATCCGCATCCTCTGCTGACGTCAAAAAGTTCGTACGAACTTTTTTGATCCAACATTTTTCGCAGGAAAAGTGTCGCGCCTCACTCCGCCGCTTCGGCCGCAGGGTTGTTGGGGTGCGTCGTCCAGTTGGCGTAATCAGGCTCCACCACCCGGCCCGTGCGCGGATCGGTCTGGCCGGGCGTCATCGCTTCCATCGTGATGCAGTCTTCCACCGGGCAGACATTGACGCAGAGGTTGCAGGCGACACATTCGTCATCCTTTACCGAGAACACCCGGTCGTCCGACATCGCGATCGCCTGGTGGGACGTGTCCTCGCACGCGGCATAACACCGCCCGCACTTGATGCAGAGCTCCTGGTCGATCTTCGCCTTGGCGACGTAGTTCAGGTTCAGATGCTGCCAGTCGCTGCAATTCGGAACCGCGCGCCCGACGATCTCGTTCACCGACGAAAAGCCCTTCTCGTCCATGTATTCCGACAGGCCCGAAATCATCTCCTGCACGATCTTGAACCCGTATGTCATGGCCGCCGTGCACACCTGCACGTTGCCCGCGCCCAGCGCCATGAACTCCGCCGCGTCGCGCCACGTGGTGATCCCGCCGATCCCGCTGACCGGCAGCCCCACCAGGTCGGCATCCCGCGCAATCTCCGCCACCATGTTCAGCGCAATGGGCTTCACCGCCGGCCCGCAATAGCCGCCATGCGCGCCCTTGCCGTCGATCGTCGGCTCCGGTGCGAACAGGTCGAGGTTCACCGACGTGATCGAGTTGATCGTGTTGATCAGGCTTACCGCATCCGCGCCACCCGCCTTCGCCGCCGCCGCGGGCTTGCGGATATCGGTGATGTTGGGCGTCAGCTTCACAATCACCGGCATGCGCGTGTTGGCCTTGGCCCAGCGCGTGACCATCTCGATATATTCCGGCACCTGCCCGACGGCGCTGCCCATGCCGCGCTCGCTCATCCCGTGGGGACATCCGAAATTCAGCTCCACCGCATCTGCGCCGGTATCCTCGACCTTTTCAAGGATGAACCGCCACGGCGCTTCCTCGCAGGGCACCATCAGCGACACAACCATCGCCCGGTCGGGATAGTCGCGCTTGACCATCTTGATCTCCTGCAGGTTCACCTCCAGCGGCCGGTCGGTGATCAACTCGATGTTGTTCAGCCCCAGCAAACGCCGGTCCGCCCCCCAGATCGCGCCATACCGCGGCCCGTTCACGTTCACGATATGCGGGTCCAGCCCCAGCGTCTTCCAGACCACTCCGCCCCACCCGGCCTCGAAAGCGCGGCGGACGTTGTATTCCTTGTCGGTCGGCGGGGCCGAGGCCAGCCAGAACGGATTGGGGCTCTTGATGCCCAGGAAGTCGCTTGTCAGGTCAGCCATCGCGTCCTCGCTTCTTCTCTTTCACAAATATGTCCCCCGGAGGGCCGGGTTCAGCCCGCACCCAGGGTTGCATGGATGTCCTCGGCGGCGTCCCGCCCCTCGGCCACCGCCGTCACGGTCAGGTCGTCGCCCCCCGCGGCGCAATCGCCGCCGGCCCAGACACCGTCCATCGACGTGCGGCCTGCGCCCGTCACGGCGATCTTGCGCCCGTCCATCGCCAGCCCGTCGAATTCCAGCGACTGGCCGATGGCGCGGAACACCTGGTCTGCTGCGAGGCGCACCGTCTCGCCGGTCTCCTTCAGATCGTCGTCGACATAGGCGAACTCGATCTCGCGCACCGCGCCGTTGCCATGCACGGCCACGGGTTGCGCGTTGCAGATGATCCGCACGCCTTTCGACGCCGCCAGGTCCTGCTCGAACACGCTTGCATTCATCCGCGCGCGCGAGCGGCGGTAAACCAGCGTCACGTTCAGCGCGCCCAAGAGCTTCGCCTGCACCGCCGCATCCACCGCTGTCATGCCGCCGCCGATCACCACGACGTCCCGGCCCACGCTCAGCCCCGAAAGATCGCCCTGCCGCAGGTCGGCGATGAAATCCACGGCGTCCAGAACACCCTTGCGGTCATCACCCTCGACGCCCAGCGCGTTCACCCCCGCAAGGCCCAGCCCGAGGAACACCGCGTCATACGCGCCTTTCAACGCCTCCAGCGTCACATCCCGGCCCAGCATCTGGCCGGGCTTCCACGTGATCCCGCCGATCTGCATCAGCCAGTCGACCTCGGCTTGCGCGAACCCGTCCACCGTCTTGTAGGCGGCGATGCCGAACTCGTTCAGCCCTCCGGGCTTTTCCCGCGCGTCCAGGATGTCGACGTCATGCCCCTTCATCGCCAGCCGGTGCGCGCAGGCCAATCCTGCCGGACCGGCCCCGACAACCGCAATCCTGCGCCCTGTCGGAGCCGCCCGGGAGAAAGGATGAATCCCCGCCGCCATCAGCGTGTCGGTGGCGTATCTCTGTAGCTGCCCGATCTTCACGGGCTTGCCCTCTGCCGCCTCGCGCACGCAGGCTTCTTCGCACAGCGTCTCGGTCGGGCAGACCCGCGCGCACATGCCGCCCAGGATGTTCTGGCTCAGGATCGTCTTGGCCGCCGCCTCGGGCGTGCCGGTCGCGATCTGGCGGATGAACAGCGGGATATCGATATCGGTCGGGCAGGCCGTGATGCAGGGCGCGTCGTGGCAGAAATAGCAGCGATCGGATGCCACCAGCGCCTCGTGATCCGAAAGCCGCGGGTGCAGGTCGGCGAAATTCGCCTCCAGCTCCTCGGGCGACAGCCGCCCCGCCACGATGCCCGCGCTCAACTGATCCGCCATGCCGCGCCTCCTGCGATGCTTCAACCTCAGCGTGACTCAGGTCAAAAATTTTATCAACTGGTAAAATAATCCGGGGTCCGCCCTGTGCCGCAACTGCCCAAAAGCCATGCACCCTGCCCCGACAGCCATGCGCCTCCCGCAATGCGGCATTGCAGCATCAGACCTACTCCGTCACCGGGACCACCCCTATCTTTCGGTCACACCACAGGATTTCACACCGCCAAGGAGCTGGACCATGGCCTATACCACCGCCGACACTGCCGCACACCGCTCGGGCAACCCGATCACCAATGCCCTGAACGGCATCTGGAACTGGCTGATCTCGATCTCGGAAGCCGACCACAAGCTGCGCCAGGTCGAAAAGCTGCAATCGCTGTCCGACGACCAACTCGCCAAGCTGGGCCTGAAACGTCAGGACATCGTGCCGTACGTCTTCCGCGACTACTACTACGTCTGACGCCACCGCTCTCGTGACGTGCAAAGGCCCGCGCCGGGGATGGCGCGGGCTTTTTTGTTCGATCCGAAAAGCGCATTGATGGGCCCTGGACCGGCGATCCTGACATATGGCACCGGGCGCTTTATCTCTCAAATCCGCAAAAGGTCCGAACCGCGCACTGGCGGCAGACATATCGCCGGGCCGTGGGAGGGCCCGTCGATGCGCGGCGGCCTGCGGCCTTGATTCCGCGCGGGGCTTCAGCCCAGCCCGATCCGCTCCTTGAACAGCGCATCGAACGCCCGCAAGTCAGCGATCAACCCCGCCATCTGGTCCACCGGGATCATGTTCGGCCCGTCCGACGGCGCGCGATCGGGGTCCTCGTGCGTCTCGATGAATAGCGCCGACACACCCACCGCGCAGGCCGCCCGCGCCAGCACCGGCGCGAACTCGCGCTGCCCGCCCGAGGACGTCCCCTTCCCGCCCGGCTGCTGCACCGAATGGGTCGCGTCGAACACCACCGGGTACCCCGTCGCCGCCATCGTCGGCAGGCCGCGGAAATCCGTCACCAGCGTGTTGTAGCCGAACGACGCTCCCCGCTCGCACAGCATGATCCGCGTGTTCCCGGTCGAGGCGACCTTGTCCGCCACGTTCGCCATGTCCCACGGCGCCAGGAACTGTCCCTTCTTGATGTTGATCGCGGCCCCCGTCTCCCCGGCGGCGAGCAGCAAATCCGTCTGGCGACACAGGAAGGCCGGGATCTGCAACACGTCGCACACCTCGGCCGCCTTGGCGCAATGGCCCGGCTCATGCACATCCGTGAGCACCGGCACGCCGAACTCGTCCCGGATGCGGCCAAGGATCTCCAGCCCGGCCTCCATCCCCAGCCCACGCGTGCCTTTCAGGGACGACCGGTTCGCCTTGTCATAACTGGCCTTGAAGATGAACTTCGTGCCCGTCGGCGCGCAAGCCTCGGCAATGCGCTCCGCCATCATCCGCGCGTGATCCAGCGATTCAAGCTGGCACGGCCCGGTGATCAGCGCGAAAGGCTCCGCCCCGCCGATCCTGATATCGCCGACTTCAATCATCGCTCACCTCGCAACACCGCTTCGATCCGCGGCACGTCCTCGGGGTTGTTCAACTCCCAGAACACCCGCCCCTGCGCCTCCACCTCGACACATCGCACCTTGTGGCCGTTTTCGAGGAAGCGCAGCTGCTCCAACCCCTCCAGCCGCTCCAGCGGTCCCTCGGACCAACCGCCATAAGCGGCCAAGGCCGCGGGCGTATACGCATAAACACCCACATGGTGGTAAACCGGCGGCCGGGCCTTCTCGGCCTCGGGCAGATACGGGATCACCTCTTTCGAGAAGTACAAAGCATCGCGGGCGTGATCGAACACGGCGGTCGTGCCGCCGACCCGCCCCGCGCGGCGGTCTTCCATGAAATTGGCATAGGTCTGCGGGTCGCACTTCAGAACGGGCGTGGCCATCTGCACGCCGTCCTTCATCGCGTCGATCAGGGCGGTCAGGAACCACGGCGGCGTTAGCGGCGCGTCACCCTGCAGGTTCACCGCCACGTCGATATCCATGCCGCGCACCGCCTCGGCCACGCGCTCGGTCCCGTTGCGGCAGGTGTCCGAGGTCATCACCACCTCGGCCCCGAAGGCCCGCGACGCCTCGGCAATCCGGTCGTCATCGGTGGCGACGTAAACGCCCGCCACGCCTTCGATCCCCTGCGCGGCCTCCCACGTCATCTGGATCAGCGACTTCCGCGTGCCATCGCCCTGGTCCAGCGTCACCAGCGGCTTGCCGGGATAGCGCGACGACGCATAACGGGCGGGAATGACGATGACGGTTTTCATACGATCCCTGCGTTCAGGCAGTCGAGGATGCGGAGCAGCCCCACGGGCCGCGCATGCTCGGTCACGACGATAGAGGCGATCTTGCGCGTCTGCATCGCGTGCAGCGCGGTCAGGGCCAGCGTTTCGGAAGAAATCGTCACCGGCGTCCGCGTCGCGATCTCTCCCGCGCTGCGCTCCATCAACCCGTCCATGTTGCGCCGCAGATCGCCGTCAGACAGCACGCCCGTCAGCACTCCCCGCTCGACCACCAGCGCGATACCGAACCCCTTGGCCGTCATGGTGAACAACGTGTCCATCATCGACGTCTCCGGCGTCACGATGGGCAGATCGGTCTGCATCAGTTGCCCCACCGTCGCCAGCTGCGCCCCCAGCTTGCCGCCGGGATGGAAGACGCGGAAATTCTCCGGCTCGAACCCGCGCTCCTCCATCAGCGCGACGGCCAGCGCGTCGCCCAGCGCCAGCGTCAGGGTCGAGGACGTCGTGGGCGCCATCCCGATCGCACAGGCCTCGGGCGCGTCGGGCAGCAACAGCTTGTGATCGGCGGCGGCCATGATCGTGCTGTCGGCCTTGCGCGACATCGCGACCAGCGGGATGCCGAACCGGCGGGTGTGGGCGACCACGTCCCGCAACTCCGGCGTCTCCCCCGACATCGAGATCACCAGCACCACGTCATCCGCGCCGATCATCCCCATGTCGCCATGCGACGCTTCCGAGGCGTGCACGAACAGCGATGGCGTCCCGGTCGAGGCAAGGGTGGCGCTGATCTTGCGCCCGATATGGCCCGACTTGCCGATGCCGGACACGATCACCCGCCCCTTCGCGGCCAGTATCAGGTCGACCACTGCGCCGAAATCCTCGGGCAGCGCGCCGCGCAACTGCCGCAACGCATCCGCTTCGATGTCCAGCACGCGCTGTGCAACGGCAATTGGATCTGACCGCTCTGTCATTCTGCCCCGGGTCCTGTTTCGCCCCGTCCTAGCGCAAGGGCAGGCGCGTTACCAGATCACCGGCGCTTCACGAGGCCGCCCATCAGGGCGGATGAGTTATCCCTTGCCGTTCCCATCCTCGGGGCGGCGGGCATACAGGTCCTCGTACCGTACGATGTCGTCCTCGCCCAGATAGGCGCCGGTCTGAACTTCGATCAGAACCATCGGCACCTTGCCGGGGTTTTCCATCCGGTGGACCGCGCCCAATGGGACATAGATCGACTGGTTCTCCGCAACGAGACTCACGACATTGTCTACCGTCACCCGCGCCGTGCCCGCCACCACGATCCAGTGCTCGGACCGGTGCACGTGGCTCTGCAGCGACAAAGCCGCGCCGGGATTGACCACGATCCGCTTCACCTGGAACCGGTCGGCCAGCGTCAGCGTCTCGAAATAGCCCCAAGGCCGGTGATCCTTGGGAAAGGCCGTCGCCTGCGGCGCACCCGCCGCCTTCAGCCGGTCGACCGCCTGTTTCACGTCCTGCGCGCGGTCCCTGTGCGCGACCAGCACCGCGTCGGGCAGCGCGACGGCCACGATATCCTCCAGCCCCAGCCCGACGATCACCTGCCCGCCCGCTTCGGACCGCAACAGCGTGTCGCGGCAATCGATAGCATGGGCCGGGCCGTGCAGGCCGACGCCGGCCTCGTCCGCCCCGGACTGGCGCCAGATCGCCGCCCAGTCACCCAGGTCGGACCACTCGCCTTCGAAGGGGACCGCTCCCAACCGTTCGGCCTTTTCCATGATCGCGTAGTCGATCGAGATATCCGGCGCGCGGCTCCACGCCTCCGGCTCCAGCCGCAGGAAACCCAGGTCCGGCTCGGCATGGTCGACCGCCGCGCGCACCGCGCTCAGAACCTGCGGCGCATGCGCCTCGAACGCCGCGATCAGCGCACGGG
Organism: Pseudaestuariivita atlantica; assembly: GCF_001205715.1. Lineage (GTDB taxonomy): Bacteria > Pseudomonadota > Alphaproteobacteria > Rhodobacterales > Rhodobacteraceae > Pseudaestuariivita > Pseudaestuariivita atlantica. Next base: position 29,247 of record NZ_AQQZ01000004.1, read on the forward strand.
CCGACATCAGGAAGATGCCCGCGTTCCAAAGGTAACCGCCGTCGTCCAGCATCCTGCGGGCCGCGACCTCGTCGGGCTTTTCCACGAACCGCTCCAGCGGCACCACCGGCCCCGCGCCTTCCTTGCCCAGCTTGAGGTAGCCATACCCCGTCTCGGGCCGATGCGGGCGGATGCCGAAGGTGACCAGCACACCGTCGCGTGCGGCCGCCACACCCTGTTGCACCGCCTCCCGGAACGCCGCCGCGTCGGGGATCAGGTGATCGGACGGCAGCGCCAGCATCAGCGCGCCGGGCGTATCCGCCTCGACCTTCAGGGCTGCCGCCAGCAGCGCGGGCGCGGTGTTGCGCGCCGACGGCTCGATCAGGACCGCGCCGGGATCGACGCCGCACTCGGCCAGCTGCTGGGTCGCGATGAACCGGAAATCCGACGCCGTCACCACCAGCGGCGCGCCGAACCCCTCTCCGCTCACCCGCAGGGCGGTGTCCTGGAACAGCGACCGCTCCCCGACCAGCGCCGCGAACTGCTTGGGATAGGACTTGCGGGACAAAGGCCAAAGCCGCGTCCCGGACCCGCCACACAGGATCACCGGTTGAATGTCGTGCATGTCCGCTCCTGCGCCGCCTGCTCGCGTCATAGCAGAGTGATTCGTTCAAAATCTTGATAAATTCACCACATCAACGTGGCTTTTCTGAGACATACCCTGCGCCTTTCGGCGCCTTGCCGCCCAATATCTTGTCAGAAGGTCGGGTATTTCGCACTTGCAGCAACCCCGCCTTGCCTGTTGAAACGGCAATCGACTAATGTTGAGGCCGAGCTTTTTCGTGGCCTTAAGTGAAAGTGTGGTGCGTGCGTAACTTCGACGATCCGGTTGCGATAACACCGGGCAATCGCCCACGAATTGAACAAAGGCGCTGACGTGTTTTATCGACTGGCCATTTCCCTGACCCGCATGCAGAAAAGCCTGATTTTCCTGGCGCTGGATGTGGCTGTCGTCCCGGTCGCGCTGCTCCTCGCCCTACTGCTGCACGGCACCACGGCCCTGACACCCGCGACGCTCTGGGCGATTTCGCCGCTGGTCCTGTCGCTCATGTTGATCGCCGCCTTCCTGTTCCGGCAACTGGGCCTGTCCAAGTACAAGCTGAACTCGTACGAGACGCGCGGCGTCATGACGACCGCGATGGTGGCGATCCTGCTGGGCGCGTTCGGGGCCGCGATCAACTCGGTCATCGGCACCCCGGTGGCCTATTCGGTCTTCATCATCTTCTCGGCGCTGGCCGCGATCATGGGCGTTGCGTGGCGGCTGGCGCTGCGGCGGTTCCTGCTCAGCGTGTACCGGCGCGGCAAGCGGCACGTGCGCGTGCTGGTCTACGGCGCCGGGCAGACGGGCCAGCAACTGGCCGCCGCCCTGCGCACCGACGACGCTGTCGAACCGATCGCCTTCATCGACGACAACCCCAAACTGCAATCCATGATGATCTCTGGCCTGCCGGTCTATGCCAAGAGCCAGATCAAGGAACTCGTCACCTCCAAGCAGATCGACCGCGTGGTGCTGGCGATGCCCTCGCTCAGCCAGCCGGAACAGGCGCGCATCGCCATGTCCCTGCGCGAGCTTGATTGCGAGGTGCACGCCCTGCCGTCCTTCGCCGAACTGGTCGGGCGCGGCGGGATCGGCGCGCGGGTCAAACCCGTCTCGCTCGACACGCTGCTTGGCCGCAACAAGCTGGAAAACGAACTGCCGGGCGTCAGCCATGCCTATTCCGGCCGCCGCATCCTCGTGACCGGCGCGGGCGGGTCGATCGGGTCGGAACTCTGCCGCCAGCTGATCTCGTGCCAGCCCGCCTGCGTCGTGCTGCTCGACCATTCCGAACTGGCGCTCTACCAGATCGACAAGGACCTGCGCGACCTGCGCGATGACCTGCACGTGGTTCCGGTGCTGGGCTCTGTATGCGACGCGGCGCTGGTGGCCGATGTCCTGGCCGACAACCAGGTCGACGTCGTCCTGCACGCCGCCGCCTACAAACACGTGCCCATGGTCGAAATGAACCCGCTGGGCGGGCTCGACAACAACGTCTTCGGCACCCGCGTCGTGGCCGAGGCGTCGCGCGATGCGGGCGTCGAACGGTTCATCCTCGTGTCGTCCGACAAGGCCGTGCGCCCGACCAACGTGATGGGCGCGTCCAAGCGCCTCGCCGAACTGGTCGTGCAGGACCTCGCGACCCGGTCGTCCGGCACCCGCTTCTCGATGGTGCGCTTCGGCAACGTGCTCGGCTCCTCCGGCTCGGTCATCCCCCGGTTCGAGGAACAGATCGCGCGCGGCGGCCCGGTGACGCTCACCCACGGATCGGTCACGCGCTACTTCATGACCATCTCCGAAGCCGCGCGGCTCGTCCTCCTGGCAGGCTCCTTCGCGCGCGGCGGCGACGTCTTCGTGCTCGACATGGGCGAACCGGTGCCGATCCGCAAACTGGCCCGCCAGATGATCGAAGGCGCGGGCTACTCGGTGAAGGACGCCAACCACCCCGATGGCGATATCGAGATCAAGATAACCGGCCTGCGCCCCGGCGAGAAGCTGCATGAAGAGCTGCTGATCTCCCCCGACATGCTGACCACGCCGCACACCAAGATCCTGCGCGCGCAGGAAAGCTATTTGTCCGAGATCGAGATGGCGAACGCCCTGCGCGAGCTGCGCAAGGCGCTCGATACGCGCGACGTGCCCGCCGCCCGTGCCGTGATCGCGCGGTGGGTCGAACAGTTCAACGAGGCGAACCGCGCAGCGGAAGAAGCCTGATCAGCCGGCTGTGCCCGCGACATGATCGCGGAACAGCCTGCCAAGGATCGCACCCCATCCACTGACATACCCGTCCCGAATAGATCCGGCCTGATAGCCCAGCGCCTCCCAGTTGTCATGCACCAGCGTCACCGCGCATCTGCCGTCATCGGTGGGGGCGAAATGCACCGTCACATGCGTCGCTTCCTTCGGCGTACGCCCGACGAACCATGAAAACGCCAACTGCTCCGGTGGCGCCCATGTCCGGATGACCCCCCAGACATGCCGTCCGCCTTCGGCATCCACCTCGACAATCTCGCCACCCTCATGCAGAGCGACCGTGACGGTCCGGGCAGGCGATTTCAGCCGCCCCGCCGACATCGAATGCGTGTCCAGCGGCCACCATGCCGCCATGTGACGAGTGAAGGCGTCAAAGGCTTGCTCTGGTGTCGCATCCACCACCGTTTCGACGCGCACGGGATCAAGCATCTCTGTCTTCCTCCCCTGCCGCCACCGCGCCCTCGATCACCTGCAACCACTGGGTTTCAAGATAAGTCAGCAGCACTTCCAGCCCTTCCGCCTCCACCCCGTAGACCCTTCGGGTGCCCTGCTCCTCGACGCTGACAAGGCCCGCGTCGCGCAACACTTTCAGATGCTGTGACACAACGGGTTGCGAGGTGCCCGCCACCTCGGTCAGGTGCCGGACATTGGCCGGACCTTGCGCAAGCTCCCGCAGGATCGTCTGGCGGATCGGATGGCCAAGAGCCGCGAACTGATCTTCATAAGGCATATCTTATCATAAAAGATACCTTATATAAGTGCAAGCTCAGAACGGCACCGGGTCCCGCAGGTTCAGCGCCGGTCCGCCGGTCGGGTGCGACATCCGCAACCGCTCGGCATGCAGCATCAGCCTTGGCCAGCGCTCCACATCTTCGGAATAGAACGGGTCGCCAAGGATCGGATGGCCCATCTCGCGGCAATGCACGCGCAACTGGTGCGACCGCCCCGTGCGCGGCATCAGCCGCAGCCGCGTTTCGTCCGCTCCGCGCTTCATCACCGCCCAGTCGGTCACCGCCTGCTTGCCGGTCTCGTGGCACACCTTCTGCACCGGCCGGTTCGGCCAGTCGACGATCAGCGGCAGGTCCACCGTGCCGGCATCCTCGGCCACCACGCCCGCCACGCGCGCGACATAGGTCTTCTTCGCCCGGCGGTACTCGAATTGCTGGCCCAGGAACTTCTGCGCATGCGGCGTCAGCGCGAACACCATCACGCCCGACGTGTCCCGGTCCAGCCGGTGCACCAGCAACGCCATGGGAAAGACCGCCTGCACCCGCGCCAGCAGGCAATCGGCGAGGTGCGCGCCCTTGCCCGGCACCGACAACAGGCCCGACGGCTTGGACACGGCCAGCACGTCGGCATCCTCGTGCAGGATCACCAGCGGGTCGTCCGGGGGGTCGTATTCGGCGCTCATGCACCGCCCATACCGCGCCGCGCCGCACAATGCGAGGCCGCCCATCAGGGCGGATGAGCGCGCGCCTCAGACGACGATGATCGCCGCCGCCACCTCTTCGGCCAGCGCGTCGGCCACCGTGATCGTGGTCCCGTCGGCCAGCGTCACCACGGCGCCGTCCTCGGTCTCCTCGATCAGGCCCGGATCGAACGCCCCGTCGTCGTCGAGGTCGAGGGAAATCATGTCCTCCCCGTCAAAATCGAGGATCACGTCGCTGCCGCTGCCCGCGCCGAAGGTGAACAGGTCCATGCCATCTCCGCCTTCCAGCAGGTCGTCGCCCGCTCCGCCATCCAGCACGTCCGACCCGGCACCGCCCTGAAGGTCGTCGTCGCCCTCGCCGCCCGACAGCACGTCGTCGCCCTCGCCGCCCTGCACCACGTCGTCACCCGCCGCGCCGTCCAGCGTGTCGTCGCCCGACAGGCCAAAGACAAGGTCGCGCACCTCCGACCCGACAAGGATATCGCCCTCGTCCGTCCCGCCGATGCGTTCATGCGCGATGAAGATGTCGTCCTGCAGCGCCTCGATCCCGGTATTGGCCAGCACGATGTCGGCCAGCGTCGTCTCCTGCAACTCCGCCAGCTCGTCCGCCGGGATCAGCCCCTCGGCATCACCCCAGCCCTCGTCGCCGTCGCGCAACCGCGTGAACTGGTCGATGATGATGATGGCGAAGGTCTCGCCCACCACGCCGCCCTCGACCGGGTCCTCCGCCAGCCCGCCGACCCACGCATCGACAAGGTCCACGTCGCCATAGGCCTCTTCCAGCCGCCCCGCGATCTCAGGGTCGGACGATATCTCGTCAAACGACGTGACCCGCTCCAGCCCCAGCGTCTCGCGCAGGTCGTTGTAGCTTTCGATGCCAAGGTCGCGCCCGCGCATGATGTTCAGCGCCGCAAGGTCCAGCCCTTGCGTTCCGTCCTCGCCGATCAGGAAGGACCGCACGTCCTCCACGATCATCGTGTCCAGCTCCTGCGCATGGCTGCCCGCCAGCCCCCGGATCACCGGATCTATCCCGCCACCTTCGGCCAGAATGTCGGGGTTGAAAAAGGCTTCCCGCAGGCTCAGCGCGCCGCCGTCGATATCGCTGCCATCCTCGTTCAGCCGTTCGATCTCGGCCGACAGCAGGGTGTGGCCGAACCGGAACGCCGCGCCCGAAAACTCCACCGCGATCGACGGATCGACCTCCGGGTCGTAACCTTCGTATTCCGCGATCGCGTTCTCGCCCACCAGCAGCGGCAACCACTCGTTGTAGGTGATCGCCTGCACCTCGATCTCAAGCCGCAGCCGCGCGCCCTCGAACAACTCTTCATCGGTCAGCGACGGATCGCTTTCGCGCAATTCCTCGACCAGCCGGTTGTGCTCCCGCACGAACAGTTCATGCATCGACGACAGCGCAACATTCTCGCCCGCCCGCACGTCACCGGCGACAAGGTTGCCGTCCTCGTCCCGCGGCAGGCCGTTCTGCTGCATCGCAAGATACGGGCAGGAGCTCACCGCCTCCTCGGTCACCGCGTCCGAGCCATAGACCATCGACGCATCGAGGATCGAGGTGATCTCGTTGGTGAATTCGCGCGGCCCGTCGACGCCGGTGCCGTCATTCGGCGTAACGCGGGTAAAGGTGATCTCGCTGCCCGCCTCGAACTGCGGATCGCCTTCGGGAATGACGATCGCAATTTCCTCACCGCCCTCGCCCGCGGGCGTCAGCCCCATGTCGTGGTCGATGAACTGGCCCCAGGCCCAGAAGAAATCACTCAGCCCGGCGCTGTTCGGCACGTCGCCGTCCTGCTGCGAGACGATGTTCGAAATCTCGCGCGCGTTCGGCAGGTCGGCATCTATCGCGCCGACGCCATCGCTGTAATTCGCATCGCCCAGACGGATCAGCGGGGCACCGGCCTCTTCGCCCGACGGAACGTCATCCGCCCCGCTGCCAAGCCCGCCCTGCACGCCACCTTCACCGTCGCCGTCGCCGTCATCCTCGGGATCCCTCTCCCGATCGTCGTCCTGCGCGTTGTCGGCCACAAGGTCCCAGATGCTGTCCCACTGTTTCGCCGGCACGCCGCCGTCATCTTCGGCCGCCTTGCCTCGGCTTCCGAACATGAAAAAGGGAGACATCAAAAGAAACAGAAGGAATTGCACGGTCAACGCTCCTGAAGCCCACGGCAAAACAGGCCGGGGCGGGCAATACGGGCCACAAGTGACTGCGGTGCGTCCACTTTCGCGCAGTCCCGAGACTTTGGCAAAAATTAGGCGCAAAACCCGGCCAACTGTCGCCGTCGCGCGGATAAACCTTAGCGCGTCAGGGGGATCGGTAACAAGTTGGCAACGATGGCGTCACATTCCCGCAGGACGTGTGGCGCCTCGATTCTCGCACGCGGGGGCCGGGCGTTCAGACCTTCACGCGTTCCGACCTGGGATCATACATCGGCTTCAGCGACGCCTCTGCCGCCACACGAGTCCCAGCCACGTCGATCTCGTAGGACGATCCAAGGACATCCGCCGCGCTCTGGCCCTTGCACGGCACGTATCCCATGCCAATCGCCCCGCCCAGCGCGTGACCATAGGCACCGGAGGACAGGTACCCAACGATCTCGCCATCCCGCACGATGGGCTCGTTGTGATACAAAAGCGGCTCGGGGTCCGTCAGCCGGAACTGCACCAGCCGCGCGTCCAGCCCCGCCTCCTTCTTCCGCAATACCGCGTCGCGCCCGATGAAATCCGGCTTGTCCGTCTTCACGGCAAAGCCCAGCCCCGCCTCCAGCACGTGATCCTCGCAGGTGATATCGTGGCCGAAGTGGCGGAAGCCCTTCTCGATCCGGCAGGTGTCCATCATGTGCATCCCGCACAGTTTCAGCCCCATGTCCTGCCCGGCCTCGTGCAGCACCTCGAACACGTGCCCCGCCATGTCGGAGGAGACATAGACCTCCCAGCCCAGCTCCCCCACGTAGGTCACCCGGTGCACGCGGGCCAATCCCATGCCGATCTCGATCTCCTGCGCCGTCCCGAACGGGTTCACCTCGTTCGAGAAGTCTGCCGGGGACACCTTCTGCAACAGGTCCCGCGCCTTCGGCCCCATCACCGCCAGCACGCCCTCGCCCGCCGTCACGTCGGTGATGACGACGCGATGATCGCCCACATGCCGCTGCAACCACGCCTGATCCTGCAACCGCGTCGCCGCCGGGGTCACGACAAGGTACGCCGTTTCCGACAGGCGGGTGACGGTCACATCCGCCTCGATCCCGCCGCGGTCGTTCAGGAACTGGGTATAGACGATCTTGCCCGCCGGCACGTCATACTGCCCGCCCGCCACGTAGTTGAGGAAGGCGCACGCATCCGGCCCTTCGACCCGCAGCTTCCCGAAGGAAGACATGTCGTACATGCCCACGTTCTCGCGCACCGCCATATGCTCATCGCGCACGTTGTCGAAAAAGTTCTGCCGGTCCCACGAATACTCATAAGCCGGGTCCTGCCCGTCCTTCGCAAACCAGTTGGCCCGCTCCCAGCCCGCCAACTCGCCCATGACAGCGCCATGCTGCAAAAGCTGCCCGTGGAACGGCGTCCGCCGCACCCCCCGCGCCGTCGCCTTCTGACGGTAGGGATAGTGATCGGCATAAAGCAGGCCCAGCGTCTCCACCGACCGCGCCATCAGGTAGTGCTTGTTGCCCTGGAACGGCTGCATCCGGCTGATATCCACATCACCCAGATCAAACGGCTTCTCACTCGTATCCATCCACGAAGCGAGCGCGCTGCCCGCACCCCCCGCCGACTGGATGCCGACCGAGTTGAAGCCCGCCGCGACCCACACATTGTCCATCTCCGGACACTGGCCCAGATGGTACGCATCATCCGGCGTGAAACTCTCCGGCCCGTTGAAGAACGTGTGAATACCCGCCTCCGCCAGCATCGGCATCCGCTCTACAGCAGCTTCAAGGATCGGCTCGAAGTGATCAAAATCCTCGGGCAACTGGTCGAATTCGAAATCCTGCGGGATCGGCCCCCACGGCTTCGCCACCGGTTCGAACGCGCCCAGCAGCATCTTGCCCGCATCTTCCTTGTAATACGCGCACTCATCCGGCACCCGCAGGACGGGGAGTTGCGTCAGGCCCTGAATGGCCTCGGTCACGATATAGAAATGCTCGCAGGCCTGCAGCGGTACGTTCGTGCCCAGCATCTTGCCCACCTCGCGGCCCCACATGCCACCGCAATTCACCACATGCTCACAAGCGATATGGCCCGACGACCCGTCCGCCGCCTCCCAATCGACGCCGGTAATCCGCCGCCCCTCGCGGCTGACACCCGTCGCCTTCACGCGTTCCTTCACGATGCCACCTCGCTGCCGCGCCCCCTTGGCCAGCGCCTGCGCGATGTTCGCCGGATCGCCCTGCCCGTCCAGCGGCAGGTACACCCCCGCCACCACGTCATCCACGTTCAGATGCTCGTACTTGGCCTTCACCTCCGCAGGCGAGATCTCCTCGACCTCCACCCCGAACGCGCGCGCCATCGCCGCCTGACGGTAAATCTCTTCCCTCCGCGCCTCGGTCAGCGCCACGGTGATCGACCCGCAGCGCTTGAACCCCGTGGCCACACCCGTCTCCGCCTCCAGATCGCCGTAAAGCTCCTGCGAATACTTGGCGAGCTTCGTCATGTTCGCCGTCGCCCTAAGCTGCGCGATCAGCCCCGCCGCATGCCACGTCGTGCCGCTGGTCAACTGCTTGCGCTCCAAGAGCACAACGTCGGTCCAGCCCAGCTTGGTCAGGTGATAAGCCACCGAACAGCCGACAACCCCGCCGCCGATGATGACAACCCGCGCTTTTTCAGGAAGGTCCATCGCTTATCCCCTTTCGATCTCGATATCTTTCAAGGCCAGGAACCCGGCCGCGAGCAGCATCAGCGTCCCGCTCACCCGCGTCAGCCACGGGCCATTCAACAGATCCATCCGCTCGCTCAGCTTCCTCGCGCTCCACGCCCAGAACACAAGCTGCACGAAGTCGAACATCAGGTACGTCACCCCCAGCAGCAACAACTGCGGCAGAATCGGATCGCCCGCCGTGATGAATTGCGGGAACAAGGCGGCAAAGAACATGATCGGCCACGGGTTCACCATCGAGTTGACGAAGCCCTGCCAGACCAGCCTCCGCCCCGGCACCACCTCCGCCTGCACCCGCCCCGGCTTCGACAACAGCGTCGTCAGCCCAAGGTAGGCAAGGTAGGCCACCCCCGCCCACTTCACCGCACCCAGCACCCAGCCCGCCTGCGCCACCAGCGCGGCAAGCCCGAAGGCCGCGATCGTCATCTGCACTGCGTTGGCGCTCAAATCGCCCAGAATAGTCAGCCGCGTGCCGCGCTTCCCGTGCCGCACGGTGTTCGACATGACGAGGAATTCCGTCGCATCCGGCGGCCCCACGAAGAAAGCCACCAGCGTCAGCAGGTAAAGGGTATAGACCTCACCCAGCACCCACCGTCTCCCTCTTGAACTCCGCCGCCAGCGCCGCGATATGCGCCGGCCCCACCTCGCAACAGCCACCGATCAGCGTGGCGCCCTCCCGCACCCAGTCCTGCGCATGCGCAAGATAGGTCTCGGGGTCGAGGTCCCTGCGGGCCGTCAACAAATCCACCGTCGCCAGCGTGTCGTTGAATTCCGCCTCGATCCCCTCGAACCCGTTGGCATAGGCCCCGAACGGCACGCCCAGCTTGGCCAGCTCCCGGACCCCGTGCCGCACCGCCTCGGGCCGCGAGCAATTGATCAACACCGCTTCCGGCGCGAACTCGCGCAACAGGGGCGCCACGTCGGTCACCATCTCGCCCGACCGCAACCTCCGCCCGTCAGCATCGTCCACCGTCAGGGCCAGCCAGACGGGCTTGCCCGTCACCCCGGCCCCCATCAGCCCGCCCCTCGCCTGATCGACCGAGGCCATGGTCTCCAGCAAATGCACATCCACGTATTCCGCCTGCATCCGCGCCAGCCGGGCATAGACCTCCGCCGCCTCCTCCGCCGGCGGTGCCTTGTCCGGCTGGTAGGAAAACCCCTGCGGCCCAAGGCTGCCCGCGACGATCCCCGAACCATGCGCATCCCGCGCCGCCACGGCCAATGCACAGGCCCTCCGCATCAACGGCTCCAGCCGGTCACCATAGCCCTTGGGTTCCAGCCGGTCCGGCAACACCGAATAGGAATTCGTCGTCGCGACATCCGCGCCCGCGGCAAAGAACTCGTCATGCACCACCCGCACCATGTCCGGCGCATCCATCAGCGCCTTCAGCGACCACAGGTCCGTGGCCTCACCCGCACGCCGGATCAGCTCCTGCCCCATGCCGCCATCAAGAATGGTGATCGTCATCTTCTTCGGTTCCCAAATACCTCGGGGGGGATGAGGGGGGCAGCGCCCCCCAGGGGTGGGTGGGCGGGAGCCCACCCAGCCAAACTCATGCACGCAGCCGCGCGTTCTCCGGATCCCAGATCGGACCGTCCGGCTGCACCACGGCGCGGCATTTCTGGCCGTAGATATCCACTTCCAGCTCCGTGCCCGGCTCCGCCAGTTCCGGCGCGACCATTCCCAGCGCGACGGATGCTCCCACGCGGTACCCCCAAGCACCCGACGTGGTCTCGCCCACGATCTTGCCGTCCGCCCAGACCGTCGACATGTACGGCGCATCCGCCCCGTTCGCGTCCACGATCATCGACACAAATGCCTTCTTGCGCCCCTGCTGCTTCTCGTTCTGGATCGCGGCCTTGCCGGGGAAATCCTGCGGCTTGTCGAGCTTCACGAACCGCTCCAGCCCGCCTTCCAGCAGGGAGTAATCGGTCGACAGATCGCCCTTCCACGCCCGGTACCCCTTCTCGATCCGCATCGAGTTCAGCGCGTACATTCCGAACGGCACCGCACCCGCATCCAGCACCGCATCGTACAGCGCCGGGATATGCTCCATCCGCGCATGGATCTCCCAACCCAATTCCCCGGCAAAGGACACCCGCGCCAGCTTGCAGGGCTTGCCCGCGACGATCGCCTCCTGATGCGTCAGCCAGCCCAGCGACAGGTCCGCATCGGTGCCGATCTGTACGAACAGGTCCCGGCTCTTGGGACCGGTCACGATCAGGGTCGAAAACTCCTTGGTGCGGTCGGTCAGCGTCAGGCCGTCCGGCAACACGCGGTCCAGCACCTCGAAATCGTGCCACTGGGCCGAGGCGGCGGTGATCAGGGTAAAGGCATCCTCGCCCCGCCGGATCACGCTCATCTCGGTCAGGATGCGGCCCCGGTCGTCGGCGAAATAGGCGAGGTTCATCCGTCCCACCTTGGGCAGCGCACCCGCGATGCGGCCCCGCAGGAACTCCGCCGCGCCTTCGCCTTCCAGATCGAACCGCGAGAAGCCCGGCAGGTCCAGCACGCCGACGCCGTCGCGCACGGCCTCCACCTCTTCGCGGATGCGCGGCTCCCACGGGCCCTCGCGGCCCCATGTCTCCGTCGCCTCCAGCGAGGTATCGTCCCCGTCCTTCGCAAACCAGTTGGCCCGCTCCCAACCGTTATAGGCGCCCATCTGGCCACCCATCTCCCGCACCTTGGCATCGACCGGAGACAGCTTCCGGTCCCGCCCGGCCGGCCATTCCTTCTGCGGGAAATGCATGCCGTATTCGTGGCCGTAGATCTCCATCGCCTTGTCGATGCAGTACTGCTGGTCGGTGTAATCGGTGTACCGCCGCGGATCGACGGCCCACATGTCCCACTCGGTCTGGCCCTCGGTGATCCACTCGGCCAGCACCTTGCCCGCGCCACCGCCTTGCGTGATCCCGAAGGTGAACACACAGGCCTCGAACGCGTTCGGCACACCGGGCATCGGCCCGATCAGCGGCAGCCCGTCCGGCGCATAGGGGATCGGCCCGTTGATGTTGCGGCCCACGCCGCCTTCACCCAGCAGCGGCACCCGCGCCATCGCATCCTCAATATACCACTCCAGCCGCTCCAGGTCGTCGGGGTACAGCTGGAACGAGAAATCCTCGGGCATCGGATCGTCAGGCGTGATCCAGTGCGCCTTGCAGTTGCGCTCGTAGGGGCCAAGGTTCAGCCCGTACTTCTCCTGCCGCAGGTAATACGACGAATCCACGTCGCGCAGCAGCGGCAGCTTGCGCTTGCCCGTGCCCTCGCACCATTCCTTGATCGCGGGGATCTCCTCGGTCAGGAAATACTGGTGGCTCATCACCGCCATCGGCACGGTCCGCCCGCCATAGGGCTTGAACCACTCGCCCACGCGCTGCGCATAGTACCCGGCCGCGTTCACCACGTATTCACAGCGAATGTCGCCCTTGGGCGTGTGCACGATCCACTCGCCATTCTCGCGGGAAACACCGGTCGCGGGGCAGAACCGCTCGATCCGGGCACCCATGTTGCGCGCGCCCTTGGCCAGCGCCTGCGTCAACTGCGCGGGGTCGATATCGCCGTCGTCGGGGTCGTACATGCCGCCCACAAGATCGTGGGTCTCAAGGAAGGGATAGATCTCCTGCATCTCGGCATTGGTCATCATCTTCAGGTCCATGCCCTGATAGATGCCCATCGAACACGCCCGCTCGAACTCCTGCATCCGCTCCTTCGAATGCGCCAGCCGGATCGAGCCCGTGACGTGATAGTTCATCGGGTAATCGACCTCGTCGGCAAGGCCGCGATAGAGCTCCAGCGAATAGCGCTGCATGTTCATCACCGCCCACGAGGTCGAGAACGACGGGCAGTTCCCCGCCGCGTGCCACGTCGACCCTGCGGTCAGCTCGTTCTTCTCCAGCAACACGCAGTCAGACCACCCCGCCTTTGCCAGGTGATAGAGGCTCGACGCCCCTACCGCGCCACCGCCGATGATGACCACGCGGGCCGTTGTCGGAAAATCGCTCATCCCATGTTCTCCAGTGTTCGCTACCAAAGCGGTGCCAGCATCGCATCCGGGGCAAGCCATACGGCCCACAACCCCAGTGCAACCGCACCGAAAAATCCAATCCCAAGCGCCCGAAAGCGCACACTCTTCGCCTGCGTCAGGTTCCCGACAAACGCGCTCATTCCAGCACCAGCCGCGCAGCAAGCCCGCCGAACAGAACCGCTGTCACCTTGTTCAGGAACCGCACCCGCGCCCGCAGCGCATCGGCGAACAACCCCGCCGCCGTCCCAAGACACAGCGCGAAGATCGTGCCGAAGAACAGGAAAATCGCGCCCAGCACCGCGATCTGCATCCAGACCGGGCCAATGGCCGGGTCGGTGAATTGCGGGATGAAGGCAAAGATGAAAAGCGCCGTCTTGGGGTTCAGCACGTTCGTCACGAATCCCCGCCGCACCGCCGCCCACGGGCCGGGGGCCGCGCGGCCTTCGCCCAACTTGCCGTCATCGCGCCACGCCTGCACCGCCAGCCATAGCAGGTAGGCCGCGCCCGCATAGCGGATCACGTCATACGAGGCCGGATAGGCCAAAAGCAGCGCCGACACCCCCGCCGCCGCCAGCGCCACGTGCACGGCCACGCCGATGCACACGCCGATCCCCGCCGCCATGCCGATGCGCGGCCCGCCCGCGATCCCGCTGGCCGAGATAAAGACGAAATCCGCCCCCGGCGTGAAGTTCAACAGCAGCCCGGCACCGATGAACGCGACCAGAACCGCCGGATCGAACCCTGTCAGAACCTCCCACATCATTCGCGTCCCTCAGTAGACGGGCGGCGCGATCACCCAGATCGCGACGGCAGGTTGGTCATAGGGGTTGGCCCAGCGATAGCTCTCTCCGCGAATGCGGAAACTGTCACCCGCCTCGATGATGAAGGCGTCGTCACCGATCCACAGGTCCAGCGTGCCGCTGACAAGGTAGGCCACCTCCTGCGTCGGACGCGTGACCGCCTCGGTCATCTCGGCCCCCGGCTGGAACACGGAATGCACCATCTCGAAATCGTCGGTCAGATCGGGCGACAGCAGTTCCTCGACCAGCCCGTCCGCCGCGCCGATCTTGCGCCGCGCTCCGCTACGCACCACGCGGCCCGCCTCGGCCACCGGCCCGCCCGATTGCCCGAACAGGATCGACACCGACACGTCGAAGATCTTCGCAAGGTCCCGCAGGTCGCCGATCGACGGGGCCGAGATGTCGCGCTCCACCTGGCTCACCCATCCGACCGAGCGGTTCAGCGCGTCGGCCATGTCCTGCAATGTCAGACCACGCGCCTTGCGCAGGGCGCGAATATCCGCCCCCAGCGACCGCCCGCTGATCCGCTCCTGCAACACCGCCATCGACTCCGCGCGTGAAAAATCTCTTCCGTTTTTCACGATGCGAATGTGGCGTGAAAAATCAAGAAGAATTTTCACACGCGGGTTTGGCCGAGAGAAATTTCGTGAAGGTCGGCCCGTTAGGGCGTCGTTACTTGTTTCCTGCCGTCAGGTTGGTCCCTTGATCGAGGCCGAACTGCTCATTTTCTAGGGCGAAATGAGCAAATTGAGCAGAATCACCGCGCAAACGTCGCGTCGAGGATGGCCGCCAGCCCCTCGGCATCTTCGGCGTCAAACGCGGCCGGTTGATCGCTGTCGATGTCCAGAACCGCGATCAGATCGCCGCCCTTGTTGCGCACCGGAAGCACGATTTCCGACCGGGTCGACGAGGCGCAGGCGATATGCCCCGGAAAGGCATCCACGTCGTCCACCAACTGCACTTCACCCGTCCGCGCGGCGGCGCCGCACACACCCCGGCTGAAGGGGATCACAAGGCAGCCATGCCCGCCCTGGTACGGCCCGATCTTCATCAATTCCGGCTCTGTGACGCGATAAAACCCTGTCCAGTCAAAGCGTTGGTCGCTGTGGTGGATCTCGCAGGCCAGCGTCGCCATCAGTGCGACCTCGTCCGTTTCACCCTCTGTCAGCGCCGCGATCTGCTTGGCGAGGTCGCCGTAATCGACGCGGCTCACGGGCGTTCGATGGCGATGGCCGTGCCCTCGCCCCCGCCGATGCAGATCGCCGCCACGCCTCGCTTCAGGCCGCGTTTTTCCATGGCATTCAAAAGGGTAACGATGATCCGCGCACCGCTGGCGCCAATCGGGTGGCCCAAGGCGCAGGCCCCGCCATTCACGTTCACCCTGTCCCGCGACAGGCCCAGCTCGTGCATGAAGGCCATGGGCACCACGGCAAAGGCTTCGTTCACCTCCCAAAGGTCCACGTCGCCGACGCTCCAACCCACCGTATCCAATAGCTTTTTCGCCGCTGGCACCGGGGCTGTCGTGAACCATCCCGGCGCTTGCGCGTGGCTGGCATAGCCCCGGATCCACGCACGCACCGGCCCGTCCGTGCCCAGCACCAGCGCCGCCGCCCCGTCCGAGATCGACGAGGCATTCGCCGCCGTCACCGTCCCGTCCTTGCGAAAGGCGGGTTTCAGTTGCGGGATCTTGTCAGGCCGTGCGCTGGCGGGCTGTTCATCGGCCGACACCACGACTTCCCCCTTGCGGGTTTTCACCGTGAAATCAACGATTTCTCCGTCGAACGCCCCGTCTTCCTGCGCCTTCAGGGCGTTGGACAAAGAGGTCAGCGCATACTCGTCCTGCGCCTCGCGGGTGTACTGGAACTTCTCGGCGCAATCCTCGGCAAAGGTGCCCATCAGGCGGCCCTTGTCATAGGCGTCTTCCAGCCCGTCGAGGAACATGTGGTCGATCACCTGCGTGTGCCCGATCCGTGCCCCTCCACGCATTTTCGGCAGCAAATACGGGGCGTTGGACATGCTCTCCATCCCGCCCGCGACGACGGTTCCGGCCCGGCCCAGCCGCAACTGGTCACACGCTGACATCACCGCCTGCATCCCCGATCCGCACATCTTGTTGAGCGTCGTGGCGGGCACCTCTTCGCCCAGCCCGGCGGCAAACCCCGCCTGCCGCGCCGGCGCCTGCCCTTGCCCTGCGGGCAGCACGCACCCCATCACCACCTCGTCCACCGTCCGGACACCCGCATGCGCCATCGCGCCCCTGATCGCGGTACCGCCCAGTTCGGCGGCAGGCACGCCGTCGAACACGCCCTGAAAGCCACCCATCGCGGTGCGCGCCGCACCGAGGATTGCCACGTCTGTCATCACACTTCTCCGGTGAACTTCTTGGTAACGAATGGCCGCTATGCCTGCACAGGAATGACAGGCCTGCAAGAGGACACCATGAAACTTTCCAGCACAATGCAGGGTGACGCCCAGATCATCGTCGCGCAGGAACCACGGATCGACGCGGCGGTCGCGATCCAGTTCAAGGACCGGATGAAGGCGGAAACCGAACAGGGCGAGGGCCGGGTCATCCTTGACCTCAGCCGCGTGGAATTCATCGATTCCAGCGGGTTAGGCGCAATCGTCGCCGCCATGAAGCAGATCTCGGGCCAGCGCCGGATGGAGCTCGCGGGCCTGACCGAAACGGTGCAGAAGGTGTTCCGGCTTACCCGCATGGACACGATCTTTGCCATTCACCCCACGGTCGAGGATGCCTTGGGCAAGCAGGTGTGACGGCACCATGGACGGACCAAGCCCACCGGCGGACCTGAACGTCCGCCTGACCAGCGACAACCTCAGCATCCGCAGCGCCCTTGGTGAAGTCATCGCCGCGCTCAAGGCGCGCCGGGTCGACCCGGACGCGCTCGGATCGGTGGAAATCGTGCTGGCCGAAGCGCTCAACAACGTGGCCGAACATGCCTATGCCATGCGCGGCGACGGCCTGATCGAAATCAACGGCCACGTGATGCCGGGCCAGCTGCAATTCGACATCGTGGACGAAGGCGCACCCATGCCGATGGGGGATGCCCCCGAAGGATGCGCCGCGAACCTCGACGTGCCGCTTGGCGACATGCCCGAAGGCGGGTTCGGCTGGTTCCTGATCCGCCAGATGACCGAGGACCTGACCTATCTGCGCTCGAACGGCCGCAACCATCTGAGCCTGACACTCGCCGTCATATAGTCGGTTCTCCAGCCGAAGAGTGCCGATCCCGGCACCGAAGGACGTGGCCCGCAAGCCGCGTCCTTTTCCGTTGCGCCATGCGCCACACGGCCCGCCACGCGCCCCGCGAAATCGGGTTGCCGCAAAATGGTCCGATTTGCTCCCAAGTGCCGTCCCAAAGACTCGTCATACCTGATCGGGTAGCTGCATATGGCTTCCCTCGGCGCCGTGCGTTAACAGCCCCCACCCAGTGTGCGGCGTCGAGGTTCTAACCCCCCCTTCCATTGGCAATCGGCGCGGCGCGACCTAGGGTCACGCGGACTGAGAAGAGGGAACCCAATGCGCGACTTTCACCTGCCCGGCCGTTCGACCGTATATGCCGATAACGGCATGTGCGCGGCCTCGCATCCACTCGCGGCCTCCGTCGCCATCGACATCCTGAAACGCGGCGGCAACGCCATGGACGCGGCGATCGCGGGCGCGCTTGTCCTTGGCTATTGCGAACCGGCGATGACCGGGATCGGCGGCGACTGCTTCGCGCTGTGGTCGCCCGCCGGATCGGGCGAGGTCAGGGCGCTGAACGGATCGGGCCGCGCGCCCGCCGCCGCCTCCGCCGCGGCCCTGCGCGAGGCCGGACACGCCACCGTCCCGCTGGAAGATCCCGCCGCCGTCACCATCCCCGGCGCGATCGACGCCTTCTGCCACCTTGCCGAAACCGAGGGCAAGCTGGGCCTCGACGCGATCCTCGCCCCCGCCATCCACTACGCCGAACACGGCGTACCGGTCGCGCCCCGCGTCGCGTTCGACTTTGCACAGGACGGGCCGAAACTCACCAAGCACGGACAATCGCACCTCAACGCCGGCGTCCTCTACACCCTCGGTGAAAGGTTCCGCCTGCCGGGCCAGGCCGAGGTCCTGCGCCGCGTTGCCCGCGACGGGCGCGACGCGTTTTATACCGGCGAAGTCGCCGACGACATGGTCAGCACGCTCAAACGGCTGGGCGGCGTGCACACGGCAGAGGATTTCTCCGCCAACGCCCCCACCCCGACGGACCCCGTCAGCGGCATGTACAAGGGCGTGGAACTGCTGGAACATCCGCCCAACGGCCAAGGCGCCACGGCGATCCTGATGCTGAACATGATGGCGCAGATGGACCTTGCCTCGCTCGACCCGTTCGGCGCCGAACGGGTGCATCTGGAGGCCGAGATTTCCAAGCTCGCCTACGACGCCCGCAACCGCATCCTCGCCGATGCCGACCACACCACCCGCCTGCAGGACATGCTGTCCCCGGATTTCGCGGCGCGTCTGGTGGCGCTGATCTCTCCCGACAAGGTGATCGACCGGCCCGCCGCCGTGGCCGAGGCCGTGCACAAGGACACGATCACGCTCAGCGTCGTGGACCGCGACCGCATGTCGGTGGCGATGATCTACTCGATCTTCCACGGCTTCGGGTCCGGCATCGCGTCGGACAAGTTCGGCATCCTGTTCCAGAACCGCGGCGCGGGCTTCACCCTGGCCGAAGGCCACCCGAACGAGATGGCCGGCGGGAAACGGCCGATGCACACGATCATCCCAGGCATGTTGCGCGTTAACGGACAAGTCACCATGCCGTTTGGCGTGATGGGCGGGCAGTACCAGC
This sequence comes from Pseudaestuariivita atlantica, assembly GCF_001205715.1. Lineage (GTDB taxonomy): Bacteria > Pseudomonadota > Alphaproteobacteria > Rhodobacterales > Rhodobacteraceae > Pseudaestuariivita > Pseudaestuariivita atlantica. The sequence continues at coordinate 48,051 of NZ_AQQZ01000004.1, forward strand.
CCGCAGGCCACGCGCGGCTGGTCAGCAACCTCGTCGACCACGGGATGGACCTGCAGGCCGCCATCGACGCGCCGCGCAGCTTTGCCGACCCCGAGGCGCTGATGCTCGAACGCGGCTATGGCGAGGACGTGCGCGCCGGGCTGACCGCCCTTGGCCACAAGATCGACACCCCCGCCGTGCCCATCGGGGGCGCGCAGGCGATCCGCATCCGCGCCGATGGCGTGCTTGAAGGCGGATCGGATCCGCGCAAGGACGGCATCGCGCTTGGCTACTGAACCGCGGACGGGATGGGTGGCGTCACCCGTCCCGCAATGGGCTCAATTCATCTGGAAATGAAGGGGATAGGAGCCATCCTGGAACGGTCCGAACAGGTCGGGAATGTCGGGATGGTCAACCGGCTGGCCGGAATAGTCGGCGACAAGGTTCTGCTCGGACACGTAGGCCACGTAAAAGCTCTGATCGTTCTCGGCCAGCAGGTGGTAGAACGGCTGCTCCTTCGCCGGGCGCGAATCCTCGGGGATGGCTTCGTACCATTCCTCGGTGTTGTTGAACTCGGGATCGACGTCAAAGATCACACCGCGAAACGGATGCTTCTTGTGGCGGACAACCTGTCCAAGGTGATATTTCGCGCGAGTGTGGTGCATATCTTGGCCCTACCCAAAGGGTTTAGCGCGTTCAACCCACGTTTGTCCACGTTCGCGACCCGGATGGAAAGAAACAGTCTGTGAACCTTGTTACGACAGTTCTCGAGATCGTCGCCCCGGTTTTCATTCTTGCCGGACTAGGTTTCGCATGGGTGCGGCTGGGGTTCGAATACCGGGTGGAGTTCGTCACGCGGCTGGGAATGACGCTGGCGGTGCCGTGCCTTGTCTTCGTCGCGCTGATGGAAACGACGCTGCCCGCCGGGGCCGTTTCGGGGGCCGCGCTGGCGGCGCTGGCGGCCCATGGCGGCGTGACGGTGGCCAGTTTCGTGATCGTGCGGGTGATGCGGCTTGAGCTGCGGACATATCTTGCGCCGCTGATCTTCGGCAATACCGGCAACCTTGGCCTGCCGCTGGCGCTGTTCGCCTTCGGGGCCGAGGGGCTGTCCTATGCCGTGATCGTCTTCGCGGTCACCAGCTTCCTCAGTTTCACCTTCGGCCTGTGGCTCGTATCGGGCGGCGGGTCGCTGCGCCGGGTCGTGCAGGAGCCGCTGGTGGCGGCGACGGTGCTGGGCGCGATCTTCCTGTGGCAGGGCTGGCAGACGCCGCGTTTCCTGACCAACGCAATCGACCTGATCGGGCAGATGGCGATCCCCTTGATGCTCATCACGCTGGGTGTCGCGGTTGCGCGCCTGTCGCCGGGCCGGGTCGGCCGGGCGGTGCTGCTCACGGTGCTGAAATTCGTGGTCTGCGCCTCGGTCGCGTGGGGCACGGCCGTCCTGTTCGGGCTGGGGCCCGTGGCGGCGGCGGTCCTCATCATGCAGATGTCGACGCCCGTGGCGGTCACCTCGTACCTGCTGGCGGAAAAATACGGCGCGCAATCGGACGCGGTGGCGGGGCTTGTCGTCGTGTCGACCGTGATGTCGGTCGGCACGCTCCCGCTGCTTCTGGCGTTTCTCGTCTGACCGCACCACCGATTGTGATTTCGCCACCGCGCCGGATCGGGTATACTCGGCCTCAACGATAAGAAACGAATGGTGAGGCAGATGCGCAGAGTTTTCCGCGCGATGGTGCTTGTTTTACTGACCGCGTCCTGTGGCGGGGCGAAGTATTCCGCGCCGCGCAACCTCGACAACGCGTGCAGCATTCTCAAGCAGCGTCCGCACTACATCAAGGCGTTCCGCGCGACCGAACGCCGCTGGGGCGTGCCCGTCGCCGTGCAGATGGCCACGATCTACCAGGAGAGCAAGTTCATCGGCGATGCGCGCACACCGCTGCGCTACACGCTCGGCGTCATCCCCATGGGGCGGCAAAGCTCGGCCTTCGGATACGCGCAGGCGCTGGACGCGACGTGGAAGGAATACCAGCGCGAAACCAACAACCGCTCGGCCAAGCGTGACGACATCCGCGACGCGACCGATTTCATGGGCTGGTACATGAACAAGACGCGCAACCGCAACGGCGTGCGCCTGTCGGATGCCCGCAACCAGTACCTCGCCTATCACGAGGGCCATACCGGGTTCTCGCGCGGCACTTACAACGGCAAGCCGTGGCTGGTGCGCATCGCGGACGAGGTCGGCGCGCGCGCCACGACCTATGACGTGCAACTGGCGTCGTGCCGGGCGGCGCGGCGGTAGAACGCCTTACTGGTTCAGCAGCGCCTGGATGTTGAACAGGCCGTTCGGGAGCGAGGCGGAACGGTCCATCTCACCAAGGATCACCGTGGTGCTGGACCCGTCATCGCTGTTGACGACCCATTGCCGCAACTCGATCGGGTTGTCAGTGAACTTCAGCTGGATGTTGCCGTAATCGGGGTTGTCGGGGTCCTGCGCCGTGATGATCGTGGCCGTCCCGTCATAGCTGTGCCCGGTCACCATCCGCGCGCGCGTCAGGTCGACGTTGCGGGCAAGGATGATCGACAGGGGCGTGCGCTTCAGCGGGTACCGGTCCGGCCCGATATTCGACTTCTTGTCGAAGATCGCCACCTCGCCGCCGCCCACGACAACCAGCGTCTGTTCGGGCGGGTCGTATTCGAACCGCATCCGCCCCGGACGGCGGATCATTAGCGTCCCGGTCGAGATGGACCCGTCCGAGTTGATCTGCGTGATCACACCCTTCGCGCGCTGCAGGTCGTTGAGGTACTTAGACACGGCCGCAAGCGACAGTTTCTCGGCCGCGGCGGGCAGGGCCAGCGCGAGCCATGTGACGGGAACCAATAGAAATCTCATCTTCATGGCCAGATAACTAACCTGTGCGGCGCGACGTTTCACCCCTGCCACGCATTTGTGAAAAGGCGGTGCGCAATCTTCTGCCCATTCCCACGGGTCACGCCTGTTCCGGCACAAGAATCTCGCGCTTGCCCACGTGGTTGGCCGACGACACCAGTCCCTCGTCCTCCATCTGCTCCACCAGCCGGGCGGCCTTGTTGTAGCCGATGCCCAGCTTGCGCTGGATATAGCTGGTCGAACACTTGCGGTCGGTGATGACGATCTGCACCGCCTGGTCGTACAGCGCATCCTCGCCATTCGTGTTGCCGCCCGTGTTCAGGCCCAGCACCGCATCGATGTTGTCGGCCTTGTCGTCCTCTGGCCCGCTGACCACGCCCGACACGTAATCGGGCGGCCCGAACGCCTTGAGGTGGTTGACGATCTCTTCAACCTCTTCGTCGCTGACGAAGGGCGCGTGGCAGCGCGTGATCTTGCCGCCACCAGCCATGTAAAGCATGTCGCCCATGCCCAGAAGCTGTTCGGCCCCCATTTCGCCAAGGATGGTGCGGCTGTCGATCTTGGAGGTCACCTGGAACGAGATCCGGGTGGGGAAGTTCGCCTTGATCGTGCCGGTGATCACGTCCACGGACGGGCGCTGCGTCGCCATGATCAGGTGGATGCCCGACGCCCGCGCCATCTGTGCCAGACGCTGGATGCAGGCCTCGATCTCCTTGCCCGCAACCATCATCAGGTCGGCCATCTCGTCGACGATAACGACGATGAAGGGCATCTTTTCGGGCATGATTTCTTCGGTCTCGAACACGGGTTCACCCGTCTCGTCGTCGAACCCCGTCTGCACCGTGCGGGAGAACGTCTCCCCCTTTGACAGCGCATCCGCCACGCGGCTGTTGTAGCCGTCGATGTTGCGCACGCCCATCTTGGACATCTTGCGATAGCGTTCCTCCATCTCGCCCACGACCCATTTCAGGGCCACCACGGCCTTCTTGGGATCGGTCACGACGGGCGACAGAAGGTGCGGGATGCCGTCATAGACGCTCAGTTCCAGCATCTTGGGGTCGATCATGATGAGCCGGCAATCATCCGGCGTCAGCTTATACAGGAGCGACATGATCATCGTGTTGATCGCCACCGACTTGCCCGACCCGGTCGTCCCCGCGATCAGGAGGTGGGGCATCTTGGCAAGGTTCGACACGACGTGGTCGCCGCCGATATCCTTGCCCAGCACCAGCGGCAGCTTGTGCGCGCCGTCGCCGTAATCGCGGCCAGACAGGATTTCGCGGAAATTCACCATCTCGCGCTGTTCGTTGGGCAATTCGATCCCGATGACCGACCGGCCCGGCACCGTGCTGACCCGTGCCGACAGGGCCGACATCGACCGCGCGATGTCGTCGGCCAGCCCGATCACGCGCGAGGCCTTGAGGCCCGGCGCGGGTTCAAGCTCGTACATGGTGACGACGGGGCCGGGGCGGACGCTCACGATCTCGCCCTTCACGCCGTAATCGTCCAGCACCGATTCCAGCATCCGCGCATTGGCTTCCAGCGCCTCGTCCGACAGCTGATGACGCTTCACGAGGTCCGGGCTCGACAACAGCGACAGGGGCGGCAGTTCGTAGGCCGCCGCGCGGTCTTCGAAGGCAAGCTGCGGCTGCGCCTCGGCGCGGGCGCGTTTCGATTGCGGCACCGATTTACGGGCCTGCTGGACCACCTTGCGCGCCTCGGGCTGCGCTTCGGCGACACGGGCCGCCGGGCGGAACACCGGTGCTGCGGGCGGCATGTCTTCGACCAGTTCGCTTTCCGGCAGGGGCGGCAGGTTGATCGCCACGGGTGCGGCGGCGGGTGCTTCGACCTCGGCCGGGATCGACGGTGCCTGAACGGCAGTCAAGGGCGGCTCGGGCGGCAATTCGACGGGGTGGGACGTATCGAGCAACAGCGGATCGGGCCCCCGGCCCCGCCCCTTGGTCAGGGGTGCGGCGCTTTCGAACTGCACGGCGGGGTTGGCGCGCGCACGGGACTTGATCGCATCGGTGATGCGCGCCTTCACGCGGTCTTCTTCCTGCGGCTCGGCGACAGGCGCGGCGGTCAGGGGCGGTTCCGCCCGGCGTCCGATCAGCGGCACGCGCGACAGGAACCCGGCTTTCTGTTCCTCGGCGGGCGCGGCCTCTTCGACCGGTTCGATCATCGGTTCATCGACCAGCGACGGCTCTTCCACGCGGTGCACGCGGGGGGCGGCGGGAATGGCGGCTTCGGCGGCTGCGATCTCGGCCGCCTCGGCGGCCATCGCCTCGGCCTGCGCGCGGCGTTCGGCGGCGCGTTCGGCCTGCCGGGCCTGCAAGCCCTGTGCCGCGCGCACCGTTTCCGACGCGCCCCGACCCAGAACGGCGAGGATCGCGGCATAGGTCACGATCAGCCCGACCAGCAGGAACCGCGCGGCGCGGCGCAACTCGGCAAAGGTGGTGCCCGCGACAAAGGCCAGCGCGATCACGGTCATCACGCCCAGCGCCAGCGACAGGAGTTTCAGGCCCGTCGCCGCGCCGAAGGGCAGCATCACCAGAAGCGTGCCCAGAACGGTATCGCCGAAGAGGCCACCCAGCCCGAAATTGTGCGTCCACGACGGCCCCGGCACCAGCGTCGCGGCATAGATCGCCGCAAGCGCGATGGCGATGGGCGCGAAAACCAGCCGCCACAAGGCGCGCTCGGCCCCGACATGCAGGGCGAACCGCAGGCCCCACGCGCACAGGATGAACGCCGCGGCCCAGCTTCCCCAGCCGACGATCATGAAGAACGGCGCGGCCAGCGAGGCCCCCGTGCGGCCCATCCAGTTCTGGACCGGCGCATCGGTGGCCGACAGCCAGCTGGGATCGTCCGGCGTGTAGGACGCGATCATCGCCGCCGCCATCAGGCCAAGGATGAACAGCGCGATCCCGATCAGCTCCTTCCCACGCTTCTCGATCGAGGCCTGTGTGGTGCTGTCAAAGAGCGGGTCGCGTCCTCGTGCCTGGTATGCCATCACTTACACCTCGTCGTCAGTCGTACAGGCCCGCGCGGATAGCCCGCAGCCCGGCCTCGGTTTGGTCAAAAGGCGCGACCATGGCCGCGCGAATGTAGTGTTTGCCGGGGTTCACGCCGTCCGCGTCCTGCGCAAGGTACGCCCCCGGCAGAACCTTGACGCCGTATTCCGTCCACAGCTTGACGGTGGCCGCCTCGCCGTCCTCGACCGGCAGCCACAGGAAGAAGCCCGCCTGCGGGCGCAGGTAGCCCGGCACGTTGCCGAAGATCGCGTCGGCCAGTTCGTATTTCTTCAGGTACAGCGCGCGGTTTTCTTCCACGTGCGCCTCGTCGGCCCAGACCTTTTCCGCCGCCCGCTGCAGCGGCAAAGGCAGGGGCGCCCCGGCATAACTGCGCAATTGCCGCGCCCGCGTGATGGTCTTCGCGCCTGATGCGACAAACCCCGACCGCAGGCCCGGCAGGTTCGACCGCTTCGACAACGAGTGGAATGCAACCACCCGGTCCGGGTCGGCCCCGGCCTCTGCCGCGACGGTCAGGATGCCCGTTGGTGCCTCTCCGCGATAGATCTCGGAATAGCACTCGTCGGCGAAAATCTTGAAATCGTACCGCTCGGCCAGGTCCAGCAGGTCACCCCAGTACCCCGCATCGGCCACCGCGCCCTGCGGGTTGGCGGGCGAACAGATGTAGACAGCCGCGGTGCGGTTCAGCACGTCGGGCGCAAGGCCCATGAAATCTGGCAGATGCCCGGTTTCTGCCGTGGCGTTCACGAAACGCGGGATCGCCGCAACCGACAGGGTCGCCACCATGTAGACCTGGTAGAACGGGTTGGGCGACAGCACGTAAGGCGCGGCCCCGCCCTTTTCCTCGGGCACGAAGGCCATGCAGGCGTTGTAAAGCCCCTCGCGCGTGCCGTTCACCGGCATGACCTGCGTGTCGGGATCGAAGGTGACGCCGAACCGGCGCTGCAGCCAGCCGGCATAGGCCGCGCGCAACTCGGGCGTGCCCTCGTTCGGCGGATAGCTGTTGAAGCCACTGGAATGTTTGACGATTTCCTCGGTCACCCAAGCCGGGAACGGGTGTTCGGGGTCACCGATCGTCATCTGCACCACGGGGCCACCCGGCTCCAGCCCGTCCAACAGGACGCGCAGGCGCGGGAACGCATAGGCCGGTAGGTTCGAAAACCGCTCGGGGAACATCTGCAACTGCCTCAAGGTGCTGGGGTCATTTCGCCCCATTCGGCTCCAAGAATAGCCAAGCGGTGGACGTCGTGTCCAGCGCAAGCGCGGCAAACTGGCGGTGTGTGTCCTTTCGGCCAAGCGACTTTTGCATGCGGTCAGCCGCAGCATTCCAGCGCGGAATCAAGGCCGTAGGCCGCCGCGCATCGCCGGGCCGCCCCCCGGCACGGCGATTTGGCCGGGCTTGGTGCCACGCGGCCCGGTTTTCCGGTTTTGTCCGGGATAAAGCGCGTCGCGGACCTGCGGATCGCCGCACCGCGGCCCGACGATCCACGGCTCATGCCGGTATCACCCCAGCGCCCGCTCTGCCGCCACGCCCAGCCGCAACAGCTTTTCCTCGCCCATCGGCGCGCCCATCAGGCTGATCCCGCAGGACGGGGTGCCCGTCGGCAGCGTCAGCACCGCCAGCCCCATCAGATTGCCGATCCGCGTGTTGCGCAACGCCAGCAGGTTCTCCGTCACGTAATAGGCGTGATCGGTCGTCAAACGCTCCAGCTTGGGCGGCAGGATAGGCGAGGTCGGCACCAGCACCGCGTCAAACGCCGCCGTCGCATCGGCATAGGCCGCGCGGCACCGGTCCAGCACCTGCCACGCCGCGACGTAATCGGCCGCCTTTACGTCCGCCCCACCGCGGAACCGCGCGAGGATCTCGGGGTACATCTTCTCGGGCGCGGCCTCGATCACGTCTTTCCACGTGCCATAGGCCTCGGCCGGGAACAGCGTGCCGCTCAGGGCCAGCGCCTCGGCCACTTCGGGCACGGTGATGCGCGTGATCTTGGCGCCCACCGCGCCCAGTCGCGCAACCGCATCGTCAAAAGCGGCAGCAGGCGCGTCGCGGATATCGTCGAACGCCGCCGTCTCCAGTACCGCGAACCGGACACCGCTCAACGTGGCACCGGCAAGGTCCGCCACCCGGCCCGCTTCCATCGCGGCGAGCATCTGCGCGGCATCCTCGACGCTGCGCGCCAGCGGTCCCAGCGTGTCGAACCGCGCCGCAAGGGCAACCGTGCCCACGCAGGACACCCGCCCCGCCGTCGTCTTCAGCCCCACCAGGTCGTTCCAAGCCGACGGGATGCGCACCGATCCGCCCGTGTCGGACCCCACCGAGGACGCCGCCAGCCCGAACGCCACCGACGCCGCCGCACCCGAGGATGATCCACCCGGCACCGCCTCTGGGTCGTTCACGTTCGGCGGTGTGGCAGTGATCGGATTGTAACCGAGGCCCGAAAAGGCGAGTTCCGACAGGTGCGTCTTGCCCAGGCAGACCAACCCCTGCATCGACGCGTTGCGCAGAGCCTCTCCATCGACGGCGGGCACCCGCCCCTTCAGCAAGGCGCTCCCCGCCTCGGTCGCGACACCGGCGCTGTCCACCAGGTCCTTCCAGCTGACCGGGAGACCGTCCAGCAGCCCGCGCCGCAGGCCCGCCTTCGCCCGGTCGCGGGCGGCGGACGCCTCGGCCCGCGCACGGTCGGCGGTCACGCGGGCATAGATGCGCCCGGCATCGGCATGGCCGTCTATCGCGGCAAGGTAGGCTTCGGTCAGGTCAACCGGGTCGAGGCGCCCCGCCGCGATGTCGCGGCCCAAATCCGATGCGGTCCGTGAAAGGTCCATGCAGCACGCTCCCTGTCTGGTCGCGCGACGGTAGCGGCCAAGCGGCGCATGGACAATCCCGCGCCACGGCGTATGTCTGGCGCATGGACGCGGATCTGATCATCGTGGGCGGCGGGCTGAACGGCCTGACCATGGCGCTGGCCGCGCATGCGGCGGGTCTGACGCCGATGATCGTCGATGCCGCCCCGCCCCGCCCGGTCGGCGACGTGTTCGATGGCCGGTCCTACGCGCTGGCACTCGCCTCCTGCCGCCTTCTGGACGGGCTGGACGTGTGGGAAGACGTGGTCGATCACGCGCAACCGATCCTAGAAATCAAGGTGTCGGACGCGCGCGACGGCCAGCCGCCCTCGCCCATGTTCCTGCATTTCGACCATGCCGAGATCGAGGAAGGCCCGATGGGCCACCTTGTCGAAGACCGCCACCTGCGCGCGGCGCTGGAAACACGCGTGACCGGGGACGGGATCACGTGGGAGCGGGGTGCGACCGTCACCGCGCAGGCGCCGGGGCAGGTGACGCTGGCCGATGGACGCGTGCTGACCGCGCGGGTGGTGATCGGGGCCGATGGCCGGATGAGCGGCACCGCGTCCCGCGCCGGGATCCGCCACACGCGCTGGTCCTACGACCAGACGGCGCTTGTCTGCGCGCTGGAACACGACCTGCCGCATCACGGAATCGCGCACCAGTTGTTCCTGCCCGCCGGGCCGCTTGCCATCCTGCCGCTGACCGGTAACCGGTCGTCCATCGTCTGGACCGAACGCGCCGAGGTCGCCAAGCAGCTGCAGGACGGCCCGGACGAGGCTTACTTGGACGCGCTGCGCCCCCGGTTCGGCGATTTCCTTGGCGACATCCGCCTTGTCGGCGCACGCCACACCTATCCGCTGGGCCTGTCGCTGGCGCACCATTTCGTGGCCCCACAGGTCGCGCTGATCGGCGATGCGGCGCATGGCGTGCATCCGATTGCCGGACAGGGGCTGAACGCAGGATTGCGCGACATCGCGGCGCTGGCCGAGGTGCTGGCCGATGCCGCCCGCCGGGGTGAAGACATCGCCTCCCCGCTGGTGCTGACACGCTATGAACGCTGGCGTCGGTTCGACGCGGTGTCGCTCGCGCTGGCGACGGACACGTTCAACCGCCTGTTCTCGAACGACAATTCCGCGCTCCGCATGGTGCGCGATGTCGGGCTGGGAATCGTGAACCGGTTGCCGGGCCTGCGGCGCGGATTCATTCGGGAGGCCGCCGGGCTGACCGGCGACGTGCCCCGCCTGATGCGGGGTGAGGCGCTCTGACCCCTGTCAGGCCCGGTGCACGCGCGGCCCGTCGTCCTGCCACAACTCGATCACGGTCGCGTCGTCGTCCTCTTCCTCCACCGGCACGGCCATCGGATGCAGACGCAGTTGCAGGCTCGTCCGCGCCTCCCACAGATCGGGCGCCTCGCGGATGTAGGACGGCAGCTTGTCACGCAGGAACACGCGGCGCAGCACGGGTTTGAACTCTGCCTTGTAACGTGCGCCGGACAGGTCCCGCCGCTGCATGGCAAGCGTTGCCTTCAACTGCGCCTCGCGCGCAGTGAGCCGGGCAATTTCTGCCCGGACCTGTCCCAATTCGTCGGCTGGATGCATGGCGTGACCTCCGGCCACTACCATCGCGCAACCCGGTGAATGTGAGGTTAATCGTCGTCGAGCACCCGCGCCTCGTCCCGCAGCATCACCGGGATGCCGTTGCGGATGGGAAAGGCGAGGCCCGCCGCCTTGGACACCAGTTCCTGCGTCTCGGCATCATAGCTGAGGCGCGTATGGCTGACCGGGCAGATCAGCGCCTCCAGCATGCGGCGATCATGGGGGGCTGCCGTCATTGCATCACGTCTCCGCTTCCATCGCTGCGCAGGCTGTATTCGATCAGCGTCACCAGCGTCTCGCGCCGGGTCGACAGGCTGGGCGCTTCCAGCAGGGCCTGCTTGTCCTCCGGTTCGAAGTCCAGCAGCATCGACAGCGAATTGACCAGCAATTCGTCATCCGCCTCTTTCAGCGTGTCCCAGTCGGTGTTGAGATCGCGCGCCGCGAAATACCGCCCCAGCAGGTCAAGGAACGCCGACCGGTCGAACCCGGTATCCTTCTCGGCCGGGCCGCGATCGGCGTCGAACCCCTCCCACGAGACCGAGAAGCGGCGATAGGGGGTGAAGCCTTCGACCTCCTCCAGCACGCGATAGCGGGAGATGCCGGTCAGGGTGATCATGTAGCGCCCGTCCTCGGTTTCCGAGAACTGGGTGATCCGCCCGACACAGCCGATCCGGTGCACGCCATGACCCGCACGCCCCGGCACGTCGTTGGGCTGGATCATCCCGATCAGCCGCTCGGGCGTCTTCAGCGCGTCATCCAGCATGGCAAGGTAGCGCGGTTCGAAGATGTGCAGCGGCAACCGCGCCCGCGGCAGCAGCAACGCGCCCGGAAGCGGGAAGGCGGGGATCACGTCGGGCAGGGTGAACGACTGGCTCATGACCGTTGACCTAGCGTTACGGCGAGGTCAGGCAAATATCATCGAACTCAGCTTCCGCCGCCCGTGCAGAACGATGGGGTCATTCGGCTTGAGCGCGTCGAAGATCGTGAAAAGCTGCGCCTTGGCGGCGCCGTCGTTCCATTCGCGGTCCCGGCGGAACAATTCCAGCAACTGGTCGACCGCGCCTTCGCTGTCGCCTGCCGCCTGCAGGGCCTGCGCCAGGTCGAACCGAGCCTGATGATCGTCGGGCGATGCCTCGACCGCCGCGCGCAGGTCCGCCACCGGGCCCGCATTCTCGGCCTGCCGAGCCAGTTCCAGCTGCGCCCGCGCCGCTTCAAGCTCAGGCGCATCGGAAATCTCTGCCGGGGCGCCGTTCAGGATCGCCTCGGCCTGATCGACGTCGTCCATCGCCAGATGCGCCCGGATCAGACCGCCATAAGCGGCAGCATTGTTCGGGTCCTCGCCGAGGATCGCGGCAAAGGTCTGCGCGGCATCGACCGCCGCACCTTCGGCCAGCATCTGTTCGGCGGCCTCCACGGCGTCGCCCAGCCCGCCATCCGCCGTGCCACCGGCCACTTCGGCGACGCGCTGGACAAAGGCCTTCACCTCGGATTCAGGAACCGCGCCCTGGAACCCGTCGACCGGCTGGCCCTGGTAGAAGGCATAGACCGTCGGGATCGACTGGATGCGCAGCTGTGCCGCGATGGATTGCGCCTGGTCGACATCGACCTTGGCCATCTTCACCGCGCCCTTTGCCGCCGTCACGGCGGCTTCCAGTTGCGGCCCAAGCGTCTTGCACGGGCCGCACCACGGTGCCCAGAAATCGACGATCACGGGCACGTCTTTCGAGGCATCGATCACCTCGGTCATGAAATCGGCCTCGGTCACGTCCTTGATCAGGTCGGTGGCATCGGGGCCCTGGCCCAGTTCGATCATGTCAGTCTCCATGCGCTCGGCTCGGTTGCCCGTTAGATGGAGTATCCCCCGCCCCTGTGCAAGGCCCCGCCCGATTGCCCACGCCGCGTTGCCGCGATAGCCTTGGCCCAATGCGCACGATCCTGACCTTCGGAGACAGCAACACCCACGGCTCGCGGCCCACGCCGCCCGACGGGCGCAGCGTGGGGCGGTATGGCCCGTCGAAACGCTGGCCCACGGTCATGGCCGCCGACCTTGCCGGTGACTGGCACCTCGTGGAAGAGGGCCTGCCGGGCCGCACCACGCAATACGAAGACCCCGGCATGCCCGCCAACATGGATGGCCACGCGGGCCTCTTGATGGCGCTGAAAAGCCACGCGCCTGTCGACGTGCTGACGATCATGCTGGGCACGAACGACCTGAAGACCCGGTTCGCCGCGACGCCCATGACCATCGCGGGCGGGATTGCCGGGATGCTCGACCTTGCCCAATCGCCCGAGATGGCAGAGGCGCACCCGGCGCTCAGGATCCTGCTGATCTGCCCGCCGCCGATCCGCGAAATCGGCGTTTTCGCCAACCAGTTCATCGGGGGAGAGGGCACCTCGCTGCAATTGCGCGACATGCTCGCCACGCTCGCCAACGCGCGCGACGTGGCCTACCTCGACGCCGGGTCGGTGATCCGCGTCAGCGATGTCGACGGCATCCATTTCGACCCCGATGCACATAGGGCGCTGGGCCGCGCCGTGGCCGCGAAAGTCTCCACCCTCGTCTGACTGCATGGAACCCGCGCGGGCATGGCCGCGTTTTTCCAGCAATCGACGCCTTAGCGTCACTTACACGAAAGGAGACCTTCCATGCTTGGTTGGGCCGTTACGTTTCTGATTATCGCACTCATCGCCGCAGTGCTGGGCTTTGGCGGTATCGCCGGGGCCTCTGCCGGTATCGCGCAGATCCTGTTCGTGATCTTCGTGATCCTGTTCCTCGTCGCCATGGTCGCGCGCGCTGTTCGCGGTCGCCCGCCGGTCTAACCCCGGCACCACGACGACACCGATCAAGGCACGCCACCGCGGCGTGCCTTTTTCGTTTACAGATCGAAGGTCGCGAAGACCGGGGCGTGATCGCTGGGTTGCTCCCAGCCGCGCACCTCGCGCAGGATGCGCGACCCGTGACCCGCCGCCGCGATGTCGGGTGTCGCCCAGACGTGATCCAGCCGCCGCCCCTTGTCGGCGCTGTCCCAATCGGGCGAGCGATAGGACCACCAGCTGTAAAGGTTGCCTTCGGGGATGTCCTGCCGGGTGATGTCGACCCAGCGCCCGGCCTCCTGCGTCTCGTCCAGATGCTCCACCTCGACCGGGGTGTGGCTCACCACCTTCAGAAGCTGCTTGTGGCTCCACACGTCATCCTCGCGCGGGGCGATGTTCAGGTCGCCCACGAGGATCGCCCGTTCGGGGCGGTCGCCATGGAACCAGTCCCGCATCTCGGTCAGGTAGTCGAGCTTCTGGCCGAACTTCACGTTCACCTCGCGGTCGGGCTTGTCGCCGCCCGCCGGGACATAGAAGTTGTTGACCACAACACCGTTCGGCAACCGCGCGGCGACGTGCCGCGCATGGCCGAGGCTTGCGAAATCCATCGACCCGACCCGCTCCAGAGGCAGCTTCGACAGGATCGCAACGCCGTTGTATCCCTTCTGCCCCTCGGCCTCGAGATGGGTGTATCCCAGCGCCTCGAACACCTCGCGCGGAATCTTGTCGACGGGACTCTTGCACTCCTGCAGGCACAGCACGTCCGGCGCCTCTTCCTGCAACAGGCGTGCGACCAGCCCGGCCCGCAGCCGCACCGAGTTGATGTTCCAGGTCGCAAGGGTAAAGGCCATGCCTGTCTCCGTCCTTTTGTCTCGGGATGGGTTGCCGGGCTTGTGTAAATCCTCGCGTGGTGAAGAACCAGCGGAACCGCCGCCCCTGACCCACGTTGATCCAGCGTGAACCAGATCAACCCGCCATCCAACCCCGATCGGGCCGTCGAAGAAACGGTGCAGCACGTGGCCGAAGCCGCGCGCTCCCCCCGCGTGGCGATCAGCGATGTGATGCGCGCCCTCGGCCTCGCGGGTGGTTTGCTGCCGGTGCTGATGGTCCTTGGCCTCGTGCTGGTTTCCCCCCTCAGCGGCGTGCCACTTTTGTCGTCGGCGGTGGGGCTTTCGATCGCCGTGATCGCCGGGCGAATGCTGATGGGCCAGCAGTCGACACGCCTGCCCGAAATGCTGGCCCGCTGCGAAATGACCGGCCGGAAACTCGAACGGACGGTCGGCCTGATGCTGCGCCTTGCACGGTTCGTGGACCGGATCACCATGTCCGGGCGCATGCGCTGGCTGACGGTGCCACCGGTCGAAAAGGTCGTGCTGGCGCTGGTCATGGGCATTGGCCTCGTGATGCCGTTGATGGAGTTCGTGCCGCTCAGTTCCTCGCTCCTTGGCGCGGCGGTCATGTTCATGGCGCTTGGCCTTCTCGTGCAGGACGGGCTGGTCCTGCTTCTGGGCCTTGCCATCGCCAGCGGTGCCGCCCTGATCCCGATCACCGCGATCTCCACCATGGCGGGCTGACGCCCATCGCGCGCGTTGGGGCTGGACGTCGGGGAACGGGCGGGCGACAACGCGGCAAGCTCCTGCGAAAAGGCCTGTCATGAAAGACACAGACCGCGATCTTGTCCTGCGGCGGAACATCGCCGCATCGCCCGCGCAGATCTGGAAGGCGTGGACGACCCCGCGCTACCTGCGGCAATGGTTCACGCCCGCGCCGGTCAAGACCGTCGAGGCGGTGATCGATCCCGTTCCCGGCGGCCGTTTCTACACCGTGATGGAAATGCCCGACGGAACGCGGCAGGCCAGCGAAGGCTGCATCCTGCTCGCAGAACCGCACTCGCGGCTCGTCTTCACCGACGGCCTGACCGAAGGCTTCCGCCCCACCGACGGCGCGTTCATGACCGCGTCCATCGTGCTGCGACCGGCGCGCGGCGGGACGCTTTATTCGGCGCATGTCCTGCACAAGTCCACCAAGGACCGCGACGCGCATGACGCCATGGGGTTCGAGGAAGGCTGGGGCAAGGCCCTGTCCCAACTCGAAGCACTGGCCCAGACGATCCGCAACTGACCGGTGGACATGCCGCGCCGCGGCGCGCACCATCGCCGCCATGCTCCTCGCCCGAAACCGCAATTTCCGCCTGCTGTTCTCTGCCTCGGCGATCTCGAACCTCGGCGACGGCATCTCGGCACTGGCGTTCCCGTGGCTGGCGACACTCATCACCCGTGATCCCCTGCTGATCGGGACAGTGGCGGCAGCGACCCGGCTGCCGTGGCTTCTGTTCGCGCTGCCCGCCGGTGTGGTGACCGACCGGGTGGACCGGCAGCAACTGATGGTGCAGGCGGACCTGCTGCGCATGATCCTGACCTTCGGCGTCGTGGCGATGATCCTCGCCGCGCCCGCGCTGCCGATGTCCGATGGCGACCCGTCGGTGCCGTGGATGATCGCCGGACTTTGCGCCGCCGCGTTCCTTCTGGGATCGGCCGAGGTGTTCCGCGACAACGCGGCGCAAACGGCGCTGCCCTCGGTGGTGGAGGCCCGCGACCTCGAACGCGCGAACGGCCAGATCTGGAGCGCGGAACAGGTCATGGGCAGCTTTGTCGGACCGCCGGTCGCGGGCCTGCTCATCGCGCTGGCCGTGCCCGCGCCCTTCATGGTCGACGCGGTGACCTTCGCGCTGGCGGCGTGGCTCGTCTGGGCGATCCGGGTGCAGGCCCCGCGACTGCCGCCGCCGACCGGCGGCTTCATGGCGCAATTGGCCGAAGGCGCGCAGTGGATGCGCCGCAACCGCGCGATGCTGGCGCTGGCCGTGATGCTTTGTCCACTGAATTTCGCGAACGCGCTGGTGCTGACCGTGCTCGTTCTTGTCAGCCAGGAGATCTACGGACTGTCGGCGGCCGGCTATGGCCTGCTCTTGTCGGCAGAGGCGGCGGGCGGGGTCGCCGGCGCGCTGATCGGCCCATCGGTGGTGGCGCGGCTGGGCGCACACCGGACGGTGGTGACGGCGCTTTGCGTGTTCCCGGTTGCCTTCGGCATCCTCGCGGTCACCAGCTCGGCACTGGTTGCGGGACTGGCGCTGGCGGTGTCGATGGCGGCTGGGGTCCTGTGGAACGTGGTCACCGTCTCGCTTCGGCAACGGGTGATCCCGACGGCGCTGTTCGGGCGCGTCAATTCCATCTACCGCTTCTTCGGATGGGGCTCGATCCCGCTGGGCGCGGTGGCTGCGGGCGCGATCGTTGCCGGGTTCGAAGGCGACCTTGGGCGCATCGCCGCGCTGCGCCTGCCCTACTGGAGCGCCACGGTGATCACAGCGGGCCTGCTTGCCTGGGCCGCGTTAAGGATGCGCCTGCCGACCCCGGAATAAAAAGGACCCGAGCGCGAGGCCCGGGTCAGTCCAACAGGGAGGATGCTTGGCGTAACCCGGCCAAGCGCGGGGTTCTGTAAGGTCTGGTCCTACGACACCAACCTGTACCCGCCGGATTCGGTCACAAGAAGGCGCGCGTTTGACGGATCTGGTTCAATTTTCTGGCGAAGCCGGTAAATATGCGTCTCCAGCGTGTGGGTGGTGACACCCGCATTGTACCCCCAGACCTCGTGCAGCAGCACATCCCGCGCCACCACGCCCGAGTTCGAGCGGTAGAGGAACTTGAGGATGTTCGTCTCCTTCTCGGTCAGGCGGATCTTCTTGTCGTCCTCGGTGATCAGCATCTTCATCGACGGCTTGAACGTGTAGGGCCCCAGCGTGAACACCGCGTCCTCGGATTGTTCGTGCTGGCGCAGCTGGGCGCGGATGCGGGCCAGAAGGACGGGAAACTTGAACGGTTTCGACACGTAGTCATTGGCGCCCGCATCGAGGCCAAGGATGGTGTCGGCATCGGTATCATGGCCCGTCAGCATCAGGATCGGGCTTTTCACGCCCTGCTTGCGCATCAGGCGGCACAATTCGCGGCCGTCGGTGTCGGGCAGGCCCACGTCCAGCACGATCAGGTCGAACAGCTGGTCCTTGACCCGGTCCATCGCACCCGCGCCGTTTTCGGCCTCGAACACCTCGAAATCCTCGGTCATCACCAGTTGTTCGCTCAGCGCCTCGCGCAGATCGTCGTCGTCATCGACCAGAAGGATGTTTTTCAGCTGTGCCATCGGGGCCTCCCTTGCGTTGGACCCAAGATGCGCGCAACCTTCCCTTCTCTCAAGATTTGCTGCATCTGTTTCACAGGCTCGTGTAGCCGGTATGCGCGGTTGCGAGATTTGTTTCAGAAAACGCGCGAATCCGGTCACGGACCGGTGAGAAAAGGGGTTTTCCTTCATGGACTTCGCGCCGAATGTGACAACACGGCTGGCCCGCGCGCGCACCGATCTGCGCGTGGGGCAGCCTGTTGCCGTGGTGGACGAAGCCGGCAAACCCTCGCTTGTCTTCGCGGTCGAGACGCTGGCCGGGGACCATTTGGCCGACCTGCAAGACCAGCCCGAAGCGCAGCTTGCCCTTACCGCCCACCGCGCCGAAACGCTGAAACTGCGCGCCTATGACGGCGACATGGCCCGCGTGCGCCTGCCCCGCGACCTTGGCCTTGAACAGGTGATGGCGCTCGCCGATCCCTCGCTTGACCTGCGCCACCCGATGAAGGGGCCCTTCCCGTCGATCCGTGACGATGCCGCATCCGTGGCGCGCGCAGGCATCGCGCTGGCCAAGTCCGCGCACCTGTTGCCTGCCGTGGTCGCGGTGCCCGCCGGTACGCTCGATGCCTCGGTCACCCGCCTGCACGTGTCGGACATCCCCACGGGCCTTGGCGACGCGCCGCACCTGTTGCAGGTCGCAGGCGCGCGGGTACCTTTGGCGGTCAGCGATGCCGGGCGCTGCCTTGTCTTCCGCCCCGAAACCGGCGGGGAAGAGCATTACGCGGTCGAAATCGGTCGCCCCGAACGCGCCGCGCCGGTGCTCGTGCGCCTCCATTCCGCCTGTTTCACCGGCGACGTGATCGGCTCGCAGAAATGCGATTGCGGCCCGCAACTGCACGCCGCCCTGCACCAGATGGGAGAGGAAGGCACGGGCGTCCTGCTGTACCTCAACCAGGAAGGGCGCGGGATCGGGCTGGCCAACAAGATGCGGGCCTACGCGCTGCAGGACCAGGGCTTCGACACGGTCGAGGCCAACCACAGGCTCGGCTTCGAGGATGACGAGCGGGATTTCCGCATCGGCGCCGCCATCCTGAAAGAGATGGGCATCCGCACCGTCCGCCTGTTGACGAACAACCCCGCCAAGATCGCGATGATGGAGGGCCAGGGCATCACCGTGGCCGAACGCGTGCCCCTGCACGCGGGCGAGACGCCGCAGAACCGCGACTACCTTGCCACCAAGGCCGCAAAATCGGGGCATCTGCGGTGACCCCCGCCGACATGGTGGTCACTCCGCGCGGCCTGCGGTTCATGGGCCGCACCTTTCCCTGCACCATCGGGCGCGGCGGGATCAGCGCCGACAAGCGCGAAGGCGACGGCGCCACGCCGCGGGGCGTGCACCGCATCGTCGGATGCCTCTATCGGCCCGACCGCTTGGCGCGGCCCGTGGACTGGGCCATCCCGATCCACCCCGGTGACCTGTGGTCCGACGACCCGTCCGCCGAGGATTACAACCTCATGGTGCGCGCGCCCTACGCGCCCAGCCATGAAAGGCTGCGCCGCGCGGACCCGCTGTATGACCTTGTGCTGCTGACGGACTGGAACTGGCCCTTTGCCACGCGCGGGCGGGGATCGGCCATCTTCATGCACCGCTGGCGGCGACCGGGCTACCCGACCGAAGGATGCGTGGCGCTGCGGCCCGACCACCTGCTTTGGATCACCCGGCGCCTGACCTACGGGTCGCGCCTGATCGTACCCTAGGCGGGCGGCTTATTCAGGGTACTTGCGCACCGCCGTCGCCTTGGCCAGAACCTTGCCGCCCTTGCGCGCCGTCGCGGTCCATTCATAGGTGTGCACCTCGCCCGGTGGGCACGGGCTTTTGTACTTGAACACCCCGAACGGAAGCTGGCCGTCACCGGAAATCTTCAGCCGCTTGCTGCCACCGTGATTGTATCGCGGCGCGTCGCGGTCCTTGAGCTTGAACTGCACCGTCGTGGTGCCCTCGGGCACGCCGCGCAGGATGAAGGCGGGGCTGCCCACCTTGTTGGGTTTGCCGGTGTTGCACGCGGGGATATTGCCCCATTCGAACGACAGGGTCATTTCGGCCGCCGCCGCACTGGCGACGAGAATAAGGCCAAATGACAAAAGTGCGGGTTTGAACATCTTGAAAATACGCCTTGCTGGAAGTTGAACGGTCAAATTCCTAGCAACAAACGCGTTTCAAGTCATGCCTTTACGCGTTCACCGAATATGGCCGACCCGATCCGCACATGCGTCGCGCCAAAGGCAATCGCCTGCTCGAAATCGCCGCTCATGCCCATCGACAGGCCGGGCAAGCCGTTCCGGTCCGCCATCTTTGCCAGCAGGGCAAAATGCAGCGACGGCGTCTCTTCCACCGGCGGGATGCACATCAGCCCCCGGACCGGCAGGTCGAGCCCGCGACACTCCGCGACGAAGCCATCCACGTCCAACGGCATCACGCCCGCCTTCTGCGGCTCCTCGCCCGTGTTCACCTGTATGAAAAGATCCGGGCAGGTGCCGGTCTCCTGCGCGATCCGCGCCAGCGTGTTGGCCAGTTTCGGGCGGTCGACGGAGTGGATGGCCTGCGCAAGGCCCATCGCCTGACGCGCCTTGTTGGTCTGCAGCGGGCCGATCAGGTGCAGGTCGATCCCGTCATATTCCTCGCGGAAGCGCGGCCACTTGCCCGCCGCCTCCTGCACCTTGTTCTCGCCGAAGACGCGGTGGCCTTCGTCCAGCACCGCGCGGACGCGTTCGTCGGGCTGCACCTTCGACACGGCGATCACCGTCACCTCGTCGGCGGCGCGGCCCGCATCCTCGCAGGCCTTGGCGACGCGGGCCATGATGTCACTCAGCGGCATTCAGCGCCTCCCACACCTCGTCGAACGGTTTCAGATCGTCCGCGAACTTTTGCCAGCCACGGGCAGAGCTTTGATAGATTGGCTGGCGAACCTGTTGAAAACTAAGCGTTTTGACCGCGCCGCCGCCTTCCTGCGGGCGCAGGCATGCGTCGTCCCATTCAAGGCCGACCGCCTCCAGCAAGGCGCGGGTCTGCGGTTCGGGATCGGCCACGAAATCTTCGTACTGCACCTCGAATGCGGGTTCGGGAAGGTGTTTCTGCCAATGCGCGACCGACTTGCGGAAATCGTGGATGAACCGCGCGATGTCGCCAAGGTCGCTGCCATAGCGGTGCTGGCCGGGCGGGAAGGTATTGCGATAGATCGACAGCGCGATGTCGCGCGGGTCGCGGTGGATCACCACGAACCGGGCCTTGGGCATGGCATAGCGGATCGCGCCCATGATCCGGTGCGTGTTCATCGACTTGTCGACGATCACGTCAGCGTTGGGCGCGATGCGGCGCACGTGGCGGTCATAGGCACGGGCATAGCCCTGCACCACCTCGTCGCTCACCTCGCGCAGCGGGCGATACTCGCCGGGCTTGCCGACCATGACGAAGGTGCCGCGCATGGCGAGCGATTGCTCCCCCACCCCCTGCACCGCCGGATGCGCCGACAACACGCGTTCCAGCAGGGTGGTGCCGCAGCGCGGGGTCCCGACGATGAAGATCGGCGTCACGAGGTTCGATTCGACGTCCGCCGGTGGGTAGTCAAGATCCGCCTGCGCGTCGATCAGCTGCCAGGAATCGCTCTGCACGGCGGCGAAATCGGTCGGATACATCGCCCGGTCCGCCGCGTTGGCCGCGTTGAGATAGGGAAAGACATCGCCGGTGCGTTTCAGATCGCTCATCACCTTGGCCAGCGCGTACCCGAACTGGCTGCGGTCGCGCGGCGACAGGTTGGGCGACTTGAAGCGCGCCTGCATCTCGGCAATCAGCGGATCGCGGGGCTTGAGCTTTTCGTTCGAGGTCAGCATCCGGTACAGGAACGCCTCGTTCGGCATCTTCTTGATGCAGCGCCGCAGGAAGCGGCCCGCCTTTTCGAACTCGCCCACCTGCTGCATCAGCAGGGCCTTGCCCGACAGCCATTCGGGAGAGCCGGGCTGCAGGGCGATCAGGCGGTCATAGGTGGCGTGCGCCTCGGCCACCTGGCCCGCGGCCTCCTGCGCGGCGACCAGCGCCTTGAGGATGGCCGGGTCATCGCGCTTCAGCTTGTCGGCGCGGGACAGGTGCGCCACCGCGTCTTCGGGCCGGCCAATACGCGACGCAATCGTGCCCTGCATCACGGCGATTTGTGGCACGGACGGGGCCTGCGTCGCCAACGCGGCGAAGGCACGCTCTGCGCCTGCAAGATCGCCCTTGTCGTACATGGCCTTTGCCGCGGCGAAGGCCGCTTGCAGGGTGTTTGGCTGTGCCGGTGACACCACGGAACTCCTGAAAGAAAAAGTCGCGGACCTGTAACAGATCAAACCGCCCCGCAAAAGAAAAGAGCGGGCCAGAAGGCCCGCTCTTCCCTAACCAAGTTCCGTGGGGAACTTAGAAGCTCATAGCAACACCCAGCGAGAACTGGTCGCCGCGGCTGATGAACGGAGCCGGAGCGTCCGAGTCGCTGTAGCCGAACTGGATCGCGGCGCCGCCACCCAGGTCGTAGTTGACTGCCAGACCGAAGCCCGAGAAGTCGCCTGCCGGGGTGTCGAATTGGCCGTAGTTCACGCCGATGGTCAGGGCGTTCATGGTGTAGCCCAGGCCGATCGCCATGTGCGTCACGTCTGCTGCACCGGTGTTCGAGTCGGATGCTTGCGAGTAGTTCAGGATCGCTTGCAGGCCGTTGTCGAAGGTGGTCGAGACCGAGATGCCCATGATTTCGTCATAGACGAACAGGTCGTCGGTGGTCTGGTAGCCAAGGCCGATGCCCAGGTCCAGGCCAGCGAGTTCGGCGGTGTAGGCAACGCCGATACCCCAGACCGGGTCGAGGGTGCCGGTGTCGTCCATCTCTGCCGAGATGTGGCCGACGAAGCCTTCGAAGGCATAGCTGAAGCGAGCAATCTGGCCGTCATAGGTGCCGTCGAAGCCGCCGTTGCCGGTGTAGCCCGAGTGCGCGGTGTGCGCGTCGTCGATCGCGCCGCCGATCGCAACTTCGGTCAGGGCCGCGTCGAATGCACCGTCGGTGTCACCCATGGTCAGGGTTGCGCCACCCGCGGAGATCGAGATGGTCTCGCCGCCTTGGGTCATGCCGCCACCGGCTGCCGACGGAACGTTGTCGGAGTCGGTTTCGTCCAGATCGACGGATGCGGTGAACGACAGGCCGTTGTCGGTTTCGCCCGACATCGAGAACGTCACGTCGATGTCCGTCCAGAATTGCGTCACGTCGCCATATGCGTCGCCGCCGACGATACCCATTTCTGCCGAGCCGGACAGCTCGACGCCTTGGGCGGCAGCGATACCTGCGGATGCGACCAGTGCAGTGGTTGCAAACAGAACCGTTTTCATTGTTTCCCTCATGTGTTCGTAAGGCACGTACCAAGCCGGTCGTCCGGCTTTGATGGCAACTCTATGCTCCCTCGCTCGGACACAATGCAAGAAGGCCGCCATGCGCCCGCCCAACAAGTGCCACAGTGATGCGCATTTGCCACAAGCCCCCGAACGCCCGGTTTTTTATCCACATGCCGCGATTTTCGGCGTCTCTCTTGTCCAGTTCATGCTGTGGGTTTAAGACATGACCCCAGCAGGCAAACTGCAAGGAGCAGAGTGATGAAACGAGCGGTGCGGACAACGCTTTTGTGCGGTGCGGGCCTTGCTGTGCTTGCCGCGTGCGGCCCCAACTTCGCCGAACGCACCAAATCCGCCGAGGAATTGCGGGACGAGGTGCTGTACGAAGACCGGCGCCGCCCGTCCTCGCGCCTGCGCGACATTCTTTTCAACCGGACCGATCCGGCCAAGATCGGCGCGGTCAACAAGTATCTCTGGAACGCCTCGCTGGAAGTGCTGAGCTTCCTGCCCGTTCAGTCGGTGGACCCGTTCACCGGCGTGATCGTAACGGGATACGGCACGCCGCCCGGTGGCGGCCGCGCCTATCGCGCGACGATTCTCGTGTCGGACCCGGCGCTGGATGCCCGTTCGCTGAGCGTGGCGCTGCAAACGCGGTCTGGCCCCGTCAGCGCGGCGACCCTGCGCGCCGTGGAGGACGCGATCATGACGCGCGCACGCCAGCTGCGCGACCGCGACAGCGGCTTCTGATCCGGGGTAACCCACGGGTTACGTGTTAAGAACTGTTTAACGCGAAGCGGCGGCTTAAGGCACCGGTTTCGGCGCCGGCAGCGTGGCGAGCCGGTGCACCCAGTCCACGTGCTGCGGCAGGCAGACCTTTTGCAGGTCGTAGTTCTTGACCACGAATTCCCGCGCGTTACGGCCCAGGTGCTCCCGCGCTTCCTTGTCATCAAGCAGCTTGCACAGCTTGTCGGTCAGCGCCTCGGTATCGAAGAAGTCCGTGAGCCAGCCGTTTTCGCCATCGGTCACCACTTCCTTCACCGGCGCGGTGTCGCTGGCGAGAATCGCCGCCTGCACGCTCATCGATTCCAGAAGCGACCACGACAGGACGAACGGGTAGGTCAGGTAGACATGCACGCGGGAGACCTGCTGCATTGCCATGAACTGCGGATAGGGCACCCGGCCCAGCATGTGCACCCGCGCCCAGTCGTCGTCCGGAATCTGCGGGCGCACCTCGTCGATGAACATCTGCTTCCACGTCTGCCCTTCGGGCGCCTTCGCCCCGTATGACACCTCGTCCCCGCCCAGCATGACCACCTGCGCCTTGGGTCGCCGTTTCAGGATGTCGGGCAGCGCGCGCATGAAGATGTGGTAGCCGCGATAGGGTTCGAGGTTGCGGTTGATGAAGGTGATGACCTCGTCGTCCCGCGTCAGGATCTTGCCACCGCCGACGTCTAGCTGCGCATCCTCGTTCCGCACCAGCAGGTCGGTATCGATCCCGTCATGCGCGACGGTGATCTTGTCGCGGAAATAGTCGGGGAAGGTGTCGGCCTGGAACTTCGTCGGGCTGATCCCGGCGCTGGCCACTTCGAAATGCAGCCGGTTGTTGAGGTTCTTCAGCCGGATGCGGATCGGGTCGTTCTTGGGATCGGTCGAGGGGAATTCCTCGTCGAAGTTCATGTGCGGGTACTGGTCCGAGTGATAAAGCTCGCAATACAGCCCCAGCCGCGCTTCCGGCCACACGTCCTTGAGGAACAGGCTTTCCCCCCATCCGGGATGGGCGAGGATGACGGTGGGGTTCAGCCCCTTTTCCTTCAGCGCGCGCGCTGCCGCCATGCAGGAATGGCCGCGCAGGATCTTGGTCTCCACGTCCATGAGCCACGGATGGATGCCCTTGGTCGACGCCCCGACGATCTTGTAGGGGATCACGCGGACGCCCTGCCATGTCGTGGCCTTTTCGACCTTCGGCGTCAGCGCCACCACCATGTGCCCGGCCTGTGCCAGCGCGGGGGCCAGATGCTTGTACTGGCCGGGAAAATTCTGGTGGATGATCAAAATCTGCATTGTCGGGCAATCCTGTGGCCTACCTCGCCTGCTTATAGACACCGCCTGCGCGGACCGCAAAGTCGGGGATACCCTTCCCCGCCTCTGGACGCCCGCCCGTGCCCGCCGTATCACACCCGCGCAAACGCGAAGCGGAGACGCGCCATGGCCTATGACGCCAGCACAATCGAGAAGAAGTGGCAGGATGCCTGGGCCGGGGCGGGGACGTTCACGGCCGTGCGCAGCGACGACAAGCCGAAATACTACGTGCTGGAGATGTTCCCCTATCCGTCCGGCAACCTGCATATGGGGCACGTCCGCAACTACACGATGGGCGACGTGATCGCGCGGTACAAGCTGTCGACCGGTCACAACGTGCTGCATCCGATGGGGTTCGACGCCTTCGGCATGCCGGCCGAGAACGCGGCGATGGCATCGGGCGGTCATCCCAAGGACTGGACCTATTCCAACATCGACACGATGGTCGGGCAGATGAAGCCGCTTGGCCTGTCGCTTGACTGGTCGCGCATGTTCGCCACCTGCGACCCGGAATATTACGGCCAGCAGCAGGCGCTGTTCCTCGATTTCCTCGACGCGGGCCTCGTCTATCGCAAGAACGCCGTGGTCAACTGGGACCCGGTCGACATGACCGTGCTGGCGAACGAGCAGGTGATCGATGGCAAGGGCTGGCGGTCAGGGGCCGAGGTTGAACGCCGCGAGCTGACGCAGTGGTTCTTCAAGATCTCCGACATGTCGGGCGAGTTGCTCGACGCGCTCGACACGCTCGACAACTGGCCCGCCAAGGTGCGGCTGATGCAGGAGAACTGGATCGGCAAGTCGCGCGGCCTGCAATTCGCCTTCTCCACCGTCGAGGCGCCCGAAGGCTTCGACCGGATCGAGGTTTACACCACCCGCCCCGACACCCTGATGGGTGCGTCCTTTGTCGGCATCTCGCCCGATCATCCGCTGGCCAAGCACCTCGAATCGCATGAACCGAAGGTCGCCGAGTTCTGTGCCGAGGCGCGCAAGGGCGGCACGACCGCCGAGGCGATCGAAACCGCGCCCAAGCTGGGCTACGACACGGGCATCACCGTCCGCCATCCCTTTGATACGTCATGGGAATTGCCGGTCTACATCGCCAATTTCATCCTGATGGATTACGGCACCGGCGCGATTTTTGGCTGCCCGGCGCACGACCAGCGCGATTTCGACTTCGCCACGAAATACGGCCTTCCGATCATCCCGACCTTCGTTCCCGAAGAAGGCGCTTCCGAAGAGTTCACCGAGGCCTACGTGCCGACCAAGACCGAACAGGTGTGGTGGGTAAAACCGATCAACTGGGAGCCTCTGGCCACCGGGCAGGAAGCCATCGACGCCACAATCGACTTTTGCGAGGCGAACGGCGTCGGCCAGGGCGTCACCAATTACCGCCTGCGCGACTGGGGCCTCAGCCGCCAGCGCTACTGGGGCTGCCCCATCCCCGTCGTGCATTGCGACGACTGTGGCGTGGTGCCCGAGAAGAAGGAAAACCTGCCCGTCCAGCTGCCCGATGACGTGTCCTTCGACATCCCCGGCAACCCGCTCGACCGGCACCCGACATGGCGCGACGTGCCCTGCCCGTCTTGCGGCAAACCGGCCAAGCGCGAAACCGACACGATGGACACCTTCGTCGATTCGTCTTGGTACTTCGTCCGCTTCACCGCGCCGCGCGCCACCACGCCCACCGACCTGGACGAGGCGGCGTACTGGATGAACGTCGACCAGTATATCGGCGGGATCGAGCACGCGATCCTGCACCTGCTCTATTCCCGCTTCTTCGCGCGCGCGATGCGGATCACGGGGCATTTGCCGCAAGGCTGTGACGAACCGTTCGACGCGCTCTTCACCCAAGGCATGGTGACGCACGCGATCTACAAGACCACCGGCGCCGATGGCCGCCCGGTCTACCACTACCCCGAAGACGTGGAATTGCGCGACGGATCGGGTTTCCTGAAAGACGGGACCGAGGTCGAAATCGTGCCTTCGGCCAAGATGTCGAAATCCAAGAACAACGTGGTGAACCCGCTGGAAATCGTCTCGAAATACGGGGCCGACACCGCGCGCTGGTTCGTGCTGTCCGACAGCCCGCCGGAACGGGACGTGGAGTGGACGGCCTCGGGGGCCGAGGCCGCGCACAAGCACCTCGCGCGCGTCTACAACATCTGCGGGCGGATCAAGGACATGGCGCCCTCCGAGGCGGGCACGCAAGGGCACGATGAGGACCTGGTGCGCGAGATGCACAAGACGATCCGCGACGTGACCGTCAACATCGACAGCTTCGGCTTCAACGCCGCCATCGCCAAGCTTTATGCCTTCACCGCCACCCTGCAGAAATCGAAGGCCAGCCATGCGGCCCAGCGCACCGCGATCCTGACGCTGGCGCAGTTGATGGCCCCGATGACCCCGCACCTGTCCGAGGAAATCTGGGAATACCAGGGTGGCGAGGGCCTGATCGCCAACGCGCCGTGGCCGCAGGCGGACGAGGCGATGCTGGTCGAGGACACCGTCACCCTGCCCATCCAGATCAACGGCAAGCGCCGCGCGGAAATCAGCGTGCCTGCCGACATGGACAAGGCCGAGGTTGAAAAGATCGCCATGGCCACGGATGCTGTCGTCAAGGCGCTGAACGGGGGAGCGCCCAAGAAGGTGATCGTCGTCCCCGGCCGGATCGTGAATGTCGTTGTCTGATCGTTCAAGACGGGGCGCGCTTGCCGCCCTTCTGACCGCAACCCTGTCGCTGGCGGCCTGCGGGTTCACCCCGGCCTATGCGCCGAACGGCGCGGCCAACAGCCTGCAGAACGCCGTCCTGACGTTCGAACCGGACACGCGGCAGGAATACCTGCTTGTCCAGCGGCTGGAAGAGCGGCTGGGCCGCCCCGTCTCCCCGACCTATGCGCTGGACGTGGCGCTGACGATCGAAAGCACAGGCACCGCGCAATCGGGCGGGGCGACGCGGTCACAGATCACCGGCAAGGCGACCTTCGCGCTGAAACGGATCGGCACCAAGGTCATCCTGACCGAAGGCCGGGTGGAGACGTTTACGGGCTATTCCACCACCGGCTCCACCGTGTCGGAACGCGCGGCGCGCAGCGCGGCGGAAGAGCGGCTGATGGTGATCCTTGCCGACCAGATCGTCGACCGCCTGATCCTCGCCGCGCCCGACCTGCCGTGAAGCTGAAGACGCAGGAGATCGCGGGATTCGTCGCCCGCCCGCCCAGGGGCGTGCCCGGCGCGCTGATCTTCGGCACCGACGCGATGCGCGTGGCGATCAAGCGGCAGGACCTGCTGCAGGCCCTGCTGGGTCCCAATGCCGAGGAAGAGATGCGGCTGACCCGCATGTCCGGCGCCGACCTGCGCAAGGACGGCACCTTGCTGATGGACGCGATCAAGGCGCAGGGATTCTTCCCCGGCCCGCGCGCGGCCTTTGTCGAGGACGCGACCGACGGCGCGGCAGAGGCGATCGCGGCGGCGCTGAACGACTGGCGGGACGGTGACGCGCAGATCGTCGTCACGGCGGGGCAACTCACCCCGCGTTCCTCCCTGCGGAAGCTGTTCGAGGGGCACCCCACCGCGGCGACGCTGCCGATCTATGACGACCCGATGGGCCGCGATCAGATCGAGGCCGAGCTGAAACGCGCGGGCCTGCCCCTGCCCGACCGGGACGCGATGAGCCACCTGATGGGCCTCGCACAAGAGCTGGAACCCGGCGATATGCGCCAGACGCTTGAAAAGCTTGCCCTTTACAAGCGCGGCGATGTCACGCCGCTGACCGCCGATGACATCGTCGCCTGCGCCCCGGTATCGACCGAAAGCGATGTGGATGACCTGCTGGCCGTGGTCGCCGATGGCCGGGTGGGCGAAATCGGGCCCGTCATGCGCCGCCTGCAGGCGCAGGGGATGCAGGCGGTTGGTCTGGCCATCGGCGCGACGCGCTATTTCCGCACCCTGCACGGTGTCGCGGCGGGCGCCAACGTGCGCCTGCCCGCGAATTACAAGGTGCGGGACCGGATGCAGCGGCACGCGCGCAAATGGGGCACGGCCAAGCTGGAACAGGCGCTGGAGGTGCTGGTGGATACCGACCTCGCCCTGCGGTCGGGCGGGCAGACCGCGCCGCAATTGGCGCAGATGGAACGCGCGCTGATCCGGTTGGCGATGCTGGGCGGGCGTGCCGACGGCTGACTTGCCACGCCGCGCGCCTTCGGCCACGGTCCGCGCATCTGACGACCCAACCACGGTGATCCCATGTACCGCCTGATCGGCCTGCCCCGCACCCGCACCTTCCGCGTCATGTGGCTGATGGAGGAGCTCGCGCTGGACTACATCCACGAGCCGCATCCGCCGCAATCGGATGACGTCCTGAAGGCCTCGCACCTCGGCAAGATCCCGGTGCTGATCGACGGCGAGGACGCGATCAGCGATTCCGTGGCGATCATGACCTACCTTGCCGACAAGCACGGCGGCTGCACCCATCCGGCGGGCACCATCGCGCGGGCGCGTCAGGACGCGGTGACCAACCAGGTCATCGACGAGTTGGACGCGGTCCTGTGGACCGCCGCGCGGCACAGTTTCATCCTGCCGAAGGAGCATCGCGTGCCCGCCATCAAGGACTCGCTGCGGTGGGAGTTCGACCGCAACGCCGAACGGCTCGCCGCGCGACTCGACGGCCCGTTCATCGCGGGAGACAGGTTCACCATCGCCGACATCCTTGCCACCCATTGCCTCAACTGGGCCTATTCGGCAAAATTCATGGTCGGCAACCGGGCCCTGCTGGATTATGCCAAGGAGATGCGAGCGCGGCCGGGATACAAGGCCGCCGATGCGCGGGCCGCGGGGTGAACGGGCGTTCTGCCACGGCTTGAATTCCGGCGTGATTTTCCCGACATATGACGAAAAGGGGAACATCATGACCGCATCTCACGATTTCACCGCCAAACCCGAGGTGACCGGCTTTTTCGACCCGGCCACCAACACGATTTCCTATGTCGTGTCTGACCCCGAAACCAAGGCCTGCGCCGTGATCGACCCGGTCATGGACATCGATTACGCCGCCGGGCGCATCACGCATGGCAGTTCCGACAAGATGATCGCGTTCATCAAGGATCACGGGCTGAAACTGGAATGGGTGATCGAAACCCATGTGCACGCCGATCACCTGTCGGGCGCGCCCTATATCCAGGACAAGCTGGGCGGCAAGATCGGCATCGGCGCGAAGATCACCGAGGTGCAGGAAACCTTCGGCAAGGTCTTCAACGAGGGCACCGAGTTCCAGCGCGACGGGTCCCAGTTCGACGCCCTGTTCGAGGACGGGGACACCTATTCGGTCGGCAACATTCCCGCCTTCACCATGCACACGCCGGGCCACACGCCCGCCTGCATGGTGCACGTGATCGGCGACGCGGCCTTTGCCGGCGACACGCTGTTCATGCCGGATGGCGGATCGGCGCGCTGCGACTTCCCCGGCGGCTCGGCCGAGCAATTGTACGATTCGATCCAGCGCGTGCTTGCCCTGCCGGACGAGGTGCGGCTGTTCATCTGCCACGATTACGGCCCCGGCGGCCGCCAGATCGCGTGGGAGACGACGATCGGCGAGCAGAAGGCCAGCAACATCCATGTCGGCGCGGGCAAGACGAAAGAGGAATTCGTCAAGTTCCGCACCGAGCGGGACGCGCAATTGTCGATGCCCAAGCTCATCATCCCGTCGCTGCAGGTGAACATGCGCGCGGGCGAGGTGCCAACCGACAAGGACGGCAACCCGGTCCTGAAAGTCCCCGTCAACGGGTTGTGACCCGCCCCCGCGCGCTGTCGCGGCGCGTTCGGACCCTGAACGTTCAAAACCTGTACGAAACGGCATCACCGCCCATGCGAGGGCGGTGAAAGGGCTGTTTATTGTGTCAACTGGCTGTTCGGATCAGTTTTGGCTTAAAAAAACCGTTTACCGGACTGAATTGGCCTAGTGTACGGTTCGGCTAGGGCAAAGACCCGCAAAAGCAAGGCACAAAGTGCCGCATCCAAAGGGACCACAGGGAGCCATCATGGAAGAACAACTAGCCGAACTGGCGGCGAAGGTCGCCGAGTTGGAGGCCGCCGCGGGCGGTGCCTCCAACACCATGTTCGCGGAAACGTATTACTATCTTACGATCCCGCTCATGGTCATCATTCACGCGGGGTTCCTCGCGTACGAGATGGGCGCCTCGCGTCTCAAGAACGTGCTGGCCTCGGGTGTGAAGAACATCCTCGCCTTCGCGTTCATGGTGCCCACGTTCTATTTCTTCGGATGGTTCGTTTACTGGGCATGGACACCGGGCCTGCTGCCCACGGCGGAAAGCTGGCAGACGGGTATCGATTTCGCCAACCCCGCAGGGGAAGTCATGGGGCCGCACCTCGCCGATCAGGCGACGGGCGTGTTCTGGGGCGCGTTCACCCTCTTCGCGGCGACGACGGCCTCGATCTTCTCGGGCGCGGTCATCGAACGCATCCAGGTCGTGGGCTTCGTCATCCTCGCCATCGTTCTGGGCTCGTTCGCCTGGGTCGTGGCGGCGGCATGGGGCTGGTCGGCCAGCGGTTGGCTGGTGGCCAACTGGGGCTATCACGACTTCGGCGCGGCGGGTGTCGTGCACATGGTCGCGGGCTTCTTCGCGCTCGGTGTGCTGATCAACCTCGGGCCACGGATCGGCAAGTTCAATCCCGACGGATCGGCCAACGCCATCGCGGGCCACAACATGCCGATGACGCTGGTGGGCCTGATGCTCATCATCGTCGGCTTCTGGGGCTTCCTCATGGCCTGCGTGATCGTGCCGGGCGAGGCGTGGTCGTGGTTCGGTGACAAGTGGGCCAACATCTATGGCACACCGGTTACCCTGTCGGCGCTGGCGTTCAACATCCTGATGGGCTTTGCCGGTGGCATCATCGGTGCCTGGATGGTGACGCGTGATCCGTTCTGGATGATGTCCGGCGCGCTTGGCGGGATCATCTCGGCAGCTGCGGGTCTTGACCTTTACTGGCCGCCCCTCGCCTTTGCCGTGGGTGCGTTCGGTGGCGCGATCATGGCGCCTGCCGCCGCGTTCCTCGAAAAGCTCAAGATCGACGATGCCGTGGGCGCCGTCACCGTGCACGGCACGCTGGGCATCTGGGGCGTTCTGGCCGTCGGCATCTTTGCCAGCGGGTATCCGTCGCTGCAGGGCGCCGAGGGCGAAGTGCCCACGATCTCGCTCATGGGTCAGCTTCTGGGCATCGTCATGATGTTCCTGCTGGGCTTCGTGCCGGGATACGTCGTGTCCTTCATCCTCAACATGGTGGGGCTGTTGCGCGTCAGCGAAGAGGCTGAAATCGCAGGTCTGGACCTTACCAAGGTGCCATCGGCGGCCTACCCCGAAGGCATCGGCGCATCCGCGCATCCCGCAGAGTAAGGAGACACGACAATGGGTACAGAAATCAAAGACTGGGCCGCCGTCGAAGGCGCTTACTATACCGGGTACGGCAGCGGCGAGATGCTATGGCTGATCGTGGCCATCGCGATCTGCTTGATCTCGCTGGTGATCGGTGCGCGCCATGAACTGGACGCCTACAAGAAGCTGAAAAAGTAAGACCCGTGCCGGAGGGATACGACATGGGTTGGGGGCCGCCTTCGGGCGGCCCTCTTCATTTGCAATGACGGATCTGCCCTTTCTCGACATCACGGCGCCCGGCTTTTCCACCCGTGGCCCCGAGATGCAGGCCGCCCGCGCCGCACACTGGTGCGCCCGCACGCCCTTGGGGCTGGCCGTGCTGCGCCACCGTCAGGCCGGATTGATCCTGCGCGACAGGCGCTTGCGGCAAGGCAGTTACGCCTGGCCCGACACGCCGGGGCTGGAGGGCAGCTTTGCCGATTTCTGGCGGCGCTCGATCATCTCGATGGAGGGGCCGGATCACAAGGCGCTGCGCCGCGTGGCGATGGCCGCGCTGGCGCCCGATTTCATTCTGTCCTTGACGGATCATTTCACGGCCGCGGCGCGTGAGTTGGTTGGGGGCGTGCGAGATGTGCCGACCTTCGATTTCATCGAACGCATCAGCGAACCCTTCGCCGGTCGCGCCATTACCGCGCTCTTGGGGATGGAGGACGAACAGGCCGATTGGCTGGCCTTGCAGGCGAGCACATTGGGCAAGGGAATGGGGCTGGATGCCAAGCGGTTCGAGGATCAGGTGAACGCCGCGACCGATGCCTTGATGGACCTCGCCCGCGACCTGATCGCACGGGCGCAGACGGGTCGGGACAAAACCAGCTTCGTCGCCCGCGCCGTGGCCGAAGGCGGGCTGTCGGACG
Source organism: Pseudaestuariivita atlantica (assembly GCF_001205715.1). Classification (GTDB taxonomy): domain Bacteria; phylum Pseudomonadota; class Alphaproteobacteria; order Rhodobacterales; family Rhodobacteraceae; genus Pseudaestuariivita; species Pseudaestuariivita atlantica. The sequence continues at coordinate 81,148 of NZ_AQQZ01000004.1, forward strand.
AGGCGTTGCAGGATCTCGTCGTGATCTCGATCTTCGGCGGGGTCGACACGACCCGTGCCCAACTGGCCTTTGCCATGGAGCTGTTCGCCGCCCATCCCGGCCAATGGACCCGCTTGCGCGAAACACGTGACCGGGTGCCGCAAGCCGTCGAGGAGATCATCCGCACCCGGCCGACAACAACGTGGAGCACGCGCGAGGCGTTGGAGGATCTGGAGGTCGAGGGCGTCGGGATCGAGGCCGGGGAGACGGTGCACATCTGGGTGAACGCCACAGGCACCGATCCCGCGATTGACGCGTCCAATGGGTTCGACGTCTTCGCCGACCGCAAGGTGCATTTCGGCTTTGGCGGCGGCGCGCATCACTGCCTCGGCCAGTTCGTCGCGCGAACGGACATGGCCTGTGCGCTGAACGTGCTGCTGGACACGTGGGCGGGTGTGCAGGTCAGCGGCACGCCTACCTACCTGCCCGACAGCGGCAACACCTCTCCACTGTCGTTCGAAATCCGCCCCGAATGGAGCGCATTGTCGGGCCGCGGTGCGGCGATCCATGGGCGGGACTAGGCGCTTTATCTCTCCAGATCCGCAAGACGCCCACGCGACGCACCAAGACCAGCCAGATCGCCGTGCCGGGGGGGCGGCCCGGCGATGCGCGGCGGGCTTCGCCCTTGATTCCGCGCAAGGCGCTCCCCCCTACCGTCGCGCCTGCCAGTTCTGCGCCCGGTCCACCACCGCCTTGTACCAAAGGTTCGCCGCCTGCAGGAACCATGGGCGACCGCCCGGATGCAGCCACGACGACCGCAATGTCGTCCGCGAATACGCCGTCTCCCCCCGCGGATCGCCCAAAGCCTGCCACGCGGCCTTTGCCCCCAGGTACGGCGCCATCACGGTCCCCGACCCGGAAAACCCCATCGCCCAGTGCAACCCGCCATCCGACCCGACATTCGGCATATGCGTGAACGAGTACCCGGTGTTGCCGGTCCAGACATGGCTCAGCTTCACGCCCTCCAGCGCGGGCCAGACCTCCAGCATCGTCTCCCGCAGCCGCCGCGCCGCGCGGGTCAGGTCAATATCCACCATCGCCGCCCGCCCGCCATACAGCACCCGCGTCCCGTCCGGCGAAAGCCGGAAATAGGAATGACGCGCCCGCGTCTCGACCATCATGCGCTTGCCCGGCGCCAACTGCCCCAACAGGTTGGCCGACACAGGCTCGGTCGCGATCAGGAAGGACGGTAGCGGGAAGACCTGCCGCGACAGCTTGCCAAAGCCGGGCGGCGTGTAGCCATTGGTCGCCAGCAGCACCTTCCCCGCGCGGATGCGGCCCTTGGGGGTGTCCACCACGTAACCACCGCCATCCACCTCGGGATACCCCGCACGGCAGTCACCAATCACCGGCACATCCCGCTTCAGCACCGCCGCCAGCAGACCATCGTGATACTTGCGTGGATGCAACGCCGCGTGGGTGGGGAACAGCAGCCCGCCGTGATACGCCTCCGTCCCGATTTCGCGCCCCAGATCGGCCTTCTGCACCACCTCGCACGGCAGGCCCGAGCGTTCGACGACCTTGTCCGCCAGCCGTTCCTGCCCCTCGAAATGACTCCGCGTCCACGCCAACTGGATACGCCCGGTCTCCTGAAAATCGCAGTCCATCCCTTCCCGCGCGATCAGGTCCTTCACGAAGTCCAGCGACGGTTTGGCCTCGACAAACACCGCATCGGCCACCTCGTCCCCGTACAAGGAAGCCAGCTTGTCCCACCCAAGCCGAGGATGCGCGCCCACCATCCCGCCATTGCGGGTCGACGCGCCATGTCCCGGCTGCCCGGCATCCACCACTGACACCTTGGCCCCCGCATCATGCGCGGCAATCGCGGCGGACAACCCGGTGTACCCGGCGCCGATGATCAACAGATCGAGGCCGCCCATCAGGGCGGATGAGAGGCCCCTGTCGAGGGCAGGCCACTCCGCCCCCTCCCACCAATATGGAAACCCCGGCGCAGCGTCGCCGGTGAAGAGGGTCACGCGTAGTTGCCCTTCACCCGCTCTTTCGTTGGGTCGAAATGCGGGAAGGGCACGATGCGGGCCTTGAGGCGTTTCTGCATGCCGTCAAGCTGGCCGATTTCGATCTCGGTCCCGACCTCTGCATGCGTCACGGCCACGCGGCCCAGCGCGATCACCTTGCCGAGGTAAGGCGACTTCATGGCCGAGGTGATTTCCCCCACCTGCGCTTTGCCCATGCGCACGCAATCGCCGGGCGACGGTACGGTGCCGCCCTCGATCTCGAACCCCACGAGCTTGCGGTGCGGATGCGCCTTGCGCTCTTCCAAAGCGGCGCGCCCGATGAAATCGTCTTCCTTCGACTTCAACGGCACGGTGAACCCGATGCCCGCCTCCCACGGATCGGTCGTGTCGTCGAATTCCGAGCCCGCAAAGATCAACCCCGCCTCGATCCGCATCATGTCGAGCGCGCCAAGGCCGAGCGGCTTCATCCCCATCGGCTCACCCACTTCCCAGACCTTGTCGAAAATCTCGACCGCGTCCTTGGGGTGGCAGAAGATCTCGTAGCCCAACTCGCCGGAATACCCGGTGCGGGAGATGACGACCGAGGTGCCGCTTACGTCACCCACCCGCGCGACCGTCAGGCGGAACCACGGCAGGTCCTCCACCTTGGTCTGCGTCGGCGGGGTCCAGAAAATCTGGCTGAGAATGTCGCGCGACAGCCGCCCCTGCACCGCGATGTTGTGCAACTGGTCGGTCGAGTTGCGCACCCAAGCGTTCAGTCCGCGCTTCTGCGCCTGTTCCTTCAGCCACAGGCCCGACGTGTCGTTGCCCCCGATCCAGCGGAAGTTCGTCTCTCCCAACCGGTAGACGGTGCCGTCGTCGATCATCCCGCCGTGCTCGTAACACATGGCGGTATAGCTCACCTGCCCGACCGACAGCTTCTTCATGTTGCGGGTCACGCAGGCCTGCATCAGCTCTTCGGCGTCAGGGCCCGTGACCTCGTACTTGCGCAACGGCGACAGGTCCATCACGGCGGCCTTTTCGCGCACCGCCCAGTATTCCCCAATCGAGCCGATCGACGGGAAGGTGTTCGGCAGCCAGTACCCGGCATATTCGACGAAATCTTCGGTGTGCCGCGCAAAGCAGTCATGAAACGCGGTTTTCTTGGTCTCTTCCACATCCGCCTCCGCCGATTTGCGGTAGCCGACGCTCCGCTGGAAGTCTTCGTTGGCGCGGTAGGTCCGCACCTGGATATCGGTGGGGTTCCACCCGTTCGCGGGGTCCACATCGCACGGACATGCGGTGGAGACGCAGACAAGATCGCTGAGCGCGCGCAACAGCACGTAGTCACCGGGGCGCGACCACGGATCGTCCATGCCGATGGCGTTGGTGTCGTCCAGCATCGTGTTGAAGAAGAAGTTGATCGCCGGCCAGCCGCCGCGCGGGCGGATGTCGAACCGCGCCAAGTCGGCGTTCATGTTGTCCGAACAATTTACGTGGCCGGGATAGCCCAGGTCTTCGTAATACCGCGCCGTGCAGGCCAGCCCGAACGTGTCGTGGCGCCCGCAGGTGTCCTGGATGATCTCGACCAGCGGTTCCTGATCGACCGACCAGTATTTCGAGAAGATGCCGGGTCCGGGATAAAGGCTGCCCATCAGGGAGCGGGTGGTGGTCGGGTCGATCTCCCTCTCGATCCCCTTGTCGAGCGCGCGAAGGGAAAACGCCTGGAAGTCGCTGCACTCCCGCCCCTGCACGTCGAGGATCTGGATGTATTCGCCGGCCTTCACCTCGTAGGCGTGGGCGTTGCCCGGCTGGATATTGGCGTCGTGCAGCGGGTCGGCCAGCGGGTCGGCGGGCTGGCCCGGCACCTTGCCCATGTTCGGATCGGCCCGGCGGATATAGAGCGCGAGGTCGGTCGCGGTGTCCTGCGTCTCGGGCGACATCGGGGCGCTAGGTGCGGCGAGTATCAGGAGGCCGTCGGTCTCGGCCGTGAAGTCGACGCTGTCGCCGGGGCGGGAGCCGCCTTCGAACAGTTTGATCGCGTCGCCCTTGCCGATGTCGAACCCGGCGGCGGACAGTGCGGCCAGAACCTTGGCCCCCGAACGTGATCCGTTCGCCAAAGTGTCGATGATCCCCTGCGGTTTGCCGTGGCCCGTCGTGCCGAGATAGCCCGCGTCGCTGGTCCGGTCTGGGGCGAAGACGACCATCTCACCCGGTTGCAGGCCGTCGCGGTCGACAACGCTGATCTCGTCCCCCTTGAAGATCGGCACGGCGCGCGATCCACCACCCGGCACGGGGTGCCGTTCGACACCATGCGGCAGGATGGGCAGGCCGGGTGCGACGACACCCGCGCGCTCCCACGGATGTTCGATGAAGGAAGGTTTGTTCATGGCCGCTCGCCCCGCCCTTGCGTGCGTGTCTCGCTGCGCGGTCGCATCACGCCAGCCCCAGCGCGCGGCGGCGGCGTTCGGCCCATGCGTTGATCGCGATGTCGAAGGTCAGCGCCATGAACACGACCGAGAAGCCGAGGACAAAGTTCTTGCCCAGATGTGTCCCGGCGAGCGTGCGCTGCAATTCCTGCCCGATGTCCCGCGTGCCGATGAAGGCGGCGATGATGACCATGAAGAAGGCGAACATCAGCGCCTGGTTCAGGCCCACCGCGATGGTCGGCATGGCCAGCGGCAGCTGCACGTTCTTCAGCTTTTGCCAGCGCGTGGCGCCGGCCATGTCCGCGGCTTCGGTCAGCTCGACAGGTACGCCGCGCAGGCCTTCGATCGTGTACCGGATTACCGGAACCATCGTGTAGATCAGGATCGACAGGATCACCGTGATGGGCGAGATGCCGAACAGCATGATGGCGGGCAGCAGGTAGATGAAGGACGGAAAGGTCTGTGCCGTGTCGCAGACAAAGATCGCCCCCCGCGAGGCCCGCGCCGACCGTGACGCCCAGATCGCGATGGGCATCCCGATCAGCACTGCCAGCAGCACCGCCGTCACGGTTGAATGGAGCGTCAGCATCGCCCGGTCCCACCAGCCGAAGAACGCCACCGTCGTGAAGAAGACCGCGCCGATGATCGCGGGCTGCGCGCCGCCCAGCGCATAACAGATCCCCGCCACCGCCGCGATCACCGCGAAGGTCGGCACGTAGAGCAGCGCGTTTTCCGTGGGGATCAGGATGAAGAGGTTGAAGAAGTAGCGGATGCCATTCGTCGTGGCCTGCACCCAGTCCCAGGCCAGCGCGGTCTTCATCGCCGTGTCGATTTCCTTGCCCATCGAGAAGGCCTGACGCCGCCCGATCTCGTCGAGATAGGGGACGACCTGCGCGACGAGGAGGAAGAAGACGAAGGTCGCGATGCCGAGAACCAGGAAAAAATGGCGCTGCCACCACGGGGTGCCCTTTTCGAAATGCTCGGGCTGCTTCACCACCCATGCCTTCGACAGCCGGTCAAGCGTGATGGCGAGGAGCACGATGGTGATCCCGATCTCGAACGAGCGGCCCAGCTTGAAAGAGTTCATCATGGCGAGCAGTTTCGCACCTAGCCCCGGCATCCCAATGAAGGCCGTCAGGACGACCATCGCTAGCGACAGCATGATGACCTGGTTGAGACCCACGAGGATCTCGGACCGGGCCGAGGGGATGAAGACGCGGGTCAGCATCTGCCAGCGGGTGCAGCCGGCCATCTTGCCGGCCTCGACCACCTCGGGCGGGACCTTTTTCAGGCCCACCGCCGTCATCAGGATCATCGGCGGCATGGCATAGACGATGGTCGCGACCGACGCCGCCGTTGGGCCTACCTTGAAGAAAATCACGGCGGGCAGGAGGTAGGTGTAGAAGGGGAGCGTCTGAAGGATGGCGAGGATCGGACGGATCGCGCGTTCGAAACGTTTCCATTTCCACGCGCTGATCCCGAGGATCAGGCCGATCACGAAGGACACGGGCGCGGCGATGACGATGACGGACATCGTCTCCATCGTCCATTTCCACTGGCCCATCAGCGCGGTCCAGACGAAGGTGCCCCCGGCCAGAAGCGAAAGTTTCCAACCGCCAAGCCACCAGCCCAGCACCGCCGCCACGCCGGCCACAGCCGACCAAGGCAGCGCGTCAAGGCGTGGCCAGCGCGATTTGCCGTAAAGCAGGTTCGCGGCGGCATCGATCGCAACGCCCAGCCAGCCGGATATCGCCCGGGTGACGTGGATCAGGCCCAGGTCGTTCTGGAACCAGGCAAAGATGGCGTCGAGCGCAGGTTCAAGCGGCGGGATGGCCCATTCCGGCACACGGATCAGCGCATCCGGCAGGAACGGGCGCAATAGCGTCAGGATGACCGCCGCCCCGAACAGGCCGATCAGGACGCGGGCCCGCGTGGACAATCCGGCGCGCGGCTCGGACGGGGGGGGATGGGCGACCGCGTCGGTCATGCCCCGTCACCCAAGAGAACGCCCAGCGCCTCGGCGCGCGGCATGGCCTTGATCGCGCCATCGGCCATCTTGACCGGAATGGCGTCGGAAGCGTCATTGACAAGCCGCCGCGCGAGCGACTGGATCGTGTCAGAGGCGGCGACGGGCTCTCCCTCTCCGGTCAGGCCCTCCTGCACCAGCACGCCCGCATGCACGACGCGGGCCTTGTCGATCTCTTCGGTGAACTTGCGCACGTATTCGGTCGCGGGGTTCAGCACGATCCGGTCTGGCGTGTCGCATTGTTCGACCGCGCCGTCCTTCATGATGGCAATGCGGTCGGCGAGGCGCAGCGCCTCGTCGAAATCGTGGGTGATGAAGACGATGGTCTTGCCCAGCATGTCCTGCAGGCGCAGGAACTCGTCCTGCATCTCGCGCCGGATCAGCGGGTCGAGCGCGCTGAACGGCTCGTCGAGGAACCAGATGTCGGGTTCGATGGCGAGCGACCGGGCGATTCCCACCCGCTGCTGCTGACCGCCCGACAATTCACGTGGGTAATATTCTTCGCGGCCTTCGAGGCCGACCAGCCTGATGACTTCCAGCGCACGGTCGCGGCGGTCGTGGCGGTCCTGCCCGCGCATTTCCAGCGGGAAGGCCACGTTTTCCAGAACCGTGCGGTGGGGAAGCAGCCCGAAGGACTGGAACACCATCCCCATCTTGGACCGGCGCAGGTCGATCAGCTCTTTCTCGTTGAACGCGCCGATGTCCTGTCCGTCGATTTCGATGGTGCCGCCGGTGATGTCGTGCAGGCGCGAGAAACAGCGCACCAGCGTCGACTTGCCCGATCCGGACAGGCCCATGATGACCAGCATCTCGCCACGGGCGACCTCGATCGAGACGTCCTTGACCCCTGCGATGTAGCCGTCCTCGCGGATCTGTTCATAGCTGTGGCCAGCGGGCATCGAGGCAAGGTAGGCCTCGGGCTTGGCGCCGAACAACTTCCAGACGTTTCTGGCGGAAATAACGGGCGTGTCGGACATTTTGATCTTTCTTGGGTCAAAGTCCGCCCCGCGCATGTCGCGGGACGGCTTTCGTTTTCAGGATGATGCCTGTCTTACGACTTGCAGCTGTTCATCCAGGGTTCGACAACGTCACGGTTGGCTTCCAGCCACTCCGCCGCCGCCTCTTCCGGCTCCAGCTCGTCGGTGTCGACCAGCTTGGCCATCTCGGCGATCTGCGGGTTGGTGAAGGAGATGTTGCTCAGAACGCAGTACGCGGTCGGCCACTTGTCCTTCATGCCGTCCCACGCGGCCTTCTTCAGGTAACCGGTCGCCGGGTTGCCGCAGTCATACAGGGCATTCGGGTTCGGACCCTTGGACGGATCGGTGTCACAGCCGGCTTCCCACTCGGGGAATTCGACGAATTCACCCGGCCACACGGCCTCGGCAAAGTTCGGCGTCCAGTTGAAGACCACGATCGGCTTCTTGTCGGCTTCGGCCTGGCCAATGTGGGCCCAGAGCGCGGCTGCCGAACCGGCGTTGACCACGATGAAGTCCATGTCGAGCGCTTCGACACGTTCCTTGCCGTGCTTCAGCCAGTCGACGGGGCCGTCAAGGTACATGCCCTTGTCACCCGATTCCGCCGTCTTGAAGAGCGACGCGCACTCGTTCAGGGCTTTCCAGTCCGGCAGGCCGGGGCAGGCATCCTTGGTCCACATCGGGTACCACCAGTCTTCGCGGGTCACCGCGTCGTGGTCGCCCGCGTCATGCAGACCGCCCTTTTCCAGCGCGGTGCGGAACGACTGGCCGAACGCGCCTTCCCAGACTTCCAGTTCCAGCGTCACGTCACCGAGGCGGACCGATTCATACACGGCCTGGCTGTCGGTGGTGATGTATTCGACCGAGTTGCCCATTTCCTCGAACATCTGGCCGACCACGTTGGACATCACGATCTGCGACGACCAGTTGTGGATCGGAATGATGATCGGATCGCTGCTGTCTTCGGCGAACGCTGCCGCCGGAGCCGCCAGCATCGATGCGGCAATCAGTGTTTTCAAAGCTTTCATTGCTTTACTCCCAGTTGTGGCGGCCTGTACCGCCGGTTTTGGCCTCTTGTGCGGGTGGTCTCCCGCCTCTTGGGCCGGCTCTTGTCAGACTTGCAAATAGTCCTCCAAACTGTCGTCCAGCGCGTCTTTCCACGGCGTGTGATGCGGCGGAGCCTTCGTACCGGTCATGGGACTGGTGTATCCGTGGTTGCGGAACTCCATGATCCCCTTCTTCTTGTGCTTCTTCCATTCGTAGAAGGCCTGGTTGGCGGCCTCGACATCGAAGGAAGGATAGTCGGTCTCGTCGATCAGTTCCTGGGTGTAGGCACCCTGGTAGGCGATGCAGGCATAGTCATCCTCAAGCGCGTCCTCGTCGGCCTGCCGCTGTTTCCAGTCGGCCTCCATGGCGGCGGCATCGGGCAGGCCGATCCGGCCCATGATGACATCCCGCACCCACCACGCCTGCGCGTCGAACATGTTGAACGTGTACCACTGGTCCTGCATGCCGAGGTAGAACATGTCGGTATCGCCGGTGAACACCACGCCCTTGTACAGATCATCCGCCGCCAGCCGGTTCGCCGTTTTCAGGCGCAGGCTGTCGGGCAGGAACGGGAAGTGGTGCTTGTACCCGGTGCACAGGATGATCGCGTCCACGTCCTTGGACGTGCCGTCGATGAAATGCGCCGTCTTGCCCTCGACCCGGTCAAGTTTCGGCACCTCTTTCCAGTTGTCGGGCCAGTCGTATCCCATCGGCGCGGTACGGTGGGCGACGGTGATCGACCTGGCGCCGTACTTCCAGCATTGCGAGCCGATGTCTTCTGCCGAATACGAGGTGCCGAGGATCAGGATGTCCTTGCCCTCGAACTCGCGTGCGTCGCGGAAATCGTGGGCGTGCAGGATGCGGCCGTTGAACTGCTCGAACCCCGGATAATGCGGCACGTTCGGGAAACTGAAGTGCCCCGTCGCCACGATCACGTGGTTAAAGACGCTGGTTTCCTCGCTGTCGGTCTCGCCATCACGCGCGGTAACCTCGAACCCGCCGTCGACCTTCCGGACGTCGCGCACGATGGTGTTGAACTTGATCCAGTCGCGCACACCCGCCTTCTTCACCCGGCCCTCGATGTAATCGAACAGAACGGCGCGCGGCGGGTAGCTTGCGATGGGTTTGCCGAAGTGCTCCTCGAACGTGTAGTCCGCGAATTCGAGACCCTCCTTGGGCCCGTTCGACCACAGGTAGCGATACATCGATCCGTGGCAGGGGTTGGCATGCTCGTCCACACCTGTCCGCCACGTATAGCGCCACAGCCCACCCCAATCGGGTTGCTTTTCGTAACACACGATCTCGGGGATTTCGGCGCCCTTGGCCTTGGCCGATTGAAAGGCCCTCAATTGCGCCAACCCCGACGGGCCGGCCCCGATGATGCAGATGCGTTTCGTCATGCAACTCCCTCCACGATAGTCTGGACGCTCGTCGACGCGGCTTGCCGCAGCGCACGAACGGGCGCGTATTCCGAAGAATGGTACCAATCCTGCGCAGCCTGATAAGAGGGAAACTCGATCACAACCGTGCGATTGCCCGGAGGTGTGCCTTCAAAGCTTTCCGAACGCCCGCCCCGCACCAGGAACGCGCCGCCGAACTTCTCGACGGTCGGCCCGACCAGCGCCACGTACCCCGGATAGGCCTGTGGGTCCGTCACGTTGATCTGGGCGATGACATATCCACGGGCCATGAGATCAGCGAATCTCCGGTTCCGAGGTGGACGCTTCCCAATCCGGCTCGAACGCGAGAACCACGCTATCGGATGGGAGGGCGGGGTTGAACAGCGCGTTATGCGCCATGGTCGCCTGCCACAGCGGGTTATGTTCCGCCAGCCGCCAGACCTTGGACCGCAATTCGAACATCTGGGCGTAGGCCTCGAACCGCAGGCGCACGCTTGCCGCCTCCCTCAGCGCCGCCGCGCCCGGCGATGCGGGCGGGAAGGTCGCGGTCAGGATATCGGTGAACTCGCTCGCCTTTTGGTAATAGGACGACGACAGGAACTGGACCGCCGTCTGCCGCCGCTGTGCAGGATCGTTCGTCTTGGCCGCCATGTGCTTCAGCTCGGGCGTGACGGAGTATCCGGGCGCCTTCGACATCACCGTGATGATATGGCCCATCGGCGCATCTTCACCGTCACGGAAAACGGCGGGCATGATCGCGTCGTCGGGCCGCCCGTCATTGTCGCGCATCGCGATCTGGCGCACGCGGCACTGCCAGCGCAGGAAAGCCTTGCGCATGGGATGATCCGCGAATGACGTCCCGAACGTGGCGGCAAGCGAGGTCATGCAACATCCTTTTCTAAGGCCGACGCGTTGATCGCGAAGGGCCGGTCATGGGACAGCGACGGAACACGGCCCTCGGCCTCTGCCACGGCGTCGAGGTCGATCTGCGCGTGCACGACGCCCGGCAGGGTCGAGCCGTCTGCCAGAACCTCGCCCCACGGCGACACGACCAGCGAATGGCCATAGCTTTCGTCTCCGCCGGGGATCGGCCCGATGGCGCAGGCCGACACGACAAAGCGCGTGTTCTCGATCGCGCGGGCGCGGTTCAGGACATGCCAGTGCGCCTCGCCCGTTGTCTTTGTGAAGGCCGCCGGTACAGCGAGGATCTCTGCCCCCGATTTCGCCAGCGTCCGGTAAAGCTGCGGGAACCGCAGGTCGTAACAGATGGTGTGGCCGATAGTGGCCAGGCCCACATCGTGGATCACGGCGGACCCACCGGCGGTGATCGTGTCGCTTTCGCGATAGGTCTTGCCCTCGCCCAAGTCGACATCGAACAGGTGCAGCTTGTCGAAGCGGCCCGTGATCTTCCCGTCCGGGGCGATCATGTAGCCGCGATTGACCAGCTTGCCGCCCGGCGCCTTGACGGCGATGGACCCGACATTGACCCAGACCTGCCGTTCTTCGGCAAAGGCCTGCAGCGCGTGCAGCACGTCATGCTTGTCTTCGGTCGCGGCGGGCGGGTGCAGGGCCCGCCCCTCGCTGCGCAACCCGCCGCAATATTCCGGCAGGAACAGGATATCCGCGCCCGCATTCGCGGCTGCATGTGCCATGGGCACCGCCTCGTCGATGGCCGAGGCGAAATCCGGCATCGGCCGGGTTTGCAGACAGGCGATATGCAGCGGGCGCGGCATGTATCAGAACTTCATGTAGGCCTTGCGCAGGGTCACCAGCGGGTGACGGTCCGACATCTGGAACTTGATCAGCAGCTCGCGCGCGATCATGTCGCGATCCTGCTGGTTGTCCGGCAGATCGATGCTGTCCGGGATGCGAACCCAGCCGTTGATGTTGCGGTCGAAGACGGCGGGTTTGCCCTCTTCATACCCCATGTGCACGTCTTCCAGCCAGTTGAGGTCGTCCCAGCCCATGGTTTCCATGTACTTGGCCAGGAACGGCGTCAGCCGGTCATAGTCGGGAACAAGGTTCACATCATAGCGATAGCCGATGTGCTGCCCGATTTCCTTTTCACGCTCGGACCCAAGGCCCGCCGCGTCGTTGATGAACTGGTCGACATCGGTGATTTCCGAGCCGCGATACTGTGTGCCTGCCATTGCAGTGTCTCCTGTCCTGTAGGGTGGGTGATAATCACCCACCCTACGTGTGGCTCTTAGAGGTGGTGGTAGTCTTCGATGCCCACCGTGTGGTTGGTGCCTGCCAGCGGAACGCCCGCCATGGCCGAGGCTTCCATCGTCAGTGCGGCCAGATCTTCGGGCTCGAGAGAGTGAAGATTGGTCTTGCCGCAGGCGCGGGCAAACAGCTGCGCCTCGATGGTGAGCGTGTGCAGGAAGTTGTACACGCGCTCTGCCGCTTCGTCCGGGTCAAGCCGCGAGCGAAGGACCGGGTCCTGCGTCGCCACGCCCACCGGGCAGCGGCCCGTGTGGCAGTGGTAGCAGTAGCCGGGCTCGGCACCGATTTCCTCGGGGTAGTTCGCCTCGGGGATGTCCTTGTTGCAGTTCAGCGCCATCATGGCCGAGTGACCGATGGCGATGGCGTCTGCACCCAGCGCGATGGCTTTCGCCACGTCCGCGCCGTTCCGGATACCACCGGCGTAGATCAGCGTGATCTCGCCGCGCTTGCCGAGGTCGTCGATGGCTTTCCGCGCCTGGCGGATCGCCGCGATGCCAGGAACGCCCGTGTCCTCGGTCGCAAGGTGCGGGCCAGCGCCGGTGCCGCCTTCCATCCCGTCGATGTAGATCGAGTCCGGGTCACATTTCACGGCCATCCGCACGTCGTCATAGACACGTGCCGCGCCCAGCTTCAGCTGGATCGGGATCTGCCAGTCGGTTGCTTCGCGGATCTCCTGTATCTTCAGCGCCAGATCGTCAGGGCCCAGCCAGTCGGGGTGACGGGCGGGCGAGCGCTGGTCGATGCCCGCGGGCAGCGAGCGCATCTCGGCAACCTGGTCGGTCACTTTCTGACCCATCAGGTGGCCGCCGAGGCCAACCTTACAGCCCTGGCCAATGAAGAATTCGCAGCCGTCTGCCAGAACCAGGTGGTTCGGGTTGAAGCCGTAACGCGACTGGATGCACTGGTAGAACCACTTGGACGAGTAGCGACGCTCGTCGGGGATCATCCCGCCTTCACCGGAACAGGTCGCGGTGCCTGCCATGGTCGCGCCGCGTGCCAGCGCGGTCTTGGCCTCGTACGACAGCGCGCCGAAGGACATGCCGGTGATGTAGATCGGGATATCCAGCTCCAGCGGACGCTTGGCGCGGGGGCCGATCTTGACGTCGGTGTCGCACTTTTCGCGGTACCCTTCGATCACGAAGCGCGTCAGCGTGCCCGGCATGAACGTCAGGTCATCCCAGTGCGGGATCTTCTTGAAGAGCGAGAAGCCCCGCATCCGGTAGCGGCCAAGCTCGGACTTGATGTGGATGTCATCCATCACGCGGGGCGGGAAGATGAAGCTGTCGCCGATGCGGTTCACATCGCGGGCGAGAGCCGGTTTCTTGGGCATGTCTCCGTCTGCCATGTCGTGTCCTTTCCAAAGGTGAGGGCATCCACCCGTGCCGGGCGCCGTCCCTTGGGTTGTTCTTGCGGGGTCGGCTGGCAAGCAGCCGACCTACGTAGGTCGGGTGATCTTCACCCGACCCGGCGATTACAGGATCAGTTTCTTCTCGTTGGGTTCGAGGTTGTCGTAGTTCCACAGCATCTTGCCGGCGACGACCTTGGTGAAGTGATCCACCCCCTTGTCGGGCATCATGCCGTATTGCTTGAGCTTGCGGGTCAGCCACGCCTTGTCGAGGTCGGTCAACTCGGCCGTGACCGCGTCAACGCCCAGCGACTTGATCTCGCCACCGACATAGATCGTGCCGTCATACATCGAGTCGCCCAGGTTCTTGCCTGCGTTCCCGCAGACCACCATGCGGCCCCGCTGCATCATGAAGCCCGACAGCGCGCCGGTGTCGCCACCGACGATGATCGTGCCGCCCTTCTGGTCGATGCCCGTGCGGGAGCCGACCGAACCACGGCAGACCAGGTCGCCACCGCGCATCGCGGCGCCAAAGGTCGAACCTGCGTTCTTCTCGATCATCACCGTGCCGGACATCATGTTCTCGCCACAGGACCAGCCGACGCGGCCATTGATGCGCACGTTCGGTCCGTCGATCAGGCCGACGGCGAAGTAGCCGGTCGAGCCCTCGATGATCAGGTTCAGCTTGTTCAGGATGCCGACGCCCAGCGAGTGCATGCCGCGCGGATTCTGCAGAACGACCGTGCCGTAGCCCTCGTTCATCAGGTCACGCACCTTGGCGTTCACCTCGGTCGTGGTCAGCCCGTCGCAATCCAGCTCGGTCCGCTTGTTGAAATCGACGTCGGGCGCCCAGGGATACGTGAACCGTTCCTCGGCATCGGGGTCGAATTCAATGTACAGCGACTTGCCGGTCAGCTGTTCGGTCGTCATGCCCAAGGCCTTGACCCGTTCTTCCTGGGTCATTTCCTTGAGTTCGGCGTCAGTCACGCTTGCCATACGCGGACCTCCTCATCATACGGGTCAGTCGTGTCGATTTCGTGGGGCAGGATCGCGCGGATCGCGACCTCTTCCGAGGCCATCGCGATCAGGTCGTCCGATTCGTACAGAACCAGCGGTTTCGCGGCCATCGTGTCCTTGGCCATGCCCAGCTGGTCCTTGGTGCAGACCAGGTAGGTGAAGACCCCGTCGATCTCCTTGATCGAGCGGCGCAGGCTGTCTTCCAGCGACACCCCGTTCGCGAGGTTGTGCGCCGTGTAGACCGCCAGCAATTCGCTGTCGCAGTTCGACATGAACCGGTGGCCCTTGCGCTCCATCTCGCGGCGCATGATCCAGTAGTTGGTAATCTGGCCGTTATGCACGACGCTGACGTCGTTGTAGGGGAACGCCCAGTAGGGGTGGGCCGACTTGATGTCGACATCCGACTCGGTCGCCATCCGCGTGTGGCCGATGCCGTGGGTGCCGGTGAAATCGTTCAGGCCATACGCGCCCGCAACGTCCGCCGCGTCGCCAAGGTCCTTGATCAGTTCGAGGCCGTTGCCGAGGCTCAGGATCTCGACGCCCTCGGTCTCTTCGATGTGCTCGGCCATCTCGCCGGTGTCACCGTCATGGCTGATGACATACCGCAGCGCATAGGGGCGCACGCGGTCCTTCGATTTCACCTTGGCGCCGTTCTCTTCGAGGATGGCCTCGACCGCGGCGATGCGCTCGTCCAGCACCTGGTGGATGCCGCGACCGCGGTTCATGTCTTCGGCCTCGGCGACCTTGAGCCGCATGATATAGTCGCCATCATCCGCCTCGCCGTACACCGCGTAGCCGGTCGAGTCCGGCCCCCGGTGCTTGAGGGCCTGCAACATCGCGGTCATCTCGCCGCCGACGTTGGAGCTTTTGCCCTTGTGGATCAGTCCTGCAATTCCGCACATTGCGGTGCGCCTCCCTTCAACCAGGTCGGGTGAGGATCACCCGACCTACGTCCGCATCGTAGGTCGGGTGCTTGCCACCCGACCCGCTTCGTTTCGCCGCCGTGTCTTACGGCAGACATTCCATGTAGGTTTCGTTGTCCCAGTCGGTCACAGTGGACATGAACCGGGCGTACTCGTCGCGCTTGTACTCTTCGAACAAGCGGTACATCTCGCCCGGCATGCCGCGCTGAACGACCTCGTCTTCCGCCAGGAAATCGAGCGCCTCGCCCAGGGACATCGGCAGCTTCTTCACTTCCTTGCCCTGTTCGATGGCTTCGTAGATGTTGCGCTCTTCCGGCTCGCCCGGATCCAGCTTGTTGTCGATCCCGTCATCCATCGCCGCCAAGAGGGTGGAGCCCATGATGTACGGGTTCACCATCGAGTCGACCGAGCGGTATTCGAACCGGCCCGGAGCCGACACGCGCAGACCTGTCGTGCGGTTCTGGAAACCCCAGTCGGCAAAGACCGGCGCCCAGAAACCCGTGTCCCACAGGCGACGGTACGAGTTCACCGTCGAACACCCGACCGAGGTCAGAGCCTGCAGGTGATGCACGACGCCACCGATCGCCTCGAGCCCTTCCTTGCCCGGCATCTGCGGGTCGTCGTCGTCCGGCATGAAGGTGTTCTCGCCACCTTTCACGTACATGTAGTTGTCGCGCATGCCCGGCAGGTTGTCGGGGTCGTTGCCGCACTTGACGAACTCGTCCTCGCCACCGCGCCAGAGCGACATGTTGTGGTGGCAGCCCGAGGCCGACACGCCCATGAACGGCTTGGTCATGAAGCAGGCAAAGATGCCATGCTCACGCGCGACCTGCGCGCAGATCTGGCGATACGTGGTCAGACGGTCGGCGTTGCGCAGCACGTCGTCGAACATCCAGTTCAGTTCCAGCTGGCCGGGCGCGTCCTCGTGGTCGCCCTGGATCATGTCGAGGCCCATCTGGCGGGCGTACTTGATCACCTGCATCGAAACGGGGCGCAGCGATTCAAACTGGTCGATGTGGTAGCAGTAGGGTTTCGAGAACCCGTCCTTGGGCTTGCCGTTCTCGTCGAACTTCAGCCACATCATTTCCGGCTCGGTCCCGATCCGCAGGCGACGGCCGTGTTTCTTCTCGAACTCCTCGTGCATCCGGCGCAGGTTGCCGCGCCCGTCCGACGTCAGGTACCCACCCGGATTTTCCTTTTCCTCGCGGTTGCGGAACAGGGTCGAATACATCCGCCCGATCTGCGGCGCCCAGGGCAGCTGCATGAAGGTTTCCGGCTCGGGGATGCCGACCAGTTCGGCGGCTTCCGGCCCGTATCCGAGGTAGTTGCCCGCGCGGTCGAGGAACAGGTTGACCGTCGCGCCGTACACCAGCTGGAAGCCCTTCTTGGCCACGCTTTCCCAGTGATCGGCGGGGATGCCTTTCCCCATGATCTTCCCGGTGACCGAGACGAATTGCAGGTAGAGATACTCGATCCCCAACCTGTCGATCATCTCGCGGACTTCCTTGATTTTCTCGTCGCGTCCCGGCGCGTCTACGAAGCGTTCCAGATCGGTGGCCACGTTTTCGTACTCCCTGTCGTTATGTGCGGTGCTGGCCGTTTGCCGGCCTTGCCCGGAAGAGCGCCGATCCCTCTCCAACGTCCCGCTGTCGACAACGGGCACCTGCACGGCGCCCCGAAACTGTCATGCGAATTGTCGGCTGGTCACGGCCATCCCTGTGCGTCACTTCGACCCGATGCAGACCAAAAAGCAACCTTTTTTGATCCAATTGCTTGCGTTTTGCCCAAATCTTGTTAATTTGGCCTAGTATTGGATCAAACACTGGTTGAAAAATGCCCAGACTTGGTGCGGCAGAGATCGCCTCGGAAATGCGCCGTTCGATCGAGAACGGAACGTACAGACGATTCGAACGGCTTCCGGCCTCCCGACAGCTGGCAGAGCGATTCGGGGTCGCCCGGAACACCCTGCGCGACGCGCTCTACCAGCTTGAACGCGAGGGATTGCTGGAGACGCGGGCGGGGTCCGGCACCTACGTGACGGCACCGGAGCAGAATACGGTTCCGTCGGTGGTGCAGAACGCCACGCCGCTGGAACTGATCGATGCCCGCTTCGCGCTGGAGCCGCATATCTGCCGGCTGGTCGTCCTGCATGGGCGGCACGAAGATTTCGACAAGCTCGAAGCGCTGTGCCAGCGGATGGAGGCGGCGTCCGGCGATCCGGTTGCCTTTTCCGAGGCCGATACCGAGTTTCACCGCGCCCTGGCGAGCGCGACGCGCAACAACCTCCTCATCTGGCTGATCCAGCAGATCAACACGGTGCGGTCGCTGGGGGAATGGACCCGGATGCGGCACCTGACGCTCGATCAGAAGATCATCGCGCATTACAACGCCCAGCACCGGGAGCTTCTGAACGCCGTGCGTTCGCGCGAGCCCGAGCGGGCGGCAGCCAAGATGAAAGAGCACCTGGAAACGGCGCGGCTGTCGCTGACACGGGCCGCCGACACCTGAATGCGCGACAGGTCTAGGCGTGGGTGCCCAGCGCCTCGGCCGTCAGGTCGCGGATCGTTTCCGCCCCAAGCGTGGCACGGAACTTCTCGACGATCCGCGCGCGGCCCGCAACGCTGAGGGCGCGGCAGGTGTCAGGATCGGATGCCAGCCGCGATATCGCGTCGGCCAGCGCCTTGGGATCCTGCGGCGGGACCAGCACGCCTTCGACGCCATCGCGGATCAGTTCCGGCACGCCGCCCGCATCGGTACCGATGGTCGGCACGCCGCAGGCCATCGCCTCCATGTACGCCACGCCCAGCGGTTCGGCGAAACTTGCCAGCACGAAGATATGAGCATCCAGCAACCGCTCACGCACCGCGTTCGCGTCGATCGCGCCCAGCAGGCGCACATGGGCCGACAGGTTCAGGCGGGCCAGTTCGGCCTCCAGCCGGGTGCGGTACCCGGTGCCGCCCACGTCATCCTCGCCCGCGATGTCCAGCCGCACGTCGACCCCGCGGTCGATCAGCAGGCGGCAGGCCTGCATCAGCTCTTCGTGCCCCTTGATCCGGTTGAGACGCGCACAGCAGAACAGGCGGACGGGCTGCGACGGTTCGGGCGGGACATAGGGCGCTTCGCGGTCGAAGGCGTCGGTATCGACGCCCATCGCCTGCACGACCGTCCGGTCGGGCATGTCGTTGCCCAGCGCCTCGGCGGTTTCCTCCATCAGGGACCGGGTGATGATCGTGGCATAGGCCGCGTTGCGCCATTTGAGCGGTTGTCCGGGGCCGTAATCCTGCAGGAACCCGTGCAGTGTCAGGCCGTAACCGGGACCGCCCGCGCGATGCGCCAGCGCGGCGATCAGGGCGGACCGTCCGCAGGAATGGGCGTGCAGGTGATCGACGCCGCGCGCCTTCGCCTCCCGGATCAGCTTCCGCGCGGCGGGTGCGCTGACGGCGGCATCCTTCAGCACCGCGACGCCCTCCTTGCCGACCTGCCGCCACAACTCACCCCATGCGAGGGACGGCAGGCCGCCCAGAACATCCGTCGCCGACATGTCGCCAAGGTAGACGGTGCGCGCCATCGCCTCGTCCGACCAGGCATGCGACACGATGCCGGCGGGTGGGCGGCGGGTCGAGAATATGGTGACCGTGACGCCAAGGTCTTCGAGAGCAAGAATTTCACGCCAGAAAAAGATATGCGTCTGGCCGGGAAATTGCGGGATGAGAATTCCGATATGCATGTTGCGCCTTGTGCCACGACGGGGCGGTGGAATTCGGTTAAAAAATCGTGACGCGCACCATCCTTTGACCACAGTTACATGTATACTGCGGTCTGGCCAGATTTGAGAAGGACGCTCCCGCAGGTGACAGATATTGACGTCACGACAGCACACCCGGCACCGCCGGGCGCGAGCGTCATCGTCCCGGCCCACAACGAGGCGGCGATGATCGGGCCGTGTTTGCGCGCGGTTCTGGAGTCGGACCATGATGGGCCGGTGCAATGCGTGGTGGTCGCCAACGGCTGTACCGACGACACCGTGGCCAAGGCGCGCGCAAAGGCCGCCGATTTCGCCGCGCGCGGCTGGGAATTCGAGGTACTCGACCTGCCCGAAGGCGGCAAGCCCGGCGCGCTGAATGCGGGCGACGCGGCGGCGCTGCACCCGGTCCGCATCTACCTTGACGCGGACGTGGAGATCTCGCCCGCCCTGATGGGCGGTCTCGTGACCATGCTGGACCGGCCCGACGCGGCCTATGCCAGCGGACGGGTCACCATCCCGCGCGCAAGGACTTGGGTGACCCGCGCCTATGCCCGGTTTTACAGGCAGGTCCCGTTCATGACGCATGGCGTGCCGGGATGCGGGCTGTTTGCCGTGAACGCCGCCGGGCGCGCCCGGTGGGGAGACTGGCCCGGCATCATTTCCGACGACACCTTTGCACGGCTGAATTTCGCGCCACAGGAACGGCATGGGGTCGATGCGCCGTATTCCTGGCCCTTGGTCGAAGGATGGGACGCGCTGGTGCGCGTGCGGCGACGGCAGAACGCGGGCGTCGACGAACTGGCCCGGTCACACCCAGCACTGATGGCCAACGACGACAAGCCGCGTTTCGGGCCCGGTGCCGTTTTGGCCGCCGCATTGAAAGCGCCAGCCGGGTTCGCCGTGTACGGTGCCGTGGCGCTGGCCGTACGGGCCACGCGCAACCGCGCGACGGGATGGAGCCGGGGGCGATGAGCTTTACTTCTGCCCTTCGCGGATCGTCCCTGACCGCGCGCATCTTTCGCAGCGCCGGGCTTACGGTTGCCGGCTTCGGCGCCAGCCAGGCGATCCGGCTTGCGTCGAACCTGATCCTGACGCGCATCCTGTTTCCCGAAGCCTTCGGGATGATGGCGATCATCGTGGTGATCCTGATGGGTCTCGCCATGTTCTCGGACGTGGGGGTCACGCCCGCGATCATGCAGTCGAAACGCGGGGACGACCGCGATTTCCTCGACACGGCATGGACCATCCAGGTGATCCGGGGCGTGGCGCTGTGGGTCGTGGCCTGCGGTCTCGCATGGCCCGCGGCGTGGTTCTATGGCGAGCCGGACCTCGTCTACCTGCTGCCGGTCGCGAGCCTTGTTCTGATCATCAACGGCTGCGACCCGACCAAGAAGGACACCGCCAACCGGCATCTTGTGCTGGGCCGGGTCACGACGATCGAGATCGTGGTGCAGCTGGTCGGTATCGTGACGGCGGTCGCGCTGGCGCTTTGGTGGAATTCGGTCTGGGCGCTGGTTGTCAGCTACCTCATGGCGGCGGCTGCGCAACTGGTGCTGTTCCGCCGCTTCCTTCCGGGGCCGAACAACCGCTTCCGGTGGGAGAAACCCGCCGCGCATGAACTGATCAACTTCGGCAAATGGGTCTTCCTGTCGACATTGTGCGGGTTCTTCTTTGCGCAAGGCGACCGGATCGTGCTGGGCAAAGTGCTCGAACTCGACACGTTCGGGGTCTACAACATCGCCTATTTTCTTGCCTCCTTCCCGCTGCTTCTGGGCGGCATGATCACGCGCAAGATCCTGATCCCCATCTACCGCGAAACACCGCCCAAGGCGTCGCGGGCGAATTTCCTGAAACTGCGCAAGATGCGCGTCGTGGTCACCGCGGCTCTTTTGCTGATGCAGGCGGTCTTTGCCTGCCTTGGTGTCTGGCTTGTCGATCTGCTCTATGACCCGCGTTACGCGCTGGCGGGGCCGGTCGTCGTGGTGATCGCGGTGATGCAGATCCCGATGCTGATCGCGCTGACCTATGACCAAGCCGCGCTGGCGGCGGGGGACAGTCGAAGGTTCTTTGTCCTCGCCGTGGCGCGCGCCGTCCTGATGATCGCGGGGCTGGTAGTCGGGTACCAGGTGGCGGGCCTGTTCGGCGCGCTTCTGGGGCAAGGCGTGGCGATGGTCGCCGTCTACCCTGTAGTCATCTGGCTCGCCCGGCACATGGGCGCTTGGGACGTCCTGCACGACGCGGTTTTTGCCGTCCTCGGCATCGCCATCGGCCTGCTTGCGCTTTGGCTCAACGCCCATGCGGTGGCCGAACTGGCGGCGTTCTAATCGGCCGAGGCTACGATCCAGCCGGGAAAATCCACGCGCCACATTACCGTTCCGTCACGCGCGACAATCCCGCTCTTGTCATTCCACCGTTGCCCAAGCGACACTCCATTCGAGCCCATCCTCAAGAAAATAGGGGGAATCGGGGCGGTATCCGGGGAATTTGCCGCAATTATTCCGCATTTCCCCGGTACAGGAATCTGGCATGGCGTCACCGGGACCCTTGATGACTGACATGACGAACCCGACGGACACGTCCGGCGATATTGCGATCGTCGGAATGGCTGCCCACCTGCCCGGTGCGGCAGACATCGCAGCCTATTGGCAGAACCTGCGCGACGGGAGGTCGTCGATCAGGCGACTGAGCGAGGACGCGTTGATCGACGCGGGCGAACCCGCCGCCCTGATCCATCACAAGAACTACGTCCCCTTTGGTGCCCATCTCGACGGGTTCGACATGTTCGATGGCGAGTTCTTTGGCCTGTCCCCCAAGGACAGCGCCATCATGGACCCCCAGCACCGCCAGTTCCTTGAAACCGCGTGGGAGGCGTTGGAAAACGCGGGCCACATGCCCGAGAATTTCGAAGGCGCCATCGGCGTTTTCGCGGGTTGCGGCATGGGCAGCTATTTCTATTTCAACGTCTGTTCGAACCCCGACCTGGTGCAATCGACCGGCATGTTCCTGCTGCGCCATACCGGGAACGACAAGGATTTCCTGTCGACCCGCGTGTCGCACTTCCTCGACATCACCGGGCCGTCGGTGAACGTACAGACCGCCTGCTCCACCTCGCTGGTCGCCGCGCATTACGCCTGTCAGGCGCTCTTGAACGGTGAATGCGACATGGCGCTGGCGGGCGGCGTGACCATCGAGTTCCCGCAAGGGCGCGGCTACCTCTACAAGGAAAACGAGATCCTCTCGCCCGACGGCGAATGCCACGCCTTCGACCACCGCGCGCAAGGTACGGTGTTCGGGTCCGGCGCGGGGACGGTCGTTCTGCGGCGGCTCGAAGACGCCATCGCGGACGGTGACCACATCTGGGCCGTCATCAAGGGATCGGCCGTCAACAACGACGGCGCGGACAAAGCGGGCTACCTTGCCCCGTCCGTGGGTGGCCAGGCCGCCGCCATTGCCGAGGCTCAGGCCATCGCGGGCGTCACCGCCGACACCATCGACTACGTCGAATGCCACGGCACCGGCACCTACCTCGGCGACCCGATCGAGGTCGCCGCACTGACCGAAGCGTTCCGCGAAACGACGGACGAGGCGCAATTCTGCCGCATCGGCTCGGTGAAGACGAACATCGGCCACCTCGACACCGCCGCAGGGGTCGCGTCCCTGATCAAGGCGTCGCTGGGCCTGCATCACCGGCAGATGCCGCCGTCGCTGGGCTACGAGGCCCCGAACCCGTCGATCGATTTCGAAACCTCACCTTTTGCCGTGAACGCCGCGCTGACGGACTGGACCTCGCACAAGGGGCCGCGCCGGGCCGGCGTGAACTCGCTGGGTGTGGGTGGGACGAACGCGCATGTGGTGCTCGAAGAAGCGCCTGAGCGTCCGGCGTCCGACCAATCCGACTGGCCGTTCCAGCTGATCACGATGTCGGCGCGGTCGAAGGCCGCGCTGAAAGACGTGGATGCGACGCTGACGCGATACCTGCGCGAGACAGACGTTGATCTGGCCGATATCGCGTGGACGCTGAAAGAGGGCCGCCGCGCCTTTGAAAAGCGCCGTGTGGTGGTGGCCGAAACCGCTGCCGAGGCCGCCGACCTGCTGGCCAAGGGCGACCAGCGCCGCGTCTTCACGCACACCGCTTTGCCCGATCCCGAAACCGTCTTCATGTTCCCCGGCGGTGGCGCGCAGTTCGCCGGTATGGCGCGTGGGCTTTACGAGACCGAACCCGTCTTCGCCGACTGGATGGATCGCGGGCTTGATATCCTGCAACCCAAGCTCGACTACGACATTCGCGCGCTCTGGCTGCCCGATAGCGAGGCAGCCACGCAAGAGGCTGACGAGCGGCTCAAGACACCCAGCGTGCAACTGCCGCTCATCATGATCACCGAATACGCGCTGGCGCAGCTGTGGATCAGCTGGGGCGTGACCCCCGCCGCGCTGGTCGGTCATTCGATGGGCGAAAACACCGCCGCTTGCCTTGCGGGCGTGATGTCGTTCGAAGACTGCATCGGCCTCGTCCACCTGCGCGGCACCCTGTTCGACACGGTGCCTGCCGGCGGGATGTTGTCGGTCAACCTGCCTGCGGGCGAGTTGCAGGCGTACCTTGGTGATGACCTCGACCTCGCCTCCGTAAACGCGCCCGACCTGTCGGTCGCGTCCGGTCCCGATCACCTGCTCGACGGGTTGGAAAAGACCCTCAGGGCCAAGGATATCGACTGCCAGCGCATCGCCATCGACATCGCCGCGCACAGCCGGATGCTGGAACCGATCCTCGACCGCTTCCGCGCTTACCTCCAGTCGATCCCGCTGAACCCGCCACAGATCCCGTTCGTGTCGAACCGCTCCGGCGCGTTCATCACCGATGACGAGGCGACCGATCCCGATTACTGGGTCGCGCACCTGCGCGGCACCGTGCATTTCGCCGATTGCATCACGACGCTGACGGCCGAGCCGAACCGCGTCTTCCTTGAAGTCGGGCCGGGCAAGGCGCTGTCCTCGCTGACGCGCCAGCACGGGCAGGTGCCGGGGCAGCAGGTTCTCTCCTCCCTCCGCCACCCGCAGGACGACACGCCCGACGACATCTACCACATGACGACGCTGGGCCGCCTGTGGGCGCTGGGCGTCGATTTCGACTGGGGCCAGATCTGGGGCGAGGCGCGTCGCAACCGCGTGCCGCTGCCGACCTACCCGTTCCAGCGCCAGCGCTATTTCATCGAACCCGGCAAGCCGCAGACCGCCCTGCCCGACCTCTTGATGCGCGATGGCACGGTGACCGATTGGGGCTCGACACCCGCGTGGAAACCGGCGCTTGCCGACACGCCGTTCGACATCGAAACAGGGCTGGACGGCATCGACCCCCTGACCTGGCTGATGTTCATGGACGACGCCGGGCTCGCCGACCGCCTGGCGCGGCGTCTGACCGAGGCGGGGCACACCGTGGTCGAGGTGCGGGCGGGCGACAGCTTCCAGCGGGAGACCGACACGTCCTACGTGATCGCGCCGGAACGCGGGCGCGAAAGCTATGACCTTCTGATCCAGGACCTCGTCCAACGCGGCATGGTGCCCGAACGCATCGCGCATTTCTGGCTGGCCACGAATGCCCGGACCTTCCGGCCCGGTTCGTCCTTCTTCCACCGCAATATCGAACAGGGCTTCTATTCGCTGCTGTTCCTCGCCCAGGCGATCGAGGAAGAGGCGCTGCCGAAACCGATCCACCTGACCTGCGTCACGACGGGCGCCGAGCAGGTCCGGGACGAACCCCTGCCCTGCCCCGAAAATGCAACCGCGCAGGGCCCGCTGCGCGTCCTGCCGCGCGAGGCGCCGGGGTTCACCGCGTCCTCGCTCGACATCACCCTGCCCGATCTGCCGCGCAAACGACGCGACCGGGCGGCGTACGACGCGGCACTCGACGCGCTTGAACTGCCGCTGCTCGAAGAACTTCTGGCGAGGCCATCGGCTCGCGTCGCCGCCTTGCGCGGGCCGCGACGGTTCGAACGCGTCTACCGCGCCGCCGATCTGGGCGTGATGGGTGGTCCGCAGATCGCGGACGGCGCAACGGTGATGATCACCGGCGGTTTCGGCGGGATCGGCCTGACCATCGCCGAGGACCTGATCCAGCGCCACGATGCCCGCATCGTCCTGATGTCGCGCAGCCCCCTGCCGGGCCGCGAAGACTGGGCCGACCACCTGCGCGGCCACGGGCCGCAGGACCCGGTCAGCCGCCGCATCCGCGCCATCGAACGGCTCGAAGCCATGGGCGGCGAGGTGCTTGTCTGCGCCGCCGACGTGTCGAACATCGAAGACATCCGCCGCGCCCGCACCGAGGCCGAAGAGCGGTTCGGCCCGGTATCGGGCCTGATCCACGCCGCGGGCGTGATCGATGACGGGCCGCTCCTTGCCAAGTCGCCCGCCGGGATCGAAGAGGTCTTCACACCCAAGATCCACGGCCTGCACGTGATCGAGGAAGCCTTCCCAGACGGATCGCTCGACTGGATGGCGCTGTTCAGTTCGACATCGACGGTGACCGCCCCGGCGGGTCAGGTCGACTACGTCGCCGCCAACGCCTTCCTCAACGCCTATGCCACCTCCCGCCGCGATGACGCGACCCGCGTCGTGGCGATCAACTGGGGCATCTGGAACGAGGTCGGGATGGCGGCGGACGCCGTGGCGACCCGCACCGGCACCGCCCCCAGGGCAGAACCACGGCCCGTCACCGCACCGATGCTCGACACCGCGACCTTCGACGCGGACGGGCACCGCCAATTCGACATGACCTATGACGCGGCGCGCGACTGGTGGGTGGACGAACACCGCACCGGCACGGGCGACGCGCTCCTGGCCGGCACCGGGTACATCGAACTCGCGGCAGAGGCGCTGTCGGCCCACGGCGAAACCGGCCCGTTCGAAATCCGCGATCTGACCTTCCTGCGTCCGCTGCACGTGCCGGATGGCACGCCGAAAGAGGCCCGGTTGCGCCTGAAGCGGCAAAAGGCGGGATACGGGATGGACGTGCAATCCCCCGCCCGGCTGGACGGGCGCACGGGCTGGCAGACCCACGCGCAGGCCACGCTGGCGCTGGTCCCCATGGCCGTCCCCGACCCCATCGACGCGGGCGCGATTCTTGGCCGCTGCCCCACCCGCGAAGATGGCGCATTGCGGTCGCCGCAAGAAGCGCACCTGAAATTCGGGCCGCGCTGGCGCGTCATCACCTCGACCGCCTATGGCACGGGCGAGGGCATCGCGACGCTGCGCCTGCCCGACGCGGCGGCCTCTGACCTGACGGACGGGTTCCTGTTGCACCCCGCGCTTCTGGACCTTGCAACCGGCTGGGCCATGTCGCTGATCGACGGGTACGAGGCGAGCCACCTGTGGGTTCCCGTATCGTACCCGCAGATCCGCGTCTTCCGCCCGCTGCCGCAGGACATCGTCAGCTGGGTCCGCAGCGCGGGCGACAATTCGACAGACGCGCCGGTGGCGCAGTTCGACGTCACCATCGCGGATACCTCCGGCAATGTCTGTGTCGAGGTGCGCGGCTTCACCATCAAGCGGATCGACAGCGTCGCCGCCTTCGGTCAGGCCCCGCGCCTGACCCCGGCGGAACTGGAATTCGATGCCGATCCCGCGAACCAGCCCCTGTCGCCGGCCGAGGAACGCCTCGCCCACAACCTGTCGCAGGGCATCCTGCCGCACGAGGGCGCCGAAGCCTTCCGCCGCGCGCTGGGCACCGGGCTGAGCCAGGTCATCGTCTCCTCGCTCGACCTTGACGCGCTGACGGAACAGACAGCCGCGACCGGGATCACCTCTGACGGCGACGGGCAGAAATTCGACCGCCCCGAACTCGACAGCGATTACGTCGCGCCGGAAACGGATATCGAACGCACGCTGGTCAGCTTCTGGGAAGACCTGCTGGGCGTGTCGAATGTCGGTGTCGAGGACAGCTTCTTCGATCTTGGCGGGCACAGTCTGATCGCGGTGCGCCTGTTTGCCATGGTCAAGAAAGCCTACCGCATCGAATTCCCGATCTCGGTCCTGTTCGAGGCACCCACCATCCGCACCTGCGCCGCGCTGATCGCCGCGCAAACGGGCGACACGGGCACCAGCGCGACACAGGCGGAAACCGGCGACGAAAAACCCGCGCAATTGGCGCGGCGTTATACGCACCTCGTGCCCATGCATGACGGCGAAGGCGGACCGAAGACGCCATTCTTCCTTGTCGCGGGCATGTTCGGCAACGTGCTGAACCTGCGCCACCTCGCCAACCTGATCGGTGCGGACCGGCCCTTCTTTGGCCTGCAGGCGCGCGGCCTTTACGGCGACGAGGCCCCGCACCGCGACCTTGTCACCGCCGCTGCCGACTACATCGCCGAGATGCGCACGGTACAACCCGAAGGCCCCTACCTTCTGGGCGGGTTTTCCGGCGGCGGCATCACCGCGCTGGAAATCGCGCGGCAGCTTGAAGCGGCTGGAGAGACGGTGAGCCTGCTCGCCATGCTCGACACGCCCTTGCCGGTGCGCCGCCCGCTCAAGCCCGTCGACCGCGCGCTCATCTTCGCGCAGGACCTGCGCAAGGGGGGCCTTGCCCACCTTCTGGGATGGCCGCTGCGCCGCATCCGGTGGGAGATCGCGAAACGGACGGGCAACGTGCCCGATGCCGCCCCCGATCACGGGTTCCACAACGCCGCGATCGAAGCCGCCTTCATGGATGCCGTGAACCAGTACCATGTGCGGCCGTGGGACGGGCGGCTCGTGCTGTTCCGCCCACCACTCGTGGGCAAGTGGACCGTTTCGGGCGGGGCGCTCGTCAGTTCCGAACGCGCCTACCTGCTGGATGACAACGACTGGTCACAGCACATCCCCGACGTCACCGTGTTCGAGGTGCCGGGCGACCACGACTCGATGGTGCTGGAACCGAATGTCCGGGTGCTCGCCGCCCGCATGAAGGCCTGCATCGAAGAGGCCGAACACAGCCTCCAGGCCGAACCTCTCTCGCCGCCGAAAGCCGCGGAATGACCCGGCCCGCGCGCCTTCTGACGGTGGTCCTGAACTACCGCACGCCCGACATGACGCTGCGCGCGGTCGAGGCCGCCTTGCGCGAACAGGCCGACCTGCCCGCCGAACTGGTGGTGGTCGATAACGCCTCGGGCGACGGGTCGTTCGAGGCGATCAAGGCGCATGTCGCGGAGAAAGGCTGGCCCGTGCGCGTGATCGCATCCGACCGCAACGGCGGGTTCGGCGCGGGCAACAACGTGGGCATCCGCGCGGGCCTGTCGGACGGCAGCGCGCCCGATTACGTCTATATCCTGAACTCCGATGCCTTTCCCGATCCGGGTTCCATCCGCCGCCTCTACGACACGCTCGAAGGCGACAGGACGCTCGGCTTCGCCGGCAGCTATATCCACGGGCCCGACGGCGACCCGCATGTGACCGCCTTCCGCTTCCCGTCGGTCGCGGGCGAGCTGGAAGGCGCAGCCCGCTTCGGCCCCATCAGCCGCATCTTCGCCCATCGCCGCGTGCCGATGGACCTGCCCGACACCACCGCCCCGGTCGACTGGCTGGCAGGCGCGTCGCTGATGATGCGGCAAAGCGTGCTGGACGAGATCGGCCTCTTCGACGAGACGTTCTTCCTTTATTTCGAGGAAACCGACCTCTGCCTGCGCGCCGCCCGCGCGGGGTGGCCCACGGTCTACGTGCGCGACAGCGAGGTCACGCATATCGGATCGGTGTCCACCGGCATGAAAGGCTGGACCCGCACGCCGCCTTACTGGTTCGCGTCCCGCTGGCACTACTTCACCAAGAACCACGGCACCGCCTACGCGGTCATGGCCACGCTGGCGCATGTCGCGGGCGGCCTTCTGTGGCGCGCGCGGCGCGTGATCCAGCGCAAGCCGCCCGCCGATCCTCCCCGTTTCCTGCGCGACCTGATCGCGCATGATCTGTCGGCGCTGATGCCCATCCGCCGCCCCGCCCCGTCCTTGCAAAAGGGAGACGCCTGATGCCCACCGCGATCTTTATCGGCGACGAATCTCTGCTGATCCAATGCGCGTCCCAGTGGACCGATGCCGGCCACGCCATTACCGCCATCGTCACCGCCTCGGACTCCGTGCGTGACTGGGCGGCAGGCACCGGCCTGACGGTCGAGGCTCCCGGCAGCGACCTGGCCGACCGGCTTCCGCAATCGGACTGGCTGTTCTCCATCGCCAACCTGCGGCTTCTGCCGGACACGGTCCTCGCCCGCGCGACGGGTGCCATCAACTTCCACGACGGCCCACTGCCGCGCTACGCGGGCCTGAACGCACCCGTCTGGGCGCTGCTGAACGGCGAAGGGCAGCACGGCATCACGTGGCACCACATCACCACGGGCGTCGATGCGGGCAACATCGTCGCGCAAGAGATGTTCGACATCTCCTCCACCGACACCGCCCTGACCCTGAACACCAAGGCATACGAGGCCGCCTTGACCTCCTTCCCCCGCGTGATCGCCGCGATCGCGTCGGGCGACACCACCGGTACGCCGCAGGATTTCGACCAGCGCACGGTCTATTCCCGCGATGCCCGCCCCGATGCGGGCGGCCTGCTGGACCCCCGGCTTGATGCGGCGGTTCTCGAACGTACCGTCCGCGCGCTGGACCACGGCGCGTACCGCAATCCGCTCACCACCGCGAAACTCGACATCGCGGGTCAGGTCGTCACGATCACCAAGGCATCGGTCACCACCTCCGACGCCGTCCCCGGCACGATCCTGTCCACCGATCCCCTGCGCATCGCCTGCGGCAAGGACGCGCTGGAGATTGGCGAGGCCGTCCATCAGGACGGACGAGCGGCCCGTTTCGACCACCTGACCGTCGGTCAGGTCATCGACCTGCCCACCCCCGACATGCGCGACACGCTGACCCGCGCCTATGCACAGGCCGCCGCTCAGGACGCCCGCTGGGCCAACGCGCTGACACATGCCGATCCCGTGACCCTGACCGCCGATACCGGTACCTCGGGCGGCGAGATCCGCCAGCACCCGCTGACCCTGCCCGGCGATCCCGCCACGCTGGCCCTGACGCTGGCCGATACCGGCACGACGCTGGCACATGCGGCACAAGGCCTCGACGGTCACATCTCGCACTGGACACCGGAACCGAATGACGGCGTAGCCTTCGCCCAGGACATTGCCCTGCGCCATCCCGGCCTTGCCTTGACCACGCCCGCCATCGGGCTTGGCACCGGCACCCACATCCCCGGCACCGCGCTGACCATCCATGCCGATCAAGTCACCTATGACAGCGCCCGCCTGTCCGACCGCGATGCCGAACGTCTTGCCCAGCGCCTGTCGAACGGCGGCACCATGTCCGACACCGAGCGCGCCGAGGTTCTGACCCTCTGGAACGACACCGCCGCGCCCGTCACGCCCGCCTGCATCCATGACTTGATCGCCGAACAGGTCGCGCGCACACCCGACGCAACCGCGCTCGTCTCGGGCGCGACCGCGCTCAGCTATGCTGACCTCGACGCCCGCGCCAACCGCGCCGCGCATGTGCTGCGCCAGATGGGCGTCGGCCCCGACACGCTGGTCGGTCTGCACACCCGCCGCAATCCGCACCTTGTCGTCGCGGCGCTGGCGATCTTCAAGGCGGGCGGCGCCTACGTGCCGCTCGACCCCGACTATCCCGCCGACCGCGTCGCGCTCTATATCGAGGACAGCGGCGCGCCCGTCATCGTCACCACGTCCGACCTCGCGCCCGACCTGCCGCCGCACAACGCGCAGGTGCTGGAACTCGACACCGACCCGCGCCTTGCCTCGCAACCCGACACCGCGCCCGACAGCGGCGTGACGCCCGACAACCTCGCCTACCTCATCTACACCTCCGGCTCGACCGGGCGGCCCAAGGGCGTGATGGTCGAACATCGCAACGTGGCGAACTTCTTTGCCGGCATGGACGACCGCCTGCACCACGACGACGGCGGCACGTGGCTGGCCGTCACGTCGCTGTCGTTCGACATCTCGGTGCTCGAGCTTTTCTATACCCTTGCCCGCGGCTTCAAGGTGGTGCTGTCAGGCGACGACAACCGCGCGATGATCTCGTCCGGGCGGCTTGGCACCACAGGCCGCGGCATGGACTTTTCCATCTTCTACTGGGGCAACGATGACGGCGTCGGCCCCAAGAAATACGAACTCCTGCTCGAAGGCGCGAGATTCGCCGACCAGAACGGGTTCAAAGCCATCTGGACGCCCGAACGGCACTTCCACGCCTTCGGTGGCCCCTACCCCAACCCGTCCGTGACCGGTGCCGCCGTCGCCGCCGTGACCGAGAACCTCGCCATCCGCGCCGGATCCTGCGTCGCGCCGCTGCACCACCCGGCCCGGATTGCCGAGGAATGGGCTGTCATCGACAATCTCACCAACGGCCGCGTGGGCCTCGCCATCGCCTCGGGCTGGCAACCCGACGATTTCGTCCTGCGCCCCGAAAACACGCCGCCGGCGAACAAGCCCGCGATGCTCGACAGCATCCACACCCTGCGCAAGCTGTGGGCCGGTGAGGCGGTCGAGTTCCCCAAGGCCGACGGTACGCCCCACGCGGTCGTCACCCAGCCCCGCCCGGTGTCGAAAACGCTGCCCATCTGGGTCACCACCGCTGGCAACCCGCAAACGTGGAAGGACGCCGGTGAGATCGGCGCGAACGTCCTGACACACCTGCTGGGCCAGTCGGTCGACGAGGTCGCCGACAAGATCAAGATCTACCACCAGGCGCTCCGCGACAACGGCCACGACCCCGCCGATCACAGCGTCACCCTGATGCTTCACACCTTCCTTGCCGACACGCGCGAGGAAGCCCGCGAGATCGCGCGCGAACCGATGAAGGACTATCTCCGCTCCGCCGCCGCGCTAATCAAGGCCTACGCCTGGGCCTTCCCTGCCTTCAAACGGCCCGAGAACGCCAAGAACCCGATGGACATCGACCTGGGCGGCGTCAGCGAAGAGGACATGGAAGGCATCCTCGACTTCGCCTTCACCCGCTATTTCGAGGATTCGGGCCTCTTCGGCACCATCGACGACGCCACCGCGCGGGTCGAGCAGCTGAAGCGCATCGGCGTGACCGAGGTTGCCTGCCTGATCGACTATGGCATCCCGGTGCCGCAGGTGCTGGACGGTCTGAAACCGCTGGCCGACGTGGTGCAGATGGCCAACGTGGGCAACCGCATCCCCGAGGATGACTTCTCCATCGCCGCGCAACTCCTCCGCCACGAGGTCACGCACCTGCAATGCACCCCCTCGATGGCCCGCATGATCGCGGCGGATGACGAGGCGCGGTTCGCGCTGAAGGGCGTCAAACACCTGATGATCGGGGGGGAGGCCCTGCCCGGTGCGCTGGTCGACGACCTGAACGCCGCGACCGACGCAACGATCGAAAACATGTACGGCCCGACCGAGACGACGATCTGGTCCTCGACCGAAACCGCGCAGGCGGGTGAGGCGGTCGTCAACATCGGCACCCCGCTGAAGAACCAGCGCATGTACGTGCTGGACGACGACCAGCAGCCCGTTCCCGTCGGCACCCCCGGCGAGCTTTACATCGCGGGCGATGGCGTCGCGCGCGGCTATTTCCAGCGCGACGACCTGACCGCCGACCGCTTCCTGCCCGACCCGTTCCACGGCGGACGGATGTACCGCACCGGAGACCTCGTCCGCTGGCGCGGCGACGGGCATATCGAATTCATCGGGCGTGCCGATTTCCAGCTGAAACTGCGCGGCTACCGCATCGAACTGGGCGAGATCGAGTCCCGGATGGAGGCGGTGCCAGGCGTCACGCAAGCCACCGTCGTCGCACGCGAGGACACGCCGGGCGACATCCGGCTGGTCGGCTATCACACCGGCACGGCCACCGACGACGCGCTGAAATCGGGCCTGTCGGCCCTGCCCGATTACATGATGCCGTCGACCTTTGTCCGGCTAGACGCCTTCCCGCTGACCCCGAACAAGAAGGTGGACCGCAAGGCGCTGCCCTCCCCGGACCAGACCACCGAAACCGTCAGGCCGCGCCTTGCCTCGGCCCCGCCGACCACCGGCATCGAACGCCAGATCGCGCAGGTCTGGGAGGATGTTCTGGGCGTCCAGGGCATTGGACCCAAGGACAATTTCTTCGAACTCGGCGGCCATTCCCTGCTGGCGGTGCAGGCGCATCGTGAAATCAAGGCGCGCCTGAACCTGCCGTCGCTCAGCATCACCGACATCTTCCGCTTCCCCACCCTCGGCGGGCTGGCGGGCCGGATCGGGCAGGATGCGGCACCCGCGCCGGAACAGGGTGCGCACCCGCCCGCCAATGCCCGCGCCGCGGCGCGAGGCGACATGATGGCCCGACGACGCGCCATGCGTGCAAGACGACGGGCCTAGACCCACGCGGGGCACACCAAGCCCCTGAAATGTGGCAGGGATTTCCACCGGGGAAACGCGCTGTTTCTCGGCGAAACACCGCTAAAAGATGGAAAAATTGCGGCAAATCGCTTAAATCTTGTCACGATTTGGGCAACCCTGCGGTTTCCGAATCGATGCGCATTGGGGGCCCTTTGCGGAGAACGACATGAACCAGATCGGGTCAGTCACCGAAGCACTCTCGATGTTGCGCCGCCGCTGGTGGGTGATCGCGCTCGTCTTCGTCGTCGGTTGCGCGGTTGCGCTCAACTTCGCCCTGAACAGCCCCAAGATCTACGAGGCCACGGCGGTCATCCAGCTGGAAAGCCCGCAGATCGCCGAGCCGACCTCGACAACGCAGCGCACGGATGCGGCGCACCAGTTGCGCCTGATCGAACAACGCCTGATGGCGCGCGACAACCTGATCCGCATCATCGACAAGTATGACCTGTTCCCGGAACCGGCGGACCTGTCGATCGGTGACAAGGTCTATCGCCTGCGCATCTCGGCCTCGCTGACGCAGATCACCAACGCCGCGCAAAGCTTCCAGCCGACGATCACGCCCTCGGGCCTGATCATCACCGTGAAGCTGGACGACGCCCAGCTTGCCGCCGACGTCGCCAACGAATTCCTTGGCCAGGTTGTGGAATTCGGCAAGACGCGCGGCGAGGTCCGCGCGCGCGAGGCGGTGGCCTTCTTCCAGCGAGAAGACGCCCGCATCAACGACGAAATCCTCGCGCTGGAATCGCGCATCGCCGATTTCAAGCAGGCCAATGCCGACAGCCTGCCGTCGGGCATCGCGTCGCAACGCGACCGGCTGGCGACGCTGAAGGAAACCGAACTCGACATCGACCGCCAGATCGTCGAACTGCAATCGAACAGCTCCCGCGTGCGCGAGGCGGAACTGAATCGCCAGGTCACGCTGCTGGAAGACCAGAAACGCCTGATCATGGAGCGGGTCGAGCAGATCGAAACGGCGATCGCCAACGGTCCGGGCGTCGAGAAGGAATTGAACGCGCTGTTGCGGCAGCAGACCCAGTATCAAGAGCAATACAGCGTCATCACCCGGCGCAAGGCGGATGCCGAGATGGCGCAGGCCCTGTCCGACCAGCAACAGACCGAACGGTTCGAAGTGCTGGAAACCGCGCTTGTGCCCGAGAACCCGGTGTCGCGGTCCCGCAAGCAGACGGCGCTAATGGGTGCGGTCGCATCGCTGATCGCGGCGGTGGGGCTGGCGTTCCTGCTCGAAGTGCTCAACCCCGTAATCCGCACGTCGGCTCAGTTGGAAAAGCAGCTGGACGTGCAGCCCGTGATCTCGGTCCCGGTGATCAAGTCGCACAATCCGCGACGGCTAAGCCTGACATGGCTGTTGCTGGCGCTTGGCGCGGGGCTGGGAATCGCCGTCGCTGCGGGCCGGATGCTTCAGGACAAGCTGTCGGGGCTGGTCGGCATGGTTGCCGGACGCGGCATGCGCACCGATCCCTGACCGGCCTGCCCTAGTAGCTGTAGGATGAAACGGTCGGCCCTTCGGCCTTGTTCATGATGACGCCCAGAAGCGGGGTCGAGTCACCCAGACGGCGTTCGACTTCCTTCACTTCGCTCGCTTTCGTGATGCCGCCACCGATCACCAGCAAAACGCCGTCGATATGCGGGCGGAAGGCCATCACGTCATCGTGGAACAGCGCCGGAGGCAGGTCGTACAGCACCACGTCCGGGCGCAGCGTGTCGTGCATCCGCTTCAGCACCGCGCCGGTTTCGGGCAGTTGCAGAAGCTCTGACGCGTAGCCTTCGGGGATGCCGTTCAGGCCCACCGCGATGTTGCGCCCGATGCTCAGCCCGGCATCGCCAAGGCGGACGAAATAATCCTCGGCCTGCGTGTGGCCGCGCAGGAAATCACCCATGCTGCCGGGATCCGACGCGCCCAGCACCTTGGCCAGCGACGGGGCGCGCAGGTCCATGTCCATCAGCAGCGTCCGGCAGGCTTCCTGCCGGCTGAGGCTCATGGCGAGGTTCGCGGCGATGAACGTCTTGCCGCAATCCTTGGTGGGCGAGGTGATCGCCACCCGCGTCCATCCGTTTTCCGACAGCGCCTGCAAAAGCCGCGTGCGCAACACGTCGAACGCCGTATGCGCCGGGTCCCGCCGCGTGGCCGAGATGATGCGGTTGCGTTCGAGATGCACCGCCGACAGCGACATGGTGGGAAGCTTGTGCCAGATGTCGCCCGGTGCCGGTTGCCCGGTCCGGACACGCGGAACCGTCTGCGGTTCCGGCGGCAGCGGGTCGGTCTGCGCCACCTTGTCCTTGAACTCGGGCAGTTTCAGCGCGGGCTCTTCGTCCTGCGGGCCGGGTGCCGGGTGCGGCACGTCCTGCGGGGTCAGGATCAGCGGCGGCGTGACATCGGTGCGCGCATTGGCAGGCAGCACGACCGGCGCCTGCGCCGGCTTGGGTCGCGGCGGAGACTTGATCTCGCTGACCACGACGCGACGCCGGGGCGTTGCGGGGGCCTGCGGCGTGGCACTCGATTGCGGCGTGGCCGTGGTCGACTGTCTGGTTTCGGTCCGGCGCGACGACGAGTCCGACTTGGTCGAACTCGATTTCGACTTGGATTTCGACCGCGACTTCGACTTGGACCGGGATTTCGATTTCTCGGGCTTGGGCGTGGGTTGGGGCGCCTCGGCACGGGCCGTCGGACGCACCTTGGGCGCGGCAGGCGAAGGCTCTGCCGTGCGACCCCGAAGGGAGCGTGTGAATTTCTGGCGCTCGCTCATTCGTATGCCCTTCTTCGGCGCACAGATTCTGCACGCCGCCCGCCTATGTTATACTCCAGAATTTCGGGCGAAATTAAGCCGAATGTCGGGTGATTGGCGGTCGCAATCGATCAAAATCCCAACAGGTTTGCCTCATTGATCGCGATACGGGCAAACTCCGCGCGGTCCGCGACCGGCTGCCATCCCAGCAATTTCTTGGGCTTGGCATTGTCGAAGGGGGAGAAATGCGCGCGGCTTTGCCAGTCGCGGCGGCTGGCCTTCAGCGCATCCGCCCGACCCAGCGCATGCCGCTTCAGCACGTATTTCACCCGCTCCGCCGCGAAAAGCGCCGTCAGGTTGCCGGGCCGGACCGTGATTCGCGCGCCCAGCTGGCGGTGGATTTCGTCGAAATAGTCCCGCGCCGTCCACATCGGATCGCCGACAAGGTTGAACGACTCGCCCAGCGATGCCTCGTCCGATCCCATGCGGATCAGCCCGTCGGCCACGTCGTCGTTCAGGACGAAGGGCAGGATGTTGCGCCCGTGACCCCAGATGCGCACCGCACCGGCGCCATGCCAGCGCCCGATGCCCCAGTGTTGCAGCGGGCCACCGCGCCCGACCACGATACCGGGCCGCGCGATGGTCAGCGGCAGGTCACCCGCCGCGAACATCCGCATCAGCCGCCGTTCGCATTCCGCCTTCGACCGCGCGTACATGTTGCGGTCGGTCATGTCCTCGGCAAATCCCGTATCCTCGGTGATCGTGACCGCCGGGTCGGACATGTCATAGCTGGCGATGGTGCCGGTGAAGACGAACCTCTCGACCCCCGCCGCCTGCGCGGCACGCGCGATCGTGTCCGACACGCCAACGTCATTGGCCAGCGCCGCCTCCCACGTCCGTTCCAGCGACCGGGCGAGGTTGTAGACGACCTGCGTGCCTTGCATCGCCTCGGTCAGCGCGGCCTCGTCCCGCAGGGAGACGGCAACCGTTTCCACCTGGTCAGGCAGGTCGGCGAAGGGCCCGCGCGTTCCACGGCTGAGGACGCGCACATCGGTCCCGCTTGCGGCCAGTGCCCGCGTCAGCGCCTGCCCGATGAACCCCGTGCCGCCGATCACCACCGCCGAAGGCTTCGGCGCTCGGCTGGCCTTGGGCGGCACGAAAGGCGTCGCCAACTCCGCTGGCAATCGGTCCAGCGTCGCATCGAGCGCCGTCATCACCGACAAAGCCGTTGCGCCCGAGAACCGCGCATCGAGGGGACGGCCCTCGCGGATGGCGGCATAGAATTCTTCTGCCAACCCCCGGAAGCTGACGCCATAGGCCGATTTCCGGTTGAGCGACGCGGTCTGTCGTACCACGTTCACCCCGCCTTCGCGCAGATGCTGCCACGCCGCGCCCATTTCCCGCAGGAAGGGGTTCACGATCAGGTCGGCGGCGTTTTCACGGCCAAAGGTCAGGACGTCATTCGCGTAATCATACCGCGCCATGCCGCCCGATCCCGTCAGGGTCAGCGAGCGGTCGTCGTAGGTTTCGACCAGCGACAG
The DNA here is from genome assembly GCF_001205715.1 of Pseudaestuariivita atlantica. GTDB lineage: Bacteria > Pseudomonadota > Alphaproteobacteria > Rhodobacterales > Rhodobacteraceae > Pseudaestuariivita > Pseudaestuariivita atlantica. Next base: position 118,951 of record NZ_AQQZ01000004.1, read on the forward strand.
GGTTAACGTCACATCCACCCCGCCCGCGCGCGCAAGGATGCGCCATGTCTGCGGGCGCCAGCTGTCGCCGGGAATGTCGACCGGGTTCGAGATGTCGAGATGCAGCACCTCGACCTCGCCGAACAGGTCAACGGCGAACCCGTAGAGGTGCGGGCCCAGCTCCAGCAGCAGATTGCGGGGCTCGCGCATCAGCCAGATGCCGTAAGGCCCGGCACGCAGGGGGCCCAGCGGGAAACACCAGCGGATATCGGCCTGCGCGACGCGCCCGATCTTCCCCCTGGCCAGCGCGGCCTTCAGCCGCCGGTATCCCGGCGTGCCCATGAAGTTGTGACCGGCGGCGAAAAGCTTCCCCGACGCGTCTGACGCCGCCACGATATCCGCCGTCTCTGCCGCCGACACGGCCACCGGCTTTTCCACCAGCACGTGCAGCCCGGCTTCAAGACATTCCACCGCGATGTCGCGGTGCACCTGCGGCGGGGTCGTGATGTGCACGGCATCCACCCGACCGCTGGCCGCCATGTCCTCGACCGACCCGAACGCCTCCACCCCGTAGGTCGCGGCAAAGCCCTGTGCGGCCTCGGGCGACGCGTCACAGACGGCGACAAGATCGACGCCCGGCGTCGCCCTGATCGCGCCCGCGTGCCAGTCGGCGATGTAACCTGCGCCGATCACGGCGCTGCGGATGGGGGACATGGGACGCGCCTTTGCTACTTGTATTCGATGATCTCCATCGCCGCGCCCTGCCGCTTGCGCTGCAGATACGTGGCCATGCCGATCATGTTGGGGATCTTGGACAAGGTGATGAACAGCGCGTGATGCGCCGCCTGCCGCGTGGGCAGATCGCGCCGCAACCCCTGGAAGGTGCGCGCGTAGTTGTAGGCGTAACCGGCGAGCGCCAGAAGGACGAGCCAGCCGGACCACGCCAGCCCGATCACCGCGATGACCGGCAGGACAAGGCCATAAACCCAGACGCGCTTGCGCTCGCGGCGGAAGAATTCAGGATGAATATCGCCCACCTGGGCAAAGCCGTGGCCGGACCGGACCGCGCGCCGCCACCACTGCCCGAAGCGGGTCATCGCGGCGTCGTGGCGCGTCATCTCGACCGGCAGGCGTTCCAGCCGCCAACCCGCCTTGCGCAGCCTTTGGCAGAACTCGTCATCCTCTGCCGCGATCACGTCGGCCCGCCATCCGCCCGCCTCTTCATAGGCGGCCACGCGGACCATCATGTCGCCGCCGCAGGTTTCGATCTCGCCTGCGGGACGGCGCCATTCGTAATGGCAAAGCGCGTTGTAGACGCTGGCATCGGGGTGGATCTCGCTCCGCCAGCCGGTGACCATGCCAAGGCGGTCATCGGCTCCCAACGCGGCAAGGCCCGCCTCCAGCCAGCCATCGTCGACGCCGCAATCGCCGTCGACGAATTGCACCACGTCCACGCCGTCCAGCGCCGCGTAGCCAGCCGCGCGAGCACGGGCCGCCGTGAAGGGCACCGAGGTATCCAGCGTCACCACCTGCGCGCCGCGCGCCTCTGCCGCGGCCATGCTGTCGTCGGTCGAGCCGCTGTCGACATAGATGACCTGCGCCGCCTGCCCCGCCACGCTGTCGAGGCACCGCACAAGCCGCGCGCCCTCGTTCCGACCGATGAGAACGATCCCGAGCCGCATCACGCTGCCCCCGGTCGCAGGCCCGGCGTCCGGCCTTCGTGATGCGCAGTGACGAGGTGGCCGAGCCATGCCGCCTCTTGCGCGATGTCGAATTCGGCCAGCACTTTCTCGCGCCCCGCCGCGCCCATCCGCGCGCGCAGGTCGGCATCGTCCAGAAGGGAGGACATGGCGACGCCCAGCGCCACGTCGTCACCGGGCGGGACCAGAAGGCCCGACACGCCATCCTCGACCAGTTCCGGCACGCCCGCGATGCGGGTGGTGACGACCGGCACCTGCGCCGCCATCGCCTCCATCAGCACGACGGGGACACCTTCGGCGAAGGAGGGCAGGACAAGCATGTCGGCACCCGCCAGCAACTCGGCCACGCGGGACTGGCTTTGGTACCCGGCGAAGGTCACACCGGTCAGGCCCAGCTCGCTCACCAGCGCCTCGTGACTTGCGCGTTCGGGGCCGTCGCCCACCAGCGTCAGATCGAATTCGAGGCCCGAAGCGCGCAGCGCCGCGCAGGTGCGCAGCAGGACCGGCACGCCCTTCACGCCCGCAAGCCGCCCCACGAACAGGACACTTGCCCGCCCTGATGGGCGGTCGCGTGCGCCATAGCGGTCGGGTTCGACCCCGCAATGCACGATATGCAGCTTCGCCCAGTGTTCGGGCGCGGAAAACACCATGGCCTGACTGCGGCAGAAATGGCTGATGCAGGCCACGAACTGCGCCCGCGCGATCTTTTCATCCAGCCGCCAGTGATGCGGTTCAAAGAAGATGTCGGGCCCGTGCAGAGTGAAGCTGAAGGGGATGCCGCTGATCCGGCTCGCCAGCATCGCCACGGTGCAGGAAGCCTTGGCGATGTGGTTATGCAGATGCGTGATGCCATGCGCCTGCATCCGGTCGGCCAGCACCGCCGCCTCGGCGAGGTAGATGAGGTTATAAAGCCGCCCTTTCACGCCCCTGGGCGCGGTCCGCCACGCAAGGCCCAGCGCGCCCCAGAACGACCCGCGCCCGAGGTTGCGCAGCAATGTGCCAAGCCCGCGCAAGGACGCGAACGCGGGCAGGACGTGGAACGTCTGCTTGGCCTCTTCCCGCTGCTCCGGCCCCACCAGATGGGCGGCGTCGGTGCGGCGGATGGAGCAGGTCTCCACCTCGAACCCCAGCTTGCGGAGTTGCGCGACCTCCCGCTGGATGAAGGTGTCGGTGGCGCGGGGGTATTCGCCGGTGAGATAGGCGATCTTCATGCGCCCTCCCTCCGCAGGCTTTCGGCAAAGGCCGCGTCGAAATCATGCGTGGGCGTCCAGCCCAGCAGTTTGTGCAGCCGCGTGTTGGAATAGCGCAAGGGCTGGTACCGCGCCCGCAAGGTCGGTGCCTGGAACAGGCTGGAGGCGGAACCGGATTGCCCCAGCACCGCCGCCGCTGGCCGCAGCCAGCGCCAGTTGAACGGCACCACGCGGCTGGGCCAGCCGGTCTGGCGCATCGTGGCAAGGAAGCGCGCCCGGTCAGGCAGGTCGTCGTCCAGCACATGCACCACGGAAACAAGTTCGGGCGGGGCAAGGCCCGCCGCCGCGACCAGCACCTGCGCGGTGTGGTCGATGAAGGCCAGCGGCACCTCGCCGCAACGCTCCATCCGTATGACGGTATCGCCAAAAGCGGGCCCGATATGCGCGTTCCACAAACGTCCGGGGCCGAACACCGCGCCGGGGCGCAGGATCCAGACCGGCAGGCCGACATCGCGCGCGGCGTCCCGCACCTGCCATTCCTGCGCCAGCTTGGCACGCGCATAGGCGTCGCGCCCGGCGGGCAGGGTTTCGATCGGGGTCGCCTCGGTCACCGTCGACCCATCAGACAGGCCGGTCGCCCCGATCACCGCGATGGAGGAGACGTGCACCAGTCGCTTGGGCACGACCGACAGCGCCTGCATCAGCACCTGCGTCCCCCGGTCGGTATCGCGGGACTGGATCACCGGATCGCCGCTGAGCGAGGCCGCGCAATGGATCACCGCGTCGACGCGCGGGAGCACCTCGATCAGCTTTGCCTTGGCCTCGGGCGCGGTGAGATCGCAGGACAGGCTCGCCTGTGCCTCGGGCACCTGCCCGCTGCGCACGTGGCCGGTGACATGCCAGCCCCGCGCCTTGGCCTCGGCCACGACGGCGCGGCCCAGGAACCCCCCCGCGCCGGTGACAAGCAGGCGGCCTACGTCGCCCATGGCATCGGCTCCATGTCGGGGGCGCGGGTGGTCATCTGTTGCGCGCCGGTATCGCGGCCCGCCGATTGCAGGGCCAGCGTGACCTCGTTCAGATGCAGCGCGAACCGGGCTCCCAGGCGCGGCGCACGGCCCACCTCGATCGCCTCTGCCATCTCGACCACGCCCAGCGCGAAATTCATCGAGGCCGCGCCCCACCGCCCCACCTTGGGATGGGTCTGACCCCGCAGGCGGATGCGGCGGCCAAGGGGATGTTCCAGCAACCGGCGGCGGATGCGCATGCGGCGATGGAAGCGCACGGGTGCTGCGTTGTCCCACGCCGCCTTCACCCGCAATACGCCCGCGTCGCCGATCACCGCGATCCCGTGGTCATGGGGGGCCACGATGGAACAGGTCAGCCGTGCGACCATGCCCGACGCGAAGAAAAGGGTGCCGATGGACACGTCCGGCGTCGCGGTATCGGGATCGGTCTTGCCCGGCAGCACGGCGGCCGAGGCGGCGACAACCGTTTCCACCGATCCGAACATCGCGATCAGCCATGTCAGGTAATACCCCGCATGTTCCAGCGTGCAGCCGGTTCGAAACTCGTCCTCGGCAGGCCACGGTGCGCCGCTGTCGCTGACCCAGTCGCGATAGGGCGCCTGCGGGATGAACCCGTCATCCAACTCGGCATAGACAAGGCGCGGCGTGCCCGCGACGCCCGTCCGCACCGCGTGCGCCAGCGTCTGCGCAGTCTCTCCCAGAACCGAACAGGGGGCGGAGGCAAGCGTCAGCCCGCGCGCCTCGGCCAGATCGACCAGCGCGCGCGCCTCGTCCATCGCCACGGCCAGCGGCTTTTCGGAATAGACGTGGTGCCCGGCTTCAAGACAGGCGCGGCTGACCTCGAAATGCGCGGTGGGGTTGGTGAGGTTCAGAACGATGCCGCCCTCGGGCAGATCGGCCAGCAAAGCGTCTTGCGAGGCATAGGCCGGGACGCCGTGATGCGCGCAGAAAGCGGACAGGCGGGCGTTGTCGATGTCGAACGCGCCCACGACGCGCACATGCGGGAAGGTCGCGAGCGACGCCATGTAGAGGTCGGCCACGAAACCGCATCCAATGATCGACACCGCGCTCATCTGCCCAAATTCCTCGACACCTTGGTCCCGAATATCGCCTGCGCGGGACGATCTGGCAAAATCATAGAAAAGTGGCGAGATTTCGGCATCTCGCACCGGCGGCATCAAACCCTGTATCATGTCCGTGCGATAGGGGGAGATTTGCCATAAAAAGGCCCGCGCGGGGCCGTGCAAAGGTCTGCCGGATCGGGCAAGGCACGCGCAGACAAGGGAGCGACACCGTTGCAGTTCACCACCGGGCAGGGCCACGTCACGATCAACACGCCCAGCAAGGCCGCGCTGATGGCGACGGTCGAGGCACGCCTGACGGCGGGGGAGGGGTTTGCGCTGGCCACGCTGAACCTCGACCACCTCGTGAAGCTGAACAGTGATCCGGCGTTCCAGGCGGCTTATGACGCTCAGGATATCGTGGTGGCCGATGGCAACCCGATTGTCTGGATGTCGAGGATGGCGGGCCAGCCGGTGGAATTGGTGCCGGGTGCCGATTTGGTCGTCCCACTCGCCCGGCAGGCCGCGCGCCTTGGCGTGCCCGTGGCCCTGCTTGGCACGACCGACGAGGCGCTGGCCGACGCGGCAGAGGCGCTGACCGCGCTTGCCCCCGGCCTGAAGGTGGCCGCACGCATCGCACCGCCGATGGGATTTGACCCCATGTCACCGGCGGCGGATGCGACCTATGACTCGCTTGCGAAATCGGGCGCGCGCCTGTGCTTCCTTGCCCTTGGCGCGCCCAAGCAGGAGATGCTGGCGGCCCGTGGCCGGTCGCTGACGCCGCAGGTGGGTTTCGTGTCGATCGGGGCAGGGCTCGACTTCCTTGCGGGGACGCAGACGCGGGCCCCGGCATGGGTGCGTCGGCTGGCGCTGGAATGGGTCTGGCGGATGGTGTCGTCACCCGCGCGGCTGGTGCCGCGTTACGCGCGCTGCATCGCGATCCTGCCGGGCCATATCGCCCGCGCCGTCACCCAACGCGCCTGAGCGTCAGGCCAGCCGCCTTGGTTGCGCCCGGCGGCGCATCATCAACAGGTCCTTCACCCGCCCCTTCAGGCCACGCCCCGGCAACAGCTCGGTCGCCATCTCGAACGTCGTGCCGCTGAGGCTCCGGTCGTGCCACAGCGCGAGCGTCGCGCCCCATTCGGCGGCCTCTTCGGGCGCGACGCCGTCGGGGATACCCATCCCGGTCCGCAACATGCCGGGAAGCCAGTCGCCGATGACGATGTCGGGGAACCTGTCCCCCAGATCAGCCAGCATCGCACGGGTCAGGATCCGCGCAGCACCCTTCGACACCGAATACCCGGCGCTCAGCGGGATGGGTGCGATGTCGGCGAAGGTCGCCACGTTCAGGATCCGCCCGCGCCCTTCCGCCACCATGTCATCCAGCGCCGCGCGGCTCGCCGCGAACGTCCCGCCAAGGTTGACCGAGACGGTCTGCATGAAACTCTCCGCCGTCTCGTCCAGCACGTCCCGGCGCGGGTAGACAGCGGCGTTGTTCACCAGCACGCGCACCGGGCCCAGCGCGCGCAACGCCGCGAAGGCTTCATCGACCGACGCCGGATCACCCACGTCACAGATGAAGGGATGCAGCCCGTCACGCCCCTCGCAGGTCTCGGCCAAGGCGTCCTCGCGCCGGGCGAGGCAGGCGACCGTCGCGCCGCGCGCGGCCAGCGAATGGGCCAGCGCACGGCCTAATCCGCCGCTTGCGCCGGTCACGACGCAGACGCCGTCCAGAAGCTCGGGATCAGGGGTCATGGGCCATGTCCTTTGCAAGGTGATCGGCCACGCGCAGGGCGTTGGCCGCGATGGTCAGGCTCGGGTTCACGCCGGCCGAGGTCGGCATGAACGACGCATCGGCAACATACAGGTTCGCAACCTCGTGCGCGCGGCAATCCGGGCGCAGAACGGACGTCGCGGGATCGGTGCCGAACCGCAGCGTCCCGCAACCATGCCCGAAATTCAGCTCGGGCGTGCGGGTCAGGAACAGGGTGCGATGCGCCCGGAACGCCCGCTTCATCGCCCGCCGGAACGCCCTGCGCCGCGACAGAAGCTCGGGCCGAAGGGAGTAGGTAAACCGCAGCGCATCCGGATCGTCGGCGGGCGAGGGCAGGACGCGATTGTCGGCATAGGGCAGGTCCTCCATCAACCCGACGAACACCTTGGCCTCCCCCAGAACGCGCGCCGCAATCGCCGCCGGGATGCGTGTCAGGTGCCGCAGCTGCCGGAACCGCGCCAGCGCCGACCGGTCGTACATCCCGTTCAGCACGTGCACGATATCGCCATAGGACGCCTCGATCCCCATGGCCTGCACCATGCCGAACCGCTGGTCATCCCGGTGGTAGAGGTCGCGCAGGCCGATCGCCTTCGATGGCCCCGCGAACGCCTCTCCCCGGCGCGGCCAGATCGCCAGCATCTCGTTGAGATGGAACATCAGGTGCCGCCCCACCTGCCCCGCACCATTGGCGCAGCCCTCGGGCCAGGCCTCGCTGGCCGAGTTGAACAGTAGCCGGGGCGAGCCGAACGCGCCCCCGGCCAGCACGTAGCGCCGCGCGCGGATCACGTGTTCCGCCCCGTCATGGCGCACGACAAGGCCGGAAATCGCGGCCTCTTGCCCTTCGAACCGCACCGCTTCGGTTCGGGTGGCAAGCGCCGCATTGCCCGTTGCCAGCGCCGGTTCCACCCCGGCCGAGCGTCCGTCCATCTTGCAGGGGCGCGGGCATTTGTGGCCAAGACAGTCGCGGCATCCCGGCAAATGCCGCACCGCCGAATGCAGCGCATAAGGGTGCAGGCCGGACCGGCGGAAACTGTCGGCCATGGCCGCGTCGCCCGCGCCCATCGGGTGCGCCTCGGCGACAGCGTGGGGGATGTCCGACAGCGGATCGTCGCCCCCCGCGACGTGGTACATCCGCTGCGCCGCGTCGAACCACGGCAGGAAGGCATCGAACGACACCGGCCAGCCCCCGGTGGGATGGGGCCGCGTGTTCGACGCATCGAGATCATGCCGCTCGGGCCGCTCCAGCGTCGCCGCGTAAAAGACCGAGGACCCGCCCAAGCCCGCCCCGACCGGCCCGTGAAACCGGCTGGCGCGACCGTCGATGGTGGCCTGCATCTGGCCTGGCCACGCTCCGCGCAACAGCCGCGCCTGCGGATCGAAGATACCGGGATCGATGGCCTGCTCCTCGGTCCGGTGACCTGCCGGCCCCTTCTCGACGAACAGGACCTTCAAACCGGCCTCGGCCAGCGCGCGACCCATCGTGCCGCCGCCCATGCCGGTCCCGATCACGACGACGTCCCAGTCCCGGCTGAACAGCTCCGCGCTCATCCGCCGTCCCGCGCGAAAAGCGGGGCCAGAATCCCGCGCAATTCCCGCGCACCCGTGTTGGTGAGGTGATTGTTGTCGAAAAACCAAACGGCCCCGTCCCCCGCCGCGCGGCAACCCGCGTCGTCGCACAGGTCGGGCCACGGGTCGAGCAGGGTGACTGCACCCGCCTCCGCCAATGCGTTGATGGCACCATCCGCCCCGGCATTGCGCGCCGCCAAGTCCTCCCGCGAGGTCGCCATCGCCGCGTCGGCCTCTTCCGCCGTCATCCGCCCATGTACCAGCGCCCGCGCGACGGTGCGGGACTGGTACCCGGCGATCTCGGGCACCTGCCGCAGCACCAGCACCTCGTTGAAATGATCGAGGAGCGTGGCAACGGTCCGCTCGAACCCCGCCGCGAACGGATCCGCCTCACCACCCTGCGCGCGCAACGCGATCCGGTTCCCCGCATCCAGCCCGACGCCGCCGCCCTCGGCGTAATAGGTCCAGCGCCCGATCAGCAGAACCTTGTCCATGTCGGGCAAAGCGGGCAACGCCGCCGCGATCTGCGCGTTGATCGCGAAGCAGCGCGCGTCCTGCGCCGGGGTCGCGGCGCTTTCGGTCTTGTCGGTCCCGAAGAAGGGCGGGCAGCCCGCCGTCCAGATCAGGATGCCCGGCACGTCCGCCTCGGACGCCGCCAGCGCGATCCCGTCATGCCACGCCCGCGCGTGGCTGTCCCCCCAAACCAGGACGCGCGGCGCGCCTTCCGGCCCGATGGGACAAACCTCGATCCCCGCAAGCGGCCCGTCAGGCTCGACGCGGCACCGGCTGAAATCCTGCAGGAAATCGCCCGAGGCCTCGATATGCCGCGCCACCACCGCATCGAACCGTTCCGGCACGCCATCCCGCACGAACAGCACCCCCCCGATCGCCAGCAACGTGGCCGAGCTTGCCACGACGCCCGTCACCAGCCTGCGCGGCGTGATCTTCCGCGACCGGCGCACGGGGCGCTCGACAAAGGCCCATGACAGGATGGCAAGCCCGAAGGACAGGTTGATCCCGACAAGGGCCTGCAGCGCGCTCGCCTCTCCGCCCAGCCAGTAGCCGCCCAGCGTGACGACCGGCCAGTGCCAGAGGTAGAGCGAGTAGGAAATCAGCCCGATGAACACCGGCACCTTCATCGACAGCACACTGTTCACCGGGTTGTCATTGCGCCCGTTCAGCAAAAGCAGGACCGTCCCCAGCACCGGCAGCAGCGCCGCGACACCCGGAAATCCCGGCCCCGGCTGGATCAGCGCGATGCCCAGCAGCACCAGCGCCAGCCCAAGCCAGCTGAGCGCGGGATGCGCGTCCCAGTCCTGCGCCCGCCCGTGGCCCCAGATGGCCAGCAGCACACCCGCCAGAAGCTCCCAAGCGCGGTAGGGAAAGAGATAGAAGGTCGCCGGCTGATCCACCGGTGTCACGAGGATGCACAGCGCGAGCGACGCGGTTGCGATCCCCACCAGCACCGCAAGGCACAGCCGCGGCCAGCGTGCGAGGATCAGAAGGGCCAGCGGCAGCACGATATAGAACTGCTCTTCCACGCTCAGCGACCACGTGTGCAACAGGGGCTTTTCCTCGGCCGCGCTGTCGAAATAACCGGCCGAGCGGTAGAACAGCACGTTCGACAGGTAGACCGCCGAGGCGATCAGCGCCTTGCCGAACTCGCGGTATTCGAAGGGCAGCAGAACCCACCACCCGACCACCGCCGTGACAAGCGCCATGGTGAAGAAAGCGGGCGCGAGGCGGCGAAAACGCCGGACGTAGAAGGCGCCGATGCGCAGCGTGCCGGTGTCGCGGTGTTCGGCCCATAACAGGCCACCGATCAGGAACCCGGAGATGACGAAGAAGACGTCGACGCCCACGAAACCGCCCGACAGGCCCGGCACGCCGAAATGGTACAGCACCACCGACATCACCGCGATGGCGCGCAGCCCGTCGATCTCGGGCCGGTAATCGTGGTGATCGGGGGCGGGCATCGACGTGTCGATCCTCGTTCATGGCGTCACGCGCGGCCCCCCGTCGCGCGTTCCGGGTTTGCGGGAGGGGGGCCGATCCTGTCAAGCGGCCCGCCGCACTTGGCCCGGACCGTTGCAGCGCCGACGCACATTGGCACAGGCGCACATCCGCAGGATTGTGAGCGGGTCGCAAAATCCCGACACTGACGCCATGGCCGACGACACCCACCCGCACCGGACTGCCGCCGATCTGGGCCACGAAGAGGGCGTTTCGGCCACGATCCCCGACTGGTCGCGCGAGGACGTGCGGCGCTTCTGGGATCCCGGCCAGAAATTGCTGCGCGCGATCCGCCGCTACCAGGCGGCCCGCGCGCGCGGCGGGATCACCGGGCGGATCGCCGCCAAGCGCTGGGCGCTGTCGCACCTTGTCTGGTCCACGGTCACCCAGTGCGAAATCCACCTCACGACCGAGATCGCGGGCGGGCTGCGCCTCACCCATCCCACCGGCATCGTGATCCACCCGCAATCGCGGATCGGACCGAATTGCATGATCTTCCACCAGGTCACGCTGGCCGGGCCGGTGACGCTGGGCGGTCATGTCGATATCGGCGCGGGCGCCAAGATCATCGGCCCCCTGACGATCGGCGACCATGCCCGCGTGGGCGCAAATGCCGTGGTCACCCGCGACGTGCCCGCCGGTGCCACGGTCGCGGGCATCCCCGCGCGCATCATTTCCGAAAAGGACCCGGCCTAGAGGAACCGCCGGATCACCCAGCCGACCGCGGCGAAGCCCGCCAGCATCAGCAGGGCCACCACCATGTTCGAGCCATAGAACATGCCGCGTTCGGCCAGTTCCATGCTGTTCATGAACGGGTAGGGCAGGCCGCTGGTGACCGACCCGGTGGGGCTGTCGTTGAACCGCTGGACGAAAAGCTCCGACCACAGGATATAGGCGCCGATCACCGCGACAAGCGGCAGCACCGCCCGCCAGATGCGCCGGAACACCCGGCCGATGAACAGCGCGTCGATGATCTGCAGCGCAGGTCCAAGGCCGTGCAGGTAGTATTCCTGCCACCAGATAATCTCGTTCCCGCCATTGACGAGGCTCGGATCGATCAGGAACAGCCGCCAGTAGAGCAGCGCCACCATCCCGTTCAGCACCGCCGCGACCATCGCAGTGACCTCGTGCTTGCGCTCGATCCGCTTCTCGCTCCGCGCCAGCATGCGGCTTGCCGCATAGAACGACAGGACCAGCGCCCAGATGGTCAGGTACCGGAACGGCCCGCCCGGCCCCGTCCACTCGTTGAAGAGGATGTTGTAAACGGTATAGCCCGCCGCCAGCAGGAACACGGCCCAGCGATAGGACAGGACGGGGCGGGAATGGATGTCGATCTCTTTCATGCCGCAACTCTGGACAAACGTGCCCGCAAAGCAATCAGGACCCTACGTCAAGCGCGCTTGCCCGCCAGCGACGCCACGCCCAGAACGTCGAGCACCTTTGCCTCGATATCCTCGGCGTTCAGGCCCGCCATCGCGTACATGTCGCGGGGTGAGGCCTGGTCGATGAAGGTGTCGGGCAGCACCATGGAGCGGTACCTGAGCCCGCCGTCGAACACGCCCTCGTCCGCCAGAAGCTGCGCCACGTGGCTGCCGAACCCGCCCACCGCGCCTTCCTCGATCGTGATGAGAGCCTCGTGATCGGCGGCGAGTTGCAGGATCAGGTCGCGGTCGAGCGGCTTGGCAAAGCGCGCATCGGCAATGGTCGGCGTGATGCCCTTGGCCGACAGCGCCTCGCAGGCGGTCTCCACCTCGGACAGGCGGGTGCCGAAGGACAACAGCGCAACGCGGCTGCCCTCACGGACAATCCGTCCCTTGCCGATCTCCAGCGGTACGCCGCGGTCCGGCATCTCGACGCCCACGCCCTCGCCCCGCGGGTAGCGGAAGGCGATGGGGCCGTCGTCATGCGCGGCGGCGGTGGCGACCATGTGCTTCAACTCGGCCTCGTCGGCGGCGGCCATCACGACCATGCCGGGCAGGTTGGCAAGGAAGGCCACGTCGAACGCGCCCGCATGGGTGGCGCCATCGGCCCCCACCAGCCCCGCGCGGTCGATGGCGAACCGCACCGGCAGGCGCTGGATCGCCACGTCATGCACCACCTGGTCATAGCCGCGCTGCAGGAATGTGGAATAGATCGCGCAGAAGGGTTTCATCCCGCCCGCCGCAAGACCCGCGCTGAACGTCACGCCATGCTGTTCGGCAATGCCCACGTCGAAACAGCGCGACGGGTAGCGTTCAGCGAACAGGTTCAGGCCGGTCCCGTCCGGCATCGCCGCCGTCACGGCGCAGACGCGATCATCCTCTGCCGCCTCCTGCAACAGCGCATCGGCGAAGACCTTGGTATAGGACGGCGCGTTCGATGCCGCCTTCTTCTGCTTGCCGGTCACCACGTCGAACTTGGCGACGCCATGCCCCCGGTCGGCCGCGTTTTCCGCCGGGTGATACCCCTTGCCCTTGCGCGTGATCGCGTGGATCAGGATCGGCCCGGTCGCCCGTGCGCGGACTGTGCGCAGCACCGGCAGCAACTGGTCAAGGTCGTGCCCGTCGATGGGGCCGAGATAGGAAAAGCCCAGCTGCTCGAACAGCGTTCCGCCCACGGTCATGCCCTTCAGCATCTCCTTGGCGCGCTTGGCGCCTTCGCGGAGCGGTTCGGGCAGGAAGCTGACCGCGCCCTTGGCGGCGGCCTTCAGGTCCTGGAACGGCTCTTCGGCATAAAGGCGGCTCAGATACGACGACAGCGCGCCGACCGGCGGGGCGATCGACATCTCGTTGTCGTTCAGGATCACGATCATCCGCTTGCCGAGGTGACCGGCATTGTTCAGCGCCTCGAACGCCATGCCCGCGCTCATCGACCCGTCGCCGATCACGGCAATCGCGTCGCCCAGACCACCTTCGCATTGTCCACCGAGGTCGCGCGCCACGGCAAAGCCCAGGGCCGCACTGATCGAGGTCGAGGAATGAGCCGCGCCAAACGGGTCGAACACCGACTCGGACCGCTTGGTGAACCCGCTCAATCCGTCCTTCTGGCGCAGCGTGCGGATGCGGTCGCGCCGTCCGGTCAGCACCTTGTGCGGGTAGCACTGGTGCGACACGTCCCAGATCAGCTTGTCCCGCGGCGTGTCGAACACGGCATGCAGCGCCACCGTCAATTCGACCACGCCCAGCCCCGCGCCCAGGTGCCCGCCGGTTTCGGACACGGCAGAGATCACCTCGGCACGCAATTCCTCGGCCACCTGCTTCAGCTCGGCATCCGAGAATTGCTTGAGGTCGGCAGGCCGCGCGACGCGGTCGAGCAAGGGGGTTTCAGGGCGGTCGGTCATGCGGGGTTCCCGGCTTCAGGATTTGCGGGAGATAACGAAATGCGCCAGTTCGCGCAACTTGGCCGCATCCTCCCCGTAAACAGATAGGGCGCTGACCGCGACGTCGACAATATCCGCCGCGCGGCGTTTCGCCTCGTCCAGCCCGAGGATCGACACGAAGGTCGCCTTGCCCGCGGCCTCATCCTTTCCGACCGCCTTGCCGACAGTGCCCGCGTCACCTTCGACATCGAGAATGTCGTCGGCGATCTGGAAGGCGAGCCCGATGCACTGGCCGTATTCCAGCAACGCGCCTTCATCCGCACCCGCCATGCGCGGCCCGGCGCTGGCCGCCCATGTCAGGAGCGCGCCGGTCTTGCCCGCCTGCAGCAGGGTGATTTCTTCGAGGCTCAGCGGCTCTGCCGCGGTTTCCGCCGCGATGTCGCGCATCTGCCCGCCGACCATGCCGCCCCGGCCCGCCGCTTCGGCCATGCTGCGCACCATCGCCACGGCGTTCGGTGCCTCGGCCAGCAATTCGAAACACAGGGTCTGCAAGGCGTCGCCCGCCAACACGGCCACCGCTTCGGACCACTTGCGATGCACCGTCGGCTGACCACGGCGCAGGTCGTCGTCGTCCATACAGGGCAGATCGTCGTGCACGAGGCTGTAGGCATGCAGCGCTTCGACCGCGCAGGCGGCGTGCACGGCATCGTCCTCGGCCACGCCGTGCAACCGCGCGCTTTCCGTCACGAGGAACCCGCGCAGACCCTTGCCGCCGATCATCGCGTGGCGCATCGCGTCGGCCAGATCGCCCCTGTCGTGGTGCAAGGCCCTGTCCAGCCGCGCCTCGACCCGCGCCTGCGCCGCCGCGAGGTCGCGCTTCAGATCAACCGACATCCAGCGGCGCCGTACCCGTCGGGTTTCCGTCACCGTCCAGCGTGATCGCGGCCACCTTTTCCTCGGCCCGCTTCAGCTCATCGGTGCAGCGTTTCTTGAGGGCCACGCCGCGCTCGTACAGGCTGACCGACTGGTCGAGCGGCGCGTCACCACGCTCCAGTTGCCCCACGACCTGTTCAAGCTCGGCCATGGCCTGCTCGAACGTCATTTCTTCGACCGGAGTGTCGCTCATGGAGCCTCCATCAGTTCCAGCACATGCGCCCGCGCCGACGCGCCAAGGGCGTCCAGATCATAGCCACCCTCAAGGCACGATACCACCCGGCTGTCACACAACTCCGCCGCCAGCGCGCACAATTCGCGCGTGACCCAGGCAAAGTCCCCCTCGACCCAGCGCAATTGAGCCAGCGGGTCGGCGGCGTGGGCATCGAACCCGGCAGAGATCAGGATCAATTCTGGCCGGAATGCGCGCAGGCGCGGGAACACCTGCTGGGTATAGGCCGCGCGCATGGCGCCGCCATCCGTTCCCGGCGCCAGCGGGACGTTGACGATCGTATCGTGCGGCCCGCGCTCGTCGGGATAACCGGTGCCGGGCCACAGGGGCATCTGGTGCGAGGTTACGACCAGCGCGCGCGGTTCGTCCCACAAGAGCGCCTGCGTGCCGTTGCCGTGATGCACGTCGAAATCGACCACGGCGACCCGGTCCAGCCCATGCGCGTCCATCGCGTGCCGCGCCGCCAACGCGACGTTGCCGAAGATGCAGAACCCCATCGGCGTCGCCTGTTCGGCATGGTGGCCGGGCGGGCGCGCGGCGACAAAGGCGTTCTTCACCTCTTTCGCCATCACCATGTCCACCGCTTTAAGCGCCCCGCCCACCGCGCGGAACGCCGCCTCTTCGGAACCGGGCGCCAGAAATGTCTCGGAATCAAGCGCGGCGAACCCGCTTTGTGGGACCGACGCGCGGATGCGTGCGACATGGCCTTCGGTGTGCAGGGTGGTGACGTCGTCGTCGGTGGCAAGGGGCGCCTCGACCCGGAGAAGATCGAGGTCCTCCAGCGCGGCCCGGACTGCCTCCAGCCGCGCCACCCGTTCCGGCATCCCGTCCGGCGTGACATGCCCGTCGAACGCGTCGTGTGTGATCAATGCTGTTGTCATGCGCGTCGTCCTTTTCGGGAGGGGGTCGGCTGGCAAGCAGCCGACCTACATCTGGCGCGGCGCCGTAGGTCGGCTGATTTACAGCCGACCCCGCCCGCTGCGTCAATCGCTCGCCAGCATGTAGCCCGCGCCGCGCACCGTTTGCAGGTAGCGGGGCTGTTTGGGGTCGGCCTCGATCTTGCGGCGGAGGCGGGTGATCTGGACGTCGACCGCGCGCTCCTGCGCCTGCCCGCCGTCGCGGCCCAGCTTCTCCACCAGTTCCGACCGGCTCACCGCCTCCCCCACCTGCGCGGAGAAGATGCGCATCAGCTGCGCCTCGGTCGCCGTCAGGCGGACCTGCGTGTCGCCCTGCCAGATCTCGCCGCGATCCACGTCGTACCGGACGGGGCCAAGGCTCAGCACCTTCGGCGCGGCCTCGGCCACGTCCGCGTCGGGCATCCGCCGCAGGATCGCGTTGATCCGCAGCAGCAGCTCCTTCGGCTCGAACGGCTTGGCGAGGTAGTCGTCCGCCCCCGCTTCGAGCCCCGCGATCCGGTCCTCGGTCTCGCCCTTGGCGGTCAGCAGCAGGATCGGCGTCGCCAGCGTTTCCCGCAGATCGCGGGTCAGCGACACGCCGTCTTCACCCGGCATCATCACGTCCAGCACGATCAGGTCGAATTCCAGCCCCGACAACAGCCGCCGCGCATGCGCCGCGTCCCGCGCGGCGGACACGATGAACCCGTTGCGGATCAGGAATTTCTGCAGCAATCCCCGGATGCGTTCGTCGTCATCGACGACAAGGAGATGCGGATCGGGTTCGCTCATTCGCGCCCCTCCCGCAGCTTCATGTAATTGCGGCGCATCTCGGGGTCCATCATCGCTTCTAGCACCTGCCGGAAGCCCACCACCGCCTCGGGCCCGGCGGCGCGGTAGGCGGCGCGCATCCTCGCACGCTGCGCATCCGACAGCTGGCGCTCCAGCGCCTTGCCTTCCTCGGTCAGGTAGAGATGGCGTTCGCGCTTGTCCGCGCGGCCCACGCGGCTCTCGACCAGCCCGTCCTCGATCAGGGTGCGCAGCACGCGGTTCAGCGACTGCTTGGTCACGCCGAGAATGTTCAGCAGGTTGTTGACCGTCGTGCCGGGAGCGCAGTTGATGAAGTGGATGGCCCGGTGATGCGCACGACCGTAGGACAGCGTCGACAGGATGCGATCGGGATCGGCGGTGAACCCGCGATAGGCAAAGAACATCGCCTCGATCCCCTGCCGAAGCTGTTCATCGGTCAGGAACAACAGCGCCTCGCCGCGCGGCGCGCCCAAAGTATCCGGCATCCTCTCCCTCGCCCGGTCTGACGTCTTTCTTCGACACTACGTCAGCCTTGTTGACATTCCAAGGCGCAATAGGTATCGAATCACAGTTTTCGCGCAACTAAATGTCCGATACGGACCTAACCTGCGCAACATTCGCAAACCGGAGGACTTGGCATGGCGGGTGCATATGATGATCGCGACGGCACGATCTGGCTGGACGGAGAGCTGGTGGACTGGCGCGCAGCCAACGTACACATCCTGACCCACGGCCTGCATTACGCCTCTTCGGTGTTCGAGGGCGAACGCGCCTACGGCGGCAAGATATTCGAATCCGTCAAGCATTCCGAGCGGTTGCACTTCTCCGGCGAACAGCTGGACATGCCGATCCCCTACTCGGTCGACGAGATCGAGAAGGCCAAGTACGACGTGCTGAAGACCAATGGCTGGGACGATGCCTATGTCCGCGTGATCGCGTGGCGCGGGTCGGGCGAGGACATGGGCGTCAGTTCCAAACGCAACCCCGTGCGCATGGCCGTCGCGGCATGGGAATGGGGCAGCTATTACGGCGATGCCAAGATGCAGGGTGCCAAGCTCGACATCTCGAAATGGAAGCGCCCCTCGCCCGAAACGATCCCCTCCCACGCCAAGGCGGCAGGCCTGTACATGATCTGCACCATGTCCAAGCACGAAGCCGAGGCCAGGGGATGTTCGGACGCGCTGATGATGGATTACCGCGGCTACGTGGCCGAGGCGACGGGCGCCAACGTGTTCTTCGTCAAGGATGGCGAGGTGCACACGCCGCTGCCCGACTGCTTCCTGAACGGCATCACCCGGCAGACCGTCATCGGCATGCTCGAAGACCGCCAGATCAAGGTGCACGAACGCCACATCATGCCCGAGGAACTCGACAGTTTCGAACAATGCTGGCTGACCGGCACCGCGGCGGAGGTCACCCCCGTCGCCCAGATCGGCGAGCACATGTTCGAAGTTGGCGAGCTGTGCCGCGACATGACGGAAAGCTACGACAAGCTGGTACGTTCCTGACCGGGCCGCGCCGGCGGCAAGGTCATCCCGACGAAGGTTTGCCCGGTCGTCACGCGCAGGCCGGCGGCGCGCATCGCGTCGATCTCGGCCCGCGCTTCGTCTGACGGGCCGGGACCGGGCTCGCGTAGGATGACCTGCACGATGCGCCCCGGATGGCGCAGGTGCGCGGCGTGATAGACCTCGGCGTCGTGCTGGCCGGTATCGCCCACCAGCACGAAGGGCAGGCCGGGATGGGCGGCAAGGATCCTGTCGATGGCCGCGCCCTTGTGATCGCCATGGGTGCCGGTGATGAACTGCCGCTCGCTGATGCCGAGGTCACGCAGGAACATCGGCCCCCGCGGCAATCCCGCGCGGGCAAAGACCTCCCTGAGAAACCCGAACAGGTTCCACGGCGAGGACGAGACATAGAAGACAGGCGCGCCGGCCTCCTCCGCACGCTGCATCAGTGCCAAGGCGTCGGGGAAGACGTGCCGCGTCTGCGCATTGCCGGTGAAGGTGGTCCAGAGGTTTCGCTTCAGCGAATAGGCGCCGGTCTGCATCACCGTGTCATCGATGTCCGAAATCACGCCGAAGGGCGCATCGGGTCCGGGCACCCGCACCGGCAACGCCGCGCGCATGTGCGGGTAGGCCGGCAGCGTCACGTCGATGTCGTGCCAGCCCGGCGCAAGGCCCCGGCGCGGGATGGACAGGCGGACATAGCCTTCCTCGTCGCTGAGGGTGCAGACGTCCCCGGCACAGACCTCCACCCCCTGCACCTCGTCGGTGAAGAACAGCCGCAGCATCTGCCACGCATTCTCCCGCTTCGACTGGCCGGACCGCACGTCCGAGCGCGCGACATGGCTGAGGACCCGGCCCTGAAGATGCAGCGCGTCTGGCCCGGCGAACCCATCATAGGCCTCGATCACCGGCTTTTCCGGCATGGCGCGGGGGCGCAGGCTGTCGATCACTTGCTCGATCGGGTGCACGAGGCGGGCGAGGGCGGATTTGAAGGACATGGCCTCTCCTGTAGGTCTTGCAGGATCAATGCCCCCGGCCCGCCCTCCGTTCCGTCCTACTTTTCGGCGAGCCGCTTCTCGATCGCTTCAAGCCGCCGCAGAACCTCGTCCCGGTAGGTGTCGGTCGCCGCGTTCGACTCTTCGGCATGCGCGTCGTGCATCGAGTTCACGATCAGACCCACCAGAAGGTTCACGACCGCGAAGGTGGTCACCATGATGAACGGGACAAAGAACATCCAGGCGTAGGGGTAGACCTCCATCACCGGGCGCACGATCCCCATCGACCACGATTCCAGCGTCATGATCTGGAACAGCGAATAGGCGCTCAGCCCCAGCGTGCCGAACCATTCGGGGAAGGCGCTGCCGAACAGCTTCGTCGCCATGACCGACCCGATGTAGAAGATGATCGCCATCAGCAGGAACACGCTGCCCATGCCCGGCAGCGCGGTCACGAACCCCTCGACCACCCGCCGCAGGCGCGGCGCGGCAGAGATCACGCGCAGCACCCGCAGGATCCGCAGCGCCCGCAGCACCGACAGGCCCTGCGCGGCGGGGATCAGCGCGACGCCCACGATCACGAAATCGAAGATGTTCCAGCCGTTGCGGAAGAAACGCGTGCCGTAGGCCACCAGCTTGGCCCCGATCTCGGCCACGAAGATGGCAAGGCACAGCCGGTCGAGCAACTCGATCAAGCCACCCGCCCGCGCCATCACCTCGTCCGAGGTTTCAAGCCCAAGGATCGCCGCGTTGAACAGGATCACCCCGATGATCCCGTTGCGCACCCATGCCTGTTCCAGAAATGCCGCGATCCGTGCCCGCATCAAACCCTCCGCTCGTCGCCCCGCGATATGGCGCGTGGGTGCGGGGCGCGCAAGGGCGCGTCGGGCGGTCAGTGATCGCGTTGCGGCAAGGTGCCGTCATCTTCGGCAAGCATCGCCGCCAACCCCTCGCGGTAGCTGGGATAGCGCAACGTGACGCCCAGTTCCTCGCGGATGCGCGCGTTGCTCACCTTCTTCGAATCCGCGTAGAAACTGCGCGCCATGGGCGACATCTCGGCGGTGGCGAAATCCTCTTCCGGCGGCAGCGGCAGGCCCAGCAGTTCTGCGGCGTGGCCGATCACGTCCTGCGGCGGGGCCGGGTCGTTGTCGCACACGTTGTAGACGCGCCCCGGCGACGGCTGCGCGATGGAGGCGGCCAGCACCTGTGCGATATCCTCGACATGGATGCGGCTGAACACCTGCCCCGGTTTGACGATCCGCCGTGCCGTGCCGTTGCGCACCTTGGCAAAGGGGCCACGACCCGGACCATAGATGCCCGCCAGCCGGAAGATGTGCAGCGGCAGCCCAGGGATGGCCTGCCAGCGCCGCTCGGTCTCAAGCCGCATCTGCCCGCGCTTGGTACCGGGGTGCAGCGGGCTGTCCTCGTCCACCCAACCGCCACCGTGATCGCCATAGACCCCGGTGGTGGACAGATACCCGACCCAAGTCAGTCGCGGCGCCTCTTCCGCGATCGCGTCGGCAAAATCACGCAGCACCGGGTCCCCGGCATCCCCCGGCCCGGCCGAGATCAGGAGATGCGTCGCGGCGCGGATGTCGGCGGTCAGGTCGGTGCCCGGCCAGAGCCGGGGCTCGACCCCCTCGCGCGCAAGGTCGGCCAGCTTGTCGGCCGACCGGGTCGTGCCGATCACCGTCCAGTCGTCGCCAAGGACGCGGTGCAGCGCCCGCGCGGAATATCCGTGCCCGAAGGAAAGAAGTGTCTGTGACATACCCACGGTACATGACGCCCGGCATGGGCGCGCGCAAGGCTTGATCGCGGGGCAGCGGTGCTGCCATGGTCCGGACATGCCCAGGAATTCACCAGACCTGTCCTCTGCCTACGCGCTCGACGGTGCGGATGCCTCGCGCCGGTTATATGCCGAGTGGGCCGAGACCTATGACATCACCTTCGCCGCCGACATGGCGTTCCTGATCCCCGGTCACGTGCGGGACCTTTGCGCGCGACACGGGGCGCGCGGCCCGGTTCTGGATATCGGCGCGGGAACGGGGCTGGTGGGCGAGGCACTTGCGGCCGAGGGCATAGGCCCGGTCGACGCCATCGACCTGTCGCCCGAGATGCTGGAAGTCGCACGGGCCAAGGGCGTCTACCGCGCGCTGCATGCCGCCGACGTGACCCGGCCGCTCGACCTGCCCGGCGGCTATGCCACGCTGGTCAGTTCCGGCACCTTCACCCATGGCCATGTCGGCCCCGACGCCCTGCCGCACCTGCTGGAAGCCGCCGCACCCGGTGCGCTGTTCATCCTGTCCATCAACGCCGAACATTTCGCCGCCCACGGGTTCGACACGGCGCTGGACGCCCTGCCCGTCACCGACCTGATGTTCGAGGATCGACCGATCTATGGCGCCGGTGCCAAGGGTGACCATGCGGGTGACCTGACGCGCATGACGATCTTCCGCCGCGCCTGAGGCGTCTACCCCGCCTGCCGCTTGCGTCCGCGCAACCGCGCCCGCGCCTCCGGCGTGCCATCGTCGAAGGTGCCGAACCACATGTCCCACGGCACTTCGAGCGTGCCGTAATTCACCTCGAAATACCGGTGATGCAGCTGGTGGTGGAAATTGCCCAGATGCAGACGCTTGCGCCCACCGGCCCAGAACCCTTCGAACCCGGTATGCGTCGTGATCGCGTAAAGCGCGTAGAACATCAGGTGCGTGACAAGGTGCAGCGGGTGGGTGGGCACCACGAAATGGATCAGCGCAGTGCCGAAATAGAGGACATGTTCAACCGGGTGCATGGACAGGCCCGACCACGGGCCGACATCGGTGTTCCGATGATGCAGCGCGTGAAAGCGGTAGAACGGCCCCCAATGCAGCAGCCGGTGGATCCAGTAGAAGTAAAAGCTCTCCCAGATCGGGATCAGGAAGAACACCGCCACGAACCAGACCGGCGATTGCGACCATGACGTCACCGGCGCGTACCCGTTCGCCATCGCCCACCAGATCAGCGCCTCGTACAGCGTCCACAGCGTCACGCCGCTGGCCAGCGTCCACAGCATGTTGTCCTTCAACTGGTCGTCCAGCGTGAACATGCGGCCCCGGCGCGGATAGGGGCGCGGGTCGTACTTGTGATCGGGGCCCTGCCAGCCGCGCCCGTGAAAGACCAGGTGCAGCCCGTGCGCGACGCAGAATGCCAGCGCGAGGTTGCGCAGCCAGATCACCCCGATCCAAAGGCCGGGCGTCGCGGCCTCGGCCAGGGTCGGGCTGGCATAGGTATAGGCGAGGATCGCCAGCAGCAGGATCGCGACATTCGACGTCCACGGCAGCCACGCCCCCGCGTACCACGCCAGCACGTCCCGCAGGACAAGCGGACGCCGCCATAACGGGCTGACCCGGATCGGCATATCCTCGGGCGTGTGGTTCCAGTCCTTGCGCGTGCTCATGCCGGTATCAAAGCCCGAATCCCGTGGCCCATGCAAGCGCGGCGGTTAGGCAGGGACATTGTACCGCGTGACAACCTGCACCTCGGCCATGCCCGTTGCCTGCGCAGGCGCCAGACCATGCCGCGCTGTGATCAGGCCGAAGGCGCGCGCCATATCCGCCGTTAGGTCGTGGTGCAGGACATAGGCCAACCGCCCCTCGGCCAGCAGCGCCCGGTTGTCCGCATCAAGATCATGCGCGACGAACGTGGCGGGCGTCATGCGCAGATCGTCCAGCACCCGCAGGATCGCGCGATTGCCGCCCCCCATCGAGTAGACCGCGTCGATCCTCGACTGATCCGCCAGTGCGTTGGCAAGCGCACGGGTGGTTTCGCCCTCCACCCCGCCGCCCCCGCTGAACGACACGATCCGCAAACCGGGGGCGAGCGCGTGCAACGTCTCCCGAAAGGCCGCGAACCGCGCCGCCTCCCCGGTGAAATCCTCCTGGCTGCGCGAGGCAAGCACGGTCCCTTCACCACGCAGCGCCTGCGCGATCAGGAACGCCGCCGTGCGCCCCGCATTGGCGTTGTCGAGGCCCACGTAGCCCGCACGTTCCGTCCCGGTAAGGTCGGTCACCAGCGTCACCACCGGAATACCCGCCCCTTCGAGCCGCGCCACCATCGCGCGCACCTCCATCACGTCCCGCGCCTTGAGGCACACACCTTGCGTCCCGCGCTTTAGAACCCGTTCCAAAATGTCCACGACCTCTCCTACCGTCATCACCTCCTGGAAGGCGAAACGCGGGCGGATCACGGCACCGGGCACCTGCGGCGCGATGCTTTCAGCGGCCTTGCGGATTTCGCGGCTAAACCGGTGCGGCGCCTCGGCAATGATGTCGACGAACACGCGCCGCCCGCGCGCGGCCAGCTGCGCCTCCTGCGTCGCCAGCTCGTCCAAGGCCGCCGCCACCCGCGCCCGCGCCTGCGGGCTCACATGCGCGCGCCCGTTCAACACCCGGTCTACCGTCGCGGGGCCAAGGCCCGCCTGACGCGCGATTTCCTTGATGGGGAAGCGATGGGTCATTTGATGTGTTTCTGATGTGTTTTGAAGCGCCGATCAACCTCTCCGCTGCTAGGATCATCGCAGCACGCACTGGAGGAGCCGCCATGACCGCCGGATATTACACGGCCGATGCCTGCAAGCTGGAAGACTTCGCCGCGATCACCGCGCAAGAGGTGGACGCCGCGATGATCCCGAACGCGGCAGACGTCATCCACCGCATTCCCGTCTACGACATGGCCGCTCTGCCGCTGGCCGAGCACCGGCAACAGATCATGGCGGAATGGGCGCAGGTTCTGCTGAACGGCCCCGGCGCGCTGGTCTTGCGTGGCGGCTGCCCCGACATGGCTGCCATCGACGCGGCGACCGACATCTACACCCGCATCATCGCCGCCGAAAAAGCCGAAAGCGGCGCCAAGGCCGACCACTTCGCCGCCGGCACCAATGACCGTATCTGGAACTCGCTCCAGAAACTCTGCCTCGCCGCGCCCGAGGTCTTTGCCGCCTACTTCGCCACCCCCGCAATCGACGCCGTGTGCGAGGCGTGGCTGGGGCCGGGATACCAGATGACCGCGCAGGTGAACCTCGTCTATCCCGGCGGCGCGGCGCAGCAGGCGCACCGCGATTACCACCTCGGCTTCCAGACCGCCGAACGCTCGGCCCGGTATCCGGCGCATGTGCACGACCTGTCACCGCTGATGACGCTGCAAGGCGGGATCGCCCATGTCGACACCCCCGTCGAAGGCGGCCCGACCAAGCTCTTGCCCTTCTCACAAACCTACCGCCCCGGATACGCCGCGTGGCGCCGCGACGATTTCCGCGCGCATTTCGAAAAGCATTGCGTGCAGGTGCCACTGGCCAAGGGCGACGCGGTGTTCTTCTCGCCCGCGCTCTTCCACGCCGCCGGAGAGAACCGCACCTCCGACCTCAAGCGGCTGGTGAACCTGTTGCAGATCTCCTCTCCCTTCGGCTGCGCGATGGAAGAGATCGACCGGGTCGCGATGTGCAACGCGCTCTACCCCGCTCTCCTGAAAGCCTGCCGGTCGGGCGCGGTGACCGAGGCGCAGCGCGACGCCGTGATCGCCGCCTCCACTTATGGCTACAGCTTTCCCACGAACCTCGACACCGACCCGCCCGTGGGTGGCCTTGCCCCCAAGACGCAGCCAGAACTGATGCGCGAAAGCCTTGATGCCGGGATCACCGCCCGCGCCTTTTCCGAAGCGCTGGATGCGCAGGAAGCCAAGCGCCGGGCGTGACCCGCCCCCTTACCCGTGCGGGGATTTCAGGCTCCGCGCGGTCCCGCGCTTCAGCCCCAGCGCGCGTTCGCGCCAGATGATCGCCACGCCGGCCCCGATCACCACCGTGGACCCCGCCAGCATGACCGCCGTCGGCACCTCTTCGAACACCACGTAGCCGATGATCAGCGCGAACAGCATCGACGCGTAATCGAACGGCGCGATCAGCGAGGCCGGCGCGTGGCGATAGGCGGTCGTCAGGAAGATCTGCGCGATCCCGCCCACGATACCGGCACCGATCAGCATCGCCGCATCCGCCGGGCCGGGCATCACCCAGCCCCACGGCAACGTCACGAGCGACAACAGCGTGCAGGTGAGCGAGAAGTAGAACACGATGGACGAGGTCGTCTCGAACTGCACCAGCTTGCGGATATACACCTGCGCCAGCGACCGCAGCGCGGCGGATGCCAGCGCCAGCGCCGCCCCTATCGCCGCCAGCCGTTCCACATCGCTCCCGATGCTCAGGCGCGGCGACAGAACAATCAGGACACCCACCAGCCCCACCAGAACCATCGACCAGCGAAACAGCCGCACACGCTCTCCCAACAGCCACGCGGCCAGCGCCACGGTGATGAGCGGCGCGGCATAGCCGATGGCGGTAACTTCCGGCAGCGGCAGCATCCCGAGCGAGGCGAAACTCAAAACCATCGCCGCCGCTCCCGACGCGCCGCGCCAGAAATGCCCCCAGCGCGACTTGACCCGCAGCCCGGTCGCAACCTCGCCCTGCAGGACCAGCCAGACAAGGATCACCGGAATGGCAAAGAAAGAGCGGAAGAACACAGCCTCGCCCGGCGGCACGACATCCGCGGTCGCCTTGATGAGCGACGCCATGATCATGAACAGGAACACGGCGGTGAGTTTCAGTGCGATACCGCGCAGGGGAGACATGCGCCGACACTTGCCGCACGGGCAACGAAGGTCAATGCCGGGCGGGCGGTCTCTTACCGCAAGGCCCGCGCGGCGGCGTGGCGTCCGGCCCAGCGCCCGGTCGCAAGGCAGGCCGTCAACAGGTAGCCACCCGTGGGCGCTTCCCAATCCAGCATCTCGCCACAGGCATACCACCCCGGCACGTCGCGCAGCATCAGCCCGCCCGTCAGCGCGTCGAACCGCAGCCCACCGGCGGTCGAGATCGCCTCGTCCATCGGCGGCGGGCCCTTGTGCGCCACCGGCAAGGCCTTGAGGAGCGGGGCAAGTTCGTCCGGCAATGGCCGCCCGAATTCGTACATGAGAGCGCGCTTGACGGCAGGCAGGCCCAGCGTCTTGCGCAGGTGGGTCGACAGGCTCGCCTTGCCGCGCTTCCGCGCCAGCCGCGCCCGGACCGCGTCGACCGACAGATCAGGCATCAGATCAAGCGTAAGGGTCGCGCCCTCGCGTACCGGGCGGGACACGGCGTAAAGGCCCCCGCCTTCGATCCCGCGAGCGGTGATGACGATCTCTCCCGGCAGGCTCACATCCCCCGCGCTCAGCCGCAGGGGTTTGACCGGCGTGCCCGCATGCTCGGCCATCTTGTCCGACCAGTCGACCAGAAGACCCATGTTCGACGGCTGGAAGGGCGCGACGCGGTCGCCCATCCGCGCGGCCCACTTGCCGTCCGATCCCAACCGCGCCCAAGACGCGCCGCCCAGCGCCATGACCACCACGTCCCGCTCCAGCCGCACCTCGCCCTCAGGCGTGTCGAACAGCGCCTCTCCCGGCGCGCCGATCCACCGCCAGCGCCGGTTCAGCACCACGCCCATCCCGTCGAGCCGCGCAAGCCATGCCCGCAACAGCGGCGAGGCCTTCATCGCCTTGGGAAAGACCCGGCCCGAGGATCCGACGAACAGCGCCTGTCCCAGGTCCTCGGCCCATTCCATCACCTCGATAGGGCCGAACTGCGCGACCATCGGCGTGACGCCCGCGCCGTGATAGGCCGCCAGCACGGCATCGCCGGACTCGTCCTTGGTCAGGTTCAGCCCGGACTTGCCCGCCATCAGGAACTTGCGCGCGGGCGACGGCATGGCATCGGCCACGGTGACCGCCAGCCCGGCCCCGGCCATGACCTCTGCCGCCATCAGGCCAGCCGGGCCCGCGCCGATCACGAGTGCCGTTGCTCTGGTCATGGCAGACGCCGTCCCCGCCTCAGGTGCCCGGCACCTTGTCCATGCCCTTCAACTCGACCACGCGCTGCGGATAGGGAATCTCGATCCCTTCGGCCTTGAGCGCGTTCCAGATCAGGAACAGCACGTCGGAGGTGTACTTGTTGGGGCCGTCATCGATCCCGTTCACCCAGAACTCGACCGCGAAATCCACGCCCGACTCGCCGAAGCCCCGCAACTCGCAATCCGGCGGGAAGGGTTCGTCCAGAACGCCGGGATGCTTGGCCACCGCCGCCTCGACCAGCGCGGGCACCTCGTTGATGTCGGTGTCGTAGCTGACGGAAAACGGCGCCTCGTAGCGGTTCGAACTGCCCTGGTCGGAATAGTTGGTGACGCGGGTGGTGATGAAATCCTCGTTCGGGACGACGATCCACTTGCCATCATAGGTTTCCAGGAACATCGCCCGCGCGGTCGTCTTGACGATCGTGCCCGACTGCCCGTCATCCAGCTCGACGTAATCGCCGACCGTCGCCTGCCCTTCGAGAAGCAGGATCACGCCCGAGATGAAGTTGGCCGCGATCTTCTGCAGACCGAAGCCAAGCCCGACACCCACCGCGCCACCCAGCACGGCGAGCGAGGCGAGGTTGATCTCCATGATGTTCATCAGGACAAGGAAGGCGATGCCGAAGATCGCGATCTCCGCCGCCTTGACGGCCAGCTGCCGCTGCGCCGGGCGCATCTCGTCCTGCGCGTTGATGTAACCGCTCGACTGGTCGTTCGACCAGCGGCCCATCCAGAAGATCAGCCCGCCGATGATGATGAACTGCACCATCCACAGCAGGTCGAACGACATGTTGCCCAGCGGCACGATGGTGGTGCGCAGCTTCTCGATCACGAGGTCGAGCAGGCCCAGGGCATACAGCCCCGCGACCGGCACGAAGAAGAACCGCGCGATCAGCTTCAGGAACGGGTCGCGCACCATGTCGCGCGCGAAGGCGCGCACGGCGAGGAACAGGAAGACCCGCTTGCCGAACGCGATCACCGCACCGGATTCGAAGATCGACCGCACGATCTGTTCGCCGATGGCGGTGAAGACGAAGGCCAGAAGCGGCAGCAGAAGCGGCAGGAAGCCACCGATGAACCGCCGGATCGTGGCAAGGATGCCCGTCTGGTCCTCGGCCGGTGTCAGCAGGCGCGACAGGACCGGTTGAACCTGGCGGTTGACGAACCATGCGAGGAGGAACGCTGCAAGCAGCAGCCCGAACTGCGACCATGCCGCCGGGCTCAGAAGCCAGGTCTTGGAGATGTCCCAGGCCTGCTGGGCATAGCCCACCGCCTGCTGCACGAATTCCGGCTGGCTGGCCAGATCGAATTCCATAACGTGTCCCCCCGCGGTCCCGCGTGCGTCTATGCTATGTCTACCGGTCCCACGAATGGCAAGCCAAGGATTGACGCGGCGTCCGCGCTGCGGCCCTATCCGTCGCCATGAGCGACCCCGTCTGCCCCCTGTGCCTGCGCCCGATCCCGCCCGGCGTTCCGCAATCGCTGCACCACCTGGTCCCCAAGCTGAAAGGCGGCAAGGGCGG
This sequence comes from Pseudaestuariivita atlantica, assembly GCF_001205715.1. Classification (GTDB taxonomy): domain Bacteria; phylum Pseudomonadota; class Alphaproteobacteria; order Rhodobacterales; family Rhodobacteraceae; genus Pseudaestuariivita; species Pseudaestuariivita atlantica. Next base: position 147,352 of record NZ_AQQZ01000004.1, read on the forward strand.
GCCGACGGTGCTGTTGCACCACATCTGCCACCGCGAGATCCACGCCACCCTGACCGAGGCGGAACTGGCCCGCGACTATGCCACGCCCGAAGCGTTGCGCGCCCATCCCCGGCTTGCGAAATTCGCGGCTTGGGTGGCCAAGCGCCCGCCATCCTTCGCGTCGCGCACGACCGGCGGGCGGCGCAAACGCTGACCTCACCCCGGCGTGATCGCCGCTTGGAAATTCGCTCCGCCACGCCACATAATGAGGCGACCGCCGAAGGAGGGCTGCATGACCGACTACCACAAGGACCCCGACGCCATCGCCGCGCTGACCGAAGAGCAATACTGGGTCACGCAGGAAAGCGGCACCGAGCGTCCGGGCACGGGCCAGCTTCTGAACAACAAGGAGCCGGGCATCTATGTCGACATCGTCTCGGGCGAGCCGCTGTTCGCGTCGTCCGACAAGTACGAGTCGGGCTGCGGATGGCCGTCCTTTACCAAGCCGATCGACAACGTGACCGAACACCGCGACCTCAGCCACGGCATGGTCCGGGTCGAGGTGCGTTCGAAACACGGCGACAGCCACCTCGGCCACGTCTTCCCCGACGGACCGCAGGACCGGGGCGGGCTGCGCTATTGCATCAACTCGGCCTCGCTGCGCTTCATTCACCGCGATGACATGGAAGCCGAAGGCTATGGCAAGTATCTCGACCAAGTGGAGGACGTGACATGACGACCGAACGCGCCGTTCTGGCAGGAGGCTGCTTCTGGGGCATGCAGGACCTGATCCGCAGGCTGCCGGGGGTAGAAAAGACGCGGGTGGGCTATACCGGCGGCGACGTGCCGAACGCGACCTACCGCAACCACGGTACCCATGCCGAGGGGATCGAGATCATCTTCGACCCGTCGAGGATCAGCTTCCGCGAACTGCTGGAATTTTTCTTCCAGATCCACGACCCGACCACGCTGAACCGGCAGGGCAACGACGTGGGCATGAGCTATCGCTCGGCCATCTACTATGCCGACGAGGCCCAGAAAGAGACCGCGCTCGACACCATCGCCGACGTCAATGCCAGCGGCATCTGGCCCGGCAAGGTGGTGACCGAGGTCGAACCCGTGGGCGATTTCTGGGAGGCCGAGCCGGAGCACCAGGATTACCTGGAACGCTTCCCCAACGGCTACACCTGCCACTTCCCGCGCCCGAACTGGGTGCTGCCCAAACGCGCCGCGGAATAACCCGCCGCAGGTTTGTGAAACTGGTCTCGGGGCGCAGATGCGGCCCGAGACATCAATGGCTTGGCGCAACTCGTGCCAGTTGGACGCAACATGCCTTGTCGTGGACTGAACACCGCCTGAGCGGCTCCGGCGCGGACCGCCGGATTCACGCTGTATTCACGCTTGCCGCGGGGTGCGTGGCGGGAAAACGGCCTCTGGCGTACACTGAACCCACATTTTCAAGAAAGGGTTCGCCATGTCCATTACCAGGATTTCAATCATTTCCGCCGCCTTGGTTCTCGGCGCCGCCACGGCCTTTGCCGACCCCAAGCCCAAGAACGCCAAGATCACCGACAGCCAGACGGTCGCCAATTTCTACGCCGGGACCTCGCGCATCTGGACCGGTTGCAAGGGCGGGGTCTATTTCGGCGGCGGGTTCGAGGCCACGGCCTATTGCAACAAGCAGGGCCCCGCGGTCGCGGTGGGCAAATGGTCGGTCAAGAAGGGCGTGATCTGCTCCAACCTGACATGGTTCTGGAAGGAAGGCAGCGGCGTCGGGTCCAAACCCGGAGACCGCCCGAACTGTATCGCCCATGTCACCGATGCCGAGGGCAACATCTGGCGCCGCTGGAACGACGATACCGACTGGTGGCGGCTTCAGCCGATCAAGGACGACACGAAGGCCAAGAAGGGCAACGCGTTCAAGGGCAAGATCAGCCGGATGCGCCGCAAGCTGAACGTCTGAAACAGGCGGGGTGCGCGCGCGCCGCGCACCCAACCTAGCCCGGAGACAGCCCGCGCAGACGTTCAGAGCGGCGGCGAAGCAGTTCCACCGTCGTCAGCAATGCGATCGAGATGATCACGAGCAGCGTCGCAACCGACAGGATCGCGGGGCTGATCTGTTCGCGGATGCCATTCCACATCTGGCGCGGGATCGTCTGCTGGTCATGCGCCGCGATGAACAGCACCACCACCACCTCGTCGAACGAGGTCACGAAGGCAAAGAGCGCACCCGAGATCACGCCCGGCAGGATCAGCGGCAGGGTGATCGAGAAGAAGGTCTTCGACGGCGATGCGCCCAGCGACGCCGCCGCGCGGGTCAGCGAATGGTCGAACCCCACCAGCGTCGCCGTCACCGTGATGATCACGAACGGGATACCCAGCGTCGCGTGCGCAAGGATGATCCCGGCATAGGAGTTGGCCAGCCCGGTCTTGGAGTAGAAGAAGAACAGCCCCGTCGCCGTGATGATGATCGGCACGATCATGGGCGAGATCAGCACTGCCATGATGGCGCGGCGGAACGGCATTTCAGGACGCGACAGGCCAAGCGCCGCCAACGTGCCCAGCGCCGTGGCCACCAGCGTCGAGAAGAAGCCGATGATGACCGAGTTCTTCGCAGCGTTGATCCACTGTGCATTCTCCCACGCATCCGACCACCAGTTGCCGTCCCGCGGTGCCTCGGGCGCCTGCATCCCGAAGGTCAGCAGCAGGTCGTACCAGCGGGTCGAATACGCCTCGGGATCGAGCTTCAGCATGCCCTCGGTGAAGGTGAAGTACGGCTCGGCGTTGAAGCTGAGCGGGATCACGATGAGGATCGGCGCGATCAGGAACAGGAAAATCAGCGCGCAGATCACCTGGTAGGCGCGGTGCCAGACGCGTTCGAGCGTGGAGGCGTGGGTCGGAAGGGCCATCAGCAGGCTCCCTGTTGCGAGCGCCGGGGCGCTGCCCCGGACCCCGAGGTATTTCTGAACCGAAGAAGGACGGACGCGCGCATCTTGGTTATCCCAGCTTGAGGTTGTCGATGCCGATCAGCAGGTCGTAGAGCCAGTAGAGGACAAGGATCCCCGCCAGCAACAGACCCGCAAGCGCGGCGGCGAGCGACCAGTTGAGCGATTTCGTCATGTGGAAGGCGATCAGGTTCGAGATCAGCTGGCCATCGGCGCCGCCCACGAGGGCGGGGGTGATGTAGTAGCCGACCGCGAGGATGAAGACGAGCAGCGCACCGGCGCCGATGCCGGGGATCGTCTGCGGGAAGTAGATGCGCCGGAACGCCGTCCACGAAGTCGCGCCCAGCGACCGCGCGGCGCGGACATAGGACGGGTTGATCGGCCGCATGACCGAGTAGAGCGGCAGCACCATGAAGGGCAGCAGGATATGCGTCATCGCGATGATCGTGCCGATCTGGTTGTACATCATCTGGATGCGGTTCTCGTCCGCGAGCAGGCCTGTGCCCACCAGCGCGTCGTTCACCACTCCCTGGCTTTGCAGCAGCACCATCCATGACGTCGTCCGCACCAGCAGCGACGTCCAGAAGGGCAGGAGGACGAGGATCATCAACAGGTTCGAGTAGCGCAGCGGCAGCGTCGCCAGCATGTGGGCGATCGGATAGCCGAGGACGAAGGTCAGGAAGGTGATGAGGATCGACAGCATCAGCGTGCGCATGAACAGCTTGACGTAGAGCTTGCGTTTCTCGTCCACCGCCTCGACCGATCCGTCGACGGCGCGGGCCTTGTCGATGGCGGCGAGGTAGAAGTTCATCGTGTAGGCCGAGGAGGCGTTGCGCATCGCGGCCCAGACCGTGGGATCGGCCCATTCGTCATCGACGTCGAGCAGCGCCTCCTTGTAGGGCGCTTCCAGCTTCTTGGCCTTGCGCGCGGACTTGGTGAACAGCGACCGCGAGCCGGAGCGTTCGTAGTTGATCCGCGTGCCCGCGATGCCCGCCGCCTTGACCTCGCGCAGCACGACGAGGTCCTTGGCCAGCGCCTCGTAAGCCGCCTCTTCCGGTTCGGTCCCGCGCGGGTTCTCGTCGAACCAGTTGCGCAGGTTGACCATGATGGGCGTCGTTTCCTTGGTCGTCACGTCCGTCTTGTAGACGAAATCGGGGTTGTAGACCGACTGGTGCAACATCTGCCCGATGGGCACGACGAAGGTCAGCAGGACAAAGAACAGCAGCGGCGCGACAAGGTAGAACGCGCGGCGTTTGGAGCGCGCCTGCGCCGCGGCCAACGCGACCTTGAGCGGCTTGCCGTCGGCAGTTGTCAGCTTTTCCTGTGATCCGCGCATCTGCGCGACATCGGCGGTCATGTCGGCCATGTGGGCCTCCGGATGGCGTCCTTGGCGATGGAGCGACACGCGCTCCACGGCGAAGGAGGGGCAGGCCGCACGGGCCTGCCCCAACCGGGATTATTGCGAGAGCCAGGCGTTGAAGCGCTCGTTCAGCTCGGCGTCGTTGTCGACCCAGAACTCGAAGTTGTTCACGAGGGCGTTCTCGAGGTTGGCCGCTGCCGTGGGCATGTGCGGAGCCATCTCGGTCTTGCCGTCGTTGAAGAGGCCCACCAGAGCACCGGACGACTTACGCGCGGGACCGTAGGAGATCCACGACGCCTGGTCGGCCAGGCGCTGCGTGTCGGTCGAGAAGGCGATGAACTTCAGCGCTTCTTCCTTGTTCGGCGCGCCTTTCGGGATCACGAACAGGTCGAAGTCGAGGATCTGACCGTCCCAGACCACTTCGAGCGGCTGGCCTTCGGCCACGGCGGCGTTGAAGATACGGCCGTTATACGCGGTCGACATGACGACTTCGCCGTCTGCCAGCAGTTGCGGCGGCTGTGCGCCGGCTTCCCACCAGACGATGTCGCCCTTGATCGAATCAAGCTTGGCGAATGCACGGTCGACGCCTTCGTCGGTTTCCAGAAGGTCATAGACTTCGCCCGCGGGCACGCCATCGGCCATCAGGGCCATTTCCAGCGTTGCCTTGGCCGACTTGCGCAGGCCGCGCTTGCCGGGGAATTTCGCGGTGTCGAAGAAATCACCGATGGTAGTCGGCGTGCCGTCGACGTTGGCGGTGTTGTAGGCATAGACGGTCGACCACACGATGTTGGCCACCGCGCAATCCTGCAGCGCGCCTTCGATGAAGTCGTCCTCGGCCGAGGTGCCGTCGGGCGCGTCGGGCAGGATCGACAGGTCGATCTCTTCCAGAAGGCCTTCGTCACACAGACGCACGGCGTCCGAGAATTCCACGTCGGCCACGTCCACGGTCACGTTGCCCGCTTCGACCTGCGCCTTGATCGGGGTCGCCGGGTTGTCGCTGTCGACCGAGTTCACGGCGATGCCGAATTCCGCGGTGAACGGCTTGTGATAGGCTTCAACCTGCGACTTCGTGTAGGCGCCGCCCCACGACATAACGGTCACTTCCTGTGCCGCTGCGCCGAAGGCAACACCGCCAAGCGCGGTCGCCAGCAATGCAGTCTTGAGTTTCATTGTCTTCTCCCTTTGCAGCCCTTGGAACGTCTGACCGGGTCTGGGCTGCATGGCCCCGGTCGTGAACGGCGCGCGGGGAAGTGGACCCCGCCCGCGCAAGTGAACTCAGGCCGCGTCGAGCGCGCGGCAATCCTCGGCCAGCCAGCCGATCTGGATCTTCTGACCCGGCTCCATGCGGGTCTGTCCGGGCGCGTTGCGGGTCTTGACGATGAAATCGTCGTTGCCCGCGACGGACAGGCGCGTGCGGAAGATATCACCCATGTAGATGAATTCCTGCACCTCGGCCTCCAGCGTGTGCGCACCCTCGGGCAGCCGCGCCGTGTTCATCTCCACCCGTTCGGGACGGATCGACACGCGCGTGCGCTCGCCGGGATTGTGCACGTTGACCGGCTTGGCGTCGATGATCCGGCCATCGTGCAGCTCGACCTCGGCGATGCCGCCGCTGATCGCCTTCACGCGGCCTTCCAACGTGTTGTTCTCGCCGATAAACTGGGCGACGAAGCTGTTTTCCGGCTCTTCGTACAGCTGGTCGGGCGGGGCGAGTTGCTGGATCACGCCATCGTTGAACACCGCGACGCGGTCGGACATCGTCAACGCCTCGGTCTGGTCGTGGGTCACGTAGACGGTGGTGATCCCCAGGTCATGCGCAAGGCGCGTGATCTCGAACTGCATCTGTTCGCGCAACTGCTTGTCGAGCGCACCCAGCGGTTCGTCCATCAGGACAAGCTCGGGCTCGAATACCAGCGCGCGCGCCAGTGCGATCCGCTGCTGCTGGCCACCTGACAGCTGCGCCGGGCGGCGATTGCCGAACGCGCCCATCTGCACCATGTCGAGCGCGCGGCGCACCTTGTCCTCGCGCACGGACTTTTCCATGCCGCGCACTTCCAGCGGAAAGGCGAGGTTCTCGTTCACCGTCATGTGCGGGAACAGGGCGTAGTTCTGGAACACCATGCCGATGCCGCGCTTGTGCGGCGGGATGTTGTTGATCTCCTGCCCGTCGAGGCGGATTTCACCATGCGTCGCGGTCTCGAACCCGGCGAGCATCATGAGGCAGGTCGTCTTGCCGGAACCGGACGGCCCCAGCATCGTCAGGAACTCGCCCTTGGGCATCGTCAGGTTCAGGTCTTTGACGACAAGCACTTCGCCGTCATAGCTTTTCTGCACGCGATCGAATTCGACGAAAGCGGTGTCGGTCAAGTGGTTCTCCCCTGTTCGCGTGGTCTGCGCGCCTCGCTGCAGGGGAATAGAACGCCTGTTGACCCGAATGGCAAGTTTTCATCCGCGCTTTGGGCAGATTGCCCGCGCATTGTTGGATTTCAGGGCGAACGCCTGCCCACGGCTACTCGCGGTAAAGTCGAGCCTCCCCTGCGCGGCCCACCCGATCCAGCAGATCGGCCAGCGCCGCGCGATTCCCTTTTGCCCGCGGTTCGATGCGGAGAGAGGCGAAATAGGCCTCGATCGCCGCACCTTCATTGCCCACCGTCCGCTCGATCAGGCCCAGCATCGCCCACGCCCGCCAGTTCGTCGGCTCTTGCGCCAGAACCTGGTTGAGGATGGTACGCGCGTCACCCAGTTGCTGCTCTTGCCGCAGAATCGAGGCGAGGTTCATCAAGGGCGTGGTCATCTCGGGATGCGTCCGGGCCAGATCGGCCAGCATCCGCTTGCCCTCCGCCTTGCGCCCCGCCGCATAGCGGACCAGCCCCACATTGGCGATCACGTCGGGCACGTCGGGCGCGCGGGCCAGCACCTCGTCGGCGATGGCCGCCGCGTCGCGATACCGCTTCTGCTTCACCAGCGACTTCAACGCCAGCAACCACGGTTCATAGGCGGTCGTCTTCTCTGACCGGATCAGGTTGGCCAGCGTGGTGGCTGCGCCGGTCTGGCGCGCGCCGTCATAGGTCAGGATCGAACTCAGGATGTATTGCATCCGCGTGTTCTGCTCCATGCCGGGCAGCGCATCATGCAGATCGACGTTGACGACCTGCGGCGCGTGTTTCGGCAGCCGCGCGACCAGCGCCTCCAGCGGGCCGGGATCGCGGGTGACCAGATGATCGGTCATCGTCACCTCGATCACGTCCTCGGTCCGGCGTTCGGGCATGTGGCAGGTGGTGCAATCCGCGTCCGCCGCGACGGCGGGATGCGGCTCCGCGCTCGCCATCACCGGCAAGCCCTCGGTATCCGTTTCGTGACAACTCAGGCACTTGGTCCGGTAATACTCCGCGCGATCCTCCACCGCGATCTTGCGGTGCGGGTTGTGGCAGGTGGTGCACCCCAACTCGCCTTCACTTTCGATGAAGCACGCCGACTGTTCCAGCCGGTAGGGATGGTGGTTGATGTCGAACCGGTCGGCCTTCTCCCGGTCGCCATCCTGAAAATCCATGTTGAGGAAGTGATCGGTCAGCGTATCGCCGGGGCGGAAGCTGTAAAAGCCCTGCCCGTGCCGCACCTGTCCCTGGATCGTCACACCGGGTTGCAGGTGGCAGGCATAACAGACGTCCCGCGCCCGGTCGCGCGGCAGGTCGGCGGGATCGACAATGGCGGCGATCGTCTCGGCGATCGGGGCCTTGTCGACCAGCGCCAGCCGCACGTGATCGGCCCCCGGCCCGTGACACCGCTGGCACCCCAGCCCCTCGGGCAGAGCGGTCGGGAAGACGTTTGGATACCCGGCCCGGTCCGCGGTCTCGGGCACCTCGGCATAGGCGTTGTGACAGGTCATACAGTTGCGCTGCACCGGACGGGCAAGGCCCGCGTGGTTGGCATCCTCGAACCCCGGCGGCATCGCCCATGTCCCGCTTTGACTGTACCACGCCAGCGGCAGCTGCAGGAGCTTCCCGCTCGGTTCCTGGATCAGGTAGACCCGACTGTGATTACCCGATCCCATGACCCAGTCGACGGGTGCGTCGAACCGGTCAAGCTCGGTCCCGTCCGCCGCCTCCCGCCAGCGCGAGAACAGGTAGGTCCCGTCCTGCCAGCGCATCGTGTACCGATGCCCCGTGGCCTCGTGCACGAACGGGATCGCTTCAAGGTCCTCGATCACCCGCGACCGGCGCGGTTTGTGAAAGGCGCGGGCCATCCCGACCTCGGCATAACTCGCCGCGATCCCCTCGTGACACAATTCACAGGTCTCATCGGGCACGTATCCCGCGGCCGCACCTGTCGTGACGTGGATATCCTCCGCCGCCAGCTTGGCACGGCTTTCGTCAAAGGCATCGGCGCTGGCCGCGCCCGCAAGGCTCAAACCCAGAAGAAATCCCGTCAGACGTCCGATCATGCCCGCGCCCCCGTCATGCCGCAACCTTAGCGGCGTGCGCGCGCCTCGGGCAATCGCGATTATCGCGTCACAGCATTCCGCGCCGCGACAGTTCCGCCTGTCCGTCATCCAGCGCCATGGTCGCCCGCGCGATCAGCAGGTCGATCTCGTCCCGGCTGATGATCAGCGGCGGAGAGATGATCATCCGGTCGCCCACCGCCCGCATCACGAGGCCATTGGCGAAACAGGCCTCCCGCACCGCCATTCCAGCCTCGCCCACCTTGGCAAAAGGCGCGCGCGCTGCCTTGTCGGGGGTCAGCGCCAGCGATCCCATCATCCCGCAGATGCGCGCCTCACCGACCAGCGGGTGCTCGGCCAATGTCGCCCAGCGCTCGGCAAGATAGGGCGCGGTGTCGGTCCCCACCCGCTCGACAATGCCTTCCTCGTCGAGGATGCGCAGGTTCTCCAGCGCCACGGCCGAAGCGACGGGGTGTCCGGAATAGGTGTAGCCGTGGTTGAACTCGGTCCGCGACAGACCTTCGGCCACGCGGTCGCTGACGATCGATCCGCCGATCGGCTGGTAGCCCGATGACAGGCCCTTGGCGATGGTCATGATGTCGGGTTGCAGGTCGAGCGTCTGGCTGCCGAACCAGTTGCCGGTGCGCCCGAAGCCGCAGATCACCTCGTCCGCGATGAACAGGATGTCACGCTCGGCCAGGATGCGCTTCACCTCGGGCCAGTAGCTGTCGGGCGGGACAATCACGCCCCCCGCGCCCTGGATCGGTTCGGCGATGAAGGCGGCGACCTTGTCCTCGCCGATCTCGTCGATCTTTTCGGCCAGCTGCCGCGCCCTTGCGATCCCGAACTCCTCGGGGCTCATGTCGCCGCCCTCGGCCCACCAATGGGGCTGGTCGATATGCACGATCCCCGGAATGGGCATCGCCCCCTGTTCGTGCATGTAGGTCATCCCGCCCAGCGAGGCCGACCCCATCGACGACCCGTGATAGGCGTTCTTGCGCGAGATGATGACCTGCTTCTCGGGCTTGCCCTGCGCCGCCCAGTAGGTGCGGACAAGGCGGATATTGGTGTCGTTCGCCTCGGACCCGCCGGCGGCGAAGAAGACGTGGTTCAGATCGCCGGGCGCCAGTTCCGCCAGCCGTTCGGCCAGCGCGATGGCGGGCACGTGGGTCGTCTGGAAAAAGGTGTTGTAATAGGGCAGTTCGCGCATCTGCGCGGCGGCGACCTCGGCCAGTTCGTGGCGGCCATAGCCAAGGTTCACGCACCACAGCCCCGCCATCGCATCAAGGTAGCGGTTGCCGTCGCTGTCCGTCAGCCACACGCCCGACGCGCTTTTGATCACCCGCGCGCCCTTGGCCGCCAGCTCGGCATTGGCCGTGAAGGGATGCATGTGATGCGCGGCGTCCAGCGCCTGCAATTCCGCCGTGGGCAGGTGGTTGGTGATCTTGTTCATGGTGCCTCCAGTCGCGCCGATATGAGAGCCGCCCCGCCCCGCCGTCAAGAGAGCATGGCGGCGCGCTTGATCTTGGCCTCGCCGCGCGCCACGCTGCGGACATGACCGCCGCGACCTTCGCCCGCATAGACGCCGCCCGCGACGACCTGATCGCGCTGACGCAGGACCTGATCCGCATCCCCACGCTGAACCCGCCGGGTCACGCGTATCTCGAGATCTGCGAATACCTCGACCACCGACTGCGCGGCGCCGGGTTCGAAACCCGCATGATCCGCGCCACCGGCACGCCGGGAGACAGCGACCGCTACCCCCGCTGGAACATCGTCGCCCGGCGCGAAGGCGCGCGCGGCGGGCCTTGCGTGCATTTCAACTCCCATCACGACGTCGTCGCCGTCGGCGAAGGCTGGACCCACGATCCCTTCACCGCCCCCCTGATCGACGGACGCATCTATGGCCGGGGCGCATGCGACATGAAGGGCGGGCTGGCCGCGTCGATCATCGCGGCCGAAGCCTTCATCGCCGCCTGCCCCGACTGGCAGGGCGCGGTCGAGATCAGCGCAACGGCAGACGAGGAATCCGGGGGCTATGGCGGCGTCGCCTACCTCGCCGAACAGGGCCATTACGCCCATGTCGATCACGTCATCATCCCCGAGCCCCTGCACAAGGACCGCATCTGCCTGGGCCACAGGGGCGGCTGGTGGGCCGAGATCGAGACCAAGGGAGAGATCGCACACGGCTCCATGCCCTTCCTCGGCGATTGCGCCGTGCGCCACATGGGCGCGGTGCTGGCCGAGTTCGAGGACAAGCTCTTTCCCGCCATGGCCCGGCGCCGCACCGACATGCCCGTGGTGCCCGAAGGCGCGCGGTCATCAACCATGAACATCAACGCCATCCACGGCGGCCAGCCCGAACAGGATGCCGATTTCACCGGATTGCCCGCCCACAACGTCCCCGACCGCTGCCGCATCCAGATCGACCGCCGCTACCTGGCCGAGGAAAGCTATGACAGTGTCAGGGGCGAAGTGGAGGCGCTTCTGGACGGGCTGAAAACAAGCCGCCCGAAATTCGACTACACGCTGGACGAGATCAACCACGTCGCCCCGTCGATGACCGACCGGGATGCACCCGTGGTGACGACGGTGCACAAGGCGATTGAAGAGGTGCTGGGCCGTGCGCCCGACTACGTGGCCTCACCCGGCACCTATGATCAGAAGCACATCGACCGGATCGGCAAGCTGCAGAACTGCATCGCTTACGGCCCCGGCGTTCTGGAACTGGCGCACAAGCCCGATGAATGGGTCGGCGTCGACGACATGATCGACAGCGCCAAGGTCATGGCCCACGCCCTGCACCAGCTTCTCGGCCCGCCCGCGTCCGACTGATGCGCATCCCGCGGTGCACGTATTTCGAACCATCCACGGCACCATTGCGGACCTCGCCACCGCTTCCCATTGCGAAGCGCCTGCTACTTTGATGTTATCAGGCAGGATTCGGGCCGGCACAACGCGCCCGGCGACAAGGGGAGACTTACATGAAACACCTGGCACTCTGCGCCGCCTCCACGCTGGCGCTCGCCACCGCGGCCTTCGCCGAAGAGGTCCGCGTCTACAACTGGTCCGACTATATCGACGAGGACCTGCTGACCAAGTTTGAGGAAGAGACCGGGATCGACCTGATCTACGACGTGTTCGATTCCAACGAACTGCTGGAAACCAAGATGCTGGCCGGCGGCTCGGGCTATGACGTCGTCGTACCCTCGGGCACCTTCCTGCAACGCCAGATCGCGGCAGGCGCGTTCCAGAAACTCGACATGTCGAAATTGCCCAACGCCGACAACATGTGGGACGTGATCGAAGCGCGCACCGCGCAGTACGACCCCGGCAACGAGTATTCGATCAACTACATGTGGGGCTCGACCGGGATCGGCGTGAACGTCGGCAAGGTAAAGGAAATTTTGGGCGAGGACGCGCCCATGGGCTCGCTGTCGCTGATCTTCGACCCGGCCAACATGGAAAAGCTGGCCGAATGCGGCGTGCACTTCCTCGACGCCCCGGCCGAGATGATCCCGGCCGCGCTGGCATACCTGGGCAAGAACCCCGACAGCCACGACAAGGCCGATATCGAGATGACTGAAGCGGTCTTTGCCGGCATCCGCCCCTACGTGCAGAAATTCCACTCGTCGGAATACATCAACGCGCTGGCGAACGGCGAAATCTGCGTCGCCTTCGGCTGGTCGGGTGACATCCTGCAGGCCCGCGACCGCGCGGCCGAGGCCGATAACGGCGTCGAGATCGCGTATAACGCGCCCTCCGAAGGTGCCCTGATGTGGTTCGACCAGATGGCGATCCCCGCCGACGCACCGAACCCCGACGGCGCGCACAAGTTCCTGAACTTCATCATGGACGCCGAGAACATGGCGGCGGCGTCGAACTACGTCTACTACGCCAACGGCAACCTCGCCTCGCAGCCGATGCTGGAAGAGGACGTGATCGGCGACACCGCGATCTACCCGGACGCGGCGACGCTCGAAAACCTCTACACCACGACGCCCTATGACGCGAAAACCCAGCGCGTCGTGACGCGCCTGTGGACCAAGGTGAAATCGGGCACCTGAGCCTGATCCTCCGGGGCGGCCGCGCGCCGCCCCGATCCCAGCACTTCAAGGACGCTGCCCTGCATGGTCAATGCCGCCGAGTTCGAACCATGGTCGGACCCTGACGCCGTCCCGCTGATCCGCTTCCAGAACGTCACCAAACGGTTCGGCGAATTCACCGCCATCGACGACCTGACCATCGACATCTACGAACAGGAATTCTTCGCCCTTCTCGGCCCGTCGGGCTGTGGCAAGACCACCCTGATGCGGATGCTCGCCGGGTTCGAAGCCCCGACCTCCGGCACCATCACGCTGGGTGGAGAGGACATGGCAAACCGCCCCGCGAACAAGCGACCCGTGAACATGATGTTCCAGTCCTACGCGCTGTTCCCGCATCTCACCGTGCGCGACAACATCGCATTCGGGCTGAAACGCGAAGGCCGCGATGCGGCCTTCATCGCGGCCCGCGTGGACGAGATGCTGAAACTCACCCGGCTCGAACGCTTCGGCGCGCGCAAGCCGCACCAGATCTCGGGCGGTCAGCGACAGCGCGTGGCGCTGGCCCGGTCGCTGGCCAAGGCGCCCAAGCTCCTGCTTCTGGACGAACCCCTGGGCGCGCTCGACAAGAAACTGCGGCAGGACACGCAGTTCGAGCTGATGGAAATCCAGGAAACGACCGGGACCACCTTCGTCATTGTCACCCATGACCAGGAAGAGGCGATGACCGTCGCCTCCCGCGTCGCGGTGATGAACGAGGGCCGGATCGAGCAGGTGGACACGCCCGACCGTATCTACGAGTTGCCGAATTCCACCTACGTCGCGGACTTCATCGGGGAGATCAACCTGTTCCCCGGCACCGCCCGTCGCACCGACCCGCCCGCACCACCGGACGGCACGGCACCCGCCGCCGCGAAGTCCGAGTCCCAGCCGCCCGCGAACGAGGCTGCCGGGTGGCTCGTCTCCCGCCTCAGCCCGATCTTCGGGGAGGGTGCGGACGGCAAGTCCGGCGCGCCCGACGGACCCGCGCTCTTGCCCCGCCCCGACGGGTTGGAAATCGACTGGGCCGAAGGCGCCGACCCGATCGTCGTGTCGAACGCGACCGAAGGGCTCGATGGCGGTGCCGTCACCTTCGCCATCCGCCCCGAGAAGATCGCCGTCAGCGCCGACCGGCCCGACCTGCCGAACGCGTTCCAGGGCAAGGTGATCGACATCGCCTATCTCGGCAACGTGTCGACCTACCATGTCGAACTTCCCACCGGGCAGATCGTCAAGGCGCAGACCGCCAACACCCGCCGCATATCGGCCCGCGCCTTCACGTGGGACGATACCGTCTGGATCGGCTGGACCGATACGGCAGGCGTGGTGCTTTTGAGATGACATGCGCGCCACCCATTCGGCGCGGAATCAAGGCCGCAGGCCGCCGCGCCATCGACGGGCCGCCTCCACGGCACGTCGATTTGGCTGGTGCTGCAAGATCGCGGGAAAGCCAGAAGGATCCGGCTGACATAAATCGCTTCGCGTCACGGTCGGATCGACGCGCCGCGGCCCGTCAATGCCACGGCTTGCACCCGGCTCCATTGCGAACGGAGGCCCACCCATGCGCCGCCTCCTGATCGCGATCCCCTACCTGTGGCTGCTCGCCCTTTTCCTCGTCCCGTTCCTGATCGTCCTGAAGATCTCTCTCAGCGACACGGCGCTGGCGATCCCGCCCTATACGCCCACCATCGACCTGTCCGAAGGATGGGCCAGCTTCCGCGCCTTCCTCACCGGCCTCGATTTCGAGAACTTCGTCTGGCTAACTGAGGATGACCTCTACTGGAAAGCCTACCTCTCCTCGCTCTGGATCGCGGCATCGTCCACCGCCATCACGCTGGTCGTCGGCTACCCCATCGCCTACGCCATGGCCCGCTCGCCCGACGAATGGCGCGCGACGCTCCTGATGCTGGTGATCCTGCCCTTCTGGACGTCCTTCCTCATCCGCGTCTACGCGTGGATGGGCATCCTCGCGCAGGAAGGGCTGCTCAACCAGCTCTTGCTCTGGACCGGCATCATCTCGGAACCGCTCACGATCCTGAACACCAACACCGCCGTGTATATCGGCATCGTCTACACCTACCTGCCCTTCATGATCCTGCCGATCTATGCCGCCCTTGAACGGATGGACGACAGCCTGATCGAGGCCGCGACCGACCTCGGCTGCTCGCGCATGTCGGCCTTCTGGCTGGTCACGATACCTTTATCGAAGAACGGGATCATCGCCGGGTGCTTCCTCGTCTTCATCCCGGTGATCGGCGAATTCGTCATCCCCTCGCTTCTTGGCGGGTCGGGGACGCTGATGATCGGCAAGGTCCTGTGGGAGGAGTTCTTCAACAACCGCGACTGGCCCGTCGCCTCGGCCGTCGCCGTGATCCTGCTTCTGATCCTGATCGTCCCGATCATCCTGTTTCAGCGCAACGAACAGCGCGCGCGGGAGATGGACGAATGAAGCGCTTCACATGGTTCAACGCCACGTCCCTGACGCTGGGCTTCGCGTTTCTCTACCTGCCCATGGTCATCCTCGTGATCTACTCGTTCAACGCTTCCAAACTGGTGACCGTCTGGGCGGGCTTCTCGACCCGCTGGTACGGCGAGTTGATGCAGAACGAGGCGTTTCTCGACGCCGCGTGGGTCACGATCAAGGTCGCGGTCATGTCGTCGACCATTGCCACCGTGCTCGGCACCATGGCCGCCTACCTCTTGGTCCGGGCCGGGCGGTTCACCGGACGCACGCTCTTCACTGGCATGATCTACGCTCCGCTCGTCATGCCCGAAGTCATCACCGGCCTGTCGCTTTTGCTGCTCTTCATCGGGATCGGGCTGGACCGGGGCGTGCTGACCATCGTGCTGGCGCATACCACCTTCTCGATGTGCTACGTGTCGGTCGTGGTGTCCTCGCGCCTGACCTCGTTCGACCGCTCGCTGGAAGAAGCCGCGCTGGACCTTGGCTGCACACCGTTCCAGGCCTTCCGGCTGGTGACCCTGCCGATCATCGCGCCTGCCGTCATCTCGGGCTGGCTGCTGGCCTTTACGCTCTCGCTCGACGACCTCGTGATCGCCTCGTTCACGTCAGGCCCTGCCGCGACGACCCTCCCGATCAAGATCTTCTCGGCCGTCCGCCTGGGCGTCAGCCCCGAGATCAACGCGCTGTCGACCCTGATGATCGCCGTCGTGACGGTGGGGGTCATCATCGCCTCGCTCGTCTCGAAACGCGCGGCAGTGGCGCGCGCGCGGGACGACGCGGCCGCCGCCCGCGCGTGAGGCGGCCCTATCCCGCCCATGCCTATGGCGACGCCCCGCGCGCCGCCTGCTACTGGCCCACGACCATCGACGCTCCCGTATGGTCGCCGCTGGACGGCCCCGCACAGGCCGATGTCGCCATCATCGGCGGAGGCTTCACCGGCCTTTCCGCCGCGCTGCACCTCGTCGAACAGGGCGTGTCGGTCGCGCTGGTCGACGCGCGGCAGCCCGGCTGGGGCGCGTCCGGGCGCAACGGCGGGTTCTGCTGCCTTGGCGGCGCGATGCTGCCCCACGCGCAGATGGACAGGCAGTTCGGCGACGGCGCGGGGCGCGACTGGGCCGCAACCGAACGCGACGCGGTCGCCACGGTGGATGCGCTCGTCACCCGCCTCTCTCTCGACATCGACCGCCACTCACGGGGGGAGACGATGCTCGCCCATTCACCCCGCGCATGGGACGAAACGCGCAGGCACGCAGAGGAGGTTGCCGCCCTGCACGACATCACGCCGGAACTGATCCCGCCAGACGCAATGCACGCCGCCGGCATGGCCGGGCCGTTTCACGGGGCGCTGACCGTGCCCATCGGCTTTGGTCTGAACCCGCTCAAATACCTCACCGGCCTCGCCCGCGCCGCCACCTCTGCCGGGGCACGCCTGTCTGGCGACACGCCCGCGACGGGCATCACCCGGCAGTCCGGCGGCTGGCGGGTGACGACGCCGCGTGGCGAGATCACCGCCGATCAGGTGATCGTCGCCACCAACGGTTATTCCTCGGACGACCTGCCCGACTGGCTGCGCGGGCGCTTCCTGCCCGCGCAATCGGCGGTGCTGGTGACCGATCCGATCCCCGACGACATCGCAACCGAACAGGGCTGGACGAGCGGCCAGATGGCCTACACCACGCGCACCTTCCTGCACTACCTGCGGCGGATGCCTTGCGGGCGGATGCTGTTCGGGATGCGCGGCTCGCTCCTGTCCAGCACCCGCGCCGATGCACGGGCCGAGGCACGCCTGCGCCGGCACTTCGCCGCCCTGTTTCCCCGCTTCGCGCAACTCCCCGCCCGGCACGTCTGGTCGGGACTGGTGAGCCTGTCCGCCCGCATGGCGCCCTTCTGCGGGCCGGTGCCCGACCAGCCGGGGCTGTGGGCCGCGCTCAACTACCACGGCAACGGGGTGGCGATGGGCAGCCATTGCGGCGCGATCCTTGCCGACATGGTGACAGGTGGCCGCACCGACCGCGCCCATGCCGCCTTCCTGTCACAACCGCCGCCCCGCTTTCCGGGCGGGCGATTCCGCCGCCACCTTCTGTGGCCCGCCTATGGCTGGACGATGTTGACCGACCGCTGACGGGCGCGCGGCCTCAGGTATACATCTGCGTCTTCCGCGCCCGCGTCTCCCGCGTGGCCTCTTCCGACCCGTCATGGAACGACCCGAACCAGCGGTCCCACGGCATCTCCACCGTGCCGTAATTGCACTCGAAATAGCGGTGGTGCAGCTGGTGGAAGAAATCCCCCATTTTCGCCCGCTTCGCATCGGCGACGTACAACTGCTCGAACCCCGAATGGGAAAAGATCGGGTGCACCGACTGCATGTAGCCATGGAACAGCACGTGGATTGGTGAGGACGGCAGGACGAGGTGGATCGCAAAGTTCGTGTAGAACAGCAGGTGTTCCAGCGGATGCATCGAGATGCCCGACCACGGCCCCACGTTCACGTTCCGATGGTGCAGCGCATGCGCGCGCTTGTAGACGACCGGCACGTGCAGCAGCCGGTGCACCCAGTAAAAGTGGAACGAGCTCCAGACAACGAGCACCGGGAACATCGCCACGAACCAGACCGGGTTCTCGCGCGGATGGATCACCGGCGCCCAGCCGTTTGCCATCGCCCAGAAGACCAACCATTGCGCCACCGTCCACAGCGTGATGCCGCTGGCGATGGTCCAGAACATGTTGTCATGCACCTGGTTGCGGAATGTGAAGCTGCCATTGTCCGTCGCCGGGTCGCGCGGATCGAACTTGAACCGCTTCTCCTGCGCGCGCCATCGGTAGAGCCACAGGTGCAGCACCCCGGCGAGCGTGCAATGCGGGATCAGGTTGGCGAGCCAGACGTGCAGCATCCAGCCCGGCGCCCATGTCTGCATCTCGGCCAAGGGCGGCAACAGCAGCCAGTAGAAGGCAAAGGCCAAGGCAACCGCCAGCGTCGTCGTCGACACCACCAGCCAATAGGCCGCGTACCAGCGCAGCACCGCCATCGGGCGTGGAGGCCAGCTGAACAGCGGGTTCAGCGCCACGCGCCCCGGATGGTGGTTCCAGCGGTCCGTCTCGGTGCCCAGTGACGTGTCGCTCATGGTGCGTCCTCCCTTCCGTTCCGGGCCATCCTGCGCCGCACGGTCCGGGGTGCGCCTGTCAGGATGCGACCTTGGTGTCGCTGTCGAACGCGAAGGGCGGGCGTTCGGGCGGCAATTGCGCGCGGCCCCGGATCATGTCCGCCGCCCGCGCCGCGATCATCTGCACCGGCGCGTTGAGGTTGCCTCCCACGATCCGCGGCATAACCGAGGCATCGACAACCCGCAGGCCCGCGACCCCCCGCACCCGCATCTCGTCATCCACCACGTCACCCATCGCGCAGGTCCCGCAGGGGTGGAAATCGGTTTCCAGCGCGCGGCGCACCCATGCGGCGATGTCGGCATCCGTCGTCGCCCCGGCCCCCGGCGCGATCTCGGCCCCGGCAAGGCCGTGGAACGCCGGTTGCGACACCAGCGCACGCAAGGCCCGCACCCCTTCGACCAGTTGCCGCAGGTCTTCCGCCTGGTCGAGGTAGTTGAACCGCAGCGCCGGCCGCGCCCGTGGATCGGCAGAGGCCAACCGCACCTCCCCCCGGCTTTCGGGGCGTAAGAGGTCGATATGCACGGCAAAGGCCTGGCTGACGCTCAGGCGGTCGCCCTCGTAGGCGAAACCGACCGGCGCGAAATGGTATTGCAGGTTGCCCCGCGCGACCCGGTCGTTGCCGCGCACGATGCCACCCGCCTCCCAGATGTTCGACGCTGCCACCCCGTCGCGGAAGAACACCCACCGCGCACCGGCGCGCAGCTTGGGCAGGGGTTGGTCGATGCGGTGAATGGGAAAATGTTTACGGCATTCGAACTGCACCACGACCGTCGCGTGATCCATCAGGTTCCCGCCCACGCCCGGCAGGTCGGCCACCACGTCGATCCCGTGTTCGGCCAGATGATCGGCGGGCCCCACGCCCGACAGCATCAGAAGCTGAGGCGAGTTGAAGGCCCCGCCCGACAGGATGACCTCCCCCGCCTCCACCCGTTCCGCGCGCCCGCGATGGTGAAAGCGGACCGCAACCGCGCGACCGTTCTCGATCTCCACCCGGTCCACCTGCGCGCCGGTCTTCAGCGTCAGGTTGGGCCGCCGCAGGGCCGGGCGCAGATGCGCCACCGCCGCGCTGCACCTCCGCCCGTGCCGCTTGGTCGCGTCGAACCGCGCGACGCCTTCGGGCTGATACCCGTTCAGATCGTCGGACCGGCCCTGCCCGGCCTGCGCTCCCGCCTCCAGAAACGCATCGTATAACGGGTTGTCATAGGACGACCGGCACACGCCCAGCGGCCCGTCGGCCCCGCGCCAGGCATCGCCACCCTCGGCCCGCGCCTCGCCCGCGCGGAAATAGGGCAGGCAGCGATCATAGGACCACCCGGTCAGCCCCGCCTGCGCCCATTCGTCGTAATCGCGCGGATGCCCGCGCATGTAGACCATCGAGTTGATCGAAGACGATCCGCCCAGAACCCGGCCCCGTGGCTGGAACACGCCACGCCCTCCCAGAGCCTCCTGCGCCTCGGACGTGTCGTTCCAGTTGAGCCCCGGCTTGTGCCATACCGAATGCACGCCTGCCGGGATATGGATCATCAGGTCCCGGTCGACCGGCCCGGCCTCCAGCACCAGCACGCTCCGCGTCGGGTCCTCGCTCAGCCGGTTGGCAAGGACCGAGCCTGCCGACCCGGCCCCCACGATGACCACGTCATAGGCGCTCACGCGGCATAGTCCGACCCTTCCGCGTCAAGGATCGCCTTCAGCTCTGCCAGATGGCGGATGTCCTGTTCGGGATAGTTCTCGATCTCGTCGGCCGTCTTGGCCGCAATCTCGTCCGGCAGGATCGCCAGCGGGCGGCCGGTCTGCAATGCGCGGACATAGACCTCGCTCGCGCGTTCGAAGAAATACATCCGGTTGAAGGTCTGCGCGACGGTCTGGCCGATCACCATGATGCCGTGATTGCCCATCACCATCACCGTCTTCTTCGGGTCCGCGAACAGGGCGGCGCAGCGCTCCCCCTCTTCCTCGAACGCGAGCCCGCCATATTCGTCATCCACGACCTGCCGGTCATAGAACATCGCCGCATTCTGATCGAGCGGCGGCAGGATCTTGTCCTGCAGGCAGGCCAGCACCGTCGCATGAACCGAATGGACATGCATCGCGCAGCGCGCATGGGGGCAGCGCCGGTGGATGCTGCCATGCAGCCCCCAAGCCGTCGGATCGGGCGCGTCGGGGCCTTTCAGCGTGTCGGGATCGTTGGCATCGAGGAACAGCATGTCCGACGCGCGCACCCGGCTGAAATGCACCTGGTTGGGGTTCATCAGGAACTGCGTCCCGTCCTCGTTCACCGACAACGAGAAATGGTTGGCCACGGCCTCGTGCATGTTCAGCCGCGCGGTCCAGCGGAACGCTGCGGCCAGATCGACCCGCTCCTGCCAGTGATCCATGTTCGGTCTCAACTCGGTTACGGCCATCGCACCCTCCCTGCTGCGTTTCTGGTCACTCGTCGTCTGTCGGGCGGCTTGGCACCCACGCATACCCGTTGTCGTCGAGGATATAGGCCTCGCGCAAGCCATGTGGCTTGTTTTCCGCCTCCGCGAGGATCATCGCGCCCGCCGCCCTCGCCTTTTTCACCGCCTCGTCCGGGTCGGTGTGGAACAGCCGCAACTCGATCCCGCCACCCCTTGCGCCCGCTTCGGGCAGAAGCGACGGCAGCGGGTTGGAATGATAGGTGCCGTCGGAATGCAGCTGCAGGACATGCCCGTGATAGGCGAGGATGGCGAAATCCGCGCTCACCCGATGCGCCACGATCCCGAACACGTCCCGCAGGAAGGCAACCTCGGCCACGACATCGCGCACCAGCAGGTTCACGCCGAACCCCGTCAGGCCCGCACCAAACGCCTCGGCAGAGATCGTCTCGTAATCCATGAAACCTCCATGACACGCGGCCAGCATCGCTTGAACCCGCGCTGGCCCCATGCCAGTTTACGACATGGAGCCGACGACTTTTCCCACATGGGCCGAATGTGCCGCCGATCTGGTCGCTGTCGCGGCGGGCCGCGCGCCTGCCGACACCGTGATCAGGGGCGGCATCTGGGTCAATGTCCACACGCGCGAAGCCCTCCCCGACCATGACATCGCCATCGCCCGCGGGCGCATCGCCTATGTCGGGCCGGACGCGTCGCACTGCACCGGCCCCGACACCACGGTGATCGAGGCGCGCGGGCGCTACATGGTGCCGGGCCTCTGCGACGGGCACATGCACATCGAGTCGGGCATGCTGACCCCGGCCGAGTTTGCCCGCGCGGTGATCCCCCACGGCACCACCACGATGTTCACCGACCCGCATGAAATCGCCAACGTGCTGGGCCTCGACGGCGTGCGCATGATGCATGACGAGGCCGCGCTGCAACCGATCAACATCTTCACCCAGATGCCCTCCTGCGCGCCCTCCGCGCCGGGGCTTGAGACGACGGGCCACGAAATCACGCCCGCCGACGTGGCCGAGGCGATGACTTGGCCCGGCATCATCGGGTTGGGAGAGATGATGAACTTCCCCGGCGTGGTCGCCGGCGACGACAAGATGCTGGCGGAAATGGCCGCGACCTCCGCCGCGGGCAAGACGATCGGCGGGCATTATGCCTCCCCCGACCTCGGCCCCGCCTTCCACGCCTACGCGGCGGGTGGCCCGGCGGATGACCACGAAGGCACGCAAGAGGCCGACGCCATCGCCCGCGCCCGGCAGGGCATGCGCGCGATGCTGCGGCTGGGCAGCGCGTGGTACGATGTCGAGGCACAGATCACCGCCATTACCGAAAAGGGGCTCGACCCGCGCGGGTTCATCCTGTGCACCGACGATTGCCATTCCGGCACGCTGGTCAATGACGGCCATATGAACCGCGTGGTGCGCCACGCGATCGATTGCGGCTGTGACCCGCTGGTGGCGCTGCAGATGGCGACGCTCAACACCGCCACCCATTTCGGGCTGGAACGCGAACTGGGCTCCATCGCGCCCGGTCGCCGCGCCGACGTGATCCTGACCTCCGACCTCGCAACCCTGCCGATCGAGACGGTGATCGCGCGCGGGCAGGTCGTGGCGACCGACGGCACCTGCACCGTGGACTGCCCGCATTACGACTGGCCCGACAGCGCGCGACAGACGGTGAACATGGCCCGCGACCTCTCCGCCCAGGATTTCGAGATCGCCGCGCCCCAGGGCGCCAACCACGTCACCGCCCGCGTCATCGGCGTGGTCGAGAACCAGGCGCCCACGCAGGCCCTGTCCCGCACCCTCTCTGTCACCGACGGGCGGGTCGATCCGGACGCTGCGCAGGACGTGGCCCAGATTGCGCTTGTCGAACGCCACCGCGCGACGGGCGGCGTCGTCAATGCCTTCGTGTCCGGCTTTGGATATGACGGGCACATGGCCATGGCCTCCACCGTGGCGCATGACAGCCACCACATGATCGTGGTGGGCACCGACCGCGCCAACATGGCCGCCGCCGCGAACCACCTGCGCGCCTTGGGCGGCGGCATCACCGTCTGGCGCGACGGTGCCGAGCTTGCCAGCGTGCCCCTGCCCATCGCGGGCCTCATGTCCGACAGCCCCGCCAGCGACGTCGCCCGACAGGCAGACGCGATGATGGCGGCGATGCGGACCTGCGGCTGCACGCTCAACAACGCCTACATGCAGCATTCGCTGCTCGCCCTCGTCGTGATCCCGGAATTGCGGATCTCCGATCTCGGGCTCGTGGACGTGACCCGTTTCGAATTCACCGACCTCTTCGAGGACAGCTGATGCAAGGCCTGACCGACGCCGCCAATGCCTACCTGACGCCCAGCGTGCCCTCCACGCAAAGCTTCACCGACCCCGCCGCGGCGGTGGACCGGTTGCAGGAGATCTATGACATCTCCACCACCTTCCTGTGCGAGGCGTTCAAATCGGCGCTGGTCGATGGCCACCCCGGCACCCGCATCCGCGCCTTCTATCCCGAGGTGCGGATCACCACCGAAACCTTCGCCAAGGTCGACAGCCGCCTCGCCTTCGGCCACGTGTCGCATCCCGGTACCCACACCGCGACGATCACCCGGCCCGACCTGTTCCGCGACTACCTGATCCAGCAGATCAGGCTGGTGGTCAGCAATCACGGCCAGCCGGTCGAAATCGGCATTTCGGGCACGCCGATGCCGGTGCATTTCGCGGTCGCCAACGACGCAACGCTCAATGTCCCGCAGGAAGGCGCGGCCGAGTTCATCCTGCGCGACGTGTTCGACGTGCCCGACCTCAGCACCACCAACGACGACATCGTCAACGGCACCTATGTCAGCCCCGACGGGACCGAACCGCTCGCCCCCTTCACCGCGCAGCGGGTGGATTACTCGCTGGCCCGGCTGGCGCATTACACCGCGACCGATCCGGCGCATTTCCAGAACCACGTCCTGTTCACCAACTACCAGTTCTACGTCTCGGAATTCGAAGCCTATGCCCGCGCGGCGCTGGCCAATCCCGACAGCGGGTATTCAAGCTTCGTCTCGACCGGCAACCGGGTCATCACCGACCCGTCCGAACCGATCCCCGAGACGTCCAAGATGCCGCAGATGCCGACCTACCACCTGACCCGCCCGGACCGGTCCGGGATCACGCTGGTCAATATCGGGGTCGGCCCGTCCAACGCGAAAACGGCGACCGATCACATCGCCGTCCTGCGCCCCCATGCATGGCTGATGGTCGGGCATTGCGCGGGCCTGCGGAACTCGCAATCGCTGGGCGATTTCGTCCTCGCCCACGCCTACCTGCGCGAAGACAAGGTGCTGGATGCCGACCTGCCCGTCTGGGTCCCGATCCCGGCACTGGCCGAGATCCAGATCGCGCTGGAACAGGCCGTGGCCATGGAGACCCAGCTGGAAGGCTACGACCTGAAACGCATCATGCGCACGGGCACCGTTGCCTCGGTCGACAACCGCAACTGGGAACTGCGCGAACATACCGGCCCGGTGCAGCGGCTCAGCCAGTCCCGCGCCGTTGCGCTGGACATGGAAAGCGCCACGATCGCGGCCAACGGGTTCCGCTTCCGCGTCCCCTACGGCACGCTTCTGTGCGTGTCCGACAAGCCCCTGCATGGCGAGCTGAAACTGCCCGGCATGGCCTCGTCCTTCTACAAGACGCAGGTGGCGCGGCACCTCATGATCGGCATCCGCGCGATGGAGACGCTGCGCGAAATGCCGTTGGAACGCATCCACAGCCGGAAGCTCCGCTCGTTCGAGGAAACCGCGTTTCTGTGACGCTTACCGGCGTGTTACCTTGCGTCACCCTCCGCAACCCGTGGTGGAGGCCCCAAAATGCATGTTTTTTGGGGTGTTTTGCCCACAATTTGTTGTGTTGCGTCGGCAAACCCTCTTAAATGCCGCAAATGAAGCCGTAACAGACAGGCACAGGCAAGGAGACAGATACGATGGCCAAAGCGATGACCAAGACCCAACTGATTGCGGCACTGGCCGAAGAAATGGGCACCGACAAGAAATCGGCAAGCGCGGCGCTCGACGCCGTGTCGAACCTGATCACCCGCGAAGTCGCGGGCGGCGGCGCCGTCACCATTCCGGGCATCGGCAAGTTCTACTGCCGCGAACGCCCCGAGCGCATGGTGCGCAACCCCGCCACGGGCGAGCAGTTCAAGAAAGACGCCGACAAGGTCGTGAAAGTGACCATCGCGAAGGCGCTGAAGGATTGCGTGAACGAGTGATCCCGCGTCACCACCGACATCACAGGAAAGCCAGCCACCCGGCTGGCTTTTCCATTTTCGGGGTCAGGCGAACACGTCGTCGGTGACGTCTTCGGCGCTCTCCCCGGCCAGCGTTTCCAGCGTCTGGCCGTCCGGGCGGGCAAGGCTGTCCATCAGGTCCGCCCCGTCCGGCGCGATCCATTCAAGGTACAACGACTGCTCTCCCGTCCGCTCGAAGTAATCGACTTCAACCTCGTGCAGGCCCCGTTCAAGGAACACCTCGCCCACAATCAACTGCTGCTCGCCCGTCTCTTCATGCCCAACCACGGTCGTGCCGTCGACGCTCAGACGCACCCCGTCATCGGCATAAAGCAGGAAGCGGTAAACGCCCGCCTCCTCCACGTCGACCTCCTGCGCGAACCGGGCTGCGAAGTAATCGGTCGGCCCGCCCTCCCACAACGCGCCGGTCTGGTCGAGGAAGCTCAGCGTTGACACCATGTCGGTCGCATCCGGCGTGACAGAGAAATCCACGTCGCCAAGACCCTGCACATCCGATGACAGCGCGAAAAAGCTGGCGTCGAACCCCGCCGGCCCGGCCTCGTCATCGGCCACCATGACCGGGTCAGGCTCCGCCCCGGCTTCTTCCGGGGCACCGGCCACGCCGTTGTCGAGCGTGATGAAGATGTCGGTCTGGTCGAACCCGCCGCGCCCGTCCGACACGGAATAGCTCAGAACATCCGAGACGCCCGTTGCGGGGGCCACGTATTCGATCCGCCCGTCGATCAGTTCTGCCGATCCGAGCACCGGCTGCGCGATCGCCTGGATGGTCAGGGGATCGCCATTGCCGTCGGTATCGTTGTCCAGCACGTCCAGCCACACCGTCTGCCCCAGCGGCACGATGATGTCGTCCGGCATCGCCTCGGGGAGGGTGTTCTCGCCGGGATCGATCATCGGGTCGGGGTCGTCCACCATGTCGGGTTCCGGCACCGGCGGCGGGGCGGGCGGCGTCGGGTCCGGCGCGACGACGGTCATGGTCAGCGTACCGGTCGCGGTGCCGCCATTGCCATCGGACACGGTATAGGTGACTTCGGACGTCCCGGTCGTGCCATCGGCGGTGAAATAGATGAACTCGCCCACCACTTCGGCCATGCCGCTGCCCGCCACGCTCACCGACGTGATCGTCAGCGGGTCGCCATCGGGGTCGCTGTCATTGGCCAGCACAAGGATTTCTGAGGTCGTGTCGGTGAACATCTCGAACGCGTCATCCACGACCATCGGGTCGCTGTTGGGATCCGCGCCGACACCACCGCCCACCTCCGCCTGGTAGGTCTCGACCGCCGCGTGGATCTCGGTCGTCAGCGCGGCATAGTTCGACGCCACCAGCAGGTGAATGTTCGCGGGCACGGTGAAGGTGTCGGGCGCGGGCTCGCCATAGATCGCGGAATAGGTGATGAGCGAGGCAAGGAAATAGGTCGTCTCGGTCCCGTGGGGGGCGTTGTCGACGAACAGGTCATCCACCGGGATATCCGCCAGCGTGCCGGTGAACAGGTCGGCCAGCACGGGCGCCACGGGCACCAGCAGCAGGTTGGCATCCGGGTTCGCGGCATTGGCCGCGTCGATCAGGTCGACGAACCAGTCGTGATAATCGCCGGACGTGTATGCGTAATACGCCGCCTCTGCGTTGGCGCTGGGCGGGACGGTGGCGGCAAACGGCCCCATGTCAGCCCAGCCTTCATAGATCAGCACGTCCGCCGACGGATAATCCGCCCGAACGTCCGCCACGATTTCATTCACCGCGTCGAGCGGAGAACGCGTGTCGAACGCGTAATCGGCATCCGGGCCCTGGTACTGGATGAAGTTCGCGGGCGTGATCAGGACCGAGTTGAACCCCGCCTGCGCGAATGTCTCGGTATCGCCGTCCCAGCTGTCGGTAACACCGGGAAACCCCCAACTGTCCAGAGGCTCCGGCCGGTCGGCAAAGTTGCGCAGGAACCCGTAACCGCCCGTCGCGGCATAGGTGTTGCCCGCTTCCTCGGCCAACTGGTCCAGCCAGACGAGGATGTTGGTCTCGCCGCTGCCGCCGGCGAAATTCACCAGCGAATTGCCGAAGATATACTGCGAAACACTGGTCGGCATCGGGACACACACTCGGTCGGGGGGCCTTGGACAAGGCCGCGATCAGGGTCGATCTTCACACGTGATGAGGTGCGCCGCCCCAGTCCTGCCCGGCCCGGCGACAAGACGTCCCCACCGACGCCAGAGGTACAGCGGATTCAGATTCGGTCAACGGGGAGAGGCGCAGCCGAATTCCCAAACTGTTGCCGTGCCGTGAACTCTGCACATTGGAGCCACGTCAATGTTAACGCTCCGTGAACAACGGCTGCAAGAATTCGCCGGCGCCTTTTCGCGCCCGGCAGCCCCTCGCCTAGCGCGGCAGCGGGTTGGTCCCGGAATTGTACGACGACCAGTCGCTAATGTCGGGGTAATTGCGCGCGCGCCACGCCTTGACGCGCGGGTTCATGACCCGCCGCCACAGCGACGGAAACATCGCCGCGATGGTCATCACCGGGTAGCCATAGGGCAATTGCGGCGCCTCGTCCGTGCCATAGGTCTGCAACAGCGGGAACCGGCGGTCGGGCTTGTAATGGTGGTCGGAATGGCGCTGCAGGTTGATCAGCAGCCAGTTCGACGCCCGGTGCGCCGCGTTCCACGAATGGTGCGGCTTGACATGTTCGTATTTGCCCTCGCCCAGGTGACGACGGGTCAGCCCGTAATGTTCGACGTAGTTGACCAGTTCCAGCTGCCAGATGGCGACGATGGCCTGCGTGACGAACATCCAAAGGCCGATCCACCCGCCCAGCAACGCCGCCAGTACCAGCATCCCCGCCTGCAACGCCCAGTAACGCCAGAACGGGTTCGACCTGTCCCACCACGGCTTGCCCTTGCGCGCCAGCATCGCGCGTTCGGCGGTGAACGCCGACGCGCCACATTCGACCAACACGCGCGGGAAGAAGCGGAAGAAGCCTTCGCCATACCGCGCGGTCACCGGGTCCTTCGGCGTTGCGACATAGCGGTGGTGCACCAGCAGGTGCTCGCTTCGGAAATGGGAATACAGGACCATGGCCAGCAGGATATCCCCCATCCAGCGTTCGACCCTGTTTTTCTGGTGCATCAGCTCGTGGCTGTAATTGATCCCGATGGTGCCCGAAATCACGCCCATGCCGAAGGCCAGCCCGAAAATCTCCCACCCGTTCAGGTGATCGGCGCGGGCGGCGTACCAGATCAGCGCGAACAGCGTGACGAACTGCACCGGCGCCCAGATCAGCGTGATCAGCGTGTACCAGCGCAGATGCTCGTCCCCGATCTCGGGATCGGCGTTCTGTTCGTTCAGGCCGGTCACGAAGTCGAGGCCCGAAAACAGGTACCACGTCGTCAGCGGCAGCAAGAGCACCCACCAGCCGCCCTGCGTCGCACTGACCCAGATCAGCGGGATCAGCAGGATCGACATCCAGAACGGCAAGGCGTTTTGCAGTTTGGCGACCTGTGCGGCACTCAGCATTTCATCCGGCTCCCATCGGTATGCGCGCAGTTTACCGGCGCGGCACGGGGCGTATCAAAGGATATTGACGCATTTAGGGCGGGTGTGACCCAAGGTCACGCCAGCGCATGCACCTTGCGCATCAGCGTCGGCAGGTCCTTCGGGTCAAACGCCCCGGCCTCGATGAAGGTGCCACGCGCGGGTGCGCGGTCCATCGGGACAAGCGCGGTGCGCACCGCAAGGCGCAGGTGGAAATGGGTGAAGGTGTGCCGCGCCTCGGCGCCCGCATCCTTCCACTCCGCCGCGATCGGCGGATCCTCCTGCGGGGCATCGTCCCATGCGCTGCACGGCCAGCCCAGCGTGCCGCCCAGCAGCCCCTTGTCCGGCCGCCGTTCCAGCAACAGCGCCCCGTCCACCCGCCGCGCGACATAGGCGATGCCAAGCCGCGTGGGTTTCTTTTTCTTCGGGGCCTTCTTCGGCAGGTCCACGTGGCTGCCCGCCAGCCGCCCCGCGCAGCCGTCCCGCCACGGGCACAGGCCGCAGGCCGGGTTGCGCGGCGTGCAGACCGTCGCGCCAAGGTCCATGACCGCCTGGGCATAATCGCCGGGCCGCACCTCTGGCGTCAGGTCGGCGGCCAGCGCCGTCAGTTCCGCCTTGGCCTTGGGCAACGGAGTGTGGATGTCGCGCAGGCGGGCAATCACCCGCTCTACATTGCCGTCCACCACCGTCTCGGGCAGATCGAACGCAATCGCCGACACCGCCGCCGCCGTGTAGGGGCCAATCCCCGGCAACGCGCGCAGCGCGTCGGGGTCGGCGGGAAACGCGCCACCATGCCGGTCGACCACCGCGCGGGCGCATTTCAGCAGGTTCCGCGCGCGGGCGTAGTATCCAAGCCCCGCCCACGCCGCCATCACGTCCCCGTCCTCGGCCGCGGCAAGGTCGGCCACGGTTGGCCAGCGCGTCACGAAGGTTCGGAAGTAGTCGCGCACCGCCGCCACGGTCGTCTGCTGCAACATGATCTCCGACAGCCACACAGCATAGGGATCTGGCCGCACGCCCTCGGCCCGCGCGGCCGGACCCACGCGCCACGGCATCACCCGCGCATGCCGGTCGTACCACGCCAGAAGCGTCGCGCTCAGGTCCGCGTCACGCAATCGTTATGCCTCCGTGTGTGCGATTAGAGGATGCCTCCCGCCGCACTTGGGCTTAAACTCGTGATCCAAGGAGTCAACGCGATGTCCCGCCACACCGGCACGACCCGAGGGTTCAAACGTACCGCCACGCTGCTGGAAAAGCGCGTGCGCGCGGCCTCGTCCACGCGCGGTTTCTCCGAATCGCGGGTGCTGACCCACTGGCACGACATCGTGGGCGAACAGATCGCGGCCATCGCCCGCCCGGTCGAGGTGTCGTATTCCCGCGGCGGGATGGGCGCGACGCTGACAGTGCTGACCACCGGCGCGCAGGCCCCGATGCTGGAGATGCAGAAGGAAGACCTGCGCGCCCGCGTCAACGCGACCTACGGCTACAACGCCATCGCCCGCATCCGCATCACCCAGACCGCGCCCACCGGTTTCGCCGACGGCAAGGTACAGTTCAACCGCTCCCGCGCGCCTGAAACACCCGCCGCCCCGGCCCCCGAAACCCGCGCCCGCGCCGCCGCCGCGCGCGCCGATGTCGCAGACACCGACCTGGCCGAAGCGCTGGAACGTCTCGCGCTCAACGTCTATTCCAAGCCTAACCCGCGCGGCTGAAAGCTGCGCCTGACTGAATGAAAGGTCCGCTGATGAACCGCCTGTTCTATGTCGCCGTCTTCGCCATCGCCCTCATCGCGGGTGGCGGATGGAAACTGCTGCAACCCTCGCCCGAACAAGTCGCCTCGGGCGCGTTCCCGCTGCCCGGTGCCGCCATGGCCCAAGAGACGACCGCAACCGACGATGACGCCGCCGCGCCCGAGATCATGGAAATGGTCCTCGGCGCCGAAGACGCACCGGTCGAGATCATCGAATATGCCAGCTACACCTGCCCCCATTGCGGCAACTTCCACAACGGGCCGTACAAGCAGCTGAAGGCCGATTACATCGACACCGGCAAGGTCAGGTTCGTGTATCGCGAGGTCTATTTCGACCGCTACGGCGTCTGGGCCTCGATGATCGCCCGCTGCGCCGGCACGCAAGAAGCGTTCTTCGGCATCACCGACATGCTGTATGAAACCCAGTCCTCGTGGTCTCGCGCCGGGTCCGACGCCGCCATCGCCGACGAGTTGCGCAAGATCGGGCGCGTCGCGGGCATCTCGGCCGACCAGATGGAGGCCTGCCTGACCGATGGCGACAAGGTCCGCGCGCTGGTCGAATGGTTCCGCGCCAACGCGACCGAGCACAATATCGATTCGACCCCCAGCTTCGTCATCAACGGCACCAAGTACGCCAACATGCCCTATGACGAGATGTCGGCCCTGATCGAAGAGGGGCTTTGATCCCTTAAGCTGACAGCACCCGATCCAGCGCGGCATCCAGCGGCGCGGGATCGGCAAACGACAAGCGGACCGGCAGGGCGAGCACGTCCCGCCGGTCTTCTGCGTTCAGGCGGATCGCATCCTTTTCGGTCGTGACAAGCTGCGCGCCCAGTCGCCGCGCATCCGCCTTCAGCCGCGCCACCAGTTGCGGCGGCAGCGCCTGGTGATCCGACAACGGCACCGCCTGCACGACATCCGCCCCCAGCACCCGCAGCGTGTCAAAGAACTTCTCGGGCCGCCCGATCCCGGCAAAGGCCAGAACCCGCGTGCCCTCCCATTCCATGCCCGTCGGCAAGGGCGTCAACTCGGCACCGATGCAGGGCACCGGCAGGTCCCGGCGCACCATGAAATCCGCCTGCGCCTCTGCCGGGCCGATGGCGATCACGAGGTCGGCGCGTTTCAGCCCGGCCTGCACCGGCTCCCGCAACGGCCCGGCTGGCAGGCACCGCCCGTTGCCGAACCCCACGCCCGCATCCACCACGACGATCGACAGGTCCTTGGCAATGGCCGGGTTCTGAAACCCGTCATCGAGGACCAGCACATCGACCTCCCCGGCCGCCTCGATCGCGCGGGCGCCCTCGGCCCTGTCCCGTGCGACCCAGACGGGCGCGACGGCGGACAGCAACAACGGCTCGTCCCCGACCTCGTCCGATTTGTGCGTCCGCTCGTCGACCCGCACCGGCCCTTGCAACGACCCGCCATATCCCCGCGACAGGACAACCGGGCGCAGCCCCCGCGCCGCGATCCGGTCGACCAGCGCCATGACCGTGGGCGTCTTGCCCGCCCCGCCCGCCGTCAGGTTGCCCACGCAGATCACCGGCATGGCGGGCCGCACTTGCGCGGGCTTCGCAACCCTCCGCGCCGTCGCCGCCGCCGTGATCCAGCCCAGCGGTGACAGCAGCCGCGCCTGCCAGCCCGGAGCGTCGGGCGGATTGTTCCAGAACGCCGGGGCCTGC
Source organism: Pseudaestuariivita atlantica (assembly GCF_001205715.1). Taxonomy (GTDB): domain Bacteria; phylum Pseudomonadota; class Alphaproteobacteria; order Rhodobacterales; family Rhodobacteraceae; genus Pseudaestuariivita; species Pseudaestuariivita atlantica. The sequence goes on from NZ_AQQZ01000004.1 coordinate 179,435, forward strand.
GCCATCAGGCCCCGCCCCCGGCATCCAGCGTGTCCTGCACAAGGTCGACCACCATGTCGGTCGCCAGCGCCCCCGCCGTCGCGATCTGCCACCCGGCATGGGCCATCGCTGCGGCACGGTCCGGCGCGCTCAGATGCGACAGGGCCGTGGCCAGCTCCTGCGCCGTCTCCACCGACCGCGCGGCACCCGCATGCTGCAACCGGGCATAGGCCCCGCGATGCGCCGCGACATGCGGCCCGCAGATGATGGCCGACCCAAGCGACGCGGCGGGCCAAGGCGACCGGCCCACATGCGCCCGTGTCAGCGACGACCCAAGGATCGTGACCGGCGCCAGCCGCTGCCACAGACCCAGCGTTTCGACCTCGCGGGTGACCAGCACCTGCACCGCTTCGGTGATGTCCTCGCCCTCGTCCCGGTCCGCGAAGACCAGCGGCGAGCCGCGCTGGGCCGCCGCGAGAGCCTCGTCGAACCCCGGCCCCTCGCCCTGCAGGATCATCAGCGCGCGCGGTGCCAGCCGCGCCATCAGCTGGTGGGCCTCGACGATCATGGCGACCTCGTCGGCCCGGACGTGCAGCGCGGACCAGAGCGTGCGGTTGCGGGTGGTGTCGCGCAGGGCCTCCAGTTCGGCCTCGTTGCAGGGCGGCGGGACGGTGCCGACCTGCATGGGACCCGACAGGAACAGGTGATCGGGGTCGACGCCATAGCTGGCCAGCCGCCTTTCGGCATTGGCGGTCTCGGCGTAAATAGCTGAAAAGTATGGAAGAAGAGACGCGACGACCGAGGTGCCCCAGCGGAACCCCGGCACCGGCACGCCATCCTCAACGGCCGAGATCAGCGCCATCGGCACATCCGCCTCTGCCGCCGCCGCCAGCGCGGGCGCGGCCAGCGCGCCGCCGACCCACAGCCCCATATCCGGCGCGAAATGCTCGACGAAGCCCTTGGCATCACGCACTTTTTCCGGCAACTCACCCGCCCCGATCACGTCCTCGCGTGGGTCCGGTCGCGCCGCCAGGCCGGGCGCGGTGGTCATCACGACGGTCAGGCCGGGGCGCTGGGTCACCAGCCGGTCGATCAGGGGCAGGGCGATGTCGGCGACGGCCTCTACCCCGATGTGCAGCCACACCACCTCCCCCGCCGGGCGCGGCGCGTAAATCCTTGATCCTCCTGCCTCTTTTCGGCCCCGCAGGACCAGTTCGGCGGTCAGGGTCAGGGAGTGGCGCATGGGCTTCAGACGCCCAGCTCCTCGGTCGGGGATGCGGGGGCCTCTTCATCCCGCAGACGGTGCAGGTGGGCGATGAAATAGCGCATGTGCGCATTGTCCACCGTGCGCTGCGCCTCGGCCTTCCACGCATTGTAAGCCGTTGCGTAATCGGGGAAAATTCCGACGACATGGATGTCGTCGGTGTCCTTGAACTGGGTCTTGGTGGGGTCGGTCAACTCACCCCCGAAGACAAGGTGCAGGCGCTGGGTCATGGCACGGTCCTTTGCGTTTCGCTGCCCTCAGGATTGGAGCCCCCACCGACCGGGGTCAAGGGCGCGCGGCCCCGTCAAAGTGTACAAATTGCTCACTTCGGGGGGTGAAAGTGAGCAGATCGGGTGGGATGGAGCGGCGAGAGGTCCCGGGTCAAGCCCGGGACGGGGTCAAAGGGCTTCGAGGTCGGCTTTGACGTTGTGTGCAATCTCAAGATAGCCTTTCGCACCGTGTTTCTCGAACACTTTGATGGCATCCTTGATATGCGCGAGCCCCGTTTTGATGTGCGCACGATTCCCAGTAATTTCGCAAAGCGCTCCCTGCAAGTTGGCTAAATTTGTCTGCGTCGCCGCCCAGTCAAGCGGCACACGCTCCCGCGTCCGCTCTTCCAGCGCCGCGCGATAGGCCGCCGCCGCCTGTTCCAGCACCGCCTCGTCCCCGCGACGTTCGCCCAGCACTTGAAGCGTGATCCCAAGGTTGTTCTGCGTCATCGCCCAGTCGAGCGGCACACGCTCCCGCGTCCGTTCTTCCAGCGCCGCGCGATAGGCCGCCGCCGCCTGCTCCAGCACCGCCTCGTCTCCGCGACGTTGGCCCAGAATCTGAAGCGTGATCCCAAGGTTGTTCTGCGTCATCGCCCAGTCGAGCGGCACACGCTCCCGCGTCCGTTCTTCCAGCGCCGCGCGATAGGCCGCCGCCGCCTGCTCCAGCACCGCCTCGTCTCCGCGACGTTGGCCCAGAATCTGAAGCGTGATCCCAAGGTTGTTCTGCGTCATCGCCCAGTCGAGCGGCACACGCTCCCGCGTCCACTCTTCCAGCGCCGCGCGATAGGCCGCTACTGCCTGCTCCAGCACCGTCTCGTCCCCGCGACGTTCGCCCAGAACCTGAAGCGTGATCCCAAGGTTGTTCTGCGTCATCGCCCAGTCGAGCGGCACACGCTCCCGCGTCCGTTCTTCCAGCGCCGCGCGAAAGGCCGCCGCCGATTGCTCCAGCACCGTCTCGTCCCCGCGACGTTCGCCCAGAACCTGAAGCGTGATCCCAAGGTTGTTCTGCGTCATCGCCCAGTCGAGCGGCACACGCTCCCGCGTCCACTCTTCCAGCGCCGCGCGATAGGCCGCTACTGCCTGCTCCAGCACCGTCTCGTCCCCGCGACGTTGGCCTAGCACCCGAAGCGTGTTCCCGAGGTTGTTCTGCGTCCCCGCCCAGTTGAGCGGCACACGCTCTCGCGTCCCTTCTTCCAGCGCCGCGCGATAGGCTTCCGCCGAATGCTCCAGCACCGACTCGTCCCCGCGACGTTCCCCCAGATACTTGAGCACGTTGCCATGGTTGTTGAGAACCGCGCCGCGCTGATCCGGTGTCTGGCACAGCGGCAGGGTTTGCGCGCTGATCTGTTCCGCGAGGGCGAGGCGCAGGTCGATGCCCTTGTCGCGGCCTTCCACGTACCATTTGTCCTGCTCGGCGCGCAGCGCCTCGATGAGTGCATCCGGGTCGCTGTGATCCAAATGGTGCATCCGGATCAGGGCGGATGCCGCAGCGGTGGGGTCCTGAGCGAGCAGGTGCGCGTCGGCCTCTGCTTGCAGCAAGCGGGAGAGGCCAGCGGTGGCTTGAGCGGTGGCGTCGGAGGCGACGGTGGCGGCGCCCGTGAAGTCCTCGTCCGCGACCCGGTCAGCGATGCGTTTCAACACGTCATCCACGAAGTCATCGACGTTCGACCCGTCTTGCCCCCCCTTGATCAGGCGGGACGCGGTTTCGAGCGCGGCTTCGAGCGCGTTCAGGGCGCCGTCGAAATCCTGCGCCTGCGTGTCGGCCATGCGGTAGGCGAGCGACATGACGAGACTGCGACGCAGGTCGAGCTTTTGTGCCAGCGCCTCTTTCTCGGCCACCAAGCGGTCGACCATATCGCGGGATGGGCGGTGATCGGGGTCGGTGCGGCAGGTGTCGATCTGCTCTTCTGTCAGGCCCAACGCGTCGGCGATGCGGCGGATGGTGTATTCCTGCGGGTTGTCGACGCGGGCGTTTTCAAGGCGCGAGATGTCGGCCTTGCGGTCGGGACTACCCAGCGCATCTTGGGCGAGGACCTCTTGGGAGATGCGAAGATCACCGCGCGTCTTCTTGATCAGGCGGCCCAGCGCGACGGTATCGAACAACTTTCCACAACTCCGCAACAAGGGCCGCAATTCGGCGCAACAACTTCTGGTCTCTGAAATCCCACGCCGCGAGACGGCATGTTTCCCCTGTCGACACTAATGCAATCGCGGGGCCCCGCTCAACCTTACGGAGACGAAAGATGTTGAAGTGGATCAAGGAAAAGCTGGCCGGGATGGATGGCCATGTCTGTGTGCATGCCGGGTTGGCGGCGGCCTATGCCGGGGCGCTGATGGGCGTCGATTCCAGCCTGTCCTACGCGGCCTGTGCGGGGCTTTATGCCGGGCTGTGCATGATGCGGTAGGCGGGTGCCCTCACGCCCCCGGCACTGCCGGCCGAAGGGCCGGGTGCAGGGCGGGGGCGGAGGCGAGGATGCCGCGGGTCTGGCCCGTGGGGCTGTTGAACCGCAGGGGCGCGCCGGTGGGGTCGGTGGCGAGCGCGCCCGCCTCGGTCGCCAAAAGCGCTCCGGCGGCGATGTCCCATTCCCATGTCGCGCGCACGGTCAGCATTGCGTCGAACCGGCCCTCGGCCACCAGCGCGAGGCGGTAGGCGAGCGAGGGGCGGTAGGCGCGGGTGATGGGCGGCACGCCGTTGGGCCAGAGCGCGGGCGCGAGGCCGGGCTTGGCGATCAGCACCTCTGCCCCGTCCACGTCCTGCCGGGCGGAGGCTGTGAGGGGCGCGTCGTTCAGCGTCGCCCCGCCGCCTTTTTCGGCGACGTACATCAGGTCGCGCTGGGGGAGGTAGACGACGGCGGCGGTGACCTCCCCGTCGCGCGCGATGGCGAGCGAGTGGGCCCAGGTTTTCGAACCTTCGATGAAGGACCGGGTGCCGTCGATGGGATCGACGATGAACACGTCGCGGGCAGTGAGGCGGGTCGGGTCGGCCTCGGATTCCTCGCTCAGCCAGCCATAGCCGGGGCGCGCGCCACGCAGGCGCTGGCGGAGGTGGGTGTCGACGGCGAGGTCGGCCTCGGTCACCGGGCCGGCGTCACCGGGCTTGTCCCAGCGGCGGGCGTCGGGGCCAGCGATGCGGGTGGCGATCTCCCCGGCTTCGCGCGCGGCCTCGATCAGGAGGGAGAGGTCGTCAGGCACCGGCGATCGCCATTCCGTCGATCAGGATCGAGGGCACCACGCGGCTGAGCCACGGGCGCGCGTCGTTGGCGGGGACGATGCGTTTCAGCATGTCGGGCAGGGAGCCCGCGATGGTGCCTTCGTTGACCGGGTGGCTGATGGTGCCGTTTTCGACCCAGAGGCCCGAGCAGCCGCGCGAGTAGTCGCCGGTGTTGGGGTTGATCGTGGCGCCGATCATCGAGGTGACGATCAGCCCGGTCCCCATCTGCGCGATCAGGTCGTCGCGGGTGGCGGTGCCTTGCGTCAGTTCAAGGTTCCACGCGGACGGGCTGGGGCCAGACGTGGTGCCGCGCCCGGCATTGCCGGTGGGTGCCTCCCCCAGCTTGCGCGCGGTGGCGAGGTCGAGCGTCCAGCCCTGCAGCACGCCGTCGCGGATCACGTCGCGGGGCGTGCAGGGCAGGCCTTCGGCATCGAAGGGGCGGGAGGCGGAGATGCGGGGGCGCGTCGGGTCCTCGACCAGCGACAGGCCCTCGGGCAGGACCTGCTGTCCCTTGGCATCGCGCAGCCACGACGCCCCGCGCGCGATCTGCGCACCGTTGGCGGCCACCATCAGGTGACCGATCAGCGAGGAGGAGATGCGCTCGTCGAACAGGACCGGGTAGGTGCCGGTGGGCGGCTTTTGCGCGCCAAGACGCGCGGCGGCGCGTTCGGCGGCGCTGCGCCCGATCTCGGCCGCGCCGCGCAGGTCGGCGCCGTAGGTGCGGCTGTCGCCGTCATAGTCGCGCTCCATCCCCAGCCCCTCGCCCGCGATGGCGACGCAGGAGCGGGAGCGGGAGGTGCGGCGGTAGCCGGCAGAGAACCCGTTCGACGCGGCCAGCCAGATGTCGCGCGCGCCATATCCCGCGGTGGCGGATTGCACCTGCGAGATCAGGCCGGTGTCGCGCGCGGCGGCCTCGGCTTCCTCGGCATCGGCCTGAAGATCGGCGGGCGCGGGTTCCGGCGCGGGATCGGCGAGGTCGAGCGGCGTGGCGTCGGTGTCGGTCGCCAGTTGCGCGGGATCGGCGAGGCCCGCAAAGGGATCGTCCGGCGCTTCGCGCGCCATGGCGACGGCGCGTTCGGCCATGGCGGCAAACGTCTCGGGCCGGGCGTCAGAGGTGGAGATAATGGCCGACCGCTGCCCGACGAAGACCCGCACGCCCAGGTCCGTCGCCTCGGACCGTTCGGCCTGTTCCAGAACGCCGTCGCGCACGTCGATCGAGACGGAGGAACCGGACACGGCAAGCGCGTCGGCGGCATCGGCCCCGGCGGCGCGCGCGGCGTCGATCAGGGCATGGGCGAGGTCGGACAGGGAACGCGTCTGGGACATGCCCGAGACCTAGCCCGCGCACCCATGCGCCGCAAGGGAGGCGGGCGCGGCAAAAAATGTGTCACAAGACACGCATGAAGTGTGTATAATATGCATGATTCTATTTGAGCGAATTTGTTATGCGACTGCGACTGGCCCTTTTCACCCTTGTCATGGTGTTCGTGGCGGCATGTGAGCCGCTGATCAGCCCCTACCGGGAAACCGCCTACCAGAACGCGACGACGCTGAAGGCGCGCAGTGCGGCGCTGGTGGCCAAGGCCTCCGATCCCTACCCGCAGCACAGGACCGAGGCAGAGGCGCTGCTGGTCGCGGTCGACGCGGCCTATGAATATTCGCGCGGCCTGCCCCGCAACGAGGTTTCGGCCAAGCAGTGGGACATCATGCGCGATCCGAATGGCAACCTTCTGGGCGGCTTCATCGGGCGCTGGCGCGACAAGGGCCGCCTGAACCCCTTCGTGCGGGACGAAGGGGCGGAGCTGATCGCCGAGGGCTTCGACACCATCATCTGTGTCGAGATCAACAAGCGGGCCGCCGATTCCTGCACCAACTGACGGCCTGAACAGACGGCAAGGAGAACGGGATGAGCCTGACAAACAACTGGGACGGCTTTCTGGAGGCGGTCCGCGACGGCGTGGTCGTCCTTGCGAAGAACACGGTGAACGACGCCGTCTCGCAGGCGCAGAACGACGCGCAGGCCTTCATCGCCAAGACCGAAACCCGGCTGAAACGATGGGGTGACGCGCTGGCCGACGGGGTGATCGACCTTGACGATTTCGAGTTCCTCGTGGGCGGGCAGCGCGACCTTGCGCAGTTGCACGCGCTGAAGGCAATCGGCCTTGCCAAGGCACAGCTGGAGCGGTTCCGGCAGGGATTGATCAGCCTGATCGTGACCTCCGCATCGGAGGCTGTCGGCCTCTAACCCACTTCCGCGACGACCCGATTTTCAGAAGAAGGATTTTTCTCATGGCACTTTCGACACCAACCGATTTCGCCACGCACGGCATCGACCGGTTCACCGTGAACGGCGACATGCGCAGCGCGCGCAACCAGACGATGCTGTCGCTGATCGGCAACCCGCGCGGCAATTACGACCAGGAATGCCGCTGGCCCACCAACCAGGCGATCCTGAACCAGATCAAGATCGAGGATGTCGGCCCCTTCAAGGTGTCGGGCCTTGCCCCCGCGGTCGAGGCGCTGGGCAACGTCATGGACGACATCAAGGCAGAGGACCGCGAGGTTTACGACGCGCTGGGCACGATGGGCATGCTGTGCTGCCGTCTGGTGCGCGGATCGACCTCGGCCATTTCGAACCATTCGTGGGGCACGGCCATCGACGTGACGCTCGAAGGCAAGCTCGACAAGTTCAAGGACGGGCGGGTGCAGAAGGGCCTGTTGCGGATCTACAAGATCTTCCAGCGCCACGGCTTCTTCTGGGGCGCGGCCTTCTCGCGCGAGGATTCGATGCATTTCGAAATCTGCGACCAGCTGATCCGCAAATGGGTCGACGAGGGCAAGATCACCAGCGGCGGCGGCAACGTCGACAACGGCGTGCTCGATTTCGGCGACCGCGGCCCCGAGGTGACCGAGTTGCAGCAGGTGCTGAACCTGCGGCTGGGGCTGGATCTGGACACCGATGGCGTGTTCGGCCCCGCGACGCGGGCGACGGTGATGGAATTCCAGCGCCAGAACGGGTTGACCATCGACGGTGTCGTCGGCCCCAACACCGCCGCCGCGCTGGGCATCGACCTGTGACATGAAAAAAGGCGCGCCGCATCGTGCGCGCCTTTGCCATTTCAGGTGAACGGGGTCATCGGATGCGCTGACCGTTGGCCAGGATCTGGCCCTGCTCGTTCATCTCGATCCGGCTTTTGAGCACATCATCGCCCGCGGGGACCGCGAACATCGACATCATCATCCGCGCGCCCATCGCCTGTTCCTGCGGCAGAAGCCCCATGTTGATCAGCGTGTCGATCAGCGCGTTCGCGCCCGCAAGCTGCAGGTCCACAGCGCCGATGGGCTTGGGGATGCCGTCATAGGTCTGCATGTCGGTGTTGTCGAAGGTGAAGTCCCCCGACCCGGTCAGCTTGGCGCCGACCGCCTCGATCAGCAGGTTCTGCAGCGTGAGGGACTGCAATTCGCCGGGCAGCATCTCGCCCCGTTCCACGGCCTGCATCGCGTCCTCGTCGAACAGGTCGACGAGCAGCTTCACGCCGCCGACGAGGTCGAGGTCGATGGTGGCCGGGTCGCGCGGCAGCTGGCCCGCCGGGTCGAAGATCGACCACAGCAGGTCACCCATGGTGAACTTGCCGAAGGTGACGCCAAGGCCGAACCCCTGTTCCTCGTCCGACTTGGCCAGCGGCACGCCGATCTCGAACCGGGTCTCCTCCATCGCGAACTCGACGGGGAAAGGCAGGTCGGTGCCCTGCAGGGCGACGGTGTTGTCCGTCCCGGTCAGGCCATAGCCGACGACGCCGTCGTCGATCGACACCGACAGGGTCGAGGAGGTGGAGCTGAGCGCGCCCACGAGCGTTTCGCCATCGGCGGTGAAGTTGAAGTTGGTGTTGCCCGGACCGGCGGAATAGGTCCCGTCGACCAGGAAACCGCCGCCAAAGAACGCGGCCGGGTCGGTCGGGTCGATTTCCAGCGGCAGGCGCATGTCGCCCTCGAACGAGATACCGGCCACGTTGCCGGCGAAGGTGCCGCCCTCTTCGCTGCCCGGCTCGTCGATCTTCACCGAATAGGACATGTCGCCCAGCGACAGGCTTTGCTGCATGTTGCGCAGGTCACCCACCTGCACCGCCGACACGCCGTCGAACTGGCTCATCGACAGCTTGAAGTCGATGATGCCGGGCACCGCGTTCGCGCCCTCGACCGTCAGCGATTCAAGCGCGATGGCGATGTCGTCGGCATCGTAGGTATAGGTCATGTCGTTCGGCGACCCCGACGCGACGATATCGAACTTGGAATTGGTCACGCCCAGCTCGATCCGCACGGGATCCTCGCCCTCGGCGGTGACGTCCATCACGATCGGCAGATCGCGGCCCAGCCCGATCGCCACGGACCCGTCGGATTGCGTGGTCAAGGACATGTCGGGCAACATCATGGTCACCTCCACCCCTTCCTCGGGAACGGGAACCACAACGGTATAATCCGAGATTTCGAGCGTGTCGCCCGACTGCGTTTCAGAGGCCGAAACGGTATAGCCAAAACCGGCCAGGTACGCCTTCTGGTCGGCCCAGACCTGCGCGGCCGTCAATTCGGCAAAAGCGGGTGCGGCAAGGAGAACGGACGCCAGCGCGGTGCTGCTGCCGAGGGTGAAAATGCGGGTCATGTCAGAACCTTTCGTGAAATATCTGTCTCTGAACTTGTTGGCGCGCTCCGCAACCGTCAAGTAGGAGAAACCGGAAGCTGCGAGGCCCCTGACCCAAAGTCACCCGCCCCAAGCGACACATCCACGAAGGAGAGCGCCATGGACATGACAGGAAAAACCGCCCTGATTACAGGGGCGTCCCGAGGGATCGGCGCCGACACGGCGCGCGAATTCGCCAAGGCGGGGGCCAAGGTCGCCCTGCTGGCCCGCTCGACCGAGGCGGTGGCCGAACTTGCCGGGGAAATCGGCAGCGACGCCGCCCTTGCCATCCCCTGCGACGTCAGCCGCCAGCACGAGGTCGCCGCCGCCGTGGCCGCGACCGAGGATGCGTTCGGCAGCATCGACGTGCTGGTCAACAACGCCGGCGTGATCGAACCCGTCGCCCACATGGCAACCGCCGATCCCGAGGCGTGGAGCCATGTCATCGACATCAACCTCAAGGGCGTCTTCTACGGCATGCACGCCGTCCTGTCCGGCATGATCGCGCGCGGCGGGGGCACGGTGCTGACGGTATCATCCGGCGCGGCCCACGGCCCGGTGGAGGGCTGGTCGCATTACTGCGCCTCCAAGGCGGCAGCGGCGATGCTGACCCGGTGCCTCGACAAGGAATACCGCGACAAGGGCATCCGCGCGATCGGCCTCAGCCCCGGCACCGTCGCCACCCAGATGCAGAAAGAGATCAAGGCATCCGGCATCAACCCGGTCAGCCAGCTGGACTGGTCGGCGCATATCCCCGCCGACTGGCCCGCCAAGGCGCTGTTGTGGATGTGCGGCCCCGAGGCCGATGGCTGGCTGGGTGACGAGATCTCGCTCCGCGACGAGGGCATCCGCAAGAGCGTCGGCCTGGCATGATCGAGGTCACCGATACCGACGGCCTCCGCCGCATCACGCTCGACCGGCCCGACAAGGCCAACGCGCTGACTGCCGCGATGCTCGAAGACCTGTGCAGCGCGGTGGAGGCGCAGGCCGCCCCCGTCCTGATCCTGACCGGCGCGGGCCGCGTCTTTTCCGCCGGTGCCGATCTGGACGCGGCGCGTGCCGGGCTGGCCACCTCGCCCTTGTGGGAGCGGCTGTCGGGCGCCATCGCCACCTATCCGGGCCTGACCATCGCGGCGCTGAACGGGTCCTGCGCAGGCGGCGCGATGGGCATGATGCTGGCCTGTGACCTGCGGGTCGCGGTGCACGGCGCCAAGTTCTTCTACCCGGTGATGCGGCTGGGCTTCCTGCCGCAACCGTCCGACCCCGGCCGCATGGCCGCCCTGATCGGTCCCGCGCGGGCCAAGCTGATCCTGATGGCGGGCCACAAGGCCACCGCCGACGAGGCGCTGGACTGGGGGCTGGTGGACCGGCTGTGCGACGATCCCGTCGCCGTGGCGACGTCGCTGGCCGCCGATGCGCAGGCCGCCGACCCCGCCAACGTCACCGCGATCAAGCGCCTGTTCTGACCTCAGCCCTCGGCGATGCGGGGGCGGCCCGAGGCCTCGACCCGCAGGACCGCCTCGATCACCATCTCGCGGCCTTCGACCTCGGCCATGCGCATGTCGCGCGTCACCCGGATGTCGAGGCCCGACGCCCCCGCCGCCAGCGCCTCGCGCTCGGCCTCTGACCGCAGCGTGTCTTCGAGCAGCGCCATCGCGTCATCCAGCGTTCCGAAATCCCGCGGCCCGGTATCAAGATGCACGCGGAACCGCCCGTCGGACGGCGCGGTCACGGTGCCTTCGCGGCGCACCCGCACGCGGCCAACAACGGCGCCCACCGCGTTGGCGACCTCGGCCCCGTCGGGCAGCCGCATCTCGCATCCCAGCAAGTCGCCCACCGCCGGGTACCACGTCGCGGCAGAGGCACCGAGGCCCACCACGGGCATCCCCACGCGCACGTCCAGCGCCACCGCCCCGCGATGCGCACCCAGCCCGCGCCAGACCAGCGGATGGTGCGCAAGGTCCTGATCCATCCCGTCCTCGGCAAAGGCGGATTCCAGCAGCACCTCGCCCGTCTGGCGGGTCAGTTGATCGACGATGATCCGCGCCACGCCTTCGGCATCGCCCAAGGGCTCACCCGCCCCGGTGCGCCGCCTGCCGAACAGCGTCAGCGCCGCGCGGGCGGCATCGGCATCCCACGCATCCGCCAGCCCCAGCACATGCGCCGCGTCCGACGGTGTCACGCCCGCCACCTGCACGATCCCGCGCGACACCAGCCGCGTGACCGATCCGATCTCCACCCGCTTGCGCAGGACCGCACCCAGTGGGGCAACCCCTTCGATCCGCGCCAGCACCTCGGCGTCGCGCGCCGCAAGGCCCGCATCCGACGCCCCCGGCACCCGCCGCACGAACCGCCCGTCATGCTCCCCCGGCACCGCCGCATGTAACTGCGCCTCCAGCGCCGGGCGCACCACCTCGGGCGCTTCCACCGCCAGCAGGGACACCGGCAGCACCCGGCGCGGCCCCAGCCGCACGCCGCCCGCCAGCCCCTCGGTCAGGAAATGCACCTCGCTGTCACCGCCAAGGCCGTGGGTGCGCATCGCCACCGCCTCGACCATGGTGCGATAGGGGCCGACCCGCGCGCCCATCGGGTCGATCTTGGGCCGCCCGCCGCGCAGGATCGCGATGTCGGTCGTGGTGCCGCCGATATCCGACACCAGCGCGTCATCCGCCCCCGTCAGCCAGCGCGCGCCCACGATCGAGGCGGCGGGACCGGACAGGATGGTCTCGATCGGCGCGCGCCGCGCCTCGGTACTGGAAACGAGCGCCCCGTCCCCGCGCACCACCATCAGCGGCGCATCAACGCCCAGTTCGGTCAGCCGCGCCTGCGCCTGCCCGATCAGCCGGTCGATCATCCCCACCAGCCGCGCGTTCAACAGCGCCGTGAGCGCCCGTTTCGGCCCGTTCAGCTTGGCGCTCAGCTGGTGCGAGGCGCAGACGGGCCGCCCCGTCGCCCGCGCCACCGCCTCGGCCATCGCCAGTTCATGCGCCGGGTTGCGCACCGCGAACAGCCCCGCCACGGCAAAGGCCCCCACGTCCGGCGCGTCGGCCAGCCACGCTTCCAGCGCTTCGGTGTCGAGAGGTTCCGCCTCGTCCCCCGCATGACCCATCTTGCCGGGCAACAAGAGCACCGGATCACCCTTCAGCGCGTCCGTCAGCCCGTGCTTGTCGAGGTCCTGCTGCCGGAACCCCGCCGCGATCAGCGCGACGCGATCCCCCTGCCCTTCAACCAGCGCATTGGTGGCCAGCGTGGTCGACAACGCCGCCATCGACACGGTTGCCGGATCGACGCCCTTCAGCACCTCCGCCACCGCCGCGCCGATCCCTCGGGCCAGGTCGGGCCGGGTGGTCAGCGCCTTGGCGCGGGCGACGATCTGTTCCTCGTCGCGGATCAGCACCGCGTCGGTATAGGTCCCGCCCGTGTCGACGCCCAGCGCCAGTGCCATGCCCTGTCCTTTCCGTGTCCGCGATTGGATCGCGCGGCCTCAGCCCCGCTTCGCGCCTGTTTGCGACACAGCCCAGCGCGCAGCGTCAGCAACGACCGGGTCGGCATCCTCGCACAACCCCCGCGCCACCTCCCGCAAGGCCGGTACGCCGGAATTGCCGATGGCGTAAAGGACGTTGCGCACGAACCGCCCCCGCCTGATCCGCTTGATCGGAGAGCCCGAGAACTTCGCCCGGAACGCCGCGTCATCCAGCACCGCCAGTTCCGCCAGCGCGGGCGCGCGCAGGTCGTCGCGGGCGTGGTACTTCACCTCGGTCGCGGCCTGCGCGAACTTGTTCCACGGGCAGACGGCGAGGCAATCGTCGCAGCCATAGATGCGGTTGCCCATAAGGGGCCTGAGCGCCGCGTCCACCGGGCCCGCATGTTCGATGGTCAGGTAGGAAATGCAGCGCCTTGCATCCAATTGGTAGGGCGCGGGGAAGGCATCGGTCGGGCACACATCCAGACAGGCACGGCAGGACCCGCAATGGTCGACCTCTGCCGCGTCGGGCTCCAGCGCGACCGTGGCAAAGACCGACCCGATGAAGAACCACGACCCCATCTCGCGGCTGACAAGGTTGGTGTGCTTGCCCTGCCAGCCCAGACCCGCCGCCTGCCCCAGTGCCTTCTCCGGCACCGGCGCGGTGTCGACGAACACCTTCACCTCGCCCCCCGCCTCGGCCACCAGCCAGCGCGCCAGCCGCTTCAGCCGCTTCTTCACAACGTCATGGTAATCGCGGTTCTGGGCATAGACGCTGATCGCCGCGCGGTCCGGATGGTCCAGCACCTCCAGCGGGTCATGGTCGGGGGTATAGGCCTCCCCCAGCACGATCACCGACCGTGCCTCGGGCCACAGCGCGGCAGGGGAGGACCGCCACGCCACCCGCTCCTCCATCCAGCCCATCGAACCGTGATACCCGGCGTCCAGATACCCGCGAAGACCCTCGCTAATATCCACCGCGCCCGGCGCACAGACACGGCACAGGGTAAAGCCCGCCGACAGCGCCTCTGCCTTCACCCGCGCCGTCAGCTGTGCTTCTTCTCTTTTCAAATATGTACGGCCCCTCGGTCCGCCATCAGAAGTCGAGGTCGGCATAATGCGCCGGCGGGCGGAACCCGCTGACCTGGTCGGCCAGGATCGACCGGAAGGCGGGGCGCGACTTGATCTTGGCGTACCAGTCCTTCACCACCTCCGACCGGTTCCAGTCCACGTCGCTGATATAGTCGAGCGACGATAGGTGCGCGGCGGCGGCGAAATCGGCGAGCGTCATGGTGTCGCCCGCCAGCCAGCGCCGGTGATCCAGCAGCCACGCCATGTAATCGAGGTGATACTTGATCTTCTGCGCGCCCAGCTTGACGTTCTTGCTGTCGGGATAGCCCTGCCCGGTCAGCTTGCGGTTCACCCGTTCGTAGAGCAGGTTCGACGTGACCTCGTTGTGGAACTTGTCGTCGAACCACGCCACCAGCCGCCGCACCTCGTACCGGTTGTCGGCGCTTTTGGGCATCAGCGAGGGTTCGGGATACTGTTCTTCGAGGTATTCGCAGATCGGCGCCGACTCGGCCATCGTCTTGCCGTCGATCTTGAGGATCGGCACCTTGCCCGCCGGGTTGCGGCGCAGGAAATCGGCGTCCTGCTCCCAATAGCGTTCCTCGACCAGCTCCACCTCGATCTTCTTCTCCGCGAGGCTCAACCGCACCTTGCGACAGAACGGAGACAGCGGGACGTGGTACAGCTTTGCCATGAGGGACCTATGGGGTTGGTCCTTCCTGAATGCCCGCAAGCGGTCCGAGTTTCAATCCTTCACCGCACCCACCGGCAACAGCTTGCACGGCCGGGCAGCCGCACACCATGCGCGCGTACTGAACCTGCTTCCAATGCCGCCACGTCCCACCCAGTGCCCCGCCCCCCCGCGAGGCGCGCACGCACGGGCGCGACGAGCCGCCACCCCGAGGTGGTCACTGCCAGTTCAGCCCGGTCAGCCACGCCTTGACCGCCGCCACCGACCCGCGCTCCGCCTGGTCCGCATGGCTCAACATCCAGACCTCGCGCCGGGGAAGGCGAGCGTCCTTGCCGGTCTCCAGCCGCTGCAACCGCGGGTCCGCATCCGCAATCATTCGCGGCAGCAACGTCTTGCCAATCCCGGCGGCCGCCGATTCCAGCGCCGTTTCCACATCCGCTACCCTCAACCGCACCTGCGGTCGGCTCTTCTCGATCCAATGCGCCTGCGGCAGATGCGCATGCGTCTCGTCATATCCGATCCACGCCATCCCGTCGGCATCCGCCCCTGCCGCCGCATAGGCGGCAAATCCCATCTCGCCCAGCTTCTGCGCCTTGGTCCGCAACCCGCCCCCGTGCGGGCGGGCGAACCGCACGGCCAGATCGGCCTCGCGCCGGGACAGGCTCAGGTTCTGTGACGCGGGCACCAGTTCCACCGACACGCCCGGATGCGCATCCAGCAGGTCCCGCACCGCGCGCGTCAGAACCCGGTTCACGATGATCGGCACCGAACTGATCCGCACGACGCCCGCGACACCCTGCGCCTGCTGCCCCGCGTGATCGTGCAGGGCCAGCGTCTCGCGCTCGACGGTTTCGGCATGGCGGATCATGGCCTTCGCGGCATCCGTGGCCACGTATTGACCAGCGTGCGACCGCACGAACAGCGTGACCCCCAACGCCTGCTCCATCGCCGCCAATCGGCGCGCGACGGTCGTGTCGCTGACGCCCACGATCCGCGCCGCGCCCTTCAGCGAGCCCTGCCGGAACAGCGCCAACAGGTATTTGAGGTCATTCCAGTCCAGCATCTGCATTTCTGCAGGTTAATGCCGCAAAACTGATGCCACAATCCGCAGTTTTGCCGTGCCATGCTGCGCCCGAAACCCACAGAGCAAAGGCCAGCCATGCACTATGTCGTCCTGTTCACCGATGCCCCCGACGCCGATCCCGACATCCGCACAACCCACATGGCCGCGCATCTCGATTTTCTCGAGCGCAACGCCGACCGGGTCGCCGCCGCGGGTCCGCTCTCTGACCCCGCGCAGGCGGGGCGCGACGGATTGTGGATCGTCACCGCCGACACGCCGGATCTGGTCACGCAGCTGATCCATGCCGACCCGTTCTGGCCCACCGGCCTGCGCGCATCCTATGCAATCATCCCGTGGCGGCGGGTGTTTGCCGCCGGGTCGCGCCTGATCTGACACCGCAATCGCAACGCGGTCCTGCCGCAGCCATGTCCCGCTCCCCACCATCCGGGGCATGACATCCATCGCCCTTGTCTACGCTGGCGCCTGCGTGGGCGTGATCGGTTTTCGGATCGCGCTGGTCATTGTGCCGGGCTAACCCTCGAAACACGCGGCGCGTCCGTCGGCCTCGATCGTGGCGGCGCCCGCGGCGATCCGGCTGGCGCGATTGCGCACCAGCGTCGACGGGCGCGAGGCCGACCGCGTCTTGGGCGCGGGCAGGATCGCCGCCAGCCGCGCGGCCTGCGTCGGCGACAGGGCATCCGGGCCGACGCCGAAATAATGCCGCGCCGCCGCCTCGACCCCGAAGACGCCTTCGTCGAACTCGGCCACGTTCAGGTAAACCTCGAGGATCCGGCGCTTGGACCAGAACAGCTCCACCAGCGGGGTCAGCCCGGCCTCCAGCGCCTTGCGGGTGTAGCTGCGGCCATGCCACAGGAACACGTTCTTCACGACCTGCTGGGTGATCGTGGACCCGCCCCGCGCGCCACCGGATTCGATGGCGGCGCGCATCGCGTCCATGTCGATCCCCCAGTGCAGGCAGAAATTGGCATCTTCCGCCGCCACCGCCGACCGCGCCATCACGGGCGCGATTTCCTCCATCGGCACCCATTCGCGGTCGATCCCGCCCAGCCGCGCGGCCTCGGCCCGCATGTAGGGGCCCATGGGCGGGTTCACCACGCTCAGCATGGCGATGATGACCAGCGGCAATACGATCACGATCAGCACTCCTCGCCAGACCCAGCGCCACAGCCAGCGGCGCAGCCGCGCGCGCCATGACAGACCGGTGCCACCCGACCCTTTCGGGCGGACCCGCCGGGGCGTCACCTTGCGCCGCTTCTCGGCCCGTTTGGGCGTCTTTTTCGGGGCCCGCGCCATTGCGAATGCTTTGCCGTCCACGCCGCGCACGTCAAGCCGGTTGCGCGCATGCAGCCCGCGGGGTGGCCGCAGCGCATCGCGGAAAGAGAGGGGAGAGAGTGCCCGCGCACGGACCAGCCGCGCACCGGGACAGGCCGGTCCGGGCAGGCGCGCGGCCTGCCCGGCCTGATCCTATTCGGCCGGAACCGCGGCCTTGTCGATGCCAAGCGGCGCCGGCAGCTTGTCGAGCATCTCGATCGGGCAGACCTGCACAAAATGCGCCTTCTCGACATCCCAGTGCTGCAGGATGTCCGCCGCCTTGCGG
Source organism: Pseudaestuariivita atlantica (assembly GCF_001205715.1). Classification (GTDB taxonomy): domain Bacteria; phylum Pseudomonadota; class Alphaproteobacteria; order Rhodobacterales; family Rhodobacteraceae; genus Pseudaestuariivita; species Pseudaestuariivita atlantica. The sequence continues at coordinate 196,736 of NZ_AQQZ01000004.1, forward strand.
CTGCCCGTTTCGCGCATGTGCCGCTCGATCATCTCTTCCAGCTGCACCGACCAGTGATCGACGGTCACCGGGCAGGTCACCAGCGTTTCGAGGTTCATCATCCGGACCGCCGTGCCATCGGGGTCATAGACATAGGCCATGCCGCCGGTCATCCCCGCGCCGAAATTCGCGCCGATCGACCCGAGGATCACCGCCAGACCGCCGGTCATGTATTCACACCCGTTCGATCCGCAGCCTTCGACCACGACCTTCGCGCCCGAGTTGCGCACGCAGAACCGCTCTCCCGCGCGGCCCGCCGCGAACAGGTACCCGTCGGTCGCGCCGTAAAGGACGGTGTTGCCGATGATCGTGTTGTCGGCCGCCACCAGCGGGGAGGCCATCGGCGGACGCACCACCACGGTCCCGCCCGACAGGCCCTTGCCGACATAGTCGTTGGCATCGCCCGACACTTCCAGCTTCAGCCCCGGCGCGGCGAAGGCACCGAGCGACTGCCCGGCCGAGCCGGTCAGCTTGACCGTCAGGTGATCGGGTTGCAGCGAATTGCGCATCCCGAACTTGCGCACGATATGCGACGACGTGCGCGTGCCAACCGTCCGGTGCGTGTTCTGCACCGCGTAGGACAGTTGCATCTTCTCGCCATCCTCGAGGAACCGCGCGGCATCGCGCACGATTTCCGCGTCGAGCGTATCGGGCACCTCTTCACGCGCGCGGTCGCGGTTGTAGACGATCTTGTCCGACCCATCGACGGTGATGAGCAGCGGGTTCAGGTCCAGATCGTCCAGATGCGCCGACCCACGGCTGACCTGGGACAGCAGGTCCGCCCGCCCGATCACCTCGTCCAGCGACCGTGCGCCGATGGAGGCCAGAACCTCCCGCACTTCGGTGGCGTAGAAGGTGATGAGGTTCACGACCTTGTCGGCGTTGCCGGTGAACTTGGCGCGCAAGGACTCGTCCTGCGTGCAGACGCCCACGGGGCAGGTGTTGGACTGGCACTGTCGCACCATGATGCAGCCCATCGCGATCAGGGCGGCGGTGCCGATGCCGTATTCCTCGGCCCCCATCATCGCGGCCATGACGATGTCCCGGCCCGTGCGCAGACCTCCATCGGTGCGCAAGGTCACGCGGCTCCGCAGGTTGTTCATGGCGAGGACCTGGTGCGCTTCGGTCAGGCCCATCTCCCACGGAAGGCCGGCATACTTGATCGACGTGGCCGGGGACGCCCCGGTGCCGCCGTTGTGGCCCGAGATCAGGATCACGTCCGCCTTGGCCTTGGCCACCCCGGCGGCAATCGTGCCGACGCCCGAGGATGCCACCAGCTTCACCGTCACCTTGCAGCGCGGGTTGATCTGTTTGAGGTCGTAGATCAGCTGCGCCAGATCTTCGATCGAGTAGATGTCGTGGTGCGGCGGGGGGGAGATCAGGGTCACGCCCTTGGTCGAATGCCGCAGACGCGCGATCAGGTCGGTGACCTTCATCCCCGGAAGCTGGCCGCCTTCGCCGGGCTTGGCACCCTGGGCCACCTTGATCTCCAGCTCTTCGCACTGGTTGAGATACTCCGCCGTCACGCCGAACCGGCCCGACGCGACCTGCTTGATCTTGGCGGACGGGTTGTCGCCGTTGGGTTCGGGGTGGAAATGCGCGGGGTCTTCACCGCCTTCGCCACTGTCCGACTTGGCCCCGATCCGGTTCATCGCCACGTTCAGCGTCTTGTGCGCCTCTGGCGACAGCGCGCCAAGGCTCATGCCCGGCGTCACGAACCGCTTGCGGATCGAGGTGATGCTTTCCACCTCTTCGATCGGCACAGGCTTGCCCAGCGCCTTCATGTCCAGAAGGTCGCGCAGATGGATCGGCGGGTTCGCCTGCATCATCTTGGAATATTGCTGCCACAGCTGATAGCTCGCCTTGTTGCAGGCCATCTGCATCATGTGCATCGTCTGGGCGCCCCATGCGTGGGTCTCCCCCGTCTTGCGCGCCTTGTAGAAGCCGCCGATGGGCAGCACGCCGGACGATTGCCAGCCCTGCGCGTGGACCTGTTCGACCTTGCCCTGGATGCCGGTCACCCCGATGCCCGAGATACGGCTGAGCATGCCGGGGAAGTATTCCGCCACCATCGCGCGGCTCAGTCCCACCGCCTCGAAATTCAGGCCGCCGCGATAGGAGGAAATGACCGAGATGCCCATCTTCGACATGATCTTCAGCAGGCCCTGGTCGATGGCGTTGCGGTACCGCGCCACCACCTCGGTCAACGGACCGTCCAGCAGGCCACGCTCGATCCGGTCGGCAAGGCTGTCCTCGGCAAGGTAGGCGTTCACCACCGTCGCGCCCGCGCCGATCAGCACGGCGAAGTAATGCGGGTCGATGCATTCCGCCGACCGCACGTTGAGCGAGCAGAAGGTCCGCAGGCCCTGCCGCGTCAGGTGGCTGTGCACCGCGCTGGTGGCGAGGATCATGGGCATACTGACCTTGCCTTCGCCCGACATGTGATCGGTCAGCACGATATGCCCCGCGCCCGAGCGCACGGCATCCTCGGCCTCGGCCCGGATGCGCGCCAGCCCTTCGGCCAGCGCATTGGCCGCGCCGCCGGTGGGGAAGGAGCAGTCGATGGTCACGACCTCGTCCCCGAACGCATTCAGCAGCTTTTCGAACTGCGCGTTGGCCACGAACGGGCTGTCGAGCACGACGATTTCCGTCTGCGCGCTGGATTCGTCCAGCACGTTCTTGAGGTTGCCGAACCGCGTCTTGAGGCTCATCACGCGATACTCGCGCAACGAGTCGATGGGCGGGTTGGTGACCTGGCTGAAGTTCTGGCGGAAGAAGTGCGACAGCGGGCGATACCGCTTGGACAGAACCGCCGACGGCGTGTCGTCGCCCATCGAGGCGACGGTTTCCTTCCCGTCCTCGGCCATGGGCGCGAGGATCTGCTCCAGCTCCTCAACCGTATAGCCCGCCGCGATCTGCCGCTTGCGCAATTCGTCACCGCTGAACAGGGCGCGTTCGGTCACGCTGGCGAGCGTGTCGTCCAGTTCGTTGATCTTGCCGACCCACTCACCGAACGGTTGCGCGGCGGCGAGCGTGTCCTTGATCTCGGTATCGTGGAACAGCTTCCCCTCGGCCATGTCGACGGCGATCATCTGGCCGGGGCCCAGCGCGCCCTTTTCGATCACGCTGGTCTCATCAATCGGGACCATCCCCGCCTCGGACCCCGCGATCAGCAGGCCGTCACCCGTCACCACGTAACGCATCGGGCGCAACCCGTTGCGGTCCAGCCCGGCACAAACCCAACGGCCATCGGTCATGGCAAGTGCTGCAGGGCCGTCCCACGGCTCCATCACGGCGTTGCAGTAATTGTACATGTCGCGCCACGCCTGCGGCAGCTCCACCGCCTGCTTGGACCACGATTCCGGAACCAGCATCGTCTTGGCCATCGGCGCGTTGCGACCCGCCCGCACCAGCACCTCGAACACCGCGTCCAGCGCCGCCGAGTCGGATGCACCCGAAGCGATAATCGGCTTGATGTCTTCCGCCATCTCGCCAAACGTGTTCGACGCCATGCGGATTTCATGGCTCTTCATCCAGTTGGTGTTGCCCTTCAGCGTGTTGATCTCGCCGTTATGGGCGAGCATGCGGAACGGCTGGGCCAGCCACCATTGCGGGAAGGTGTTGGTGGAATAGCGCTGGTGATAGATCGCGAAGGCGCTTTCGAACCGGTCGTCCTGCAGGTCGGGGTAGAACTCCGCCACCTGCTCGGCCAGCATCATGCCCTTGTAGATGATCGACCGGCACGACAGCGACGCGATATAGAGCGTCGGCACCTGCGCGGCGGCGGCCGCCTTTTCGATGCGGCGGCGGATGACGTAAAGCTCACGCTCGAACTGCTCTTCATCGACGCCCTTGGAATTGCCGATCAGGATCTGCTCGATCTCGGGGCGGGTGGCATTGGCCTTGTCACCAAGGCACGCAACCTCGACCGGCACCCGGCGCCAGCCATAGATGCGGTAGCCTTTGCGCAGCACCTCGGTTTCGACGATGGTCCGGCAGGTCTCCTGCGCCCCGAAATCTGTGCGCGGCAAAAAGACCTGGCCCACGGCGATCATCTCGCCCTCTTCGGGCTCGTGCCCGGTGCGGCGGATCTGGTCCTCGAAGAAGGGCACGGGGATTTCCACGTGGATGCCCGCGCCGTCACCCGTCTTGCCATCGGCATCGACCGCGCCCCGGTGCCAGACGGCCTTCAGCGCGTCGATGCCCGCCTCGACCACCTGCCGCGACTTGGCGCCATCGACGGACACGACCAGACCCACCCCGCAGGACGAATGCTCGTCCGTTTCGGAATACATTCCGTTCTCGGCCATCCAGCGGCGTTTCTCTTCCTCGGCCCTTGCCCAGTTGGCATCGAACTTGGTCATGTGCTTTCCCTTTCGAGATACGCCCGTAACTTGGCCTCTTCCTGCGCTTCGGTGCTTTGCGTGGCACCTTCGAACGCCGGCAGCCAGTCCGGGCGGTAATCGACAAAAATCTCTTCGGTGACGGTCAGTCCCGCCTGGTCATCCAGCAAACCCGCCGCGACACCGCGCGTGGGCTTGCCCTGCATTTTCCACCACAGGGTCGAGCCGCAAGTGGCGCAGGTGATGCGCTCCCCCCAATGGCTCGCGTGATAGGAGTGCAGGGCGTCTTCGCCCTGCGTGATCTGCATTTCGGCAACATGCGCAACGAACAGCGGCCCGCCTCCCGTCCATTGCTGGCACTGGCGGCAATGACACGCCTGCAACCCGGCCTCGACACGGGCCGAAAACCGCACCGCGCCGCAAAGGCACCCGCCTGTGCGCAACTCACTCATCGCGCACCTCCGGCACCGGCGCGAAGGCCGCCGGCAGGATGCCGGGCGCGTCCAGTCCGGCGCTCAGGCTGTCGCAATCGTATTTCGGGCGGTTGGGGAAAAAGCCGGGCTCGCCGGGATAGATGAATTCGACGGGCCGGAAATCGTAGGGCACGGTTTCGCCGTTGCGGGTCGTCGTGCCGCTTCCGGAAAAGAAGACGCGATGCCGGTTCGAGATGAACTCGTTCCCCTCGCGCTCCCAGATGACTTCGCCATCCGTGCCGACGGCTTTCGCGGCATAGGCCGTGGGCAGCAATTCCTCGCCGTCGATGGTGACCGGCCCGCCCACGACGCGGTCGAACCCGGTCACGTGTTCGGTCACGTCGCCACGGCGGATCAGGAAATCGTAGGTGTCGACGCCGGTGCCGAGCAGTTCGGACATCGACATCGGGTCGGCGCTCGACATCAGGGTGTTCCGGCGGACGGGGAACAGGGTAAAGCTTTCGACCCACTCCGCCTCGTTGTTGACGCGGCTGACAAAGGTCGGCCCGTTCGGCCCTATGGTCACCCGCCACGTGTCGCCGGGCAGGTCGCCTTCGCAGGTCCAGTAATTCGCCACCTGGCAGGTGCGGGACTGGACCGTCAGGAACCCGGTGCAGCCATCGGGCGGCTGGAAGCCCTGCGCCGCGGCAGGCAGCGCGCCAAGGGCGGCGACCACGACCCCGGCCAGCCCGACCGCGATGCGCGGTCCGAGAGGGACACAGGCAGCAAGGATGGCTGCAAGGCGTGTCATGTCTGTGCTCCCTGTCTCGGCGCCGGTTAGGTCAGCCTTGGTGTCGTTTTGCCGGTCCATTGTGGACGCGGCGCGAAATGCTCGGTTTCGGGGGGTGTTCTGTACAGATCGTGCAGAACTCACTCCGCCGCGATGGCCTTGGCCGGGCCGAAAGCGTCGAGGATCGCGTCGGCGCAATCGCGCCCGTCGCGGATCGCCCAGACGACCAGCGAGGCACCGCGCACGATGTCACCCACCGCGTAGACGCCCTCCATCGCCGTCTTGCCCGTCGTGAACTCGGCCTTGACCGTACCCCACCGGGTCACCTCCAGATCGGGCTGATCCCACATCTTGGGCAGGTCCTCGGGTTCGAACCCCAGCGCCTTGATGATGATGTCCGCCGGTTCGACATAGTCGGAACCTTCAATGATCTCAGGTGCTTGACGGCCCGTCACGTCCGGCAGGCCCAACCGCATCCGCTGCACGACAACGCCTTCATCGGTGAAGCCCCTGGGCGCGGTCAGCCATTCGAACTGCACGCCTTCCTCCTCGGCGTTCTGCACCTCGCGCTGTGACCCCGGCATGTTGGCCCGGTCGCGGCGGTACAGGCATTTGACGCTTTCGGCCCCCTGCCGGATCGCCGTGCGCACGCAGTCCATCGCCGTGTCACCTCCGCCGATCACCACCACGCGCTTGCCCTTCGCGTTCAGGGTGCCGTCAGTGTAACCTTCTGTTTCCTCACCGAAATTCAGCTTGTTCGAGGCGGTGAGGAAATCCAGCGCCTTGACCGATTGCCGCGTTGCCGGTTCCGGCAGGCCCAGTTCGCGCGACTTGTAGACGCCGGTCGCAATGATGACCGCGTCGTGCTTGGCATGGATGTCAGCAAACTTCGCGGCGTCCACGTCGCAGTTCAGTTCGAACGTCACGCCGCCCTGTTCAAGCTGTTCGTTGCGGCGCACCACGACGTCCTTTTCCAGCTTGAAGCCGGGGATGCCGTAGGTCAGAAGCCCACCCGCGCGGTCGTAACGGTCATAGATCGTGACCTGCACGCCGGCACGGCGCAGCACGTCCGCCGCCGCCAGCCCGCCGGGGCCCGCACCGATGATTCCTACGCTTTCGGGACGCTCCTGCATCGGGGTGATTGGCTGCACCCAGCCATTTTCCCAAGCGGAATCAGTGATGTATTTCTCCACCGCGCCGATCGTGACTGTGCCGTGGCCGGATTGTTCGATCACGCAGTTGCCTTCGCACAGGCGGTCCTGCGGGCAGATGCGGCCACAGATTTCCGGGAAGGTGTTGGTGGCCTGGCTGACCTCGTAGGCCTCCTGCAAGCGGCCCTCGGCGGTCAGGCGCAACCAGTCGGGGATGTTGTTGTGCAAGGGGCAATGCGACTGGCAGTAGGGCACGCCGCATTGCGAGCAGCGCGAGGCCTGCTCCGCCGCCTTTTCCCGCGCGAACTCGGCATAGATCTCGTCGAAATCGCCCTTCCGCGTGTCGGCAGACCGCTTCTGCGGCATGTCGCGGTCGATCTTGACGAATTTGAGCATCGGCTGGTTGGCCATCGGAGCCTCTCTGTCTGTCGAGCGGACCTTTTAACAGATGATCTGCGTCTGAAAAGTCATAAAGCGTTACCTATTTGGCAAATATTTTGTCGCGTGTCCGGTCGGTCTGGTGAGGAAACGTCAATATTTAGGTCCGACTCGGACACAACTGCGCGCTTTCCTTTTAAAACAAGGCGCTTATACCGGGTGCACCCGCCAACCTGATGCGAGGCCACATGGCGCTCTATCACCTGTTTCTCGTCGCGATCATCCAGGGCGTGACCGAATTTCTGCCGATCTCGTCCTCGGGGCACCTCATTCTGCTGCCGAATCTCACCGGGCTGGCGGACCAGGGACAGGTGATCGACGTGGCGGTGCATGTCGGCACGCTGGGCGCGGTGGTCCTGTATTTCTGGCGCGACGTGAGGCTCGCGGCGAGCGGCATCCCGCGCCTGTTGCGCGGCAAGGTCGACACGCAGGGCGCGTGGCTTGCGCTGTGCCTTGCCATCGCGACCGTGCCGGTGATCCTGTTCGGGCTGGTGCTGAAGCTGACGGGCTGGGACGATGCGCTGCGGTCGGTCGTGGTGATCGGCTGGACGATGCTGATCTTCGGGCTGGTGCTGTACTGGGCCGACCAGTTCTATCCGTCCGAGCGCAAAGCCGCGGACTGGTCGATGAAACATGCGTGGATCATGGGGCTGTGGCAGGCCGTGGCGCTGATCCCCGGCACGTCGCGGTCGGGCATCACCATCACCGCCGCCCGGTTCCTCGGCTACGAACGGTCCGACGCGGCACGGCTGTCCATGCTGATGTCGATCCCCACCATCCTCGCCTCGGGCGCGGTTCTGAGTGTCGAGGTGATCGCCGACGCCGACCTCGCCGCCGCCCGCGACGCCAGCATCGCCGCCGTCTTCGCGTTCCTCGCGGCCCTATTGGCGCTGTCGCTGATGATGCGTCTTTTGCGGTCGGTCAGTTATACGCCGTACGTGGTGTACCGGGTGGTGCTTGGGGTGGTTCTGCTGTGGTGGGGATACACGGCCGTCTGAGCCGCGCAGCGTCGGGCCGCGGTGCGGCGATCCGACGGGCTTTCTAAGCGCTTTATGCCTGCCAAGTCTGCACGACGCCCAAGCGTTGCGACAAGTTCAACCAAATCGCCGTGCCGGGGGGCGGCCCGTCGATGCGCGGCGGCCTGCGGCCTTGATTCCGCGCGGGTTAGTCCTGCAACGCCATAACCTCCACATCCCCCTCGACCCGCGCCTTCATGGCCAGCGCGGCGGCGTGGGCGGCGGAGGCGGTGGTGTAGTAGGGGATCTTGTCGTAGAGGGCGATGGAGCGGATGGAGCGGCTGTCCTCGATCGCCTGGATGCCTTCGGTCGTGTTCATCACCAGCTGGATGCGGCCGTCCTTCATCTGGTCGGTGATGTCGGGGCGACCTTCGTAGACCTTGTTGACCACCTCGCACGAGATGCCGTGGCCTTCGAGGAAGGCCGCCGTGCCGCGAGTCGCCACCACCTCGAAGCCCAGATCGACCAGCGCATGCGCCGTCTCGACCAGCGCGTCGGTCTTGTCCTCGTTCTTGATCGAGAAGAACACGCGGCCCCCGGTCGGCAGGTCGGTGCCCGCGCCCATCTGCGCCTTGAGGAAGGCGCGGGGGAAGGACGCGTCGGACCCCATCACTTCGCCGGTCGAGCGCATTTCCGGGCCGAGGATCGTGTCGACGCCGGGGAAGCGGGCGAAGGGCATGACGGCCTCTTTCACCGCGAAGGTGTCAATGTTGGGATCGACGAGGTCGAAGGCTGACAGTTTCTCTCCGGCCATGACCCGCGCGGCGATGGACGCGATGGGCGAATTCACCGCCTTGGCCACGAAGGGCACGGTGCGGGAGGCGCGGGGGTTCACCTCGATCAGGTAGAGGTCGTTGCCCTTGACGGCGAACTGCACGTTCATCAGCCCGACCACGTTCAGCGCCAGCGCCAGTTCGCGGGTCTGGCGTTCGACCTCGGCAATGATGTCGGATGACAGGGAGAAGGGCGGCAGGGAGCAGGCCGAGTCGCCCGAATGCACGCCCGCCTCTTCGATATGCTGCATGATGCCCGCGATGTGCACGTCGGTCCCGTCACACAGCGCGTCGACGTCCAGTTCGGTCGCGCCGGACAGGTAGCTGTCGAGCAGGACGGGGCTGTCGCCCGACACCACCACCGCGTCCGAGATGTAGCGTTCAAGCTGGGTCATGTCGCGCACGATCTCCATCGCGCGGCCACCAAGGACGTAGGACGGGCGGATCACCAGCGGGAAGCCGATGTCGCCCGCGATGTGGATCGCTTCGGCATCGGTATGGGCAATACCGTTCCGGGGCTGCAAAAGGCCCAGCCGGTTGACCAGCGCCTGGAAGCGTTCGCGGTCCTCGGCAAGGTCGATGGCGTCGGGCGTGGTGCCGAGGATCGGGATGCCTTCGGCTTCGAGCGCGTTGGCGAGTTTTAGGGGCGTCTGGCCGCCGAACTGCACGATCACGCCGTGCAGGGTGCCGTTCGATTGTTCGACCCGCAGGATTTCCATGACGTGTTCGAAGGTCAGCGGCTCGAAATAGAGGCGGTCCGAGGTGTCATAATCGGTCGAAACCGTCTCGGGATTGCAGTTGACCATGATGGTTTCATAGCCCGCATCGGTCAGCGCGAAGCAGGCGTGGCAGCAGCAATAATCGAACTCGATCCCCTGACCGATCCGGTTGGGGCCACCACCGAGGATGACGACCTTCTTGCGGTCGGACGGGCGGGCCTCGCATTCCACCTCGCCCATCATGGGCTCTTCGTAGGTGGAATACATGTAGGGCGTCTGCGCCTCGAACTCGGCGGCGCAGGTGTCGATCCGCTTGAAGACGGCGGTGACACCAAGGTTGATGCGGGCGCGGCGGACGTTGGCCTCGTCCCGGCCGGTCAGCTTGGCGAGGCGGGCATCGGTGAAGCCCAGCATCTTGAGCGCGCGCAGGCCTTCTTCGGTCACCGGCAGGCCGTCGCGGCGGGTTTCGACCTCGGCCACCATGATCTCGCGGATGCGTTGCAGGAACCACGGGTCGAACTTGGTCTGGGCGATGATCTCGTCATCGGTGAAGCCGAACCGCATGGCGTCGGCGATCACGCGCAGGCGGTCGGGTGTCTGCTGGCCCAGCGCGCGGGTCACGGCCTTGTCGATGGCCTGCTGCGCGGCGGCGTCGGTGCCGAACTTCACCAGCGGCAAGGTGCCTTCGGGGCCTTCGCGGTATTCGATTGCGCTGTCTTGCGGCAGGCCGTCGATGGCGACCTCGTCGAACCCGGTGAGACCGGTTTCCATGGACGCGAGCGCCTTCTGCATCGATTCGTGGATCGTGCGGCCGATGGACATCGCCTCCCCCACCGATTTCATGGCGGTGGTGAGGTAGGGTTCCGATCCGGGGAACTTTTCAAAGGCGAAGCGCGGGATCTTGGTCACGACGTAGTCGATGGTCGGCTCGAACGAAGCGGGGGTGACGCCGGTGATGTCGTTGTCGAGTTCGTCCAGCGTGAAGCCCACGGCGAGTTTCGCGGCGATCTTGGCAATCGGGAAACCGGTGGCCTTTGACGCCAGCGCCGAGGAGCGGGAGACGCGGGGGTTCATCTCGATCACGACCATGCGGCCATCGACCGGATTGATCGCCCATTGCACGTTCGAACCGCCGGTTTCGACCCCGATCTCGCGCAGGACGGCAATCGAGCCGTTGCGCATGATCTGGTATTCCTTGTCGGTCAGCGTCAGCGCCGGAGCGACGGTGATCGAGTCGCCCGTGTGCACGCCCATCGGGTCGACGTTTTCGATGGAGCAGACGATGATCGCGTTGTCCGCCTTATCGCGAACGACCTCCATCTCATACTCTTTCCAGCCGAGCAGGCTTTCGTCGATCAGGATCTGGCCGACGGGCGAGGCATCCATGCCCGAGCGGCAGAAATGCTCGTAATCGGCGCGGTTGTAGGCCACACCGCCGCCAGTGCCGCCAAGGGTGAAGGCGGGGCGGATGATGGCGGGCAGGCCGATCTCTTCCAACGCCTCGTTGGCGATACGCACGCCTTCGGCGAGGTCCTTCTTGCCATCGGACGTCTTGGGGGCGGTGACGATGGTGGCCTTGGGGTTTTCGATCCCAAGGCGGTCCATCGCCTCGCGGAACAGTTTGCGGTCTTCGGCCATTTCGATGGCGTCGCGCTTGGCGCCGATCATCTCGACCCCGAACTTGTCGAGCACGCCCATCTCTTCCAGCGCGAGGGAGGTGTTCAGGCCCGTCTGCCCGCCCATCGTGGGCAACAGCGCATCGGGGCGCTCTTTCTCAATGATCTTGGCGACGACGTCGGGGGTGATCGGTTCGATATAGGTGGCGTCGGCCAGGCCTGGATCGGTCATGATCGTGGCGGGGTTCGAGTTCACGAGGATCACCCGGTACCCTTCCTCGCGCAGCGCCTTGCAGGCCTGTGCACCGGAATAGTCGAACTCGCAGGCCTGTCCGATGACGATGGGACCGGCCCCGATGATCATGATCGACTGGATATCGGTACGTTTCGGCATGGCAGACCCCCGGCGCGCGCAAATTGTCCTGCGTTATAGGGATCGCGCCCCGGTGCGCAAGGGACCGAGGGCAAGAAATCCGGTGCCGAAACCGGAACCATTTGATCCCGCGTTGGTTGCTACCCTGCATGCGCCAGCCGGAGGACCCCCACATGACACGATCAACCGCCCTTCTCGTCGGATCGATCGGTGTGCTGACCGAGTGCTCGGACCTTCAGCGGCGCGCCTTCAACATCGCGTTCGAAGAGCACGGGCTGGACTGGTCTTGGTCGGATGATGAATACCGGTCGCTGCTGGAAGTCCCCGGCGGCAGCGCGCGGATCGCCCACGTGGCGCGCGAACGGGGCGCCGACGTGGATGTCGACGCCGTCTATGCCGCCAAGGTCGCCGCGTTCGAGCGGCTGGTGGACCGCGAGGGCCTGACCCTGCGGCCCGGCATCGCCGACCTTCTGGCCGAGGCCCGCCTGAACGAGATGCGGCTGGGCTTCGTCACCGGCACCAGCACCCGCCAGATCGCGCTGATCGCTGGCGCGTTGCGGGACGAGGTGTCGATGGACGTGTTCGACATCGTGACCAACGGCGACATGGTCTCACGCGGGAAGCCGCACCCCGACATTTACCTGCACGCCCTGAAAGAGATGGACATCCCCGCCAACCGGGCCATCGCGGTCGAGGACACGCCCGAAAGCGCGCAATCGGCGCTGGATGCGGGAATCACGACCTTTGTCTATGCCGGGCGCAACGCGGCCCACCGCCCTGCACCGCATGGTGCGTTCAAGATCGGGTCACCGGTGGAAGCGCTGCGCGAGCGGTCGCGGGCGGCCTGACGCGGGCTGCGATCACCCCGCGCTCTGTTGGCGGAACTGGTCGTTACGCTCCGTCCCGTACAGGTAGTCGCGCGTGATCGGCACCCGGCCCAGCGTCTTGGACAACTGCAACTGGTAGACCAGCAGGACGCCGTACATGAACGACACGCTCATCGATTCAAGGTAGAAGCGCCACATCCGGCAAAACCGGTCGTCGTAAATCTCGCGGACGCGGTCGATATTGGCTTCGAACCGGTCCCGCCATGCGTCAAGCGTGTAGGAATAATGCAGGCGCAGGCTTTCCATGTCGGCGAGGAACAGGCCGGTCTTGTCGACCGACTTCATCAACTCGCCCGCTGACGGCGCGTAGGCGCCGGGGAATATATACTTGTCGATCCACGAATTGGTCACGTTGGGCGGGCCCTTGTGGCCGATGGTGTGGATCAGCGCGATGCCGTCATCCGCCATCAGGTCGCGCACCGCGTCGAAATACTCGCCGTAATTCGGCGCGCCCACGTGTTCGAGCATCCCGACCGACACGATCCGGTCGAACGTTTCGTCGAGGTGGCGGTAATCCTGCAGGCGGAAGGTCACCTTGTCGCTCAGCCCGAGGTCGGCGGCGCGCTTGGTGGCGATGGCGTGCTGGTGTTCGCTGAGCGTCACGCCGGTGACCCGCGCGCCGTATTCCTGCGCCAGCGTCAGCGCCATGCCGCCCCAGCCACAGCCAATGTCCAGCACGTGCTGACCCGGTTCGATGAACAGCTTGTCGGCGATGTGGCGCTTCTTGGCCAGTTGCGCCTCTTCCAGTGTCATGCCGGGACGGGACCAGTAGGCGCAGCTGTATTGCTTGTCGGAGTCGAGGAACAACTCGTACAGGTCGTCGCTCAGATCATAGTGATGTGCGACGTTCGCCTTGGCCTTGCCCACGCGGTTGGCCTGCGCCATCCGCCGCATGGAAAAGCGCGCCTTGTAGACCATGTCGGCGAGGAATGGGTAGACCTGTTCGCGCTGGTTGACGACGCCGATCATCAGCAGGTCGCGCAGCGTGCCCTCGTCGATCACGAGGCGCTCGTCGACATATCCTTCACCGACCGCCAGTTCGGGGTCGCGACACAGATCCCTGACGATGGAGGCATCTTTCAGCGTCACGGCCGCCGCCGGTTCGGCCTCGGTCCCGTAGGTCGAACTGCGACCGTCAGGCCACTTGATGGTCAGCTGCCCGCGCGTGACCAGGCGGCGCAGGAAAGTATCGAGTATTTTCTCCCACATCGCACCATCCCTTGTTAATCCCGGCGCAGACCTTAAGGCGGGTTTCGGCCCGGTGTCAAAGGTTTGACAACCATGGAGTGTCCGACGCGCGGCGGACTGCTTGACAAGGGCGGGCCGCTCCTATGTACCGGCGCGCAGCATCAGACAAATGCCCGGGATTTAGCCATGCATGCCTATCGCAGCCACACCTGTGCCGACCTCAACGCGTCCAACGTGGGCGATACCGTGCGGCTTTCGGGCTGGGTCCACCGCGTGCGCGACCACGGTGGCGTGCTGTTCATCGACCTGCGCGACCATTACGGCATGACGCAGGTGCTGTGCGATCCCGACAGCCCCGTCTTCAACGAGGTCGAAAAGGTGCGCAGCGAATGGTGCATCCGGATCGACGGCAACGTGAAGGCGCGCGACCCCGAACTGGTGAACGCCAAGATCCCCACGGGCGAGATCGAGGTCTTCGTCCGCGACATGGAAGTGCTGGGCCGCGCCGAGGAACTGCCGCTGATGGTGTTCGGCGACCAGGAGTACCCGGAAGAGACGCGCCTGCGGTATCGCTACCTCGACCTGCGGCGCGAGGTGATGCAGCGCAACCTGACGCTTCGGTCGGACGTGGTGGCCAGCATGCGCAAACGCATGTGGGACAAGGGGTTCCGCGAATACCAGACACCGATCATCACGGCCTCGTCGCCCGAGGGCGCGCGCGACTTCCTCGTGCCGTCGCGCCTGCATCCGGGCAAGTTCTATGCCCTGCCGCAGGCCCCGCAGCAGTTCAAGCAGCTGATCATGGTGTCGGGCTTCGACAAGTATTTCCAGATCGCGCCCTGTTTCCGCGACGAGGACCCGCGCGCCGACCGCTCGCCCACCGATTTCTACCAGCTTGACCTCGAGATGTCGTTTGTCGAGCAGCAGGACGTGTTCGACACGATCCAGCCGGTGATCCAGGGCGTGTTCGAGGAATTCGGCGGTGGTCGCAAGGTCGATACCACGTGGGAGCAGATCAGCTATCGCGATGCCGCGCTTTGGTACGGCACCGACAAGCCCGACCTGCGCAACCCCATCAAGATGCAGGTCGTGTCCGAGCATTTCGCCGGGTCCGGTTTCGCCATCTTCGCCAAGTTGCTGGAACAGGACGGCACCCAGATCCGCGCCATCCCGGCACCGGGCGGCGGGTCGCGCAAGTTCTGCGACCGCATGAACGCCTTTGCCCAGAAAGAGGGCTTGCCGGGGATGGGGTACATCTTCTGGCGCGATCAGGGTGAGGGCATGGAAGCGGCTGGCCCGCTGGCCAAGAACATCGGCCCCGAACGGACCGAGGCGATCCGCCAGCAACTGGGGCTGGGCGTCGGCGATGCGGCGTTCTTCCTTGGCGGCAAGCCGTCGGCCTTTGAAAAGGTCGCGGGCCGGGCGCGGGACGTGATCGGGGAGGAGTTGAACCTCACCGACAAGGACCGGTTCGCATTCTGCTGGATCGTGGATTTCCCGATCTACGAGAAGGACGACGAGACCGGCAAGATCGATTTCGAGCACAACCCATTCTCCATGCCGCAGGGCGGGATGGAGGCGCTGGAAGGCGATCCGCTGGATGTGCTGGGCTATCAGTACGACTTGGCCTGCAACGGGTACGAACTGGTGTCGGGTGCGATCCGGAACCACCGGCCCGAGATCATGTTTAAGGCGTTCGAGATCGCCGGATATGGCAAGGACGAGGTCGAAAAGCGGTTCGGCGGCATGGTTAACGCGTTCCAGTACGGCGCCCCCCCGCACGGCGGCTGCGCGGCGGGCATCGACCGCATCGTGATGCTTTTGGCCGACACGGTGAACATCCGCGAGGTCATCATGTTCCCGATGAACCAGAGGGCCGAAGACCTGATGATGAACGCACCCAGCGATCCGACCAGCGACCAGCTGATGGAACTGGGTTTGAGGGTCATCCCGCAGGAGTAACGAAGACGCCGGGGACGTGCCCCGGCGCTTTCTTCAGTCTTCCAGACTGTCTTCCTTCTTCTCTTCGATCAGGCCGCGCTCTTCCTTCTTGCGGGCCTCGAAGCGGTCGCCGTAGCCGGCGATTTCGTCGTCCGAGATCTCCTCGCGGGCGCGGGTGAAGACCTCGTTCTCTTCCTCTTCCATGTGGTGGTCGTATTCGTGATGCAGGGTGTGGAACTTCTGCAGCCAGCCGGGGGAGGACATGTCCATCTCGTTCAGCTCTTCCATCAGGTCGTCGAGTTGCTGGTGTTCATGGACGGAATGACGGGCGGCGTCCTGGCCCCAGGTTTTCGAGATGAGCTTGGAATAGAACGTCTCTTCCTCGGCGGCGGCGTGGCTTTTCACGTCTTCGTAGAACTCTTTCCATGCCTCCTTGCGCGCGTCCGAGGCGCCGGAGGTTTCGGCGATCCGCTCCATCAGGTCGCGGTGGGTGTCATGGTCGTTCTTGATGGCGGTGTAGATGTCGGCCATGGGGCGTGCTCCGTTCGGGATGTGTTGCGCGACCAACGAGCGCCGCGCGCGCCCGGTTCCCGGCAAATGATTGCGCCCGCCTGCCCTGCCCGATAGCGTCGCCGCGATCAGGGAGGGGTCGATGAACATTCTTTTCATCATGTATGACCAGTTGCGGTGGGATTACCTGTCCTGCGCCGGGCACCCGCATTTGCAGACGCCACATTTCGACCGGGTGGCAAAGATGGGCGTGCGGTTCACCAATGCCTACATCCAGTCCCCGATCTGCGGCGCGAGCCGGATGAGCACCTATACCGGGCGCTACGTGTCCTCCCACGGGGCGGCGTGGAACAACGTGCCCCTGCGCGTGGGCGAACCGACGATGGGCGACCACCTGCGCGAGGCGGGGATGGAGTGCTGGCTGATCGGCAAGACCCACATGAAGGCCGACGCCAAGGGCATGGCGCGGCTGGGGCTGGAGCCCGACAGCGTCATCGGCGCGCGGCAGGCGGAGTGCGGGTTCGACGTGTGGGTGCGCGACGACGGGTTGTGGGCCGAGGGCAAGAACGGGTTCTATGACGACAAGCGCTCCCCCTATAACGCCTACCTGCGCGACAAGGGGTACGAGAGCCCGAACCCGTGGCACGACTTCGCCAATTCCGGGGTCGAAGAGGACGGGCAGGTCGCGTCGGGCTGGATGCACGTCAATGTCGACAAGCCCGCCAACATCCGGGAGGAGGACAGCGAGACGCCGTGGCTGACCAGCGAGGCGATCGAGTTCATCGATCAGACCGACGGCCCGTGGTGCGCGCATGTCAGCTATATCAAGCCGCACTGGCCCTACGTGGTGCCCGCGCCCTATCACGACATGTTCGGCCCCAACCACGTGCCCGCGGCGAACCGGCAAGAGGCGGAGAAGGAAAACGCGCATCCCGTCTACAACGCCTTCATGAACGGCCCCGTGGGCCGGGCGTTCTGGCGGGAGGATGCACGGGAAAAGGTGATCCCGGCCTATATGGGCCTGATCAAGCAATGCGATGACCAGCTGGGCCGGTTGCTTGACCATCTGGAGGCGACGGGGCGGATGCAGGACACGATGATCGTCCTGACCTCGGACCATGGCGACTACCTTGGCGATCACTGGATGGGGGAGAAGGACCTGTTCCACGATTGCTCGGCCAAGGTGCCGATGATCATCTACGACCCCCGGCCCGAGGCGGACGCGACGCGCGGCACGACCTGCGATGCGCTGGTCGAGCAGATCGACCTGGCGCCCACCTTTGTCGAGGCGGCAGGCGGGACCGTGGCCGATCACATCCTGGAAGGGCGGTCGCTGATGCCGTGGCTGCGGGGCGAGACACCCGAGGAGTGGCGCGACTATGTCATCAGTGAATACGACTATTCCGGCCGTCCCTTCGCGCTGGACCTGGTGGAGCACCTGCGCGACGCACGGCTGTTCATGATCTTTGACGGGCGCTGGAA
Organism: Pseudaestuariivita atlantica; assembly: GCF_001205715.1. GTDB lineage: Bacteria > Pseudomonadota > Alphaproteobacteria > Rhodobacterales > Rhodobacteraceae > Pseudaestuariivita > Pseudaestuariivita atlantica. Next base: position 214,415 of record NZ_AQQZ01000004.1, read on the forward strand.
GATGATGCACGCCGAGGGCGGGCACCGGCCCATGCTGTTCGACCTGGAATCCGACCCGGACGAGTTGAACGACCTCGCCCGTGGCGACGCGCACGAGGCCGAGGTCGCGCGCCTGTACGGCCTTTTGCACGGATGGGCGCTCCGGCGGTCGCAGAAGGTCACCAGGTCCGATGCCGAGACGCTGGCGGGACACGGGGCGTCGCTGAGGCTGGGCATCCTGACCTTCCTGTACGACGGCAGCGAGGTCCCCGAAGAGATGACCGAGGTCTATCGCAGGCGCGTTGCGCAGGATTTCACCACCTCCTGAGGCGTCTCAGGCGCGGGTTTGCCGACCCTTGCCCCCGTGTCTGTGCAAGGGCCCGGCGGGCGCTTATATTGGCAATGATCGAGGCAGCACGAAGGGCGCTTGCGCCATGGCTTTCCAACCAGTCACAGCGGCGATCCGGTTCGGGTGCGGGCTTTCACCCGTGGTGGCCCCGCCTGCCGATCTAGCCTCCCTGTTCGAGCAGATCGTGGGGCCGGACGAGATGGCGGCGGCCTATCCGCTGATGGAATTCGACGCGTTCCAGGCCGAGATCCTGGAATACCGCGACCTCGTGCGCGCCCGGCGCAAGGCGCGCGGGACCGATGGCTTCCAAGCCCGCCGCAAGGCCGCCAACGTGTTCCGCAAGAACATCCGCCAGCGCCAGATGCGGTGGTTGCAGACCCACATGCTGCGGCGGGTGGACACGCGGCAGGGCCTACGCGAGCGGCTTGTCGCCTTCTGGGCCGACCATTTCACGGCGCAGGGCAAGGGCGGGATCGCGCGCTGGGGTACTACGCCTTACGTCGAAACCTCGATCCGACCGCATGTCGCGGGCAGTTTCGCCGACATGCTGGTGGACGTGGTCACGGCGCCCCTGATGCTGATGTATCTCGACCAGGACCGGTCGATCGGGCCCAACAGCCAGATGGGCATCGTGCGGCGCAACAAGGGGCGACCTTCGGGGCTGAACGAGAACCTCGCGCGCGAGGTGCTAGAATTGCACACGCTGGGCGTGAACGGGCCCTACACGCAGGACGACGTGCGGCAACTGGCCGAGCTGTTCACCGGGATGTCCTTCCAGCCGGAGGTCGGGTTCAACTTTCGCAAGCCGCTGGCGGAGCCGGGAACCGAGACGGTGATGGGCAAGACCTATGGCGGTTCCGACGAGCATTTCAGCCATGTCGAGGAAGCGCTGCGCGACATCGCCGCGCATCCCGCGACGGCGGCGCATATCGCGCGCAAGCTGGTGGTGCATTTCGTGTCGGACACGCCAGACCCAGCGCATGTCGCCCATGTCGAGGCCCGGTTCAACGAAACGGGCGGTAACCTGGCCGAGGTGACCGCCGCGCTGATCGAACACCCCGCCGCGTGGGAGACCGAGCGCCCGAACGTGAAGCAGCCCTTCGAATTCGTGTCGTCGTCCCTGCGCGCGCTGGCGGTGCCCGCCGCCGCGTTCGAGCCGCTGAACGAACGTCAGAGCCAGGCGCTGCTGGCGACGCCGCTTGCGCAGATGGGGCAGGTCTGGGAGCGGCCCGCCGGCCCCGACGGGTTCCCCGAACAGGACGACGCGTGGATCACGCCGCAGGGGCTGGCCGCGCGCCTGAACTGGGCGGTGACGGTGCCGCGCATCCTGATGGGCGACCTGCCGGACCCGCGCGCCTTCGTCGATACCGCGCTTGGGCCGCGCGCGACCGACGCGGTGCGCTTTGCCGCCCGCGCGTCCGAAAGCGTGCATGAAGGGGTCGCGCTGATCCTCAGCTCGCCCGCATTCCAACGACTGTGACCGCAGAAGGGACAGATCGATGACCGACTTCACCCGCCGCCGCTTCCTGACCCGCAGCCTTGCGCTGGGATGTTCGGCGGCTGCAAGCCCGCTGATGACACCCGTCAGCCTTGCCGCCGCGCCGTTCGACAACCGCCTTGTCGTCATCATCCTGCGCGGCGGGATGGACGGGCTTGGCGTGGTCCAGCCCTACGGCGATCCGGGATACGAGGCGCTGCGCGGCGCGCCTGTCCTGTCGGGCGACGATGCGCTGATGGACCTTGACGGGTTCTATGGCCTCAACCCCGCGCTGGCGCCGCTTTACCCGATGTGGCAGGCGGGCGAGTTGTCGTTTGCCCACGCGGTATCGACCCCCTATCGCGGCAAGCGGAGCCATTTCGACGGGCAGGACATCCTTGAAGCCGGGTCGCCCGATGCCGATGGCGTCACCGCGCGGGACGGGTGGCTGAACCGGATGCTGCAGACGGTGCCCGGCATCACGGCAGAGACGGCCTATGCCATCGGGCACGGCGAATCCTACCTGCTGCGCGGGGCCGCGCCGGTTTCGAACTGGTCGCCCGAGGTGGACGTGACGATTTCTCCGCAGGGTTTGCTGCTGGCGGACCTCGTCATGCATGACGACCCGGTGTTCCGCGATGCGCTGGCGCAGGCGTTCGAACTGGCCGACAGCGACGGTACCGAGGTCGCGGGCATGGATGCGACCGAGCCGACGATGGGCGGCGCCGTCCGGTCGATGGCCGAGGCGCGGGGCAACGCCTCCCACACCCGGATCGCGCAATTCGCCGCCGAGCGGCTGCGCGAGGACAGCCGCATCGCCGCCTTCTCGATCAACGGGTGGGACACGCATCTGGGGCAAAGCCGGATGCTGCCGCGCGCGCTGACGCGGCTGTCGGACACGCTGATCACCCTGCGCGACACACTGAAAGGCGACTGGTCGAAGACCACCGTGATCGCGATGACCGAATTCGGGCGCACCGCGCGGTTCAACGGCACCGACGGGACCGATCACGGGACCGGCGGCACCATGCTGATGGCTGGCGGCGCGTTGCGACGGCAGCAGGTGGTCGCGGACTGGCCCGGCCTTGGCGAGGCCGACCTGTACGGCCGCCGCGACCTGATGCCGACGCGCGACGTGCGCGCCCATGCGGCGTGGGTCATGCGGGGCATGTTCGGGCTGGATCGCTCGACGCTCGAGACGTCGATCTTCCCCGGCCTCGACATGGGAGCGGACCCGAACCTCATCGCCTGACGCTTGCGTCCGGTGGCAGACCGCGTAGTCTGCCACCAGGTTGGGCGAGCAAGGCAATGATTTCACGTGATGGTACTGCGGCAGGCGGTCCCGATCTTGGGACCCCGGTGCCGGATTTCACGCCGCCGCCACGGCCCGGTGACCAGCCGCTGATCGGCAACCGCGTGCGGCTGGAAGTGTTGCGCGCCGACGCCCACGCCGCGCGCCTCTATCGCAGTTATGACGGGCACCCGCATGTCTGGGATTACATGCCCTACGGCCCGTTCAGTTCGTCCTCGCAATACCACCGCTGGGTGCGGGAAACCGAAGAGGCCGACGATCCGCGCTTTTACGCGATCTACGACCAGACGGCGCAGGCCTATGCCGGGGTCGCGTCCTACCTGCGCATCACGCCGCAGGCCGGAACGATCGAGGTGGGGCATATCTGCCTGTCGCCCGCGCTTCAGGGCACGCGCGAGGCGACCGAGGCGATGGTGCTGATGATGGCCTGGGCGTTCGAGGCCGGGTACCGGCGGTACGAATGGAAGTGCAACGCGCTGAACGCCGCCTCGCGGCGCGCGGCGCAGCGGCTGGGGTTCAGTTACGAGGGCGTGTTCCGGCAGGCGGCGGTGATCAAGGGGCGGAACCGCGACACGGCGTGGTTCTCGATCATCGACAGCGAGTGGCCCGCGCTGAAAGAGGCCTATGCCGCGTGGCTCGCCCCGTCGAACTTTGATGCCGAGGGGCGGCAGAAGGAACGGTTGAGCGACCTGACGCGGCTGGTGCGGCCGGGCAGCGACCCGACCCTGTCCCGTTAGGGCGGCGCGGGTCCTAGATCGCCATCTGCCGGTCGATCCGCATGGCGACAAGATCGGCGAAATCATGGACCGCACTGCTTGTCGCAACCGATGCCGGGGCGCGTTCCACCTCGGACGACACGGCCTTGGCCGCGTCGAGCAGCGCCTCGTCATCGGCGGTGAGCGCGACACCGGCCGCAAAACGCGCGGCGTAATCCACCAAGGACAGGTTGCCGAGATCGGACAGCACCGAGGACAAGTGCAGCATGTCGTCCTGGAACGCGATTTGGTCGGGCTGCACCACGTCGTGCGGCAGGCGGCGCGGGCCCTTGGGCTGGCGCGTGTCGGGCAGGTGCGACAGCACGGTTTCCTGGAATTCGGCCAGCGACACGACCGGCTTGGCAAGGAACCCGTCCGCCCCTGCAAGCACGGCGGCGCTTGCCTGCGTGTCATCGCCGCTCGACCCGAGGATCACGGCGATCCGGGGCGAGGATGCCGCAGCTTCGGCGATCAGGTCGATCCCCGATCCGTCCGGCAGCCCGACATCCACGATCAGCACCGACGGGCGATAGACCTTGAGATGCCGGCGGGCCGAGGTCAGGCAATCGGCGCGACGAATCCGCGCGCCTGAGCGCAGGCAAAGCAGCCTCAGCGCCTCGCAGGCAAAGCGGCTGTCTTCGACCGCAAGCACGGTCAACCCCAAGAGGGGCCGCGTTTCCGTGGGTTTGGGCAATACGGCACTCTGAAAAAGCTCGTCCATCGTCTCCTCCGATCTGGTGGGAAAACCATGCAGCAAGGCGGCTAACGGAAGGTTAAAACCCGGATGACTTGCGCAGGCCGCCTGTCAGCCGCATAACCTGCGCGACCTCGCAGACGGAGAAAACAGCATGATCGGACGGTTGAACCACGTGGCCATCGCGGTGCCCGACCTCGACGCGGCGGCGGCGCAGTATCGCAACACGCTGGGGGCGAACGTGGGCGCGCCGCAGGACGAACCCGACCACGGCGTGACCGTCATCTTCATCGAACTGCCCAACACCAAGATCGAGCTGTTGTACCCCTTGGGCGACGCGTCCCCGATCCAGGGGTTCCTCGACAAGAACCCGGCGGGCGGCATTCACCACATCTGTTACGAGGTCGACGACATCCTTGCCGCGCGCGACAGGCTGAAGGCCGAAGGCGCGCGGGTGCTGGGCACGGGCGAGCCCAAGATCGGCGCGCATGGCAAGCCGGTCCTGTTCCTGCATCCCAAGGATTTCAACGGCTGCCTTGTCGAACTGGAGCAGGTCTGATGGGTATCACCTCGGCGCTGGTTCTGTACGCGGTGTTCTGGTTTCTTACCTTCCTCGTCGTGATCCCGATCCGGTTGCAGACGCAGGGCGATGTCGGCGAAGTGGTGCCGGGCACCCATGCGGGCGCGCCGCAGATCCACAACCTGCGCAAGAAGGCGCTGATCACGACGGTGATCGCAGCGATCCTGTGGGTCATCGTGGCGACGATCATCCTGACCGGCATGATCACGCTGGAGGATATCGACCTCTTCCACCGCTGGAACAGCGACTACTCGGGCTGAGGACGCGTCCCCGACACGGCGTGGAAGATGTGCGTGAACGTCGCCGCGCCGAGGATCGGAATGACGAGGTTCAGTAGCGGCACGGTCAGCGGGATCGCCATGAGCGTGCCCGCGAGCCAGATCGTTCCCGCGTTCTCGCGCCGGGCGGCGCGCGCGCCTTCGCGCCCCAGCCGCCGCATCGCGGCCAGCGTGAAGTACTCCCGCCCCAGAAGGAACCCGTTCAGCCCCCAGAAAATGAAGATCGCGGCGAAGGGCAGGAAGACGTAGAGGACCAGCGCCACCACGTTCGCGGCGATCAGGATGCCGAGGAAGTTCACCGTATCCCGCACCGAATCCCAGAAGGGCACGCGCGGGGCCGGTGGCAGGTGGGGGTAATGTTTCGCCTCGACCGCGCGGGCGACTTCGTCGAGGAACATCGACGTGATCGCAGAGGCGACCGGCACCATCAGGAACACCGACAGGCCGAGGAACAGGAACACCGTGCCCCACGTGGCGAGGTCACCGATCCACGCCGCGTTGTCGATCCATTCGATCCCCGTCCCGTCGGCCAGCAGCCAGCCCATGATCTGGATGAACCCGGTGCAGGCGGCGATCAGCAACGCGATGGTCAGGCCGATGCCGATGAACAACACGCGCCGGAAGGCCGGGTCACCGACCTGCCCCAGCGCGCGGAAGAACGCGCCGAGGATCATGCGTCGATCCACGTGGTGAGCGCGTCGATATCGGGGCGCGGGCGTTCTGGGGGTGTTGCCTTCTCGGTCCCCAGGTGCACGATCCCGGCCACGCGCTCGCCCTCTTCAAGGTGCAGCGCCTCGCGCACGAAGGCGGCGTCGTGGCTGGGCCAGCCCGACAGCCAGTTCGCCCCCCACCCCGCCGCAAGCGCGGCGTTGAGAAGGGCAAGGCAGACGGCACCCGCCGAATAGGTCTGTTCGATGGCGGGGATCTTGGGCGAGGGCTTTTGCACCTCGACCACCACGACGGCGAGGTCGGTCTGGTCATAGGCCAGCCGCGCCTTGGCGATCTGTTCGAGATCGAGCCCCAGTTCGGCCCCGCGCCGCGCCACCAGGTCACCCAGCCGCGACAGCGCGGCAGAGCGCAGGACAATGAACCGCCATGGCTCCAGTTTGCCGTGATCAGGCGTGCGCGCCGCCGCCGTCAGGATCGTGCGCAGCGTGTCGTCGTCGGGCACCGGCCCCGTCAACGTCTTGGCCGGGCGCGACCGGCGCGTCAGCAGGAAATCGAGGGCGGCATCGTTGCGATCGGGCATGTGGGCGTCTCCGTTTGCGCCGATGTCAGTGTTTTGGCGGGCCGTTTCAACCCCGTGTCAGGGAACGAGCGTGGCGACGAGGTCATCGACCCAGTCCCGCGCGAAGGCATCGAACCGTGCGCCGGGCTGCCGCGCGGCATAGGTCGCGGCCAGCGGGTCGGGCACGTGGATGGCGCTGCCGGACAGCTCTTCCATCACGGCATGGCCGCAGAAGGGCACGTAGACCTCGGAATAACCGCCCTCGTGCACCAGCACGAGCTTGCCGCCGCACAGCGCGTCCGCCAGCGCCATGGTGCGGCGGGTCATCTGGCGGAACGTGTCGGCAGTGGCCAGCGTGTGGCTGAGAGGATCGCCCGCCGCCGCGTCGAAACCGCAGGCCACGACAATCAGGTCGGGAGCGAAGTCCCGCAGCCGAGGCGCGACGATCCGGTCGAAGGCATCAAGGTAGGTGGCGTGGCCCGAGCCTTGCGGGAGCGGAATGTTGACGTTCGAACGCGGGGCTGATGGCCCACCCTGATCCGCCGCCTCGCCGGTATCGACGGGATAGTTGCGCTCTTGATGCACCGAGATGGTGAGCGTGTCGGCGCGGTCGTAGAAGATCGCCTCGGTCCCGTTGCCGTGATGCACGTCCCAGTCGAGGATCGCCACCCGGTTTGCCAGGCCCTTGCCCCGTGCGGCCTCTACCCCGATGGCGATGTTGTTCAGAAGGCAGAACCCGTTCGCCCAGTCGGCGGTGCAATGGTGACCGGGAGGGCGCGACAGGGCATAGGCGTTGGCGACGTCACCGCGCGCCACGTCCATGATCGCCGCCTTGGCAAGGCCCGCCGATTGCACCGCGATTTCGAACCCGCCGGGGCCGAACGGCGTACGCAACCCGATCTCTCCCCCGCCGGCATCCGACACCGCGCGGAACCGGGCGAGGTAGTCGGCGGCATGGACGCGGGCGAGGTCGGCATCCGTCGCCGGATCGGCGCCGCGCAGGGACAGTTCCCTGGCCAGACCGCTGACATGCAGGAGGTTGAGAAAGCGGCGCTTGGTTTCCGGCCCGTCGGGAAGGCCGTCCGGCAGGGGCTGAACGAAGCCGCCGACCGGCATCGTGCCCGCGTAATGCGCGCCGGCATGCCAGAAACAGCGTTCATCCCAGTAGAAAGCGGTGGTCACTCGGGTGCCTCTTTCCGGGCATAGATGCCTTCGGGCAGGTTGATGGCTGCGGCGAGGTCGTGCATCTGGTTGATCGACAGGGTGATCTTGGTCACCGTGTCGGTACGCGGGTCGTATTGTTCGACCGTCACGCATTCGGCGAAGGTGTTGACGATGACGTCTTCCTGAAGCGGTGCCTCGCCCTCGTCCACCAGGGTGATCACGGTCGCGTCGAAATCGTGTTCGATGGTAAACATGGCTCCACCCTACCTGCGGCACACGGATGCGCAACCGGGCAAATCCCCGCGCGCCTGCCAATTTGTGACTGGCCCTTTGCAGGCCATCATCCTAGGTTTTCGGGTGTCCAACCACAGGTGCCGCATGTCCCGTCTGATCGCCGTCCTTGCCACGCTCGCCGTTCTAGCCGGATGCGAGGTGGTGCCGGTGGAGCCAGCGGACCCCAAGCCGAAAACCGTCGATGAAGGCACGCGCGCCGTGGCCGTGCGCGCCGCCCGCCAGTTCGTGAGCGTGGTGGAGACGGTCGAGCCGGTCGCCGAGAAGGAATGCCGCGCCCGCACGAAGGGGGTGAACTGCGATTTCCTGATCGTGGTCGATGACCGCCCCGGCCAGCCGCCGAACGCGTTCCAGACGCTCGACCGGTCGGGCCGCCCGGTCATCGCCTTCAACCTTGCCCTGATCGCCGATGCACGGAACGCCGATGAACTGGCCTTCATCATGGGGCACGAGACCGCCCATCACATTCGTGGCCACATCGCCCGCGCCCAGCGCAACGCCAATGCGGGCGCGGTGGTGCTGGGCGGGCTGACGGCGCTGTCCGGCGGGTCGGAAGAGGCGATCAAGACCGCGCGCGACATCGGTGCCGTCGTGGGCGCGCGAAGGTATTCAAAGGAATTCGAGCTGGAAGCCGACCGGCTGGGCACGATCATCACGCTGGCGGCCGGGTATGACCCGATCAAGGGCGCGGCGTATTTCTTCCGCATCCCCGATCCCGGCGACCGGTTCCTTGGCACCCATCCGCCCAACGCAGCCCGGCGCGAGATCGTGCGGCGGACCGTGGCCGAACAGACGTCCAGCTGATGCACCAGATCAACCCGGTCTTCACCGACCGCGGATCGAAATACGCGGTGTCGGGCCTGCCGGTGCGATCCCGTGCCGACATCGACGCCGCCCTGAAACATCTGAAGAAAACCAAGGTCTTCGCCAAGGCGACCCACAACACGTGGGGCGCGGTTCTGAGCGAGGGAGGGCCGATCAAGGGTGATGATGGAGAAGCAGGCGCGGGGCTTGTGATCCTGCGGGTGCTGGAACAGGAAGGCGTGACGGATCACCTTGTCATCGTCACCCGCTGGTTCGGCGGCACCAAGCTGGGCGGAGACCGGTTTCGCCGCGTGAAGGACGCGGTGCGAGCCTACCTCGATGCCGGGTTTGCGGGCAAAAAAACCGGAAATCCGCAGGATGATGTCTAAATCCTCGACATTCGGCCCACATTATGCGACTTATGCAACATCTTGATGATCCGTCGCCGATGACGACAAGATCAAGGCAGGCCAGGACAGGCCCTGAAACTTCCGGCGATGCACCTCAAGATGGTGGTGAGGGGGGCGCGCCTCCTCCCTGCGCGCCTTCCTCCCTTCAGCCCCGCATCACAGCGCGTACCGTTTGACGATCCGGTCGACGCGCGTGCCGTCAGGCCGCGTGTGGTCATCGGGCACGACGTGGTCGTCGACGAACCCGATCCGCGAATAGAAAGCCAGCCCGCCCGCGTTGTCCGAGGTGATCCGCGCAAGGATCGCGACGCCGCCGCGCACCCGGCAATCGGCCAGCGTCTTGTTGAACAGGGCGCGCCCCGCGCCTTTGACGGGGTTTTCGCGGTCGGTGAAGCTGCCGATGGAATAAAGCCCCTCGCCGTAATCGAACGCGGCCTGGAAGCCGACGATCCGGCCATCCGCCACCGCGACGTTCGCCACCGGGGCCTCGTCCAGATACTCCGAGGCGAAAAAGTCCTCGGAATAGGGATGGTCATAGGCGGTGGACCCGCCCAGCGCGATGATGTGGTTCAGGATGGCGACGCAGGCGGGAACATCCGCTGCCGTCATGGCCCTTGTGGTCAACATGCTGCGCTCCAATCCCGTGCCCGGAAAGACAGACCCCGATCCTGTCGCGCTGTCAAACGCATGGCGCGCCCCCGTTGCCGGAGACGCGCCAGACCTGCATGACCCGCTTGGATCAGGCCGCGACCGACAGCCCGCTGAGGAGGGCGCGCCGGGTCAATTGCTCTTCGGACCGGGCGTAGCGCAGCACCAGTTCGCGCATCCTGGTGCGCGTGGTCTCGCACGGGTGAAGCCCCGCCTTGGTCAGGATCTCCGTCCCCGACGAGGTGCGCGTCCAGCGGTCGATCTGCACCCGACCGTTGCCGCGCGACCGCTCGCTGCGCACCGCGGCCTCGATCGCATCCACCACGAACCCGGCAAACGTCCGCTGTACGCGCCCTGCCTGCATTCCAACAAACACACCGTTCTTCTTTGCTTTGGTCATCCTTGAGGACCCCTTTTTAAGGTGACACTGCCTTGGCGACCCGGCTGCTGCGCTTAGCTCCACACTTACGCAATCCTTGTGCCGGGTCGTTCCACCCGGCGACATGATTTACCGCCGAGTGCGGCCATTCTAGGAAATCCGGGATGCACAGGATCAAACCCGTATTTGCAAAAATAATCTCACGATATCAATCGGTTGGATTTTTCGTTTCCGAAATGGAGATGATCCGTATCCGGATTTGCGACATTAGTTTGGCGCGTGCCCGACACCCGTGCAGGTTGCCCCGATCCGGTTTTGCAAAAGTGTCGGGTGCGGCGCTATTCCAGCGCGGCCAGCACGGCGTCGACACGGGCCAGGAAACGCGCGCGCACATCGGCGGGCGGGCGCAGCACGATGTCCAGTCCGCGCACGATCTGCATGTCGGGTGCGCCGAACAGCCGGTCGGCCTCGCGCACGGTGAAGCCCGCGATGCGGGTCGCTTCCAGCCACGCGCTGATGCGGTCGGCCTTCTTGATCTGCTTCTTGACGGTGGCGGGGATGGCGGCGGGCAAACCGAACCGCAGGTGGATCGCCGCCGTGAGGCGCGCGTCGAGCCCTTCATATCCCGGCCCCACCGCCGCCTTCACCGGAGAGATCATGTCGCCGATCACGTATTCCGGCGCGTCGTGCAGCAGCGCCGCCAGCCGCCAGCGGGCCGGGCAGTCGGGCGAGAGGCGGGCGAATATCTCTTCGACCAGCAGCGAGTGTTCGGCCACGGAATAGGCGAACTCGCCCTCGGTCTGGCCATTCCAGCGCGCGACGAAGGCGAGGCCGTGGGCGATGTCCTCGATCTCGATATCCATCGGCGTCGGGTCCAGCAGGTCGAGCCGCCGACCGGACAACATGCGCTGCCATGCACGGGGTGCCTTTGCCGCTGCCATCGTTCCTGTCGCCCCCTGTTCGCCGCGCCTGCCTTGGGTGTCGAAGGATGCGGGCGGGGTGTCAAGCGGGCTTGGCCACGCGGGCGTGATTGAACCGATCCGCGCATCGCGGCGTTAAGGCGATAACCGCGCCAAGAAGAGAGACAGCGCCATCCGCCACAGGAGCCGACCATGACACGACCGACCCGCACCGCCGCCGCCATCGCCTTGACCCTGGCCGTCGCACCCCTTGCCGTCGAGGCACAGACCGGGGGCTGCAAGCTGCGGGACAGCCTGACCAGCGAGCTTGAAACCCGGTACGGCGAACAGATCACCGGTGCGGGCCTGCGGTCGAAAGACGCGATGATCGAGTTGTGGCAATCGCCCGAAACCGGCAGCTGGACGATGCTGATGACACGCCCGGACGGGACCGCCTGCATCATCGCCCACGGCACCGACTGGGTTGGTATCGACCTCGATACCAGCGTGCAAAGCTAGGTCAGACCGCCGCCGTCGGGATGAAGATCCCGTTCTCCTCGATCTGCGAGGTGTGGATATAGCGGTGCTGCGGCACCGCCTCGCCCAGGAAATCGAGGTATTCGATCCGCCGCTTCCGCTTGCCGGTTTCCAGAACGAGAATCGGCGCGTCCCGTGCGATCAGTTCCACCGCGCCCTGAAGTGCCGGGATTTCGTGCCCCTCCACGTCGAGATGCAGGAGTGAGACCGTCCGGTCGGCAGGCACGAGCGAGTCGATGGTGACCACCGGAACGTCGATGGTCTGCCCCTTTCCCGCCTCCGCAACGATCCTCGCCCCGGCGGCCAGCGGTTCCGACGCACCGGGCCGCGCGACCTGCAAGGGCAGAACCGCGTCTTCCGCTCCCACCGCGACTTGCGACAGCTCCACGTTGTCCAGACCGTTCAGCGCGATGGTGTGCAGGGCCGCGGCAAAGGTGTCCGGCGCGGGTTCGAAGCTGCGGATACGTGCGCCGGGAGCCATGGCCCGTGCCAGCGCGGGAAAGAAGTCACCGACAAAGGCGCCCCCGGTGACGATATCACCGCTGCCCACATGCCGGGACAGAAAGCGCAGGGTGGCCGGTTCATACACCTCGCCCCGGCGCAGGAGCCGTGGCACCTCGCGCCCGCGAAAGCTTTCGGGCACGCAATAGAACCCGTGTTCGTTCGCGGTGATGAAGTGGTCGAAATCGGGGGGTGATCCGGCCATGACGGTGCCTGCCTTTTCGTCGGTGCCTCGCCGCGACCGTGCCCTGCATTGTGCGCGGGTGCAATACCTGCTAGCCGCTTCGCCAAACATGAGAGCGGAGCGGGCTAATGGCCAAGGATTATATCGTCAAGGACATCGCGCTGGCCGGGTTCGGCCGCAAGGAACTGGACATCGCCGAAACGGAAATGCCGGGCCTGATGGCCTGCCGCGAGGAATTCGGTGACAGCAAGCCGCTGACGGGCGCGCGCATCGTCGGATCGCTGCACATGACGATCCAGACCGCCGTCCTGATCGAAACGCTGACTGCCCTCGGCGCCGATGTGCGCTGGGCGTCGTGCAACATCTTCTCCACCCAGGACCACGCGGCAGCGGCGATTGCCGAGGCGGGTGTTCCGGTCTTTGCGATCAAGGGGCAGACGCTGGAAGAGCACTGGGATTACCTCGACAAGTCCTTCCTTTTCGACGACGGCCCGAACATGATCCTCGACGACGGTGGCGACGCGACGCTGTACGTGCTGCTGGGCGCACGCGCCGAAGCGGGCGAAGACATCATCCCGGTCCCGACCTCGGAAGAGGAAGAGGTCATCAAGAAGCAGATCGCCAAGCGGATGGCCGAAAGCCCCGGCTGGTTCACCAAGGTGCGTGACCAGATCAAGGGCGTGTCCGAGGAAACGACCACGGGCGTCAACCGCCTCTACCAACTGGTGCGCGACGGCCAATTGCCTTTCCCCGCGATCAACGTGAACGACAGCGTGACCAAGTCGAAGTTCGACAACAAGTACGGCTGCAAGGAAAGCCTCGTCGACGGCATCCGCCGCGCGACCGACACGATGATGGCGGGCAAGGTCGCCGTCGTCTGCGGTTACGGAGACGTGGGCAAGGGATCGGCGGCATCGCTGGCCGGTGCCGGTGCCCGCGTGAAGGTGACCGAGGTCGACCCGATCTGCGCGCTGCAAGCCGCGATGGACGGGTTCGAGGTTGTCCTGCTGGAAGAGAACCTCGACGCGGACATCTTCATCACCACGACCGGCAACAAGGACGTGATCCGCATCGAGCACATGCGCGAGATGAAGGACATGGCGATCGTCGGCAACATCGGCCACTTCGACAACGAGATCCAGGTCGCCAGCCTGAAGAACCACAAGTGGACGAACATCAAGGAACAGGTGGACATGATCGAGATGCCCTCGGGCAACCGCATCATCCTCTTGTCCGAAGGTCGCCTGCTGAACCTCGGCAACGCGACGGGCCACCCGTCCTTCGTGATGTCGGCCTCCTTCACCAACCAGGTGCTGGCGCAGATCGAGCTGTGGACGAACACCGACGCCTACGAGAACAAGGTCTATATCCTGCCCAAGCACCTCGACGAGAAGGTCGCGCGGCTGCACCTGAAGCGTATCGGTGTGAAGCTGACCGAGTTGGACAAGGATCAGGCCGCCTATATCGGCGTGAAACCCGAAGGCCCGTTCAAGCCCGAACACTATCGCTACTGATGCGACCGGGGCGCGCGGAAGTCGCGCCCCACCGCCCCCGATGGGCGCTGTCCCGCCGGAACGGGACGCGGCGCCGGGCTGACACAAATTCCCGTCCCTCTCGCTTTCATTTTTTTGTTACCCTTGATCGCGGCCAGTCCGGCCTTTGACCTGGAAGACATTATGAAACGCAGCCTTGCCCTCCTCCTTCTGACCCTTTTCCTTGGCGCCTGTGCAAGCGAGGGTCCGATCTTTCCCATAGACGTGGAATTCGAAGACGTTCGCTGGGTTCTGGAGCCGGATGCCGAGGCCTCTTTCTCTCAACAAACGCCGACCTTTACCGACACCCCGCGCGAGGTGATCACCTCGTTCCAGCTTCGCCCCGGCCAGCGCAACACGGCGCTGGAGACCGGGCAGCGGTGGCGGCTGGGCCATACGTGGTTGTTCGGGTTCGACATCCGCGCGAAGGCCAGCGAATTGCCGCGCGTCCCGGTGGACGTGGCGCGTTTCGTCCGGATCAGCGCGCCCGAGGAATTGCTGGCGCGCGTGCAGCTTGACGCGACCAACGGCATCACGGTGATGGGGCGGCGGTGTTTCACGCCGTCGGACCTGTCGCAATGGGTGCGGGTGGAAATGCGGGTCCGCATTCGCGACGACGACCAGGGTTTCCTGGAAGTGTTCTGCAACCGCAAACCCGTCTGGGCCATGGACAAGGTTCGCACGACCTTTGCGCCGCCCTGCAGACGCGCTGACGGCTGCACGACGCCCCTTGCGGAACCGGCGCGTTTTCGCTTCCAGATGGGCATGATGTCGGCGCGGGCACAGCCGCGCACGGCGGCGATCCAGATGCGGCGGATTCACCGGCGTGGCCTGCTTTACATCCCCAACCGCGTCGGAAACCTCAACAGCGCGCAGTGATCTGACCGGGGCGGCATGCAAGGCAGCCGCCCTCTGCGATAGCCAGACAGGCCCGTCGCATTAGTGCGTGCGGGATGTGCGGCGGCGCACCCTTCGGCGCTTGGCTCGGGCGCGTGGTCGTGTCACGATTTGTGCATTGCATGGGAGATCGGGATGAACGGCGCCGAGAGCCTTGTCGAAACCTTTCTGGAAAACGACGTCACGGTCTGTTTCGCCAACCCCGGCACGTCCGAGATGCACTTCGTCGCGGCGCTGGACCAGCACCCGGACATGCGCTGCGTCCTGTGCCTGTTCGAGGGCGGGACGTCCGGCGCGGCGGACGGGTATTTCCGGATGAGCGGCAAGGTCGCGGCCACCATGCTGCACCTCGCCCCCGGTTTCGGGAATGCCTTTGCCAACCTGCACAACGCGCGCAAGGCCGGGTCGGGCATCCTGAACGTGATGGGCGAACACGCGACCTATCACCTGGCCTATGACAGCCCGCTGCGGGGCGATACCGCCGGGATCAGCCACGCGATCAGCGACTGGACCCGCACCAGCGCCACGGCGGCGGATGTCGCGGGTGACGGGGCGGCGGGCATCGCGGCCGCGCGGGCGGGCAACGGGCGGATCGCCACGCTGATCCTGCCCGCCGACACCGCGTGGGGCGAGGGATCGGCACCGGCCATCGCCTCCGCCACGGAAGACGGCGACCTGCCATCGGAGGCGGAGCTGGAAACGGTCGCGGACGCGCTTGGCCGGCCCGGAGCGGCGCTGTTCCTTGGCGGGATCGCAACCTACGGACCCGAGCTTGAGGCTGCGGGGCGGATCGCCAAGGCGACCGGGTGCCGCCTGATCGCGCCCTTGTTCACCGCGCGGGTGCGGCGCGGCGCGGGCCAGGTCGTGCTGGACCAGTTGCCCTATCGCGGCGAGTTGGCGGCGGAGGTGCTGGCCGACCTGCACACGCTCGTCTGTATCGGGACGCCGCCGCCGGTGAACTTCTTTGCCTATCCCGGCCAGCCTTCGGTGCCGACGCCCGACACCTGCGCGGTGATCGACCTGTGCGGGCGCGACGGCAACGTGACGGGCACCCTTGCAGCGCTTGAAAAGCGGGTGGGCGCGGCGGGGTCGGAACCGGATCGCCGCGCCTTCGACCTGCCGGAAGTCGCGCCGGACGCGGACCTGACCGCCGAGACGGCCTGCGCCACGATCATCCGCTGGATGCCCGAGGAGACCATCGTCGTGAACGAGGCGGTGACATCGGGCCTGACCTTCGGCCCGCAAAGCCGCACCGCGCGTCCGCACGACTTCCTGACCACGGTGGGCGGCGCGATTGGCTGCTGCCTGCCGACGGCCGTCGGCAGCGCCATTGCCTGCCCCGACCGAAAGGTGCTGGCGCTGACAGGTGACGGATCGGCGATGTACACGATCCAGTCGCTCTGGACGATGGCGCGCGAAAACCTCGACGTGACGGTGGTGGTCTTCAACAACGGTGCCTACCGCATCCTGCACCATGAACTGGAGGCGCTGGGCGTCGCGCAGGTTGGCCGCAACGCACGTGCCATGTTCGACCTGACGGGCCCCGAACTGGACTGGATGGCGCTGGCGAGGGGCCACGGATTGGATGCCGTGCGCGCCGACAGCTTGGCCGAACTGAACGCGGCGCTGGCCCATGCGGACGACGTGGCGGGACCTTGCCTGATCGAGGTGGTTCTCTGACCCGAACCCGCCGCAACGTCACGCGGGGAATATGCCGGAAGTATTTCCCATTGTTTCAGAGTCTCAACTTTGCCACTTTGCGCGCAAGGCATCTGCCTCGAACGAACGAACTCGAACAAAACAAAACCGGGACTGGGAGC
Source organism: Pseudaestuariivita atlantica (assembly GCF_001205715.1). GTDB lineage: Bacteria > Pseudomonadota > Alphaproteobacteria > Rhodobacterales > Rhodobacteraceae > Pseudaestuariivita > Pseudaestuariivita atlantica. The sequence continues at coordinate 231,133 of NZ_AQQZ01000004.1, forward strand.
GAGACATGGGAAAGCGTGACGATCTGATCGCGAAATACGCGGACGACCTGCGGAACAAGTGCGGCATGGAGCCGGACATGGCCCTGCTGACGAAGGTGACGATTGGCTGTGGCCCGTCGATCTACAACGACGACGCATCGACCGTTGCGGGATCGCAACCGTCCGAGCTTGAAACCGTGAAGACGAATTTCCTGATGAAGAAGCTGGGCCTGTCCGACAGCCCCGCCCTGATGGAAGGCATCAACGCCGCAATCGAGACCTACGGCAAGTCCGAGCGAAATAAGTACCGCGCCGTGATCTATTACATGCTGACCAAGCGCTTCAACAAGGAGTCGGTCTACCGCTGAGGGCGGATTGCCGCCCACCCCCACCCACCGCGCGCCGCGTTAACGAACCGGTAGGATTGCGATCCTATCAGTCTGCGGGTGGCAGGACGCAGTGGGATGCGGGGGGTCGCGGAAGCAGGGTCCCGACGCGTGATCGCGCCGGGGCCTTTTCTTTTGCGCAGGGCAATCAGAAGAGCGTCAGCACGATCCCGATCACGGTGCAGCCGCCGGTGACGTACACACCGTCGATCATCGTTAGCTTGGCCGGGCGCGCGGCGAAGGCATAACAAGTCGCGAACCACGGAAGCACGATGAACAGGCCAAGCCCCAGCCCGCTCACCAGCCCCTTCGCCACCGTGTCGATCCCGCCCAGTACGAACATGTGGCGCATCATGCCCGCAACGAGGATGCAGGCGATCAGCCCGGTGATGTAAGGCACCGGGTTGGATGAATTCGCGGGCTTGCCGTCTTTGACGGGCACGCCGGACGCGGCCATCCATTGCGAGGCCATGGCCATGTACCACACCGCCCCAAACGCGAATGCCGCCACGCCGGCGACGATCACTGCCAGAATACCCATGATGTGTCCCTCCAGTCGGTCTTTAGTCCCCGGCTGATGCCGGGTCGATCCCGCCCATCTTGCAGATCTGGCGGTATTCGGCGTCGGTCACGGGTTGCACCGACAGCCGGGAATTCTTGACGAGGACCATCTCTTCCAGACCGGGCTCTTCCTTGATCCGGTCCAAAGTGACGGGGTGTTCGAGGGGAGCGATGGCGCGGATATCGACGCACTCCCAGCGGGGATCGTCCGTCGTGCTGTCGGGATGCGCCTCGGCGCAGACCTCGACAATGCCGACCACTGCCTTCTCCTTCTGCGAATGGTAGAAAAAGCCGCGGTCGCCCAGCCGCATCTCGCGCATGAAATTGCGGGCCTGGTAGTTGCGCACGCCGTCCCACTCCTCGCCCTCCGCGCCCTTCGCAACCTGGTCCTCCCATGACCATGTCGAAGGTTCGGATTTGAAGAGCCAGAAGGCCATCAGCCGATCACCTTGTTCCACGGATCCAGCGTGACGCTGTCGAACAGCCCGGCCTTGGCATAGGGGTCATCGGCGGCAAAGGCCTCTGCCGCGGCAAGGTCCGGCACGTCGAGGATGATGAGGCTGCCGCACATGGTACCTTCGGCGTTCAGAAGCGGCCCGGCCATCGCAACCGTGTCGCCCGCGCCCTTCAGGTAGGCGACATGCGCGTCACGTGTCGCAAGCCGCAGGTCCAGCCCGCCGACCTTGTCGCGCGCGGTCAGTGCAATCAGCATGAGGTCCCCCCGGTTCGTTCCCGTCGCCAGTAACTCCCGGCGCGGGCGATGCTGTCAACCCGTCAGGCCTTGGCCCCCTTCTTTCCACCACCGATCAACGGCGCGGCCTGCCGGTCGAGCGGCCAGCGCGGGCGGGCGGAGAGAGAAAGGTCATCCCGCGCGCCCAGCGCCATGCGTTCCAGTCCCGCATAGGCGATCATCGCCGCATTGTCGGTGCAAAGGGCGAGGGGCGGCGCGACAAGCACCGCACCCGTGTCGGCCGCAACCTCTTCCAGCGCCGTCCGCAAGGCCGTGTTGGCGGCCACGCCACCGGCCACGGCAAGGGTCGGCTTTTCTGGTGCCAGTTCGAGGTAGTGATCGAGCGCGCGGCGGGTTTTGGCCGCAAGCACATCGGTGACCGCCGCCTGGAACCCGGCGCACAGGTCGGCGCGGTCGGCGTGGTAAAGGCCACCCTGTGCCGCCACAAGCTTGTCCCGCGCGCGCAGGACCGCCGTCTTGAGGCCCGAGAAGCTGAGATCGCACCCGGCGCGATCCAGAAGCGGGCGCGGCAGGGCGAAGCGTTTCGGATCCCCTGCGTGCGCACATTGTTCGACCGCCGGCCCCCCCGGCTGCGGCAGACCCAGAAGGCGGGCGATCTTGTCGAATGCCTCGCCCGGCGCGTCGTCGATGGTGCCGCCCAGTCGGCGGAACGTGTCTGCCCCTTCGACGACAAGGAACTGGCAATGGCCGCCCGACACCAGCAGCATCAGGTAGGGATAGGCGATGCCGTCGGTCAGGCGCGGCGTCAGGGCGTGACCGGCGAGGTGATTGACGCCGATCAGCGGAAGGCCGGTCGCCGCCGCGATGCCCTTGGCGCACATCACACCCGACAGGACGCCGCCGATCAGACCCGGCCCGGCGGTGACGGCGATGGCGTCGATATCGGTCCAGCCGACCTGCGCGCCGCGCATCGCGTCGGCCACCACGCTGTCCAGCCGTTCGGCATGGGCCCGCGCGGCGATTTCCGGCACGACGCCGCCGAACCGGGCATGCAGCGCGTTCTGCCCCTCCACCACCGAGGCGCGCACCTGCGCGTCACCCGGCACGCCGGTCACGATGGCGGCGGCAGTATCGTCGCAGCTGCTTTCGATGCCGAGGAGCGTGAGGGCGGGCATGGTGACGCGGGAGAGCCGTTGCAGAAGGGTTCGCGCGGGGCTACCACTGGGACGCTGTGCAAACAATCCCGTCAATCCACCGCCCCGTTCTGCTGCTGACCCGTCAGGGCGCCGACAATGCGCGCCTGACAGAGGCGCTTCCGGCGGACATCCGCACGCGGGTCGACATCGTCGACGCGCCGCTTCTGGACATCCGGTACCTGTCCGACGCGATCGACACCGACGACGCCGGATCGCTGGTTTTCACGTCGCGGCATGGTGTCGCTGCCGCTGTTGCCTGTTTTTTGGGCAGACGCCTGCCCTGCCACGTGGTCGGCGCCCGCACGGCAGAGGCCGCGCGCGATGCCGGTTTCGACGTGCAGACAACCGCACGCGACGCCGAGGACCTGCTGGAGCGGCTGGAAAAGGCGCCGCCACAGGCGCCGGTCCTGCATCTCCGCGGACAACACGCCCGTGGCAACATCGCGAAAACCCTTTCGGATCGCGGCATCGAGGCACGGGAACACGTGGTTTACGAACAGGTTTCCCTGCCCTTGCCGACCGCCGTACAGGCGGTGGCAACGGGGAACCAACCGGTTGTCATTCCCCTGTTTTCCCCCCGCGCCGCGATGCATCTTGCCGAGGTCTGGACCGGTTCGGCGCCGGTTCACGGCGTCGCGTTGAGCCCGGCTGTGGCAAGGGCCGCAACCGAACCGGGTTGGGCGACGTTGGATACCAGTTCCTCGCCTGACCTTGAGGGCATGCTGACAACGCTGGTTGACAGGATCCGGCGGCTACTTGCTTGAGAGGGTCAGGGGGCCACATTAAACTTGGTAGGGCCGCAGCGCGCGGCACGAGATTCGAAAGGTTCTGTAGCGTGGCGAAATCGACTTCCGGCGCATCCACTTCCAAGGGCAAGTCGCCGGCGAAACCGCGGGCGACGCGCACGACCAGGGCCGCCGACGCGGACACGGTCGAGGCGGCGAACACCGCGGATACGACACCCGCATCCGACATCATCGATGCCGAGATCGTCGAGGAGACGCCCGCGCCCGACACCCCTGTCGCGGAAGCCGGCGACGACACGTCCGCGGACATCGAGACGCCCGAACCCGACCCCGAGGAAGCCGAAAAGCTGAATGACGCGGCCGATGCGCCCCCGGCAGCGGCGGATGCATCCGACACGATTGCAGACACCGCATCGATGGCCACGGAGGATAGCGTACCGCCGCCTCCGCCCCCGCCCGCGACGGTCGAAAAGGTCGTGGTGGAAAAGCGGGGCGGGTTCGTCCCGCTGGTGCTTGGCGGCATCGTCGCGGCCGGGCTTGGCTATGCCGCGTCGTATTATGACCTGTTCCAGCAATCCGGCGATGTGCAGGGCCAGCTTGACGCACAATCACAGGCCCTGTCCGACCTGTCCGACCGCGTCAGCGACACCCAGTCCATCGCGACCGGCGCGGCAGAGGCCGTTGCCGCAATCGACCTGACACCCCTGTCGGACGCGTCCGAGGCAGCCGCCGCGCAGATCGCCGGCGAGGCATCGGCCCGCGCCGCGCTGACCGACCAGTTGGCAGCCGCGACCGAAACCTTTGCCACGCTCGGCCAGCGGCTGGACGACATCGAAAGCCGCCTGACGACGCTCGAAAAGAAGCCGATTGCCGACAACGTCTCGCGCGAGGCCATCGCGGCCTATGAAAAGGAACTGGCCGACCTTCAGGCCGCCATGGCCGCCGAACGCGGCGCGATCGAGGAGCTTCTGGCCCAGCAAAAGGCCGAAGTCGCCCGCATCGCCGAGGAGGCGAGCCAGATGGAGGAACGCGCCTTGGCCGAGGCCAAGGCCGCCGCGGCAAGCGAAGCGCTGGCCCGCGTGCAACTCGCGCTCGATAGCGGTACCCCGTTCGACGACGCCCTGACCGACCTGTCCGAAGCGGGTGGCGTCGATGTGCCATCGGCCTTGTCGGCGGTGGCCGAGGACGGGGTGGCGACGCTTGCCGCGCTGCAAGCCGATTATCCCGATGCCGCCCGCGCCGCGTTGCGTGCGGCCCGCTCTGCCGGGGAAAGCGGTGATGGCGAAGGGTTCCTGAACTACCTGCAAGCGCAGGTCGGCGCCCGGTCCGTCACGCCGCAGGAAGGCAATTCCGTCGATGCGATCCTGTCCCGCGCCGAAGCCGCGGTGAAGGTCGACGCGCTCGACAAGGCCCTGACCGAGATCGAGGCGCTGCCCGCCTCCTCCCGCGCCGAACTTGCCCAGTGGGAAGACGCCGCGCGCGCCCGCCTTGCCGCCATATCCGCCGCTGCCGACGTTGCAGCGCGCCTGAATTGACCCTGGAAGGACCTGCATCATGCTGTGGTCTCTGATCAAGATCCTGTTTTTCATCTCGCTTGTCGCGCTTCTGACGCTTGTCGCGACCTGGCTGATGGGCCGTGGCGACGGCCTGATGATCACCTTCGCCGGAACGGAATACCCGCTGTCGGCCCTGCAATCCGTCATCGCGCTGATCGTGCTGGTCGTGTTGTTGTGGGTGGTGCTGAAGGTCGTGTCGTTCCTCGTGGCGCTGGTGCGCTTCCTGAACGGGGACGAAACTGCGATTTCGCGCTATTTCGACCGCAATCGCGAACGTCGCGGCTACCAGGCGTTGAGCGAAGGACTGATGGCGCTGGCCTCGGGCGAGGGGCGGTTGGCCATGTCCAAGGCCGCGCGGGCCGAGAAGTACCTGCAACGCCCGGAACTGACGGACCTTGTGACCGCGCAAGCCGCCGAGATGGCAGGCGACCGGGCGCGGGCCGAAGAGACCTATAAACGCCTTCTGCAGAACGACGCGACGCGGTTCGTCGGCGTGCGCGGGATCATGAAGCAAAAGCTCGCTGCCGGGGATACCGAAACGGCGCTGAAGCTGGCGCAAAAGGCCTTTGCCCTGAAGCCGCGCCATGAAGAGACGCAGGACGTTCTGCTGCAATTGCAGACCAAGGCGCATGACTGGACCGGTGCGCGCAAGACGCTGGATGCCAAGCTGAAATCGGGCACCATGCCGCGCGACGTGCACCGCCGCCGCGAAGCGGTGCTGGCGCTGAGCCAGGCCACGACGCTGCTGGGCGACGACGAGGCATCGATCGACGCCCGCGAAACGGCGATCGAGGCGAACCGCCTGTCGCCCGACCTGATCCCCGCCGCGATCATGGCGGCCCGGACCTATATCGCGCAGGACAAGAAGCGTTATGCGACGCGGGTTCTCAAGAAAGCGTGGGAAGCGCAACCGCACCCGTCGCTCGCCGCCGCCTTTGCCGAGATCGAACCGGACGAAACCGCGCAGGCGCGCCTGAAGCGGTTCCAGGCCCTGACCCGTCTTGCCCCCAATCACCGCGAGTCGCGCCTGCTGACCGCCGAGCTGAACATCGCGGCAGAGGATTTTCCCGCCGCCCGCAAGGCCATCGGCGACCTGGCCGAGCAGGAACCAGATGCCCGCGTCCTGACCATCATGGCCGCGATCGAACGCGGCGAAGGTGCGTCGGACGAGATCGTAAAGGGCTGGCTGGCCCGTGCCATCGCCGCACCGCGCGGCCCGCAATGGGTGTGCGACAATTGCCATGCGGTCGTACCGGAATGGACCGCCACCTGCCCCAATTGCGACGGTCTGGACACGCTGACTTGGAAAGCGCCCACCAAGCAGGAAGTCGCCACGCCCACTGGCGTGGAAATGCTGCCGCTGATCGTGGGCGCCACTGATGACAAGCCCGACGAACTGACGGTTCCGGAGGCGGAGATCATCGAAGCCGTGGACGGCGAGATCGTCAAAGAGGCTGACGAGACCAAATAACGCTTTTCACCCGCGCGTGGCGCCGCTATATCGCGGCGCCACGGGGCCGCTGTAGCTCAGCTGGTAGAGCACGTCATTCGTAATGATGGGGTCGGGGGTTCGAGTCCCTTCAGCGGCACCACCCAATCCGGACATCTTGCGCGAACGAGCGCGTAACACGGCCTATCGCGGTTGTCCTGCCTCCCATGCGCCGGTCAGCCGATGGAGCGAAAGTCGACCGGGCGGCCTGTCGTCAGCCCGTCAACGGCCGCAAGGATGCCGGTCCGGTCGATGCCGAAATGGCGGTAAAGGTCCCCGATGCTGCCGGTTTGGCCGAAATGCTCCACGCCCAGCGAGATCGCGCGATGACCCGCGACCGCCCCAAGCCACGCAAGCGTGGCCGGGTGCCCGTCGATGACGGTCACGATGGAACAGGTGGCGGGCAACACGCCAAGCAGCGTTTCGATATGTGACCGGGCGGCGGGGTTCCCCCGTGCCCGCGCCCGTTGTGCCGCCGTCCAGCCCGCGTTCAACCGGTCGGCGGAGGTGACGGCAAGAACGCCCACGTCGCGCCGCGCTTCGGCCAGTTGCCCCGCTGCCGCGATGGCTTCCTGCGCGACCGCGCCCTGATAGGCGATCACGACATCGCAGTTCGGCCCCGGCTCCCGCAACCAATAGGCCCCGTCGATGGCCCCCTGCCGGAAGGCATCGTCCTGCCGCTTGCCGGGCTGTTCCAGTGGCGCGGTCGTCAGCCGCAGGTAAACGGACCCGCCGGTTTCATCCCGCAACCACGTGCGTTCGTCGGGATCGTCGCCGCCCTCGCGTTGCAGATAGTCGAAGGCCCATTCCATGATAACGGCCAACTCGTCCGCGAAAGCAGGCTCGAAACTCGCAAGGCCGTCTTGCGCCATCCCCGTCAGGGGCGTCCCGATGGATTGGTGCGCCCCACCTTCGGGCGCCAGAGTGACGCCGGACGGCGTGCCGACGATCATGAACCGCGCATCCTGGTAACAGGCGTAGTTCAACGCATCGAGGCCGCGATGCACGAACGGGTCATAGACCGTCCCGATGGGAATGATCCGCTTGCCGAACAGCGCATGTGACAGGCCTGCTGCCCCCAGCAGCAGGAACAGGTTCATCTCGGCAATGCCCAGTTCCAGATGCTGGCCTTCGGGCGCAAAATTCCACTTCGCGGTCGACGGGATGCGGTGTTCGATGAAGGCGTCGGCCATCTCTTGCCGGGCAAACAGCTTGCGGCGGTTCACCCAAGGGCCAAGGCTTGTCGTGCCTGTCACGTCGGGTGAGGTCGTCAGGATACGCTCCGCTAGCGGCCCGTCGCCCTTGGCCAGACCATCCATGATCTTTCCGAACGCCGCCTGCGTCGAAATCTCCCGATCCGTGGCAATCTCGATCCGCGGAACGGGCAGTTTGGCGTCGTCGTACCTGCGCCGACCCTTGGCAAAGAACGGCGCGGCCTCCAGCGCGTCCTGAAAGGCGGCCTTGTCGGTGATCGTTGCAAACGGCTCCCATTCCTGCCCTTCCGGGACGCCCATGTCACGCTGCCACGCGGCCATCTGGGCCTTGGTCATCAGGCCGCCGTGGTTGTCCTTGTGGCCCGCGATGGGCGTGCCCCAACCCTTGATCGTGTAGGCGAGGAAACAGACGGGCTGGTCGTGGTCGATGCTGGCAAAGGTCTCTGCCATCGTCTCCACGCAGTTGCCGCCAAGGTTCTCCATCAGGGCGGCAAGCTCGTCATCGCTGCGCGCGTCGATCAGTGCCGTGACCGGCCCCTGATCACCCAGATCGTCCATCAGGCGCTGCCGCCAGACCGCGCCGCCCTGATAGGTCAGGGCCGAATAGGTCTGGTTCGGGCAGTTATCGATCCAGTCGCGCAACGCATCGCCACCCGGCTCTTTGAACGCGGCCCGCTGCAACGCGCCGTACTTGACCCGCACGACCTGCCAGCCGAACGCGTCAAAGATCTTCTCGACCCGCTCGAACAGCCCTTCGCGCACGATGCCGTCAAGCGACTGGCGGTTGTAATCGATGATCCACCAGCAGTTCCGCAGGTCGTTCTTCCAGCCTTCCTGCAACGCCTCGTATATGTTGCCCTCGTCCAGCTCTGCGTCACCCACAAGCGCCACCATCCGCCCCAGCGGCACGTCCGCGCCCCACGCCTTGGCCGTGATGAAATCCTGCACCATCGACGCAAGCGAGGTGATCGCAACCCCAAGCCCCACCGACCCGGTGGAGAAATCCACGTCATCCACGTCCTTCGTGCGGCTGGGATAAGGCTGCACGCCGCCCAGCCCGCGAAAATTCTCCATCCGCGCCCGATCCACGTTGCCCATCAGATACTGCATGGCGTGGAAGACCGGGCTCGCATGCGGCTTGACCGCCACCCGGTCTTCGGGCCGCAGGGCCGAGAAATAAAGCGCCGTCATGATCGACACCATCGAGGCCGAACTCGCCTGATGCCCACCCACCTTGATGCCGTCCTCGTTCGGGCGCAGGTGATTGGCGTTGTGGATCATCCAGTGCGACAGCCACAGCAGGCGTTGTTCGATGGTTTTCAGGTGCGTCAGATGAAGGGCCGTGTCGGTCATGGGATGCTCTTTCGCTGTTCGCGCGAAGCCTGCACCGTCACGGTTGGGGAAACTGAGCGAACTCTCTACGGATCACTATAGTTTTGGCGCTTTCCTTCACGAATTTCCTTATACTTGGGGAAATTCTCTAGGATTGGGGCGACATGGACGCGATTGACCTGAAAATTCTGGCGGCGCTTCGGAAAGACGCGCGATTGACCCACCAGCAGCTCAGCGAACAGGTGGGGCTTTCGCCGACCCCCTGCGCGCGCCGGATCCGGCGGCTTGAGGCCGACGGCATCATCACCGGCTATTCCGCGCGGATCAACGAGGCCAAGCTGGGCTTCGAAGTGTCGGTGTTCGTATCCGTCAAGCTCGACCAGCAGGTCGACGACAGGTTGCAAAATTTCGAGCGCAACGTGCGGGTGTTCCCCGAGGTCGTGGATTGCTGGCTGATGACCGGCACGTTCGACTACCTTTTGAGGATCGTCGTCCGCGACCTGCACGAATTCGAACAATTCCTGACGGGCAAGCTGACCAAGCTGCCCGGTGTCGCCTCGCTGGAAAGCTCGATCCCGATCCGGCGGGTCAAGGACGAGGCGACGCGGATCGACTGAGCTCCAATCCTGCAAAAACGGCGGATTTCCAATCTTCCCCGGAAAGGCCATGCTGGGCCTGTCATGTACCGCGCCGATGCGATCAACGGGCGTGGCCTCTAAGGGATCGTCGGAATGAGATTCGCACTTCTGGTTGTCGCCGTCTCTGGTCTCGTCGGTGGATTGGTGTTCCAGTACGCGCTGGATGATCCCCTTCTTGCGACCGCCAGCTATGTTGTTGCTGCCGTGCCGGTGCTCGCCGCGCTGGTCTGGGAGATTGTCACCAGCCTCGTGGCGGGCGATGTGGGGCTGGACGTGGTCGCGGCGCTTTCCATGACCGCCGCGCTGGTTTTCGGCGAATACACGGCGGCGGCCATCGTCGCGCTAATGTATACCGGAGGCCAGTACCTGGAATCCTATGCCGACGGGCGCGCCTCGCGCGAAATGACGGCGCTGTTGGCACGCGTGCCGAAAACCGTGATGCGCCAGCAGGGTGACGGGCTGGTGGAAACGCCCATCGATGCCGTGCAACCGGGCGACCACCTGTTGATCCGCGCGGGCGACGTCGTGCCGGTGGACGGACAGGTTTCGGGCACGGCCGTTCTGGACGAAAGTTCGCTGACCGGGGAATCCGTGCCCGTCCGCCATGCAGATGGCGCGTCCGCGATGAGCGGTAGCGTCAATGTCGGCGATGCCTTCGTGCTGGTTGCCTCGAAAGCCGCGGCCGACAGCACCTATGCCGGGATCGTCCGGCTGGTGAAGGCCGCGCAGGCATCGAAGGCCCCGATGGCAAGGATGGCCGACCGCTACGCGATGGCTTTCCTTGCCGTGACGCTGGCGATCACGGGCGCGGCGTGGGCGTTGACCGGCGATCCGATCCGCGCGGTAGCCGTCCTCGTGGTGGCCACGCCATGCCCCCTGATCCTGGCAGTCCCGGTCGCCCTGTCGGCGGGGCTTTCGCGGGCCGCGGGGTCTGGCGTGCTGATAAAGGGCGGCAAGGTGCTGGAACGGATGGCGGGGCTCAGGACCGTCGTCATGGACAAGACCGGCACGCTGACCCATGGCGAAGCGCGGCTTACCGGGATCACGACGACCGGCGGGATGGACGGGGCACGGATATTGCAGCTTGCGGCGAGCCTCGAACAGGCCTCCACCCACCCGATCGCGGCCCGGATCTGCAAGGCGGCGATGGCCGATGGCCTGGCCTTGGAAAGCCCGCGGAACGTGGTCGAAACCGCGGGCGAGGGGCTGACCGGAATGGTCGGGGGGCATGAGGTTGTCGTGGGGCAGCCTGCCTTTGTCGGTGCCCGTGCGGCGGGCACGCCGCCGCAAGACGGCGTTGCCGTTGCGGTCGATGGACGGATCGTCGGGGCAATGCAGTTGCAGGATGCCCTGCGTGACGACGTGCAGGGGCTGCTTGGCACCTTTCGCCGCGCCGGGATTTCACGGATCGTCGTTGCCACCGGTGACAAGCGCGCCGTCGCCGAACAGTTGACGCGGGGCCTGCCCGTTGACGCGGTTCACGCGGAGATGACGCCCGAGGAAAAATCCGAACTGGTGGCAAGCGAAAGTCGCTTGGCCCCGACGATGATGATCGGTGACGGCGTGAACGACGCCCCTGCGCTGGCGATTGCCGATGTCGGCGTCGCCATGGGCGTTCGCGGCGCGGCGGCCACGGCGGAAACGGCGGACGCGGTGCTGCTGGTGGACCGTATCTCGGCCCTTGGAAACGCGCTGCGGGCGTCGCAACGCGCCCGCGCCATCGCCTTTCAAAGCGTCGCGCTAGGTGTCGGGCTGTCCGTTGCGGGGATGATTGCGGCCGCCTTCGGATACCTGACACCGGTGCAGGGGGCGGTATTCCAGGAGGTGATCGACGTGGCGGCCATCCTGAACGCGCTTCGGGCGTTGCGGTCGCCGAAGCCGGCGGGCGCATCACTCGGGCGCGCAGAACCTTTGGTACAGTAACTCGATCAGGTCCCGGACCATAGGGTCGGAGATGGCATAATAGACCTGCCGGCCATCGCGCCGGGCGGACAGGATTCCTTCGGCCTTCAACCGCGCGAGGTGCTGCGACACCGCCGACTGGCTGGCACCGACCATCGCTTCGATCGCGGCGACCGGTTGCTCTTCATGCAAGAGCCCGCACAGGATCTTCAGCCGGTCCCGGTGGGCCAGTGATTTCAGGAATCGGGCAGCCTGTTCCGGCGCGTCAGAACCGCCTTCGGTGAAGGCGGCCAGCGCGTCGTCAGGCAGATCAATCTGAACATTCACGGCCAAGATCCCTTTCATTGCCGCGTTCGATATAGGCCCTGGCAAGAAATATTCAACTTTTTTAATATTTCTCCCCGGCGTATGTTGACATATTATGTTTTTATAATATGTGGGGTGCAGATCAGTTGGAGAAACGCAATGAATCCCCAAGTCACACCGTTCTTTGATGAAGACACCTTCACGGCGTCGTTCGTCGTCACGGACCCGGACACCAAGCGATGCGCGATCATCGATTCCGTTCTCGATTTCGACTATGCCTCTGGCCGCACCGACTTCCGGTCGGCGGACCGGATCGTCGACTTCGTTCGCGACAACGACCTGACGGTCGACTGGATCCTCGAAACGCATGTGCACGCCGATCACCTGAGCGCGGCCCCCTACCTGCAAGAGCAGCTTGGCGGCAAGATCGGCATCGGCGAGAAGATCACCGTCGTTCAGGACACGTTCGGCAAGGTCTTCAACGCCGGGACCGAGTTCCAGCGCGACGGCAGCCAGTTCGACAGGCTGTTCGAGGAAGGCGACACCTTCTCGGTCGGGAACATGCACGCGAAGGTGCTGCACACGCCGGGGCACACGCCCGCGTGCCTGACCTACGTGATCGAAGACGCGGCCTTTGTCGGGGACACGCTGTTCATGCCCGATTTCGGCACCGCCCGCGCGGACTTCCCCGGCGGGTCGGCGGAAACGCTTTACGCGTCGATCCAGAAACTTTTTACCCTGCCGGACGACACTCGCGTCTTCGTCGGACACGACTACAAGGCACCGGGCCGCGACGAATTCGAGTGGGAAACCACCATCGGCGCGCAGAAGGAGTTCAACAAGCACGTGGGACACGGGCGCGTCGAAAAGGAATTCGTCGCCATGCGCACCAAGCGGGATGCCGAACTGGGCATGCCACGGCTCATCCTGCCGTCGCTGCAGGTGAACATGCGGGCGGGGCAGATGCCACCGGCCGAGGACGACGGCAACGTCTACTTCAAGGTTCCGGTCAACAGGCTCTGATACGATGATTGACGCAAGCTATATCTACGGGCTGATCGGTGGCCTGATCATCGGTTTGGCCGGAGCGGTCTACCTTCTGGGCAACGGGCGCATCATGGGCGCCAGCGGAGTCATCGGCGGCCTTGTCGATGGCTCGGGCCGTGCCGAATGGCGGGACCGGGCCCTGTTCATCGCCAGCCTCGTCGCGGCGCCGTGGCTGGCGGTCACGCTCCTCGATATCGAGGCGCGCACCAACATCACCTCCAACCCGGTCGTGCTGATCACGGCCGGTCTGCTGGTGGGGTTCGGCGCGCGGCTCGCCAACGGCTGCACCAGCGGTCACGGGGTGTGCGGGATTTCACGCCTGTCGCTTCGGGGCATTGCCGCGACGGTGTTCTACCTCTTCGCGGGCGGTGTGAGCGTCCTTCTGTTCAAACATGTGCTGGGAGTGATCTGATGCGTGGACTTATCGCGGCTACGAGCGGTGCGCTGTTCGGTATTGGGCTTTTGATCTCGGGCATGGTGGATACCAACCGGGTCCAGGGATGGCTCGACATATTTGGTGACTGGGATCCGACGCTGGCCTTCGTTCTGGGTGGTGCCATCATCCCCATGGCCATCGCGTGGCGCGTCTCTGAATACCGCAAGGCGCCCGTGGCGGGCGGGACGTTCCCCCTGCCGCTGGAGCAGAAGGTCACGACCGACCTTGCCGTCGGTTCGATGATTTTCGGCGCGGGCTGGGGTCTTGCGGGGCTTTGCCCCGGACCGTCCTTTGCCGCCCTTTCGTTCGGCGGGTGGGAGGGCCTGCTGTTCGTCGGCTCGATGATCGGCGGCATGCTGCTGGCCGTCCCGGCCAGACACTTTCGCAACTCAATGGCATGAGGTGAACATGGACATGATCCAGATCGCCCCGAACCTGTCTGTCGGGCCGCAAATCACAGAAGACGACCTGTCCGATCTCGCGCAAGCGGGCTTCACCGACATCGTCTGCAACCGGCCAGACGAAGAGCATCCCGAAGACACGCCGTCCACGCAGATGGCGGTCACCGCCGAAGGTCTGGGGATGGCGTTTCACTACCATCCGATCACGCCGGGTGAGCCGTTCGCCGAAGAGGCGGAAAAGCTGGCACGGGTGGTCGCCCGACCGGGCGCGAAGGTTTTCGCCTATTGCCGGTCTGGCGCGCGCGCGACGAACGCGTGGCTGCTGACGCAGGCGGACGCCGGCCAGACCTAGCCGAACGCAATCGAGCGCGGCTGCCAGCCAGCCGCCTCAACCCGACTTCACCCCGAAAAATCGAGGCCCGCGATGGTATCGCGCTACTTTCCCATTCTCGGATGGGCACCGTCCTACAATCGCGACACGTTCGCGGCAGATGCCATCGCCGCGGTGATCGTGACCATCATGCTGATCCCGCAATCGCTGGCCTATGCGCTGCTGGCCGGACTGCCGCCGGAAGTCGGGCTTTATGCCTCGATCGCGCCGCTGGTCATCTACGCGATCTTCGGGACGTCGATGACGCTGGCCGTCGGGCCGGTTGCGGTGGCGTCGCTGATGACGGCGTCGGCCATCGGCGAGCTGGTCGCGAAAGGCACGCCCGAATACCTGGGCGCGGCCATCGTGCTAGCGTTGATTTCGGGGCTCGTGCTGGTAGCGATGGGGCTGGCCCGGCTGGGCTTTCTCGCCAACTTCCTGAGCCATCCCGTCATCTCGGGCTTTATCACCGCCAGCGCGCTGATCATCGCGGTGGGGCAGTTGAAACACATCCTCGGGATCGACGTCTCGGGCCATAACTTGGTCGAACAGGTTGCGAGCCTTGTCGGTGGCCTGTCCGGTACCAACCTCGCCACCCTCGCAATTGGTGGCGGCGCAGCGGCGTTCCTGTTCTGGGCGCGGCGCGCACTGGCGCCGTTGCTCGCGCGTGCGGGCCTGTCGCCATCGCTGGCTGCCAGCCTGTCGAAGGCCGCCCCGGTCGTTGCGGTGGTCGCGACGACGCTGGCGGTCTACCTGCTTGGCCTGCAATCGGCGGGTGTCGCCATCGTCGGGGACGTTCCGCGTGGCCTGCCGACACCGGCGCTCCCGACATTCGATGCGGAACTATGGGGCACACTTTTCCTGCCCGCGCTGATGATCGGCATCGTGGGATATGTCGAAACGATTTCGGTCGCGCAGACGCTTGCCGCCAAACGGCGCGAACGCATCGACCCCGACCAGGAACTGGTTGCCCTTGGCGCCGCGAATATCGGCTCTGCCATGTCCGGCGGGTTTCCGGTGACCGGTGGTTTCTCCCGCTCGATCGTGAACTTCGACGCCGGGGCAAGAACGCCGGCGGCGGGGGCCTTTACCGCCGTGGGCATCGCGCTTGCCACGGTTTTCCTGACGCCCGCCCTGTTCTTCCTGCCCAAGGCAACGCTGGCGGCGACCATCATCGTCGCGGTCCTGTCGCTTGTGGACCTTGAGACGATCAGGCGGACATGGACCTATTCCAAAAGCGACTTTGCCGCGATGCTGGGCACCATCCTCGGCACGCTCGCCCTTGGGGTCGAAATCGGCATCGCGATCGGCGTCCTCGCGTCGCTCGCGCTGCACCTCAAACGCACCTCCCGCCCGCATTTCGCAATCGTGGGCAGGGTTCCGGGAACCGAGCATTACCGGAACATCAATCGCCACGCGGTCGACACGACGCCCGGCGTCCTGTCGATCAGGGTGGATGAGAGCCTGTATTTCCCCAATGCCCGCTTCCTCGAAGACACGATCAACGACGCGGTCTCCCTCGACCCCGATGTCCGGGATGTCGTCCTGATGTGTTCCGCCATCAACTTCATCGACGCGTCGGCTCTGGAAAGCCTCGAACAGATCGACCACCGGCTGAAGGACGCGGGCATCCGGCTGCATCTGAGCGAGGTGAAGGGACCGGTGCTGGATCGGCTGCAAAGGTCCGACTTCCTCGAACGCCTGTCCGGGCGCGTCTTTCTCAGCCAGTACGAGGCCGACGAAGCGCTGAAATCGGGTCCTGCCATGGCCGCGGAATAGAAAGGGGCGGGGCGCACCGGGTCGAAATTTGCGGCAGCACAACGTTTCGCGGTGCCTTGCCCTTAAACTCGGCCCATCAGGAGGCGGCCATGCGACAGAAAAAGTCCGACGATCCCGACATGACGCTGGCGGATCTGATGACGCGCTGGCCGGAAACCATCGCGGTGTTCAATGCGCGCCGGATGTTGTGCGTCGGGTGCCTTGTGAGCCCTTTTCACTCGGTCGTCGATGCCTGCGAGGAATACGATCTGGACGAGGACGCCTTCATGGCCGAGCTGCGGGAGATCCTGGACTCATAGGTCGGGCTTGGGCTGGGAGAGCAGGACAAGCGCGTGGGGGTCCAGCACCTTGATACGCCTGCGCTTGCTTTCGACAAGGCCCTGTTTCTCCCACGCGCTAAGCAGGCGGCTGGCCGTGTGAAGGGTGGTGGCGGTCAGTTCCGACAGGTCCTGTCGCGTGATCGGAAAGTCGATCTCGATCCCGTCCGCAACCTTGCGTCCGGTCTGGTTGATCAGGCGCAGCAATGCATTCGCCACCCGTTGCTCGACCTGCTGCGTTGCCATTTCCACGACGCGGTTGTGGACCTCGCCCAAGCGGTCGCCGACGGTCTTGTAGGTCTGGGTCGCGAACCCGTCATACTCTGCCACGAACGTGTCCCACAGCCGCGTCGGCCAACTTAGAACGATCGACTCGGTCGCCGTCATCGCCGTTGCGGGATACCTGTCGCGGCCGATGGCCCTGGCGATGCCCAGAAGCTGGCCCGCGGGAATGTGCAGGACGGTCACCTGCTCTCCGGTCATGGTGACGCGCACCACGCGCACGTAGCCGTCAAGCAGCATGAAGAACCGCTCCGCAGGCGCGCCTTCATCGAAGATCGCGACGCCCTTGTCGTATCTCCGCGACGTCGCCTGATCGAGAATCGTGCGTATCTGGCGCCTGTCGAGTTTCGAGAAGGGCGGAAGGTGCGTCAGCAGGCTTTCATCCAGCCGCGGCAGGGTCCTGCGCGGAGACATTTCAGTCATGCGCGTGATCTTGCCGCGATATCTGCCGTAAATTCAATTCTTTACCTCCCCAATTCCGGCTTTTCGAAAATCGAATTCGAATTTGACCCAGCGCAATGTTCGAAATCGAGGGTTCCCTATTTTGCCCTCGACGATCACCGCGAACGAAAAGGAAAACGGACATGTTTCGCACGGTTGTATCCGGTTTCGCCCTTGCTGTCCTTTTGGGAGGCGCGGCCAGTGCCGACACCTTCGAGGTCCAGATGCTCAACCAGGGGTCCGACGGGCAACGCATGGTTTTCGAACCTGACTTCGTTCGCGCCAAGCCCGGCGACACGATCAGGTTCATCGCCACGACCAAGGGCCACAACGCCGAGGTCTACAAGGGCATGCTGCCCGAAGGCGTGGAGGCTTTCAAAGGCAAGATCAACGAAGAGTTCGAGGTCACGCTGGACGTTGAAGGCGTCTACGGCGTGATCTGCAAGCCGCATTTCGCCATGGGCATGGTGCTGACCATCGCGGTCGGTGACGTCGACGCGCCCGCGGATTTCCTCGCAGGCCGCGTCCCGCCGAAAGCCAAGGAGCGCTTCACGGCCCAACTCGCCAATCTCGCAACCAACTGACGGTTCGGCGGACCTTTCACCCGCCAACCAAAACCAAGCCCCGAAGGAGGGAACCATGACCAAATTCATCAATCCCGGCCTCATGATGACCAGCCGGCGTAACGTCCTGCGCGGCAGCCTGCTTGCCGGAGCGGCCGCCTTGACGGGTGCCGGAGCCAAAGCGGCTCCGCATGCGCCCAGCCTTCGCGGCGTCAATGCCGCCTCGGCCCATCTTTACAACGCGGCGGAAGAGCAAGAGACCACCGTCAATGCCAAACCCGCCGATCTTTCGGGCTATACCCGCGTGAGGCAGAAGCTTGTCGCGCCGCCCTTCGCGCCGGAACACGAACAGGTTGCCACTGGCGGGCCCAAGATCGTGGAGATCGCGCTGGAAACCGAGGAACGCCTGCTGGTCGTCGACGAAGACAACGGCGGTGAAATCTGGGCGCTGACCTATAACGGCTCGGTCCCCGGTCCGCTGATCATCGTGCACGAAGGCGACATGGTGGAGCTGACGCTCCGCAACCCGGCCTCCAGCATGCTGGAACACAACATCGACTTCCACGCGTCGACCGGCGCGCTGGGCGGCGGTGGCCTGACCCACGTCTTTCCGGGCGAGGAAGTTGTGCTGCGCTGGAAAGCGACCAAGCCCGGTTGCTTCACCTACCACTGCGCGCCGGGCGGCGACATGATCCCCTATCACGTCACGCACGGCATGAACGGGGCCATCATGGTACTGCCCCGCGACGGCCTAAAGGACAAGGACGGCAACCCGCTGCGCTATGACCGCATCGCCTATTTCGGCGAGCAGGACTTCTACCTGCCGAAAGACGAAAACGGCGACTACCGCACCTATGAATACGCGGGCGACGATTATGCCGACAGCCTCGACGCCATGCGTACGCTGATCCCCACTCACCTGGTGTTCAACGGGTCCGTGGGTGCCCTGACCGGCGACAACGCCATCAAGGCGAAGGTCGGTGAAACCGTGCTGATGGTCCACAACCAGGCCAACCGCGATTCGCGCCCACACCTGATCGGTGGACATGGCTCCTATGTCTGGGAAAGCTCCTTCACCGACCCGCCGATGCGCAACATGGAAACCTGGTTCGTGCGGGGCGGCAGCGCCGTGGCGGCGATGTACACTTTCGAGCAACCGGGCGTGTACGCCTACGTCAACCACAACCTGATCGAGGGCATCATGCTGGGCGCGGCGGCGCACATCAAGGTCGAAGGCACCTGGGACAACGCCCTGATGGAGCAGGTCGTCGCCCCCCACAGTTTCGAGACCTGAGACAGGGGGCGCAGCGCGCTGACAAGTGTCTCCTCGCTTCCCGACCCTCAACGCTCGCAAGGCAAATCTTTTCCGGGTCGCGCTCCCAAGGCGCGGCCCGGCGTCGCTCGTATCACGCCCTCATCCATGCACCGGTGGGCTTGAGCGCCATGCCGACCCCCCCGGTCGGGGGATTGGCGAGCATTTTAGCCGATGTCTCGGCATTCTCCGCGTCGCTGCCGCAATTCCCCCATGCCGCTGCCAACGGGCGCGCGTTTTCTTGCCGCGCTTGATTGGAGACCGATATGCGAGCAGCTCAATTCTGCCTTCTGGCCTTCCTTGGCCTCGCCGTGACCGGATCGGTCGCGTTTCCGCGGGGTGGCGGTGCGCGTGAATCGAACATTCTCGCCGACATCCGCACCGACGGCACGGCGCAGTTCCTGTCGGTGAACGGCACCAACCGGACGCCGATGTGGACGGTGACCTGCCGCGTGCAACTGCGCGGGTGCACCGCGCGGGCGCCGGGGCTGGTCCTGACGGCCGACCGGACCGGGGTGGTGCGGCTGGCCGGATACGCGCCGTGGGATGCCCGCATCTCGGCACTGAATTACGGCACCAGCCGGTCGATCCCCAAGGTGTTCAACGAGCCGGTGGACGATGACGTGCTGGCGATCCTTGCGCGACCCGGCACGTCGCTTGTGATCGAGCGGGGGGAGGTGGTGCTGCTGCGCACCCAGACCGACGGCATCGCGATGGTCGCGGCCTACCTTCGATGGCTGGCGCGGGCGGCGGATCGCGGGGTGCGGGATGCGCGGGCGTGGTCAGCCCCCGTGGAGCGTGCGACCGCCGGCCCGTCCGCGCTGCTGGCGGCCTATGCCCCGGTCGATCCGGATTTCATGCCGCAACCCATTCCGCGAACCAAACCGCAGGTGGAATTCGCGATCCGCGCGCAGAACGGCGCGTCGTTCTTCGACCCGACAGGTCACTGATGGGCCAGGTCGAGCGTCGTGAGCATCGACGATTCCGACCACGGTATCTGTGCCCCCCTCGTGCGCGCGATCACCCCGGCCCGGACCGCGCGCGCAAAGCCGTCCAGATCGGTGGTCCGGTCGAGGGCTGACAGAACCGACGCCGCGAACGGGCTGTGCGCGCCCTCCCCGTCCTCGGCCACACCATCTAGTTGAGCGGCATACAGCACGAAGCTGCCCGCTTGCGTCGCCCCCCGCGTGCGCATCGGGACACGGCTCATTTCAGCCAGCGCGGACCGGGCGAGAGGCAGGTCGCGGCAGGCATCGACGAGGACGATCTTGTTGCGCACCTTGTCGCTTGTTGCCGCCAGCAGGACCGGCACGGGGATCGAGCGCGCGATGAGCCCTGCCCCGTCGGCGAACGGCGTGTCGGAGGCCAGCAAGTAGGTGTCCCCGCGCCAGCGCACGCCGTGGCCCGCGACATAGATCAGGGTTGTCTGCGCCTCGGCACTGGCCAGCCGGAACCGCGCCAGCGCGGTCAGGATTTGCGGCTGTGTCGGGTTGATCGAGAGGTGCGTGTCAAAGCCAAGCGCCGACAGCCGCCGCGCCACGGCCCGCGCATCCGCCGCGGGCGTGCGCAGGTCGGCACCGAAATGATACTCGTCAATTCCGATGACCAGCGCGGTCTTGGTCTGGGCATGCAGCGTGGTTGTCCACGCAAATACCAGGACCAACGCGCCAAGCCATGCCTGCCTACCCACAGGTCGCGCCGTCGCGGGGCTTGGCCAGGATTTCCACCCGGCGATTGCGGGGATCATCGGGCGCGAGCCCGGAAAGCGGCTCTGACTCGCCCATGCCAGACGTGCCGAGCCGTGTCGGAGACACCCCTGCGACCCCTTCGAGATAAAGCTTCACCGCCCGTGCGCGCCGCGCCGACAGGGATTCGTTATATGTTGCCGACCCAAGGCTGTCAGTATGGCCGACGAGCAGCAGGCACAGTTCAGACATCGCGTCAGACCGCAGAACCTGTGACACCTGCGTGAGGTGCCGCTGGAAGGCCGGGGTCAACTGGGCCGAATCGAACGCGAACCGGATGAAATAACCACGCTCGTCCAGCGCATCACCCGGTGGCACCGCGGCATGGGACACGCTGCGCGTCGCCGTGGGCCTTGGCAGGGTCGGGCAATTCCGGTCAGGCCCGTCCGTGAAGGCCCGCAGGATCGTGCAGTAATCGGCATTCAGCGGCAGGCGCGGCACATCGGTACCGGCTTTCGCGACGGTCGCCGCGCCAGCCAGCGCCAGCGACATTAACACCACCTTGCGGAACAACCCGACCATGCACCTTACCCCGGTTTCGTCACATTGCCGCTTGGATATCGCCCCGGATATGAGAGATCGGTAAACGCGCCTCCACCCGATTGTGCAAATTTGAACGAACTTGCGGTGAAACTCCCGCGATACGGCGATTGCGGTTAACGGCACCTTCAGCACGGTGCGGCATCCTTCCACTCGATTTCAGGGTGTGGAGGCTCGCAATGCTGGGTTGGATCAGGCGAACGGCATCGGTGTGCGCGGTCTTGGCCGGGCTGGGCGCGTGCACGCCGGACCGGGCGATCATGGCGCCCGTGGCCGCCGAACCCAACACGCCACCGGCGCGGAATTTCACCAATTTCAACGGTGCGCTGCGCTGCATGGACGGATTGCTGGCGCGCGCCGGGCGGGGCACGACGCTGATCTCGTCCACCGACATCCCCGACGAAACCTTTCGCGTGGCGGTCGGTGCCGACGACATGCTGATCAACGCCATCAACCAGATGAACCGGTCGAACAGCGCCTACGTGTTCGTCGACCAGGCGATCATCAAGAAGGACGGCCAGTTCGAGGTGCGGATCGCCAGCGACCAAGACGTGACGCCAAGCCATTACATCCGCGGATCGATCAGCCAGCTCGACAACAACGTGTCCGAAGGCAGCCTGACCGTGAATGTCGGCAATGCCTCGGGCCCGATCACGCCTCTCGGGCAGGAAAAGACGGTCTATGGCGGGAACGGCGCGCATACGGTGGTCACGGTGGACCTGCACCTCGTCCAGTATCCCAGCCGCCGCGTCGTGCCCGGCGGGTCCGTGGCGAATTCCATGGTCGTGACCTCGCGCGGCTTTCGCACCGGCGCCTCCGGGTTGATCGAGATGACAGGCGTGGATGCCACGTTGCGCGTGACGCGGGTGGAAAGCCTTGGACAGGCCGTGCGCAACCTGGTCGAGCTGGGGGCGATCGAATTGCTGGGGCGGCATGCGCGCGTGCCGTACTGGACCTGTCTGAGCCTGCCGGTCGAACATCCCCGCCAGGCCGATCTGCGCGAGCGGCTAGTCACCCGTATTCCTACGGCCCTGCAGGTCGGCAAGGTGCAGGATGGCCTGATCGAACTGGGTTACCTTTCGGCTGCGGCGGCGCGTGGCAGGATGACGGAGGAAACCCGTCTGGCTATCGCGCGGTTCCAGTCGGACGAGGGGCTGATCCCGTCGGGCCGGATCGATTACGACCTGCTGGAGCGGATTCGCCGCCGGTTGTCGGTCCGCGTGATCCGCCCCGCCGTGAAACCGCCCGCTCCGGCAGCGGTCGTCGAAGGGTACACGTCGTTGAACGACTACCTCCCCTGAGCACCCAGCAACCGGTCAATCCGGCGCGTTTCGAAAGCCGCCTGACCGCGCGTGGCGCGATCTGAACTGCTTTTACCGCACGTTCCACAAAGGGCCACGGGCCGTGAAATGCAGGGCTTCGAGAACGATGGCGTTGGTATTGAGGGTATAGACATCGTTCACCGCTCCATCCGCTTCATAGATCCCGGCGGGCCAGCCGCGCTCTGGGTCGGCGAGCGGATCCACGGCGGTCACCAACGCTTCGGAATAGGCGGTATCGAACAGGGCATCCCAGCCGATACTCGCCTTGAGGCTAAGCGTGCGCAGATCGGTATGGGCCTCTCCATCCTCGGCAACGACGTTCCACGCTTTCCCGTTGGCAAAGACGGACGAATACAGGAAATGCGGCGCGCGATCGATGTGATCCTCGCTCACCGCGGTCAGCAATCCGGTGGACCGGTAACGCTGCTCCTGCGCGGCGTAGACGCGGCCGGCGAGCCGCAACGCCTCGCTGTCGAGGCCGAATTCGAACGCCTGCAGCAGGTAGGGTTCCGACAAGGTTGGGGTGATGGCCTGGAACGCGGTATGTTCGCGCAGGTCCACCGGCACGTCGACACCCGAAACCGTGTGCCAATCCAGCACGCGTTCGGCAGAGATCGCCTGAACCACGTCCAGCCCCCACATCGCCGCCGCGCGCGCGGCGTATTGCTCGTACCCCATGCGGCCTTCCTGCACGAGGCGGGTCTCCCCATCCGCACGTTCGGCACCATAAAGTTCGCCGTTTTGGGCCATCGAGGCCAGATCCCAGGTCGATAGGACGTCACGGATCTCGCCACCATATTGCGGCATGTGCCGTTCAAGCACGCGGAAGGCGGTCAGCATGCGGGCGATGTCGAGCGCGGACCACCCCACGCCTTCGGGCGCAGGACGGTTGGCATAGTCGACCATCGCCAGCGTCCGGGTGTCGTAGACCTTGTTCGGCAGTTTGTCGTCATGCAAGGGGAGGCGTGCGAAACTGTCGAGCATCCTGCGCACCCGGTCGTCGAAATCGCCATCCTCGACCAATCCGAGCTGCCGCGCGGCAACCAGCCCCAGAAGGTACGAACCCTGGTCCCAGAGCGTGGTCGAGGGGAAGCCTGCGACACTGTCGACCCAGCCGGTCTCGGCGCGCGTGTTTTGCTCGATATAAGCCCAGGCCACGACCGCGCGCTCGCGTTCCGCATCGGACAACGCGCGCGGCGCGGCGGGTGTGAAAAGACCCTCGCTTGCATAGTCGACCTTGGTCGCGCCGGACAGGGCCAGAAGGCGCAGGCCACCGTCAAGCGACATGGCGAGGCCCGCGGCAAGCACCAAGCCACCCGCGAACAGGATCGAGCTGCGATAGTCAGACAGGTTGAAGGTTGCGGGCATCTTGGGCCTCCCCCGGTTGGTCTTGCGTTCGAATGTTCAGTTCGTTTTTGGGCTGCCATGACGCGGCCGTGATGATCCGCCCGACACCCAGCGCGTTCCAGCCAAGCCAGAACAGGTTCACCACCATGAACGCGCCGGAATGGGCGATCGACCCGGCGAAATGCGCCCAGATGCCCCAGGCGGCAGCGAGCGCGAAAAAGGCGAGGATCGCGATGTTGGCGCGCACGTGGCGGTAGGAGGCACCACGGCCCGGCGTTTTGGGCGTCGGCGGGAATTTCGGACGCTTGCCGCGCGCGACCAGCCACAGCGCGCGCAGGGTCAGCGGAAAGGAGGACAGCCACATGATCGAACCGGAGGTCTTGTCATGCCCCTTGCACCCGATGGACATCGCGACCTCGTTCGCAAGTAGGACGGGCAACAGGTGGGCGAAGAACGTGATCGAATACGCCTCGACCGCGGCGACGCCAAGCAGCATCGAGATGCCGGGCGCGAACAGCAGAACGGGCATCCAGAGCGTGCCGAGATAGGACCAGAAGGTCGCGGCATAATGCAGCTTGATCCGCCACGGCATCCCGCGCCGGAAAAGCGGGTTCGCGCGCAAGAGAATGTCGAAGGTTCCGCCGGCGTATTTCAGCCTCTGGGTCGCCCAGGCATCCATCGACCACGGGCTGAGCATGCGGCTTTCGACCTGCGGGTGATAGACCGACCGCCACGCGGCGGCATCATCGCTGTGCAACAGGATCGAGGTGAACAGGTCCTCGGATACGTGAAAGCGGAAGGGCTGAAGGTCCACGTCACCCGACAGGTGCTCCGCGCAGGGTCCCGTGCTGGCGACACCGCTACGTCTTTGAAGGCGGCCGAGGTCGGCGGCATAGGTGCGCAGGGCACATTCGAAAACCG
Organism: Pseudaestuariivita atlantica; assembly: GCF_001205715.1. Classification (GTDB taxonomy): domain Bacteria; phylum Pseudomonadota; class Alphaproteobacteria; order Rhodobacterales; family Rhodobacteraceae; genus Pseudaestuariivita; species Pseudaestuariivita atlantica. Next base: position 255,952 of record NZ_AQQZ01000004.1, read on the forward strand.
CCTCGCGCCGGTGGATCGATCCGGCACCGCAGCAGAACGACGCGCCATGCCGGTTCCGGCGTCGCTGGATCACGTCGAAGAACACTGCCGGGTCGCTGTGAAAAGGATCGCGTCCGACATGCGTCTGCCCGCTCAACACGCCCCAGATGCGGGCGGCGCAGCGCCCGGCCTTTCCGGCCTTCCGTTCCCACACCCGCGCCAGCGGCTGGCCCTCGGGAATGTCGTAGAACCAGTGCGGCGTCTGAACCCACGCCACGTTCGGATCGCGGAAATAGCCGAGCGTGTTTTCGAGGAAGGTGGGCATCAGGCGGGTATCGGCATCGCAGATCACGATGAAGTCGCCGTCCGTCTCGAACAGCGCGTTGCGGATGTTGCCGGCCTTGAACCCTTCGTTGGTGTCGCGGCGCAGATAACCGGCCCCAAGCCTCCCGGCCAGCGCGCGCATGTCCGGCCGGTCGCCGTCATCCAACACATGGACCGCGCAGGTCACGCCGTCCGGCACCGACACCGCCAGCGCGTCCCGGATCGAAGGCTCGACGATGTCCACGTCCTCGTCATAGGTGGTGATGAACACGTCGACCGAGACCGCCCCATGCGGGTCAAGCCCAACCTCGGCCCGTGTCGCCGGTGGCGCCTGACGCGGCGTGTCGCCTTCCTTCCAGATGTCGTAGAAGAACAGCAGCGTGCCGAGATACGCCATGGTTTCGGCCAGCGCGACCGCCATGGAAAATCCAAGCGCATCGGGGTTGAGAGAGGCCGTCCACCGCCAGTGCAGGTACCACAGGCCAAGACCGATGGTGAGCGCCGCCCAGAAATGCCACGCGGCTTCACGCCGGGCCGACATCGGCGGCGTGGCCGGAGGGAGGCGTCGCTCGTAGGCGGTGAAATAGCCTGTCATTCCCGCGCTCCCCGTTGCCCGTTTATACCGCTTTGGCGAACCGGGTCGGGGCCGCGTCACATGGGCCGACCTTCGCAAGCGGAAGGTGATCTGCCGACCGGCCATCGGCGAACCGGTGATCCACCGCCCAGTGGCCGGATGCGATCACGTGGTCGAGGATCGCGCCCTTCGACACCGACGTGTCCGCCATCACGTGGCTTGACCGGATCAGCGTCTTGCCCGCGACACGTGTCCGCGCGCCGATCGTTGCGGGCCCGATGATCTTGGCGCCCGCTTCGATCACGGCGCCCGCGCCCACATGCACCGGACCGGAGATCGAGGCGCGGCGGCTGACGCGGGCGGTCTCGTGAAACCATTGCCCGTTGCCCTGCGCCTCCCCGTCCGGTTTCACGCCCGTCACTTCCCCGGCGAGGACCTTGTCGAGCGCGGCGGCATAGTCGCGCCCGCACCCGATATCGACCCATTGGAACGGCTCGGAATAGGCGACCATGTGCCCGCCGGACGCCATGACCGCCGGCATCAGGTCGCCGGCGATGTCGAGCCCGTTGCGCGACGCGATGAGGTCGAGCACGCGGGGCGAGAAGATATAGATGCCCGCATTCGCCAGGCGCGATTTCGCGGCGTCCCGCGATGGTTTTTCCTGGAAAGAGGTGATGCGGCCGCGCGGATCGGTGACGACGATTCCGTATTTCGACACGTCCTCTTCCGGCACGGTCTGCACCGCGATGGTCACCGCCGCGTCCTCGGCCCGGTGACGGGCCATCATGGCCGGCAGGTCGATATCGGTCAGCGCGTCGCCGCACATGACGATCAAGTCGCGGTCGAACGCTCCGTGCGCGTCCTGCATCCGTTTCAGGGTGGAGGCAGAGCCGATCGGGTCAGAGGTCCAGTCGCCGCCCGCCCAATGCCCTTCGTTCACGAAGAACAGCGACTGGCGCCAGCGGGGTTGGGCGGCGTAGTGACCGGAGATGACGGGGCCGAGGTGACCGGGATTCAGCAAAACGTCGTGCACGCCGCACCGTTCGAGATGGTCGAGCACGTGATCGAGGATCGGACGCCCGGCGATGTCGAGCATCGGTTTGGGCACCGTCTGCGTCATCGGGCGGGCCCGTGTCCCCTTGCCCGCGCAAAGCAGAACCGCCCGCGTGCCACGCAGGGACAGCGGCCGGAGCGTGGCATCGCTGAGCGCCGCATCGACGCTGGAATAGGACGGGATGAGCGTATCGAGGCCGACCTGGCGCAGCATCCCCGCCACGCGGGCGGGCATGCCGCAGGCACCCAGCGGGATCGGGTTCCGCGACTTGAACAGGTCGATCAGCGCGGCGATGCCCGCAAGGTTCACCTGCCGCAGCTGCTTCATGTCGAACAGGACGGCCGTGGCGTGGGCCGCGTGCAACCTGTCCCGCAATGTCCTCAGCGGCCCGCGCAACGAGGCCTGCGTCAACCCTCCCCTCATCCGAACGACGGCGATGCCTCCGGGCATAGTCTCGATATCGAAGAGCATGTTCAGGTCTCCTGCTGGGGAATACGCGCCGCCCGAGACCGAAGACGGGGAAGCGGGCCAAGGCCCACCGTCCAGGCAAGGGGCGGCAATTTGGAAAGAACGATCACGAACAGCGTGGTGGCGGGCAGGGCCCAGCCGATCTTGATCCCGATCTGCGCCATCGGCGCCAGGTCGGTGCCCTTCAGCGCGATCTCTGCCATGTCGAGGAAGATCGGATGGCACAGGTAGATTCCGAAGGAATAGGGCGCGAGGCGCGACAGGACCGGCGGCCACGCCTTGTGCGCAAGGCAGAGGCACAGCGCGAAGAGCGCCACCGGCATGAGAAAGTCGGCCCAGTAGCCGGGCGTGTAGGAATGAGGCCAGGCACCGGTTTCAACGGTCTTGTAGGTCGCCACCAGCTTGATCAGGAACATCAGCCCGCCGACGAACAGGATCAGCGGCACCCATGGCGCGCGGTCCTCCATCCGGGTCCGGCTCCAGATGCCCCAGAAGGCTGCGGCGACCATGCCATAGCCGATATATGTGACGATCTTGACCGCACGCACGGCCCACGGCAGCCAGTCCGCGCTCCAGAACGTGGACCAGAGCATAACATCAAGCTCGCGCTTCACGATCAGGCAGGCCAGCACGACGAACCCGGTCCAGGGATGCGCGACGGCGATCCGGAACAGCGGGTAGAACAGGACAAGGCCGAACAGCGTCGGGATGAAATGCATGTGGTACTTGACGTCACCGAGGACGAGGAACCCGGCCCATGCGGCAGGGTCCGAAAGCTGGGCCAACCATGCATCCGCGTATCCGAAGCTGTCCGCCTTGATGAGCGTGTAGGCCGCGTAGAACACCACCCAGAACGCGAACGGCACCAGCAGGCGGCGCGATTGTTCGGCGATCGTCTGGCGATAGCCGCGCGGGCGGCGGTCCAGCGCCATCATCAGAAGGAAGATCGAGATGACGATGAACAACTCGGTCCGCGCGGTATAGATCACCGCGCGCAATAGCATCGGCAAAACGCGTTCGCCGGGGTCGTAGTCGACCCAAGGCTGACCGTTCGCATCGGCCGTCGCATGAAGCCCGACCATCGACACCCCGGCGATCAGCCGACACGCATCCAGCCAGACGAATCGCGCGCTTTGTCCCATCGCAGTAACCCTCGTCATCGGGGACCGGGATGCACCGTGGCGGTCTAACATTCCGTGAACGCGCACGCGCCGTTCGCAATTTTTTCGCGTTCACGGTTCCTTAGACGGAATCAGCGTAGACACCCCCGAAAGACGAGGTGTTTGGCCATGGTGCAGTCGCGTTTTGCAACGGTTCTGGCTGGGTGTGTCGCGGCATGGGCGCTGGCCCAGTCCGCTGCTGCCCTGACGGCAGAAGAATGCCGCGAAGTGACCGAGAAATACGGCGTCCGCGCCATCGGGTGCGACGGACCGTCCGAACCGGTGGCAGAGGCCACGCCGGATCTTCAGCGCCTGATGGAAAGCCACATCTTCTTCGCCACCGGCGACACGCTGAAACCGGGGGAGGCACAGCGTCTGGCGCTTCTCGCCCGCGTGCTCGACACGTCGGTCCTGCAGGACGCCTGCCTACGGCTGGTCGGTCATTCCGACAGCTCCGGCCCGGCCGATGCCAACCTCACGGTGTCTCGAAAACGGGTGGAGCGTGTGGCGTCCTACCTTGCCGGAACCATCGCCGACCGGACCCGCATTGTCGAGGTGCTTGCCATGGGCGAACAGGAGCTGCTGGTGGGATTCGCGCCTGACGCAACCGAAAACCGCCGCGTCGCGATCTATGCGAAACCGTGCCGGCCGAACTGATCCCGCCACGACGCTATGGAAAAAATTTCGGGAATTTGGTGCCCAGAAGAGGACTCGAACCTCCACGTCCATACGGACACTAGCACCTGAAGCTAGCGCGTCTACCAATTCCGCCATCTGGGCACGGGTTGGTGACGGGTCAGATACGCAGGGTGCGAGGGCAAGTCAACGGGCTTTGTCGCAAAAAGGACTCACGCATTGCCCGACGCACAGGCAGGGCCTTTGGGAGCGGCGGCGGGGGCGGTAACCTCTGCCCATGGCACAGACCCGCGAGACAGAGCTTTACCCGCCGATCAAGGCCTACCTCACCGCGCGCGGCTTTGACGTGAAGGGCGAAATCGGCGCGGCCGACGTGGTGGCCTGCCGGAATGACGAGACGCTGATCGTCGAATTGAAGCTCGGTTTTTCGTTGACGCTCCTGCACCAGGCGGTTGCGCGCCAGCGCATCACCGACCTTGTCTATGTCGCCGTGCCGCGCTGGAAGGGAAAGGCCGGATGGCGCGCGTTCAAGGCCAATGTCGGCCTTGCGAAGCGGCTGGCGCTGGGCGTGCTGAGTGTCGCACCGGACGGATCGGTGCAGTGCCACGCCGACCCGACCACTTTCACCCCGCGCAAGAGCCGCCCGCGCAAGACCGCCCTGCTGCAGGAATTCGACCGCAGGCGCGGCGACCCGACGACCGGGGGCAGCGATCGCAACGGCCTAGTCACCGCCTACCGGCAAGAGGCATGGCGCTGCGCCAGGTACCTGTCGGTCCATGGTGCGACCAAGGGCGCCGTGGTGGCGAAAGGCGCCGAGGTGCCCCGCGCCACGCGGATGATGGCCGACAACCATTATGGCTGGTTCGCACGCGTCTCGCCCGGCGTCTATGACCTGACGGAGACCGGCGCGGCGGCGCTTCAGACGGACCGCGCCGCCGAGTAGCCCTTGTCTGCCCGCACCCGCCGGTTTATGCCCGACCGCAGGGAACCAAAGGATGCAGCCGATGTCGAAACTGGTGACGATTTACGGCGGATCGGGCTTTGTCGGCCGGTACATCGCACGCCGCATGGCGAAAGCGGGATGGCGCGTGCGCGTGGCCGTGCGCCGCCCGAACGAGGCGATGTTCGTCAAAACCTATGGCTCGGTCGGGCAGGTCGAACCGGTCTTCTGCAACATCCGCGACGACGCGAGCGTGGCATCGGTGATGACCGGCGCGGACGCGGTGGTGAACTGCGTCGGCACCTTCGATGCCCGCGGCCGCAACTCGTTCGAGAACATCCATGTCGAAGGCGCGGGCCGGATCGCCCGGATCGCCGCCGCGCAGGGTGTCGGCACGATGGTCCACATCTCGGCGCTGGGGGCCGATATCGACGGCGAAAGCCAGTACGCGCAATCCAAGGCGCGGGGCGAAGAGGCGGTGACCGAACACATGCCGCAGGCCGTGATCCTGCGCCCGTCGGTGATCTTCGGACCCGAAGACCAGTTCTTCAACCGGTTCGCAGGCATGGCGCGTCTTGGCCCGATCCTGCCGGTGGTGGGCGGCGACACGAAATTCCAGCCCGTCTATGTCGACAACGTGGCCGAGGCGGCGGAAATGGCCGTCACCGGCAAGGCTGCGCCCGGCGTTTATGAACTGGGCGGACCTGACGTACAGACCTTCACCGAGTGGATGCACGAGATGCTGGCGGTGATCCATCGTCGCAGGCTTGTCCTGAACATGCCGTTCTTCGTGGGCAACCTGATGGCCTTCGGATTTACCGTGATGCAGTACGCGACGCTTGGCCTTGTAAAGAACAAGGTGATCACCTTCGACCAGGTCAAGTCGCTGCGCACCGACAACGTGGTGTCCGAAGGTGCGCGCACGCTCGCCGATTTGGGGATCACGCCCACGGCGACAGAGGCCGTTCTGCCCGACTACCTGTGGCGGTTCCGCCCCTCGGGCCAGTACGACGAGATCATGGAATCGGCCAAGAACCTGCGCGGCTGACCGAAGGCGCTCGCCCGGTCAGCGCGGGCTGCGTTTCGCGAGGATACGTTGCAGAGTGCGCCGGTGCATCGACAAGCGGCGCGCGGTTTCCGACACGTTGCGGTCGCACAGCTCGTACACTCGCTGGATATGCTCCCACCGGACGCGGTCGGCGCTCATCGGGTTTTCGGGCGGCGGTGGCAGTTCATCGGGCTGGGCAAGCAAGGCGTTCACCACGTCCGTCGCATCCGCCGGTTTCGACAAGTAGTCCGTCGCACCGATCTTGACCGCGGCCACGGCGGTGGCGATGGCGCCGTATCCCGTCAGCACCACGATCCGCGCCTCGGGCCGCTGGGCGCGCAGGACCTCGACCACATCCAGCCCGTTGCCGTCCTCCAGCCGCAGGTCGACCACCGCATAGGCGGGCGGACGCGCGGTGCAGATCGCCTTGCCGCCTTCGACGGAACCCGCGGTTTCAACCGAGAATCCGCGCTTTTCCATCGCCTTGGCAAGACGTTTCAGAAACGCTTCGTCGTCGTCAACCAGCAGCAGGGTCGGGTCAGGCCCGAGATCGAGAGCAGCCGCATTGGCCATGAATGTGTCCTTCATCAAGCAACGCCTTTCCACCGGTAGGTAATGCGCAGCCCCGCACCCGTCAAATCAGGCCGCGTTTGCAAAACAGGCGACACGGTCCGCCAGTTGCCGGGGCGAAGTGTCGCGGCGCACGAAATCGACGAACCCGTGTCCGGGCAGAACCACGTAGGTGAAGACGGAGTGATCGACGAGATAGAATTCATCCCCGTCGTCATGGGCGCGGTAAAACACGCGATAGGCCTTGGCCGCGGCATCGATCTGCTCGGGCGTTCCCGTCAGCCCGATGGCCCTGGGGTGGAAGACGTCGGCAAATTCGCGCACCACGTCGACCGTGTCCCGCGCGGGATCGACGGTGATGAAGACCGGCGTGGCGTCGATACCCTCGTCCGCCAGAAGGTCCACCGCCTCGGCATTGCGGGCCATGTCCAGCGGGCAAACATCCGGGCAGAACGTGTAGCCGAAATAGATCAGCGTCGGTTCGGTAATGACATCGGCATCGGTCACCGTTTCACCGTTGCCGTTCACAAGCGTGAAAGGCCCGCCGATATCGCCGCCCGCAACGCCGGAGCGGCAGGCGGCGAACACGTCGCGCGCCTCGCGGCTTGTGACGTACCAAAGGCTTCCGATCAGCGCCACGATGGCAAGGGTGGCGACAAGTGCGGCGATGCGGATCATGCGACCTCCGGTGATTTGCGTTAAGACAGTGACAGACCTACCTTCCGCAACGAGTGCAGCAAGGAACAATTCCGCGATGCGGCAACCTGACACGACCCAACCGGCGGGGACGCAACGCGGCAACTGGATCCGACTGCGCACGATGATCGTGCTGCGATGGGTGGCGATCACCGGCCAGATCCTTGCGATCACCGTCGCGACATGGGTGTTCGGCCTGCAATTGCCGCTGGGCTTGTGTTTCCTCGCCATCGGGCTGTCGGCGGCGTCGAACGTCGTGGCGATGTTCGTCTATCCCGAGAACAAGCGGCTGTCGGAAACCGAGAACCTCTGGACCACCTATTTCGACCTTCTGCAACTGTGTTTCCTGCTGTTTCTGACCGGCGGCCTGAACAATCCCTTCGCCATGCTCGTGCTGGGGCCGGTGGTGTTGTCGTCGACCGTCCTGTCGCTGGGCGCGGCCCTGTTCGTGGGCGCGACGGCCCTGGCCCTGACAACCGCGATGGTGTTCGTCCACGTGCCGCTGGTCACGGCGCAGGGCACGATCCTGTCGATGCCCGATATCTTCAAGTTCGGCCACTGGACCGCTCTGGTCATCGCGATCGTCTTCGTCGGCGTCTACTCGCGGCGCGTCACGACCGAGATCAACTCGATGTCCGACGCGCTTGCCGCGACGCAGATGGCGCTGGCGCGGGAGCAGAAGCTGACCGACTTGGGCGGAGTGGTTGCCGCCGCCGCGCACGAACTGGGCACGCCCCTAGCCACGATCAAGCTGACCTCGGCGGAATTGATGGAAGAGTTGGAGGGCGACCAGCGCGAAGACGCGGCCCTGATCCGCGAACAGGCGGATCGCTGCCGCGACATCCTTCGGTCGATGGGACGAGCGGGCAAGGACGATTCACATCTCAAACAAGCCCCGCTGAGCGAGATCATCCGCGAGGCTGCCGAACCCCACCAGGACCGCGGCAAGGCGCTGTCGCAATCCGCGCTGTCCGGCGATCCCGGCGGGTCGATCCAGCCCGTCATCGTGCGCCAGCCCGAGATCATTCACGGGCTGCGCAACCTCGTGCAGAACGCCGTCGATTTCGCGGACAGCGCCGTCTGGATCGAAACGATGTGGACGAACGACACCATCTCGATCCGGATACAGGATGACGGGCCGGGCTTTCCGCCGCACCTGATAGGACGGATCGGCGACCCGTTCATGCGGCGGCGCCGCGACGGCGCGCGCGGTCACCAGCGCCCGGAATACGAAGGCATGGGTCTGGGGCTGTTCATTGCCAAGACGCTGCTGGAACGGACGGGGGCCGAGCTGACCTTTGCCAATGGCGCGTATAACGGCACGCGCGGGTCCGGCGCCATTGTCGAGGTGCTGTGGCGACGCGCGATGATCGACGTGGCGCGCAGCGACACGCCCAGCCCCGCGCTAACCCCGAACCAGCTGATCCTGCCCTGATCGTTTACGGAATATCCACATATCCGGACGCCAAATTAACGATTTGTTAACCGTCGCGAACAAACCCTTTCAACCGGAAGGGGAACGGAATGTTGACTTTCGGATGGCTGGAGTTGGCCGTCATTCTCGGCGCGGCGCTGGGCACCGCCGCATTCACGGTGCGATTCCTGTCGGCTTCGCCGAACCGGTTGCGCCGGGACCCCGCGCCGAAGGATCCGATTGTCCTTGTCCTGTCCGAAGGCCGGATCACCCGGACCAGCGCCGCCGCCGGTGCGTTGCTTGACCTGATCGACCGCGATGATGGCTGGGCCGCCGTGCGGGCCGTCTTCGAACACCGCTTTCCCGACCTGCCCGAAATCCCTCCCGACATGACAGACGGCAAGGCCGTCGTCTACACCGCCGCCGATGCGCCCAACGATCCCGCGCGGCTGGTCCTGACGACACGGGACGCGGTGACGACGATCACGCTGGAAGAGGCCGACGGGGCATCGCAGGGCGTCATGCTGTCGGCGCAGGTCCGCGCCATGGCCAGCACGGCGGAACGCGCACCGCACCCGATGTGGATCCTCGACAACAAGGGCGCGCTGGCATGGGGCAACGCCGCCTACTGGGATATGGCACAATCCCATCTGGGCGCGCGCGCCTCGCACGAGGTCCTGTTCGATGTCGGCGATCTTGGCATGTCGGGCACGGTGAACCACCGGCGCTGCGCCATCGGATCGCCGGACCCCGAAAAGCAACTCTGGTTCGATGTGAGTCGCAGCGTGCACGGGCCGAACACGCTGTTCTTCGCGACCGAGGTCACGGCGGTCGTCCGGGCCGAGGCCGCCCAGCGCAACTTTGTCCAGACCCTGACCAAGACCTTTGCGCACCTGTCCATCGGGCTGGCGATCTTTGATCGCGACCGGCAGCTTGCACTGTTCAATCCCGCGCTGATCGACCTGACGGACCTGTCGCCCGAATTCCTGTCGCAACGGCCGAACCTGATGTCCTTCTTCGACGGCCTGCGTGAAAACCACGTGATGCCCGAACCCAAGAACTATACCGGCTGGCGCGAAACGCTGGCGGACGTGGTGATCGCGGCAAGCGACGGGCGCTATTCCGAAACGTGGAACCTGCCTTCGGGCCTCACCTACCGCGTCACCGGACGCCCCCACCCGGACGGAGCCATCGCCTTCCTGTTCGAGGACATCAGCGCCGAGATTTCGCTGACCCGCCGCTTCCGCGAAGAGCTTGAGATCGGGCACGCGGTGCTCGACACGCTGGAAACCGCGGTTGCGGTGTTCTCTCCATCCGGGCGGCTGACGTTTTCGAACACGGCCTATGACCGGCTTTGGGGGGTCGAAACCGATACCGGTCTGGGCGACGTGACCGTGCAGACCACCTCGAAACTTTGGCAGTCACGCTGCCATCCGTCGCCCGCATGGACCGATATCCGCGACTACGTCATGTCCTATGGCCCGCGCGAAGAGTGGAGCGCGGTGGTCCGCAATCTCGACGGTCGGTCGCTGACATGCGAGGCCGAACCGCTGAGCGGCGGCGCGACCCTCGTCCGGTTCAAGATCGGCCAGCCGACCTTGCCTCCACAATCGGTGTCCGTGGGCGTCTAACCCGCTTGCAGCGGCGGCGGGGGGCGGTCATCTTCGGCCCACCATGACCGCGCACCTGACCCGTTCCACGCTTGCCGAGTACCACCTGCCGGACGACCGCGCGACCGAGGCGTTCGCGCAAGCCTGGGCGCGGGTCCTGCGTGCGGGCGACGTGGTGCTGCTGGAAGGCGGGATCGGCGCGGGCAAGACGGCCTTTGCCCGCGCGCTGATCCAGTCGCGGCTGGCAGAGCCCGAAGACGTCCCCTCCCCGACCTTCACGCTGGTCCAGACCTACGACACCCCGGATTTCGAGATCTGGCACTGCGACCTTTACCGCGTCAGCGGGCCAGGAGAGGTGATCGAACTGGGCCTCGAAGAAGCGATGGAGACGGCCCTGTGCCTGATCGAATGGCCCGAACGGCTGGGTGACCTGCGCCCGGCCGATGCCGTGACGCTGACCTTTGCCGTGGATGCCGAAGGGAGCGGTCGTGATGTTGCCGTGTCCGGCCTGGCAGAACGCTGGGCAAGCCGGGTACCCGCATGGCCGGCATGACCCGCGCACCACTGATCGACGCCTTCCTTGCCCGCTCGGGTTGGGACACGGCCGTGCGGCACCCGCTTGCAGGTGACGCGTCGGCCCGCCGGTACATTCGGCTGATCGCGCAAGATGGCGCACAGGCCATGCTGATGGACGCACCGCCAGAGACCGGCGAAGACACCGCACCATTCGTCCGCGTGGCCCGGCATCTGGCACGTGCAGGGTTCAGCGCCCCCGCGATCCTCGACTGGGACGAACCGGCCGGCCTGATCCTGATGGAGGATCTGGGGGACGGGCTGGTCTCTGCCATCTGCGCAGAGGACCAAGGCCACGAGCCGATGATCTATGCCGCGACGGCGCGGATGCTCGCGGCCCTGCATCTGGAACCCGTTCCAGAATGGGCGGACCGCTACGACCCGCCTCGCATGGCCGAAATGCTGGGCCCCTTCCACGAATACGCCGTCCCGATGAACCGGGGCGGGATCAGCGACATGGAACGCGCGATGGAGGATACCCTGCGCGCCCACGCCCTTGCCGACCCCGTGCTGATCCTGCGCGATTTCCATGCCGAGAACCTGTTGTGGCTGCCCGAACGTGACGGCCATGCCCGGATCGGCCTGCTCGATTTCCAGGACGCGCTGGCGGGCGATCCGACCTATGATCTTGCCTCGCTCTTCCAGGATGCACGGCGGGACGTGTCGGCGGAAGCATCAAGGGCGGCGACAGAGGCGTTCTGCGACGCCACCGGGCACAGCCACGACGCGGTCGTTGCCGGGGTGGCGGTGCAGGGTGCCCAACGCAACCTGCGCATCCTTGGCATCTTCGCGCGGCTGACACGCGCCGGGAAACCGAAATACGCCCCCCTTGTGCCCCGCGTCGAACACCACCTCGCGGCATGCCTTGCACACCCCGCCTGCACCGATTTGCGCCGCGCCCTTGCCCGCGCCGCGCCCGGATACCTGGCGGTGCACGCATGACCGCGCCACGCTCCATCCTGTTCTTCGCCGCCGGGTTCGGCACCCGCATGCGGCCCCTGACCGACACCCGGCCCAAGCCGCTGATCGAGGTCGCAGGCCAGCCGCTTCTGACCCATGCGCTGAACCAGACCAAGGGACTCGACCTGCCGCGCAAGGTGGTGAACGCGCATTACCTTGGCGACCAGATCGCGGAGTATGCCGCGACGCACGGGCTGGACCTGTCGCGGGAGGAGCCCGACATCCTCGACACCGGTGGCGGGTTGAAACAGGCGCTGCCGCTGATGGCGGACGGGCCGGTCTTCACGCTTAACACCGATGCGGTCTGGACCGGCCCCTCTCCCCTTCAAACGCTGAACGCGGCGTGGGACCCGGCGCGCATGGATGCGCTTTTGCTCTGCGTGCCAACCGACCGGGCGGAAGGCCATGGTGGCACGGGCGACTTCACGATCGACGCCGAAGGGCGGCTGCATCGCGGCGGGCCATACGTCTATTCCGGGGCGCAGATCATCAAGGGCGCATGCGTCGCCGCACGGCCCGAGCGCGCATTCTCGCTCAACGCCGTCTGGACCGACCTCGCCCAGCGCGGGCGGCTCTTTGGCGCGGTGCATCCCGGCGGATGGTGCGACGTTGGCCATTCCGGCGGCATCGCGCTGGCCGAGGCGATGCTGGAGCGCGCGACATGACCCTCTTCACCCTCCCTCCCGGCGTCGACTTCGCCGCCGAACTGATGCGCGGGTTGGTCGAAAGGCATCCTGATCCGATCGAGCTTGCCCGCGTGCGGGTCATCGTGAACACCCGCCGGATGGAGCGTCGCCTCACGACGCTCTTCACCGCCGGGCCTGCCCTCCTTCTGCCGAGGATCGAGGTGGTCACGGCCATGAGCCTCCCGCCGGGCCATCCGCCGATCCCGCCCGCGACCTCGGGCCTGCGGCGCAGGCTCGACATCATCGAACTGGTCGCCCGGCTGATCGAGGCCGACCCGACCCTCGCCCCCCGCGCATCGCTGTACGACCTTGCCGACAGCCTGATCGCGCTGATGGACGAAATGCAGGGGGAGGGCGTCACGGCCGACACCGTCGCAAAGCTCGACGTGACCGACCAGTCGGGGCACTGGGCCCGCGCGCAGCGCTTCTTCGGGATCGTCGCGCATTACCTCGGGGCGGCCACCGGCGTGGATGCAGAGACCCGGCAGGTGCGGGTCACGGATGCCTGGCTGGCCCACTGGCAGGACCATCCGCCCGTCACACCCGTCTACATCGCCGGGTCGACCGGGTCGCGTGGAACGACGCATCGGCTGATGCTGGCGGCGGCGCAGCTGTCCGGTTGCGGCCTCATCCTACCCGGTTTCGATCACGACCTGCCGCCCGAAGGCTGGGCCAGGCTGAACGATCCGCTGAGCGGGGAAGACCATCCGCAGTTCCGCTATGCACGCCTTCTGCGCGCGCTCGACCTGAACGCGGGCGATACACAACCATGGACCGACGCGGCCCCGTCCGACCCGCTGCGCAACCGGCTTGTCTCCCTCGCCCTGCGCCCCGCGCCCGTCACCGACCAGTGGCGGCGTGACGGACCGGCGCTGGGTGACCTTGGCAACGCGCTTGACAATGTCACGCTGCTCGAAGCGTCCTCCCCGCGCGAGGAGGCGCAGGCCATCGCGCTGCGCCTGCGGCAGGCGGCAGAGGACGGACGCGCGGCGGCACTGATCACGCCCGACCGGATGCTGACCCGCCGGGTCGCGGCGGCGCTGGACCGCTGGGGCATCGTGCCGGATGACAGCGCAGGCACGCCCCTTCACCTGTCGCCCCCCGGTCGCCTGTTGCGGCACCTTGCAGCCTTGCCGACGCAACCTGTCACGGTGGAAACCCTGCTGACGGTGATGAAGCACCCGTTGACCCATTCCGGCGGCGACCGCGGCGCGCACCAGCGGCTGACCCGCGACCTGGAACTGCACCTGCGCGACAAGGAGGTCGCCTATCCCGATCCCGCCCGGATCAGGGCGTTTGCCGCGTCCAAGGATGCAGCGGCATGGGGCGAATGGGCCTGTGACGTGCTGTTCGGCACGGATGCCGACACGCGGCCGGTAGAGGCGCAGACCCGCACCCTGATCGAACGCGCGGAGCGTGCCGCCGCTGGCCCGGATGGAGACCCGGCCGAGTTGTGGGCAGGCGCGGCGGGCCGGCAGGCGCGCGAGATGCTTGATGATCTGGAGGCCGAGGCGGGCGCCGACGACGCCCCGACCATCCCGATGGCACCGCGCGACTTTGCCAACCTCGTCCACTCGCTTCTGTCGCGGGGCGAGGTTCGGGATCGGGACGCGCCGCACCCGCACGTGCTGATCTGGGGCACTCTGGAAGCGCGGGTGCAGGGGGCCGAGGTTGTGATCCTCGGCGGGCTGAACGACGGGACATGGCCGCAGGCCCCGCGCCCCGACCCGTGGCTGAACCGCGTGCTGCGCAACCGCGCGGGCCTTTTGCTGCCGGATCGGCAGGTGGGCCTGTCCGCCCATGACTTCCAGATCGCGGTTGCCGCGCCCGAAGTGTGGCTGAGCCGGTCCCTGAAATCCGACGATGCAGAAACCGTGCCCTCGCGCTGGATCAACCGGCTGGGCAACCTGCTGACGGGGCTCGACGCGCAGGGAGGCGACGCGGCATGGAAGGCCGCCCGCGCGCGCGGTGAGACGTGGTTGCGGCAGGCCGAGATGCTGGACGCGGTCGATCCCGGCACGCCCGCCCCGCGCCCGTCACCCGCACCGCCAAGGGACGTCCGGCCGCGCAGCCTGAACGTGACCGACATCGCGCGATTGCGGCGCGACCCTTACGCCATCTATGCGCGCGACATCCTGCGCCTGCGCCCACTGAACCCTGTCGTGCGCGTCCCCGACCCGCGCCTGCGGGGCATCCTGATGCACCGCGCGCTTGAACGGTTCGTGAAGGGCGGCGTGATCACCCCCGAGGCGCTCAGCGCGGCGGGAGAGGTCGCCTTTGCCGAAGGCGCGCCATGGGCCTCGACCCGCGCGGCGTGGCAGGCGCGGCTGGACCGGATCGCGCCCGCCTTTGTCACGGCGGAACTCGGGCGGCAGGCGCTCGCCCACCCCGTCGCGTTCGAAGCCAAGGCACGGACGACGATCAAGGGAGTGGGCGTCGAGTTGAAAGGCCGCGCCGACCGGATCGACCTGACCGAAGACGGCCAGGCATTCCTGTACGATTACAAGACCGGCGCACCGCCGACGCCGCCCAAGCAGCTCGCCTTCGACCGGCAATTGCTGATCGAAGCGGCGATGCTGACCTTCGGCGCGTTCGACGCGGTGGCCGCCACCACCGTGATCCGCGCGACCTACCTGGGCCTTGGCACCGACGTGCCCGAGGTCGACGCACCGCTGGGCGATGGCGACAAGCAGGAAACGGTCGAGGAAGTCTGGGCCAAGCTGGCGACTTTCCTCGAACAGGTGCTTGATCCCGGCCACGGCTTCACCTCACGCCGCGCCGTGTTCGAGACGCGGTTCGAAGGCGATTACGACCACCTCGCCCGGTTCGGCGAATGGGATCACACCACGCCCGCAACCCTGCAGGTGCTGACATGATCCGCCGCGACGACGCGACCGAGGCGCAGGTCAGGGCGGCGGATCCCGGTCTGTCGACATGGCTGTCGGCCAATGCCGGTTCGGGCAAGACCCGCGTTCTGACCGACCGCGTGGCGCGGCTGCTCTTGCAGGGCGTGCGGCCGGAAAAGATCCTGTGCCTGACCTACACCAAGGCCGCCGCGTCCGAGATGCAGAACCGCCTGTTCGCGCGACTGGGCGGCTGGGCGATGCGCCCCGACGACGCGCTGCGCCGCGACCTGGCCGAACTGGGCGAGGACGGCCCCTTCCCTACCGACCGCCTGAACAAGGCACGTCGGCTGTTTGCCACGGCGATCGAGGCACCGGGCGGGCTGAAGATCCAGACAATCCACTCCTTCTGCGCAACGCTTCTGCGGCGCTTCCCTCTCGAAGCCGGGGTCAGCCCGCAATTTCACGAGATGGAGGACCGCGCCGCCGCCCTGCTGCGTGTCGAGGTGGTCGAAGCGCTGGCCTCCGGCCCTGACGCGCCGCGCGTCACGGACGTGGCGCGGGGGCTGAGCGAGGACGGGTTCGACGATATCTGTACCGAGGTTCTGGCCCACCGCGCGGGCCTGATCCCGCCCGCCGACCCGGCGACGATCCGGGGCTGGTTCGGTGTGCCGCCGAACCAGACCGCCGACGCGATCCTGCAGGACACCCTGCGCCCCGGCGACATGACGCTTTTGCACGCGCTGGTCGGCGTTTTTGGAAACAGCGGCTCGAACGACCAGAAGGCCGCCCGCGCGCTAGGCCGGATCACGCAACTGGATGCAGGCGCGATTGCCACGCTCGAAGCGGTATTCCTGTTCAAGGGCGGCAAGACACCCGGCGCGGCCAAGATCGGCACGTTGCCGATGAAGTCGACGCGTGACGCGATGGACCCCGCCCTGCTCGACCGCCTGAACGACTGGATGCGCGCGGTCGAGGACGGAAAGGCCCGCCGCATCGCGTTGCACGCCGCCGACCGCACCATCGCGCTCCACCAGTTCGCCGAGGTGTTCGTGCCCGCCTATGACGCGGCCAAGCTGCGGCGCGGGGTGCTGGATTTCGACGACCTGATCGACCGTGCCCGCGCGCTGCTGAACGACCGCGACGTGGCCGAATGGGTGCTGTACCGGCTGGATGGCGGGATCGACCATAT
Organism: Pseudaestuariivita atlantica; assembly: GCF_001205715.1. GTDB lineage: Bacteria > Pseudomonadota > Alphaproteobacteria > Rhodobacterales > Rhodobacteraceae > Pseudaestuariivita > Pseudaestuariivita atlantica. Next base: position 272,679 of record NZ_AQQZ01000004.1, read on the forward strand.
CCTTGTCGACGAGGCGCAGGACACCTCCCCCCGGCAATGGGACGTGGTGGACCGGCTGGCGCTGGAAATCACCAGCGGTCAGGGCACGGCAGAGGACCGCCCGCGCACCCTCTTCGTCGTGGGTGACAAGAAGCAGTCGATCTATTCCTTCCAGGGGGCCGATCCCGGCGCGTTCGACCGGATGCAGGAGCAGTTCGGCGCGCAACTCGCCCATGGGCCGACGCCCCTACAGGACGCGACGCTGGAATACTCGTTCCGATCCGCGCCCGTGATCCTCGACCTTGTGGATGCGACATTTCGGGGGCGCGAAGCCTCGGGGTTTGCCGGACGCGGATCGCACAAGGCGTTCCATGCCGCGATGCCCGGACGGGTGGAGATGTGGCCGCTGGTCCCGAAACCCGACAAGATCGATGACCCAGCCTTCGAGGACCCGGTGGACGTGGTGCGGCACGAGGATGCGCCCGCCGTCCTCGCCCGGCGCATCGCGCTGGAACTGCGCCGGATGATCGACACGCGCACGCCCATCGCCGTGTTCGACCGGGACCGCGGCCAGTGGTCCTCCCGCCCGATGACGCCCGGCGACGTGCTGATCCTTGTCCAGAGCCGCGGCCCGATCTTTGACGAGATCATCCGCGCGCTGAAGGCCGCGAACGTGCCAACGGCGGGCACCGACCGGCTGAAGGTCAGTGCCGAACTGGCGGTGCGTGACCTGCGCGCGCTGCTGACCGTGCTGGCGACGCCCGAGGATGACCTCGCGCTGGCGACCGTCCTCAAAAGCCCGCTGTTTGGATGGGACGAACAGCGGCTCTACACCCTCGCGCATCACCGGAAAGACCCGTTCCTGTGGCAATCCCTGCGCACCGCGCCGGCGGCGGAGGCGGAGACCACGCTGCTTCTCGACCTGATGCGGCAGGCGGATTTCCAGCGGCCCTTCGACCTGATCGAACGGGCGCTGACCCGCCACGACGGGCGGCGCAAGCTGCTGTCGCGGCTGGGGCTGGAGGCTGAAGACGGCATCAACGCGCTTCTGGCGCAGGCGCTGGCCTACGAGCAGGGGGAAATCCCCTCGCTCACCGGGTTCCTCGCGTGGATGGAAACCGACGACGACAAGATCAAGCGCCAGATCTCGCAAAACGCCGACCAGGTGCGGGTGATGTCGGTGCATGGCGCGAAGGGGCTGGAAGCGCCGGTGGTGATCCTGCCCGACACGACCCCCAAGAAGGACGAGATCAAGGGCAACGTCGTGACAGATGCGGGTCGCGTGCTGTGGAAGACCCGCGCGGCGGAAACGCCGGAAACGGTGGCAACCGCCCTGGCCGACGCCAAGGCCCGGCAGAATGCCGAACGGGACCGCCTTCTTTACGTCGCCATGACGCGGGCGGAACAGCGGCTGATCGTCTGCGCCGCGGGCGAGCTTGGGAAAGAGGGCAAGGGCTGGTACGACATCATCCGGCGCGGCATGGAAGAGCGTGGCGCAACCATCGAACCATTCGCCTTTGCGGACGGGGAAGGCGGCGCGGGACTGGCGCTGGATGGCACGCCGTGGCCTGCCATCGTCGACATCCCACCGCCAGCAGCCACGCAACAGGACGCGCTGCCCGGATGGGCGCACCAGGTGGCACCGCCGCCCGCGCCGGCCCCCGGCTCCCGCTCGCCCTCGGACCTTGGCGGAGCGAAGGCCCTGCCGGGAGAGGACGGGCAGGACGTGGAGGCGGCCATGGCCTTTGGCAGCATCGTCCACCGGCTGCTGGAACACCTGCCCGCCTTGCCACGTGACACCCACCGCGACGCGGCGCGCGACCTGCTGGCAGAGGCCGAACGCCCCCTGCTGGACGCTGCGATGCGCCATGTCGATGCCTGCCTCGACGCGCCGGACCTCGCACCGCTCTTTGCCGCCGACGCGCTGGTCGAGGTGCCGGTTACCGCGCCGCTGGCGGAACTCGACGCGTCGATCCTCGGCGTGATCGACCGGCTGGTGATCGACGACACCCGCGTTCTGGCCGTGGATTTCAAATCGAACGCCACCGTGCCCGCGACCATCGACGCGGTGCCGGACGGGCTTTTGCGGCAGATGGGCGCCTATGCCGCCGCGCTGGCACAGATTTTCCCCGACCGGCGGATCGACACCGCGCTGGTCTGGACGGCAACGGGCGAAATCCAAATGCTTCCGCACAATATGGTGATGGATGCCCTGTCACGCGCGGCACATCTTGACCAAGCCGCACCGGCTCCCTAGGTTCCGGGTCTGTTTCCGACTCGCGCCTTGAAGGAGGGCATCATGGGCACCGTAGCTGTCACGGACGACACGTTCGACACCGAAGTGAAGAACGCCGACGTTCCCGTCGTCGTCGATTTCTGGGCCGCGTGGTGCGGTCCCTGCAAGCAGATCGGTCCCGCGCTGGAAGAGCTGTCGGACGAGATGGCAGGCCGCGTGAAGATCGCCAAGGTCGACGTCGATTCGAACCCCAACACCGCCGCCCAGCTGGGCGTGCGCGGCATCCCGGCGCTGTTCATCTTCAAGGACGGACAGGTCGTGTCGAACCGCGCGGGCGCCGCACCCAAGGCGCAGCTGCAAAGCTGGATCGAAGACGCGCTTTAATCCGCGCGAAACCGGATGAGACGGGGCGCCTGCGGGCGCCCTTTTTCGTGGGCTCAGCCCTTCATCACCCGCGGGATCAATTGCCGCAACGCCTTGAACCTTTGCGCCTGTGACGGGCCGCGATCCTCTTCCTCCGGCGGCAGGGCGATCCACTCCGCCAAAAGCCGCATCCGCAACATCAGCCCGACGCTCGGATCGTCCGGGCCGACCAGCGTGTAACCCGCAAAAAACGCATCGCGCGCAAGGTCGGTCAGAACCTCGCCGCGATCCGGCTTACCCTGCGCCGTGGTGATCGCGTGATCGACCAGCAAACGCGCGATGTCGTGCCCGACCGGCGCCATGGTGCGGTTGCCGAAATCGATGCCGGTCACGGCGTCATCCGACAGGATCAGGTTGCGCTGGTGCAAGTCGCCATGGGTAGCGCAAGAGGCCGTCCACTTGTGTTCGAACCGCCCGCCCATCTCGATCAGCAATTCCGCCCAGCGCAGGAACTTGCCGGGCGAGGCCACCTCCCGCGATCCGTCCACCACCTCGCCTATCAGCTGCCGCAGGTAGTTGAGCGTGTATTTCGGCTGGAACTGGCGGCGTTCGTCCAGTTGCGCCCCGTGAAAGGCCGACAGCCACGCGCCCGCCCGTGTCAGGATGCGCGCCTGATCGTCTTCGGAGGCCTCGGTCAACGCATCGAACAGGCTCCGACCCTCTGCAACCGTCATCAGGAGAGCCTGACGTTCCAGGTCGACGGCGAGGATTTCTGGCACGCGGTGTGGCCCGGTACCGCCCAGCGCCTCGAATGCGGCGACATGCGCCTCGAACCGGGACACGAACCCGTCTGGATCGACCGGCCGTGACTGCCGCTTCACGATCACCCCGCCACCCGGCCCCTCGTACCGTCCGACCGCGCGGTCGACCCGCGCATCCTCGCGCCGCGACACGGGATGAAAATTCCACCCCTCCTCCGGCAGCCCGGCCTGCTGGCGCAGGTCCGGCCAGACCTCGGCCACGGCGTCGTATCCTGGACTGCTCATGCGCTGCTCTCCCTCGGGGTTGTCACCCTCTCGTCCCTGTCCATATACAACGGAACCGTTGAAAAGGACGACACCCATGAGGCAAGACACGTTCCCCGGCTGGCACGGCACCACCATCATCGGCGTCAAGAAGGGCGGGCAGGTCGTCATCGCGGGCGACGGACAGGTCTCCCTTGGCCAGACGGTCATCAAGGGCACCGCGCGCAAGGTCCGCCGCCTGTCCCCCGGCGGGCACGAGGTCGTGGCGGGGTTCGCGGGGTCGACGGCGGACGCTTTCACCCTACTGGAACGGCTCGAAGCTAAGCTGGAGGGGCATCCCGGCCAACTGGCCCGCGCCTCGGTCGAACTGGCCAAGGACTGGCGCACCGACAAGTACCTGCAAAAGCTCGAAGCGATGCTGATTGTCACTGATGGAGACACGCTGCTGGTCATCACCGGCGCCGGTGACGTGCTGGAACCCGAACACGACGTCACCGCCATCGGATCGGGCGGCAACTATGCCCTCGCCGCAGCGCGCGGGTTGATGGAGGCCGACCTCGACGCCGAAGCCATCGCGCGCAAGGCCATGGCCATCGCCGCTGACATCTGCGTCTACACCAACGGCAACCTCACGGTCGAAACGATCCCGGCATGATCGACCGCGACGATCTGCGTGCCGCCGTCTCGGCCGGGGTCGTGACCGAAGCACAGGCCGCCCGCCTTGCCGCGCTGGCCGACAGCCGCAAGGGCGCGCGCGAAAACCTGAACGCCGGTGACGAACCGTTCGAGCTGTTCAAGGGGTTCAACGAGATCTTCATCGTGGTGGGCCTCGTCATCCTTGGCGCGGGCTACCTGGCCGTCGCCGGGCTTTCGACCGAACTGGGACAGCAGAACGTGTTCAGCCGCGCGATCCTGTTCGCAGCCCTTGGTGCGGTGATCCTGTGGGCGCTGTCGGAATACTTCATCCGCCGCCGCCGCATGGTCGCCCCGGCCATCACCCTGTCGATCTTCTGGGCGATCAATGCCGGGATCGGGCTGACCGCGTGGCTGTCCGAACCCTTCATGGTGGCGCAGGAAAACCTCAACAGCCTTCCCCTGCCGCTTGCCGTGACGACGCTGGCGGTGCTGGCGTGGTGGGCGCGGTTTCGCGTGCCCTTTGCCATGGCCTTGATCGCGCTGGGAGCCTTCGGTGTCGCCCTGATGTGGGTCGCCGCGCGCAACGGCACTCCCGCCCGGATCGAAGAAATCTTCCTGCTGTCCGCCGATGGCGGTTTCGCCTGGATCACGCTGGGCCTGGGCGTGGTGTTCTTCGCCATCGCCATGGCGTTCGACATGTCCGACCCGCACCGCGTGACCCGCCGCGCAGCGAACGGGTTCTGGTTACACATCATCGCCGCACCCGCCCTTGTGAACACTCTGGCGCTGACGCTGCTGAGTGGTGAAGGCATGAACATGCTGCTGGCGCTGGTGCTGGCTGTGTTCGCGCTGGTGGCGATCATCATCGACCGCCGCTCGTTCCTGATCGCGGCGGTCGGTTATTGCGTGACGCTCGCTTTCACCGTGTTCGGCGGCGAAGGTGGCGCGGCGGTGATCCTGACGCTCGGAATCGTGCTTCTGGTGCTGGGCGCGTTCTGGGAACGCATCCGCGCTGTCCTGCTGAGGGCGTTCGCGGGGGTCCTGCCGCTTGACCGGCTGCCACCGTCCACCGCGGCCTAGTTCAACTTGGCGACACCCAGCGGCACGTTGAACCGCTCGCACCAAATCCAGACCTCGTTGTAATCTTCGCCGTTGATGCCCTCGGGCACCTCGTAGGACGACGCGCCGCGGTTCTTCTTCAGCAGGCCCATCAGCGTCGACTTGTCATACCCGTCCTTGCCCAGCGCGACCTTGGGATCGGGTGCCCCGTCAAAGGTGAAATCGTCCAGCAGATGCACGATGAACTTGCCGTTCTCCTTGGCCAGCTCTGCACGGCCCGTGGTCACGTGGTTCGAGGCTCCCTCGAACGTGCCGATGCGGCCATGGCCACCCGCGATCCCGGTCGAGGCGGCGGTAATGCCCGCAAGGGACGTGATCAGAAATGCGCGACGATCCATCTGTGGTCCTCCAAGTCAAACGCGAAACATCGCCAACTTGCGCGATGCGGCCCCGCTTGCCTAGCGTCCCCACGCCGATGTGATCCCCTGTCATCACCTTGCGTTTTGTGCCCCGCCCCTTATGTGACGGGCCAGACCACGTGAAAGAGAGCCATGACCGACCTGACCCCCCGCGAAATCGTGCACGAACTCGACCGGTTCATCATCGGGCAGTCGGATGCCAAGCGCGCGGTGGCGGTTGCGCTGCGCAACCGTTGGCGCCGCAAGCAACTGGCCGATGACCTGCGGGACGAGGTCTATCCCAAGAACATCCTGATGATCGGCCCCACGGGCGTCGGCAAGACAGAGATCTCTCGCCGCCTCGCCAAACTGGCCCGCGCGCCTTTCATCAAGGTCGAGGCCACCAAGTTCACCGAGGTCGGCTACGTCGGGCGCGATGTCGAACAGATCGTGCGTGACCTTGTCGATGCCGCCATCGCCCAGACCCGCGATTACATGCGCGAGGACGTGAAGGCACGCGCCCACGCCGCTGCCGAGGAACGCGTGATCGACGCCATCGCGGGCGAGGACGCGCGCGAGGGCACGCGCGAGATGTTTCGCAAGAAGCTCAAGGCGGGTGAGCTGGACGATACCGAGATCGACCTCGAAATCGCCGACACGTCGAACCCGATGGAACAATTCGAAATCCCCGGACAGCCCGGCGCGGGCATGATGAACCTGGGCGAGATGTTCGGAAAGGCCTTCGGCGGACGCACCGTGCGCAAGCGCATGACCGTCGCCGAAAGCTACGAGGTCCTGATCTCGGACGAGGCCGACAAGCTGCTTGACGACGACACCGTGAAAACCGCCGCGCTGGAGGCGGTCGAACAGAACGGCATCGTCTTCCTCGACGAGATCGACAAGGTCGCGGCCCGTTCCGATGCGCGTGGCGGCGATGTCAGCCGCGAAGGCGTGCAGCGCGACCTCCTGCCCCTGATCGAAGGCACCACCGTCAGCACCAAGCACGGGCCGGTGAAGACCGACCACATCCTGTTCATCGCGTCGGGCGCGTTCCACATCGCCAAACCGTCGGACCTTTTGCCCGAACTGCAGGGCCGCCTGCCGATCCGCGTCACCCTGCGCGACCTGACCGAAACCGATTTCGTCCGCATCCTGACCGAGACCGACAACGCACTGACCAAGCAATACGTGGCGCTGATGGGCACCGAGGAAGTCACCGTCACCTTCACCGATGACGGCATCGCGTCGCTCGCCCGCATCGCGGCCGAGGTGAACGGCTCGGTCGAAAACATCGGCGCCCGCCGCCTCTACACCGTGATGGAACGCGTGTTCGAGGAACTCAGCTTCACCGCCCCCGACCGCACCGGCGACGCGATCACGGTCGACGCCGCCTTCGTCGAGGCCAACCTGGGCGAGTTGACCAAAAGCACCGATCTCAGCCGCTACGTGCTTTAGGTCCTTCTTCGGTTTGGAAATACCTTGGGGGGCCGTTTGTTGGGCGCCATTGGTCCGAGCCCAATGGACGGCGGGTGAAACCCCCGCTTTCCGCGACGCGCCACGCGCGGCGCAAAACCTGAAATGAAAAACGCCCCGCGATCTTTCGCGGGGCGTTTCGAATTCAGAACCGGGTCTAAGGCTTACGCCATCCACCAGCGTTCGATGATGCGGCTCGAGTCGAGCTGCCACAGGTTGCCGATGGTCGCACCGCCATTCGTGATCTTGGTCGAATGCGCGTCGACGTAGTTGGCGTACATCGGAACGACGGTGCCGCCTTCGGACGAAATCAGCGCCTGCATCTCGGTGTACATGTCGCGGCGCTTTGCCTGGTCCAGTTCGGCACGGGCGAGCAGCAGCAGCTCCTGGAAGCGGGCGTTCTCCCACTTCGTGTCGTTCCACGGCACGCCGGTCTCGTACGCGGTCGAGAACATCCAGTCCTCGGTCGCGCGACCCGACCAGTAGCAGGCAACCCACGGCTTCTTCAGCCACACGTTCGACCAGTAGCCGTCCGCCGGCTCCTGCACGACGTTGATGTCGATGCCCGCTGCCTTGGCCGAGGCCTGGTACAGCTGCGCCGCGTCGACCGCGCCCGAGAAGGCCGCATCCGATGACGACAGGTCGACTTGCAGACCGTCCAGACCGGCTTCCTTGATCAGGGCCGCCGCCTTGTCCGGGTCATAGTCGTTCTGCGGCAGGTCGGCCGCGTAGTACTGGTTCGCCGGACCGATCGGGTGGTCGTTGCCCACTGCGCCGTGACCCAGCAGCACCTTCTCGACCATCTCTTCGCGGTTGATCGCGAATTTCAGCGCCTGGCGGACCTTCAAGTTGTCGAAGGGCGACAGGTTGGTCAGCATCGGGAAGGTGTAGTGCTGGTTGCCCGTCACCTCGAAGATGTTGATGTTCGGGTTGGCTTTCAGCAGGTTTTCCAGCTTGAAGTCGACGCGGTTGGCGGCGTCGATCTGGCCGGTCATCAGCGCGTTCATCCGTGCGGACGAGTCGTTGATCGCGATCACCTCGACCGAGTCGAACCAGCCGGCCTTGCCATCCTTGTAGTGGCTGTCGACGCGGCTCATCAGCGTGCGCACGCCGGGATCGAAGCTGTCGACCTTGTAAAGCCCGGTGCCGATGCCCTTGGCGATGGCTTCCTCGATCATGCCTGCCGGGTACATCAGGATGTGATAGTCCGACATCAGGAACGGGAAGTCGGCGTTGCCCGCGGCCAGCGTGAACTGGACCTCGTGTTCACCCAGCTTCTTCATCTCGGTGATCGCCGACACGATCGGCTTGGCCGCCGATTTTGCACCTTCGGCGGTGTGCATCTGCAGCGATTCGATCACGTCATCCGCGCCGAACGGCTTGCCGTTGTGGAAGGTCACGCCCTGGCGCAGCTTGAACGTCCAGGTCTTGGCGTCGGCGCTGGCTTCCCAGCTTTCGGCCAGTTCGCCGACCAGTTCGCCATTGGCGTTCACCTCGGTCAGGCAGTCGAACACGCAGCCATGCGCAGTCACGATCATGTAGCTGTCCGAGTGCGTGCGCCCGTCCCAGCTGTCGGACGTGTTGGCGCCCGCAAGACCCAGTTTGAACGTGCCGCCGCGCTGTGCAGCGCGGACGGGCATACCTGTGGCGGCCAGAACACCGGCGGCTGCGCCGGTTTTCAGAAGGCCGCGACGGCTGATTGAATGCATGTCATCTCTCCCTGTTTGTGACGTGCTTTTTGTATGGCGCGGCCCCTCCCGCGCCGGTGGATTCCTCAGGTCATCTTGTCGACGGCAGCGTCCCCGATATTGTCCGCCCCGCGTTGCGCCAGAAGGTTGGTGAGCCAATCCGGGTCCATTTCGGGAACCGAGGCAAGCAGAAGGTCGGTATAGGGGTGGTGCGGCGGCGTGAACATGTCGTCTTTCTGCCCTTGCTCCACCACGCGACCATCCTTCATCACCACGACTTCGTCGCTGATCGCGCGCACGGTGGCGAGGTCGTGCGTGATGAACATATAACTCAAGCGCAGCTCGTCCTGCAACTTGGCCAGCAGTTTCAGGATCCCCTCGGCCACAAGCTGGTCAAGCGCCGACGTGACCTCGTCACAGATGATGAAGCGCGGTTCGGCCGCCAGCGCGCGGGCGATCCCGATTCGCTGCTTCTGGCCACCCGACAACTCGGACGGCAGGCGGTTGATGTATTGCGATGGCTCCAGCTCGATCTGCTCCAGCAGCTCTTCGACCCGCTTGCGCTTCTCGCGCCCGCGCAGGCCAAGGTAGAACTCGACCGGGCGGCCGATCAGCTCGCCGATGGTCTTGCGCGGGTTCAGCGCCGTGTCGGCCATCTGGTAGATCATCTGCGCCTGCCGCAGCTGGTCCTTCGACCGCTTGCGGTAATCCAGCGGCAGCGCGGTGCCCTCGAACTCGATATGTCCCTCGCGCGGTGGCAGAAGGCCGGTGATGCAGCGCGCCGTGGTGGACTTGCCCGACCCGGATTCGCCCACGACCGCGACGGTGCGGCCTTCGTGGATGTCGAATGACACGTCGAACAGCACGGGCGTCTTGCCGTAGGCGGCGGTCACGTTCTTCACCGCGATGACCGAGGTTGCACCCGTCTGCACGGCGGGTTTCTGCGGGCGCTGGAAGGAACGCACGGCCCAAAGCGACTTGGTATAGTCCTCTTTCGGGGCCGACAGCATGGTGCGGGTGTCGGCCTCTTCGACCTCGTCGCCTTTCAGCAGCACCTTGATGCGGTCCGCCATCTGCGCCACGACCGCTAGGTCGTGCGTGATGTAGATCGCCGCCGTATCGAACTGGTCGACGATGTCACGGATCGAGGCCAGAACCTCGATCTGCGTGGTGACGTCCAGCGCGGTGGTCGGTTCGTCGAAGATGATGAGGTCGGGTCGGCAGGACATAGCCATCGCCGTCATCGCCCGTTGCAACTGGCCGCCCGACACCTGGTGCGGATAGCGGAAGCCGATTTCTTCGGGGTTGGGCAGGCGCAGCTTGCGGTAAAGCTCGATCGCGTCCTTTTCCGACTCGGCCCGCGATTTCACCCCGTGCTGAACCGGCGCCTCAGTATGCTGGTCGATCAGCTTGTGCGCGGGGTTGAACGACGCCGCCGCCGATTGCGCGACATAGGCGATCCGCTTGCCCAAGAGCGAACGCTTGGTCGCGGCGGAAGCGTTCACAAGGTCGATCCCGTCGAAATTCACACTGCCCCCGGCGATGCGGACGCCGTCGCGGCAGAACCCCATCGACGCAAGGCCCACGGTCGACTTGCCCGCGCCCGATTCGCCGATCAGGCCCAGTACCTCGCCCTTGTGCAGCGTCAGGTCGACTCCGTTGACGATGGGGGTCCACGTTTCGTCGCTGCGGCCTTCCAGTTTCAGGCCCCGGACTTCCAGAAGAACGTCACGGTCTGTCATGTCCAGCTCCCACGGGCGTGCATCTCGGAAAGGGCGGCCCCCGGCCGCGGGTGAAGCCCCCTCGGGGATATTCCAACGACCCTCCCGAGGTCGGGCATGGTGCAGGCTTGGTCCCTCATTCCTTCAACCCCGAAGACCGGTGCAGCATCCAGTCCACCACGAAGTTCACCGCCACCGTCAGCAGCGCGATCGCGCCGGCGGGCAAAAGCGGCAGCATCGCGTATTGGGGCAGGAAGGCCGCGTAGTTCACGAACTGGCCAAGGTCCTTCACCATCGTCCCCCAGTCCGCGAGTGGCGGCTGGATACCAAGACCAAGGAAGCTGAGCGCCGCGATGGTCAGGAAGACAAAGCAGAACCGCAGGCCGAACTCCGCCAGAAGCGGCGCGTAGGCGTTGGGCAGAACCTCGCGGAAGATCAGGTAGGACATCCGCTCTCCGCGCAGCTTGGCTGCCTCGATGTAATCCATCACCACGATGTTCATCCCCACGGCACGCGCCAGCCGGAACACCCGAGTCGAATCGATCACCGCGATGATCACGATCATCGCCACCGTCAGGGACGACCCCTTGAACAGCGACGCCGCCGCCGTGATCAGCAAAAGCGAGAAGATCAGCGCCGGGATCGCCATCAAAACGTCCACAAGGCGGCTGAGAACCTGGTCCGTCCAGCCCTGCAGCACCGCGGCAAGGAAACCGCCGGTCACGCCGAGAAAGAAGGCGAGGATGGTGGTGACGAAGGCGATGCCGACGGTGTTCTGCGCGCCATAGATCAGGCGGGAATAGATGTCGCGCCCGATCTGGTCGGTCCCCAGCGGGAAGCCCGGATCGCCGCCCATCTCGGCCGAGACGAGCGGGATGATGTTGGCCTTGGCCAGCACTTCCTCTTGCCCATAGGGCGCGATCCACGCGGCGAAGATCGCGGCGATGGCGTAGCACAGGATGATGAAGATGCCGAAGGCGGCGGTGCCGGGCATCTGGCGGAACAGCTTCCGCGATCCCGGCGTCCCGATCCACATGCCCAGTTGCCGGAACAGGATCGCCGCGACCACCGCCGCCGCCAGCCCGTGGATCGCCAGCCGGAAGAAGAAGTAGCTGTCCGGCATCCCGCCCGCCGTCGAGAAGCTGATGCTGTAGGTATAGGCCACCGCGATCGCCACGACGGCGGCAAAGACATAGCCGACGGCGACGGCCAGCGTCATGTCGCGGTAGAACGGCGCGTTGCCGGTCATCGCCTGCCCCGCCGCGCGAAAGCCGTAACCGCCCGCGATCACCAGCAGCAGGTAGACCAGCCATTTCCACGCGCCCAGCGCCGCCGCGGCGGGCGTTGCCAGCGCGACCACCCAGCCGACCGGGGTCATGACCAGTTGCAGAAGCGTCAGCAGCGCCGACAGGATGCCAAGGCCCAAGGCCCGGTCCAGCAGAACGACGACCAGCGCAACCGCCGCGCCGAAGGGAAGCGCCATGTCTCGGCTCATTTGGGATGCCTCAGGCGCGGGTTCGACAGGATCGAAAGCACGTCCGCCGTCAGGTTCAGAAGGATGTAGGCGGCGGCGAAGATCAGGCAGCAGATCTGCACCATCGGGATGTCACGCGTGCGCACGGCGTCCACGAACAGGTTGCCGATGCCCGGATAGGCGAACACCACCTCGACCACCACGACACCGGTGATCAGGTAGGCAAGGTTCAGCGCGATCACGTTGATGATCGGGGCCAGCGCGTTCGGAAGCGCGTGCTTGACGACCACCCGCATGGGGCTGATGCCCTTCAGGCGCGCCATCTCGATATAGGGGCTGGCCAGCAGGTTGATGATCGCCGCCCGCGTCATCCGCATCATGTGCGCGGTCACGACCAGCGTCAGCGTCAGCGCGGGCAGCAGCGTGGTATAGACCCGCTCTCCCAGCGGCATGTCGGGCTTGACCGAGGCCAGCGACGGCAGCCACTGGCCCTGCACCGCGAGGAACAGGATCAGGATGTAGGCAAGAAAGAACTCCGGGCTGGAAATCGACGACAGCGTGAAGATGTTGGCCCCCCGGTCGAACACCGACCCGCGATAAAGCGCCGCCAGAACCCCCAGGAACAGAGAGAACGGGACCGCGATCATCGCCGTCAGGCCGGCAAGGAACATCGTGTTGTAAAAGCGCGGCGCGATCTGCGTGGTGATCGGGATCAATTGGTCGCCGCCCATGTTGGCCGCGAACATCAGCTGCGAATAGGATACGCCAAGGTCGCCCGTGACCAGCGCACCCAGCCAGTCGAAATACCGCACCCAGAACGGCTTGGTCAGCCCGATCTGTTCGCGGATCGCGGCCACGGCCTCGTCCGTCGCGCCCTGGCCAAGGATGGCCTGCGCAAAGTCGCCGGGCAGCAGGTTGACCGACCCGAAAATGACGATGGAAACGATGAACAGGGTCAGAATGCCCAAGCCGATACGCTGTACCAAGATTCGCAAGACCGAGTTCATGGTCGGCGATGTCCCCCCGTGTTCCCTGGAATGTAACCGTTCACACTTGGCAGAGGTCTGTAAAGCCCTTTGCCGGAATTGGACCTATGGCTGGTGAAGAATTGGCCTAACGGGGGACACGTTGCGGCAGAATATCCATGATTTCGACCAGCTGGCGCGAAATGTTCGGTTCTGACAGGGCGTGTCCCGACAGGGGCATCATGTGCAAACGCGCCGACGGCCACTGGTTGGCAAGACGATGCGCACTGATCGGTGGACAGATCATGTCGTACCGCCCCTGAACGATCCAACCCGGCAAATGCGCGATCCGCCGGACATTCTCGACGATGTAGTCGTCGGAGGGCAGGAAGCCGAGATTGGTGAAATAGTGGTTTTCGAGCCGCGCGAAGGCGCGGGCGTAGTGACCGGGCGGGCGCCCGCCGGCCCCGTCGCTCTGGATCGAGGCAAGCGCGTTTTCCCATGCCGACCATGCCTGCGCGAACTTGGTCTCTTGCGGCAGGTTCCCCGAGAACAGGCGCGCATGGTACGCGCCGATCAGGTCGTCGCGTTCCGCTTCGGGAATCATCCCGGCGAAACTTGACCACGTGTCGGGAAAGAAGCGTCCGGCCCCGCCGCCATAGAACCAGTCAAGCTCGGGCCGGGTCATCAGGAAGACCCCTCGCAGCACCAGCGCGCGCACCCGGTCGGGATGGGTCAGGGCATAGACCAGCGCTAGCGTCGCGCCCCAGCTGCCGCCGAACCCGATCCATTTCTCGATCCCCAGCAGCTCGCGAATCTTCTCGATGTCGGCGACAAGGTCCCACGTCGTGTTGTGCGCAACGCTCGCATGGGGCTGGGACCGGCCGCAGCCGCGCTGATCGAACAGCACCACGCGATAGACCTTGGGATCGAAATACCGCCGCATCGCCGGGCTGCACCCGCCACCCGGACCGCCGTGCAAAACGACAACGGGCACCCCGTCGGGGCGCCCGCATTGTTCGACGTACAGGGTGTGACCGTCGCCAACATCGATCATGCGCTGATCGAACGGGTCGATCGGCGGATGCAGCGACTGGACTGCGCTCTTTTGGCTCGGGTCTTTGTCCATCTGGAGTCCTATATTGTCCGGAAGGTACAAAAGACCATAGGACAAATGCCATGACCGTTGCCGAGACCACGGTGAATCCGGCGGAAATCGCCAAGTTCGAAGCGATGGCCGAGGAGTGGTGGGACCCGAACGGGAAGTTCAAGCCGCTGCACATGCTCAACCCGTGCCGGCTGGACTACATCACTACCCAGATCGCGGCGGAATTCCGCCGTGACCTCGCGACGCCCAAACCGTTCGACGGGCTGCGAATCCTCGACATCGGGTGCGGCGGCGGTCTGTTGTGCGAACCCATGGCGCGGCTCGGGGCCGAAGTCGTGGGCGCCGACGCGGCAGAGCGGAACATCCCTGTCGCGCGCGTGCACGCGGCGCAGTCGGGGCTGGACATCGATTACCGCCACACCACGGCCGAGGCGATGGCGGCGGCGGGCGAGCAGTTCGACATCGTGCTGAACATGGAGGTCGTCGAACACGTGGCCGACCCGCTGGCCTACCTCACCGCCTGCCAGCAGCTTCTGAAGCCCGGCGGGCTGCACCTGTGCTCGACCATCAACCGCAACCCGAAATCCTACGTGATGGCGATCGTGGGGGCGGAATACGTGATGCGCTGGCTGCCCAAGGGCACGCATGAATGGTCCAAGTTCATCACGCCCGACGAATTGTTCGACCTGATGCGCCAGGCGGGCCTCGAACCGGTGGATCGCAAGGGATACGTGTTCAATCCGCTGGGGTGGAGCTGGTCGCTGTCGGACCGCGATCTGAGCGTGAACTACGTCACCGCGGCGCGCAAACCGGGCTAGGTTTCGGGCTCTCCCGACATGCGGTCACGCAGGGCGCGCAAGAGCGGCAGCGCCTCTTTCACCGCATCCGGGCCAAGGTCCTCGACAAGCCCACGCAGCATGGGAGAGATGGCCTGATATGCCACGTCCCGCGCCCGCGTGCCCGCAGGGCTGATCGACACCCATTTGCGGCGGGCGTCGTCCCAGTCGGGGCGCACGTGCACGTATCCCGCCCATTCCAGCTTGGTCACCGTGTTGGTCATCGCCCCGCGCGTGACGTGGAACAGTTGTGCCAGTTGCGCGGGCGTCTTTTCCGACTTGGTCCGCGCAAGGTGGTTCAGGACCGAGAAGTGCGAAATCTCCATCCCCTTGGGCAACACCTTCGACAGCTGGTTCCGCGCCAGCTGATCGACCGTGAGGATTTCGCCGAACAGCGAAACCGCAAGGGTATCGGTGGTGTCGTCCATCAGGTCAGGCCAGGTCCGTTCCGTGGGTCAGCGCGGGGATGCGCCTTCGTGCTTGTGCCACCTGATCGCGATCCAGATCAATGAGCGTGATGCCTGTGTCTTCCCCGCCATCGGCCAGAATCTCTCCCCACGGCCCCACGGCCAGCGAATGCCCATAGGTGCGGCGCGGCTTGCCTTCGGATGCGGCATGCGTGCCGGTTTGCGCGGGTGCGAGCACGTAGCTGCCCGTCTCGATCGCCCGCGCGCGCAACAGCGTCTCCCAATGGGCATCACCGGTCACGGGTGAAAACGCCGACGGCACCGTCAGCACCTCGGCCCCCGCCTGCGCCAGCGCGCGATAGAGGTAAGGAAAGCGCAGGTCATAGCAGATGGTCATGCCGATCCGGGCAAAGGGCGTCGGCGCAAGCGCGACGTCAGTGCCTGGCCGGTAGCCCGCCGATTCGCGGTATTGCTCGGTCTCACTGACGGTGACGTCGAACATGTGTATCTTGTCGTATCGCGCCGCGATGGTCCCGTCCGGCGCGATCAAGAAGGACCGGTTGGCGAACCGGCCATCGGGATCGTCCGTCTTCAACGCCAGCGACCCGATCAGCAGCCAGATGCCCAGCGCCGCCGCGTCCTTGCGCAGCGCGGCGAGCGTGATGTCATCCGCTTCGTGCTGCAGAACGTCGATCTGGCGCGCGCGGCGGGTCGACACGCAATTGGTCACTTCGGGCGTCAGAACAAACCCCGCGCCGGCCCCTGCCGCCTCGGCAATCAGCGCGCGGGTCGGGCCAAGGTTCGCAGCCGGGTCGTCGCTGCTGTTCAGTTGGACAAGGCCCGCCTTCACGCCGCCAACAGCGCATCCAGCTTGCCCGCGCGTTCCAGCGCGTGCAGGTCGTCGCTGCCACCGACATGAATGTCACCGATGAAGATCTGCGGCACCGTCCGCCCGCCATTGGCACGTTGCATCATCTCTCCCCGACGCTGCGGTTCGGCGAGGATGTCGATCTCAGTGAACGAGACGCCCTTGGACGTCAGCAGCCGTTTGGCCATGTGGCAGTAGCCGCAGAGGGGCGAGGTGTAGATTTCGACAGGTTTCGTCACGATGCGGTCCTTTCTGGTCCGTTGTGCGATACCTAGGCGTCCTTGACCGCGCGCGCCAGTACCACGACGGAAACCCGTCTTGCGCGGGCCGCAAGGCAGGCATCTGCCGCCGCCGCGAGCGTCGCGCCCGAAGTCATCACGTCATCGACCAGGAGAACCTCCCGCCCCGCGACCCGGTGGGCACGCCCCGGATGGACGGCGATCGCGTTCTGCATCTCGGCGAACCTGTCGGTGACCGACCGCGCATCAAGACTGCGCGTGGCGCGCGTCCTTTGCAGCAGGTCGGGCGCGTGGGACAGGCCCAGCTCCTTGGACAGCGCGCCGCTCAGCAAGGCGGCCTGGTTGAACCGGCGCTTGGCGAGCCGCCAACGGTGCAGGGGCACGGGCAAGACCAGCGTCGAAGGCGAGACGAGGTCGCGCACCCGCGCCGCCATCCACCGACCCGCCGGAACCGCGATGTCATGGCGGTCGCCGTGCTTGAGGCCAAGAACCAGCCGCCGCGCTTCGTCCTTGTAGATCAGCGCGGCGCGTCCGTGGTCCCACGGACGGACGATGCGCAGGCATTCATCACAGTGCTCGGCCTGGTCCGACGTGCCCGGCAAGGGCGTCCCGCAACCGTCACAGGACAGCCCGGTGACGAAGGGCGTGTCGCGCCAGCAGGCACCGCACAGCCCGAAATCCGACGCCACCTGTCCGCCGCAGGCAAGGCAGCGCGGCGGGTAGAGCAGGTGAAGGGCGGTTTGCAACGTGGCGCGCATGAGACTATCTGCCCGGTATGAAAGAGGCTGACCTGATCGACCGCGCGGCGCTGGACCGCAACCGCGCCCGCATGGATCCGGGCAAGGGCACGTTCCTGCACGACCTTGCCCGAGACGAGATCGACCATCGCCTCTCCTTGGTTAACAAAGCGTTTAATTCGGCCGCCGTGGTGACGCCTGTGCCGGCCGCATGGGACGGGATGTTGCCGGACATGCGCTGCGTCCCCGACACGGACACGCTTGACCTTGCGCCCGCGTCGCATGACCTCGTCGTGCACGCGATGTGCCTGCACTGGGCGAACGACCCGGTCGGGCAATTGATCCAGTGCGCCCGCGCCCTGCGGCCCGATGGGCTGTTGCTGACGGTGTGCCTTGGCGGGCAGACGCTGCATGAACTGCGCGCGGCCCTCGCCACGGCAGAGGCCGAGATCACCGGCGGGCTGTCGCCGCGCGTGCTGCCCATGGGGGACGTGCGCGACCTTGGCGCGCTGTTGCAACGGGCGGGGCTTGCCCTGCCGGTGGCCGACAGTTCGCCGGTGAATGTCACCTACCGGACGCCCCTGCACCTGATGCAGGACCTGCGCCGGATGGGAGAGACGAACGCACTCTCCGACCGCCTGAAACACCCCACGCGGCGGGCCGTGCTGATGCGCGCGATCGAGCTTTATACCCGGACCCACGCCACCGACGGCGGGGTCACGGCGACCTTCGACATGATCACCCTGACCGGCTGGGCGCCCGACGCGTCACAGCCCCAACCCTTGCGCCCCGGCTCTGCCACGGCACGCCTTGCCGATGTGCTGGGCGCGGTCGAACGGCCCCTGAAGGATTGACGCCACCCCACCCCGCGATAGATGCAGGTCCAGAAATGACAAGAAGGACGCCGCCCGTGCTCGCTCCGAACGAGACCGAAACCCGCCCGAACCACGCGCCCGCAACGCACCCGGCCCTGCCCACGGCCAAGGTGGGCATCCTGCTGGCCAACCTCGGCACGCCGGACAATTACGATTACTGGTCCATGCGGCGCTACCTGGGCGAGTTCCTGTCCGACCGCCGGGTGATCGATTACTCGCCGTGGCTGTGGCAACCGCTGCTGCAACTGGTGATCCTGTCGAAACGCCCGTTCAGTTCGGGCGAGGCGTACAAATCCATCTGGAACCACGACAAGGGCGAAAGCCCGCTGATGACGATCACCAAGGACCAGACCGCCGCCATCGCCGACGACCTGAAGGCGCAGTACGGCGACAAGGTGCTGGTCGATTTCTGCATGCGCTATGGCAACCCGTCGACCAAGTCGAAGGTGCGCGAGATGGTCGAGGCCGGGTGCCGCAAGATCCTGTTCTTCCCGCTCTATCCGCATTACGCCGGTGCGACCTCGGCCACCGCAAATGACCAGTTCTTCCGCGCGATGATGGAAGAGAAATGGCAACCGACGGCGCGGGTCGTCGACCCTTATTACCAGCACCCGATGTATATCGAGGCGCTCGCGCAGTCGGTCGAGCGTGCCTATGCCGCGGCCGAGAAAAAGCCCGACATCCTCGTCTGTTCGTACCACGGCGTGCCGAAACGGTACCTGCTGGAAGGCGATCCGTACCATTGCCAGTGCCAGAAAACGACGCGGCTGCTGAAAGAGCGGCTGGGATGGGATGACAGCCAGATCACCACGACCTTCCAGTCGAAATTCGGCCCCGAGGAATGGCTGAAACCCTACACCGTGGAAGAAGTCGCGCGCCTTGCCGAAGAAGACGGCAAGACCAACATCGCGGTCATCGCGCCCGCCTTTTCCGCCGATTGCATCGAAACGCTTGAAGAGATCAACGAAGAGATCAAGGAAAGCTTCGAGGAAGCGGGCGGCGAGGATTTCACCTATATCCCGTGCCTCAACGACGATCCCGCACATGTCGCGGCGCTGACGCAGGTGATCCGCGAAAACCTTGGCGGCTGGATCGACTGACCGATTTTTCCTGACGGTACCAATAGAAAAAGGCGGTGGAACCCACCGCCTTTTTCGAATTCTCAAGCCACCCGGTAATCCGGGCGAACCGCCTTAGTTGGCGACTGCAGCTGCAACCAGCAGGAACAGGACCAGCGGGACGATGATGCCGCCCGAGGACGAAGCTTGCTCAACAGCCTCTTCGACGATCACGGGTGCTTCGATGATGACTTCGTCTTTGCCGCCTGCGAAAGCGGTCGAAGCTGCGCCAGCCAGAACTGCGGCGAGTGCGAGTTTTTTCATGATATCCTCCAGATATTCGCTTACCGCGCACAGGCGCGCGGAAAGCCCCAAGACTTAACCTCGTGAGTCCCTTCAATCAGTTAAGTTGCGCGATTGCAAACCCTTGATGCTTAAGAACGTCACGCACAAGCCGTCATGTCGTCAAATAAGCAACACTTGTGTGCCCACTTTCGCCAGTTCGTACAGCTCTTCGATGTGCTGGTTGTACAGGCCGATGCATCCGTTGGACGACCGGCGCCCGATCTTGCGCGTGTCGTGGGTGCCGTGGATGCGGTAATACTGCCAGCTGAGGTGCAGCGAACGCGTGCCCAGTGGGTTGTCCGGGCCGGGGCCGATGAAGTCGGGCCATTCGGGATTGCGGATCTTCATGGCTGGCGTCGGGCGCCATGACGGGTTGGGATCCTTCAGCGTCACGCGGGTCCGTCCGCGGCGCGTCAGGTCCTCGGTCAGCGGCACGGAAGACGGATAAAGCTTGTAAAGCGAGGCATCTGCCGACCAGTAGTGCAGCGCGCGGCTGTCCACATCGACAAGGATCGCCCCGTTTTCGAGGTTGCGGAAATAGGGCCGCCAATCCAGCGCGCGGAAGCTTGAAATGTTGCGCCGCACCGCGCGGCTCAGGTCGCGCTCCACCTCGGTCGTGTTGGCGTTCACGTCTTGCGCAAGCGCGGGTGCGCCCAGCACGGTCGCGGCGGTTCCGGCAAGGAACGCGCGACGGTTCAGCGCCTGTTTCGGGGTATCGGACATGGAAATTCCCTCGTTCTCGGAAACCGGACTCGTTCTTGGCAAAATATTGCCGTAATGCCGCAGTCGCAAATCAAACCGGCGTGTTTCGGCCAAGTCACGCCGATGTGGGTTTGAATCGCAACGCCCCCACGTTAAGCCACCGCAAAAAGCCGAGGCCAAACCCATGCGAGTCTTCCTTATATTGCTGTGCCTGTCGTTTGGGGTTGCCGCATGCGCGCCGTCAACGTCGTCGCCCCAGCTTGGACCTGATGGACTGCCCCTGCCAAAGCTTTACCGGATCCGCCCCGCCGACACCGCGGAGATCCAGTTCCGGGTCGAGGACGGCGTGAACGCGCTTCGTCGCGCGGCTGGCGTCGCACCGGTTCGCCTCAACGCGCAACTCAACGCCGCGGCGGCCACCCATTCGCGCGACATGTCGCTGCAGAACCGGCCGTGGCACTTTGGGTCTGACGGGTCGTCGCCGATCGACCGCACCCGCCGCGTCGGGTATCCGGGCCAGTTCATGGGAGAGCTGATTTCGGAAACCTACGAAACCGAGCTGGTGACTCTGGGCGCATGGTCCGAAGACCCGGTGACGCAAAAGGTTCTCCTTGCGCCCGGCGCGCGCGATCTTGGCTTCGCATGGTTCCAGGAAGACAACGGCAAGATCTGGTGGACGCTGGTCCTTGGCGGTCAGGCGCTTCCCACGGCAACCGTCGCAACCCCGGAGATCGCAGCGGTCGAGTGACCCGTCAGGGGTAGATCGAGATCACCGTGCCGTTCTTGACCATGGCATAGATCTCTTCGATTTCGCGGTTTTTGACGGATATGCAGCCCGCCGTCCAATCCTCGCCCCGTTTCTTCGCGCGCCGCCAGTCGACCCGCGCATTGGGACGCCCGTGGATGAAGATGTCCCCGCCCGGACTTTTACCTTGCGATGCGGCATAGGCGCGGTCCTCGGCATTCGGGTACGAGATGCCCAGCGACAGGTGAAAGGCCGATTTGGGATTGCGCCGGTCGATCAGGTAGTCGCCTTCCGGCGTCTTGCCGTCGCCTTCGAACTGCTTGTGGCCCCGTGCGGTGAAACCAAGCTGCACGTCATAGCTGCGCAGGGTTTCCGACCCGCTCAGAAGGTACATCCGCCGCGTGTCCTTGTAGACAAGGATCCGGGTAACCTCGGGCCCGGTGTACCTTTGAAACTTGCTCGCGCAGGCTGACAGGAACGTGGAAACCGCCCCCAGCAGGAAGATCCGGCGTTTCATGACCCAACCTCGTTTTCTTTTTATCTGGCCCGAGTGTACGCCAACCGCCCCCTCTGTGCGAGAGGCGATTCATGCGCCGGATTGCCGTCATGCAAGCGTGAAGGTCGCCGCCAGTTCGACATGCGCGGACCAGCGAAACTGGTCGACAACCCGCACCGGCCCCATGGCGTATCCAGCGGCGGCTAGCGTGGCCGCATCGCGGGCAAAGGTCGCCGGGTTGCAGGACACGTGCGCGATGCGGGGCAACCGCGCCTCGGCCAGCCGCGCGATCTGCGCCTCCGCCCCCGCGCGGGGCGGGTCGATGACGGCTGCGTCGAACCCTTGAAGCTCGTCCGGCTCCAATGGACGGCGAAACAGGTCCCGCGTCTCGGTTGTCACGCGCTTCAGCCCGTCCGTCTTGCGCCATGCGGCGTCGACCGCCGCCATCATCGCGCGGTCGCCTTCGACCGCGTGCACCGCCGCGCCCGACGCCAGAGGAAAGGTGAACGTGCCCGACCCGGCGAACAGGTCGACGACACGCGCCGCATCACCGATACCTTCGCGGACCGCTTCGACCAGCGCGGACTCGCCGTGCGCCGTGGCTTGCAGGAAGGCCCCCGGCGGGGGGACGACGCGCACAGTGCCAAATGTCTGGTAAGGCGGACGGGCGGCGGCGACCGGTTCGTCCCCGCAGGTCAGCCGGGCGAGGTCAAACCGCCCTGCCAGCGCGCCAAGCTCTGCCCGTGTCGGCCCGTCAAGCACCTTGCCGCCCGACACGAACACGTCCAGCCCTTCGACACTGTCAGTGACGGTGACGGCGGCTTCCCCCTTGCGACTGCACAGCACCGCGCCCAGCGCCTCGACCATCGGAAGCGCCGCGCGCAACCGATCGGTCAGCACCTGGCAGTCCGGAATCGCGACAATCGTGTCGCTGGCCCGCGTGTGGAACCCTGCAAGCGCCCCCTTTTTCGTCCGCCGCACGGCAAAGGTGGCCCGGCGCCGGGACCGGGGCGGCGAGGTTTCGGTCCGCGCCACTTCCGCCTCAAGGCCGCGCGCGGCCAGCGCATCGATGACGATCTGCCGCTTCCAGTCCGCGACGACTTCATCGGTGGCATGCATGACCTGGCACCCGCCGCATCCGGCGTAATGGCGACAGGGGGGCGAAACCCGCGACGGCGACGGGGTGAGGATGCGAATATCCGTCAGGCGTGACCCGTCCAGCGTGCCGGTCACCTCTTCGCCCGGAAGCGTGCGGGGTGCAAAAAGCCCACATTCGGTGACCCCGTCACCGCGATGGCCCAGCCGCGCGATTCGATATGTCCCGGTCACTCTGCCGCCTGATCAAGCCCGAGGAACCCGCCCGACTGGCGATGCCAGTACCGGGCATAAAGCCCGTCCCGCCGCAACAGCTCGGCATGGGTGCCTTCCTCGACAATCCGGCCTTCGTCCAGAACGACGATCCGGTCCATCCGCGCGATGGTCGACAGGCGGTGTGCGATGGCAAGGACGGTCTTGCCCTCCATCACGCGGTCGAGCGCCGATTGAATCGCCGCTTCCACCTCGCTGTCGAGCGCGCTTGTCGCCTCGTCCAGCACGAGGATCGGGGCATCCTTCAGGATGGCGCGGGCCAGCGCGATCCGCTGGCGCTGGCCGCCAGACAGCTTCACCCCGCGCTCGCCCAGATGCGCATCGTACCCGGTGCGGCCCGCGTGATCGACAAGGCCCTCGATGAACGCGTCCGCCTCGGCCTGCCGCGCGGCCTCGACCACGTCCTCGAACGGGGCGTCGGGGCGGCCATACTGGATGTTGTCCAGCGCCGAGCGATTGAACATCGCCGTGTCTTGCGTGACCATGCCGACGCTTTGCCGCAGGCTTTCCTGCGTCACGTCCCCAATATCCTGCCCGTCGATGCAAATGCGACCCTGTTCCACCGCGTATAGCCGCAACAGCACCGATACGAGCGTCGTCTTGCCCGCGCCCGACGCGCCCACGATCCCCAGCTTCTCTCCCGGTGCGATGGTCAGCGAAACGTCCGTGATCCCGCCTGCTTCCCGGCCATAGCCAAAGCTGACGTCGTCAAACGCGACCTCGCCGTTCGGTACCGCGAGATCGCGGGCGTCTTCGGCATCTTCGACCCGTTCGCGCGGGGTGAGCGTGCGCATCCCATCCTCGGCCTCGCCCACGTTGGCGTACATCGCCATCAGCGTGAAACTGACCCAGCCGGTCATCTGTGAAATGCGGATCGCCACCGCGCCCGCCGCGGCGATGTCGCCCGGCGTCGCCTGCCCGGCCTGCCAGATCAGCAGCGTGCCCCCGATCAACAGCAGCGGCAGGATCCCCGCCAGCGTCATCAGGCACAGGCGGAACACGGCACTCAGCCGTCCGAAGTGCAGCGCATCCCGGCGGAACCGCGCCATCGCGCCCAGCGCGGCGCCGTCTTCATGCCCGGCCGAGGCGAACAGCTGCACCGTTTTGATATTGGTGATCGTGTCGACGACCTGCCCCGACACCATCGCCCGGCTGGCCGCGCGCGACCGCGACCGGACCCGCACGCGCGGCATGAACCAGCGGATCATCGCGAAATAGGCCACCAGCCAGACAAGGAAAACCGCCGTCACACGCGCGTCGATGGCCGTCAGCAACAGAAGCGCGCCAAACAGCGACGCCACGGCGAAGGTCACGACATTGAACGTTTCCGCCACGATGTCGGTAATGGCGCGGGCGGCCTGCATCTGCTTTTGCGCGATGCGGCCGGCAAAGTCGTTGTCGAAGAACGTGACCGATTGGCCCAGCGTCCAGCGATTGAGCCGCGACAGGACAAGGGTGTTCACGTTGGGCTGCACGATCATCGCGTTGGTCGCCGCCGAGGCGCCGAACGCCAGCGGCCGCACCAGCATGAAGAACACGACCGCGCCGATGATCAGCCCGACGTTACCCGCCGAGAAAAATCCTTCCGGCCCACCGGACACCGCGCTGTCGATCACCCGGCCAAGGATATAGGCGGTCACCGCCTCCATCGCGCCGGCAAAGGCCGAACAGATCGCGGCCAGCCCCAGACCCCACCAAGCGCCCGACAGGCACCATGCAAGGAATGCGCCCAGCGTCTGTGGCGGCGGGCCCTTGGCTGGCTGGAAGGGATCGATCAGCTTCATTCGGCGGCTTCGGTGTTGAGGAACCCGCCCGATTGACGAGACCAGAAACCGGCATATAGCCCGCCCTTCGCCAAAAGCACATCATGCGTCCCGTCCTCGACGATGCGGCCCTCGTCCAGAACGAGGATGCGGTCGAGATGCGCGATGGTGGACAGGCGGTGCGCGATGGCGATCACCGTCTTGCCCTGCATCATGTCCTTCAGCGTTTCCTGGATCTGGGCCTCTACCTCGCTGTCCAGCGCGCTTGTCGCCTCGTCCAGAAGCAGGATCGGCGCGTCTTTGAGGATCGCCCGCGCCAGCGTGATCCGCTGTCGTTGCCCGCCTGACAGCTTCACCCCCCGTTCGCCCACATGCGCATCGTATCCGCGCCGCCCGTCGGCATCTTCGAGATCGGGAATGAACTCCTCGGCACGGGCCTGTTGCGCGGCGGCGCGCATCTCGTCCTCGGACGCGGACGGTTTGCCGTAAAGGATGTTTTCCCGCACCGAGCGGTGCAGCAGCGCGCTGTCCTGCTGCACCATCCCGATCTGCGCCCGCAGGCTGTCCTGCGTGACCTGCGCGATGTCCTGCCCGTCGATCAGGACCCGCCCGCCATCAGCGTCGTAGAACCGCAACAACAGCTTCACGAGTGTCGACTTGCCCGCGCCGGACCGCCCGACAAGCCCCACTTTCTCCCCCGGCCGGATGACAAGGTCGATCCGGTCCAGCCCCCCGGATTCACGCCCATAGTGGTGTGTCAGAGACTGAATCTCGATCCGCCCATCCGTCAACAGCAAGGGTTTCGCCCCCACAGCATCGACCAGTTCTATGGGTTGCGCGATCGTCTCCATCCCCTCGCGCACCACGCCCAGTTGCCGGAAGAAACTGGTGAGCGACCACATGATCCAGCCGGTCATCGAGTTCAGCCGCAGCGTCAGCGCGGTCGCCGCCGCCACGACGCCGACGGTTGCGGTATCCTGCATCCACAGCGTCAGTGCCCAACCGACCACCGCGACGATCAGCAGCCCGTTCAGGACGACCAGAGCGAAGTCCATGAAGGTGAACAGCCGCATCTCGGCCATGAAGGTCCGGCGGGTGTTCTCGATCGCGTCCTTGGCGTAGTCGAGTTCCCGCTGATCGGTCGCGAACATCTTCACCGAATGGATGTTGGTGTAACTGTCCACGACCCGACCCGTGACCTCGCTGCGCGCGTTCGATGCGGCCTCGGATGCCGGGCCGACGCGGCGCACGGTCCAGACCACCAGCCAGCCGTATAGCCCCAGCCAAAGCACCAAAGGCACGGCAAGGCGCGGATCGGCCTGCGCCAGAAGGATCACCGCACCCACGGCATAGGCGATGGCAAAGGTGATCGCGTCGAACACCTGGAACACGGCCTCTCCGGCGGCGGGCGGCGTCTGCATGATGCGGTTGGCGATGCGCCCGGCAAAATCATTCTCGAACCAGCCCACGGATTGGCGCAGCACGTGTTTGTGCGCGCGCCAGCGGATCAGCGTCCCGAAATTCGGCAGGATCGTGTTGTTCAGCAACAGCACGTCGATGCCCTGCACCAGCGGACGGACCAAGAGGATGAAGAGGCCCAGCAAGATCAGCGTGGTGCCATGCGTCTCCCACACCTGCGCGGGATCGCCCGACAGGATGTCCACGACCCAACCCATCAGCCAGATCAATCCAATCTCGATCGCGGCGACGACAACCGAAAAGAGCGCGGCATAGACGAAGATGCGCCTGAATGGCCGGGCATAGTCCAAAAGGAACGGCCACAGCCGGTCGGGCGGCGTGTCGGTCTCCTGATACGGGGTGTAGGGATCGACGAGGCCCTCGAAGAACTGGAACAATCGCACGAAACGCCTCTTTCCCGGAGCCCGGTTGCTATCACGTCAGACGAAAATCAAGAACGCGAACACCGCCAGCGCCACCGCCATCGTGCGGGCAAACAGGCGCCAGGCCATGGGCCGCGTCAGCAACCTTTGTAGCAGCGCCCCCGCCGAGGTCCAGAACAGGCAGACAAAGAGGTTCACCCCGGAAAACGCCAGCGCCAGCCGCGCGGCCTCGGACACCGGGCCACCAGCGCCGGGATAGGCCGACGCGGCGGTCAGGGCGACTGCCCAGACCTTTGGATTCACCCACTGAAACAGGACCGCTTCGAAAAACGTCATCGGGCGGCCCTTGCCATCGGCGGACCGCGCGGAAGATCGCCACAGGCCCAGCGCCATCCACAGGATCCACGCCGCCGCGATGATTTTCAGAACCAGTTCCAGGGCCGGTTGCGCCAGCAGCAGCGCGGCGATTCCCAACCCAGTCACCGCCGCGATCACCCCCACGCCCAGCGCGACGCCCAGAAGATGCGGCAGCGTCGCGGCAAACCCGAACCGCGCACCCGACATCGTCAGCAGGATGACATTCGGTCCGGGTGAGAACAGGCCGAGGAAGACAAAACCATAAAGCGGATCCATCCGGGCCGGTTACGACAGGAGCGCGTCCCGGTCGAGTGTGAAATCGGACGCGATCCAGCGCGCCTCGATCTCGCGCAGCTTTTCACCCAGCGCCTTGCCTTTGAACCTGGGCATCAAATCCTGCGCCGTGACGGGGAAGGACGCCGCTGCCCCGCGCGCGGCTTCTGCCGCCGCGTCAGGGTCCGCATGGCCCGTCAGCGCCGCTCGGACAAGCATCGCCTGAATCGCTATGCCGGCCCCATGGCGATACCCCATTTCCGCAGGGTTAGAGCCGTTTTCTGCCAGTTTGCGCACTCGTTCCCAATCCCGCGCGGTCGCCTTGTCGAGCCGCAGGCGATGGCCCCCTTCCGGCGCCCGCAAAGCGGCCAGCTTTGCAGGCAGGAACGGCTCTGGCGCGGCCTCCTGAGCGAGATGCAGGTAGGCTGCCAGCGATGGTACATGCGCGGCAGGCAGGCAGCGGGGCAAAACTCCCACTTCGTGCATTACGCCCAGCACCGGCGCCGGGTCGGGCGCGCGCAGAAGTTTGACAAATTCCGCCGTGATCCGCTCGTCAGCCAACTGGTCGAGGCCGTCGAGATGCGCGGCGATCTCCGCCAGCGTATCGGCATCCGTGCCAAGCGACCGGTCGCCGTACCACGCGAGGAAGCGGAAGTAGCGCAGGATGCGCAGGTAGTCCTCGCGCATGCGCTGGGCGGCGTCACCGATGAACCGGACGCGACGCGCGCGCAGATCGTCCAGACCGCCCAAGGGATCGACAATCTCGCCATCGGGCGTCGCGTACAGCGCGTTCATCGTGAAATCGCGCCGCGCCGCATCCACGGAGGGATCGGACGTGAAAGAGACGATCGCGCGGCGGCCATCCGTCTCCACGTCCTTTCGGAACGTGGTCACTTCGTGCGGCACATCATGCGCGACGACCGTGATCGTGCCATGTTCGATCCCTGTTGGAATGGCCTTCAGTCCGGCTTTACCCGCCAACGAGATGACTTTGTCGGGATGCGCGTCGGTCGCGATATCGATGTCGCCGACCGGCGCGTTCAGCAGATCGTTACGCACGCAACCACCCACGAACAGCGCCTGATGACCCGCATCCGTCAGCATCCGGCACACCGCCTGCGCACCGGGATGATGCAACCATGTGCCGGTCACCTGCACGAGGCCACCCGATCCGCCAGACCCCGCAGGATGCGCGCGGTCGCTCCCCAGATGTAATAGGGTCCGAACGGCACGGCGTAGTAGTACCGCCGCCGGCCCTGCCAGAGCCGCGATTCGACGCGATAACGGTCGGGGTCGAGCACGTGGTGCAGCGGGACGGTAAACGCCTCGGCAACTTCATTCGGCTCTATTTCAGCCTGAAAGTCCCCGGTTACCAAGCCCACGACAGGCGTGACCGTGAAGGACGTCACCGTTTCGTGCGTCGGCAACGTCCCGATGATGTCGACGTGATCGGGGTTCAGGCGCACCTCTTCCCAAGCTTCCCGCAACGCGGTGGCCGGCAGATCGGCGTCGTCGTTGTCCTTCTTGCCGCCCGGAAACGCGACTTGTCCGGGATGGTGTTTCAGGGCCGAGCTGCGCTTGGTCAGCAGCACGTCCAGCCCGTCGGCGCCTTCCATGATCGCGACAAGAACGGCCGCGTCCCGCAGGACGCGGCCACCGGGTATCGAAACGTCCGGGTTCAGGTCGAAATCGGACGACCGGTCACCGGACGCACGAAGCGCCGCGCGAAGCGTGTCGATGTCAGCCGTCATTCTGCACGGCATGCATGCCGACCTCGGACGGGTCCATCACGTAATGCGCACCGCAGAACTGGCAGTCTGCCGTGACCTGGCCATCCTCGGTCGTCATCTTCTCGATATCGCGGGACGAATAGATCGACAGCGTCTGCTGCACGCGTTCACGCGAACAGGTGCACCCGAAGGTGACCGGCTGCACGTCGAACACGCGCGGCGCTTCTTCGTGGAACAGGCGCACCAGCAGGTCGCTGGGCGCGACCGATGGCCCGATCAGTTCCAGCGCGTCCACCGTGTCGAGGTGGAAATTGACCCGGTTCCAGTTTTCGCCGTCACCGTCGTCCAGCACGATGTCTTCGGGCCGCAAGAGGCCCTGGTCACCGCTGCCGCCGTCCTGCGCCACGAAGGGCGAGGCCTTGGGCATGTGCTGCAACATCACGCCACCGGCGCGCCAGTGTTCGGGCACACCCGGTTCCGACGAACGGCCAAACGCCATCGCGAACCGCGTCGGCAACTGCTCGGACTGCGCGAAATAGCTTTCCGCACAGGCACTCAGCGACCCGCCCGCGATAGGAGTGATCCCCTGGTAGGGTGCGGTACCCTTTCCCTGATCGATAAGCACGGCGAAATACCCCTCTCCCAACTGTTCGAAGGGAGGCTGATCGGGGTCGATCCGGTCCGCGTCAAAGCTGGCATAGGCGCGGATTTTCGCGCGCTCGCCCTCGTCGGTCGGGCCGAAGTAATCGGTGGCGATCATGCGCACCGGGCCATTCGACTGGACCTGCAGCGACAGCTTCCAGCGCAGCTTGATCGTCTGGCCAATCATCGCGGTCAGCAATGCCATTTCCGCCACCAGCGCTTCGACCGGTGCGGGGTAGTCGTGCTGCTTCAGGATACCGTCAAGCACCCCGTCCAGCCGCGCCACGCGGCCGCGGATGTCGGACTTGTCGAGTTGGAACGGCAATACCGTGTCGTCCCAGGCGAGTTTCTGAACCTGGCTCATGGGTGTATCCTTGGCCTCTGAGGAGTGTCGGCAGTATATAGAGACCGCGCAGCGAGGTCCAAGGGGGCAGCAGGTATGAACGGACGGTATGGCGACCCGCCGATTGCGGGGCAGCGCTACACGATGCGCCCCGGCGCCTACGCCATTCTGCCCCGCGATGGGCAGCTTCTGCTCACCTACCAGGATGAACCGGAACCGGAAATCCAGCTGCCGGGTGGCGGGATCGACCCCGGAGAATCACCCATTCCCGCGCTCTACCGCGAAGCGCGCGAGGAAACGGGGTGGACACTGGCGCGTCCGCGCCGCGTACTGACCTATCGGCGGTTCGTGTTCATGCCCGAATACGACATGTTCGCCGAGAAGATCTGCCACATCTTCATCGCCCATCCGGTGCAACGCATCGGCCCACCGACCGAAGAGGGGCACATTGCCTTGTGGCTCGACGCAGAGGCGGCTCTCGACGTGCTGGTCAGCCCCGGCGATGTCGATGCCCTGCGCCTTGCCTTGTGGCGCGGTCTTATCCGTTGAACTCGTACAGCGCGGCAGAGACGTCATCATCAATGCCGATTTCCGGGTCGAGACACTGGTTGAGATACCAGTAGAGGTCATCAAGGATCTCGACACCCGAAGCGGACAGGTCGCACTTGGCCAGAAGGCGCGACATACCCTCCTGTTCCAGCATTTCACCATTGCGCATCGTCGCCTCGGAAAATCCGTCGGAATAGAACAGCACCTTGTCACCGGGGGAGAGGTTCACTTCGAACTCGGCAAATTCGACGTTCGGCATCAGACCCAAGGGCACACCGCCATCGCCAACGAATTCGTGCGATCCGTCGGCGCGGATCACCATCGGATAGGGGTGGCCTGCCTGGATCGCGCGCATCCGTCCGTTTGACTGGTCGACCACGGCGTAGGCCATGGTGAAATACTCCTCCACGCCCGTGTCCATCGTGAACCTGTCATTCAGCATTTCCGCCACCTCTCCAGGCGGCAGAAGGGCAAAAAACCGGTCCATCCGCCGGACCATCGCGATGTTCTGTTCGGGGTGGGTGGGGCTGAGGTAACCGCCCACGCGCGCGGTCATCATGGCCGAGGTAATGCCGTGGCCGGACACGTCAACGCCGTAGAAACCGACCATGCCGTGACCGGGCGAGAACATGCCCACAAGGTCGCCGCCAATATGGCCGCAGGGTTTCAAAAGCAGGCTGACCCGCCCCTTGCCGAAATCCCCCGTCCGGGAGGGAACCAGCGCCTCTTGTATCTTGCGCGCATTGGCGATGTCGCGATCCAGCGCGTCATAGACCGACTTCAGCTCGGTCAGCGTGTCTTGCACGACGGCATTCTGTTCCGACAGCTGCTTGTGCATCGCAACCAGCCGATCGCCCGCCCGGATTCGGGCCCGCAACTCGGACGCATCGAACGGCTTGGACAGGAAGTCATCGGCGCCGCTTTCCAACCCGCGCGCAATCTCTTCCTTCTCGGCCTTCGAGGTCAGCAGGATGAAATAGCCGTAATGCTGGTCGCCGCACAGATCGCGGAATGCGGTGCAGAATTCCAGCCCATCCATTTCGGGCATCATCCAGTCGCTGAGAACAAGATCGGGCAGCACGTCACGGCATTTGTCCAGCGCGTCGCGGCCTGTCTCTGCCTCCACCACCTCGAATCCCCAGCGCTTGAGACTGGCGACGAGTATCTTGCGCTGCAACCGGCTGTCATCGGCCACCAGCACGCGCGTGATTCCGGCAGTCGACGTGCCGCTGGCGGCCACGCTTGCCTGACTGTCCGGAACCAGTTTCGATTGTCCCACGCCTGCGCCTCCGATCACCTTGGCAGGGTGATACGGGCACGGCTTTAACAACCCATAAATTGCAAACAGGCGTTCTACATTTTTGTCCAACCGCAAGGCTTTCTTTACGATCGAACAGGTAAACCCAAGCGACAGGTCGAAGGAATTGCATGATGATTGCTTGGGATCAGGTTGAAGAGTTGCGCGAGGCAGTCGGCGCGGAGGAATTCGGCGAACTCGTCGATGTTTTCCTTGAGGAGGTCGAGGGCGCGCTTGCCATGCTGTCTCCCACCGCGGACGCGACAACGCTCGAAGCCCAGCTTCACTTCCTGAAAGGCAGCGCGCTGAACCTCGGCTTCGCCGAATTTTCCGCGCTGTGCCAGGCCGGCGAATCCGCGGCCCGCGCCGGCAATACGGCAGCAATCGATCTGACAGAAATCGCCCGCAGCTACCACGCGACAAAGGCGTTCTTCCTGTCCGAAATCGCGACGCGTTACGCCGCCTGACTCAGATCAGGAACTGCGCCAGCATCTCGTCATTGGTGATGTCGGTGTAGGAAAACCCGGCGGATTCGAGCTTGGCGAACAGGGCCGCGAACGCGGCCGGATCGCTGGTTTCGATGCCGATCAGGACCGACCCGAAATTGCGCGCCGACTTCTTCAGGTACTCGAACCGCGCAATATCGTCATGCGGGCCAAGGAAGTTCAGGAACTCCTTCAGCGCGCCGGGGCGCTGCGGCATCCGCAGGATGAAATACTTCTTCACCCCGGCAAAGCGCTGGGCGCGTTCCTTGACCTCGGGCAACCGCTCGAAATCGAAATTGCCGCCGGTGGCAAGGCACACGACCGTCTTGCCTTCGATCACCGGGCCAAGGTCTTTCAGCGCGTCGATGGCAAGTGCGCCCGCGGGTTCCAGCACGATACCCTCTACATTCAGCATCTCGACGATTGTCGTGCAGATGCGATCCTCGTTCACGGTGATCACGTCCGCCGGATCGATGTCCTGCAGGTACCGGAACGGCTCTGCCCCAATCCGCGCGACGGCGGCGCCGTCCACGAAATTGCTGATCGTGGGCAGGGTCACCGGCTCCCCCGCCATCAGCGCCGCCTTCAGGCTCGCCGCGCGCTCGGGTTCGACACAGGTCATCGGCACATCCGGGCCAAGGTAGCCCCGCATCCCCGCCGACAACCCGC
This sequence comes from Pseudaestuariivita atlantica, assembly GCF_001205715.1. GTDB lineage: Bacteria > Pseudomonadota > Alphaproteobacteria > Rhodobacterales > Rhodobacteraceae > Pseudaestuariivita > Pseudaestuariivita atlantica. The sequence goes on from NZ_AQQZ01000004.1 coordinate 305,429, forward strand.
CACCGCCCACCGGCAGCACGATGCGGTCCGGCACGCGGCCCACCTGCTCCAGCATCTCCACCGCGACCGAGGCCTGACCCTCGATCACGTCGGCATCGTCGAAGGGTGACAGGAAATGCCCGCCCGCCTCGGCGCTGAAACGCTGGGCCGCGGCAAGCGTGTCGTCGAAATAGTCGCCGACCAGCCGAACCTCGATCGCGTCACCGCCGAACACGCGGGTCTTGTCGATCTTCTGTTGCGGCGTGGTGACCGGCATGAAGATTACGCCGCGCACCCCGAAATGCCGACAATTGAACGCAACGCCCTGCGCGTGGTTGCCCGCGCTGGCACAGACGAACAGGTTCTGATCCGGCGCCGCCGCCATCGCCTTGCGCATCGCGTTGAACGCGCCACGGATCTTGTAGGACCGCACCGGCGACAGGTCTTCACGTTTCAGCCAGATATCGGCGTTGTACCGATCCGACAGGTAATCGTTGCGCTGGCAGGGCGTGGCGGGAAACAGCGCCCGCATCCGGGCGGTCGCCGCAAGGGCAAGATCCTGAAAATCGGTCATCGCGCAGCACGTCCTTGAACACCGGCACGGCAGAGATAGGGCAATCCGGGCATCCGACCCGTCTGACACATGCCCGCCCGCTTGCCAATAAGGGCCAAACCCGGTACCCGGCGCGCCATTGCAGCAGGAGAATGACGATGAGCGCACCCAAGAAAGTCGTGTTGGCCTATTCCGGTGGCCTCGACACCTCGATCATCCTGAAATGGCTGCAAACCGAGTATGGCTGCGAGGTGGTCACCTTCACCGCCGATCTGGGACAGGGGGAAGAGCTTGAACCCGCCCGCGCCAAGGCCGAGATGCTGGGCTGTTCCGAGATCTACATCGAGGACCTGCGCGAAGAGTTCGTGCGCGATTTCGTCTTCCCGATGTTCCGCGCCAACGCGGTGTACGAGGGGCAGTACCTGCTGGGCACCTCCATCGCGCGGCCGCTGATCTCCAAACGACTGGTCGAGATCGCCGAGGCCACGGGCGCGGATGCCGTGGCTCACGGCGCGACCGGCAAGGGCAATGACCAGGTGCGGTTCGAACTGGCAGCTTATGCCCTGAACCCCGACATCAAGGTAATCGCGCCGTGGCGGTTGTGGGACCTGACCTCGCGCACCAAGCTGATCGAGTTTGCCGAGCAGAACCAGATCCCGATCGCCAAGGACAAGCGCGGCGAGGCACCGTTCAGCGTTGATGCGAACCTTCTGCACACCTCGTCCGAGGGCAAGGTGCTGGAAGACCCCGCCGAAGAAGCGCCCGATTACGTCTACCAGCGCACGGTGCACCCCGAAAACGCGCCGGACACGCCCGAATACGTCGAGATCGGGTTCGAGAAGGGCGATGCCGTGTCGATCAATGGCGAGAAACTGTCACCGGCGGCCCTGCTGACCAAGCTGAACGAACTGGGCGGAAAGCACGGCTGCGGGCGGCTTGACCTGGTCGAAGGCCGGTTCGTTGGCATGAAATCACGCGGCATCTACGAAACACCGGGCGGCACGCTGCTGCTGGAAGCCCATCGCGGGATCGAATCCATCACGCTCGACCGGGGAGCGGCGCACCTGAAAGACGAGCTGATGCCGCGGTATGCCGAACTGATCTATAACGGGTTCTGGTTCTCCCCCGAACGCGAGATGCTGCAAGCTGCCATCGATGCCTCGCAAACCCATGTCACCGGGACCGTCCGCCTGAAACTCTACAAGGGCTCGGCGCGGACTGTTGGTAGGTGGTCTGACCACTCGCTTTATTCCGAGGCGCACGTGACCTTCGAAGAGGATGCCGGCGCCTACGATCAGGCCGACGCCAAGGGCTTCATTCAGCTGAACGCGCTTCGTCTGAAGCTTCTGGCGGCGCGGGATCGTCGTCTGAAATAAGATCGTCCGCGACGCGGCGGATCACCTTTTCCGCCGTGTCAGAGACGCTTTTTCTAACCTTCGCCGTCACTGTCTGCGCGGTCGAGGTCGTCACGCCAGCCCTGAACAACGGGGCCGTGGCCCGCGCCACGCCATTCGCGCTCGCCGCCCCCACGATCCCGCGTGTCTGCAGCTTGGTCACCAGCGCCGCCGCCTCGTTCATTGGCAGCTTGAGGCTTTGCGCGATCACTTCAGCAGATACGTGCCCGCGCGCCTGCGCCATCGCCACGGCCCACACGTATCGTGCCGGTTGCGCGGTCTTGGTCAGGGTTGCGGCCTTCACTGGAACGGGCACGGCGGCCAATCCGGCCGCCGCACCCGAGGATGCAAGAAAATCACGTCTGTTCATGAGCGGAAAATGGGAATGCAGCAGACTCGTTTCACGGGGAAACCGCGCTCCAATCGGTCACATCTGTAACCGGTGTTCGGTCATTCGTTCGTAATACGGCATCGAGGCACGCATCAGGTCGGCGGCCTCGCCCTCCAACTTGGGCAACGGGCCTTCGGCACCCGCAAACCCGGTAGAGCGGTGCACCGCATCGTACCAATGCGCCGCCCAGATACCGTCAAACGGTTTCGGCCCCGCGGGCCATTCCAGCATCGCGGGATTAAACGGCACGCCCAGCGCGGCGCACAAGACGCGCAAGGCGCGATCCGGGTCCGCACGGATATCGCTGGACTCGATCACGATCGGGGCAGGCCCCCTGGCCGCGACCTCGTCAAACAAGGCAACCTGCCGGACGAACCCGATATCCTCTGCCGTGGGGCGTTCACGCTTGGCCACGTAACTCGCGATCACCCGCGCCGGATGGCGGATCAGGAAGACGTTTGTCACCTCGCCCATCCAGTCGAGCGGCATGCCGTCCACCATGTGGTGGCACATATGTTTCTGGTACCAGATCGCCCGCCCACCCGGCACGGGACCAACCATGTCTTGCGCGACTTGTGTTTCGTCATTGCTTTGGGATGCCAGAACCTCGGCCCGCATCGGATGATCCAGGCCCGTCTTGGCAAGAAAGGCTGCATAGAACGGCTCATCCGTGGCGGCGCAATCGGTGCGGTTGCCGAAGGCGTACATCATCGCCGTCGACAGGTTGCGCGGGCCTGACCACATGGCAATCCGCTTCGTCATCCCTCACATCCCCTCAACCCTGTGTGAACCTGCCCACGCCGCTCTTGAGTGCAAGGGCGGTGTCGTGATCCGGTCTCCCCGTTCTCTGCGAAAGGACTTTGCGATGTTCAAGTTCAATCTGACCGCGCTGACAGTTGTCTTGGGACTGACCCTGCCGCTTGGCGCGTCACAGGCCGAAACGCTCACCGTCGCGGGTGGCTGTTTCTGGTGCGTCGAGGCCGATTTCGAACAGGTCGATGGCGTGTCCGAGGTCGTCAGCGGGTTTGCCGGCGGGCGGACCGAAAACCCGACCTACAAGCAGGTCACGGGCAGCGATACGGGCCACTACGAGGTTGTCGAGATCACGTTCGATCCCGAAATCGTCTCTGCCGACCAGCTGTTGTCGCTCTTCTTCCGCTCGATCGATCCGACCGATGCAAACGGGCAATTCTGCGACAGGGGCAACAGCTATCGCACCGCCATCTTCGCCACTCCGGAACAGACCGACGCCGCCAAAGGCGTCAGGGCGCAAGCCGAGGCGGAGCTTGGCCAGGACATCGTCACCCCGATCCTGCCCGCAGCGACCTTCTATCCCGCCGAAGACTATCATCAGGACTACTACAAAAGCTCCGACCGCATCTTCACCCGCTTTGGCATCCGCAGGAAATCGGACGCCTACAAACGCTATCGCACCGCCTGCGGACGCGACCAGCGGGTGCTGGAACTGTGGGGAGACGCGGCGGCTTTCGCCAAGTGATGCAATTGCGGCCCAAACAGGGTCTTTCGCCCCGGTCGCTGCCCCCTTAGTGTTGCATCCCAACACCGGGGGGAAGTGGTGAGCGCGCAAACCGTCACGCCGATGATGGCGCAATATCTTGAGATCAAAAGCGCCTATCCGCAGGCGCTTTTGTTCTACCGGATGGGCGATTTCTACGAGTTGTTCTTCGATGATGCCGTGGCGGCTTCTGCCGCGCTCGACATCGCGCTGACGAAACGCGGCAAGCATGACGGGGCCGATATCCCGATGTGCGGTGTCCCGGTGCACGCCGCCGAAGGCTACCTCCTGACCCTGATCCGCAAGGGCTTTCGCGTCGCCGTGTGCGAGCAGATGGAAAGCCCGGCGGAGGCGAAGAAACGCGGCTACAAGGCCGTCGTAAGGCGCGAGGTCGTGCGGCTGGTCACCCCCGGCACGCTGACCGAGGACTCGCTGCTAGAACCGCGCCGCCACAACTATCTGGCCGCCTTCGCCCAGATCCGCGACGCGGCGGCGCTCGCGTGGGTCGATATCTCGACCGGCGCATTCCACGTCATGCCCTTGCCCTCCGTCCGGCTTGGCCCGGAACTGGCCCGCCTGCGCCCGGCAGAGGTGATCCTTGCCCAGGACGCCGATTTGCAGGTGCAGGACCTCGTGGCCGAGGCCGGAGCGGCACCGACGCTGCACAGCCGCGCGGCGTTCGATAGCACCGCCGCGCCGGGGCGGGTCTGCAGCGCGCTTGGCGTTGCCTCCCTCGAAGCGTTTGGCACCTTTGACCGGGCCGAGGCTTCGGCGATGGGTGCGCTCGTCGATTACATCGACATCACCCAGAAAGGTCAGGTCCCGCTGTTGCGTCCGCCGGTGCGGGAGGCGGGTGCGGCCTTCATGCAGATCGATGCCGCAACGCGCCGTAACCTTGAATTGACTCAAAGCCTGTCTGGTGGCCGCGCCGGATCGCTTCTTGCCACGATTGACCGCACCGTGACCTCGGCGGGCGCAAGACTGCTGGAACGGCGATTGTCGAGCCCCTCGCGGGACATGGGCACGATCAGCGATCGGCTCGATGCGGTGGACCTTCTGGTTACGGATGTAACCTTCTGCACTGACCTCCGCGATGCGCTGCGCAAGGTGCCCGATATCGACCGCGCCCTGTCGCGGTTGTCGCTGGACCGTGGCGGCCCGCGCGACATGACGGCGATCCGCGCCGCATTGGAACAGGCGGAAGCCCTCGCATCCCTGTGCCAGGGCCGTGACCTGCCGCCCGCCCTGAAGGATCACGTCGCCAACCTGACAGGCCACGAGACGCTGCACGCACTTCTGGATGCCGCGCTTGTTGCCGAGCCTCCCTTGTTGGCGCGTGACGGCGGGTTCATCGCACCGGGCCACGATGCCGATCTGGATGAAGCGCGCACCTTGCGGGACGAGGGCCGTAGCGTGATCGCGCGGATGGAGGGTGAATACAGGGACGAAACCGGAATTTCCTCTCTCAAGATCAAGCACAACAACGTGCTGGGTTACTTCATCGAAACCACCGCGACCCACGCGGAAAAGATGATGTCGGCCCCGTTGTCGGAAACTTTCATCCACCGGCAGACCACGGCCAACCAGGTGCGGTTCACCACCGTCCCCCTCAGCGAGATGGAGACGCGGATCCTGAACGCGGGGGCGCATGCGCTCGATATCGAGATGCGGCTCTATTCCAGCCTGAAAGCTGCAATTCTGGACGCTGCGCCGTCGCTTGGCCTGACCGCGCAGGCGCTTGCGGATATCGATCTGTCCGCCGCCCTTGCCGACCTGGCGCGCGATCTTGACTGGTGCCGTCCCACACTCGACTCCTCCCGCGCGTTCGAGGTCGAAGGCGGGCGGCACCCGGTGGTTGAGGCGGCCTTGTCGCAGACGGGCGACCCGTTCATCGCCAACGATTGCGCGCTAACAGAGACTGATAATGGCGCGGTCTGGCTTCTGACCGGGCCGAACATGGCGGGTAAGTCGACCTTCCTGCGCCAGAACGCATTGATCGCCCTTCTGGCGCAGATGGGAAGTTACGTCCCGGCCAAGTCGGCGCGGATCGGACTTGTGAGCCAGCTGTTTTCCCGCGTCGGCGCGTCGGACGACCTGGCGCGCGGGCGGTCGACCTTCATGGTCGAAATGGTGGAAACCGCCGCCATCCTGAACCAGGCGGACGAGGCCGCGCTCGTCATCCTTGACGAGATCGGGCGCGGGACGGCAACCTATGACGGGCTGTCGATCGCATGGGCCACGCTGGAACACCTGCACGACGCCAACCGCTGCCGCGCCTTGTTCGCAACGCATTACCATGAACTCACCGCACTGGCTGACAAGCTGGGCGGCGTCGAAAACGCGACCGTGGCGGTCAAGGAATGGGAGGGCGACGTGATCTTTCTGCACGAGGTGCGCAAGGGCGCAGCGGACCGATCCTATGGCGTGCAGGTGGCGAAGCTTGCCGGCCTTCCGCCCAGCGTCGTCGAGCGTGCGCGGATCGTGCTGGAGGCGCTGGAACAGGGTGAGCGGGAAGGCGGAGTCCGTCCCAAGGCGTTGATCGACGACCTGCCGCTATTCTCGGTCGCGGCGACACCTGCGCCTTCGCCCACCAAGTCGAAAACCGATGACCTTCTGGCAGGGATTGACCCGGACACGCTCACCCCGCGCGAGGCGCTTCAGGCCCTTTACGACCTGAAAGACGCGCTAAAGGACACATCCTGACGACTGTCAGCCCGTGAAGGACGACACGCCTACCTGCGCCGGGCGCAACAGCCGGTCGTGCAGCAGGAAGCCATCGGCGGAAACCTGGATGATTTCCCCGGCCTTGGTGCCCGGAACGGGTGCCTCGAACATCGCTTCGTGCAGTTGCGGGTCGAACTTGTCGCCCACTTGCGGCTGAACAGGCTCGATCCCGTGTTTCTTGAACACGTTGATCAGCTCTCGCATCGTCAGCTCGACCCCTTCGATCAGCGCGGCCGATACTTCCTTTTGCTCGTCAGTCGCGGACGAGACGGCACGGATCATGTTGTCGTACACGGGCAGCAGATCGCGCGCGAGTTTCGAGCCGCCATATTGCTCTGCCTCGCGGCGTTCCTTCTGGGCGCGCTTGCGCACGTTTTCCGCGTCCGCCAGCGCCCGCATGAAGCGGTCCTTGAAATCGTCGCGTTCGGCTTTCAGCGATTCCAGCTCGTCTTCCTCGACCGCCAGTTCGTCGATTCCATCGACGTATTCCTCGGCCTCGGCTGCCGCAACATCATCCAGAAACTCGTCTTCTTTCGGGTTTCCCATGCTCCACCTCTAATTCCGGTCCGACACCATCCGCCCAACCAGCTGAGCCGTGTAATCAACGATTGGAACGATGCGTCCGTAATTCAGTCGCGTCGGTCCGATCACGCCCACGGCCCCGATAATCCTTCGATCCGCGTTCATATAGGGAGACACCACCAAAGAGGAACCCGAAAGTGAGAAAAGTTTGTTCTCTGACCCGATGAAGATGCGCACCCCATCGCCCTCGTCCGTCAGTTCGAGAAACTTGGCGATGTCCCGCTTGCGTTCAAGGTCGTCAAACAGCGTGCGGATGCGTTCGATGTCGCCTGCTTCGCCCAAAAGATTGGCACGCCCCCGCACGATCAGGCGGTCGGTATTGTCGGCGTCGGTCTGCCACGCGGCGAGGCCCGAATCGATCAGGTCCTGCGCCAGCTTGTCGATCTCCTGCCGCCGCGCCGCGATTTCGCGGTTCATCACCGTCCGCAGGTCTGACAACGTGCGGCCCTGCATCAGCGCGTTGAGGAAATTCGCCGCCTCCCGCATCGAAGACGGGGTTTGCCCGACCGGCGGCGTGAACAACCGGTTTTCGACCGATCCATCCGCGAATACCAGCACCACAAGCGCCCGGTCGGGGCTGAGGCTGACAAATTCGATATGCTTGATCGGTGCTTCCCGTTTCGGCGTCAGGACCAGCGACGCACCATGCGTCAATCCGCTCAACGCCTGCCCGACCTGGTCCAGAACGTCGCTGACGTCCTGGCTGTTGGACGACATCGACGATTCGATGGCGTGACGTTCGTCGTCGGGCAGGTCCCCGGTTTCGAGAAGCCCGTCGACGAACAGCCGCAGCCCCAGTTCCGTCGGCACCCGTCCTGCGCTGACATGCGGACTGTCGAGAAGCCCAAGGTATTCAAGATCCTGCATCACGTTGCGGATCGTGGCGGCGCTGACCTTTTCATCCATGGCGCGCGTCAACGTGCGGGACCCGACCGGACCGCCCGTTTCAAGGTAGGATTCCACGACCCGCCGAAAGACCTCACGCGATCGCGTGGTCATGTCCGAAAGAATACGGGATTGTTCGCTCATTCACGCCTCCGCTGTGACGATGGCTTTCGCCTTAACAAAGGTCAATGAGCCTTGCCTTTCAATGGGCCGCGGCGGTATCCAGCGATCACCCCTCCAAGGAGTAGTTCCATGCGCCCTTCCGGTCGCCAGCTTGGCGAAATGCGATCTGTTACAATTGAAACTGGTGTGACCAAACATGCGGAGGGATCCTCCATGATCCGCGTGGGCGACACGCATGTCCTGTGCACCGCAACGCTTGAAGACCGCGTGCCTCCCTTCATCAAGGGATCGGGTCAGGGCTGGGTCACTGCGGAATACGGGATGCTGCCCCGATCCACCAATACCCGCATGCGGCGGGAGGCGGCAGCGGGCAAACAGGGCGGCCGCACCGTGGAAATCCAGCGTCTGATCGGGCGGGCCCTGCGCGCGGGCGTTGATCGCAACGCGCTGGGCGAACGGCAGATCACCGTCGATTGCGATGTCATCCAGGCCGATGGCGGCACCCGCTGCGCATCGATCACGGGTGGCTGGGTCGCGCTGCGTCTTGCGGTGAACAAGCTGCTGCAATCCGGCGCCATCGTCACCGATCCGCTGACCGATCACGTTGCGGCGGTGTCCTGCGGGATTTACGCGGGCCAGCCTGTGCTTGACCTCGACTACCCCGAGGACAGCGAGGCGGGCGTCGACGGCAACTTCATCATGACCGGCGCGGGCCAGTTGATCGAAGTGCAGATGTCGGCCGAGGGCGCGACCTTTTCCCGTGACCAGATGACCCAGCTTCTTGATCTGGCAGAGGCCGGCGTCAATCAACTGGTCGCCATCCAGAAGGATGCCACGGCATGACGCGCCGGTTTGACGGGGGCACGCTCCTCGTCGCCACCCACAACAAGGGCAAGCTGGAAGAGATGGCGCATCTGTTCCAGCCGCACGGCGTCACAGTGAAGGGCGCAAAGGAATTCGACCTGCCCGAACCGGTCGAAGACGGCACCACCTTCGTTGAAAATGCCCGGATCAAGGCGCACGCGGCGGCAAAAGCAACCGGACTGCCCGCTTTGTCGGACGATTCCGGGATCGAAATTGATGCGCTTGGCAACGCGCCCGGCGTTTACACCGCCGACTGGGCCGAAACGCCAGAGGGACGCGATTTCGTCATGGCGATGAAAAAGACCCACGACAAACTCGAAGCGATCAATGCGCCCCACCCACGAACCGCTCGGTTTTGCTGCACGCTGGTCCTCGCGTGGCCCGATGGACATGACGAGGTGTTTCCCGGTGTGATGCCCGGTCGCGTCGTCTGGCCCATGCGCGGCGATCAGGGTCACGGATACGATCCGATCTTCCAACCTGACGGGTACGACATCACGTTCGGCGAAATGGACCGCTGGGAAAAGAACAAGATCAGCCACCGCGCCGACGCCTTCGCCAAGCTGATTGCCGGGTGCTTTGGCTGAGGATTGGCAAAACGGCGGCTTTGGGCTGTACGTCCACTGGCCCTATTGCGAAGCCAAGTGTCCCTATTGCGATTTCAACAGCCATGTCGCCCGCTGGATCGATCACGACCGATGGACAAGCGCGTACAAGGCCGAAATCGCCCGTGTTAGAGACGAAATTGGCCCTCGCCTCCTGAATTCGATCTATATCGGCGGTGGTACCCCCAGCCTCATGCAGCCCGAAACGGTCGCCACGGTGATCGAGGCGGCAACAACCGCCTGGACCCCGGCCAACGATATCGAGATCACGCTCGAAGCCAATCCTGGCTCGGTCGAGCGTGCGAGGTTCGCGGCCTTTGCCGAAGCCGGCGTAAACCGCGTGTCAATGGGAATACAGGCGCTGAACGATCCCGATCTGCACAAGCTTGGCCGCATTCACGGACGGGACGACGCCCTTCGCGCCTTTGATATCGCCCGCGACGTGTTCGACCGGGTGAGTTTTGACCTGATCTATGCCCGCCAGGACCAGTCGAAGGCCGCTTGGGAAGATGAACTGTCCGAGGCACTGTCCATGGCGGTCGATCACCTGTCTCTTTACCAGCTGACCATCGAATCCGGCACCGCGTTCGGCGATCGCCATGCGCGCGGCGGGCTGAAGGGATTGCCTGACGAAGATCTGAGCGCCGACATGTTCGAAGCGACACAAGCCACCTGCGCTGCCCATGGTTTTCCGGCCTATGAAGTCTCTAACCATGCGAAACCGGGCGCGGAATCGCGGCACAACGGTATCTACTGGAGATACGGTGATTATGCCGGGATCGGCCCCGGTGCACATGGCCGGATCACGCGCGACGGTACGCGGTATGCGACCGTAGAGCCCAAATCTCCGGCCAAGTGGCTCGATGCCGCGTCATCCGGCAGGTCCATGCGTTCGACCGACGCCTTGACGATGCAAGAGCAGGCCGACGAAATGATGCTGATGGGTATGCGGCTCTATTCCGGGGTTTCTGTATCTCGGTTTGCTTCTCTCTCGCCGGATCCGCTTGAACTGACGAAGGTGAGGGGGCTCGTCGATGATGGTCTCTTGATACTGGACAAGGACCGGATCGCCGCGACGCCCGCAGGGATGCAGGTTCTCAATCACATCTTGCGACGGCTGTTGGCGCGATGATGAAGTCGGTCTGGTACGCATCCGGACTGACAGCTTTGGCGCTTGGCTTACTCGGCGTGGTGCTTCCCCTGCTACCGACGGTACCTTTCATTCTTCTCGCCGCGTTTTGTTTCGCCAAATGCTCGCCTCGCATGCAGGCCTGGCTGGAAAACCACGCCACCTTCGGCCCGATGATCCACGATTGGCGCGAAAAAGGTGCCATTTCGCGCCCGGCGAAACGGTTGGCGACGGTGTCAATTGCAATCGTCTTCGCAATTTCGCTGGCTTTGGGTGTGGCGACTTGGGTCCTCGCCATTCAGGCGATCGCCCTGCTTTGCGTGCTGGTGTTTATCTGGACCCGCCCTAGTGCGTGATCGAAAGGATCCTGCACAGGGTGTCCAGCTCATCCAGTGACCGGTACGAAATCGTCAGTTGCCCGCTTTCCGTGCCGGGTTTGTGCCTGATGTCGACCGGCATTCCGACGCTTGCAGACAGATCGCCTTCGAGCGCCTTGGTATCTGCATCCTTCTCACCAGAGCTTTCCGCACTGCGTGTCGCTTTCGGCGCTTTGGGCTCATATCCGCCTTTCGCCAACTTCTCGGTCTCGCGCACCGACAGGCCTTTGGCGACGACCTGCCGCGCCAGTCCCAGCGGATCATCCGTCGTGATAAGCGCGCGGGCATGGCCGGCGCTCAACCGGCCGTCCTGCACCATTTCCTGAACCTCGGTCGGAAGCTGCAAAAGACGCATGGCATTGGCAATGTGGCTGCGGCTTTTTCCCAGCGATTCCGCCAACTGGTCCTGCGTGTGCCCAAAGCGATCCAGAAGCTGGCGATAGCCTGCCGCTTCCTCGATCGGGTTGAGGTCAGACCGTTGAATATTCTCGATAATCGCGATCTCGAGCACTTCGAGATCGTCAAATTCCCGAACAACGACCGGCACCGCATGAAGCTTGGCGATCTGGGCCGCCCGCCACCGCCGCTCACCCGCGACAATCTGGTAATCCCCTTCGGTCTGGGGATGTGGCCGAACGATCAGCGGCTGAACGATGCCGCGCGCTTCGATAGACGAGGCAAGCTCTTCCAGGGCCTCCTTGTCGAACTGACGACGCGGCTGGTCCGGGTTTGGATGCACCTTTTCAATCGGCAGGAACGAATCCGGCGCGCGCGGCTTGGTGTCGGCGCGAGGTGTCATATCGACGTCGGACATCAGCGCTGAAAGTCCGCGCCCCAAGCCTCGTTTCTTCTCTGCCATGTCTGCTCCCCCCGTTTCAGGCCGCGACGCGCCGGTTGTTTCGCTCAAGAATTTCACGCGCAAGCGCCCTGTATGCCTGCGCGCCTTTCGACAACGTGTCGTAATCCAGCACCGGCATCGCGAATGACGGTGCCTCACTGACCCGAACATTGCGTGGAATCACGGTTTTGAACACCAGGTCACCCAGTGTATCGCGCGCGTCCTGCTCTACCTGCTGCGAAAGCTTGTTTCGCATATCGTGCATCGTCATCACGACGCCTTCGATCCTCAAGCCCGGATTGGCCGTGTCCCGGATCTCTCGCACCGTCAGCATCAGTTGCGACAACCCTTCCAGCGCGAAAAATTCACTCTGCAACGGGACGAGCACCGAATGAGCGGCCACCATCGCGTTGACGGTCAACAGGTTCAGCGATGGCGGACAGTCGATCAGGATGAAGTCGAGGTCATACTCCGCCATGGCCGGTTGCCGCAGGGCATCGTGCAGCATGTGGCTGCGTTTTTCGGTCGCGATCAGCTCGACATCTGCGGAACTGAGATCGACCGTCGCCGGAACAATGGCGAGATCTTCGAGCGATGTCCCCTGGATCACGTCGTCCAAGGGCACATCACCCAGTAAAAGGTCATAGGTCGTGCGATCGCGCTGCTCATGCGAAATGCCAAGGCCCGTCGACGCGTTGCCTTGCGGATCAAGGTCCACGATCAGCACGCGTTTCCCTTCTTCCACCAAAGCGGCAGCAAGGTTGATCGTACTTGTCGTCTTGCCCACGCCGCCCTTCTGGTTCGCAACAGCGATGATCTTGGGCGGGTGCGAGGTGTAGGGATCAGACACGTGAGACCTTTCGGATGCGCAAAATCACGGCTTCAGGGGATGTGGTGCTTTGTACCACGTCATGTTCGAATGACCATTCTTGACACGCCATTTCGACCTCCGATTCCCATGTTTTGCCCTTGGGAAAGACGCACGTTGTGTCTGGGCCCAACAGGTGCTCCGCAATCGAGAGAAGTTTGGGCAGCGGCGCCAGCGCCCGTGCCGACAGAACGTCCGGAGGATCAATCCTGACCTGTTCTACACGCTGGGAGAGCACATCAGCGGGCAAATCAAGCTCTCGTATCACCGCGCGGAGGAACGTTGCCTTGCGTTTGTCGCTTTCAACAAGCGTGACTCGCGCGCTCGGAAATTCGTGCTTGCCCGCAATGGCAACCACGATTCCAGGAAAACCGCCGCCTGATCCAAGATCGACCCAAGTGCGCCAAGGGCCTTGTTTCACGTGAAACACTTGCAGCGAGTCGGCGATGTGGCGTGTTTCGAGGTTGGGCAGCGTGGACGGGGCGACCAGATTGATCCTTGGGGACCATTTCCTCACCAACTCCGCATATTTTCCCAGCGCCTCGCGTGTTTCACGTGAAACATCGGTCATCCTGCGAGCTTCTCTCTCCGCTTTATCGCCGCAAGGATCACAAGCAGCGCCGCAGGCGTCACGCCTTCCATCCTCGACGCCTGCCCCAGTGATTGCGGCCGTACCTTCTCGAGCTTATTCCGGATTTCCATGGACACTCCATCCAGATCAGAAAATCGGAAATCTTCAGGGATCACGGTTGCTTCGTCTTTCTGAAGCGCGCGAATATCGCTTGCCTGGCGATCCATGTATTTCGAATAAAGCGCGTCGGTCGCCAGTTGGAACAGCACATCATCTTCCAGCGCGGCGACCTCCGACGACAAACGTGTGACGTCCTCGCGATCCACGTTTGGCGTGGCCAGCAACTCGTAGGCCGAGCGCATGTTGCCATCGAGTGCGACGTTGAAATTGGCCGCCCGCAATTGCGTGGGTGAAAAGACGGTCGATTGAAGGACCGTCCGCCCTTCTTCAAGGTTGTCCATCTTAGCTTCGAACATGATCTTTCGATCGTCAGACGCACAACCCAATGCGATCGCCATCGAGGTCAGGCGCTGGTCCGCGTTGTCCGCTCGCAATGACAAGCGGAACTCCGCGCGCGACGTAAACATGCGGTAGGGCTCGGAAACGCCGCGAGTGACGAGATCGTCGATCATGACGCCAATATAGCTGTTGGTCCGATCGAACCGCGGCCCATCGCGTTCCTGAACGGTCGCCGCCGCACTCAGACCGGCAACCAACCCTTGAGCCGCCGCTTCCTCGTACCCCGTCGTCCCGTTGATCTGACCCGCGAAATACAAACCCTCGATCTGCGGAAGTTCGAGGGACGTCTTCAGGTTCCTTGGATCAAAAAAGTCGTACTCGATGGCATAACCGGGTTGGAGGATTTTTGCGCTCTCAAGACCCGCGATGCTGTGAACATAAGCTTCCTGCACGTCTTCCGGCAGCGACGTGCTAATCCCGTTGGGATAAATCACGTCGTTCGACAGGCTTTCCGGCTCAAGGAAGATCTGATGGGAGGTCTTGTCGGGGAACCTGACGATCTTGTCCTCGATAGACGGGCAATAACGTGGGCCGATCCCGTCGATATGCCCTCCATACATCGCCGAGCGAGCCAGGTTCGCTTCGATGATTTTGTGGGTCGCCATGTTTGTATGAGTGATCCCGCAGGACACCTGCTGTGCTTGCAGCTGCCGGGTCGCAAAACTGAAAAATGTCGGGTTCTCATCACCCGGCTGCTGTTCCAGCGCCGACCAGTCAATCGTCGTCCCATCAAGGCGCGGCGGTGTACCTGTTTTCAGGCGGCCCACAGGCAGGTCAAGCGCGCGCAATTTTTCCGCCAACAGGTTCGACGGCTTGTCACCCATGCGACCGGCAGCGAAACTCCGATCCCCAACGTGCACGATCCCGCCAAGGAAAGTCCCGGTAGTCAGAACCAGCTTCTTGCAGGTGAGCTCCGATCCGTCCGCAAGAACGATGCCCGTCACGATATTCCCGGTGATGACGATGTCCACCACCTCTCCGAAAACCAGCGACAGGTTCGGTTGAGCGCGCAAGGTAGATTGCATAGCAGCGCGATATAAAGCGCGGTCGGCTTGGGCACGTGGCCCCTGAACGGCAGGCCCCTTGCGACGATTAAGCAAGCGAAACTGGATGCCGGCTGCGTCAGCGACGCGGGCTTGTATTCCGTCCATCGCATCGATTTCTCGCACCAGGTGGCCTTTGCCCAGCCCTCCGATTGCCGGGTTGCACGACATGACGCCGATATCGCTTTCCTGCATGGTGACCAACGCGGTGTTTGCACCCATGCGCGCGGACGCATGCGCAGCTTCGGACCCTGCGTGCCCACCCCCGATGACAACCACATCAAAGTGTTTCACGTGAAACATCCTCATTTGCCCAGGCAGAAAGACCGGAATATCTCGTCATATACGTCTTCTATCCCGACTCGGCCAACCAGTCTTTCCAAAGCGGTGATGGATGCCCGGATCGATTCAGCCGCCAGATCAAACGCGCCCTCGTCCGAGCCCAACAGCGATCCGGCCAAAGCGAGCTCTGCGCTCGCATCCGACAATGCGACAACGTGCCGTTCGTGCGAGGCAAGCGACGAACCGGCAACGAATGTCTCCAACCGATCAGACACCTCTTTCAAAAGCTCTGCCACACCCTCTCCGGTTAGACCGGACACGCCCTGCCCCGAAATATCTGCCTTGGCGCCGATCACGATATCCGACGACTCGACAGGAACACCCAGTTCCGATGCGCCCTCACCAAGAAACACGCGCAAATCGGCAGCACTTGACCGAGACCGTGCTTTCTCCACACCCAGCTGTTCGATCGTATCACCGCTTTCCCGCAGTCCCGCCGTGTCGAGGAACAGCACGTTCTGACCGTTCAGATCGACGCGAGCCTCCACGATATCACGCGTCGTCCCGGCGATGTCCGAAACGATTGCCGCATCCCGGCGCGCGATCGCATTCAGAAGCGTCGATTTTCCGACATTCGGGCGCCCGACAATCGCAACCTCGAACCCTTCCCGCACGCCACGCGCCGCTTGTGCCCCGTTCAATTCCAGATCAACTGACCGCTTCGTCTTCGCGATCAGGTCTTGAGCCTCGGCAATCACACCATCAGGGATCTCTTCATCCGCGAAATCAATCGACGCTTCGATCAGCGCCGAGGCCCGGATTAGGTCTTGTCGCCATTCCTCAGCCCGTGCGCGCAACTCGCCGCGAAACAGCCGGTCTGCCTGTTTCCGCTGGGCTTCCGTTTCGGCTTCGATCAGGTCGGACAGACCTTCGACTTCGGTGAGCGTCAGACGGTTGTTATCGAGCGCACGGCGGGTGAATTCCCCCGGCTCTGCAAGACGGCACCCCTCCAGCTGACCCAAACACGCAAGAACAGCTTGCACCACGGCGGTGCTGCCATGGGTTTGAAGCTCCACGACGCTTTCACCCGTGAAGCTGTGGTCTTCGGGGAAGACTAGAACCAAGGCCGCGTCGATCCGGCCACCAGCCGCATCGCGCACGACACGCAACCTCGCCTCCCGATCCGGTGGCAGATCACCGGTCAGCGTGGCGGCGGCGTCGCGGGCCCCAGGCCCCGAGATCCGGATGACGGAAACGCCGGCTTTGCCCCGCGCCGATGCCAGCGCGAATATCGTGTCACCGTGATCCGCCATGGCGCATCAGGTGTTCATGGAGTCGAAGAATTCGGAATTCGTCTTGGTCTGCTTGAGTTTGCCAAGCAGGAACTCGATGGCGTCAGTTGTCCCCATCGGGTTCAGGATACGGCGCAGGACAAAGGTTTTCTGCAGATCGACCTTGTCGATAAGCAGGTCCTCTTTCCGCGTGCCGGATTTGAGGATGTCGATGGCCGGGAACACGCGCTTGTCGGCGATCTTGCGATCCAGCACGAGTTCAGAGTTACCGGTACCTTTGAATTCCTCGAAGATGACCTCGTCCATCCGGCTGCCGGTATCGATCAGCGCAGTAGCGATGATGGTCAGCGATCCACCCTCTTCAATGTTCCGCGCCGCACCGAAGAACCGCTTGGGCCGCTGCAAGGCGTTCGCATCCACACCACCAGTCAGGACCTTACCCGAGGATGGCACCACAGTGTTGAAGGCACGACCAAGTCTTGTGATCGAGTCCAGAAGGATCACAACATCTCGTTTATGTTCGACAAGGCGCTTAGCCTTTTCGATCACCATTTCCGATACCGCGACGTGCCGCTGCGCCGGTTCGTCGAAGGTTGAGGAAATCACCTCCCCTTTCACCGACCGCTGCATGTCCGTCACCTCTTCGGGACGTTCGTCGATCAGAAGCACGATCAGGTAGCATTCCGGATGATTGGCTTCGATCGAATGGGCGATGTTCTGCAGGATCACCGTCTTACCGGTCCGCGGCGGCGCCACGATCAGCGACCGCTGGCCTTTCCCGATGGGCGCGACAAGGTCGATCACGCGGGCCGACTTGTCCTTGATGGTGGGATCCTCGATCTCCATCTTCAGCCGTTCGTCCGGGTAGAGCGGCGTCAGGTTGTCGAACGCGATCTTGTGGCGCGCCTTTTCCGGTTCCTCGAAGTTGATGGACCGCGCGTTCATCAGCGCGAAATACCGCTCGTTATCGTCCGGTGCCTTGATGACACCGTCGACCGTGTCACCGGTCCGGAGAGAGAACTTGCGGATCATCTCGGGCGAGACATAGATGTCGTCCGGACCCGGCAGGTAGTTCGCTTCCGGCGAGCGCAGGAACCCGAACCCGTCCTGAAGCACCTCCAGCACCCCGTCGCCCGAGATTTCCCATCCCTCGTCCGCGCGTTCGCGCAGGATCTGGAACATCATCTCGCCCTTCCGCATGGTGGAGGCGTTTTCGATCTCCAGCTCCTCGGCCATCGCCAGCAGCGCCTTGGGGCTTTGGGCCTTCAGTTCGGCCAGGCTCAGATTTTCTTCGGACATCACGTACACCTGCGGTATCGCGCCAGGGGCACGATGATTTCGGGTATCAAGGGAAAGTTCACCTCAGGACAGAGGCGCGGGTAGTTAGGCACACGGACAGGCCAAGTCAAGCAGGCGCTAGAACTTCACCACCACAGAGATCACGATCAGGATCAGCAAAAGCGTCGGAACCTCGTTCATGATCCGATAGGTCCGCCCGCTGCGTGTGTTCGTCCCAGCCGCGAATTCCTTGCGACGCGCCGAACACCAGCCATGGAACCCCGACATCGCGATCACGCTCACCGCCTTGATCCACGGCCAGACATTCGACCAGTCGACGAGTCCGGGCGTGAGGACGAGAGCCAGACCGAACAGCCACGTCGCGATCATGGCCGGGTTCATGATCGCCTTAAGAAGACGACGTTCCATCACGACGAAGGTATCGTGCAAGATTCCTTCCGATCCCGCCTTCTCTGCATGATAGACAAACAGGCGAGGCAGGTAGAACAGCCCAGCCATCCACGCGATCACCGAGATGATGTGCAGGCTCTTGGTCCACGGATAGGCAAGTGCAAGAAAGTCGAGCATGGAACGGGTCCTGTGGTCTCTCTCCCCTTAAATAAAGAAATATAAGAAAAAGGAAGATGTTTATGTTGGGGTGGCCCTGACCCGTGGATTATTCGGTTGTTCCGGTTCTTCTTCACAGGTTGCGTACTGTGTGTATGACCACCGGGATGATTGAAAAACTTTCACATTCTCTCAGAAAACAGTTTATAAACAACGCAGTAACGAATATCGATTTTGCCCAAGCTGTGGATAAACTGGCGGACAAAACTCTTCAAGCCATCGCTGTGCCACCCGCGCACGTTATCCCTTTCCCCCGTGCATGACCCTTTGACGAGGCGCGTCGCGGGTGGCGGTTTATCCCCGATCCGGATTGCCTCCTCCCTGTCCCCTGAATTATGCGCCGGGATACACGCTGGGTTGTTCGGGAGTTATCCATATGTCGAACCTTGTTCTTGCCTCCGGATCCGCGATCCGGGCCGAGATGTTGCGCAAGGCCGGCGTGTCCTTTGACGTAGACGTGCCGCGCATTGACGAGGAAACGGTGCGCCGCGCCTTGCAGGCCGAAGAGGCCCCGCCGCGCGACGTTGCCGACACGCTGGCGGAAATGAAAGCCCGCAAGATCAGTGACCGTCATCCCGGTGCGATGGTTCTTGGATCAGACCAGGTTCTGGCGATGGACGGGTACATCTATTCGAAACCGGACAGTATCGAGGAATTGCGCGACCAGCTGACCCAGCTGCGCGGCAAGCGTCATAGCCTGATTTCCGGTGCGGTGATCTGCGAGGACGGGGAGCCCGTCTGGCGCCATGTCGGGGTGGTGCACCTGTCGATGCGGATGTTCACCGACAGTTACATGGAGGACTATATCGCGCGGAACTGGGACAGCGTTCGCCATTCGGTTGGTGGTTACAAGATCGAAGAGGAAGGCGTGCGCCTGTTCACCCGGATAGACGGCGATTACTTCACAATTCTCGGGATGCCGTTGCTTCCGATATTGTCCTATCTGACCAGCCGCGACATGCTCCCGCAATGACGACGCCAAACGTACCCCTTGCCGGCGTGATCGGAGCGCCGATCGCGCATTCGAAATCCCCGCAACTTCACGGGCATTGGCTGCGGCAGTTGGGATTGCGCGGCCATTACATCCCCATGCATGTCCAGCCCGAGGATTTGGGCGAGGTTTTGCGCACCCTGCCCAAGATGGGCTTTCGCGGGATCAACGTGACGATCCCGCACAAGGAACGGGTGATGGAGCTTGCCGATCTCATCACCGACCGTGCGACGCTGATCGGGGCGGCCAATACGATCATTTTCCGGAGTGACGGCAAGATCCACGCCGACAACACCGATGGCTACGGGTTCATCCAGAACCTGCGCCAGCAAGCGCCCGACTGGAATCCCAAGGCGGGACCGGCGGTCGTGCTGGGTGCGGGTGGCGCGGCGCGGGCGGTTGTCGCCGCCCTGATCGAGGCGGGCGTACAGGATATCATCGTGACAAACCGCACCCGTATCCGCGCGGAGCAGCTGCACGACGAATTCGGCAAGCGCGTGCGCGTCGCGGACTGGATTCAGGCGGGCAACCTGCTGGAACAGGCGACAACGGTGGTGAACACGACAAGCCTTGGCATGCAGGGCAAGCCCGAGATGCGGGTGCCCTTGGACGGTTTGCGTCGGGGCACCGTGGTCAGCGATCTTGTCTATGTCCCGCTCGAAACCCGCCTGTTGCGCACGGCGGCAGAGCGCGGATGCATTTGCGTCGACGGATTGGGAATGTTGCTGCACCAGGCCGTTCCGGCGTTCGAGCGGTTCTTCGGCATGCGCCCCACGGTGGACGACTCCACGCGCGCCGCGATCCTCAGATGACCTTTCGGCTTGGCCTGACCGGGTCGATCGGCATGGGAAAGTCGACCACCGCGGCGATGTTCGTCGATGAAGGATGCGCGCATTGGGATGCGGACGCGGCCGTGCACCGCGCCTACGCACAGGGTGGTCCGGCCATCGGCCCGGTTGGCGCACTGGTTCCGGCCGCCCTGAAGGACGATCGACTGGACCGGGCGACGCTGCGCGACGCGATCCGCGCCGATCCCGGCCTTCTGGACCGGATCAACGCCTTCGTTCACCCGATTGTCCGCGAGGATCGGGAGCGGTTCCTGAAAGAGGCCGAGGCCGACATCGTCGTGCTCGACATTCCCCTGCTGTTCGAAACCGGGGCCCAGGACCAGATGGACGCGGTTGTCGTCGTGACCGCGCCGCCCGATATTCAACGCGACCGGGTTCTGGAGCGGGGCAGCATGAGCGAGGATGACTTCAAGCTGATCCTGTCGCGGCAGATGCCCGACTCCGAGAAGCGTGCGCGCGCGACATATATTGTCGAGACGACATCGATGGATCATGCTCGCGCTCAGGTGAAAGCCATCGTTCAGGACATCAGGAGCAAGCGTGATGCGTGAAATCGTGCTCGACACCGAAACGACGGGATTCGATCCCGAACAGGGTGACCGGATCGTGGAGATCGGTGGCGTCGAGTTGCTCAATCACCTGCCGACGGGACGCACCTATCACCAGTATATCAACCCCGAACGGTCCATGCCGAACGAGGCGTTCGAGGTGCACGGGCTGGGCGATGAATTCCTGTCCGACAAGCCCAAGTTTGCCGAGGTCGGTCAGGCCTTCCTCGATTTCGTGGGCGACGCAAAGCTGGTGATCCACAATGCTGCGTTCGACATGAAATTCCTCAATGCCGAACTGGGCTGGATGAAGCTGCCGCACCTGCCTTGGGAACAGGCCATCGACACGCTCGCCATCGCGCGCAAGAAATTTCCCGGATCGCCAGCCTCGCTTGACGCGTTGTGCCGACGCTTCGGGATCGACAACTCGTCGCGCACCCTGCACGGCGCCTTGCTCGACAGTGAAATCCTGGCCGAGGTGTACCTGGAACTGATCGGCGGGCGGCAACCGGATTTCGGGCTTGCCGGCGCGGGCGGTGGAGCCGTGACGCAGGAAGCGGGCAGCGTGTGGCGCCCGTCGCCCCGCCCGTCCCCGCTTGCGTCCCGGCTGACGGCCGAAGAGGCCGCCGCGCATGACGCTTTCGTCGATGCCCTTGGTGACGATGCGGTGTGGCGGCGCGGCTAGAATCGAAAAGCCCCGCCGGATCGGGCGGGGCTTTCGAACATCGCAAGATATTTTGATCAGGCGTCGGCGGGCTTGCCGTTCGATGCGCCGGCCGCGGCCTGGCGTTTCATCAGCTCGCTGCGATACATCCCGACGAAATCGATCGTCTCGAGGTTCAGCGGCGGGAAGCCGCCGTCGCGCGTGACGTCGCTGACGATGCGCCGCACGAACGGGAACAGCATCCGCGGACACTCGATCAGAAGGAAGGGATGTATCTGTTCGTCCGCCAGCCCTTCGACGTGGAACACGCCCGCATAGTCGAGCTCGAGCACGAAAAAGACGGTGTCGCCTTCCTTGGCCTTCGAGGTGATGTTCAGGTTCATCGACACTTCGAACTGGTGTTCGACGGGCCGTTTCTTGGCGTCGAGGTTCACCTGAACCTGCACGTCCGGCTGCACGTCACCCGCTACACCCTTCTGGGCGAGGATGTTTTCGAACGACATGTCGCGGATGAATTGCGCAAGGACGTTCATTTTGACCTGAGGCGCCTGCTGTGCTGCCTCGGGTTGTTGTTCGTCGGCCATGATGGCGTCTCCCTGAAATAAAGTTGGCAGAGACGTACCAGCTTACACCAGCGGTCTCAATGCTTTGTCCAGCCCGATGGGCGATGCGTCGGGCGCTTGGGTGGGTCCGGTTCGGTGACCTCGGAATAGTCTCCGTCGATCACGGTGCCTTCGTGGCGGCGGGCGTCCGGGCGCGTCGGGCCCGCGCCCATCTGGAAACTTTGCACCTTGATGCGCGACCGTACGAAACGGATCACCCAGTTGCGTACCGGCGGCATCAGCAGCGCGAAACCTAAGGCGTCAGTGAAGAAACCGGGCGTCAGCAAAAGCGCGCCCGCGAACAGGATCATCGCGCCATGCGCCAGCGGCCCGGTCGGATCCTGCAAGCGTTCCATCGACCCGCGCAGTTGCGACAGCGCCACAGCGCCCTGGCTGCGCACAAGGATGGTCCCGGCGATGGCGGTCAGGATTACGATCAGCAGCGTGGGCCACAAACCGATCAATCCGCCGATCTGAATGAACAGGGCGATTTCGATCAGGGGTACGGCCAGAAAGGCCAGGAAAAGCCACATGGCGCATCTCCGGCAGGATGACATCTCGACGCGCGGGGTCGCGGTGGACTTGCACCCACGCAGCACCTACATAGGGGCAAGTTGACGACCTTTCCATGAGCCTCGTGAGGACCCTGATGAATTCGCCGCTTTTGCAATTGTTGGTGCTGGCTGGAATTGCTGTGTTTCTGATCCTGCGGCTCAAGTCCGTTCTGGGCACCCGCGAAGGGTTCGAGAAACCGCCCGCAGAGCGTACGGCGGCAACGTCATCGCGCCGCGAGCGGTCGTTCGAGGTGATCGAAGGCGGCCCTGACCCCGACATCACCGATCACGTCCCGTCCGGAAGCCCCAGCGCTGACGCGCTTGCGCGGATGAAGGCGGTGGAACCAGATTTTGGCGTCTCCGATTTCCTGCAAGGCGCGCGCGGCGCCTACGAGATGATCCTGATGGGATTCGAGCGTGGCGAACTGGCCGAGATCAAGCCGTTCCTGTCCGACGACGTCTATGAGTCTTTTGCCGAGGTGGTCGAGGCGCGCGAAAGCCAGGGCTTGAAGGTCGAGGCCGAATTCGTCGGCATCCGCGAACTGACGTTGAGCGAGGCGGAGTTCGACGAGGCCACCAACCTTGCCGAGATCACCGTGCGCTTCGTGTCCGAGATGACTTCGGTCGTGCGCGATGCAGGTGGCACCATCGTCGAAGGCGAAGCGGGCAAGATCAAGCGCCAGAAAGACGTCTGGACCTTCGCGCGCACGATGGGTCGCGACGATCCAAACTGGCAACTGGTCGCCACGGGCGAATGAAGCGTGCGCTGTGCGTTGCGGCCTTGGCAGTTGCGGCCATGACCGGGCCTGCACAGTCAAAGGACGTGACGCACACGATCCTCGGGTTTGACCAACTTGATGGTTGGGTCGACGACGACCACGACGCCGCGTTCGAGGTTTTCAAATCCACTTGCCGTGACCTGAAATCGCACGACTGGAAAGCGTTGTGCGCCGCCGCGGCCGACCAGAAGAGCGGCCGCACGTTTTTCGAACTTTTCTTCCGTCCCGTGCTTGTCGAAGACGGGGCAGAACCGCTCTTCACCGGTTATTTTGAACCCGAACTTGAAGGTTCCCGCGTCCGGACCGATCGCTTCCGCTATCCCCTTTACGCCCTCCCGCCCGAAGCGCGTGACGGGTCATGGGTCTCGAGGCGCGAGATCATGACATCCGGCGTGATGGAAGGACGGGGGCTGGAAATCGCGTGGGTCGATGATCCGGTCGAAAAATTCTTCCTGCAGGTTCAGGGATCGGGGCGCGTCCGGTTGCCGGACGGGTCATACCTGCGGGTCGGATATGCCGGGAAGAACGGCCATCCCTACCGGTCGATCGGGCAGGAGCTGGTCCGGCGCGGCGTCTACAAATCACACCAGGTATCGGCGCAGGTGATCCGCAACTGGGTGTCCCGCAACGGCGCGGCGGGTGAGGACCTGCTGAACCACAACCCGTCCTACGTTTTCTTCCGCGAGGTTAGCCAGGTCCCGGCGGACAAGGGGCCGCTTGGTGCGATGAACCGCTCGATCACGGCGATGCGCTCTATCGCGGTCGATCCGCGATACACCCCGCTGGGTGCGCCGGTCTGGGTCGAAAAGGACGGGGCGCTGCCGCTGCGCCGCGTGATGATCGCGCAGGATACGGGATCTGCGATCAAGGGCGCGCAACGGGCGGATGTATTCGTGGGCACCGGGGACAAGGCCGGCCGCACGGCAGGCCGGATGCGCGATCCGGGCCGGATGGTCGTCCTTCTTCCGATCCAGCGCGCCTATGCCCTGCTGCCCGAGGGGATCCAGTGAGCCCGCGCAAGCTTCGCCCCGACGAAGAGCAACTGTGGAACCAGGTCGCGCGCACGACCGACCGGCTGTTCCCGCTGGAAAAGGCGAAACGACCCGAACCGACCAAAGCCTTGCCCGACGTCACGACGGTCCCGACCGAAACAGAAGTGCCGCGGTTCGACGTCGGATCGCAGGCGAAACCGCTGCCGGAAATCCACCAGTCAACGCGCCGTATGCGGGACCGGCTGGCGGATCATCCCGTGCGGATGGACGCACGCACCCATGGCAAGATGACCCGTGGCAAATTGAAGCCCGAAGGCCGTATCGACCTGCATGGCATGAGCCAGGCGCAGGCGCATCCTGCCCTGATCGGGTTCATCCATGCCAGCCACGCGGCGGGCAAGCGTCTGGTTCTGGTCATCACCGGAAAGGGCTCTCCGGACGAGGCGCCCTGGCCGATCCCGCGCCGTCGCGGCGTGCTGCGGCAGGTCGTGCCGCAATGGCTGGCCTCGGGACCGGCGGCGTCAGCCGTGTTGCAGGTCACCCCGGCGCACCTGCGCCATGGCGGGGACGGCGCGTATTACGTTTATCTCAGGAAGCGGCGGTGACCGGCAGCTTGCGTGCCGCCTTTCGGATACCCAGCGTCAAAAGCAGCGTGACCACCACGAAATAGACCGCGAAACCCTGGAATTGGGTCAAAAGACCAATCCCGGCATCCAGCATCAGCCCGGAAATCCCCGGCCCGACGGCGGACCCGAAGACCATGACCGCCGTCGCAAGCGCCTTGATCGCGCCGATATGCCGGGTGCCGTAGAATTCCGACCAGAAGGCCGTCGGCACGGTGGCATTGGCACCGGACGTGATCCCGAACGCGACAAGGCCAAGAAGTGTGCCGAAGATGCTGTCCGTCAGCGCGAACAGCAGAAAGGCGAGCGTGATCGGCAGCATGAAGAACGGCAACAACCGTGCCGTCCCGATCCGGTCAAGCGCCCATCCCCAGACCAGCATCGCCCCCATGGAAACCAGCGGGTATAGCGGGAACAGGGCCGTCAGCTGCAGGTGCGACCATCCCTTCACCTCGGCGAACAGCACCTGCTGGAAGAAAAAGACGGTGCCAAAGGCCGACAGGCCGGCAACGGCGGGCAGCATGATCCAGAAAAGGGGATCGCCCAGCGCCTCTCGCCTTGTCCAGTGCCGCCCATTCATTCCGGTGGCGTTCTGGTCCTGCGCGGTTGCGGCAGGCGTTCGTTCGGTCCGCAGCAGGGTCAACAGGATCGGAACCCCGGCGAGGGCGACGAAAGCCCCCCCGACCCAGATCAGCCGCCAATCGACAAACGCCATCAGCGCGACACAGGCCACCGGCAGCAACCCTTCGCCAACGGAATAACCCAGCGACGCGATGGCCAGCGCGCGGCCGCGCGTCGCCACGAACCACCGCGCCATCGACACATGCGCAAGGTGGGTCGACATGCCCTGCCCCGCGAACCGCAGGAAAAAGATGATCGCGGGCAACAGCCAGACGGTGGAATTCACCGCCATGGCAAGGCAGGCCAGCGACAGAAGCCCCAGAACGACGGGGCCCAGCGCGCGCACGCGGAACCGGTCCGCCAATCCACCCGCCCAGACCATCACCAGCGCCGAGGCCAGCGTGCCGATCGTATAGATCCCGCCCCACGCGCCATGGGACAGGTCGAACTCGGACCGCAGGGCGCCCGCGAAGATCGCGATGAAGTAGGTTTGCCCGAATCCCGACAGGAACGTCAGAAGCGCCCCGGCCCCCAGCCACTTGGCATTGGTTCTAAGAAATTCCCGCATTCGGTGTTCACGCAAGTGTTGGCTTGCCAAGCCGGACATTCAGGATACCTTCAGCGGGCACGCGCGCATCCGGCGAGCGGCCAGCGCATTTCTATGGAAACCTGACCGCTGTCTTGATGGGTGATGGATAACGAACAAAGTCACAAGAGGTTTACGATGAAAACGCAAATCGCGACGCTTCTGACGTCGCTTGTTCTGGCCGCACCGGTTTATGCCGATGGCCACGCGACCGGAGATGCCGAGGCGGGCGAGAAAGTCTTCCGCAAGTGCAAATCCTGCCACATGATCCAGGACGCCGAAGGCAACGACATCGTCAAGGGCGGCCGCACTGGCCCCAACCTGTACGGCGTGTTCGGCCGTCAGCCGGGGGCCGAGGAAGACTTCGGCAAGAAATACGGCAAGGACCTGATCGCCGCGGGCGAAACGATGCCCGACGGCTGGATGGAAGAGGAATTCGTGGCCTACGTCGCCGATCCGCGCGGCTGGCTGCGCGAGGTTCTGGACGACAACTCGGCCCGCTCGAAAATGTCGTTCAAGCTGACCGACGAAACCGATGCCCGCGACGTGTGGGCGTATCTTGTCTCGGTCGGCCCCGCGCCGGAAGCGGCAGAAGCCTCCAACTGATCCGATCCCGGTGGGCCGCGCGTCAGCGGCCCACCGCCACCTCGCCTGCCCGCCCGCCGTTGACGCTGTTGCAGGAATTGCGTCATAGACCTGCGGCAAGGCAGCAAGGGGACTCCCATGAAAATCGCGATGATCGGAACCGGCTATGTCGGGCTGGTATCGGGCGTTTGCTTTTCCGATTTCGGCCATGACGTCGTATGCGTCGACAAGGATGCCGCCAAGATCGACAAGCTGAACCGGGGCGAGGTTCCGATTTACGAACCGGGCCTCGACACGCTCATGGCGCGCAACGTCGATGCGGGTCGCCTGACCTTCACGCAGGATCTGGCCAAGGCAGTGTCCGGTGCCGATGCGGTGTTCATCGCCGTCGGCACGCCAACCCGTCGCGGCGACGGGCACGCCGATTTGCGGTTCGTTATGGCAGCCGCGGAAGAGATCGCGCAGGTCGCGGATCACTATATCGTCGTCGTGACCAAATCGACCGTCCCGGTGGGCACCAACCGACAGGTGAAGGAAGCCGTGGCGCGCGCCAATCCGCAGCTTGATTTCGACGTTGCCTCGAACCCCGAATTCCTGCGCGAAGGCGCGGCGATCGACGATTTCATGAAACCCGACCGGGTTGTCGTGGGTGTGGAAGGGGATCGCGCTGCGCAGGTCATGGCCGACATCTATCGCCCACTTTACCTGCGCGATTTCCCGATCATCACGACCGACCTCGAATCCGCCGAGATGATCAAGTACGCCGCCAATGCGTTCCTCGCGACCAAGATCACCTTCATCAACGAAATCGCCGCCCTGTGCGAACGCACCGGTGCCGACGTGAAACAGGTGTCGAAGGGCATGGGGCTGGATGGCCGGATCGGGAACAAGTTCCTGCATGCCGGGCCCGGTTATGGCGGATCATGTTTTCCCAAGGACACCCGCGCGCTGGCCCGGATCGGACAGGAGCACGCGGTGCCGATGCAGATCACCGAAACCGTCATCACCGTCAACGACGAGGTCAAGCGCCGCATGGTCGACAAGGTGCGCGACCTGTGTGACGGGTCGTTCAACGGCAAGACCATCGCCGTTCTGGGTGTGACGTTCAAACCCAACACCGACGACATGCGCGATGCGCCGTCCCTGACGCTGGTGCCCGCGATGGTCGGTGGTGGCGCGCGGGTGCGCGTGACAGATCCGCAAGGCCGCCGCGAAGGGGATGCCCTGTTGCCGGGTGTCGAGTGGATCGAGGATGCCTATGAGGCTGCAGAGGGCGCCGACGTTCTGGTCCTGCTGACCGAATGGAACGAGTTCCGCGCCCTGAACCTCAAGCGCATGGCCGAAGCCGCGCCCGGTCTGCGCATGGCCGACCTGCGCAACATCTACTCGGCCGAAGATGCGCGGGACGCGGGATTCGACGCCTACGTTGCGGTGGGTCGGGCCGGGTTCGGCCCCGGCTCACCTGACGGCGTTTGACGCCTGCACGGCTGACCCAAGGACGGTTCCGAACAGACCCAGGATGGTGCGGGTCTTCACGGCGGGCGACTCGGTCGCCAGCACGGTGTCGCCGGGATTGACCCGGAAGTTCCGCGCCGCGAACAGCCCGTCTGCCGAGGTCAGGTCGAAGGCAAAGATCACCTGCTGCCGCGAGGGACCGCTTTCGTCATAGCGGATCGAAAGCGGATCGTATTCCCGCAGGATCAGGACGCCCTGCGGATCCGCGCGGTCGTCGATCAACCCGCCCATGAGCGAGATCGCTTCAAGAGCGGTGACGTGTTCCTTGGGGAAATAGATGATGTCTTCGGTGCCCGACGCGCCGATGGCGGTGAAATAGCGGTCATCTTCGGTCACGACGATCTTGTCGCCACCGAACAGCCGGGTGTTCTTGTGGGCAGTGGAAAACAGCGCTTCAGACCGGATTTCATAGGTCGAACCGCCACGGATCAGGCGCACCAGCGGGTTGCGCAACTGGGTGGAGATCCCGCCACCCTGAGCGATCAGGCTGAGGATGGTGAAATTCTGGTTCGGCATCGGGTAGCTGCCGGGACTGTTCACGCCTGAAACCAGGTCGACCGAGTTGCCGAAACCCGCCGCCATCGTCAGTTGCACCTGCGCCGACGGCACGACCGGCTCCAGCCGGGTCTGGATGCGGCGACGCGCCTGGTCAGGCGTCAGGCCGCTGATCTTCACCGTGTCGATATAGGGCACGAAGATCGCCCCGCCGCCGGAAACTTCCAGCCCCTCCATGCGCACGGCCTTTTCGGCCTCGTTGGTCAGAAGCGAGTTCGGCTGGCTGTCCCAGATGATGAGATTGACGGTGTCACCGGGGCGGATGACCTTGGAATCGTGTCCATGGCTGGAGCCCAGCCAATGGTAATGCCCGTGCCACCCCGTCACCGGCCAGGAATTGACCACTGGAACCTTCGCGCGGGAGACCAGGACCACCTCTACCGTGGGGTTCTCTGCCGTGGCTTCGCGGGTGATTTCCTTTTGCAGGGCGGCGCCGCGCGGCACGTTGCAGGCACTCAACGTCAAGGCACATAAAAAGGCGACGAACAGCTTCACACCGATGCGCATGACGTATCCCCGGTCTTCTGTCTCAGGAGCACCGCTCTTGGCCCCTTTATTGTCGTTTCAAGACTGATAGACACACTTTGGCGATTTGGGCAAGTTGCGGTTGCCGACCGGCGACAGACAAGTCCCGAACGTGGCATATGGGTGGCGAAACGGATGCCTTCGGGTTCGATGCGGCAAACACCCGCTTACACGAGGCGATGATGGCGGCAGGCGGAGCAGGCGCATGATGACACCCCTGAAACGGCTTCTGGATGTCGTCGGGTCGCTGGTTCTGATGGTCGTCCTGTCGCCGCTGATCCTGTGGTGCGTCTGGCGTATCCTGAAAACCGATGGCCGCCCGATCCTGTACGTGTCGGAACGGATGAAAACACCGACGAAAGGCTTCCAGCTTCTGAAATTCCGCACCATGACCGTGGATGACAAGGATGCCGGCGTGTCAGGCGGCGACAAGGCGCATCGCATCACCGAGACGGGCCGAAAGTTGCGCGCCAAGCGTCTGGACGAGCTTCCGCAGCTTTGGAACATCTTCAAAGGGGATATCAGCTTTGTCGGGCCGCGCCCGGAATTGCGCCGCTATGTCGAAATGCGGCCAGACCTTTTCGAACGGGTCCTGCGCGCGCGGCCCGGCGTCACGGGGCTCGCGACGCTCGTCTTTCACAAGCGAGAGGGAGAGCTGCTGGATCCCTGCACGACGCCGGAAGAGACCGAAGAGGTCTATGCCCGCCGGTGCCTGCCCGCGAAGGCGCGGATCGACATGATCTATGCCGAAAACCGCAACTTCTGCTACGACTGGCAGCTGATGTTCGCGAGCGTTTTCAAAGGCGTGTCGGTGCGTCAGTCCCGTAGCAAGGCGAGCGATACGTAACCGGTGAAATTGCCCAGCCACTGGCGCGACGCGCGGATGCGGCCGTTGCGGTCCACGGCGTAGGTGTTGATGAACGTGGTCTCGCCATCGCGGCAATCCTCGCGCATGCCCTGCAGGCCACCCTGACCGCCCTGGACCGAAATCACGCAGTCGAAATTGTATTCGAACGTCTGGTCATCACCTGTCAGGAACCGCATCACGCGTGTCGCCTGTCCGGCGGACCGGCGCGACACCAGCGCCAGCGACTGGTCAATCTCGGACGACATCAGGTCGCCACCCAAACCGCGTGTGGCCGTGACGAACCCGTTCTTGATGGTGACCGTCTGCCGCCCGCCGGTGGCGTAGGTGCGGTAGGCGAGGTTGCGTTCGATCTGGATGATCGGCGCCTGCGACTTGGTCTTTTCCGAGGTGAACAGCATCACCGAATTCGGCGTCGCGGCGAGGATCTGTTCGATCTGCTGCGGCGTCAGCGTCGCCTGTGGCGGGGCGCTGCGTGCGGTGCGCGACAGTTCGAACAGGCTTTTCAGCAGCGACCGGGTCGATTGGCTGTCCGGCGCGTTTCCGCAGGCCGAGACAAAGGTCAGGGCGGCGAAGCCCGCGAAGAGATTGCGCCAGCGCGTCATGCCACTCATCTCCAGAACCTTCCCCAGCTGCGTTCCATGTCCGGTCGGTGATAGTCGCGGATGCGGTCGTAGAGCCGGCCATCGACATTCAGGCGCGCGCCGCCGTCGCGGGTCAGCGACTGGATGGCGACCGTGTTGGTACGGCGCGTCGCGGTACCCGTCACCCAGCCCAGCGGGACGGTGATGCGGATGCCCTTGTCGAACGACCCCTCGCCGAAATCGGCGGCCGAGACGTCGGTCATCGTGGCATAGGCCCCCACGCGCCAGCCATTGGCAAATTCGCGGTCGATCGACAGGGTCGCGCCGTAGTCACCGGCAAGGTAGCGGCCCACGTCAAGCTGGCCGTGGAACCCGTTGCCGAACGAGTAGTAGGCCGAGGCGTGCCCGGTGATGATCGTGCAATCAGAGAAGTTCTCGTTCGCCTTCAGCGTCGCGCAGTCCTGAAGCCCAAACCCTTGTGCGTATTCGCGTTGGCGGACCGCGTTGATCTCGGCCCCCAGCGCAAGGCGGCTGTTGACCGGTTTCCACAGCACCTCGCCCGAGATACCGGCATACATCGGCTCAAGATACCCGACGGTCGCGCGGCCATACAGGTTCTTCCCAAGGCGCGCATAGCCCGTCAGCGTCAGGTGTTCGAGCGCCGGATCGCCCTCGGCCGCGAAGCGGTTGAAGTTCGTGCGCACCCGCGGCAGCACCGAGTTGGACGGGCGCAGGTCCGTCAGGTTGCCGCCAAGGCGCTTGGTAACCGACCCTGACAGGACGAAATTCGGCGTAAATTCGTACCGCGCCTGCAGGCGACCACCCAGATCGGCGCGCACCGGGCTGTCGGGATCGAACACCGACAGCGACAGGTAGGGCGCAAGCGACCAGATGAATTTCGGATAGATGTTGTCGTCATCCAGCGCCGGCAGCTTGCCGAAGGCGTCGGTGAACTCGGCCCGTGCAAGGATCGCCGTGGCCTTGCTGTTTTCAAGGTCCTCGATGTCCGAGCGTTTCAGCGTCACCGCCGAAATGGCGAGGCCGTTGACCACCGGGATGATCACGAATTCCTCGACCGATGGTGGGACGACGCGGCTCATGATGCGCGCGGCGCGGCCAACGGCTTGTGGCGTGGTGTTGTACGTGCCGTTGCGCATCCGCAAAACGGCGCGGCGCCCGTCCGATTCAAAGCCCTGGAATTCAAGCCCGTCGGTGTTGAGCGCGGTGATCATCTGCTGCCGGATGTTCGCGCGCTGATCGGGCCGCGTGACCCAGCCAAGATCGGCGGCAACGGTCCGGTCGCGGCGCGATACCGGGACCGGGGCCTGGTCGCGCCCGCCCGGCACGATGGCACGGCGTGGGTTGGCGTGGATCGTCAGTTGCGCGCCGAATTCCTCGCCATAGGCATAATAGAATGACAACTGGTGGCCGTTGCGCAGGCGGTAATCGATCCCGTAGTTCCAGTTCGACGTGCCGCGGAACTGGCCGCTCGTGCGTTCGAGGTTGTAGTTGTCCGACGAGTATTCGACCTTGAAGGTCAGGCGGTCATTCGGGCTGTAGCTGACGCCGCCGAAACCCGCGACATCGCCGCGGAACCAGCGATCCGATGTCAGGGTGCCGCCTTGCGGGTCGATGGCGGTCGGGCGTGTGCCTGTTGTCGCGAACGGATTGACCGTCCCGAACCGGCCCCAGCCAACCCCGCCGGTGACTTGTAGTCCGGGCACGACCTCTTTCGTGGCCACGATGTATTCGCCGCCCAGAAGGCCCGTCCCGATGAAGTCCTGAAGGCCGACCACGACGCTGGGCCAGTACCGGCCCTCTTTCAGGACCTGGTAGCGGATGTCGAAGCTGCGGTCGAAGAAGTTGCCGTTTACCGCGCCGGGGATCGGCAATTGCCGGATGGAGGAATACCGGAACGCCGCCTGGATACGCGGAGTAATCTGGAAGGCGAGCGTCGTGCGGGTCTGGTCCCCGAACCCGGCAAAGGTCGTCGACAGGGTCGCGTCCGGCGCCATGTTGGCGGTCGGCATGTCGACCAGACCGGGCAGACCGTAGAAGTTGAAACTCTCAGGCCGTGACTGCGCCTGAACCGCACTTGCCGCTGCAAGGGCCGACGCCGCAACCAGACCAATGAAACCGGCACGCCTGCAAACTGGGTGATCTGCCATGGTCAATGCCTCGCCCTCAAAAATCGCCGTTGGATCAGCGGTAAGCGACCGCGTTGACCAAGTCTATCCGCACAGGATACGGCGATTCCCCGCTGTGGGAAATTCGGCACGTTTTTGGGCAGTCTCTTGCTGGTCGTGCCTAAGCATCGCGGAGTTGAGAAATTTTTTTGTTTGCAGAAGTCCTAAGAATGGATTCTACTAATTTGAAGGTGAGGCCCATCAGCGTATCGCTTTAATCTTGGCGGATTAGCAGCCCTTTTTGGGCTTGGAACGACGATGCGGCTTCACCGAAACAATCTTCGGTCCTGGCTTCTTCGTCGCGCGAACCGTTCTTGTGACCGGTTTACAACTTTTTGCCATCTTCCACCTCCTTTCTCGCCAAAGTGTGACGCAAGGTTTTGTGGCTGCCGATGGGCCTCATGCCAAGTGTTGGGAATCTCGCTTGCGGAGTCAACGTTCAATGAGGGATTCGGGCGCTAAAAGTCCAAATTCTCGACGCTCAACGCATTGGCTTGGATAAACTCCCGGCGCGGTTCCACCACGTCGCCCATCAGTTTGGTGAACAGGTCGTCCGCCTCGGCCATGTCCTCGATCCGGACCTGCAGCAGCGTGCGCGCATCCGGGTCCAGCGTGGTTTCCCACAGCTGGTCGGGGTTCATCTCCCCCAGACCCTTGTAGCGTTGCAGCTGGTTGCCCTTTTCACCCTCTTCAAGGATCGCATCCAGCAGGGTCAGCGGCCCGTGGATTTCCTGCGCGCGGTCCTTGCGGTGCAGCGTCGCGGGGGTGGCGTAGACATCCTGAAGGCTTTGCGTGAAGGAGCCGGTCTTGCGCGCCTCGCCCGACCGCAGCATTGGGCCGTCCAGCGTGCGCACTTCCTCGACCCCGCGCAGGATGCGGGCAAGGCGGATGCCCTTGTCCTGCGTGATCCGGCCCATCCAGCCGCGTTCGTATTCCAGCGCAATCATGTCGAGGCGCTGGGCGACCCGGTCGGCCACGCCTTGCAGGTCGCTATCCACGGCGCCCGGCACGAAAGCCCCGGCAATGGCGGCCTGCTCCAGAATGTGGCGGGGATAATGCGTCGGGAACGCGTCGAGCACGCGCTTGAGCTGCCGCGCCTCCTCGACCACGCGGACAAGGTCCTGCCCGGTGATTTCCTCGCCATTGCCCTGCCGCAGCATCGCGCCGTCGGTGCCTTGCTGGATCAGGTAGTCTTCCAGCGCGGTCTGGTCCTTCAAATAGACCTCGGACTTGCCTCGCTGCACTTTGTAAAGCGGCGGTTGCGCGATGTAGAGGTACCCGCCTTCGATCAGTTCGGGCATCTGGCGATAGAAGAACGTCAACAGCAGCGTGCGAATATGCGCACCGTCCACGTCGGCATCCGTCATGATGACGATCTTGTGGTAGCGCAGCTTTTCGATGTTGAACTCGTCGCGCCCGATGCCGGTGCCCAGCGCCATGACGAGGTTGCCGATCTCCTGGCTCGACAGCATCCGGTCGAACCGCGCGCGTTCCACGTTCAGGATCTTGCCGCGCAGGGGCAGCACCGCCTGTGTCAGCCGGTCGCGGCCCGTCTGGGCGGAGCCCCCGGCGCTGTCACCCTCGACAAGGAACAGCTCGGTCTTGGACGGGTCTTTCTCGGAACAATCCTTGAGCTTGCCTGCGAGGAAGTTCACATCCATCGCCGTCTTGCGCCGGGTCAGTTCGCGGGCCTTGCGGGCGGCTTCGCGGGCCAGCGCCGCCTCGATGATCTTGCCGACGATCATCTTGGCCTCGTTCGGGTTTTCCTCGAACCATTCGGTCAGTTTCTCGTTCATCAGGCCTTCGACGGCGGGCCTGACTTCGGACGAGACCAGCTTGTCCTTCGTCTGGGACGAGAACTTGGGATCGGGCACTTTCACGGACAGCACGCAGGTCAGCCCCTCGCGCGCGTCGTCGCCGGTGAAATTCACCTTCTCCTTCTTGGCGATGCCGCTTTCCTGCGCGTATTTCTGGATGACCCGCGTCAGCGCACCGCGAAAGCCCGCCATGTGCGTGCCGCCATCGCGCTGCGGGATATTGTTGGTAAAGGGCAGGACGGTTTCGTGGTAGCTGTCGTTCCACCACATCGCGACCTCGACCCCGATATCGTCCCGGTCGCCGACCACGTGGATCGGTTCGGCCATCACGGGTGTCTTGGACCGGTCGAGGTACTTGACGAACTCCTTCACGCCGCCTTCGTAGAACAGTTCCGAATGCAGCGGTTCGGCGGGCCGTTCGTCTTCGAGGATGATGCGCACGCCGGAATTGAGGAAGGCCAGCTCGCGCAGGCGCTTTTCCAGCGTTTCGAACGAGTAGTCGAGGTTTGAAAACGTGCCGGTTGAGGCGAGGAACCGAACCTCGGTCCCTTTCTCGCCATTGGCGTCACCGACGACGCGCAGATGCTCGGACGTCTCGCCATGTTCGAACTTGGCGTAATGCTCCTTGCCATCGCGCCAGACGCGCAGTTCCAGCCAGACGGACAGCGCGTTCACGACCGATACGCCGACGCCGTGCAGACCGCCCGAGACCTTGTAGGAGTTGCTGTCGAATTTACCGCCGGCATGCAGCTGGGTCATGATGACCTCGGCCGCCGAAACGCCCTCTTCCTCGTGGATATCGACCGGGATTCCGCGGCCGTTGTCGCGCACGGACACGCTGTTGTCGGCGTGGATTTTCACGCGCACGAAGTCGGCGTGTCCGGCTAACGCTTCGTCAATGCCATTGTCCACCACCTCGTACACCATGTGGTGCAGGCCAGAGCCGTCATCGGTATCCCCGATATACATGCCCGGACGCTTCCGGACTGCTTCCAACCCTTTGAGAACCTTGATGGATTCTGCGCCGTATTCGGCATTGTCTTGCTCGGCGTCGGACATGGATGCCCTCTCGTTCTTATTCCGGCGATTTATACAAGGTATAGAGGGGGTTGTCACGCGGATGCGCTGTATTTTGTGAAGGGGGTCGGCTGGCGAGCAGCCGACCTACTTGCGGGCAGAGATGTAGGTCGGCTGCTCGTCAGCCGACCCCGCCTCAGGTGAAGGGAATCAGGCAGCCCACAGCGAGCAGCATCAGCCCTGACACGATGTTCAGACGCTTCAACCCTTCGGGCGATGCAATCAGTGCGCGGGCGCGGCCGATGAAGAACGCCATCGTCAGGTTGCCGAATAACGGGACGAAGATCGACGCGGCGACGATGGCGGCGATGTCTTGCCACGTGACCCGCGTGAGGTCGAAGAACCCCGGAAGGACGCCCATGTAGAACAGGATCGCCTTGGGATTGCCGAGGATCAGCGCAACACCCGCCGCGAACCCCGCCCACCAGCCGGGGCGCGTCAGGCGGCTGTCGGTCACGATGGGGCGGTCCGATGTACGGATCAACTGCCAGCCCATCCAGAAAAACAGCCCCGCCGCGACCCAGCGCAGGACCGTCATCACCCCGTCGAACATGCTGGCGACCCATGTCACGCCAAGGATCGCGAGGAAGGGCCACAGCACGTCGCCCACCACGACCCCCAGCGCCAGCGGCACGGCGGCACGGAACCCGCCGGACAGGCTGCGTGCGATCAGTCCAACCCAGACCGGTCCGGGGGTGAAGAAGAGGATCAGAAGTGCCCCGACATAGAGCGCCATGTCTCCCGCCGACAGCGTCATTCCACGGTCACCGTGCTGACGCCGTCTTCGTCTTCGACGAGCAGGCGCTGGGCGCGGTCGCCGAGGTCCTCGAACAGGTCGGGGCCCGTCCCGGTCATCCATGCCTGCGCACCCAGCGCGCAGACCTCGTCGTAAAGCGCGGCGCGGCGGTTCGCGTCGAGATGGGCAGCGACCTCGTCCAGCAGCAAGAGCGGCGGCGTGCCGATCCGCGCCTTGAGCGCACGCGCGTTCGACAGGATCAGGGACAAAAGAAGCGCCTTCTGCTCCCCGGTCGAACAATCGCGGGCGGGTACGTCCTTGGCCGCGTATCGCCCGCTCAGATCCGCGCGGTGGGGGCCGACCAGCGTGCGCCCGGCTGCGAGATCGCGAAAGCGGCTCTCTTCCAGCGCGTCGGCGAGGTCTTCGGCGGTTTCCGGCAGATCGCCCTCGATTGGTTCAAGGCTCAGTTCGGCCGCAGGGAAGGCGGTGGTGGCATCCTGTTGCGCGGTGCGCAGCGCGTCGAGCGTCGCCATGCGGTGGCTATGCACGGCAGCGCCGCTTTCGGCCATCTGGCGTTCCAGCGCCCGGTACCAGTGCGCGTCGCGCACCTGTTCCTTCAGCAGGCGGTTGCGTTCCCGCATTGCCTTTTCATAGGCCAGCGTCGCGGTCGCGTGGTCGGGAAAGAGGCTCATCGCGGCGCGGTCAAGGAACCTGCGCCGCCCCTCGGCTCCTTCGATCCACAGCCGGTCCATCGCGGGGATCAGCCACAGCACGCGGATGCGTTCGGCGAGGTCAAGCTGCGAGGCGGCCTTGCTGTCGATCCGCACCTGCCGCGCCGCGCCAGCATCAGACCAGGTTTTGACCTCGATCGTCTCGCCATCGCGGATGACTTCGGCGGTCAGTTTCCAGCCCAGCGCCTCGGGGCGGCGGGTCATGTCGGCGGCGGCGGCCCGGCGCAGGCCGCGCCCGGCCGAAAGAAGGGAAATCGCCTCGATCAGGTTTGTCTTCCCCGATCCGTTCGCTCCGTGGATCGCGACGGGCCGCGCATCAAGCCGCAGGCGGGCCACGCGGTGCGACCGGAAATGCGACAGGGTCAGGGACGCGACATGCAGGCTCATGCGCGGAAACGGCGTGTCAGGGTCGAAATCGACGGCTGGCGCGTCACACGCGCATCGGCATCACGACGTAGATCGCCGAAGTGTCGTTGCCTTCCCGCATCAGGGTCGGATCACCCGCCGAGTTGAACAGGAACACGGCGTTCTCACGGTCCACCTGGCTCGCGATTTCCAGAAGGTATTTCGCGTTGAACCCGATCTCGAGCTTGTCGTCGCCATAGGCCACGCCCAGCTCTTCCTCGGCAGCGCCGCTGTCGGGCGCGTTGACCGACAGGATCAGGCGATCCTCGTCCAGTTGCATCTTCACCGCGCGCGAGCGTTCCGACGACACGGTGGCCACCCGGTCGACCGCGCTGGCGAATTCCTTGGCATCCACTTCCATCTTGCGCGTGTTGCCCGAGGGAATGACGCGCGAATAGTCGGGGAAGGTGCCGTCGATGACCTTGGAGGTGAGCGTGATGTCCTCGGTCGCGAAGCGGACCTTGGTCTCGCTCACCGACACGGCGATGGGCGTGTCGTCATCGTCCAGCAGCTTGCGCAACTCGCCCACTGTCTTCCGGGGAACGATCACGCCGGGCA
Source organism: Pseudaestuariivita atlantica (assembly GCF_001205715.1). GTDB lineage: Bacteria > Pseudomonadota > Alphaproteobacteria > Rhodobacterales > Rhodobacteraceae > Pseudaestuariivita > Pseudaestuariivita atlantica. The sequence goes on from NZ_AQQZ01000004.1 coordinate 343,816, forward strand.
TCGTTTCCGCGCCCTGGGGCAGGTCCGCGTCGATCCGGGCCAGGCGGTGGCCGTCCGTCGCGACGCAACGCAGGGTCTGCCCGCCTTCGCCCTCAGCGACATGCATGTAGACGCCGTTCAGGTAATACCGCGTCTCTTCGGTCGAGATCGCGAATTTCGACTTGTCGAACAGGCGGCGCAGAACGTCCGACTTGGCCGAGAAGTTCGCGGCATAATCCGAGGCCGGCATGACCGGGAAATCCTCGCGCGGCAGCGTGGCAAGCTGGAAGTTGGACCGGCCCGCCTCAACCGTCAGGCGACCCGATCCCGGCTCTTCCGTCAGGGTGACAAGCGCGCCGTCGGGCAGCTTGCGCACGATCTCGTGCAAGGTGACCGCGTTCACCGTCGTCGCGCCCGAGCGTTCGACCTGTGCAGGCGCCTGGTCGACCACCTCGATATCCAGATCTGTGGCGCGGAACTGCGCCTTGTCATCGGCGGCCTCGATCAGCACGTTGGCAAGGATCGGGATGGTGTTGCGCCGTTCAACCACGGACTGCGCCTGGCTCACCGCCTTCAGCAATGTGCCCCGTTCGATGCTGACCTTCATGCGCCATCCCTCCACGTGCCGGACCGCGACTTTAGACCAAACAGCCGCCCGCTCAAGTGCGTTATTGGCGGTTGTCGGCACAAAGCAAAAGCGCGTCAAGGTGTGCAACCCTGACGCGCCCTGTTTAAGGCCCGAGTGAGTCCGCCGCGCTACCCTTCGAGGGACCGGCGCAGGATTTCGATGTCTTCGGCGATATGCGGATCGGCAAGGCGCAACTCCTCGATCCGTTTGACACCGTGCATGACGGTGGTGTGGTCGCGCCCGCCAAACCGGCGACCGATTTCGGGCAGGCTGCGCGTGGTCAGCTTCTTGCACAGCCACATCGCCACCTGCCGGGGCCGGGCGAAGGCGCGCAGGCGCTTGGGACCAATCATGTCGCTGAGGCGGATGTTGTAATGCTCGGCCACCTTGCGCTGGATCTCCTCGACCGTGATCTTGCGCTCGGATGCGCGGATCACGTCGGCAAGGCAATCCTGCGTCAGTTCCATGTTGATCGGCTTGCCGACGAGCGAGGCGAAGGCAAAGAGCCGGGTCAACGCGCCTTCGAGCACGCGGACGTTCGACGTGATGCGGTGCGCGAGGAATTCGAGCACGCCGTCGTCCATTTCGAGGTCGGGATAGCTGGCCTGCTGCTTCAGGACCTTCGACTGCAGGATGCCAAGGCGCAATTCGTAATCGGTCGGGTGCAGGTCGACGATCAGGCCGGATTGCAGGCGCGACTTGATCCGGTTTTCCATGTCCTTGATCTCGCCCGGCGCGCGGTCGGCCGAGATGATGATCTGCTTGTTCTGGTCCACCAGTGCGTTGAACGTGTGAAAGAACTCTTCCTGCGTGCTGTCCTTGCCGGCGATGAATTGCACGTCGTCGACCATCAGCACATCGACCGACCGGAACAGTTCCTTGAAGTCCATCATCTTCTTGTCGCGCAGCGCCTGCACGAAGCGGTACATGAACTGTTCCGCTGACAGGTACAGCACGTTCAGGTCGGGACGGTCGGTCTTCAGCTTCCAGGCGATGGCGTGCATCAGGTGCGTCTTGCCGAGGCCCACGCCACCATACAGGAACAGCGGGTTGAAGGTGACGGCACCACCTTCGGCGACGCGCTGGGACGCGGCGTGGGCCAGCTCGTTCGGTTTGCCCACGATGAAGCTGTCGAAGGTGAAGCGTTCATCAAGCGGGGCGGAAAGCATGGCGTCGGACCTTTGGGTTGTCTTGGCAGGAACGGGGCGGGCGGCCGGCGCGGCCTTCGGTTCGGCAATCGGGGTGGTGGGCACCGCGAACTCGATCCGGCGGACATCGGCGCCACGGGCCGACATCTGGTACAGGATCAGGTCACCGAAATTCTGCGAGACGTAATTGCCAAGGAAGGTCGTGGGAACGAGAAACCGCGCGACGCCATCGTCGACGCCCGAATATTCCAGCGGCTTGATCCAGTTCACGTAATTGTTTCTGCCCACGGTCTCTTGCAGCGTATTCTGCAAAGCCCCCCATTGATCTCGCGTCATCGCCATCTCTCTGCCTGTCACGCGCGGCGCCCTTAACGCGGCACCTGCACGGAGTTTCCCACTATGCTCGCGACACGCCGAACCGGTTTGTGTCGGCGCCCGATCAGGCACGCCGCACAGCCTCGACATTCCTACAGTGTCCTTTTGGACGTATGCAGACCATGGTCGGAACGATGCCGGTACGCCGGGCTCCCACACCCGCTTGCCATACTCTCACAATCACTTAGCAGCAGCGATCATTCCAAGGACCATCAAGTCCCCCCAACGCGACGCGAGTCGCACCGGTAGGATTACCAATTCGCCTGCGCTCGGTTCAACAAACCTTTGCTCTTGACTTGAAGAGTAGGCGACCGAATCCCGGTTCAGACAAATGTAAAAACGACGTGAAATTTTTGCGACACAAACAAAAAATCGGCGTCTCCACAGGGAGACGCCGATCGCGAAAAAAATTTCGATTCGGGTTAACCGAGTTGCTTGATGCGGGAGGCCAGCCGCGACACTTTCCGCGATGCGGTGTTTTTATGATACACACCCTTGGTGACGCCGCGCATCAGCTCGGGCTGGGCGGCGCGCAGGGCCGCTTCGGCCGCGGATTTGTCGCCGGATGCGATTGCTTCTTCAACCTTGCGCAGGAAGGTACGGATGCGCGAGCGGCGCGCCTTGTTCACGGCGAAGCGTGCTTCGTTCTGGCGGGCGCGTTTCTTGGCCTGGGGCGAATTTGCCATGTGTCGTGTCCCTCTTTCCGGGTCGTGGGTCAGTGCAAAAAGCGCGCAATGCCCACCCGTGATCAGAGGAGGAACCTTCTTGCCAAAGCGGGCAGCACGCGCATGTGATGCGCCGCACTACCCGAACGGGCCGCATGATGCAAACGGTTTGCGTTACTTGTCGCGGAACTGCGCTTCGCGCTTTTCGACAAAGGCGTTCATGCCTTCGGTCTGGTCCTCGGTCGCGAACAAGGAATGGAAGGCGCGGCGTTCGAACAGAACGCCTTCGGTCAGGCCGATCTCCACGCTGCGGTTGACGCACTCCTTGACCACCCGCGCCGTCATCGTCGACTTCGCGGCGATCTTCTCAGCCGCGCCACGGGCGACTTCCATCAGCTTCTTGGCGGGGACCACGCGACTGACGAGGCCCGAGCGTTCGGCCTCCTCGGCATCCATGAAGCGGCCCGTCAGGTGCATGTCCATCGACTTCGCCTTGCCCACCGCGTGGGTCAGGCGCTGCGAGCCGCCGATCCCGGCGACAACGCCAAGGTTGATTTCGGGCTGGCCGAATTTCGCGGTGTCGGCGGCGATGATGAAATCGCACATCATGGCCAGCTCGCACCCACCGCCCAGAGCGTATCCCGCGACCGCCGCGATGACGGGTTTGCGGATTCGCACGAAATCGTCGTGGAAATCGGCGAACAGGTTCTCGCTGTGCACCTCGACGAAGGTCTTGTGCGACATCTCCTCGATATCGGCACCCGCGGCAAAGGCCTTGGTGGACCCCGTCAGGATGATGCAGCGCACCTTGTCGTTGCGGTCTGCATCCTTCAACGCCTCGATCATCTCGCCCAGAAGTTGCGTGTTCAGGGCGTTCAGGGCGTCCGGTCTGTTGAGGGTCAGGGTGCAGATATGGTCTTCGATCTCGACGGTGATCGTCTCGTAGGCCATGAGCGGGCTCTCGGTTGTTACCTCAAGGCGCCACACCTAACAGCCATGTGTCACCCCGCCAAGTTATCTTTGGCATTGCGCGCAATAGAAAGTTGAGCGTCCGGCCTGCGTGATTCGGCGAACCGTTCCGTCGCAACCGTCGCGGCGGCACGGCGCGCCCTCGCGTCCGTAGACATCGAATTTGTGCTGGAAATATCCAAGCTCTCCATCGGCTTGGCGGTAATCGCGCAAGGAGGAGCCGCCGGCGTCGATCGCCTCGGTCAACACGTCGCGGATGATCGGAACCAGCGCGGCCACGCGATCGCCGGCGATGCGACCGGCTTTGCGCGACGGCGAAATTCCCGCCCGGAACAGCGCCTCGCAGACATAGATGTTGCCCAGCCCCGCCACGATCCGCTGATCCAGAAGCGCGGATTTCACTGGCGTGTTGCGGTTTTTCAACGCGGTCTTCAGCACCGTTTCGTCAAACGCGTTGCCCAGAGGTTCGGGACCCAGCTTGGCCAGCAGCGGATGCCGGTCCGCGTCGTCGGACGGGAAAAGATCCATCGCGCCGAACCGGCGCGGGTCGTTGAAGGTGATGCGCGCGCCGCTCTGCATGTCGATCTGCACGTGATCGTGCGTTTCGCGCAGCGGATGGTCGTGCACGAAGCGCCCCAGCGGATCGCCCGATATGGTCATCCGGCCCGACATGCCCAGATGCACCAGAAGCGTCTCGCCCGAACCAAGGTCGACAAGGATGTATTTCGACCGCCGCCGCAGGCCAAGCACGGGTTGGCCGGTCAGCCGTTCGGCCATGCGTTCGGGAAAGGGCCAGCGCAGGTCCGGGCGACGCACCTCGACCCGGTCGATCCGCCCGCCATCCATCACCAGCGCAAGCCCGCGGCGGACGGTTTCGACTTCGGGCAATTCGGGCATCGCGTGCTCCCTCGGCAGACGCTGCACTTGAGCATCGCCCGTGCCGGGACACAAGCGCCGCCCGAAGCCCTGCGACAACGTGGGAATTTGACGATTTGTCTCGCGCCCACATTTGTGTCAGGGGTCACAGCGGCTTTGCCACGGACGGAAGATACCGATGAACGACGACCAGACCACGCATTTCGGCAACCTGACGGTGCGCGAAGAGGACAAGGCCGGGCTGGTTCAGGGTGTGTTCGGGTCGGTCGCCTCGAAATACGACATCATGAACGACGTGATGTCGGTGGGCATCCACCGGCTTTGGAAAGACGCGATGATGGACTGGCTGGCGCCCCGCGCCGGGCAGCGGCTGCTTGACGTGGCGGGTGGCACCGGTGACATCGCGTTTCGCTTTCTGAAACGGGCGGGGCATGGGAATGCGACGGTTCTCGACCTGACCGAGCCGATGCTGATCGAAGGCCGCAACCGGGCCGAGGCCGAGCGGTTGGCCGACAGCCTCGATTGGGTGGTCGGTGATGCGATGGCCCTGCCGTTTCCGGACAACAGTTTCGACGTCTACACGATCAGCTTCGGCATCCGGAACGTCACCCGGCCGCAGGAGGCCTTGAACGAGGCATTTCGCGTGTTGCGGCCCGGCGGGCGGTTGATGGTCCTGGAATTCAGCCAGATCCCGAACGATCTGATGCAATGGGCCTATGACCGGTACAGTTACAACGTGATCCCTGCCATGGGGCAGGTGATCGCGAACGACCGCGACAGTTACCAGTACCTCGTCGAGTCGATCCGCAAGTTTCCCGACCAGGAGACTTTCCTTGGCATGGTGCGCGACGCGGGGTTCGAACAGGCGCGATACCGCAACCTGTCCATGGGGATCGCCTGCCTGCATTCGGGGTGGAAACTGTGAAGGTGCTGCTCATCCGCCCTGATGGGCGGCCTCGCTAGATGCGCGGCCCACACAATATCGTCCGGCTGATCCGCACCGGCGCGACGCTGGTACGGACGGGTGCGATGAACGTCGTACTTGATGCCTTCGATGCGCCGCGCCCGTTGCGGGCCGTGGCCTGGGTGCTGGGCTGGCCGTTCCAGTGGCTGGGCTATCGCGGCGATCCGTCGATGCCGCCCGCGACCCGCGCGCTGACGGCGCTGGGCCCGGCCTATATCAAGTTCGGTCAGGTTCTGTCGACGCGGCCCGACGTGGTGGGTGCGGAACTGGCCCAGCAATTGCGCGTGCTGCAGGACAAGCTGCCGCCCTTTTCTATCGGCGAAGCCAAGAAGGCGATCGCGCGCGAATTGGAGGTCGATGCCGACACCGTTTTTTCCGAATTGTCCGAACCGGTTGCCGCGGCCTCCATCGCGCAGGTGCACAAGGCGCGGCTGCGGGACACGGGTGAGACGGTGGCCGTCAAGGTGCTTCGGCCGGGGATCGAACGGGCGTTCCGCAAGGATGTGGACGCCTTCTATCTTGCCGCGCGGATCATCGAGATCGCCGCACCGCAGGCGCGCCGCCTGCGCCCGATGGACGTGATCGAGCATTTCGACGGCGTCGTGCAGGGGGAACTGGACCTCCGGCTTGAATCCTCGGCGGCAAGTGAGTTCGCGGCGAACACTGCCAATGACAAGGGCTTCCAGTTGCCCAAGATCATCTGGCCCTATTCGGGTCGGCGCGTGATGACGCTGGGCTGGGCCGAAGGCGTGCCGATGGGCGACAACGACGCGATCGATGCGGCGGGCCATGACCGGCGCGACCTGGCCGCGCGGGTCCTGCAGTTGTTCCTCAACCACGCGCTGCGCGACGGCTATTTCCACGCGGATATGCACCAGGGCAACCTGAAGGTCGCGCCGAACGGGGACATCATCGCCTACGATTTCGGGATCATGGGCCATATCGATGAATACACCCGCCGCGTCTATGCCGAGATCCTGTTCGGGTTCATCCGCAAGGATTACAAACGCGTCGCCGAGGTCCATTTCGAGGCCGGATACGTGCCCGCCGACAAGGACGTGGACGAATTCGCGCGCGCCCTGCGAGCTGTCGGTGAGCCGATTTTTGGAATGGATGCCACGAAAATCAGCATGGGCCGCCTGCTGTCCTACCTGTTCGAGGTGACCGAGCGATTCGGCATGGAAACGCGGACCGAACTGATCCTGCTGCAGCGCACCATGGTGGTGGTCGAAGGGGTCGCGCGGTCTCTCGACCCGCATATGAACATCTGGCAGGTCGCGCAGCCCATCGTGGAAACCTATATCCGCAGGTCCATCGGTCCCGCCGCGCTTGTGCGGGATCTAGCAAAGACGGCGCTGGTCCTGTCCCGGTTCGGCCCGCGACTGCCGGAACTGATGCAGGACGTGCTTGTCAGGCAGGCAAATCCGCAACCGGAAGCGCCGTCGCGCATGCGATTGAGGGTCGGTCTGCTGTGGGCCTTGGGCGGGATCGCGCTTGGCGTGTGTTTGTCCTTTCTTATTCTCTTGGGTGCAGGTTAAACTGATCCTATTGAAGTTGTGGAGCATTTCACATGACGCGCACCGCACTGGTGACCGGAGCCGCCGGCTTCATCGGATTTCACCTGTCTTCACGGCTCTTGGCCGACGGGTGGCGCGTCATCGGGCTCGACAACATGTCGTCCTACTACGATCCGGCCCTGAAAGACGCGCGCCTCGCCCAACTGGAAGCGCATGACGGGTTCATTCCTGTCATCGCCGCGCTCGAAGAACCGGGCGTCATCCTGGATGTCATGTCCGAGTATACGCCCGACACGGTCATCCACCTCGCGGCGCAGGCTGGTGTTCGGTACTCGATCGAATCGCCGCGGTCCTACGTCCAGTCGAACCTGTGCGGTACGTTCGAAGTGATCGAAGCGGCGCGCGCGCATCCGCCGCGCCACTTGCTGCTGGCGTCGACCAGTTCCGCCTATGGTGCGAATACCGAGATGCCGTATCGCGAAACGATGCAGGCCGATCACCAGATGTCGTTCTACGCTGCGACCAAGCGCGCGACCGAAGCGATGGCCCATTCCTATGCCCACCTTTATGGCCTGCCGACCACGATGTTCCGGTTCTTCACCGTCTACGGGCCGTGGGGCCGCCCGGACATGGCGCTGTTCAAGTTCGTGAAGGCCGCGATGCAGGGTCAGGCGATCGACGTTTACAACAACGGCGACATGATGCGCGACTTCACCTATGTCGATGACCTTGTCGAAGGAATCCTGCGGCTGATTGACGTGACGCCTGTCGTGGGCTCGCCGGTTGGCGATGCTGATTCGCTCTCGCCCGTTGCCCCATGGCGGGTTGTGAACATCGGAAACGGCGCGCCGGTGAACCTGCTGGACTTCGTTCAGGCGATCGAGGACGCGCTGGGCACACCCATCACGAGGAACATGATGCCGATCCAGCCGGGGGACGTTCCGGCGACCTGGGCGGACACGACCTTGCTGACGGATCTTGTGGGGCCGCTGCCCCGGACCGATCTGAAAACCGGCGTAACGCGGTTCGTGGACTGGTACCGCAAACATCAGGTCTGACCACCGGCCTGCAGATTTACAGTTAAAAACTGCCGAAAACAGAAAACGGCGACCCCCGAGGGGGCCGCCGCCTTCAATGACTCAAAGGGCGTCCGACTTAGTCGGTGCCCGAAGAAGCTGCAACTGCGATTGCGAGGAACGCGATGCCCAGTGCGATGTACAGCGGGTCAGCGATGCCTTGCGTAGCAACGAACGGATCGGTCGATGCTTGCTGAGCGGCGGCCGGAACGGCAGCCACAGCAGCGATAGCAGCAGCAATCGAAAACTTTTTCATATTGCTCTCCAGACTTGATGTGCAGAAAAACTCCACAGCCCGGTTCTACACTTCTTCTTCGGTCACGGCAAACGACTAATTTTCTGGCGGCATCTCGGCAGATTCCTGCCGGGAGAACGGGGAGTTACCCGCCATTCGCGCCCTCTTTGAATCGTACCGAACAGGGCATGTCCCCATTCAATCAGGAATATGCGTTTTTGGTCAGGTGGTTACGATATCTTGAGGCCCGAAAATCGCTTCGCAACGGTGCATCGGTTGCACGCTTCAACCATTGCCCGAGAATTGAATGGGCCGGGTTGTGTTGGTGCAGGAATGCTGCACACGCGAAAAAGTCGCGAAGAATGCGCGGGAACGCTGCCTGCCATGCATCATTTTGCTGCTTTTTTGGGCAAATCAGTCAGGCAGGTACGGCAGAATCCAGCCCAAGACGCGTTCGGCGTCTTCCTCGTGGGCAAGATGCCCAAGCTCGGGATGCAGGATCGCCTGCCCTTGCCGGAGGCGTTTCGCCGCCTCGACCGAGGTGATGGCGGGCACCGACCGGTCGCCTTCGGTTGCGAACAGCGTGACGTCGGACGGATGTTCGCCAAGGCTTTCCAGCAATGGGTCGAGGTCCCATTGCGCCATCATCTGAAGCGTGCCCGACACATGATCCGGATCGGCGGCGAGATGGCGGTAGAGTTCCAGACCTTCGGGATCGAGCGTGCTGCCGGTGCTTTCGATCAGCCGCGCGATCTGCCGCGCCTGCCCGACTTGCCGGGCCACGAGGCGAGGGACCAGCGGCGCGGCGGCGAGAACCTGTGCAAGCATCGGGAAAAGCACTCCGGCCAGACCGGGAAACGCGCCCAGCGCGGCGTTCAGCCCGATCACCGGCACGCCTCGCAATGGCCCGCGCCGCGCCGCTTCCAAGGCGACCGCCGCCCCGGCGGAATGCCCGATGATCGTGGCGGGCCGCCATTCCTGCGCGGTGCACAAGGATGTCACGTCCTCCGCCATCGCGGTCAGGCCGGACCTGTGACGCGCGCCGAGCGTTGTGAACCCGTGCCCCGGCAGGTCGAGCGTTTTGACGCGAAAGCGGTCAGACAAAAGCGTGAACAGGTGCCGCCACGAATGGGTGCTTGCCCCCGCTCCATGCAGCAAAAGGATGTCCCGTTTTTCGGTGTCCGGCGAACAACTGGCCTGAACGTGCCAGCGATGCACCGGTCCCGCGATGCGGGTGGAGGCCTCGCGATGCGGCCATCCTTCAAGGTCTCGCGGCCAGTGCATTACAGCGCGTCCGCGACAACGTCCGAAATCTGGCTGGCCTGCGCGCGGGGCAGCGGGACGTAGGTGGCATGCATGTTCCGCGCCAGTTCCGCGAGCGGGGCTTGCGGACGCGCGCCGGTGTCGATCACCAGCGTGTCGATTCGCGACGCGGCAAGGTGCCGGGCCACCTGTTGCGCATCCTCGCTCGCCTTGGTTCGGTTGGCGGTACCGTCGATGGCGATATTGCCGCGCCCGTCCGTCAGCAGGATCATCTGGGGCGTCATCCCGCGGCTGCGCGCGTGCAATGCCTGCCGCAGGCCGGCCTCCATCCCCGTGGCCAGCGGCGTGCCGCCCCCGCCGGGCAGCGCGGCAAGCTGGCGTTTCGCCTGCACCAGCGACCGGGTTGGCGGCAGGATCGTGTCGGCCTGTTCCTTGCGGAACGCCACCAGCGCCACGTGATCGCGCCGCGCATAGGCGCGTGCCAGCACCAGTTCGATTGCGCCCTTCACCTCTCCCAGCCGCGCCATCGCGGACGACCCCGACGCATCGACGGTAAAGACAAGGACCCGGTCCGCACGCTCTTCCATCCGCTGCACATGCAGGTCCGATGGGCGCAGGATCACGCCGGTCCGGTCCGGAGCGGCCCGGTGGCGCAGGGTTTGCCAAGGGATCGCGGCGCGCAAGGTTGCAACCAGGTCAAGCCGGGCATGTCCGTCCGGCGCTCCTGCCTTCGCGGGCAGGGGGCGGCCCCGGCGGTTGCCACGCCGTTTCGCGCCCGACCCCGAAAACCCGCGCCCGGCCTTGCCGAGGGTGGGTGGAGTGTCCAACAGCCCGTCTGGCAAGCGCGCGCGCACGGCGTCGATCACCATGTCATCAAGCGGGCGGCTGCCGCCCGTGTCACCATCGTTGGCGCATTCTTCCTGCTTGGGCGTCTCCTCTGCCGGCGAGTCCTCGTCCATCTCTTCGGGCAAGGTCAGGGCGCGCGGTGCCAGAACCAGCGCCGCCGCCTGCGCGACATCGGCTTCCGTCACCTCATCCCCATCGGCAAGGGCACGCGCCGCACCAAGGGCAAGAAGCACCGGACGTACGCCGGGTATGCCAAGCCTTGCCGCGATCAGGGCAAGCGTGGCTTCGGGATCTTCCACAACTGCCGTTGCCGGACTGTCCGGAGTCGTTTCCCCGATCTCCCGCATCGACAGGCCGGTCAGGTCGCACAAGAACGCGACGCGGTCGGTCAGGAAGAGCGGCGGGCTCTCCTCGGCCTCTGCCGATTCGTCGATTAGGATGAGGGGAGGCGCGCCACCGTCGTCCATCGCCTGCGCGATGATCGCCGCCGTTTGCGGTTCAAGCCGTTCGGCCGATGCGACGATCAACGGGGCCTCCTGCTGCAACAGGCCCCGCCTGTGCACCGCGCGCCCGGCGGCAAGCGTTGCCACCGGGTCGATGCCGCCCGTCAGCGCGGCCGCCGGCATCGATGGTGTCCAGCGTGTTGTCTTCGGAAACGTATCGGCAACGGCCTGCATCGCCGCGTCGTACACCGGGCCGGGCCGCATTTTCAGAACAAGACCGTGCAATCCGGGTGCGCGGTTCAACGCGCCAAGCGCGACGACGGTGTCAGACCAGCAGGTGCTTGCGCCGGTCATGCCATCACGTCAGCCAGCACCCGTTCCACGCGGGAGGATGACCCGGCATCGTCCAGGGGATCGCGGCGCAGGCGGTGCGACAGGGCAATCGGGGCCACGACCGTCACATGGTGATGCGCAACCTCGCTGGCGCCTTCAAAGGCCGCCAGCGCTCGCGCCGCGCGCAGCAGCGTCAATTCACCTCGCAGGCCGTCGGATCCGAGTGCGATGCACAGACGCGCGCAGGTTTCGAGCACATCGTCGCCCACGTCGTAAGAGGCGATGGTCTCGCGTGCCTTCACGATCCGGTCGCGCACGATCGCATCGGCTGTGTGCCAGTCATTTGTAAACCCGGCTGGATCACGGTCGAACGCGTCGCGGCGGCGGATGACTTCGACACGTTCCGCCATGTTCGTGGGTGAGGTCACCTCGACCGACAGCCCGAACCGGTCCAGAAGCTGGGGACGCAGGTCACCTTCTTCCGGGTTGCCGGATCCGACCAGCACGAAACGCGCGGGATGGCGGATCGACAGGCCGTCACGTTCGACGACATTCTCGCCCGATTGCGCGACGTCCAGCAGAAGATCGACAATGTGGTCCTCTAGCAGGTTGACCTCGTCGATATAAAGGTAACCGCGGTTCGCCTGTGCAAGCAGACCCGGTTCAAACGCCTTCTCGCCACGGGTCAGCGCCCGTTCGATATCCAGCGCGCCGGTGACCCGGTCCTGGCTGACGCCAAGGGGCAGATCAACGACAGGCGTTGGGACGGCATGCGTCTCTGTTCCCGCGTTTTGGACCCATTCCGGCACATCCTCGGCCTGATCCGAGTTGACGGGGCATCCGGCGATCACGTCGATGGGAGGCAGAAGCGCAGCAAGCGCGCGGACGGCAGTGGATTTGCCGGTGCCACGGTCCCCGAAGACGAGGACACCTCCGATGGTCGGGTCGATGGCGGTGAGGATCATCGCGCGCTTCATGGCCTCCTGGCCGACGATCGCGGAAAAGGGGAAGACGTGGCGCATCATGCTGCCTCCAACCGGTCGAGCGGGCTGGACCCGCCCCATGTCCCGTGATCGCCAAGGATGGCGAACCGGGCGTACAATTCCTCGCGGAACCACTTGCCTGCGCGCACCGCGCGGATGGCGCGCGCATGCGGCCCGTCCTGCCGGGCAAAGGCCGCCATGGCCTGCGCATCCGGCCAGATCGAGAACGTGACCTGGTGCAGCAGGGGCACTTCGCCGATCCCGATCTTGAAGGCCACGTTCGGGTCCGACCCGATCATCCGGCTGATATCCGGAACGCGCCGCCAGAACTGCGCGGCGATGCCGGGTTTGATCGTGGCGCGGGTCAACGCGGCAAGGGGGCCATCGGACGTCTGGGTCGAGACCTCGAAAGGCGCCTGGCCCGCCCATGCGCCCGAACTGCGCGTTGCGGACAGGTACACTGTCCAGCTTTCGTCGGCCTTGCGGGCGTATCGCTGGAAGGAAGCGGAATGCTGGGTGCCGAATTGCGCGGTGGCGTGGTCGGGCCATGTCGCAAGGATCGCAACGGTTGCCATGTTCGCGGTCGGGGTAAACCCCTCTCCCTTGCCCGCGCCGCACAGTTTCCAGAACCCGATATCGGGGACGCGGGGAAGCAGGATGCGGCCAAGCCCCATCATGCCCAGCGCCCAGGCACGGGCGCGCCAGGTGTCGAAACGGTAGAGCGTGAGCGTGACCGTTTGGATGGGAGCATCCTTCCACTTTGTTCCAACTGTCAGTCTAGAGTGACATACTGATCGCGGCAAACACTAATTGTAAATCAAAGTAGACAGCCTTAGGCTGCTCGCATGATGACACGAGTCGATCCGGGCTTTCACCAGCACGCGGCGCGCGCCTTTGCGCCCCATGCCGTCGTGATCGGTGCGGGGCTGGGCGGCCTTGCCTCGGCCATGCGGTTGGGGGCCAAGGGGTACCGCGTGACGGTGCTGGATCGGCTGGACGTGCCCGGCGGGCGCGGGTCGGCCATCTGGCAGGACGGCCACCGGTTCGATCTGGGTCCGACCATCGTGACGGTGCCGCAAGTGTTCCGCGACTTGTGGGAGGCTTGCGGCCGGTCTTTCGATGACGATGTCGACCTGCGCGCGCTTGACCCGTTCTACCAGATCCGCTGGCCGGACGGATCGCATTTCAATGCGACCCAGTCGGACGAAGGCATGCGGGCCGAGGTGGCGCGCCTGTCGCCCGACGACCTGCCCGGTTATGACCGCTTCCTGCGTGACAGCGCGCGGCGATACGAGTTCGGGTTCGAGGATCTGGGCAAGCGCCCGATGCACCGCCTGTGGGACCTGATCAAGGTGCTGCCGACTTTCGGGATGCTGCGCGCGGACCGGTCGGTTTATGCCCATGCGGCGTCGCGCATCCGCGACCCGCGCCTGCGCATGGCGCTGTCGTTCCACCCGCTCTTCATTGGGGGTGACCCGTTCAACGTGACCTCGATGTATATCCTCGTCAGCCATCTCGAAAAGGAGTTCGGCGTGCATTGCGCGATGGGCGGCGTTGCGGCGATCGCGCAGGCCATGGCGGGCGTGGTGCAGGATCAGGGCGGCATCGTGCGGCAGGGGGCCGAGGTGGACGAAATCCTGATCCGCGACAAGCGCGCCTGCGGTGTGAAGCTGACGGGCGGCGACGTGATCACCGCCGATCTGGTCGTGTCGAACGCGGATGCGGGCCACACCTATACCCACCTCCTGCGCCACCACGTGCGCCGCCGCTGGACCGACAGGCGCGTGGCGCAGTCGCGGTGGTCGATGGGCCTGTTCGTCTGGTATTTCGGAACGCGCGGGACGCGGGGGAAATGGGCCGATGTGGGCCACCACACGATCCTGAACGGCCCGCGCTACAAGGGTCTGGTGAACGACATCTTCATCCGGGGCAAGCTGGCGGATGACATGAGCCTTTATGTCCACCGGCCCACGGTGACCGACCCGACCGCAGCGCCCGAGGGTGACGACACCTTTTATGCCCTCAGCCCCGTCCCGCATCTGGGCCATGACGCGGCGGACTGGGCCGAGATCGGCGAAAAGTACCGCGAAAAGGTGCAAAACATGCTGGAACAGAGCCTATTGCCGGGGCTGGGTGAGCATCTGAGCAGTTCGCTTGTGTTCACGCCAGACACGTTCCGCGACCGGTACCTGTCGCCGCTGGGTGCGGGCTTTTCGATGGAGCCGCGCATCTTCCAAAGCGCATGGTTCCGGCCGCACAACATCAGCGAAGAGGTCGAAGGGCTGTACCTGTCCGGGGCGGGCACGCATCCGGGTGCCGGGCTGCCGGGCGTGATCGCCAGCGCCGACGTGATGGCGCAGCTTGTTCCGCCCGCTGACGCATGGGTGCGCGCATGATCGACACTGCCGACCTTGCCCATTGCCGCGAAGCGATCCGCCACGGGTCGCTGTCCTTCTACACCGCGTCGCGGCTTTTGCCGGCGCGCGTGCGTGACCCGGCGCTTGCGCTCTACGCCTTCTGCCGCCTTGCCGATGACGAGGTCGACCTAGGCGATGCAAAGACCGCTGCCGTGACGGATCTCAAGGACCGGTTGGAACGTGTCTATGACGGGCGTCCGCGCAACGCCGCGCCGGACCGCGCCTTTGCCGCGATTGTCGAACAGTTCGAAATGCCCCGCGCCTTGCCCGAGGCCTTGCTGGAAGGACTGGCCTGGGACGCGCTTGAACGCCGCTACCAGACGCTGTCGGACGTGCGCAGCTATTCCGCGCGGGTGGCGGCGGCGGTGGGGGCGATGATGTGCGTGCTGATGCGCGTGCGCGACCGCGACGCGCTGGCACGGGCCTGCGATCTGGGTGTCGCGATGCAGCTGACCAACATCGCCCGCGACGTGGGCGAAGACGCACGCGAAGGGCGGCTTTACCTACCGCTCGACTGGTTCGAGGAGGCATGGATCGACCCTGACGCGTTCCTCGCCAGCCCCGAGCCATCCCGCGCGATCCGCGCCATGGTGCACCGCCTGCTGAGAGAGGCAGACAGGCTCTATACAAGGGCCGAAGCGGGTGTTCCGTCCCTGCCGGTCGAGGCGCGAACAGGGATTTACGCCGCGCGGCACATCTATGCCGCCATCGGTCCGCGCATCCGCAAGGCAGACCATGACAGCGTCACGCGCCGCGCGGTGACATCCAAGGGGACCAAGCTGGGGCTTCTGGGCCTGTCGATCTGGCAGACCGGCCTGTCGCTGGCATGGCCCCGGTCGCCCGTGATCTATGCGCGCCCGTTGCCCGAGGTCGCGTTCCTCGTCGATGCCACCGCCGATCCCGGAACCCGCGCGCCGGACTGGAGCGATACGCTGTACGCGACCTTTGCCACGCTCAAGACACGGGAAGAGGCGCGATAGCGATGTTCTGGGTCTATTTCAGCCTGTTCCTGGTCAGTTGCGGGGCCGCCGCGACAACCGGCGCGATGTTCGATCCGGGCAAGTGGTATGACGGTCTGAACAAGCCGTCCTGGAACCCGCCGAAATGGATGTTTCCGGTGACGTGGACGACGCTTTACCTGTGCATGTCCGTGGCTGGGGCGCGCGTCGCCGGGATCGAAGGCGCCGCCTTGCCGCTGGTATTCTGGGCCATGCAGATCGCGTTCAACACGCTCTGGACGCCGGTGTTCTTTGGCTTGCGCCGGATGCGCGCCGCGCTGATCATCATTATCTTCCTGTGGCTCGCCGTGCTTGGCGCAATGGTGACGCATTGGCAGGTCGACCAGATCGCCGGCCTGCTCTTCGTGCCATACCTTGCATGGGTGTCGGTCGCGGCTGCGCTGAACCTGAGTGTCCTGCGCCTGAACCCCGACGCAAGCGCCGATTGAGGCGAAACAGTCTCTAATCCGTGAAGTTCCAGCGCGGAACGCGGGGAACACGCACCGCCAGCATCGGCTTCAGCAGGGGTGAGCGGAACCGGGTCAGATCCAGCGCTTCGTGCACACCCGTCGTCCACTCCCCGTTCAGCCGCGTTTTGACGCCCGCGCGGGTGTAGAAGGGCGCGTCGAGCATCGGCAGGAGCTGTTCCGCACGCGTGCCGGGATCGGCGCGACATTCGCGCCTGAGCGCCCAGATCGTGCGCGCCATCGGTTGCGCGGGCGGCAGGTCGGCAAGGCGTACCTCCCCATCCTTGTCGAACGTGGCCGCGCATTTCAGCGTCGATCCGTCCAGCCGGGTCGCGTCGTAATAACAGGTCGCGCCCCCGGCGGTCGGGAAGCGGCCCCACGTCCAGTAGCCAAAGTCCTCCTCCAACGCGCGGGTGCCGAAGTTGGCGTCGAAATAGCCGTGACCGCTCCACTGCCAGCCTTTTGATTCGAGGCTGACAGAGATGTCGCTGACCGGCGCAAAGGGGCGCCAGACATGTGCGCCGTCGTCGGTCAACGGCAGCTCGACGCCGGTGATGGCGCGCGGTGTCAGGCGGACCTGTCCGCGCACGCGGGTGACCATGGGCGGCGCGCCCATTTCGTTGATGTCGATCACCAGTTCGCTGCCCGTCCACCGCATCGACGACGGTCCGACGCGAAAAACGTCGTCCGACAGGCGCAGGGCCGAACGTCCGCGATCCGTCATCGTGAACCGGCCACCGGGGCCATAGGTCGCCACGTTGATGCAGCAGTGATTGGCCGGGTCGCGGCGACCCGACCAGCGGTACCACGGCGAAAAGACCGATCCGATGAAGCCGATGATGGAGATCGCGCGGGTCCCGCAGGTGCTTATCCCGTCGACATACCACCACGCATAGCCGTTGGGCGGGACATCGAGGTTGAAGACAGGTCGGCGATCATCGCCTCTGCCGCGAGGCGACCGGAACGGGTTGCCATCGGCACGCCCGCCCCCGGATGTGCCCCGCCCCCGGCGAGGTAGAGCCCTTTCATCGCGGCCCGCGCCGTCGGCCTGCGGAAGGCGGCCATCATCCCGTGCGGGCTCTGCCCGTAAAGGGAGCCGTCCGACCCGGGGAAGCGCGCCTCCCATTCCTGCGGCATCGTCAGCGCCTCGGGTCCGGGGGGTGGATCGAAGGTCAGCCCGTGCCGTGCGAGGGTCTGGAATGTCTGTCGGTGGCATGTCTTGTAATCCTCCGGTTCGGGCGTGCGGCGGGTCAGGGGCGGTGCGTTCAGGATCAGTTCGAACCGCTCCGGCCCGTCGGGCGCGCCCTCTGCGCGGTCCTGCGCGCAGACGTAAATCGTGGGGTCCTCGGGCCAGTGCCCGGCATCGAGACTGCGCCATTCCCAAGCCGGGTCGGCGCTGAAGAAGACGTTGTGATGGGCAAGGTCCGCGCCCTGCGGCGTGGCGGAGAAGGCCCAGACATTGGCCGACAGGCTGCGCGCATCGGTGCGGGTCAGCGGGGCCTCGTCCGCAACGGCTGCGCCGAGGTGGCCAAGGGCAAGCGCGCGGGGATCGCCGTTGAACAGGATCGCGTCCGCCGGGAAGATGTCGGCGCCGCTGCGCAAGCCGATCACCCGGTCATTTGACGTCATGATCTCGTCCACATGGGCGTTGCAGATGATGCGTGCGCCCAGTTCTGTGGCCAGTTGCGCCACGCCATGCGCCAGCGCCAGCATCCCTCCGCGTGGCGCCCAGACGCCGCGCGCTTCCGCCTCGGAAATCAGGGACAGAAGCGCAGGCGACTGGAACGGTGATCCACCCACGTAGGTCGCGTAGCGCCCGAACAGTTGCGCAAGCCGCGCGTCGCTGAAATCCCGCGCCAGCCTGCGGGCAAGGGTCGACATGGGCGCCATCGCCGGGACAAGCCATGGACGCAGCGCCACGTGACGCGTCAGGTCGGCCGGTTTCGGCACGGCGGTCTGCATCATCGGCGCCTCGAACGCATCGAAGAGACGCGCGGTTTTCTTACGGAACCGCAGGTAATCCCGGCGTGCGTGGCGGCCTGCAAAAGCCTCGATCGCGCGGGCAGAGGTGTCGATGTCGTCGAACAGGTCAAGCCGGCTGCCATCGGGCCAGAAATGCCGCGCCAGCACCGGCAGCGGCACAAGGTCGACATAGTCAGAAAGCCGCGCCCCGAGATCGGCGAACAGCCGGTCGAATTCCGCCCGCAGCGTGAGAACGGTTGGCCCGGTATCGACCGGCCCCGCCGCGCTGGGCACGACGCGCATCTTGCCGCCGATCTGCGCCTGCCGCTCGAACAGGGTGACGGACAGGCCCGCGTGAGCGAGCCGCGCCGCCGCGCTCAACCCGCCGATTCCAGTGCCGATGACCGCCACGCGCGGCCGATCCGAAAGGGATCCTCCATCCATCCCGGAATTGTTGACTCGCTCAAGCAAGTTGTCCAGTATGATTTACAGTATGCTGTAAGTCTAAACTGACACCAAGGGGCCGCCCGCATGAATTCCGACCCGAAGGCGCGTATCGATGCTGCTTTGACGCAAGCGGTCCGCAACGCTGCGCGACAGCCCGCGCCGTCCCGGCTTGCCTCAGCGCTCGACTATGCGACGACGCCCGGCGGCGCACGCATACGGCCCACGATCCTGATGTCGGTCAACGGTGCGTGCGGGGACGACCAGCCGCAGCTGGCCGATGCCGCGGCGGCGGCGCTTGAACTGATGCATTGCGCAAGCCTCGTGCACGACGACCTTCCCTGTTTCGACGATGCGGACATGCGGCGCGGCAAGGCGGCGGTGCACCGCGCCTATTCGCAACCGCTGGCGGTGCTCACGGGTGACAGCCTCATCATGCTGGCGTTCGAGACGCTGGCGCGGGCCGCTGATGCCGCGCCCTCGCGCGGGCTGGAACTGTTGCGGATCCTCGCCACCCGGTCGGGCATGCCGATGGGTATCTGCGCCGGGCAAGGCTGGGAGAGCGAGGACAAGATCGACCTGCGCGCCTATCACATGTCCAAGACCGGCGCGCTGTTCATCGCGGCCACGCAGATGGGAGCGGTGGCCGCGGGGCAGGAGGCGGAGCCGTGGGAAGAACTGGGCGCGCGCATCGGCGAAGCGTTCCAGGTTGCCGACGATCTGCGCGACGCGCTTTACGATGCCGAGACGCTGGGCAAGCCCGTGGGTCAGGACGATCTGCATGGCCGTCCGTCCGCCGTGGCCGAACTGGGAGTCGACGGCGCGATCCGCCGTCTGAAGGACATCCTGTCAGGCGCGATCGCGTCGATCCCGGCCTGTCCGGGCGAAGCGGCGCTGGCCCACATGGTGCGCGCCTATGCCGAGCGGCTGACGCCTGTCGCCCCGGCCCACAGCCGCGCCTGATCCGTGGTCGACGTCGCGCCCCGTCGCACCCGACCGTCGCGGCGCTGGCCTTTTCCCGACCTGAACAGGCTTGTCGCGCGTCCGGGGTTCCAGCGCTGGGCGGCAAAGTTCCCCCTGACCCGCCGGTTCGCCACGCGAGACGGGGCCGATATGTTTGGCCTTGTGCAGGGCTTTGTGCAAAGCCAGGTGCTGATGGCGCTGGTGCGGCTCGACTTGCCGCAAACGCTGCTGGACGGGCCGCGCACCGTCGAAAGCCTCGCACGCCTGACAGACATTCCCGAACCGCGGATGCACGTCCTGTCGGATGCCGCGATCGCAATGGGCCTGTTCAAGCGCCAGCGCGACGGGCGGGTCAATCTGGCGCGCAAGGGGGCGGCACTGGTCGGCGTGCCGGGCCTTCAGGCGATGATCCGGCATCACGATGTTCTCTACCGCGACCTCGCCGATCCGGTGGCGTTCTTCAAAGGTCCCGACGACACCGAACTGGCGCGGTTCTGGCCCTATGTCTTCGGCGGCGGCACCGACATTCCGAAGGACGACGCGCGAATCTACACCGATCTCATGGCGCAATCGCAGCGCCTTGTGGCGGCGGACACGCTTGACGCCGTTTCGCTTAGGGGCGTGCGCTGCCTGATGGACGTGGGCGGCGGATCGGGCGTGTTCCTGGAAGAGGCCGCATCCCGCAACCGCGATCTGCAACTGATGCTGTTCGACCTGCCCAACGTGGTGGAAGAGGTGCCCAGCCGCCTGACCGACGTGGCGCGCGCGGGCCGCCTGACGATCACCCCCGGCTCTTTCAAGACCGGGCCGCTGCCGAATGGGGCAGATGCCATTTCACTGATCCGAGTGCTGTACGACCATTCGGACGCGACGGTGATGCAGCTTCTGAAGAAGGCATACGACGCCTTGCCGGAGAAGGGCCGCCTGATCGTGTCAGAGCCGATGTCCGGCGGTGACAGTCCCGATTCGATCACCGATGTGTACTTCGCGATCTACACCATGGCGATGCAGACCGGCCGGGTCCGCTCTGCCGAAAGGATCGCCGGGATGTGCCGCGAAGCTGGCTTCTCTAACCTGCGCATCCACCGCCCACGGCGCAGCTATGTCACGCAGGCAGTGTCAGCGATCAAGGACACTTAAAGCGCTCTCAAACTGTCTATCATGTTTGACAAACAAGACTGTCTAGTTAAACTGACAGTCAACTAAGTGTGAAGGGCGGGACGATTCCGTCACCACCTTCAGGGAGAGAGACGTCAACGATGCAGACTCAAGCCGTCCTTCTGACTGGTCCCCGTGATCTGTCCGTTGCGGCCGTGACGCTGAAACCGCCAGCGGCGGATGACGTTGTCGTCGAAGTCCGGCATTCGGGCATTTCCACCGGGACCGAGAAACTGTTCTGGACGGGCGAGATGCCGCCGTTTCCCGGCATGGGGTATCCACTTGTGCCCGGCTACGAGGCCTCGGGCGAGGTGGTCGAGGCCGGTCCACTCAGCGGCTTCCGTACCGGTGACACCGTGTTCGTCCCCGGCGGCGCCTGTTTCGACGATGCCCATGGACTGTTCGGCGGGGCCTCGGCGCATATCACCAGTTCCGCCGCACGTGTCGCCCGCATCGATCCCGGCCTCGGGGCCGAGGGCGCGTTGCTGGCGCTGGCTGCGACCGCGCGCCATGCCATGGCGGGCCTGCAAAACACCCCGCCCGACCTGATCGTGGGTCATGGCGTTCTGGGCCGCCTTCTGGCGCGGCTCACGCTGGCCTCGGGCGCGCCCGCGCCGACCGTCTGGGAAATCGACCCCACCCGCAGGTCGGGGGCCGAAGGCTACGAGGTCATCGACCCGGCCGAGGATGATCGGCGTGATTTCGCCAGCATCTATGACGCCTCCGGGCAGTCGGCCCTGTTGAACGACCTGATCGGACGGATCGCCAAGGGGGGCGAGATCGTCCTTGCGGGCTTTTACGCTGAACCCCTCAGTTTCGCCTTTCCTCCCGCCTTCATGAAGGAGGCGCGGCTGCGCGTGGCCGCGGAATGGACGGCGCAAGACCTGATCGCCACGCGCAGTTTGATCGATTGCGGCGCCCTGTCGCTCGACGGGCTGATCACGCACCAGCGCGCCGCCACGCAGGCGGCTGACGCTTATCCCAAGGCGTTCCAGGACCCCGCCTGCCTCAAGATGATCCTCAACTGGAAGGACGCGGCGTGAAAGACGACGTCATCAAGGACAAGGGCGCTCCGCCCAAGCTGACCGAGTTCAGCGACCGTTTGCGCGACGAGGCGAACGAGGATCTGGCCGACGTCATCCCGACCGAGGCGACCAAGAAGACCCAGATCATCGCGATCTACGGCAAGGGCGGCATCGGCAAGTCCTTCACGCTGGCCAACCTCAGCCACATGATGGCCGAGCAGGGCAAGCGCGTACTGCTGATCGGCTGCGATCCGAAATCCGACACCACCTCGCTGCTGTTCGGCGGCAAGGCCTGCCCGACGATCATTGAAACCTCGACCAAGAAGAAGCTCGCGGGCGAGGAAGTGCAGATCGGCGACGTCTGCTTCAAGCGTGGCGGCGTCTTCGCGATGGAACTGGGTGGCCCCGAGGTGGGGCGCGGCTGTGGCGGGCGCGGGATCATCCACGGGTTCGAACTGCTCGAAAAGCTTGGCTTCCACGATTGGGACTTTGACTATGTCCTGCTCGATTTCCTGGGCGACGTGGTCTGCGGCGGGTTTGGCCTGCCCATCGCGCGGGACATGGCGCAGAAGGTGATCCTGGTCGGGTCGAACGACCTGCAATCGCTGTACGTGGCGAACAACGTCTGCTCGGCCGTGGAGTATTTCCGCAAGCTGGGCGGTAACGTGGGCGTCGCGGGGCTGGTCATCAACAAGGACGACGGCACGGGTGAGGCGCAGGCCTTTGCCAAGGCGGTGGATATCCCCGTGCTGGCCGCGATCCCGCAGGATGACGACCTGCGCAAGAAATCCGCGAACTACCAGATCGTCGGCACGATGGACGGCCCGTGGGGCCCGCTGTTTGCCGAGCTGGGGATGAACGTGGCCGAAGCACCACCGGTGCGCCCGACGCCGCTGTCGCAGGACGGATTGCTGGAATTGTTCGACGGGTCCGACACGGGCGCGGGCGTGGTGCTTGAACCCGCAACGGATGCCGACATGCGCGGCGCCGACGCCAAGCCCAAGCAAAGCCTGGAGGTCATTTACGACGATGTTTGACCTCGACCAGATGGACGATTGGGACCGCGGCCTGCGGGAACTGGATGCCGCCAGTCCCGGTGGCGATCGGGAACCTGCCACCGCCGCGGTCACACCGCGCCCGGCAGCGCCTGCCACCTGTCCTTTTGACGCGAAAGCCCGCAAGTGAGCGGCGAGATCACATATGACGCGGCACACGAGGCCGATGTGACCCTTGGCAAGGGGCGCGAGGAAGTGGGCGATCAGCCGCAGGGCGACGCGGCGATTGGCTGTCATTCCGGCGCGGACCTCGAAAAAGCCGCGCGCACGGCAGGGCAATCCGAACTCCTTGAACAATTCGCGGCGGATTACCCGACCGGGCCGCATGACAAGCCGCAATCGATGTGCCCGGCCTTTGGCTCCCTGCGCGTGGGACTGCGGATGCGGCGCGTGGCGACGGTTCTGTCCGGCTCTGCCTGCTGCGTCTATGGTCTGACCTTCGTGTCCCACTTCTACGGCGCGCGACGGTCCGTCGGATACGTGCCGTTCAATTCCGAAACGCTTGTGACTGGCAAGCTGTTCGAGGACATCCGCGACAGCGTGCACGAACTGGCCGACCCCGCGAAATACGACGCCATCGTCGTGACCAACCTCTGCGTGCCGACCGCGTCGGGCGTGCCTCTGCGGCTGCTGCCGGACGAGATCAACGGCGTGCGCATCGTGGGGATCGACGTGCCCGGCTTCGGTGTGCCGACCCATGCCGAGGCGAAGGACGTGCTGGCCGGGGCGATGCTCAACTATGCCCGCCAGGAGATCGAGGCGGGACCCGTCGCGGCACCTGTCGGAGGCGTCTCCGACCGGCCGACCGTGACCCTGTTGGGAGAGATGTTCCCTGCCGATCCAATGATGATCGGGGCGATGCTGGCACCCCTCGGTCTTGCGGCAGGGCCGGTTGTTCCGTGTCGGGAATGGCGCGAGCTATATTCCGCGCTCGATTGCGGCGCGGTCGCGGCGATACATCCGTTCTACACCTCTGCCGTGCGGGAGTTCGAGGCCGCGGGACGGCCCGTCGTGGGATCGGCGCCCGTGGGTGTCGATGGCACGCGTGACTGGCTGGCGGGTATCGGTGAGGCTTTCGGGCTGAAACAGAGCCTGATTTCAACCGCACAGAACGCGTTCGTGCCACAGGTTCAGGCGGCGCTTGCCGATGCTGACCTGAGCGGAACGATCACGGTTTCGGGGTACGAAGGCAGCGAGTTGCTGGTCGCGCGTCTGCTGATCGAAGCGGGCGCGACAGTGCCTTACGTGGGAACGGCTTGCGCCAGATCGCGGTGGAACAGTCACGATTGCGACTGGCTGGAGGCGCATGGCGTTACCGTAAGGTTCCGCGCTTCGCTGGAAGACGATTGCGCCGCCGTCGAAGGCCTGCGCCCCGACCTTGCCATCGGCACGACGCCCGTGGTGCAGAAGGCCAAGGAGCTGGGCGTTCCGTCGCTTTATTTCACCAACCTCATCTCGGCGCGGCCGTTGATGGGACCGGCCGGTGCCGGGTCGCTGATCGAGGTGATCAAGGCGGCGATGGCCAACAAGGACCGCATGGACGACATGCGCGCTTTCTTCGAAGGCGTGGGTGCCGGTGACACGGCGGGCGTCTGGCAGGGCGATCCGAACGTGCGCGAGGATTTCCGCGCGTTGAACCAGAAGAAGATGGACCGCGCCGCCAAGGCCGCCAAGGCGGCGGAGATGATCTGATGGTGGTGCGGGCTGCATATCGCCGGAACGAGGGGCCAGCCCCTCGCGCTCCCCGAGGTATTTTTCAACCGAAGAAGCGGGGGAGGGCCTCCCCGTGCTGATACAGGACCATGACAGGGCCGGTGGGTACTGGGGCGCGGTGTATGCGTTCTGTGCCGTGAAGGGCCTGCAATGCGTGATCGACGGGCCGGTCGGGTGCGAGAACCTGCCGGTGACGTCGGTGCTGCATTACACCGACGCGCTGCCGCCGCATGAATTACCCATCGTCGTGACGGGGCTGGGCGAGGAAGAGTTGGGCCGCGACGGGACCGAGGGCGCGATGAAGCGGGCTTGGGGCACGCTGGACCCTGCGCTGCCTGCCGTCGTCGTGACCGGGTCGATTGCCGAGATGATCGGTGGCGGGGTGACCCCGCAAGGCACTAACATCCAGCGCTTCCTGCCGCGCACCATCGACGAGGATCAGTGGGAAGCCGCCGACCGGGCGATGACGTGGATCTTTACCGAGTTCGGGATGACCAAGGGCCGGATGCCCAAGGAGAAGACGCGCGAGGAGGGTGCAAAGCCCCGCGTGAACATCCTTGGGCCGATGTACGGCACGTTCAACATGCCATCCGACCTGGCCGAGATCCGGCGGCTGGTCGAAGGCATCGGGGCGGAGATCAACATGGTCATGCCCCTTGGTGCCCACGTGGCCGAGATGCGCGACCTGGTGAATGCCGACGTGAACGTCTGCATGTACCGCGAGTTCGGGCGGGGGCTGTGCGAGGTGCTGGGCAAGCCGTACCTGCAGGCCCCGATTGGAATCGATTCCACCACCAAGTTCCTGCGCATGCTGGGCGATCTGTTGGACCTTGATCCCGAGCCGTTCATCGAGCGGGAGAAACATTCGACCATCAAGCCCGTCTGGGATCTGTGGCGGTCGGTCACGCAGGATTTCTTTGCCACCGCGTCTTTCGGGATCGTGGCGACCGAGACTTACGCGCGCGGCATCCGACATTACTTCGAAAGCGATCTGGGGCTGCCCTGCGCCTTTGCCGTGGCGCGGTCGCGCGGGTCGAAGACCGACAACGATCATGTCCGGGCCGAGATGGCCAAGCACCGCCCGCTGATCGTCTTCGGGTCGATCAACGAGAAGATGTACCTGGCTGAACTGAAGGGCGGGCACGGGCCGTCGCCCGCGTTCATTCCAGCCTCGTTCCCCGGTGCCGCGATCCGGCGCCACACGGGCACGCCCTTCATGGGCTATGCCGGGGCGACCTACCTGTTGCAGGAGGTCTGCAACGGGCTGTTCGACGCGCTGTTCCACATCCTGCCGCTTGGCACCCAGATGGACGCTGCCGAGGCGACGCCGACCACCCTACGCCGGGACTTCCCGTGGGATGCCGACGCGCAGGCGGCGCTGGACCGGATCGTGGCCCAGCACCCGGTGCTTACACGCATTTCCGCCGCGAAGACGCTGCGCGACGAGGCCGAGCGCGCGGCGCTGGCCCAAGGCGCGGAGCGTGTCGTGCGCGAAACGGTCGAGGCGCTCGACCCATCGAATTCAACAGGAGGAACCGGGGCATGACCGACATCACCTCGAACACCCCCCAGACCCGCAAGCACGGCACGCGTGCCGAATTCAGGGTCTATTTCGCCATCATCTTCGCCGCGGCGCTGCCGTTTGCGCTGATCGCCTGGATCACGCACCCGCTGCACCGCAAGGGCGAACCGAACAAGGGCCCGCTGGCCCGTGCCTGGAGCCAGGCGCGGACGGTGACGCCCATGATCTTCTCGGCGTGACGCTGTCGCGTCCGGGAAACCGCACTGGCCGCCCCGGCGGTCAGAGCCCGGTGGGGCCCGTCAGGGCCTCTTCGGACCCTGCCGCGAGGGTGTCGCGGCATCAGCGTAACGTTCCGGAGGAAAGTTAATGGCTGATAACTCCGACCTGTCCTTCACAGGTCTCACAGACGAGCAGGCGCAAGAATTGCATGCGGTCTACATGAGCGGGCTCTGGCTGTTTTCGGCAGTCGCAGTGGTCGCTCATCTGGCCGTGTTCATCTGGCGTCCGTGGTTCTGAGAAAGGATCGATAAATGGCAAAGTTCTACAAGATCTGGCTCATCTTCGATCCGCGTCGCGTGTTCGTGGCACAGGGCGTGTTCCTGTTCCTGCTGGCCGCGATGATCCACCTGGTGCTCCTGAGCACCGACCACTTCAACTGGTTTGAGATCGCAGCCATGAAGGCTGCTGGTTGATCCATTGAAGCGCTGCGGGCGGGGGTGACCTCGCCCGCGGCAAACCACAATGACCACGCTGGGCCACTTCGCCGGCCGGCAATCGCGGAGACATCAAGATGGCGCTCTTGAGTTTTGAGAGAAAATACCGCGTCCGCGGGGGGACGCTGATCGGCGGTGACCTGTTCGATTTCTGGGTCGGACCCTTCTACGTCGGCTTTTTCGGAGTGACGGGGGCGTTCTTTGCGCTGCTCGGCACGGTCCTGATCTTCTGGGGGGCCTCGCAACAGGGCACCTTCAACCCCTGGCTCATCAACATCGCACCGCCCGACCTGAGTTACGGTCTGGGCCTTGCACCGCTTCTGGAAGGCGGGTTGTGGCAGATCATCACGATCTGCGCGATCGGGGCCTTCAGCAGTTGGGCGCTGCGCGAGGTGGAGATCTGCCGCAAGCTGGGCATGGGATACCACGTTCCCTTCGCCTTCAGCTTCGCGATCCTCGCCTATGTCACGCTGGTTGTCTTCCGCCCGCTCCTGATGGGGGCATGGGGGCACGGGTTCCCCTACGGGATCTTCAGTCACCTCGACTGGGTGTCGAACACCGGCTACGCCTACCTGCACTTCCACTACAACCCGGCGCACATGCTGGCGGTGACCTTCTTCTTCACCACCACGCTGGCACTGGCGTTGCACGGGGGGCTTGTCCTGTCGGCCGCGAACCCGGCCAACAAGGACGATGAGAGCCTGAGCCCCGACAACGAGGACACCTTCTTCCGCGACTTCATCGGCTATTCGGTCGGCACGCTGGGCATCCACCGGGTTGGCCTGCTGCTGGCGTTGAATGCCGGCTTTTGGAGCGCGGTGTGCATCATCATCTCGGGCCCGGTCTGGACCGAAAGCTGGCCGAGCTGGTGGAACTGGTGGCTGGAACTGCCGCTGTGGCCTTCTCAGGCGGGGATGTAAGCCATGATCGTCGAATATCAGAACATCTTTAACCAGGTTCAGGTCCAGGGCTCCCCTGAAATGGGGACGGACAACGAGAACCAGATGATGAAGGAGCGCACGAAAAAGCCCTTCTTCTCCACCCTGGTCGGCTGGGTCGGCAACGCGCAGATCGGGCCGATCTACCTGGGCTGGACGGGGCTTGTGTCGCTGTTTACCGGGATCCTGGCGCTGAACATCATCGGGTTGAACATGCTGGCGCAGGTCGGCTGGTCCATCCCGGAATTCCTGCGGCAGCTGTTCTGGCTGGCGCTCGAGCCGCCAAGCCCTGAATACGGGCTGTCCATGCCGCCGCTGGATGACGGGGGATGGTACATCATCGCCTCGATGTTCCTGCTGGTATCGGTGATGAGCTGGTGGGCGCGGACGTGGTTCCTGGCCGAGCAGCACAAGATGGGCAAGCACATCTTCTGGGCCTTCGGTGCCGCGATCTGGCTGTTCCTCGTGCTGGGCCTGTTCCGCCCCGTCCTGATGGGGGCGTGGTCCGAAGCGGTGCCTTACGGGATCTTCCCGCACCTCGATTGGACGACCGCGTTCTCGATCCGGTACGGCAACCTTTACTACAACCCGTTCCACGCGCTTTCGATCGTGTTCCTGTACGGCTCGGTCCTGCTGTTCGCCATGCACGGCGCGACCATCCTGGCGGTGACCCGCTTTGGCGGCGACCGCGAGCTGGAGCAGATCTATGACCGGGGTACCGCGACCGAACGGGCCGCCCTGTTCTGGCGCTGGACCATGGGCTTCAACGCCACGATGGAAGGCATTCACCGCTGGGCGTGGTGGTTCGCCGTCCTGACGCCGATCACCGGCGGGATCGGGATCCTGCTGACCGGCACCGTCGTCGACAACTGGTTCATCTGGGCGCAGGAGCACAACTTCGCTCCGGAATACAACGGTGACTACGGCTACGAAGCCTACGACACCCAGTTCGGACAGGAGGGCTGATCGATGTTTCCCAAGTGGTTCAACAAATGGAACGCGGATAACCCGACCGATGTCTTCGGTCCGGCCATCCTGATCGGATCGCTCGGCGGGGCGGTGTTCGTGGCGATCATGCTGATCACGTGGGGGCAGCCCTATGCCACCGCGTCCCAGCAATCCGGCCCGCGCGGCACGGGGATGAGCCAGACCGAGTTCGTCCGCGCGCTTGCTGCCCGCAAGGCCGACCCGGAAATGGCGGCGGCAAACTATGTCGTCGCTCCGGAAGGGGAGGCGCCGGCGGTCGAGTATGATCCGGGTCTCGGGGACGAGCTGGTGACGGCGATGCGGTCATGGACCGGCATCCCCAACCTCTTTGCAGAGGACAATTACCAGACCAACGTCGCCTACCTGATGATCTCGATGACGCAGTTCCTGAACGAGGAGTATGGCTATCACGTCAATGCTTCGGGCGAGGGCGTGGGCGTGACCTGCTACACCTGCCACCGGGGCCAGCCTGTCCCGAACGGCGTGTGGTTCAAGCTGGGTGCGGTGAACGAGGCGGCGAGCGGCTGGTCGGCGGTACAGAACCGCGCGACGATGCAATCGCAATCCACCTCGCTGCCGTCGAACGCGCTGGAATCCTACCTGCTGGGGGACGAGGTCATCCAGGTCCACGACCTTGAAAGCCGCGTTGCAGGCTCGATTGCCGAGGGCGAAGTCGCCTCGATCCAGCAGACCGAGATGACGTTCAGCCTGATGAACTATTACGACAACTCGCTGGGTGTGAACTGCGTGTTCTGCCACAACAGCCGCGCGTTCTATGACGGCGGGCAGGTGACGCCGCAATGGGCCACCGCACAGGTGGCGCGCGAGATGGTCCAGACGCTGAACGCCGACTACCTCGTGCCGCTGAAGGACACGCTGCCCGACAACCGTCTGGGCCCGATCATGGGTGACGCACCCAAGGCCGGATGCCTGACCTGCCACCAGGGGCAGAACCGCCCCGTGAACGGCCATCTGTGGCTGGAAGCCTACCCCGAGCTTGCGACCATCGGGGGTGGCTGACGAGACAGATGCGCGGCGGGGCGCTTCCTGCCCGGTCGCGCATCTTCGCCATCCTGGGGTGACAGCACACTTCAGGATACGGGGCTTCCACCCCGGTTCCCTTCCTGTTGGCGACAGGAAACTGGCGTCGCACGGGTCCCTCCGTGCGGCGCCTTTTTAACACAAGTCGCGCGAAAAAGCGCGCCCGCCGTGGGAGACGCTGCCATGACCCGTCCCGAAACCCCCGTGCTTGACCGCGTGGCCGGTCCCTCGGACCTGAAATCGCTGACGGATTCCGAGCTTTCGAGATTGGCGCAAGAATTGCGTGCCGAGGTCATATCGGCCGTGTCCGAAACCGGCGGGCACCTCGGATCGTCGCTTGGCGTGGTCGAGTTGACGGTGGCGATTCACGCCGTTTTCAACACCCCCGCGGACAAGCTGATCTGGGATGTCGGTCATCAGTGTTACCCGCACAAGGTCCTGACCGGACGCCGCGACCGCATCCGCACCCTGCGCCAGAAAGACGGGCTGAGCGGGTTCACCAAGCGCAGCGAAAGCGTCTATGACCCGTTCGGTGCCGCCCATTCCTCGACCTCGATCAGCGCGGCCTTGGGTTTCACCGTCGGCCGTGACATGGGCCAGCCGACGGGAGACGCCATCGCGGTGATCGGCGACGGGTCGATCAGTGCGGGCATGGCCTACGAGGCGCTCAACAACGCCGGTGCCGAAGGCCGCCGCATGTTCGTGATCCTCAACGACAACGAGATGTCGATCGCCCCGCCCGTGGGCGCGATGTCCTCCTACCTGTCACAGCTTTACGCCAACGAACCGCTCGCCCGGATGCGCGAAATGGCCGACAGTTTCGCCGATGCGATGCCCGCCCCCATGCGCGACGGCATGCGCCGGGCAAAGGCGCTTGTTTCAGGCGCGCATCCGCGCGGGACGCTGTTCGAGGATCTGGGGTTTGACTATGTCGGCCCCATCGACGGCCACGACATGAGCCAGCTTTTGCCGGTCCTGCGCGCGGCGCGCGCGCGGGCGACCGGGCCGGTGCTGATCCATTGCTGCACGGTCAAGGGCAAGGGATACGTCCCGGCGGAAACCAGCGCCGACAAGTATCACGGCGTGTCGAAATTCGACGTCGCCACGGGCCAGCAATCGAAATCGAAACCCAACGCGCCGTCCTATACCTCGGTCTTCGGCAAGGCGCTGACGGAAGAGGCGGCGCGCGACCCGTCCATCGTCGCGGTCACGGCGGCAATGCCGTCGGGGACGGGTGTGAACATCATGGCAGACCGGTTTCCGGCGCGCGTGTTCGACGTCGGCATCGCCGAACAGCACGGCGTGACCTTCGCGGCGGGCATGGCCGCCAGCGGGTTGAAGCCCTTCTGCGCGATCTATTCCACGTTCCTGCAACGCGGCTATGACCAGGTCGTGCACGACGTGGCCTTGCAGAACCTGCCGGTGCGTTTTGCCATCGACCGGGCGGGGCTGGTCGGGGCCGACGGGGCCACGCATGCGGGCGCGTTCGACGTGGGCTACCTTGCGGCGCTGCCGAACATGGTGGTCATGGCCGCGGCGGACGAGGCGGAACTGGTGCACATGGTGGCGACCGCTGCCGCGCATGACACGGGACCCATCGCCTTCCGCTATCCGCGCGGCGCGGGCGTCGGAACCGAATTGCCCGAACGGGGCGTCCCGCTTGAGATCGGCAAGGGCCGGGTCCTGCAGGAGGGCGAGGATGTCGCGATCCTGTCCTTCGGTGCGCATCTTGACGAGGCGCGGCGCGCGACGCGCATGCTGGAAGAGGACGGGCTGACGGTGACGCTGGCCGATGCCCGCTTTGCCAAGCCGCTGGATACCGACCTGATCCGCGACCTCGCGCAGTCGCACCGGATGCTGGTCACCGTCGAGCAGGGCGCGCAGGGTGGGTTCGGCGCGATGGTGCTGCACCACATGGCGGCGCAGGGCCTGCTCGACACCGGGTTGAAGGTGCGCACCATGACGCTGCCCGACCGCTTCATCGACCAGGCCTCGCCGGACCAGATGTACCTTGATGCCGGACTGACGGCGCAGGACATGGCGGAAACGGTGCGACTGGCTCTCAATCCTGCCGCCAGCAACGTGACGCGGCTGCGATCCTGAAAGGGGGTCGGCTGACAAGCAGCCGACCTACGTAGGTCGGGTGATCCTCACCCAACCCCCTTCACTTCAGTTCCGACGCCCAGGGCGGGTTCGCGCCGGCCCGGCTCACCGTGACCGAGGCCACTTTCGCACCCAGCGCCAGCGCGTCGGCAAGCGTTTCGTCCGGCAGATCGGCAATCGCGGTTTTGGTCAGGGCTCCGGCCTGCTGCAAAGATGCCAGCACGCCCGCGTTGAACGTGTCACCGGCCCCGACCGTGTCCACGACCGTTGCGGGCACGCCCGGCACGCTGACCATGCCACCACCCGCGCGATGCGCCTCGGCCCCGTCCGCGCCTTTGGTCATCAGTACCAGTTTTGGACCCAGCTCCAGAATACGCTGCGGCCCCGCACCGGGATACAGCCAGTCGAGATCCTCGTCCGACACTTTCACGATATCTGAGACCGCAAGCATGCGTTCGATCCGCGCGCGGTAGGCCGGTTCGTCGGTGATGAAGCCGGGCCGGATGTTGGGATCGATCATCACCACATGGTCCGCGGCATAGCGCGTGCACATCTCGGCATAGACCGAGGCTGCCGGTTCCGCGCACAGCGAGATTCCCCCGAAATAGAGCGTCGAGACGCCGGTGATGTCGGGAATATCCGACACCGACAGCATGCGGCCCGCGCTGTTTTCATCCATGAAGGAATAGGTCGCGTGCCCGTCCTTCAGTTCCACGATCGCAAGCGTCGTGGGCCGGTCCGACATCGCGGCACGGGAGGTGTCGACGTCGCTTTCCTCGTGGAACGCGCGCAGTTTTCGCCCGAACACGTCCGTCGACAGGCCCGAGAAAAAGCCGACCCTTGCGCCCAGTCGGCCCAGCGACAGCGCCGTGTTATAGACCGCGCCGCCGGGCAGGGGCAGGAACGCATCCTCTCCCTCCGCCGTCTTGCGCGGCACCATGTCGATCAGGGCTTCGCCGCAACACAGGATCATGTCAGCCACTGGTCATAATCCGACACAAGCAGGTGCAGCGGGGCTTCGTCTTCCTCGACATTCGCGAAGCGGCCGATATCCATCTCGAACACGTTGTCCGTCTTGTCGTCGTTCACGGTGCTGACCTCGCCGATCAGGACGTCGTCGCCTTCACCCCAGAAGGCGTGCCAGTCGCCGGGCATCAGCGTGACCGACTCGCCGGGATCGAGCTTGATCAGCCCGCCGGCCTGAACGGTGCGCGGGGTCCCGTCGCAATGTACGGTGACGTCGGTATCGCGGTCGATCGACCCGTCAGGGAGCGAGTTGAACAGCTCAAGCACCAGCGTGCCGCCGCCCTTGTTGATGATGTCCTCGGCCTTCACGATATGCCGGTGCATCGGGGAATACTGGTCCTTGCGCGAAATCATGATCTTTTCGGCATACATCATGCCCGTGGGCTGGCCGAGATGCGATGGATCGCCATTGCGCACGGTGAACAGGAACAGGCCCATATCGTCGAACTTTTCCCGCCCGTAATCGGTGATGTCCCACCCCATGCCGCGCGCCACGTGAATGCGGTGGTCGGCGGCCTTGAACTGGTCGGGTGACCAGTAGGCGAAAGGCGGCATGATGTAGCCGAACGACCGGATGAAGGCATCGCCTTCGCGCAAGATCTCGTTGATGCGGGAGCGTTTCATGTCTGTCTCCGATGGGTCCCGGTTGGATGCGCGGGAATTTTACGCGAGTCAATATTGGGCGGAGGCGAAACTGCGAAACCGGGACAAAAGCGCGGAATCAAGGCCGAAGGCCGCCGCGCCATCGACGGGCCGCCCCCACGGCACGTCGATTTGGCTGGGGTCTGCGCGTCATATGAGGGCACGCGGATCTTGCCGACATAAACGGCCCGGGAAAGATCGGTGGATCGACGTCCCGCGGCCCGTCGATGGCGCGACTTCAGACCGTGACCGGCAGGATCAGGTCGCGGTGTTCCGCGAGGTAGATGCGCAGCCATGGTGTGAACACGGCAGGGTTGGCGGCGATGTCACGGTCCAGATCGTCGAGCGACACCCACCGCACATCCATAACCTCGTCCGGGTTGGGCAGGACATCGAGCGAAGCGCTCGCATCGCAGCGGAAAATCTCGACCACCTCGTGCTCGATCAGCCCGTTGCCAACTTCGGCCCGGTACTCGACCTGCCCGCAATGCACCGGCGACACGCCCGCGATCCCCAGTTCCTCGAACAGCCGCCGTTCGGCGCAGGCCTCGGCGGTTTCGCCGAAATCGGGATGGGTGCAGCAGGTATTCGCCCACAGGCCAGGCGTGTGGTACTTCGACAGGGCCCGGCGCTGGAGAAGCACGCGATCCCCGTCCATCACGAACACGGACACGGCCTTGTGCCGCAACCCGCGTTCATGGACCTCCAGCTTTTCGACGGGTGTGATCTCTCCATCCACCCAGGCGGGAATCATGATCGTCATACGAATGTCTCTCGCACGAGCCCGGTGAGGTGGGCAATGTTCTTGAGCCCGATCTTGAGGTGCGCCATGGGCCGGGCGCGGACCAGTTCCTTGTTCATGTAGGCCTCAAACGTCAGGCGCTGCACGTCCTCGTCATGGCAGAGCGAGACGAAGCGTTCGCGGCGCGCGTCCGACCGGTAATAGGCGTTCTGCATCGAGCCAAGGACGCGGAAGACCATCTTGTGGTCCTTCATGAACATCCTGCGCGCCAATGCGAGGTCGCTCGCCTTGCCGGTGGACAGGCAGGCGGCGGCGGCGATGGCCGCCACGCGCCCGCCGAACATCGCGTAATAGATGCCTTCGCCGGACGAGGGCGCAACCACGCCCGCCGCGTCCCCGGCCAGCACCACGTCGCTGCCATTGTCCCACCGGTCGAGCGGTTTGAGGGGGATCGGCGCACCTTCGCGGCGCAATGTCTCGCAATCGGTCAACCCGCTGGCGGCGCGCAAATCGGCGGTCGCCTGTTTCAGGTCGACCCCGTCCACGCCGGTCCCCATGCCGACCGAGCAGCTTGATCCGTGCGGAAACACCCAGCCGTAGAAATCGGGGCTGATCCTGCCGTCATAGACGACATCGCAACGCATCGGGTCATAGACCTCGTTCTTCGGTGGGGCCGCGATGATCTCGTGATACGCGATCACGTAGGGGATCGTGTCGCCGCCCGGCACGCTGTCCGCCGCGACGCGCGACCGCGCGCCGTCCGCCCCGATCACCAGCCGCGTGGTCAGCCGCTCGGTCGTGCCGGTGGACTTGTCGCGGTAAAGGACGTGCGTGCCATCCGCGTCCCTCTCGATCCCGGTGAAAGTGCCGGTGCGCCGTTCCGCCCCGGCAAGCTCGGCCCGGTCGCGCAGATAGGGATCGAAATCCTTGCGATCGACCATGCCGACGAATCCGTTCTCGATCGGGATGTCGACCTTGCGGCCCGTGGGAGAGATCATGCGCGCGGTGTCGACCTTGGCGATCAGCTGGTCGTCGGGGATGTCGAAATCGCGGATCAGGCGGGGCGGGATAGCGCCACCGCAGGGCTTGATCCGCCCCGCGCGGTCGATCATCACGACCCGTCGCCCGGCCTTGGCGAGGTCCATGGCGGCTGTGGCCCCGGCAGGGCCGCCGCCCACGACTACGACGTCATACATGGCTATTCTCCCGGATGGACAAGGGGCGCCGGTGCGGGCGCGGTTGCGGGTGACAGAAGACGCAGGGCCACGATGGCGGCCCAGAGGAACAGGATTGCCTCGATCCCGAAGACAAGCGCGTAGGCCGAGGCGTCGGGCATGGCGAGGCGCGCGAGGTCAAGCGTGCCGGTGGCGATCAACCCGGCCAGCCCCGCCGCGACGGCCTGTGCCGCGCCGAAGACACCCATGCGCGTGCCGGTGGCCCCGGCCCGTGCCGCCGCAAGCCGCATCATCGACCCTATGGCCCCCACGACGAACAAGCCGTTGCCAAGGCCCAGCGTGACCGTTGCGGGCATCAGCGGCAGGCCCGCGCCCAGCGCGATCAGTCCCATGGCCGAGATCACGCAACCCGCCACCGCCCAGCCACGCAGAGATCCGATACCAAACGTGGACAGTGCCCCGGCGGCGATCATACCCATTAGAGCCGCGCCGTCCTTGCCACCCGACAGACGGGTCGAGGCATCGGGCGTCAGGCCGTGCACGTGACCCGCGAAGGGTTCGAGCACCAGTTCGGACAGGTAGAACGCAAGGATCGACAGGAAGACGAACCCGGTAAAGGCTCGCGCCGCCGGATCGGCCCACGTGGCCGCAAGGGCAGGGCGCAAGGCGGCCTCTTCCGGCAGCGGTGCCGGGCCGCAGCGCCTTTCGACCCGCCAGACGGCGAGGCCCGTGATCAGCAGCGCGACGAGGACAACGGATGGTACGACCACGAGAAGCCTCGAGGTCGAATAGGGATCAAGCGCGATGCCCGCGCCGACGGATGCCGCGATGGCCCCGGCGATCAGCATCAGCCACGCAAGCGTCGCCGCCGCGCCCTTGCGGGCGTCGGGCGACGCGGTGGCCAGAAGCGCAAGGAAGGATGTGCCGGCCGCCCCGATGCCAAGCCCGATGGCGATATAGGCCGCGACCCAGATCGCCAGCGCGACGGAAGTGGAGCTTTCCGCGACAGCGATCCCCCATGCGACGGCGATGACGCCCAGCCCGACAACCACCATCCCGCCAAGGATGAACGGCGTCCGCCCGCCCTTGGCGTCGGACCGGTGGCCCCAGACGGGCCGCGTCAGTTGCACGCCGTAATGCAGGGCGACCAGCAGGCCGGGCAGCAACGCGGGCAGGGCAAGCTCGACCGTCATCAGCCGGTTGAACAGGTTGACCGGCAGCGCGGCGAGCGCGCCGATGGCGGCATTGGCAAGGCACAGCCGCGCGATGCCACCCCAGCCCAGCATCAGACCATGCTCCGCAACGCAAATGCCGCGACCATCATGCCCGAGATGTAAAGAAGAACTCCGGTGCCGTTGTACCAGGGCGCCTTGGCCTTCGGATCTTCGAGCATCACGACCATCGCCCAGACCTGCGCCAGAAGCAGCGCCGCGATCGCGACCCCGTGCCAGACCGGCCCCCACAGCGCGAGGAGCGTCACGACGACGACTTGCGGTGCTGCCATGACCCAGCAGGCGGTGCGCGCGGCGGCGTTGGGGCCCATCGTGACCGGCAGCGACTTCACGCCGGTCTGGCGGTCTCCGTCCAGCGCCTTGAAATCGTTGAGCGTCATGATCCCGTGCGCGCCGATGCCGTAGAGGAGCGCGATGATGACGATCTCGATCCGCGGGGCGCCGGCGGTCAGGACTGCCGCGCCCGTGAACCACGGCAAGGTTTCATAGCTGAGTCCGACAAGGCCGGGGCCAAGGATGCCCGACCGTTTCAGGCGCACAGGTTCGGCGGAATAGGCCCAGGCGGCCAGCACGGCGAGGCAAGTCGCGCCAAACCCCCACGGCCCCAGCAGCCAGCCTATCGCCAGCGACAGCGCCGACATGGCAAGCGCGACCCACAGGCCCCACCTGCCGGGCACGCGGCCCGACGGGATCGGGCGGTCGGGTTCGTTGATCGCGTCCACGTGCCGGTCACACCAGTCATTCGCGGCCTGGCTCATACCGCAGACGACGGGACCGGCAAGTAGGATGCCCAGAACGACCACGCCCCACGATCCGGCTACCGCTGCGCCGGATGACACGGCACCGCACAGGAACGCCCACATCGGCGGAAACCACGTGATCGGCTTGATCAGGGTCAGAAGCGCCGTCGGATCAGGGTATTTACGTGATGCCGTGACAGTTGAAATGGACATGTGTCAACTATGGCTGACAGTCCGATTCTGATCAAGTGCCTGTCAGTCAGAGGCGTCCTTGGACAACATGCCGTATTTGCGCAGTTTCACGTAAAGCGACTGCCGCGACAGGCCCAGCATCTCGGCCGCGGCCACGCGGTTGTTCCGCGTCAGGTTCACCGCCGTTTCAATGCAGATCCGTTCGACCACGTCGGTCGTTTCGGCCACGATGTCCTTCAGCGGCGACGAGCCCACAAGCTCCATCACCGACCGTTGTGCCTGTTCGCTGGACGCATCCGACATCGGCTGGCGCACGGTTTCCGATCGTTCCGCAT
The DNA here is from genome assembly GCF_001205715.1 of Pseudaestuariivita atlantica. Taxonomy (GTDB): domain Bacteria; phylum Pseudomonadota; class Alphaproteobacteria; order Rhodobacterales; family Rhodobacteraceae; genus Pseudaestuariivita; species Pseudaestuariivita atlantica. The sequence continues at coordinate 381,706 of NZ_AQQZ01000004.1, forward strand.
CCCGCAGCACGAACACCATCTGCCGCGGTTCCATGTCGTTGAGCGCGGTCGCCGAAATCTCGACCGGGCGACGGATGCCCAGCTCGTTCACAAGCTGCGCCGCGTACAGCCGCATCTGACCCGTGCGCTGTGCATTCTCGATCAGCACGTTCAGGTCGATCTGCCCGTGACCAAGGAAATCGGCAAAGCTGCGTCCGATCAGCTGCTGTTCCTGCGCGACGTCTGCAAGATCGAGGAAGCTGTCATTCGCCGCTTCGATCACGCCTTTGCCGTTGGTGAACAGGATCGCGTCGGCCGCGCCTGCGAAGAACGCGTCAAGGTGCGACGGTGCAGCCATCGCCGTGCCGGTGCCATCGCCAAGAGGCACAAGCCGGCACAGGACCAGCCGCGCACCCGCTGCCCGGAACAGCGTGGGTTCGATCCGCACCTTCTGGCCCGACCGCTTCAGCGCAACCGACATTTCTCCGCCGGTTTCCTTGCCGCTCAATGATGTCAGCGCCTCGACGAATTCGGCGCGCTGCCGATCCTGGAAGGCCTGAACGAACGACGTGCCGCGCAAACTGTCCGCCGTACCACCCAGAACGTCCGCGGCGGTGTTCGACAGGTCCTCGATCCGGCCATCGGGAACGGAGACGAAAACCACCGCGTCGCGCACCGTGTGCAGGAGCGAGCGGAACCGCGCATCGAACCCGCGCCGCGCCTCGTACCCCTTTTCCAGCGCGATCTGGGTCTGGACCAGTTGCTGCTGCGTTTCGGCGATGGGTCGCAGGTCGCGCCCCAGCATCAGAACCGCGCCCTTGTGGCCGATCCGGTGGAAGGAATACGACACCGGGAATTGCCAGTCCGTCCCGTCCTGGTGATTGAGTTCGGATGTCGTCTTCGCCTCGTCGGACGAGGCCATGACCTCCATCGCGGCGTAATACTTGCCGACGCTTTCCGAGGTCAGGATCGTGGTGACGGGCTTGCCTTCCCAGTGCGACAGGTTCCCGAACGGCGCGACGCCCGTATTGGTCAGCACCGACAGAACCTCGTGATCCGCGGACACGACAAGCGCGATGTCCGAGGCCGCCGAAACGATGCTCGACAGGAATTCGGGCTCGATCAGCGGAATCGAATGGGTTGTCCAGAAAGTTGACCCGTCCGTGCTCATCGGTCGATGGCTCCGTTGGCCACGGGAGCACCGAACAAGCGGAGCAGGTCAGTCACTTCGGTCAGCACGTGGTCCACGCCTGTTTCTTGAACCAGATCGTCCGACCCTTGGGCCACCGCGCCCCCCAGAACGAGAGGCGGCACAACGGCGCAGGTCTTGCGGATAGTATCGACCAGATTGCCCACGGATACAAGGCCGGACGGCTGCGCGCACGAGATCAGGACCGCATCGAATCCGCCACGGCTCACCAGCGCGGTCACCTCGTTTTCCGGCGGGCCGACGGTCACGTGGATGCTGATACCCCGGCGGCGCATCTGGTGGGCCAGAACGAAGGCGCCCAGCGTGTGGGTTTCATTCCGGGTGACGATCAGTAGGCCCGCGCCGTGTTTCCCCCGGACCCCGTCCTGCGGCGCGTCGCTGAGAAGCGGCAAAAGCGCCTGCAGCCGCGCCGCGCCGATCGATACCTGCGCGAAGGGCAATTCGTCCGACAGCCAGCAATCGCCCAACTCGCGCGCAACGGCGGGAATGTAGAGGTCGACGATCTGCGCGTCGTCAAGGCCCGCCTCGCGCATCTCGTCCACGATCATGTCGCTGGGGCAAGCGGGGCTTTGCAGGATGAGGGTACGCATCGCTGCAACGAGCTTGCGGTCCATAAGGTCGGTATGCAGGGCCGGGGAGGGCGCACGCAACAGGGACAACGCCTGCACCGCAAGGGCACTGACGCCGGGGCTGGGAGCGGCTGCTCCCACCGGTGCGCGTCGCGATGTGTCCTTTGACATTGGAGCCATCCTCGCCGTCCGGCGATCCCCGACCCAGACCTGGGCCGCAACCATCGCGAGACCCCCGGAGTGTCGTTGATCGGGCCTTAAATGTCAAAGCGAATAGACAAGTGTGATATGACATCGTCCCCGGTGTCAACTTTGCGCCCTTCCGTGAATCGTGGAGAAATCATCAAAAACCCTTGGAATAACTGTCAATCTCGGCCATTCGGCCGCCAATCTGTCAATTGGGCAACTGTAAGTTTGAATTGACACTTTCGCCCACCGCCCGCTACGCTTGCCTTGGATGTCTAGACAGGGAGTCGATGAATGGCTCGCGCCTCCGGGCAACATCGCGCGGGTGCCGCGCTCTATACGCCTGAACAGAAACGCCGCCGCGATGCCTCGCGGTGGACGGTTGTTCAGGGCGTTCTGGCGCCCCTGCAATTCGCCGTTTTCCTCGTCTCGCTGGTGCTTGTCCTGCGCTACCTGGCAACCGGAGAGGGCTACCTTGCGGCGACCGTTTCGATCGTTGCCAAGACCGGCATTCTATACCTGATCATGGTGACCGGCGCGATCTGGGAAAAGGAGGTTTTCGGCCAGTACCTGCTCGCCCCCGCCTTCTTCTGGGAGGACATGGTCAGCTTCGCGGTGATCGCGCTCCACACCGCCTATCTCGTTGCCCTGTTTACGGAAACAGCCGGGCCAGCCACCCAGATTGCGCTCGCGCTGACGGCCTATGCGCTCTACGTCGTGAATGCCGGGCAGTTCCTGTGGAAACTCCGCCAGGCGCGGCTTCAGGGCGGGGTCGCGGCATGAACGACCTGACCCCTCCGGCACCGGCTGCAGGCTGCTCCGCCACCCCTGTCCTGAAGGAGCGCGGCCAGCACGAGGTGTTCTGCGGACTGACCGGCATCATCTGGCTTCATCGCAAGATGCAGGACGCCTTCTTCCTCGTCATCGGGTCGCGCACATGTGCCCACCTTCTGCAATCGGCGGCGGGGGTGATGATCTTCGCCGAACCCCGGTTCGGGACGGCGATTCTCGAAGAATCGGACCTGGCCGGGCTCGCGGATGCGCACGAGGAACTGGACCGCGAAGTGTCCAAACTGCTGTCACGTCGCTCTGACATCCGTCAACTCTTCCTTGTGGGGTCCTGCCCGTCGGAAGTGATCAAGCTGGATCTTGCCCGCGCCGCCGAACGGCTGACGCAAAAGCACGCTCCGCATGTCCGGGTGCTGAATTATTCCGGGTCGGGAATCGAAACGACCTTCACGCAGGGGGAAGACGCCTGCCTCGCCGCCATGGTCCCCGTCCTGCCCGAAACGGACCGCCGCCAACTGATGTTGGTGGGTGCCCTGCCCGACGTGGTCGAGGACCAGATGCTCGACCTCGTGCGCGGCATGGGGATCGAGGATGTCTGCGTCCTCCCCGCCCCGCGGGCCGAGGCCGAGATGGGCGTGGGTGAAAACACCGTCTACGCCCTGACCCAACCCTTCCTCGGCGACACCCACGCGGCCCTCACCCGCCGTGGCGCCCGCCACCTGCCTGCACCCTTCCCGTTCGGAGAGGAGGGCACAACGGCCTGGCTTCAGGCCATCGCCCGCGAATTCGATGTCCCGCAAGAGCGGTTCGAGGCAGTGACCGCCGCCCCCCGCGCCCGCGCCCGCAAGGCCGTTGCCCGGGCGGCGCAGCCACTCGACGGCAAGTCGGTGTTCTTCTTCCCCGACAGCCAGCTCGAACTCCCGCTCGCCCGCTTCCTGACCCGCGAATGCGGCATGCAAGCAGTCGAGGTCGGCGCGCCCTTCATCCACTCCACCCTGATGCGGGACGAACTCGCGCTCCTGCCCGATGGCCAGGTGATCTCCGAAGGCCAGCATGTCGACAAGCAACTCGACCGCTGCCGCGCCGCGTCGCCCGACCTCACCGTCTGTGGCCTCGGCCTCGCCAATCCCCTCGAAGCAGAAGGGCTGACGACCAAGTGGGCCATCGAGCTCGTCTTCACGCCGGTGCATTTCTACGAACAGGCGGGCGACCTCGCCTCCCTCTTTGCCCGCCCGGTGCGCCGCAAGGACCTGTTGCAACTGGAGGCTGCGGAATGAGGCTTCTCTGGTTGCGAAATACCTCACGGGGGTCCGGGGGTGTGAAACCCCCGGCCCGGCGCCAGCCATGAAGCTGACGGTCTGGACATATGAAGGCCCGCCCCACGTGGGTGCGATGCGGGTCGCCACGGCGATGAAAGGGCTGCATTACGTCCTGCACGCGCCGCAGGGCGACACCTATGCCGATCTGCTCTTCACCATGATCGAGCGGCGCAATCACCGCCCGCCTGTGACCTACACGACGTTCCAGGCCCGCGACCTGGGCTCTGACACGGCGAACCTGTTCAAGACCGCCGCGCAAGAGGCCTATGATCGCTTCCTGCCCGAGGCGATGATCGTTGGCGCGTCCTGCACCGCCGAACTGATCCAGGACGATCCCGGCGGCATGGCCGAAACGATGGGTCTGCCCGTCCCGGTGATCCCGCTGGAACTGCCGTCTTACCAGCGCAAGGAAAACTTCGGCGCGGATGAGACGCTGTTCCAGATCGTGCGCGCGCTGGCGCGTCCGTGCGAAAAGACGGCGCGCCCGTCCGTCAACCTGATCGGCCCCACCGGCCTTGGCTTCCGCCACCGTGACGACATTACCGAGATCACGGCGCTGCTCGACGATATGGGCGTCGACGTGAATGTCGCCGCACCTTACGGCGCGTCTCCGAGCGACCTGACGCGTTTGGGCGCCGCCCATGCCAACGTGCTCATGTACCCAGAGACGGGCGAAGCCGCCTGCCGGTGGATGGAGCGTGAGTTGTCGCTGCCCTTCACCAAGGTCGTGCCGATTGGCGTCGGCGCGACCCACGATTTCGTCAGGGAACTGGCGGGCCTTCTGGGCATCACACCGCGGCTCAATGAGAGCCGGTTGCGGTTGCCGTGGTACTCGGCATCGGTCGACTCGACCTACCTGACCGGCAAACGCGTTTTCATTTTCGGCGACGGCACCCACGCAATGGCGATGGCCCGAGTCGCGCGGGACGAGATGGGGTTCGAGGTGGTTGGCCTTGGTTGCTACAACCGCGAGATGGCCCGACCCCTCCGCGCGATGGCGCGGGACTATGGTGTCGAGGCGCTGATCACCGACGATTACCTTGAAGTCGAACGCGCCATCGAGGCCGCCGCGCCCGAGATGATCCTTGGCACCCAGATGGAACGCCACACGGCCAAGCGGCTGGGCATCCCCTGCGCCGTGATCTCGGCCCCCGTGCATGTGCAGGATTTCCCGGCGCGGTATTCGCCGGTGATGGGGTTGGAAGGCGCGAACGTATTGTTCGACACGCTGGTGCACCCGCTGGTCATGGGGCTGGAGGAGCATCTGCTGACGATGTTCCGCGAGGATTTCGAATTCCACGATGCGGCGGGGCCGTCGCATCATGGAGGTCATGCGCCTTTGGCGGTTGGCGGGAGTGAGGGGCCAGCCCCTCACACTCCCCGAGGTATTTCCGAACCAGAGAAGATCGAACCCGCGCCGGGTGGAGAGGTCATCTGGTTGACGGATGCCGAGCGCGAGTTGCGGAAGGTGCCGTTCTTTGTCCGTGGCAAGGCGCGGCGGAATACCGAGGCCTTCGCGGCTGAACGGGGCGTGGCCGAGATCAGTGTCGAGACCCTTTACGAGGCGAAGGCGCATTATGCGCGGTGATCTGGATCCATATCGCGTGGTTCTGATCACGCTGGACCGGCATGCCGCCGGGCCGTGTGACGTGGCAGCCGAGCGGTTGGCGTCGGAGTTTCCGGGGCTGGAGATTGCCGTTCATGCCGCCGCCGAGTGGGGCGAGCGACCGGAGGCGCTGGAGGCGGCCAAGGAGGACGTGGAGCGGGGCGATATCGTTGTGACCTCGCTGTTGTTCCTTGACGATCATGTGCGCGCGATCCGCCCGGCGCTGGAAGCGCGGCGGGACCAGTGTGACGCGATGGCTGGCATCATCGCGGATGCGCAGATCGTGAAGCTGACGAAGATGGGTGCGCTCGACATGGCGGCGCCGACCTCGTCCACGATGCAGCTGTTGAAGAAGCTGCGCGGGTCGTCCGAGCCCAAGACCGAGGATGGCGCGAAGAAGATGCGCATGTTGCGGCGGCTGCCGCGCATCCTGCGGCTGATACCGGGCAAGGCGCAGGACCTGCGGGCGTGGTTCCTGACCATGCAGTACTGGCTGGGTGCGTCGGACGACAATATCGAGGGGTTGGTGCGGTTCCTGATCTCGCGTTATGCGAGCCGTCCGGAGTGGCGCGGGGCGGATGCGCCCTTGCCGACCGAGTACCCCGATGTGGGTCTGTATCACCCCGATTGCGGCATCGTGACCGATCTGGCGGACTTGCCTGCGAGTGACGCACCTGCGGTGGGCGTGCTGATGATGCGGTCGTACGTGTTGTCGTCTGACACTGCCCATTACGACGCGGTGATCCGCGCGTTCGAAGCGCGGGGGCTGCGGGTGATCCCGGCTTTTGCTGGTGGCCTTGATGGACGGCCCGCGATTGACGCGTATTTCGAAGGGATCGATGCGCTGGTGTCGCTGACCGGGTTTTCGCTGGTTGGCGGGCCTGCCTATAACGATAATGCGGCGGCGATTGACGTGCTGACGCGGCTCGACGTGCCCTACATCGCGGCGCATCCGCTGGAGTTTCAGACGCTCCAGCAGTGGGACGCGTCGCAGGGCGGGCTGGGGCCGATCGAGACGACGATGCTGATCGCTTTGCCCGAGCTGGATGGCGCGACGGTGCCGACGGTTTTTGCCGGGCGGCACGGGGCCGGGCATGCGCCGGAGGGTGCGCGGGCCGATGCGATGGCGCCTGCGCCGGAGCGGGTGGAGGCCTTGGCCGACCGGGTGGCGCGGCAGGCGCGGAACCGGCGGGCGCGGAATGCGGATCGCAAGGTTGGGATCGTGCTTTTCGGCTTCCCGCCGAACGCGGGAGCGGCGGGGACGGCGGCGCATCTGGACGTGTTTGCCTCGCTTCTGAACACGCTGCGCGGGTTAGCGGAGCAGGGCTATTCAGTCGATGTGCCGGAGACGGTCGAGGCGCTGCGCGAGGCGGTGCTGGGCGGGTCGGCGGCGCAGTACGGGCAGGAAGCGAACGTGGCCGCGCTGGTCACCGCTGACGACATCGTGCGCGGGACGCCGTGGTTGAACGAGATCGAGGCCGTGTGGAGCCCGGCGCCGGGGCGCGTGCAGTCGGACGGGCGGGGGGTGTTCGTGCTGGGCCAGCAGTTCGGCAACGTGTTTGTCGGGTTGCAGCCGGGGTTCGGGTACGAGGGCGACCCGATGCGCCTGCTGTTCGAGGGTGGCTTTGCGCCGACCCATGCGTTCAGCGCCTTTTACCTGTGGCTGCGGGAGACGTTCAGGGCCGATGTGCTGCTGCATTTCGGGATGCACGGGGCGCTGGAATTCATGCCGGGCAAGCAGGCGGGTCTGTCGGGCCAGTGCTGGCCGGATCGGCTGATCGGGGACGTGCCGAACGTCTACCTGTACGCCGCCAACAACCCTTCCGAGGCGACGCTGGCCAAGCGCCGGTCGGGCGCGGTAACGGTCACGCACCTGACGCCGCCCTTGGCGCAGGCGGGGCTCTACAAGGCGCTGGCCGAGTTGAAGGACTCGCTGACGCGGTGGCGGAGCTTACCGGATGCCGAGCGGGACGATGAGCTTGCGACGCTGATCGCTGATCAGGCGGCGACTGTGGACCTGCCGGGGGACGACCCGGACGGGCTGTGGCTGAAGCTGCTCGATACCGAAAGCGCGTTGATCCCCGAGGGACTGCACGTCGTCGGCGCACCACTCACGGAGGCGGAGCGGCAAAGCTACCTCGACGCCATGCCGGAGCCGACGGAGGCCGCGCGGGAGGCGCTGGCGCAGGACACCGAATTGCCGGGTCTGATCCGCGCGCTGGGCGGGCATTACACGCCGCCGGTGCCGGGGGGCGACATCGTGCGCAACGCCGACATCCTGCCCACGGGCCGCAACATCCACGCGTTCGACCCGTTCCGGATGCCGTCGGAATATGCCTGCCGTGCGGGTGCGGAACAGGCTCGATTGCTGTTGGAAACGCACGCGACGCTGCCGCGGTCGGTCGCGGTGGTTCTGTGGGGGTCGGACAATATCAAGTCGGATGGCGAGCCCATTGGGCAGGCGTTGGCGCTGATCGGGGCGAAGCCGCGGTTCGATGCGTTCGGGCGCATGTGCGGGGCGGACCTGATCCCGCTGGAAGAGCTGGGTCGCCCGCGGATCGACGTGGTGATGACCCTGTCGGGCATCTTCCGCGACCTGCTGCCGTTACAGACGAAACTGCTGGCCGAGGCCGCGCTGCTGGCGGCGATGGCGGATGAGCCGGACGAGATGAATTTTGTCCGCGCCCATGCCCGAGCCTATGCCGCCGAGCATGGCTGCGACATGGAGACGGCGGCGTTGCGCGTCTTCTCGAATGCCGAGGGCGCGTACGGGTCGAACGTGAACCAGTTGGTCGATGCCTCGGCCTTTGGCGAGGAAGACGAGCTGGCCGATGCCTACGAGGCGCGGAAGTCGTTCGCCTATGGCACGGACGGCAAGGCGCGGAAGAACGCGGAACTTCTGACGCGGGCGCTGGCGGATGTGGATCTGGCCTATCAGAACCTTGAATCGGTCGAGTTGGGGGTCACCACGGTTGACCATTATTTCGACACGCTGGGCGGTATCTCGCGTGCGGTGAAGCGGGCGCGGGGTGGCGATGAGGCCGCCGTCTATATCAGCGACACGACGCGCGGGACGGGCAAGGTACGTACACTGGCGGACCAGGTGGCGCTGGAGACACGCTCCCGCTCGCTAAACCCGAAATTCTACGAGGCGCTGTTGAAGCACGGGGCCGAGGGCGTGCGCCAGATCGAGGCGCATGTGACCAACACGATGGGTTGGTCGGCGACCACGGGACAGGTGGAGCCGTGGGTGTACCAACGCATCAGCGAGACTTTCGTGCTGGACGACGAGATGCGCGCGCGGCTGGCGGAGTTGAACCCGGTTGCCTCCAGCCGGATGGCGAACCGTCTGCTGGAAGCGTCGGACCGCGCCTATTGGACGCCGGATGCCGAGACGCTGGATGCGTTGCAGGCGGCGGCGGATGCGCTGGAAGACCGGATGGAAGGGGTGGCGGCGGAATGATCGTGCGTGGCCTCTTGGATCGGGCGTGCGTGGGGGCCAGCCCCCACACCCCCGAGGTATTTTTGAACCAGAGAAGGACCGTGGAGTCCTTCGAAAGGAGGGGCGGATGAGCCCATTGGATCGCAATCCCCCGGTGCTGCGGGGGCAGGATGGCGAAGGATCGGTGCAGGTGCACCAGGACGCCTCGATGAAGATCGAGGGGGCCAAGGTCTTTTCGGTCTATGGCAAGGGCGGGATCGGGAAGTCGACGACCTCGTCCAACCTGTCGGCGGCCTTTGCCAAGCTGGGCAAGCGGGTGCTGCAGATCGGGTGTGATCCGAAGCACGACAGCACGTTTACGTTGACCGGGCGGTTGCAGCCCACGGTGATCGACATCCTGAAGGAGGTGGATTTCCACCCCGAGGAGTTGCGCCCCGAGGATTTCGTGACCGAAGGCTGGGGCGGCGTGCAATGTGTGGAGGCCGGTGGGCCGCCTGCGGGCACCGGCTGTGGCGGGTACGTCGTGGGGCAGACGGTAAAGCTGCTCAAGCAGCATCACATGCTGGATGACACCGACGTGGTGATCTTTGACGTGCTGGGCGACGTGGTGTGCGGGGGCTTTGCGGCGCCCTTGCAGCACGCCGACCGTGCGGTGATCGTGACGGCCAACGATTTCGACTCGATCTACGCGATGAACCGGATCATCGCCGCCGTTCAGGCCAAGAGCGCGAACTACAAGGTGCGGTTGGCGGGATGTGTCGCCAACCGGTCGAAGGCCACGGACGAGGTGGACCGGTATTGCGACGTGGTGGGCTTCAACCGCATCGCGCACATGCCCGATTTCGACGCGATCCGGCGGTCTCGCCTGAAGAAGAAGACGCTGTTCGAGATGCCGGACGAGGACGACATCGTCATGGCACGGGCCGAATACGTGCGGCTGGCCGAGACGCTGTGGCGCGGGACCGAACCGCTGGCCCCCGCCCCGCTGCCCGACCGCGAGATTTTCGAGCTTCTGGGTTTCGATTGATGGACGGATCGCGCCCTCCCCTGTCCCGCATGAGCGGTGATATCGCCGAACTGCCCGCGACGCGGTCGGCCTATGCGCGCACGCGCGCACGGGTGGAGACGTATTTCGACCGCACCGCAACGCGCACGTGGGAGGCGCTGACGTCGGACGCGCCGGTGTCGCGCATCCGCCAGACGGTTCGCGCGGGCCGGGACGAGATGCGCGCGATGATCCTGACGCGCCTGCCGCTCGACATGACGGGGCAGCGGGTGCTGGATGCGGGCTGTGGCACCGGGGCGCTGAGCGTCGAACTGGCGCGGCGCGGGGCGGAGGTTGTGGGCGTCGATATCTCGCCCTCGCTGATCGGGATCGCGCGGGCACGCCTGCCGCGCGATGTGCGTCACCAGGTGAGCTTTGCCTCCGGTGACATGCTGAGCGCCCAGCACGGCTATTTCGAACATGTCGTCGCGATGGACAGCCTGATCTATTACTCGGCGGGCGATATCGCGCGGGCGCTGCATGATTTTGAATACCGCACGTCGGGGTCGATCGTGTTCACCGTCGCGCCGCGCTCGGCGCTGCTGATGATGATGTGGCGCGCGGGGCAGATGTTTCCCAAGGCTGACCGCTCGCCCACAATGGTGCCGCACAGCTTCGACGGTTTGCAGCGCGCCTGCCGCGATGCGGGCGTGCGGCGGATGCTGCGCCCGGTCACGCGGGTGCATCGCGGGTTCTACATCAGCGCGGCGATGGAGCTGACGCCATGACCGCCCGCGCGCCCCATCCCCTGACGCGCCTGACGATGCGCGCGCTGCCCTTCGCGGATGCGGCGAGCGAGGGTCTGCCGCTGGGCCAGTTGCTGCGCCTGTCGCTGTTCCAGGTCTCCGTCGGCATGGCCACCGTCATGCTGCTGGGGACGCTGAACAGGGTGATGATCGTCGAGCTTTCGGTGCCCGCGATGGTCGTGGCGCTGATGATCGCGCTGCCGGTGCTGATCGCGCCGTTCCGGGCGCTGCTGGGCTTCCGGTCGGACACCTATCGCAGCGCCATCGGGTGGAAGCGGGTGCCTTACCTGTGGTTCGGGTCGTTGTGGCAGATGGGCGGTCTGGCGGTCATGCCCTTTGCGCTGATCGTGCTGTCGGGTGACCAGACGCTCGGGCCCACATGGGCCGGGGAAGTGCTGGCGGCGCTGGCCTTCCTGATGACGGGCCTGGGCCTGCACATGACGCAGACGGCGGGGCTGGCACTGGCCGCCGATCGTGCGGATGAAGAAACGCGGCCGCGCGTCGTGGCGCTTTTGTACGTGATGTTCCTCTTGGGGATGGGTCTGTCGTCGCTCGTCATCGGCTGGCTCCTGACCGATTTCAGTCAGGAGCGGTTGGTGCGGGTCGTGCAGGGGGCGGCGCTGGCCGGCATCCTGTTGAACCTGATCGCGCTGTGGAAACAGGAAAAGGTGCGCCCGATGTCGCGGGAGGAGCGCGCTGCGCCGCGTCCCCGGTTCCGCGACGCATGGGCGGATTATGCCGGTGGCGGTACGGCGGGGCGGCTGCTGGCGGTCGTCTTTGCCGGGACGATGGCGTTCAACATGCAGGACGTTCTGCTGGAGCCCTATGGCGGCGAGATCCTTGGCCTTTCGGTATCAAAGACCACGTGGCTGACGGCGCTGTGGGCAAGCGGGGCGCTGGCAGGCTTTGCGCTGGCGGGTCGCAGGTTGGCGCGGGGAGGCAACCCGTTCCGCATGGCGGGGATGGGTCTGGTCGCGGGGCTGTTCGCCTTCGCGCTGGTGATCTTTGCCGCGCCGTTGCAATCGACACCCCTGTTCTACGCAGGTGCGGTGCTGATCGGGTTTGGCGGCGGGTACTTTGCCGTGGCCACCCTGATGGCCGCGATGACGCTGCCCGCCGAAGGGCTGGCCGGTCGCGGTCTGGCGCTGGGCGCGTGGGGCGCTGCGCAGGCCACGGCGGCGGGGCTGGCCATCGCGCTGGGTGGCGGCATTCGCGACATCGTGGGCGGTGCGGCCCTCGCCGGACGGTGGGGTGAGGCACTGGCCAATCCCGCGACCGGTTATTCGGCCGTCTACCACCTCGAAATCGGACTTCTGTTCGTCACGCTTATCATCCTGGGTCCCCTCGTTCGCGCGGGGACCCGGCAACTCAACACCCGTCAGGCCCGGCTGGGCCTGGCGGATTTTCCGACCTGAGACTTAAGGAGACCATCCCATGGCGGAACCATTCTTTGGCAATTTCGATCTGGTCAGCCTGACGCTCTGGCTGTTCTACATCTTCTTCGCCCTGCTGGTGTACTACCTCCAGCGCGAGAACATGCGCGAAGGTTACCCGATGACGGATGACGACGGAAACGTCGCCGCCAATCAGGGGCCGTTCCCCGTGCCCGAGGACAAGACCTTCATCCTGCCCAACGGGCGCGGCACCAAGTCGCTTCCGTCCGAACAGACGCCCGAGCGCGCGGATATCGCGCTGCAACGGGTCGGTCCGGGCAACGGGTACCCGTTGGAACCGACGGGCGATCCGATGGCCGATGGCGTCGGCCCCGCATCATGGGCCCCGCGGGAGGACATCCCCGAGCTTAACTGGAAAGGCCATCCCAAGATCATCCCGATGCGCAACACCGAATTCGTGCACGCCGCCGGGTCGGACCCGCGCGGGTACCCCGTGATCTCCGGTGACAAGCAGGTCGTGGGCACCGTCACCGACATGTGGGTGGACGAACCCGAGCAGCTGGTGCGCTACCTCGAATACACGCTCGACGACGCACATGGCGGCGGTACGCGGATCGTGCCGATCACGCTGGCGCGCATCTGGATGGGCAAGGTGTTCATCAAGTCGCTCTATGCCCACAACTTCGCGGGCATCCCGACCACGGCCAGCGATGCGCAGGTGACCAAGCTCGAAGAGGACAAGATCAGCGGCTACTACGCCGGTGGCTACCTCTATGCGAGCGAAGCGCGGCAAGAGCCGCAGCTCTGACAGGAGGTGCGTCATGCACGACGATTTTGACCAGGAACCGATCAAGGGCCTGCCCGAGCTTCCGCCGGAAGGCGAGGTAATCCTGTGGCAGGGGCGGCCTGACTGGCGCGCGCTGGCGTGGCAATCGCTGAGCCTGCCGTGGGTGATCGGGTATTTCGTCGTGCTGGCGCTGTGGCGGTTCGGCGCGGCGGTGGACCTGATGCCGTTGGGTCAGGCGGTGGCGGTCTCCATGCCGTTCCTGATCCTCGGCGCGATCGTCGTCGCGCTGTTGACGGCTTTTGCCGCGATCCAGGCTTGGGCGACCGTCTATACCGTGACGAACCGGCGGGTGGCGATGCGCATTGGCGCGGCGCTGACCGTCACGCTGAACCTGCCCTATCGCCAGATCGCCCGCGCCGACCTTGCCATGGGCCGGCGCGGCACCGGCACCATCGCCTTCGACACGCTGGGCGATGTGCAGTTCAGTTACGTCATGACATGGCCGCACGTGCGGCCATGGCGTATGAAAAAGACCCAGCCCGCCCTGCGCTGCATCCCCGATGCCGAACGCATCGCCCGCCTGATCGGCGAGGCGGCAGAGGCGCGCATTTCCCAACCCGAAATCCGCCTGCCCAAGCAGGCGATCGCCGCGGAGTAGAGACGATGGCCGACACGCGTTCGCACGACACCCCGGTGATCCCGCCCTTCATGGGCAAGGCCATGCTTGGACTGGTTCTGGGCGCCCTGGTCGTCGCCTCGTATGCGCGTCTGACGGACAGGCCCCTGTCGGCCACCCCGCCCGTGTCCGAGGTTGCCATGTCGCGCGACGTGATCCTGCGGGCCGACCAGTCGGGCCGGATCATCGTGCTTGACCCGATGGGCAGCGCCATCGCGCATCTTGACGAAGCGAAAGGCGGGTTCATCGCTGGCGTCGCGCGCGTGTTGCAGCGCGAACGCACAAAGGCGGGCACGGACCTGAACGGTCCCGTCACCGTCTCTCGCCACGAAAACGGACGGCTGTCGATCACCGACCCGTCCACCGGATGGAGCGCCGACCTGATGGGGTTCGGCGCAGACAATGCCAGAGCCTTCGCCCGGCTTCTGGCGCAATGAGGAGAGAACCATGGGATTGCTGACCCGAGAGTTCGAGAAAGTCCCCTGCACCGTCGAGGTGAGCCACAAGTTCGAAAGCCTGCACGCGCATGTGCGGTTCGACGACGGATCGGTCATCCACCCCGGTGACGAGGTGAAAGTGCATGGTGCCGAAATCATGGCGCCCTTCGGCGAGATCGTCGTCGAACAGCGCGAGGCCACCATCGTCCGCGCCTCGTGGCTGGAACGCCAGTGGACGCGCCTGACCGGCGACCTTGAGGTGATGGAGCTGTGCGAGTTCTCCTTCTCCGAGGAGGTGACGCTGTGAATATTCAGAACCCGCGCACCTCCGGTGCGACGAACATGCACGCCAAGCACACCGCCGACGCCACCACCGTCGAAGAGGGCCTTGCCATCCAGGAAGAGCAGGCCAAGTACGACAGCCAGTTTGCCACCGACGTGGCGATGCAGAACACCCTGCTGACGCCGCGCTTCTACACCACCGATTTCGACGAGATGGACGCGATCGACGTCTCCCCCGTCCGGGCCGAGTGGGACGGGCTGATCGAAGAGATGGAATCAGACCCGAACAAGGGTCATTTCAAGAAGAATGAGGACTGGGACACCGTCGATTGGGACGGGATGGAGCCGCAGTTGAAGAAGGAGTTCATCGACTTCCTGATCTCTTCCTGCACCGCCGAGTTCTCGGGCTGCGTCCTTTACAAGGAGATGAAGCGGCGCGGCAAGAACGGTGACATCGTGCAGCTGTTCCAACTGATGGCGCGGGACGAGGCGCGGCATGCCGGGTTCATCAACGACGCGCTGCGCGAGGCGGGGGTTGCGGTGAACCTCGGTTTCCTGACGCAGAAGAAGAAGTACACCTACTTCCGGCCGAAGTTCATCTATTACGCGACCTACCTCAGCGAAAAGATCGGCTACGCCCGCTACATCACGATTTTCCGGCATTTGCAGGCCAATCCCGAACACCGCTTCCACCCGATCTTCAAGTGGTTCGAGGAATGGTGCGGCGACGAGTTCCGCCATGGCGAGGCGTTCGCGCTGCTGATGAAAACCGACCCGAAGCTGACCAGCGGCATCAACGTCTACTGGATCAAGTTCTTCCTGACGGCGGTCTATGCCACGATGTACGTCCGTGACCATCAGCGTCCCGCCTTCCACGAGGCATTGGGGGTCGACCCGGACTGGTACGCTCACGAGGTCTATACCAAGACATCGAAGCTCAGCGAACAGATCTTCCCGATCACGCTGGATATCGAGCATCCGCGCTGGCAGCGCGGGCTGGTGCGGTTGCAGAAGGCCAATGCCGACCTTGCAGCGGCCAACAATTTTCTTGCGAAAATTGTGGCGCAGGCGCAGGCGGGTGCGGCGTTCCTGTCGCTGCTGACGATCCCGGCCATTCGCCATGACGTGCCCGATAGCGTCCGGCTGGAGCCTGCGTACTGATGGCACCTCGTCGCGCCCTTGCATGCGCGCCTCGGGACAGGGGGCGCTTGTGACCAGCCCCTGGATCGCTGCGGCCTTCGCGCTGTTTGCCTGGTGGTTTTCCACCGGGGCGATCCTGTTCGCGGTGCGCGTGGCGGACCGGGCGAACAGGGGCACGGCGCTGACGGTTCTGTCGCTGCCCGTCTTCGCGCTGGGCGTCTGGGGGCTGAGCACCACGTTCCATATCGAAACGCCCATGGCAGCCACCTATGCATTCCTGTCGGCGCTGGCGGTCTGGGGCTGGATCGAACTGGCCTTCCTGACGGGAGAGATCACCGGGCCGAATACCTCCCCCTGTCCCGAGGGCGTCCCGGAATGGGAGCGGTTCCTGCGGGCATGGGGCACCGTGGCTTATCACGAGATACTTCTGACCGCCGCGCTTATCGCGATCCTGTGGTTCGGCTGGGGGGCACCCAACGCATTCGGCCTCTGGACCTTCGTGGTGCTATACTTTGCGCGGGTGTCGGCCAAGCTGAACCTCTATGCCGGGGTGCCGCGCATCAACGTGGAATTCCTGCCCGCGAAGCTGACGCACCTGCAAAGCCATTTCCGGATCGCACCGATGAACTGGCTCTACCCCGTGTCGATCACCGCGCTGACCTTCGCCACCGCCTGCTGGCTGGAGCGGCTTTACGCGGTGAGCGCGCCGGCGGACGTGACGGGCTTTGCCCTTTTGGCGGCGATCACGACGCTCGCCCTTCTGGAACACTGGCTGATGGTGCTGCCGCTGCCGGATGCGAAACTCTGGCGCTGGATGCTGCCCGCGCCCAAACGACAAGACACGACAAGGGAGATGGCCGATGGACTTTGACGGGCTGTTCAACGAACAACTGGACGTGCTGAAAGACGAGGGCAACTATCGCATCTTCGCCGAGCTCGAGCGCCGCTGCGGTGCCTTCCCGCGCGCGCGCAGCCACGATGACGACGCACCAGACGAGGTGACGGTCTGGTGTTCGAACGACTACCTTGGCATGGGCCAGAACACCGAGGTGCGCGCCGCGATGAAACGCGTGATCGACGAGTGCGGCGCGGGCGCGGGGGGCACGCGCAACATCTCGGGGACCAACCACCACCACAAGGTGCTGGAGGCGGAACTGGCCGACCTGCACGGCAAGGAAAGCGCGCTGCTGTTCACCTCGGGCTACGTGTCGAACTGGGCGGCCTTGTCGACGCTCGGGGCGCGGCTTCCGGATGCGGTGATCCTGTCGGACGAGCTGAACCATGCCTCGATGATCGAAGGCATGCGCCACGCCCGCTGCCAGAAGGTGATCTGGAAGCACAACGACCCCGAAGACCTTGACCGCAAGCTGACCGCGCTTCCGTCGAACGCGACCAAGATCGTGGCGTTCGAGAGTGTCTATTCGATGGACGGCGATATCTGCCCGATGCAGGAAATCGTCGAAGTGGCCGAGAAACACGGCGCCATGACCTATCTCGACGAGGTGCATGCCGTGGGCCTGTACGGTCCCCGCGGCGGCGGCATTTCCGAACGCGAAGGGCTGGCTGACCGGATCACGCTGATCGAGGGCACGCTGGGCAAGGCCTATGGCGTTGTCGGCGGTTACATCACCGGGTCCGAGGCGCTGTGCGACTTCGTCCGGTCCTTTGCCAGCGGGTTCATCTTTACCACGGCATTACCCCCGGCAGTGGCGGCGGGCGCGACCACCTCGATCCGGCACCTGAAGGCGTCGAGCGCAGAGCGCAAGCGCCAGCGCGAACAGGTGGCCAAGCTGCGCGCCGCGCTTGACCGCGAAGGCATCCCGCACCTGCCGAACCCGTCCCATATCATCCCGGTGATGATCAAGGATCCGGTCAAATGCCGCCAGATCGCCGATATCCTGATGCAGGATTACGGGATCTACGTGCAGCCGATCAATTACCCGACCGTCCCGAAAGGCACGGAGCGGCTGCGCTTCACCCCCGGCCCGCTGCACACCGATGGCGACATCGACCGCCTTGTCACGGCGCTGAAGACGCTGTGGAAGCAATGCGCCATCGCTCACCAGGTGGCGTGACGGAGGGAGAATTTTCGTACGGAAATTCTGGCTGGCTCAGGCGTAGGTGGTGCGCCCGTAAAAGCCCATCTGCTCTTCGCGGGTGAACATCGCGCCGGGGCGTTCATAATAGGTCAGAACCGCGATCATTCGCGGGCGATCCCCGACCACGGGGGTCACACGGTGTGGCGTGTTCACACCCTTGAACACGTTCAGCGTCCCCGGCACGACCGACATGGATTTCATCTGCGGGTCATCCCCTGCCAGAAGCTGTGCGACACCCTCGTAATTCGGATCGTCGGGTGTGCGCAGGCCCGTGCGGTATTCGAACGCGCCGCCCTCGTCCGGGGCCTGCAGCAACAGCGTGACCGTGAATTCCGAGCGGTCGAAATGCCAGTTCAGCGCCTGCCCCTCGGCGTATTGCATGACGTTGAACGCCGCGAGCGGGTCGTCCATCGGATAAAGCGCGGGCTTGTCCATCACGGTGGCAAGGAAATCGATCAGCGGTTGCCAGCGATAGATCTGCCCGACAAGCGACCCGTCCAGCTGGTCCGAACACAGCGTGTTGTTCGACGTATCGAACGGGCGCAGGGCGGGGTGATCGGGGGCGAGGCCCGGCACCTCCTTGCGGAAATAGACGTTGTGGGTGCGCGCGTGGTTGAAGCTTTCGGTGGCCATCTTCGGCTTGTGGCGGTCGGCCTCCGTCTGCGCGGCGGCAGCCGTCACGAAAGCGTCGAGGTTGAACATCCCTTCGGCTTCCATCTCGCTCCGGCAGCGCGCGACAAGCGCCGCGTAGGCGTCCGATCCGGGCGCGTCGAGGGGGAAGTCGGCGAGGTTGAGCGCGGAGTGGAGGGTCATGCGATCTCGATCGTTGTTGTCTGGGTGTAGGGGGCGTCGGGCGTTGCGATGGAGGCGGGAAAGCCCTTGTTCAGCGCGTCGGGATACCCCTGCGCTTCGAGGCAGAGCGCGGCAAAGGGCAGGTGGCGCGGGCCGGGCATCGGCGTGCCGTGCGGGCCCAGCGTGACCGAGGAATAGACTTGCAATCCCGGCTGGTCCGTCCAGAGCCGCAGGCGCAGCCCGTCCGGCGCGGTCAGGGTCGCCGCAGGGCCTTCGCCGGGGTCGAGGACAACATTGGCATCGCTGCCCTCGCGGTCGGGATCGGCCAAACCCAATCGGCGCGGTTTGCGGAAATCGTAAATCGTGCCGTCAACTGGCGCGACTTTCCCCAGCGGAATCAGGTCGGGGCCGTTGGGGGTGTAGTTCGACGCGCGCAGTTGCAGCACGTGGTCCATCACGTCGCCATCGCCCATCAGGTTGAAATAGCTGTGCTGCGCAAGGTTCACCGGGCTGGGCCTGTCCACGGTGACTTTCATGTCGTACCGCAACGCCGCCCCGTCGAGCGTCATGGTCACGCTTGCCTCTGCCTTGCCCGGATATCCCTGGTCGCCGTCCTCCGAGGTCAGCGTCAACCGTACCGCGCGGGACCCGTCCCGTTCCATCCGCCAGTTGCGCCAGCCGAACCCGCCGGGGCCGCCGTGGATGTGATCAGGTCCGGCGTTGCGGGGCAGGGTGTGCGTCTGGCCGTCCAGCGTGAAACGCCCGCCGCTGATCCGGTTCGCCACGCGCCCGATCACGATGCCCATGGCCACCGGGTTGGCGATGTAATCCGCCGGGTTGCCATAGCCGAGCACGACCGACCGGTGCGGGCGGCTTTTAACCTCCCACGCTTGGATCGCGCAGCCGATGGACAGCACGGTGATCCGCGCCTTTTCCGTCTCTAACACGGCTGTTTCGATGTCTCTCGGATCGATGGCCGGGCGGTCCTCAGACAAAGCGGTTGACCCAGTTTTCCAGTTGCTCCTGCCGGCCGGAACTTGGTTCGGGATTGATTTCGTCATCCAGAACGCGCTGCGTGATGGTGGCGAGGTCGCTGTCGAACATTGCCTTGGCTTCGGGCGTGTTCCAGCCCGCGTAGCGTTCGGCCAAAGCCTGCTCCATACCGCCGTCGTCCAGCATCGCCAGTGCCGCCTTGAACCCCCGCGCGCAGACATCCATGCCGCCGACATGCGCGGCCAGAAGGTCCTCGGCATCCAGCGACTGGCGGCGCAGCTTGGCGTCGAAATTGGTGCCGCCCGTGGTAAAACCGCCCGCCTTCAGGATGTGATAGTAACACAGCGCAACTTCCGGGACGTTGTTGGGGAACTGGTCGGTGTCCCAACCGGATTGGTAATCGTTGCGATTCATGTCGATCGACCCGAAAACGCCCAAGGCAGCGGCGGTCGCGATCTCGTGCTCGAACGAATGGCCAGCAAGGATCGCGTGCCCCTGTTCGAGGTTCAGTTTCACCTCTTTTTCCAGCCCGTATTTCTGGAGGAAGCCAAAGCACGTGGCGGCGTCGTAATCATACTGGTGCTTGGACGGTTCCTGCGGTTTCGGCTCGACAAGGATCTGCCCCTTGAAACCGATCTTGTGCTTGTATTCGACCACCATCGACAGGAAGCGGCCCATGTGGTCCAGTTCCTGCCCCATGTCGGTGTTCAACAGCGTCTCGTACCCTTCGCGCCCGCCCCACAGGACATAGTTCTCGCCACCCAGCGCCTGCGTCGCGTCCATGCAGGATTTCACCGTCGCCGCCGCGAAGGCAAAGACATCAGGGTCGGGATTGGTCGAGGCGCCCGCCATCCAGCGCCGGTGAGAGAACATGTTGGCCGTGCCCCACAGCAACTTGGTGCCCGTTTCCTCCATCTTGGTGCCGAAATAGTCGGTCATTTCCTGCAGCCCGGCGAGGTTGCCCGCGAAGGTGCCGGTTTCGGGCCGCACATCCGCGTCGTGGAAGCAGAAATAGGGCTGGCCCAGAAGGCGGAACATCTCGAACGCGGCATCGGCCTTCAGCTTGGCGGTGTCGAGGCTGTCTTGCGGGTGCCAAGGCCGTTCGAACGTCTGCCCTCCGAACGGGTCGCCGCCTTCCCATGCGAAGGAATGCCAGTAGGCGACGGCAAAGCGCAGGTGATCTTCCATCCGTTTTCCGGCGACGACCTCGTCCGGGTCGTAATGGCGGTAGGCGAGCGGGTTGGTGCTATCGGCACCTTCGTATGAAATGGCGTCGATGCCTTTGAAAAAGTCGGTCATGAATCAGGCTCCTTGCAGGGCGGAGAGGGCCGGGTAGGTCGCGGTGAACCGCGCATAGGCCGATGAATAAGCGTGTGTGAGGGTCGTGTCGGGATCGATCGTGCGGGCGATGTCGGGGCGGGTCATGACGCCGGCCACGTCCGCGCCGGTGGCACCGCAGATGGCCAGCCGGGCCGCACCCATCGCCGCGCCGAACTCTCCCTGCGCGGGCAGGTCGAGCGGGACGCCAAGCACGTTGGCAAGGGTCTGGCACCAGAAGGGCGATTGCGTGCCGCCGCCGATGGCGATGAGCCGGTCCAGCCGCGCACCCGTGGCTTTCAGCGCCTCCAGCCCGTCGCGCAAGCCAAAGGCCACGCCTTCCATCACCGCCTGTGCCATGTCGGCGGGTCCATGCGCGATATCGAGCCCGGTGAACCCGCCCCGGATCGCGGCATCGTTGTGAGGCGTTCGTTCACCCGACAGGTAGGGTGCGAATTGCGCGGAGGACGGCCCGGTGGGCGCATCCGGCAACAGGTCCGACAGCGCCGCCGGGGGTTGCCCGGTGATCCCGCCCAGCCAGTTGAGGCTGTCGGTCGCCGCCAGCATCACCGACATCTGGTACCAGCGCTCCGGGATCGCGTGGCAGAAGGTATGCACGGCGGTTTCGGGCATCGGTGCGCAGGTGTCCCGCGCGGCGAGGATCACGCCCGAGGTGCCAAGCGACACGAACCCCGCCCCTTCGGCCCACGCGCCCACACCGCAGGCGGCCACGGCATTGTCGGCCCCGCCGCCCACGACCTGCACGTTCGAGGGCAGGCCCCAATCGCGCGCGAGGTCGGCGCGCAGGGTACCCGCCACCTCGGTCCCTTCGATCAGGCGCGGCATCTGCGCGCGATCCATGCCCCCGGCGTCCAGCAAGAGCGCAGACCAGTCGCGCGCCGCGATGTCCAGCCACGCGCTGCCAGCGGCATCCGACATCTCTGCCACCGCCTCGCCAGTCAGGTGCCGGATCAGGTAGTCCTTGGGCAGGTGCACCATCGCGACCCGCGCGAAGATGTCGGGCTCTTCCTCGGCCACCCAGACAAGCTTGGGCGCGGTGAAACCCGGAAAGACGATGTTGCCCGATGCCTCCCGCACGCCCGGCGTCGCGTCGAGCCGCGCCGCCTGCGCATGACTTCGCGTGTCGTTCCACAGGATGCAGGGCCGCAGCGGCGCACCGGTGTCGTCCACCAGCACCGCGCCGTGCATATGCCCCGAAATGGCCAGCGCGCGGACGGCGCTCATCGGGCCGGGATGGTCCGCCGCAAGCGCGCGCATGGCGCTGTCGCAGGCGGTGATCCAGTGGGCCGGGTCCTGTTCCGACCAGCCGCTTGCCGGGTGCGACACCGAATAGCCCGCCTCGGCCGAGGCTACCGACGCGCCGGTATCGTCCACCAGCAGGGCGCGCAGCCCCGACGTGCCCAGATCCAGTCCCAGAAACATGCGTCCTCCCGTTTGCCGCTAGTCTGCGAAGTTACCGGCCCGTGTCAAAATCTAAATCGGCGGATCGACAGCCGCGCGTCGCGCGCCTAGCGTCCCGGCATGGAAACCGACAGCCGATATTCGTGGATCCGCCTCGTGGTGACGCTCGCGATTGCCGCGATCATCAATGTCGGCATGTGGGCGGTGATCATGGTTCTGCCGCAGGTGCAGGCCGAGTTCGGTGTGAGCCGCGCGGATGCCTCGCTGCCCTACACGGCCACCATGATCGGCTTCGCGCTGGGCAACATGGCGATGGGCCGCGTGGTGGATCGCCACGGCGTGACGCTCGCTTTGCTGGGTGCGGTGGCGCTGTTCGCGGCGGCGTCGGTCGCGGCGGCGCTGGCGCCGTCGATCTGGTGGCTGACAACCGCGCAATTCGCCATCGGGCTGGGCACGGCGGCGGGGTTCGGGCCGCTGATGGCCGATATCTCTCACTGGTTCCGGCGCTTTCGCGGGGTCGCCGTCGCGATCGTTGCATCCGGCAACTACCTGAGCGGCGCGATCTGGCCGGTCCTACTGTCGGGCCTGTTGGCCGAGGAAGGGTGGCGGGCGGTCTACCTTGCCCTTGCCGCCATCGCGCTGGTGATCGTGGTGCCGTTGAGCCTGTTCCTGCGCCACAAGATCAGTGCGGGGGCGCGGGCAGTGGCCAATGCGGATGTGGCCGCGCGGGCCGGGCGGATGCCGTTCACGCCCCGGCAGTTGCAGATCCTGCTGGCCGCTGCCGGCGTGGGCTGCTGCGTCGCGATGTCCATGCCGCAGGTCCACATCGTGGCGCTGAGCGTCGATCTTGGCTTCGGATCGGCGGTGGGGGCCGAGATGCTGTCGCTGATGCTGTTCGGCGGCGTCGTGTCGCGGCTGGTCTCGGGGTTGCTGTTCGACCGGCTGGGCGGGCTGGTTACCGTCCTGATCGGGTCGGGTCTGCAATGCCTCGCCCTGTTTCTCTACCTGCCTGCCCAGGGCCTCGCGTCGCTCTATGTCGTCAGCCTTGTCTTCGGGCTCAGCCAGGGCGGGATCGTACCTGGATACGCGGTGATCGTGCGGGATTACCTGCCCGCCGAAGAGGCCGGAGCCCGCGTCGGTTTCGTGATCATGATGACGATCCTCGGCATGGCGCTGGGCGGCTGGATGTCGGGCTGGATCTATGACGTGACCGGGTCCTACGAATGGGCGTTCTGGAACGGCATCCTGTGGAACCTTGGTAACCTAGCGATCCTCGGCACACTGTTCTGGACCACCACGCGCCGTGGACGGGTGCGCGGGGCTCCCGCCTGAACCGCGTCAGCTGCGGCCCTCGCGCAACCACGCGCCGATGGTCAGCGCCGCGATGACCAGCAGAACCAGCCAAGCGGGCAACAGGGACGTGTGCGATACCGACAGGGTTTCGTAGGCCGCGCGCGGCGTCAGCCCGATCCATCCCCGCCCCGCCGCAGGCCGCCCTTCGCGCACCTCGCGGATGCGCGGCGCCCCGTTTTCGAGCCGGTGCACGCCGCCCCGCATCGATTCCAGCGCGGGCGCGACGACTTCGCCGGTCGAAATCGTCGCCTCGAATTCCTTGGGCGATGCGGGGCCAAGGCCGATGACAGTGCTGTGCTCACCTTCTTCCAGCCGGTAAAGGCCGATCTCGGTCCCGGTGAACGTCGTCTCGAACCGGCCGGGCGCGGATTCCGCGAGCGGCAGCGTGAAGGTCCGGCCCGAAGGCGAGGTCAGCGTCACGTCGCCGACATTCTCGCCCAGCGTGCGGCGGATGATGCGCATGGTCTGGCCCGTCGCCTCGGCCAGCAGGGCCTCTTCTTCGAGGTCCGGCTCCTTCATCATCCAGTGCGCCAGCCGCCGCAGCAATTCCAGTTGCGGGCCGCCGCCTTCGTATCCGCGCGACCAGAGCCACGCCTGGTCCGACGCCAGCAGCGCCACGCGCCCTTCGCCCACGCGGTCGAGCATCAGAAGCGGCGCGTCGTCCACGCCCGACATGACGATGTCACCGGACCGTGGCGACAGTTCGACTTGCCGCAACCATCTGCCCCAGTCGGCGGGCGTGCCCAGCCCCGCCGTGACCGGGTGGCGGTCGCCGATTTCCGTCACCGTCGGGGCGAAGGCGCGTTCGACCACACGGGCCGTTGGCTCGCCCGGCAAGGCCTGCCCAAGCGGCGAGCGAAACAGCGAGTCGGCCGAGGCGAAATCCGGCCCGGCATTGATCAGAACCGCGCCGCCCCGCTCGATATAGCCGCGCACGTTGTCGAGGTAGAGCGCGGGCAGGATGCCCCGCCGCTTGTACCGGTCGAAGATGATCAGGTCGAAATCGTCGACCTTGTCGAGGAACAGCTCCCGCGTCGGGAAAGCGATCAGCGACAAGTCCGACACCGGCACGCCGTCCTGCTTGTCCGGTGGGCGCAGGATGGTGAAATGCACAAGGTCGACGGACGAGTCCGATTTCAGCAGGTTGCGCCACGTCCGCGTCCCGGCATGCGGTTCCCCCGATACAAGCAGCACGCGCAAGCGGTCGCGCACGCCGTTGATCTGGATCAGCGCGCGGTTGTTGCGGTCGGTCAACTCGCCGTCGACGGCGGGGGTCGAGAACTCGATCACGTTGCGCCCGCCATGGGGCAGGCGGATCGGCAGGTTCACGTTCTGCCCGATGGGCATGTTGAACCGCTGCGGCTCTTCACCATCCACGGCGATATCGATGACCGTTTGCGTGGCCGCCGGTGCCGCGCCCTGATCCTCGATCCGCAGCGTCAGGAGGACCTCCTCGCCGAGGATCGCGAAGGCGGGGGCGTTTTCGACGATCATGCGCCGGTCCCAATCCTCTTCCGACCCGGTCAGAAGCAGGTGCATCGGCGCGGGCAGGGACGGGGTGGCGTCCATGTCGTGCACCTGCCCGTCGCTGATCAGGATCACGCCGGATACCCGTGCGCGCGGCTCTTCCGCCAGCGCCTTGGACACCGCTGCCATCGCTTGCGTGCCAAGGTTCTCGCCCTCGTTCACGATGTCCACCCGCCGGGTTGTCGTGCCGTCGCGCGCGTCCAGCCGCGCGATCAGGTCGGCGGCGGCGGCCTCTGTCGTTTCCGCCCGGTCGGCCAGTTGCTGGCTGTCGGATGCATCAACCGCCACGATCACGATGTCATCCAGCGGCGCGCGGTCCTCGCGCACCAGCGACGGTTGCGCGATGGCGCCAAGGATCGCCGCGCCCGCCAGCGCCCGCAGCGCCCAGCCCGAAAGACCCCGCCAGATCGCAAGGGCCAGCCCCGCGACAAGCGCGACGGCCAGCGCGATCAGCACCGGCATCGGCAAAAGGGGATCGAAGACCACGAGGTTCGTCACTGGCCCAGCCTTTCCAGCAGGGCGGGCACATGCACCTGGTCGGATTTATAGTTGCCGGTCAGCACGTGCATCACGAGGTTCACGCCGAACCGGTAGGACATTTCCCGCTGCCGCTCGCCGGCAAAGCCGCGTCCGACGGGGAACATCGTGCGCCCGTCGGTGTCGCGCGCCCACGCGGCGGCCCAGTCGTTGCCGCCGATGATGACCGGCGTGACCCCGTCATTGAGGTTGCGGAACGGCATCCCCTCGATCGCTTGCGCGTCCGGCGGCGCGGCCTCGACCCAGACATCCCGACCCGCATGGCGGCCGGGAAAATCCTGGAGCAGGTAGAAGGTGCGCGTCAGCACGTGGTCGCCCGGAACGGGTTCCAGCGCGGGGATGTCCAGCGTCCGCGCGATCTGTTGCAGCTTGCGGCCTTCGGGTGACGACGCGCCGAACCCGGCCACATCCGCATCCCGCGTATCGAACAGGATCAACCCGCCGGACCGCAGGAAGGCGTTGAGCCGCGCTGACGCCTCGCGCGAGGGCAATGGCTGGTCGGCGGTGATCGGCCAGTAAAGCATCGGGTAAAAGGCCAGTTCGTCCCGTTCGAGGTTCACGCCGCGCGGTGCCGCCGGTTCGACCGAGGTGCGCTGGAACAGCGTCTGGCTCAGCCCGCGCAGACCTGCTTCGGCGATCTCGTCGACGCGGCGGTCGCCGGTCAGGACATGCGCGAGCACGATCTCTTTCGTGGCCTCGATAGCGGCCAATTCCTCGCTCTGCGCCGCGCCGGGATGCGGATGGAAGGCAAGGGCCAGTCCAAGGACAAGGCTCGCCGTCGTCGCCGCGCCGCGCATCCCGCCCAGACGGCCCGAAAGCCAGAGCGAGGCAAGGATGTCGATCAGCAACAGCGCCAGCGCCGCCGCCAGAAGCCACCCGCCGAGCGGCTGTTCCTGTGGCGCCTCCAGCCCCGCGACAGACACGCCCGCAGGCCATGTCGCTGCCGTCAGCACGGCGTCGACCTCGATCACGTTGCGCGCGATGGCGCGGTCGCCCGAAGTGTAAAGCCCCGGCCGCATGTCGGGACCCAGCGGAGCCTCGGCCAGCGTCTCGCCGCTCACCCCCGGCAGGGTCGAGGCATCGCGCAGCGTGCCGAACCCGTCGAGCACTTTTGCAGGTTCCCAGAACGTGCCCGCGAGATCCTGTGCATCCGGCGCCGTGATGGCGGTCGACACGGCGAGGCGTTCGAGCATCTGCACGAAGAGGCCCGACAGCGGCAGGGTGGACCATTCGGCATTGGCCGACACGTGCATCAGCACGACCTGCCCCTGCCCGATGCGCTTGCGGGTGACCAGCGGCGTGCCGTCGCTCAGCAGCGCGATCACCCGGTCGGCGAGCGTCGGATCGGGCTGGGCCATCACCTGGGCCGAGATGCGCACGTCGTCGGGAACGGACAAGCCGAAGAACGGGCTTTCGGCGGGGAAGGGGGCCAGCGATTTCGGCTCCCCCCACGACATCGCGCCGCCCACCGTGCGCCCCCCGGCGCGCAGGCGCACGGGCATCAGCGGGTCTTCGGTATCCCGGCTCAGATCGCTTGCAGCCACGCGCGGCCCGGCAAAGCGCAGCAAGAGCCCGCCTTCGGACACCCAGTCGGTCAATCCTTCGGTTTCCTCGGCCGTGAGCGACACGACATCGGCGAGGATGATGACATCAGGGTTGGCCGGCAGAACGTCGCCAAAGGGCGCATCCAGCAAATCCGCCGTCGGCTCCAGCGCCTTGGTCAGGAAGTGCACGGGCGACAGCAGTTCCAGCCCCTCCCGGTCATCGCGGCCCGCGAACAGCGCGACTTCGCGCCGGGCGAGGCTGTCATCCGGCAGGCTGACGGCGCCCGCGCTGGTCTGGCCAACTATGGCAAAGCGGGTGAGCCTTGCGCGCAGTTCGGCGGGAAGGTCCAGCACGGCCTCTGCAACCGTGGCGTCCGCGTCGAAGGGGAGGGTGATCCGGTCGATCTCCTGCACGGTGCCGTTCGGGTCGGTGCCGAAGGCCGCGACCTGAAGCGCCGGGATCGCGTCGGTGTCGCGCCGGTACCCGGTCAGCGTGATCGCGCCGTCCGCAAACTTCGCCGGGCCAAGGGCCACGACCGGGGTGCCGGGCTCGATCACCTGCACGCGCCCCTGCGCGGTCAGCAAGTCGAGCAAGGGTACGCGGTTGTCCCGTGCCACCCCGTCCGACAGCCACAGCGTGTCGAACGGATCAAGAGACGCCAGTGCGCTGATCGTGGCCGCCATGTCGGCGTCCCGCGGGGTCCACGGTTCGGGCGCAAGGCCGGACAGCTGCGCGCGCACGTCACGGGCCGAACGGAAGGCAGGTTCCTGCGGGTCCGTCAGCTGGATCAGCGCGGCGGGCCGGTCGTCGCGTTCCGCCTCTGCCAGCGCCGCGTCGACGGCGGCGATCTGCGCCGCCCAACCTGTGCCCGAAGCCCATGACGCATCCAGCAGCACCATCAGCGGCTGGTCGCCGGCCTGCGCATTGTCGCGGGGGTTCAGGATCGGCCCGGCCAGCCCGAGGATCACCGCCGCCACCGCAAGGCAGCGCAGCAGCAACAGCCACCACGGCGTGCGGTCCGATACGTGGTCTTCGTCCTTCAGGCCCAGAAGCAGCGTGACCGCCGGGAACAGCCTTCGGATCGGAGCGGGCGGGATGGCGCGCAGGATCAGCCACAGGACCGG
Organism: Pseudaestuariivita atlantica; assembly: GCF_001205715.1. Taxonomy (GTDB): domain Bacteria; phylum Pseudomonadota; class Alphaproteobacteria; order Rhodobacterales; family Rhodobacteraceae; genus Pseudaestuariivita; species Pseudaestuariivita atlantica. The sequence goes on from NZ_AQQZ01000004.1 coordinate 410,022, forward strand.
TAAGGCGATCAGGGCCAGCAACAGCCAGGGCGTGGTAAAGGCGAGGGCGCCGAGGCTCAGCATCTACAGCCTCCGGTCCAGCGCATGGTACAGCCACATCAGCGCCGCCTGCGCCGATTGGTCGGTATGGTGGCAATGGTATTGCCACCCGGTGACCGAGGAGAGGTGCGACAGCCGCGCCTTCCGCTCTGCCAGCCGGTCGAGGTACCGGTCGCGCAGGTCATCGGCCTTGAGCGTTTCATGCGCAAGCGACCCGCCCACGCTTTGAAAGATCGCGCGGCCCCGGAAGGGGAAATTCTCCTCGACCGGGTCGAGGATCTGCAGAAGCACCCCGCGCACGCCCCGGTCGGCGGCCTTGGTCAGCGCGGTTTCGACCTCGTCGATCTCTCCCAGGAAATCCGATACGAACACGGCCTGGCTGCGCGGCAGCATCCCCCGGTGTTCCGGCGGGCTGTAATCGGCATCTTCGGCGTCGAGGAACATCTCGGCCAACCGAAGGATCTGGATGTCCCCCCGCCGCGGCGGGAGGCGGGTGCCGGTCAGGCCGACACGTTCACCCGACCGCAACAGCAACACGGCCAGTGCGAGGCCGACCAGCCGCGCGCGGTGCGCCTTGTCGGGGTGCTGGCCCGAGGTGAACCGCATCGACCCGGCCTGATCGATCCACAATTGCACGGTCTGGGCGATCTGCCACTCGCGTTCGCGCACGAATTGCGTGTCGCCACGCGCCGAACGCCGCCAGTCGATCATCCGCCGCGAATCGCCGGGCCGTGCCGGGCGGTATTGCCAGAAATCATCCCCCAGCCCGGCACGCCGCCGCCCATGGGTGCCCAGCAGCACGGTAGAGGCGAGGTGATCGGCATGCGCAAGAAGGTCGGGCAGCCGGGCGGCGGCCTCTTCAGCTTCAAGCCGCAGGGAGGGGGCGGTCTGGGTCACGCCGCGACGCTCACCGCGTCCTCGGTCTGGGCGCGGATCAGGTCGGGCAGGCTTTCGCCTCGGGCGCGGGCCGAGAAGCTCAACCCCATCCGGTGTTGCAACACGGGCAGCGCCATCGCCACGACATCCTCTGCCGAGGGCGCAAGGCGACCGTCCAGCAACGCGCGGGCGCGCACCGTCAGCATCAGCGCCTGTGCGGCGCGCGGGCCGGGGCCCCATGCCACGGTGTTGCGCACCACGTCGGGCGCGCTGGGATCATCGGGCCGCAAGCGGCGGACAAGGTCGAGGATCTGGTCGACCACGCTGTCGCCCACCGGCATCCGGCGCAGCAGGTCCTGCGCGTCGATCAGGTCGGCCGCGGAAAAGACCTCGGTCGAGGTGCCGCTTTCCGCACCGGTGGTGGCCAGCAGGATGTCGCGCTCGGTCTCGCGGTCGGGATAAGCGACGTCGATCTGCACGAGGAACCGGTCAAGCTGCGCCTCGGGCAGCGGGTAGGTGCCTTCCTGTTCGATCGGGTTCTGCGTGGCGAGCACGTGGAACGGCGCGTCCAGCGGGCGGTCGACACCGGCGACAGACACCTGTTTTTCCTGCATCGCCTGCAGGAGCGCCGATTGCGTCCGGGGGGAGGCGCGGTTGATCTCGTCCGCCATCAGGAGCTGGCAAAAGACCGGGCCCGGCACGAAGCGGAAGCTGCGCGACCCGTCCTCGCCCTGGTCCAGCACTTCCGATCCAAGGATGTCGGCCGGCATCAGGTCGGGCGTGAATTGCACGCGGTTGGTGTTCAGCCCCATCACGGTGCCCAGCGTGTCGACCAGCAGGGTCTTTCCAAGGCCGGGCAGGCCGATCAGCAGGGCATGGCCGCCGCAGATCAGGGCGGTGAGCGACAGGTCCACGACCTGCTCCTGCCCGATGAACCTTGCGGCGATGGAGGCCTTGGCCGCCGTCAACTTCTCGCCCAGGGCTTCGATGTCACCAACCATTTGGGTGGGGTCCGTCATGGCGCGCGCGTCCTTTCGGGTTATATTCGTGGGGGAGAGTGTAACGCGCCCAACGGGGATGGCAAAAGATGACCGCACAAAAAGCCGTGAAGCCTGACGCACAAAGCATCGCCGCGTCGGCCCGTGCCGCAACGAAAGGCGGATTGCCGCCGGTACACCTGTGGAACCCGCCGTTTTGCGGCGATCTCGACATGCGCATTGCGCGGGACGGGACGTGGTTCTACCTAGGCACGCCGATCGGGCGGCCAGAACTCGTGCGCTTGTTCTCCACCATCCTGCGCAAGGATGGCGACGCGTATTTCCTTGTCACCCCGGTCGAGAAGGTGGGGATCACCGTCGACGACGCGCCGTTTGTCGCGGTGGATTTCGAGGTATCGGGTGAAGGAGAAGACCAGGTCCTGACGTTCGAGACGAACGTGGGCGACACCGTCACCGCCGGCCCGTCCGCGCCGATCCGGGTTGAGCGGGATGCCGAAACCGGGGAGCCGTCACCCTATGTGCTGGTGCGGGCCAATCTTGAGGCGCTGATCGACCGCAAGTCGTTCTACCGGCTGGTGGAGATCGGGACCCATCATGACGGGTGGTTCGGCCTGTGGTCGGGTGGCTCCTTCTTCCCGATCATCCCGTCAGAGGACCTGCCATGACCGGCACCTGCCTGATCGTCGGGGCGGGAAGCGGGCTGTCCGCGTCCTGCGCCCGGTTGTTCGCAGCCGAAGGATACGACATCGCGCTGGCGGCGCGGAATATCGACAAGCTGGACGCGCTGGCGGCAGAGACCGGGGCCAGCGTGCACGCGTTGGATGGGTCCGACGCGGCGGCAACGCGCGCGCTTGTGGACGGCTTGCCGGGCAGGTTGAGCGTGGCGATCTACAACCCGTCGGCGCGGTCGCGGGGTCCCTTGATCGACCTTGACCCGGATGAGGTGAAGCGCGCGGTCGAGATCACGGCGTTCGGGTCCTTCGCGCTGGGTCAGGCGGCGGCGCGGCGGATGCTGGCGCAGGACGGCGACGTGAAGGGCACGATCCTGTTCACCGGAGCCAGTGCCGGGGTGAAGGGGTTCGCCAAGTCCGCGTCATTCGCCATGGGCAAGTTCGCGCAGCGCGGGCTGGCGCAATCCATGTCGCGGGAATTGCATCCGCAGGGCGTGCACGTCGCGTGGATCAACGTCGACGGCGGCATCCGCAATCCTGACCGGCCGGAACGCATCCCGCAGACGCCCGACGCCATGCTGGAACCGGATGCGATTGCGCAGACCTATCTGGCGTTGGTGCGGCAGCACCGCTCTGCATGGTCGCACGAGATCGCGGTGCGCCCGTGGGTGGAGAATTTCTGACGACGGAGCAGGACGGCGCGGAATCAAGGCCGCAGGCCGCCGCGCCATCGACGGGCCGCCCCCACGGCACGTCGATTTGTTGGGGTTTGGCGCGTCGCTTCATTGTCGCGCGGATTTGGTTGAAATAAAGCAATTAGCAGACCCGTCGGATCGACGTACCGCGGCCCGGCAATCGCGCGGCTCTACACCTTCCGCCACGCGCCCGGCGCCAACCCGTCCAGCGACCAATCCCCGACCGACCAGCGGATCAGCCGCAACGTGGGGAAACCGATGGCGGCGGTCATGCGGCGCACTTGCCGGTTGCGCCCCTCGGTCAACGTCAGTTCGATCCACGTATCCGGCACCGACTTGCGCTCTCGCACAGGCGGGACGCGGGGCCAGACATCCGGTGGGTCGATAACGCGTGCCCTGGCAGGCCGCGTTTTCCCGTCCTTGAGCGTGACGCCGGACCGAAGCGGCGCAAGGTCGACATCGCTCGGCGCGCCTTCGACCTGCACGAGGTAGGTCTTGGGCTTCTTGAACCGGGGCGAGGAAATGCGCGCCTGCAAGCGGCCATCGTCGGTCAGGACCACAAGCCCCTCGCTGTCGCGGTCCAGCCGCCCGGCGGGATAGACGTTCGGCACATCCACGAAGTCCTTCAGTGTCTGCCGCCCCTCGCCATCGGTGAACTGGCACAGCACGTTCATGGGTTTGTTGAAAAGGACGATCATGGGCGAAACAAGGTAGGTCGGCTGCTGAGCAGCCGACCTACACCGGTAATCTCATCGGCGGAAGGGGGAGGGGCGCAGCCCCTCAGCAAGCGAGCCCGCGATATCGGCGATACGCTTGTCACGGGTCGGTCGGGTTTTCGCGGTTTTCAGCCATTCCAGCGCGCCGCGCTTGACCGAGCGTGGATAGGCCTCCCACCCCTCCCGGTGGTCCGACATGGCGGCGGCAAGGTCGTCCGGCACGATCAGCGCCTCGACATCGTCGAGAAACGACCACATCCCGTTGGCTTGCGCGGCGGCGACCAGTGCCTCGCCCGCCTGGGTCATGCGACCCGCTGTGCGCTCTTCCTCGACCTTGCGCTTGTTGATGGCCGACCACGCGGATTCCGGATTTCGGGGTGCGATCAGAACGCTTGTGCGATCCTCGTCCACCTTGCGCGTTTGGCTGTCGATCCAGCCCCAGCACAGCAATTCGCTGATCAACTCGTCATAGCCGAGGTAATGCGGCGTGTGTTTCTTGTAGGTAACAAGCCAGACCGACGGCGCGGTCGCATGGTTTGCCCCAAGCCAGTCGCGCAGGTCGGTGCGGGACCGCACCTCGACCCTCGGGGCGTCGGGGGCCGCGGTCACTCAATACACCGGGTCAATGCGCCTCGGCCCAGTTGGCACCCCGGCCTGCATCGACGATCAGCGGCACGTCGAGCTTCACCGCCGGGTCGGCGGCGCCCTCCATCACCTCGCGCGCCGTGGCGATCAGGTCGTCCACGCCATCTTCGGCCACTTCGAACAGCAATTCGTCGTGGACCTGCAGCAGCATCTTCGCGGGTTTGCCCTCGATCGCGTCGGGCATCCGGATCATCGCGCGGCGGATGATGTCGGCGGCGGTGCCCTGGATGGGCGCGTTGATCGCCGCGCGCTGGGCGAACCCGGCACGGGGGCCTTTCGCCCCGATCTCGGGCGTGTGGATCTTCCGGCCGAACAGGGTTTCGACGTAGAGGTGTTCCTTGGCGAAGGACTTGGTCGCGTCCATGTAGTCGCGGATGCCGGGAAAGCGTTCGAAATACCGGTCGATGAAGCCCTGCGCCTCGGCCCGCGGGATGCGCAGGTTCCGCGCAAGGCCGAACCCGCTGATGCCGTAGATCACGCCGAAGTTGATCGCCTTGGCCTGCCGCCGCACGTCGGGCGTCATCTCGTCCAAGGGCACGTTGAACATCTCGGACGCGGTGGCGGCGTGAATGTCCTGCCCGTCGCGGAACGCCTCCTTCAGCGCGTCGATTCCCGCGATATGGGCGAGGATGCGCAGTTCGATCTGGCTGTAGTCGAGAGAGACAAGCACGTTCCCCGGCTCGGCCACGAACGCCTCGCGGATGCGGCGGCCTTCCTCGGTCCGTACGGGGATATTCTGCAGGTTCGGATCGGTGGAGGCCAGCCGCCCGGTGTTCGCCCCGGCAATCGAGTAGGACGTGTGCACGCGCCCCGTATCGGGGTTGATGTGTTCCTGCAGGCTGTCGGTGTAGGTCGATTTCAGTTTCGACAGCTGCCGCCAGTCCAGCACCCGTGCGGGCAGGTCGTGGGTGGTGGCAAGGTCTTCGAGCACGTCGGCGCCGGTGGCATAAGCCCCGGTCTTGCCTTTCTTGCCGCCTTCCAGCCCCATCTTGTCGAACAGGATCTCGCCCAACTGCTTGGGTGAGCCAACGTTGAAGGTCTCGCCCGCCAGTTCGTGAATCTCCGCCTCCAGCCCCGCCATCTTCTGGGCAAAGGCGTTGGACATGCGGCTGAGCGTATCGCGGTCTACCTTGATCCCGTGCCGCTCCATCTGCGCCAGCACCGGGACCAGGGGACGCTCCATCCGCTCGTACACCTTGGTCGTTCCCGCCACGTGCAGGCGCGGTTTCAGCGTCTGCCACAGGCGCAGGGTGATGTCCGCATCCTCGGCGGCATAGGCGACCGCATCCTCGATCTTGACCTTGTCGAAGGTGATCGCCGATTTGCCCGACCCGAGCAGCGGTTTGATCGGGATCGGCGTGTGGCCGAGGTAGCGTTCGCTCAGGCTGTCCATCGAGTGATTGTGCAGGCCCGCGTGCTGGGCATAGCTGATCAGCATCGTGTCATCGATCGGCGCCACGTCGATACCATACCGGGCAAAGATCTTGGCGTCGTATTTCATGTTCTGCCCGATCTTGAGAACCGCCGGGTCCTCAAGCACCGGTTTGAGCAGCGCGATGGCCTCGTCCAGCGGCATCTGCCCCTCGGCCAACTCGTCCGACCCGAACAGCCCCTCGCCGCTTTCGGCGCGGTGAGTCAGGGGGATGTAGCAAGCCTCCCCCGCCTCGACACACAGCGAGATGCCGACCAGATCGGCGATCATCTCGTTCAGCCCGGTGGTCTCGGTATCGACGGCGACATAGCCGCGCTCGTTGATCTTCTCGATCCAGCCCTGCAGCGCGTCGCGGTCACCGACCCGCGTGTAGGTGGCCTTGTCGAACGGCACCGTCTCGGGCTCTTCCGGTGCATCGCCGGGGGCCTGCACGGTCGCCTCGATCACAGGTGCCTCGACACCCAGCTGGTCCGCAAGGCGCTTGGTCAGCGTGCGGAACTCCATCTCTGTCAGGAAAGGCATCAGGACTTCGGGGTCGGGCTCCTTCACTTCCAGATCATCCAGCGTAAAGTCGATGGGCGTCTTGTCGTCCAGCGTCACCAGCTTCTTCGACAACTCGATCTGTTCGCGATGGTCGATCAACGTCTGGCGGCGCTTGGGCTGCTTGATCTCTTCGGCGCGGTCCAGAAGCTCTTCGAGCGAGCCGTATTCGTTGATCAAAAGCGCCGCCGTCTTGATCCCGATCCCCGGCGCGCCGGGCACATTGTCGACGCTGTCGCCCGCCAACGCCTGCACGTCCACGACGTGCTCGGGGTAGACGCCGAATTTCTCGAACACGCCTTCGCGGTCGATGCGGGTGTTCTTCATCGCATCCAGCATCTCGACCCCGCCGCCGACCAGCTGCATCAGGTCCTTGTCGGAAGAAATGATCGTCACCCGCCCCCCGGCCTCGCGGGCCTGCACGGCCAGCGTGGCGATGATGTCGTCGGCCTCGTACCCTTCCAACTCCTTGCAGGCGATGTTGAACGCCTCGGTCGCCCGCCGCGTCAGCGGGATCTGCGGCCGCAGATCCTCGGGCATCTCTTCGCGGTTGGCCTTGTACTGGTCGTACATGTCGTTGCGGAACGTGTGGCTGCCCTTGTCGAAAATGACCGCCACGTGGGTCGGGGCATCCGCACCGGTGTTCGCTTCGACATAGCGATGCAGCATGTTGCAGAACCCGCTGACCGCACCGATGGGCAAACCGTCCGACTTCCGCGTCAGGGGCGGCAGCGCGTGGTAGGCGCGAAAGATGAAGGCCGACCCGTCGATCAGGTGCAGATGATGACCTTTGCCGAAACCCATTCCCGCCTCCGTTCTGGACCGGCTCTGTGTGCCACGGTTGCGCGGGCCATGCCAGAGGCACCGCCCGATCGGGAACCCCGGTCGCCCCTTGGCCGTTGCGCTGGCACGAAACGACTGCCGAGGACCCAATGGAAAACGAAACCGGACTGGACCAGGTCGATGCCGATGTCGGCAACATTTTTGAAAAACTCGATGCATGGATCGACGGGTTCTTCCGGCTCCTGCCGAATATCGGGCTGGCGCTGGTGGTGCTGGTCCTGTTCTGGATCCTCGGCCGCATCGTCGGAGGCCTGATTCGCCGCAGCGCGAAGAATCGTGACCGGGGCAACCTCGGCGACGTGGGCGGCAGCCTCGTGCGCTGGACGATCACGATCATCGGCGTGATGCTCGCGGTGACCATCGTCGCACCCTCGGTCACCCCCGCCGACCTCTTCGCCAGCCTCGGGATCGGCTCCGTCGCCATCGGCTTCGCGTTCAAGGATATCCTGCAGAACATGCTCGCAGGCATCCTGATCCTCCTGCGCCAACCGTTCGAGGTGGGGGACCAGATCGTGTCCGGCGGCCACGAAGGCACCGTCGAAAAGATCGAAACCCGCGCCACGCTGATCAAGACCTACGATGGCCGCCGCGTGGTGATCCCCAACGCCGACATCTACACCGATGCCGTCGTGGTCAACACCGCCTTCGAAAAACGCCGCAGCCAGTACGACATCATGATCGGGTGCAACGACGACTGGGACGAAGCCCGCAGGATCATGGAAGAGACCTGCGCCAGCGTCAAAGGCGTCCTCTCCGATCCCGCCCCCGAAACCATCCCGTGGGACATGGCGATGGACGGCAACACCATCCGCCTGCGTTGGTGGACGGCTCCCGAACGCGCCGACGTGGTGCATATCTACGGGCGCGTGATCCAGCAGGTCTACCAGGCGCTCGACAAGGCCGGGATCGACATGCCCTACCCCACGCGCGTGGTCCTGTTCCACGACCAGACCGACGAACACGATGGCGACCGGTCGCGGCAACGCGAAGGCTGGCCCGCCAAGCCCGGCGGCAACCCCGAACCCCGCCGCATCGCCGACGCCCTGCGCGAACGCCGCGACGCCAGCTGACACACCACGGGGGCACGGCACACTCGCCCTGTCCCCTTCTTCTCTTTGCTAATTATGTCCGCCGGAGGCTCCTGCGGCTTCAGCCCGCAAATCGGGCCGATTCGTCAGACCTTGCCCTCGAAATCGCGATGTACGAGCTTCGCGTCGCAATAGGGGCACTCGACCCAGCCCACCGTCTGCGGGATCTGCAGCCACACGCGGGGATGGCCCAGCGCGCCCTCGCCGCCATCACAGGCCACGCGATAGGCATCCACGATCCGGGTTTCAGGCGCGTCGGTCGACATGGTCAGGCATCCTCTGGCAGTGCGCCGGTTATTGGCGAATGTTCCGCCGCCGTCAATCGGCAGGTCGGGTGAAATCACCACGACCTACATTCAATCGTGCACGGTAATTGTAGGTCGGCTGCTCGTCAGCCGACCCCCGGTCAGGAAGGCTGCAGCATCCGGCCAAGGCGACGACCGCCGACGACATGCACATGCAGATGCGGCACTTCCTGCACGCCGTGCGGCCCGGCGTTGGAAATCAGGCGGAAGCCGTCTTCCTGCACGCCTTCCTGCCGGCACACCTCGCCCACGGCGCGGGTGAAATCGACGATCTCGGCATCCGACGCCGCACTCGCGAAATGATCGTAATCTACGTAAGGCCCCTTCGGGATCACCAGCACGTGCACCGGAGCCTGAGGCTGGATATCCCGGAAGGCAAGGCTGTGCTCTGTCTCCAGAACCGTGTCGTTCGGGATCTCCCCCCGCAGGATCTTCGCAAAGATGTTCTGATCGTCATAGTCGTGCATCGGCGTGATCCTCAATCGGTGAACAGGTGGTCGGCGCTGGCGATGTGATGCGCCTGGTCACGGGAGATCGACAGGAACTCCATCAGCGGATCGACATTCAGGTCGACCGGATTGCTTTCGCGGATGCGCAGGTGGCCGGGAAAGTCGGCCTCGCGGATGCGGTCGCTTTCGAACACCAGGTCGTGCCGGATGGTCGGCATCAGCCGGTCGATCGTCTCGCGCGGGGTACGTTTGCCGGCCAGTCCGACGCGCTGGGCGTGGCCGATCAGGTATTCGTCCGAGAAGTGGCACTCGATCTCCAGCAGCTTGGTCGAGGCCCGGTCGCCGCAGAAATCCTGCATCAGGTCGAGGTTCGCGGGATCGAGGCAGATGATCATCCGGTCGGTGTCGTAATACTCGAACAGCATCCGCATCAGCGCGCGCCGGTGACGGTGGCGCTTGTTCATCGTGGCCTGGATACCGCCGAGGTCCGGCAGGTCGGTATCGGCCTCGCTGAACAGGTATTCCACGCACGGTACGTTCGTGACCTGCCGGATCCGCTCCAGCAACCGCTTGGCCACGTGCCACTTCTTGCACACGACGATCAGCAACTCACGTTCGTGGCCGAGGCTCGCCTCGCTCTCCCAGAACCGCATCGTGAACCGCCGGCCGATGCGCCCGCGCCCGGACAGGAACTTGTAAAGGCTCGCCCCCTCGTTCGAGATCTGGAACTCCGTTCCTTCCGAGGAATACAGCACCCCGAGCCGCCGTTTCAGTTCCTTCGCCTCGGGGCTGATCTTGCGCGCGAACAGGTAGTCCTGGCTCAGCAGCAGGTCGTAGTGATCGTTGTAGAACGTCACCGGCATCCCGTAATCCGAAAACAAAAGGAAGGTCAGCGTGCGGCTTTCGATCTCGTGCCCCGGCACGAGGTGGCGCACGACGGTCTGGAAGAACGTCTCGTCCGGGATCCACGTCGTGCGGAAGAACCGGATCACGTCACGGCGGCGTTTGACGAAATCGAGGATCCACTCGATCGTGCGCCGCCGCAGACACCACCATTGCGACCCGATCATCACCTGGATGTCCTCGGGCACTTTGCGGGTCAGGTTGAACCGCTTCTGAAGGTTGTACGACGCATAGAACAGCTTCTTCTGTTCGCGTTCGTTGAAGAAGTGGCGATAGATCAGCCGCTCCTCGCGCCAGCCGGTCTTGATCCAGTCGCTTTCGAAATAGTCGAAGCTTTCGATGAAGTCGCGGTCGTGGTTGCCGAGGAAGTCGTGGATATACTCCGCCGACTTGATCGGCATGCAGTCACCCGACAGCATGTAGAAATGGGTGGCGCGCGGAAAGGCGTCCGCCGCCGCCTCGATCGCGTTGAGCGTCGCCTGCACCAGCGACCATTCCCCCCACCCGCAACGGATCCGTTTGCGCGCGAAGGTGACGTTGTCGTTGTCGGCGAGCGCCTTGCGGATCCGGGCATAGGCCGACGGCGCCGCGCGCGCGTCGAAATGGATGGACATGTAATCGCCCGCCGCGGTCAGCCGCTGCGCCTGCTTGATGATGGCCTCTGGGTCTTTGTGACACAGCAGGATGAAGGCAATTTTTGCCATTTGAGAACCGAAAGCGCGTGTTTACCTGTATTGTTTACTTTGATAGTCGTGAATGCAGACTGAATAAACAGGCATTCACCCGAAAATAAAGTCGTTCACAAGCGAACCACAATTGTGACGCAATCGGATGCTTGGTGGCGCGGGGTTTTGCGCCGAGGAGGATGGCAGGCATGGGCTTTCCAGGCACCTGGATGACCGAGAGCGAGAGCGTGGTGTACCGCGTGGTACCCAAATGCGCCTGTTCGACCATCGGCCAGATCATGTTCTATTCCGATCACGGGCGCTTCTTCGACGGGGACATTCACGACGCCAAGGACGGCCTGCACAAGTGGTCGCTGGACGTCAGCCAGCCGGTCATCAGCGCCAACGTGAAAACGCATTCAAGCTATGCCTTCACCTGCGTCCGCAACCCCTACACCCGCATCCTGTCGTCGTTCTTCGACAAGATCTGCGGCATCCAGCGCAACGGCAAACGGTATCGCGGCAACCTTGTCCCGCTCTTGATCCAGAAATACGGGATCGAGGTGGGCGGCCCCGACGGCAAGGCCGAATTCGACCAGATCAAGTCGTTCCGCCGCTTCCTGCTGTTCGCGCGCGACACCATCCGCTGGAAGCGCCCGATGGAGCCGGACATCCACTGGTCCGCGATGTCGGGCCATATCTCGACCTTCATCGTGAACGGCGGCAAGTACGACAAGATATTCTGGACCGAGGCGTTCAACGACGGCATGCAGCAGGTCCTCGACCGGATCGAGGTTGCCCATCCCGTCGACCTCGCCAAGATCCCGCGCTTCAACGAAAGCGAGGGGCACGGACCCAAGCGCGCCCACCCGGTGGAGGATTACTTCGACGACCTGTCGATGCACCTCGTGTACGAAATCTACCACCGCGATTTCGACCTGTTCAAATACGACTTCGAGAATCCGGGCAACAAGATGCCCATCGGCGAGATCGACCTCGACGAGGTTCACGCCAAGCTGGGCGACTGAACGCTCACGCATCTACCGTCGCAAGGCACAACCGTTTCAGCGTTTCCAGCTGCCTTGCAAGATGTTCACGATCCCGCGCCGTGTTACTTGCCGCCTTGGCGGACCGCTGGATGAAATCCGACAAGGCCACCGGTGTCAGGCCCGCTTCCTTCAAAGCGGCCTCGTGAGGGATCAGTATGCGTTCGATCACGTCGCGGAACCGCTCAGCGGCGCGGGTCATTTCTTCCTGCCCTGACGCATTGAAGCCATCGACCAAGTCCTGCGCATTCGGCGTGTCCAGCACAAGGTCGAATCCCGCCAGAACCATCTTGTCAAAGACGATATCAAGGGCATCGCCGAGGTTTTTCACAGTCCCGATCTCTGCCTCGATCCCGCGGATGGCATCGTCGGTGAAAGCGCGGATCAGGGCGCGCAGGATGTCGTCCTTGTTTCGGAACGCGTTGTAAAGCGTCTGGCGGCTGATCCCCGCCGTCTTCGCGAGATCGCCCATGCTGGTGCGTCTGACGCCATAACGGGAAAACATCTGCAACGCCGCGTCGAGGATCTCTTTCTCGGAACTGCTCATGGACGCCATTTTGACAAATGGACAAAGATCGTCAACTTTACATTCAAACAATAAATGTCAAAATGACATGCGTTCCGCCTGTCTGCCGAAGGACCACTGCCAGTGCCGCTCTTGAGCAAGAAGACCCGCATCGCCCTGAAACTCTTCACGCCGCAGCACCGCGCACCCGATCCCCGACACGCGGTGCCCGTGGCAGATCGTGACCTGTCCGGTAAGACCATCGTGTTCACCGGCGGGACCGATGGCATGGGACGGGTTGCCGTCGACATGCTGCATGCCATGGGTGCGAACCTTGTGATCCTCGGGCGCGATCCGGCAAAGGGATCCGTGATCCTTAAAGAACTTGATGCATCCGGCGGGAGCGGGACTGCGCAGTTCGAACAATGCGACCTCGCGACGATGCAAAGCGTCAAGGAATGTGCGCAAAGAATCCGCGCCTCTGTCCCGCGTATCGACGCGCTGGTGAACTGTGCCGGGGTCAATGCCATGAGCACGAAGCCAGCCCGAGACGGTTTCGCCATGAACTGGTCCGTCAACTACCTCGCGCCGGTTCTCCTGACCCGTCTCCTGCTTGATCGGGTTGTCTCATCGGCCCCCGCGCGGATCGTCAATCTGTCCACTGACACATCCTATCTGGACGGCCTTGATCTCGACGAGATGGAGCGTGAACCGGACCTGGGCCTGACCGAGAGTTACGCGGCATCAAAGCTGGCGCTCGAAATGTTCTCGTTCGACCTTGCGCAGGAGTTGAAGGGTCGGGGCGTGACGGTGAACCTGCAACATCCGGGGTACATCCGCTCGAACCTTTTGCGTAATCTGACGGGTGCGGAAAAGGTGATGTTGGGCGTGATGCGCATCATGGCGTCCCCACCCGAGGTGGGGGCCGATCGTATCGTACGCCTTGTAGCGTCGTCGAAATTCAAGGACGTCACCGGTGTGCTGTTCGCCGAAGACGAACCCCGTCCGCATCATCCGGACGTGGGCGACGATGCAAAGCGCGCCCGCCTCAGGCGGATCACGGATGACGCACTGGCGCCATGGCTTTGAACGGGGTTGGCTACCTCAACGACTTCAGCACGTTAAGCGAGGCGTATCCGTCCGGTACCCAGCCCTTGGATTGCTGATACGCGCGGACCGCCGCGATGGTCAGCGGCCCGATGCGCGCGTCGATCTTGCGGGTGTCGAACCCGGCGGCGGTCAGTCGGGTCTGCAACTCGATCCGCTCGTCATAGGTCAGCGCGCGATCCTGCCGGGGCCAGTCGCCCCGGATGGGCCCACCGCCCGTGATCCGGTCGGCCAGGTGCCCGACACCGATCACGTAGGCGTCGGCGGTGTTGTAGCTTTCCAGCACCTCGAAATTGTCGAAGACGAGGAACGCGGCGCCCTGATGCCCGGCGGGCAGCAGGACCGATGCGCGCCCGTGATCCGGCACCGCGCGCCCGTCCATCGCCACCACACCCAGCCGCGCCCAGGCGCTGGGCATCCTGGTGTTCTCCCGCCGCGCGCTCGCATAGTCGAAACCGTCGGGCACCCGGACCTCGACGCCCCATGGCTGGCCGGTTCGCCATCCATTGGCCTTGAGATACGCCGCGGTCGACGCCAGCGCGTCGGTCGGGTCATCGCCCCAGATGTCGCGCCGACCGTCCCCGTTGAAATCGACCGCGTGATCGCGCCACGAAGTCGGCATGAACTGAGTATGCCCCATCGCGCCCGCCCACGACCCCTTCAGCCGCGCCGGCGTCGTGTGGCCGTCCTGCAGGATCTTCAGCGCGGCAAGAACCTGCGCCTCGAAAAACGCGGCGCGGCGCGCGTCATAGGCCAGCGTCGCCATGGCCGACATCACGTCCGTCTTGCCGCGCACCGCGCCATAGGCCGATTCCAGCCCCCAGATCGCCACGACGATCTCGCGGTCCACGCCGAACCGCTTTTCGACCCGGTCCAGAAGCGCGCGATGCTTTTTCAGCGCGGCCTTGCCGTTGCGAATGCGGTGGTCCGAAACGGCGGTGTCGAGGTAATCCCAGATCGTCTTGGTGAATTCCGACTGGTTGCGGTCGCGGCGCACCACGTCGGCTACATACCGCACGCTCGCCATAGCGTTGTCATAGACCCGTGCCGAAATGCCCTCGGCCAGAGCCCGCGACCGGAACGCCGCGACCCACTGGCGTAGCCCGGCATCGTGGGTCGTGCTGACCCGTGTCTCAGCGGGCGCCGGGCGCAGAACCGGGCGCAAGGAGGCGTTGGGCGCGGTGGCGAGGGCCGCGAGCGTGATCCCGCCATCGCGGGTCTTCGGGCGCACCGATCCATCGGGCGCGGCCATGCCCGCCGATCCGACGCCCGCCAGAACGATCGCTGATACTGCCCGCATCCACCGCATGTCGCTGCTCCACCACCCGGCGGCCCTGTTCCCGCCTTGTACGCCGACCCTACCGCGCGATCCGGCGGTTCGAAAGGGCCGGGCCCATGGACCCGCCCCGTCAGCAATGCGCCGCCAGCGCCTCCATGTAGGTGCGCAGCATCGGCACGCGGTTGGGCCGGAAACTGGTATCGGTGATCTGCAACTCGCGCAGTCGGTCCAGCCGGAACACGCGGTAGTCTTTGCGCAGGTGGCACCACGCGATCAGGCAGTGCGATGCGTCGAAATGCACGATGCCCAGCGGGTCGACCTCGCGCACGGTTTCGGCGCCTTCCTTGTCTGTATAGGCGAACCGCACGCGCCGTTCGTCCCACGTGGCCTGCCGCAGGGCGGCGGTGTCGACCTTGGGTTCGGGGATCGGGCTGAACCGGCGCGCATGCAGGACGGCGTGTTTCAGCCTGTGCGCCTGCCGGTCGGGCAACCGAGCCTGCAGCTTGGCAAGCGCGCCGGCAGCGGCGGCGGCGAGGACGGGCTCCGCCGTCACCTCTACCTCGCGCAGGCCCAGAACCAGCGCCTCAAGCTCGTCGTCGGAGAAGGATTGCGGCGGGATCGCGTTGTCTTCGACCAGCGTGAACCCGTATCCCGCCGCCCCGTCGATCACCGCGCCAAGACTGCGCAACGTGTCCACGTCGCGATAGATCGTGCGCGGGGAGACGGACAGGGCATCTGACAGGGCTTCGGCCGTCACGGGCGGCGCCATGCCGCGCATCGTCTGCATCAGGTGGAAAAGGCGTGCGGTTCTGGACATGGGTCAGGGATACCATGGATTGCTGACAAAATCTGTCATGACCTACGCTTACGGTCACGACACCTGAAAACAGCCCCGGCCCGCCTCATGCTCAAGCTTCTGACCTACCCCGCCGCCCTTGGCGAATTCAGCCCCAGCCCCTTTTGCGTCAAGGCGGCGCTGCTCCTGCAGATGTCGGGCCAGCCGTGGCAGCGCGAGGACGTGAGCGACCCGCGCAAGACGCGGTACGGGAAACTGCCCGTCCTGCGTGCGGGGCCGGAGGTGATCGCGGACAGTGACAACATCCGCGCATGGCTGGAAGCGCAGGGCGCGGAGTTCGATCCCGGCCTTAGCCCGCGCGACAAGGCCGCATCGCGCGCCGTCATCCGCATGGCGGAAGAGCACATGTATTTCATCCTGATGCTCGATCGCTGGGGCAACGACGATGTCTGGCCGACCATCCGCGACACCTACTTCGGATCCATCCCGCCGGTCGTCCGGCATCTCGTCGCGGGCGGTCTGCGCCGCGACATCCTGAAGGGGTTGAATGTGCAAGGCCTTGGCAGGTTCTCTGCCGAGGACCGGCTGGCGCGGGTGGATGCCGATCTGGTGGCGCTGGCGCGGATGCTGGACGGCCAGCCCTTCCTGTTCGGGTCGCGCATGACGGCGGCGGATGCCTCGGTGGGCGCGATGCTGTCCGCCATGCGCAGCACGCCGATGGCGACGCCCCTTGCACGGCGCATCGCCGATGACGGGGTTCTGTCGCCATATGTCGACCGGGCGACCGCCTGCCTGCCCGCGACGGGATGAGGCAGGCGGTCAGTTGAGCGACAGGTCGCGGTCTTCGCCGGTTCCACCGCGCACGCCATCACGCCCAAGCGACGTGATGCCCGGTGACCCGTCATCGGACGGTTCGGCATAGACATAGGCACGTCCCCAGGGATCGCTCAGCGCCTCGGCACTGTCGAGGTAGGGCCCCGACCACGTCACGTCCCCGGCAGGCGCGGTCATCAGCACCGCCAGCCCCTCGGCATTGGTCGGATAACGGCCGGTGTCGATGTAGAAGAGCTGCAACGCGTTGCCGATCTGCTGGATCTGAAGCTGGGCGGTTTCGCTCTTGGCGCGGCCGAGATAGCCGATCAGGCGCGGTCCCACCACGGCGGCGATCATCGCGATCACGGCCAGAACGATCAGCACTTCGAGGATCGTGATCCCGCTGCGCGGCCCTGTCCGGTCGCCTCTTGGCCTGATCATTCGAACGTTCCCCAAACCCAGATGCCCCATGCAGAAAGACAAAGGAAAGGTCCAAATGCAACTGCGGAATTGTCCGGGCGCATCGACGTGCCGGACCCTTTGAGAGACGCGACCAGCAGGAACAGGATCGCGGCAAGCGCGGCGAACAGCACGACAAAGACCGTCCCGCCCAGCCCGCACAGCAGGCCGATCCCGATCATCAGTTTCACGTCGCCAAGGCCGAGGCCGTCATACCCTTTCAGCCACCGGAAACCTGTTGCGACGGCAAGGAACAAGAGCGGCCAGACGGCAGCGGCAATCAGATGGGAAGCCAAAGCCACCCGGTCCGCCCAAGGCAATGCCAACGCCGCCAGAACCGCCAGCGCGACCGCGCCGGTATCGGGGATCTCGAACCGCTGGATGTCGATGCAACTGATCCAGATCAGCACCCCCGCCACGGCCAGCGCGACAAGGGATGGCGGTGGAAGGGGGCTCGTCCACCAAAGCGCGGCATAGATGGCGGCATGCGCCACCGGCAGCACCGCCAGCCGCATCGCTTGCATCCCCTCCCGCGGTTGATAGCCTTGCGTCATGCGCGCGTCTTCGCCCCGTCCGTCCCGCCGCTCGGGCTTTGCCCTCGTGGTCGTGCTGTCGATGCTGGCCATCATCACGCTCCTGTTCGCGGTGGCAAGTGCGCGGCTTGTGGCAGGTCAGCGGCTGGCCTTCGCGGACCTGACGCTCGCCCGGTACGCGCACCGGACGCAATCGCTTGTCGACATCGCGCTCAAGACCTTTGGGACCGGGCCGGGGAAGGTCCCCTTCGATCAGCCGCTCGACCTGCAATGGGGTGACGCGCGGGTCACGCTGTACCTAAGGGACGTTGCGGGGCTGATCGACCTGAACACGGCACCTGCCGACATGCTGCGCCGGTTGGCTGAGGCATCGGATTTACCGGTCGACCGGGTCGCGGCCTTTGCTGCCGCGCGAGAACCCATGACAAGGCTGCAGCGCGTGGCGGATTTCCGGCGCATCGTCGGCGCCTCGGACGAGGCCATGGCGGTTGTCAGCAGGGTCGCAACCGTTGTGTCGGGCCGGCAAGGCATCGATCCGGACGCCGCCCCGATCGAGGTTCTGGAAGTGCTGGCGGGGCGATCAGGAACGCGCGCGGACCTTGCCCTATCGCTCGACCGCGCGTGGATCGCTCCACCCACCGACACGACCTTCCGGGTTCTGGCCGTGATCGACGGCGCGCCCGAGCGCGCGCTTGGCATCGTTGCCTTCGGGGCGATTTCCGACGTGGTGCTGGAACTGCGCTGACGCACGGCGCGGCGCCCCGTTTACCTCAGGACCGTGCGCGCCACGAATTCCGGCCAGTCCTCCCCGGCATCGCGTGGCGAGGCGGGTGCGATCCGCACCAGCGAGGGCAGCGCGGCCTGCCGCGTCCAGCGCGCGCGCCAGCGGGCGGGCTCGCGCGTCTCGTCGAAATAGCTCACGCTCAGCGGGATGGTGACGGGTACAAGCGTCGTCCACGTGTCCATGACGTTGCCGGTATCGTCCAGCGCCGTCGCTGTCAGCCGCAAGGTGTCGTCGGTGACCTGCACGGCGACGCGCAGCGCGGTGGCATCGGGGGCAAAGGGCGTGTCAGACACGGTGACAAAGCTGAACCCGTCCTCGACCCCGATGAACCTCGCCGGAAAGGGGACCAGCCGCGTCGGCGGGGCCGCGGTTGCCAGCCAACCGCGCAACCGGGTCCGCGTGGCCAGCATCGCGTCATCCTGCGTCACGCTCGTCCGGTCGAACAGCCCGATGGCGAGCGTCAGGCTGCCGGCCAGCCCCGCCGCGATCATCGCTAGCAGGGCAAGGGCGACGAGAAGTTCAAAGAGCCCAAGGCCGCTGCGCGGTGTCATGGCCCGGCCACCCGCACTTCGCCGAGGCTGGCCAGGGTCCGCCCGCGCGCGTCGGCGACGGTGACCGTCACCGCGACAAGATCGGTATCGGTGCCGGTGATGCGCCCTTGCGGCACGACCGCGCGCGTGACCGTCCACGCGCCGTGGCGCTGGCGCGTTTCCCCGACGGTCAGCGGCTCGGCCACGCCCATAAGGGCGAGGTGCGACAGGGCGAGGTCCATCGCCAGACCGCTCCGCACCGAGGCCTCGTTGCGGTTCAGCAACCGCGCCTGTCCCGGCAAAAGCGCGGCAAGGACCAGCGCCATGATGGCGAAGGCCAGAAGCACCTCGAACAGCGAATATCCGGCCCGCCGCCGCGTCATTCCGCGTCCTCGACGATGGTGAGCCGTCCCAGCACCGGCTTCACCCGCAGTCTCACGACCCGCCCTCTTTCGATCAGGCAGGCATCCGCCCCGCGCGCCGTTCCGTCGGCGAAGAACTGCACCGCGTGGTCCGCCGCATCGCAGCCGGGTACCTGCAGCGACATGGTCTGCCCCAGTTCAATCGCCGTCCCGCGCAGGATCGCCGCCTCGCGCAGAAGGTCCGCCGCCCGTCCTTCGAGCGTCAGGCGCGATGGCGGCGGGCGCAGGTTGGTGATCGCGATGGCCATGATCGCGCCGAGGATGCCCAGCACGACCAGCATCTCCAGCAGGCTGATGCCGGCGGACCGTGACAGGCGGATCCGGTCAGAGGGCGACATCGTTCAGCGTCATGATCGCGGATACGGTCGACAGGATGACCGCGCCGACGATCAGCCCGATCGCCAGCGTCAGAACCGGCGTCACCAGCCGGATCGCCTGCGCCAGCGTGCGGCGGGTGCGGTCGCGCAACTCGTCGCTCAACTGGTCCAGAACCGGGGCAAGCCGGTCGGTTTCCTCACCCGCCTCGATCAGCGCGGCAGCCATCGGGTCGATCAGGGGGCTGGCCGACAGGACGGATGACAGGGTGCCGCCCCCTGTGATCGTGGTCTCCGCCTGCTCCAGCAACGCGCGGTAGGCCGGGTGGGTGGCGGTGTCGTGCGCCGTGCGCAGCGCCTGCACCAGCGTCGCGCCGCTGCCCAGCATCAGCGCCATCGTCTGCGCCGCCTCCAGCGTGTTGACCTGCCGCTGGTAGGGCCCGATCACCGGCAGGCGCAGCAGAACCGGCGCGGCGCGGTGGCGCAGTCGCGGCCACAGCCATCGCAGCAGCAGCCCACCCCCCGCAACCGCGGCAAGGATCACCGGCCAGTCATCGCTCAGCACGTCCCGCAGCCCGATCATGGCGCGTAGCACGGCGGGCGGCGGCGTGCCGGACGAGGCGAAGACGGGCACCAGCGTCGGGGCGAGGAAGAACACGAGCACGCCAAGAACCAGCGCCGACATCACGATCAGGATCGCCGGGTAGACCAGCGCCGCGCGCAGTTCGCGCCGTTGCGTGACCTCGGCTGTCAGGGTCTCGGCGATGCGTCCGGTGACCTGCGGCAGCGTGTTGGCGGCCTCCCCGATCCCGACCATCGTCACAAGCCGCGCCGGAAAGGTCGTGCCTTCCTCGGCCATGGCGTCGGCCAGCTTCTGCCCGTCGGCCACCGATTGCCCGACCCGTTCCAGCGCCCGGCGCATGGCGGGATCAGGCGTCGAATGGGCCGCGAAATCCAGCGCGCGGGGCAGCGGGAAGTTGACCAGCAACAGGGAGGACAGCGCCCGGAACGCCTCTGCCAGAACCTGCGGTTTCGCTGCCGGTGGACGGCCCGTCAGGGAAATGTCGCGCCGGTACCACGGCACCGCCGATCCGCCCTGTTTCAGCGAAACGGGCGTCAGCCCGCGCGCGGCCAGCTGGTCAAGCGCCGCGACATCGGATGCCGCCGACACCTCGCCCGTCTCGATCGAGCCGTCGGTCGCATAGGCGCTGTAGGCAAATCGCGGCATCGTTCCCCCTGCGCCTGTCGTGCCCCGCGTGGCGCGGCCTAGTCAATGATGCGGTGGCCGGTCGACTCCACTGCAATGCCTGTCTGGATCAACCCGTTTGCCCCGGTGATGCGCGACCGCAGTTCCGAGGTGATCCGTCGCGATTCATGTCCGTCCCTGACAACGCGCGGCGTGATCAGGACCAAAAGCTCGGTCCGACCCACCGTGTCGCGCCGATTGCGGAACAGGGTGCCGAGGATCGGCACGTCGCCCGCGCCCGGCACCTTGGTATTGGTCCGGTTGCGCGATTCCTCGATCAGCCCGCCCAACGCGATGGTCTGCCCGTCGGTCACCACGACGTTGGTTTCGATCCGCCGTTGCGAGATGGTCGGGCTGTCGATCCCCGAGGTCGTCGTGTTCGACACGCTGGACACTTCCTGCTCGATATCAAGGATCACCTGACCTGTGCGCGACACGCGCGGCTTCACCCGCAGGATGATGCCCGTATCGCGGAACGAGATCGTGTTGACGACCGGCGCCGCCGGGTCGGTCGTGTCGCGCACCTGCTGGGTCGCGATGGGCACCTCGTCCCCGATCTGCAGGACCGCCTCCTGGTTGTCGAGCACCAGGAGCGACGGCGAGGACACCACGTTCACATCCGTGACCGACGCCAGCGCGTTCAGCGCCACCGCCGAGGACGAGCCCTGGAACAGGAAGCTGAGACCGGGGAAGGCCGATGCCACGGCACCAGTGCTCGCGTCCGAGAAGGTGCCCTTCAGGTCCCCGTTCTCGAAGAACCAGCGCAGGCCGAAATTCAACTCGTCGTTCAGCGACACCTCGGCAATCGTCGCTTCCAGCAGCACCTGCACGGGCACGGTGTCGAGCGTGTGTATCAGGCGCGAGAAGTTATCCTGTTCGGAATCGTTGCCCCAGACGATGATCGCGTTCTTGGTGTCGTCGGCCACGACCCTCGGCCGGCCCTCGGTCGGGTTGATGTCGTCCTCGACCACGTCGTCGATCATCTCGGCAAGGATCGGCGCCAGTTTCTCGGCGCTGCGGTGCTGCAGGGCATAGACGGTCGGGCGCCGCTTGGTCCCGCCGGCGGTCTTGTCGAGGTCGCGGATCCAGCGTTCGGCCTCGATCAGGTATTTCGAGCGCGAGGACACCACGATCACCGCCGCCAGCCGTTTCGACGGGATGAACGACACGACGTTCTGCAACGACCCGCCTTCTCCGGTCTCGAAGATCAGGTTCAACTCGTCCACCACGGCTTCCGGTTCGGCGGCCTTCAGGCGGTAGATACCGACCGACTTGCCCTTCAGCACGTCGACATCGAACAGGTTGACCGCGTCGATGGCGGCGTTGATTTCGTCCCGCGCGCCCGAGATCAGCAGGATGTTGCGCTTGGCGATGGGTTGCAGGCCCACGGTCTCCCCGATGATCGGCTCAAGCAGGCGCACCATTTCGGCGGTGCCGATGTAACTCAGCGGGACGGCGACCACGCGCGATCCCAGCTGCGCGGCGCTGTTCGACCGGGTGATCCGTTTCGCCGCGCCGCGCGCGGGCGCGATGGTGATCATGTCGGGGCCCGGTTGCAGCGCCGCGCCGTTGATTTCCAGCACCGTCTGGAAGGTTTCCAGCAGCGCCTTTTCCGACAAGGGCCGCGTGGTCTGCAGGGTGACCGTGCCGTTCACACCGGGTTTGATCGTGTAGTTGCGTCCCAGCGCATCGCCCAGCACGGCCCTTGCCGCGGCCTCGATCGGGACGTCGACGAGGTTCAGCGTGAAGGCGCCGTCCTCGGACATCTCGACAAGGTCGGGCCGGGTGACCTCGGCCCCGAGGAAACTGTCGGTCCCGAGGCGGCGGCGTTCCGGTCCGGGCCCGTTCAAACCGGCCCGGATCGCACCCGCGCCCGCGCGCACCGACCCGCCATCGGCCTGCGCGCTGTTGGCCAGCAGGGGTGCCGTGCCGCGGGACACTTCCGGCGCGTCGCCGCAAGCGGCAAGCAAGGCCAGCGCAAGAAAGGCGCTCAGGAATCTGGCGATCGGGGCAAGGGTCATGCGTTCACCGCTCGTAAAGGTCTATGCGCTTGCGGATCTCTCCGCGCGAGATGTCCAGCCAGTCGGGGCCGATGCCGGTTACCGTCCAGCCGCTGACCTCTGTGCCTTCGGTCAGCCAGCCGCCATCCGCGCCATCGACCGTGACAAGCGCGCGGTTGCCGCCCGTCGCGCCGATCACGCCGCGCAGCCGTATCACCGGCGCCGGGGCCTCGGGCGCGGCAAGCTGGGTGGTCAGGTCCGGTTCCGGTTCTGGCAACGCCGCGATGACCACCGGGCGGCGGGTCGGGGCGAATAGCGGGCGTTCGAGGATCGCGTCGTAATCGCCTGTGGCAGGCCGCCTGCGCGCGGTTGCCCTGTCGCTCTCCTGCCCGGTTGCGGCCAATTCCGCCTCGGCGGACAGGTTGGCAAGGTCGGGCAGGGGGGGCTGGCGTTGGGTCACGTTGTGCGCCCAAAGGCTGGCCGCGCCTGCAAGCAGCGCAAGGCAGAGCGTCCCGAGACCGGCAAGCACCCTGCTCATCATGGCCGATCCTCACCGGTCAGCATCACGGGCGCGGCAATCTCGATCCGTGCGAACAGCAGCGGTTGCGGGGCCTGCCCCGCCGTGGGCACCAGCCGCCGCAACATCGCCTGTTCGACCAGGAGCGCGGGCGCGTGATGTTCGATGGTCGACAGGAAGGCGGCCAGCTGGTCGAGCGTCGCCTCGAGTTCGAGGTTGAAACCCGCCGCCTGCGCAAGGTCCATGTCGCGGGCGGGATTGGGGCTGATCGACCGCAGGCTGACACCGCCGTCACTGGCCGCCTTCGACAGCGTCGCCTGAATTTGCGCGGTCGCCTCGCCCATCTGGTCCGCGCGCCACATCAGGGGCAGCGCGTCGGTCCGGGACAGGGCCGCATGATCCGCCTTCAATGCCGCCGCGCGGGCATGCATCTCGCGCAGGTCTTCCAGCGCCGTTGCCCGGCCCGCCAGAGCATCCTCCCGCCAGTCCGCCAGCGGCGCGCCCAGCCCGATCCAGCCCGCGATGCCCAGCGCGGCAACCGCGATCCCGACCAAGAGACCGCGAGACATCATCTGACCGCCCTCAGATCAAGGCTGATCTGGAACCGCTCCGCACCTTCCGAGGTGCGCGACACCGCCCCGCTGAGGCGGGTGTTGTCGAACCGGTCGCGCGCGTTCAGCCGCAGAACGAGGTCCGCCGCCGTCCCGCCGGTTTCCCCTGTCAGGACGGCGCGGTCGGGCTGGTAGGTCAGCGTGTCGATCCACGCCTCGTCCGGCAAGGCGTCGGTCACGGCGCGCAAGGTGTCCACGAGGATCGGGCGGTCGGTGATCGCATCCCAGAAGGCGGACCGTTCGGCATCCTGCGCGCGCAGGGCCTGCACGTCCTTGCGCAGGTCGAGCGTATCGCTGCGCAAGCGCGCGATCTCGGTTTCGATGCGGGTGGCCTGGCGCTGCGCCTCCCAAGCCGGGTAAAGCCAGCCGAACGTTGCCGCCCCGGCGGCGATCAGCGCAAGCGCGAGGTTCAGTCCGATGACCCGCTGCGCCCCCGGCGCGATCTGGCGGGTGAAGTCCGCGATGGTCCGCGATCCGGACGCGCCCTCGACCACCAGCTTGCGCAGGCGGTAGCCCGCCTCTTCCAGCCGCTCGCGCCACGCGGCGACGTCGGCCCGCTTGGCCACCCATTGCGTCGCCGTCAGCGTGTCGCCCGCCACGTGCGGCGGGTCGAGCGTCCAGTGCACGTCCTCGGGCCCGAAAGGCGTGCGACGCCGCAGGTCCAGCAGGGCCAGTTCTTCCAGCTTGCCGCGCGCCGTCGCCGGCGCTGTGACGGTTCGTTTCAGAACAAGGTCGGGTGGCACGACAAGGTCGATCACGCGGTGCATCCGCCGCCCGCGCACCTGCGGGCCTTCCCCGGTCAACAGCGCCTTCGGGATCGTCCTGCGGCGCGGTTTGCCGTCCGGCACGACGCGCATCCGGCGGGCCAATGGCCGCCCAAGGAACAAAGCACCAAGCCATCCCGGAAGCGCGGATTGTCCCCGCGACACCGGTCCGCCCCGTGCATGCGTTTCCCGAAGTTCAGTCATGTTACCGCCCGAATGGCAGGTTTTTACCTGCCTAGTTTTTCAACAATCTATTCCAGTAAGTCCTTAAATGATAGAGCCTTGTTCCAAGGCACGACTTTTTGGCAACAGGCATATCGTCATGGACGAACGCGGATTTCTGACACTACTTACGCGCGAAGGACACGTATCGGCCGAGGCCGCCGAACGCGCCGCGCGGGCGAGTGCGCAAACCGGCACGCCGATCGAACGCACGCTTCTCGAATTCGGGCTTTTGCCCGAAGACGACCTGTTCGGCGCGCTTGCGCGGCATGTCGGCCTGCCCTTCGTGTCGTCTGCGGAATTCGACAGCGACCACGCCCGCGCGCTTTCGCTATCTCCGGAATTCCTCGCGCGGGCCGAGGTGATGCCGGTGCGCGATGTCGGGGGGCGGTTGCTGGTCGCCACGTCCGATCCGCGCGGTGCCGAGACGGTGCAATCCATCGGGTTCCACCTCGATCGGCCGGTCGACATGGCCATCGCGCCACCCTCGTCGATCAAGGCGGCCCTGCACGGACTGGAAGCCGAAGAGAACGCCCCGCAGGCCGACGTGGCCGAGACCGATCTCGAACGGTTGCGGCAGATGGCCAATGACGGCCCGGTGATCAAGCTGGTCGCCGATATCGTCGCCCGCGCGGTGGGCGAGGGCGCGTCCGACATCCATGTCGAGGCGGGCGAACGCGCCGCGCTGATCCGCTTCCGCATCGACGGCGTTCTGCACACCCGCCAGACGGTTCCCGACAGCCAGCGCGCGGCGCTCGTGTCGCGGCTCAAGGTCATGTCGGGCCTGAACATCTCGGAAAAGCGGCGTCCGCAGGACGGGCGCGCGCGGATGGCGGTGCGGGGCCGCGAAATCGACATTCGCCTGTCGACCCTGCCCACTCAATTCGGTGAAAGCGTCGTGTTGCGCCTGCTGGACCGGTCGCGCGTGGCGCTGTCGTGGGACGCGCTGGGCTTCCCCGCCGCGCGCGCGGCCGAGATCGCCGGGATGGTGGCGGAACCGAACGGCATCTTCCTTGTCGCCGGACCCACGGGCAGCGGCAAGACGACGACGCTTTACACCGCGCTGTCGGGCCTCAACAGCGACGACCGCAAGATCCTGACGGTCGAGGACCCGATCGAGTTCTCGCTGCCCGGCGTGAACCAGGTGCAGGTGGAACCGGCCATCGACATGACCTTTGCCAACGCCCTGCGCGCGATCCTGCGGCAGGATCCCGACGTCATCATGGTCGGCGAGATCCGCGACGAGGAAACCGCCGAGATCGCGGTACGCGCGGCGCTTGTCGGGCGGATGGTGCTGTCGACGATCCACACCAACGACAGCATCGCCGCGATCCCGCGCCTGATGGACCTTGGCGTGCCCGCCTACCTGCTGGCCGCGACGCTGCGCGGGGTCCTGTCACAGCGGCTCGTGCGGACAACCTGCACGGCGTGCAACGGTTCGGGATGCGCCACCTGCGGGGAGACCGGCCGTTCCGGGCGCACGGTCGTGTCCGAACTGTTGCGCGTCTCGTCCGGTTTTGCCGGTGTGATCGAGGACGCGGTCGATCCGGCCACCCTTGCGCGCGCGGCGGCGCGGGAGGGTTTTGTCAGCATGACAGATGCCGCGCAGGTGCTGGTCTCGGATGGCCGGGTGGACCGCCAGGACGCCCTGCGCGCGCTGGGCGGGTCCACGGATTTCTGAACTTTCTGCGACGGAACGTCCGGCCCCGCGCGTGTCACCCTGCGAGACTGCGAAGGGAGACATGCATGCAAGTCCTGATCAACATGGCCATAGCCGGATCGCTTATCATGACCGCCGCCACCGCGATGACCATCGGGTCGGCCAGCGAAGAGGTCTCGGGCGGAGAGCGCTGCATCACCTCCGACGCGACACCGACACACCAGACCGGCAGCTTCCCGAACGCCAATTCGCCCAACCGGGTGGTCGCGCAATCCATCACCTATTGCGTGGACGCGACCCCGGACCTGACCGGCAGGATCACCGAGCGGACAAACGCCTCGGGCATCTCGGTCAGCGGCATCCTGTTCCGGCCCGGCACCGCCGATTGGTATGACGGATCCAGCCCGCGCGGCTTTTCGCGTGACCCGTCCAGCGGCTGGCGGCTTGAAGGCATGGGCTCCGCCGACGCGCTGGGTATCGACGCGGCCTTTGGCCATCCCGACAACCGCGGGCTTTATCACTACCACGCCGCCTCGCCCGCATTCCTTGACGGCACGGAGGGCACGCTGATCGGGTACGCCGCGGACGGGTTCGAAATCCACTATGTCGGGGACGCGGCGCAGTCGTCGTGGCGCCTGAAATCCGGCAAGCGCCCTACCGCGCCCTTCGGCACATATGACGGCGCGTTCGAACAGGATTGGGAAAACGTCGCCGGGTCCGGCAACCTCGACCAGTGCAATGGCGCGATGACCTCTGCCGGAACCTACGCCTATTTCGCGACCGATACGTTCCCGTTCTTCCCCCGCTGCTTCAAGGGCACCGTCAGTTCCGATTTCCTCGGCCGTCCCTGACGCGCCGACCACCTGCCGCGCGCCGCCTTCATCCCCTTGAGCGGACCGCGCGGCACCGGGTGCCGGGGGGTTGACCCCACCCCCGGCACCCGTCACCTGTGGCGCATGACCAGAACCCATTCCGTCTACACTCTTGTCGTGCAGGTCGGCCGCAAGGCGGGCGATGGCCTGCCCGACGGCGCCACCGGTGCCGGCCTTGTCTGCTATGCCTCGGGCGTGGACGAGGCAGAGGCGGTGCGCGAAACCGTCGCCATCCTGAAGCAGGCCGATCTGGCGCCGCTGGACGTGACAGGCCACGGCACGCTGGATGATCGTCTTGCGGCCGGGGAGGAGATCCCCGACGAGGAACGCGCCCTGATGACCCGCGCGCTGGACGAAAACGCCGTGATCGTCGCGCAGATGGAGCCGTTCTTCACCCCGCTGGAGGCCGAGGACGATGACGACTGATCCCGCCGCACTGACCGCCGCGCTGATCCGCTGCCCGTCCGTCACGCCCGCCGATGCAGGCGCGCTGGACGTGATCGCCGAACCGCTCGCCGCCGCCGGGTTCGAACTCACATGGGTTGACCGGGGCGGCATCCGCAACCTGCTGGCCCGCTGGGGCGACAAGGCCCACCCCCGCACCTTCGGCTTCAACGGCCATACCGACGTCGTACCCATCGGGGACGAGGCCGACTGGACCCACGCCCCTTTCGGGGCCGAGGTCGAAGGCGGGACGATGTATGGCCGGGGCGCCTGTGACATGAAATCGGGCGTCGCGGCCTTCGTCGCGGCCGCCATCGATTTCGTCACGGATACACCGCCCGACGGGGCGATCCTGATCGCCATAACGGGTGACGAGGAAGGCGATGCCACCGACGGCACCGTCGCGCTGCTGGACCACATGGAGCAGGCGGGCGAGGCGATGAGCGTCTGCCTTGTAGGCGAACCAACCTGCCCGTCCGAGATGGGAGAGATGCTCAAGATCGGGCGGCGCGGGTCGATGTCGGCGTGGTTCACCGTGACCGGCACGCAGGGCCATTCCGCCTATCCCCACCGCGCCAACAACCCGCTGCCCGCTATGGTTCGGCTGATGGATCGGCTCGCCTCGCACGAACTGGACACCGGCACCGACCACTTCGACCCCTCGACACTGGCCGTCGTGACCATCGACACCGGCAACCCCGCCAACAACGTGATCCCGGCGCAATGCACGTCCTGCGTGAACATCCGGTTCAACGATGCCCATTCCGGGGCGGACCTGTCCGACTGGCTGCGCACCGAGGCGGTAGAGGTCGCCACCGCCTTCGGGGTCGCAATCAACGTGCAGATCAAGATCAGCGGCGAAAGCTTCATCACCCAGCCGGGCCCGTTCTCCGACCTGATCGTCGCCGCCGTGCAGGCGGAAACCAACCGCACGCCCGAACTCAGCACCTCGGGCGGCACCTCGGACGCGCGGTTCATCCAGGCGCATTGCCCGGTGATCGAGTGCGGCCTTGTCGGCCAGTCGATGCACAAGGTCGACGAACATGTGGAGGTCGCTCATATCCACCAGCTCAAGGGCATCTACACCCGCGCCCTGCGGGACTGGTTCGCATGACTCTGGCCCTGATGCAGACCGACGATGTCGACACCTGCTGGGCCATCCGCCGCACCGTGTTCGTCGATGAACAGGGCGTGCCGCCGGAACTGGAGCCGGACGAGCACGACACGACCGACGCGCTGCATGTCCTCGCCACAGTGGAAGACGAACCCGTTGGGGCCGCGCGGATCATTCCCTACGGCACCACCGCCAAGATCGGGCGCGTCGCCGTGTTGAAAGAGCATCGCGGGCAGGGGATCGGGGCGCAACTGATCCACGCCTGCCAGCACCTCGCCGCGGCGCAGGGCGCGACCCGCACGATCCTTGGCGCGCAACTCAGCGCGATCAGCTTCTACGAACGGCTGGGATACCACCGGTTTGGTGAGGTGTTCGACGATGCCGGAATCGACCACATCATGATGGAACGCAGCCTGTGAAAACGCTGGTGGTGATGGTCAAGGAACCTCACCCCGGCCGCGTCAAGACACGCCTTGGCCGCGATATCGGCATGATCGCCGCCGCGTGGTGGTTCCGCCACCAGACCCGCGCATTGCTCCGCCGCCTCGACGATCCGCGCTGGCAGCTTGTCCTCGCCGTTTCCCCCGATGTCGAAGGCCTCACCAGCCGAACCTGGCCCGCGCACCTGCCGCGTATCCCGCAAGGCACCGGGGACCTCGGCCAGCGCATGGCCCGCACCTTCCGCAGCCTGCCGCCCGGCCCCGCCTGCACCATCGGTGCCGACATTCCCGGCATCACGCCCGCCCACATCGCCCGCGCCTTCCGTTCGCTTGGTTCGCACGACGCCACGCTCGGCCCCGCGCCGGACGGTGGCTATTGGCTGATCGGCCTGAAGCACCCGCGCACCCCGCCCGCCACCCTGTTCCAGAACGTACGCTGGTCCACCGAACACGCCCGAACTGATACCATCGCTTCCCTCGGCCACCTGCGCACTGCCACCATCGACACCCTGCACGATGTCGACACGGCCGCCGACCTCCGGCTTCATCTTTCCGGAAATACCCAAATGACGCCGCCTGCCGCCCGTGCTACCTCCCAAGCATGAGCCAGATCCCCACCAAGCCCGAGATCCTCGAGTGGATCGCGGAGAACCCGACCCTCACTTCGAAACGCGACATCGCCAAGGCCTTCGGGATCAAGGGTGCCGCGCGGATCGACCTCAAGCGCCTGCTGAAGGAGCTGGAGGAGGAAGGGCATCTGGAAAAGCGCAAGAAGACCTACCGCGACCCCGACCGCCTGCCGCCGGTTTCGGTGCTGGAAGTCATGGCCCCTGACGCGGACGGCGACCTGTTCGCGCGGCCCATGGAATGGCATGGCGAAGGGCCGGAACCCAAGGTGTTGCTGCTGCCGCGTGCCACCGATCCGGCGATGGGTGCAGGCGACCGCATCCTCGCCCGCCTGACCGAGGTAAAAGGCGAGACACACCACTACGAAGCCCGCCTGATCCGACGTATCGGCCAGACGGCTCCCCGCATCGTCGGCATCTTCCGCAAGGGATCGGAAGGCGGGCGCATCCAGCCCGTCGACAAGAAGGCCGACCGCGAATGGCTGGTGCCCGAGGGCGCGACGCATGGGGCGAAGGACGGCGAGTTGGTGGAGGCCGAACAGACCGGCCCCCGCGCCCGGCTTGGCCTGCCCAAGGCCCGGATCGTGGCGCGGCTGGGTGACCCGACGGCCCCCCGTGCGGTATCGCTCATCGCCATACACCAGCACGGCATCCCTGACGATTTCCCGCCCGAGGTGATTGCCGAGGCGGACGCCATGAAACCGGCAGGCCTGAAGGGCCGCGAAGACCTGCGCGACCTGCCTCTCATCACCATCGACCCCGCCGATGCGCGGGACCACGACGACGCCGTATGCGCCCTTCCGGACACCGATCCAAAGAACGCGGGCGGGCACATCCTGTGGGTCGCCATCGCCGATGTCGCCTACTATGTCCGCCCCGGCACGGCGCTTGACTACGAGGCCCGCAAGCGCGGCAATTCCAGTTATTTCCCCGACCGTGTCGTGCCGATGCTGCCCGACCGGCTGTCGGGCGATCTGTGCTCGCTGCACGAAGGTGTCCCGCGCGCCTGCATCGCGGTGGATATGCGCCTGAACGCCGCCGGAGAGAAGATCGGCCACCGCTTTGTGCGCGGGCTGATGCGGTCACCCGCCTCGCTGAATTACGAGGAAGTCCAGAAGGCGATCGACGGGGAGCCGAACGAGAAAACCGCGCCCTTCGTCGAAGACGTTCTCAAACCGCTCTACGCCGCCTATGCCGCGCTGAAAAAGGCGCGCGCGGCACGGCAGCCGCTCGACCTCGACCTGCCCGAACGCAAGGTGGTGCTGGACGAGGACGGGAATGTGACCTCGGTCGCCTTTTCCGACCGCTACGATGCCCACAAGCTGATCGAGGAAGCGATGGTGCTGGCCAATGTCGCCGCCGCCGAGACGCTGATCGCCAAGCGCACGTCGCTTCTGTTCCGCGTCCACGAGGAGCCGCCGCCGGAGAAACTGGAAAGCCTGCGCGACACGGCAGAGGCGGCCGGGCTGACGCTGGCCAAGGGGCAGGTGCTGAAAACCCAGCACCTGAACGCGCTGCTGAATGCGGCCGAGGGCACGGACGAGGCGGAGCTCATCAACATGAGCGTCCTGCGGTCGATGACGCAGGCCTATTACTCGCCGTCGAACTTCAGCCATTTCGGATTGTCGCTGCGGGCCTATTCGCATTTCACCTCGCCCATCCGCCGCTATTCCGACCTGATCGTGCACCGCGCGCTGATCTCGGCGCATGGCTGGGGGGATGACGGCCTGTCCGAGCAGGACATCGAACGGCTGGAACAGACAGCGGCCCATATCTCGGAAACCGAACGCCGGTCGATGATCGCCGAGCGGGACACGACGGATCGCTACCTCGCGGCCTTCCTGTCGGAACGGGTCGGTTCGGATTTCACCGGACGTATCAGTGGGATCGCGAAATTCGGGGTCTTCGTGAAACTGGACGAAACCGGTGCCGACGGCCTGATCCCGATGCGCAACCTCGGCAACGAATACTGGGCCTTCGACCGCGACAGCGGCACGCTGATGGGCAGCGAAACGGGCCGGGTGATCAGCCTGGGCCAACGTGTCGTCGTGCGCCTGACCGAGGCAGCACCGGTGACGGGCGGCCTGGCGATGGAGCTGATCGAGATCGAGGGCGAGACCCTGCACCGCGGCCCCAAGGCGGGAGGCCGCAAGAAGGCCCCGGTCAAGCGGCGGGTCGTGAAGTCGAAGAAGAAAGCGGCCAAGGTCAGCCGCAAGCGCCGCTGAAGGGGGTCGGCTGGAAACCAGCCGACCTACATCCCCGCGGCGCCGTAGGTCGGCTGCTCGTCAGCCGACCCCCGTTCGGGATCAATCGCGCAACAGCTCGTTGATGCCGGTTTTCGAACGGGTCCGCTCGTCCACCCGTTTCACGATCACCGCGCAGTAAAGCGAGACGTTGTTCTTCGACGGCATCGAGCCTGCAACGACGACCGAATAGGGCGGCACCTCCCCGTACATGACCTCGCCGGTTTCCCGGTCGACGATCTTGGTCGACTGGCCGATGAAGACGCCCATGCCCAGCACAGACCCTTCGCGCACGATGCAGCCTTCGACGACCTCGGACCGCGCGCCGATGAAACAGTTGTCCTCGATGATCGTCGGCCCGGCCTGCATCGGTTCCAGCACGCCGCCGATCCCCACGCCGCCCGACAGGTGCACGTTCTTGCCGATCTGCGCGCAGGACCCGACGGTCGCCCAAGTGTCGACCATCGTGCCGCTGTCGACATAGGCGCCGAGGTTCACGAAGGACGGCATCAGCACCACGCCCGGCGCGATGAAGGCGGACTTGCGGACAACACAGTTGGGCACAGCGCGGAAGCCCGCCGCGCCCCATTCGTTGTCACCCCAGTCCTTCCACTTGCTGTCGACCTTGTCCCACCAGGCCCCGCCCTGCGGCGAACCTGCCTGCTGTTCCATGTCCTTCAGGCGGAAGCCCAGCAGCACGGCCTTCTTGGCCCACTGGTTGACGTGCCACGACCCGTCATCCTGTTTTTCAGCGACGCGCAACGTGCCGCTGTCGAGCGCGTTCAGCGTGTCTTCGATCGCCTCCCGCGTCTCGCCGGTGGTGCCGGGCGTGATCGTGTCGCGCGCGTCCCACGCGGCTTCGATGGCGGTTTCCAGGGCTGCGTTCGACATGAGGCCTCCGTGTGTTCAGGTTCCGGGGGCGTATACGGTGTGATCGCCCCGGCTTCAATCGAACAGCTGTCGAACCGCCTCGACGGACATGGCGTCCGGCCCCGTCAGGCGGTAATTCCGCTGCCTGCGCTCATAGGGAGCCAGAAAGATTTCCCCATCACTGATCGGAAACGCGTCTGCCAACCGGGTCCGCCCTTCGTAGGTTTGCGGACCATGCCCAAGCGCGAAAACAGCCCTGCCTTCGACGCAGGGCAACCCGTTGCGATGCGACCTCGCAGCGTGCGGTTTCCCGCCAAACTGCCTCATTGGCACGGACCCCGGCGGCGGGCGCCAAAGGCGCGGCAGGTCGCCTTTCAACACCTCGGTCACGCGAATGGTCGGTCCGACGCAGCTTTCGACCCTCCCGAAGAACGCATAGGCGTGCATCTTCAGCCATTCGGCCCGCGTGACGTCGACACCGATCCGGACGGTCGGATCGGCGATCATCCGACGTACCGTAGCAAGCCAAAGGTCGTCGGCGGTAGCGATCCGTTCATAACCCCGCCAATGCGGATGGCCGAGGAACAGAAGATAGGTTTCACCCTCGCGGAAATTGGGCTCAACCGTGCAGGCGGGCGTGTTCGGGGCCCGAAACGCTGCCCCGCTCCAGACCAGCGGCTCGCGGTGCCCGTTGTAATCAGCCTGCGGCGGGATCTGGTCGCGTGTCCAGTACGCTCCGTTAGGTACCACGACATGCCTGCCGGGATCGCCTTTCAGCGCCTCTATCACCTTGAAAAACGGTACCGGGCTTCGCGCTCCGAATTGCCTATTTGCGAACCTACCGAACGCTGCGCGCTGTTTCGGATGGGGGCGGACGGCCTTGGCGAGCACGATGATGTCCGTACGAGCGACAAGTTCGTGCATCGGTGCGGCGATTTCCGGCGGCGGGGCGAAACAAGCGACGCCAACCGAAAACGATCCCAACCATATCAGGATGGAAGCAATGCACAGGCGCATGACGGAAACTCACGAGGTCAAAGGATCGGGTGCAATATTCCCTCCACATACCAGAACGGCGACGGTTTCGCCATTTGCGGGCCGGTAGGCGCCGGATGCCAGGGCGGCCAGCGCGGCGGCCCCTGCCGGTTCGACCAGCTGCCGCATCTCCTGCCACAGCAGGCGCTGGGCGTCGGCTATCGCGGCGTCCGTGACCACGACGCTGTCGATCCCGTCACGCTTGGCAAGGTCATAGGCGATGCGCCCGATCCGCGATGCCCCAAGCGCGTTGGCAGCGATCCCTGCGGGTACGATCTGGGCATCCGGTCCCTCGGCCAGCGCGGTGTGCAGGGTTGCCGTGCCCTCGCTTTCCACCGCGACGACCTTCCGCCGCCCGTTGAACCACGCCAGCGCCCCGCCGATCAGCCCGCCGCCGCCTACCGCGATCAGGACGGTATCGGCGTCCAGCCCCTGCGCCTCCCACTCGGCAAAGAGGGTGCCCTGCCCGGTGACGGTGCCGGGCGCGTCATAGGCGTGGACCTGCATCGCGCCGGTCCGTTCCTCGTGCTCCCGCGCTGCGTCGAGCGCATTGGCGTAGGCACCGGGCACCACCGTCAGCTCCGCGCCGGTGCGTTCGATCAAGGCGATCTTCGACGGCCCGGCGATCTCGGGCACGAAGATATGCGCGGGATGCCCCAGCGCGCGCGCGGCATGGGCAACCGCGGCCCCGTGATTGCCGCCCGAGGCCGCCACGACCCCCGCCGCCGGCACATCCTGCGACAGCAGCGTGTTGAACGCGCCGCGCGGCTTGAAACTTCCGGTGTGCTGCAGGTGTTCCAGTTTCAGCATCACCGCCCCGGCGATGCCTTCGACCACCGGCGTGCGCCGCACATGGCCCCTGATCCGGTCGGCGGCGGCGGCAATTTCCGGGGGTCCGATCATAACGCTCTCCTGACTGGTGCCTGCGCCGCCGGGACGCTAGACAGACAGAACACGAATGCAAAGGACGTGCCAGCGATGAAAGACGACCGTCACAGCCCCATGCGCGATGCCGGGAGCGACCGCCAGGTTGCCGAGGAGGTCCCCCAGACGCCACAGACCATGGCGCCGGCCTATCGGCTTGCCTTTGCGGATCCCGAGTTCCTGTGCCGCGACGAACTGCGCCCCGTCCGCTTGCAGCTTGAACTTCTCAAGCCCGAGATGATCCTCGACGAACGCGGCATCACCTCGACCATCGTGCTGTTCGGTGGGGCCCGCATCCCCGAACCCGCCAAGAAGGACAAGGCCCGCACCAAGACGCTGCGCGACCTGTCCAAATTCTATGACGAGGCGCGCGAGTTCTCCCGCCTGATGACGCTGAAATCCATGCAAAGCTATGGCCGCGAGGACGTCATCGTGACGGGCGGCGGACCGGGCGTGATGGAGGC
Source organism: Pseudaestuariivita atlantica (assembly GCF_001205715.1). Lineage (GTDB taxonomy): Bacteria > Pseudomonadota > Alphaproteobacteria > Rhodobacterales > Rhodobacteraceae > Pseudaestuariivita > Pseudaestuariivita atlantica. The sequence goes on from NZ_AQQZ01000004.1 coordinate 445,527, forward strand.
GGGCAACCGCGGCGCCAAGGATGCGGGCGGGTCGTCCATCGGGCTGAACATCGTGCTGCCCCACGAACAGGCGCCGAACGAATACGTGACGCCGGGCCTGTGCTTCAACTTCCACTACTTCGCGATCCGCAAGATGCATTTCCTGATGCGTGCCAAGGCGATCTGCGTCTTCCCCGGCGGGTTCGGAACGCTGGACGAGTTGTTCGAATCGCTCACGCTGATCCAGACCGGACGCATGCGAAAGGTACCGTTCCTGCTGTTCGGAGAGGCGTTCTGGCGCAAGATCGTGGATTGGGATGCCTTATCGGATGCGGGCACGATCAGTCCCGAGGACCTCGACCTGTTCCATTTCGTCGATTCCGCCGAAGACGCCGTGAAGATCATCGAGGAATTCGACGAAGCCTCCTGAAGCCGATGGAACCCGTCCCGGTGCAGCGCGTTGCGTCGCTGAACACTTATTTGGACGGAGGCTGAAATGGCACGTGCACAGACGAACGGAAAATCGGCACCCAAGGAATTTGCGGAGCTGAACGACCAGATCGAGCAGCTGCAGGCGGACATCGCCTCGCTCGCCGAACAAATGTCCGACATGGCAGAGGCCAAGAAGGACGACCTGCGCGTACGCGCGGCCAAGGGTGCCGCCGCGGCCCGCGTCAAGATCGCCGACGGTGCGGACGCTGCCCGCGACGCGGCAGCCGATCTGCAGGAACAGGCTCAGGTCCTCGGCGCGCGCGCGATCGAGAAGGCCCGCGCCAATCCCAGCGCCACGCTGGGCATCGCGGCAGGGCTTGGTTTCCTGCTGGGTTACATGACCCGCAACGGCCGGTAACGCGCCGTGAGCCTGTCAGACCACGTGACCCGCGTTGCGACGCGCGGTCTGGAATACACGATTGCCGCGATCTGCGCGGCAATCGGCATTGGCTTTCTGACGGCGGCGGGGTGGACCCTGATCGCCGCAGAGCTTGGCCCGGTGGTCGCATCGCTGATCTTTGGCGGCGTGTACCTGACGACGGGTCTGCTGATCGCGCTTCTGGCGCGGCTCGGCGCGTCGAGCCACAAGTCGCACAGTACGTCATCCTCTGACCATGGCCATTCGCATGGCCACAGCCAGACGGCCGAGATGGCGGATGTCGTGACCGTGTTTCTCGATGGTGTTGCCAAGGGAAAGGCTGCCGGCCGCTAGGCGGGCGGCCTTTCAGCCGAGCGGCAAAAGCCCCAGTTCGACACCGTGCGGCATGGTGACAAGGACGCGCCCCTGCGGCGACTTGCGGATGCCGTATCCCTTTGACGCCAGCCGTTTCTTGAGGTCGCTTTCAGACGAGGCGCGGCGCACTTCGCGGGCGACCAGGCTGAACACCTGTGACATGACCAACGGATCCTGTGCAGCATAAGCCATCGTCTCACTCCTCCATCATCGCAGGACTGACGATACAGATAGCCTCTTACCATGACCTGAATAGTGTCAATTCAAGGTAATTCTGGGGCCGTTTTCCAGCGCGTCGCGGCGCTGGACAAGGAACAGTCGGGTCGGGGGATGCCCGGTCAGCGCGATCGCCTTGTCATAGGCCGTGCGCGCGTCGACATGTTCCCCGGTCTTTGCAAGAAGATGCGCACGGACCGCCCATGCGGGCTGAAATCCTGCGATATCCGCGGCCGCGATCGTGTCGAGCAGGGCAAGCCCCTCCTCGGGTCCTGCATCCTCGCCCACCACCGCCGCGCGACTGACGGCGGCACCAAGCGTCGGCGCGATCTGCAAAAGCCCGGCATAAAGCTGCGACAGCGCCCGCCAGTCGGTGACCCCGCTGTCACGCCGGGCGAGGTGCACGTTCTGGATCGCCGCTTCCAGCTGGAAGCGACCCAGCTTGCCCAGCCTTTGCGCCGCCATCAGGTACCGCGCGCCTTCCTCGGCAAGGGCTTCGTCCCACGCCCCGGTCTCCTGCTCCTCCACCGGAACCAGAATCCCGTCCCGCACCCGCGCATGCCTGCGCGCCGCGACCTGGCAGACGAGGGCGGCCAGCCCCAGCGCTTCCGCCTCGTCCGGCACCAGTCGCACGACCAGCCGGGCAAGAAACAACGCCTCGGCGCTTAGGTCGCCCGGCCCCGCCAGCCAGTCCAGCGCGAAGGCGCCATAGATCGCTTCCAGCACGGCGGTGAGGCGGGGTTGCAGGTCTTCGGGCGAAGGATCTGTGAACGGGATCGCGCTGGCGCGGATCTTGGCCTTGGCGCGCACCAGTCGCTGCGCCATCGCGGCGGGCGACACGAGGAAGGCGCTGGCGATGTCCGCAGCCTCCAGCCCCAGCACGGTTTGCAGCATCAGGGGCGTGCGGATGCGGGTGTCGATGGCGGGGTGGGCGCAGACGAACATCAGGCGCAGCCGGTCGTCTGGGAGGCGGTCTGGATCGGTGGGCAAGGGATCGGGTTCCGGGGGCGTGTCGGTCACATCCATCCGTGCGGCGCGGCGCTGGGCGTCGATCAGCTTGCGCCGCGCCGCGGTCAGCAGCCACGCATCCGGCCGGTCGGGCACCCCGTCGCGTGGCCACGTGGCAAGGGCGGTGGCAAAGGCTTCGGCCAGCGCATCTTCGGCGGCAGCGATATCGCCCGTCTGGCGGGCGATGATGGCCAGCAGGCGGCCATAGCTGTCCCGCGCCGCAAGATCGGCGGCGCGGGTCGCATCGGGTGTCATCCGTTCATGGCGGACGCGCGGATCTCCACCTTGCCGGTCTGCGCGGCGGGGCATTTGCGCGCCCAGTCCATCGCCGTGTCGAGGTCCGGCACCTCGACCGTGAAGGACCCGCCCAGCGTCTCCTTGGTGTCGGCGAAGGGTCCGTCATGCACCCGCGCCTCGCCATCCTTCAGGCTGATCGTGGTTGCCGTGTAGGCCGGTTGCAGCCAGTCGGTCGCCACGAATACTCCTGCTTCCTGCAACGCGGCGATATAGGCCTGGTAGGCCGCTTTCGACTTGGCCCAGTCCTCGGGGCCCATATCGGCGAAATCGGCAGGGTTCGAATAAAGAAGGAAAGTGTATTGCATTGGTCTGGCTCCCTGTCAGGCGGTGGCTTTGGCGAGGTTGGCGAGGCCCTGGTCGAACGTAGCGCCCATCATGCCATCCATGAAGAGGCCAAAGACGCGGAAGACCGGGTTGTGGCCCATGTCGGCCTCGACCGACCAGGTGACGCGCGTGCCGCCTTCGACCTGTTCGAGGTCAATCATCTGCGTGGGTTTGCCCATCGCGCCCATGTCGATGTCATAAACGACGCGGGTGTCGCTGACGAAGGCAACCGTCTGGGTGCCCTTGCCATCCTTGCCGTCAAACGCGAACCCGCTGCCGACGCCCGCCACCGGGCCGAAGGGCGTGATCTTGAGCGCCGGATCGGCCGACGCGTAGGGGTTGATCCGCTGGAACCCGTCGGTCGACGAGGCAAGCGCGATGATCTCGGCCGGGGTGGCGTCGATCACGGCGCTGCGTTGGACATCGACGTTGCGCGGCAGCAGGTAGGTCCCCGCCGTCGTGGCCGCGAGAACCCCCGCGGCGATGGTCAGTGTGGTTGCAAGGGCCATGGTAAGTCTCCTCTGTCTGTCCCTGAAAGCATGGGCTTTCACGAACAAGACGAACGGGAGACCGCCCAATCGACATCCGGCGCAAAAATTTTCGCAGGAAAATTTTTGCGCGTCGCGGCGGAGGTTACAGCCCGGCTTCGGCGGCGATCTGCGCCTTGGATTTCCGGGCGCGTTCGGTCGCGGATTTCAGCTGTCCGCAGGCGGCCATGATGTCCTCCCCGCGCGGCGTGCGGATGGGGGAGGCATACCCGGCCTTGTAGATGATATCGGCGAACCGCCGGATGCGGTTGTTCGAGGACCGCTGATAGGGCGCACTGGGCCATTCGTTGAACGGGATCAGGTTGATCTTGGCGGGGATGCCTTCGATCAGCTTGACCAGTCGGTGCGCGTCTTCATCGCTGTCGTTCACGCCGTCGAGCATCACGTATTCGAACGTGATCCGTTCCGAGTTCGACAGGCGCGGATAGGCCTTCAGTGCCTCCAGCAGCGTGTCGATGTTCCAGCGCTTGTTGATCGGCACCAGCACGTCGCGCACCTCGTCCGTCGTGGCGTGGAAGGACACGGCCAGCTGGCAGCCGATCTCTTCCGCGCAACGGGCGATTTCCGGGACCACACCGCTGGTCGACAGGGTGATGCGGCGGCGCGAGAGGGAGATGCCTTCGGGGTCCATCGCGATCTTCATCGCGTCGCGGACGGCGTCGAAATTGTAAAGCGGCTCACCCATTCCCATCAGCACGATGTTCGACAACAGGCGCGTTTCGTCCTTTGGCTCACCGGGCTTCGGCCATTCGCCGAGGTCGTCCCGCGCCAGCATGACCTGGCCCACGATCTCTCCGGCGGTCAGGTTACGCACCAGCTTCTGCGTGCCGGTGTGGCAGAACGAACAGGTCAGCGTGCAGCCGACCTGGCTCGACACGCAGAGCGTGCCGCGATCTTCCTCGGGGATATAGACGACCTCGACCTCGTGACCGCCGGCGATGCGGACAAGGTACTTGCGGGTGCCGTCTTCGCTCACCTGCCGCGTCACAAGCTCGGGCAGGGCGATCACGAAATGCTCGGCCAGAAGGACGCGGTAGGCTTTCGACAGGTTCGTCATCGCGTCGAAGTCGCGCACGCCCCATTGGTAGACCCACTGCCAGACCTGGTTCACGCGCATCTTCAGCTGTTTCTCGGGCGTCCCGGCTGCGGCCAGCGCGTCCTTCATCTCGGCCCGCGTCAACCCGACAAGGTTCACCGGCCCCTCCGGCAACTTGCGGGGAATCGTCAGTACGTCCTGTGTGACCGGAGCGCCGGGCATGTTGCTGTCCTCACATGAGAAGTCCCGCCCGATATAGCATCGATGCGCAAAGAAAAAGAGGGGCAGCGTTGCCCCCCTTGCGGTGTGTCAGAATTTTCCTGCGAAAATTCTTGCGGCGTCAGCCCTGGCAGCGTTTCTCGGCCTCTTCGATCGCGGCGGTGAAGCCCAGCAACGAGAACGTGTCCTTCGTCACCGTGCCCCGGCCCGATTGCGCGGTCAGGACGGCGTCGGCGCCACGTTTCATCGCGGCGACCAGCTTGGCATCGTCGGCAGGCGTCGCGGGCCATGCCCATTCGCCATCGGTGATCAATTCGTAACTGTTGCTGCCCACCGCCACGTTCACGGTCGACCCGCTCTTGAACGGATAGCCGCCGGTGAAGGCGACCAGCGGGTCCTTGCCCGCCGCCGGGCGGTAAAAGACCATCAAAAGGATGTCGCCCCGGCGCACGGCCACGACACGCCCGTCGCGGGTGTTCACCGTTTCCTTGGGGGCGGATACGCCCCAGCATTCCCGCGGGTTGTCCCCTTCAAACACGCTCCAGTCGGTCTTTGCCGCGACCCGGTTGGTGCTCACTTCCTGCGCCTGCGCGCCGTGCGCGCCGATCAACGCGGCGCATACCGCGATGTGGCGAAGGTTGAAAAATCGCATGGCTCCAGCCTCCAAGCTGCGCTTTACCTCAACTGTCCTGCGCTCCGGCCCTCGACGGCCGTGTTGTCGGCAGGGGTCATGGACCATTTCTGGCTCGACGGCTACACACTAGCGCAAAGCTGCAGAGCGGTGGAAGGCCTCTTGGCAGATTTCCGCTTGACGAAAACGCGAGGTTTCATGTCGCACCCTGCCCCCATGGTCGAGATCTGGCGCGGCCCCTTCCTTGAAAGCAAGCATCACGGCCATGCCGTGATCTGCGCCGGGGACGGGCAGGTGGTCGAGGCATGGGGCGATCCGGCAGAGGTGATACTGCCGCGCTCGTCTGCCAAGATGATACAGGCGCTGCCGCTTCTGACCTCGGGCGCGGCCCGCGCGCACGGGCTGACGTCCGAACAGCTTGCGTTGGCCTGCGCCTCCCACCAGGGCGCGGCGATCCATACCGACCGGGTCACCGCGTGGCTGGATGCGCTGGGCTTGGGTGACGATGCCCTGCGATGCGGCCCGCAGCCGCCCAACGACAAGACCGCGCGTCACGGTCTGATCCGCGCCGGCGAAACGCCCTGCCAGGTCCACAACAACTGTTCGGGCAAGCATACCGGGTTCCTGACCCTCACCCGCCACCTTGGCGCCGGGCCGGAATACGTGGACCCCGACCACCCGGTGCAGCGCGCCGCGCTTGCCGCGTTCGAAGAGACGACCGGAGAGGCGTCGCCCGGCTTTGGCATCGACGGATGCTCGGCCCCCAATTTCGCGACCACGATGCACGGGCTGGCGCGCGCGATGGCGTGGTTCGCCGGGGCCCACACCCGCAGCGACACCGCATCGCGGGCGGCGGCGGACCTCGTCGCGGCGATGATGGCGCATCCCGAACTCGTCGCCGGGGAAACCCGCGCCTGCACCGACCTGATGCGCGCGATGGGCGGCAAGGCCGCGATCAAGACCGGGGCCGAAGGTGTGTTCGTCGCGATCCTGCCCGAAAAGCAGATGGGCATCGCGGTCAAGATCACCGACGGGGCGACGCGCGCGTCGGAATGTGCGATCGCGGCGCTGCTGATCCGGCTTGGCGTGCTCGACCCGCAGCATCCGGCGGCCAAGGCCCGCCTGACGCCGGATATCCAGAACTGGCGCGGGCTGCTCACCGGGCAGATCCGCCCGGTTGCGGAGTTCGTCGCATGACCCCTGCACCGTCGCTTTTGGCCCCGTGCCCGTGATGCGCCGCCACATGCGAATAGAGGCCTGACATGGGCGATCTGTGGGCCGGGCTGGCGCAGGGCTTCTGGATGGTGGCCACGCTTGATCCCGAACTGGTCGAGATCACGTTGCGCTCCCTTCGCGTCACGCTGACCGCGTTGTTGATCGCGTCTGCGATTGCCTTTCCGCTGGCCGCGCTGCTCGCCGTCAAGCGGTTCCGCCTGCGGCGTCTGACCATCGCGATACTGAACGCGCTGATGGGCCTGCCGCCGGTCGTGGTGGGGCTGATCGTCTATATCCTGCTCAGCCGTTCGGGGCCCTTCGGGGTGCTGGGTCTGTTGTTCACGCCCTCGGCCATGGTCATCGCGCAGGTCATCATCCTGGTGCCGCTCATCGCCTCGGTCGCGCACCAGTCGCTCCGCGATCTGTGGAGCGAATACCACGACCTCTTGATCGCGATGAACGTGACGCCGTGGCAGAAGATCACGACCCTGATGTGGGACGCGCGCCGGGCGCTGATCACGGCGGCCCTTGCCGGGTTCGGCCGTGGCATCGGGGAGGTCGGCGCGATCATGATCGTCGGAGGCAACATCGACCACGCCACCCGCGTCCTGACCACCGCCATCGCGCTGGAAACCGGGCGCGGCGATTTCGCGCTGGCGCTGGGGCTTGGCTTCGTCCTGATCGCGCTGGCGCTGGCGGTGAACCTCGTCACGCACTGGCTGGGCCAAACCGAACGGGAGGGCAGGTGGTGAGCGCGCTGTTTCCCCTGACGGTCGAGGGGGCAAAGGCCTCCCGCCGCGGGCGGGTGCTGGTCGGCCCGGTCGACCTGACGCTGGATGCGAAAGGGATCACCGTGGTGATGGGTCCCAACGGGTCCGGCAAGACGACGCTTCTGAAGCTGCTGCACGGCACCGCGCGCCTGTCCGCAGGGCGGATCGCATGGGCCTGCCCGCCCGAAGACGCCCGCCCGCAGCTTGCCTTCGTGTTCCAGCGCCCGGTCATGCTGCGCCGGACCGTCGTGCAGAACATCGCCTACCCCTTGCGCCTGCGCGGCGTGTCGCGGGCGTCGGCGCGGGCGCAGGCGCTCGACTGGGCGGCGCGCGTCGGGCTCGACGCGATGAAGGGCCGCCCGGCTTGGTCACTGTCGGGAGGGGAGCAGCAGAAGCTCGCGCTGGCCCGCGCTTTCATCGCCGATCCGCGCGTCGTGTTCCTTGATGAACCCACCGCCGCGCTTGACGGCGCTGCCACGCGGGAGATCGAGGCGATCCTCGCCGCCGCGCGGGACGAAGGCCGCCGCCTGATCCTTGCCACGCACGACATGGGACAGGCGCGGCGGCTTGCCGACGACGTCGTGTTCCTGCATCAGGGCCGCGTTGCCGAACGCGCCGCCGCCCCGAACTTTTTCGAGGCCCCCGCAACCGACGCCGCGCGCGCCTTCCTGAAGGGAGACATCGTCGAATGATGACCCGCCTGATCCTGTCGCTTGGCCTGTTGCTTTCAGCGCTTGCCGCGCAGGCCGATACGGTGCGCATGGCGGTGACGACCTCCTTCCACAACTCCGGCCTCGCCGACGTGCTGCTGCCGGAAATCGCGCGCGATACCGGGATCGAGGTGCAGTTGCTGGTGGTCGGAACCGGGCAAGCCCTGCGCCTTGGCGCGGCGGGGGACGTGGACGCGGTTCTTGTCCATTCGCGCAGCGCTGAAGAGGCCTTTGTCGCCGCCGGGCACGGCACGCGCCGGGTGCCGCTGATGTATAACGATTTCATCCTCGTCGGCCCCGCCGCCGATCCCGCGGGCATCGCCGATACAGGCACCGCGGCAGAGGCCCTGACCCGCATCGCGACGGCAGGGGCGGCGTTTGTCAGCCGTGGCGATGACAGCGGCACGCACAAGGCGGAACTGGCGCTTTGGTCCGCTGCCGGCATCGCGCCGGAAGGCGCGTGGTACAAACCGGTGGGTGCCGGGATGGGGGCCGCGCTCAATACCGCTTCGGGGCTCGATGCCTATGTCCTGTCGGACCGTGCAAGTTGGCTCAATTTCGGCAATCGCGGCGGGCTCGCGCTGCTGTTCGCCGGCGATCCCGCGCTGTTCAACCAGTATGCCTTCCTGCCCGTGAATGCCGAACGTCACCCCCATGTGCAGGCCGGTGCCGTCGCGCGACTTGAAAGCTGGCTGTTGTCGGACCGTGCGCGGGAGGTGATCGACGGCTACACGCTGGGGGGAGAGGCGCTGTTCGTCTACAACGCGGGCGAGTGATGCGGGCCGCAGCCTGACCCGCGTTTCGGCCCTCCCCGGTCACCGGATTGCCCGGCCCACTCTCCCAGGCTGCCGGGCCACCCGGCACCGGGGGAGGACCCCGCCGGCGATGGGCACCAGCGGATTCCCTTGTTCGCGGCAGGATCCAGGCCACCCGGCCCGAGGGGGAGCCGGGACAACCCGATCCTGCCCTCCTGCCCCTTATTTCGGGACAAGCACCGTATCGACGACGTGGATCACGCCGTTCGACTGTTTCACATCCGCGATGGTGACCTTCCCGGCATTGCCGCTTTCATCGAAGATATAGACGTTGCCGCCCACGACCTTTGCCGACAGCGCGTCACCCGATACCGCGTTGAAATGGTAGAACCCGTCCTTCGACCGCTTGGTGGCGGCGATGATATCGGCGGCGGACCAGTTGCCCGACACCACGTGGGCCGTCAGCACCTTCTGCAGCAGCGCCTTGTTCTCGGGCTTCAGCAGCGTGTCGACGGTGCCTGCGGGCAGCGCGGCGAAGGCGTCGTTCACCGGGGCGAACACGGTGAAGGGGCCGGGGCCCTGCAGCGTCTCGACAAGGTCTGCGGCCTGCACGGCGGCAACCAGCGTGGTGTGATCGGCCGAGTTTACGGCGTTTTCCACGATGTTCTTCGTCTCGAACATCGGCGCGCCGCCGACATCGGGATTGGCGGCGTAAGAGGCCGAGGCGATCAGCGCGGCGATGGCTGTCAGTTTCAGGGTCTTCATGGGTGTCTCTCCCTTGCATGTGTCCGGCGGGATGCCGGCTCGATGTCCGAAGCCACGCGGCGGGGTGCGCAAAAGTTTCAAACGGTCCCTGCGAATTGTCCGTCCTTCGCGCCTTTGCCATTGCCGCGCCCCGGATCAGCGCCTAACTGCAAGGCGACAAGCGAAGGGGAGTTTCATGGCTGCAACCCGCGAGGACGTGATGGCCGCGCTGGCGCGGATCACCCTGCCGAACGGCACCGATCTGGCCGCGTCAGGACTTGTGCGCGCGCTGGGCGTCGATGGCGGTGCGGTGCGCTTCGTGCTGGAAATCGACCCCAAGACCGCCGAGGCGATGAAACCCGTCCGCGACGCCGCCGAAGCCGCCGTGGCGCAGCTGCCCGGCGTCACGTCCGTCTCTGCCGTGATGACGGCACACGAGGCAAAGGCCCCGCCGCCCGACCTGAAGCCACGCAAGGCCGCGGCACACCAGGCCGGTCCGCAGGCGCTGCCCGGCGTGGCGACGATCATCGCCGTTGCCTCGGGCAAGGGCGGGGTGGGCAAGTCGACCGTTTCGGCCAACCTTGCCGCCGCGCTGACCCAGCAGGGCAAGCGCGTCGGCCTTCTGGATGCCGATGTCTATGGCCCCTCGCAGCCCCAGATGTTCGGCGTGCGTGGGCGCCCCGCGTCACCCGATGGCAAACGTATCCTGCCGCTCAAGGGCCATGGCGTCACGCTCATGTCCATCGGCTTCATGCTGCCCGAAGGCGAGGCGGTGATCTGGCGCGGTCCGATGCTGATCAGCGCGCTGCAACAGATGCTGCTGCAGGTGGAATGGGGGGAGCTTGACGTGCTGCTGGTCGACCTGCCGCCCGGCACCGGCGACGTGCCCATGACGCTGGCGCAGAAATCCGAACTGAAGGGCGCGGTGATCGTATCGACCCCTCAGGACATCGCGCTGGACGACGCGCGCAAGGGCGTGACCATGTTCAACAAGCTGAACGTGCCGGTCCTCGGCGTGATCGAGAACATGTCGACCCATGTCTGTTCCAACTGTGGGCATGAAGAGCACATCTTTGGCCACGGTGGTGCCGTGCGCGAAGCCGCCGCCATGGGTGTTCCCGTGCTGGCCGAGGTGCCGCTTGCGATGGGTGTCCGCACGGCGGGTGATGCTGGTGAGCCGGTTGTTCTGTCCGCCCCCGACAGTGCCGAGGCGCAGGCGTTCAACCGCGCCGCGAAAGCGTTGATCGACGCGGGCCACGTCTAGGACCCGCCGACTCTTTCACATGTGCGTGGTGCCGCGCTTTGCGGCGAGCGCGATCTGTTTCTGACGTTCGCGGAACCGGGCCTTGTCGTCCTCGGTCTTCTCGCCGGCGCAATGGTGGCAGGTCACGCCTTCCTCGTATTCCGGGCGGTCGCGGTCCTCGGGAAGGATCGGGCGGCGACAGGCATGGCACAACAGGTGCGGCCCTTCTTCCAGCCCATGCCCTACCGACACGCGCTGATCGAAGACAAAGCACTCCCCGTCCCACGTGGACGCCTCCTGCGGCACCTCTTCAAGGTATTTCAGGATGCCGCCCTTGAGGTGGAACACGTCCTCCACCCCCTCGCCGATCAGGTAGTTGGTGGATTTCTCGCACCGGATACCGCCGGTGCAGAACATCGCGATCTTCTTGCCCGCGAACCGCGCCTTGTTGGCGGCCCACCATTCGGGGAACTCGCCAAAGCTCTTGGTTTGCGGGTCGATCGAGCCCCGGAACGATCCGATCGCGACCTCGTAATCGTTGCGGGTGTCGATCACGGCCACGTCGTCGCGTTCGATCAGCGCGTTCCAATCCTGTGCCTCGACGTAGGTGCCCGTGCCTTCGGCCGGGCGCACCTGCGGCTGGCCCATTGTCACGATCTCTCGCTTCAGGCGCACTTTCATCCGGCGAAAGGGCGGGACGGTGGCTGTGCTTTCCTTCCACTCCAGCCCCGCGCAACCCGGCATGGACTGCACATGCGCCAGCACCCTGTCCAGCCCCTCGCGGGGGCCCGCGATGGTGCCGTTGATCCCTTCACCTGCCAGCAAAAGCGTTCCGGTCACGCCCGCCTCTTCGCACAGCGCCAAAAGCGGCCCCTGCAAGGCAGCCGGGTCGTCGAAGGTGGTGAAGTGATAAAGAGCAGCAATGTGGAACATGCGCCGCCACATAAGCGCCCGCGCGCGGTGCCGCAAGCTTGACCCTCCCCGCGCGCCCGCCTACGCCAAGGACAAAGCCGGAGGCCGCCATGACCGATCACACCGCCCTTCTCGTCATCGACGTTCAGAACGATTTCTGCCCCGGCGGCGCGCTGGCCGTGGCCGATGGCGACGCCGTCGTGCCCCGCATCAACGCGATGCTCGGCGACTACCCCGTGCGGGTCTTCACGCAGGACTGGCACCCGGCCGATCACAGCTCCTTCGCGTCCCAGCACGAGGGCCTTGATCCGTTCCAGACGGTCGAGATGCCCTACGGCACGCAGGTCCTCTGGCCCGACCATTGCGTGCAGGGCAGCGACGGCGCCGCGTTCCACGCGGACCTGCACACCGACCCGGCGGACATGGTGATCCGCAAGGGGTTCCGGCGCGGGATCGACAGCTATTCCGCCTTCTTCGAAAACGACCGGACCACGCCCACGGGGCTGGAAGGCTACCTGCGCACCCGTGGCGTGCGCGACGTGGTCCTTGCCGGTCTCGCCACCGATTTCTGCGTCGCCTACTCCGCGCTCGATGCCGCTCGCCTTGGGTTCGGCACCACCGTCCTGCTCGACGCCTGCCGCGCCATCGACCTCGACGGCTCCCTTGCTTCGGCCCTCGACCAGATGCGCGGGGCGGGGGTGGTGTTGCAGGGCGGCTGACCGCGCTCGCGGAATAGGACTTGGCCCCATCCGCGCCCCTGTCGTACACAACGCCGGCTGATACCGCGCTGGAGGGACGGCCTTGGACATCGCAACCCGCGTCTGGAACCACAAGTGGAGGATCGATCCGATCGTGCGGTCGTTGATCGATACGGACTTCTACAAGCTGCTGATGTGCCAGTCGGTGTTCCGCAACAAGCCAGACACGCAGGTCACGTTCTCGCTGATCAACCGGTCCAAACACGTGCCCCTTGCCGACCTGATCGACGAGGGCGAATTGCGGGAACAGCTGGATCACATCCGCTCCCTGTCGCTCAGCCGGGGCGAGTCCACCTGGCTGCGCGGCAACACGTTCTACGGCAAGCGGCAGATGTTCCGGCCCGATTTCATGGAATGGTTCGAAAACCTGCGCCTGCCGCCCTATCACCTTGAACGGGTGGGCGATCAGTACGAGCTGACCTTCGAAGGCAGCTGGCCCGAGGTCATGCTGTGGGAAATACCCGCCCTTGCCGTGCTGATGGAGTTGCGCGGACGCGCAGTTCTGAACGAGCTTGGACGGTTCGAATTGCAGGTGCTGTACGCCCGCGCCATGACCAAGCTGTGGGAAAAGATCGAACGGTTGCGCGACCTCGAAGGCTTGCGGTTGGCTGATTTCGGGACCCGCCGTCGGCACTCGTTCCTGTGGCAGGACTGGTGCGTGCAGGCGATGCTTGAAGGGCTGGGCGAAGCGTTTGTCGGGACGTCCAACTGCCTGATCGCCAAGAACCGCGATGTGGAGGCGATCGGCACCAACGCGCACGAACTGCCCATGGTCTATGCCGCGCTTGCGCCCGACGACCTGGCGCTGCGCCACGCGCCTTACGAGGTTCTGGCCGACTGGCATGAGGAACACGACGGCAACCTGCGCATCATCCTGCCCGACACCTACGGCACGCAGGGTTTCCTGGACGAGGCACCGGACTGGCTGGCGGGCTGGACGGGCATCCGCATCGACAGCGGCGACCCGGCGACGGGCGCGGAAACCGCGATCCGCTGGTGGCAGGAGCGGGGGGAGGACCCGACCGAGAAGCTCGTCATTTTCTCGGACGGGCTGGACGTCGAAAAGATCATCGAACTGCACAACCGGTTCGCGGGCCGGGTGCGCGTGTCCTTCGGGTGGGGCACGCTTTTGACCAACGATTTCCGTGGGTTGGTGCCCGGTGACGCGCTTGCCCCGTTCTCGCTGGTGTGCAAGGCGGTGTCGGCGGATGGCCGCGCCACGGTCAAGCTGTCGGACAACCCCGAAAAGGCGATGGGCCCTGAAGACGAGGTCGCGCGGTACAAACGCGTCTTCGGCGTCGGCGCTCAGGACCGGATCGCCGTCGAGGTCTGATTTCAGTCTTTCAGCAGCGCCTGCGCGCGGGCGACGGTGATCGGTCCGTCGCCGGCCGCCAGCGCCTTGGCCACACGGTCGACATCGGCACCTTCGGCCCCTGCCGTGATCGCGATGTTGCGGGCGTGAAGGGCCATGTGGCCGCGCTGGATGCCCTCGGTGGCGAGCGCGCGCAGGGCGGCCATGTTCTGGGCGAGGCCGAGGCAGGCGGCGATCATGGCGAGTTCTCCCGCGCTGCTGACATCCAGTACCTTCAGCACCGCCTGCGCGGCGGGGTGGGTGCGGGTGGCGCCGCCGACGAGGCCGAGCGCCATGGGCAACTCGATCCGCCCGACCAGCACACCTTCGTCGTCCCGCTCCCATGTCGTCAGCGCGGTGTAACGCCCTGATCTTGCGGCAAAAGCGTGGGCTCCCGCCTCGATCGCGCGCCAGTCGTTGCCGGTGGCGACGACCAGCGGGTCGATGCCGTTCATGATGCCCTTGTTATGGGTCGCGGCGCGGTAGGGATCGACGATGGCGAAGGCTCCGGCCTCCACGATGCCCCGTGCCACGTCCTCGCCTCGCAGCGCGTCGGTGGTCAGCGCCTCGGGCGTGACCCGCAGGCTGGCGCGGGCGAGGCGTTTGTCGGCGAGGTTCGACAGGATGCGGAGGCGGACGGTGCCGCCGGTCAGGTCCTCGATCCGGGGGGCGAGGGTTTCGGCCATGGTGTTGACCGAGTTCGCGCCCATCGCGTCGCGCACGTCGACCAGCAGGTGCAGAACCAGCATGGGGCCGACAGGCGTGTCGGGGAAGCGGTGCACCTCGATCCCGCGACAGCCGCCGCCCAGTTCGACCAGAACGGGGTCGCAAGCATCTGTTTTTGAACGAATTTCTGCCTCCGCCTCGGTCAGCGCACGGCTCGCCGCATCAAGGTCGGAAACGCCCAGAATCTGGACCTGAGCCCGCATGACGGGCGGGTCGGCGTCGGCGGTGAAGCCGCCGCAGGAGCGCACGATCCGGGCCATGTAGGAGGCGGCGGCGACGACAGAGGGCTCTTCGACCGCCATGGGGATCAGCACGTCGCGTCCGTTGATCCGGAAGTTGGTGGCGACGCCCATGGGCAGTTCGAACGTGCCGATCACGTTCTCGATCATGCCGTCCGCGACCGGCAGGGGCAGGGCGGATCCGGCGAGGCGGGCGGCCATGTCTGCATCCAGCCCGGCGGCGTCGGCCACCGCTTCGCGGCGGGCGTCGGGGGACAGGTTGCGCATCCCGGCGATACGGGAGGTGGGGGTTCTGGTCATCTGTCCTGTCTCTCCTCCCGGTCCGCGACACGCCTGATCACGGATCGACCTTTCCGCGCAACGTCTTGATTTCGCTCCGCTCTTTCTTGGCCTTGATGCGCCGTTCGATCGAGCCGCGGGTGGGCTTGGTCCGTATCCTCTTTTTCGGGGCGACCGTCGCGCGGCGGATCAGTTCGGCCAGCCGGTCGCGCGCGATGTCGCGGTTGCGGGCCTGATGGCGTGTTTCGTCCACCTGGATCACGACCGCGCCGTCCTTGGTCCAGCGACGCCCGGCAAGCCGTTTCAGACGGGCCTTCACGGGTTGGGGCAGGTTGGGCGACCGGGCGGCTTCGAACCGCAACTCGACGGCGCTGGCGACCTTGTTCACGTTCTGCCCGCCGGGACCCGAGGCGCGCACGAACTGTTCGGTCAGTTCCCAGTCCTCGATCGTGATCTGGTCGGTCACCCGCAGCATTCCGCGCCCCTGTTTTGTACAATTTGTACAGTTCACCCCTGCAAACTGTACAAATAGCTCGGCGCGGCGAAAAGCGTTAGCGTTGCACCGTCTGAAGGTAGGCCACCAGCGCCAGCAAATCCGCCGGAACGGGCAGGCCGGTGCCTTCGGGCGTTTCGATGATCACGGTCGGGCCAAGGCCCGAGGCGCCGAATTCCGGCATGGCCGATACGGCATCTTCATCCGTCGTGTAGCCGTCGATCTTCCCCATCACGCGGAAGGTGGGGAAGGTGCCGCCATTGCGCCGGGCGAGCGTGGTGAGGTCGGGCGGGGCCTGCCCCAGCCCCAGCGATTCCGGTCCGCCGCCGCGCGCGTCCCTGCCGTGGCAGGCGGCGCAGTTTTCGGCGAAGAGCCGTTCGCCACGCGCCGCGTCGATCCGGGGTTCGGGGGTCAGCGCGCATCCGGCGGTGAAAAGCGCCATCGCGGCGGTCAGGGTGATTTTCTGCATCTGCCTCTCCTCGTCTGGTCACAGGGTGGCAGGCGCGGGACGGGGCCGCCTTGATCTGGCTCAAGGTGCGGGCACGAAAAAAGGGCCACTCCGGCGATGGAGCGGCCCTTTCGAAAGTCCGGAGGTGGGGCCGGTTAGGCTCTCACCAAGTCAGGGTGTTTCGCACCCGCGGGGTTGCCCTAGAGGCGGACCTCCTGACCTGTTCCGACACCTCTCTCCAACATCTTTCTCGACACTGGATCACCTCCTTTCTGAATGTTTCGCCTGACCGAATCGTTGCATGGAATTCCGGGCAGGCCAAACGAAATCAGGCGGGACGGGCCATCAATTTTCCGACAATGACTCGGAATGGCACCAAAGCGATCAATGCGATGGCGATCTTGACCGCCCAATCGGCCACGGCGAGCGACATCCAGAGCGGCGCGACGGGGCCGGCGCCCAGCATCGGCAGCATCTCGTTCGCCCAGGACACGTCATTTGAGGGCTCGATCCACATCAGCGAGGCCGAAAAGGCGATGGTGAAGAACAGCGCGGTGTCGATGGTGGACCCGACAAGCGTCGATGCCAGCGGTGCCCGCCACCATGGGCCGTCGCGCAGCCGGTGGAACACGGCGACGTCGATCAGTTGCGCGACAAGGAAGGCGGTGCCCGACCCGATGGCGATGCGCAGGGTGACGAGGGGGCCGAACTCTCCGACGATCTGGGTGCCGATCAGCGAGCAGATGACGCCGACGACGAAGCCCGCGAACACGACCTGCCGCGCGGCGGCGCGGCCATAGACGCGGTTCATCACGTCGGTCACGAGGAAGGCGAAGGGATAGGTGAACGCGCCCCAGGTCAGCCATTGGCCAAAGAGGAACTGCACGAGGATGTTCGAGGCCACGACAATGGCGGCCATGGCAAGGATGCCGGGAAGATAGCGAGTCATGATCTGGTTGCCCGTTTTTACATGGTTGCGGCGACATGGGGCCGGGGGCGGCCCGAAGTGCGCCCCTCTACGCCGCGCCGCGCGTCATGGCAAGAGCGCGTATTCCACGAACTCGGTGCGCTGGATGCGGCGGAAGTTGTCGTCGGACACCATGGTCAGACGGATGCGGCCCGCATCGTCGCGCCAGACGGCGATCCCTTCGAGGTTGTCGTGCTGGCGGGTGAAGGTGGTGAAGAGCGTCTCTTCGCCGCTCACCCGGTCTTCGAGGAGGGAGAATGCGCGGACGCGGCTGCGGAAGCCAAAGCCGGTGAATTCCCGTTCGAGCAGGTAGAGCCGCCCGTCGGGGCCGAAATCCGCGCCCACCGGCAGGAAGCCGCCGCGCCGGGGCAGGGTGAACGGGATGGACCATTTGCGGCCTGCATAGCGGTAGACGGGAAAGGGCCGCGTCAGTTTGCCGGAGCGTTCGGGGATGGTGTAGAGCCTGCCCGCCGCGTCCACGGCGAGCGCTTCGAGCGAGGAGTTGCCTTGCATTCCCTTGAAGTCGGGATGGCGCGGGATCCACGCGGCGGCGGCATCGCTGAGGTAGACCCAGACGCGGTGGAAGCCTTCGAACGACACGAAGAGGCGGCCATCGGCGCGGATGGCGAGCCCTTCGCTGTCGCGGTCGAACGGCTTGGGCACCCGGCCTTTCGGGTCGCGCAGGGGGGTCATGGCGGTGTCGCGGACGCCCGCGATGCGGCCCGCCTTGCGAACGAAGGCGCCGCGCACGATCAGGCCGCGATCCGTCAGCGCGGTAAAGGTCCGGCCATCGTCGGACACTTCAAGCCCCGAGAACCCGCCGAACCAGTCCTGCGGTTCGGACCAGCGGAAAGAGCCGTGGTGGACAGCCTTGTCGGGCGTGGCGGCGGACCCGGTGAGCGTGAGCGCGGCGAGCCCCGCCGCCGCTATCAGCGGGAGGACAGGACCGAGGCGCATTGCGCGGGCAGGTCTCCCATCACCAGTTCGCGGCGCGGCTTGGGCGGCGGTGCGTTCGGGTCGGGTGGCGGCGGGTTGAGGATGTTGTCGACCCATGTCTGCGCGTCGGCGCATCCGTCACCCGCGGGCGGCGGGTTCTGGTTGCGGCAGCCCGGTGCGCCCGGAGGGCATTTGAGCCGGACGTGGAAGTGGTAGTGATGGCCGTACCACGGGCGTATCTTGCGCAGCCATGACCGGTCGCCGCGCGCGTCCTTGCACATGCGGACCTTGGCGCCGGGGAAGATGAAGATGCGTTCGACGCGCGGGTCCTGCGCGGCGGCCTTGAGGATTTCGTGGTGTGCGCGGGTCCACTTGTCGTTGGTGAACGCCCCGTTGGCGCGGCGCATCGAGATCGACGAGATCTTTTCCCGCGCCGCGCGGCTGAGTTGCAGGTTGTCGGCAGGGCGCAGCCAGATGTCGACATCCATGCCGATCTGGTGACTGCGGTGGCCGGTCAGCATCGGGCCGCCGCGCGGCTGGCTGATATCGCCGATATAGAGCCCGTTCCAGCCCGGATGGCGCGCGGCCCTGGCCGACAGTTTCCTGATGTAGTCGATCGTGTCGGGGTGGCCCCAGTTGCGGTTTCGCGACAGGCGCATCGCCTGCCATGTCGGCCCGGTTTCGGGCAGTTGCGCGCCCCCGGCGAGGCAGCCACGGGCATAGCCGCCGAAGGGTTCGGGGCTTTGCGAAGACGCGGTCGGCTTGGCGCCGAACAGCTGCTTGGCCTGCTTGGTGGACAGTGTGCCCGTCACGCGCGGCAGGGGGGCCTGCGACGCGCGGGTGTTGCCGTTCGAGGCGTCACGCGGCCCCCCGCAGGAGGCCAGCGCCAGTGTCAGGCCGAGGATGAGGAGGTTTCGGACCATACCGCTCGATCTCCTTCTGCTTGCACCCAGCGTAGCAGAATCAGACCGAGAAGGAAAAGGAAGATCACCGGCAGGAAGCCCAGCTGGTTGCTGGAGAACCAGTAGGTGAAGAGCGTGATCAGGGCCGGGGCAAGGAAGGCCGTGGCGCGGCCCGTCAGGGCGAAGAGGCCGAAGGCGTCCGCCGCGTCCTCTGCCGTGCAGTGGCGCACCATCATCGAGCGGGAGGCCGAATACATCGCGCCACCCGCGCCGCCGATGATCGCGCCGCAGACGAAGAAGATCACGTCGGGCACGATGCTGCCTTCGGCAAGCGGTATGCCCAGAAGGCTTTCGCGCGACATGCCGACGACGATGGTCGACACGAGGATCAGCATCCAGCAGCAGAAGACGATCACCGGTTTGGGCCCGAGCCGCTGGTCGGCCATGCCGCCCACCCAGCTGAGGATCGCCGCCGCGATGGCGGCGATGATGCCGAAGATACCGATCATCGTCAGGTCCCATCCCAGCACCAGTCGCGCGTAGATGCCGCCGAACGAATACACCGCCGTCAGCGCATCCCGGTAGAACATCGAGGCGAAGAGGAAGCTGGCATAGGACCGGCGGCGGAACACCGCCCGCACGTTGGTCCAGAGCCGGTCGAGCACGTCCTTCACCTTCGGTCGGGGGACGCTGGCGCCCCGCACGTCGCGGACCCACATGAAGTACGGGATCATGAAGATGGCGAACCACAGCGCGATGAACGGCCCGACGAGGCGGGTGCCTTCGCGCGCCTCGGCATCAAGGCCGAAGGGCGGCGGATTGCCCAGTAGCGTGACGCCCTGATCGTTTTCCGCAAAGAGCAGCAGCATCAGGAACAGCGCCAGAACGCCGCCCCAGTACCCGAACGCCGTCGCCCCGCCGCTGATCCGTCCGACCTTTTCGGGGTCTCCCAGCGTCGGCAGGATCGCGTTGTTGAGGTTGAAGGCGGATTCCGCCGCGATGTACCCGATCCAGAACATCAGCAGTGTGAACATCAGTCCGGTGCCATCGGGCATCAGGTACCACAGGCTGGCCGAACAGATCACGGCGATCACCGTGAACAGGTAGAACCATGGCATCTTGCGGCCCGTGGCCCCCGCCCATGCGCCGAGGAACGGCGCGGTGAAGGCGATGATCAACCCCGCGATGGTCTGCGCGCCCGACCACGTCGCCTGCGCGTTTGCCTTGGCCACGTCCTCGGCCATGCCTTGCGCCATGAACATGTCGGCGGCGACGGCAGCGAAGTAGGGAGAGAAGATGAAGGTCAGGCCCAGCGTCGCGTAGGGCTGTTGCGCCCAGTCGAAGAACATCCAGCCCCAGACACGGCGCCGGAGCGTCCGGTCTTCGAGTGTGATCGCAGTATCTGCCAAGGTCCCCCTCCTTTGGCGGTTTTGGCGACTAGACCCGTTAGGGCCTTGTCACGCAAGCCTTAAACTGTGTCATTGAAATCCGGTGAGTATTCCGGCGGCCATGGCCGCGTGCTTTCGGCATCGGCCCAGGCGGCGACCCAGGCGGGCAAAGGCGGGCTTTCGGTGTCGATCCCCATCGCCTCGGCCACAAGGGCGGGCGGCACGATTCCGTCCGGACCGGTCGCGGCGCTGCGCAGAAGCGCCTGGTTGGCGCATTCGCCGGACGTCTTCCAGATCGACTGGTCGATATAGAAGAACCGGTCGTCCCAGCCGGCGAGGCGGGAGCGGATCGTGAACGTCTCCATCGGGCGGATGCGGCGGCGATAGCGCACGCTGGCGCCCGCGATGGTCAGGCCCCAGCCCTTCTTCTTCAGCGCCGCCAGAAGCCCGACGCGCTGCCCGAACGGGATCCGCCCGAGGTCGTAAAGCGTGAGCGTGCGGCCGTTGTTCAACTCGACCCACAGGTCGATGTCCCACGGCCAGCAGATGTGCCGCGACACGTGCACGTCTCGGGGGCCCAGCGGCGGGCTGTTGCGGTGAACCAGCAATTCCTTGAACAGTCGGATGAACGGGTACATGGGCGTCTCCTGCTTGTGGCGGAGGTGACGCAGGGGCCGGTTGGCGTCAATCGCGACCTTGCGGCACTCTTGCACACGTGCCGTGCGCGCCATATGTGCGGACACACGAAGGAATGGAGACACCGGCATGGGTGCACCCGACGCGATCTATGGCATCTTGAAGCTGATCCTTGATGTCGCCTTTTTCATCATGATCGTGCACATCATCATGTCGTGGCTGATCACGTTCCAGGTGCTGAACCTGCATCAGCAGTTCGTCTACCAGATCTGGACTGGGCTGAACCGGCTGCTGGAGCCGATCTATCGCCCGATCCGGCAGGTTCTGCCCAACACGCATCCGCTGGACCTTGCGCCGCTTGCCGCGTTCATCATCGTGATTTCGCTGCGTGATTTCGTGCTGCCGGCGGTGTTTTTCTAAGACTTCACGCTTGAGCTTACGCACCGTGTGCAGACGGGCCGCGGTGCGTCGATCCTTCGGCCCCGCTTCACGCTTTATGTTTGCAAAATCCGCGCTCCGTCCGAGCGATGCTTTGGCTGAACCAGATCGACGTGCCGTGGGGGCGGCCCGTCGATGCGCGGCGGCCTGCGGCCTTGATTCCGCGCCTGTTACAAGCGGCACCGGCCCTTGTTCACCGAATCTTAGTATGTCAGGTTTTGCCTAAGAGCAGTTTTAGACAAACCGACAGGGATCCCATGACCGATCCGACGCCGCTGTTGAGCGACGTGTTTGGCCATTCCGCCTTCCGCCCCGGACAGGAGGACATCGTGCGCGCGGTGGCCGCTGGGCAGGAGGTGCTGGCGATCATGCCCACCGGCGGCGGCAAGTCGCTGTGTTTCCAGCTGCCCGCGCTGATGACGCCGGGCGTGACGGTCGTGATCTCTCCGCTCATCGCGCTGATGCGCGACCAGGTGCGCGGGTTGCGGGAGGCGGGCGTGGTCGCGGGCGCGCTGACCTCGGGCAACACGCCCGAAGAAACCGATTTCGTCTGGGAGGCGGCCGAGGCGGGCACGCTCAAGCTGTTGTACCTCGCGCCCGAACGGCTGGCGGCGGGGGCGGCGCTGGGCATGCTGCGGCGGATCGGCGTGACCCGGATCGCGGTGGACGAGGCGCATTGCGTCAGCCAGTGGGGCCACGATTTCCGCCCCGATTACCTGCGGATCGGCGAGTTGCGGCGCGCGCTGGGCGTGCCGGTCG
Source organism: Pseudaestuariivita atlantica (assembly GCF_001205715.1). GTDB lineage: Bacteria > Pseudomonadota > Alphaproteobacteria > Rhodobacterales > Rhodobacteraceae > Pseudaestuariivita > Pseudaestuariivita atlantica. The sequence goes on from NZ_AQQZ01000004.1 coordinate 467,679, forward strand.
CGGCCTTCACCGCCACGGCGGATGCCGAGACCCGTGCCGAGATCGTGGAGAAGCTGTTCGAAGGCCAGCCGCCCGTCAGCTTCCTGCACGGGTTCGACCGGCCCAACCTGCACCTCGCCTTCCAGCCCAAGAACAGCCCGCGCTCGCAGATCCTGAAATTCGCGGCGGCGCGCAAGGGCGCGTCGGGGATCGTGTATTGCGGCACCCGCGCGAAGACGGAATCGCTGGCCCGCGCCCTGCGGGAAGAGGGCCACCCGGCGGTGCATTACCACGGCGGGATGGAGGCCGAGGACCGCCGCGTGGTCGAGGCGCGCTTTTCCCGCGAGGACGGGTTGATCGTGGTGGCGACGGTCGCCTTCGGGATGGGTGTCGACAAGCCCGACATCCGCTGGGTCGCCCATGCCGACCTGCCCAAGTCGATCGAGGCCTACTACCAGGAAATCGGGCGCGCGGGCCGCGATGGGGCCCCGGCGGAGACGCTGACGCTTTACGGGGCCGACGACATCCGCCTGCGCCGCGCCCAGATCGACGAGGGCCTTGCCCCCGCCGATCGCAAGGAGGCCGACCACGGGCGGCTGAACGCGCTCTTGGGGCTGGCAGAGGCGACGGGGTGCCGCCGCAAACAGCTGCTCGCCTATTTCGGGGACGCGTTGGAGACCTGCGCGGGCTGCGATCACTGCGACAGCCCGCCCGAGGTGATGGACGGGACCGAGGCGGTGCGCAAGGCGCTGTCGGCGGTGCTGCGCACGGGCGAGTATTTCGGGATCGGCCACCTGACGGACGTGCTGACCGGCAACGCGACCGACAAGGTGCGCGCGCGCGGGCATGACGACCTGCCCACCTTCGGCGTGGGGCGCGACATGACGCGCCCGGTCTGGCAATCGGTGTTCCGGCAGATGCTGGGGCTGGACCTCGTGCGGCCCGATCCCGAACGGCATGGCGGGCTGCGCATGACCGAGGCCGCGCGCCCGATCCTGCGGGGCGAGGCGTCGGTGACCCTGCGCAAGGACGCGCTGAAGGCCGCCGAGACGACCCGCCGCCCGGCGGTCAAGGCGCTGGTGTCGGACGAGGATGCGCCGCTGATGTCGGCGCTGAAAGCCAAGCGCCGCGCCCTGGCCGAGGCCGCACGCGTCCCGGCCTATGTCATCTTCACCGACCGCACGCTGGCCGAGATGGCAGAGACGCGCCCCGCCACGCTGGACGAAATGGCGGGGATCGGCGGCGTGGGCGCGAAGAAGCTGGAACGCTATGGCCGGACCTTCCTTGAGGTCATCACCGGGGAGGCGGAACAGGTCCACCCCGCGCGCCGGAAGCTGGCGGGGCGGGAGACGGGCGCGATCTATGACCGGCTTCTCGAAGCGCAGGCGGCGCTTGCGCGCGGCGAGGAGGGGACCGAGAAACCGTTGAGCTGCTCGGCGTCGCAACTGGCGAAGGTGGCCGAGGTCAAGCCGCGCGACGCGGCGGCCATGACCCAGCTTCTGGGCGAGCGCCGGGCCGAGCGGTTCGGCGCGGCCTTTCTGGACGTCGTGCAGGCCGCAGGCTAGATCCCGCGGACGACCATGGGGGATTGATCGATGTTGGTCACGATTTCACCGGCCAAGCGGCTGGACTGGCAGGCGCGCGACGTGGCGATGACCCAGCCGGAATTCCAGGATGACGCGGTGCGGCTGGCGCGCACGGCGCGCAACCTGACGCTGGGACGCCTGAAGGCGCTGATGGATCTGTCGGACGACCTGGCCCGCCTGAACCGCGACCGGTTCCAGGCGTTCGAGGATACGCCCGCCCAAGAGGTGACGCGCCCGGCGGTCATGGCGTTCGCGGGCGACACTTACCAGGGGCTCGACGCGCCAAGCCTGTCGGCGGAGGACCTGGACTGGGCGCAGGAGCGGCTGGCGATCCTGTCGGGGCTTTACGGTGTGCTGCGTCCGCTCGACGCGATCCAGCCCTACCGGCTGGAGATGGGATCGCGCCTGAAAACGCGGCGGGGTCCGAGCCTTTATGCCTATTGGCGCGACGCCCCCGCCAAGGCGCTGAACGCGCGGGGCGAGGCGACGGGCACCGATGTGCTGGTGAACTGCGCGAGCCAGGAATATTTCGGGGCGGTCGATCTGAAGCGGCTGAAGCTGCGGGTGATCACGCCGCAATTCCTTGAACGCAAGGCGGGCGTGGCGAAGACGATCAGCTTCTTCGCCAAACGCGCGCGGGGCGCGATGGCGCGTTATGTCGTGCAGAACCGCCTGACCGACCCGGCGGCGATCGAGGCGTTCGACATAGATGGCTATGCCTTTGCCCCCGACCTGTCGGAACCGGATCGCCCTGCCTTTGTCCGGGATGCCGTGACCGCCTGACCCATCAGGCGCTCCTTACGCGGATTCCTCGGCATCGGCATCGGGTTCGGGATCGAGGAAGCGGGTGTCGTCGGGTTGCCACGCGCGGATCGCGGCGATGATTTCGTGCCGGCGCATGGGCTTGGTCAGGCATCCGTCCATGCCAAGGGTGAGTTGTGACCTTTCGGCCTCGTCCACGGAATGGGCGGTCATGGCGAGGATGGGCACGTAGGCGCCAGTCGCTGTTTCGCGGGACCGGATTTCCGCCGTGGCCTGCCGCCCGTCGATCTGCGGCATCGAGATGTCCATGAAGATCAGGTCGGGCCGGAAGCTTTCGTGCAGCTCCAGTGCCTCTGCCCCGTTGACGGCAAAGCGCAGGTCGATGTCGAGTGCGGCGACGCATTTTTCGAAGACAAGCTGGTTGGTCATGTTGTCCTCTGCCGTGAGCACGCGCATCGGGCGCGCGCCGCTTGTGCCGCGCCGGATCTGTGCGGGACCATCCTGCACGCGGACGCGCAGCGTTTCCGTGTTGAGCGCGCCCAGTTCCTTCAGCTTGGCGAACAGCGTCTTGCGCGGGACAGGGTTTTGCAGGACGGCCTGGATCCCGGCCTCGTTCGCGGCCAGTTGCAGGCCGCCGAGGAAAGACGAGAGCAGCAGGATCGGCACGTTCGACCCGGATGAGCGGATGCGCCGGGCCAGCGCGACGCCGTCCATGCCCGGCATCACCTGGTCGGTCAGGACCAGGTCGATCGAGTCGTCGAGACGTTCAAGCGCCTCGGCCCCCGAGGCGCAGGTGACGGTTTCGATCCCCAGCACGCGCAACTGCTTGTCGAGGATCTGGCGATTCACTTCGAGGTCGTCGACGATCATCGCGCGTTTGAGGGTTTCCGGCAGGACCGGCGGCGTGTCGGACGCGTCGGGCATGACCGGCATCACGACCTTGAACCCGAAACACGATCCCTTGCCTTCCTCGCTGTCGACCCAGATCTCGCCGCCCATCATGTCGACCAGCCGCTTGGAGATCGACAGGCCCAGCCCGGTGCCGCCGATGTTGCGGTGCGCGGCATTGTCGACCTGGTTGAAGGTGCCGAACACGTCGTCGCGCGCATCTTCGGGGATGCCGATGCCGGTATCCTCGACCGTGACGTGGATGGAGGCGAGGCCCTCTTCCATCTCGATCCCGACGACGCGGATCAGCACGTAGCCTTCCTGCGTGAACTTCACGGCGTTGCCGAGCAGGTTGGTCAGGATCTGGCGGATGCGGCCCGCATCGCCCACCAGCCGCGACGGCAGGAACATGTCGTAATCCACCAGCAGCGTCACACCCTTCTTCTGCGCGGCGGGCTGCATCAGCAGGACAAGGTCGTGCACCACGCGTTCAAGCTCGAACGGTTCGGGGTGCAGGATCATGCGGTTCGCCTCGATCTTGGAATAGTCGAGGACGTCGTTGATGATGACGAGCAGCGCCTCGCCCGAGCTTTTGATGGTGGAGACGAAGAGGCGCTGTTCTTCTGTCAGGTCGGTTTCGATCAGAAGGTCGGCCATGCCCACGACGCCGTTCATGGGTGTGCGGATTTCGTGGCTCATGTTGGCGAGGAAGGCGGATTTCGCCCGGCTTGCCGCCTCGGCCCGTTCCTGCGTCGCGCGCAGCCGGCTTTCGGCCTGTCTTAGCGCGGTCACGTTGTTGACGAGGCAGATCATGTTGCCCGCGCTGTCGCGCCGGTCGATCAGTTGCACGGCGCGGCCATCGACCAGATCGACGACCATGTCTTCGGGCCGGGGCTGTGTCCACCGGGCGCGCATCCGGTCGCGCCACTCCACCGGGTCGAGCCCGCCCATATCGACCAGCTTCGCGTTCATGAACATGTCGAGCAGTTCATCATGTGTCATGCCCGGCCCGAAATCGGGGTGAAACACGAAAGGCTGGGCGAAGCAGGCATTGCAGCGGACCAGCCGGTTTTTCGAATCGAAAAGCGCCACGCCGTGGCTGAGCGCGTCAAGCGTCCGCCACACCCCCGCCTCTGCCGCGATGCCGCGCACCGAAAGGTCGGCGCGGGCCTGCGACAGGCGGTCTTCAAGGTCCGTGATCTGCGCCTCAAGCTGCGCGATGCGCACCGTGCTGCTGCCGGTCTGGTCCGCCGCCATGCCTGCCTCCGCCTTCTTCCGGGGGCACAGTTGCGCAAACGGGTGAAGATGGTCTTAAAGCGCTCCGGTTGTCAGAAACCAAGTCTCGTGGCACCATCGGAGCATTGATTAAGGGAGGTTCCGATGCGCCGGTTCACGTGGATTTTCAGTCTGTTGGCCGTGATTGCGGCGCCGTTGGCGGCACAGTCGATTCTGCCGGGAGCGCGGTCTGTCGTGTCGGAAAACACCGACTTTTACGGATCCGACCTGCAAGCGCTGTTCGACACGACCGAAGAGGCATGCCGCAGGACATGCACGGCGAACGCGGCCTGCGTGGCCTACACGTTCAACCGGCGGTCGAATTCCTGTTTCCCGAAAAGCGCGGTGACCGAGAGGGAGGCCTATGACGGGGCGATCTCGGTCGAGATGGTTCGGCCCGACGCGGCGGCACGAGAGCGTGCCAAGGCGCGGCGGGCGGAACTGACGTTCCTTGGCGCGCGCGACCTGACGGCGGCGCGCAACCAGGCCGAGGGGCTGGGCCGCAAGCATCCCGGCGGCAAGTGGACGGTCGAGGTGCTGCTGGACGCGGTGCGCGACCGCCGCGAGGCCGGCAACCTGCGCGAGGCGCTGCACTGGCAGGGCGCGGCCCTGTCGCAGACCGACGACGCGGCGATGTGGCTGGATTACGCGCGGCTGGCGCGCGCGCAGAAGACGTCCAGCACCTCGGAAAAGCGGCGCAACGCGGCCACGGCCCTGTCGGCGCTGATGAACGGCTACCTGCGCACGTCGAATACCGGGTTGCAGGTGACGATCCTGCAGGAGATGGGCGAGGTGCTGGAGATCGCCGGGCGCGGGCGCGACACGATCCGCGCGCTGCGGCTGGCGGAGACGATGCAGCCCCGGCCCGAGATCGTCGCGGCGCTGGACGCGGCCATCGGCAAGTACGGCTTCCGCATCGTCGAGCACCGGGTGGAAAGCGACCTTGCCCTGCCGCGCCTCTGCGCGACCTTCTCAGAGCCGCTGGTGCGGACCGGCGTCGATTACACCACCTACGTCCGACTGCCCGATGACCGGCTGGCCGTGAGCGCCGAAGGCAACCAGGTCTGCGTCGACGGGGTCGAACATGGCAGCCGCTACCAGCTGACCTTCCGCGCGGGCCTGCCCGCGGCAAGTGGAGAGGAGCTGATCAAGGATGTCGCGCTGACGCTCTACGTGCGGGACCGGTCGCCGCAGGCACGTTTCCCCTCGCGCGCCTATGTCCTGCCCAAGACGCCCGATGCGGGCGTAGCGATCGAGACGGTGAACCTTGATACCGTTGACCTGGTGATGCGCCGGGTGAGCGACCGCAACCTGTTGCGCGCGATGCAGGACAGCTATTTCGGGCGGCCCCTGTCAGCGTGGTCCGAGGACCGGTTCGACCAGATCGCGGAGGAGGTCTGGACGGGCAGCGCCGAGGTCGAGAACACGCTGAACCGCACGATGACGACGCGCCTGCCCGTGGGCGAGGTGATCGGCGGGCTGGAGCCCGGCATCTACGCGCTGACGGCGCGGGTTCCGGGTGTGGACCGCTACGATGCCGATGGCGCGACGCAGTGGTTCCTGCTGTCCGATATCGGCCTGACGAGCCTGTCGGGCGCGGACGGTCTGCACGTCTTTGCCCGTGGTCTCGCCGGGGCCGATCCGATGGACGGGCTGGAGGTCACGCTGATCTCCCGCGCGAACCGGGTGCTGGGCACAGGCGTGACCGACGCCAGTGGCGCGGTGACGTTCGAGGCCGGGCTGACGCGCGGCACGGGAGGTGCGGCACCGGCGCTGATCACCGCGCGGCGGGGGGAGGAGGACATGACCTTCCTCACCCTCACCGATCCCGCGTTCGACCTGAGCGACCGGGGTGTTGCCGGCAACCCGCCCGCGCCGCCGATCGACGTGTTCCTGACGACCGATCGCGGAGCCTACCGCGCGGGGGAGACGATCTTTGCCACCGCGCTGGTGCGGGACGGGCAAGCGAGTGCGCTGCCGGATGTGCCGCTGACGGCGATCCTGACAAGGCCCGACGGGGTGGAATACGCGCGCCATGTGAGCGCCGAGGGTGTCGATGGCGGCCACGTCTTCGACATGCCGACCGGTCCCACCGTGCCGCGCGGCTCGTGGGCCATCGCGGTCAAGGCGGACGTGGATGCGCCGCCGCTCGCCACGGCGCGGGTCCTGGTCGAGGATTTCGTGCCCGAGCGCATCGATTTCGACCTGACCCTGCCGGACGGGCCGCTGCGCCTGACGGACCGTCCGCTGATGTCGGTCGAGGCGCGGTACCTGTTCGGAGCGCCGGGCGCGGACCTGCCGGTGTCGGCCGAGTTGCGCCTTGCCGCGACCCGCGCGGTCGAAGGCTTTCCCGGTTTCGAATTCGGGCGGCATGACGTGTCCTTCACCCCGCGCTCGCGGTTCCAGGACACGATCCGGACGGATGCGGCGGGAGAGACGCAGATGGTGCTGAGCTTCCCGCAGGTCGAGGAGACGGGCACGGCCTTTGCCGCGACGGTGATCGCCGAGATGTCTGAAGGATCGGGCCGCCCGGTCGAACGCGCGATCACCGCACAAGTGCTGCCCGGCACGCCACTGCTGGGAATCCGCCAGCAAGGCGGTGACGAGGTGGTGGCCGAGGGCGGTACGGCAGCGTTCGACCTGATCGGCCTGACGCCTGATCTGAAACCCGGCCGGTTCGAGGTGGCGTGGACGCTGAACCGCGTGCGGACGCGGTACCAGTGGTACGAGCAATACGGCCGCTGGCAATACGAACCGATCACCACCCGCACCAAGGTCGCCGGTGGTACGGCGCTGATCGACGGTGCCCCCATCACGGTCGAGGCGGGCGTGGATTGGGGCCGGTACGAGCTGGTGGTGGAGCGCACGGACGGGCCGTATGCCAGCGCCTCGGTCAGTTTCTATGCCGGGTGGTTCGCGCCCGCCGATGCGTCGGCCACGCCGGACACGCTGGAACTGTCGCTCGACAAGCCCGCATACAGGGCCGGTGACACGGCGACGCTGACCGTCCTGCCGCGCGCAGCGGGCACGGCGCTGGTCACCGTCATGTCGAACCGCGTGATCGCGCGTGAGGTGGTCGAGGTGACGGCGGGCGAGAACCGCATCCCGCTGCTCGTGACCGAGGATTGGGGCGCGGGGGCCTATGTAACCGCGACCGTGATCCAGCCGATGCAGGGCGCGGCCCCGCGCACACCGATCCGCGCGCTGGGCCTTGCCTATGCCCGGATCGATCCGGGCGAGAAACGGCTGGCGGTGTCGATCGAGGCGGCGGAAGAGACCGCGCCGCGCGGGCCGCTGGACGTCGCCGTTCGGGTCGAAGGCGTCAGGGCGGGAGAGACTGCGCATGTGACGCTGGCCGCCGTCGATCTGGGTATCCTGAACCTGACCGGGTTCGCCTCCCCGGATCCGTCGGACCACTATTTCGGCCAGCGGCGGCTGGGGGTGGAATTCCGCGACCTGTACGGGCGGCTGCTGGACGGTCAGACCGGCGCGATGGGGCGCTTGCGGTCGGGCGGCGACGGCGGGGTCGAGGCGCGGCTGCAATCGCCGCCCCCGACCGAGGAACTGGTGGCCTTCTTTTCCGGCCCCGTGACGGTGGGTGCGGACGGGCTGGCGCGGGTGTCCTTCGATATGCCGGCCTTCAATGGCACCGTGCGGTTGATGGCCGTCGCGTGGTCGGCCACGGGTGTGGGCGAGGCGGAGCGGGACGTGCTGGTGCGCGACCCGGTGGTGGTGGCGACATCGCTGCCCCGGTTCCTTGCTCCCGGCGACCGGTCCCGCCTGAAGGTCGAGATCACCCATGCCAAGGGCCCGGCGGGCGAGATGCTCCTGCGGCTGGAGGCGCGGGGCGTGAGCGTCGATCTGTCGGATATTCCGTCTTCGGTCACCGTCGCGCCTCAGGGGCGCGCGGTGGTGGAGATCCCTGTCACGGCGCAAGACCCCGGCGATCATGCGCTGGTGGTGACGCTGACGACACCCGACGGGACCGAGTTGCGCAAGCCGCTCACTCTCCCGGTGCGCGCCAACGACCCCGAGATCGCGACGACCCAGCGTTTCGCGCTGGCGGCGGGCGATACCTTCACGCTGACCGACGACGTGTTCGCAGGGCTGCGTGACGGGACCGGGTCGGCCACCGTGTCGGCGGGGCCGCTGGCGCGGCTGGATGCGCCGGGGCTGTTGCAGGCGCTGGATCGCTACCCTTACGGCTGTACCGAACAGGTGACGAGCCAGGCGATGCCGCTTCTGTACCTGTCCTCTGTCGCCGAGGCGATGGACCTTGGCCGGGGCGACGCGATCCGCATGCGGATCGGGCAGGCGGTCGAGAGGGTGCTGAGCCGTCAGGGCGCGAACGGGGCCTTCGGCATGTGGCGCGTGGACAGCGGTGATCTGTGGCTCGATGCCTACGTGTCGGATTTCCTGAGCCGCGCGCGGGCGCAGGGGCACGCGGTGCCCGACCTCGCCTTTGACACGGCGCTGGACAACCTGATGAACCAGGTGAACTACGCCCCCGATTTCGACAACGGCGGGCAGGATCTGGCCTATGCCCTGATGGTGCTGGCGCGCGAGGGGCGCGCGGCGATGGGGACGCTGCGGTACTACGCCGACGAAAAGCGCACGAACTTTGCCACGCCGCTGGCCGCGGCGCAGATCGGCGCGGCGCTGGCGATGTACGGCGACCAGGCGCGGGCCGACATGATGTTCGCGCAGGCCGTGCGGCAGACGGTGCGCCTGCCTGGCGAAGACCGCCTGTTCCGCGCAGATTTCGGCACGTCGCAGCGGGACCTGTCGGGGCTGTTGACGCTGGCGGTCGAGCATGGCTCGACCGTGGTGGATCGCGAGGCGCTGACGCAGCTGATCAACGCGCGCGGGCGGCCCCGGTCGACGCAGGAGCAGGCCTGGGCCCTGCTGGCGGCGCAGGCGATGCTGCGCGATCCGTCGCTGTCGGATGTGCGGGTGAACGGCCAGCCGATCGACGGGCCCTTCGTGCGCGTGCTGGAGGATCAGGCGATGGCGGATCCGCTGGCGATCACCAACGGCGCGGCGGTCACGACCGACCTGACGCTGACCACCTTCGGTGTGCCCGACGTGCCGGTGCCTGCTTCGGGCTATGGCTATACCCTGACGCGGGCCTTTTACACGATGGACGGCGAGCCGATGCCGGGTATCGCGAATGTGGGCGACCGGTTCGTCGCGGTGCTGACCGTTTCGCCCGCCGAAAAGGGGCAGGCGCGGCTGATGGTGAACGATGCGCTGCCCGCCGGGTTCGAGATCGACAATCCCAACCTGATCCGCGCGGGCGACATCCGCGCGCTCGACTGGCTGAAACCGTCCCGCGCCGAGCATACCGAGTTCCGCGCCGACCGCTTCCTTGCCGCCGTGGACAAGCGCGACGAGAAGCCGATCACGCTGGCCTATATCGTGCGGGCGGTGTCGCCGGGCGTGTTCCACCACCCCGCCGCCACGGTCGAGGACATGTACCTGCCGCAGTTCCGCGCCCGCACCGAGGCGGGCCGGATCGAGATCCGGTGACCCAGCCCGTCGCGTCCATCCGGTGGCGCAGGCTGGACGGTCCGGGAGAGGATGCCTGCCGTCTCAGCCGGCAGGACAGCGGCTGGTTGCTGGTGGGCCATGCGCGGTTCGATGACAGCGCGCTGGATTACGTTGTCCGCTGCGATCCCGCGTGGCGCACGATCAGCGCGGACGTGGCCGGCACCGCGGAGGGCCGGGACGTTGGCTGGGCCTTTGCCCGTGACGCGGACGGATGGACGATGAACGGCGAGCGGCAGGACGTACCGCCCGAGGCACGGGACATCGACCTTGCCTTTACCCCGGCGACGAACCTGATGCCGGTCCGCGTGTTGCAACCGGGCCAGAAGGCCGGTGTGCGCGCGGCGTGGTTCCGGTGGCCCGAGGCACGGCTGGAGCTGCTGGAACAGGTCTATGTCCGGGAGGACGAGGCGCGCGTGCGCTACGTCTCGCACACGACCGGCTTTCGCGCCGACCTGACGGTCAACGCGGACGGGTTCGTCACAGACTATCCGGGCTTGTGGCGGGCCGAGGAGCAGGGCGATGCGTAGGCATGCAGTCCTTGTTGCGGCGTTGGCCCTGTGGGCGCTGGGCGCGGGGCTGGATGCCGCGCGGGACTGGATCGACGCGACCGTGTTGCCGCCGCTGGTGGCCGAGACCTCGGTCGAGGTGCGGGACCGCGACGGGCTTTTGCTGCGCGCCTTCACGGTCGAGGACGGGCGCTGGCGGCTGGCGGTGCACCGCGCGCAGGTCGATCCCGATTACCTGAAGATGCTCGTCCGGTACGAGGACAAGCGGTTCTACCGACATGGTGGCGTCGACCCGGTGGCGCTGGCGCGGGCGGCCGTGTTGTCGCTGTGGCACGGGCGGGTCGTGTCGGGCGGATCGACCCTGACCATGCAGGTCGCGCGGCTGCTGGAGAACTCGGGCACCGGGCGCATGGCGGGCAAGCTGCGGCAGGTGCGGCTGGCGCTGAAGCTTGAGCGGGTCATGTCGAAGGACGAGATCCTTGGCCTCTACCTGCTGCACGCGCCCTATGGCGGCAACCTTGAAGGCGTGCGCGCGGCGACGCTCGCGTATTTCGGGAGGGAACCGGCGCGGCTGACCCCGGCGGAGGCGGCGCTGCTGGTGGCGTTGCCGCAAGCGCCCGAAGCCCGCCGCCCGGATCGCCGCCCCGAGGCCGCGCGCGCCGCGCGGCTGCGGGTACTGGCGCGGCTGCACGAGGCCGGTCTGATCGCGGACGAGACGCTGGCGGTGGCCGATCGCGAACCCTTCCCCGAGGGCCGCACGCCCTTCCCGACCCTTGCCGCGCATCTGGCGGAGCGCGCGCGAGAGGCCGAGCCGACATGGCCGCGCCATGACCTCACCGTGGAGCGCGGCTTGCAGGTCGCGCTGGAGAAGCTTGCCGCGCAAACGGCGCGGGAGGCGGGGCGGCGGTTGTCGGTGGCTATCGTGGTGGCCGATCACGGGACGGGGGAGGTGCTCGCCTCGGTCGGGTCGGCGGGCTACCGCGACGAGGCGCGCGAGGGGTTCGTCGACATGACGCAGGCCAAACGCTCGCCCGGATCGACGTTGAAGCCGTTTGTCTACGCGCTGGCGTTTGATCGGGGGCTCGCCCATCCCGAGACGCTGATCGACGACCGGCCCGTCGATTTCGACGGCTACGCGCCGCAGAATTTCGACGGGGTGTACCGGGGTGAGTTGCACGTGGCCGAGGCCTTGCGGCTGTCGCTGAACACGCCGGTGGTGCAGGTGGCGCAGGCGCTGGGTCCGGCGCACCTGATGTCGGCGCTGACGCGCACCGGGGCCACTCCCGAGTTGCAGGGAGAGGCGGCGGGACTTGCGGTGGTGCTTGGCGGGGTTGGCCTGACGCTGGAAGAGCTGACCCGCGCCTACGCCGCGCTGGCCCGGATGGGCGAGACCGCGCCGTGGCACTGGCGCAAGGGCGCCGAAGGGCCCGCGCCGCGCCGGTTGGTGGAACGCCGCGCGGCGTGGCAGGTGGGGCACGTGCTGGCCGACCTGCCGCCGCCGCCCGGTTCGGTGCCGTGGCGCTTCGCCTACAAGACCGGCACGTCCTATGGCCACCGCGATGCCTGGGCGCTGGGATGGGACGGGCGGCACGTTGTGGGCGTCTGGGTCGGGCGGCCCGACGGGACGCCGGTGCCGGGGGCCTTCGGCGCCGACATCGCCGCGCCGTTGCTGTTTGCCGCCTTCGAGCGGGTGAAGCCCGAGGTCGATCCCTTGCCCGCGCCGCCGCCCGAGACGCTGATCGTCGCGCAGGACCGGCTGCCCGCGCCCCTGCAACGGTTCCGCCCGCGCGGAGAGGTCGCGCGAACGGACGGGCCGAAGCTGGCCTTTCCGCCCGACGGCGCGCGCGTGGCGCTGGACCGGGGCGCGCTGACGGTGAAGGTGCGCGGCGGACGCGCGCCGTTCCTGTGGCTGGCCAACGGTGCGCCCGTGGGCGCGCGGGATCACAGGCTGGAGCGGGTGCTGGACGGGCTGGGCCGCGGCTGGACCGAGGTGACGGTGATCGACGCCGACGGCCGTGCCGCGCGGGCGCGGGTGGAGTTGACGGAGTGACAGTTTAGGCGTGATCCCCGCGCGCCATTGACGGCGCGCGCGGTGGCGATCCGGACGTCGGGCTTGGGTGCTTTATGGCGGCCATTTCCGCACAACACACTTGCTTTGCGCAATGACCAGCCAAATCGCCGCCGCGTGGGGGCGCGCCGGCGATGGCGCGGCGGGCTGCGGCCTTGATTCCGCGCAAGGAAGCACGCACCCCCCTTTCCCGGTTCCCCCCGACGCACCGCGCCGTTAAAACGGCAGCACGCCATCCCGGAGACGCCCATGCCCGTGCCCAAACCCGTTGTCCTGTGCATCCTTGACGGTTGGGGAGTGAGCGAGGGGCGCGAGGCGAACGCGCCGGTGCTGGCCCGGACGCCGACCTTCGACCGGCTGATGGCGACCTGCCCGCATGCGACGCTCACCACCCATGGCCCCGCCGTCGGCCTGCCCTCGGGCCAGATGGGCAATTCCGAGGTCGGCCACACCAATATCGGCGCGGGCCGGGTGGTGGCGATGGACCTTGGCCAGATCGACCTCGCGATCGAGGACGGGTCGTTCTTTGACAACCCCGCGCTCGGACGCTTCATCGACAGGCTGAAGGACACCGGCGGCACCGCGCACCTGATGGGCGTCGTGTCGGACGGGGGCGTGCACGGCCATATCGCGCATATCAAGGCCGCGACGCGGGCGCTGACCGATGCGGGCGTGCCGGTGGTCATCCACGCGATCACCGATGGCCGCGACGTGGCGCCGAAATCCGCCGACGGCTTCATCGCCGACCTCGTCGCGGACCTTCCCGCCACCGCCCGCATCGGCACCGTGATCGGGCGTTACTATGCCATGGACCGCGACAACCGGTGGGAGCGGGTCGAGACCGCCTATGCCGCGATGGTGCGGGGCGAGGGCGCGCGGGCCAACACCGCGCAGGACGCGGTCGAAGCGGGCTATACCAACGGCAAGACCGACGAGTTCCTGCCCGCCACCGTCATCGGCGACTACGCGGGCATGGAAGAGGGGGACGGGCTCTTCTGCCTCAACTTCCGGGCCGACCGCGCGCGGGAAATCCTCGCCGCGATCTGCGACCCGGAATTCGACGGGTTCGACCGGCGGGAGATGCCCAAGCTGGCAGCGCGGCTGGGGATGGTGGAGTATTCCGACCGGCATGCCGAATGGCTCGACACCGTGTTCCCGAAGCGGGAGATCGTGAACACGCTGGGCGCATGGGTCGCCAAGGCGGGCAAGCGCCAGTTCCGTCTGGCGGAAACCGAGAAATACCCGCACGTCACCTTTTTCCTGAATGGCGGCGTGGAAACACCCGAACCGGGGGAGGACCGTCACATGCCTCCGTCCCCCAAGGTGGCGACCTATGACCTGCAGCCCGAGATGTCGGCGGAGGCGGTGACCGATGCCTTCGTGAAGGCAATCGAGGACGGCTATGACCTGATCGTCACCAATTATGCCAACCCGGACATGGTGGGGCATACCGGCGATCTGGATGCGGCGATTGCAGCCTGCGAGGCGGTGGATCGCGGGCTGGCCCGCGTGGTGGCCGCGCTGGAAAAAGCCGGTGGCGCGATGGTGCTGACCGCCGATCACGGCAATTGCGAGGTGATGGTCGATCCCGAAACCGGCGGGCCGCACACGGCGCATACGCTGAACCCGGTGCCCGTGATCCTGTTTGGCGGGCCGGAGGGCGCGACGCTGCGCGAAGGTGGGAAGCTGTCCGACCTTGCGCCGACGCTCTTGCAGCTGATGGGGCTCGACCAGCCGGACGAGATGACCGGGACGTCTCTGATCGCATGAGGCTGGGCTGGGCTCTTTGTCTGTGGCTGGGGGTCGGGCTTGGCTTCGGCGGGCCGGCGGTCGCGCAGGAGGCGGAAGAGATTGCCGCCGCCGCGACCCGCGCCGCCGACCGGCTGTCCGAGGCGACGGATGCTCTGGAAGCAGCGAAGGGCGCGCGGGACCGCGTGCGCGCGCTGACCGGCGCGGTGCAGAGTTACGAGGCAGGGCTTGCCGCGCTGCGGGACGGCTTGCGCGCCGCCACCATCGAGGAGCGCCGCCTTGCGCTGAAGCTGGACGCGCAGCGCGCGGAACTGGCGCAGCTACTGGGCGTGCTGCAATCCATGGGCGACAACGCGCGGCCCACGGCCCTGCTGCACCCGTCGGGCGCGCTGGGCACGGCGCGGGCGGGGATGCTGGTGAGCGACGTGGTGCCCGCGCTGGATGCCCGCGCGCAGGCGGTCGCCGCCGATCTTACCCGCGTGCGCGACATGCGTGCCGTCCGCCAGAAGGCGGCGGCGGACCTGCAGGCGGGGCTGGCGCAGGTGCAGGAGGCGCGCGTGGCGCTGAGCCAGGCGCTGGCCGACCGGGTCGACCTGCCGCGCCGGTTCATCGAGGACCCCGCCCGCACCGCCGCGCTTCTGGCCGCGACCGACACGCTGGATGCCTTTGCCACGCAGATCCGCAGCGTGGCGCGCAACGAGGTGCCGGGCAGCCTGCCGTCGGTCCTGCACCGCAAGGGGCGCCTGCCGATGCCGGTGCAGGGCGTGATCCTGCGCCGCGCGGGGGAGGCCGACGCGGCCGGCATCACCCGGCCCGGCATCGTCATGGCGACCCGCCCGCAGGCGCTGGTCACTACGCCGGTGGCGGCAACGATCCGCTATCGCGGCCCCTTGCTGGATTACGGGCTGGTGATGATCCTTGAACCGCAGGCCGATCTGATGTTCGTTCTGGCGGGCATGGAGGTCGTCTATGGCGAGACCGGCGAGGTCGTGCCCGCGGGCACCCCGGTGGGCCGCATGGGAGGTACGCCCGCGGACCTGTCGTCACAGGGGCGTGAGGGGGCTGGCACTGACCGGACAGAGACGCTCTATATAGAGGTCAGAGAGGGGCAAAGCCCGGTGGACCCGCAAACGTGGTTCGCCCAGGACAAAGGATAGTCGATGAGAAAAGTGGTCATGGCCGTTTCGGGCGGCGTGCTGGCGGGGATCCTTGCGACGACGCAGATCGCCGCGCCACTGCTGGCGCAGGAAGCGACGGCGAAAACCAGTGTCTACGAGCAGCTTGACCTGTTCGGCGACATCTTCGAGCGCATCCGCGCGCAGTATGTCGAGGAGGTCGACGAATCCGACCTGATCGAAGCGGCGATCAACGGGATGCTGACCTCGCTTGATCCGCATTCGTCCTACCTGTCGCCCGAGGACGCGCAGGCGATGCGCGTCCAGACGCGCGGCGAGTTCGGGGGCCTTGGTATCGAGGTCACGCAGGAAGAGGGCTTTGTCAAAGTCGTCTCCCCCATCGACGGCACACCCGCGATGGAAGCGGGGATCGAGGCGGGTGATTTCATCACCCACGTGGACGGCGAATCGGTGCTGGGCCTTGGCCTTGACGAGGCGGTCGACCTGATGCGCGGCCCGGTCGGGTCGGAAATCATCATCACCGTCGTGCGCGAGGGTGAGGCGGAGCCGTTCGACGTGTCGATCATCCGCGACACCATCAAGCTGACCGCCGTGCGGTCGCGGACGGAAGGGTCGACGGTCGTCCTGCGGATCACCACGTTCAACGACCAGACCATGCCGAACCTCGAAGCCAAGCTGGCCGAGGAGGTCGAGGCGCTGGGCGGGATGGACAACGTCACGGGCTTCATCGTCGATCTGCGCAACAACCCCGGCGGCCTCCTGACGCAGGCGATCCGGGTGTCGGACGCCTTCCTCGAAAAGGGAGAGATCGTGTCGACGCGGGGCCGCGACCCGGCGGATGGCGACCGGTTCAACGCAACCCCCGGCGACCTGGCCGAGGGCAAGCCCATCGTGGTGCTGATCAACGGCGGGTCGGCCTCGGCCTCGGAAATCGTGGCGGGGGCGCTGCAGGATCACCGCCGCGCCATCGTGGTGGGCACCAAGTCCTTCGGCAAGGGATCGGTCCAGACGGTCATGCCGCTCCGCGGTGACGGCGCGATGCGCCTGACCACGGCGCGGTATTACACGCCGTCGGGCCGGTCGATCCAGGCGCTGGGCATCTCGCCCGACATCGTGGTCACCCAGCCGCGCCGCGAGACAAACCCCGAGGACGAGGGCGAGACGGAAACCCGCCGCAACCGGTCCGAGGCGGACCTGCGCGGATCGCTCGACAACGACTCGCTGACCGAGGACCAGATCGAGCAGATCAAGGAAGAGCAGGCCAAGGCCGAAGCCGCCGCCGCGCTGCGCGAGGAGGATTACCAGCTGTCGTATGCCATCGACATCCTCAAGGGCCTGAGCGCGCTCGGCCCGTCGGACTGAACCTGAAAGGTAGGTCGGATGAAATCATCCGACCTACATCCCGTTGCAAGTGATGGTCATGACCCCGGAACAGATCGCCAAGCTGCCTTTCCGCCCCAACGTGGGCATCATGCTGCGCAACGCGGACGGGCTGGTCTTTACCGCCCAGCGCAAGGACAGGCCCGCGGGAACAGAGGCCTGGCAGATGCCGCAGGGCGGGATCGACAAGGGCGAGGACCCGCAGGCCGCCGCCCTGCGCGAACTGGAAGAGGAAACGGGCATCCCGCCCACGCTGGTTCGGGTCGAGGCGGAAGCGCCCGACTGGATCGAGTATGACCTGCCGCCCGAGCTGCAGGGACGGCTGTGGGGCGGCAAGTGGCGCGGCCAGACGCAGAAGTGGTTCCTGATGCGGTTCACCGGATCGGACGATTGCATAGACATCTTCAAGTACGATCACGAATTCACCGAATGGCGGTGGTCGCCGGTCGATGCGCTGATCCCCAACATCGTGCCCTTCAAGCGCGACGTCTACGCGCGCGTGATCGACAGTTTCGCAGATCACCTGTGACATGCGCGCGCTGGCCCTGATCCTTGGCCTTCTGGCCGCCGGACAGGCCGCCGCGCTGTCCTGTGTGCCGCCGGACGTGGCGCGGACGTTCAAGTGGGCGGATGAACAGGAGGACCGGTATCTCGTGATCCGGGGCATCTTCACGTTCGACGAGGCCAAGCTGCCGAGCCCGCCGCGCAAGGATCCGAACGCGACCAGACCGGTGACCGAGATCACGGCGGCCTTTGCCGGGCACAGCCTGACGCGGAAGGGGTTTACCGAGCCGCTTGACCGCGACCTGACCCTGCGGGTCACGTGCCTTGGCCCGTGGTGTGGCGGTGCGCAATCGGGAGGCCAGATGCTGGCCTTTGCGCGGATCAGGGATGACGGTGGTTTCGAGGTCGACATCGGGCCGTGCGGCGGCAATGCCTTCCCGAACCCGACCGCGAAAATGGAGCGGCGGTTGCGCCGGTGCCTGCGCGGCGGTCTCTGCCAGCCGCGCACGGACTTCTAGCGCTCCTAGACAAGGCCGCTGCCGCACCCTACCTAGGCTGTCACCATGGCCAAGCCCAAGACAGATCCCAATTACAAGGTCGTCGCCGAGAACCGGCGCGCACGGTACGATTACGCGATCGAGGACGATATCGAATGCGGCATCGTCCTTGAGGGGTCCGAGGTAAAATCCCTGCGGCAAGGCGGCGCGAACATCGCCGAAAGCTATGCCGCGGTGGAGGAGGGCGAGTTATGGCTCGTGAACTCCACGATCCTGCAATACGACCAGGCCAAGACGTTCAAGCATGACGAAAAGCGCCGCCGCAAGCTGCTGGTCAGCCGCAAGGAGCTGTCGCGCCTGTGGGCCGATACGCAGCGCAAGGGCATGACGCTGGTGCCGCTGGTTCTGTATTTCAACCATCGCGGCATGGCGAAGCTGAAGATCGGCATCGCCAAGGGCAAGAAGAACGTCGACAAGCGCGCGACCGAGGCCAAGCGCGACTGGAACCGCCAGAAACAGCGCCTGCTGCGCCACGGCGAATAGGCCCGCGCGCAGGCCACGGGGAACCGGGAATGGCATTTCCCGCTAGGTGAAATGCAGCATAGGACGTATTTCGGGGGCGGCAGTGCCGCTTTCGGGGGCCGGCGCGCTGTGTCACCTGTTGAAGGGCGCCCGCGAAAGGGAACGCAATGGAACTCATTATCTCGCTGATCTCGGGCGCGGTTGGCGGCAACGTCGCCGGTGGCCTTCTGAAGAAGCTGGACCAGGGCACGCTGATCAACTCGATCTCGGGCATCGTGGGCGGCGGCATCGGTGGCCAGTTGCTGGGCATGATGGGCGCACCGGGTCTGGAAGGCGCGGCGGGCGAGGCCGGTGGCCTCGATATCGGCGCGATCATCGGGCAGGTCGCGGGTGGCGGCGTCGGTGGCGGCGTGGTGCTCGCCATCGTCGGTGCCGTGCGCAACATGATGGCCAAGTGATGTGATCGGGTGCCCGGTCAGTGGCCGGGCACCCTTTACGCGTGGCAGCGCCGGCGCGGTTCAGCCGCCGAGGGCCTCCCACGTGTCCTTGCCGACGATCCCGTCGTCTTCGAGCCCCGTCGCGCGCTGGAACATCAGCACCGCAAGCTCGGTGGCCGGGCCGAAATCCCAGTCGATCGCGGTGGGGAAGCCGGCACCTGCCAGCAGCCTCTGCAATTCCGCCACGGACGCGCCGAACGATCCGCGTCGCAGCACCGGGCGCGCGCCGCCCTGCTGGCTGGCCACGATCAGGCCCTGACGGGCGCGCAATGCCTCCTTCGCCTTGCGCAGGTACTGACGGCGGTCTTCCAGCCCGTTCAGCCCGCCGTTCACCAGACGGGTGACCGCTTCAAGGTCGTCGCGGTCGGAGGGGTCGTTGATCGACCGGCTTTTCCAGAACTCGCAGGCGATCTTCAGCGAGGTCAGGGGCTCGCCCGCCTGTTCCGGGTTGCCCTCGAGGTCAAGCCCCAGCTTGCCACCGATGCGGCGGTAATTGTCCCGCCCGGTCAGTTGCATCAGGCCGCGCCCCTTGTACCGCTTGCCGTCACCGGGATGGATGTTGCCGAGGTCCTGCCGCCCCTCGTATGCCGCGCCCGAGGCGAACTCCTCGGTCGTGCGAAAGCCTGCGCATTCATGCGTGACCTGCCCCATGAAATGCGCGATCCGCAGGAAGGTCGAGATGTTGTAGCTTTCCAGAATTTCGGAGAACTGGCCCGAGATCGCGCCGACGATCCGGCGCTGGGCATCGGCCTTGTCGCCGGAAAAACGGGGGGCGACCGCAAAGATGAAATCACCGTCAACGGGTATCATGACAAATCCTTTCAATTCAAAATAACTGGATCAATGGTACCATTTCGGGAGGCTTTCTCAAAACGCGCTATGTGAAGTTCAGCGCGCGTGGCCCCCTTGCGCCCGAAGGGCGGCCTTTGTACGCACGATGCGATCTATGCGGAGCACTGGCATGCAGGACGATCCCCGAACCCTCGTCTCGACGGACTGGCTGGCCGCGCATCTGAAGGACCCGGACCTGCGGGTGCTGGATGCGTCGTGGTACCTGCCGACCGACGGGCGCGACCCCAAGGCGGAATATGCCGAGGCGCATATCCCCGGCGCGCGGTTTTTCGACATCGACGAGATTTCCGACCAGCGCAGCGACCTGCCGCACATGGTGCCGCCGGTCGAGAAGTTCATGAGCAGGATGCGCGCGATGGGCGTGGGCGACGGGCACCAGATCGTCGTCTATGACGGGTCGGGCCTGATGAGCGCGGCGCGTGTCTGGTGGCTGTTCCGCCTGATGGGCCACAACGACGTGGCCGTGCTGGATGGCGGCTTCCCGAAATGGCGTGCCGAGAACCGTCCAATAGAAGACATGCCACCCATCGTGCGCGACCGTCACATTGTTGTCAGGTTCCAGAACCAGATGGTGCGGGACGTGACGCAGGTGTCGCAGGCGGCCAAGCTTGGCAATACGGAAATCATCGATGCTCGCTCCCCGGCACGGTTCCAGGGCGAGGCCGAAGAGCCGCGCCCCGGTCTGCGCGCGGGCCACATTCCCGGATCGAAGAACGTTTTTTTCCAGAGCCTCCTGAACGGGGACGGCACGATGAAGGACGAGGCCGATTTGCGCGCTGCGTTCGAGGCGGCGGGCGTCGATCTGTCCAAACCCGCGATCACCACCTGCGGGTCGGGCGTGACGGCGGCGGTTCTGTCGCTGGCGCTGACGATCCTCGGCAAGGATGACCACGCGCTCTATGACGGGTCGTGGTCGGAATGGGGCCAGTTCCCAACCCTGCCCATCGCAACCGGAGACGGGTGAGGATCACCCGTCCTACGCGTCGGTCGGTCACCCGCCGGCCTTAGCCCGATGGCAAGAGCCGGGCGCGGCCATGCGCGGACAGGGTCCAGACCTTGTCACCTTCGAACACGGCGGCTGTCAGGGGCCGGCCATAGCCCGCTCCGCTGTCGAGGTTCACGCGATTGCCGTGGTGCTGCGCGATATCGAGCGCGGTGTGGCCATGCACCACCAGCCACGGCAGCGCCCCGTCGAAATCGAGCCAGCCTTCGCGGATCCAGACAAGGTCGTCCTCGACCTGATCGGACAGGGGGACGTGGGGCCGGATGCCCGCATGCACGAAGAGGCAATCGCCTTCGGACAGGTAGAGCGGCAGGCTGTCGATGAAGCGCAGGTGCGCCGGGTCGACCGCCTGCGCGGCGGCCTTCTGCATCTCGGCGGTCGGTGCGTCTTCGGTGTCGATGCCGTAAGAGGCGAGCGTGGTGAGGCCACCGAGGCGCGGGTTGGTCCAGGTCAGGCCCTTGGCGTGCAGCCGGGGCGGGCCGTCGGCGCCGGTTTCGACGAAGGTGCGGAACATCAGGTCGTGATTGCCGAGCACGCAAGCCCAGTTGCGGCCCTGATCCTCGATCCCGGACCGGACCCGTTCGATCACGGCGCGGCTGTCGGGGCCACGGTCACAGAGGTCGCCAAGGAAGATGATGCGCGCGTCCGCACCGCCATCCGCCGCGATCAGGTCGAGCGCCTCTTCGAGCATGTCGATCTGGCCGTGGATGTCGCCAATCGCGTAAATCGGTTGCGCCATGAAAGGACCCTGAACGGAAAACGCCGCCCCCGTCATGGGGACGGGAGCGGCGTGTCACGGCAAGGCGCGCGGGTCAAGCCAGCGCGAATTCCAGCGGCTTGACCTGCGTGAACAGGCCGGTCGCCTCCAGCTTCTTCAGCACCGGCGCGGGCGGCTGCGCGTCGAGGTAGAGAAGCGCGATGGCCTCGCCACCCGCCGCCGCGCGGCCCAGGGTGAAGTTGGCGATGTTCACGCCGTTTTCGCCCATCGTCTGGCCCAGCGTGCCGATGATGCCGGGCACGTCCTCGTTCGTGGTGTAGAGCATGTGCGATCCGACCTCGGCATCGATGTTGATGCCCTTGATCTGGATGAAGCGCGGTTTGCCGTCCGAGAACACCGTGCCCGCGATCGACCGCTCGCGCTTGGCCGTCACCACGGTGACCTTGATGTAGCCTTCGAACGCGCCGGACTTGTCCTGGTTGGTGGTCGAGATCTGGATGCCGCGTTCGCGGGCGATCACGGGGGCCGAGACCATGTTCACGTCCGGGTTCACCCGTTTCATGATCCCCGCCACCACGCTGCAGTTCAGCGCGTCGAGGTTCATCGTCGCCACGCTGCCGTCGTAGAGGATGTTGATCGCCTTGATCGGTTCGTCCGTCATCTGGCCGATGAACGCACCGAGGTGATCGGCGAGCTTGACCCAGGGGCCCATCACCTTGGCCTCTTCGGCGGTGACGGACGGCATGTTGAGCGCGTTGGTCACGGCCCCCGTCAAAAGGTAGTCCGACATCTGTTCGGCGACCTGCAGGGCGACGTTTTCCTGCGCCTCGGTCGTGGCCGCGCCGAGGTGCGGGGTGCAGACGACGTTGGGCAGGTTGAACAGCGGGTTGTCGGTTGCCGGTTCTTCCTTGAACACGTCGAACCCGGCGCCCGCGACATGGCCGGAAGTGATGAGTTCGGCCAGCGCCTCTTCATCCACCAGACCGCCGCGCGCGCAGTTGATGATGCGCACGCCCTTCTTCGTCTTGGCGAGGTTTTCACGGCTGAGGATGTTCGCCGTCTGCTCGGTGAAGGGGACGTGCAGGGTGATGAAATCGGCGCGCGTCAGCAACTCGTCCAGTTCGACCTTCTCGACGCCCATCTTCTCGGCCTTGTCGTGGCCGAGGAAGGGATCGTAGGCGATGACCTTCATCTTCAGCCCGCGCGCGCGGTCGCAGACGATGCCGCCGATATTGCCCGCGCCGATCACGCCCAGCGTCTTGCCGGTCAGTTCGACGCCCATGAATTTCGATTTCTCCCACTTGCCCGCATGGGTCGAGGCACTGGCCTCGGGGATCTGGCGGGCGACGGCGAACATCAGGGCGATGGCATGTTCGGCGGTGGTGATCATGTTGCCGAAGGGCGTGTTCATCACGATCACGCCTTTCTTCGAGGCTTCGACCTTGTCGATGTTGTCGGTGCCGATCCCGGCGCGGCCGATGACCTTCAGCTTGTCGGCGTGGCGCAGGATGGTTTCGGTGACCTTGGTCGCGGACCGGATGGCGAGGCCATCGTACTGGCCGATGATCTCGGCCAGTTTTTCCTTGTCCTTGCCTACGTCGGGCATGAAGTCGACATCGATACCGCGGTCGCGGAAGATCTGGACGGCGGTTTCCGAAAGCTTGTCGGAGACGAGAACCTTGGGGGCCATGGAGGCACTCCTTTCTATGGCGGGGGTCGGCTGGCGAGCAGCCGACCTACAGGGGGAAGGGGCGGGTAGGTCGGGTGATTTCACCCGACCCCGTTTCAGGCAGCCTGAGCGGTGATTTCGGCGTCGAAGGCGGCGGCAAGCCATGGCAGCATGGCGTCGATATCCGACGTCTCCACCGTGGCACCGCACCAGATGCGCAGGCCCGGAGGGGCGTCGCGGTAGGCGCCGATGTCATAGGCGATGCCGTCCGCTTCAAGCCGCTTGGCCACCGCCTTGGCAAAGGTCGCGCCGTCACCGATGCGGGGATCGGTGAATTTCAGGCAGACCGAGGTGTTCGACCGGGTCGCTGGGTCCTCGGCGAGGAAATCGATCCAGTCATGCGCCGCGACGAAATCGGCGATCGCGGCGGCGTTTGCATCGGCGCGGGCAATGAGGCCCGAAAGCCCACCGACCGAGCGCGCCCAGTCAAGACAGTGCAGGTAATCCTCGACGCACAGCATCGAAGGCGTGTTGATCGTCGCCCCGGAAAAGATGCCGTCGATCAGCTTGCCGCCTTTGGTCAGGCGGAAGATCTTGGGCAGGGGCCATGGCGGCGTGTAGCTTTCCAGCCGCTCCACCGCGCGGGGGCTGAGGATCAGCATGCCATGCGCCGCTTCACCGCCCAGCACCTTCTGCCACGAGAAGGTCGTCACATCGAGCTTGTCCCATGGAAGGTCCATCGCGAAGGCGGCGGAGGTCGCGTCGCAGAGCGTCAGGCCCGCGCGGTCCGCCGGGATCACGTCACCGTTCGGCACCCGCACGCCCGAGGTCGTGCCGTTCCAGGTGAAACACACATCCGCGTCCCAATCGACGGCGGTCAGGTCGACGATCTGGCCGTACTCGGCGGTCGTCACCTTGGCATCGAGTTTCAGTTGCTTGATCGCGTCGGTGACCCAGCCGGAGCCGAAGCTTTCCCATGCCAGCATCTCGACCGGGCGGGCGCCCAGCATCGTCCACATCGCCATCTCGTAGGCGCCGGTGTCCGAGGCGGGCACGATCCCGATCTTGTAGTCTGCGGGGATGCCCAGCACCTCGCGCGTGCCTTCGATGGCCGCTTTCAGCTTGTCCTTGCCCACGGCGGCGCGGTGCGACCGGCCAAGGGCGGCGTCGGACAGCTTGTCGAGCGTGAAGGCAGGGGGTTTGGCGCAGGGGCCAGAAGAAAAACGCGGGTTTGCCGGCCGCGCAGCCGGTTGTCGTGTATCGGTCATGATACCCTTCCAGATATATGCCCCTCGTTGGGGAGGGGTGTCCCACGGACGGGGGTATGGCCATCGCGCGGGGGGCGCAAGCCCAAATGGCGCAGCCGTGCGGTGCGTCGCGGCGTTATGCGCGGATCGGTGCCGCCCATCGGAAACATGCGGTCACGCTGCGGCGGCGCAGAGGCCACGCGGGCGCACATCCGCCAACGTTGTATTCCTTGACGCACGGCATCGCCGGTTCCTAAACAGGAGTCCCATTTTAGTTAACGCACAGAATTCAGGCGTATGACGCATTTCAGAACATCAAGCCCGCCAGAGGCGCGGGCCTGTCCCGAGTCCCTGCACGATTTCCTTCAGGCGCTCGAACGCACGGAAACGTCCGAGGATGTCTGGACCCTGATCGTCGGGCTGGCGGCGTCGGTCGGCCTGCCGGTCGTCGATTACGTCTGCGCGTCGGATTTCCAGAACTGGGAACAGGTGCAATTCATCCGCACCACCATTTCGTCGGACTGGATCGCCATGGCGCAGGCCAATCCCAAGGTGCGCAAGTATTCCACGTTCCGACAACATTCGGTCTTTCACCTGACGCCGCTGAAGATCGGGCTTGCCTATGCCGACAGGTATCCGGACATGACCGCCGACCGGCTGGAGATGCAGCACCTCGCGGCGCGGTTCGGGTCGCGGGCGGCATGGGTCATTCCGCTGCGGATGGAGGTGCCGGGGCAGGCGGCGCACCTGCTGTTCGGCGGCGATTACGAGGCCGGTGCCTTCGACGCCCTGATCGACCGGCATGGCTGGACGCTGCACGCGGCGGCCCTCAGCGCGCACACCCGGTACACGGAGCTGTTCAAGGCCGAGTTCTGCGACCGCAACATGCTGAGCGGGAAGCAGCGCGAATTGCTGACGCTGCTGGGGCAGGGGCTTCAGGACAAGCAGATCGCGCACGCGCTGGGCGTGTCCTTTTCCACCGTGCGGCAGCGGATCTCGCTGATCCAGAAGAAGACCGGCACCACCAACCGGGCCGAGGTCGCCGCGCTGGCGATGCGGATAGGGCTGGTGCCCGACCCGCTTATCAAGAACCACGAAACCGACCTGACGGTGTTCCTGAGCACGGGCGACGGCAAGAAAGGAAAAGAGACGCGCGGGTGAACCGCGCGTCTCCAGTAGGCCCTTGGACATTGGGATACGGGATCGCGGCGCCTGCCAATGCAGGTCTTGAAGGCCGCGCCCGGCACCCTGCTGCGGTGTTGGGGAATACAGCATGTCCGGGGCCATGCGCGCCGGTTCTGGAACAGCCTCACTCTACCGTTCCGCGACTTTTGCGCATGTCTTGGTGATTTGGTGCGTTACGATGGCCCCGCGGGGCCGAAAGGGATGGTTGAAATGGGTTGCCTGAACACTCCGGTACCAATTGGGATGTTTCGACGGTAGCGGCCCGCAAGCGACCGGGAAATGTAGCAAAATTGGCATAACGTGGGGGTCGGCTGGGTGCAGGTGCTCTGGCCGCGGGGCGCGGGCTGGATTATGCAGCGCGCGACAGGACCGGAGGCCCGCATGTTCACCACCATCCTCACCGCGCGTCCCGGCGCGCTTGATCCCGCGCTGGCGCACAGCCTGCGGAACGCTTGGGGTGGCGGAGAGGTGCGCTGGCTGGCCCCGGACGAGGCGGCGGAGTTCGACATCGCCACGCGTCCCGGCAACCTTGCCGAGACGTGGGAGGGGGTGCAGACGATGGATGTCGACCTCAACGTCCTGCCCGCCGAAGGCCGGCGCAAGAAGATGCTTCTGGCCGACATGGACAGCACCATGATCGAGCAGGAATGCCTCGACGAGCTGGCCGATCATGTGGGCGTCGGCGACCGGGTGAAGGCGATCACCGCCCGCGCGATGAATGGCGAGCTGGATTTCGAGGAAGCGATCGACGCGCGGGTCGCGTTGCTGGAAGGACAGCCCGACAGCATCATCGAAACCGTTCTGGAAAGCCGCATCACGCTGATGCCGGGCGGGCCGGCCCTGCTGGCGACGATGAAGGCGAACGGCGCGCATGCGGCGCTGGTGTCGGGCGGGTTCACGGCGTTCACCGACGCGGTCGCGCGGCGGCTGGGGTTCGACGAACACCGCGCCAACACGCTCTTGGCCAAGGACGGCGTGCTGACCGGCCGCGTGGCGCGGCCCGTTCTGGGGCGCGAGGCGAAGGTCGAGGCGCTGGAAGAGATCACCGCGCGGCTGGGTCTGGCACCGGACGACGTGCTGGCGGTGGGCGACGGGGCCAACGATCTGGGCATGCTGGGCCGCGCCGGGCTGGGCGTGGCGCTGCACGCCAAGCCCGCCGTGCAGGCCGCCTGCCCCGTGCGCGTCAACTTCTGCGACCTGACCGCGCTGTTGTACCTGCAGGGCTATGCGAAGGACGCGTTCGTCGCAGCCTAGGCCTCAACCGTCGTCCTGTGGTGGCAGGTAGTCGAACGCCCAGTTCGAATAGCCGCCGTCGCCACGATACCAGCGCACGTCCTGCCCTGCTACCTCGCCATGGTTCCAGCGCGGTGTGCCGCCAGTGGCGTGGGCCTGCCGGATCAGCCGCCGCTGCGCCTGACTGTGCAGGATCGCGGCCTTGAGAGCGGGCAGGTCCCAGCGCGCCCGCACCTCGTCCTGCATGGCGGCGAGCGTGTCGGCATGGGCGGGGTCAGAGGCGAGGTTTTGCGTCTCGTTCGGGTCGGAGGCGAGGTTGTAAAGGAGGGGCGGGTCGTCTTCGGAATGGATGTATTTCCACGCACCTTTGCGGACCATCACGATGGGCGCGCTTGTCGCCTCGGCAAGGTATTCGGCACAGATGACGCGGTCTGGGTCGGGGTCGAGTGACAGGATGTCGGTGCCATCGGTGTCGTCCGGTGCCGGGGCGCCGGCGAGCGCGGCGAAGGTGGGCAGAAGGTCCACAAGCGAGACCGGCGTCTCGCACCGACCGGACGTAATGCCCGTCCCGGCGATCATCAGGGGAACGCGGATGGACGGCTCGTAGAAGTGTTTCTTGAACCACATCCCGCGTTCGCCAAGGAAATCGCCGTGGTCCGAGGTGAAGAGGATCACCGTGTTGTCCGTCAGCCCCGCGCGGTCGAGCGCGCCCAGCACCCTTCCCACGAGGCTGTCGACATAGCTGACCGCGCCGTAATAGGCGCGGCGCGCGCGGGTTACGTCCTCGGTCGAGATCGGCGCGTCGAGCATGCCGAAATCGCGCAGGATGCGGACCGAGTGTGCGTCGTGTTCCTTTTCGGTCAGGGCCGGGACGGCGGGGTCGGGGATGGGGGCGTCTTCGTAGAGGTCCCAGAATTCCTGCAGGCACAGGTAGGGCTCGTGCGGGTGGGTGTAGGAGACTTGCAGGAAGAACGGCCCGTCCTGCTTTGCGGCGCGGTCATAGAGGTAGCGTTCGGCATGGAAGGTGACCTCCTCGTCGAACTCGATCTGGACCGAGCGCGCGCAGACGCCCGACACGGTGACCGAGCGGGCGTCGTTCGTGTCGCGCTTGCCCTCGTCCGCCCAGTTGGGCGCCCACGCGAAGTCGGCGGGGTACAGGTCGGCCGTCAGGCGGTCGTGGAAGCCGTGGTGCTGGTCGGGGCCGATGAAGTGCATCTTGCCCGACAGCGCCGTGCGGTACCCCGCCGCGGCGAGGTGATGGGCATAAGTGGGGGTGGAGGCCGCAAGCTCGGCCGCGTTGTCATAAGCCCCGATCGCCGAACAGAGCCGCCCCGCCGCCATCGACGCGCGCGAAGGCGCGCAGAGGGGGAAGTTGCAGTAACAGGTGTCGAACACCTTGCCGCGCGCGGCGAGCGCGTCGAGGTTGGGGGTGAGGCAGGCGGGATCGCCGTAGGCCCGCAGCACATGCGCGGCAAGCTGGTCGACCTGGAAGAACAGGATGTTGGGGCGGGTGCCGCTCACGACTTGCCGCGGAACCAGCGCCGGATACCGCGCCCCTGCTCCCGCGCGTTTTCCCGCGCCATGTAGAGGTTGTCGCTGATGTCATCGAGCGTGGGGTCGATGCGGTTCGCCTTGAACCTCCGCCAGCGCGACCAGATCGCCCAGACGATCATCAGGAACACGGTGATGATGATGATGTTCAGCCACGGGATCGGTTTCGACACATCGGGCCCCGCAATCGGGCGCACGCTGATCGCGTTGGGGAAGATCGACAGGAATTCGTTGCGCCAGCCGTAATGGGTGATCAGCACCCATTGCGGATCGGCCTTGGTGGATTTCAGGTCCGCCGCCTCGGTCTGAAGGTTCTTGGTGTCGAACTTGAAATAGGGCGGCCAGGACCAGCCGGTATCCTCGTTGCGATAGACCATGGGCCGCCCGTCGCGGCGCACCGACTGGATGAACAGCACGTCGCGGTTGGTCGTGGTCGCGGCATTGCCGCTGTCGGGCGCGGACCAGAAGATCGAGTTCTCGCCGAAATCGACGCGCTGTTCGAACGTGTCCACGATCCGGGCCACGTCCTTCTGCGGCAGGGTGTAGTGGAAGACGGCCACGACCAGTCCCCAGAACACGAGAAACAGAAACCAGCGGATATAGATCATCACGGAACGCTCCTTCAGGCGATCAGGCGAAATTGGTCAGGTACACGATGACCGACACGACAATCACGGGGATAATGTAGACACCGAGGATCAGTTTGCGACGGACCGACCCGTCATATTCTTCCAGCCCGTTGCGCACCCACTGGTCGCGGTCGCCGGTCATGGCCTCTCCCTCCCACTCCGCCTCCAGCTTCTTGCGGCGGACGGAGCGCGACCAGAGCGACAGGATGATGTAGATGATCGTGAGGAACACGAAGCCGATCACCAGCAATCGCAGAAGTCCGAAAAACATCCCCTATCTCCTCACTGCGCCCCAGGGTCCGACCCGCGCGACAAGGTCGTCGCGCCGGGGGCGGGGCCGGGGCTCGGGTGCGGGGGGTGCGGGCGGCGGCTGGTCGTCCATTGCCGGTTCGAATCCGTAAAGCTGCGCGCGCACCCCTTCCTTGTCCACTTGATACTCCCTGGCGAGGAAATCCGCCACATAGGCCTTCTTCTCGTCCGGCCAGCTGGCATAGGCGGCGTAGAAGGCCGGTTTGTGGCAGATGAACAGCTGGCGCACGTCCTTGGGCGTCAGTTCCGCCAGAAGCTGGTTCACCAGCGGCGCGTCGTCGGTGTCAGCCGCGCGCAGGCCATAGAAATAGGCGGGATGGGCGCTGGTGATCTTGGGCCATGGCGCGCCTTCCTCGGCATAGGCGAGCAGCGCGCGCAGGCCGTGCCATTCGGGTGGCAGGTCGCTTGCCACCTTCCGCGCCAGCCGCCGCACCTCCCGCCGGTCGGCCCAGCCGATGTTCAGCCCAAGGCTCGCCGCGGTGTCGATCACGATGAAATCCATCTTCTGGCGCAGGATCGCGCCTGCATCGACACCGCGCGCCTGCACGATGGGCTCCACCAGCCCGTTGACCTCGAAGAACGTGGCGATCTCGTTCCGCTGG
This sequence comes from Pseudaestuariivita atlantica, assembly GCF_001205715.1. Taxonomy (GTDB): domain Bacteria; phylum Pseudomonadota; class Alphaproteobacteria; order Rhodobacterales; family Rhodobacteraceae; genus Pseudaestuariivita; species Pseudaestuariivita atlantica. The sequence goes on from NZ_AQQZ01000004.1 coordinate 497,576, forward strand.
TCGGGGGTGAATCGGTGTTCGACCGGCATGTCGTGGTCGCGCGCCTGTCGCCCGATCACCGCCGTGTCATCGGCGCGGCGAAAGACGTAGAGCCCGCCGAAAAGCGCCGTCCAGAAATTGCCCGTCTCGAACGTCATTTCCTTCAGGCGGACGGGGTTGCGGGTGACGTCGCCGGTGCGTTTGGCGACGGTGATCATGTTGGCGATCAGAACGTCGTCGAACCACGCATCCTCGCGCGTCATGAAATCGTCGACCATGCCCGCCAGCCTGTCGGCATCGCGGACCGTGCCCTGGGTCGTGTCGGCCTCGACCGTGATGCGGCGGATGTCGAAGAGTTTCGCAGGCGTGTCGGCGCGGAAGACGGTGTTGACCAGTTCGCCCGCCACGGCATCGCGCGCGGTCAGGGCGAAGAGCTGCGCCTCGTTCTCGGCGATGAAGCGGTGCAGGATGTCGCGCGAATGGGAGAATTGCGCGTCGAGGAGCGGGGCGGTCTTCTGCTCGGTCGTGAGCAGGATGAACTGCCGGTTCACGCCCGCGTGGTTGAGGTAGAGCGGGTCACCCAGCTCTTCGCCCACTTCGGGCGAAGAGCCCGCGATGTCGATGTGGAAATCGTCCAGCGTGGTGCGCCTGCCCGTCAGGTGTTCGAGCGCGCGGTTATACCGTTCGACCAGCACCGGGGAGGTGACGTGGACGAGGTTGCCGAACATCAGGCCGTGTTTGATCAGGCGGTGCATCGCGTGTCCTCACATGTTTGCACCATGGCTGGGCTGTTGTAGCCTGGCGGCACCGCCGGGCCGCGCCCGACCTCCCCCACGGGAGGGCGCATGCCATACGTCGCGCGCCGAAGGGTCGGTCGGCGTGTTGCCAGCGCCTCGCTCCAAATGACACGAAGGAGCGCCCATCCGAGTTCGGGCGCGACCCGGTCACTTTGCGTGCACGTATCGGTCTTCACATCACGCCTCACGCGCCAAATCCTCCCCGCGTCGTGCTTCTACCCGTTGAGACAGGCCGAACCATGCCAGCAACAGCATCGGCCCCCAAGCCAGCACGAACCGCCACGATCCGTTCAGGGCAATCTCTGCCATCAGCCCGATGCCACCCTCGGACAAGGCCCCGAACTGTTCGCGACCCAGCACGACCAGCATTCCCGCCGAGATAAGCACAAGCACGCCCGCGCTTGCCACAACCGACACCAGCACGCGCCGGTGCGATCGCGTCTCATTCGGCGTCAGCAGGTAAGGCACCGCAAGGCCCAGCACCGCCAACACGCCCAAGGGCAGGACCGTGTTCCAGAAGGTGATCATCGGCCACACCGTGGGAGGGTCATTGCACCCTCCGTCCCGGTTGCGAGACCGTCAGCGTGTCGCCACGCCGCGCGACGTCGAAGAGATTGCCGAACATCAGGCCGCGTTCGCCCGGCGGCACCGCCGGGCCGCGCCCGACCTCCCCCATGGGAGGGCGCATGGCATCCGTCCCGCGCCGAAGGGCTGTTTTGCGGGCTGCGGGTGCTTTACTCCGCTCCACGCGGAGGAGCGCCCACCCGAGGTCGGGCGCGGCCCTTGTCGTGGAGGGGCCAAGGGATCTCACTGCTTGCTCTCCAGATACCGCCGCTTCGCCTTTTCCTGACGTCCGTATTCCCGCACCATCGTCTCGATGGCGACCTCGTCCGACTTGTCGGCGTAGCGGAATTCGCTGTCGGCGTAGCGGTTGATCTCTTGCAACACCATCTCGGTCGTGATGGGCACGCGCAGATCGGCGATCATGTCCTTCTTGCGGTCATAGGGCTGGAACAGGAACAACTCGGGGTCTTCCATCCACTCGTCGGGCAGTTCGAAGTCCATCGCGCGGACCTTGACCGCGTCGGTGATGTTCTTGATCGCGCGGCCGGTGAAGCGGTCGTCGGCCTCCTGAATGCCCTTCAGGTAGGTGCCCATCTTGACGATCGTGTCCAGTTCCCCGATCTGGCTGTTCACCCGGTCGAACACCTCCAAGAGCCCGGCCTCGTGCGGTTTCGAGTGCGACACGAATGACGCCGCGACGGCTTTCTTGATCTCCTGCGCCGAGAATACCTCGTGCTCGCCCAGCGGGATGTCGTGGTTCTTGCCCATCAGAAGGTAAAGGATGTCGATGTAATCCTCGCGCGTCTGCGGCCCGTCGACAAGGAACCGCGCCCCGGCCCGCTGGCGCAGGGCGTCATCCACGTTCTCGGGGTAGTTCGAGAACATGCCGAAGGTGCAGTTCCCCCGCACCACGGTGTTTGCGCCCGCGAAGCTTTCCATCAGGACGGCGGTGATCTCCAACTGCCCCGCCGAAGACTGCCGGTCGCCGCGCTTGCCCGCCAGCTGGTCGATATCGTCGATGGTGCCGAACCCGATCACGCCGGGATCGATGATGTTGTTGATGAAGGCCTTGGCGTTCTGGCCGGACTTGCCCTGGTAGCTGTCGATGTTGTCGGTGCTGAGGTTCTGGTAGCGGAAGGTGTAGCCCGCCACGCTACAATATTCGTTGATCAGCCCCGCCATCATCTGGATCAGCGTGGTCTTGCCCGTGCCCGGCTTGCCGTCGCCCATGAAGGTGAAGATGAATCCGCCCAGTTCGGCGAATGGGTTGAGGCGGCGGTCGAAATCGTAGGCCATCAGCATCTTGGCGAGCTTCATCGCCTGGTACTTGGCGATGTGGTTGCCGACGACCTCGTGCGGCTTCTTGAAGGTCATCGTCAGGACGGTGCCCTTGGACTTTGCCGCTGCCTCGAACCCGCGGATGGTCAGGTCGTCTGCCTCTACCCGCCATGCGGCGGAGGTGAAGGGCTCCAGCCGCCCGGCCTGCGTGGCGCGCGCGGCGATCTTGCCCATCACCGCCTCGGCAAAGCCCGCGACGGCGGCGACAAGGCGCGGATCATCCTCGGCCCGCTGTTCGATCAGGGCATCGAGTTCCCACAAAAGACCGTGCAGCATGACCTGCCCGTTATCGGCCACGACCTCTTCGGGTTCGCCCACGTCCACGGTCGCCTCGGTCAGGTGCGGGGCCAAGAGGAAGGCGGTGGCGTTGGCAAAGACGTGGCCTGTCACCAGCGCCTCGGCCGTCAGCAATTCGCCGAACGCGGCCTTCCTGTCGGCGCCCAGCGAGCCTTGCAGGTTGGCGCGCTTCATGTCGGAGAGGCCGGTGCGTTCGGCATAAGCCTCCGCCACGGCCAGCGCGACCGATATCGCGCGGCGGAGCGTGTTCAGCACCGTGGCCTGAAGGGGGGAGACGAGGCCCTCGCCTTCCACCCGTTCGATCAGGTGCACGCCCTGGGCGCGCGCGGTCGACCGGGTGACCATGCCCGGCGTGGTCGATCGGAACCGCCGCCGCGTGCCGATCCCGGCAGAGCGTTCCGGCCCCGTCGTGGCATTGCCCGAAGCGATGCGCGGCGTGTGATCGAAGCCCTGCAGCATCGCCAGAGCGGCGGGGTAATGCGCCGTGATCTCTTCCTCGCGCAGTTCCATCTGGTCCGATGTCAGGCTCATCTCAAATCTCCTTGTGCAGGGCGGGCATCGGGCCTGTCCTACCTGTAATCCAGTACGCGCCCGCCGGGGCTGACGACGAACTTGCGGACCGATCCGAACCCCGCAGGCGCGCGTTCGGCGAGCACCTGATAGGGTCGCTGCGGCAGGATCACCGCCCGGTCGAGCGCGCTTGCGCCCTCGTCGATCAGGAACGGATCGCGTTTGAAAATCTGCAATTCGCGGGACGAGAACCATCCCGTGCGTTCGGTGCGGACGTCGTTGGATACGAGCCGCTCCTCGGTCCAGACCAGCGCCCAGTCCTGCCCCTCGGGCGAGCGGGCGTCGCGCAGCACGTCGGACAGGGGGCCGGACTGATCGGTATAGGCCGAGGAATACATGGGGCCGAGGTGGATGCGGCGCAGCTTCTTGGGGTGCAGGTCGTCGAAATCCTCGTCGAACCCGGTGGCAATGGTCATCAGCTTCAGCCCGGCAAGGGATTGCGCCATCAGGTGTGCCTGCACCTCGGGCCAGCGGCGCTGGTCGCGGTAAAGGCTTTCGCGCCCGGTATCCTCGCATTCCATCAGGTAGATGACCGGCAGGTTCAGTTCGCTGTCATAGACGGCCCAGTGGATCAGCAGGGTGCGGCGGTCGTCGTCGCCGCCAAGCCAGACGATTTCCGGGTCGTTGCGCGCCCAGAAGAGGTCCCCCTTGGCGAGTTCTTCGTAATACATGCGCTGCGACAGGGCGAATTGCAGCTTGGTCGGGATCTCGTGGTCGCCGACGATCTTCTTCACCATCTGCTCTTTCAACTGGCGGCCCGAGGCCGCGTTGCGCAGGTGGTTGGCGGCCTGGCTGGCATCGTTGGCCATGGTCATCAGTTCGGTGATGACCGGGAAACCGCTTTCCTTCTGGTCGATCTGGAGAGAGCCGAAGAATCGCCCCGTGTCGCGGCCCACCAGCAGGTATTTCAGCGACAGTGCCCGGAAGGTGAAGGTGAGTGCGGTGATGTAGCGCGTCAGCACCTCGACCTCGTCCTTCGACAGGTTGCCTTCGGCATGCAGCACGCCCGCCACCCGGCCAAGGTGGCGGGTGATCTCTTCGAACTTCCGGAAGTAGCGCCGGGAGGCGAAGAGGTCTGTCAGGGCGGAGGCGTCAGTCATGCGTGGTTCCTGCGAGGCTCCGGCGCGGAATCAAGGCCGCAGGCCGCCGCGCCATCGACGGGCCGCCCCCACGGCACGTCGATTTGGCAGGTCTTGGTCCGCCGCTGGGGCGTCGTCCGGGCGTGGCAGGCATAAAGGGGCTTAGAAGCCACGTAGGATCGACGTACCGCGGCCCGTCGATGGCGCTCTGCACTAAAGACGGCCGTCAAAGCAACGCGCCACCCGCCCCAGACCTGATCCGGGGCCTCCACGTCACCCCCCATAAGCATTGCTGTCGTGCTTCTCGACAATCGCGGCGAACCGCCTCGCAAAGCGTTCGTCCGCCTTGGCCTTCGCCTCCAGCACATCCCGCGCGAACACCATGTGATCCTCGTGCGCTTCCAGCATCGAGGCCATCCGCTCGTTCGTGGCCGAGCCGATGGCGGCCATGGCGGATTGCGCTTCCTGGTCGGTCTGCACCCCGATCTCGTTGATGCGGTGGGCGACGTCCTGCTGCTGCGCGGTCTTCAGCGACTTGGTCAGCGCGTCGTACAGCACCACCCGCTGCTTGGTGTCCGTCTGCAGCTTGTTGATCAGCACCATCTGCGTCGCCGCCTGGTTCTGCAGCGAGTCGATCCAGCTTTTGCCCTTCTCGATGTACCGCTCCAGCGTCTGCGACTTCGCCAGCTTCACCTGTTCGTCCTGCACCAGCGCGTTGTAGCGGGCGTTCATCGCGGCCAGTTCGGTTTCGAGCTTGGTCCGCGCGGCGGCGTCGGTTTCGTTGGCGATCTTGGTTTCTAGCTCGATGATCTTGGGGTCCATCCCGATGATCTCGGCCTTCACGGCCTCCAGTTCGCCCACCACCATCTCGCGTTCGTCCAGCGTGCCGCTGAGGTTCGTTTCCACCTTCGTCTTCTGGTCGTTCAGCACCGCCAACTGCCCTTCGAGCAGCTTGGTGATCACGTCGGATTTCGAGATCAGGTCCTGCAGCTTGTCGTCGATCGACGCCTCGCGCACGCGTTCCTGCCGCATCGAATCCGAGCGGTCCTTGGAGAAGAAGCCGACGAAGCTTTCCCAGCCGGTCTTGTTGCGCATCTCGTCGAAGTCTTTCGAGAAGGCCGCCGTCACGTCGTCGAGCCCCATGATGAGTTCGGCGATGTTGGCGTTCATCACCTCGGTATGGGCGTGCACGTCTTCCAGCGAGGCGTTCTCGATGTCGATCGACACGTCTTCACCCGCTTCCATCTTCTGGCGCGCGGCCTCGATCCGGCTGGTCAGTTCGGCGATCTTCGATTGAGCCTCGGCAACCTGGTTCTGGCTTGCCTCGACCTGGGCGGCAAAATCCGACATCGATCCCTCCAATTCATTGTCTGTTATCAATCATATGGGAGATGTTATGGCGATTTACATCTGCCCAGCCCCCGATTTCCCCGTCAGCATGGCAAATCGCATCGCCGTTGAAAAGCCGGGCTTTCCCGACCCGGCACCCCTGCGCCACCTGCGCGCAGGCAGGGAACGGGGCGGGGCGGGGCGCGTTTCTGCCCCATGTCCACGAACGCTCGCCTCACCCAAGGCCCCGTGATCGCCGCGCTGGCCGCCGTGTCCGCGCCCATGTCCTTCGGCATTTTCGCCGTGCTGTCCATCGGCGTGGCCGACGCCTATTTCCTTGGCCAGCTGGGTGGCGCGCCGCTGGCGGCCATCGGGTTCATCTTTCCGGTTACGACGGCGTTCTCCTCGCTCGCAATCGGGCTCAGCGCCGGGGCCAACGCGGCGGTGTCGCAATCTCTGGGTCGGGATGACGATCCCGAACACACCCGCAGGCTGGGGCTGCATGCCATCGGGATCGGCGTGGCGCTGGCGCTGCTCATGGCGCTGGCGACGTGGACCGTCTATCCGTGGCTGTTCCGCGCGCTGGGGGCCGAGCCGGACACGATGCAGGAAATCCGCGCCTACATGCCGATCTGGGCGATGTCGTTCCCGTTCCTCGTGCTGATGATGATCGTGAACGCGGTGTTCCGGGCATACGGGTCGGGCGTTTCGTCGGCCGCGATCATGGTGCTGGCGGCGGTGATCAATATCGGGCTCGACCCGCTGTTCATCTTCGGCTTCGGCCCGATCCCCGAACTCGGCACGCAGGGCGCGGCGGTCGCCACCTCCATCGGGCGGGGCGTCGCGGCGGCGGTGGCGCTGGGATACGCGTGGCAGCAGGGGATGCTGTCGCTGTGTTCCAATCCGTTCGGAGGCGTCTGGGCCTCGACCAAAACGATCTTTTCCGTGGGCCTGCCCGCCGGCTTTTCCAATGCGATCAACCCGGCCGGCATGGCGCTGGTGACGGCGGCTGTGGCGACCGTGGGCAGCGCGGCGGTGGCGGGGTTCGGGGCGGGCACGCGGATCACCTCGCTGACGAACGTGCCGATGATGGCGCTGTCGGCGGGGATCGGCCCGGTCGTGGGCCAGAACTGGGGTGCCGACAAGCCCGGCCGCGCCCGCACGGCGATGCTGCAGACATGGGCGATCTGCGTGGGCTATGGCGTGGCAGTGGGCGTCGCGCTGGCGCTCTTCGCCGAGCCCTTGGCGAACCTCATCACGGATGGAGGCGAGGCCGCGACCTATACCGCCACCTACCTGCGCGTCGCGGGGTGGAGCATGGCGGGCTATGGCATGGTCGTCTGCACCAATGCCGCGATGAACGCGCGGTCCATGGCCAAGGTGTCGATGGCGCTGTCGATCTCGCGCACGTTCCTTCTGTATCTGCCGCTGGCATGGGCGCTGGTGATGGTCGCGGGCTTTCCGGGCATCGCGTGGGCGGTGGTTGCCGCGAACGTGCTGGGTGCGGCGATGGCGGTGTGGTGCGCGTGGTATACCGATTTGTTTCGGGTGTCGGCGGTTCGGAAACTGGTCCCCTCTACCGCATAGCATGAGCCGTGCATCGGCGGGCCGCGGTGCGTCGATCCACTGCTGGGGCTGGGTGCTTTATGCCCGCCAAGTCCTTGCTTCATTCAAGCGATGCACTGAAACCAACCAAATCGACGTGCCGGGGGGCGGCCCGTCGATGCGCGGCGGCCTGCGGCCTTGATTCCGCGCCTTGGGCACTGGACTCGGACACAAGCCCCGCATAACCATCGCGCCTGCATACGGCGATGGCGTCGCCGGGAAGCGCCACGCTTCTGCACTATATCCGCTCCTGCACGCCGGGACTTTCAATCGCAAGGTTGGGGGCCCGCCCCCGCTGAAACCGGAGGGTCGCATGTCGAACTGGACGCCTGAGAAAACCATCGTCAATTCGTGGAACGAATGGGACCCGCTGCGCCACGTCATCGTGGGCAAGGCCGACAATTGCCACATCCCGCCGGAAGAGCCCGCGCTGGACGCCAAGGTGCCCGAAGACAGCGACATGCGCGGCCAGTGGGGCAAGCGCCCGCAGGAAACCATCGACCGCGCGAACGAGCTGCTCGACACCTTTGCCGACCAGTTGCGCGCGCGCGGCGTCAAGGTCGACCGCCCCACGCCCATCGACCATTCGCTGCCCGCCACCACGCCCGATTTCCACACCGACAGCCAGTTCGGCTGCATGCCGCCGCGCGATGTGCTGCTGACGGTCGGGTCGGAGATCCTTGAAGCGACGATGTCTTACCGCTGCCGCTGGTTCGAATACCTCAACTACCGCCCGCTGATGCAGCAATACTGGGAGGAAGACCCCAACTTCCGCCACGAATCCGCGCCCAAGCCGCGCCTGACGGATGCCGATTACCACGACGATTACCTGTCCGAGAAGATCGGCGTCGAGAAGCGCCTGCAATGGACGGCGGACAAGTTCTTTGTCACGACCGAGGAAGAGCCGCTGTTCGACGCCGCCGACGTGCTGCGGTTTGGCCGCGACCTTGTCGTGCAGCACGGCTTCACCACGAACCTCAAGGGAATCGAGTGGATCCGCCGCCACTTCCCCGATCACCGGGTGCACGCGGTGAACTTCCCCGGCGATCCGTACCCCATCCACATCGACGCGACCTTCACGCCGCTGCGTCCGGGCCTGATCCTGAACAACCCGCAACGCCGCCTGCCGGATGACCAGCGGGTGATGTTTGAAAAGAACGGGTGGGAGATAGTGGACGCCGCGCAGCCTGCGCACAACGCGCCGCCGGCGCTTTGCTATTCGTCGGTCTGGCTGTCGATGAACGTGCTGGTGCTGGACCCGAAAACCGTTTGTGTCGAAAAATCCGAGGTCTACCAGGCCGAGCAGATGGACAAGCTGGGCATGGAGGTGGTCGAGGTCGACCTGCGCGATGCTTATGCCTTTGGCGGCGGTTTGCATTGCTGTACGGCGGACGTCTATCGCGAAGGCGGATGCGAGGATTACTTCCCGCATCTCGATTGATACCTTATGCGGCAAGGAACTGCTGATCGTTTCCGGATCGGGTTCAATGCCGCAATTCTGCCCTAATCTGAATTTAACCGTCAGATCGTAGAAGATCCGTGTGTTTGGATAGGTGTCTCCATGCCGACAACGTTCAATGTTATATCCCTCGGGAACTATGCCGCGATCGACCCTACTGAGGGCAACACGCAGTCAGAGAATGCATCGTCACTCGTCGGGTTGACCTTCGGCAATCTGGAAAACCCGTTGTGGGAACAGGTCCAGTCGCTTTCGCCGGGTTCGACCGGCTTCGGCGGCGGTACCGCATCGGCCTACGACATGAACAACAGTCTGTCGAACGACACCTTTCGTCTGAATGGCGGGCCCGACCAGACGTTCGACGGTACGGCCGTCTACAATGCCACCCTGACCTATACCGACGGTACGACCGGCACGATAACGGCCGTTGTGTTCCAGGACACTGCGGGCAACACCTACCTTGCGCCGGAATTCTCGGCCAACGCCGACCAGGCCACGCTGGAAGCGGGGGCCATAAGGTCGATGACGCTGACGTCGCTTGTCGGCAACAACTATTCCGGCATGACCGGGTCCCGCGAAACCTTCAACGCGGCGGTTTGCTTTGCCGCGGGAACGAAAATTGCGACTCCGGACGGCCTGAAGGACGTGGCACGTCTTGTTCCCGGTGATCGCGTGATGACGGTCGACAATGGTCCGCAGGTCGTGCGCTGGGTCGGTATCCGGACGGTTCCCGCCATCGCGAATCATGCGCCGATCCGCATCCGGGCCGGTGCGCTGGGCCGGGGCGTGCCGGAGCATGACCTGATCGTGTCCCGCCAGCACCGCGTCCTTCTGCGGTCACGCGTGGCGCAACGCATGTTCGGCCAGTCCGAGGTCTTGGTTTCCGCATGCCGCCTGACGCCCCTGCCGGGTGTGGAGGAGGTGCGCGACTGGGGCATCGTGACGTGGTGCCACCTGATGTGCGACCGGCACGAGGTGATCTGGGCCGCCGGTGCCCCGGCGGAGACGCTGTATCTCGGGCCAGAGGCGCGGCAGATGCTGTCCGACGCGGCGCTGGACGAGATCCTTGCGCTGTTTCCCGAACTGGCCGACCATCCGGGCCTGCCCGCGCGTCCGATGCCTGACGGGCGCAAGCAGAAGGAACTGATCGCGCGGCTGGTCAAGAACCACCGCACGCCTGTCGAAAGCGCGACCTGAGGGTCACGCCCCGCAGCGATGCGCCGAAAGGGTCAGACCCGCCCGATCGCGGTCACCCGGCCAAGGATGTCGGTGCCCAGCTGGTGCCAGGCATGCAGCAGGTCGATGAACACCCAGTTCTCGTGCAGCTTGCCGCCGCCCGCGCGGTAGATGTCGATCACGCGAAACTCGATCTGCCTGTCGCTTGCGGGCATGCCCATGAACCCGCCGACGTGGCGCGCGGTGAAGTTGGGCCAGCCGAAGAACCCGCCGAAATCGCCTTCGGCCATGCGGCACAGGTGCCCCGTCTTGGCGCGGTCGGTGAACGCCGCGCGGAAGGGGCCGGAATGTTGCCGGGCATAACGCGGGATGGTGTAGGTCGCGCCGATGCCGGTCGGACCCCACCAGATCATGTCCTCGGCCCATGTCCGGCGTAGCTCGTCTTCCAGCGGCAGGCCAAGCTGCCACGTGCCCAGGTCGGCAATCATCGCGTTGATGGTGGCCAGCGTCGCCTCGCCCCGTTCGGGATCCTGCGGGTCGGTCATCACGCCGGAATGGGTCATCGGGCCGGGCTGCACCAGTTCCGCCGCCGTCTGCGGCCCGAACGGGCGGTACCCCGCCTGCACCATCAGGTGCGGCAGGTCAAAGAACATCGCCTCTTCGACGATCCTGCCATCCTCGACCTTGTGGAATGCCGCGTAGCGCAGCATCGCGATCTTGCGGGTCGGCTCGATCCCGAGCCACGGCGCGTCGAACAGGCCCATCAGGTGGCCCATCGACGCGACCCAGACGGACTGGAACCCGTCCATTTCGTTCAGACCGGCTATGAACACGTCGAGCCGCCGCTGCATTGGTGTCAGCGCGCGGCGCAGCGGCGTCCAGAACGCGTCTTCGACCTCGGCCCGTCCGGTCAGCAATCCGAAAGGGTGAAATCCGCGCCAGACCAGCGCCTCGGCGCAGTAGGGCGATGTATCGTCACCGCGGTCCAGTGCGGTGTAATAGGCGCGCACGATCTCTTTCTCGGCCTGGAAGGTGCGCGGCTGGCTGCCGTCCATGGGTCTTGTTCCGTTTGGTCCCTCGGCGCGCAGGGTGCCACGGTCTGGCGCAGGTGCAAGCCTCTTTGCGTCAGCCGTGTCGTAAAATCGCGCGGCACATGGCGCTGCCCGGGTCTTCGAGCGCGTCGATCACGTCGAAATGGTGCCGGTCCGTGGCTTCGACGAGGTCGACACCCCACGCCTCTGCCTGCCACCGCGCCTGGTCGAGAAACGAAGGACGCTCCGCCGCGCCGACCCAGACGGTGACGGGCACGTCCAGCCTGTCGGTCATGTGTACCGGGCTTTCGGCCTGCGCCTCGCCTGCGTCGATCCGCAGGCTTTCGTTCATCGAAGTGTTCATCAACGGCGCAAGGTCACTGACCGGGGAGATCGGCACGCAGGACACCAGCCGCGCGGCCACCGCGTCGGGCAGCATCCCCGGCTCCATCATGCGCGACACGAGGTGCCCGCCCGCCGAATGGCCCGCCAGCGCGATGGGGCCCGCGACCTGCTCTGCCGCGACGGTGATCGCCTGCGCCACCTGCCGCGTGATGTCGCCGATGCGCACGTCGGGGCACAGGTCATAGGACGGCATAGCCACCGCCCATCCCGCCAGCGTCGGCCCGGCGGCGAGGTGGGTCCAGTACGTCTTGTCGAATTTCAGCCAGTAACCGCCATGCACGAACACGACGAGGCCCTCTGCCGCGCCCTGCGGCAGGATCAGGTCGAACAGCGCCCGGTCACCCCGGCCATAGGGCAGGTCGTTCTGCGCGCGCCCCTGTCCAAGGCACTTGGCGAGATACGTCGTCGCCCGCGCCTGCCAGCGCGCGGGGTAGCTGGCCCCGTCGGGGATGTGATCCACGTTGTTATAGGCGGCGTCCCAACTGGCCTGATCCATGCTGCTCCCCTGGCCTGACCGATCATCTGGACAAGGGGTGCCACAGATGATCCTGTCTTGCACGGAAACAATCGCGCCGCGGGTGCGTTCAAGCGCCAAAGGAGACCGCATCATGCTCGATCAGACGACAGACCTCGCCTCGCTTCTCAACGACCCTACGCTGCTGGTGACCCGCGGCTACCTTGCCGGGGAATGGGTCGACGGGGACGGCACCTTCGACGTCGTGAACCCCGCACGTGGCGACGTGATCGCGCAGGTCGCGGACCTGAGCCGCGCGCAATGCGGCGAGGCCATCGCCAAGGCCGAGGTCGCGCAAAAGGAATGGGCCGCGAAGACCGCCAAGGACCGCGCCAATATCCTGCGCAAGTGGTACGACCTGATGGTCGAACATGCAGACGACCTTGCCACCATTCTGACTGCCGAACAGGGCAAACCCTTTGCCGAGGCGCGGGGCGAGATCATGTACGGCGCCTCGTTCATCGAATGGTTCGCGGAAGAGGCCAAGCGCGTCTATGGGGAGACGATCCCCGGCCACCAGCCCGACAAGCGCATCACCGTGATCCGCCAGCCCATCGGCGTGGCCGCGTCGATCACGCCATGGAACTTCCCCAACGCGATGATCACCCGCAAGGCCGGTCCGGCTCTGGCCGCCGGTTGTGCCTTCGTCGCCCGGCCCGCCGCACAGACGCCCCTGTCGGCGCTGGTGCTGGGCGAGTTGGCGACGCGCGCGGGCATCCCCGCCGGCGTTCTCTCGGTCATCCCGTCGTCGTCCTCGTCCGAGATCGGCAAGGAATTCTGCGAGAACCCGATCGTGCGCAAGCTGACCTTCACCGGGTCGACTGAGGTGGGGCGCATCCTGCTGAAACAGGCCGCCGATCAGGTCATGAAATGCTCGATGGAACTGGGCGGCAACGCGCCCTTCATCGTGTTCGACGACGCCGATCTGGATGCCGCCGTCGACGGCGCGATGATCTGCAAGTTCCGCAACAACGGCCAGACCTGCGTCTGCGCCAACCGCATCTACGTGCAGGCGGGTGTCTATGACGCCTTTGCCGAAAAGCTGAAGGCCGCCGTGGCCAAGCTGAACGTGGGCGATGGGCTGGAAGACGGCGTGACCACCGGACCGCTCATCAACGAGGACGCGGTGGAGAAGGTGAAGGAGCACCTCGAAGACGCGACCTCGAAAGGGGCGGAGGTGATCGCGGGCGGCGAACGCCACGACCTGGGCGGCACCTTCTTCGAGCCGACCATCGTGTCGGGCGTCACGCAGGAAATGCTCGTCGCGTCGGACGAAACCTTCGGCCCCCTCGCACCGCTCTTCAAGTTCGAGACCGAGGAAGAGGTGATCGAGAAGGCGAACGACACGATCTTCGGCCTCGCCTCGTATTTCTATGCCCGCGACATCGGTCGCATCACTCGCGTTCAGGAGGGGCTGGAATACGGGATGGTGGGTGTGAACACCGGCCTGATCTCGACCGAAGTGGCACCGTTCGGCGGCGTCAAGCAGTCCGGTCTTGGCCGCGAAGGCTCGCGCCACGGGATCGAGGAATTCCTGGAGATGAAATACATCTGCACCTCGATCTGAGCGGTCGGCTGGCAATCGGGTGATTCTGTCGCGGCGGTTGCGGGGCTTTCGGTGCGGGAAGGCACCCGGCGGGCACCGTGATGGCTTCCGCTACGGCAGCTTTCACCCAACCGGTTGATCCCGTTCGAAAAGCCCGGAGAAACACAATCTGCAAGGTGCCGCGACCTGTGGCCCCTTTGCCATACCTTGCCGCCACTGTTGCCGATGCGCAGCAGTGGCGCCTTGTTTCGACGCCATTGCGCACCACACTTTGCCGTCATGGGGGCGCGCCGGTTCAGGCGTGATGGTTGTGTGAAAGCTATACTCGTCGGAGGAGGTATCGGCGGATTGACCGCCGCACTCGCACTCGATCAGATCGGGTGGGACGTCTCTGTCTTGGAGCGCGCGCCCGAGCTGGGCGAGATCGGCGCGGGCGTTCAGATCAGCCCCAACGGGATCAAGGTTCTCGACGCGCTGGGCGTGATGCCCCGGATCGAGGCGACGCTGTTCCAGCCCGACGCGATAGAGATCCGGCACGGCCCCACGGGGCGCAAGTTCTTCCACCTGCCGATGAAGGCCGTGGCGCTGGAGCGCTGGGGCGCGCGGTACATCCAGATCCATCGCGCCGACCTTGTCGACGGGCTTGCCGCGACGCTGCGCGACCGCCAGCCCGACGCCTTGCGGACCGGGGCGGAAGTGGCCGCTTACGAGACGTCGTCCAAGGGCGCGGCGGTCACCCTGACCACGGGCGAGCGGTGCGAGGCGGACCTGATCATCGGGGCCGACGGCATCCATTCGGTGATCCGCGACCAGATGCTGGGCCCGGACGAACCCGTCTTCACCGGCAACGTCGCGTGGCGCGCCGTGGTGCCGGTTGCCGACCTTGACCCGGACGTGGTGCCGCCGCCGTCAGGCTGCGTCTGGACCGGGCCGGGCAAGCACGCGGTCACCACCCGAATCCGGGGCGGATCGGTGGTGAATTTCGTGGGCGTGGTTGAACAGGACGCCTGGACGCAGGAAGGCTGGAGCCTGACCGGCACCGCCGCGCAGGCGCATGCCGATTTCGGCGGCTGGAACCCGACGCTGGCCGCGATCATCGACGCCGCGCCGACGCTGCACCGCTGGGCGCTGTTCACCCGGCCGCCGCTGCCGCGCTGGTCGGACGGGGCGGTGGCTCTGCTGGGCGACGCGGCGCATCCGATGCTGCCGTCGATGGCGCAGGGCGCGGTGCAGGCGATGGAAGACGCCTTCGTGCTGGCGCGCGAGCTGGAGAAGGGCGGCATGATCTCGGCCGCGTGCGAGAGGTACTATGCCGCGCGGATCGACCGGGTCACCCGCGTGCAGGAGCAATCGGCAGCCAACCTCGCGCTGTTCCACCGGCGGGGCGTGCTGTCGCAATTGCAGGCCTATGCGCCGATCTGGCTGGCCGGGAAGGTCGCGCCCAGGCTTCTGCAACGCCGCAACGACTGGCTTTACGGCGCCGAACTGGGCTGAGGCAGGCACCACCCACGAAAAAGGCCCCGGCGGATACCGGGGCCCTGGGGGAGGTGGTCTGCGTCAGGATCAGTTGACGGCTTTGGCGTCAACAACGTCCTTGTCGGCCGGCAGGCTGGAGGCGATTTCGATCCGGCGCGGTTTCAGCGCTTCCGGAACCTCGCGCTGCAGGTCGATATGCAGCATGCCGTCTTCATGGCTCGCACCGGTCACCTTGACGTGGTCGGCGAGGTGGAAGCGGCGTTCGAAGGCGCGGGTTGCGATGCCACGGTGCAGGTAGGTGCGGTCGGTCGTATCCTCGACCTTGCGGGCGGACACGACAAGCGCGCGGTCCTTCACCTCGACCGAGAGATCCTCGTCCGAGAACCCGGCCACGGCGATCGAGATGCGATAGGCATCTTCATCCGTCTTTTCGATGTTGTACGGGGGGTAGGTCTGGTTGCCGACGTCGCTGGCAAGCACGCGGTCCATCAGGTCCGCGATCTGGTCAAAGCCAACGGTGGCGCGGTAAAGCGGGGTAAGGTCAAAATTTCGCATGGGGTCATCCTCCATTGAGCGACAACGATGTGTGCCCTCCCACCATGGGACGGGCCGCATAGTCCCGGACCCGCCTGTGCAGCGTCCGGTGACGGTGATGTGGGAAGCCCCGAACGGGGATTCAAGACCTTCAGGGTTTGACGAATTTCGCGCCTGTCGGCGAGGTTTGGCCGACCTGTATCCGCTTGGCCCCCTGCGCGCTGCTGGTGAGCGTGCGGCCCGCAGCCAGCTCGACCTTGAGCACCGCAAGCGGCCCTTCCAGCGCCGTGCCCAGCGAGACCGGAACGCCCCGCGCCTCGGCCTTGGCGGAAACGACCGACACGATGCGCGGGCGGCCTGACTTGAAGCTGAAGACCGGCGATCCGGACGACCCGAAATCGACATCGCAGGACATGATAAGAACGCCCGTCTGCCGCGCCATGACGTTGCACACCTCCTGCAGCGAAGGTGCCTCGGCCCGGTCATGGGCATAGCTGACGACGCCGATCTTGTCGCCCGAACGGGGGCGCACGTCGGTGTCGAACGGTACCACTTCGGTGGTGCGGATCGGTCGCGCAAGCTGCAGCAGCGCCACGTCGTTGCGGACCCGGTTGGTGTCGGCCTTGCCGGTATGCACGTAATCGGGATGCGTCACCGCGCGGGCCACGTTGCGATAGGCCGATGCCCGGCCATTCCGCCACCCGGCAAGAAATTCGATCTTCGCCGGGTCGATCACGGCGCCGGTATGCTTGTCGTAGAGGCAATGCGCAGCGGTCAGCACCAGGTCAGGCGCGATCAGCGCGCCGGTGCAGAACCCCGTTCCGCCGATGTCCAGTCGCCCAACGCCTTCCCATCCACGGCTGTCGTCGCCGGTGTTCAACCGTTTCAACGGCGCATCCTGCGCCACGCCGACAGAGCCGAGCAGCATCAGGACGACGAGGATTTTGGTCAATGGGCGCATAATAGCTCCGCGTTGAGTACCTCGAACCTCTAAAAGGTGGTTAAGGCGAAAATAGGGCGGGGCGTGGGTGCGAATGAATTTTTTTTGTGCCCCGAAATCATTCAGGAAGACAGCCTTAGCCGGGATGGGTTAGGCTGACGGCATGTGGCGTTTGGGTGTGGCAGTTTCCTTGGGCGTGGTGGCGGGTGTCTGGGCGCTCAACACCTCGCTGTGGCTGCCCAAAGCGGATGGACAGGCGCGATTGATCGCGCATCGCGGCGTGCACCAGACCTATGCCGGCCCGCCGCCGGGCCCCGAGACCTGCACCGCCACTCCCATCGAACCTGCGACTCACGGGCTGATCGAGAACACGATCCCGTCCATGCGCGCCGCGTTCGAGGCTGGCGCCGACGTGGTGGAACTGGATGTCCACCGCACCCCGGATGGCGTTCTGGCGGTCTTTCACGACTGGACGCTCGATTGCCGCACGGACGGGTCGGGGCAGACCAACAAGACGCCTTGGACGGTCCTGAAGACGCTGGACATGGGACACGGATACTCCCTCGACGGGGTCACCTTCCCGCTGCGCGGTTCGGGCATCGGTGCCATGCCGCGCCTCGAAGAGGTGTTCGACACCTTCCCCGAAGGCCGCTTCCTCGTGAACTTCAAAAGCAACCGCGGGTCCGAGGGGAAGGCGCTTGTCGCCCTGCTGGAGACCCGCCCCGACTGGATCGACCGGGTCTGGGGCGTCTATGGCGGCGTAAACCCCACCGCGCGCGTGACAGAGACGTTGCCCGGACTGCGCGGCTTCCACCGCGCCGGGATCAAGTCCTGCCTGTTGCGATACGCCGCGCTGGGATGGAGCGGCCACGTCCCAAAAGCCTGCCGCGACACGGTCCTGTTGATCCCGGATGACGTCGCACCATGGCTTTGGGGCTGGCCCCGGCGGTTCCTGCGCCGGATGGACCGCGCCGGAACCGATGTCATCATGGCGGGTCCGTTTCGCAGCACGGCCGGCACGAACGGGATCGACACCGTCGATGCCTTCACGGCGCTGCCCGATGGCTTTGGCGGCCATGTCTGGACCAACAGGATCGAACGGATCGGACCCGCCCGAGCAGGCCTTGCCCGTTAAACAGTTCTTAACCCGTAACCCGTGGGTTACCCCAGCGCCGGGGGTTTCGGCCCGCCTGTCGCCCAGTCGAGCAGTTCGACGGTATGCACCACCGGCACGCCCGTGCCCGATCCGATCTGCATCATGCAGCCGATATTGCCCGCCGCGATCACGTCCGGCGCGGTGGCTTCCAGCGTCCGCACCTTCCGCTCTTTCAACTGCCCCGAGATTTCGGGCTGCATCAGGTTGTACGTCCCCGCCGACCCGCAGCACAGGTGCGGGTCCTTCGGTTCGACCACGGTGAACCCCGCGCGTTTCAGCAGCGTCTTCGGGTGCGTCTTGATCTGCTGGCCGTGCTGCAACGAACAGGCCGCATGATAGGCGACCTTCAGATCCTGCGTGCCTTCGGGCAGGTCCAGCTTCATCAGCACTTCGCTGATATCCATCGCGATGCCCGCCACCCGTGCTGCATCACCGGCCAGCGGGTCATTGCGGAACATGTGCCCGTAATCCTTCACCGTCGTGCCGCAACCCGAGGTGTTGATGACGATGGCATCCAGCCCCGCGCCATCCATCTCCCGCACCCAGGCGCGGATATTGGCGGCGGCGCTGCCATGGCTTTCGGCGGACTTGCCCATGTGATGCGTCAGCGCCCCGCAGCATCCCGCGCCTTCGGCCACCACCACCTCGGCCCCCAGCCGGGTCAGCAGCCGGATCGTCGCGTCGTTGATATCGGTGTTCAGCGCCTTCTGTGCACATCCCGTCATCAACGCCAAGCGCATCTTGCGCTCCGGCACGGCAAAGGTTTGCGGATCGTCGTTGCGGCTGACCGGCGGCACCTGTTTCGGCGCCATGTCCAGCATCGCCCTGAGCCGCGCATCGGGGACCAGCGCCCGGAACGGACGGCCCATCTTGGCGAAATAGAGCGCCACCCGGAACCGCATCGGATAGGGCAGCACTTTCGACAGCACCCAGCGCAAGGCGCGGTCGCTCCACGGGCGGTCGTAATTCTCTTCGATGTATTCCCGCGCGTGATCGACCAGGTGCATGTAATGCACGCCAGACGGGCAGGTCGACATGCAGGCGAGGCAGCTGAGGCAGCGATCCATGTGCTTGACCGTCTTCTCGTCGGGCTTCCGCCCCTGTTCCAGCATGTCCTTGATCAGGTAGATGCGCCCGCGCGGGCTGTCCAACTCGTCGCCCAGCACCTGGTAGGTCGGGCAGGTCGCCGTGCAGAACCCGCAATGAACGCAGGTCCGCAGCACCTCGTTGGCCCGCGCGGTGCCGGGATCCTGCAATTGCTCAGGGGTAAAATTCGTTTGCATGGATCAGCTTCCCAGGTTCCAGACGACAAGTGTGACATGAAGCGTGAACGTGCCGAGGAGCCCCCATGTCATACGGGCCCAGCGATACGGCGTGCCCTGCCATACGATCAGCAGCAGCCCGATGAAGGCCCCGACAGCGATGCCCGCCGAGAGAGCAACCAACACGTCAAAGTCGTACCCTATGAAGGGAAGGAACAGCATTCCCAGCCCCCCTGCGATGGCGGCGATGGCGATCCGCCAGTCAAAGGCCAGAAGACCCCCGATTGCGCCCCCGATGGTGGGCAGGAGGAGGAAGGGAAGCATGATCATCCACATCGTGTCAGGCCATTAGGCCGGGGTTTAGGATGCCTCGCGGGTCGAACCTGGCGCGCAGGCCCGCCTCGATCTTCGCAACGCCCGCGTTCTGCGGATGAAAGGCCGGGACGTCGCCACCACCCCGCACCCGCGTCGCGTGGCCGGGAACGTGCATCCGCGCCCTGAGGTCGGTCCCTTCGGCCATCCGCGCCCAGATCAGCCCGCCACCCCAGTCGAGCATCACGGCCTCCGCCCCGATAGCCTCCACCACGGTGGCCGCGTCCGACGGTTTGACCGAGATGCGCCAGATGTCGCCCGCGCCGCCCTGCAAGGCACCCACGTCCCGCACCCATGCCCAGCCTGCCGCCACCTTGTCCGGATCGCTCTCGATCACCGCGCCGTCGCCCGCCAGCTTGGCAATCTCGGCGGCACGGTAGGCCACCTGCGCCTCGAACCCCTCGACCCGCAACATGGTCACGGGATGCCCGTCCACGCCCACCGGCGCATGGGCCGCGCCCGTCACCTCGTAAGGTGACCCCAGCGCCCGGCTCATCACCTCAACAGCGTCACCAACCGACAACCCGTACACCAGCACGCAGGCCCGCGACTTGGGCGCGGGAAGCACCTTCAGCGATATCTCGGTCAGCACCCCCAGCGTCCCCCACGACCCGCACATCAGCTTCACGAGGTCATAGCCGGTGACGTTCTTCATCACCCGCCCACCGTTCTTGATGATCTCACCCGCCCCATCGACGAACCGCACGCCCAGCGCGAAATCCCGTGCTGCGCCCGCCTGTATCCGGCGCGGCCCGCTGGCATTCGCCGCGATCACGCCACCGATGGTGCTGTCGCCCGTGGTGGCCAAGAGCCCGCGCATGTCCGACGGCTCGAAGGCCAGTGCCTGCCCTTCCCCGGCCAGCACCGTCTCGACCTCACCCAGCGACGTGCCCGCCCCGACCACCAGCGTCAGCGCGCCGGGTTCGTAGAGGCGCACGCCCGAAAGCCCGGCGGTGCTCACCGCCTCGCCCCCGGTGGGCCCAACCGACCGCGTTCCGCCTCCGACGATCCGCAGGGGCCCCGTCGCGTCGCGCACGATCTCGGCCAGTTCGGCCTCTGTTCCGGGTCGCATCATGTGGGCTTCTTCTCTTTGAAAATATGTAATGGCGCGGCGGCGGCGATCAGGCGTGACGCCGGTCGCGGGAGGCCGCCAGCGGAAACACCTTGGCGGGGTTCAACAGCCACGCGGGATCGAACACGTCCTTCACCCGCATCTGCGCCTCCAGATCGGCGGGGTCGAACTGGTCGCTCATCAGGTCGCGCTTTTCCACGCCCACGCCGTGCTCACCCGTCAGGCAGCCGCCCACCTCGACGCAGAGACGCAGGATGTCGGCGCCGAAGGCCTCGCACAGTTCCAGGTCGCCGGGCTTGTTGGCATCGAACAGGATCAGCGGGTGCATGTTGCCGTCGCCCGCGTGGAAGACATTCGCCACGTCCAGGCCATACTCGGCGCTCATCTGCTTGATGCGCCGCAGCACCTCGGGCAGGGCCGAGACGGGGATCGTGCCGTCGAGGCACATGTAATCGTTGATCTGCCCCATCGCGCCGAAGGCCGATTTGCGGCCCAGCCAGATGCGGCCCGCTTCGTCGGCATCCTTGGCCTCGCGCATCTCCACGGGATCGTTGCGGGCGGCGATGTCCATGATCTGGGCCAGCTGTGCGTCGATCTCCATCTCTGACCCTTCGACCTCGACGATCAGCAGCGCCTCGCACATCGGGTAGCCCGCCTTGGCGAAGGCTTCGCAGGCCTCGATACAGGGGCGGTCCATGAATTCGATGGCGACGGGCAGGATGCCGGACTTGATGATGTCCGATACGCATTCGCCCGCGACCTCGTTCGAGTTGAAGGCCATCAGTACGGGCCGCGCACCTTCGGGTTTGGGAAGGATGCGCAGGGTCGCCTCGGTCACGACGCCCAGCTGGCCTTCGGAGCCGCAGATGACGCCCAGCAGGTCGAGCCCGCCCGCATCCAGATGCGCGCGGCCGATCTCGATCACTTCACCGTCCATCGTGACCATGGTCACGCCCATCAGGTTGTTGGTGGTCACGCCGTATTTCAGACAATGTGCCCCGCCCGAATTCATCGCGATGTTGCCCGCTATGGCGCAGGCCAGTTGCGAGGACGGGTCGGGCGCATAGAAGAACCCGTCCTCCTCTACCGCGCCGGTCACGCTCAGGTTCGTGCGGCCGGTCTGCACGCGGATGTAGCGGTCGGCATAGTTCGTCTCGATCACGTCGTTCATGCGCGCCACGCCAAGGATCACGCTGTCCTCAGTCGGCAAGGCACCCCCGGCCAGCGACGTCCCCGACCCGCGCGGCACGACGGGCACGCCCATCCGGTGGCAGACCTTCAGCACGGCGGCGACTTCTTCGGTCGAGGCAGGCAGGACGGCGGCCAGCGGAGGGCAGCGATAGGCGGTCAACCCGTCGCATTCATAAGCCTTCGTTTCGAACGCATCGTGGATCACCGCGTCAGAGGGCAGAACCTCCTGCAAGGCGGCGACGATGGCGTCCTTGCGGTTCAGGATCATGTCGTCGGGCTTGGGCATTTCCATGGGCAATCCTCCGAATTGGTAAAAACATATAACCAATTTTCGCCGTTGTCCAGAAACCCCGCGCGCGGCACAACGACGCCATGAGTTTCGTCGACCATATCGAGCTTTTCTCTGTCTTCGACGCCGTCGCCGTCGCCATCCTGTTCGCGGCGTGGTGGGGCGTGGGATGGGTGGTGGAGCGCGAGGCGACGGCGTTTCCGTCGGTGTCGGTCCTGATGGACGGGTACCGGCGCGAATGGATGGTGCAACTTGTCACGCGCAACCCGCGCATCTTCGACGCGCAGATCATCACCAACCTGCGGCAGGGGTCGGCCTTTTTCGGGTCGGCGACGATGCTCGCGATGGGTGGCGGGCTGGCGTTGATCGGCAATGTCGAGATGATCGCCGGGATTGCGCGCGACCTGACGTTTGACGACGTGCCGCGGGTGGTCTGGCAGATCAAGCTGCTGGCGGGCCTGGTCCTGCTGGGGCATGCCTTCTTGCGGTTCGTCTGGTCGAACCGGCTGTTCGGGTACGCGGCGGTGATGATGGCGGCGGTGCCGAACGACACCACCGACCCGACCGTGCCGGCGCGCACGCACAAGTCGGCGGAGTTGACGATTTCAGCCTCGCGCGCCTTCAACCAGGGTTTGCGGTCGGTCTATTTCGCGCTGGCCTCGGCCGCGTGGCTGGTCGGGCCGCTGGCCCTGATCGGGACGGTCCTGTTCACGCTTTGGGTGATCTGGCGGCGCGAATACGCGTCACGGTCGCGCGCGGTGCTGGCCGGGGCGGACACATCGTCGTGAACGGCCTGTCGCGGTGGCGCGGCCTGCACTACCGTTCGGTCATGCGCTTGATTCTTGCTTCCACGGCCCTTGTTGCCTCGACCCTCGCGGCGGCTGCCGACATTCCCGTGATCGAGAAGGTCGTGGCGAAGAAGACCGGAATGGGCTGGCGGTTCGACGTGACGCTGTCGCATCCCGACACCGGTTGGGACCATTACGCCGACGGCTGGGAGGTCGTGGATGCCGACGGCAATGCGCTTGGCTACCGCGAGCTGATGCATCCGCATGTGACCGAGCAACCTTTCACCCGGTCGCTGAACAGCGTGGTGGTGCCCGACGGCGTGCGCGAGGTGTTCATCCGCGCCAAGTGTTCCGTGCACGGCTGGGGCGAGCCCGGCGTGGCGGTCAAGCTCGATCCCGGCGGCTAGCCGTCAGCGTTTGCCGTAGTAGAGGCCGACGACATGTTCGGCCTCGGCAAAGAAGAGCCAGCGCGCGCAGGCGACCCCGACAAGGTGGCTGAGCACCGCGACCAGCACCGCGAGGTGCGTGAGCGCGGCAGAGGCATCGACCGTGAAGAACAGCACCAGAACCGGTACCACGACCATCAGCAGCATGGCGATGATGCGCAGCTTGCGGGCGTGCTTGCGGCCGACGACATAGACCATCTCGTCCAGCAGGTAGTTGGACCCGGTATGCGGCGGTTCGAACTGGCGCACGGTGCCGCCCGGCAGCATCGTCGCGGTTTCCAGCGTGTGGCCACGCTGGCGGAAGCGTTTGTCGCCGCCTGCCCAGGCCGCGAGTTGCATGCCGCCTGCCAGCACCAGAAGCACCATCGCGGCCCAGACCTGCCCCGCCAGAAGCGCGCCGCCGCCAAGCGCCAGCGACAAAAACAGCGCGCTGGTCAGCCAGTGGTTCCAGCGCGGCACGGTTTTCAACTGGGCATAGATCATCGAGGTGGTGAACACCGTCGCCAGCGACATCAAAGCACCGATATAGCCCAAGGGCTGCCAGCCGCCGCCGAAGAACACCGCCCCCAGCGCGAAAAGGCCCATCAGCACCAGTGCGGCCACCGCGCAGATCGCTTCGCGGCTGAGCCACGACGTGCGCCATTGCGTGAACGCCTTGGGCGCGTTTTTCGGGTTGCCGAGGTGGAAGGTGGACGCGACCAGCCCCCCCACCGCGAACAGGTAGGCGACGAGGTAGAACACGAAGGCCACCCAGCCGGTCACGGCAGGCAGGCCGAGGCCAAGGAAGGTCAGAAGGCCGAAACCGAGGCCCGAAAGGGTGGTGAAGACGATGACGGACGGAGCGGGATGCATCAGATTTTCTCCAGCACGCGGTCGAGCCAGCCGGCGATGCCTTTGGCCGGTTCGGCGACCGGTTGCAGGAAGGGCGACAGGACGTCGATCTGGTCGAGGTCGTCCTTGGGCCGGGGCGGCAGGTACTTGTTGACGGGCTTGGTGACCAGTTCGGGCATCAGGTCGACGCCTTCGCGGTCCATCACCAGTTGGCTGACGGCGCTGTCCGGGTCACCGAGGTCGCCGAAATGGCGCGCGCCCGCGGGGCAGGTGCGCACGCAGGCGGGGGTGCGGTCTTCCTCGGGCAGGTTCTCGTTATAGATGCGGTCGACGCAGAGCGTGCATTTCTTCATCACGCCCGCCGCGCGGTCCAGTTCCCGCGCGCCGTAGGGGCAGGCCCAGGCGCAAAGGCCGCATCCGATGCAATCGTCCTCGTTCACCAGCACGATCCCGTCCTCGACCCGCTTGTAGCTCGCACCCGTGGGGCAGACGGTGACGCAGGGCGCGTCGTCGCAATGCAGGCAGGATTTGGGGAAGTGCACGGTCTGGGCCGGGCCGCGATCGGGCTGCACCTCGTAGGCGTGCACGCGGTTCAGGAACGTCCCCGACGGCGTCGCGCCATAGGCGTGCTGATCGGACAGGGGGGCGCCGTAATTCTCGGTGTTCCAGCCCTTGCAGGCGACCACGCAGGCGTGACAGCCGACGCAGGTGTCGAGGTCGATCACGAGGCCCAGTTTCTTGTCAGTTCTTTCCGGCAGCGCGGTCATGCGACACCTCCGATGGCGAGGGGGATCAGGGCGGCGTCCTGTGACGCGGATATCGCGCGGACGAGGTACAGCACGAAGCTGCCGAAGGTGATCGCGACGAACGCCGCGATCAGGAGAAGCGTCTTGCGCGGGGTCATGTCATGCCCCCCGCGCGCCCGCGAGATTTTTCGCAGGAAAAATCTCGCCAGAATTTTCGCAGAGAAATTCTGGTCATTGGCCCACCTTCCACGCCAGGTCCTCGGGGCCGCGCGGGACGGGGGCGTCCTGCGGCGGGAAGGAGGGCTGTGCCTCGGCCGGGGGAGCGACCTTTTCGATCTTCACGCGCAGATCGAACCATGCCGCCTGCCCGGTGATCGGATCGGAGTTCGACCAGCGCAGGCCGTCGCCGCGGGGCGGTAGCAATTCGTGGATCAGGTGGTTCAGCAGGAAGCCCTTGGTCGCCTCGGTCGCGTCGTCGTCGAGCGCCCAAGCGCCCTTGCGCTTGCCGATGGCGTTCCACGTCCAGACGGTGTTTTCGTTCAGCCCGGCCTGGTGCGCGACGGGCACAGTGATCTTGCCGTGCGCCGAGGTCACTTCGGCCCAGTCACCGTCGGCAAAGCCGTGCGCCTCCCAAAGCCGGGTCGGCAGGTAGAGCGGGTTGCGGCCGTGGATCTGGCGCAGCCACGCGTTTTGCGAGCCCCAAGAGTGGTACATCGCCATGGGGCGCTGGGTCAGCGCGTGGATCGGGTATTCGACCGGATCGACATGGCCGTCTTCCATCGGTGGGTACCAGATCGGCAGCGGGTCGAGCGTTGCCTTGATCCGTTCGCGGAGGTGGTCCGGCGGCTGGCGGTCTCCGTGACCTTCAGCGGCCAGCTGGAACTTGCGCATCGGTTCGCAATAAAGCTGGAACAGGTAGGGTTGCGGGCTGTCATAGAGGCCAAGCTCGACCGCCCAGTCCTGGTAGGCGCTGTTCCACGGTTTGTAATAGAGCGCCTCGTCCGGGATATGTTCGACGAAGAAGCCGCCATTGGCGATGTAGCTGTCCAGCTGCGCTTCGTTCGGGGCGCCGCGCCCGTGGGTGATGCCGTTATCACCCATCCGCCAACCGGCCAGCGGGCCGATGCCGGGCTTGCGCTGGTGGTTGACGATGTAGTCGGCATAGTCGGCGTACTTGGCGCTGCCATCCTCGTCGGTAAAGCCGGGCAGGCCCATCTTGTTGGCCAGTTGCACCAGCACCGTCTGGAACCCGCGCACGTCGCGGTCGGGTTCGATCACCGGCCAGCGGATCGCGTCCGCCGCGCCGTCCGCCTCGCAGATCGGGCGGTCCAGAAGCGAGATGCAGTCGTGCCGTTCCAGGTACGTGGTGTCCGGCAGGACGAGGTCGGCGAAGGCCACCATTTCCGACGAATAGGCGTCGGAATAGATGATGTTGGGGATGACGTAGTCGCCGTTTTCGTCCGTGTCGGTGAGCATCTTCATCACGCCCGACGTGTTCATGGACGAGTTCCACGACATGTTCGCCATGTACATGAACAGCGTGTCGATCTTGTAGGGATCGCCCGCATGAGCGTTCGAGATGACCATATGCATCATCCCGTGGGCCGACATCGGGTTGTCCCATGTGAACGCCTTGTCGATCCGCGCCGCTGTGCCGTCGTCGCGCAGGGCGAGGTCTTCGGGCCCGCGCACGAAGCCGAGATGCGGACCGTCAAGCGGCGCGCCGGGCGTGACCTTGCAATGCGGTTTCGGGTGCGCTTCGACCGGTTTGGGGTAGGGCGGTTTGAAGCGGAAGCCGCCCGGAACCTCGACTGTGCCGAGGAGGATCTGGAGCGTGTGCAGCGCGCGGCAGGTCTGGAAGCCGTTGGAATGGGCGCTGATGCCGCGCATCGCGTGCATCGATACCGGGCGGCCCACCATCTTTTCGTGCCGTTCGCCGCGGAAATCGGTCCATGGCTGGTCGATCTCGAACGCCTCGTCGAACGCCACGCGCGCCAGTTCAAAGGCGATGCGGCGGATCTTGTCGGCCTTGATGCCGCAGCGGTCGGCCACGGCCTCGGGCGCGTGGGCGGGATCGAGGTAGCGTTCCGCCATCTTCACGAAAACGGTGCCGTGGGTGACGCCGCGGATGCGCAGCTTGCCGTTGAGGTCGGGGCGGACGCCCGGCTGGTCGAACGGTGCGGGTTTGCCGGTGGTCTTGTCGATCACCAGCATCTTGCCGTCGTCGTCGCGCAGGAACAGGCCGAACTCAGAGCTTTTCGCGTCCGCGTTCACCAGCACCGGGGCGTTGGTGTAGCGCGACAGGTAGTCGAGGTCGATCTTGCCTGCCTTCATCAACTCATGCACCAGCGCGAGGATGAAAAGGCCATCGGTGCCGGGCGTGATGCCGACCCAGTCGTCGGCCACGGCGTTGTAGCCCGAGCGGATCGGGTTCACGCCGATCACCCGCGCGCCGCGCGCCTTGATCTTGCCGATGCCCATCTTGATCGGGTTGCTGTCGTGATCCTCGGCCACGCCGAACAGCATGAACAGCTTGGTGTGGTCCCAGTCGGGCTGGCCAAACTCCCAGAACGCGCCGCCCATCGTGTAGATGCCGCCCGCCGCCATGTTCACGGAACAAAAGCCGCCATGTGCGGCATAGTTCGGCGTGCCGAAATTCTGCGCCCAGAACGAAGTGAAGGATTGCGACTGGTCGCGCCCCGTGAAGAAGGCCAGTTTCGACGGGTCGTCGTTGCGGATCCTGGTCAGGCGGTCAGCGGCGATGTCGAGCGCCTCGTCCCACGTGATCTCTTCGAACTTGCCTTCGCCGCGCTTGCCCACGCGTTTCAGGGGCGCGCGCAGGCGGGAGGGCGCGTTGACCTGCATGATGCCGGCAGAGCCCTTGGCGCACAGCACGCCCTTGTTCACCGGGTGGTCGCGGTTGCCTTCGATATAGGCGACCTTGCCGTCCTTGAGGTGCACGTTGATCCCGCAGCGGCAGGCGCACATGTAGCAGGTCGTCTTGCGGACCTCGTCCGAGACTTTCGGAGAAAGGTTCAGCTTGGGCTGGTTCATGGGATCACCTGTTTGCCTGTGCCCGCACCCTAGCGGAAATAATTCCCGGTGCGAGGGGCGTTGGAGAATTTCGTGTCATGCGAGCGACCGCGCGAGGGCCAGCGCGCCCAGCCCGATCAGCAGCCAGAGGCAGACCGGGCGGTAATAGGGTTGCAGTCGCGGCGTGAAGAGCGCCTGCCCGATCAGCACGCCCGCCATGCAGGGCAGCACAAGCGCGAGGCCGCGCAGCGTCGATTGCGCGTTCATGGTGCCGTACCAGAGGTGCACCAGCAGCGAGGCGCTGGAGCCGAGGAACAGGAACACCACGAGCGTGGCGCGCATCTGGCGCGGGTCGGCCTGCCGGGCGAGCACATAAAGCGCCACCACCATGCCGCCCACGCCCGCCAGCCCCGTCACGAGACCCGCGATCAGCCCGGTTGCCACGGTGCCGGTCGTCGTGCCGAGAAAGGCCATGCGCACGCGGCCGAGTTGCAGCGCGGCCAGCGCGATCAGGATCACCAGCGCGACCTGGCGTGACAGGTTCGGATCGAGCGTGGTTGTCAGCCCAAGCCCCACGATCATGCCCAGAAACGAGCCCGCGACGAGGATCAGCGCGACGCGGTTGTCGGCCTCCCGCAGTCCGCCGCGCAGCATGAGGATCGAGGCGGCGATCTCCAGCCACCACAGGACCGGGATCAGTTGCACCGGCGGCAGGATCAGCACGCCGATGGCCAGCGCGAAGGCCGACAGCGCAAATCCCGTGAACCCGCGCACGATCCCGGCGGCAAGGACGATGGCGACCAGCGCGGCGAAGTCCGCCGGGGAGAGCGCGATCAGGGGCCAAAGCTCAGCCATCCTGCCCTGCCGCCTGAAGGGCGGTCACGGCGATCAGGTTGACGATGTCTTCGGCGTTGCAGCCACGGCTGAGGTCGTTCGCGGGCCGGTTGAGGCCCTGCAGGATGGGGCCGATGGCCTCGCACCCGCCGACGCGCTGGGCGATCTTGTACCCGATATTGCCGGCGTCGAGATCGGGGAAGATCATCACGTTCGCACGCCCGGCGGTGGGCGAGCCCGGTGCCTTGGACGCCCCGACCTCTGGCACGAAGGCGGCGTCGAACTGCAACTCGCCGTCAGAGGCGATGTCAGGCCGGGTGTCGGCGAGGGTCTGGGCGGCGGTTGTGACCTTGCCGACGCGGGCGTGCCGCGCGCTGCCCTTGGTCGAGAAGGACAGGAAGGCGACGCGCGCCTCGTGCCCCGTTAGCGCCGTCCACGACGCCGCCGACTGCGCGGCGATCCCGGCCAGCTGGTCGCTGTCGGGGTCGATGACGAGGCCGCTGTCGGAAAAGATCATCGCGTCCCGGCCCGAAGCGTGGCCTTCGGGCAGGACCATCAGGAAGAACGAGGACACGAGCGGCGCATCGGGCGCCTTGCCGATGATCTGCAGCGCGGCGCGCACGGTGTCCGAGGTGGTGGCGACCGCGCCGCCCACGGTGCCGTCGGCATGGCCCGCGCGGACCATGAGCGCGGCGAAGGTGAGCCTGTCCTGCACGGCCACGGCGGCCTTGTCGGGGGTCATGCCCTTGTGGCCCCGCAACTCGACCAGCAGGTCGGTGAGGGCGGGGGTCAGGGGCGAGGTCGCCGGATCGTGGATTTCCGGAAGGGCCTCTCGTCCGCCCTGGTGGGCGGCCTCGATCGCGGCGGGGTCACCGACAAGCGAAACGCGGGCGAGACCGCTGGCATTGGCGTCGAGCGCCGCCGCGATCACGCGGGGATCGTCGCCTTCGCTGAGAACGATGCGGCGGTCGAGCGGCGTGGCGCGCTCTCGCAGGGCGGAGAGGACGGGATGGGTCACGCGGCGGCCTCGGGCCGCGCGGCATGCCCGGACAGGGCGGGGCCGGCCACGCCGAAGCGCGCCCGTCCCGATATCATGCGAGGTCGTCCGGCCGGGGCCGTCATACCACCTGCTCGACCATGTCGTCCTTGGAGATGCCCGCGACCGACACCGGCTTCTTCATGGCGTCGCGGCGGAAGGGCTCCCCCAGCTCCTGGTTGATCATGGCTTCGATGAGGGTGGTGACCCCGTTCTCCATCTGGTCCTTGATCGCCTGGTTCAGGGCATCGGTCAGTTCGTCCATGGTGCGGGCGACGACGCCCTTGAGGCCGCAGGCCTCGGCGATGCCGGCATAGGACACGTCGGTGTCCAGCTCGGTGCCGACGAAGTTGTCGTCGAACCACAGGGTCGAGTTCCGCTTTTCCGCGCCCCACTGGTAGTTGCGGAAGACGATCTGCGTGACCGGCGGCCAGTCGCCGCGGCCGATGGCCGTCAGTTCGTTGACCGCGATGCCGAAGGCGCCGTCACCGGCGAAACCGACGACCGGCACGTCCGGCTGGCCGATCTTGGCGCCGACGATGGCCGGGAGGCCGTAGCCGCAGGGGCCGAACAGGCCGGGTGCGAGGTATTTGCGGCCCTCGTCGAAGTCCGGGTAGGCGTTGCCGATGGCGCAGTTGTTGCCGATGTCGGACGAGATGATCGCCTCGCGCGGGAGCGCGGCCTGGATCGCGCGCCACGCCATGCGGGGGCTCATCCAGTCGGGCTTGTCGGCGCGCGCACGCTGGTTCCAGGTGGTGCCGGGATCGTCGTCTTCATGCGTCATTTCGGTCAGCTGCTGTTTCCAGCGGCTCTTGGTTTCGGCGATGGTGTTCTTGCGCGCCTCGCGGCCCGCGTCACCGGCGTCGTCCGACAGGTTGGCAAGGATGCCCTTGGCGACCTTGGCCGCGTCGCCGACGATGCCGACGGTGACCTTCTTGGTCAGGCCGATCCGGTCGGGGTTGATGTCGACCTGGATGATCTTGGCGTCGTTGGGCCAGTATTCCATGCCATAGCCCGGCAGGGTCGAGAACGGGTTGAGCCGCGTGCCGAGCGCCAGCACGACGTCGGCCTGCTTGATCAGCTCCATCCCGGCTTTCGACCCGTTATAGCCCAGCGGGCCGGCAAACAGCGGGTGCGAGCCGGGGAAGGCGTCGTTGTGCTGGTAGCCGACGCAGACCGGCGCATCGAGCCGTTCGGCCAGCGCCTTGGACGCCTCGAGACCGCCCGCCGACAGGACCACGCCCGCGCCGTTCAGGATCACCGGGAACTTGGCCGAGGACAGAAGCTCTGCCGCCTTGGCGACCGAGTTCTCGCCACCGGGCGAGCGTTCGAATTCGATCGGGTCGGGCAGTTCGATGTCGATCACCTGCGTCCAGAAATCGCGCGGGATGTTCAGCTGGGCGGGGCCAGACAGGCGCTTGGCCTGGCTGATCACGCGGGTCAGGACCTCGGCCACGCGGGAGGGGTCGCGGACCTCTTCCTGGTAGGCGACCATGTCCTCGAACAGTTTCATCTGCTCGACTTCCTGGAAACCGCCCTGGCCGATGGTCTTGTTCGCGGCCTGCGGGGTGACCAGCAGAAGCGGCGTGTGGTTCCAGTAGGCGGTTTTCACGGCGGTCACGAAGTTGGTGATGCCGGGGCCGTTCTGCGCGATCATCATCGACATCTTGCCGGTGGCGCGGGTGTAGCCGTCCGACATCATGCCGGCGGAGCCTTCATGCGCGCAGTCCCAGAACTTGATACCCGCCGCCGGGAACAGGTCCGAGATCGGCATCATGGCCGACCCGATGATCCCGAAGGCATGCTGGATGCCATGGCGCTGCAGCACCTTCACAAAGGCTTCTTCGGTCGTCATCTTCATGCGAACATCTCCTATAGGGGAATCGGCCCGGATTTCGGGCTGTTTGCCGAGGTTTTATGCGAGACTGGACCTATAGAGTTAGGGCCAGATTGTCGCGGATCGTGTTGCCAGTTGAGACTTTGGGTCTCAAAAAAGGTTCTTGTTTCGGTTTTTTTTTGATTCAACGTCTATTATCGGAGGACGCCTCGTGGGGTCTATGGATTATGATGACGCGGCTGCAGATCGATTGGAAGCAGCCTACCTTGGGCCGGATGTGACTGCGCAGCGCGCCCACACGATGCGATTGCTGGACATTCAGCCGGGCGAAGCGGTGATCGACCTTGGGTCTGGACCCGGCTTTCTGGCCTCTGACATCGCCGATGCGACCGGACCCGAGGGGCGCGTGCTGGGCATCGATCTGTCTGACGCCCTGATCTCCCGCGCGCGACGCCGGACCACGCAACACTGGCTGCGCCACGAGAAGGCGGACGTGACGCAGATTCCATCAGAGGATGCCTCGTTCGACGTCGTGGTCAGCACTCAGGTGGCCGAATATGTGCCCGACATCGACGCCTTCTGTGCCGAGATGCACCGCGTGATGAAGCCGGGCGCGCGCGGACTGGTGATGGCGACCGATTGGAACGCGATGTCGTGGTCATCGAGTGACCCGGAGAGGATGGCGCGGGTTATGGCGGCCTTTGCCCCGCATTGTGCCGACAGCAGCCTGCCGCAAAGCTTGCGCGGACGGCTGCGCGATGCGGGGCTTGAGGTAACGGGCATCGACTGTTTTCCCATCGTGACCACGGACTGGCACGAGGGATGTTACTGCCAGACGGTCATTCCCTTCATCCAGGGATATATTCGCACGGTCGGCACGCTGGATGACGCCACGCTTGATGCATGGGCGGAGGACCTTGCCGATCTGAATGCGCGGGGCGAGCATTTCTTTGCGACGTTCCGGTTCAGTTTTCTGGTGACGCGCCCGCACTGATCCGCCGGGACACATAATTGTGGCCGGTTGCCGCCTCGTTTTCGGCGCAGTTTTCGCTTAAAGCGGGGCAACTGGAAACCGGGCGCGGATCATGCCGAATCCATTGGCCTTCCTGATGCTGGCGATCTGGCCGATCGTCACGGTCGTGATGTTCAAGCGTCTCGGCCCCGAAAGGGGTGTGATCTGGACCTTGCTGGCCGCCTACCTGATCCTGCCGGAATTGCCCGCCCAGTACGACTTTCCGCTGCTGCCGCCGCTGACCAAACACACGATCCCGTCGCTTGCGACTTTTACCTGCGCGCTCTTGATGTTCGGCTATCGCGGGTCGATCCTGCCCCATTCCCACGTCGGCAAGCTGTTGCTGGCGACCTTCATCCTGTCGCCGATGTTCACGGTGATGAACAACGGCGAGCCGGTTGTCTTCGGCGAAGTGGGTCTGCCGGGGCTGCGGACGATGGACGCGGTGGCGCTGGTTCTGACGCAGGCGATCATGATCCTGCCCTTCCTTCTGGCGCGGTCCTTCCTCAATTCGGGCAAGACACAGCGCGAGCTGATGGTGGCGTTCATGTTCGCGGGCCTCGCCTATTCGATCCCGATGCTGATCGAGGTGCGCCTGTCACCGCAGCTGAACCAGTGGATCTATGGCTTCTACCAGCATTACTTCAACCAGTCGGTGCGGTTCGGCGGGTACCGGCCCGTCGTGTTCCTGTATCACGGGCTGTGGGTCGCGTTCTTCTGCATGACGGCGCTGGTCTGCGCGGTGGGCCTGTTGCGGGAGGACAGGCAGCGGTCGAAGCTGTTCTATTTCGGCTGCGTCGTGTGGCTGGCGGGGGTCCTGTTCCTGTCCAAGTCGCTGGGGTCGTACCTGTTCGCCCTGTTCCTCGTGCCGTGCGTTTTCTTCCTTGGCCGGGTTACGCAGATCAAGGTGGCGATCCTTCTGGGCCTGATCGCGACGACCTACCCGGTGCTGAAAGGGTTCGACCTTGTGCCGCAGCAGGAGATGCTGGAGGCGGCGGCGGCGATCGACCCGGACCGCGCGGCGTCGCTCGAATTCCGGTTCACGAACGAGAACACGCTGCTGGAACGCGCCTATGAAAAGCCGGTCTTCGGATGGGGAAGCTGGGGGCGGAACCACATTCTCGACCCGGTCAACGGCAACATCCTGACGGTCACCGACGGGCGCTGGATCATCGTGATCGGTGTCTGGGGATGG
The DNA here is from genome assembly GCF_001205715.1 of Pseudaestuariivita atlantica. Classification (GTDB taxonomy): domain Bacteria; phylum Pseudomonadota; class Alphaproteobacteria; order Rhodobacterales; family Rhodobacteraceae; genus Pseudaestuariivita; species Pseudaestuariivita atlantica. The sequence continues at coordinate 531,315 of NZ_AQQZ01000004.1, forward strand.
GTCGGGTTCCTCGCGGAATTCGGGTTGTTGCTGCTGCCGCTGATCCTGCTCTGGCGAGAGGCGGTGGCGCCACGGGAGGGCGAGATCTCTCCGTTCATCGCGCCGCTGTCGCTGCTTCTGGGCATCAACATGATCGACATGGTGCCGAACGCGACGATCACGACGCTGACATGGCTGCTGGCCGGGGCGCTGACCGGGTATGCCGAGGTGCTGCGCGCCGAGCGGCTGAAGGAAAAGCGCCGGTCGTGGGTCGGGCTGCGATGGAGACCCATCCTGTGACCCGCCCCCGCGTGCTGGTCATTGCCGAGGCCGCGAACCCCGAATGGGTGAGCGTGCCGCTGGTGGGCTGGTCGATGGCGGAGGCGCTGCGCGGCGTGGCCGACGTGCACCTTGTCACCCAGGTCCGCAACCGCGACGCCATCCTGCGCGCAGGGCTGGTCGAGGGCACGGATTTCACCGCCATCGACAGCGAGGCGCTGATGAAACCCATGTGGGCGCTGGCCGAGAAGCTGCGCATGGGCGAGGGAAAGGGGTGGACCACGCTGCAGGCGGTCTCGTCCCTGACCTATCCGTATTTCGAGCGGCTGGTCTGGCGGCAGTTCGGGGCGGCCATCAGGGGTGGCGAATACGACCTCGTGCACCGCGTCACCCCGCTGTCGCCCACAACCGCCAGCCCGCTGGCACGGAAGGTCGCGCGGACGGGTACGCCCTTTGTGCTGGGGCCTTTGAATGGCGGTGTGCCGTGGCCCAAGGGCTTCGATGCGGAGCGGCGGCGCGAGAAGGAATGGCTGAGCTATGTCCGGGGTGCCTACAAGTGGCTGCCGGGGCGGCGCGCGACGCTGGACGCGGCGAGCGCGATCCTGTGCGGATCGCGGCACACCGCGTCCGAGATGCCCGCGCGGGTGCGGGACAAGGTGATCTACCTGCCGGAAAACGGGATCGACCCGGCGCGGTTCACCGGCACCGCCAACCCGCCTTCCGACGGTCCGCTGCGGGGATGTTTCGTGGGGCGGCTGGTGCCCTACAAGGGCCCCGACATGTTGATCGAGGCGGCGCGGCCCCTGCTGGAGAAGGGACTCCTTGCGCTCGATATCGTGGGCGACGGGCCGATGCGCGCCGATCTGGAGCAGATGGCGGCGGGCCTGCCGGTGACCTTCCACGGCTGGCAAGCGCATGGCGATGTGCAGACGATCCTGCGGCAAAGCCACCTGCTGACCTTCCCGTCGATCCGCGAATTCGGCGGCGGCGTGGTGCTGGAAGCGATGGCGCTGGGCGTGGCCCCGCTGATCGTCGATTATGCCGGGCCGGGGGAGTTGGTGACCGAAGGGCTGGGCTACAAGGTGCCGGTCGGTTCACGGGCCGAGATCATCGCGGCCTTCGGGGCCGAACTGGCGCGCCTGGCCGACGCCCGCGCCGACATTGCCGCAACCGCGCGCCGCGCGCAGGAGCGCGTTCAGACCCATTTCCTGTGGGACAGGAAGGCCGGGCAGGTCGCGCGGGTGTATGACTGGGTGCTGTCCGGGGCCGGTCCCAAACCGGACTTCTTCACCGGCGGCGCACCGGAACAAGGTGCGACCGACGCGGCCTGATCCGGCAATTTGGGGAAGTATGGTGGAGCCTAGGGGAATCGAACCCCTGACCTCTACAATGCCATTGTAGCGCTCTCCCAGCTGAGCTAAGGCCCCGTTCCTTGCGGCCGGTCTGGTGTCGTCCGGCCTGCGCGTGTCTAGGCAAAGGCCCCGGCGCGATCAAGCGAAAAATCGCGCCGAACGGGGCCTGCCGTCAGCTGTCGTCGTCTTCGGACGGGACGTCCGCGATGTCGTCGAGGGACACGTTGTCCTCGTCGTCGTCATCGTCCAGAACATCATCGCCAAGATCGACATCGACGTCTTCATCGTCGTCTTCGAGAACCACGTCGTCTTCGGATTCCTCGGCCTTCGCCTTGGCGGTGGCCGCGTCTTCGCGGTCGGCCTCGATCATGCGGCTCTTGCCGTTCTGGATCTCGACCACTTCACCCGTGTAGGGGCTGACGATCGGCACCTTGTTGAGGTCGTAGAAACGTTTGCCGGTGGTCGGGCAAAGACGCTTGGTTCCCCATTCTTCCTTGGGCATGTCTGCTGTTCTCCAGCTGGGCATCGGTGGCTGCAACGGGCGCCTTGAAGGCGATCCGCGTCCCCTGCCATAAAGGCGGGGAGGTGTCAAAGCCTATCCCGAAGGTGGGCGGCTGGTGAGCGATATGGGACAACACAGATTGCCGGGCAACCCCCCGGTCGAGATTTCGTTGCGGCGTTCGGCGCGGGCGCGGAGGATGACGCTGCGGGTGTCGTCGCTGGACGGGCGCGTGACGCTGACGGTGCCGCGCCACGTGAGCGACCGTGAAGCGCTGGCCTTTGCCGAAACGCGGGCCGAGTGGGTGCGGGGCCATGTCGAACGGGCGCCCGGTGAAACCGTCGTGGCGGAGGAGGCGGAACTACCCATCGACGGCACGCCGCACGTGGTGCGGCGCGGCGACGTCGCCGCCGCGACCGCGCGGGACGGCGTGTTGTACGTGCCGCGCCGCAGCCGCGCTGTGCCGCGCGCGGTGCAGGCGTATCTGAAGGCCACGGCGCGGGATGCGCTGTCCGAGGCCTGCGACCGCTTTGCCGCCAAGCTGGGTCGGCCCTATGCGGCGCTGTCCCTGCGCGACACGCGGTCGCGCTGGGGGTCCTGCACGGCGGAGGGGCGCATCATGTTGTCGTGGCGGCTAATCATGGCGCCGCGTGACGTGCGCGATTACGTGGCCGCGCACGAGGTCGCGCACCTGGCCGAAATGAACCATTCGCCCGCCTTCTGGGCGCGGGTGGCCGAGATTTACGGCCCCCATGACCGGCAGCGCGCATGGCTGCGCCACCATGGTCCCGCGCTGCACCGGGTCCGGTTCGACCTCTGAGCGTTGACGTGCGACGGGGTTTGTGATCACAAAAGGCCATGCTGCCCGATCCACCGCCGACGCCCGCCCCGAACGCCCCGTCCCCCGCCGCGCATGACCGCGTCTATCGCGGGCTGCGCAGCCAGATCATGTATGGTCACCTGTCCCCCGGACAGGCGCTGACCCTGCGCGGCATCGGCAAGGAATTCGGGGTGTCGATGACCCCCGCGCGCGAGGCCGTGCGGCGGCTGGTGGCGGAGGGGGCGTTGCAGATGTCGTCCTCGGGCCGGGTGTCGGCGCCGGAGCTGACGACCGACCGGATCGAGGAGTTGGCGGCGCTGCGCGCTCTGCTGGAGGTGGAACTGGCCACCCGCGCCCTGCCGCGCGCCCACATGGCGCTGATCGAGCGGTTGTCGAGCCTCAATTCCGTGGTGGCCGAGATGGTCGCGAAGCACGATTCGGCGGGGTATATCCACGCCAACCTCAACTTTCACCGGACGCTCTACCTGCGCGCGCAGGCGCCCGCGATGCTGGCGCTGGCGGAGACCGTCTGGTTGCAGCTGGGGCCGACCATGCGGGCGCTTTACGGGCGGATGCGGCAGAGCGAGCCGCCACGGTACCACCGGTTGATCATCGCGGCGCTGAAGGCCGGGGACGAGCCTGGGTTGCGGCTGGCGGTACGGTCGGACGTGACGACGGGGCTGCGCCTGCTGGTGGCCTAGCTGCCCGACTGGCGGCTGGCGCGGATCCACGCCGCGATGGCGGCGCGGGCCTCTGGCTCCATCTGCAGGGCATTGGGTGGCGGCATGGCGTGGCTGCGCGCGGCCTGCAGGTAAATCTGGGTCGCGTGGCGTGCGACGTCGGTTTCGGTTTCCAGCACCACGCCCTTGGGCGGCCAGTGCATCCCGTCCCAGACGGGTTCGCGCGCGTGACACATCGAGCAATTGCCGATCACCGCGTCATAGGCTTCATCGAACCCCGCGGCGGCGATCAGGCGCGCCTCTTCGCGCCCGGGCGTGCGCGCCTCGGCCTCGTCCACCGTCTCTCCCGTGCCGGCGGTTGACAGCCAGGCGATCAGCAGGAACAGGATCACCGTCGCGCCCCAGGTCCAGTGCGGGCCACGGCCCATGGCGTGCAGCGTGTTGAAATAGTGCCGGATGGTGACGCCCATCAGGAACACCAGCGACGCGATCAGCCAGTTCCACTCGGTCGCGAAGGCCAGCGGGTAGTGGTTCGACAGCATCAGGAAGATGACCGGCAGGGTGAGGTAGTTGTTGTGGGTCGAACGCAGCTTGGCGATCTTGCCGTACTTGGCATCCGGGGTGCGACCCGCCTTGAGGTCCGCCACGACGATGCGCTGGTTGGGCATGATGATGAAGAACACGTTGGCCGTCATGATCGTGGCGGTGAACGCGCCCAGATGCAGCAGCGCCGCGCGGCCGGTGAAGACCTGGTCATAGCCCCATGACATCACGACCAGAACGGCGAACAGGAGCAGCATGAGCGTCGTCGGACGCTCCCCCAGCGGGCTTTTGCAAAGCGCGTCGTAGATCACCCAGCCCACCGCCAGCGACGCCGCCGAGATGGCGATGCCCTGCCAGAGCACGAGGTCGTTCTTGGTGGGGTCGAGGAGGTAGATCTCTCCCCCCGCCCAGTAGACGATCATCAACAGCGCCGCGCCGCTGAGCCACGTGGAATAGCTTTCCCATTTGAACCACGTCAGATGCTCGGGCATCCGGGCTGGCGCGACCATGTATTTCTGGATGTGGTAGAAGCCGCCGCCGTGGACCTGCCATTCCTCCCCGTCCGCCGGGCCGGGGATGTCGCGGTTGAGGCCCAGATCGAGCGCGATGAAGTAGAACGACGACCCGATCCACGCGATGGCGACGATCACGTGTGTCCAGCGCACCGCGAATTCGGCCCACGACCAGAGGATGGCGAGATCCATCATGGCTTGCCAGCCAGCGGGTGGAGTACGTTTGCCGTGTTGTCCATCAGCTTCCCCGGTACGTGCTCATCCCGTGGGGGGAGAGGAGGAGGGGGACGTGGTAATGGCTGTCTTCGGCCATGCCGAAGCGGATCGGCACCTGGTCGAGGAAGAGCGGCTCTGCCGTGGCCTGACCGGTGGCGCGCAGGTAGTCGCCGGCGAAGAAGATCAACTCGTAGATGCCGGTCTTGAACTTGTCGGCGGGCAGGATCGGTGTATCGGTCCGGCCATCGGCATTGGTGACGGTTTCGGCGATCTTGCGGTGGCTGTTGCCGGAGACGCGGTAGAGCGCGATCTTGATGCCCGCGGCCGGGACACCGCGGGCGGTGTCGAGAACGTGGGTGGTGAGGAACCCGTCGGCCATCTTGTCAACGCTCCCGCGATTTGATGCAGTCAGGCAGACCACATCACAGGACCCGACATGGCACAAGACCCGCCCCGCTATCCCCGCGACATGACCGGCCACGGCGCGGTGCCCCCTGACCCGCAATGGCCGGGCGGTGCGCGGATCGCTGTGCAGATCGTCGTCAACTACGAGGAAGGCGGCGAGAACAACATCCTGCACGGCGATGCCGCGTCGGAAGCGTTCCTGTCCGAGATCGTGGGTGCGGCGGCCTGGGAAGGGCAGCGGCACTGGAACATGGAATCGATCTATGAATACGGGGCGCGGGCCGGGTTCTGGCGGTTGCACCGGATGCTGGGGCACCTGCCGGTGACCGTGTATGGCGTGGCGACCGCGCTGGCGCGCAGCCCCGAACAGGTGCGCGCCATGCAGGCCGCCGGGTGGGAGATCGCGAGCCACGGGCTGAAGTGGATCGAACACAAGGACATGCCGGAAGAAGAAGAACGCGCGCAGATGGAAGAGGCGATCCGCCTGCACGCGGAGGTCACGGGCGCGCGGCCGCGCGGCTGGTACACGGGCCGCTGTTCGATGAACACGGTGAGGCTGGCCGCCGAGGAGGGCGGTTTTGCCTATGTCGCGGACAGCTATGCCGATGATCTGCCGTACCGGGCGCGGTTCGGCGACCGCGAGCAACTGATCGTGCCCTACACACTGGATGCCAACGATATGCGCTTCGCCACGCCGCAGGGGTTCAACGCGGGCGACCAGTTCGAGGCGTATCTGCGCGATTCGTTTGACGTGCTGTATGCCGAGGGCGGGCGGATGCTGTCGATCGGGCTGCATTGCCGGTTGATCGGGCGACCGGGCCGGGCGGCGGCGTTGCAGCGCGCGATCGACTACATGGCAGGGCATGAGGGCGTGTGGTTTGCCACCCGCGAACAGATCGCCGATCACTGGGACACGGTGCATCCCGCAAGGGCGTCGGGTGAGATCACCCGACCTACAACCCTTGACCGCGAGACCTTCGTGGAGCGGTTCGGCGGCGTGTTCGAACATTCGCCATGGGTGGCGGAACGGGCCTGGGCGCTGGAGCTTGGACCGGCGCATGACAGCGCGACGGGGCTGCACAACGCGCTCTGCCGGGTGTTCCGGTCGGCCTCGGACGAAGAGCGGCTGGGCGTCCTGCGGGCGCATCCCGATCTTGCCGGGAAGCTGGCGCAGGCGCGCAGGCTGACGGAGGCGTCGACGGCGGAGCAGGCCTCTGCCGGGCTGGACGCGCTGACGGACGGGGAGCGGGAGGAGTTCACCACGCTCAATACCGCGTATGTCGAGAAGCACGGGTTCCCGTTCATCATCGCGGTCAAGGACAACACCAAGGCGTCGATCCTCGACGCCTTCCGACGCCGCATCGGCCACGCGACCGGGGACGAGATGGACGAGGCCTGCCGCCAGGTCGAACGGATCGCCGAGTTGCGGCTGCGGGACATGCTGCCGTGATCGCGGTGCGCGAGATGGACGCGGCGGAGTTCGCGCCGTTCGGTGACGTGCTGGAGTGCAGCGGCGCGCCCGACAAGATCATCAACCAGGGCCTGTGCGGGCGGTTTCACGACCGGGCGCGGCTGGATTTCGCGGACGGGCGGGCGGGCGTGAGCCTGTTCCGGGCAGAGCCGCGCAACCTGCCGCTGACGCTGGAGATGGTGGAGCGGCATGCGCAAGGCAGCCAGTGTTTCGTGCCGATGAGCCTTGACCCGTTCCTCGTGATCGTCTGCCCGGACGAGGGTGGCGTACCGGGGGAGCCGCGCGCCTTTCGGACCAAACCGGGGCAGGCGGTGAATTTCCATCGGGGCACGTGGCACGGGGTTCTGACGCCCCTGCACGCGCCCGGCCTGTTCGCGGTGATCGATCGGATCGGCGACGGCGCGAACCTTGAAGAGCACTGGTTCGACACGCCCTACACGGTCAGGTGAGATCACCCGACCTACGGCGCTACCACTGGCAGCCGCGCGCGGTGACGGGCCAGAGCTCGGCCACCGTGTCGCCCCGGCAGGCGACGATCCAGTCGTGCAGGTTGAAGGTCGGGTCGCAATGGCCGGGGATCAGGCGCAGCCTGTCCCCCACGGCGAGGGTACTGGCAGGGTCGTCGACGGTCGTGTGTTCGTCGGACGCGCCCGTCACCCGCAGGTCAGGCCGGTCGGCGATCACCGGCAGGCCGCTGTCGATGGCGTGGGCCTTGTGCCCCGCGTCGAGCACGGCGAGGCCGGGGCGGGTGACGCTCATCACCTCGGTCAGGACGAAGACGGCGTGCCGCCACGTGGCGTCGTACCGGCTGTCGTTGGCATCGAGGAGGCGGGCGTAATCGACGTCAAGCACGGCGTAGGAGCCGCATTGCAGCTCGGTGTAGAGGCCGGAGGCAGCCTCCGCCGGGAAGGTGCCGCTGCCTGCGCCGGTGACCTGCGGGGGTGGCAGGCAGATGTCGCGCAGGGCGGAGACGGCCTCGGCCACGAGGGGCAGCGCGGCATCGATGGCGGCGGAGCGTTCGGCGTGGGTCGGCAGGTGCTGGGCGTTGCCGTGATAGGCCTGAAGCCCGGCGAAGGAGAGGCCCGGCGCGGCGTCGATGGCGCGGGCGAGGGTCACGACGTCGGCGGTCGAGGTGACGCCGCAGCGGCCCTGTCCGATGTCCCGTTCGACATAGACGTCGAGCGTGGCTCCGGCGGCGGTTATGGCGCTCGAGAGTTCGGGCACGTTCGCGGGATCGTCGACGCAGACGCCGACATGCGCGCCGGTGGCTGCAAGCGCCGTCAGGCGGGCGATCCGGGCCGCGCCACGCACTTCGTTGGTTACAAGGAGGTCGGTGACGCCCGCACGCGCGAAGGCCTCTGCCTCGGACACTTTCTGGCAGCAGAGGCCCACCGCGCCGTGGGCCATCTGGAGCCGCGCGAGGTCGGCGGATTTGTGCATCTTGCCGTGTGGGCGCAGCCGGACGCCCGCCTCTTTCGCCAGCCGGGCCATGCGGGCGAGGTTGTGATCGAGCGCGTCGAGATCGACGATCAGCGCGGGCGTCAGCACCTCGGACAGCGGCTGGCCGGGATATGCAGGCGCGTCGGTCACACGCGCAACGGCATGTGGCGGTTGACGTCCTTGTAGAGCAGGTAGCGGAACGGCTCGTCCCCCGTGGCGATGCAGGCCTGCGGGCAGAAGGCGCGCAGCCACATGTAATCGCCCGGTCCGACCTCGTGCCAGTCGGTGTTCAGCAGGTAGCGGCCCTGCCCCTGAAGGACGTAGAGCCCGTGTTCCATCACGTGGGTTTCGGGGAAAGGGATCACGCCACCGGGTTCGAGCGTGACGATGTTCACGTGCATGTCGTGGCGCAGGTCGTCGGGTTCGACGAAGCGGGAGGTGGACCAGCGCCCGCCGGTATCCGGCATCGGGCGCAGGGGCGTCGCGGCGTCGCTGGTCACGAACGGGTCGGGCGCGGGCACGCCATCGGCCGCGACATAGGCTTTGCGGATCCAGTGGAAGATAAGCTCGGTCCCGGCGGTCAGGTTCCAGTCGGTGCCGGGCGGGATGTAGGCATAGCTGCCGGGTTCCAGCGGGTGATCAGCGCCGTCGAGCGTCAGGGTACCGGTGCCATGCGTCACGAACAGGACCGCCTGCGCGGCGGGGTCGCTTTCGGGACGGTCGGATCCGCCGCCGGGAGCCACTTCCACCACGTAATGCGAGAAGGTTTCGGCAAAGCCCGACAGGGGCCGCGCAATCACCCACATCCGCATGTCCCGCCAGTGCGGCAGGAAGGACGTCACGATATCGCGCATCGTGCTGGCGGGGATCAGGGCATAGGCCGTTGTGAACACCGCGCCGTCATCGGGGCGCGCGGTTTGCGGGGGCAGGCCTCCGGGCGGTCGGGCATAGGTTGTCATGGCCCTGTTATGCGCCCTGCGCGCCGCCGGGGGAAGCGTGGATGGCAAATGCCTCGAACGGGGCGAGGGTCACGGGGCCGTCGAGCGAAGTGCGCGCGGTCACGTTCGCGGAGAGCGACGTGCCCGTGACGTGCAGGGCGGCGGGCGGGTCGAACGCGACCGGGTGGTCCGCGAAACTGGCGACCACCACCAGCCGCTCCTCCCCCAGCCTGCGTTCATAGGCCCAGACATGGCTGTGGTCGGGGGCGTGCGGAATGTAGCGGCCGTGCTGGACAAGGGGCATGTCGCGGCGCAGGGCGATGAGCCCGCGGTAATGGGCAAACACGCCGTCGGGATCGGCCCGGTCGGCGGCGACGTTGATCTGCGCGTGGTTGGGGTTCACCCCGATCCACGGAGTGCCGGCGGTGAAGCCCGCCTGCGCGCCATCCGTCCATTGCATCGGTGTGCGGGCATTGTCGCGGCTGTTGGCGCGCGCGCCTTCGAGGAACGCCTCCTCGGTCACGCCGGCGGCGTGCTGGTCGGCGAAAAGGCCCAGCGTTTCGATGTCGCGGAACTGGTCGATCCGGGTGAAGGGGACGTTTGTCATCCCGATCTCTTCGCCCTGGTAGACATAGGGCGTGCCCTTCATCAGGTGCAGCACCGTCGCCAGCATCTTGGCCGAGCGGACGCGGTATGTACCGTCGTCGCCATAGACCGAAACCTGCCGGGGCAGGTCATGGTTGGTGAGGAAGAGCGAATTCCACCCGTCATCGGCCAGCGCGTCCTGCCACGCATCGAACACCGATTTCAGGCGGGGCAGGTCGAAGGGGCGGGGTTTGAACTTGCCCAGAACCGGGTCCCACCCGGCCTTCACGTGGTCGAACTGGAACACCATGTCGAGCTCTGCCCGGTCCCGCCCGCTGTAAAGCAGCGCCGTGTCGCGGGTCACCGACCAGCTTTCGCCGACGGTCAGCACGTCGCGCCCGGCCAGCGTTTCGCGGTGCATCTCCTGCAGGAAGGCGTGCAGGTCCGGCCCCTCCTCGAACACGCCGGCATCGACGTCCTTCCCGATGAGCGAGATCACGTCCATGCGGAAGCCGCCGATGCCCCGGTCGAACCACCAGTTCATCATGTCATGGACTTGCGCCCGCAGCGCCGGATTCTGCCATTCGAGGTCGGGTTGATGCGGGGAGAAGTAGCCGAGGTAGTATTTCCCCAGCGGCTCGACATATGTCCACGCGGACCCGCCGAAACAGGCCTGCAGGTCCGAGGGCGGGCCGCCACCGGGCGCGGGATCGCGCCAGACGTAATAGGCGTGTGAACCGCCCCGGGTTTACCGGAGAGTTTCTGGTTCAATAGTTAGGCT
>NZ_AQQZ01000040.1 GCF_001205715.1 Pseudaestuariivita atlantica
ATTTTTGACTTGCCCGAAACCCTTGACAGAGGCCCGCCCCATTACGGAAGCGGGCTTTGGGAAAGGTGTTTCAACTTCTCAAAGGAGATTCCCATGTCCATGACCGTTCAACCCCAGCCAGACTGCCCGGATCCGAGTGTGATCGCCGCGCAGAACGACGCGTTTCGCAAGCTCGCGTGCCTTGGAGTGCCGCCCGCGCAGCCCATCCAGGGTCGCATGCATGTCACCCGCTCGCTCATGGAGGCCGGAGACGGCTTCATGGCCGAAGCGGTGAGGGCCACGGGCACGTTCGACACCTTCGAGCCTGAGAATGATCCCGAAGGATGGCATGACTTCGGGGCGGTCGAGATCCGGGGCGAGACCGTGTTCTGGAAACTGGATTTGTATGAAGCGGATTCCGACTTCCGCTATGGGGCCGAGACCCCGGACAACCCCACGACCACCACGCGCGTGCTGACCATCATGATGGCGCGCGACTGGTAGGGGAGGGGACGCCTCCTCCTGACATCGCAGCCGATGAAGGCCCACTGACCCTTCAAAGGGAGAGTGGGCCTTTTGTCGTGGTGATCCCCGAAGCCGGGGATTGGTCACGCGCGTGAAGGCGCGGGCCACACCTCACCCACCTGGAAGGATACCCCATGACCACAAGCTTCAAACCCGTCTCCGTCGCCATCGGCGATCTGGTCTCACATCCCGCCAATGTGCGCAGCAACTCGCCGGAAACCTATGATCCTGAGAACATCGCCCATCTGAAGGCAAGCATCACCGTTCTGGGTCTCCTGCAGCCGCTCATGGTCCAGAAGCTCGACGGCAAATATGCTGTCCTCGCCGGTGGCCGTCGGCATGCCGCGCTGAAGGAGCTGGTCGCGGACAGGGCCGCGAAAGGCTTCACGGCGAAGGCCAAGATCGACTGCCGTCTTGTGCCAGAGGATTGCGATGTCACCACGGCCCTGTCGCTCGCTGAGAACATCACCCAGGCGCCGATGAATGCCATCGACGAGTTCGAGGCTTTCGCGCGGATGATGGAGGTCGACGACCAGACGCCCGAGACGATCGCAAAGACCTTCGGCACCACGGTGGCGGCCGTGAAAGGCCGGTTGCGCTATGGCCTAATCCACCCCGACATCCGCGCCGCGGCCCGGGCCAAGACGATCACGCTCGACACGATGAAGGCCTTTGCGGAGCATCCGAGCCAGGAGGTGCAGCGCGAGGTCTTCGAGGCACTCACCAAGGAAGATAGCTACCTGCAGGCCTATACGGTCCGCCAGGCGCTCAAGTCCCGCGGCGTCCAGGTCAGCGACGATATCGGGGCCTTCGTGCGCGAGGACTATGAGGCCCGGGGCGGAGCGATCGCGGCGGACCTTCTGGAAGAGCATTCGGTGCTCGAGGATGCGTCGCTGGTCGAGACCATCCTGCTCGAGAAGCTCGGGGCCACCGCTGAGGAGGCCCGCGCAAAACTTGGCTTTGCCTGGGCCGATGCAATGGTCCGCTACGATTACGCGACCATGGCCGACTATGGTCGCGTTTATCCCGGTCCAATCGAGCCGGATGAGGCTGCCCAGAAGCGCATCGACGAGATCACCACCGAGCTCGAGCAACTGCAGCTCGAGATGGAGGATGAGGGGCTCGAGGACGGTGCCTACAACGCGCTTTACGAGCGCGTGGACGCCTTGGAAGAGGAAGCCCGCGACCTGCAGGAGGCCTACAGCGCCGAGGACCTCGCACGGTCTGGGGTGATCGCCTCGTGGCAGGGTGGGCAGATCACGCTCCATGTTGGTCTCGTCCGCCCCGAGGACACCGTGAAAGTGGAAGGCGCGCGCGGCTCGTCGGTCAACCCGACGGGGGAGGAGGCACCGGACGCCGGCGAAATCACCTACCCGGCCTCGCTGGCCGAGGACCTCAAGACCGAGCGGGCCATGGCCCTCGGCGCCGCGATGGCGCTGCATCCGGAGGCCACGCTTGATCTGACGCTCTTCAAGCTGGTCAGTGATGTTCTGGCCAGCGGCATGAGTGTCACGCAGGCGATCAAGGTCGATGCCCGCAAGGAATACCGCAACCACGCCAAGATGGACGAGATCGACGAGACCTCGCTCGAGCAGGTAGCGGCGGCGCAGGATGCGCTTGACCTGTCCTGGCTCGATGACACCCGCGCGCCCGCCGATCAGTTCGCGGCGTTTCGCGCGCTGAAGCCGGGCGAGAAGGCCAAGCTCGTCGCTTATGCCACGGCCAGCACTACGCAATCCTGCTTCACGCGGGACCGCCAGCGCGACAGCCTGATGCATGCGTTCGAGATCGAGATCATGCCCGACATTCGCGCCCACTGGACGCCGAATGCGGCCCTCTTCAACCGCTTCAAGAAGGCCTGGCTCCTGAAGATCCTCGGCGAGGATCTGGGTCTGGCCCAGGAGGCTGTGACGCTGGCCTCGTCGAGCAAGAAGGAGATCGTCGCCTTCTGCGACAAGCTCTTCGCCGAGCCCTTCGCCACGCTCACGGACGCGCAGCGCGCTGCCGTGGCCGCCTGGTGCCCGCCCATGATGCAGACCGCCGGTGTCGCCTGTGATGAGGCGGAGCCCACTGCGGAAAATCCCGAGCCTGAGAGCGAGGTCGCGCAAGCGGCCTGAGCCATCACGCGGCCCGCGCGAGGCATTCCCCGCGCGGGTCGACCCTTCCAAACCGAACAGAAAGACATCCCCATGGCTATTCTCAAGTTCTCTGCGTCCGCTGTTGCGGCGCAGATCGCCCATGCACGCGCCTGCAAAACCTTCCTGCCCAACTGGAACGGGCCCGTGGACAGGCCCGCCCTGATCCTCATCGTCGGCAATGGCGTGCATCTGCGCTCAAACGGCATCGATGGCACGACCACCCGTATCGTCACCACCGAGCAGGCCGATCCGTCCTTTGCTTTCGCCGATGGCATGAACCCGTTTCGGGACACCGACTGGATGGCGCAGCGCCGCATGGCGTTTCG
>NZ_AQQZ01000041.1 GCF_001205715.1 Pseudaestuariivita atlantica
GAACCCGTTTCGGGACACCGACTGGATGGCGCAGCGCCGCATGGCGTTTCGCGATCTGACCGGCCAGTTTTACACCGACATCCTGGATGACGTGCAGGTGCTCATCGACCGGGGGCGAGGGGCCATCCGGCTCGCCACCGATGGCCACAGCATCCGCGTCTTCGTGCGCCGGGCCTCGGACTATCTCATCGGCGGGACCTACGAAGTGCCCTCGGGCCTCGGTGGCACCTTCAGGGTCATCCTCAAGGATGCCTGCGACACCTTTGCGATCGTGCAGAACTGTGGCAATTGCGAGGATTTTGACGCCATGCAGCCCTACCGCGTGCCGCTCGATGCGCTGATGGAAATCGATGACCGGAGGGCGGCGTAACGCGCCCTTTCTCAAACATGCATCGCCAATACCCTGCCGGGCCGGCGGCCCTCTCGGGACATTGGCGACAACAATTCCCCAATGAGAGAAAGGACTCTGAGATGGGATGGCTGTTCTACACCGACGGCCGCGTCAAATCCTACGCGGATGAGAAAGCGGAAATTGCCCGGCTCTGCACCTTTGAGGGCGACACGCGCAAAACTGAACTGGTCAAGGCCTGCAAGGTTGGCTCCACCTGGTATGCAGCGGCTAGGGTTACCAATCGCGACGGCACCCCTGTCGAGGACGCGACCTATGTCACCGATCCTGACGGCTCGATCACTTTCGCCGCCGTATTCCTTACCCGATATGATGACGGCTGCTGGGGCTACAAGGACATGGAGGAAAGCGCGGGACCGGTCGAATCCCGCGCGCCACTGAGCCTATTGGCCCTGCTGTCCGAGCTGAAAGACCCAGACAGCTATGCTCATGCCTGGCGCCAGCGCTGCCAGGACTGGGCTGCGATCCCGGACTACGAGGAAGGCGACAAGATCAAGCTCGCCACCCCTGTGACGCTCACCGATGGCAGTACCTGCCAGATTGTCACCGCGACCCACTACAGGCGTGGGCGGCAAAAGCGCCGCTGCTACCGCATCGAGGAAACTGGTGGGCTCGTACGCCTGTCGAAGGCCTCGCTTGCGGGCTCGGAGCTGCTCAGCTCCACGAAAGGTGCGGCTAGCCCGGTGCTGGCGGAGTTCCTGGCGGGGCGAAATTAGGTCCTGCGCCGGACGGTTCATCGACCTGCCCGGCGACAGCAGATGCTGCGGCTTGTCTTGACAAGGCAATGCAAATGCATTACCTATCGCGGGCAGCAAAGCCCCTTTTCTTCAGGAGACTGCCATGACAGCCCTCGCACAAGATGTCTCGAAACTCACGGATCGGTATCAGACGACCGTGCCGGCGGGTGTGCGCAAACAGCTCAAGCTGGGCAAGGGCGACCAGATTCGTTACTGCACCGAGCCGAGTGGCAGGGTCTATATCGAGCCCGTGCGCAGCGACGAGGAAGATCCCGTGCTCGGAGCCTTTCTCGATTTTGTCGAGGCCGATATCAAGGCGCATCCGGACCGCATTCGGGCTTTCGATGGGGCTTTGCATGACCGTCTTGCAGCACTGGTCGGAGACGTTGATGTCGATCTCGATGCGCCGCTATCGCTCGAGGATGAATGAGCGGCGATAGCGTGCCCGCCCAAGCGCCCCTTGTCGTGAATGGATGGTCGATTTATGCGCACCCACTCTTTCTGGACCAGCTCGAAGGGCTGATTGAAGAGGTCGAGGCGCGTAAGGCTCGCGATCCCAAGACCTGGCACAAGAAAAACCCGACGAAACGGCTGGCCGCCATCTTCAAGCTGGTCACCGAGGCCATACCTGCAGATCCGGGTGCCGCCGCCTTCCGGCAAGGCGGCACACTCGGCGATCACCGCAAGCACTGGTTCCGGGCGAAATTCTTCCAGCAGTATCGGCTGTTCTACCGGTTCAACAGCGATGCGAAGGTCATCGTGGTGGCATGGGTGAACGACGACAAGACCCTGCGCGCCTATGGCAGCAAGACGGATGCCTATGCGACGTTCAAAGGGATGCTGGAAGATGGCAACCCACCTGACAATTTCGACGCGCTCTTGAAAGAAGCTGCAGCGGCAGGCAAGCGGTTCGAGAAATCCCTTGAAGCGGTGCCCGATCGGTAAGTGGGCCAGCTTGCTATGACCCTTTGGCATTATCATTTACGACGCCACGCTCGAAGATGTAGCATCGGCTGATAATGCGGTCGGAGAAAGCACAATGAATGAGACGGAAAAGGATAGGCAGCACCTCGGTCTAGAGGAGCAATGCGCGCCTGACCTGACGGGGCACCGTTTCCCAATTGCTGTGCGCGTTGCAGACATGCCCGATGACCTCGGCAAGCTGCTGGATATCGGGCTCGAGGAGCATTTCCGTGGCCGCTGAAGCGAATTCTTATGACACGTGGTTTTGCGCGCAGGTGCAGGCCGCGCTGGAGGATGCACGCTCGGGAACATCTCAGGTTCAGGTGATGCAGGCCGCACAGGCATTGATTGATGCGAAGCGGCAGGTCGAACCAAAGTCCTGACCAAGCCTTTGAGGTCGGCGCGGTCTGACTACGTCACCCTGAAAAGCGAAAGATGCCGTAATGGGGCTGTCGGCGAATCGAGCACGTTTCGCTTGTTTG
>NZ_AQQZ01000042.1 GCF_001205715.1 Pseudaestuariivita atlantica
CCCCGCCACGGCTGATCAAGGACTTAGTCGTGCCAAAAACCTATTCCAAATTATATGAGGTTTTGGTACGATTTTGGCATGATTATTGGCTATGCTCGTGTGTCCACCGCAGACCAAAACCTGGAGGCTCAGTTTGACGCCTTGAAAGAGGTAGGCGCGGGGCGCGTATTCTATGAAACGATCAGCGGCGCAACGGCTAAGCGACCAGAGCTGCAACGTATGCTCGATCAGCTCCGTGACGGTGACGTGGTAGTGGTGACGAAGTATGACCGCCTTGCCCGTTCCCTGCGCGATCTTCTCGATATTGTGGAAGCCATCAAGGAACGGGGCGCGGGGTTCCGATCTTTGGCCGAGGATATCGACACGACGACGCCAGCCGGAGAGCTGATCTTCCACGTCTTCGCGTCCATCGCTCATTTTGAGCGCCGCCGGATCGCAGAGCGCACACGCGAAGGTTTGGCCGCAGCTCGCAAGCGTGGTCGCATCGGTGGCCGTCCCCCTGCCCTATCACCCGATCAAAAAGCAGAAGCAATCCGCATGCGCGACGAAGAACGCCGCCCGTTGCGCGAGATCGCCAGCTTGTTCAATGTCAGCGTTCAGACGGTACGGCGGGCATAGACACTCGTCTAGAAAGCACTCCATCACTACGCTTTAAGACGTTCTTGATCTCGAGGCTCATTCGCCCAATCCCCAGAACGGTTTGTCACGCCAGTTTTCGGGGATACCCATGTTGGCAAGAGGAATGTCGGGATGCTCGTTTAGTAACTCGCTCAGGCGCTCCGCCCATGTGTTATCGGGAGCGACTTGATCCAAAAGGATCTGGACGACGACCATAACGCCGTAAATCTTCGAGTTTCCTTGAAACTTCTCTTTGTGCTTCTTGCCGATAGCGGGCTTGATCGTCAGGGTCTTGTTCCAGACCCGTTTATGGTGAGCGCATAGATTGCGGACGTAGGAAATCGCGTGCATCCAAGAACTAAGAGTGTCGTGGTTGACCCGCAGCGGATTACAAACCTCTGTTGTCTCCGACTTGTATAGCCCTTTAAAAATTCGGGAGATCGTGCCGAAGGAGATGGTTTCGAAAACCATCCAACAAGGCGGCATGTCGGGGTCATAGTAGTTGTCGTAGTAGTGGCGAATGTGAATATCGCGCTGCGCTTCTTTCTCTGGCGTGTTGGCGTTGTGGACGATCTGCCTCTTAAGCTCATTGATCAACGCCGCGTGGTCATAGTCTGCTTCAAACAGCGCGGCATCTTGATACCAGTGTGGGGTATGGCGCTGTGCAATTGAGTTCGACAATGCCGCCCGAAAAGACACTTCAATACGTTCAATGGCATCGAGCAACAGAAGGTAAGCGGTGTGCCGCCCCCACACTTTCGAGCTGACGCTTGAGCTGCGATTCAGAGGCTTCTTTGATTTGTGGGGAGGTTCTCGATGGGAGCTACAAGCGAGTTTCTGGCAAGGATGCCGCGGCGGGCTGACGGCAAGCGGATTTGGCCTTCTGAAGTGAAGGCGCAGGTTGTGGCGGAGACGTTGATCGAGGGCGAGACGGTCAAGGCGGTTGCCAATCGGTATGAGTTGATCGCCAGCACGGTGTCTGACTGGCGTCGGATGGCGCGGCAGGGCAAGCTGGTTCTGCCCAATTTGGACGGCATGAACTTTGTGCCTGTTGAGGTTGAGACGCCTGCGCCTGTCGCTCAGCCTTATGCCACCCCATGCTCCAGCACACTTGATGTGATCAAAGGCGATGTCACCGTTCGTCTTGATGCGGCAACGCCAGCCGCGCGGATCGCGGAGATCGCACGGGCTTTGACCACGTGATCACGCCGTCCCACAAGGTCCGGATTTTTGTGGCCAGTGATCCGGTCGACTTCCGCAAGGGTCATGATGGGCTGGCCGCCTTGGTGCAAAGCCAACTGCGTCAACAGCCCTTTGATGGGTCGGTCTATGTGTTCCGCGCTAAGCGGGCGGATCGGCTGAAGTTGATCTATTGGGACGGCAGCGGGCTGGTGATGGCCTATAAGCGGCTTGAGGATAACAGCTTCACATGGCCCGCGGTCAAGAACGGGGTGATGCGTCTGGAGCCGGCCCAGTTTGAGGCGTTGTTCGCAGGTTTGGATTGGCGGCGCGTGCGCCCTTTGGAGGTTGCGGCTCCGGCTGCGGCGGAGTGACTCATGGGGGCGTTTGCGCGGGTCATTCTGCCCTTGTTTTGTTAAAGAAACGGGCATGACTGTGCCTGACAAACTGCCCGATGATATCGCCGAACTGAAGGCGATTATCCGTGTGCAGCAGGATCAGAATGCGCGTCTCGAGGCCCTGGTTGCCTCCTTCAAGAAGGCGCTCTTCGGGAGCAAATCCGAGAAGATCGATCCAGGCCAATACGAGCTGGAGCTCGAAGACATCGAGACGGCCATCGCGCAGGTCGAAGCGGAGATTGATGCTGATCAGCGCACCGCGGCCGTGCGACCGCCAAAGCCGCGTCAGACCAACCGGGGGTCACTGCCCAAGCATCTGGAGCGGGTCGAGGTGATCATTGAGCCTGAAGCCTCCTGCGCCTGCCGGGTCGAAC
>NZ_AQQZ01000043.1 GCF_001205715.1 Pseudaestuariivita atlantica
CAGCGTGTCGTTGGACGGATCGAGGGCGTTGCCCGCGGATTGCGCGGCATCCGAGCCCGCCAGCGCGCGCACCGGCTCGGGGCCGGCGGCAAGCGCGGTGTCGGTCACGGTGACCGTCTCGGTCGCCTCGGCGCAATTGCCGGGATTGGTCTTCTCGCAGATGCGGTAGGTCACGGTATAGGTGCCCGCCGCGGTGCCCGCGCCCACGGTCAGTTCGCCGGTCTCGGTGTCGAGCGTCAGCGCGGCGTCGATCGCGACGGTGGTCAGGTCGACATTGCCGGACGGGCCGGCCGCGGCCTGCACGCCGTCGAGCACGTCACCCGCGCCCAGCACCAGGCCCGCCGGCAGCTCATCGTCGGAGCCGGTCAGCGCGCGGGTGGGCTCGGCCACGGCCTGCAGGGTGGTGCGCGCGACCTCGACCGTCTCGGTGGCGGTGGCGCAATTGTCGGCATTGACCGCCTCGCAGATGCGGTAGGTCAGGGTATGGGTGCCGAGCGGCTGGTTGGCCGCGACGGCGATCAGGCCGGTCTCGGGGTCGAGCGACAGCCCGGCATCGGCGCCGACCAGCGTCAGCACCACCGTGCCGCCATCGCCCGGCGTGACCGGGATGCCGTCGAGCGTATCACCCGCGGCCAGGGCCGAGCCCGCCCCCACCTGGGTGCTGGCCTGCATGACCTGACGCGTCGGCTCGGACGCGGCCAGGATCGGACGGTCGGTGACCACGACGGTCTCCACCGCCTCGGCGCAGTTCACCGGGTTCGCCGCCTCGCAGATGCGGTAGCGCAGGGTGTAGCTGCCCGGAGCCGTGCCCGCGGCCACGCGCAATTCGCCGGTCGCGGGGTCGAGGCTCAGCTCGGCCGCGGTGTCCGGGCCGGCCACCGCCGACAGGATCACCGTGTCACCGGCCACCGCCGCGGCGCCGTCCAGCAGGTCGTTTGCCGCGTCCAGCACGTTGCCCGCCAGCAGGATCTCGTCCTGCCCGGTCACGTTGCGCGGCGCCTCGGCCGCCGCCGCGATCGGCGTCAGCGAGATCACCACCGCCTCGGTCGCCTCGGCGCAATTGTCGCCGTTGGCCGGCTCGCAGATGCGGTAGGTCAGGGTGTGACGGCCGAGCGGCTGGTCCCCCGCCACGGTGATCACACCGGTCGCGGTATCCAGCGTCAGGCCGGGATCGGCGCTCACCAGCGTGAGCGTCACCGGGTTGGCCCCGCCCAGCGTGGCCGCCGCCCCGTCGAGCAGGTCATTGCCCGCGTCGAGCACGGTGCCCGCCGCCTGCGCCGCACTCTGCTGGAAGAGCGGCCGGTCCGCCTCCGCCGCCGCCGCGATCGGGGTGTCGGTGATCTCCACCGTCTCGATCGCCGTGGCGCAATTGTCGGCATTGCCGATCTCGCAGATCCGGTATTCCAGCGTGTAGCTGCCCGCGGGCGTGCCCGCCGCCACGAGAAGCGTGCCGGAATAGCCGTCCACGGACAGTTCCGGCGCCGAGTTCGCCCCCGCGACGCGGCTCAGCACCACCGTCGGGCTGTCGCCCAGCACCACCGCCACGCCGTCCAGCGTGTCGTTGAGCGCCGACAGGACCGAGCCCGCCGCCTGCGCCGCATCCGCCCCGATCACCGGGCGCACCGCTTCCGGGCCCGCCGCGATCACGCGGTCGGTCACCTCGACGGTTTCCACCGCCTCGGCGCAATTGTCGGCATTGGCCGCCTCGCAGATGCGGTAGCGCAGCGCATGCGTGCCCGCCGGGGCGCCGCCCGTCAGCGTCAGCGCGCCGGTGGCCGGATCGACCGCCAGGAAGGCGCTGTTGCCGGGATCGGCGACCGCGCTCAGCACCACGTTGCCACCCGCGCCGGGCACCGCCGCCGCACCGTCGAGCACATCATTGCCCGCATCGAGCACGTTGCCCATCGCCTGGTCACTGTCCGACCCGGTCGCCGGGCGCACCGCCTCGGCACCCGCCGCGATCACGAGGTCGGTCACCTCGACACTCTCCACCGCCTCGGCGCAATTGTCG
>NZ_AQQZ01000044.1 GCF_001205715.1 Pseudaestuariivita atlantica
ACTTCTCCTTTGCAAACCCAGTGACATTTCTGAATGGTGTTTACATATACTTAGTGTTGCGATAGTATATTTTCGTATGTATGCTGAATCCTGTCACATTGGGTCCTCAGCATGCGTTACCTATTCAAAGAGCTCCTCCCCTCGGTCGCCGTCGCTTTGACTGTGACAGGTCTTTCGCTACCGATGTCCGCCCGTGCGCAGACATACCCGATCGATTGCGCGATCCTCCTGTGCCTGTCTGGCGGCTGGCCTGCTTCCGTGCCATGCGCACGAGCGCGTGCCGAATTCATCCGACGAATTACCCCTTGGCCGGTGGAACCTCCGCTTCAAATCTGGCGCTGTCCAATGGGCGCGTCCTACGAGACCCCTCCGGCGTCAAACAGCGCAGACCGCATCTTTGAAGCGTTCTTCCAGAACAAAAGCACTGGACCGCGACAATCCTTTCCAGCGCGCGATACCGCTGATCCAATTATGGCAGCTTGGCGCACCCCGGAAGCCCCAGAATTCCTTGTTCCCGCCGACCAGGCCCTCCGGCTCGTTCAAGAGCGGGCGGACATCGATATCAGCGGACCTGAGTTCAACTTCGTGCGGTCGATCCGCGTCTTCGATGTCCGGTATGCGCGACAGCACGAATCCGGACGTGACGGCGACTGCAACCGCAGCGCCACCGTGGTCCTCGGCACATACGGAACGCAAGGCGACTTCGCCTGGCAGAGGTCTTCCATCACCGCCCTACCCTCCGCCCATATCGGCCTCGAACGCTGGGGCCAGAATTGCCCCAGCATCTATCACCGTTCTGTCTTCGTCGACTGGCGTGACTATGAAGGGAACTACGGCTTTGAGCAGGTGAACTACTAGCGCCAACAAAGGCAGCATTGGCAATCATCCGTGTCGGCCTAAGTGCTCGGAGCCACTCAATCACCGGTCGTTTGCTGCTTGTGATGCCAAGGTCAGCTGGGCGGACTATCCGGACTCTTGCATTCGCGGCGAATGCGATTGCAGAAAGATCAAAATGGCGTTTGCGCCTGCAGCATTGAAGATTCGGCAGCGCAGCGGATTTCCCGATTCCGGTCATTCATCCGTGTCGATCTCGGCGGAATCCAAGCCGCCCTTTTGCTGCAGCCGATCTCAACAATCGAGAGGCGGACCTACCTGCCACTCCATTCGCCGGGCCGAGTGTCAGGTTCTAGCGCTTTGCGCCAATTTTTCATGACGGTCGCCGACACCACGAACAATCAAACGAAATACCTGAATTGTCGGTCAACTCCTCCATTTTTGGCCCGCAGCGAATTATACCCGGCTTTCGTTCATCTCATATGGTGGTCGGATGCAATTCCGGAGGAAACGAGCCTGACGTCTAGCCTTCTCCGGGTATTCCTGGATATTCGTCGTCCTTTCCGGTCGGGCTAGCAGTACAGATTCTACGCGACGCAATCTTCAACGACCGAAAAATAAATGCAGGATCGGGTTGAGCCGGGGGTTCGGCCTGCGGAGCAAACCTGCCAAACCTCTATGAACCGCCCCGGGTTTACCGGAGAGTTTCTGGTTCAATAGTTAGGCTGC
>NZ_AQQZ01000045.1 GCF_001205715.1 Pseudaestuariivita atlantica
CTTCCGTAATGGGGCGGGCCTCTGTCAAGGGTTTCGGGCAAGTCAAAAATCCCGGCGAAGATCTCATTCTTCACCGAGTTTTAAGGCACAAATTCAGAAGCTTACTTTTTCTTTTTCACTGCAACCGCACTTCAGGACTGAAGGACACCCCCTGCACGGGCTTCGCTCTTCCGTCCGTAGTCAGCCTCATGGCTGCCACTCTATGCCTGGTCCAAATCTGGTCCCTGGGTACCTATCTTTTACGCGTATTCAGCGTTAGCCGATAACTTGCGGGCTTCCGGCATCTCCAGGAACCTCGTCCCGGCAGGGGACCTCGTTGTACCTGTCGTCAGGTGCAGTGCGTTCCTCCGTCCGATCAAGTTCTGGAATTGTTTTACTCAGACCGTTGCCGGGGAGCTCTGCGCATAGCGGAATGGTGTGCCGTCTCGCCACATGCGGTGCAAAACAACGCCAATGCGCCGCGCAAGTGCAATCAAGGCCCGTTTCGATCCACGCCGATGGGCCACTCTGAGCGCCCAGGCCTGGAGCCAGTTTGGTGACCCACGGTGCATCAAGATCATCGCCGCTTGATACAAGGCCGTTCGAAGGGCCCGGTCACCGGCTCGAGTGATCTGCCCGACAATGTCCATCTCTCCGGATTGAGTGCGCCTCGGTGTCAGCCCCACCCACGGTCCAACATCCTTCGATCGCACAAACCGGGTCGGATCGTCGATCGCGGATTTGACCGTCAGGGCGACGATCCGACCGACGCCCGGCATCGTCATCATCAGACGGCAAACGTCGTCTTGTTTTGCCAGATCCGCGATTGCCGCATCCAATTCGGCCAACTCGGCGCGCAACTGCGCACGCGCGCGCAAAAGGGCCTCTGTCGACGCCGACAGGATTTCATTCTGCTCAACCAATTCCCTCACCCGGGCCTCGTACCTGATCCGGGTGACATGCCCCAGCTTCAGGCCGAAGTTCCGCAAAACACCCCGCATGGAAAGCTCAAGGTTGATGATGGCCTGCTGAACTGACTTGCGCGCCGTCAGCAACGCGCGGATTTCCTGGGAGGACACGGATTTGCGGTGCACGGGCTTGTACCATCCCAATTGAAGCAAGCGCGCAATGCCCTGGGCATCGCGCCGGTCTGTTTTGATCGGCATGGCCTTCAAGGCGGCCTTCACCAACCGTGTTTCCATCATGACCACGTCAAACCCTGCCTCTTCCATCCCCTTGCTCAGCCATTGGGACAGAGGTCCGGCTTCGAGACCGATCGTGTCGATCGAATATGGCAGGGCGACGATCGCGCGCACCAGGGCTTCAGGCTCACTCTCCGCCTGCAATTCTTCAACAATAATCCCCTGCGGCCCCAGCACACAAATGGCCGTGCTTGCCAGAGATACATCCAGTCCGATAAATACATTCATGTCGTTGCCCTTCTATTCTCAGGAATTGAGGCGCATGGAAACATACGACCTCGTAGACGCGCTGCAGGCGCATCAAGGGCAACGGCACTCCATATCATGCTGACAAACAAGCGAAACGTGCTCGATTCGCCGACAGCCCCATTACGGCATCTTT
>NZ_AQQZ01000046.1 GCF_001205715.1 Pseudaestuariivita atlantica
TGCATGAGGAAATTACATTTTCAAGTCCTTTTCTTTCTGTGCAACGCTGGTTTGGCTCCTCGAATATGCTCACTCCAGTGGCATCGACTTGCATACGGTGGGCGTACTGCCCGAACCAAATTTCCGTTCACGTTCCCGGAATAGAGCCGCCTTGGTTGGGACCAAACTTCTACAGGGTTTGTGAAGACCATCAATCTTCTCGGTCACTCAACCATCCGGCGTTGCGCGTTATTCTGAAGTTTCAGTATCCCGTTTTACACCTCCGCCTTCAGAACCGCGCCAGACGGGACAAGTCCCGTTTCCACATATCGCCACAAGGCCACGATGAGCTTGCGGGCAAGAGCCACAATGGCGACTTTCTTTCTCACTCCCGGGCGTTCAGCCGTGTATTTTCTGAACCAGCGCGCGAGTGCGCTTTGTGGCTGATACCGCAGCCAGCACCACGCCAGTTCGATCCCGAGGGTGCGCGCCGGTCGGTTTCCGGCCTTGCTGATACCCTGGCTTCGTTCGACGTCACCGCTGGAATAAGGGCTGGGTGTCAGGCCCAGATAAGACGACAGGTGTCGCCTGTTCTTGAATTCCCGGCCAAACACTTCGGCCGACAAGAGCATCGCACTGTGTCGTCCAACACCGCGAAGCCCTTCGAGCAGCACTGCCTTTTCGTGTTCGGGGAACTGTTCAGATTCAGCTGCAAGAGCTTCGTCGCGTTCCTCGGCAAGAGCCTTGATCATCTTGTTCGTCAGCTCCAAGCGTTCGAAAGATCGCACGATCTCGCGCATGAGCTGATCGGGGAAAGGGCGGCCATCGGCAGTTTCGAGGCCCTCCAGTTTCTTTCGCCATGTGACCATCGCTGGATTGATATGCCGGACGCCTTGCAGGGCGAGGAGGGCACGAATGCGATTGATGTGGCCAGTGCGCTCGCTCATCAGCCTCTTGCGCTCTCGATGGAAGCGTTTGGCATCTTCTTCAGCGACGGTCGGGACGCGCACAGTGCGGAATGCCTTTCGATCACCGGAACAGTAGTTCTTCAGCAGAACGACCATGCCTTCGGCGTCGACGCGATCTGTTTTGACCCGGCGCGCTTTGCGGTTCACGAGAAAGCTGGTCGGATCCACAACCAAGGTCTCGATCCCTTCGTTGGACAGCAGCCTCTGCAGCCAGAAACCATCGTATCCAGTTTCAAAGCAAACGATCGGCCGCTGATCAGGCCCGCAAAGCTCAGTCGCCTCCGCAACAGTCGCTCGAACCAGATCGATAAGCCCAGCCGTATCAAACCCGTCCAAGCGTACAGATTTGATTTTGGCCAATTGCGGTGCATCAAGCGCCACAAGCCATTTCGATTTGCTCAGATCAATGGCGACAAAGCAGGTCGCCGCAATAGATGGCGTCATCATTTTGGAAATCTCCCGTTTTGTGAATCTGCGCCCAACCTATCCGGTTCGCGCAACCTCCTGCATGGAAACTT
>NZ_AQQZ01000047.1 GCF_001205715.1 Pseudaestuariivita atlantica
AGGTCACGCAGTCTTTCAAGCCAGCCAGTTCCTTCTCGATCCTGCCGGTCGAGCGTGTCTCCAAGGCGGTCAATTCCTGCGCGGAGGCCTCTGAGGCCGTCACCAACCGCTCGACGCAGGCGAGCAAGTCGCGTTCCAAGGCTGTCAGTTGGGTCATCTACTCCTCCTCGATCCGAATGCAGGTGACGTGTTGGCCGCCCATCGTGCAGGTCCTGATACCAACTTGCATTGATCAGAACTCATGCGCCCAATCGCGAAGACCTATGGTCATGATTTTCCAAGGCCGTTCAATAAGCCGGTTCCACGCTTCGCAGCAGTAGCTGAGTATGTCGTCGTAGTTTTCGAACACGTGGTTTGAGAGCCAGTTATCGCGCAGGTATTGCCAGACGTTTTCCACCGGGTTCAGTTCCGGGGCGCGTGACGGCAGGGGCAGCAGCGTGATGTTTTCGGGGATCGCGAGCGAGCCCGATAGGTGCCATCCGGCTTGATCAAGGATCACGACGCCATGAGCACCGGGTGCGACCATGGTGCTGATCTCGGCGAGATGGGC
Organism: Pseudaestuariivita atlantica; assembly: GCF_001205715.1. Lineage (GTDB taxonomy): Bacteria > Pseudomonadota > Alphaproteobacteria > Rhodobacterales > Rhodobacteraceae > Pseudaestuariivita > Pseudaestuariivita atlantica. Next base: position 551 of record NZ_AQQZ01000047.1, read on the forward strand.
GGTCATGGCCTCGCTGTCGCAGCGCGGCATGACCAGGCCCGCGCCCTTGCCGCGCTCTGGGCAGATAGCGCCGAAGATGTAAGCGGACTGGGTCCGCTGATCGTGCGGCGCAGACGGCCTTGTCCCGCGCCGCGCCCAACGTCGGGTGATCTTGTTCTTTTGACCCACCCGCGCCTCGTCTTGGAACCAGATTTCTATCTCGGTGCCGGGCGGGAGCGTCGTGCGGACATTCGCCAAGCGGGCCGGGAAGTCTTTTTAAAAGCGTCTATCGCATCGGCGTCTTGGGCGTAATGGCGCGGGCGGGCCGAAAGTTTGGAAAAACCGAGTGCCTTAAGTTCCCGGCTGAGCGTCGCCTCGCTCAGCGAGATACCGAAGCGGTCCCAAACCCAGGCCGCAAGGTCCAGAAGGCGCCACCGTACTACGCCGTCCACCTTCGGGTTTGGTCCCCGTTCAACGACCTGCACCAACGCGGCGCGCTGTACATCGTTGAGTTTTGACGGACTCCCAGGGGCCTTGCGGGTAATCAACCCCTCCGGCCCCTCCGCATTGAAACGCATGACCCAATCCCGCACGATCTGCCGTCCGACACCGCCTGTCCGCGCGGCCTCGGCGCGGCTCCCGCCTGCATAGATGACAGCAAGCGCCAAAAGCCGCCGCGTCTGATCCGCGTCCCGGCTCCCCCGCGCCAATCGGCGCAGGTCCGATCCGTCAAAATCTTCCCGAAGTGCCAATGCCTGTCCCATGATCCACCGCCTTGTGTTTTCAGGCAGTGAGTCAGAAATCAGAGCTGAAGGGAATCCCCAATCGAGAGTCAGGCTTGGCGCAAGTTGGTAT
>NZ_AQQZ01000048.1 GCF_001205715.1 Pseudaestuariivita atlantica
TGACGGCAACGACATCATCGACGGCGGCCACGGCGAAGACGTGCTGCGCGGTGGCGCGGGCGACGACCTGATCATCTCGCGCGCCGACGGACGCGAGGGCGCGGTCACCTACGACCCCAACCGCGACGAGGGCGATCCCTTCAACGAGCTGACCGGCGGCAAGCTGTACCCCGACCAGCCGGTGCCCGGCGACGACCTGCTGCATGGCGGCGACGGCGCCGACATCTTCTACTTCCAGACCCTGATCAACGCCAAGGAACGCTTCATCCGCGAGCACACCCGCAGCGACGGCACGATCAACTGGGGCCGCATCGCCGGCGAGAACGACAACATCCACGACCACTGGCTGGACGTGCTGGGCAACGACACCATCCTCGACTTCAGCCGCGACGAGGGCGACCGGATCGTGATCGAGGGCCACACGACCGAGATCGCCTCGATCACCTACGGCGACATCAACAACGATGGCGTGATGGACCACTCGATCATCACGCTCTACTCGGACCAAGGCCGCAACGGCGGCGCGCATAACGACGACCTGCTGGGCACGATCACCGTCTACGGCGACCTCGTGAAAGAGTCCGACATCGAGCACAGCGCCGCGCCGACCTACGGCATCGTCGCCACCTCCGACAACCTCGACGAAGCCCTCGAACCCCTCGAAGACGCCGTCAACGTCCGCAACGCGGGCCGTGGGAATGATCTGGGCACGATGGCCGATCACGTCGTCGCGGGCGTCAAGGCCCCGGTCCTCGCGGTCGAAGGCCCCGGCCAGCTGAGCGGCGAGGATGACGATTACATGGAAGTCGGCCAGCACGCGGCGATGAACCTGCGCGCGGCGACGATCGAGCTGACCTTCGAGCTTGACCGGCTGTACGGCCGCCAGGCCCTGGTGTCCGCCGATGTCGAAGGCGCGGATTCGGGCGAGTTCACGGTCTGGATCGATGACGGGAAGCTGGTGGTTGCGAT
>NZ_AQQZ01000049.1 GCF_001205715.1 Pseudaestuariivita atlantica
GCTGGATATCATCCCCGCGCAGTTCCGGGTGATCGTCACCCGTCGCCCCAAATATGCCTGCCGGTCTTGCGAGGGCGGGATCACCCAAGCCCCGGTACCGGCCCACATCATCGCAGGCGGCATGCCGACCGAAGCCACGCTGGCCCATGTTCTGGTCTCAAAATATGCGGACCACTTGCCGCTCTATAGGCAGGCGCAAATCTACAGCCGCCAGGGCATTGATCTGGATCGCTCCACCTTGGCCGCGTGGGTTGGTAAGTCGGCGTTCGAATTGACCCCGGTCTATGAGGCGCTCATGGCCAACCTGAAGCGCTCGACGAAGCTCTTTATGGATGAGACACCCGCGCCGGTTCTGGCACCTGGGCGCAACCGCACCAAAACCGGATACTTCTGGGCCCTTGCCCGCGATGACAGGCCATGGGGCGGTGAGGACCCACCCGGCGTGGCCTTTACCTATGCGCCAGGTCGATCCGGCCAGCATGCAGAGACCATTTTGCAAGGCTTCAGCGGAATCCTGCAGGTCGATGGCTATGCAGGCTATAACCGCCTGCTCAAACGTCCAACACAGGATGTGACACTGGCCTATTGCTGGGCGCATGCCCGTCGCAAACTGCATAAGGTTACACAGTCCAGCACGGCCCCGATTGCGCTGGAAGGTCTGGCCCAAATCCAGGCGCTCTATCGCATCGAAAAAGACCTGCGCAGCCTGCCTGCAGACCAGCGCCATGACGCTCGACAGGACCGCTCAAAACCCCTCATCGACGCTTTCGAACTCTGGCTCACCCAGAACCGCGCCCGTGTCTCGGCAAAATCGCCAACCGGAGACGCCCTGAAATACATCGCCAAGTACTGGGACGGGCTGATCCTGTTCCTCGACGACGGCCGCATCGAACTGGATTCCAACGCCGTCGAACGC
>NZ_AQQZ01000005.1 GCF_001205715.1 Pseudaestuariivita atlantica
CGTGCCGATGTTGCAGTGCGGCTTGCTCCGCTCAAACTTTTCCTTTGCCATCGCCTGAGGCACCCTCTGTCGCTTTGGGGCGCGCCGGTTGTCGGCCACCCATGGTTCATACCGCGCGGCACATATTGCGCGGGCCGGGAAAAATCAAGCGGGTTGCGCAGGTCTGTCAGGCGTCTTCGGCAGCAGGTACGTCCGTCGCATCCTCGCCAGTTGCATCGTCTTCGCCCTTGAACCAGCCCTCTGCCTCCATCTGCTTGACGAACCACAACTCGATCTGCTTCGCGGCCGACCGTGCGAGGCTTTCGACCTGCTGCTCCTTGGACTGGGTCAGGCCCGAGCCGAACAGCGTCTTTCCGCTGGTCGATTCGATCACGATGATCTGGTGCGGCTCCTCGTTCAGCTTGGCGCCGATGGCATCGCGCCAGACGGTCACGCGGATCACCATGCCCGACCGGGGCGAGGCCACGACCGGCACGCCCGGAGGCGCAAGTTCGTACTGGTCGATCACGACCGAGATGTGGTGCAGGTCGTCGCCGTCATACCGACCGAACCGCGCATCGACCGCTGCCTTCATCGCGTCCGTCAGCACCTCGTTCTCGACCTTGCGGGACAGGGCCGAGGATTTGGGATCGACCGCCACCGCCACGTTGTGGCCCAGCGCGAAGTTGCCCAGCGCCACGGGCGCCTCGTCAAGGTCGTTGCCCGAAGCGCAGGCGGCAAGCCCGGTCAGCAGGGTCAGCAGGATCAACACTCGGCGCATCGGCAGGCTCCTCGTCACGCGGTCCGTGTTCGGGATAGCGCAGCTTGAAGCGGTGTGAAAGCTTCCTAGCTTTTTCGGGGATGGCCCCGATCCGAGGTTCGAGATGCGCGATCTGACCGACACCGGCGACACGCCCGTCCGCGTCCACCTGCACGATACCCCCATGGGTCTGCTGCAAAGCTGGCAGGCCGCGCGGCGCAACGTGATCGACCTGATCCCGAAGCAGGCCACCGAGGAGCCGATCCTGTCGGGCCGCACCGGCACGCGGTGGCACATGGTGATGGACCCCGGCGCGCTGCGCCACGTGCTGCTTGACCGGCTGGAGGATTATCCGAAATCCACCGTCACAAAGGCGCTTCTGCAACCCGCCGTCGGCGAGGGGCTGTTCGTGGCCGAAGGCGCGCATTGGCGCTGGCAGCGTCGGGTGGCGGCACCCGTCTTCACCCACCGCAACATCGCGGCGCTGACGCCGATCATGACGGCGGCCGCCGAACGCTCGGCCGAGCGTATCGCGCAAGCGGGCGCCCGCGCGGTGGACGTGGCCGAGGACATGGTGCTGACCACGTTCGACGTGATCTCGGAGGTCTGCTTTTCAGGCGACGACTCCTTTGACGCCGCCGCCGTGCACCGGGCGATCGACGACTACATCGCCGATGCGGGCAAGATCTCCCTGTTCGACGTGCTGGGCGCACCGGACTGGATCCCGCGACCGGGCCGCGTCCGGACGGCCGGAACGCTGGCCCAGATGAAGCGCGCCGCCGACACGATGATCGCGGCACGGGCGCAGCGCGGCGCGGGAGAGGTGCCGGACCTGCTAGACCTCCTGCAGGCCGGCGAGGACCCGAAAACGGGGCGGCACATGCGGACCGAGGAGTTGCGCGACAACCTTCTGACCTTCGTCGTGGCCGGGCACGAGACGACGGCGCTGGCGCTGTCATGGGCGCTCTACCTGCTGGCCTTCGATCCCGAGGTGCAGGACCGCGCGCGGGCAGAGGCGCAATCGGTGCTGTCCGGTCCGGCGACGGGCGCGGACGTCCCCAACCTGCCCCTGATCCGCCGCATTGTGGACGAGGCGCTGCGCCTCTATCCACCTGCCGGCGTCGTGTCGCGCACGGCGCAAAGGGCCGACGAGATCCTCGGTGCGGACATCCGTCCCGGCGACACCGTGATGATCCCGATCTACGCGATCCACCGACACCGCAAGCTGTGGTCGGACCCGGATGCGTTCGATCCCGACCGGTTCCTCGACCGGTCCGCGATCCCGCGTTACGCTTACCTGCCCTTCGGCGACGGCCCGCGCATCTGCATCGGGGCGTCATTCGCCCTGTCGGAGGCCGTGATCATCCTTGCAACGCTGATCTCGCGCTTCCGCTTCACCGCCGTGAAGGGGCGCGACCCGAAACCGGTGATGATCCTCACGCTTCGCCCCGAAGGCGGCGTCTGGCTGATGGCTGAACCAGTCTGACCGGCCTTGTCAGGTAAACGTGTTGTCCCGCGGGAAACCGCGCGGTGCCATGCGGCCCGTCCCGGCGCGTTTGCCGCGCCATTCGTCAAGCGCCACCTCGGTCCGCGTGCGCCCTGCCGGGTCATGCCAGCTGAGCCCGTCGGCCAGCGTGAACGTGATCGCGTCCGACAAGCCGCCGTCGCGGTATTTCTGCAGGCGGACACCCTTGCCGCGCACCATTTCAGGCAGTTCTTCAAGGTCGAAGACCAGAACCTTGCGGTTCTCGCCCACGACCGCGACGCTGTCGCCGCTGACGGGCCGGCACACACGTGCCACGGCGGGCGCGCGCACGTTCAGCACCTGCTTGCCCGACCGCGTCTGCGCGATGATGTCGTCCTCCGGCACGATGAACCCGTCCCCCGCCGACGACGCGACCAGCAGCTTCCGCCCCGGCTTGTGGATGAACAGGTCCACGATCTCGGCCTCCTGCGGAAGATCGACCATCAGCCGCACAGGCTCTCCCATCCCGCGCCCGCCCGGCAGGTTCGACGCCTGCAGCGTGTAGAACCGGCCTGTCGAGCCAAACAGGATGATCTTGTCGGTGGTCTCCGCGTGGAAGATGAAGCGCGGCCCGTCGCCATCCTTGAACTTCAACTCGCGGGACAGGTCGATATGGCCGGTCATGGCGCGGACCCAGCCCATCTGGCTGCAGACGATGGTGATCGGCTCCCGCTCGATCATCGCTTCCAGCGGCACGTCCTCGATTTCGCCCGCCTCGGCGAACTGGGTGCGGCGCGCGCCTGCCGCATAATCCTTGCCGAAGGTCTGCTTGACCTCTTTCAACTGCTCGGAGATGCGGCCCCATTGCAGGCCTTCATCGACGAGAAGATCGTCCAGCTCGGCCCGTTCGCGCATCAGCTCTTCCTGCTCGCGCAAGAGCTCCATCTCTTCCAGCCGCCGCAACGACCGCAGGCGCATGTTCAGGATCGCCTCGACCTGAACCTCGCTCAACTCCCCCTCGCCTGCGGGCGGCGACTGGTAATCGCTTTCATCGGTCGCCCGCACGAAATCCCGGCTCCAGTCCTCGCGCATCAGCGCGGGCTTGGGCTCGTCATCGTACCGGATGATGTCGATCACCCGGTCGAGGTTCAGGAAGGCGACGATCAGCCCCTCCAGCACTTCCAGCCGGTGGTCTATCTTCTCCATCCGGTGCTCGGCCCGGCGGCACAGCACCTCGCGGCGGAAGTCGAGGAAGGCGCGCAGCACTTCCTTCAGCGAACAGACCTTGGGCGTGACCCCGTCGATCAGCACGTTCATGTTGAGTGAGAACCGCACCTCCAGATCGGAATTGCGGTAGAGCATGTTCATCAAAACGTCCGGGTCGACGTTCCGCGTTTTCGGCTCCAGCACCATGCGGATGTCGTCGGCACTCTCGTCCCGGATATCGGCGAGGATCGGGACCTTCTTGGTCTGGATCAACTCGGCCAGCTTCTCGACCAGCTTCGATTTCTGCACCTGGTAGGGGATCTCGGTCACGACGACCTGCCACTGGCCGCGACCCAGATCCTCCACCTCCCACTTCGCCCGCAGGCGGAACCCGCCCCGGCCGGTGCGATAGGCCTGCGCGATGGCCTCCTTCGGCTCCACGATGATTCCGCCGGTGGGGAAATCGGGGCCGGGGATATAATTCAGCAGCGTGTCGTCGCGCGCATCCGGCGTCTTGATCAGGTGCAGGCAGGCATCGACCAGTTCGGTGATGTTATGGGGCGGGATGTTTGTTGCCATCCCCACCGCGATCCCGGCGGCCCCGTTGGCCAGAAGGTTCGGGAAGGTCGCGGGCAGCACGACCGGTTCGGTAAGCGTGCCGTCGTAATTATCGCGGAAATCGACAGCGTTCTCGTTCAGCCCTTCCAGCAGCGCCTCGGCGACCGAGGTCATCCGCGCCTCGGTATACCGGCTGGCGGCGGGGTTATCGCCGTCGATGTTGCCGAAGTTCCCCTGCCCGTCGACCAGCGGGTAGCGGACGTTGAAATCCTGCGCCAGCCGCGCCATCGCGTCATAGATCGCGGCGTCGCCGTGCGGGTGATAGTTGCCCATCACGTCGCCCGAGATCTTGGCCGATTTCCGGAAGCCTCCGCCGGAACTCAGACGCAACTCGCGCATTGCATAGAGGATGCGGCGGTGAACGGGCTTCAACCCGTCCCGCGCGTCCGGAAGCGCGCGATGCATGATGGTGCTGAGCGCATAGGTCAGGTACCGCTCGCCAATCGCGCGGCGCAGTGGTTCGGCCAGTGTCAGGTCGGAATTTTCGGGAGGATCAACCGTGTCGCTCATACATTCTGTGTACCGCCGGCGCAAAACCGCAACAAGATGTGGGCGGGGAAATTGTTTCCCGATTTTCCCTTAATCGAATCTTCTCAAGATGATACTTGTCATTCCACGTTGACGTTTTTCGGGGGTTCCGGACATGGTTCGGTTCATGGTCGTGTGTTTCTTGTTCCTGGGATGGGCCTTCTGGGAATTGAGCGGTGGTTCGGATTTCGAGCCGACGGTTCAGGCGCGTGCGCCGCAAGAGGTGGACGAGCAACCGCTTGAGGCGACCGACCTTGCCGATACCGTCACGCGGGCGGCAACCGTGTCCACCATCTCTCCGCAGAAAGACGAAGCCAAGGCCGGGGTGACGCTTGCGTCGGTGGAGGCACCGGCGACGGAGCCGGAAGCCGCGCCTGAACCCGCGGCACTGGTCGACAGCGTCGTGGCCGATATTCTTGCCGAGCCTGCCGAGACCGAAACGGTCACGACCGCGCCCGCGCTGGACCTGCGCGAAATCGTCGGCAACCGCGTCAACATGCGGCAGGGCCCCGGTACCGAATTCGGCGTCGTGACCAAGCTGAACCAGGGGGCCGAGGTCGAAGTCTTGCAAGCGCCCGGCAATGGCTGGCTGAAACTGCGCGTGATCGAAGACGACACGGTCGGCTGGATCGCCGACTGGCTTGTGACCTCCGCCAGCTGACCCCTATCCCTCTTGTCAATCCACGGCGCGGCGGGCACACCTGCCGCGCTTTTGTCATTCAGGGCGCGGGACATGACCGACAAGTCGATTCTGATCACCGGATGCTCGTCCGGCATCGGGTACGATGCGGCCATCGGCCTGCGGGAGCGCGGCTGGCGCGTCTTTGCCTCGTGCCGGCAGGCGCAGGACTGCAAGCGCCTCGAAGAGCTGGGTTTTCAAAGCCCGCGCATGGACTATGCCGATCCGGCCAGTCTTGAAGCCGGTCTTGAAACCGTCCTGTCAGACACCGGCGGAACACTCGACGCGGTGTTCCACAACGGGGCCTACGCCCTGCCCGGCCCGGTCGAGGACCTGCCGACGGACGGGATGCGCGCGATATTCGAGGCCAACTTCTTTGGCTGGCACGACCTGACCTGCCGGATCATCCCGGTCATGCGCGCGCAGGGCCACGGCCGGATCATCCTGAATTCCTCGGTCCTCGGCTTTGCGCCGATGCGCTGGCGCGGCGCGTACAACTCGACCAAGTTCGCGCTTGAAGGCTGGGCCGACACGCTGCGCATGGAAATGGCCGATACCGGCATCCGCATCGTCCTTATCCAGCCCGGCCCGATCCGCACGAAGATCCGCGAAAACTCGATCCCGCATTTCGAGAAATGGGTGGACTGGGAAAACTCCGCCCGCGTTGACCAGTATCGCTCGGGCCTTCTGGATGCGCTATACAAGGGGCAGGAAGGCACCCCGTTCGAACTTGAACCCGAGGCCGTGACCGCCAAGCTGGTGCACGCGCTTGAAAGCCTGCGACCCCGCAGCCACTACAAGGTCACGACGCCCACCTATATGATGGCGGCCCTGAAACGCGTTTTGCCGCGCCGCGCGATGGACTGGGTGCTGAGCAAAGGCTGAACCGCTCTGGCCTTTCCCATCCCGACGCCTACATCGGGCGGAACACTGAAGGAGACACCATGCTCGACGATCCACTTTTCATCGTTGTCGCCGTCGCGGTGCTGGCCGTGGCCGGCATCCTGATCTTCGGCATCGGAACATTCGCCAAGGGCGGAGAGTTCAACCGCCGCAACGCAAACAAGATCATGCGCTGGCGTCTCGCCGCCCAGTTCATCGCCGTCCTGCTGATCCTGCTGTTCGTCTACGTGCGGCGACAGTCGGGGGGCTGAACGGATGGTCGTTCTCAACAAGATCTATACCAAGACCGGCGATGCCGGGGAAACCGCGCTGGGCAACGGGGCGCGGGTGGCCAAGCATTCGATGCGTGTGACGGCCTACGGTACGGTGGATGAAACCAACGCGACCGTGGGGCTTGCCCGCCTGCACGCGACCGGTGATATCGACGCCCGGCTGGCCGCGATCCAGAACGACCTGTTCGACCTTGGCGCCGACCTGTGCCGCCCGGACATGGAAAAGGATGCCGAGGCCGAGTATCCGCCCCTGCGCATGTCCGACGCGCAGGTGGCCCGGCTCGAATCCGAAATCGACGCGATGAACAGCGACCTGGCCCCCCTGCGCAGCTTCATCCTGCCCGGAGGTTCGGCGCTGGCCGCCCATCTGCACCTGTGCCGCACCGTATCCCGGCGGGCCGAGCGGCTGACGGTCGAACTGGCGACGATGGAGGCGGTGAACCCGGCGGCGGTCAAGTACCTCAACCGGCTCAGCGACTGGTGCTTCGTCGCGTCGCGCGTGGTCAACGGCAACGGCGCCGACGACGTCCTGTGGGTTCCAGGCGCGAACCGCTGATGGTCCAGGGGCGCTAGGCCTCCGGCTCCCACAACTCAAGCGGCGTGCCTTCGGGATCAGTTAAATGCGCGAACCTGCCGATCCCCGGCATGTCCTCGTGCCGCGTCACCGCGATCCCGGCCTTTTCAAGCTGCGCGATCATGGCGTCGAGGTCGCGCACCCGGAAGTTCAGCATGAAGGATTTGTCCGGCGCGAAATAGGTCGTGTCGGCCGCGAACGGCGCGAACACGGTTGCGCCGCCCTCGGTGATCCACGGCGTTCCCTCCGCATCCGTCGGCACAAGATCGATGCCCAGATGGTCACGATACCACTTGGCCAGCGCATCCGAATCACGCGACCGGAAGAAGAATCCGCCAATTCCCAGAACACGTTCCATGGTTTCCGATCCTCACCACGCGGGCACCGCAACGCCGAAACGCGACGTCGGAACGCCCCGGTGCGGCGATTTTGACCTGTTTCAGCCGTGCTTGGCAGAGTATCACACCCTCCAATCGAAGTCTGTGAAAGATCAACAGGAGAGCGCTGATGAAGGTCCTCGTGCCCGTCAAACGCGTGATCGACTACAACGTGAAGGTCCGCGTCAAGGCGGACGGGTCCGGTGTCGATCTCGCCAACGTGAAGATGTCGATGAACCCGTTCGACGAAATCGCCGTCGAAGAGGCGATCCGCCTGAAGGAAGCCGGCAAGGCCGACGAAGTCGTCGCCGTTTCCATCGGCGTCAAGCAGGCGCAGGAAACCCTGCGTACCGCGCTGGCCATGGGCGCCGACCGAGCGATCCTCGTCGTCGCCGCCGATGACGTGCACACCGATATCGAACCGCTTGCCGTCGCCAAGATCCTCAAGGGCGTCGTCGATGAAGAGCAGCCGGGCCTCGTGCTGTGCGGCAAACAGGCAATCGACAACGACATGAACGCCACCGGCCAGATGCTGTCGGCGCTGATGGGCTGGTCGCAGGCGACCTTCGCCTCCGAAGTCGACATCGATGGTGACAGCGCCACCGTGACCCGCGAAGTCGATGGCGGCCTGCAGACGATCAAGGTCAAGATGCCCGCCGTCGTGACCGTGGACCTTCGCCTGAACGAGCCGCGCTACGCATCGCTGCCGAACATCATGAAGGCCAAGAAGAAACCGCTGGATGAGAAAACCGCCGCCGATTACGGCGTCGATGCCTCCCCGCGCCTTGAAATCGTGAAGACGACCGAACCCGAAGCCCGCGCTGCCGGCATCAAGGTCGGGTCGGTCGACGAACTGGTCGAGAAACTCAAAGAAGCGGGGGTTGTGTAACATGGCTGTTCTGCTGATTGCCGAAATCAACAATGGCGAACTCAATGTCGACGCCACCGCAAAGGCCATGACGGCCGCCAAGAAGATGGGTGACGTCACGGTGCTGGCGGCGGGTGCCTCGGCCGCCGATGCCGCCGCCGAAGCCGCCAAGATTGCCGGCGTGTCGAAGGTGCTGTGCGCCGAAGACGCCTCGCTCGGCCATCGCCTTGCGGAATCTACCGCGGCGCTGATCGTGTCGCTGGCGGGTGACTATTCGCACATCGTCGCGCCCGCGACGACCGACGCCAAGAACGTCATGCCGCGCGTTGCGGCGCTGCTCGACGCGATGGTGATCTCGGACATCTCGGGCGTTGTCGATGCCGACACGTTCGAGCGCCCGATCTATGCCGGGAACGCGATCCAGACCGTGAAATCGGCGGACGCGGTCAAGGTCATCACCATCCGGACCGCGACGTTCGACGCGGCAGAGATGGGCGGTTCGGCCTCGGTCGAGACGATCGGCGCCGCCGACAATCCAGGCCTCAGCGAATGGGTCGAGGACAAGGTTGCCGAAACCGACCGCCCCGAGCTGACCTCGGCTGGCATCGTCGTGTCGGGTGGCCGCGGTGTCGGGTCGGAAGAAGACTTCAAGATCATCGAAGCGCTGGCCGACAAGCTGAATGCCGCTGTTGGCGCATCCCGCGCCGCCGTCGACTCGGGCTATGCCCCGAACGACTGGCAGGTTGGCCAGACCGGCAAGGTCGTCGCACCGGATCTCTACATCGCCTGCGGTATCTCGGGCGCGATCCAGCACCTTGCGGGCATGAAGGATTCCAAGATCATCGTCGCGATCAACAAGGACGAGGAAGCCCCGATCTTCCAGGTGGCCGATTACGGGCTGGTCGCGGACCTGTTCGACGCCGTGCCGGAACTGACCCAGAAACTCGGCTGATCGCTTCCACGAGACGCTTTCGAAATGCCCCGCTTCGGCGGGGCATTTTCATTTGGGGCGGTCCATGATCCGGCTGACCACGCCGGAAAGCGCCACCGCCACCTCGCACTGGCCTGCGGGCCCCAGCAACTCGGCGGCCATCGGGGCCTGCATCGGCCCGAACATCATGCCGCGCGTGTTGCAGGCAAGCGCCGACGGGCTCAACACGACCTCGACCACCTCATCGGCCTGCAACGCCCCGATCATGTCGGCATCGACGAACAGGGGATCGCGCCGGATGCGCATGTCGTCCGACTTGGGCGGCGCGGCGTCCGACACCCACAGCAGGATCACGGGGCGTTCCACCGCCGCGACAAGACTGCGCATCGCCAGTGTCCAGGCGCGCTTCATCTCCTCCACGACCTTGGCGAACCGGCGGCGCGAGACCTGCCGCAACCGCAACAGCAATGCGCGGGTGAAATGAAACTCGGTGAAGTCCACGTCCGGGTAGAGCTTCACCAGCGCCTCGGTCGGGCCGATGAACCTGTCATTCCGGCGTGGATGCACGCGCACGTAACGGTTGCTAAGCGTCTGCGCGCCCATCACCTGCACAACGACGCACCCCGCATCCCGCGCCGCGTACTGGACCGCCGAATCCCCGGCAAACGCCCCCACGCCGCCGTGGACCACGCCCATATTCACGCATGGCACGCCGGTCAGTTGCTCTACCAGCGCCGGATACGGCTCTGGCACGAATTTCCCGAACGTCTCTGTCCCGCCAAGACACGCCACGCTTGCCCCGGTGACGGGTCGTTGCGGCCCGCGCATGGGCAGCATCGACCCGCCGAAACGGTACACGTCGTATTCAAGCGCCCCTGGCGCCTTTCCCTCAAAGGCCATCACTCACCCCTATCCATCCCACCGGCGACCCTGACGACCAAATCTTATCAGCGGGCTAAAGGTAAAAAGCCGAAGACCCGGCTTGAGACCCCGCCCGCGCGCACATATGCTCCACCGGACGCATCAGCAGGACGAGGCCAGCATGGATATCCAGCGCATCGGCGTGATCGGCGCAGGGCAGATGGGCAATGGAATCGCCCATGTCATGGCCGTGGCCGGATATGACGTGACCGTCACCGACATCTCGTCTGACGCCTTGGCCAACGCCATGAAAACGATAGATAAAAACCTCGAACGGCAGGTGTCCCGCGACACCATCTCGGCCGAGGACAAGGCCGCCGCGCTGGGGCGGATCGCGACCACTCCGGACCTGACCCAGCTGGGGGGCAGCGACCTCGTGATCGAGGCCGCGACCGAGCGGGAGACGATCAAGCAGGCCATCTTCGAGGACCTGATCCCGCACCTTGAACCGCACACGATTCTTACGTCCAATACGTCTTCAATTTCAATCACACGGCTCGCATCCCGCACGGACCGCCCCGAGAAGTTCATGGGGTTTCACTTCATGAATCCGGTGCCCGTCATGCAGCTGGTCGAACTGATCCGCGGCATCGCGACCGACGAGCCGACATTCGAAGCCTGCCGCGGCGTGGTGGAGAAGCTGGGCAAGACCGCCGCCACGGCAGAGGACTTCCCGGCCTTCATCGTGAACCGCATCCTGATGCCGATGATCAACGAGGCGGTCTACACCCTGTACGAAGGGGTCGGCAACGTGACCTCGATCGACATGGCGATGAAGCTGGGCACCAACCACCCGATGGGCCCGCTGGAGCTTGCCGATTTCATCGGGCTCGACACATGCCTTGCCATCATGAACGTGCTGCATGACGGGCTGGCGGACACCAAGTACCGGCCCTGCCCGCTCTTGACGAAATACGTCGAGGCCGGATGGCTGGGCCGGAAAACCAAGCGCGGCTTTTACGATTACCGGGGCGAGGCACCGGTCCCGACCCGCTGAATCCAGCGCGATCCGATGCTGTGCAGTCGTTCGGGCGTAGCCAATCGTGCTTTCGCAGCGCTCAGGCTTCGTCTTTCAACGCCAGTGTCCGCTCGCGCAGCCACGCCATGAAGCCGCGCGGGTTGGAGGCCCATTCCTTGACGTCTTCGGGCTGAAGCGGTTCACCCACGACCGGGGCTTGCGGCTTGTTCAGCGAATGCACGACTTCGTACAAGAGCAGGCCCTGCCGCAGCACCGCCGCGGTCTTGTTGGCCATCTGGTACCAGCGCGAGTTCTGGCCGGGGAAATAGATCGGCAGCACCTGCGCACCGGAACGGTGGATCATCTTGGCCGTGAACGGGTTCCACTCCCGTTCGATCGCCGGTCCGAACCACGTCTCGGACGCGGCCACCACGCCCGACGGGAACAAGACGATCACGCCACCCGCCTTCAGGTGATCCATCGCCTGTTTCCGCATCTCAAGGTTCTGCTGCAGCGCGTCTTCCTCGTGCGGGAACGGCACCGGGATCATGAATTGCTCGATCTCGCCCACGCCGGTCAGCAGGGACCGCGTCAGGATCTTGTAATCGGTCCGGACCTTGCCGATCAGTTCCGCCAGGACCATGCCGTCCACCAGACCGTGCGGGTGGTTGGCGGTGATCACGACCGGGCCTTCCTTGGGAATGCGCGCGATCTGGTGCGCAGGCGTGGTCAGCTTGATCCCCATCACGTCAAGCGCCTGCTTCCAGAAGCCCTGCCCGTGCGGGACGCCCATCGCCTCGAACCGGCGGATCAGGCGCAGAAGGCGGATCTTGCCGGTGATAAGCTCCATCGTCTGGATGGTCTTGCGCGCCCACCAGCTTTCGAAGGTGTTGGCGTAACTCAGGCGTCGTCTGTCATACGCCTCGTCCGCAAGATTGCCACCATCGCCCTGCCCGGCCAGACGCCGTTCAGAGGGATGATTGTGCATCAGTACCGGTTTTGGCTGGGTCCCATCCACCAAGCGACTCGTGCCTCCCTCGCACCCCATGGGGCGTTCAGTCCTCTTCTCCGAACCGCGCGGCGACAAGGTTTTCGATCGCCTCGGCCAGTTCGGCGGCCTGCGGCCCCGAAGTCTGGACTTCAATAAAGGTTCCCTTGGACGCTGCCAACATCAAAAGACCCATGATCGAGTCGCCCTCGGCGCTCAGCCCGTCCTTGGATATCTCGGCGCGCGCATCGTGCTCTTCCACCAGTTCGACAAGCTTGGCCGAGGCCCGCGCGTGCAGGCCCTTGGTGTTGCAGATTTCCAGTGTGCGGCAGGTTGGTTCGGACATGACAGGCTCGGCTCAGGAGACGTTCTTGCTGTCGATGTATTTTCGACCAGCATTCAGCGCGCGGTCAACCGCGTCGTCGACCTCGAGACAGCGGCACTTCGCCAGCTTGATCAGCATCGGCAGGTTCGCGCCGTAAACGATGCGCCGGTTGTCCGGCGCGCAGGCCTTGAGGCTGAGGTTCGACGGAGAGCCGCCGAACATGTCGGTCACCACGACAACCCCGTCACCGGTATCGACATCGTCCGCCGCCGCGCAGATTTCGAGTTGTTTCGCCGCGCGGTCGTCTTCCGGCGCGATGGAGATCGCGCGCATCCCGTCCTTGCGCCCCACGACGTGTTCCACGGCGGACTTGTACTCGTGGGCGAGACCGCCATGCGCAACGATCACGATCCCGATCACTGTGCCGCCTCGTCCATCGCCGCCGTGTTTCCCTGTCCACCTGGCGCGATCCCTTGGCGCTCCAGTTCCCGATGCCTTACTGACACCTGCCACCCTGCCTCTGCAAGGCCGCGCGTGACGGTTTCCGCAAGCGTGACCGACCGGTGACGCCCGCCGGTGCAGCCAAAGGCGACCGTGAAATGGGTCTTTCCCTCCTCGATACAGGCGGGAAGCTGGAAGATCAGCAGGCCCAGCACCTGTTCGAGGAACGCCGCGTATCGCGGATCGCCCGCGACATGGGCCGCCACCTTCGGATCGCGGCCGGTCAACGGGCGCAGCTCGGGCACCCAGTGCGGGTTGGCGAGGAACCGGCAGTCGAACACCATGTCCGCCCCGCGCGGCAGGCCTTGCTTGTAGGAAAACGACATGACCGACAGTGCAAGGCGCTGCGCCCCGTGCAGCCCGAAACGGCGGGCAATCTCGGCGCGCAGGTCATGCGGGCTCAGGTCCGACGTGTCTATGGCGTGGCTGGCTTCGGGCCGGACGGGTGCCAGCAGTTCGGCCTCGCGCGCGATGCCCAGTTCGGGGGCGTCCTGCGGCGCCAGCGGATGGCGGCGCCGGGTTTCAGAGAACCGGCGCAACAGCACCTCGCGGCGGCAGTCGAGGTACAGCAATTCCGGCGCGGCACCCGACCGCGCCGTCAGGTCACCCAGCAGGGTCATGACGGCCTCGGGCGTGAAATCCCGGTTGCGGGCGTCGAGGCCCAGCGCAAGCGGTCGCTCGGCCCACCCCTCGGCATCAAGCAGCCGTGGCACCAGCGTCAGCGGCATGTTGTCGATGGTTTCGTACCCAAGGTCCTCAAGCGCCGCGATGGCCGTGGACCGGCCAGCACCGGACGGTCCCGTGACAAGCACGAGGCGCGCGGCGGGGTCTGTGGCGGAGGACATCTGTCAGGAACTCGGAGGATATTTGAGGGCGTGCAACACTGCAGCTGCAAAATAGGCGTGCGGCACTGCCGATATCAAGGGGATCGCCAAGTCGTGAAACCGCGCGGACGCAGCGTCGGGAATGCGCTTTTGCGCTTCTTCATCCAGATCGACCACCAGCCGCAGTTGGCATTCCGGCAGGGCGTCGGCCTTCAGGATACCGATGCCCCGCGCCTCGATCCGCCCGGCAATGGTCGCGGGTGCCCGCGCCGCGACGTGGCCATCCTTCGCGGCAAGGATCACACGGTCATCCGCGACGAGGTGCGCACCGTAGGCCATCAGCGCCAATGCGAGGGCGGATTTGCCCTTTCCCGACTGCCCCAGAATGAGAACGCCGCGGCCCGGATCGAGGGCCACGGCGCTGCCATGCAAGGTTCCGTCCCGGACGCGCGCGGCCAGGTCCATCTCTCGTCAGACCGGAAGGCCCACCACGAACCGGGCGCCCAGCGGCTCGGACGTGACATCGGCCTCGGTCGGGCGGATGTTCTCGGCCCAGATCACGCCGCCATGCGCCTCGACAATCTGTTTCGAGATGGCAAGACCCAGCCCCGAATTGTTGCCGAAATCACCCGCAGGTCGTTCCGAATAGAAGCGTTTGAAGATCTTGGTCAGCGCCTCTTCGGGGATGCCGGGGCCGGTATCCTCGACCACGGCCAGCACCCGGTTGTCCTTGCGCCGCGCCCAGATGCGGATCGCGTCTCCCGGCTCGCAGAAGCTGATCGCGTTGGTGATTAGGTTGACGAATACCTGCGCCAGCCGCGCTTCGAGCCCGTCGATGACGATCGGTTCGGCAGGCAGGTCGGTTATGAAGTCGATGCCCTTCGACTTCGCGTCCTCACCAAGGAACTGGCTCAGATTACCCAGCATATCCAGCAGGTTGAACGGCTCCTGCTCTTCCTTGACCAGTTCGCTGTCAAGCCGTGACGCGTTGGAGATGTCGCTCACCAGGCGGTCGAGCCGCCGCACGTCGTGATCGATCACGTCGAGCAGTTTTTCGCGCTGGTCGTCACGCTTGGCGACGCGCAGCGTGCCGACAGCCGACCGCAGGGATGCCAGCGGGTTCTTGATCTCGTGCGCGACGTCCGCCGCGAACTGCTCGTTCCCGTCGATCCGGTCGTAAAGCGCCGACACCATCCCGCGCAAAGCACCCGACAATCGACCGATCTCGTCCGGTCGCGCGGTGAGATCGGGGATGCGGATGCGGCCCGAAGAATACTTGCCGCGGTCGCGTGACCGCCCCACTTCCGCCGCGGTCGCGAGGTCGGACAACGGGTTCGAAATCGTCGATGCGAGGACCAGAGACAGGCCGATGGACACAAGCGTCGCGATCACGAACATCTGCAGCATCGCCTCGCGTTCTTCCCGCACGGTCGTGTCAAGCTCGCCCGCTTCGCTGGCCAGCGCCACGACGCCCATGACGGCACCCGTGGGCCCGACAATGGGCGTGTTCACCGTGTAGACCGAACCGCCATCCTGCCCCACCGCCATCTCGACCTGCGTGCGACCGTCAAGGCCCGCATCGATCATGCCAACCAGCTGCGTTTCAAGCGGTTCCGGCGTTTCCGGCGCGCCGGCCAGGAAACCCGTTGCGCTGCTCCACAGCCAGGACAGGCCGTCGACGATCACGGTGGATTGCGGGCTGTCCGTCTGACGCTCGATCACGGGCGGCCGGGTTCCGACGCCCTGCGCGACCAGCGACCTGTCGGTATCGAACACGAACAGGTCGACGCCCTTCCGCAGGTCAAGCGCATCCACCGTCGCCTGCGGATCCAGCGCGCCGCCACCGGCGATCTGCGCCTCGAACACGTCCGCGACCAGCGCCGCCTCGGACGCCAGCGACGCCGCGCGTTCCAGCGCGAGGTTGTCGCGGGTCGAGTTCAGGTAAAGGATCCCGACCACCAGGATATTCAGGGCGATCAGGTTGAAGGTGATGATCTTGCGCGTCAGTGGCGAGCGTTTGAGGCTGAAGAGCCCGCGCCGCGCGCGCCGCTCCTGCACTTCCTCCTCGACCACGCCGCGCGGCGCGACCCAGTCGTCCCCCAGAACGACGTCAGCCCCGCGGCGCGTGCTGCGCTGCGGGGTGTCGTGTCCAAGGTCGATCCGTTCGGCGAGAGCCATTCCCGGATCCTCGCCTTATTCTTCGTTGTAGCGGTAGCCGATGCCGTACAGCGTCTCGATCGCCGAGAAGTCATCGTCGACATTGCGCATCTTCTTGCGCAAACGCTTGATATGGCTGTCGATTGTCCGGTCGTCCACGTAAACCTGGTCGTCGTAGGCCACGTCCATCAGCTGGTCCCGCGACTTCACGAAACCGGGCCGCTGGGCCAGCGCCTGCAGCAGCAGGAATTCCGTCACCGTCAGCGAGACGTCCTTGCCTTTCCACGTGACGGCGTGGCGCAGCGGATCCATCGTCAACTCGCCGCGGACCATCAGCTTGGCCTCTTCGACCTCGCCCGACAGGTCGCCGGCAACGGCATCCTGGCGACGCAGCAGCGCGCGGATGCGTTCCACCAGCAGGCGTTGCGAGAACGGCTTCTTCACGTAGTCGTCCGCGCCCATCCGCAGGCCCAGAACCTCGTCGATCTCGTCGTCTTTCGAGGTGAGGAAGATCACCGGCATCGTGGTTTTCTGCCGCAGCCGCTGCAGCAGATCCATTCCGTCCATGCGCGGCATCTTGATGTCCAGCACCGCCATGTCCGGCAGTTTCTGGTTGAACGCGTCGAGAGCCGACTGTCCATCGTTGTAGGTTTCGACCTCGAACCCTTCCGCCTCGAGAGTCATGGAGACCGACGTCAGGATGTTCCTGTCGTCGTCCACAAGGGCGATCTTCGACATATTGCCTGATCCTTTACACTGCTCAATTCTTATATTTTTGCGTCATATGAGCCGTTTTCACCTTTTCGATCAATCCCCAACTGCGAATCACTCGGGTCCTGTGCCCAATTTCCACCACAATTCCTGAATGAATGGCTAATATGCCTCAGTAGGCCCCTACCGGCCCGGCCTTGCCGCAAGATGATTGCGCAAACACCTGCCGTGGTGGCGCTAACTGCAAGAAACGGTCCTGTTATCTCCTGAAAACGTCATGTTATGGGCGTAAGCAAAGGCATAACCGGACCAGTCTCAGGAGACCCCGACATGGACCACGGACGCGTCAACCCGACATTCAAACTCTCCGACCAGGGGATCGCCGACCTCGGAAGCGTCTATTACAACTATGCCGAGCCCGCGCTGGTCTCCGAGGCGCTCAAGCGCGACGAGGGCACGCTGGGCAACGGCGGCGCGCTGCTTGTGACCACCGGTAAGTTCACCGGGCGTTCGCCCAAGGACAAGCACGTCGTCAAATCGGCCTCGGTCGCCGACAGCATCTGGTGGGACAACAATGCCGAGATGTCGGAAGAGGGCTTTGACGCGCTCTATGCCGACATGCTCGCGCACATGAAGGGCGGCGACTACTTCGTTCAGGACCTTGTCGGTGGTGCCGATCCGGCCCATTCGATCGACGTCCGCGTCGTGACCGAACTGGCGTGGCATTCGCTGTTCATCCGCACCATGCTGCGCCGCCCCGAACGGGCCGACCTCGATGCCTTCGTCGCTGACTACACCGTCATCAACTGCCCCAGCTTCCAGGCCGACCCGGCCAAGCACGGCTGCCGGTCGGAAACCGTGATCGCGATGAATTTCGACAAGAAGCTGATCCTGATCGGCGGCACCGAATACGCGGGCGAGAACAAGAAATCCGTCTTCACCCTGCTGAACTACCTGCTGCCCGAGAAAGGCATCATGCCGATGCACTGCTCGGCCAATCACGCGCAGGGCAACCCGGTCGACACCGCCGTGTTCTTCGGCCTATCCGGCACGGGCAAGACGACGCTCAGCGCCGATCCCGAACGCGTGCTGATCGGCGACGACGAACACGGCTGGTCGGATCGCGGCACCTTCAACTTCGAAGGCGGCTGCTATGCCAAGACGATCAACCTGTCGCCCACCGCCGAGCCCGAAATCTACGCTACCACGTCGAAATTCGGCACGATCATCGAAAACATGGTGTTCGACCCCGAAACCTTCGAACTCGATTTCGACGATGACAGCCTGACGGCCAACATGCGCTGCGCGTACCCGCTGCACTACATCTCCAACGCGTCCGAAACCGCGCTTGGCGGGCATCCCAAGAACATCATCATGCTCACCTGCGATGCCTTCGGCGTGCTGCCGCCCATCGCGCGACTGACGCCGGCGCAGGCGATGTATCACTTCCTTTCGGGCTTCACCGCCAAGGTGGCCGGCACCGAGCGTGGCGTGACCGAACCGCAGCCCACCTTCTCGACCTGCTTCGGTGCGCCCTTCATGCCGCGCCGGCCCGAGGTCTACGGCAAGCTTCTGCAAGAAAAGATCGCCAAGCACGGCGCCACCTGCTGGCTGGTCAACACCGGCTGGACGGGCGGCGCCTTCGGCGAGGGCGAGCGGATGCCGATCAAGTCGACCCGCGCGCTGCTGACGGCAGCGCTCGACGGGTCGCTGGCCGATGCCGAGTTCCGCAAGGATCCGAATTTCGGCTTCGACGTACCCGTCGCTTCGCCGGGTGTGCCCGAAGTGCTGCTCGACCCGCGCCGCACGTGGACGGACAAGGCCGCCTACGACGCGATGGCCGCGAAACTGGTCGGCATGTTCGCCGACAATTTCGAACAATACCTGCCCTATATCGACGACGACGTGAAAGCCGTCGCCATCGGCTGATCTCCATTGGCCGCCGACAGGCCAGAGGCACCAGGATACAGCAACGCCCCCGCACGGGGGCGTTTCCTTTTGGTCACCCGTCCTACAGCGGGTCGTGACCCCAGTTCATCAGCGAATAGCGCCAGGCCGAGCTCTCCACATCCTCCTCCGGCCCGCCCTGGCTGAGGTGGCGTTTGATGTAGCCCACGACCGTCGCCATGTGGTCCCACTGGTCATCCGACAACTCGTCCTTGTTGGTGCGCTTGATTTTCACGATCCGGCGACCCGACTTGTGGCCGGTGCTCTCGCCGTCGTCGCTGTCGCCCACCGACCGGCTCTCCTCGGTCTCCAGCCAGTCTTCCAGTTCCTGCGGAGCCATGTTCACCAGCTCCCGCCATTCGTCCCAGATCTGCTCTCTCGATTTCTCGCTCATCGCCGTGTCCATCCTTCCGTCAGGTGTCAGGCAAGCAATTCCGCACAGCCCAATGGGGTTCCGCGCACACACGTGCCCGTGAGGCCGGATTGCACCGCCCGCGCGTCTGGGGCAGCGTCGCGGCACGCAATGAACGAGGTTCCCGCATGCTCATCCCCCGCCAGAAAACACCGCTGCTTTCCGTTCCCACGCTTGACGGTGCGGGTTTTGACCTGTCACGCCAAACCGCCGAACGCGGCACCGTGATCTGCTTTTACCGCGGGCTGCATTGCCCGATCTGCGCGACCTACCTGAAAGAGTTCGACAAGCGCGCGCCTGACTTCGCCGAACGTGGCGTGGACGTGTTTGCGCTGTCCTCGGACGGGCAGGAGCGCGCGCAGGCCATGGCGGACAAGATCGGCAACGCCAACCTGCGCATCGGCTATGACCTGCCCCTGCAGGTTGCCCGCGACTGGGGGCTTTATATCTCCACCTCGCGCGGCAAGACGTCGATCGGGATCGAGGAACCGGCGCTCTTCTCGGAACCGGGCCTCTTCATGGTGACCCCGGAACAGACGCTCTATTACGGATCGGTTCAGACCATGCCGTTCGTGCGGCCGCATTTCTCGGAACTGGTCAGCGCGCTCGATTTCGCGATCGAAAAGAGCTACCCGGCGCGGGGCGAGTATACCGGCCCCGTCTGACACGTCCGCACGGATGCGGGCGACGTGCCGGCATCCCTCACCCCAAAAAGCCGCGCCGGATCAGGTTCAGACCCGCGATCAGCAGGACACCCAGCGTCAGCCGCCGGAACATCGCCTGATCGATGCGCGGCTGCATCGCGGTGCCCAAGGCCATCCCGACCACCGCCGGCAGGATCAGCAGAAGTGACAGCCGCGTGCCAACCTCGTCGAGGATGCCCGAGTGCAGATGCGACACCACCAGCAGGACGGCGCCAAGGCCATAGACAACACCCTGCACCCGCATCTGAACGGCCTTCTCGGTCCCGAAGGCCGTCAGCATCATCACCGTCGGCGGGCCCCAGACGCCGGACAACCCGCCCAGCGTCCCCGCGACCATCCCCGTGCCCGCCTGCGCCCAAGCGCGGGGCAGGCGATGCAGGGGCGGCTGCCAGCCGCCGAGCTGCGACAGTGTGAACAGGACAACCGGCACGCCCAGCGCGACGAAGAACGTCGCAGGATCGAGGAGCGGTACGAACTGCGCCACGGCCACAAGGAAGGCAGCGCCCACCACCATGAAGATCATGAAGCGCCGCGCGTCCCGCCAAGCCGCGCGTGGTCCCTGCGCCAGCGCCTGCATGACGTTGGTCACCAGCGTCGGCAGAATCAGCGCAGCAAGCGCGAGGTCAGGCGCGACAAAACTGCCAAGCCCGGCCACGATGATCATCGGCATCGCGAACCCGACCAGCCCCTTGACCAGCCCCGCCAGAACGGCGACGGCAGCCGCCAGCGCCAGTATTCCCGGTGATATCGCGCCGAAAACAAGGTCCATGACCCCTGATACCAGCCGCGTCAGCGCGCCACATCGAAAATCGGATGCGAAACTTTAAAACGCTTCGACAAGGCGGAATGTATTTATGTTGCGCTGCAACTGCGAAATACACTATGCAACTGCAACATCGATCGAGGAGATTCCCATGGCCCATGACGGACAGGACGTGACGACCGAAATCCCGGTGCTGGTGCCCGACCTTCTCGACACCACGGCAGCCGCGTTGCCTGCCATGGATGACATTCTTGCACGCGCCAAGGCCAGCGTGGCCGCGCTGGTCACCGACAATGGCCGCGTCTCGGGCGCGTTGATCGAACAGCACCAGACCGCCGCGCACGGGCTCGCATGGCTCGCCACCTACGTGGAAAGCCTGCACCAGATGCAGAACTGGGCGATGGCGCTGCAGGCCGACGGTCGCTTTGGCCGGATCGAGCAGCTGATCCACCAGATCGCGTTTGGCGAATACCTCTGGCAGGTGTACGGCGGCATCCAGATGAACCAGGGCGAGGTCATTCGCCTTCAGGACCTCGGCCTCACGCAGGCCGACCAGCGCTCCCTGATGCACCCGGCGGTGATGACCCTGACGCAGTCGGGCAACACGCAGGCCGCGCGCCTTGAGCTCGTGGACCTGATGCAGGAGCAGAAGGCGAACACCACCTTCGGCGCATCGGGCCTCGATGACGAGCTCGAGATGATCCGCGACCAGTTCCGCCGCTTCGCGCTCGACCGCGTGGAGCCGCATGCGCATGAATGGCACCTGAAGGACGAGTTGATCCCGATGGACATCATCGACGAGATGGCCAAACTGGGCGTCTTCGGCCTGACCATCCCCGAGGAATATGGCGGGCTGGGCCTGTCGAAGGCGTCGATGTGCGTCGTCTCCGAGGAACTCAGCCGCGCCTATATCGGCGTCGGCTCGCTCGGCACCCGCTCGGAAATCGCGGCAGAACTGATCCTGTGCGGCGGTACCGAGGACCAGAAACAGAAATGGCTGCCGGGCCTCGCCAGCGGGGAGATTTTGCCCACCGCCGTCTTCACCGAACCGAACACCGGATCGGACCTTGGCGCGCTGCGCACCAAGGCCACCCGCGACGGTGACGACTGGACGATCACCGGCAACAAGACGTGGATCACCCACGCCGCTCGGACCCATGTCATGACCGTCCTCGCCCGTTCCGTGCCCGGCACCGACGATTACAAGGGCCTGTCGATGTTCCTCGCCGAAAAGACCCCCGGCACCGATGACGCGCCGTGGCAGGATCCCGGTATCTCGGGCGGCGAGATCGAGGTTCTGGGCTACCGCGGCATGAAGGAATACACCGTCAACTTCGACGGGTTCGCCGTGAAGGGTGAGAACCTGCTCGGCGGGGTCGAGGGTCAGGGCTTCAAGCAACTGATGCAGACCTTCGAATCCGCCCGCATCCAGACCGCCGCGCGCGCCGTGGGGGTAGCGTGTTCGGCGCTCGACGTCGGCATGCAATACGCCGAGGACCGCAAGCAGTTCGGCAAGGCCCTGATCGAATTCCCGCGCGTCGCCTCGAAACTGGCGATGATGGCGGTCGAGATCATGGTCGCCCGCCAGCTGACCTATTTCTCGGCCCGCGAGAAGGATGAAGAGCGCCGCTGCGATCTCGAGGCCGGGATGGCCAAGCTGCTGGGCGCCCGCGTGGCATGGTCGGCTGCGGACAACGCGTTGCAAATCCACGGCGGCAACGGCTTTGCCCTGGAATACAAGGTCAGCCGCATCCTGTGCGACGCCCGCATCCTGAACATCTTCGAAGGTGCAGCCGAAATCCAGGCCCAGGTCATCGCGCGTCGCCTGCTGGCCTGAGTAAAAAGCCCAAACCGCGTAGCCGTGGTTTGGGCCAGATCGGCAGCGTTCAGAAGGGTAGGATCGCGTGTCCTACTTGATTTTCGCCACCGGCCGGAGCGACCAGAATTGGCCGGTGTAGGACGCACAAGGGCGCAGTTGCGGCTGCAGGTCCCTCGGGCCGCCGTTGAACAGGTCCAGACACATATCCGAACCTCGGAAGCGGGTCGTCAGGCGGTTGAACCCGGACGCAGGCGTGATCTTCCACTCCTGCCCGGTGTAGTTGCCACAGCTGCGCATATCGGTCTCGTTGTCGCTGTCGCCGCCGTTGAACACGTCGACACAGGCGCCATCACCCAGTTTCTTGTTCGAAATGGAGACGTATCCGTTCTTCCCGGGACGCAAACGCCAGAGCTGGCTGGCGGATTTGCGGCACTTCTTCATGACCAGCTTGTTCTTCTGACGGCCGGACCGGATCACGTCGAGGCACATGCCCTCGCCCTGCCATTTCGTGGTCAGCTGGTACCACACGTCATAGGGACCGGACTGCGCCCAAGCGGGCACTGCGAGGAAAGACAGGATCAGGGCAAATGTTACTGACTTCATGGTGATGAAATTCCTTCGAAAGACTAAAGCCTTCCTCACGGTAATTTTGTTATACTTTCATTATCAACAGTAAACTCGACCGGAAATCAGAAACACCGCCAAACCCCTCGACAAACACGTCACAGACTAATTATCCAAGTGTGCTTTCAGCATGATCTGGCTCTGCAGTTGCTTTTCCCGGCATTTTCACCGGATCCCCATAGGCACTGCCATCAGCCTCAAGGATGGATTCGAAGCACAAAACGAGGTCCGGTCTGATGTTTAGGACCCGCGCATTGGTGATCGCCGTCGTCGGCTTGACCGCCTGCTCCACCACCCAGTCCAGGCACGTCACACGTGCCGAGGCGTTGGAATTGATGAATACAGGCAAGGTGACGGAAATCGGCGTGACGCATTCAGGCGAGACGATCCTGACGCTGCGCGACGGCTCCTTTGTCTCTAACCACGTGGACGTCATCGGGTATCCCCGACAATTGCTCGCCGAATGCGCGGCCTGCGAAGACGTAACGCATTGGATCGAATGACACGATCCGAGAATCCGTTGGTGAACAATCAGACGTGCCGGCGTTGATCCGGCGCCCTTGGACGTCCCGCCGCACGCGATCCTTTCCATGCTGCGTCGACACCGTTTATACTTTTCAGAATATTTGAACGGGGGATTTCATGGCCAGGTCTGTATTGCTCACCGGCATATCGGGGTTCATCGCAAAACGTATCGCGCTGGATTTGCTAGACGCGGGCCACGTCGTACGCGGCACCTTGCGGTCCATGTCCCGCGCCCAGGAAGTGACTGATGCGCTGGCGGCGCACGTCTCTGATCCCGCTTCGCTGGACAGGCTCTCCTTTGCCGAGGCCGACCTGACACAGGACGCCGGTTGGGACGCTGCAATGCAGGGCATCGACGTGCTGATGCACACCGCGTCACCGTTTCCGGGGTCGATGCCAAAGGACGAAAACGAGCTGATCACGCCTGCCGTAGAGGGAACCCTGCGCGCGCTGAAGGCCGCACAGGCCTCGGGCGTCACGCGGGTGATCATGACGTCGTCGGTCGTGGCCATTGAAGCCAACGACAAGGGCGCGCCGTTCGACGAAAACGACTGGTCCGATCCCGCCCATCCCAGATCCACCGCGTATTTCAAATCCAAGACACTGGCTGAACGCGCGGCGTGGGACTTCGTTGCGGCGCATCCGGACATGGCGCTGACCGCGATCAACCCCTCGCTGGTGTTGGGCTCGCCACTTGACCAAAGGTTCGGCACATCGCTCGAACTGATTGAACGGCTCATGTCGGGCAAGGACCCGATGTTGCCCTGTTTCGGCTTCGGGATTGTCGATGTGGCCGACGTATCCGCGATGCACGTAAAGGCGATGGAACGGGAGGACACCGCCGGCCAGCGCTTCATCGCGTCGGGTGGCAGCATGATGCTTCCGGACATCGCCAAGGTGCTCAAGGATGCCTACCCCGACCGCGGGATAAAGACCGCGCGCGCACCGGATCTGCTTGTCCGGTTTCTGGCGCTCTTCGACGCACAAATCCGTTCCATCCTTCCAAATCTCGGCACGATGCCCGAATTCGACACCTCGCGCGCGCAGTCGGTGATGGGGATGGAATTCGTGCCGCCGGACGAGGCGATCCGAAGGTCTGCCGCGGCTGTTGCTGCCAAGACCGCGTAGACACCGTCTTGCCAAGCTGGATGTTTGCGGCACAGGGTCAGGACACCCGGAACAAGTCTGACACCCCATGCTGACCTTCGCTGCGGCGATCTTCTTTCTCATCATCTCGCCCGGTCCGGGCGTCCTGTCTGCCGCGGGTGTGAGCGCGGCGTTCGGGATGCGAGCGGGTCTGCGATATGTTCTGGGCCTGATGATCGGCAACGCGGCGGTGATGCTGGCGGTGATCACGGGGCTGGCGGCGCTGATCCTCGCCAGCCCTGTGATCCGCACGGTGCTGATGGTCTTGTCGACGGCCTACCTGCTGTACCTCGCGGCCAAGATCGCCTTTGCCGGGGCGCAGGTGTCGTTCATCGCCGCCGACCGCGAACCGGGCGTGCTGGGCGGGTTCCTGTTACAGCCGATCAATCCCAAGGCCTACGTGGTCAACACGTTCCTGTTTGCGAACTTCCCGCTGTACCCGGATGCCTACGTGACCGAGGTGATCGTGAAGGCCATCGTGTTCAACGCGATCTGGCTGCCGCTGCATATCCTGTGGTGCTGGTTCGGCGCGTCCCTGCGCCGCCTGAACCTAGCGCCACGCCAGCAGCGCGCGATCAATGTCGGGATGGCGGCGTCGATGCTTGTCGTTGTCGGGCTGGCGTTGATCGCGGGCGGGGTCGGCTGAGGATCAGCCGACCTACGTGAAAACCTGGATGTAGGTCGGCTGCTCGCCAGCCGACCCCGCTGTGAGGTCAGCCGTCCACCCGGATATTGGCGTTCTTGGGATCGTAGGGGCTGTCCTCGACAACTTCGGCATCCCACAGCCTGTTCTGCATCCGCACCTGCACGCGGGTCCCCGGCACGGCCAGCGCGGGCGGCAGGTAGCCCATCCCGATGGACTTGCCGAAATGCACCGAATACCCGCCCGAGGTCAGGCGACCGACGCGGGTGTCCCCGTCGTACAAAGCCTCGCGCCCCCACGGATCCGCATCCTCGGGCCCGTCGATCAGCAGAGTGCAGCACTTCGACCGGACGCCCAGCGCCTCCATCTCTGCCTTGCCATGGAAGTCCTTGGACAGGTCGACAAAGCGGGGCAGGTCGGCCTCCAGCGGCGTCGCGTCGCGGCCCAACTCGGTCCCGAAGGCGCGATAGGATTTCTCCTGCCGCAGCCAGTTCTGCGCCCGCGCGCCCACCAGCTTCATGCCGTGCTTCTCTCCGGCAGCCTTCAACTGATCCCACAGGTAGGTCTGCATCTCGATCGGGTGGTGCAGCTCCCATCCCAGCTCACCGGTATAGGCGACGCGGATCGCGTGCACCGGGCACATCTTCAACTCGATGTCGCGCGCCGACAGCCACGGGAACCGCTTGTTCGACAGCGCCGTGTCCGGGTCCGCGTCGACGATCAACTCCTTCAGCACATCGCGCGACTTTGGCCCCGCGATGGCAAAGACGCCCCACTGAGTGGTCACGTCCTGAGCGTTGATCCGGCCGAACTCGGCCTCCTTCTCGACAATCGCCTTGTAGAGGTAATCCTGGTCATAGGCGTGCCACGCGCCGGCGGAGACGAGGTAATAGTCATCCTCACCCTTCCGCACGATGGTGTATTCGGTGCGCGTCGTACCGGCCGAGGTCAGCGCGTAGGTCAGGTTGATCCGGCCCACCTTGGGCAGCTTGTTGCAGGTGAACCAGTCGAGGAACGCCGTCGCCCCCGGCCCGCTGATGCGGTGCTTGGTGAACGCTGTCGCGTCGATTAGCCCAACGCCGTTGCGGACCGCCTCGGCCTCGCCTTTGGCATACTGCCACCAGCCGCCCCGGCGGAACGAACGCGCGTCATGGTCGAACGAATCCGGCGCATCCAGAGGTCCGTAGTAATTGGGCCGCTCCCACCCGTTCACCTGCCCGAATTGCGCGCCTGCGGCCTTCTGCCGGTCATAGGCGGGGGCGGTGCGCAGGGGGCGGCAGGCCGCCCGCTCTTCATCGGGGTGGTGCAGGATGTAGACGTGCTCGTAACATTCCTCGTTCTTGCGCGCGGCATACTCGGTCGTCATCCACGAGCCGTAGCGTTTGGGGTCGAGCGAGGCCATGTCGATCTCGGCCTCGCCCTCGACGATCATCTGCGCAAGGTAATACCCCGTGCCGCCCGCCGCGGTGATCCCGAACGAGAAGCCTTCGGCCAGCCACATGTTCTGCAAGCCGGGCGCGGGTCCGACCAGCGGGTTGCCGTCGGGCGTGTAGCAGATCGGGCCGTTGAAATCGTCCTTCAGCCCCACCGTTTCCGAGGTCGGAATACGGTGGATCATGGACATGTACTCTTCCTCGATCCGTTCGAGGTCCAGCGGGAACAGGTCGGCGCGGAAGCTGTCGGGACAGCCGAATTCGAACCGCGCGGGCGCGTTGCGTTCGTAAGGACCAAGGATCCAGCCGCCGCGTTCCTCGCGCACGTACCACTTGGCATCGGCATCACGCAGGACGGGGTGTTCGGGGTTCGACTTGCGCCATTCGACCAGCGCGGGGTCGGGTTCGGTCACGATATACTGGTGCTCGACCGGGATCGCGGGGATCTTGATGCCCAAGAGCTGCGCGGTGCGCTGCGCGTGGTTGCCCGTGGCGGTCACGACGTGTTCGGCATGGATCACGATCTGCTCGTCCGAGGCGACGAGGTTACCGCCCTTTTCCACCATCTTGGTGCAGGTGACGTCCCAGTGATCGCCCGTCCAGTGATAACCGTCGACCTGCCACTTGCGCTCGATCATCACGCCGCGCTGGCGGGCCCCCTTGGCCATCGCCATCGTCACGTCGGCCGGGTTAATGTAGCCATCCGTCGGGTGATAGATCGCGCCTTTCAGGTCCTCGGTCCGCACCAGCGGATACCGCTCCTTGATCTGCGCGGGCGACAGCCATTCGAACGGCACACCGCAGGTCTCGGCGGTCGAGGCGTACAGCATGTATTCGTCCATCCGCGCATCGGTCTGGGCCATGCGCAGGTTGCCGACGACATAGAACCCGGCGTTCAGCCCGGTCTCTTCCTCAAGCGTCTTGTAGTACTTGATCGAGTAGTCGTGGATGTGAGTGGTGGCGTAGGACATGTTGAAATACGGCAAAAGCCCCGCCGCGTGCCAGGTCGAGCCGGAGGTCAATTCGTCCCGCTCCAGCAGCATCACGTCGTCCCAGCCTGCGCGGGCCAGGTGATACGCAATCGACGTGCCCACCGCACCGCCGCCCACAACCAGCGCCTTCACATGCGTCTTCATTGCCCGACCCTCCGTCTGCTGTCGCGACCGGGTTTAGCGAAGCACAGGACCGGGCCGGTGGAAGGAGTCGACCCCTTCGGCCCAAAAACGACATTTGCCGGGCGGATCGCCGCCGCCTGCCCGCTGACCGGCAGGATCGGGCCCTGACGGGTCTGGACAGACCCCACGACTTTGGCAAATCATCGGCCCGTTACATGACCCGGCCATTTTCCATGACGCTCACCGTCCGCACCGCTGCACGACAATTGAACGAGGCCTATCTCGGCCAGGTCCCGGACACCGCGCAGGTGCTGCGCGGGCACGGCGTGACCGGCTGGATGATGGAGGATGACGTGATGGTCATCCTCGGGCAGGACAGCTGGAAGGACTGGCTGTTCAACAGCCTCGACCCGTTCGGGGTGATCGGGCCGGAGCCGCCGGTCGGGCATGACCTTGAACCGCAGGCACGGCGGCACGGGCTTACCTTTCACGGCGGCATCCTCGAACATGCGCGCGTGGTCTATGACCTGGCGCTGCAGCACAGGCCGCGCGCGATCATCGGGCATTCGCTGGGCGGGGCCGCCGCGCAGATTGCGGGCCTTGTGCTCGAAGTGCCGGTGATCAGCTTCGGTGCTCCGCGTCCCTGCTGGTCGCGGCGCCGGGACCCGCGCGAATCCAACGTGCTGAACGTGATGCGTGTCGATGACGACGTGACCAAGCTGCCGCCATGGCCCATGGGGTTCCGCCCGCTTGGCCGCCCCGTCACGCTGGTGCCCTTCCAGCGGCGGTTCGGACGCGATCACCAGATGCCGCACTATGTCTCGATCCTCGACGAAGGACATCGCGGCGACCGCGTGCCCGACCGCTGGCCAGGCTGACCGGCCTTCCGGGTCAGGTTTGCCCTACTGGACGGCGGCCCGCCACGACGCTTGACTTTGCGTCATGCGCGCCGTGGCAATAACGCCGGGACAGAGACAGGGATTTTAGACATGGCCACGCTCAACGTAATGGAAGCCGCCAAGCTGATCGAAGACGCCTATGCCAAGCGGCTGACGGATGTGCATACCGAGATCGATGTGCGCGGCGTGCAGGCGACCTACCTCAATTCCGGGGTCCTCGTCATTCCGGGCACCAACGAGTTCCGCGACTGGTTTGACTTCAACCTCAACATGTTCGGCCAGGGCGGCGACGGCCACGGGTTCGAGGTCGTCTCGGGCGACAGCGGCACCAAGTGGCATGCCGGGTTCCTCGAACATGCGCAGATCGTCTACAGCTTTGCCAAGGGATTGCGGCCCAAGTTCATCGTCGGTCATTCGCTGGGCGCCGCTTCGGCGCAGATCGTCGGCATGTCTCTCAGAACGCCGACCATCGCCTTTGCGTCGCCCCAGACCTGCCGGTCGCGCACGCGGATGCCGGGCGAGGGCTGGGTGGTGAACATCTGCCGCGTCGATGACGATGTCTGCCACCAGCCGCCGCGCATCCTCGGCTTCCGCACGATCGGCAGCCGCTACTGGCTGAGCCCCGACCCGCTGAAACTGGGCGAGGATCACAAGATCGACAATTACATGGACCTGCTGAAGACCAAGAAGGTGAAGGACCGGGTGCCGCAGGCCTGGCCGACGTAAACGGCGGTCCATCCGGGCACGAGCCGGGTCAGGCGTCTTCGAACCGGTCAAGCGCGATGCAGATGTCGTGGACCACGCCATCGGGGCGCCAATCGCTGTCGAGCCGCCCGCCCAACCCGCCTTCGACCGAAACGCGGATCAGTTTCGATCCGAACCCCGACGGGGAGGGTGACGAGACGATGGCCGGGCCGCAGCGTTCCGTCCAGCGCAGGCGCACCGTGTCACCGTCGCGCTGCCACGATACCTCGACCCTGCCGCCCTGCGTGGCCAGCGCCCCGTATTTCGCCGCGTTGGTCGCCAGTTCGTGCACCACCAGCGAAAGATCTGTCGTGGCCTCCGGTTTCAGGCGCAACTCCGGACCCGCGACCGACAACTGGTCGTCGATCCGGGTCACGTGCGGCTCGACCAGGCGGTGCAGGATATCGGACAACCCGCTTGAAACAAGGGCGACCGGCGCATCGACCACGTCGGGCCGGATCAGGTCATGCGCCTTGGCCAGCGCCGAGATCCGCCCGCGCAGCGCGGTCTCCATGTCGGACGGCGTCGCCGCCTGCCGCGCCGTCATCGCGATCATGCCGCCGATGATGGTGAACAGGTTGCCGACCCTGTGGTTGAGTTCACGGTTGAGCAACCGGCTCTTGGACACTGCCTGCCGCAAGTTGATTTCGGTCTCGACCGTTGCCGCGATGTCGCGCAGGGCCTGCAGATCGCTTTCAGTCCATTCGCGGGGCCGGGAATCGATCGCGCAGAACGACCCGATCGCGTGCCCTTTCACGTGCAGCGGGACGCCGAGGTAAGCGATCACTTCGAGATCGCGAATGGCAAGGTTGTCGCGCAGGATCACGTCCTCGCGCGCATCCTGCACGACCAGTTCCGCATCCTGCGTCACGACGTGCTGGCAGAAGGAATGGGTCAGCGGCGTCCCCTGCGCCGTGGCAAAAGGCTCCGGAAGGCCGGAATGTGCCTTGAAGAACTGACGCTGGTCGTCCACCAGCGAAATCAGGGCCACAGGCGCGTCGATGATGGCACGGGCAAGGCGGACCGCGCGGTCGAACGCCTCTTCCGGCAGGGTATCAAGAAGCCCCGTCTGCCGAAGCGCTGCAAGACGGCCGACATCATCCAGTCTGGTGGGCGAGGCAACCTGTGTCCGCGAGTGAGTCGTCATGGCGGCGTCGTGAGCCTTTGGATGCAGCAAGTTGCCCAAGATATGCGTCGATTTGGTGATTTGCCAAGCCGCCTTATTCCGAACCGTGCAAGCAGTGGATGCTATTTCTCCGCTTCTCAGCAGCTTAGCGGATTTGCGCTGATTTGCGCCGGTCGCCCCCTTCAAACCGCTGTGGCGCACCGATATAAGGCCGCGTGGTCCACGCCCCCTGAGAGTCGCGGACCCAGGGGAAAGACAACTCAAAAGGCCCTCCACCCATGGCATTGTCCGATATTTTCGGCCTGTTCTCGTCAGACATGGCGATCGATCTCGGCACCGCGAACACGCTGGTCTACGTGAAAGGCCGGGGCGTGATCCTGTCGGAACCCTCTGTGGTGGCCTACCACGTCAAGGACGGCGTCAAGAAGGTGCTGGCCGTGGGCGAGGATGCCAAGCTGATGCTGGGCCGGACGCCCGGCAGCATCGAGGCGATCCGCCCGATGCGCGAAGGCGTCATCGCCGACTTCGACGTGGCCGAGGAGATGATCAAGCACTTCATTCGCAAGGTGCACAAGCGCTCGACCTTCTCGAAACCCAAGATCATCGTCTGCGTCCCGCACGGTGCGACGCCCGTGGAAAAGCGCGCGATCCGTCAGTCGGTGTTGTCGGCTGGTGCCCGCCGCGCCGGCCTGATCGCCGAACCCATCGCGGCGGCGATTGGCGCGGGCATGCCCATCACCGACCCGACCGGCAGCATGGTCGTCGACATCGGCGGTGGCACGACCGAGGTTGCGGTCCTGTCGCTGGGCGACATCGTCTATGCCCGCTCGGTCCGCGTCGGTGGTGACCGCATGGACGAAGCGATCATCAGCTACCTGCGGCGTCAGCAGAACCTTCTGGTAGGTGAATCGACCGCCGAACGCATCAAGACCTCCATCGGCACCGCCCGCATGCCCGACGACGGGCGCGGCGCGTCGATGCAGATCCGGGGCCGTGACCTGTTGAACGGCGTGCCCAAGGAAACGGACATCACGCAGGCGCAGGTGGCCGAGGCGCTGTCGGAGCCGGTGCAGGCGATCTGCGAGGCGGTGATGACCGCGCTCGAAGCGACCCCGCCGGACCTTGCTGCCGACATCGTCGACCGGGGCGTGATGCTGACGGGCGGTGGCGCGCTTCTGGGCGATCTGGACCTCGCGCTGCGCGAGCAGACGGGGCTGGCCGTGTCCATCGCGGACGAGTCGCTGAATTGTGTCGCCATGGGCACCGGCAAGGCGCTAGAATACGAAAAGCAGCTGCGCCACGCGATTGACTACGACAGCTAGATCCTTTGCAGAAAGGGATGAATGGCGAGAGATGCGCGCAATTCGCAGGAATTTGGCGGCCCGCTGAAACGGCTTCTGGCGGGGGTGGTGATCCTGTGCCTTCTGGCACTGTTTCTGGTCTGGCGCATCGACAGTCCGCGCGTTGAACGCTTCCGCGCGGCGGTGATCGACCATGTCATGCCGGGGTTCGGCTGGGCGATGGTCCCGGTGACGGCAACGGTGAACCTCGTGCGCGACGTGCAATCCTACCAGCGGCTGGCCGAACAGAACCGCGAGCTGCGCCGCGAATTGCAGCAGATGAAATCGTGGAAAGAGGCCGCGCTGCAGCTTGAACAGGAAAACGCGCGCCTGCTTGACCTGAACAACGTGCGGCTCGACCCGCGCCTGACCTATGTGACCGGCGTGGTGCTTGCCGACAGCGGGTCTCCCTTCCGGCAGACGGTGCTTCTGAACATCGGGGCGCGCGACGGCATCCGCGATGGATGGGCCGCGATGGACGGGCTGGGGCTGGTGGGCCGCATCTCGGGCGTGGGGCAGTCGACGGCGCGGGTGATCCTGCTGACCGACGGGTCGAGCCGGGTGCCCAGCACGATCCAGCCCTCGGGCCAGAAGGCGCTGGTGGTCGGCGACAACCAGGTCGCGCCGCCCATCGACTTCATCGAGAACCCCGACCAGGTCCGCCCCGGCGACCGGGTGGTGACCAGCGGCGACGGCGGCGTGTTTCCTCCGGGGCTGTTGCTGGGCGAGGTGGTGATCGACTCGGGCGGGCGGATGCGTGTGCGTCTTGCCGCCGATTACGAGCGTCTCGAATTCCTGCGCGTCCTGCGCGACCACGGGCTGGGAGAGCGGCCCGCCGCCGCGGCCCTGATCCGGCCCGAAACGCTGCCCGAAGGCCCCGACGCGCCGCTGCGCCCTGCCCGGCCCACCACGACAACCGGAGGCGGCAATGGCTGAGTTCGGAGCTTCCGGCCGGGTCTGGACGATGCGGATGCTGTTCGTGGCGCTGTCCGCCCTGATCCTGTTTCTGCAGCTTATCCCGCTGGAAACCCAGCCGGGCCGGTGGCCGGGGCCTGACCTGCTGGTCGCGCTTGTCTTCGTCTGGGCTCTGCGGCGGCCTTCTTACGTGCCCTTCTTCCTCGTGGCGGGGGTCTTCCTGCTGGTTGACCTGCTGCTTCAGCGGCCTCCGGGGCTTTGGGCCGCGCTGGTCGTGCTGGCGGTGGAATGGCTGAAGGGGCGCGCCCGGCAGATGCGCGAGGTTCCGTGGACCATCGAATGGATGACCGCGATCACGGCACTTGTTACCATTACGGTCATCTACCGGCTGGTGCTGCTGGTGCTGTTCGTGCCGCTGCCCTCGCTCGCGCTCACGCTGATCCAGATGATCTTCACCGCCGCGTCCATCCCGGTGATGATGCTGTTCTCCCGCTACGGGCTGGGCGTGCACCGCGCCGCGCTGGGAGAGGTCGACAAGCTGGGGCGCAGGATATGAGACGCTCACCCCGCGATACCGCCATCTCCGCCCGGCGCATCTCGCGCCGCGGGCTGATCCTTGGCGGGGCGCAGCTTGCCTTCATGGGCGTGCTTGGCGCGCGCATGCGCAAGATGCAGGTGGAGGAGGCCGACGCCTTCCGCCTTCTGGCCGACGAGAACCGCATCAACATCCGCCTGATCCCGCCCGCTCGCGGCCAGATCTTCGACCGCAACGGCGTGGTCATCGCCGACAACGAGCCGTCCTACCGGATCGTCATGGTGCGGGAGGACGTGCCCGATGTCGAAGCCATGCTCGACACGCTGTCGGGCATCCTTCCGCTGTCGGACGAAGACCGCGAACGCGCGCTCAAGGCATCGCGCGCGACGCCGCTTCTGCCCGTCACGATCGTCGACCGGGTGACGTGGGACGATGTGAGCCGTGTCGCCGTCAACGCCCCGGCGCTTCCCGGCGTCGCGCCCGAAGTGGGGCTAAGCCGCATCTACCCGCTCGGCCCCGAATTCGCGCATGTCGCGGGCTATGTCGGTCCGGTTTCCGACCGCGACCTCGCCCGGTACGAGGACCCTCCGCCGCTTTTGCGTATCCCCCGCTTCCAGGTCGGCAAGGTCGGCGTCGAGGCGCAGCTTGAATCGGTCCTGCGCGGCGTCGCCGGGACCAAGCGTGTCGAGGTCAACAATACCGGCCGCGTCATGCGCGAGCTTGACCGGACCGAGGGCACGCCCGGCGCCGACCTGCAACTGACGGTCGACCACCAGTTGCAATCCTACGTTCAGGCCCGGCTGGGCGAGGAAAGCGCCAGCGCCGTCGTGATCGATTGCGAAACCGGCGACCTGCTCGCCATCGCGTCGTCCCCGACCTACGACCCCAACAAGTTCGTCGAGGGCATCTCGGTTGCGGATTACGGCGCCCTGCGCGACAACGATCGCCGCCCGCTTGCCTCGAAAACCGTGCAGGACACCTATCCCCCCGGTTCGACCTTCAAGATGGCAACCCTTCTGGCGGGCCTCGAAGCCGGGCTGGTCGGCCCGAACGACACGGTCAAGTGCAACGGGTTCCTCGAAATCTCGGGGCGCAAGTTCCACTGCTGGAAACGCGCGGGTCATGGCAATGTCGATCTCGAACGGTCACTGAAGGAAAGCTGCGACGTCTACTATTACGACCTCGCGCTGAAAGTCGGGATCGAGCGGATCACCGCCATGGCACGGCGACTGGGGCTTGGAGAACGGCACGGCGTCCCCATGTCGGCGGAATCCGCGGGCGTCGCCCCGACACGGGAATGGAAACGGTCGCGGTTCGGCAAGGACTGGGTGATCGGTGACAGCGTGAACGCCTCCATCGGGCAGGGCTTCGTCGCCACCACGCCCCTGCAGCTTGCGGTGATGACCGCGCGGATCGCCACCGGCCGCGCCGTGTCGCCCCGGCTGGTGAAAACCGTGGACGGGGCCGAACAGCCAACCGGCGCCGGCGCGCCGCTGGATCTGAACGAAAACCACCTCCGGCTGGTGCGCAAGGCGATGTACGCGGTCTCGAACGACCGTCGCGGCACCGCCTACGGCAGCCGCGTGATCGCCGACGGATTGCGCATTGCGGGCAAGACCGGCACCAGCCAGGTCCGCAACATCACCGCCGAGGAACGCCGCCGCGGGGTGACCCGCAACGAGGACCTGCCGTGGGAGCGCCGCGACCACGCGCTGTTCGTCAACTACGCCCCGGCCGACGCGCCCAAGATCGCCGTTTCGGTGGTCGTCGAACATGGCGGTGGCGGATCGACCTCTGCCGCGCCCATCGCGCGGGATATCACGCTGCAGGCCCTTTACGGCGAGGACCCGCCGCTTGACGCCTACCCGACGAAGGACCGCGAAAAGATCAGGCGGCAACAGGCGGAACTGAAAAAGCTGCGCCGCGATAGCGAACGCCCAGGATCGGGGAACCGCGCATGAGCTATCTTGAATACTCCGTCAAATACGTCCCGTCCGGCCTGCGGAAGGTGCTTTACCTCAACTGGCCGCTGGCCTTCTTGATCGTTGCCGTCGCCTGCATCGGGTTCCTGATGCTCTACTCGGTCGCCGGTGGCTCCTACTCGCCCTGGGCCGACACTCAGATCAAGCGGTTCGCGGTGGGTTTCGTCCTGATGCTGGTGATCGCCATGGTGCCCATCTGGTTCTGGCGCAACATGGCGCTTCTGGCCTACGCGGGCACCGTGCTCCTGCTGGTCGCCGTCGAATTCACCGGCGCGACCGGTGGCGGCGCACAGCGCTGGATCGACCTTGGCTTCATGCGCCTGCAACCGTCGGAAGCCATGAAGATCGCGCTCGTCCTGCTCTTGGCCGCATATTACGACTGGCTCCCGATCCAGAAAACATCACGCCCGTTCTGGGTGCTTCTGCCGATCGTCATCATTCTTGTCCCGACGGCGCTCGTTCTCAGCCAACCGGATCTCGGCACCGCGGTCCTGCTTTTGACAGCAGGGGGCATCATGATGTTTCTCGCCGGCGTGCACTGGGCCTATTTCGCAACCGTCCTTGCAGGCATCGGCGGTCTCGTCACCGCGGTCTTCCTTAGCCGCGGCACAGACTGGCAACTCCTGAAGGACTACCAGTACCGCCGGATCGACACCTTCCTCGACCCCTCGTCCGACCCGCTGGGTGCAGGGTACCACATCACGCAATCCAAGATCGCTCTCGGATCGGGAGGCTGGGGAGGCCGCGGCTTCATGCAGGGCACGCAATCGCGCCTGAACTTCCTGCCGGAAAAGCATACCGATTTCATCTTCACCACCCTCGCCGAGGAATTCGGCTTCCTCGGTGCCATATCCCTGCTCGTGCTTTACGGCCTGATCATCGTGTTCTGCATCACCTCGGCCCTGTCGAACCGCGACCGGTTCTCTTCGCTGCTGATCCTTGGCGTCGCGACGACGTTCTTCCTGTTCTTCGCCGTGAACATGTCGATGGTCATGGGACTTGCACCGGTTGTCGGTGTCCCGCTCCCGCTCGTCAGCTATGGCGGATCGGCCATGCTGATCCTGCTGATCGGCTTCGGGCTCGTGCAGTCCGCCCATGTCCACCGCCTGCGATAGACCTGACCCCAGATGATACAGATCCAGTTTGCCGCCCGCTCCCTGCGCTGGGCCGAATACGAGGCACCCTTGCGCGCCGCCCTTGATGCCCATGGCCTCGACTACCGGATGGAGAACTACACGCAGGACGCGTCTCTTCCGCCCGAGAGCGTCGACTACATCGTCTACGCTCCCAACTCCCACCTGCAGGACTTCACCGCCTACACGCGGTGCAAGGCCGTGCTGAACCTCTGGGCCGGCGTCGAAGGGATCACCGGCAACCGGACCCTCACGCAGCCGCTGGCGCGGATGGTCGACCACGGGTTGACACAGGGCATGGTCGAATGGGTCGTGGGGCATGCCATGCGCCTGCACCTCGGCATGGACATCCACCTCAACGGGCAGGACGGCATCTGGCGCCGCCACGTCCCTCCGCTCGCCGAAGACCGCCCGGTGACGATCCTCGGCCTCGGCGCCCTCGGCACCGCCTGCGGCACCGCGCTCGCCCAACTGGGCTTCCCGGTCCGGGGATGGAGCCGCTCGCCGAAAGACGTGCCCGGCATCACCTGCCTCTCCGGCCCCGACGGCCTCGCCCAGGCGCTCGCCGGTGCCGGGATCGTCGTGCTTCTCCTGCCTTTGACCGACGCCACCGAAAACACGCTCAACGCCGCAACCCTGCAACACCTCGCACCGGGCGCCTTCGTCCTGAACCCCGGCCGCGGCCCGCTGATCGACGACACCGCTTTGCTTGCCGCGCTGGACGCCGGCGGCGTCGCCCAAGCCACGCTCGATGTCTTCCGCGAAGAACCCCTGCCCCCCGATCACCCCTACTGGGCGCATCCAAACGTCACCGTCACCCCCCACATCGCCTCCGAAACCCGCGCCTCCTCCGCCGCGAAGGTCATCGCCGAAAACATCCGGCGCGGCGAAGCGGGCGAGCCGTTCCTCCACCTCGTGAACCGAGACGCCGGATACTGACCCTTCGGCATCTTCTTCTCTTTGAAAATATGTCCGCCGGAGGCTCCCGCCCCCGCCCACCGCGCCACCATCGGCAGCGGCGCGCGCCCAGCGAGGCGGGCACGCAAGGGCCCGACGAGCGGTCAGCGCAATTTCGGCGGCGCGTCCGGATCCATGCCCGGCGCCGACGGGCCCACGGCGTGCGGGTCTTCCACCGGCACGTCGAACCGCAACCCGACGTCCGAGATCGGCCCCAGCGCCATGTCGCGCGCATCGAAGAAGGCCACGTCCAAGGCGACCGGCTCGGGGGAGAAGGCCACAACCTCGGTCACGGCCTGCGCCAGCGCCGCCTCGGCCTCCGGAACCGCCCCGACCACGGCCAGCATCAGCCCGCTGCGCCCGTCGTCATAGTCCGCCCCCACAAGATAGGCCCTGTGCGCCCGCCCGACGAACGAGGCAACGCGGCGGTCGAGCGTAAGCAGCAACGCGTCCGACACGTCCTTCGGCGGGGTCACCCGGCTGACGCGCCCTTCGCCCGCCTCGGCCTCCTGCGCGACCGTTTCGGCCAGCCAATCGACCACGTCGGCCGGCAACAGCACCGATGACGGCGCCACATCCGGGTTCAGCGCAATCCCGATGTCCTGGTCGTGGAAAAGCTGCGTCAGGACCCGCCCCGACAGCGCGACCAGCGGCGCGACCTCGCCCGCGAATTCCGCCAGCCGTTCCTCCCGGTCGAACACGAGCGCGAAGGTCATCCCCTCGTGCTGCACCAGCTGCGGCTCGATCCGGTCGCCCTCGGCCTCCCTCTCCAGAAGAACGAACAGTTCCGACGCCACGAGCCGGGCGAAGAACCCCATCCGCGCGGCCTCGTCGCCTTCGTTCGCTGCCATGATCGCATGCGCCTCGTCGAGCGGCGTCAGATCAGCCATCCAATACCTCCTTCACCCGCCGCCTCAGCGCGGGCAGCACCTCTTCCGCAAACCACGGGTTCTTCCGGATCCACGCGGTATTGCGCCAACTGGGATGCGGCAGGACGAAGGTCGCGGGCGCGTGCTCGCGCCAGTTTGCGACCGTTTCGGTCACACCGCGCCGCGACCCGAGATGCCAGCGCTGGGCATAGGCCCCGATCAGAAGCGTCAGCTTCACATCGCCCAGCGCGTCGAGCAACCGCGCGCGCCACGTCCGCGCGCAGACCGGCGGCGGCGGCAGGTCGCTACCCTTGGCATCGTAGCCGGGAAAACAGAACGCCATGGGCAGGATGGCGATGCGGCGCGTGTCATAGAACGTCGCCTCGTCCACGCCCATCCATTCGCGCAACCTGTCACCCGACGGGTCGGTGAACGGCTTGCCGGACTGGTGCACGCGCAGACCCGGCGCCTGCCCCGCGACAAGGATCCGCGCCGAACCGCCAACCCAGGCCACCGGGCGCGGCGCATGGGCCGTTTCCGTCGCGGCGAACCGATCCGCACACAGGCGGCAGGCGCGCAGGTCTGTCAGCAGGGCATCCATCCCGCGCAGCTAGCGCGCCGGGACCCGGACCGCAATGGCGAACATTTCGAAATTCTTCGAAATGACTTGCGACACATCACTCATTTCTATATTTCTAGAAATATGAAAAAGGAATCGTTTCAGAACATGTCGCTCGAAGTCGCCGCATCGACCTTCGCGGCCCTTGGCTCCGAACAGCGCCTGTCGGTGCTTCTGACGCTGGTACGCGCCGGGCCCGACGGGCTGACCATCGGCGAACTCGGCCAGCGGTCGGGCGTGACCGGGTCCACCCTGACGCACCATGTGAAGCTTCTGGCGCAGGCCGGGCTTGTCACCCAGCAGCGGCAGGGCCGGTCCATCATCTGCGCCGCGGTTGCCTATGACACGGTGCAGGCCCTGTCCGATTACCTCCTCAACTCGTGCTGCGCCGACGCGGCGGAAACGGATCACTCGCATGGCTGACAGCTCCCTCCCCGCACCCCGCCCGTCCCTGTGGTCACGGGCCCGGAAACTCGACCGGGTGGTTCTGACCATCCTCGCGCTCCTCGTGGCCATCGCACTTCTCGACCCTGCCCAATTCTGGCCCACGGTCACCTTCACAGCGGGCGCATTGGTGAATACCGCGCCGTTCATCCTGTTCGCGATCCTCGCGGTCGGCTACCTCAAGGCGACGGGAGCGGAAACGCTGATCGCGCGCTCCTTCGAAGGCCGCGAGACGCAGATGATCTTCATGGCCGCGATCCTTGGCGGGCTGTCCCCGTTCTGCTCGTGCGAGATCATCCCCTTCATCGCCGCCCTGCTGGCCGTCGGTGCACCGCTCAGCGCGGTGATGGCGCTGTGGCTTGCCTCGCCGCTGATGGACCCGGCCATGTTCGCGATCACCGCCGGTACGCTCGGATACGAATTCGCGCTGGCCAAGGCGGTGTCGGCCGTATCCCTCGGCATCGCAGGCGGTTTCGTGGTCAAGTTGTTCGCCTCCGGCCCCGTCTTTGCCGACCCCCTGCGCGCGAAACCGCAGATCAGCGGATGCTGTAGTGCACGGAAACCGTTCGAAGGCAGACCCGTCTGGTCGTTCTGGACCGAGGAGCCCCGGCGCACCGCCTTTCGCGATGCCGTCCTAGAAAACGGCGCGTTCCTGCTGAAATGGCTGACGGTCGCCTACGTCATCGAGGCGCTGATGCTGAACTACGTTCCCGCCGAATGGATCGCGCAGGTGCTGGGCGGCGACGGTGTCGTGCCGATCCTCCTTGGCGCACTGGTGGGGGCTCCGGCCTACCTCAACGGGTATGCGGCGGTGCCGCTGGTCGATGCCCTGCTCGACCAGGGGATGGCGCAAGGGGCCGCGATGTCCTTCGTGATCGCGGGTGGCGTCAGCTGCATCCCGGCTGCGGTGGCCGTCTGGGCGCTGGTCAAACCGCGCGTGTTCGCCGCCTACCTGGGCCTCGGTTTCACCGGCGCGGTGCTGGCTGGTCTGGGTTGGGCGGCCATCGCCTGAGCCGGTCAGAACCCGTCGAGCATTGCCCGGCGTATCGCCTCGGTCACCTCGGCGGGATGGGTATAGGGCAGCCCGTGCCCCGCCCCGTCGATCACCTCTTGGCGGCAGTCCCGGTTCCACTCGGTCAGACGGCCCACGGCGCGCAGGGGGATCACGTCGTCGTCGCGCCCCCAGATCGCCAGAACCGGGATCGCGTCTGCCGCCACCGCGCGGTGTTCCTCGGCCAGCGACCGGGCCAGAAGGCCCCGCGTCGACGACAGGACGGCGGGGACAAACCCCTGCACGTCCAATTCCTCCAGCTGCCGGGCCGCGATGTTGTCGACGGCCGAAGGTCGCGGATCGGACAGAACCCCGTCGCGGAAGCGTGACGGCCAGAAGGCGTGGAACAGCCAGTCCCCCACCAGCGGCACATCCCGCACCATGAGCGCCATGGCATCCATCTTCAGTTCCATCCCGGCCGGGGCCAGCAATACCAGTCGCTGCACCCGGCCCGGATGCGCCGCCGCAAAGGCGGTCACGATAGCGCCGCCCATGGAATAGCCGACGAATGTCGCAGGCTCGCGGATGGCCTGGTCATCGAGCAGCTCTTCCAGCTGGCGCAGGAAAAAGGCCGCGTCCTGCCGCCCGCGCACGCGATCCGAAAAGCCGCGCCCATAAAGGTCGTAGATCAGCACGCGGAACCCCAGCGTCGCCAGCATCGGGCCCAGCGCACGCCATACGAAGGACGGCGTCGTCAGACCGTGCACGCACACGGCGACAGGTCCGCGCGACGGTCCGATCCAGTCGTAATGCGTCAGCCCCGACGGCAGCTCTGCGAACCTGCCCGGAGCACGCGCCCGCACGCCCGGCCCCATCTTCGAGCGCAGCGCCTCGCGCACGAAGGGTGCCGCCGCGATCACCCCCAGGACGAGGATCAGCCAGATCACCGCGCGGCCCTCCACGCGTCGAGAATGTAGCGCGATGTCATCAGGTCCAGATGCGCGCCCCCGCCATTCTTGAACAGCGTGATCTCGTCATCCGAACCGCGCGCGAACGGGCCCTCGTAGAAATCGGCCAGCACGTGTTCGCGGGGGATCACGCCCGCCTCGAGCGGGATCTTCAATTCGCCGATATGGCCCAGCGTGGTGTCGAAACTGTCCACGAAGACGCGCGCGCGTAGCAGCGCGGCATCGTTGGCTTCGCGCATGTCGGGACGGTAGGCCCCGATCAGGTCGACATGCGTGCCGGGGCGCAGCCAGTCCCCGTCGATCAGGGGTTCGGTCGTCATGGTGGCCGAGGACACGATATCCGCCCGCGCGACGGCGTCAGCCAGCGCATCAGCCACATCGATCTCGAGATCGCGCGCGAACCGCTCCGCCGTCTCGGGCGTCCGGTTCCAGACGGAAAACCGCGCACCGGGAAACCACGCGCGATAGGCCGCGACAAGCGACCGGCCCACCGTTCCGGCGCCGACGATCAGGATGTTCCGGCTGTCGGGTCGGGCAAGGCGAGACGCCGCCCACGCGCTGTCGCCTGCCGTCTTCCATTTCGTCACGAGGTGGAAATCGAGGATCGCCTCGGGCGCGCCGGACGAGTCGTTGAACAGCGACACCGCGCCA
This sequence comes from Pseudaestuariivita atlantica, assembly GCF_001205715.1. Taxonomy (GTDB): domain Bacteria; phylum Pseudomonadota; class Alphaproteobacteria; order Rhodobacterales; family Rhodobacteraceae; genus Pseudaestuariivita; species Pseudaestuariivita atlantica. The sequence continues at coordinate 41,850 of NZ_AQQZ01000005.1, forward strand.
TTGATCATCGGATCGCGGCCGGGAAAGACGGTGGCGGATTTCACCGCAAGCCCCAGCCCGTCGATCCACGCCGCCCGGTTCAGCAGCGTGTCCGGGTCGCGGTAGAGGAAACTGTCGGCGATCTCGGCCTTGGGGCGCGTGTGGCCGGCCTCGAACGCCGCGCCCAGTGCCTTCCAGTCCAGCAGCGGGTCGGCGTCCTCGAAAGAGATAAACGGCAGGCTCATGCCGCCTCCGCCATGCTCAGAATCCCGTCGTCGACCAGTCGCGCCGCGAACCCGTCGGGACCGTCGAACAGGTGCGTCTGCCACCCGCGCGCCTGCGCGGCGGCGACATTCTCGGCCCGGTCGTCGGCAAAGAGCAAGCCGCCCGGCGCGTGCCCGCTTTCCTCTTCAACCGCCGCGTAGATCCGCGGGTCGGGTTTCACCAGCGCCATGTGCCCCGAGATGAAGCGCTGGTCGAACTCTGCCAGGAACGGCCATTCGGCCTCGGCGATCTCGAACGTGCCGATCCCGAAATTGCTGAGGGCAAGGCAGGGCACGCCCTTTGCCCGCAAGGCGCGCAGCAACCGGACCGAGCGCGGGATGGGCGGGCCTGCAAGCTTCAGCCAATCGTCGTGCCACATCATGACCTCGGCATGCCATGCCGGATGCCTCGCCGCTTCCTCGGCCACGCGGGCGTGGAAATCCGCGCCCTTGTCGATGTCGTTGTTCATGTCGTGCAGGTCGATCGCGTTGAACAGGGCGCGGCGGCGGTCCGCGCCGATCACCGCGTCGTAGTGGCGTTCGGGCTGCCAATCGATGAGGACGTTGCCGATATCGAAAACGACGGCGGTGACGTGCATGAAAAGGGCTCCTTTGCCTCCTTATCCCAGCCCGCGCGCGCCGGTTCAACCACGGCGCAGGGTGGGTGCGTCGGCGGCCAGCCTGCGGGCATTCACCGTCTCGCGCCACAGCTGCAAAAGACCCGCCCCGATGATCAGCGTAATGCCGAACCAGCCCAGCAGATCGGGCAGATCGCCGAAGACCAGGAAGCCGGTCACAACCGAAATCGGCATCGCCACGTATTCGAACGGCGCCACGAAATTGGCCTCGCCCAGCCTGTAGGCCTGGCTGATCAGGAACCCGCCGAAACAGCTTCCCGCCCCGATCAGCAGGAACAGCCACCAGTCCACCGCATCGAGGGCGGGCCATGCGCGGAATAGGAAATCGAGAGCGGGGCGGGTCGAGCCGGCAAAGGCACCGTCACCCAGGATCAGCCCCGACACCGCGCAGACCGCTATGAATACGATCTGGATATAGGCCGACATGGTCGCCGCCGATTCCGTCGTCCCGATCTTGCGGGTGAGGACCGACAGCATGGCGTAACCGAACGCGGCGGCCAGCGGCAGCAACGCGGCGGACTGGAACGCGGTCGTGCCGGGCCGAACCATGACAAGCACGCCCGCAAGCCCCAACCCCACGGCGGTCCACCGCCACGGCCCGACCGTTTCGCGCAGGAACAGGACCGACATGACCGTGATGATCAGGGGCGAGACGAAGAAGATCGCGACGCCATCGGCCAGCGGGATCTCGGCCAGTCCAAGAAAGAAAGTGAGGTTGGCGAACACGACGCAGGCACCGCGCAGGATATGCAGGGCCAGTCGCTTGGTGCGGAACACCTGCCAGCCGCCGTAGAACGGCATGATGAGGATCAGGAACAGGGCAAGCGCCACGAGCGACCGGATCAGCACGACCTGGTGCAGCGCGTAGGTGTCGCTCAGGAACTTGATCGAACTGTCGACCAGCGCAAAGAACATCACGGCGAGCGATGCACTTGCGGCGCCGCGCAGGTTGGAGGATGCGGGGATCATGCCCCGTGTGTGACGGCACCGCGCCGCGGCGTCTGGCCCGTTTGCGACGTCGGCCATGGCGTGGAGGACCCGCGGCTTGTCAGCCAGCCACCTGCGCCGCCCGCCGCATGGCCTGCTCCAGCGCGTTCAGGAAACGGGACCGGTCGGCCTTGGAGAACGGGCGCCCGCCGCCGCCCTGCGCCAGCGGGTTGGCGGCGCGCACCTCGGTCATCAGGTCGCGGGTGGCGAGCTTCGATCCGATATTGGCTGGGGTGAACCGCTCCCCGTCATGGTTGATGACGTCCGCGCCCGCCGCCACGCAGCGCGCGGCCAGCGGCACATCCGCCGTCACCACGACGTCGCCGGGGCCGCAATTCTCGGCGATGTGGTCATCCGCCTTGTCGAGACCATCGGCGACGATCACGAGGTCAACCCACGGGTTCGCGGGCGGGCGCAGACCGCCATTGGCCACCAGCTTCATCCGCGTCTTGTGGCGCGTCGCGACGCGTTCCGCCTCGCCCTTGACCGGGCAGGCATCCGCGTCGATCCACAGCGTCACGCGTAAAGCGCCTCGGCATGGAAGGTCACGTGATCCTCCATGAAGGTCGAGACAAAGAAATAGCTGTGATCGTACCCTTTCTGCAGGCGCAGGGTGGCTTCCTGACGGCGTTTCGCCACCGCTTCGGCCAACGCCTCGGGGCGCAACAGGTCGATGAACTGGTCGTCGGTGCCGGTGTCGCACAGGATCGGCCCGTCGAATCCGACCTCTGCCATTTGCAGGCTCGCGTCGTGCCGCGCCCACGTGCTTTCGTCCTTGCCGAGGTAGGCATTCAGCTGTTTGCGCCCCCAGTCCGACGCGGTGGGATTGCTGATCGGCGCGAAGGCCGAAACCGAGCGGAACCGCCCCGGCAGGCCCATGGCAAGCGTCAGCGCGCCGTGACCGCCCATGGAATGGCCGGTGATCGCCTGCCGCTCCATGTCCAGCGCAAAGTTTTCGCCGACCAGCGCGGGCAGTTCCTCGGCCACGTAGTCCCACATGCGGAAATGCGGTGCCCACGGCGCCTCGGTCGCGTTCACGTAGAACCCCGCGCCCTTGCCCAGGTCATAGGCCTCGTCATCGGCCGCGTCTTCGCCACGCGGCGAGGTGTCGGGGAAGATCAGCGCGATTCCCTGCTCGGCCGCCCAGCCTTGCGCGCCCGCCTTCACCATCGCGTTTTCATGCGTGCAGGTCAGGCCGGACAGGTACCACAGCACCGGCACGGGGCCATCCGCCGCCTCGGCCGGCAGGAACAGGCCAAAGGTCATGTCGCAGCCGCAGGCCTCTGACGCGTGCGTGTAGACCCCTTGCGTGCCGCCGAAACAGCGGTTTTCCGATTGCGTCTGCATGGGCGCTCCCTAGTTGAGCGTCGCCGCCCAGGCGATCACGCCCGAAACGGTCAAAACGCTGATGAGTGTCGACACAAGGATTGCCGCGCTGACCCGCTGCGGCGCAACCCCGTAATGCTGCGCGAGGATAAAGATGTTGCCCGCAACCGGCAGGGCGGCAGCCGAGATGATGACGCCTGCGCCGAAGGCGTCGACCTCGAAGATGTAGAGCGCGGCGAAGGCCACGAAGGCCGGGTGCAGCACCAGCTTGAAGGTCGAGATATACAGAGCGATCGAAATCCGTTCCGCCGATTTGGAGGCCAGCGAGGCCCCGATGGCAAACAGCGCACAGGGCGTCGCGGCATTGCCCAGCGTGACGAGGAATTCGTTGGCGACCTCCGGCATCTCGATGGGCAGGGCGGCGAATCCAAGGCCCAGCACGATGGACACGATCATCGGGTTCTCGATCAGGCCGCGCCCGATGGTGCGGAATATCGACAGGTCCAGCCGCCCGGTCTTCCCGATGGAGATCAGGATCACGATGAGCGACGAGAACACGATCAGGTCCACCGCCAGCACCAGGAGGTTCGGCCCGATGGAGGCATCGCCGAGCAGCAGCGCCAGCATGGGCAGGCCCAGGAAGCCCACGTTGCCGATCACGGCGCATTGCGCCTCGACCGCGTTGGTCGCCACGTCAAGCCCGCGAAGCAGTCCGACCAGCGTCGCCAAGCCGTAGACGAACAGCGTCCCCCACAGGTACGCCGCGACGAGTGACCAGTCGAGGATCTCGCCCAGCGACAGCGAGGCGGCGAAGCGGAAGATCATCGCGGGCAGGGCGAAGTAGAAGACGAACTTGGTCAGCCACGCGGTGGCTTCCTCGGCGAAAAAGCGGCTGGCCGCGGCGCCGTAACCAAGGCCGATCAGCGCGAAAAACGGCAGCGTCTTCAGGAATATCTCGGCCATGACCTTGGTGGTACCACGGACGCAAGGCCCGTCAAGGCGCCAGCGCGTCCGCCAGTATGTCGAACACGCGCCGGATGCGGGCCGATGTGCGCAACTCCCGGTGCACGGTCAGCCAGTAGGGCACGGGGATCGGGGTGAAGTCTTCGCAGACGGGCACGACATCGGTGAAATGCTCGGCCACGTCGTCGATCATCGCGCCAACCCCGAACCCGCGCCGCACGAGGTCCCATCCGACCGCGCCGCTGCGGGCGATCACCCGGAACTGGTCGGGCGTGGGATCGAGGCCAAGATTGCCGAAATCCGACATCATCCGGTCGATGTCGTCGAAGGCGATGATCGGCACGCCGGCGAGGTCGGCCACGCTGCGCAATCCGCCATGCCGGTCCCGGAACTCGGGCGTGGCGTACAGCGCGGCCTTCCGTTCCCGGACCTTGCGCGCGATCAGGTCCGGGTCCTCGGGGCGGACGTGGCGGATGGCTATGTCCGCCTCCCGCCGCCGCAGGTCGGACAGGCTGTCGGTGATGACAAGGTCGATGATCAGACCCGGCGCCTCGGCCTGCAGGCGTTCGAGGATGGGCGGCATCAGCGTCACGGCCACGGCATCGACCACGCTGATCGCCACGGTGCCCGTCATCGCCTGGCTGCGGCCTGTCGCCGTCAGCGTCAGCTCTTCGGCCGCCGCACCCATCGCCTTTACATGCGGCAGGAGGTCCCGGCCCGTGGGCGTCAGCGAAAGCGACCGCCCCACCCTTTCGAACAGCGCGACGCCCAGCTTCTCCTCGAACGCCGCGACCTGTCGGCCAAGCGTCGGCTGGGTCAGGCCCAGCGCCCGCGACGCCGCCGACAAAGACCCTTCTTCCGCCGTCGCCAGAAAGGCGCGCGCCTGGTTCCAGTCGAAGTCGAAGGCCGGAGGTTTCATGCGAAATTGCATACCAAATCCACGGAATTCCGCAATTCCGGCGCAATCCATACGGGGATAAACAGGCGCCATCTCAATCATGGACACAAAAAATGAGCACCGCTCCGGCATTCTGGACAAAAGCCGCTCGCAAATACGCGGCCAGCCCGATTTCGAACCCCGACAATTACAACGACACCCTCACCCGCACCCGCGCGCACCTGTCGCCGGGCGATCACCTGCTGGAGCTTGGCTGCGGCACCGGCCCCACGGCGCTTGCCCTTGCCGGGTCGGTCGCGCAGGTCACGGCGACGGATTTTGCCGCCGGCATGGTCGAGATCGCCAACGAACGGCTGGCAGAGGTGCCTGTCACGAACGTCACGTTCCGGACCGCGACCATTGCCGAGGCCTGCGCGGACGGCCCGTATGACGCGATCGCCGGCTTCAACCTGCTTCACCTCGTCAAGGACATCGATGACGCGCTTGCGGCTATCCATGACGGGCTGAAACCCGGCGGCGTCTTCATCTCGAAATCCGCCTGCGTGGCATCGCGGTCGCCGATCATGTGGCCGCTGATCAAGGTGATGCAGGTGTTCGGGCGCGCGCCTTATATCCGCTGGTTCACAACGGGCGGCCTGAAACGGCGGATCGAGCGTGCGGGGTTCACGATCATCGAGGAACACACCTATGGCGGGTTTGCACCGACGCTGTTCCTCGTGGCGCGACGGCAATAACTGAACCGTTCGGTTCATTTTTTCCTTGCAATCTGAACCGATCGGTTTAGATATGGATTGAACTGAACAGATCAGTTCACTTCTGGAAAGGAATCGCCCGATGAAACCGCTTCTCTTGGCCGCCATTCTGACCGCCGCCGGTGCCTTCAGTGCCGCAGCAGGCTCTTACATGACCGATCTTCCGCTGCTGACCTTCCCCGGTGAAACCGGCGGCACCCTGTCCACCCAGTCGGGTATTCTCCTGCCCGTGCCCGGTGAAGCCGGCAAGTGATGCCGCGCCGTTCCCCGGCGGCACGCTTGCCCGCAGGGCCCGGGTACACCTATACTCGGGTCCTGTCGGTGGAGGACATCCATGAACGCACCCAGCACAACGATCCGAAAGGGTCGTAAATACGATGACGTGCTGGAGGGTGCGCGGCGGGTCTTCATGACCGACGGGTTCGAGGGGGCAAGCGTCGACGACATCGCGCGCGCCGCCGGCGTCAGCAAGGCGACGCTTTACAGCTATTTCCCCGACAAGCGCCTGTTGTTCATCGAGGTCGCGACGACCGAATGCGCGCTGCAGGCCGAAAAGGGCATCAGCGACATCGACATGACCGCGCCCCCGCGCGAGGTCCTGACGCGGACGGGCAAGCATTTCCTGTCCTTCATCCTGTCGCAACTGGGCGGCCAGATCTTTCGCATCTGCGTGGCGGAAAGCGACCGGTTCCCGGAGATCGGGCAGGCCTTCTACAAGTCCGGCCCGATGCTGATCCGCGACGTGATGATCCACTATTTCAACGGCGCGATGGAGCGTGGCGAGTTGCGGATGGATGATCCCGGTCTCGCCGCCGACCAGTTCGCCGAATTGTGCAAGGCGGACCTGTGGACCAAGAAGGTCTTCGGCATCCAGCGCGAATTCGCAGCAGATGAAATCACCCGCATCGTCGACGGTGCGGTCGACACGTTCCTTGCCCGCTACGGCGTCTGAACAGGATCAAGGCGCGCACCGCGCGCGGTCAGCGCCAGCGTGATCCAGCACACCAGCCCGGCCAGCACGTAGCCGCCAAGGATCACGCGGATCTCCTCCCATGCGAGCGTATTCGCCGTCTGCGCGCCGGTCGATGCCACCAGCAGCGACGCCGCGAAAAACAGCCGTCCGAAGAACCCCTGCAACGACAGGTAGGTCGCCCGGCTTGCCGATTGCAGCAGCGGTTGCACGCGGGCCAGAAGGAACGGGCGTGACAGGCTGTCCGGCACCATGCGCAGGAACAGGATGGCGATGGCGATGATCGAATTCGTCGCCGCCAGCACCGCCGCCACGGCGATCTGAAGGCCGAAGGCCAGAAGCAGAAGCCGTGTCAGGCCCAGCCGCGTCCGCAAGCGCACGGCGACCACGGATGCCGCAACCGAAACCGTCATCATGATTGCCGTCACAGTCCCGCTGACGATCGGCGCCTCGCTGCCCAGCCCCGCGCCTTCCAGCGCTTCGAGGATGAAGGGCTGGCCGAACACGAAGGGCAGGTGGCTGAACCCGTACATCAGCACGCTCAGCGCGAAGAGCCACCGCAAGGCGGGATGCACAAGCGCCCGGACAAGGGCGCGGCGCGTGTCGGCGGCAGAGCGTTGTACGGCGCGGCGCGGCTCGGCCATGCGCCAGACCACCCAGATCGCCCCGACGAAAGCCAGTGCGCTGGCGGTGAAGGGCAAGGTCGGCGCTGCCCGCGCCATGACGCCGCCGATGATCGCGGACACGGCAAGCGCCGCGAAGGTGAAGCGCCACGCGCGGACCTCCTGCCGCTCCACCTCGTCGCTGCGTCCCGCATCGTCGAGCGACTCGTACAGGATCGCGCTGTCGGTGCCCGAGGCAAAAGCCGCCGCCGCGCCAAGCATGAACTGCGCCGCCGCGAAGGCCGCGAAACTGTCTCCAACGGCCAGAAGGGCCGATCCGACGGCACCGCTGATTGCGGCCACCAGCAGCGTGAACCGCCGCCCAACGCGATCCGACAGGTAGCCCGACGGCACCTCCAGCGCGGTGGTCGAGATGTCGTAGACCGCGTAAAGCAGGATTGCCTCGGACGGGGTCAGCACCTGCTGCAGGTAGAGAAACCAGATCGCCTGCCAGAAAATGAGGTTCTGAAAGAACTTGAACCAGGGATAAAGCGCAATGGTACGGGTGGCCGACATGCGCCTATTCTAACCCGTTTCGCGCGGGACGCGAGGCGTCACGCGCTGCTCGACCAGCGCGAAAGCGCCTCTTTCGTCAGGTGGCCCGTCTTGATCCACAGCAGACAGCCGTCTTCCGTCCGCGAGGCATGGCGCGACCCCGGCGGCAGCCGCAGCCACGTGCCTGCCGGATACGTCCCGTCCGCGTCCTGCATCCGGCCTTCGAGGACGAAAACCTCTGCCCCGCCGTCATGCACGTGCGCCGGGATCGCGGTGCCGGGGTCCCAGCGTTCCAGCACCACCCTCTCGGTCCCGTGCCGGTGGAGTGGCAGCACCGTCCGACCCGCATCTGCCGTCGGCTCGAACCGGGCCTGCCGCGTGTCGACGTGGAAATGCGCGCGGTCGTCCGCGTCGAACTGGTGCAGTTTCACGAGGATCGTGCAGCCCTCGTCGGTATGCGGCGCGTGCGCCGTGCCGATGGGGTTGCGGACATAGGTGCCCGCCGGGAAATCCCCGCTTTCGTCGCTGAACGTGCCGTCGACGACGAGGAATTCCTCGCCCCCGCCATGGGTGTGCGCGTCAAAGGCCGAACCGGGCGCGAACCGGACAAGCGTTGTCGCGCGGGCCACCTCGTCGCCGATGCGGTCCAGCATCTGCCGGTCGACGCCCGCCGCGGGTGACGACACCCAATCCCGGTCGGATGGGCGCGACACGACCCGTTGCGAGAAATCCGCGTTCAACCGCATCCCGTCACTCCTCCGTTTCCGCGAGCCGTTTCAGGAAGGGCCCGGTCGCCGCGTCGTAGAGGGCGATGTCGCGCGCGGTGCGCGCCAGCACCTGCGCGCCTTCGCAGAGCGCAAGGCACCCTTCGGCCTCCGCCTGCGACCAGCCGTGTGCGGCAAAGGCCGCGCGCAACCACGCCAGAACGCCCGATTGATAGGCGGCGAGCGCTTCCAGAACGTCCTCGTCGAAACTGTCTCGGCTGGTTCCGAAGGCCACGCACAGGCACAGCGCCCGGCCGTTTTGGCCCGTGTCGCGGTAAAGCGCCACGAAGCGTTCAAGGCAGGCGCGGGGCGTCGGCGCGGTTCCGGCGATGTCGTCCAGTTCGGCCGCGACGCGGGCCGCGTAGCGGGTCACCAGCGCGATGGCGAGCGATCCCTTGGTCGGGAAATGGTGGTGCACGCTGGGTTTCGCGATCTTCGCGTGCCGCGCGAGGTCGGCGAAACTGAAGGCGTCGTATCCGCGTGTGCGCGCCAGCGTTTCGGCGTGGTCAAGGAGTGTCGTCTGCGTACTCATGTAGCCTACCTACCATTAGGTTGGCGTGACGCGAAACCTCAATCCCGGCGTCTCACCATCAGTTGATTGCCATCCTTGCGCGTCTCGAACCGCTTGATGGACTGGATCAGGTCGCTCAGCTTGCGCTTGCCATAGGTGCGCGTGTCGAAATCGGGGATGGCCGACTGGATATACTGGCCCAGCGGGCCAAGCGCGTACCATTCGTCGTCCTGTTCGATCTGTTCCATCGCGTTCAGGATCAGCGGGATCGCGTCCTTGACGTCGCGCTTGGTCGACGGTTCGGCCTTGGTGTCTGACCCGCTGCCCTTGGGCGCGGGTTCGTCGACGATGTTCTCGATCAGGATAAACCTGTTGCACACGTTGCGCAGGGCTTCGGGGGCCTTGGCCTCGCCAATGCCGATCACGTCCATGCCCTGTTCGCGGATCCGGTTGGCCAGCGCGGTGAAATCGCTGTCGGACGACACCAGCACGAAGCCGTCGAAACGGCCCGTGTGCAGGATGTCCATCGCGTCGATGACAAGACCGATATCGGACGCGTTCTTGCCCACCGTGTTCGCGGTTTCCTGGTGCGCCACAAGGCCGAGGTCGCGCACCGTCTTGGACCACGAATTCAGCCGCCCGGACGACCAGTCGCCATAGACCCGCCGCAGCGCCGGTTCGCCGAGAGACGTGATCTCCTTCAGGATCGCGCCCGCGAATTTCGCGGGAATGTTGTCGGCGTCGATCAGGACGGCGTAAAGCGGGCGGGAACGGTCTGGCATGTCAGTCTTTCGTCAGCGTCTTGAACATAACGAGGGCATCCGTCGCCCCCGCGTTAGGGTGCATGTAGGCGCCCGGCAGGCGGCCCACGGTGTCGAACCCGTGCTTTTCCCACAACGCGACCGCCTTCACGTTCGTTGCAAGCACGAAATTGAACTGCATCGCAGTGTAGCCCAAACGCCGGGCCTCGTCCTGCGAATGCAGCAGCATCGCTGTCGCGATGCCACGCCCGCGGGCCTCTGCGCCCGTGATGTAGCCGCAATTGCACACATGCGCGGCATGTCCCTCACCATTGGGGCGGATGTAGTAGGTGCCAAGCACGCCGCCATCTTCGGCCACGAAGACACGCCGCCCGCCCGAAAACCAGTAACCGACGGCGGCGGCACCGGTCATGCCGGGGTCCACGGCATAGGTCTCACCGGCCGCGAAGACCGGAGAGATCAGCCTGTCGATGGCAGGATAATCGCCCGACCGGGCCGGGCGGATCGTCAGGTCAGCCAAGCTCGTCCGCCGACCGGATCACCTTGCCCAGAAGGCCGTATTCGATCGCCTCGTCGGTGGTGAGCCAGAAATCGCGCTGCGTGTCCTCGGCGATCTTCTCGGGCGTCTGGCCCGTCGCCTCGGCGAAGATGCGGTGGAACCGGTCGCGCATCGCGATGATCTGTTCGGCCTGGATCGCCATGTCGGACGCCGTGCCGCCGATCCCGCCCGACGGCTGGTGCAGCAGGAAGCGCGTGTTGGGCAGGCAGTAGCGGTCTTCCTTGGGCGCGCCCACGAAAATCAGTGCCCCGGCGCTCGCCACCCAGCCCGACCCGATGCAGCGCACGCGCGGTTTGATGAACTTGATGATGTCATGAACCATGTCACCCGATTCAACGTGCCCGCCGGGGGACGAGATGAACAAGTTGATCGGATCGTCACTATCTTCGGCCAGCGCCAGAAGGTGGCGCACCGTTTTCTGCGCCAGCTTGTCGTCGATACCGCCCGTGATCAACACGTTACGCGATTTGAAGAACCGCTTCTCGATATCGTCACTTGCTGCTTCGGGTGTCTTTGACTCGTCGCTCATTACCGGGGCCTCATGATGTCTGGTTGGGTGGAACATAACCTTGCGGTGGCCAAGCGCAATGGGGCGGCGGAAGCTGGTTGATTTCCTTGAATGTCGCAAACGGGTGGTCAAGCACGGCCCGCCCGCGCTACGCGGAAGACAGAGGACCGCACATGCCGCAGCACATGACCGACCCGGCGCTGGCCGACGACAGCGACGCGCATCGCCGCAGGCGCCTGTTGGGCATCGGCGCGATGGCGCTGGGGTTCTTCCTGTTCTCGATCGTGGACACGACGGCCAAGTTCCTGACCGACACGTTCCACCCGCTTCAGATCGTCTGGATGCGGCAGCTTGGGCTGCTGGCGGGCGTGCTGGTCATGATGGCGGCGCAGGGCATGACGCTGCTGCGGACCAAGGCACCCGGCTTGCAGATCACCCGCGGCGTGCTGGCCGCCGCGTCGGCCACGTTGTTCATCTATGCCGTCGCCTACGTGCCGCTGGCGGATGCCGTCGCGATCACCTTCGTTGCGCCCTTCATGGTGACCGTGCTGGGCGCGCTCCTGCTGAAGGAGCAGGTCGGCCTGCGGCGCTGGACGGCGGTGACCATCGGTTTCCTCGGGGCGCTCATCATCATCCGGCCGGGAATGGGCGTGCTGCACCCGGCGGCGGGCCTGCTGGTTCTGGCGGCGCTGTTCTTCGCGCTGCGGCAGATCGCGTCGCGGGTCCTCGGCTCCGCCGACCCGACCCGCACGACGGTGGCCTATACCGCGATCACGGCCTCGGCCGTGCTGACCGTCCCGATGCTGTTCGTTTGGCAAACGCCGGGCAACTGGCAGGCCTTCGCCCTCATCGCGCTGCTTGCCATCCTCGCGGGCGTGGCAGAGACCATGATCATCCGGGCGCTGGAACTGGCAGAGGCGGTCGTCCTCGCCCCCATCCACTACACGCTGCTGATCTGGGGCACGACATGGGGATGGCTCGTCTTCGGCCAGTTGCCCGACATCTGGACGTGGATCGGTGCCGCGATCATCATCGTCAGCGGCCTTTATACCCTGCACCGCGAACGGCAGGCCAAGCGGCGGTGAGGCAGGGCGGTCCCGCCGCCCTGCTCAAGTTCCGTCAGTAAACCACCACCGAACGGATGGACTTGCCTTCGTGCATCAGGTCGAAGCCCTCGTTGATGTTGTCGAGCGACAGGGTATGCGTGATCATCGGGTCGATCTCGATCTTGCCATCCATGTACCAGTCGACGATCTGCGGCACGTCCGTCCGCCCACGTGCGCCACCAAAGGCCGTGCCGCGCCAGACGCGGCCGGTGACCAGCTGGAAGGGCCGCGTCGAGATCTCCGCCCCGGCGGGTGCCACGCCGATGATGATCGACTCGCCCCAGCCCTTGTGCGCCGATTCCAGCGCCGCGCGCATGACCTGCACGTTGCCGGTGGCGTCGAACGTGTAATCCGCGCCGCCTTTCGTCAGATCGACAAGGTGCGCGACAAGGTCGCCGTCCACCTCGGACGGATTCACGAAGTCGGTCATGCCGAAATGCGTGGCCATCTTGACCTTGTCGGGGTTCAGGTCGACGCCCACGATCTGGTCCGCGCCCGCAAGGCGCAGGCCCTGGATCACGTTCAGGCCGATCCCGCCAAGGCCGAACACGATGGCGCGGCTGCCGATTTCGACCTTGGCGGTGTTGATGACCGCGCCGATGCCCGTCGTCACGCCGCAGCCGATATAGCAGATCTTGTCGAACGGCGCGTCCTCGCGGACCTTGGCCAGCGCGATTTCCGGCAGAACCGTGTGGTTCGAAAAGGTCGAACAGCCCATGTAGTGCAGGATCGGCGTACCATCGAGCATCGAGAACCGCGAGGTTCCGTCCGGCATCACCCCCTGCCCCTGCGTCGAACGGATCGCCTGGCACAGGTTGGTCTTGGGGTGCAGGCAGTATTCGCACTCACGGCATTCCGGCGTGTAAAGCGGGATCACGTGATCGCCGGGTTTCAGCGACGTCACGCCCGGCCCGCATTCCACCACGACGCCCGCGCCTTCATGGCCAAGGATCGCGGGGAACATCCCCTCGGGGTCTGCGCCCGACAGGGTGAATTCGTCGGTATGGCAAATGCCGGTCGCCTTGATCTCGACCAGGACCTCGCCCTCCTTGGGGCCGTCGAGGTTCACCTCCATCACTTCGAGCGGTTTGCCCGCTTCCAGCGCCACTGCTGCGCGTGTCCGCATGTTCGTCTCCCTCCGTCTGTCGCGGGCCAGCGTGGGGCAAGAGACATGCGTTTTCAACTGTCGAGATGACGTGACGACAGCTTTTTCGGCTGCGTTTTGCACAGTGCGGTCCGCATCGATTGGCGCCTTTCTGGGAACGATCCGCTGCATTTCGCGTTTATCCCACGACGTATTTGCGAAAGGAGGCTGCAATGTCTGCATCCAACACGAACATCGAGAAGCAAACCCGCCGCCATATCGGCCCGCTGGCGGGGATCGCGGCCTGCCTGCTCTTTGTCGGCGTGCTTTACCTCGGCTACGTGCTGATCCTGGCCGAACGCGGAACCACGCCCGTCGAAGGCGGCAGCGAAACCGAACAGGTCGCACCCGGCGTGGTCATCGAAACCAACTGACGCCGCGCCGTCCCACATTCATTCAAGCAAAAAGGCCGGTCACTGACCGGCCTTTTTCGTGTGTCACTCTTCCGACATCTCGTGCCTGACCTGCGCCCAGGTCAGCATGGTGAAGACAAGCGTGCCGCCCACCACGTTGCCCGCGAGTACCGGGATGAAGAACCCGAAGGTCGCGCGGGCGATGGAAAGGTCCCCGGTCACCAGCAGGAACGCCATTTCGACCGATCCGGCGATGATATGGGTGAAATCGCCCAGCGCGATCAGCCAGGTGAACAGGACGATAAGCGCGACCTGCCCGCCCTGCGCCGATGGCAGCATCCAGACCAGCGCCGCGATCAGGATGCCGGCGGGGATACCGCGCACGAAGCCGACCAGCGGCTCCATGTGCGTGGCGTGAACCGACAGCGCCGTGACCGCGTCGCTCAGCTCCGGTGACAGAACTGGTGTGTGGGCAAGGAAGGTCGCAATCGCGAAGGCGCCGATCACGTTCGCGACCAGCACGATGCCCCAAAGCTGCAGTAGGCAGGTGATGCACCCGCGCGGGTCGATCACCGTCGGCACCACCGTCGTGATGGTGTTCTCGGTGAAAAGCTGCATCCGGCCAAGGATGACCAACAGGAACCCCATCGAGTAGCCGAAATTCTCGACTATATGCCGCCACGGGACGTCCGGCAGCGAGATGCGCAGGGCCGCTTCGGCGAGAACCGAAAAGCTGATGAGGATGCCCGCCGCCACGCCCGACCAGAACAGCGACAGCGCGGGCCGCCGCAGCTCCTCCTCGCCTTCGCGCCGGATCGTTTCGAAAACGAGCCGCGCGGACAGGCCAGTCGCCTGTTCGACCGCCTCCCGCTCGGAAAACTCGCGTGTCAGTTCCTGGTCGTCGGCCGGAATATTCGCCATATCACACTATCCTTACATCAAGGGCCGGGTTTCGGGCTGGAGCTGCTCCACCAGACCGATCTGTGCCAGCGTCTCGGGTTGATGAACAAAAAGGCGGCGGCGCTCCCACCGCGCGACATTCTCTGCCTTCAGCTGCGCCAGCGTCTTGTTCGTATGCACCAGCGACAGCCCAAGCGCGTCGGCGAGGTCCTGCTGCCGGAAGGGCAACGAGATCGACCCGTCACCGGCGACCGCGCCGATGGCCACGTCACGCCGGTACAGACGGTGAAGGCTCCATGCGACCCGCTCCCGCGCGCCATGCTGCCCCATCCGCGACAGCGCATCGCCAAGCAGATGCTCCTCGATCGCCGCCAGGTAGGTCAGGTCATAGGCGCGGGACGGGTTGTTCTGGAACACCTTCCACAGGTCGGACCGGTTGAAGATGCACAGCGTCATCGCCGTCGTCGCTTCGACCGCGTGGCGCATTTCGCCCATCACGCCCGCCTGCAACCCGATGAAGTCGCCCGGCATGACGAAGTTCACCACCTGCCGGCGCCCGTCTGGCAAGGTCTTGTGACGCAACCCCTTGCCTTCAAGCACCGTGTAGAGGTGATCGGGCTTGTCGCCCTGTGAAAATACGACCGTGCCGGGAGCCACATGCTGCTCGCCCTGCTTCATGTCCTGCATGAAGGCGACATCGTCCGAAGACATGGTCGCGAACAGTTCGTGACGACGGAGGGGACAGTTTTTGCAGTTTATCGGCATTTTAGTGCCTTTCGTATGTCATAGTTAAATGCACGACCCGCGAGCTGCCGTTAGGCTGGTGCTTCTGCTAGCCACGGGGGGCGCGATTTCGTGTTCGATCCCATTTTCGCGATAGCGACCGAAAACGAAGTTGAGGCGGTGGACCTTGCGGACATGGTTGCCGCCCAGCGCGGCGCGGACATGGCGCGACTGAAAATGCAGGCCGGGGCCTTGTGGCCGGACGGCATCCATGAAGGGCGGTTGCCCTTTGCGCTTTTCCTTGGGCTGACACGCAGCAATCCGCAATTCGAGGCATTTCGGTACTGGGCCCGTTCCAATTCTGTGCAGGTCATCTTGATCGACGGTCCGCAGGGTAGTCAGCCGGATGCAGCCGTACTGACCCGGCCCTTCACTGACGAAGACGTGGCGAAAATTCTCGACGCGCTCTGATCCCGAAAGCGCACGCGGTGCGACCACGATTGCGCCGCGAAAGCCGTCGCCACGGCAAGACATACGCCCATCGCAACCAGCCCGAAAATCGGCGCCGCGAGCACGAGCGTCGCGCCGGCGAACATCAAGCCACGGCTGGCGAGCACGTCCACGAGTTCCCTCTCTCGGGAGGGTCGTGAAGATCTGACATATTCAACGAAAAATCTCGGCATTATTGCACCTTACGGACGAAACCGGTTGCTGGCCGATGGCGCGTTTCGCGCGTCATCGGGAGTTCGGAAAACGCCCTCCTTTCCAGAGTGTCATGTCGGATTTTAAACGCTCTGATGAACCTGTTGGTTCCCTCGAAAACTGTCAGGAACCAAAGACAGTCAACGGGCGTTCGGATAGCGTGACAGCCAAGGAAAGGAACGCCATGACTGCATGGGCAATTCTCTTCCTGGTCGTGGCACTGGTAGCCGGTTTTTTCGGATTTTCCGGAATGGCCGTTGCGTCGGCAGGTGTAGCGCAAATCCTTTTCGGATTGTTTTTCCTGCTTTTTGTTATCGCTTTCGCCGCCAGTATCTCGCGCCGCGATCAGTGACAGCAAATCAACCGGTCGGGTCGTGAAAATCGAATACCTCTGGGGACAGGGGATTGGCGACCCGAAAATCCGCTCCCTGCGGGCAACCATGCCCGCCGAAAACATCCAAGGAAAACTCGAAGACATGACGAGCAGGCCCTGACCGGGCCTGCTCGTCGTGGTACATCACACTTTCAACGTCTCGGTCGAGGCAAAGAACATCGCCTGCGACACCGCCGAACGCACCTGCTCGGGCGCATAGGGTTTCGAAATGAGGAAAGCCGGCTCCGGCCCTTCGCCGGTCAGCAGCCGTTCGGGATAGGCGGTGATGAAGATCACCGGCATGTCACCCAAGTCGCCGAGGATATCGTTGACCGCGTCGATGCCGGACGAATTGTCGGCAAGGTGGATGTCCGACAGGATCAGATCGGGCTTTTCCTTGCGGGCCAGGTCGCGCGCCGCGTCCGCCGTCCGGGCCACCCCGGTGATCTGGTGCCCCATCTCGGCGACGATGGCTTCGAGGTCGACCGCGATGATCGCCTCGTCCTCGATGATCATGACGCGACCCGACAAGGCCTGCCCCATTTCGCGGTAGGCGATGTCGACAAGGCTCTCGGCCTCGTCCGCGGTAATTTTCATCACTTCCGCGATCTGGGACATCGTCAGTTCCTCGATCGTGTGAAGCAAAAGCGCTTCGCGCGTATTTTGCGTCAGGCGCGACAGGTGCTTTTGCGCCTGGCTCTCGACACCGTTTCCATCCTCCGTTTCCGACCCGATCGGAGCGCCGGTCGACGTCCAGATCGAATGGAACACCTTGAACAACGCAGTCCGCGTATCCAGTTGACGATCAAAGATATTTCCGTCCGCAAGGATCGCTTCCAACGTGGCGACGGCGTACTGGTCCCCGGAACTCTGCGACCCTGTCAACGCCCGCGCGTACCTGCGGAGGTAAGGCAACATCTTGGCGATTTCAGCAGTGAAGTCACCCTTGGCCATGGCTGTCATATTTTTTTCGCCCATTATTTCGTGTCACGACGGGAACCAAACGCCGGCAGGGGCGTTCGGTTCCAGAAATTTAACGCATGTGCAAACTGGATGCAGTCGACGACATGAAGCAACCTGAAAAACAATCAAGCGTGCAGCGCCAGATCGACGAGAACCTCCGGCGCGTGTACGGCGAAGTTGCAAACAGCGAATTACCGGACCGGTTTGCGCAGCTTCTCGAACAACTCAAGGCTTCGCAGTCAAACGACGGTAACAGCCAATGAAGCCCGCGGATCCGCGTGACGAGCTTGTCACCCACCTCCCCGCGATGCGGGCCTTCGCGATGTCGCTGACGCGCAATTCCGCAACCGCAGATGACCTTGTGCAGGACACGCTTGTGAAGGCGTGGACCAACATCGAAAAGTTCCAGGTCGGGACGAACATGCGTGCATGGTTGTTCACGATCCTGCGCAACACCTACTACTCGATGCTGCGCAAGCGGAAACGCGAAGTGCCCGACGTCGACAACACGATGGCCAGCAAGCTGGCAGAGAAACCGGCGCATGACGGGTTGCTGCAAATGCGCGATTTCGAAACCGCCTTCGCGCAACTGAACGACGAACAGCGCGAGGCGCTGGTGCTTGTCGGGGCGGAAGGGTTTTCTTACGAGGATGCCGCCGAGATGACGGGCGTCGCCGTGGGAACCGTCAAGAGCCGCGTAAACCGCGCCCGTGCGCGTCTGGCCGAACTCATGCACCTCGACGAAGACGATGCAATCGAGATGACGGACCAGGTGACACAGTCTATTGTCAACAGTGCGCCTGCCTGACCTCGGTTCATGGCGCAGGAGGGATCCGACCGAGTGCGAAGTCTGACAGCCCGGCTCCTGGGGTTGTTGACGTTTGCCCTGTTCCCTCTTGCCCTGATCTCACTCTACCAGACACAGGCCGTCGTGAACGAGGCGGAAACACTGTCGCGCACTGCTCTTCTGGCCGAGACGCAGCGCGCCGTGCGCAACGAAAGGGAGTTGTTGCAAGAGGCTTACGGCGCGGCGCAGGCACTCGGCGCCGCGGTGCTGTCCACGCGGGACGATCCCGAAACCTGCCGCAGCGTGATGCGGGAATTCGTCGAAGGTCATCCGAAATTCGTCTTTGCCGGTTACATCGGCCCCGATGGCGTCATGGAATGTGCCTCGCGAGGGGATGCCGTCGATTTCTCGACCAGCCCCGATTGGGAGGCGGCAAGTGAGGACCCCTCGATCCAGCTGCAGGCCAACCCGCGCGGGGCCGTCACGGGCGCCCCTGTGCTGATCGCCAGCCAGCCTGTCAATACCGACGAGGGGTTCCAGGGCTACATCTCGATCTCGATCCCCCACACGCTCGCAGATTACCTTCTGCCCGAAGCGAGCCTATTCGGCGATTTCCACGTCGCCACGATCAACGCGCGCGGTGACATCCTCACCGCGTCGGGCGGGGCATCCAACGCCTCCGGGTTTTTGCCCCGAAACCTGAGCCCGGAAGATATCTTTGCCCGCCACGGCAAGGTCTTCGATGCGATGAGCACCGGCGGCGAGCGGCGTAAATACGCGGTCATCCCCGTCTTCGAAGGCCGGGTCCACGCGATCGGAAGCTGGCCCATCAACGCGTCGCAACCCGGCGCGCGCTCGATCAATGCCAGCGCGCCCCTCGCCTTTCCGCTGCTCATGTGGCTTGTCGGGATCGCCGTGGCATGGCTGGGCATGCACAACCTCGTCATCCGTCACATCCACACGCTGCGCGACGCGATGCGGCGGTTTGCGTTGGGCGAACGCGGGGCCCCACCGCTCAAGCTGAAAAACCCGCCGGAGGAGCTGGCGCAGACGGCGCGCGCGTTCAATCGCATGGTCGCGATCCTCACCGATTCCGAACAGCGCCGCGAGGCCGACCTGCATGACAAGACGGTCCTGCTGCGCGAGGTCCATCACCGCGTGAAGAACAACCTGCAACTGATCGCGTCGATCACCAACATGCAGTTGCGACAGGTCGAAACGCCCGAGGCCAAACGCGTCCTGTCGCAATTGCAACGGCGCGTGCGCGGCTTGGCAACGATACACCAAAGCCTCTACTCGACGCCGGACCTCACCAAGGTCGACGCGGCCCAGCTGGTCGACAACATGGTCAACCAGATGGACCTGATCGCCGGACGTACGGATGTCGCCCCGCGCGTGCATACCGACCTGCAAAGCGCCATGCTGTACCCCGACCAGGCCGTTCCCCTGTCGATGCTGCTGGCCGAGGCGCTGACCAATGCGTGGAAATACACGGCTGCCGACGATGGCAAACAGCCAGAGGTCCGCGTCCGGCTGTTCTGCGATGCCGACGGCATGCTGAACCTGTGGGTGCGGAATTCGCGGTCACCCGGCAAAATGGCCCTGCCGGAAGAAGGGAACGGGGATGACGCCGATGCCACCGGGCTTGGCACGCGCCTGATGGCGGCCTTCATCGTTCAACTCGAAGGCACAAGCGAGGTTTCGGATACTCCGGATCACTACGAGTTCCGCCTGCGGTTCAAGCCTGCTGAATTCTCCGACGACACCAACGGCAACTGACGCGCGGCCACTCGCTGTCGCTGCTGGCAGGGGACAAGGTATTTGCTGTCGCATGACTTTTGTATACACTTTGCGCACAACATGTGCGAATCGTGATGCCCCGCCCTGCCAAGGACCTCTGCCTCGAAAACCTCCGCCACCGGATCCTGATGTGCGATCTGGAGCCGGGGGCCGACCTTGACGAAGTGTCGCTTGCCGACCGCTACGGATTGTCCCGCACGCCCCTGCGCGAGGTGCTGCAACGGCTGGCCGGGGACGGATATGTCACGCTGAAACCGAACCGGGGCGCCAAGGTCGCGCCGATGAACGTCGTCGCGATGCGCACGTTCTTCCAGACTGCGCCGATGGTTTATGCCAATATCGGTCGCCTCGCGGCCGAGAACCGGACGCCGGAACAACTCGACCACCTCAAATCCGCGCAAACCGCGTTCCGCAATGGCGTGGCTGCGCGCGATCCGGGGGCGACGGCCGCGGCCAACCACCAGTTCCACGCGGTGATCGGGGAAATGGCGCACAACCCGTATCTCACGGCGGCGCTCGCGCGGTTGCTGATCGACCACACCCGCCTCAGCCAGACTTTCTATCGCCCGGCCTCGCCCGCCGAACAGGTGCTGGTGGTCAAGGCGGGCGACCAGCACGACGCCATGATCTCGGCCATCGAGGCGCAGGAACCCGCGCTGGTCACCGACCTGACGCTGCAGCACTGGGACCTGTCGCGCGACCGGCTGGAACGCTTCGTGCGCCCCGATCCCCTTCCGGTGGACGTCATCCCCTTCAAGGACAAAAGCCATGCAGTTTGAGGGCATCTACACGCCGCTCGTCACGCCCTACCACGCGGATTTCACGCTGAACGAGGGTGCCTTGGCCGACACGGTCGAGTTGCTGATCGGCGCGGGCGTGCACGGGATCATCGTTGCGGGCACGACGGGCGAGTATTACGCGCAATCGCCGGAAGAGCGGATCAACATGATGGGCCGGGTCAAGGCGCTGATCGGGGGCCGCGTGCCGATGATCGTCGGCACCGGGGCGATCCGCACCGAGGATTCGGTGATGTACGCGCAAGAGGCGGTGAAGGTCGGGGCCGACGCGCTGCTGATCGCCACGCCGCCCTATGCCTACCCGACGGGCCGCGAAATCGCCCTGCACGCGCTCGCCATCGACCGCGCCGCGAACCTGCCCGCGATGCTGTATAACTACCCCGGCCGCATGTCTGTGGACATGGACGAGGAATGTCTCGACCGTCTGGGACGCTCCCCCAATTTCCGCGCGATCAAGGAAAGCTCGGGCGACATCAACCGCCTTCACATGCTGGCGCGGGATTATCCCCATATCGGCCTGTCATGCGGCATGGACGACCAGGCGCTGGAATTCTTCGCATGGGGCGCGCGCAGTTGGGTGTGCGCCGGGTCGAACTTCGCGCCCGAGGCGCATATTGCGCTCTATCGCGCCTGCGCGGTCGAAGGCGATTTCACCAAGGGCCGCGCCATCATGTCCGCAATGCTGCCCCTGATGCGCGTGCTCGAACAGGGCGGGGCCTTCGTCCAGTGCATCAAGCACGGCCTCACCACGCGCGGCATCAATGCAGGCCCGCCACGCAAACCGCTGCAACCGCTCAACAAGGACGCCCGCCGCGAATTGGAAGAGGTCATCCGCACGATGAACACCACGCTTAGGGCCATCGAAGGAGCCGCCCAATGACCGATCTCCTCACCCGCGCCGAATACGCCGCCATCGCCGCCGATCTGGACCTGCCGCGCACACCGTTCATCGACGGCAAGTTCCGCGCCGGGTCCGGCCCCGCGATGGATACTCTGAACCCCGCCACCGGGGAAAGGCTGGCGACGATCGCGACCGCCGGACCGGAGGACGTTGACCTTGCCGTGCTCAAAGCGCGCGAGGCCTTCGACCAGGGGCATTGGTCCCGCGCCGATCCCGGCCACCGCAAGGAGGTGCTGATCAAGCTGGTCAAATATATGACCCGCCGCCGGCACGAACTGGCGGTGATGGAGAGCCTCGATTCCGGCAAACCCATCCGCGACTGCGAAGGGATCGACCTGCCCGAGGCGATGGCCTGCCTCAAATGGCACGCCGAGACCGCCGACAAGATCTATGACCAGACCGCCCCCGCCGGCGACGATGCGATGGCGCTGGTGGTGCGCGAACCCATCGGCGTGGTGGCCGCCGTGCTGCCGTGGAATTTCCCGCTCTTAATGCTGGCATGGAAGATCGGGCCCGCGCTGGCCGCCGGGTGCTCGGTCATCGTGAAGCCCGCCGAACAGACCTCGATGACCGCCCTGCGCATCGCGGAACTGGCGCATATGGCAGGCGTCCCGCGCGGGGTTCTTCAGGTCCTGCCGGGGGACGGACCATCGGTTGGCGAACCTCTCGGGAGGCACATGCATGTCGACATGGTAACCTTCACCGGCTCGACCGAGACGGGCAAACGCTTCCTGACCTACGCGGGCGAGTCGAACCTGAAGAAGGTCACGCTGGAATGCGGTGGCAAGAACCCGGCGGTGGTGCTGGAAGATGCCGAGAACCTCGACCACGTGGCCGAGCACGTGGTGAACGCCGCCTTCTGGAACATGGGAGAGAACTGCTCAGCCGCGTCCCGGCTGATCGTGCACAAGGCGGTGAAAGCCCCCCTGATGGAGCGGATCGAGGCGCGGCTGCGCGACTGGAAAACGGGCGACCCGCTCGACCCCGCGAACCACCTCGGCGCGCTGATCGACGCGGCGCATTGCAAGAAAGTCGTAGGCTATCTGGCGAAGGGTGACAAACCCGACGGCCCCTTCATCACGCCCAAGGTCTACGAAGTCGACAAGGACGATCCCAAGGCGACCGACGAGATCTTCGGCCCCATCCTGTCCGTCATCACCGTCGCCTCGACTGACGAGGCCATCGCGGTGGCGAACGACACGTCCTACGGCCTCACCGCCTCGGTCTTCACATCCCATGCCCGCACCGCCCTGCGGGCCGCACGGGACATCCGGGCAGGCACGGTCACGGTCAACTGCTATGGCGAAGGCAACCTTGCGACGCCCTTCGGCGGCTACAAGCAATCCGGTTTCGGCGGGCGCGACAACGGGATGCATGCGCATGACCAGTATACCGAGCTCAAGACGATCTGGATCGACTTGAGCGATCCGAAGGATGGCGACAATGTTGGATAAGGCGCGTCGGCTGGCAAGCAGCCGACCTACACCGCACCCCCGTAGGTCGGCTGCTTGCCAGCCGACGCGCCTTCAGGGACACACGCAATGAGCGTCGAAGCGGTAGGCACCGTTCGTCGCGGGCGCGGCGCGCGCAAGGCGAACCGGGTGGCGTTCGACACCACCATGCTGCCCGCGCTTCACCGCAAGCTGCCCTTGACCGAACCGATGACGCCCGAGCAGGTCGAGAAGATCGACGCGGCCTCCATGCACATCCTCGAAAACGTGGGCGTGCAGTTCCGGGACGAGATCGCGTTGGCCGACTGGAAAAAGGCAGGCGCCAAGGTCGAGGGCGAGATGGTCTACCTCGACCGTCATCACGTCCGAGAACTGATCGCCACGATCCCCGAAACTTTCACCTACCACGCCCGCGATCCCGGCAAGAGCCTGCCGTTCGGGCGCGACCACGGCATGTTCATCCCCATGACCGGCGCGCCCTACCTGCGCGATCTGGAGGACGAACGCCGCAACCCCACGCTCGACGACCTCGCGATGTTCCACAAGCTGGCGCACATGCTGCCCGCGATGCACTCGTCCGCGCACCACATCGTCGAACCCTACGACCACCCGATCAGCCAGCGGCACCTGCGGATCACCTATTCGTCGATGAAACATTCCGACAAGACGTTCATGGGCATGACGACCTCGCCCAAGAACGCCGAAGACGTGATGGACATGTGCGATATCCTGTTCGGCGCGGATTTCATCGACACCCACCCGGTCGTGACCGGCAACTGCAACGGCAACTCGCCGCTCGTTTGGGATGAGACCATGCTGGGCGCGATGCGGGCCTTCTGCCGCCGGAACCAGCCGGTCCTGTGCTCTCCCTTCGTGCTGGGCGGCGCCAATACACCCGCCTCGGTCGCGCCCACGGTGGCGCAGCTGAATGCCGAAGCGCTGTCGGCGCTCGCCTACACGCAGGTGATCCGCAAGGGCGCACCGGCGATCTACGGTCACTACCTGTCGACGGTTTCCATGAAGTCCGGCGCACCGATGGCGGGCACGCCCGAGATCAGCCTGATGAACTTCATGATCGGCCAGATGGCGCGCTACTACGGCGTGCCGTGGCGCACCTCAAACACGCTGGGTGGGGCCAAGACGTTTGATGCGCAGGCGGGGTATGAAAGCGCCATGACGCTGAACGCGGTGCTGATGGCCGGGGCCAACTACATGTGGCACTCGGCGGGCTGGAACGAGGCGGGGATGCATTGCTCCACCGCCAAGTTCATCGTCGATGCCGAAATGTGCGCGATGGGCTACCGCATGGCCGAAGGCGTGCGCTGGGACGATTTCGACGAGGCTCTGGCGGCTGTCGCCGACATCGGCCCCGGCGGCCATTACCTCGGCCACCCCCATACGCTGGAAAACTTCCAGCGCGCGTTCTTCATGCCCGAGATGTTCGACAACAACTCGATCGAGCAATGGATGGCCGAAGGCTCGGTGGAGATCACGGGCCGCGCACTGAACCGCGCCAAGGACCTGCTGGCGGCCTATGAAGAGCCCAAGCTCGACGAAGGCGTCGACGAGGCCCTGCGCGACTACATCGCCCGGCGCGAGCGGGAAATCCCCGCCGCCGATGCACTGAACCAGGAGTATTGAGCGGTGCGGTTCGCGGGGCAGGTCGCACTGGTCACCGGGGCCTCCGGCGGGATCGGCAAGGCCATCGTCGCCGTCTTGCGCGCGGAGGGGGCGACGGTCGCCACAACCGACCGCGCCGGCAGCGATTTCGACGGCGACCTGATGGACGCCGCCTTCTGCGATGCGCTGCCCGTACGGGTGGCCGACGCGCACGGGCGGCTCGATATCCTTTGCAACAACGCGGGCATCATCACGCGCGGCCAGATCACCGAGGCGACGGACGACGACCTGCGCCGTTCGCTTGCCATCAACGTCGAAGCGCCCTTTCGCCTGTGCCGCGCGGCGATCCCGATCATGGCGGCGCAGGGTGGCGGGACCATCGTGAACACCGCGTCCTGTTGGGGCGTGCATCCGGGGCCGAACCATCCCGTCTACATCATGACCAAGGCCGCCGTGGCCTCGCTGACCCAATGCCTTGGCCGCGACCATGCGCATCAGGGCATCCGGGTGAACGCCGTCTGCCCGAACGAGGTCGACACGCCGATGCTGCGCACCGGCTTCACCACGCGGGGCCTCAACCCCGACACCGCAATTGCCGATCTGGATGCCTCGGTCCCGCTGGGCCGCATCGCGCAGCCCGAAGACATCGCCGACGTGGTGGCGTTCCTGTGCTCGGACGCCGCGCGGTACATGTGCGGCGCGCTGGTCGAGGTGAATGGCGGGAAGCCGGTGACATGAGATTCGAGGGGAAGACGGCGCTGGTGACGGGTGCGTCCTCCGGCATGGGGGCGGCCACGGCGCGGATGCTGGCGGCACGGGGCGCACGGGTCTTCACCGCGCAACGCCGCAATGCCGGGTTCGAGGATATAGAGGCCGACCTGATGGACCCCGACGCACCGCGCAAGGTCATCAATTTCGTGCAGGCGCTCGGGACCGATCTGCACATCCTGGTCAACTGCGCCGGCATGATGCGCGAAGGCACGGTCGAGGAAACATCGCTCGACGACTGGCACGCGCAACTGCACCTCAACCTGACCGTCCCGTTCCTGTTCACGCGCCACGCGATGCCGCTGTTGAAACGTTCCAAAGGTGCCATCGTGAACGTCGGCAGTATCGAGGGGCTGGGCAACAATCCCCGCCACCCCGCCTATGGCGCATCCAAGGCGGGCCTGCACGGCCTGACCCGCGCGGTGGCGGTGGATCACGGGCCGGACGGCGTGCGCTGCAACGCGGTGGCACCGGGCTGGATCGACACGCCGCTCAACGAGGATTTCATCGCCTCCCAGCCGGACGCCGAGAATTTTCGTACGAAAATTCTCGATGTGCACCCGCTGCGCCGGACGGGAGCGCCGGACGAGGTGGCGGAACTGATCTGCTGGCTTGCCTCTGATGATGCGCGGTTCGTCACGGGACAGGTCTACACGATCGACGGCGGGCGCACCGCGCAACTGCCGCTGCCATGATCCGTCCGCCCGTCGATCCCGGCCCGGCGGCGTGGAACCGCCTGCTGCCCGATCCGCGCCCGCCGCAACCGTTGGACGGGGCGCAGACGGCGGACTGGCTGGTGATCGGCGCCGGGTTTGCCGGGCTGGCAGCGGCGCGGCGACTGGCAGAGCTGCACCCCGGCGACCGCATCACGCTCCTGGACGCCACCCGCATCGGTGACGGGCCGGCGGGGCGCAATTCGGGCTTCATGATCGACCTGCCGCATGACCTCAGCAGTTCCGATTACGCCGGACAGATCGCGCGCGACCGCGCCACGACCGCCGACAATCGCCGCGCCATCGCCTTCGCCTCACGCATGGCCGAAGAGTTCGACCTGCCCCGCGAGGCCTTCGACCCCTGCGGCAAGATCAACGGTGCCGCGACGGAGGCCGGGGCGCGGCACAATGCCGATTACGCGCGCCACCTCGCCACGATGCAAGAAGACCACCGCAGGCTCGACGCGCAGGACATGCGGGAGGTCACCGGCACGACCTTCTATCGCGACGGCCTGTTCACGCCCGGCACCGTCATGCTGCAACCGGCGATGTTCGTGCGCGGTATCGCGTCGGGCCTCGTGTCGAACCGGGTGACGATCCACGAAGCATCCCCCGTCACCGGCCTGCACCGCGACGGGGACTGGGTGGCGACGACCGAACGGGGCCGCGTCACCGCGCCCCGCGTCATCCTCGCCGTGAACGGCCATCTCGAACGTTTTGGCCATGCCACGCGGCGGCTGGTGCACGTGCACACCTATGCCTCGATCACCCGGCCCCTGACCGCGGCAGAGGTAGCCACGCTGGGCGGCGCGGCGCGCTGGGGCATCACGCCCGCCGACCCGCTGGGCACCACGGTGCGCCGGGTCTCGGGCACGGGCGGCGACCGCATCGTGATCCGCAACCACGTCACCTATGATCCCGGCTGCGAGGCGGGACCGGGCTGGCAGGCCGCGATCACGCGCCGCCACGATGCCAGCTTTGCCGCGCGGTTCCCGATGCTCGGATCGGTCTCGATAGAGTACCGCTGGGGCGGTCGCCTGTGCCTTGCCCGCAACGGCGCGCAGGTGATCGGAGAGATTGACGAGGGCCTTTATGCCGCCTGCTGCCAGAACGGTCTTGGCACGGTGCGCGGCACGCTTGCGGGCCTTCTGGCCGCCGAGGATGCAAGCGGCATCGCGTCCGATGCGCTCACCCGCGCCAGGGCGCAGGACCTGCCCGACCGCCTGCCGCCCGCATGGCTGTCGACGCCCGCCGCACGCGCGCGGATCTGGTGGGGGCAACGGCGTGCAGGCCGGGAATTGTAGGCCACCGCCGGTTGCCGGTTGCACCCCGCCCATGCGCCGTTAACCTGCCGCGTGATCCCAAACGGAGCCGCGACCGTGTCTGCCATCCCCGCCCCTTCCGGCTATGTCGCCGGCATCTCGTGGCCACGCAGTGGCCATCACCTGATGGTCCGGCTGCTGCAGGCCTATTTCGGCCCGTCCTTCGGGTATTGCGAGTTCCACCAGCCCACCGATTGCTGCAAGGAATTCCCCTGCGCCCGGCAGGACCGCATCCACCTGTCGAAGAACCACGATTTCGGCCAGAAAACCCCGCAACTGCCCGGCATCCGCCACGTGATCCAGTGGCGGGACTTCATTCCCTCGGTCGTGTCGAGCTATGAATTGTCGCCCGACCGCAAGACCGACGACAGCGCCGAAACATTCGCCACCTATGCCAGCCAGCGCTGGGGGCCTTACAGCCTCTTCCGCGCGAAATGGATCACCTCGGACTTCGCGCAGAAGCATGTGCAGCTGCGCTACGAGGATCTTGCCGCCGACCCGGTCGCGGCGATGGAACCCGTCGTGGCGCTCTTTTCGGCGGGCGCGCCCTATGACCGCGACCGCATGGCGGCCATCGCGGCAGAGGCGGCCGGGATCAGCAAGCTGAAAGGCGACACCGCCCACGCCGCCGATCCGGGCGTACGCAATCGCCGCCGGGTGGAGGATTTTCGCTGGTACGATCCGGAGCTGTTCGACCTGCTGGGCGCGCTTGTGCTGGAACGGCGGCACGTCATCCACCGCTGGCGCAAGCTGCGCGGACCGGACGAACCGGACGCGCGGACGATCCTGCGCCTGCAAACCCTGCCGGACCTTGCCGCGGTCGAAGCTGCACTGAAGTGCGATTGACCCCGGTGCCGGTTCTGCCGCACGGTCGCGGCCATGAAGCTGACATCCAATCCATACCGGGGCGCAGGCCTCGACCATCCGTCCCTGTCGGACGTGCCCGAACCCAGCACCGACTGGGACCGCCCGCGCGCCCTGCTCACCCGCTGCCCGCGCGCCAACACGACTCCGCTTGTCGATGCTGCTGCGCTGGCCGCGCAGATGGGCGTCGCCCAGATCGACGTGAAAGACGAACGCGGGCGCATGGGGCTTGGCAGCTTCAAGGCGCTCGGCGCGGCCTATGTCATCGCCTGCGACGCGCTGGACGGCACGGCACGTGGCGCGACCTACGTGACTGCCAGCGCCGGCAACCACGGTTTGTCGGTCGCCGCCGGTGCGCAGGCCTTCGGCGCACGGGCTGAAATCCACATCGCCCGCACCGTGCCCGAAGCCTTCGCCGACCGCCTTCGCGCGCTCGACGCGACCGTCGTCCGCTCGGGCGACGACTACGCCGCCAGCATGGAGGCCGCCGCCGCTTCGGCAGACGCCTCCGGCGCGCGGCTTCTGTCGGACAGTTCGTGGGCGGGCTATACCGAACGCCCGCACAGGTTGATGGAAGGCTACCTCGTGATGATGGCCGAAGCCTTCGACCAGATCGCAGCGCCGCCCACGCACATCTTCCTGCAGGCAGGCGTCGGCGGGCTCGCCGGGGCGGCGGCGGCGGCAGCGCGCGCGCAATGGGGTGACGGGCCGGTGATCACAGTGGTCGAACCGGAAAACGCCCCCGCCCTTGCCGCGTCCATCGCCGCCGGCGCGCCGGTGGTCGCCGAGGGACCGGATTCGCACATGGGACGGCTCGACTGCAAGGAACCGTCCCTGATCGCCCTGAAAGGTCTCGCGCGTGATGCCGACGCCTTCCTCACCCTGACCGAGGACGAGGGCGCGACCGGCGCCGCCGTGGCGGCGGCCGCGGGCCTGTCGTCGACCTCTTCGGGCGCGGCGGGCCTTGGCGGTCTTGCCGCGCTTGACGAAGCCACGCGCGGGCAGATCTGCCTGACGCCAGAGGCGCGCGTTTTCGTGATCCTGTCCGAAGGGCCCGAGGCGTGACACCCCCTCGCGGCTTCCCCGAGGCCGAATACCGCGCGCGCCTCGCCCGCGCGCAGGCGATGATGGCACAGGCAGACTTTTCCGCCCTGTTGCTGACGACCGAACCGCATGTGCGCTACATGACCGGCTTTCTCACCCGGTTCTGGGAAAGCCCGACGCGCCCATGGTTCGTCGTCGTTCCCGCGACGGGTGATCCCGTTGCGGTGATCCCCGCCATCGGCGCGCACCTGATGCGGCAGGGCTGGCTGACGGACATTCGCACGTGGGATTCGCCGGATTACGCCGATGACGGCGAAAGCCTGCTGGCCGATTGCCTCGCCGAACTGGCCCCCACGGGCCGCATCGGCGTGCCGATGGGGATCGAGTCGCACCTGCGCATGCCGCAGGACGCCTATGCGAGGCTGGCAAGGGCCACGGGCGACCGGCTGACCGACGACGCCTTCATCCTGCGCCGCCTGCGCCTGGTGAAATCCGACGCCGAGATTGGCAAGATCGCGCAGGCCTGCACCATCGCGTCGCGCGCCTTCGCCCGCGTGCCCGAGATCGCCCGCGACGGCGCCCGGCTCGATGACGTCTTCCGCCGCTTCCAGATGCTCTGCCTTGACGAGGGCGCGGACTGGGTCGGCTACCTTGCAGGCGCCGCCGGACCGGGCGGGTATGGCGACGTGATCTCTCCCGCCGCGCCTGTGCCGCTCGCCATGGGCGACGTGCTGATGCTCGACACCGGCGTCGTGTGGGACGGCTATTACTGCGATTTCGACCGCAATTATTCCATCGGCCCCGCGAACGGCACGGTGCGGGACGCGCATGCCCGGCTGATCGACGCCACCCATGCCGCCCACGACATCGCCCGCCCCGGCGCCACCGCCGCCGACCTGTTCCACGCGATGGACAGGGCGCTCGGCGGCGGCTCGACCGGGCGGCTGGGGCATGGGCTGGGCATGCAACTGACCGAATGGCCGTCGCTGATCCCTGCGGACCACACCGTGCTCGAACCCGGCATGGTGCTGACGCTGGAACCGGTGGTCGAGGCGTCGGCGGGCCGCATCCTCGTGCACGAGGAAAACATCGTGATCCGCGACGGCCCCGCCGAATGGCTCACCGGCCCCGCACCCGCCCCGATACCGGAGCTTGGATCGTGACGGGCGCGTTTCCCTATGCGCTGACCGACGACCGGCGGCGCACCCTCGGGCTGATCGTCCTGCAATCGGATGAAACGGTCGAGGAGGACCTGCACCGCCTCTGCACCCCCGCCGCGCGCCTGCTGGTCAGCCGCGTGCCTTCGGGCACCGAGGTCACCACCGACACTCTCGCCGAGATGGAGCGTCACCTCACCACCGCGGCGGGCCTGTTCCCGCGCGGCCTCGCATTCGACGCGGTGGGATATGCCTGTACCTCCGGCAGCGCGGTGATCGGGGCCGAAACCGTGGCGCGCAACATCCGGCACGGCGTACCCGCGGACGCGGTCACCACGCCGGTCACGGCGCTTGTCGCCGCCTGCCGCCACGCGGGCGCGGGCCGGATCGCGCTTCTGTCGCCCTACGTAGCCGACGTGTCGGACCGCCTGCGCGCGGTCCTGCGCGGGGCGGGGATCGACACGCCCGCCTTCGGCAGTTTCGACGAGGCGAACGAGGCACGCGTTGCTCGCATCGACGCACCCTCGATCGACGCCGCCGCCCGCGCGGTCGCCGCACAGGCGCCAGTGGACGCGGTGTTCCTGTCCTGCACCAACCTGCGCGCGCTTGACGTGCTGGCGCCGCTGGCCTCTGCCCTCGACTGCCCGGTCTGGTCCAGCAACCTCGTCCTCGGATGGGACCTCATGCGGCAGGCCGGTGTCATTCCGGAAACGACCTCTCCGCTCGACCTTCTGACCGGCGCGGGGTGAGGTCACAGGCTGCGCGGCAGCCCGATCCGCACGCGAAAGCCGCCGCCCTCCGGCACGTCGACCTTCATCCATCCAAGATGCCCCTGTGCCACCGCCTCGACGATGGAAAGGCCCACCCCGCTGGCCGAGGTCGGGGCGATCTGCGCGAACCGCTCCAGCGTGCGCGGCAGGTCCCGTTCGCGGACGCCCTCCCCGTCATCGGCAACCGTCAGGACCGCCTCGTCGCCCGTGACTTCCAGTGACACGTCGATCCGTGACAGGCGCGCGCCGCCGTGGCGCACCGCGTTGTCGACCAGGTTCGCAAGGCTTTCGCGCAGCATGGTCGCGTCCGCGCGCAGGGTCACGGGACGGTCCGACCGGACCGCGATCGTGACGCCTTCGGGCACCTGCATCCGCCCCACCCAGTCGCGCAACGCGCCCGCCAGTTCCAGATCCTCGCGCGCCGCCGACGGGCTGACCGCGCTGGCCCGTTCGAGGACCAGAAGCTTCTGGCTCAGCTCGGCTGCCTCCCGCGCGGCGACGGTCAGGTCACGGGCGCGGACGCGTGCGGCCTCGGCATCCGGCGCGCGCTCCACCGCCTCGGCCAGCGACAGGATGCCCGCCACCGGGTTGCGCAACTGGTGCGCCGCGTTCGAAATGAATTCCGACTGCGCCTCCAGCGTGCGCGACACCTGCGCGAACAGGCTGTTCAGCGTCGCCACGATGCCGCGCACCTCGCCCGGCACCGGGCGTCGGATGGGGGACAGCTCATCGCTCGACCGCTGCGCGATGGCGTCTTCAAGATCGGTCAGGGGACGCAGGCCGTACCGGACGCCGAACCACACGATCAGGGCAAGCGAGACGATCAGCCCCGCGATCACCGCGACGGAGCGCAGGACGAGGTCGCGCACGAAAGCGCTGCGCACCGCCGCGTCCTGCCAGACCGTGGTCGTGAAGATGCCCGTGAACCCCTCGATGCTGGTCCGGGTCTGCAACCGCACGCCCGAAACCCTGCGCCCCTGATACGTCGCCTCGAATCGGGTCGGCTGGTTGACCTCGGACTCGGGCGTCCGGGGGATACCCACCGGCGGCGTGGCATATCCCGCGACGATCACGCCATCCGGCGCGTAGACGTGGTAGAAGACCGGCCCGCCCGACGTATCGGCCAGAAGGTCGCGCGTCGCCGGTGACAGCGCGTCACCGCCCGAGCTTGCCACGTCGTTGACCACCGCCAGCGCGGCGCCGAGGAGGGACCGGTCGAACACCTCCGCCGCGGTGCGCCGCGCATTGGTCAGTTGCCAGAGCCCCGCCACGGTGGCGAGCGACAGAAGCGGCAGCAGGATGATCGCCGTCAGCCGCGCGCGAAGGGACCACGCGCCGCTCACGCCGCGCCCAGGTCCAGCGCATATCCGATCCCGCGCCGCACCCGGATCGCCACGCCGAAGGGCGCCAGCCGTTTGCGCAGGCGCGAGATATAGACCTCGACCACCCGTTCGTCCGACGCGCTGCCGGTGCCGTACATGTGATCCAGCAACTGGTCCTTGGACAACGGCGCGCCCCGCGCCTCGGCCAGCGCGGCGAGCAGCGTCAGTTCGCGCCGGGGCACCTCCATCGACCCGTCCGGCCCGTGCAGGTGCAGGGGATCGAGGTCGAGCCGCAGCGCGCCCAGCGCGATGTGCTGGCGTGGCGCGACCTCGCGCCGCCGGGCCAGCGCGCGCACGCGGGCCGCCAGTTCGTCCATCGCGAAGGGTTTGACGAGGTAATCGTCGGCCCCGAGGTCAAGCCCCGCCACGCGGTCCTCGGTCGCGGCACGGGCCGTCAGCAGGATGACCGGGCGCGGATCGTCCCGGCCCCGCATCCGCCGCAGAATGTCCAACCCGCTCTGTCCCGGCAGATTGATGTCGAGGATGACAAGATCGCTCGCCTCCTGCCGCAGGAACTGGTCGGCGGCATCGCCGTCGGCCAGCGCATCGACGGAATGGCCATCGTCTTCCAACCGATAGGCGATGCCCTTGCGCAGGCTGGTATTGTCTTCGACGACGGTGATCCGCATGCCGACTTTTTCGCGCGCATGACAGTTTCGTGCAAGCTTCGCGCGCCATTGTCCTGCGCGAACCCGGTTAGCCCGGGTCGATCTGGTGACCGCGGAGGGCGGCGCCACATGGGAGGACAACATGAACGCAATCAAAACCACCCGTCGGGTGGCGATGGGCCTTGTGGCCGCCGCCGCCGCGACCTTCGCCACCGGCGCCACCGCGGGCGGTCACGGCATCGACCTGACCGGCAAGACCGTCGAATGGGTGATCCCGTTCTCTGAAACCGGCGGATCCGCCAAGTGGGCCAACTTTTACGCCCCGCTGCTGAGCGAGGCGCTGCCGGGCCAGCCCACCGTCGTCGTGAAATTCATGCCGGGCGCGGGGTCGACCAAGGGCGCGAACTGGTTCCAGGAGCAGACCTACGAAGACACGCAGGGCACGCTGATCTTCGGCTCGTCCGGGTCGACGCAATTCCCTTATCTGCTGGGCGATCCGCGGGTGCGTTACGAATACAACGACTGGAACGTGGTCCTTGCCTCGGGCACCGGTGGCGTCGCCTACTTGCCGCCGGACCTCGCCGCGAAGATGGACGGGCTTGATGCCTCGGGCCTCAGGGACACCGATTTCATCTACGGCTCGCAAGGTGCCACGCGCCTCGACCTCGTGCCGCTCCTGGCATGGGAAATGCTGGGCCTGAACGTCGAGCCGGTGTTCGGCATCAAGGGTCGCGGCGACGGCCGCCTGATGTTCGAACGGGGCGAGGCGAACATCGACTACCAGACCTCGTCTTCGTACCTCAAAGGCGTGACGCCGCTGGTCGAGGACGGCTCGGCCGTGCCGATGATGTCCTGGGGCGCGCTGGATGCCGACGGCAACATCGTCCGCGACCCGACCTTCCCCGACATGCCGACCTTCAAGGAAGTCTGCGAGGCGACCGATGGCTGTGAAACCAGCGGCGACCAGTGGGAAGCATGGAAAGCCTTCTTCGTGGCGGGTTTCCCGGCGCAGAAGATGGTGTTCCTGCCCGCGGGCGCGTCCAACGACGCGATCGTGAGCTACACCAAGGCCTTCGAAGAGGTGAAGGCGCGCGCCGATTTCGCGGAAATCTCGGCCAAGCGCCTCGGCAAGTACCCGCAGATGACGGGTGACGAGGCCGCGGCCGCGCTGGCATCTGCCACGCAGGTGCCGGACAGCGCCAAGGCGTTCGTCGTCAACTGGCTGCAGGAACGCTACGGCGTTTCGCTGAACTGAGGCAGGGGTCGGGTGCAAGCACCCGACCTACACCCGCGCGGGTCCGGCAGCTTGCCGGAGGGAGGCCCGCGCGGGTATCGACAGGCAGCGGACGGGCCGGCATGGCCCGTCCGCACACCCCGAACCCGGACCCGGACTGATTGACCCATGGACCTTCTGGCAGTCGCCGGGCCCGCGCTGGGCGATGCGGCAACCCTGATCCTGCAACCCATCGTGCTCGCCTACCTCGTGGGCGGCGTCGTGATGGGCCTGTGCATCGGCGTCTTTCCCGGCCTCGGCGGGATCGCCGGCCTCTCGCTGCTCTTGCCCTTCATGTTCGGGATGGACCCGATCCTCGGGCTCGCGCTGATGATCGGCATGGTCGCAGTCGTGCCAACGTCGGACACCTTCGCATCGGTCCTCATGGGCATCCCCGGCTCCTCCGCCAGCCAGGCCACGGTGCTGGACGGCTTCCCGCTCGCCAAGAAGGGCGAGGCGGCCCGCGCGCTCAGCGCCGCCTTTGCCTCGTCGCTCTTCGGCGGCCTCGTCGGCGCGGCCTTCCTGACGCTCTTCATCCTCGTCGCGCGGCCCATCGTGCTGGAGTTCCGAACACCCGAATTGCTGATGATCACGCTCTTCGGGCTGTCGATGGTCGGCATCCTCGCCGGGCGCGTCGCCATCAAGGGCCTCGTCGCGGCGGGGCTTGGCATGATGATCGGCACGATCGGCGAAGGCGACAGCGCGGGCGAGCTTCGGATGGCGACCTACGACATCCCCTACCTGATCGACGGGCTGAAGCTGGTGATCGTGGGCCTCGGCATCTTTGCCATCCCCGAAATCGTCGCGCTGTTACGGCAGGACCGCGCCATTTCCGACCGCGCGCCGCTTGGCGGCGGGTGGAGCACCGGCGTCCGCGACTGGTTCCGCAACAGGTGGCTGTCGGTCAGATGCTCGATCATCGGCGTGATCGTCGGAGTGATCCCCGGCCTCGGCGGATCGGTTGTCGACTGGATCGCCTATGGCCACACGGTGCAGACCACGCCCGACAAGGCAAAGTTCGGGTCGGGTGAAATCCGTGGCGTGATCGGCCCGGAAAGTTCGAACAACGCCAAGGAAGGCGGCGGGCTGGTCCCCACCCTTCTGTTCGGCATCCCCGGATCGGGGTCCATGGCGATCTTCATCGGCGCCATCGCCCTCCTGGGATCGGGCCAGATCGAGGTCGGGCCCTCGATGATCAAGAACAACCTCGACGTCACCTATGCCATCGTCTGGCTGCTGGCGCTCGCCAACGTGGTGGGCACCGTCATCTGCATCGCGGCCTCGGGCGGCATCGCGCGGCTGACGACCATCCCCTTCGCCCTTCTGGCGCCCTTCCTGTTCATGATCATCGCCTTCGCGGCGTTCCAGTCGGGACAGGACATCATGGACCTCGTGGCGCTGTTCGCCATCGGCCTCCTCGGTATCCTGATGCGCCGTTTCGACTGGTCGCGCCCGGCCTTCCTGATCGGCTTCGTCCTGTCGAACCCGGCGGAAACCTACGCCAACCAGGCGGTCCAGATCGCCCGCTCCCGCTTCCGCAAGGGGTTCGAGGAAGGGATCGACTACGTCTTTTCGCCCATCGTGATCGTGCTGGTCGTCATCACCGTGATCTCGGTGATCGTGGGGCTGCGGCAGGCCAAGACCATCATGGCCGAAGGCGCGGTGCAGTCGGGCGCGAAACGCGCGCCGATGATTTTCCTGCTGGCGATCCTGGCCTACCTGCTGGTGGCCTTCACCAATGCCTCCCTGATCCCCGACTATGCCGCGGCAGACCGCGTCTTCCCGCGTTTCGTGTCAGGCGTCGCCATCGTGGGGGCGCTGATCCTTGTCGTGCAGATGATGCTCCGGCCGGAATCCCACCCGCTCTTTGCCGACCGCGAGGCCGGGAATTCCGAGAACAACAAGCACGGGCTCTGGTCGACGCTGGCCTGGTTCGCGGGGCTCCTGGTCCTGACGGCGCTTGCCGGGTTCATCATCGCGCTGACGCTGTTCCTGTTCCTCTTCATCTGGCGGCGCGCGGGCCGGTCGCCGGTTTTCGCCGCGCTCTACACCACGGCTGGCCTTGCCTTCATGTGCGCGATGGCGTGGCTTCTGAACCGGGACTTCCCGGCAGGACTGTTGCAAGAGGCGGTGAAACTGCCCTGGCCGCTGGGATGACCCGGCAGCTTCTGGCGCTTGACGGGGACGGGATCGGGCCAGAGATCATGGCCGCGACCCTCGCCGTGCTGGACGCCGCAAGGCTGCGCACCCCGATCCGCGTCACCCGCGCGGATATCGGGTTTGCCGCGCTCGAAACCTCGGGCTCGACCATCCCGGATGACGTGATCGCCGCCGCGAAGGCCGCGGACGGCGTGCTCTTGGGCCCGGTCTCCCACAACGCCTATCCCCCGCGCGAGGACGGCGGGCTCAACCCCTCGGGCGTGCTGCGGCGCGAGCTGGAGCTTTACGCCAACATCCGTCCTGCCCGTCGGATGGACGGTGTGCCAGCCCCCGCCAATGGCCCCGTCGACCTGATCGTGGTGCGCGAGAACCTCGAAGGGTTCTATGCCGACCGCAACATGCATGCGGGCGTCGGAGAGGTCATGCCCGTGCCGGGCGTCGCTCTTGCCACCCGCAAGATCACCGCCGACGGCTCCCGCCGTATCGCAGAGGCCGCCTTCCGGCTGGCCGCCGACCGGCCCGACAAGCACGTGACAGCGGTGCACAAGGCCAACGTCATGCGGCTGAGCGATGGTCTGTTCCTCGACTGCGTGCGGGACGTCGCGCAAGGCTATCCGGATGTCACCTATGACGAAGTGCTGGTCGATGCTGCCGCCGCGCACCTCGTGCGTGATGCATCGCGGTTCGACGTGATCGTCACGACCAACATGTTCGGCGACATCCTGTCCGACCTCGCCTCGGAACTCGCGGGCGGGCTGGGGCTTGCCGCGTCGCTGAATGTCGGCCCGCACCACGCGGCGGCACAGGCGCAGCACGGATCCGCCCCTGACATCGCCGGTCAGAACCGCGCCAACCCGGTGTCGCTGATCCTGTCCCTCGCCATGCTTCTGCGGCATATGAACGAAGACGGGGCCGCCACGGCCATCGAAGGCACGGTCGCCGATCTACTCAAGGACCCGTCCACGCGCACGCCCGACCTGGGCGGCACGATGGGAACCCGCGAATTTGGTGCGGCCGTCGCCGCGCGGATGGAGACACCGACATGAGCCAGACGGCCATCCCCTTTCACTTCCTGCGCGGCGGCACATCGCGCGGCCCCTACCTCGACCGCGCCGACCTGCCCGAGGACCGCGAGACGCTGGCCGAGGTGCTGATCGCCATGGTCGGGTCGGGCCACCCTCTCAACATCGACGGGATCGGCGGCGGCGCGGCGGTCACGACCAAGGTCGCTATGCTGTCGAAATCCGACGACGAATGGGCCGACATCGATTACTTCTTCGCGCAGGTCAGCGTGGAGAGCCGGCTGGTCGATTTCAAACCCACCTGCGGCAACATCCTCGTCGGCGTCGGGCCCGCGGCGCTTGAGATGGGCCTGATCGCGCCCACCGGGGACGAGACCGAGGTGCGCATCCGCGCCGTCAACACCGGCGCGCGGGTGATGGCGCGGGTGCAGACGCCGGGCGGCGCGGTGTCCTATGACGGTGACGCCGCGATCGACGGCGTGCCGGGCACGGCGGCCCCCATCGCGCTCAACTTCATGGACGTGACCGGCGGTGCGACGGGCGCTCTGTTTCCGACCGGGGCCAAGGTCGACACGATCGACGGGATCGACGTCACCTGCATGGACGTCGCCATGCCCATGGCCATCGCCCGCGCCGACGCGTTCGGCCTGACCGGGTACGAGACCGCCGAGGAACTGGATGCCAACCGCGCGTTTTACGACCGGATGGAGCCGATCCGGCGCGAGGCAGGCCGGCGCATGGGGATGGGCGATGTCTCGCAATCGGTGACGCCCAAATTCGGCCTTGTCGCGCCCGCGCGCGACGGTGGCGCGGCGGCGGTGCGGTATTTCATGCCGTGGAACTGCCACCCGAGCCTCGCCGTGACCGGATCGCAATGCATGGCCGCGTGCCTCTTGTGCCCCGGCACGGTCGCCGAAGGGATCATGGCCGCCCCCAACGAGAACCCGGTGGCGATGGCGCTGGAACACCCGATGGGGCAGCTGCACGTCGTGATGGACGTGAACCGCGACGACCCCTTCACCGTCAACTCCGCCGGGCTGGTCAGAACCGCGCGCCTCCTCGCCCGAGGCGAGGTCTTCGTACCCCGGCATGTCTGGAGCGGTTGAGCGCGACGTGTATTTTTAGTATGCAATAGTATACAGAATTGGAGGGACGCATGAGTTACGAAGATTGCCTCACCGTCGCGCGTGCGGAACTCGCCACGGCCCGCGCGCTGATCCAGGACGAATTGCGCGCCTATCCCACGCCGGTTTCGGGCTGCGATGCCCAGTATAACCACCTGATCGGCCTGCGCGGGTCGATCACCGATGCCCTGCGGTCGCTCGACGCGCCGCGCTTCGTCGCGACGCCCCGCACGCCCGAACCCTTTGCCGGGGTGGAAAGCCGGTGAAGGTCCATATCCTAGACGACTGGTTCGACACCCTGCGCTCCCTGCCCTGCTTTGCCCTGCTGGCGGATCACGACGTCACCGTCTGGACCGATCACGAACCCGATCCCGCCCGCCTTGCCGACAGGGTGCAGGAGGCCGAGGCGCTGGTGCTGTTCCGCGAGCGGACGGCGATCACCGCCGACCTGCTGCAACGCCTGCCGAACCTGCGCCTGATCTCTCAACGCAGCGTCTACCCGCATGTGGACGTGCCCGCCTGTACGCAGAGCGGTGTCATGCTGTGTTCCAACATGCATTCCGGCACGCCCTCCTACGCCGCCGCGGAACACACGCTCGCGCTCATCCTCGCCAGCTACCGCCAGATTCCGGAACAGGTCGCCTCGATCCGCGCGGGGCGCTGGCAGGCGGGCGTCGGGCGCACGTTGCGCGGGAGGACGCTGGGGCTGTACGGCTATGGCCGCATCGCGGGAGCGGTGGCCGAATATGCCCGCGCGCTGGGGTTGAAGGTGCAATGGTGGGCCTCGGACGAGGGCCGCGCCCGCGCGGAGGCCACCGGAGAGACGGTCGCCGCCAGCCGGGAAGCGTTCTTCGCCACCTCCGACATCGTGTCGCTGCATGTCCGGCTGAAACCGGCCACGCGCGGGATCGTCACGGCCGGGGACCTTGCCGCGATGGCGCCGCGCAGCCTGCTGGTGAACACCTCGCGCTCCGGGCTGATCGCCCCCGGCGCGCTGGAGGCCGAAATCCAGCGCGGGCGCATCCACGCGGCGGTCGACGTGTTCGATACCGAACCACTCACCGACACCTCGCACCCCTTGCTCACCCACCCCAACGTCCTGCCGACCCCGCATATCGGATACGTGACCGAGGACGAGTTCGACCTGCAATTCACCGACATCTTCGAACAGGTGAACGCCTTCGCCGCGGGCCATCCGATCCACGTCATCAACCCCGAAGTGGCGACCTGACGCCGCGGGGCGTTGCAAATTGTATCCAAACGGATACAAGAGCGGCGTGACCCGACTCGCACCCGATATCCTCGTCATCGGCGGCGGCAATGCCGCACTGACCGCCGCGCTGACCGCACGCGAAACCGGCGCATCCGTCACCGTGCTCGAAGCCGCGCCGCGCGACTATCGCGGGGGCAACAGCCGCCACACCCGAAACTTCCGCTGCATGCATGCCGGGCCGCTTGGCGTGCTGACGGGCGATTACGGCGACGAGGAATATTTCGACGACCTTTTGCGCGTCACCAAGGGCGACACCGACCCCGACCTCGCCCGCCTCGCCATCCGGTCCAGCCCCGATGCCTACCGCTGGATGGAGGCGCATGGCGTGCGGTTCCAGCCGTCGCTGTCAGGCACCCTGTCCCTGTCGCGCACCAACGCCTTCTTCCTTGGCGGCGGCAAGGCGCTGGTCAACGCGCTTTACGCCCGCGCCGAGGACCTCGGGATCACCGTGCACTACGACGCGCCCGTGCGCCATGTGGAGGTCGACGGGGACCGCGTCGCACGGGTCATCGCGGACATCGACGGGGCCGAGCAGGTGTTCACCCCCCGCGCGGTCGTCGTCGCGTCGGGCGGGTTCCAGGCCGATCTCGACTGGCTGGCGCGCGCATGGGGGCCGGCCGCGCGCAACTTCCTGATCCGCGGCACGCCCTACAATCGCGGCGTGGTGCTGAAGGACCTGCTGGACCAGGGCCTGTCCTCGGTTGGTGATCCGACGCAGTGCCACGCGGTCGCCATCGACGGACGCGCGCCGCAATTCGATGGTGGCATCGTCACGCGGCTCGATTGCGTGCCGTTCTCGGTCGTGGTGAACCGCGACGGCGCGCGGTTCTATGACGAAGGCGAAGACGTCTGGCCCAAACGCTACGCGATCTGGGGCCGGTTGGTCGCCGCGCAACCCGATCAGGTGGCCTATGCCCTGATCGACGCCCGCGCGCGTGACCTCTTCATGCCGTCGGTCTTCCCGCCGGTCGTGGCCGACACGATCCCCGAACTTGCCGCCAAGCTGGGCCTGCCACCCGACGCCGTTGCCCAGACGGTCGACGCCTTCAACGCCGCCTGCGGCGAAGGTGATTTCACCCCCACCGAACTTGACGGCCTCGCCACCAGAGGCATCGAACCGCCGAAAACCAACTGGGCGCGCCCGCTGATCGAACCGCCCTTCTACGGCTACCAACTCCGCCCCGGCGTGACCTTCACCTATCTCGGGCTCAAGGTCGACGACACCGCCCGCGTGTCGGGCGAAGCGGGGCGGATGCAGAACCTCTGGGCCGCCGGGGAGATCATGGCAGGCTCGATCCTCGGACAAGGCTACCTCGCCGGGTTCGGCATGACGATCGGGTCGGTCTTTGGTCACATCGCGGGACGGGAGGCCGCCGCCCATGTCAACTGACGCCGTCACCGAAGCCCGCCGGCAGCTCGAAATCTGCAATGCCTGCCGGTATTGTGAAGGCTATTGCTCGGCCTTTCCCGCGATCACGCGGCTGCGCGCCTTCGCCGATGCCGACATCACCCAGATTGCCAACCTGTGCCACAATTGCCGGGGCTGCTATTACGCCTGCCAGTACACCGCGCCCCACGAATTCGACCTGAACCTGCCCGCCGCGCTTGCCACCGTGCGCCGCGAAAGCTGGGAAGAGTATGCCGTGCCCGCCGTGCTTGGGCGGGTCTTCCACACCCGCGCATGGGCCGTGACGGCGGTGCTGGTTCTGGGCTTTGCGCTGATCGTCGCGCTGATGCGCGCGGGCGACGGTGCGGGGTTCTATGCGTGGATGCCGCATTCGGTCATGGTCGCGATCTTCGCACCCGCTTTCCTCTTACCTTTTGCGGCGCTCGCCCTTGGCGTCCGCCGGTACTGGCGGGACGTAGGTGGCACGCCGGTGCGCTGGCGGCACGTTGCGGCAGCGTCGAAGCGGACCGCGCGCATGGCCGACCTGTCGGGCGGGCACGGCGAGGGGTGCAATTTCGAACAGGGCGAGCGGTTCAGCCAATCCCGCCGGTATGCGCATCAGCTCATCCTCTGGGGTTTCCTTCTGTGCTTTGCCTCGACGACATCTGGCACGATCCTGCACTACCTTGCCGATGCGCCCGCCCCCTACCCGCTCTGGTCGATCCCCAAGGCGTTCGGCATCCCCGGCGGCATCCTCCTGACCCTCGGCTGCGGATGGATGCTGTGGCTCAAGTCACGGGCCGATGGTCACCTGTCCGACCAGCCCAGCGCGCGGGCCGACACCGCCTTTGTCGCGCTTCTGGGGTTCGTCGGGTTGAGCGGCCTCGCGCTTTATGCCCTGCGCGACACCGGCGGCATGGGCCCAGCGCTTGCGCTGCATCTCGGCGCGGTCTTCGCACTGTTCGTGCTGACGCCCTACACCAAGATGGCGCACGGCGCCTACCGCTTTGCCGCGCTGGTGCGGGACGCACAGGTGAAAGAGGCGCAGGCCCAAGCCGCTTGACAGCCGCGCACCGATGCCGAGGCTTGCACCATGTCGCACCTCTTTGATCTGACGGGCCGCCGTGCCCTTGTGACGGGTTCATCGCAAGGGATCGGGTTCGCGCTTGCCAAGGGATTGGCCGAGGCGGGCGCATCGGTGGTGCTGAACGGTCGGTCGCAGGACAAGCTCAACGAAGCAGCCGAGAGCCTGCAGGAGGTAGGCGCAGACGTCGCCACACGAGCCTTCGACGTGACCGACCATGACGCCGTGCGCGCCGCCATCGACGGGATCGAGGGTGACCTCGGCCCGCTCGACATCGTCATCGCCAATGCCGGGATGCAGCATCGCGGTCCACTCGAAGACTTCCCGCCCGACGCGTTCGAGGCTTTGTTGCAGACCAACATCGCCAGCGTATTCCACACCGCGCAGGCCGCCGCGCGGCACATGATCGCGCGCAAGGCGGGCAAGATCATCGCCATCGCGTCGGTCCAGTCGGCCCTCGCCCGGCCGGGGATCGCGCCCTACACCGCGACCAAGGGCGCGGTGGCGAACCTCGTGAAGGGCATGGCGACCGACTGGGCGCGGCACGGGCTGCAATGCAATGCCATCGCGCCCGGCTATTTCGACACGCCGCTGAACGCGGCTCTGGTGGCCGACTCGGACTTTTCCGACTGGCTCGCCAAGCGCACGCCCGCCGGGCGCTGGGGAGAGGTGCACGAACTGGCGGGCGCGGCGGTCTTCCTCGCCTCGGACGCGTCCAGTTTCGTCAACGGTCACACGCTTTATGTCGATGGCGGGATCACCGCCTCGCTGTAAGCTGGGCGCAAAGGGACAGGAGGCTGCCATGTTCGGAGTGATCGAGGGCACGGGGTTCGAAACGCTGGACCCAAGGTTCGCCGCCTGCCTGCTTGGCAACGCGCGGGTCGAACGGCTGTGGACCGGCGCACGCTGGGCCGAGGGGCCGGCATGGTTCGCCGCCGGGCGCTACCTCGTCTGGTCAGACATCCCCAACAACCGCATGTTGCGCTGGGACGAGGCGGATGGCTCGGTCTCCACCTTTCGCCAGCCCGCCAACAATTCCAACGGCAACACCGTTGACCGGCAGGGGAGGCTGGTGACTTGCGAACACCTCGCCCGGCGCGTCACCCGCACCGAACATGACGGGTCGATCACGGTGATCGCCGATAACTCGCAAGGCAAGCGCCTCAATTCGCCCAACGACGTGGTCGTGTCCTCGGACGGCGCGGTGTGGTTCACCGATCCGCCCTACGGCATCATGATGGATTACGAAGGTGCCCGCGCCGAAAGCGAGATCGGCGCCTGCCACGTCTACCGCGTCGCGCCTGACGGGACGATCGCGATCGCCGCCGATGACTACGTCAAACCCAACGGGCTGGCCTTTTCGCCCGACGAAAGCGTGCTTTACATCGCCGATACCGGAGGCTCGCACGACCCCGACGGCCCGCGTCACATCCGCCGCCATACGGTTTCGGCAGATGGCACGCTCGGCGGTGGAGAGGTCTTCGCCACCTGCACCGCGGGTCTGTTCGACGGCTTCCGCGTGGACCGCAGCGGACGCATCTGGACGTCGGCCGAGGACGGCGTGCATTGCTATGACCCCGACGGCACGCTGCTCGGCAAGGTGCTGATCCCCGAAGTGGTCGCTAATGTCTGCTTCGGTGGTGCGCGCCTGAACCGGCTGTTCATCTGCGGCACCAGTTCGCTTTATTCCGTCTACCTCGACACCAACGGCATCTGCCCGATCAACGGGGCCTGATCAGCCGTCACCGCGCCGGTCGACCACCCGCACGGCCTTGCCCTGCGACCGCGCGACCGATCCCGGCGCACCGGCCTTCACCGCGACGCTGAGGCCCACCGCCTCCTTGATAAGGCCGGCCAGTTGCGCCTCCGCCCCGGTGGCATCGACCCCTTCAAGGGTTTCGACGTGCACGACCATCTCGTCCATCCGCCCCTCGCGCCGCAATTCGATCTGGAAATGCGCCGCCAGCGCGTCAAGCTTCAGGATCTGCTCTTCGATCTGGGTCGGGAAGACGTTGACGCCGCGCAGGATCATCATGTCGTCCGAACGGCCGGTCACCTTCTCCATCCGCCGCATCGACCGCGCCGTACCCGGCATTAGGCGCGTCAGGTCGCGCGTGCGGTAGCGCACGATGGGAAAGGCTTCCTTGGTGAGCGAGGTAAAGACCAGCTCGCCCAGCTCACCATCCGGCAGCACCTCGCCCGTCGCCGGGTCGATCACCTCGGGATAGAAGTGATCCTCCCAGATGTGCAGGCCATCCTTCGTCTCCACACATTCGTTCGATACGCCCGGCCCGATCACCTCGCTCAGGCCGTAGATGTCGACCGCGTGCATGTCGAACGCCTCCTCGAT
Source organism: Pseudaestuariivita atlantica (assembly GCF_001205715.1). Taxonomy (GTDB): domain Bacteria; phylum Pseudomonadota; class Alphaproteobacteria; order Rhodobacterales; family Rhodobacteraceae; genus Pseudaestuariivita; species Pseudaestuariivita atlantica. The sequence goes on from NZ_AQQZ01000005.1 coordinate 86,807, forward strand.
CTCGGACCGCATGGCGTTGGTCCACGGCTCGGCGCCGAAGATGCCGACCTTGAGCGGCGATTTCGCCGGATCGCGCCCCTGCGCGCGGTATTCGTCAAGGATCGACAGGCAGTAGGACGGCGTGACCGTGATGCCGCCCGCGCCGAAATCCTCGATCAGGCGCACCTGCCGCTCGGTCATCCCGCCGGACACCGGCACCACCGTCAGCCCCAGCCGTTCGGCCCCACCATGGATGCCAAGCCCACCGGTAAAGAGGCCATAGCCATAGGCGTTGTGCAGGACATCCCCCGCCCGCAATCCGCTGGCCCGCAGGGAGCGCGCGACCACCTCGTCCCACATCTCCAGATCGGCGCGGGTGTAGCCCACGACCGTCGGTTGCCCCGTCGTACCGGACGAGGCGTGAATGCGCGCCACCTGCTCACGCGGCACGGCGAACATCCCGAACGGGTAGTTGGCGCGCAGGTCCTGCTTGGTCGTGAAGGGAAACTTCGCCAGGTCGTCGAGCGAGCGCAGGTCGTCGGGATGCACCCCCGCCGTCTCGAACGCCGCGCGGTAATGGGGCACGTTGTCATGGGCGTGGCGCAGCGACCAGCGCATGCGATCCAGTTGCAGCGCCGCGATCTCGTCCCGGCTGGCAATCTCGATCGGGTCCAAATCCTCCCGGCGCGGCGTGAGGTCCTTCATGCGTCCGTCTCCTCTTCGCGGAACAGCGTGCCCCGGATGGTGCGCGACAGGCCCCGGAACTCGGCGATCACGGTGCCGTCGTCCCGCGTCACCGTCACGTCGTAGATGCCCGAGCGCCCGGCGCGGTGCCGCTCCACCGCGCGCGCGGTCAGCGTGTCCCCCGGCTGGCCCGGCGCGATGAAATCGACCCGTCCCTGCTGCGCCACCGTGACGAGGTTGTAACTGTTGCAGGCCAGCGCAAAGGCCGTGTCGGCCAGCGTAAAGATGAAGCCGCCATGGCAGATGCCATGCCCGTTCAGATGCCGCGCCTCGACTTTCAGCCGTGTCTCCGCCATCCCCGGCGCGACCGTCCCCATCTCGATCCCCAGCCCTTTCGAGGCCGCGTCACCCTCCCACATCGCCCGCGCCGCGCGCTGCGCACGGGCCTCAGGCGTCAGGTCGGGTGCGTCGCTCACGGGAAACCTTTCAAAATCCGGCGTACCGACGCTTGCATGTAATGTCTGCCCGGTCAATGCTTTGCCCCGCGCATCGAAACGCGGGGGGCGCGCCATGACAGGGATCGACTTTTCCAGCTATGCCTGCGGCGCTTGGGTCGCCCCGTCGGGTGACCTGCGGCCCGTCGCCTCAGCCCTCGATGGCGCGGCTTTGGGACAAATCGGATCGGGCGCGCTCGACTTCGCGGCGATGCGCGACCATGCCCGCCGACGCGGCGCTCCGGCGCTCCGGGCGATGGGGTTCCACGACCGCGCGCGCAGGATCAAGGCGCTCGCGCTGCACCTGCGCGACCACCGCGAAGCGCTTTACCAGCTGTCCTACCTCACCGGCGCGACGCTTGCCGACAGTAAGATCGACATCGACGGCGGCATCGGCACGCTGCTGGTCTTCGCGTCGAAGGGACGGCGGGAGATGCCGGACGGCGACGTCTATGTCGACGGCGCGGTCGAGCAGCTGTCGCGAAACGGCACTTTCGTCGGCCAGCACATCTGCACACCGCTAGACGGTGTGGCCGTCCATATCAACGCGTTCAACTTCCCGGTCTGGGGGATGCTGGAAAAGCTTGGCCCCTGCCTGTTGGCAGGGATGCCCGCCATCTTGAAACCGGCCTCCTCCACCGCCTACCTCGCCCAGGCCGCGGTCCGCCTGATGATCGACAGCGGCATCCTGCCCGACGGCGCGGTGCAGCTTGTGATGGGCGGCACCGGTGACCTGCTGGGCCAGTTGGGCGGGCAGGACGTCATCAGCTTCACCGGCTCCGCCGACACCGCCCTGCACCTGCGGCAAGCCCCCAATATCGCGGCAGAGGCGGTGCGGTTCATCGCCGAACAGGACAGCCTCAACGCCTCCGTCCTCGGCCCCGACGCCACGCCCGACACGCCGGAATGGGACCTGTTCCTGCGCGAGGTCGTGACCGAGATGACGGCGAAGGCGGGCCAGAAATGCACCGCGATCCGTCGCATCCTCGTCCCCGATGCACAGATCGACCGGCTGGGCGCGGACCTGTCCGCGCGTCTTTCGGCGCTCACCATCGGCGACCCCCGCCAAGGCCCCGACATGGGCGCGCTGGCAAGCCTCGGCCAGCGCGACGACGTGCGCAGCAAAACCGCAACGCTCATGTCCGAAGCCACGCTGATCCACGGCGACCCCGACGCCACGTCCGCCGGGACGGATGCCAACGGCGCCTACCTGTCACCCGTGCTCCTGCGCTGTGACGACCCCGATGGGGCGGCGGAAATTCACAGGACCGAAGCCTTCGGCCCCGTCGCGACGCTGATGCCCTACACCGACATCGCCCATGCCGCGCGGCTCACCGCTCGGGCAGGCGGTGCGCTTGTCACCTCTCTCGTCACCCACGACCCGGCCACGGCGCGCACGTTCACGCTCGACGCAGCGCGCCATCACGGGCGGGTCTACCTGAACGACCGCACCTCGATGGCGGAAAGCACGGGCCACGGCTCGCCCCTGCCGCACATGGTGCATGGCGGGCCGGGCCGTGCGGGGGGTGGCGAAGAGATGGGCGGCATCCGTGGCGTGATGCATTACATGCAACGCACCGCCGTGCAGGGCTCCCCCGACATGCTGACCGCGATCACCGCGCAATTCGTGCCGGGTTCTGCGCAACCCGAACCGCCCGCGCACCCCTTCACCCGCACCTTCCACGAGCTTGCCATCGGCGACACGCTGCACACGGCCTCCCGCACCATAACGCTCGACGATATCGAGCATTTCGCGCATTTCACCGGCGACACCTTCTATGCCCACATGGATGAAGAGGCCGCCAAGGCGAACCCGTTCTTTCCGGGCCGCGTGGCGCATGGCTACCTGCTGCTCAGCTTCGCGGCGGGCTTGTTCGTCGATCCCGATCCGGGACCGGTGCTGGCCAATACTGGGTTGACAGGCCTCGCCTTCCAGAAGCCCGTCTCCCCCGGTGACAGCCTTGCCGCCGCGCTGACCGTCAAGCGCAAGACGCGCCGCACCGACAGCTATGGCGAGGTCCGCTGGCACGTCGCCCTGACCAACCAGTCAGACGAGCCCGTCGCCACCTACGAACTGCACACCATGGTCGCCTATGACCGACCTTGACCGCCTTTCCGCCTTCCTCGCCTCCGAAGGACGCCCGCGCGTCTGGTCGATCCTCGTCACCATCCTCGGCGACCTCGGCGGGCTGGTCGAAATGCAGACCTGCCTCGCGCTGTGCAGCCGGATCGGGGTGGAAGAGCAGGCCGTGCGCACCGCCATGTCGCGGCTGGTGAAGGACGGGCTGGTCGAGGGCGAACGGACCGGCCGCACCTCTGCCTACCGCTTCTCCGTGTCCGCGCTTGCCGACTACCGCGCCGCCGCACCCCTCGTCTACGCAGCCCCGAAAAAGGTCGGCAGCTGGCGCGCTGCCCTCCTGCCCCCGGCGCCTGACCGCTCCACCCTGATCGACCGCCTCGCACCCACGCACCCCTTCGGCCTCGGCGACGCGCTGCTGGTTTGGCCGTCTGGAAGTCCGTGGGCCAGCGATGCTGAACGCCTTGCCGGGCGCGACGTGGTCTGGCTGGACCTGCCTGATGGCGAGCGGCCGGCATGGACCACGACGCATCACGCGCCCCGCATCAATACCGCCATGGCCGCCCTGCTGGTCGAAGTGCTGGGCCGCGAAGGCTGGCAGCCCCCTGCCGATCCCGAGGAAGCCGCCGCCCTGCGCATCCTCGCGCTGCACTTCTGGCGGCGTCTGGTCCTGCGCTACCCCCCGATCCACGCGCCCCTTGCCGCCGACATCTGGCCCCTGCCCGCTGCCCATGACGCTATTGCGGCCGTGTATCATCGGCTGGGCGGGGCCCCCGACCGGTTCACCTGAGAGGTCAGGCGGCCCGTCTGCGCCCGACGCGCGGATGAAACATTACCAACACACGTTGCTTGCGTGCACTTCGTAATATATACTCCATAACAGGAGGCCCGCCCATGTACGCTCAAGGATTGATCGGCTCGTCGCAGGACACCGAAGAAACGCCCGAATTCCTCGCCGCCTTCCAGGCCCGCATCGACGCCGACGAAAAGATCGAGCCGAAGGACCCGATGCCCGCCGCCTACCGCAAGACGCTGATCCGCCAGATCGGCCAGCATGCCCATTCCGAAATCGTCGGCATGCTGCCCGAAGGCAACTGGATCACCCGCGCACCGACCCTGCGCCGCAAGGCCGCGCTGCTGGCCAAGGTGCAGGACGAAGGCGGGCATGGGCTCTACCTCTATTCCGCCGCCGAAACGCTCGGCATCAGCCGCGACCAGATGACCGAAGAGCTGCTGTCGGGCAAAGCCAAGTATTCCTCGATCTTCAACTACCCGACGCTCACCTGGGCCGATATCGGCGCGATCGGGTGGCTGGTCGATGGCGCGGCGATCATGAACCAGGTGCCGCTTTGCCGCTGTTCCTACGGGCCCTATGCCCGCGCGATGATCCGCGTCTGCAAGGAGGAAAGTTTCCACCAGCGGCAGGGATACGAGATCATGCTGACGCTCTCGCGCGGCTCGGACGAGCAGAAGGAGATGGCGCAGGACGCGCTGAACCGCTGGTGGTGGCCGTCGCTGATGATGTTCGGCCCGTCCGACGGTGATAGCCAGCATTCTGACCAGTCGACGCGCTGGAAGATCAAGCGCTTCACCAACGACGCACTGCGCCAGAAATTCGTCGACGCCACCGTACCGCAGGGCGAAAAACTGGGCCTCACCTTCCCCGACCCGGACCTGAAATGGAACGATGACAAGGGCGGCTATGACTTTGGCGAGATCGACTGGGACGAGTTCTGGCGCGTGGTCAAGGGACAGGGCCGCATGAACGTCGACAGGATCGCCGCCCGCCGGAAGGCGTGGGAGGACGGCGCATGGGTGCGCGAGGCCGCAATGGCCCACGTCGAAAAGCGCAAGACGCAGATGGCGGCGGAATGATCCCGGTCGTGACGCCCCGAGGTACGACATGACCGCCCTGCGCGCCATGCCGGTGCTGCAAGTGACGGATGTCGCCGCCTCGGTCGCGTTCTACGGACGGCTGGGCTTTGCCAGCCATGGCGCATGGGGAGACCCGCCGGGGTTCTCTATCGTCCAGCGAGGCGATGTGACGCTTGGCCTTGATCGCGCGCAGGATGGAGAGGTCGCCTGCAACCAGTGGTGGGCCGCCTACATCTATGTCGACGATGCCGAAGCCCTGCGCGCCGAGTTCGTGGAACACGGGCTGGACCCCACCGACATGCACCGGCCCGATCATTACGGCTGCATCGATTTCGACATGATCGACCCCGACGGCCAAAGGATCGCCTTTGGTCAATCGCTGTCACCGGTGCCCGGACCGGGTCTGGACGAGGATCGTGGACGTGGCTGACAAATCCCCTGAAATCCCCCTTTGGGAAGTCTTCATCCGGCCCCGCAACGGGCTGGCGCACCGCCATTGCGGGTCGCTGCATGCGGCTGACGCCGAGATGGCCGTGCAGGCCGCGCGCGACGTCTATACCCGCCGGGGCGAAGGCACCTCGATCTGGGTCGTGCCATCGGCGCAGATCACCGCGTCCGACCCGGCGGATGCCGCCGAAACGTTCGATCCGGCGGATGACAAGGTCTATCGCCACCCCACCTTCTACGACATCCCCGACGACGTGGGGCACATGTGATGGCGACGCCGCTCTTCACCGCGCTGCTGCGTCTGGCCGACGATCACCTGATCCTCGGCCACCGCCTGTCGGAATGGTGCGGCCATGCGCCGATGCTCGAAGAAGACCTCGCCCTGCCCAACATTGCGCTCGACCTGATCGGGCAGGCGCGCGCGCTCTACACCTATGCCGGCGAGGTCGAAGGCGCGGGCCGCGACGAGGACGCGCTCGCCTATGGCCGGCACGAACGCGGCTACGTGAACGCGCTGATCTGCGAGACCGAGAACGGCGATTTCGCCCGCACCATGTACCGCCAATGCGTGTTCGCGGTGTTCATGGGTCGGTTCTGGGAGGCGGCTGTCACGTCTTCCGACCCGACCCTCGCCGCCATCGCCGCCAAGGCGCGGAAAGAGACGGCCTATCACATCCGTCACAGCGCCGAATGGGTCATCCGCATGGGCGACGGGACCGACGAAAGCACCCGCCGGATGCGCGACGCGGCGACCTACCTCGCGCCCTATATCGGTGAGCTGTTCGAAGCCGACACCGTGACCGATGCGCTGAGTGCCGACGGAATCTGGCCGGACCCGCCCGCGCTGCAATCGGGCTGGATCGCCGACATGACCCCGATCCTCGACCAGGCGCTGCTGCCCATGCCCGACCTCGGCTTTGCCCATACCGGCGGGCGGCAGGGCGTGCATACCGAGGGGATGGGATACCTGCTGGCCGAATTGCATTACATGCAGCGCGCCTATCCGGGGCTGACATGGTGACCGATCTCACCGAGGCGCGGGCATGGTCTGCCGCGGCATCCGTGCTCGACCCCGAAGTACCCGCGCTGACGGTCGCGGAACTGGGCATCCTGCGGTCCGTCTCTGTCGAGGGGGACACCGCCACCGCGCGCCTCACCCCCACCTATTCCGGCTGCCCCGCCGTGCTTGCCATCGAACTCGCGGTCGAGGCCGCGTTGCGCGAGGCCGGGTTCGACGCACGCATCGAGCGCGTGCTGTCGCCCGCATGGACGACCGACTGGATCACCGAGGATGGGCGCGAGAAACTGCGCGCCTACGGCATCGCGCCACCCGTCAAGGCATCGGGCAAGGCCGCGCTCTTCTCCGAACCGACCGTCGCCTGCCCGCGCTGCGGATCATCGGCCACCACCCGCGTCTCCGAATTCGGGGCGACTGCCTGTCAGGCGCAATACCGCTGCACCGCCTGCGCCGAACCCTTCGATTATTTCAAGTGTCTCTGACCCATGGCCGCACCGCGTTTCCACAGCCTCACGCTCACCTCCGTCACGCCAGAAACGCAGGACGCCGTGCGCCTGACCTTCGCCATCCTCGACGATCTGCGCGAGGCCTACCGCTTCACGCCCGGACAATACCTGACCCTGCGCGCGACGATTGACGGGGCAGAGGTGCGCCGCTCCTATTCCATCTGCTCGCCCCTCTCGGCGCGCGACATCTCGGTCGGGGTGAAGCGGATCGAGGGCGGCGCCTTTTCCACCCACGCCCTGACGCTCAAGGCCGGCGACACGCTCGATGTGATGACCCCGCAAGGCCGGTTCGGCGCGCCCTTGGGCGGGAAGCACAATTACCTGCTGCTGGCCGCCGGGTCGGGCGTCACCCCGATCCTGTCCATCGCGCAATCCGTGCTCGAAGAGGAACCGGACAGCACCATCACGCTTGCCTATGCCAACCGCACGACCGATCAGGTCATGTTCCGCCGTACGCTTGATGACCTGAAAGACCGCTACATGACGCGGTTCCTCCTGACCCACGTGATGGACGAGGAAGCCCAGGACGTGGAACTGTTCAACGGGCGGCTCGACGCGGAAAAACTGAACACGCTGGCCACCCGCGGCCTGATCGACCCCACCGCCTATGATGCGGTCTTCATCTGCGGCCCCCAGCCCATGATCGAAAGCGCGGCGGCGGCGCTGAAGGCCCTTGGCACGCCCGAGGATCGCATCCGGTTCGAACTGTTCACGCCCTCCACCCCGCTGCCGACTTCCAGCGCCCGCGCCACCGTGCCCGAGGCAACTGGCGCGCGGGTGGACGTGGTGATCGACGGCGCAACGCGCAGCTTTCGCATGGATCCGGGTGAGCCGCTGCTGGACGCGGCACACCGCGCCGGGCTCGACCTGCCGTGGTCCTGCGCCAACGGCATGTGCGCGACCTGCCGCTGCAAGCTGACGCGCGGCACCGGCGCGATGGTACAGAATTTTTCGCTGGAAGATTGGGAGCTGGAACGCGACTACGTGCTCGCCTGCCAGTTCCGGCCCTCGGCGGACGCCGTCACGCTCGATTTCGACGCGGTCTGACTGCTCAGATCTCGACCTCGGCCATCAGGGCGCCCAGCGCCGCGCCGTGCATGTCCCGGTCCGCCACGGTGCCCTGCACCGCCGGACGCGGAATCGACAGCTTGACCACTTTCAGGTCGGGGATTTCGAACCGCTTCAGCGTCTGCGTGGGCGTCTGCAACACCTCTGCCGCGCGCTCTGCCGTGATCGCCGCGCGCACCCGGTCGAACGCCTTGGCAGAGCCGCAGAAGATGTCGATGGTCACCCAGAACGGCCCGGCATTCTTGGACCGAACCTTGACCGCCACGTCCCCCAGCCGCGCCATCAGCCGACCTCCACCACGTCCAGCCGGAAGGCATCCATCGGATGGTCGAGCGTCATCACGTGGTTCAGGCAGAACTCGTACACCATGCCGCGCGACATCTCGGGCGGGGAGAAGGGAAAGGCAAAGGTCGGCACCTCCTCCTCCGCCGTCAATGGATAGTGCAGCAGGTAGGGGTTGAGCATCTTGGCGATCTCGCCCGCCAGCGCCGCGTCCGGCGCGGTCACGATGGCCAGAACGCCGACCTCGTGCGCCGTACCTGCCGCATGCTCCAGCGCACCCAGCGTCGCGTCACGACCGATCACCCGCAATTCGATCCCGAAATCATCGGTGCCCAGCCGCGCCTCTGCCTTGGCGCGGCACTTGGCGGCGATGTCGGCGACCCACCTGTCGATATTGGCGACGTAATGCGCATCGCGCACCGTCACCAGCGACACCACCTGGAACCCCGCCTGACGCGCGCCTTCCAGCTTCACGGTGTAGCGGTCGGATGGATGCCAGACCGATCCCTCGACCCGCACCCGCGTGTCGTCCAGCGCCGTGTACCCGGCACCCGTCACATCCAGATGCCCGCCCGGTTCATACAGGATGAACGGGTCGGAGTTTTCGTACAGCATGTGCGCCGACACGGTATGCGGTGTCGCGCGGGCGCCGTCCGCCATCGGATGCACCGTGAACCCGTCCGCGTCGAACTCGATCAGGATCACGCCCGATTGCGGATTGGTGGCGCACAAGGCCCCACATTCGCCGATCTTCGCCCCATGCCACGCGCCACCAGCGTGATCGCCGTTCTGCAACGGCAGGGCCGAAATGATAGCCGTGTCCGTCGTGCGCCCCGCGATCACGATATCCGCGCCGGTCGCCAGCGCCGCCTGCACCTGTTCGGCGCCCGCCAGGGCGACGATGTTGGTGCATCCGGCGAAGGTTGTCGCATCGACCTCGGGCGCGACCTCGAGCGGGGTGACCCGGCCCGCCTGCCACGCGGCGGCGACGTCGCCCGCAATCTGCCCCGATTTCAGCACGGCGACCTTCACCGCCTCGCCGCGTTCGGCGGCGATCTCGCGCGTGATGTCGACCAGCCAGTCCACCGCGCTGTCCGCCCCGCAGGTGCCCGCCGTTCCGATGACCAGCGGGCAGCCCGCCCGCGCGCGCGCCTCCATCAGGCCCGCCCACTCGATCCGGGTCGAGGCGCGAGAGTATTTCGACGTGCCTGTGCCGAGGTAATGCGGCCCGCTGTCGGTCGATCCGCCGTCGATCGCGATGATGTCGGGCCGCGCCGCGATGCCGCGGTCAAGCGCTTCCCGGTCATAGCCAAGGCCAAGCGCGCCGGAAGGGACAAGAACACGGGTCATGCCTCCTGCCTAAACCTCCTCCGGCGCCAAGCCAAGCCGCGTTTGGCGCGGGTCGAGCGGCCTTGCGGGCGCCAGCGTCAGACGCGGGTTGATGATGGCTTGACGGTAGATCGGGCATCCTGACGTCGATGCTGCCCGGCCCTCTCAACCGCCCGCAGTGTCTACAACCGGGAAAGGAGATTACCGATGGCACTCGGCTCCAAAGATCATCTGCCGCCGCACGTTCAGGCGCGTCCGCGCGACGCCTTCGTCGCGCGCGGCTGCTACGCCACCTATTGCGACATCACCGCCCTGCCCGTGCGGCCCGATCCGGTGCCCACGGCGCGCATGTACGCGGAGGCCGACGCGGCGCTGGCGCGCCCCGGCATCTTCGACATGATCACGCGGTTCGTCGCATCCGACATCAGCTGCATGGCGCTCGACACCGATGGCAGCCTGCCCGTGAACCTACGCACCGGCGCGCTCGACCTCGACATGCTGTACGACCGGTTCGCCCGCGATGCCTCGGGCGGTGTGCGGTTCCGCGACGACGCCCCACGGCCCTGCGCCGTGGCACAAGCCTTTGCCCGCCTGCACGCGCTCGCGCTTGAGGCCGCTCCTCCGGGCGGGGCCGATGCGCGGTTCGACTTCGCCCGCCAGCAGGTGCGCTGGACGCATCAGTGGCTGATCGTCAACGACCTGTTGCCGCAATTGTGCGAGGCGGACGTGCTGGCGGACACGCTTGCCGACGGTGCCCCCGTCTACCGCGCGTTCCTCGCGCGGCTGAACGCGGACGGGTTCCTCGGGCGGCTGCCGGTCCCGCTGGAATTCTGCGCCGCCTTCGGCACCGATACCCGGCCAGAACCCGCCCGCAGCGGCGGCCCCTCGGTGACCTCGCTCTACGACGTGACCGGCGATCTGCGCTTTGCCGAACCCGCGCCCCACGGGCGCGTCCGCTGGAGCGACGATACGGGACCACAGTTCAACATGGACGGCAGCTTTGACGCGCGCCGCACCCACCGCGTGACGGCCACGCCGCCCCACCTGCCCGGCATCGCCCTGCCCGGCATGGCCGAATGTCACGGCCACCTGCGGCAGATCGGCGTGCGCCTGCCCTTCGCCGCGCCGTCCGACGGCGCGGGATTGCAGGCGGGCCTGCACGAGGAAGCCATGGAAACACAAGCCGGCCATACCTTCGGCCCGCTTGGCAGCCGGATCGTGGCCGAAACGCTGCTGGGCCTTGCCATGCACACGCCGGGCAGCTTCTGGCACGTACCGGGGTCGGTGAACGGCCGCTGGCACCCGCGCGATGGTATCCGCACGAACGCGGGCACCCTGATCGACAGTTACGAGGCGCTTGCACGGATCGCGCAAGACGCCTGACGCGCGGAAAAGCCGCAAGCCTCCAGTGGCTTGCGGCACACGCGACACAGATCGCGCAGATTTGCCGCCGGCGATGCAAAGCCGGGATTGCGGCAGGGTTGCGTCTTTGCAACAGTAGCCGCCACAACCCTGGGCAAGAGATCTCTTTACCCCGTGATGGCGGAACTACCCGGCCTCAGCCTGATCGGTGCGGCAAGTGCTACGGCACCCGCACCGGATGGCAGCGTGACCGCGCGGCGCTCCCTCGCCGTGCTGGCGATGCTGGCCGTGGCCGAAGGCCAGCCCGTTCCCCGCGAACTGATCGCCTCGACCATCTGGTCAGAAGTGGACGATGCCCGCGCCCGCGCCTCCCTGCGCCAGACCCTGTCGGAATTGCGCGCCGTCAGCGCCACCTTCACCGATGCGCTCGACGTCACGCGGCAGGCGGTCGCCCTGCGCGCCGATGGCGTGACCTGCGATCTCTGGCGGCTGATGCGGGCCGCCGAACGCGCCGACGTGGCAGGCCTGCGCCTGATTCCGGCCAACCTCGGCCCCCAGTTTCTCTACGGCTACGAGGACCTTGGCGAGAGTTTCGCCGACTGGCTTGCGGAAACGCGCGACGTGATCGTGAACCGGCTGGTGTCCACCCTGATGCGCGGGTTCGACGATCCCGACGCCACGACCGACCAGCGCCGGGGCCTCGCCGAAGCCGCCCTGCGGCTCAACCCGCTCAACGAACGCGCCGCCCGTGTCGCGATGCAGGCACTGGCCGATGACGGCGACGTGGCGCAGGCGCTGAACGTCTATGCCCGGCTCTATGCCCTGATGGACGAAGAGCTGGGGATGGAACCCTCGGACGACACGCAGGACCTTGCCGTCGCGATCAAGCAAAGCCAGCGCGCGACGACCGATGCCGCCCGTCCCCCCGCCCGCGTGCTTGGCAGCTATGGCCAGCCCGTGCTGGGCGTCCTGCCGATGGCGACCTTCGGCAACGACATCGAAACCCGGCAACTGGGCGAGATGTTCGTCGAGGACATCGTCTGCTCCCTCGCCGCCTGCCGCGAATTGCCGACCCTGTCGAACGCCACCTCACGCCACCTTGCCGACGCGCCCGACCCGGTCCACCACCTGCGTGACCAGCACGGCGTCACCTACGCCCTGCGCTCCACCCTGCGCCGCGATGCGCGCTCGGGCCGGTGCCGCGTCACCACCCAGCTTGTGGGCAGCGAAAGCGGGCTGGCGATCTGGGGCCAGACCTTCGACACCTCCGATGCCGAACTGTTCGGCGTGCAGGCCGAAATCGCGGGCAAGGTGGTCAGCGCGCTTGTGCCCCATATCCACGCCGCCGAATTCCAGGCGGTCGAAAGCTTCCGCGCCTCCGACCTCAACGCCTACCAGATGCTCTTGCGCGCCCGGCACCTCACCTATGCGCTCAACCGCGACAGCCTTGGCGAAGCGCGAACCCTTCTGGGCGATTGCGCCGCCACCCATCCCGGCTTTGCCCCCGCCCATGTCGCGCTGGCCGAGGTGCACTCAATCCAGATCGGCCAGAACTGGTCTTCCGACCCGGCGACCGACACCGCCGCGATCAAGGCCGCCCTGGGCGAGGCGCTGCGCCTCAACCCCCGCGATGCCCGCGCCATGGCGATGATGGGCCACAACGTGGGCATATACGAACGCGCCTATCCCCGCGCCAAGGCAACCGTGGAACAGGCCGTCGATGCCCTGCCGAACGATGCCGAGACGCTGATCTGGTCAACCCCTGTCCTTGCCTTCACCGACGACCACGACACCGCCATCCGCAACGCCGAAAAAGCCATCGCCCTGTCGCCCGAAGACCCCATGATGTTCCGCTTCGAACACTTCGCCTCTATCGCGCATTTCACCGCCGGCCGGTACGAGGAGGCGGCGCAGTACGGCCTCGCCTCGATGGAACGCAACCCGCGCTACACCTCGAACCTGCGCGCCACCATGGGCGCACTAGCACGGCTTGACCGGATCGACGAAATCGCCCCCCTGCGCGATCTGCACCACGAGATCACGCCGGACTTCAGGATCCGCGATTTCATCTCGGGTCAGGCCTTCAACAGCTCCGAAAAACGCGCGGCCTTCGGCAAGTTGCTCGCCAAGGCCGGCCTGCCCGATTGACGGGGAGGCACCCTGCAAAACGTTAACTTCACAGTAACCTGACGGTGCCCGCGCATAGTCACGCGCGGTATTTTAGTGTGCACAAAACGTAATTTTATCAAGGGGAAGGACCAGGCGATGATTGGCTTTGGCAACGGCGGCATGAACGGCGGCATGAATGGTGGCATGAACGGCGGGATGAACGGCGGCATGAATGGCGGCATGAACGGGGGAATGAACGGGGGGATGAATGGCGGCATGAACGGCGGGATGAACGGCGGCATGTCCACCGTGACCAGCCTCGGCGTCGCCGCCCTGCCCGTCGCCGGTGTGCTCGAAATCGAGGACTGGATCGAAACGGTTGGGCCGAACGTGCCTTATGGCCACCGCTTCGAACGGGACACGCTGCCCGCCGAACTGCGCGCGCAGATCCTGCTGGCGGAATTCGCGGCCACCGGCTGGTTCGCCAACCCCGACGTCAAGACCGACACGCGGTTCAAGAAAGGCAGCCTCGACCTCGACTGCTCGGAACTGCTGACGACCGAAGGGCTGCTACCCCAGCTGCGCAACCTCGTCCGCGCGCGTAACGAACAGCGCGCTGCTCGCAACGCCGAGATCACGATCCAGGCCGATAACAGCTTTGCCTACTGGGCGACGCTGCTGGCGATGTCGCCGGAAACCAAGCCCAAGACGGCGGGCCTGATCGTGGCGGGCTACACGATCGGCCAAATGGTCGGCATGGTCTTCAAGGACCTGTTCGCCGTGGCGCGCCCCGCGACGCTCCTGCCGTCGCTGATGACGTCGATCCCGACGCCGCGCCACGCCTCGTTCCCGTCTAACCACTCGCTGCAATCGCACCTGATCGCGGGCCTGCTGATCAAGGCGATGCCCGCCAACGTGGTCACCTGCTACGGTGCCCAGATCAACGCGCTCGCCGCCCGCATCGCCGAGAACCGCGAAATCGGCGGCCTGCACTACCCCGCCGACAGCCTCGCCGGGGAGAAGATCGCCGCATGGCTGCTCGACGACTGGATCGACAAGACCAAGACGCCGCTCCTGTGGAAACTGATCCAGGACGCCGGCACCGAATGGCCCGCGCCTCCCGACATCGCGCGCATGCACCTCGGCGATGCCAACGGCATCACCGCCCGCCACGGCATGGCCGCCGAACTGCAGGCCGCGCTCGCCAGCTTCGGCGCGCTGCCGGAACAGCAGAAGTAAGGGAGGGCCAGACCAATGACCGGACTTTTCGGATGCGCCGCTCCTTCGCAAGAGGCCATCGGCACCTATTCCAACCTCGACTTCCAGACCGGCTCCGCACCGGCCCCCACCGCCACCGTGGCCCGCGACAAGACGCTTTCGGTCCTGCCCAAGGGCGCCTGGCCGATCCGCGACCAGCGCTACCGCAACACCTGCGTCGCCTTCTGCGCCACCGCCGCGCTGGAGCTGTTCCGCGCCAGGGAAAAGGGCGACACCACGCCCGAAACCCTGTCCGAGGATTTCCTCTACAACCGCATGCGCGGCGGCCTCAGCCAGGAATATCTCGACTGGGTGCGCTCGGTCCTGCCGGATTACGAACTGGGGGCCACGCTGCTGGCGCAGGCCCTCATGGTGCAACGCGAAATCGGCACCCTGACCGAGGCGCAACGCCCCTACCAGCAGGCCACGCCACTCTTCGACATCGACGGCGCGCGCCCTTCTGAATCGCACCGCCGGTCGGCGGCGCGGCGCAAGCAGGCGCATTTCTACTACCACAAGATGACCGTCGAAACCGGCATGATCGATCCGGGCCAGGCCTATCCCAAACCGGGCGGCTCCGGCAGCGTGTCGGCCAGCGATGCCGCCTACCTGCTGCTCAAGTCCGGCTCCGCCGTGGCCGTCGGCCTGCCCGTCTACTTCCTGCCCGACGCGCGCATGAACTGGACGGCACCGGCCACGACGCGCACGGGCTACGTCCCCTATCCGGGTACCGACAAGGTCTACGACGCGGCGCTGGTCGTCGCCTCCGGCCACGCGGTCTGCCTCACCGGCTACGTCCCCGTGACGGATGCTCCGGGCGGCGGCTACTTCATCTTCCGCAACTCGTGGGGCCTCGATTTCCGCACCACCTTCCGCGATCCCGTGGACGGCGTCAGCGGCACCCTCGTTCCGCCGGGCTACGGCGTCCTCTCGGCGGCGGCGGTCGACAAGTACGTGTGGGAAATGATGGCTCCCACCAAGGACGGGCCCATGGCCAGCGCATCTCTCCCCTGATGCATACGCGACACTGATCTCCTCGTCGCGCGCCCATGCGCCCCGCCCCCCGTGCTTCTCCCGGCACGGGGGCTTCTTCTCTTTCGAAATATGTCAGGGGGTTTGGGGGACTGGTCCCCCAAGGCCTGCGTGGCCTGAACGCAATCGAAAACGCGCGCGGCACGCGCTCCTTTCGGGATCAGCGCCCGCGGGCGGCTTTCTGTTCGGCCACGTTGCGCGCCACCAGCGCCCTGTACCGCTTCCTGATCTCGCGCGTGACAGGACCCGCGCCGTCTCCGATCACCCGCCCGTCGATCGCCGACACCGGGGTCTGCGCGCCGAAGGTGCCGGTCAGGAACGCCTCGTCGGCCGAATAGGCCTCGTACAGCGAATAGTTCTTCTCGAACACCGGGATGCCGGCGTCGCGGCAGATCGCGATCACGTTCGTCCGCGTCACCCCGTTCATGCAGTAATCCCCGGTCGAGGTCCAAACCTCCCCCCGCCGCACGATAAAGAAATTGCAGGCATTGGTCGTGTTCACGAAGCCATGCGGGTCCAGCATCAGCGCCTCGTCCGCCCCCGCCGCTTCCGCCTGCAGGCAGGCGATCACGCAGTTCAGCTTGGAATGGCTGTTGAACTTGGCGTCCTGACTATGCGGCAATCCCCGCACCTGCGGAACGCTCGCCAGCCGGATGCCTTTCGACAGCGCCTCGGCCGGCCGCGAATGCTCGACAATCGCCACAACCGTCGGCCCCGACCGCGACAGCGACGGATGCTGGAACGGTTTCACCTTCACCCCCCGCGTCACCATCAGCCGGCAATGGGCGTCACCCACCATCCCGTTCGCCTCCGCCGTCCGGTCAAGCAGCGCGCGCACCTCCTCCGGCCCCATCCCCAGGTCCAGCCGCACCGCCTTCAGCGAGGAAAAGAGCCGGTCCATATGCGCATCGAAGAACGCCCACTCCCCGTCATAGAGCCGCATCCCCTCCCACATGCCGTCCCCCAGCATGAAGCCGCTGTCATAGACGCTGACCTTCGCCTCATCGCGATGCACCAGCTCGCCATCCACCCAGATCAAAAGGTCTCGGTTCCGGGCATCTTCCTCGGCGTCATGGGTGGTGGTCATCGCGCATCCTCCGGCAACCATGTGTGATAAAGTGGGTGGCCGGGGCCAGGCGGCAGGTCCACCGCGCGCGCCGTCCGGTCCGCATGATAGATCGCGGTGACCAGTTCCAGCGACCGCCGCCCATCCGCCAGCGTCACCGCGTCGCTGGGCTCGCCGTCGAGCGCATCTGCCACCGCCCCGAACAGGCCCGCATATCCCGCCGGCACCGGACCGACGCCTGCCAGCACCGCGTCCACCGCCTCTTGCGCGACTGGATCGCGGGCGACGAACCGCCACGGCGCGCGGGCGGGGGCATAGGCCTCGGTATCCGAGGTGACCGTCACGCCCTCGAACACCAACCGCAACCGCGAGTGATCGTCCGCCCCGCCCAGCGTGACCGAGGACGTGACCAGCGCGCCACCTTCCAACCGGAAGGTAAGGGCCGCGCTATCCTCCGTCTCGATATCATGCACCGGGTTGCCCAGCGCTGCCTGCACCTGCACCGGCGGGCCCATCAGCCACGACACCAAATCGTGGATATGGATCGCGTGCCCCAGCACGCAACCACCCCGCTCGCCCGCCCATGTCCCGCGCCACGGCACCGCGTAATAGGCCGCATCCCGGTTCCAGTGCGTCTCCAGCGACCCCGCAACCGGCCTGCCCGCCAGCCCCGCCGCGATCAGCGCCCTTAACTGCGCGCTGCCCGTCCCGAAGCGGTACTGGAAGACGGGAAACACCGGCTGCCCGGCCGCGCGGCTCGCCGCCTCCAGCCGGTCACACTCGGCCAGCGACGCGACCAGCGGCTTTTCACAGATTACCACCTTGCCCGCGCCCAGTGCCGCCTCGCAAGCATCCAGATGCAGATGCGGTGGCAGGCACACATCCACGATGTCGATGCCGGGATCGTCCAGCACCTGCCGCATGTCGGTGGTGAACGCTGCGCCCGCCGCGCTGGCCAATGCCTTCCCGCGTGCCCCGTCCAGATCGCAGATCGTGGCGACCGTGAAACGGCCCGGCAAGGCCGCGAACCCGTCGACATGCTGCGCCCCGATCCCCGCGCCGATGATGGCGACCCGCCGCGTCACGCCTCGGCCATCCTCTGCGCCTCGATGGCCAGTTCCATCGCCGTGAAGGCATGGGCCTGCGGCATCGCCGTTTCGGTCCGGTCCTGCACATCCGCGATCAGCCGCGCGAAATAGGGCAGGCCCGCATCGTCGCAGGCCATGCTCACGTTCTCCTCTCCGTTCACGAGGTACAGCGTATTGGTCCGGTGCGGCTGCCCGATATCGGTATATTTCCGCAACTCGATGAACCCGTCCGTGCCCTGGATGAAGAGCCGCCCGTCGCCCCATGTCGGCAACCCGTCCGCGGTGAACCAGTCCACCCGGACATATCCATGCCCCTTGTCGGAACGCAGCCCCATTTCCCCGAAATCCTGGAAGCCGGGATGCTGTGGAGCGGTCGAGTTCTCGACATGCGCATGCACAACCCGCGCGCTGGTCGAGCCGGTGAAATGGAGGAACTGGTCGACCTGGTGGGAGGCGATATCGCACAGGATGCCGCCATACCGCGACCGGTCGAAGAACCACGCGGGCCGCGTCTTGAGGTTCTGCTTGTGCGGCCCGATCCCCAGCGTCTGCACCACCCGCCCGATCGCGCCCGCGCGCACCAGCTCGTCCGCCCGCGTCACCGCCGGCACCTGGAACCGTTCCGAGAAGTTGACCGACCAGATGCGCCCCGTCCGCGCCTGCACCTCGCGCAGCGCGGCGAGTTGTTCGGGCGTCGTGCAGCCGGGCTTGTCGACCATCACGTCCTTGCCCGCCTCCATCGCCTCGATGGCAAGCGCCGCGCGGTCGGCAGGCACGGCAGAGATCAGGATCAGGTCCACCGCCGGATCGTCGAGGATGCGCCGCCGGTCCTCCACCCGTGTCAGATCGGGGTACGTTTGGCGGAACTTCTCCTCGGTCACGGCGGGTCCATCCGTCCACCACGCCTCGCACCGGCAGCCCTCGGCCAGCATGTGACCCAGCATCCCGAAGATATGGCCGTGATCGATACCCAGAACGCCCAGTTTCAGCGCCATTCCCGCCCCCCCGACCTAAGCCACGTCCACAACCGCCCCGGCGCGGGCAGAGCGTTCAAGCGCGTCGATCAGGCGATGCACGTCCAGCGCCGCGCGACCGGGCACCAGCGGTGGCCGCCCGGTCTCAATGGCCTCGGCGAAATCGGCGATCACGTGACCATGCCAGTCGCTGGTAAAGGCCATCGGATCGGCCCCCGCGCCCGAGGACGCCGCCGCGCCAATCTCCTCCAACCGGCCATCCTGCCAGTCGATCCGCAGCACCCCCGCCTCCAGATGTGCCGACCCCTGCGCGCCGTGCAGGGTAATCGTCTCGCCCCGTCCCGGAAAGCTGGCCGTGGTCGCGAACAGCTGGCCCACCGCGCCGCTGGCAAACCGCAGGCCCGCGCTGACGAAATCCTCCGCCTCCATCTCGTGAAACCCGGTCGTGGCCGCCATGGCCTGCACCTGCGCGACCGGACCTGCCAGCGACAGCATCAGGTCCAACGTGTGGATCGCCTGCGAAATCAGCACACCGCCGCCGTCGCGGGCATAGCTGCCGCGCCCCGGCGCGTCGTAATAGGCCTGTTCCCGCCACCACGGCACCGCGACCTCGACCGCGCGCAGGGGGCCAAGGTCCTCCAGCCGCGCGCGCAACTCGGCGACGACGGGCCGCGCGCGGTGCTGCAGCATGATGCCAAGGGGCACGCCCACGGCCTCGCAGGTCTCTACCAGCGCGGTGGCGGCAGACAGCGTGCGCTCCACCGGTTTTTCCATCAGGATCGGCACGCCCGCCGCCGCAAGGCGCGCGACCGCCTCCATGCGCGCGTCGGGCGGGGTGGTGAGGATGGCGAAATCCACCTCGTCATCCGCGGCGATCCCGGCAATATCCGCCACCGCCCTCGCGCCAAGATCGGGATGCGCGGCGAGGAACCTTTCGCGGCTGTCCTCCGACCGTGCATGGACGCTCCGCAAGGAAATACCCGGCAGGTTGCGCAAAGCGTCGGCATAGGTGCCTGCCACCATGCCCAGGCCGATCAGCGCGACTTGCACGGTCATCCGTCCCGCACGACGCGGTCGATCCCGACGCTGTGTTCCCGCACGAAATCGCCATTCGGCAGGTCGTTGTCGGCCACCTTGGCGCGGGCCGCATCCACGGACATGCCCAACCCGGTCCAGCGCGCCATCAACCGGCGTTCCAGCTCGTCGCGGTCCACCTCGACCATGAC
This sequence comes from Pseudaestuariivita atlantica, assembly GCF_001205715.1. GTDB lineage: Bacteria > Pseudomonadota > Alphaproteobacteria > Rhodobacterales > Rhodobacteraceae > Pseudaestuariivita > Pseudaestuariivita atlantica. The sequence goes on from NZ_AQQZ01000005.1 coordinate 106,680, forward strand.
GCGCAGGTCGAAGGCGTCGCGCAGCGCGGCCCAGCCGTTTTGGTCGGTCAGAAGGTAATTACCCTCGACCAGCACGACGTCGACACTGGCGGGGATGATCGCGGCCCCGGCCCGCGCGATCTCGATCTCGCGGTCAAAGACGGGCACCGCGACATCTTCTTTGCCCGATCTCAGCCGCGCCAGCATCGCGGCCAGTCCGCCCACGTCGAACGTGTGCGGCGCGCCCTTGCGGGCCCGGTCGCCGCGCGCCTCCAGCACCCGGTCGTCGAAATGGAACCCGTCCATGCCCATGACCGCCGCGCGCCCCGGCGCGCCTGCGTTCAGGGTATCGGCCAGCATGTCGGCCAGGGTCGACTTGCCACCGCCCGGCGCCCCCGCGATCCCCACCAGCGTCCGCCTGCCCTTGGGCAACGCGGCCAGTTCCGCTGCAAGCGCTTCGGCAGTCACCTCGGCCATGAGCCGCTCCATCTCTGGCGCGTGGCAAAGACGCGCGTTGCTTCCACCCGGCAGGCCGGGATGACCGATGCGGGGTCCAGCACCGCCGCCCAGTCCTCGTCTATATCCGCAAATGCCTGCGCCATCGGCGTTTCACCGGCAAGGGCCGCCTTGACCCGCGCCTGCGCCTCCGCCCGTGGCATGTGGCGTGCCAGCGCGAAACTCGCGGCCTCCGCCATGACGCCGGGATGCGCGGCCAGCGTCGCCGCCATCCGGTCCGGCCTCGGGTCCAGCGAGGTCACCAGCGCCTCGGCATGCCGCAGGGCCGCGCCGAGGCTCACCACCAGTTGCGGCAGATACACCCAATCCAGCGGCCACGCGGTGCCATCCCGCTCCTCGGCATGGGCCGCGAACCCGGCAAGGCCCTGCGCCGCCTGCCCGCAAAGGACCGCCAGCGCCCGGATCGCCTCTGCTCCGACCGGGTTGGCCTTCTGCGGCATGGTGGACGAACCTCCACCCGCGCCCGCCGTGACCTCGGCAATCTCGGACCGCACCAGCAGGATCACGTCGCCCGCGCATTTCGACAGGCCCGCCGCCACGCCCTGCGCCCACGCCGCGAGCGCAAGGTAGGGCGAGCGATCCGTGTGCCATGGCGGCGCGTCATGCAGGCCCAGTTCCCGCGCCATGGCCGCGCCCACGGCGGGCCCGTGCGGCGCGATCGCCGTGCCCGCACCCGATGCCCCGCCGAACTGGATACGGAAGAGCGCGCGCGCCAGGGCGTCCAGCCCCGCCTCGGCCCCGAGCAGGGGCTGCGCCCAGCGCGCGGCCTTCAGGCCGAAGGTGACGGGCGTCGCCACCTGACCCCGCGTGCGCCCGGCCATTACCTGTACCGCCTGCGCGTTCGACAGGCGCTGAAGCCCGTCGATCACCCGCACAAGCCGCGCCGCGATCGCGTCCATCGCGTCCCGCAGACACAGGACCATGGCGGTATCCACGATGTCCTGCGAGGTCGCCCCCCAGTGCACCCAATGCGCCAGGTCGTCCGGCAATCCCCTGCGCAACGCCGCAACCAGCGCCGGCACCACGACGCCCGCCTGCGCGGCCCCTTCGGCGAGGTCCCCCGGCGCGATCCCGATCCCATCCAAAGCCTCCGCCAATCGCGCGGCCGCCTCGTCCGGAACGACGCCCACCGCGCCTTCGGCCCGCGCCAAAGCCGCCTCAACCCGGATCATCGCGCGCACCTGTGTCGCGTCATCAAGGCAGGCGGCGACCTCGGCATCGCCGTAAAGCGAGGCGTAGATTTCGGATGTCGTGATGCCCGGCAGCATGCAGGTCTCTCTATCGGTGATCGGCGCCAACATTGGCTGCGCACCCGCCCATTGGCAAGCGCGTTCAGCCGCGTGCGACCCGCCCCGGCTCGGCCAGGCTGACGATGGCGGTCACGGTGCCTTCCACCGCCCCGCGCAACGCATCAAGCGTCATGTCCGCGTCCCGCGAATACTCGAAGAACAGCATGTTCACCGTGTTGAACAGCGCCGTCGCAAAGGGCGCGGGCGTGACATTGCCGCGCAATGCCCCGCGCTCCTTCAACCGCACCGTCATCTCGACAAGGCAGGCGCACAGCTCGCGATCCACCTCGCGAAAGCGCGACGCCGCCTCGGTCCCGGTTTCCGAAAACGCATGCGCGATCCCCTGCCGCCACAGGTCGCGATTGCCCAGCATGTCGCGCGGCTCGAACCACGCGGCGAAACAGGCGTGGTACGCCTCCATGGCCGAGGGCGGCGGATCGCCTGCAAGGGCGCGGGTCGCGTCCAGCACCGCCTCCGCCTCCCGCACCAGCAGTGTCATCAGGATGTCGCCCTTGCCGTCGAAATAATTGTAAACCGTCGCCGTCGACACCCCCGCCGCATCCGAGATCTGCTCGGCCCGCACCGGATCGAACCCGTGTTCAAGGTAAAGCCCCGCCGCCGCGTCCAGAATGGCCGCCCGCCGGGTCGATTTCTGCTCGTCTCTCAATCCCATGACCTTCGGTCGCACAAATTGGAATTGATTTCAAGTTTTGAGTTGGCTACAGCAAAGGGGAAAGGAGCTCCCATGACCAACCTCGCCGCGACCGTCGCCGCACATGACAAACGCCACGCCCTGCGCCCCTGGACCAACTTCGAAGCCTTCGAAGCCGATCCGCAGCTTGTGATCGCGCGCGGAGACGGCGCGTGGCTCGAAGACATCGACGGCAAACGCTACCTCGACGCCGTCGGCGGGCTCTGGTGCACCAATATCGGGCTGGGGCGGGACGAGATGGCCGATGCCATTGCCGACCAGGTGCGCGAACTGGCGTTTTCCTCGACCTTTGTCGACATGACGAACACGCCCGCTGCGCTCCTTGCCGCCAAGATCGCGTCACTCGCGCCCGGTGATTTGAACCGCGTGCACTTCACCACCGGTGGCTCCACCGCCGTCGACAGCGCCTACCGGATGGTGCAGTTCTACCAATCCTCGATCGGCCGCCCGGAAAAGTGCCACGTCATAGCCCGCGACAACGGCTATCACGGGTCGACCTTTGCCACGATGTCGATCGGCAACAAGCCCGGCGACCGGGCACCGGAATTCCACTACCTCAGCGACACGATCCACCACGTCTCGGCCCCCTATCCCTACCGCGTGGGCGCGGGGATGGACGACGCCACATTCACGCAATGGCTGGTGGACGAATTCGAAGCCAAGATCGCCGAGGTCGGCGCGGACCGCGTCGGCGCGTTCTTCGCCGAACCGATCATGGGCGCGGGCGGCGTGATCGTCCCGCCCGAAGGCTACTTCAAGGCGATGTGGGAGGTCTGCCAGCGCCACGGCATCCTCTTCGTCGCGGACGAGGTCGTCACCGCGTGGGGCCGCCTTGGCCACTGGTTCGCGTCGCGGGACGAATTCGGCGTGCAGCCCGACATCATCTGCTCGGCCAAGGGCCTGACATCGGGCTACCTGCCGCTGGGTGCGATGATCTATTCCGACCGCATCCATGACGCGATCAGCAGCGACAAAAGCCGCTGGTACACGTCCGGCTACACCTATTCCGGTCACCCGGTCTGCTGCGCTGCCGCCCTGAAGAACATTGAGATCCTCGAACGCGAGGAAATCCTCGCCCATGTCCGCAAGATCGGCCCCTATTTCGAGGATCAGCTCGCCACCCTCGCCGACCTGCCCACCGTCGGACAGGTCCGGGGCCGCAAGCTGATGATGTGTATCGAGAACGTGGCCGACAAGGCGACCCGCGCGCTGCACCCCGACGAGGTCAACATCGGCAAGCGCATCTCGGACAAGGCCGAAGAGTTGGGCCTGATCGTGCGTCCCATCGGGCCGCTCAACATCATGTCGCCGCCGCTCATCATCACCGAAAGGGACGTCGACACCATCGTCGACCGCCTTGGCCGCGCGATCGAGATGGTCCACCGCGACCTCGCCGCATGAGCGCGCATTGGGCATGGATCGACGCGCACCGCGCCGACCTGTCCGACTGGTGCGCCACGATCTTCGAATACGGGGAGACCGCGTGGCGCGAATACCGCTCTGCCGCGTGGTATGTCGACCGCCTCCGCCGCGAGGGGTTCGATGTAGAGGAAGGCTCGGGCGGCATGCCCACCGCATTCTGCGCGCACTGGTCGAACGGCCCCGGCCCCACGATCCTGATGTATGCCGAGTACGACGGCATCCCCGGCCAGTGCCAGGCGGCCTCCACCCGCGAAGAACCCCGCACAGGCCTCACCACCCGCGCGGGCGGCCACACAGACCCGCACTCCGCGCTTGGCATCGGCGCGCTTGGCGCGCTGCTGGCCACCAAGGCCGCGATGCAGCACCACGGCATCCCCGGCACCCTGCGCTTTACGGGTGAGCCCGCCGAAAAGGTGCGCGGATCGAAGCCGATCCACGCCGCCGCCGGATATTACGACGGCCTCGACGCCGCGCTGTCCTTCCACCCGTATTACATGGACCCGCTCTGCAACACGGTCCGGTGGGACACGCATTGCGGCGCGGCCTTCTCGATGGTCTACCGCTTCCGATGCGACGCGCCGCATCTCTGGCAAGGGGGTCGGCTGACAAGCAGCCGACCTACATCCAGCGCCCGTAGGTCGGGTGATCCTCACCCGACGCCCCCCATCCCGCAGGCCCATTCCGACGTGCGCGCGCCGGGGGCGCAGGACGCGCTGGTGCAGATGTACCAATCGGCCCGCCTGACCCGCGACGCGATGCTGCCCCATCGCGGCGGCTGGTCGATCTCCGAGGCGATCCTCGCCGCAGGCCAAGCCACCGCCGACAACCTCCCCGAAACCCGCGCGGACCTGCAATACATGATCCGCACCTCTACGGTGGAAGAGGCCGAAACCGTCACCGCTCGGCTCGACACGCTGGCCGAAGCCGCCGCCGCGTCCACGGGGTGTTCGTGGGAAAAGATCTGGGTCTCGAAATCCCGTCCGGGCCTCGCCAACCACGCCATCGCGCAGGTGACATGGGACGCATTGCAGGCCGCCGGCCCGCCCCGCTGGTCCGAGGCCGCGCACAGGCTGATGGCCGAGGTGCAGGCGAACGCCACCGGCGAAGCGACGACCTACGCGCCCAACACCGCCCTCGAAACCCTCACCGACCCGCAAGAAGCAGAGGCCATCCTGCGCCGCGACCTGCCCCCCTCGCAGTCAAACAGCACGTCCGACGACTACACCGAAATGACGTGGCACGCGCCCACCGCGCGGCTCTACATCGCGCGTCCCACGCTCACCGGCGGTCCGTACCCGCCGTGGACGATGAACGCCCTTGGCGGCCTGCCTGCCTGCATCGACCCGACGATCCTCACCGCCGCCCGCACGCTGTCCCAAGCCGCGCTCCGGCTTCTGCAGGACGACGAGGCGCGTGGCGCAGCGAGCGACGAGTTCCACCGCCGGACATCCGAAAACCCGATCCCGCCGCTCTGCGATTACGCCCCGCCCATCGACCTCGACTGGCCAGAATACGCCGACACCCCGCGCGGCCGCATCTGGACCTGAGCGCACCCACTTTTTTCGTACGAAAAAAGTCAGCCCCCGCGCGCAAACGCCTCCAGCCGCCGGGCAAATATGCCGACCGCCCAGTGCAGCAGCACCGTCAGCACCGCCAGCGTGATCAGCGCCGCGAACATCAGGTCGATCTTCGCTCGCCCGTTCGCCAGCAGCATCAAATATCCTAGGCCCTTCGACGCGCCCACCCACTCGCCGATCACCGCCCCGATGGGCGCATAGACCGCCGCCAGCCGAAGGCCCGTCCCCATCGACGGCAGTGCATGCGGCAAGCGCAGCACCCACAACTCTCGCCACTTGCCCGCGCCCATGACGCGGCCCAGATCGACGACCCCCGCAGGCGTCGCCCGCAGCCCGTCGAACACCGCCGCAGTCACCGGGAAATAGATGATCAGGATTGCCATCACGATCTTCGACGCGATCCCGTAGCCGAACCACAGCGTCAGGATCGGGGCGAGGGCAAAGACCGGCACCGCCTGCGTGAAGACGAGGATCGGCAGCATCACCCGCTCCGCCGTCTTCGACATCATCAACTGCACCGCCGTGACCAGCCCCAGCACCGTGCCCAGCACAAGGCCCAGCGCGACCTCCAGCGCGGTGACCCACGCGTTCTCGGCAATGATCTCGCGCGAGGACCACGCCGCCTGCGCAACGCGCCACGGCGAGGGCAGGATGTAATGCGGCGCACCCGTGATCCACACCAGCGCCTGCCAGATCGCCAGCCCCACGCCCAGCGCCAGAAGAAGGTCGAGCCGCCTCATGTCGCGATCGCCCGCAGATGCGCCAGCAGATCGGCCTGCGCGCGTTGGGTTTCCGCCGCCTGCACGTCGCGCACCGGATCGGCTTCGGGCACCGGCCAGCCAGAAAGCCCTGCCTGTGTCAGCACGTGCACGTGATGGCCCAGCCGGATCGCCTCTGCCGGGTCGTGGGTGACCAGCAGCACCGTCCGCCCCTTCAGCACATCCGCCGCCAGTTCCTGCATGTCCGCCCGTGTGCGCGCATCGAGGGCCGAGAACGGTTCGTCCAGCAGCACGACCGGGCGATCCTCCATCAGCGTCCGCGCCAGCGCCACACGCTGCCGCATGCCGCCCGAAAGGGCGCGCGGGGTCTTGTCGGCATGCTCCGACAGTCCGACCCGCGCGATCAGCGCGTCGACCTTCGCCGCGTCCACCGGCACACCCCGCAGGGACGCGCCCAGCCCGACATTCCCGCGCACATCGCGCCACGGCAGCAGCAAATCCTCCTGCGCCATGTACCCGCAGCGCCCCTCCAGCGCCTGCCCGTCACTCGCCGTGACCGACCCGTCAAAGGTGCCGCCCGTCTCCAGCCCGAGGATCAGCCGCAGGATAGTGGACTTGCCCACGCCCGATGGGCCCAGCAGGCAGGTCCACTCGCCGGGCGCTATGCGCAGGTCCAGGTCGCGGAACAGGTCCCGCCCGTCCATGCGCAGCGTGCCGCGCACCTCTATGGCGGGCGGGGCCGTCACGCCCCGCGCATCCCCATGTCCCAGAACCCGACCTCCAGCCGCGTCGCCATGTCGAACCGCGATTGCAGAGCCACAACCCTCGGCGACACGCCCAAATCACCCACGCGCCGCGCCACGCTTGTGTCGATCATCACACCCACCGCGCGGCACACGTCCTGGTATTCCTCCCCGGCATAGGTCTCGATCCACGCGGAGTACGGCCCGCCCGACCCGGCCAGCCGCGCGCCGATCTCGCCATAGCCCATGACGCAGGGCGCCAGCGCCGCCATCATGTCAAGGAAATCGCCCTGCACCCCCGCATCCATGACGAACCGGGTATAGGCGAGGTTCTCCACCTCCTCGACCGCGCCGAACAACTGGTCCTCGGTCAGCCCCTCGCCCGCACAGGTCTCCACGTGCAAGGCCATCTCGTGATTGACGAGCGCATCGACGGTGCCCGCACAAACCTTCATCTCGTCCAGCGTTTCCGACTTCACGACCGCCAGCGACCACGCGCGCGAGAAATGCACGAGGAACACGTAATCCTGCACGAGGTAGTGGAGGAACGCCGCGCGCGGCAGCGTTCCGTCCTTCAGACCCTCGACAAAGGCGTGGCGCGTATAGGCCGCCCAATGCGGGCAGGCCGCGCGCCACGCGCCGAAGGTCGCGCCATAGTCCGGCCCGCTCATTCCGCCGTCAGGTCCACGGCGATCATGTCGACCGGGTTCTGCGACGGGATCAGCCCGGCCTCGGCCAGAAACGCCTCGAACGCCGCATACCGGCCCGCGCTGAACGCCGCCGGACGCAGGGCAAACCGCGGCAGCGTGTCGACCCAAGCCTTGGCGTTCAACTCGTCCTGCAACTCCTTCGACGTGCCGGAGAACAGCTCCCACGACTTTTCCGGGTTGTTGACGATGTATTGCGTCGCCTTCTCCGTCGCGGCGAGGAAGCGGGTGATCTTGTCCACATCCATCCGCTCGGGGTTGGCGACATAGATCAGCTCGTCATAGGCCGGCAGGCCCTCTTCCTCGACATAGAAACAGCGCCCTTCGACGCCTTCGATCTCCATCTGGTTCAACTCGAAATTCCGGTAGGCTCCGATCACCGCGTCCACCTGCCCCGACATCAGCGAGGGCGAGAGGGAAAAGTTCACGTTGATCAGTTCCACGTCGTCCAGCGACAGACCATACTTGCGCAGGATCGCCGACAGCACCGCTTCCTCGACCCCACCGACCGAGAACCCGACCTTCTTGCCCTTCAGATCGCCCGGCGACTGTACCGGCCCGTCGGCCAGCGCCAGCAGGCAGTTGAGCGGCGTGGCGACCAGCGTACCCACCCGTTTCAGCGGCAGCCCTTCATGGATCTGCAAATGCAGCTGCGGCTGATAGCTGATCGCCAGATCGGCCCGGCCAGCCGCCACCAGCTTCGGCGGGTCCGACGGGTCCGCAGGCGCGATGACCTCGACGTCGAGGTTCACGTCCGCGAAATAGCCCAGCTCCTCGGCCACGAGGATCGGCCCGTGATCGGGGTTCACGAACCAGTCGAGCAGCAGAGTCATCTTGTCCTGCGCCAATGCGGGAACGGCCATCAGTGCAAAGGCCGCGGCCAACAGGTGTTTCATGTGGTTTTCTCCTTCAGGTGTCGCCCATGGCGATCAGTGCAATCTCTCCATCCCAGCGGGCCGCCAGATCGGTCGCCGCGCGCCATGCGCGCAGGCCGGTGCGGCACGCCAGAATGGCGCGTTCGGTGTCGGGTGTAGGCACCGCCTCGGGCGGGTGCCGGTGCGCGGACGGGTGGAACAGCGGCGCTTCCTCCGCGCCGCGCAGGTCCACCGCGAAATCCTCGGGCGTCACGTCCTCTGGCGCAATGAACCGCCACCCGGTCGCGGGTTCGGGGGCGGCGTCGAACCGGAAGCCTCCCATCCGGCAGGTCAGTCCATCCATCGTGACGACCTGCCCCAGCGGCGACGGCTCCAGCCCCAGCAGAACCCCCAGCGCCATCTGCGCCTGCGCCGCGCCCAGCATCCCTACCATCGGCCCCAACACACCCGCTGTATCGCAACTCGCAGCCTGCGCGGGCAGGTCGGGGAACACCGCGCGCAAGGACGGAGCGGTGCCGCAGAACCCGCCGCAATAACCGCTCATTCCAAGAACCGACGCGCTGACAAGCGGCGTCCCGGCCTCAAGACACGCATCCGACAGCGTATAGCTGACCGCGAACATGTCCGCGCAATCCAGAACGAGGGTCGCCGGGCCGACCAAGGCACTCGCATTCGCAGGCGTCAGCGCCTCGACCCGCCCCTCGACCGCAATCTCGCCATTCATCGCCCGCAGCACATCCCGCGCCACGCGGGCCTTCGGCTGGTCCACATCCACCTCGCGGAACAGCGTCTGCCGGTGCAGGTTGCTTTCCGACACGCGGTCGGGATCGAGGATCGTGATCCGCCCCAAGCCCGCCCCCGCAAGGTACGGCAACGCCGCGCATCCCAGCCCGCCTGCGCCGACCACCAGCACATGCGCACCGGCCAGCCGCGCCTGACCCTCCGCGCCGACTTCGGGCAACAGCATCTGGCGGGCATACCGGCTCATCCACAGGCCTCCAGCCACGCCCGCACCCGCGCCTCGGGGTCCTCGTTCAACGTGATGTCTGTCACGGCCGACACGATATCCGCCCCGGCCACGAACGCGCCCTGCGCCCGCTCGACCGACATGCCGCCGATGGCGACCAAGGGCACGTCACCCACCCGCGCCTTCCACTCGGTCACGCGGCCCAGCCCCTGCTGGTGCCACTTCATCTTCTTCAGGATCGTCGGATAAACCGGGCCCAGCGCGACGTAGCGCGGATCATGTGACAATGCGCGGTCCAGTTCGGCACCATCATGCGTCGAAAGGCCCAACCGGCACCCCGCGCGGCGGATCGCGGGGAGGTCCGCCTCGTCCAGATCCTCCTGTCCCAGATGCACGAAATCACACCCCAGATCGAGCGCCATCTGCCAGTGATCGTTCACCACCAATTGCGCTCCCGCTTCGCGGCACAGATCGCGCGCGCGGATGATCTCGGCGCGCAAGACGTCATCGGGCTGGTCCTTCACGCGCAACTGCACCAGCTTCACGCCCAAGGGCAGCATCCGCGCGATCCAGTCCGCGCTGTCGAAGATCGGGTAGAACCGAGCCAAACTCATTCGAGGAACGCCTTCCCGATCACCGGGGTCGAGGGCGCGGCCATGTCGCGCGGCTCCATCGGGTCGGCGTCGAATGCCAGCCGCCCAGCCTCCAGCGCCCGCGCGAACCCCTCGGCCATCATCGCCGGATCCCCCGCCTTGGCGACGGCGGTGTTCAGCAAGATCGCGTCGTATCCCAGCTCCATCGCCTGCGCCGCTTGTGACGGCAAGCCGAGGCCCGCATCGATCACGAGCGGCACGTCCGGGAAATGCGCCCGCATCGCGCGCAAGCCAAATAGGTTGTTCAGCCCCAGCCCCGACCCGATGGGCGCGCCCCACGGCATCAGCACCTTGCAGCCCGCATCCAGCAGCTTGCCCGCGACGACCAGATCCTCGGTCGTGTAGGGAAAGACCTCGAACCCGTCCTCGGACAGCACCCGCGCCGCCTCGACCAGACCAAAGACGTCGGGTTGCAGCGTGTCCTCCTCCCCGATCACCTCCAGCTTGATCCATTTCGTGCCGAACACCTCCCGCGCCATGTGCGCCGTCGTCACCGCCTCCCTGACCGTGTGGCACCCCGCCGTGTTCGGCAGGACGTGCACACCCAACTCCTTGATGAGAGACCAGAAATCCTGCCCTCCCCCCTGCTCGCGCCGCAGCGACACCGTCGCCACCGACGCACGGGAGCAGCGGAACGCCTCGGCCAGAACCGCGGGCGACGGATACTGCGCCGTGCCCAGCATCAGGGGCGTGTCCAGCGTCACTCCATAGAAATCCCGCATCCCTCAGCCTCCCTGCATCGGTGCCAGCACCTCGATGCGGTCACCGTCTTTCAACGCGGTCCCGGCCCGCAGGCCCACGGGCACGAAATCCCCGTTCACCGCCGTGGCGACGACCTTGCCGCCGAATCCCCGACTTTCCAGAAGATCGGCCAGCGTTGCCGCATCCGTTTCGACCCGTTCGCCGTTAAGCTCGACGTGCATCGCGCGCCTCCATCACCATGTCGGCCACCCGTTCCCCCAGCCACGGCCCCAACAGGAATCCGTGCCGGAAAAGACCATTCGCGCGGATCACAGCCCCGTCGCGCACCACGCGCGGCAGGTTGTCGGGGAAGGCCGGGCGGCTGTCGACGCCGATCTCCACCACCTCGGCCTCGCCGAAGGCCGGGTTCAGAGCATAGGCAGCGTTCAAAAGTTCCATCATCGACCGCGCCGTGATCCGGTCACCCACCGCCTCGATCTGCGTCGCGCCCAGCATGAAGATGCCACCACCGCGCGGCACGATGTAAAACGGCATCCGTGGGTGCAGCAGACGCACCGGGCGCGACAGCGACACCTCCGGGCAGGAGAGCACCAGCATCTCCCCCTTCACCCCGCGCAGGTCATCCAGTACATCACGGGCGGAAAAACCGCGCGTGTCGACCACCGTGCCGGGCAGCGACGCCGGTTCCACCTCGCCCACGCGGAACCGCACACCATCGGCCTGCAAGGCAGCGCGCAGCCCGGCCATCGCCGCGCGGGGCGTCAGATGCGCCTCGGCCTCGAAAAACAGCCCCTGCGACACGCGCCCCTCAAGGTCCGGCTCCAACTCTGCGATCCCCGCCGCACCAACCGTCCGATACCCCTCGGTCCGCTTGGCAAAGCGCGCCAGGTCCGCCCGGTCACGCGTCAGCGACACCACGAGAGACCCGTTCCGCGTCACCTCGGCTCCCGCCCGCTCCCACCAGTCGGCAGCGGACTGGCCCCAGGCCACCACCTCCGGCTCCGCGCTTTCCGCCTCGCAATAGGGCGCCAGCATGCCGCCCGCCCACCACGAGCAATGATGCGGGCCGGGGGCGGCCTCGCGGTCCCACACAACCACCTCCGCCCCGCGCCACGCCAGGGCGCGCGCGGCGCACAGGCCCGCGACCCCGGCCCCGACGATTGTGACCTGCGCGCTCACGCCCACAACTCGTGGAAATGGTGCACCGGCCCGTGCCCGTGACCCACGCGCAACCCATCCGCCGCACGGATCGCCCCGTGCAGCCAGCCATGCGCCGCCTCGACCGCGCCCGCCATGTCCTGCCCCTTGGCACACTCCGCCGCGATGGCTGAGGAATAGGAACATCCCGTCCCATGCGTGTTCCGCGTGTCGATCCGGGGGGCCGCAAAGCGACGCGGGCCATCAGGCCCGAGGAGCACATCCTCGCAGACATCACCCTCCCCATGTCCACCCTTGATCAGCACCGCCTTCGGCCCCAGCGCCAGCAGGCGCTCGCCGGTATCGCCGGTCACCTCCGCATCGCCCAACAAACGCGCGGCTTCCGGCAGGTTCGGCGTGATCAGGTCGGCGCGAGGCACCATCCGTTCGACCAGCGCCGCGACCGCCTCGTCCTGCAACAGCGCATCGCCCGATTTCGCGATCATCACCGGGTCCAGCACCACGGTCCCGCCGAACCCCTCCAGCCCCCGCGCCACCACGTCCACCAGTTCGGGCGAAAACAGCATCCCGATCTTCACCGCCGCCACGTCGAGGTCGGACAGGACCGCGTCGATCTGCGCCGCCACCACGTCCACCGGCACCGCGTGCACCGCGGTGACGGCCTGCGTGTTCTGCGCCGTGATCGCCGTGATGACCGACGCGCCGTACACCCCACGGGCCGAGAACGCCTTGAGATCCGCCTGGATACCAGCACCTCCGCCCGAATCCGAGCCAGCGATGGTCAGTGCGATGGGGGGATGCGCCATGCCCCGCCTCCTTTGGTCTTGGGCATGGACGAGGAGCGGGCGGCGGTCTGGCCGGTCATCCGTTCCCTACGCCGGTATTGCCCGGATCAGGTTCGACGGGTCAGCACGAGCACTTCTCAGCCTAATTTTTAGGCACCCCGACGGATATTCCCGAAATTAGGCCAGAACCCGCCGAAGGACAAGCATGCCCCTTGGACGATAGCGCAGGACTTGGCACTCTCCCGGCCATGCGGCCGCTTACCCAGGATCCCCACGGCAGTTCAGCCTTCTCAGACCGCGTGCTGGAAAGCGCGATCGGTCGGCAGGTGCGTGCCTTCCGCCACCACAAGGGGCTGACCGTCGCCCAGCTTTCGGCCGAGGCCAACCTGTCCCCCGGCATGCTGTCCAAGATCGAGAACGGCGCCACCTCCCCGTCGCTCACCTCGCTCCTCAGCCTGTCGCGCGCGCTGTCGGTGCCCATGACCGCCCTCTTCCGCGGGTTCGAGGAAGAGCGCGCCGTCTGCCACGTCAAGGCAGGCGACGGGGCCGAGGCAGAGCGCGCCGGCACCCGCGCCGGGCACCAGTATTCCCTGCTGGGCCACCTGCCGTCGACCAGCGCGGGCGTCGTGGTCGAACCCTACCTCATCACCCTGTCGACCGAGGCGGACGTGTTCCCCACCTTCCAGCATGACGGGATGGAGTTCCTCTACATGCTCGCGGGCGTCGTCGATTACCGCCACGGGACCAAGATCTTCCGGCTGGAACCGGGCGATTCGCTGTTCTTCGACGCCGATGCGCCGCACGGCCCCGAGGGGTTGATCGACCTGCCCGCCCGCTATCTGTCGATCATCTGCTACCCGCAGTGAACTCGGCACAGCCATTGTTCCCGTGATGAATTTTACTTGCCCCACTTGAATGTAGGTGCAACGCCGATAGGCTTGATGCATCTTCGAAGAGGTGCATCATGTGCGGCATTGTCGGACTGTTCCTGAAAGACCCATCGCTTGGCCCCGATCTTGGGCGGCACCTGACCGACATGCTGGTCACGATGTCGGATCGCGGGCCGGACAGCGCGGGGATCGCGGTCTATCGCGGCGGTGACGATGGCCGGGTCAAGATCACCGTGCAGGCCGCCGACCCGGACGCGGCCTTTGCCGGGCTAGACGCCGCGCTGTCCACTGAAACCGGCCACCCGGTGCAGGCAACCCGCACCGACACGCACCTGATCCTGTCGGTCCCGGCGGACGGGTCGGATGCCCTCCGCGCCGCAATCCGCGCCCGGCCCGACCTGCGGCTGATGTCGCGGGGTGACGCCATTGAAATCTACAAGGAAGTCGGCCAGCCCCGCAGCGTCGCCGACCGGTTCGACCTGCCCCGCCTCGCCGGCACCCACGGCATTGGCCATACCCGCATGGCCACCGAAAGCGCCGTCACGACGCTCGGCGCGCACCCGTTCTCCACCGGCGCGGACCAGTGCCTCGTCCACAACGGGTCCCTGTCGAACCACAACGACCTGCGCCGCCGCCTTGCACGGCAGGGGGTCGAGGTCGAAACCGAAAACGACACCGAAGTCGCCGCCGCCTACCTCACCCACCGGATGAACGAAGGGGCCTCGCTGGGTGAGGCGCTGGAGGCCGGCATCCGCGATCTCGACGGCTTCTACACCTTCGTCGTCGGCACCAAGACCGGCTTTGGCGTCTTGCGCGACCCCATCGCCTGCAAACCCGCCGTGCTGGCAGAAACCGATCAGTACGTGGCCTTCGGCAGCGAATACCGCGCGCTCGTCTCCCTGCCGGGGATCGAGGCCGCCAGGGTCTGGGAACCTGAACCCGCCACCGTCTATTTCTGGGAACACTGATGCAGACGCTCGACCTCGCCCAATCCGAACTCCGCGCTGTGAACGCCGCCCTTCAAGGTGAAGGCGCGGGCAGCAACCAGGCCTTCACCATCCTCAACCCGCGCGGCGCCCATGCGCTCGCCTGCGGGCTGGATGCCGCCATCGACGTCACCGTGGACGGCACCACCGGCTACTATTGCGGCGGCATGAACAAGGAGGCGACGATCCGCGTCACCGGATCGGTCGGCCCCGGCGTGGCCGAGAACATGATGTCCGGCCGCATGGTGATCGAGGGCGATGCCTCGCAATATGCAGGTGCCACGGGGCATGGCGGCCTCCTGGTCATCAAGGGCAACGCGTCCTCCCGCTGCGGCATTTCCATGAAGGGGATCGAGATAGTCGTGCACGGCAACGTCGGCCACATGAGCGCCTTCATGGGTCAGGCCGGATCGCTCGTAGTCTGCGGTGACGCGGGCGATGCATTGGGAGATTCGCTCTACGAGGCGAAACTCTTCGTCCGTGGCTCGGTCAAATCGCTCGGTGCCGACTGCATCGAGAAGGAGATGCGGCCCGAACACCTCGACCACCTCGCGCGGCTGCTGGAGGCGGGCGAATGCGATGCCGACCCGGCCTCCTTCCGCCGCTACGGCTCGGCCCGGAAACTCTACAACTTCGATATCGACAACGCGGGGGCCTATTGATGGACCAGACACCACGCACCACCCCCGTCACCCCGTGGACGTTCGACGACCACACCAACAGCTACATCCGCCGCGCGGCGGCAACGGGCATCTACGACATAAGGGGCGGCGGCGCGAAACGCCGCGTCCCGCATTTCGACGACCTTCTGTTCCTTGGCGCGTCCATGTCGCGATACCCGCTCGAAGGGTATCGCGAGGCCTGCGGGACCGACGTGACCCTCGGCACCCGGTTCGCCAAGAACCCCATCAAGCTCGACATCCCCATCACCATCGCGGGCATGTCCTTTGGCGCTTTGTCCGGGCAGGCCAAAGAAGCACTGGGGCGCGGAGCCTCCGCCGCAGGAACTTCCACCACCACCGGCGACGGCGGCATGACGCCCGAAGAACGCGGCCATTCCGACAAGCTGGTCTACCAATACCTCCCCTCCCGCTACGGCATGAACCCCGACGACCTGCGCCGCGCCGACGCGATCGAGATCGTCGTGGGACAGGGCGCGAAACCCGGCGGTGGCGGGATGCTGTTGGGCCAGAAAATCAACGACCGCGTGGCCGAGATGCGGACGCTCCCCAAGGGCGTCGACCAACGCTCCGCCTGCCGCCACCCCGACTGGACCGGGCCGGACGACCTCGAGATCAAGATCCTCGAACTGCGCGAGATCACCGGATGGAAGGTCCCGATCTACGTCAAGGTCGGCGGCGCGCGGCCCTATTACGACGTGACCCTGTCGGTGAAGGCGGGCGCGGACGTGGTTGTGCTGGACGGGATGCAGGGCGGCACCGCGGCCACGCAGGACGTCTTCATCGAACATGTCGGCCAGCCGACGCTTGCCTGCATCCGCCCCGCCGTTCAGGCGCTGCAAGACCTCGACATGCACCGCAAGGTTCAGCTGGTCGTGTCGGGCGGCGTGCGCACGGGCGCGGACGTGGCCAAGGCGTTGGCTCTGGGTGCCGATGCCGTCTCCATCGGCACCGCGGCCCTGATCGCGCTGGGTGACAACGATCCCCGTTGGGAGGCCGAGTACCAGAAGTTGGGCACCACGGCGGGGGCCTATGACGACTGGCACGAAGGCAACGATCCGGCGGGCATCACCACGCAGAACCCGGAACTGGCCTCGCGCCTCGACCCCGAAGCGGCGGGCCGGCGGCTGCGAAACTACCTCAAGGTGATGACTTTGGAAGCGCAGACCATCGCCCGCGCCTGCGGCAAAAGCCATGTGCTGAACTTGGAACCCGAAGACCTCTGCGCCCTAACGATCGAGGCGGCGGCCATGGCGCAGGTCCCGCTGTCGGGCACCAACTGGATCCCCGGCACATGAGCCGCGCCCCGACGGGGCCTGGACCGGCGATCCGTCCGTTCCTCCCGGGCACTTTATGCCTGACAAACCGAATAAGCGGCGGACGATGCGCTGGTGGCAGACATATCGCCGGGCCGTGGGAGGGCCCGTCGATGCGCGGCGGCCTGCGGCCTTGATTCCGCGCTGGGGCAACGCTCAAATGACACGACCAAGAAGGAGACCCACATGACCACCGATCTCGCCAGCTTCGCCAGCCAGAATGGCGTCAAATACTTCATGATCTCCTTCACCGACCTGTTCGGCGGCCAGCGCGCCAAACTGGTCCCCGCCGCCGCGATCTCTGAAATGCAGGAGGAAGGCGCCGGCTTCGCTGGCTTCGCCACCTACCTCGACATGACACCGGCCCACCCCGACATGCTCGCCGTGCCGGACCCCTCAAGCGTCATCCAGTTGCCCTGGAAACCCGAGGTCGCCTGGGTCGCCGCCAACCCGGTCATGGAAGGCGCGAAAGTCTCCCAGGCCCCGCGCAACGTGCTGGAGGCGCAAATCGCCAAGGCGGCGGAGAAGGGCCTGCGCGTCAAGACGGGGGTCGAGGCCGAATACTACCTGCTGACCGAAGACGGCTCGGCCCTGTCCGACCCCTACGACACCGCCGCCAAACCCTGCTACGACAGCCAGGCCCTGATGCGCCGCTACGACGTCATCGCCGAGATCTGCGACTACATGCTCGACCTCGGCTGGGGCCCCTACCAGAACGACCACGAAGACGCGAACGGCCAGTTCGAAATGAACTTCGAATTCGACGACGTGCTCAAGACCGCCGACAAGCACTCGTTCTTCAAGTTCATGACCAAATCCGTCGCCGAAAAGCACGGGCTGCGCGCCACCTTCATGGCCAAACCCATGCCGGGGCTCACCGGCAACGGCTGCCACGCGCACATCTCGGTCTGGGACATGGACGGCAAGACCAACGCGTTCGAGGATGACGGCGACGAACTGGGCCTCTCCCAGCAAGGCTACCATTTCCTCGGCGGGATCATCGGCCACGCGGCGGGCATGTCCGCGATCACCAACCCGACCGTGAATAGCTACAAACGCCTCAACGCGCCTGTCACGTCCTCGGGGGCGACATGGGCACCCAACACCATCTCGTGGACGGGCAACAACCGCACCCACATGGTCCGCGTGCCCGGTCCGGGCCGGTTCGAACTGCGCCTGCCAGACGGGTCGACCAACCCCTACCTGCTGCAGGCCGTCATCATCGCGGCGGGCCTGTCGGGGCTGGCGACCAAGGCCGATCCCGGCCCGCGCCGCGACAACGACATGTACGCCGAACCGCAAAAGGCGCGCGGGGCCAAGAAACTGCCGCTCAACCTGCTCGACGCCCTGCGCGCCTTCCACAAGGACAGCGACCTGCGCATCGCGCTTGGCAACGAGTGTTCGGACGCCTTCCTGAAACTCAAGCACGCGGAATGGACCGACTACATGGGCCACTTCACCGACTGGGAAAAGGCCAACGCGCTCGACATCTGATCGCCCTCGCCCTTGCGGTGCCCGCGCCCTTCAGGCACCACGCGCGGTGAAGGAGCCTCGCCCATGACACACCTGTTCGATCCCGCCCCCGTCTTCGCCCTGCCCGTCACGGGAGAGGACGCCACCTACCCGGTGAACCGCATCTTCTGCGTCGGGCGCAACTACGCCGCCCATGCCGCCGAAATGGGCGCGACCGTGGACCGCGAGGCGCCGTTCTACTTCACCAAGACGCCGGTCCATGCCGTGCAGTCGGGTGCCACGCTGCCCTACCCGCCCGCGACCGACGACTACCACCACGAGATGGAATTCACCTTCGCCCTCTCCGCCCCCCTCTTCCGCGCCACGCGGGACGAGGCCGAGGCGGCAATCTTCGGCTACGGCACGGGCCTCGACATGACCCGCCGGGACCTGCAGGCCAAGGCCAAGGAAACCCGCCGCCCGTGGGACATCTCCAAGGATGCCGAAGGCGCGGTCGTGCTGTCGGGCCTGACCCGCAAGGACGCGGCTGGCCCGCTCGCGGGCAAGGCGATCCGGCTGACGGTGAACGGCGAGGTCCGGCAGGACGCCACGCTCGATGACATGATCCACGACGTGACCGACATCCTCGTGCACCTCTCCACGCTCTACCACCTCGCGCCCGGCGACCTCGTCATGACGGGTACGCCGGCAGGCGTGGCGGCGGTCGTCGAAGGCGACGTGCTGCACGGTACGGTCGACGGCCTTCAGCCGGTCGACCTGACCCTCACCGCGCGGGAATAGCGAGGCCGCCCATCAGGGCGGACGAGCGTCAGCGCCAGACCAGCGTCTGGTTGCCGCCGAGCTTCGAATTCGACACCGGCCGGAATGCTGCCACCAGCGCCTCGAAATCGGGATCGGGCCGTACCGACAGGTAGGCCTCGATCCATGCCAGCTGGAACCCGCCCAGCTCGCGCGACCCGTCGAAGAAACTCTGCACCCGCCCGGTGATCGCCTCGCTCTCGGCCCCGGTGGCAAGGTCGCGCACCGCGAAACGCGCCGCGCGGTCCAGCGACCCGCCACATTCCGAGAAGAGGTCCACCCTTGGGGTCAGCAACACCGCGCTCATGACCAGCGGCGCCACCGCGTGCAACTGGTAATGCAGCGCGTGCTTTCCGCGCGTCATCTCCTGCGGCAGGCTGCCATCCGGGGCCGCCGTGCAGGCCACGTGCACCGCCGACCACGTCGCCCAGCCACGGGTGATCTCGTCCCCCGTCAGGTCCGACACCGCGACACCCGCCAGCGCTGCCCAGGCGCGCAGGTTGCCCCGCCTCGCGCCATCCGGCGCATCGGTTTCCCAGAAATCCCGCTGCGCCTCGACCAGCCGGGTCAGCCAGGCCTCCACGACCGGCCAGCGTGGATCGGCGGGCGCCACGTCGCGGAACCGCCGCGCGGCCAGCGCCATTCCGGCGATGCGCGAACCGATGGTCAGCCGCGCCGTATCGCTTTGCAGCGCGCCCAGCGCGCCCGCTTCGGCCCACTTGTTCAAGGCCGCGATGCCGCATTCCGCGCGGTCCGTCCTGCCAGCATCGACCGCGTCGGCATCCGACGCCACATTGCGGATCAACTCGTCGACCGGGTCCAGCGCCTCGTTCACCGCACGGCTTGCCGCCTTGTCGATCTTGCGGCTGTCCGTTCCCTCGACATAGCGCGAGCCATAGGCCAGCACGTGCACCGGTTCGGGCACCGCCGCGCACTGGGCCGATGCCGACACCGCGCCCAGCACCGCCATCACCAGCCCCGCCAGTACAGTCTTCACGACCCGCTCAACCGCAAGAGCCGCGCCGCGCGTTTCGACCCGCGATCGCCCGAGGCCGCGGCCTGGTCCAGCCAGTGCAGCGCGCCGGGCACGTCGCGCACGACGCCCTGCCCCTGCCCCAGCATCTCGCCATAGGCCGCCATCGCCGCGACGTGGCCGCCCTCGGCCGCCGACAACAGCCACTTCGCGGCCTCGGCCAATTCGCCCCGCGTGGTCGCGCGGTCGCGCAGCATCAGCCCGTATTCGGTGCGCGCGGCGACGTCGCCGCCCTGCCCCAGCTGACGGTACAGCGCGCCCATGTCGAACCGCGCCATCACCGCGTCCTGCACGTCGCGCGGCGCGCGCCGGAACTGGCCCAGCACCCACGCCTTGTCCTGCGCATTGCCGCGCGTCACCAGCGCCAGCAGGTGATCGGCGGCAAGGTCGGGATCGAACCCTTCAAGGTCCGGATCACTGGTCAGCCGGTAGAGCGTGCGCAGCGCGCCCGCATCGCCATCGGCAACCGCCCGCGCGGCCACGCCTTCGCGGTCCGGCGCCGCGCCGGTGTCGAACGCGGCCAGCTGGATATCGCTCAGCCGCAGCTTCGACAGGACGTGCTTGCCCGCGATGGTCAGACCGATCTGCTTCCAGCGATACGCCTGCGCCGCGTCGCCGAGGATCGTGTGCGCATCCGCCATCTCCTCGACATCCTTGGTCGAACAGTTCATCTGCTGCGCCGCCCGGTCGAAGTAGTCGGCGCGCTTTTCCGGCGCGACATGCGGCAGCGCGAACATCATGGCAAGGAAATCGCCCCGGTCCTCGATCTCCTGCGCGTATTCCTCGTAGACCGACCGCTCGCTGCGCTGGCCGGACAACAGCCGCGCCTTCAGCCGGATCGCCGCGCCCTCGCCCCGGTTCGCGGCCTGGTCCAGAAGGCGCAGGATCTCGTCCGCCACCTCCGGCACGCGGGCATTGTCCTCGGTCAGCGCGATGGCAAGGTCGAGCGCGGTGGTGACCCCGTTGTTGAGGTAGACGCGCCGGAACAGCTCGATCGCGCGGGTCCGCTCGGCGGGGTTGGTCGCCAGTTCGAATTCCAGTTCGGCAAAGACCTCCAGCGCCTTGTCCGACCGGTCGAGCCGCCGCGCCCAGATGCGCTGCGCCCGTTCCGACGCGAAGGGATCAAGCTGCACGCGCTGCACGTGCCGTGCGAGGCTTTCGATCCGGCCATCCAGCGCCTGACTTTGCAGGCGCGCGATGGTCCACGGCTCCTTGTAGGGGTCAAGCGCCACGAGGTCGGTCGCCGACAGCGGCACCGTGCGATGCTCGGTCGCGGCATAGGCCTCGGCCCACGGCTCGGCCTCCCACAGGCGCGGCGCGTCGGGCGCCTTGCAGCGGTAGAGCGCGTCCAGCTGGTTCATCGCCGTTTCCATGCCGTGGCGGCTGACGCTGTCGGCCCAGAGGTCCGCGGCACGGTTCAACTGCACCGGGTCGTCGCGATAGCGCACGAGCAGGCGCGCCAGTTCGTACTGCCCCTCGGCATCACCCCGCTCGGCGGCCTGCGTGAATAGCGCCTGCGCCTCGGCCTCGCCCGCCCAGCGCCCGCGCTTGACCAGCACCTCCTTGCCCAGCCGGGTAAAGGCCCGGCCCGGCGCGTTCGGCAACCGCGTCACCTCCCGCAGGTAGTCGAGGTACAGCCCGTCCTCGTCCGCCTCCTGCCCGTCGATGTTCACCGACAGCCGGAACAGCGGCGACAGTTGCGGGCGCCCCGTGCCCGCATCCTCGGAATGGTTGAAGCCGAGGATCTCGCGCACCGTGTCCACGTCCGCGCCCGACATCTCGACCGCGGCCACCTGCCCCTCGTCCAGCGTGATGCCCCGCGCGACGGCGAGTTCGAGATACCGCAGCATCTCGACATTGTCCTTTTCCGCCGCCGGCGCGTTCAGCTGCCGCTCGACCATGCGCCACGCCGCGCGGGCAGAGCCCATGTCGGCGGCAAAGCGCAGCCATGCGCGCGCCACGTCCGCGTTGTGCGAGACAACGGTGCCGGTGGTGTATTCCTGCGCCAGCCGCTCGGCCCGGCGGCAGACGCCGCGATCCATCTGGCCCAGCAGCCCGCCGAAGGCCATGGTCACCGTCAGGTCCAAGGGCGCGTCCCAGCCGGGCATCGGCGTGCCCTGCAGGTCCATCCGCGCGATGTCCAGCAGCGCGTTCGCATGACCGGCAAAGGCCGCGTCGCGGATCAGTTCCTGCGCAAAGGCGATGTCGACCTCGACACCGGTGCCTTCCATGTAAAGCTGCGCCAGCGCCATCTTCTGCGCGTTGAACAGGTCGTCTGTCTGCGCCGCCAGGTCCGGCACCAGCGCCGCCTGCGTCAGCGCGTCCAGCTGCCCTGCCGCGATGTGCAGGTCGATCTTGGCGAGCGTCGCGTCGACGCCCGCGAAGGACGGATCGATCCGCGCGCGCCAGTCGATCAGGTCGCCGATGAAGGCGAACCACCGCACCGGGTCCTCGCGCACCAGCCGCTTGATATGGCGGTCGATGAACCGGATGCGCATGCGGTCGGTCAGGTCCTCGTCCCCGCCCTCGGTCTGCAACTCGTCGGGCTTGTCGGACGGGCCCGGCGTGCAGACATTGCGCGGCTCCAGCGTCGGCGGCAGGAACACGATGTCGAGCGTGCGGGCCGGTGCCGATGTCGCGCCCAGCGACGCCGCCAGAAGGGCGGCAAGGGTCAGTCGAAGGCGGTGCATCAGGTGCCCTCCTGTTCAAGGCAGGCCACGACGCGCGGCGTCGGGCCGAACCCGGCATCGGTGCGGATGTCCACATGCGCCGCGCCATCGCGCCACAGCCCCGACATCGGCAGGTAGAACCGCCCCGTCGCCACCTGTTCAGGGTGGCGCTGGATGGTCCGCGTGCGGGTCAGCCCGCGCCGGTCGGTGAAGGTGAACCGCGCGCTCTTCGCCGCGACGTCCCCGGCATCGAGGTAGAGCGTATAGCGTTCCGACGGCAGCAGCGGGCCAAGGTCCACGCGGATATCCGGCCCGCCCGTCGCAAAGGCGGTCAGCGGGGTGCGACAGGCGGCGGGGCCCTGCACCGCCGCCAGCAACTCGGCCATCGGCTGGTCGCCATACTGCGCGATATTGTGCTGGATCGGCACCTCCCACACCACGACGCGCGGGCGCGAGGTCTGGAACGCGGTCGAGGTCAGGTAGGACGAGATCGCCGCGAACGCGCCACCCTGCGGCACGTGATAGGCCTGCGTCTCGATCCCCGTATGCTCGGCCAGGAAGCCCGCGAAATTGGCCTCCGGCAGCCCCGTCATCTCGGTCCCGACGACCGTGATGCGCGGCGCAGGCGCGGCACCGGCCTGCCCGCCGAACAGCGAGGTATCGGCCACCGTGCCGGGTGCACGCTGGCTCAGGACCGTGGCATGGGCCTTGACCATCGGGCGCGGCAGGTCGCTCAGGCAGGCGCGCTGGATGCGCGCGTGATCGGCAGAGGCCACCATGACCTCGGCCTGCGGCGCGCTGGTATAGACACCGCGCGCCACGTCACCCAGCCCCGGCACGGCGGCCAGTTCCTGCGCGATGGCCTGCGCCACCCGGCGCGTGCCCGCCGCGTTCAGCCGCGGATCGGTCGCGAAATAACCCGGCTGCTCAAGCGTCATCAGCGCGTGGCGCGCGTCCACCGTCACGACCCCCGCCGCGCGCAGGCGCCGCACCGCGTCGTCATAGACCGTGGCGGCGATATCGACGTCATACCCGTAATCCGCCGCGCCCGGTCCCAGCGCGCGGGACCAGCCCTGCGCCTTGGTCGGCACCGGCAGGTAGACAAGCGTCGTGCCCTGTGCCGCGAACGCCTTTGACAACGCCGCCACATCCCCAACCGCGCGCGGAGAGATGTTGTGGAACGCGTCAAGGTCCGGCTGGATGCGGTAGAACATGCCGCCATCGCCTTCCAGCACGCTGGCATAACTGCCATCGTCGAGGTTGCTGCAGCCATAGGCCGATTGCGCCGCCGCCTCACCGGCCCCCGCAACGCCGAAAACCGCCCCGAGGGCGGCAACGACGGCATGGAAACTGTGTCGTGTCACAGGGTGTGCCCTCACCTCAGTTCGTGACGATCCGCCTCTCCTCCTGCCACGTCCCGACCAGGGCGATCAGGTTCAACGCGGTGGTTTTGACGGACAATCTGCTCGATTGTTGCGCCCGCTCCAGAAGCCGCAGCGCGGCGGCCTCGTCGTCGGGCGTTCTCTTGGTATTCTGTAACAGGCTCACGGCCATGCGCAGCTCGATCCGGCCATCGCCACCCTCGGCGTGGTCAAGGATGCGGGTGCGGGTGCGCTCGGACAGGGCGCCGAACAGCTTGCCCTCCCCGTTGAATTCGACCAGCGCGTCAAGGGCGAGGCTGTTGCCGCCCCACGCGTACGGGTAGAGGACGCGCATCAACTGCTTGCGGCGCTTGGCCGGTTCGGTCGCGGGATCAAGGTAGGCCATCGCGCGGATCATCTTCTTCAGCGCCGAAACCCGCCCCGCCGCCGCCGCGATCGACCCGTAATAGGCGATGTCGGACGCGTTTTCCGACACGCCCCGCTGCCACAGAAGCTGGGTGTATTTCAGCGCTGCAAGGCTGTCTTTGCGGTCGGCCAGCGCGCGCAGGTCCTCGTCGGAAACGACCTGCTTGGCCAGCATCGCCACCCGCGCCGCGCGCAGCTTGCGGGTCGGCAGGTACTTGGTCTTGGTCAGGCCGCGGTCGACCACGACGGCCACGTCCTGCCCCTCTGCCGCGACCGGGATCGGCACCTCGAATTCCTGCGCCGCCGCAGGCAGCGCCGACAGGGCCAGCGCCCCGAGGATGAGGACGATCCGCAGCATCACGACGCATCCCCCGCCGGGCAGCCCGTCGCGGGCGCGTTGCCGCGGGTCAGGCCCGCCGCGGTGAGAACCATGGTTCCCTCGCCCACGGTCCCGCGTGCGAATTCGGCGTTCTGGGTGGCCACGTCACCCGACAGGAAACGCGGCACCTGCCCCGAGAAATCGTTGCCCTCGATCACCAGTTGCGCGCCCGTCGCCGTTGTCAGCCCGGTGCGGTTCTGGCTGAACACGTTGCCCGCCACCAGCGTCGCGGCGGTCGAGGCCTGCGCGCTGATCCAAAGCCCGGTATGCCGGTTTAGCGCCAGCCGGTTGTCGCGCACCTCGGTGCCGCGCGCCGTGCGCAACTCGATCCCCTTCTGACGGTTCTGCAGCACCCAGTTCCGGGCGATCACCGCGCAGTTCGACTTGGCAAAGATGATGCCCGTCCCGTCGCGCTTCCAGACCACGTTACGGCGGATCACGGCGCGGTGGCTGTCGAACTTCACCACGATGCCCGCGCGCTCTCCACCGAGGATCACGTTGTCCTCGATCACCGCGCCATACGATCCCCGCAGCACCTGGATCGCGTTGAACTTGCCGTTCTCGAAAAAGACGTTGCCGGTGATGACCGGGCGGCCGGCATTGGTGACGGCGAGCGGCACCTTGGTCGCGGCGCGGAAGCGGTTGTTGGTGATCTGCGCGTCCTGCGCGGTGTCGATCCAGACCGATCCGACCCGCGTGAACAGGTTGCCGTCCAGCGTGACGCGGCCCCTTCCCATCATCAGGCCGTTGCGCACCACCGCGACGCCTGCGAACTTCTCGGTATGGCCAAAGCCAAGATCGGTGAACCGGCTGCGCGTCAGGTCCAGAAGCCCGCCGCTGCCCGCTACCACGAAGGGACGGAAACGCGGAACGTCGGGGTTTTCCCCCACGGTGCCTTCGATGGTCGCATCCGTCGTGGTCATCCGGCCCAGCACCTGCACGAAAGCACCCGCGACACGGTCCAGCCGCAACACGTCGCCCGGCCCCAGCGTCAGGTGCGCTCCGTCCCAGACGATCAGCGGGCGGGTCAGGCGCAGCGCGCCATCCGGATCCCAGCGCGCGGCATTCTGAGCCAGCGCGGCAGCGGCCAGGTCGCCCATCCGCGCCGCACCCTCGCGCAGGACAAGCGCGTTGGGGCCGTTCGGCCCCTGCGCGGTCAGCACCGCCTCGTTGTCGCCTCCGCCGTGGCTCTGCGCGATCATCGCAAGGGGCAACCGCATGTCGAGCATCTGGAAACGCGCGCCCACCACCGCGGGCTCCGGCGCGCCGGAGTTCATCCGCAGGACAGGTCCCTCGTCGCCCGCGTCCGCCTCCGCCTTGTCGAGATACGGCAACTCGATCGCGGCGAACGGATCCGCGCGCAAGGCGCGGTCCAGCTCGGCCAGACGCGCCGTCATCTCGAACACGGTCCGGTCGGGCCCGGCAAGCGCCGCGCCGGCCAGCCCGAGGAACACGAACAGGCTGGTCAGAACGCACAGGTTTCCCAGCGTCTTACGCATAATTGCTCTTCCTCAGCGCCTCCATGGCCTCTTCGCCGCTCACCGGCAATGTCAGGAAAATCAACTCCGCATAGGCGCTGCCGCGATTGGCGATGCGCACGTCCCGCGCCGCGGGCAGCATGTGCCGCGCACCCGCCTCGAACGTCTTCGCCTGCTCGCCGTCATCCACGGTGACGCTGCCCGAGGCCACGATCACCTCGCGGCCTGGCTTGGCCTCCACCTTGGCGACCGCGCCCGGCTTGATCCGCAGCGCCGACAGGTCCAGCCCGTCCTTCGACACGATCTTGCGCAGGTTGCCCCACTCGGTCTCGGTCCCGGCATGTTTCTCGGCCTCGACGCGCTCGGTCTTCTTCAGGTGCTCGGCCACCTTCTTGACCGACTGGCAATGGCCGACCTTGGTGACCAGCAGCGCGTCGTCGGTATCGACGATGATGATGTCCGTCAGGCCCACGACCGTGACCAGCCGGTTGTCCGACCGCACCATGGTGTTCTGCGTCTCGACGGCGATCACGTCGCCCTGCAGCACGTTGCCCGCCGGATCGCTTTCCGAGATGCCGTACATGGCCGTCCACGACCCCACGTCGGACCAGTCCACGTCCAGGGGCGCCAGCGCGATCTTGTCGGTCTTCTCGAACACCATGCTCTCGGTCGGAGCGTTGTTGCACTCGGCAAAGCTGTCACCGTCGAGGAACAGGCCCTCTTCGGTCTCGACTGCCCGCTCGATCGAGCGGCGCACCGCGCGCACCGTGTCGGGATCGACCTTGTCGTATTCCGCGATGATCGTGCGGGCAGAGAACATCGAGATGCCCGACGCCCAGTAGGCGATATCGCTTTCCACCAGCAGGCGCGCCTTGCGGGTCGGCGGTTTCTCCACGAAACGCTCGACCGCGTGCAACCCGTTATGCTCGATGATCGGCCCGCCGTCGGTGATATAGCCGAACCCCGTCTCGGCATACCGTGGCTTGATGCCGAAGGTGATGATGTAGCCCGCATCCGCCGCCGATTTCATGGCACGGATGGTGGCGTTGATGTCGCCGTCGATCACGTGATCGGACGGCACCACCAGCATCACGGCGTCCGGGTCGTCCTCGGCCAGCACCATCGCGGCGGCAAGGACCGCCGGACCGGTATTGCGGCCCATCGGTTCAAGGATGGTGCGCGCGTTCACCCCGATATCGCGCAACTGCCCGTGCAGCGTGTCGCGGTGCCGCGCCGACGACACGACCACCGGATCGGCGAAGCCGTGACCGCGGTGACGGTCGATGGCGGACTGGAAGAACGACGGCGTCCCCGCGCCCCCGACCCTCTGGAACTGCTTGGGGCTCTGCGTTCGTGACACGGGCCACAGGCGCGTCCCATTGCCGCCGCAGATGACAAGCGGGTGGATCAAAGCGCCCATGCCGGAGCCTCCTCTTTGAACTTCTTCAGGAAGGGAAGGGTGCGGGTCAGGCGGACACGCGCGGGTTTCCCGATATCCTCGGACGTCAACACGCCCTGCGGAGCCTGCAGGCGAACCGGCAGGTAAAGATCGCCGTTCTGCGCGGCGGCGTTGGTGGCCGAGGACTGGATCACCTTCACCGGCAACACCCGCCCGTCCGACATCACGATCGACACGTTCTCGCCGTTCACGGCGCGGCTCAGCCCCTCGACCGACATCATCGCCTCGACCTGCACGCGGGTCTCTCCGCGCTGGTGGAAGCTCAGCACCGGGTCGCTCGGCAGCACGGTCGCGCCCTCGAACACGCCGTCGGCAAGGGTGATGGTGCAGTCGCAGGGCAACTGGAAGTTCAGGATGTCGCCGGAATTGGCGCTGATCGAATAGATCACCTCGCCCTCGCCCGCCTCGGGGTTGAGATAGGTGATCTGCCCCGCGCTGGTCGAGCGCAGTTCCTGCCCCGCCTGCGCGATGAAGACCGGGCGCGGTTCATACGAGTGGATGTAGCGCTGCATCACGATGTTGAGCGCCACGGCAATCAGCATCAGCGACACCAGGATCACGCCCAGGCTCTTGACGTAATTGCGCTTTTTCTCGCCGGCCTGCGCCTTGGGGCTCTTCGGCTTGACCGGGCCGGTATAGCTGAGGAAGGCGCCCAGCGTCACGAAATCGCCCGCGATGAACGAGTTGATGACGTACCGCAATTGCGGCAGGTGCGCGCCCGTGGGATCGGCGAATTCCAGCGCCACCTCGCCATGCTCGCGGCCCCGCGCGATGATGACCTCGGGCGTCAGGTCCAGCTGGAAGCCCTCGAACTGGAACTGGATGCTTGCAAGGTGGCGGGTGCCGATCAGGCCCTCGTCGGGGCTGACGGGCACGCGGACATAGGCGTGGGTCAGCGACAGACCCGTGCCTTCCATCTTGTCGTCCCCGATCTGGACGGTGAACGGGATCGGACAGATGGGGTGCTCTTTCTCGGTCACGAAGCTGCTGGCAATCGCGGGTTGCGCGGGCTGTGCCTGCGGCTGCGGCTGCGGTGCTGCCTCCTGTGCGGGGTGCGGATGCGCGTAGGCCTGCGGCGCCGCCTGCTGGTGCCGGTGCGGGTGCTGCGGCACGGCATGGGGATGGCCTTGCGACGACGGGTGCGGCGCATAGCCTTCGGGCGATGCCGCCGGGGGATAGGCCGGTGGCACGCTTCCCTGCGGCGCGGGCTGGGGGGCCGCGGGTTCCACCCGCGTCGCACCCAGCGTGCGCCTCATGTCATCGGTCAGTTTCAGCTCGCCAGGCATGGCAAACCCTTTCCCTAGAAGTTACCCACGAACGCGACCGCAAGGGTCAACAACAACAACGCGATAAGGTGGTGGGTGGTGTTGTCCCACGCCTTGATACGGTCGGACATCGCCAGCGCGGCGGCCCCACCGCCCGAGCCCTGGCGGGTCCATTTCTGCTTGTCCAACCGGAACAGCACGAAGGTCTTCACCATCGCCCCGGCGATCTGCCCGAAGTACAGAAGGAACGGGTGCGTGACCTTGAACCACTGGTCGTTGAACAGGCTGATGATGACGCAGAACAGGTACCGCGTGGCCATCACCCACGCGACGTAAAGCGGGATGATCTCCCACGTGCCGCCCAGCGCCGTCAGCGTCACGGTGATCGGCCCCACCAGCGTCGTCCACGCCGACACCCGCTGGTCGAGGATCGACCACCACGTGAATTTCCCGATCAGCGACGCGGGCAGCTGCAAGGCCCGCCCGTTGGTGCGCATCATGTTCCCGAACCAGCGCACCATCAGCGTCTTGGCGCTGTCAAAGAAGGTCGGACGCGGCTGGTCCTCGTAGCTGCGCGACTGCACGTCGGGCAGGTACCGCATCTCGTAGCCGTTCTTCAAAAGCCAGAACCACGTCGACTTGTCGTCGCCGGTGAGGAAGTCGATCCGCCCCAGCCGCCAGTGGTCGAGGTAATCGGCGCCCACCTGCTCGATGAAGGTCGGGTCGGTGGCGAGCGACGCACGGAACACGCTCATGCGGCCCGTCAGGGTCAGGACACGGTTGCCCAGACCCATCGAACACATCATCACCTGCCGCTGGTTGAACCGCATGACGAACCAGTCCTGAAACAGGTTGTCGCGGCCGGTGAGGGCCGCTTCGTCGGTCGTCAGCGCGCCGACCTTGGAATTGGTGAAAACCGGGGCCGAGGCTTCCCAGATATTCTCCGGCACCTCCGTATCCCCATCGACAAAGACCAGGATGTCCCGGTCCGTCGGGCAGAAACCTCTTAGTATGTTCAACGTCTTGCGCAACGCGTCGCGCTTGCCGTTCGCCTGGATGCGGTCGATCACCAGCTTGACGTCCGACAGATCGCGCGGATGCGTGTCATAGATCTGCTGGATCAGCCGCTCGTCCGCGCCGTCCACGACCGAGGCGACGATGGTCGCGCCGTCGCGGGCATTGGCCGCGGCCTCGAACACGGTGCGATAGACCGGCAGCGTGACTTCCGGCGGCACCATGTACGATGTCACCAGCATGAAGCAATGCGACGGCGCGCCCGCCTTCTCGAACCGGCGGATGCCGCGCTTCTTCCGCCGGGGATAGCTGATGCGACGGAAATAGATCGCGCGGGTAAAGTTGATCGCGGCCCAGCTGTACCGCCATGTCCCCAGCGCCCCGAGGATGAAGATGGACGATTCCGCACCTTCGAGATCCCCAAGGAAGCCCTTGGGGATCACCGATGCCAGGATCACGATTACCGCGAAATAGGCCATATGGGTGAGGAAGATCGTCATCGGCTGCTTACCAGCAGATGCCCTCGTAAGTGCCGTTCGACACCTTCTTGCGGTTCATCCGCGTCAGGTCGATCATCGGCTTGTCCACGGCTTCCAGCCGCTCCACCGTGTCGCGGTAGAAGTTGCCGACCAGCACCGTGTCGCTGCCATCGATCACCGCGCCAAGATCGGCGTTCAGACGCCCGCCAAGATCCGGCACCACGTCGTTGCCGCGACCGGCGGTCGAGTTCTCGTTGGCGAAGGCCTCGTGCACGTAGGGGTCAAAGATCTCGACCTCCACGCCGTTGCGGATCAGCCGCCCGGCCAGTTCCGCCAGCGGGCTTTCGCGCAGGTCGTCGGTGCCCGGCTTGAACGAGATGCCGATGAAGCCGACCTTCTTGGCACCCGATTTCTCGACCATCGCCTCGGCACGGGCGATCTGGGCCTCGTTGGCCTCCATCACCGCTTCGAGGATATGCGCGGTCACGTCCTTCTCGCGGGCGAGGTGCCGCAGGGCACGCACGTCCTTGGGCAGGCACGACCCGCCAAAGGCGAAACCGGGCCGCATGAAGTAGGACGAGATGTTCACCTTGTCGTCCGAACACAGGATTTCCATGACCGTCTGGCCGTCAAGACCGCAGGCCTTGGCGATGTTGCCGATCTCGTTGGCGAAGGTGACCTTCACCGCGCGCCACGTGTTCGAGGTGTATTTCACCATCTCCGCCGTGCGCAGGTCCACCACGTGGATCTTGCACGGAAGCGTCTCGTTGATCTCGGTCAGGATGTCGGCGGTGCCGTTGTCCATCGCGCCGAACACGATCAGGCCGGGATCATAGTAATCCTCGATCGCCGTGCTCTCGCGCAGGAACTCGGGGTAGTAACCGACGCCGAACTCCTTGCCCGCCGTCTTGCCCGATGCCTTTTCCAGCACCGGGATGCACGTTCCCTCGGTCGAACCCGGCACGATGGTCGACCGGATCACGACCGAGTGGAACGCGTCTTTGTTGGCAAGCGCACGACCGATGTTGTCGCACACGATCTCGACGTATTTCAGCCCGACCGACCCGTCAGGAGCAGAAGGCGTACCCACCGCGATGAAAGACACGTCCGAATTGTCGATGGCGTATTGCACGTCGTCGGTGGCAAGGATGCGCCCCTTCGCGTGCTGCTCTGCGATCAACTCGTCGAGGCCATTCTCGACGATGGGCGACAGCCCGTTGTTGATTGCATCGATTTTACCGGGATCGACATCCACCGCGATCACATCGTGGCCATCCTTGGCCAGACACGCTGCGGATACAACGCCGACATACCCAATGCCGAAGACACTGATTCTTGCCATAACTGCCTCATATGTTTTTATCGCGGGTTTTCCCGTCGTTGGACCCAAAGTACGTGGCGGCCCCTGTCGGGTAAACATTTTCGGCGAGTTACGGCGGGCGAACCGGTGGTTGGTGACAAATCGGCACCAATCAACCGTAGACTGTGGCGATTGGCCCTATATCTGGGGGAAACCAAGGAATTATGGCCCAAGACGCGCCACAATTCCGCCCCTTTTGGCACGGTTCCGCCCCCGTTTCAGGCGGCCTGCAGCGGCGTCACGGCTTGACCAAATGCAACATCGTCCCGACAATGACGGGCAAGAGCAGACATCGAAAACACGTGTCCACAACAACCGGACCTTGCATGAAACAGGCCCTCCTCGCCGCCGCGCTGGCCGGCATTTTCGCGTATCCCGCAGGCGCTGACACCGCGCCCAAAGGCTATGACGCGCCGCTCAGCCCGATGCCGCACAACTTCCGCTACACCTCCTTTCCCGAACCCGTGCGCTGGGGCCGGGTGGCGGAACGGTACGAATTGCGCAACGGCGATTGCGGCGGGTCCGATTGCGGCAAACCGCGCTACCGCGCCGAGGTGCAGGAAAAGCCACGCCGCGCCACCGCCCGCATCGACCGGGACATCTGGTACGGCTGGTCCTTCCGCTCGCCTGTTCTGGCGCCCGTGCCGCGCGACGCCGCGCTGCGGCTGGTCCTTGGCCAGTGGCGGCTGTCGCCTGATCTGCCACCAGTGATCCGCCTGATCCAGCTGGGCAGCGACGAGGGCAATTTCGCCGCCTGCGCCGACGTGTGCACCCCGTCACCCGATGCCGGGCGCGACGTGGTCCTGCATCTCGACGACATGGCCACGACCTTCGACTGGGGGCGTGACCGGAACTCGGGCTATATCTGCCGCCTGTTCTCGACCAGGGCCGCGCAGTCGGAATGGCAGGACATCGTCATCAACACCAATTTCGGCTCCGACGACGGCGGCTACCTGCGCATCTGGGTGAACGAGGAACTGGTCTGCGACTATCGCGGGCGCATGGCAGCGCATGTGTCGACCAACCCGCGCCGCAATCGCCTCCAGCACCGGCGCGGCATCTTCTCCAGCTATACCAAGCGCTGGGAAACCCGGTTCGGCCTCGCGCCCAAACCGACGCTCGTGGCCTATTACGACGAGTTCCTGTCCGGCACGTCGCGCGATGCCGTCGACACCCGCCTGCGCGAACTGAACGGGTCCCGACCCAAGGACTAGGCCGGACCCCGCGAAAGGTGTCGTTTGCAGCAATCGCCGCTAGTTGAGCAGCACCCTCGGCAACCACAGCGCGATATCCGGGTAGGCGATCACCAGCGCCAGACCGATCAGCTGCAACAGCACGAAGGGCACGATCCCGCGATAGATCTCCTGGATCTTCACTTCCTTCGGGGCCACCGCCTTCATGTAGAACAGCGCGAACCCGAAGGGCGGCGTCAGGAACGAGGTCTGCAGGTTCACCGCGATCAGGATCGCGAACCAGTAGGTGACCTCGAACTTGTCGACGTGATCCCCGAAATCGAGGCTCGCGATGATCGGCGCAAAGACCGGCAGCACGATCAGCGTGATCTCGATCCAGTCAAAGAAGAAGCCCAGCACAAAGACGATCAGCAGGACGGTGAAGAGCACGCGCCACGCGCCTACGTCCCCGACCCAGCTTTGCACGATCTCGTCCCCGCCGAGGAACCGGAACACGACCGAGAAGATCGTGGCGCCCAGGAAGATGCCAAAGATCATCGCGTTGGTCAGCATCGTGCGGTCCACGACCTCCCGCAACGTGGCGAAGAAAGCGCCAAGCCCCGTCTCGGTCTTCACCGCGTCCTCGC
This sequence comes from Pseudaestuariivita atlantica, assembly GCF_001205715.1. Classification (GTDB taxonomy): domain Bacteria; phylum Pseudomonadota; class Alphaproteobacteria; order Rhodobacterales; family Rhodobacteraceae; genus Pseudaestuariivita; species Pseudaestuariivita atlantica. The sequence goes on from NZ_AQQZ01000005.1 coordinate 140,369, forward strand.
CCGGCTGGTTCAGCGTGAACTCCTTCACGCCCAGCGCCGGCAGGACGACAAGGTTGATGAGGCCCAGCAGAACCGCGCCCATCGCGCCCACGCCCGCCGCCTCCGTCGGGGTGGCCAGACCGCCAAGGATCGACCCCAGCACCATACCGATCAGCACGACCGGCGGCACGAAACTGCGGAAGATCATGCCGATGTAACCCACCGTGGTGGTCGGGCCGATATTGGCCTCGAGCCGCGGCGCCAGCGCCGGATTGATGGTGCAGCGGATCACGATATAGGCAACGTACAGCCCCGCAAGGATCAGCCCCGGAAAGACGGCGGCGACGAACAGGTTGCCCACCGACCGGCTGAGAAGATCGGCCATGATCACCAGCATGATCGACGGCGGGATCAGGATGCCCAGCGTGCCCGACGCAGCGATTGTGCCGGTCGACAGCTCGTGGCTGTAATTCCGCTGGATCATCACCGGCAGGGCCAGCAGGCTCATCATGATGACCGACGCACCGATGATGCCGGTGGTCGCGGCAAGGATCGTGCCCATCAGCGTCACCGCCAGCGCCAGCCCGCCCGGCACGCGCCGCAACACGACCTGCAGACAGTTGAGCAGATCGCGCGCGATGCCCGACCGCTCCAGCATCGTGCCCATGAAGATGAACATCGGGATTGCGGTGAGGATCAGGTTCTCCATCACCCCGCCGAAGATGCGGCTGGGAAGGAGTTTCAGGAAGATCCACTGAAACTCGCCCATCGCCATGCCGATGAAGGCAAAGCCAAGCCCGACACCGCCAAGGATGAAGGCCACCGGGAACCCCGTGAACAGCAGGATGCCCAGCGCCACGAACATGTAGATCGGAAGGTATTCGGCGAACATCAGTGGCCCCCTCCCAGCAACTCTTCTTCCTCGTCAGCGCCCAGCGCGCCGGACAGGCCCGCAAGCGACTTGATGAGTTGCGAAATCCCCGCCAGCAGCAGCATCCCGAACAGGACCAACAGCCCCGCCTTGACGATCCACAGGTTCGACAGGCCGGTCTGCGACTTGGAAATCTCTCCGGAAATGAAGCTCTGCTTCACGAAGGGCCAGCTCAGGTACAGCCCGATCGCCGCATAGGGGATCAGCGCCGCCAACAGTCCGATCACCTCGATCAGGTGCTTGGTGCGATTGCTGAAACTGTCGCGCAACAACTCGATCCGCACATGCGCGTTGCGGGTATAGGCATACCCGATGGCGAACACGATCAGCCCCGAGTGCAGCCAGTATTCGAATTCCTGGATCATGGTGGAGTTCAGCCCCGCGGGCTTCGGCACTCCGAAATAGCGCGTGATCACGTCGTAGCAGACGACCACGACCAGCGCGAAACCCATCCAGCCCCCGATCCCCGCCAGCGTGGCCAGCACCCGGTCTATGACCCGGCTGACGCCCAACAAGCCTTGCATCAGACTATCCTCCCCTCTTGTGGCGCGCGGGGGCTCTCGCGGCCCCGTTGCACGCAAAGGCGGGCCCGGATCACACCGGGCCCGCCAGGTCCTGGACCTTGCGGCTTACTTCAGGTAGCCGAGATTTTTCCACTTCGCGTATTCGCCGCGGAACTGCTGCATGCTGTCCCAGACGTTCTTGAAGTCGGGGTTGGCCGCGATTTCCTCGGCCACGACTTCGTCCCACGCACCGCGGAAGGTGTTCAGCATGTCATCCGACCAGTAGTGGATGGTCACGCCGTTGGCTTCCATTTCCGCCAGCGCCTTGCCCTGGATCGCCTCGCCCTCGGCCAGCTGCGTCGCGGTGTTGGCGCGGCACGCGGTCGAGATCATGGCCCGCTGCGCATCCGTCATGCCATCCCACTTGGCTTTCGAGATCAGCAGCTCCTGGATGGTCGACTGCTGGTGCCAGCCGGGGAAGTAGTAGTGCTTGGCGATGTTGTAGAACCCGAGGTTCTGGTCGATGGCCGGCATCGAGAACTCGGTCGCGTCGATCGTGCCGCGCTCCAGCGCCGGGTAGATGTCACCACCGGCCAGAAGCTGCGTGTCCACGCCCAGTTTCTGCATCACCTTCGCGCCAAGGCCGAAGAAGCGCATCTTCAGACCCTTCAGGTCTTCGGGCGAGTTGATTTCCTTGCGGAACCAGCCCGATGCCTCGGGAGCGATGACGCCACAGACCAGCGACTGGATGCCGTCGCGGTTGTAGATCTCGTTCATCATCTCCTCGCCACCGGCATACCAGTGCCATGCAAGGTATTCACCCGCCGACGGGCCGAAGGGAACGGCGGCGAACAGGTTGTAGGCAGAGTTCTTCGACCCCCAGTAACCCGGCACCGACCAGCCCGCGTCAACCGACCCGTTCGACACGTTGTCGTAGATTTCCAGCGGCGGGACGAGCGCGTTCGGCTCGAAGAATTTCATCTCGATGTCGCCGCCCGAGATCAGGTTCAGCGTGTCCTGCAGTTTCACACCGGCCTGGCCCAGCTGGATCAGCGAACCGGGGAAGGTCGACGGCATGTTCAGGGTGACCTTTTCGGCCATGGCCGTACCGGCCGAGAAGACGGCCACGGTGGCCGCTGCGATAAGATGTTTCATAATGTTCCTCCCAATCAGGCCGAATCTGTCGCGTCGGCCCTTGCTAGTAATTATCGGTGGTAGAGTGCCGAATGGCACATGGTCAACTGGCCGCCTCGCCTCCTTTCCGCCAGCCATATGTTTTCACTGTCTTTTCTTCGATCATGTCCGCGGTCGCGGCGTCGAAATCCCGGAAATGCGCGGTGTCCAGATGCGCGTCGAACGCGGCCCGGTCGGCATAAAGCTCGTACAGGAATACCTCGTTCCCCTCGCGGCAGACGTCGAACTGGTGGCATCCCGCCTCGGTTGCGAGCGAGGTTTCGGCATTGGCAAGCATCCGTGGCAGGAACGCGTCCACCGCGTCCGCCCGCACCCGGAATGTCACGCAGACCGCGTACATCAGCCATGTCCCCCCGTGTCGATCCAGCGCCCCTCCCGCGCCGATGCATAGGCCGCCTCGGCCACCTGCATGACGTGAATGTAGTCCGCCGCCTCGTTTTCCAAGGGCGCGCCGTGGTCGAGGTGGTCGATGACATGCCCAATCAGGAAGGCCACGCAGCCGCCGCCGAAGGTGGTGGGATAGCTGACGCCGTTCTCTCCCACCGGCAGCGCGTCGGTGCTGCCGAAGGCGCGCAGGGTGATCTGGCCGCGTCCATTCAGGCGCAGGACACCGCCCTCGGTCTCTATCTCCATCTCGCCCATGGTCAGGCGCAGGTTGTCGGCGTCGTGATCGACCAGCCGGTTGCCATCGAACTGCGACCGCGCCCCGCCCGCGTGCTCCATCAGCAGCAACCCCGCATCCTCGCCCGCGATCGCGGGGTTGAGCCGCCGCAGGTCGGCGAAGACCCGCGTCACGTCGCCCAGCATCCAGCGGAACGTGTCGATGAAATGCACGCCGGTCTCGTGGATCAGCAGGCGCGGCATGGCCTGGAAGGCGGGCTGGCGATCCAAGTAGGCGTCGGGCCCCCGCCCGTCACCGGGCCGCAAGGCGAACCGCGCCTGGTACACCGCGCCCAGATCGCCTGTGTCCAGCAACGCCTTCATCCGGCGGTACCACGGCTGGAACCGGAAGTTTTCATGCACGACGATCCGCGCGCCCGCCGCCTCCGCCTCGGCGATCACCGCCTGCGCCTCTTCGATCGAGGTGCAGAAGGGCTTCTGGCAGACGATCGGCCGCCCACGCCCAAGGCTCGCGCGGATCAGCTCCGCATGGGCGGGCGGCGGCGCGATGATGTCGACGATGTCGGGCGCGGTCGCCGCGACCATGTCACCCGCCCCGGCAAACCCTTGCGCGCCGGTTTCCACTGCCGCCGCCTCGCGCCGCCCGGCATCCGTGTCGCACACGCCCACGATCCGCACCCGCGCGTCACCCGCCCACGCCGCCACGTGGAACCGGCTGAAATATCCCAGCCCGGCTATGGCGACGCGCAGGGTCATATCCGCGCCTCCAGCGCCGCGACCATCGCGCGGCATCCCATGTCCCCGCCGAACTCCATCGGGCGCAGCTCGCCTTCTGCAAAGCCGCGCTCCACCGCCGCCTCGATCAGCCGCGCCGCTCCGTCATAGGCGGGCTCGTCCCGCCGTTCGCCCAGCCATTCCAGCATCATCGCCCCGGACAGCACCGCCGCCAGCGGGTTCGCCTTGTCCTGCCCCATGATGTCGGGCGCGCTGCCATGGGCGGGCTGAAACAGCGCGTGATCGTCGCCGTATTCGCCGCAGGCCGCCATCCCCATGCCGCCCACCAGCCCGCCCGCAAGGTCCGACAGGATGTCGCCAAAGATGTTCTCCATCACCAGCACGTCCGCCTCCCACGGCTTCCGCACGAGGTCCAGCGCCATCGCGTCGACATAGGCATAGGCGCGCTTGGCGTCCGGGAAATCGCCCGCCACCTCGTCATAGATCTTGCGAAAGAACGCCTGGCTGGTGAACACGTTGGCCTTGTCCACGCAGGTCAGCACTCCGGGCCGCCCCCGCGCGCGGCGCTTCTCGGCCAGCCGGAACCCGAACCGGTGCAGCTTTTCCGTGGTTGTGCGAGAGATGCGCATGATGTCATGCACCGCCTCGTCCCCGAACACCTCCGCCCGTCCATGCACCGCCGCCGAATAGAACAGCCCCTCGGTCGACTCGCGCAGGATCACGAGGTCCAGCCCCGCCGCGCGCGGATCGGCCAGCCTCTGCGGAGCGTTGGGATAGGCCTTGACCGGGCGCACCCCGGCGTACAACTGGAAAAGGTCGCGCAGGCGCAGGTGCGGGCTGATCTCGGTCCCGTCCGCGTGCCGGACCGACGGCAGGCCGATCGCGCCAAGGAAGATCGCCTCTCCCCGCCCCGCCCGCGCCTCGCCATCGGGCTCTATGTCCTGCCCCGTCTTCTTGTAATATTCCGCCCCCGCCGCGATCACGTCCCGCCGCAAGGCGGGCAACCCGACCCGCGCCAGCGCCCGGTCGGCCAGATGCAAAGCGGCCTCCGTCACCTCGACCCCGATCCCGTCTCCGGGGATGACTGCGATATGTGCGGCTTCGGTCATTCGGCTCCTCAGAATTGCGGCAGGCCCATCCGTTCAAGGATGTGCAGAAGTTCCCGCGCCGCCCGCTCGCGGTGGTCGCGGAACAACCGGCGCACGCCCTCGGCATCGCCGCGCCGCAACGCACCGAGGATTTCGCGATGCTCGGCGGTCGACCGGTGCGGCATGTCGCGCATCCGCAAGGTCACCATCCGCGCGCGATGCGCCTGGTCGAACAGGGTGGAGGCGATGGCGGTCAGCCGGTCATTGCCGTGCAATTCCAGCAACGTGCGGTGAAACCGGTCATCCGCCGCCGCCCATGCATCGAGGTCGGGCTTCTCCAGCGCCGCCTCCATGTCCGAGGTCGCCTCTTCCAGCGGGGCCAGCACCTGCGCGTCCGGGCGGCGCAGGGCCAGTTCCGCCGCCGCGTGCGGCTCCAGCGCCGTCAGGATCTCGTAGATGTCGTTCATGTCCGCCGCGCTCACCGGGAGGATGCGCGCGCCGCGTCGCGGGACCAGCTCTACCAGCCCCTCGGCCTGCAGCCGGATCAGCGCCTCGCGCACCGGCGTGCGGCTCATGCCCAGGCGTTCGGCAATCTCTGGCTCGGTTGCCTGGAAACCGGGGAGCAGGCGGTTCGACAGGATCTCGGCCTTCAGCCGCGTATAGGCATCGCCCACCCGGCTTGCACCTTGCTCCATCCCCCTCGCCTGCATCTTGGCGCGCTCCCCCGGTTTGCGCCAAGATCGTTGCAAAGCGGGCGCGAGTCGTCAAATACTTTTATGTATGCATTAATGCGTGCATTGCAGGAATGGAGGACAATCCATGCTCGACAATGGTTTGTGGGACATCTACGCGCTGAAATACGCGGACAGGAACGCGCGCACCCGGTCGGATTCCTTCATCGGCGACGATCATCCCGCCGCGCCGCACGGCATGGATTACTTCGTCTGGGTGCTGTGTAACGGGTCCCGGCAGATCCTTGTGGATACCGGCTATGACGCGGCAGAGGCCGCCCGGCGCAACCGCCCGATCCTGCGCGACCCGGTCGCGGCACTTCAGGCGCTGACCATCGACGCCGCGCGGATCGACACTGTCATCATCACCCACCTGCATTACGATCATGCTGGCGGGCTTGATCGCTACCCGGCGGCCACCTTCCACCTGCAGGCGTCAGAGATGGCCTTTGCCACCGGCCCCTGCATGTGTGACCCCGACCTGCGCGCACCCTTCACCGCCGACCACGTGTGCGACATGGTGCGCCACGTCTATTCCGGCCGCGTGGTGTTCCACCAGGGCGCGGCCGAGGTCGCTCCGGGCGTCACGGTCCACCGCGTCGGCGGCCATTCCAGCGGCTTGCAGGCGGTGCGCGTGATGACGCCGGGCGGGCCAGTCTGCCTCGCCTCGGACGCCGCGCATTACTACGAGAATTTCGAAGCCGGCAAACTCTTCCCCATCGTCTTCGACCGGGCCGAGATGCGGCGCGGCTTCGACCTGATCCGGACGCTCGCGGGCGATCCCGCGCGGGTGATCCCCGGTCACGATCCGCTGGTGCGCGAACGGTTCCCGGCCATCGGCACCAGCGGTTTCGTCTGGAAACTGTCCTGACGCCGCCGCCTCGGGCGAAATGTACAGAACGGACCCCTGAAATGTGCAAATTGTACAGTTTTCGCGGACTCGACTCGGGTCTGATCGGGGGCTATGTTTGCGAACATACCATGAACATCTAGCTGCCATCCTGGATGCCCAAGACCCGAATCCTGTCCCTGTGGTTCCCGCGACTGGGGGCCGAACGGCTGTTGCGGACCGCGCCGCATCTGGCCTCGGTGCCCTTTGCCGTGGTGCGCGATACCGGGCAGATGCAGGTCCTGTCCTCGTTGTCCTTGATGGCCTCGCAAAGGGGCCTGACGCTGGGCCAGCCCCTGCGCGATGCGCAGGCCATGTGCCCGGAATTGCTGACGAAATTGCAGAACCCGCAATCCGAGGCGACGTTCCTTTCGACCCTGCGCCGCTGGGCCGGGAAGTTCTCTCCATGGGTCGCCGAAGAGGCGCCTGACGCGCTCAACATCGACCTGACGGGCTGCGCGCATCTCTTTGGCGGGGAAGAGAAATTGCTGGTGCAGGTGGTCGAGGACTGCGCCGATCTGGGCCTCACCGCCTGCCCCGGCATCGCCGACACGCTGGGCGCGGCATGGGCCCTGGCCCGGTTCGCAGGCCGCGCGCCGGGGGCCGACCGCAGCGGCGACGCCATCGACCAGGAGGCGCGCGCGACCCGCTCCCGCGCCGTCAAACGCCGCCATTGGGAACGCGGCGGCGCCCCGCCTTCTGCCGCGCAACCCCTTGTTCACACGTCACGAATCGCGGCAGTGGGCAAAACGCACTCGGCCCTTGGCCCGCTGCCCATCGCCGCGCTGCGGCTGGAGCCCGAGGTGGTGCAAAGCCTGTCGCGGCTGGGATTGCGGCGGGTGTCGGACCTCAGCGGTCAGCCCCGCGCGGCGCTGGCACGGCGGTTCGGCAAGGGGCTGGTGCTGCGGCTTGACCAGGCGTTCGGATCGGCGCCCGAACCGATCTCTCCGGCCAAGCCCGACATCTCCTTTTCCACCCGCCTGACCCTGCCGGAACCGATCGGGCTGGAAAGCGACATGCAGGCCGCCGTCGATCGCCTTCTGCCGCCCCTCTGTGACGCGTTGCGCCGGGCCGGGCAGGCCGCCCGCGCCGTCCGGCTGGAGGCGCACCGCACCGACGGCACCATGGGCTGGGCGGTGGTGAACCTCGCCCGGCCCGCCGATGTCCCGGACCGCCTGCGCCCACTTTTGTACATGAAGATCAACGAGATAGAGGCGGGTTTCGGGATCGACATGATCCGGCTTGAAGTGACGCGGGCGGAACCGACGCAGGACCGCAAGACCACCGGCCACCTTGATGCGGCGCACGCGGTGTCGCAGCGCCTGGCCCGGAACACCGCGATCGACGACCTGGTGGGGCGGATCGGTGCGCGGATCGGGATGGAGGCGATCACCCGGCGGCATCCGGCCTCGTCCCACCTGCCCGAAAAGGCGGCACAGGTTCTGACGGCGGCGTGGTCCGATGCGGCAGGCCCGTGGCCCCAGCCGCCCGCCGCGCGCCCCCTGCTGCTGCACCGGCCCGAACCGGTGACCGCCCCGGACACCGCGACCGTGCCGCAGGAATTTCGGTGGCGGAACAGGACGTTGCAGGCCGTTGCCGCAACCGGGCCGGAACGCATCGCGCCGGAATGGTGGCTCGACGATCCAGACTGGCGCACCGGCGTGCGGGATTACTGGCAGGTCACCACCGATGCCGGCGACCGCCTGTGGCTCTACTTCGCCCACGGCGCGGACATGTCCCCCGGCTGGTTCTGCCACGGCAGCTTTGCCTGAACACTTGATTTCACGCCGAAACACCGCAACCTTTGGCCCATGAACAGCATCACGCCGATCCCCCTGCGCGCCGCCCCCGACCGGGTCGCCTATCACCGCACCGAACTCGCCCTCATCCTCTCGCTCTATGGCCGCATGGTCGCGGCGGGCGAGTGGCGCGATTACGGGATCTCGTCGCTGAAGGATGTCGCCGTCTTCTCTGTCTTCCGCCGCACCGCCGAGAACCCGCTCTACCGGATCGAGAAGCGCCCCAAGTTGCGCACCAGGCAGGGCCAGTACGCCGTGATCGGCACCGAGGGGCAGGTGCTGAAGCGCGGGCATGACCTGAAGGCCGTGCTGCGCGTGCTGGAGCGCAAGCTGATCCGCGCGGTGGACTGACCCACGGAAGGGGGTCGGATGAGGATCATCCGACCTACGGCGCAGCGGCACATGTAGGTCGGCTGCTTGCCAGCCGACCCCCCGTTCAGACCATCACGCAGAGCAGTTCGAACATCACCGACACGCCGAGGAACGCGGTATTGCCGGACGCGTCGAAGGGCGGTGACACCTCGACCATGTCGGCGCCCGCGATGTTCACGCCCGCCAGTTCCCGCACCACCCACAGCGCGTCGAAGGAGTTCGGCCCGCCCACTTCGGGCGTGCCGGTGCCGGGCGCGAAGGTCGGGTCGACGAAATCGATGTCGTAGCTGACATAGGTGGGCCGATCCCCCACGATCTCCCGCGCCTCGGCCATCACGTCGGCCACGCCCCGCGCCATCAGTTCCTCGATGGGGATGATGCGGATGCCGACCGCCTTGGCGAAGTCGCGGTCTTCGAGGTCGTACATGGTGCCACGGATGCCGATCTGCACCACCCGTTTCGGATCCAGCAGGCCTTCCTCCACCGCGCGGCGGAAGGGCGTGCCGTGGGTGTATTTGTGGCCGCCGAAATAGCCGTCCCACAAATCGGTGTGACTGTCGAAATGCACCATGCCGAGCGGCCGTTCGGCGGCGAGCGCCCGCAGCACCGGCAGCGAGGTCAGGTGATCGCCGCCTGCCGTCAGCGGGCGAATGCCCTGCGCCACGAGGCGTTTGTAAAAGGTCGTGATCCGCTCCATCGAATCCATCAGGTCGACGGGGTTGGGGCCCACGTCGCCAAGGTCGGCGCAATTCGCAACCTCGAACGGGCGCACCATGGTGATGCCGTTCTGCGCGCGGATCATGGTGGAGGCATCGCGGAGTTGCCGGGGCCCGTGGCGCGGGCCCGGTCGGTTGGTCGTTCCGCCATCCCAAGGGACGCCGACCAGCCCGATATCGACCGCCACGCGCCGGGCGTCGTCTTCGGGCAGGTAGGGCAGCCGCATGAAGGTGGGCACGCCGGCAAATCGCGGCAGGTCCATCCCGGACACGGGTTGAAAGAAGGGATCGGTCATGCGGTCTCCAGCGTCGGGCGGGCGATGCACAGGACGTCCTTGCCTTCGGATGCCCGGATGCGCGCCACGCAATCCGACCGTCGTTCGTACGAGACGGCCATGTGGTGGGCATTGGCGTGGATCAGCGTGCGGCTGTCAACGCAGATCGCGACATGGCCCTGCCAGAACAGCAGATCGCCCCGGCGGGCGCGGGACACCGGCGTGAAGGCGGCGCGCTGCTGGTCGCTGTCGCCGGGGCAGTCGGTGCCGCAGGCGCGCAGCGCCGCCTGCACCAGGCCCGAACAATCGATCCCGTCCGCTGAATTGCCGCCCCACAGGTACGGCGTACCCAGCAGCCGTTCCGCCACGGCAACCATGTCGGTTTCCGGGGCCGAGAGGGGGCGCAGGTGCCCGTCCGGGATGAACAGCCCGGCATCGGTCTGCGCAAACCCGTCCGCCGCCGCGACGCATGTGACCCGCGCGCCAAGCGACAGGCGCAAGGGCGCCGGTTGCTTGATGTCGGGCGCGCTGAACCCGAGTGTCGCACGGACGCAGACCTCGTGCGTCGGGTCCGGCCCGTCCCCGACCGCCGAGGCGTCGACATATCCCACGTAGCCGCCGCGTTCGGCCTGGCCGAAGGCGCGTCCGTCCTGCACGTCCAGCACCCTGAACCGGTCACCGTAAAGAAGCTGGCGGTCGAGCATGCCGCCGGTCGAGGCGCAATGCAGGTCGGCGACGGGACGCGCGATGCGCCTGTCGTCGCCCTGCACGAACCGGTCCGCCGTGGCTTTGCCTTCCAGCTCGTCCGCCGCCACCCGCCCGTTCGACGGCCAGAGCCGGGGATCGGTCACAGGCCCAGCAGCCGGGGCAGCGCCGCGTAAAGCGCGCGCGGCCCCTGCCCGACCCCGCCCTTGGGCCGCGCGGGTGCGGGTTTGGGCTGCCATGAATAGATGTCGAAATGCATGTACCGCGCGTCGCCGACGAAGCGGCGCAGGAACAGCGCGGCGGTGATCGAGCCCGCGAACCCGCCCGCCGGCGCGTTATCCAGATCGGCGATCCCCGGTTCGATCATCGGTTCATACGGGTCCCAGAACGGCATGCGCCACACCGGGTCGGCGACCTTGCGCGCGGCGGCGTGCAGGGCGTCGGCGTCACCGTCTTCGGTGGCGTAGAACGGGGCGAGGTCGGGGCCCAGCGCCACGCGGGCGGCCCCGGTGAGCGTGGCCATCGACACGATGAGGTCGGTCGGTTCCTCGACCGCCAGTGCAAGCGCATCGGCGAGCACCAGCCGCCCTTCGGCATCGGTGTTGTTGACCTCGACCGTCATGCCGTTGCGCGCGGTCAGGATGTCGCCGGGGCGGAAGCTGGACCCGCTGACCGAATTCTCGACCGCCGGGACCAGCACACGCAGGCGCACGGGCAGGTTCATCGCCATGATGGTGCGCGCAAGGCCAAGGACATTGGCCGCGCCACCCATGTCCTTTTTCATCAGCGCCATGGAGTTGCCGGGCTTGAGGTTCAGACCGCCCGTGTCGAAACAGACGCCCTTGCCCACGAGCGTCAGTTGCGGCCCGGCGGAGCCCCATCGAAACTCGATCAGTCGCGGCGCATGCGCGGCTGCGCGGCCCACGGCGTGGATCATCGGGAAGTTCTGCGCCAGCAGGTCGTCGCCTTCGATCACAGTGCAGGACACACCGAAGGCTTGCGCGAGTTCTTCCGCCGCGGCGGCGAGGTCGGGCGGGCCCATGTCGGCGGCGGGGGTGTTGACGAGATCGCGGGTCAGGCATTCGGAGGCGGCGAGCGTTTCCAGTTCGGCCGCATCCACGCCGTCCGGCGCGACCATTTGGGCAAGCTCTGCGGCGTCGGACGCGCGGTAGCGACGAAAGCCGTAGCCTGCGAGCAACCAGCCAAGCGCCTCGACCGACGGATCGGCGTCGGCATGCGTGGTGTCCAGCGTGTAGGTGCCAACCGGCAGGGTCGACCGGGCCCCGCCCAGCACAAAGCGTTGGCGGGCGAGGTCCTGCGCGCCGCCAAAGCCCACGAGCGCCCCGGCGACACCGCCATCGGCACCGGGCAGGGCCACGACCTGTCCAGCGGCCCCGGTGAACCCGGCATTGCCCGCCCAGTCACGCGCGGCGTCGGGCAAGGCCTCCAGCGCGGCCCCGACCCTGTCGGACGCAACGAGGTAGAGCGGAACGGCGGGTTCCGAGGCCGGGGCGAACGTGCAGGTCATGGGGCAAATCCTTCAGGTTTCGCCGCAGCCTATCGGCTTTGCCCGCCGTCGCAAGCCCTGCCCGGATTGCCGGGTCAGACAGACAGGTCCTGCGTGTCCCAAAGCGCCGAAAGCGAGCGATCGCCAACGCGCATCAGCCGCGCATGGGTTGCCGCCAAGGCGACACCGTCGCCACCATCGATGCAGTCCACCACGTCGCGCGACACGGTGGCGAGCGTCGTCATCCCGATCTGGTCCGCGACCGAGACCAGCCCGCGCGTCGTCTTGCGCATGTCCTCGAGCGAGGCGAGCCGCGCGGTTTGCGCGATGGTGGCCAGCCGCTCTGCCATGTCTTCCAGCGCGCGGCACACCACGTCCTCCGCACCGTTCAATCCCAGCTGCTTGCACAAGTCCTGCACGCAACCGTGGTCCAGACGAACCACCTCGCGCGGCGCCAACTTCGTCACCTGTGACACATTCTCACCCTTGATCCCAAGGCCCCCGCCTCGGGCGCACCGTGCCACCGGCACCTTCACAAAACCTTGCCGGCCGTGCGGCTTTTCCACTCGAAATCTATGCAATTCCACGGTATCGGGACGCACGGCAAACGCACGAGGTCGCGATGAACAGGATCAAGCCCCTCCCCGGTTACATGGTGCAGCGCTACCATGGATGGCGGGCGACGCAGTATTCGGAAAACCAGGCTTGGTACAAACGTCTCGCCGATGAAGGCCAGCGGCCCCGCGCGATGATCATCTCGTGCTGCGACAGCCGCGTGCAGGCCACGCAATTGTTCGGTGCCGATCAGGGTGAGTTCTTCATGCACCGCAACGTGGCGAACCTTGTCCCGCCGTTCGAACCGGACGGGCAGGCGCACGGCACCTCGGCGGCGCTGGAATATGCCGTGACCGCTCTCAAGGTCGCGCATGTCGTCGTGCTGGGCCATTCGCATTGCGGCGGCGTTCAGGGGTGCCTCGACATGTGTTCCGGCAACGCGCCCGAGCTTGAGGACAATTCAAGCTTCGTGGGTCGCTGGATGGACATTCTGCGCCCCGGCTATGACCGCGTCGCGGGCAAGCACGAAGCCGCCGACCTGCCCGCCGCGCTTGAAAAGGAAGGCATCCTCGTTTCGCTGGAAAACCTTCTGACCTTCCCCTTCGTGGTCAAGGCAGTCGAGGCGGGCGATCTGGCCCTGCACGGGGTCTGGAACGACATCGGTACCGGATCGCTTTACGCCTATGACAGCGACAGCGACGGTTTCGTGGCCGTCTGACCTTTACATCCCGCGCGGGCCACTTATCTGAACGCTTGTTCATTTCAAGCGGAGCCCGCGCCGGATGTTCGATCTTGCCCTAGCCAACCTGTTGTCACCGGTCGTGCTCAGCTTCGTGCTGGGCCTCGGGGCGGCGCTGGCGCGATCCGATCTGTCGGTGCCCGAGGCGGTCGCCAAGGCCATGTCGCTCTACCTGCTCTTTGCCATCGGATTCAAAGGCGGGGTCAGCGTGGCCGATCACGGGGTGGACGGCACGCTGGGCCTCGCGCTTCTGGGCGGCGTCGTCCTGTCCGCCGCACTGCCGCTTGTCGCGTTCGGCATCCTGCGGGCGGTGTCGGGGCTCGACCGCACCGCCGCCGCCGCAGTGGCCGCGCATTATGGCTCCATCTCGATCGTGACCTTCGTGGCGGGGACCGCGATTCTCGACAGTCGCGGCATCGTGTTTGAAGGCTACATGGTCGCCGTCGCCGCCGCGATGGAGGCGCCGGCCATCCTCACCGCTCTCTGGCTCGTCGCCCGGAAGTCCGAAGCAACGCAATCGCAGGGGCGCGGAGAACTGCTGCACGAAGTCCTTTTGAATGGCTCCATCGTGCTGCTGATCGGAGCCTTCGCCATCGGCTGGATCACCGGCCCGGCGGGCCTTGCCCAGATCGACAGTTTCATCGTCGCGCCCTTCACCGGCGTGCTGTGCCTGTTCCTGCTGGACATGGGGCTGGTCGCTGGTCGCGGCATGCGGCAGGGGCGCGGCGTGCTGGACAAGGGGGCGCTCGCCTTCGGCCTCGTGATGCCGCTGATCGGCGCGACGGCGGGCCTGGGCGTGGGCCTGTTGCTGGGAATGTCCGCAGGCGGGATCGCGCTGTTCATGGTGCTGGCGGCGTCGGCCTCTTACATCGCCGTGCCTGCCGCGATGCGGGTGGCGCTGCCGCAGGTGAACCCGGCGATCTACCTCACCCTGTCACTTGCCGTGACTTTCCCCTTCAACCTGACCATCGGTCTGCCGCTTTATGTTACGCTGGCCGAAGCCCTGACCGGAGGCTGAGCCCATGCAGACCCATGCCGCCAAGCGCGTCGAGATCACGATCGAAACGGTGATGCAGGCCCGCCTGACGCGGGCGCTGGAGGAGGCCGGGGTGACCGGCTACACGATCCTGCCCGTGCTGGGCGGATCGGGGCGGTCGGGCGGGTGGTCCCGTTCGGGTCAGGTGAGCCGCGCCTCGGGCATGGTGCAGGTGATCTGCATCATACGGCCCGAACGGCTGGACCCGCTGCTTGAAGCGGCCTTTGCCGTGGTCGAGCCGCATATCGGCGTCGTCACCATCACCGACGCGCAGGTGCTACGCGCCGAACGGTTCTGACCGCGACGCTCAGTGCAGGAAGTCGCCCGACAACCCGCCCGGAAGCGCGACGATCTGCGGACGGCCCAGCCGCGCCGACATCTCTTTCAGCGGCGTGCCCAGGAACTTGCCCGTGCAGATGGCCACGCCGGTCGCGATGTCGGTCAGCACCATGTGTCCCTTGCGGAACGTCAGGCCGAACCCCTTCGCCGCCAGCTTCTTCTGAAGCTCGCGCCAATCGCCCGCGGTGCGGAAGATCGGGGCAACCACGCTGCGCAGGGCAGCCGCCGCTTCGGAGTTCAGGGCATCGACGCCGGACGTTGCCGACCACGGTGAGGATGCGGTGTCACGGTCTTGCGACGGACCGTTCGTGGCATTCATATACGTGTACATAGCGGAATCCCTTCGTTTCCCTGTTGGAAACATCCGCTATGATTCGGGCCGAAATGGTTCGCTATCAGGGAAATTTACGCAAGGTCCGCCGCAGATTTGCCCAGAATGGCGCAAGTCTTGATTGCGCGAATGCAAAGGGGCCGCGCATCGCACGGCCCCTTGCAGGATGTCTGACGCCTCAGCCTTTCTTGAGACACTCGCGTCCCAGAAGCTCGGCGATCTGCACGGCGTTCAGCGCAGCGCCCTTGCGCAGGTTGTCGCTGACGCACCAGAAGTTCAGGCCGTTGTCGATCGTCGAATCCTGGCGGATGCGGCTGATGAACGTGGCGAAATCACCCACGCATTCGACGGGCGTGACATAACCACCGTCCTCGCGCTTGTCGATCACCATGAGGCCGGGCGATTCACGCAGGATGTCGCGCGCTTCGTCCTCGTCGAGGAAATCCTCGGTCTCGATGTTCACCGCCTCGGAATGGCCGACGAAGACCGGGACGCGCACGCAGGTTGCCGTGACCTTGATCGACGGGTCGACGATCTTCTTCGTCTCGGCCACCATCTTCCACTCTTCCTTGGTCGATCCGTCTTCCATGAAGACGTCGATGTGCGGGATGACGTTGAAGGCGATCTGCTTGGTGAACTGCTTGGGCGGCTTGTCGTCGGTGGGGTTGTAGACGGCTTTCGTCTGGTCCCACAGCTCGTCCATGCCGCCCTTGCCCGCGCCGGACACGGATTGGTACGTCGACACCACGACGCGCTTGATCTTCGCCCGGTCGTGCAGCGGCTTCAGCGCGACGACCATCTGCGCGGTCGAACAGTTCGGGTTCGCGATGATGTTCTTCTTGGCATAGTCGTGGATGGCCTCGGGGTTCACCTCGGGCACGATCAGCGGGATGTCGGGGTCGTAGCGGTAGAGCGACGAGTTATCGATCACCACGCAGCCCGCCTTCGCGGCCTTGGGCGCATGTTCCTTGGTTGCCGCCGACCCCACGGCCCACAGCGACAGGTCCCACCCGGTGAAATCGAATGTCGCAAGGTCCTGTGTCTTGAGCGTCTTGTCGCCGAATGTGACTTCCGTGCCCAGCGATTTGCGGGATGCCAGAACGGCGATCTCGTCCACCGGGAACTCGCGCTCGGCGAGGATGTTCAGCATTTCGCGGCCCACGTTGCCCGTGGCGCCGACGACGACGACTTTGTAGCCCATGACGGGGTCCTTTTCGATTGTCGGCTTGGCCCGGACGGGAGTGTCCGGGTCCGCGGCGATGTACCGGAGGCTCGGCGGAAGGGAAAGGGCGTTTTCATCCGCGCGCGTTCACGGCTGCGGCCTGTCGCGTGGCGGCCTCAGGCGCGGCGGCGCAACAGGATGGCGGCGGCGAGGCCGGCGAGGGCTCCGAAGAGGTGCGCCTCCCAGCTGATCCCCTCCTGCCCCGGCAGGACGCCCCAGACCATCGTGCCATAGATGACGGCCACGCCGATGGCGGCGATCAGCGGCACCGCGCGCCGTTCGACCACGCCGCGCGCGATGAGGAAACCGAACCAGCCAAAGATCAGCCCCGACGCCCCCACGTGCAGCGCCTTACCCGCGAACAGCCAGACGGCAAGGCCGCCGCCAAGGACGATGATCGCGGTGGCCAGCAGCGCGTCGCGATGCGCGGTCAGCACGACCACGGCGCCAAGCACAGCAAGCGGCGCGGTATTCGCGGCGGCATGCGCGACCGAGCCGTGCAGGAGCGGCATGAACAGAACGCCATCAAGCCCCGCGACATGCCGTGGGATCAGGCCGAGGCGCGGGTTCAGCGCGTAGCCGGAAATCAGGTTCACGGCCTCGAACCCCCATATCGCCACCAGAAGCGCGGCGATCCAGACAAACCTTTCAAGACGCACAGGCGCAATCCTCCGATCCGCAAGAGTGCCATGCAACGCCCGAAGGTCGAGGTACGGAAATCCCGACTACGTGGCGCGGCATCGCGTTCTCTAGATTGCTAATCATAGTAATCAAAAATTAATATGGAGAATAAATTGCCTTTTGGACTCGTCTCTTACCAGTCGCCCGTATCGTCGCTGACGGTCTATGGCTCTGATCTCTCACAGATCACCGGATGCCTGAACATCCGCGTGACGATCCTGCAGAACGGCGCGCAGGTCGCAACCGGCGTGGCGCAGGTGGTGAACGATGAATTCACCATCGATCTTGCCCCTCCGTCGTCGATGAAATGCGGAGAGAACGTCACGCTTGAGCTGCGGTGCGAGGACGACAACAGCCTGATAACCTCGGACATATACCCGATCCTGTGCCAGACGACCTGCCCGGCGGTCACGATCCTTTACACCCAGACCAGCACCTATTGCGACAGCGCCGGGCTGAAGACGGTGACGGTCGTGTTCGACGTGGACCCGGTTGGCGCGGTCACGGTGCGCGACAATTCCGGCACCGTGATCTACACGTCGAACGCCGCCGCGGGGACGGTGCAGGCCAGCGGCACCTATCCGTCCGGCGCCATCGTCAGCTTTACCATCGACACCGACACCCCGCCCGATTGCGGATCGGTTTCGGTGCCGGGGATCATGGTCAGCGACTGTCCCAGCGGCAACCTGTGCCCCACCGCGCAATGGAACACCTCTATCGGGGATTGCGGGCCGGACGGGACGCGGGACATCACCGTGTCCCTGACCATGAACAACCCGTCGGGCAATGCGTTCACGGCGAACGTGCTGCGGGACGGGCAGGTCGTGGGGCAGGTGAGCAATTCCACACCCAGCTTCTCCGAGTCGTTCCAGTCCTCAGGCACCAGCGCCGACTACACCGTCGATTTCTCGACCAGCGTGGGGTGCAGCGCGCTGACGAACACCGTGTCCTTCCCGGCATGTTCGACAGGTGATCCCACCGATCCGACCGACCCCACGGATCCAACCGATCCGACCGATCCCGCAACGCCGTCTGACGACGATCCGAAATGCGCGCTGTGCAAGGCCTGTTCGGACGTCATCGTGCGCATCATGTCGGATGCCGGGAAACCCAAGTTCGCGATCCGCTGGCGGGTGATCCTGTGCTGCATCCTGACCGTCATCGCGGCGCTCCTGATCGCGTTCAAGATCGTGACCGTGTTCAATTGCGGCGGCTTTCCTGGTGTGAACTCCAACAGCACCGGAGGCACCATCATCGAGGTGCTCAGCGGTTATCTTGGATTGACGCTGATCATGGGGCTTCTGCTTCTGGTCTGTAACGTCTGCTGCATGGTCTGCGCGCTGCTATGGGGCCTGATCATCG
This sequence comes from Pseudaestuariivita atlantica, assembly GCF_001205715.1. Classification (GTDB taxonomy): domain Bacteria; phylum Pseudomonadota; class Alphaproteobacteria; order Rhodobacterales; family Rhodobacteraceae; genus Pseudaestuariivita; species Pseudaestuariivita atlantica. Next base: position 158,679 of record NZ_AQQZ01000005.1, read on the forward strand.
GCGTGCTGTTCGTCATCGGCCAATGGGTCGCGTCCGGTTTCACGACCCTGCCGCCATGCACGTTCGGCCCCACCTTCTGGGATTCGGGGCTGTTCTACGTGATCGTGGCGATCATCCTGCTGGGCGGGCTGCGCACCGCCTGCAAGGCGATCCAGCAATAGCCCGCAAATAAGGCGCGCCCGGCATCGTGGGGCGCGTCTAACCATTGTCGCTTACGGTCGTCAGACCGCCTGCGTCGCGGCAACGGCGCGCTGCCAGCGGGCATAGCGCGCGGTGCGCACCTCGTCGTCCATCGCGGGTTTGAACCGGCGGTCGAGCGCCCAAGTGTCGGCGAACTCGTCCATGCCGGGATAGACCCCGGCCTTCATGCCCGCGAGCCATGCCGCGCCCACGGCGGTCGTTTCCAGAACCTTGGGGCGGTCGACCGGCGCATCGAGGATGTCGGCGAGGAACTGCATGGTCCAGTCGCTGGCCGTCATGCCGCCGTCGACGCGCAGGACCGCCTCGCCCCGGCCGCCCATGTCCTTCTGCATCGCTTCCATCAGGTCGCGGGTCTGGAAGCCCACGCTTTCCAGCGCGGCGCGGGCGAATTCGGCGGGGCCGGAATTGCGGGTCAGGCCGAACACGGCGCCCCTGCAATCCGGTTTCCAGTAGGGCGCGCCGAGCCCGGTGAAGGCGGGGACAAGGATCACGTCCTGCTTGTCGTCGGCCTGATCCGCCAGCGCCTGCGTATCCGGCGCGGCCTTGATCACCTTCAGCCCGTCGCGCAGCCACTGCACGACCGCGCCCGCGATGAAGATCGACCCTTCCAGCGCGTAAGTCGGCTTGCCGTCCAGCTGGTAGGCGATGGTGGTGAGCAGCCGGTTGTGCGAGGTCACGGCCTCGTCGCCCGTGTTCAGCAGCGCGAAACATCCTGTCCCGTAGGTGGATTTCAGCATGCCGGGCTGGAAACAGGCCTGCCCGACCGTGGCGGCCTGCTGGTCGCCCGCCACGCCGAGGATCGGCAGCGAGGCGCCAAGGTGTTCGGCGCTGGCCATGCCGAATTCGGCGGCGCAGTCCAGCACCTTCGGCAGCATCGAGGTCGGCACGCCAAGGATGTCGCAGACGGTGGTCGACCAGTGGCCCTTGTGGATGTCGTACATCAGCGTGCGCGCGGCGTTGGTCGCGTCGGTCACGTGGTTGCCGCCGGTCAACCGCCAGATCAGGAAGCTGTCGACCGTGCCGAACAGAAGCTCCCCGGCCTCGGCGCGCGCGCGGGCGCCTTCGACGTTGTCGAGGATCCACGCCACTTTCGTGCCCGAGAAATACGGGTCGAGCAGCAGGCCGGTGCGTTGGGTGACTTCGGCCTCGTGCCCCGCCTCTTTCAGGGCGGCGCAGGTGTCGGCGGTGCGGCGGTCCTGCCAGACGATGGCGTTATAGATGGGCCGGCCCGTGGCCTTGTCCCACACGATCGTGGTCTCACGCTGGTTGGTGATCCCGATGGCCTTGATGTCGGTCGGGTCGAGGCCCGCATCGGCAATCGCGGCGGCGCAGGTGCGCAGGGTGGTCTGCCACAGGTCTTCAGGATCGTGCTCCACCCAGCCGGAGGCCGGGAAATGCTGCGTGAACTCTTCCTGTGCCGTGGCGACGGGCTGCATGGAGCCGTTGAACACGATGGCACGGGTCGAGGTCGTGCCCTGGTCGATGGCAAGGATATGGGTCATGAGGGCGTCCTCCCGTCTGTCTTCTGGTCCGGTGTGCCGGGGATGCGGGCCGGGATCAAGCCCGGCCACGGGCTGCCTATTCCGCCGCGGCGGCCTGCGACGCATCCTGCATCCATGCGTCGAGCGCGGCGATCTCGTCGGCGCTCATGCGCAGGCCCAGCTTGGACCGGCGCCAGACGACGTCCTCGGCCCGGCGGGCATATTCGTGCCGCATCAGGTGGCGCACCTCGGCCTCGGTCAGCGTGGCGCCGAAATCGCGGCCAAGATCGGCGGGGGAGCGTGCCGACCCGACGATATCCGCCGCCTCGGTGCCGTAGGCGCGCACAAGGCGCTTTGCCCAGCGATCATCGAGGAACGGAGCGCGCTGTTTCAGCGCGTCGATCAGATTGCGCACGCCGTCCACCGGGAAATCGCCGCCCGGCAGCGGCACCCCGGCGGTCCATGCATCGGGCAGGTCGGGGAAGAACGGTTCGATCTTGCGCAGCGCGCTTTCGGCGAGGCGGCGATAGGTGGTGATCTTGCCGCCGAAGACGTTCAGCATCGGCGCGCCGCCTGCCTCGTTCACCTTCAGCACGTAGTCGCGCGTGGCGGCGGTGGCCGAGGTGGCCCCGTCGTCGTAAAGCGGGCGCACGCCGGAATAGGTCCAGACCACGTCCTCCGCCGTCAGGGTGTGCTTGAAATAGCCGTTCGCGAAGTCGATCAGGTAATCGCGTTCGGCGTCGGTGCAGACCGGGCGCGCGGACGGGTCGGTGTGTTCGGCATCGGTCGTGCCGATCAGGGTGTAATCGGTCTCGTAGGGGATGGCGAAGATGATGCGCCCGTCGGTGCCCTGGAAGAAATAGCATTTCTCGTGATCGTAAAGCCGGCGGGTGACGATATGCGACCCGCGCACAAGGCGGATCGATTCCGGCGTGTTCACGCGCGCGACGTTCTCGATGATCTGCTTGACCCAGGGCCCGCCGGTATTGACGAGCATCCGCGCGGTCACCGTGCGGGACGCGCCGGTGTCGGCGTCTTCGAGCGTGATCTGCCAGTGATCGTCGACCCGGTCCGCCGCTACCACGCGCGTGCGCGTGTCGATTTGCGCGCCCCGAGCCTCGGCATCGCGGGCATTGAGCGCGACAAGGCGCGAATCCTCGACCCAGCAGTCGGAATATTCATAGGCCTTGGTGAACTTATCCTTCAGCGGCGCGCCTTCCGCGCCCTGCGTGAGGTCGATCGTGCGGGTGCCGGGCAGGATCTTGCGACCGCCGAGGTTGTCGTACATGAACAGGCCCAGCCGGATCAGCCACGCAGGGCGGCGGCCCTTCATCCATGGCATGACAGCCGACAGAAGCCGCGACGTGGGTGTCGAATTCTCGAACCGCATGTCCTCGTGATAGGGCAGCACGAACCGCATCGGCCACGAGATATGCGGCATCGCCCTCAGCAGCGTTTCGCGCTCGATCAGCGCCTCGCGGACCAGCCGGAATTCGAAATATTCAAGGTAGCGCAGGCCACCGTGAAAGAGCTTGGTCGAGGCAGAGGAGGTCGCCTGTGCGAGGTCGTCCTTTTCCGCCAGCCCCACGCGCAGACCCCGGCCCGCCGCGTCACGCGCGATGCCGCAGCCGTTGATGCCGCCGCCGATGATGAAGAGGTCGTAATCGAGTGCCATGCGCGTTCTCCGATCAGGTCGCGTCCTAATACGGCAGAGCGCCGGACGGTGCATTCGCTTTTGTTCGTTTGTCACATAATGTGAACACAAACGAACATGGTTGCGCGGGCGGCGGTGCTGGCGCATGGTCGCCGCATGGGGTTCCGGCAGGCAGACATCCTTGAACTGGCGCGCGCGCAGGGCGCGGTGACCGTCGATGACCTCGCGGCGCAATTCGGCGTGACGGCGCAGACGATCCGGCGCGACCTGACAGAGCTGGCCGAGGCAGGCCAGCTGGAGCGCGTGCATGGCGGTGCGGTCCTGCCGTCGGGCGTTGCCAACATCGAATACGAGGAACGGCGGCGCCTGAACGACGCGGCGAAGGCCGCCATCGCCGCCGCCTGCGCCGCCGACATTCCCGACGCGGCAAGCGTTTTCCTGAACATCGGCACCACGACCGAGGCGGTGGCGAAGGCGCTGATGAAGCATCGCGGGATGATGATCTTTACCAACAACCTCAACGTCGCGACGCTGATGGCGGGCGCGCCGGAGGTCGAGGTGATGGTGACCGGAGGCATGCTGCGCCACGCCGATGGCGGGCTGGTGGGCGCGGCGGCCTCCCGCATGATCGAGAATTTCAAGTTCGACATCGCGGTGATCGGCTGCTCGGCGATCGACCCGGTGGATGGCGATATCCTTGATTTCGACCTCAGCGAGGTGGGCGTCAGCCAGTCGATCCTGTCGCGGGCACGCAAGCGGGTGCTGGTGGCGGACCATTCGAAATGGCAGCGCGCGGCCCCGGCCCGCATCGCCTCCCTGCGAGAGATCGACGTGATGTTCACCGACGGGCCCGTGCCCGACGGTCTTGCCCAGCGCCTGCGCGATTGGGGAACCGAGGTGCGTGTCTGTGACTGACCACGCACCCGGCGTTCACCTGCTGATCGACATGTGGGGTGCGGACGGCCTGACCGACGCTTCGCTGCTGGAACAGGCGTTGCGCACGGCAGCGGATGCGGCGGGTGCCACCATTCTGAAAGCGGTCTTTCACGCGTTCCCGGATCGCGCCGGGGTGACAGGCATCCTTGTCCTCGCCGAAAGCCATATCAGCGTGCACACCTGGCCCGAGAAAGACTTCGCCGCCTTCGACATCTTCGTCTGTGGCGCGGTCGATGCCGAAGCGGCGGCAGGGGCGTTGCGCGCGGCATTGAACCCGTCCCGCTGCGACGTCACCTCCGTGCGGCGCGGGGCGGGTCAGTCGAACCACGTCTCCCACCCGTCCGCGTAGTAGCGCGGCAGCGGGTGCGACTGGATCGTGTTCACCTCTGCCGGTATCCGCGCGGTATCGGGGTCGAAGACGCGCAGTTGAGGCCAGGTGGCGGGGGTCAGGTAGCGAGTGCCATCCGGCAGGGAGAGCGGACGGTCGGCGAAGGCTGCGTGGCTTGCCATGGCAAAGCCCCACAGGCCGAAGCTTGGCACATAGGTGTGATAGGGCGTCACGGAGAGGCCCTCTTCGGGCACAAGCGGGTTGCGCGCGGCCTCCAGCGTGGCGACGACCGACCAGAAGGCCTGCCGCGCGTAAAGGGGCGAGCCCGCCTGCGTGACGATCGCGCCGCCCGCATTCAGTCGTTCCACCAGCAGCGCGTAGAACTCGGCGGAATAGAGCCGTGACAGCGACAGGTTCTTGGGGTCCGGCAGGTCGAGGATGATGACGTCGTAGGTCGCTGGATCGGCCTCGACGAAGGTCCACGCATCCCGGTTCACGACCGTAACCCGCGGATCGGCCAGCGCGCCGTCGTTCAGGGCAGACAGGTCGGGATGGGTGCGGAACAGGTCCGTCATGGCAGGGTCCAGATCGACCAGTGTCACCGCTTGCGGGTTCCAGCGTAGCACCTCGCGCGCGGCCATGCCGTCGCCGCCCCCGAGGATCAGGATGTCCTGTCGCCGCGCCACCTGAGCCATTGCCGGATGCACCAGCGCCTCGTGATAGCGGTGTTCGTCGCGGGTATCGAACTGGATCGCGTAATCGAGGAACAGGCGCGTGCGGTCGCGGAAGCGGGTGACCGTGATCTGCTGGTAGGGCGTGGCCCGGCTGAGGATTACGTCATCCTGGAAGAGCGCCGCATGGGTGACCGACACCGCGCGTTCGGCCAGCACCAGCCCCGTGAGCGTCACGGCCAGGACCACGGCCCACCCGACCCACAGCGCCCGCCCCACCTGCGCGCGAAACAGCCAGAGCGAGATGCCAGCCACCCCGAGGTTCAGCGCGCCGAAGGCCAGCGAGGCGGTCATCAGCCCGAGATACGGGATGATGAGCAGCGGAAAGGCGAGCGAGGCCACAAGCGCGCCGATGTAATCCGCCGTCAGCACGTTTTCGAACCGGAACTCCGGCGCGCCGATCTCTTTCAGCACGCGTGCGATCAGCGGGATTTCCATGCCCGACAGAACGCCGATGGCGACAAGGCCGCCGTAAAGCGGCACGGCGATGCCTTCACCCCATGCATAGGCGGCAAAGATCGCGGGGGCGAGGAAACCGCCGATCACGCCCAGCGCGATCTGGGTGGTGACGAAACCGCGCACGCTGTCACCGGCAAAGCGCGACAGCCACGCACCCGCCCCCATCGCGAACAGGAAGATGCCGATCACGAAGGAAAACTGGCGGATCGAGTCGCCCAGCAGGAAGGACGATGCCGTGGCCGCGATCAGTTCATAGACAAGGCCCGCCACGGCCACGAGGAACGTGGCCAGCCACAGCCAGACCTCGCGGCCCTGAACGTGGCTCACGACAGAAGGACCGCCCCGATGATGATGGCCAGCGCGATGAACAGCGCGCCCAGCACGACGGCCAGCGCGACGTTCTGGTCCTGCTCGATCTCTTTCGACACCGAGAAGGGCGTGATCCACTCGATGATCCACCACAAGACGCAGAGCATCGACGCACCGAGCACGGTGTAGACGATGGTCGAGACAAGCTCGGGCAGGCTGATGGCAGAGAATAGCTCCATTTGGTCCTCCGGGTTATTTCACGCGACCGATGATGCCGCCCGCGCCGGGAGACCCGGCCCGGACCGACCGGTCCAGATCATAGCTTTCGCGCCAGATGCCGGCATGGCCCAGGTAGGCCCCGGCCCCGACGAGCAATAGTGCGCAGATGATGAAGGCGGCGCGTATCATCAGTCTTCATCCGTCCAGTCAGTGCCCGACCAGCGGCGCAGGTCGTGCAGGAATCGTCCCGCGTGCTGCCACAGGCCGAAGGCAACAAACAGGCCCGCAAGGCATAGCGTCCAGAACCCGCTGGCGACGCCGTTCGTCACGGTCAGGCCCACCTGCCCGATGGCGGCCCGGTTGTCGCGCCGGATACCGCTGCCGAACCATTTGCCGGTTTCGCTGACGGCCAGTTCGATGGTGTGCGGCCCGGCGAGTTCGGGGCGGAAGCGGATGGTCGACCCGCCCGATCCTTCGGTCCACCGTTCGCCTTCCGACACCCCACGATAGCGTTCGACGGTGCGGCCGGTTTCGAATACGGGGCGGTCTTCGGGGTCGGTGACGTAGGCTTCGACAAAAGCCCAGCCGTCGCGCACGTCGCTATTGATGCGGATGCGGGTCAGCTGCCCGGTGCGCGGCACATCGAACGTGAACTCCTGCGGCAGCGACGCGACGGCGATATTGCGCACGTCGAGCGCACGCTCCCCCGGCTGCAGCCAGAACCACAGCGACAGGACGACCGACAGCGCGGCGAACCCGAAGCTCGCCCGCGCGAGGAACCCTTCATGCGCGCCGCCGACATAGGGCTGGGTCGGGTGCACGGTCGCGGGCGGGGGCGGCGGGGTCGCGCCGAACGCGGCGAAGGTTTCGGACTGCGGCAGGTATTCCGTCCGGTCGACCTCCCGCTCTCCGTCGTTTTCGGAAAACGACAACATGGCGTCATCGCCCAGCGCCGTGATGTGCTGGCGGGTCTGGCCCACTTCGGGCCGATAGTTGAACTCACCCTCGGCGAAGGTCACCTTGGTGTTCGACGTCTCGTAATACTTGTACCGCTTCCCATCGACCTTGACCGTGGGCGGGTGTTCGGCGGTTTCCACCCAGCGCTCGCTCATCCAGACCCGCGTGCCGACACCACGCAGGCGGCGGGTGAAGGTCAGGTGCCCGTCCTCGACCGTCAGCCACGCATAGCCGTGGGTGGGAGAGAACAGCATGTGATCGGTCCAGACCCAGACCTGCCCGTCCCAGCGCTCCTCCATCCCGAGGGTACCGATGATCGTCCATTCGACACCCTTGATGCGGCCACGCATACCGATGTGGAACGGAGAGACCGGCCGCGGCATATCGGCGAACTTGCGCAGGACCTTGTAGTCGGCGTTGGTGGCAAGCTCGGCGCCGCAATAGCCGCAGATATGGGTGGTCACACGCCCCCCGCCCAGCACGTCCAGCCCCGCCCCGCAGGACGTGCAGTTTATGCTGCGCACATCCGTCATGCGGCGCGCACGTCGAACGGATCGACCCATTCGCCAAGGAACCACGCCTGCCCGCCGTCCCAAAACTCACCGGACAGAAGGCCACCATGTTCCCCGTTGGCGTTGACGAAAGTGTGTGTCTCGCCGACTTCGAGCGGTTCGGGGAAGGAGCCGCGAATGGCCTCGCATCGCGCCTCTTCGCGTTCCGTCACCCGGTAGGTGTCCGCGCCCCAGAAGCCTGACGCAACCTCGATGGTCTGGCCTGTGGGTGGCGGGCCGGACAGGCGCGGCGCGTCGTCGGGCGGCAGGGCGCGCTGCACGACGACATCGCCTTCATCGACGCTGATCCACGCGGCATCGTCGCCGGAGGTGCACCAGTATTCGTCCCAATGCCCCCGGCCATAGGAATAGCGCGCGTGACCGACCACATGCCACACCGCGCCCGCAAGGCGCACATCGGTGCCGAGGGTCAGAAGCGACGGTGCGTCGTGCATCACGCCCGCGCTTCCCGCGTCCCGCGCGCCCGACGGGTCGAGGAACAGGGTGGTGCCGCACGAGGTGCAGGTCATCATGCGGGCGGCGCGGAATGCCGGGTCCTGCGCGGCGCCGCAATTCGGGCAGTTATAGGTCGTGGCCATAAATCCTTGCAGCCGCCGAAGAAATCCAACTGCTTCTGGCTAGCACGCGGCGCGATGCCGGCAAACCCCTTGCAACCCCGCGCCGGCCCCGTATATGCCCCGCAGACGCGCCGCGCCGGGCACCGATCCGGCATGTGTCTGCGACAGATCGACGGGGCCTTGTGCCCGCTGCTTGTTTTTGGATCGACGAACCGATGTCCGACATGATCGCCAAATCCGCCATGGACCGCCGCCTGGCCGAAATCGTGACCCCCGTGATCGAGGACATGGGTTTCGAATTGGTGCGCCTGCGGCTGATGGGCGGCAACACGCCGACGCTTCAGATCATGGCCGAACGTCCCGGCGGCGGGATCGAGGTGGACGATTGCGCCGAGATCTCGACCGCCGTCAGCGCAACGCTGGATGTCGAGGACCCGATCCTCGACGCCTACACGCTCGAGGTCTCCTCGCCCGGCATCGACCGGCCCCTGACCCGGCTGAAGGATTTCGACCTCTACGAAGGCTATGACGCGAAGCTGGAGACCGCCGAACTGATCGACGGGCGCAAGCGGTTCCGCGGCGTGCTGGCCGGGATCGAGGGCGACGAAGTCCTGATCAATGTCGACGAGGGCACGATCGGCCTGAAATTCGACTGGCTGAATGACGCCAAGCTGGTGATGACCGACGAACTGGTCAAGGAGATGCTGCGCCAGCGCAAGGCGCAACCGCTGGACGAAGCCGAGTTCGACGAGGTCGAGACCGACGAAGACGGCGACACGTCCGGAAATTGACGGCTTTCCCGGCCTTTCCGACAAAATTTGAAACTTCTGCCACCCGGCATCCGTGACTCCCGCATATCCGCCTTAATGGGAGACACTCATGGCACATCTTGGACAATCCTTTACTTCCTTTGAAGTCTTTCTGAACCGCGCCGATGTTGATGCGGTCTATCGCGTCGATCTTGCGGCGTTCAATTCGTCCGGCGTGACCGGCGACGCGATCATCGCGGTCAATACCGAAGCCGACGGTACGCGCTACCTCAACGTCATGGTCGTGGCCGAGAACACGGCCCCCGGACAGGTGCACCCGATGCACATTCACGGCGTGTTCGATGAAAACGGCGCACCTGCCGACAGCCGGACGCCGACGCTGTTCAACGACACCGACCGCGACGGCATGGTCGAGGTGCTTGAAGGACTGCCTTCCTATGGTGACGTGATCCTGCCGTTCTCGGACAACGGCGCGCCGATCATGTCGGATGCCAACGGGCAGATCGTGTTCATCCAGAATTACGACCTTGGCGATTCCTCGAATTTCTTCAGCCCGGTTTCCGGCAACGACTACACCGCCGCCGACCTGCTGCCGCTGGAGCTGCGCGAACTGGTGCTGCACGGGCTCGACGTGCCCGAAGGCATCGGTGACGGTACCGAGGGCGAGGTGAACGGCATGCAGAACGGTTACGTGCCGATACTGCCCGCCGCCGCAGGCGAGATCGAGGAGATCACCGTCGCGCAAGCACTCGACATCCTTGACGACGCACGCGGCGTGGCCAGCGACAGCTTTACCCTGACCGACGGCGCGGATACGTTCGATGCTGGCGCGGGTGACGACACGGTGGACGGCGCCGGTGGCGACGACCTGCTGATGGGCGGCACCGATGACGACATGATCCTTGGCGGGGACGGCAACGACTCGATCCAGGGCGGCGCGGGCGCCGACATGATCGACGGCGGGGCGGGCTCTGACTGGGCAATGTTTGCCGACGGGACCGGCGTGATGGTCGACCTTGGCAATACCGTGATGGGCTCGGGCGAGGCCGCGGGTGACATGTACGTGAACGTCGAAAACGTCATGGGCACCAACCGCGCCGACGCGATCTGGGGCGACATGGGTGCCAACATGATCGTCGGCGGCACCCATTCCGACCGGCTGTATGGCCGCGCCGGGGACGACACGCTGGACGGCGGGATCGGCAACGACGCGATCTACGGCAACCAGGGTGCCGACGTGCTGACCGGGGGCGCGGGCACCGACCGCTTCATCTTCTTCGGCACCGCCGATTCGATGGCGGGCATGGGTGACACGATCACCGACTTCACCATGGACGAGCGGATCGAGCTGAGCCGGATCGACGGCGACCCGACCCAGGGCGGCAACCAGGCGCTCAACTTCGTCGGCGACGCGGCCTTCAGCAACACCGCGGGCGAGTTGCGGTACGAAATCTCGAGCGGCAACACCGTGGTGCAGGCTGACGTGGACGGTGACGGCGCCGCCGATTTCGAGGTCACCCTGACCGGGGAAATCATGCTGGACGCCACCAACTTCCTGCTCTGACCGCTGGCCCCTTGCAACCGGACCCCGGCGCGCGTATATCGCCTTCAACAGCGGCGCGCCGGGGTCCACACCCGGAGCACCACCGGAAAGACAAACGGGCCGCGTGGCCCGTTTTTCGTTTCCGGGCCACGCCACTTCTTGGAGACGGACAGATGGCGATTACCTCGGCCAACCAGTTGGAACTCTTGCAGACCGCCGAAGCGGTCGCGCGTGAAAAGATGATCGACCCCTCGCTTGTAATCGAAGCGATGGAGGAAAGCCTCGCCCGTGCGGCCAAGTCGCGCTACGGGGCCGAGATGGACATCCGCGTGTCGATCGACCGCAAGACCGGCCGCGCGACCTTTACCCGCGTCCGCACCGTGGTCGAGGACGAGGAACTGGAAAACTACCAGGCCGAGATGACCGTCGAGCAGGCCAAGCAATACATGGACAACCCCCAGGTCGGCGACACCTATGTCGAGGAAGTGCCGCCGGTTGACATGGGCCGGATCGCCGCCCAATCGGCCAAGCAGGTGATCCTGCAGAAGGTCCGCGAAGCCGAGCGTGACCGCCAGTACGACGAATTCAAGGATCGCGCCGGCACCATCATCAACGGCCTCGTCAAGCGCGAAGAATACGGCAACGTCATCGTCGACGTGGGTCGTGGCGAAGCCGTGCTGCGCCGGAACGAGAAGATCGGCCGCGAAAGCTATCGCCCGAACGACCGCATCCGCTGCTACATCAAGGACGTGCGCCGCGAACCGCGCGGGCCGCAGATCTTCCTGTCGCGCACCGCGCCGGAATTCATGGCCGAACTGTTCAAGATGGAAGTGCCGGAAATCTACGACGGCATCATCGAGATCAAGGCCGTCGCCCGCGACCCCGGCTCGCGCGCCAAGATCGCCGTAATTTCCTATGACGGCTCCATTGACCCTGTCGGTGCCTGCGTCGGTATGCGCGGCTCCCGCGTGCAGGCCGTGGTGAACGAGTTGCAGGGCGAGAAGATCGACATCATTCCGTGGAACGAGGACATGCCGACCTTCCTCGTGAACGCGCTGCAACCGGCAGAGGTCAGCAAAGTGGTCCTCGACGAGGAAGCCGAGCGGATCGAGGTCGTGGTGCCCGAAGAGCAGCTGTCGCTCGCCATCGGCCGTCGCGGTCAGAACGTGCGGCTGGCGTCGCAACTGACGGGCCTCGACATCGACATCATGACCGAGGAAGAGGAATCGGCGCGTCGTCAGAAAGAGTTCGAAGAGCGGACCGAGCTGTTCATGAACACGCTCGATCTGGACGAATTCTTCGCCCAGCTGCTGGTGTCCGAAGGGTTTACCAACCTCGAAGAGGTGGCTTATGTCGAACTGGACGAACTGCTGGTGATCGACGGCGTCGACGAAGGCACGGCGCAGGAATTGCAGACCCGTGCGCGCGAGTTCCTCGAAGAACAGGCCCGCAAGGCGCTCGAGCACGCCCGCGAACTGGGTGCCGAGGACAGCCTCATTGAATTCGAGGGGCTCACACCCCAGATGGTGGAGGCGCTGGCCGAGGACGGCATCAAGACGCTCGAGGATTTCGCGACCTGCGCCGACTGGGAACTGGCCGGTGGCTGGACCACGGTGGACGGCGAGCGCGTCAAGGATGACGGCCTGCTCGAAAAATTCGATGTGGACCTTGCCGAGGCGCAGAACCTCGTGATGACCGCCCGGATCATTCTTGGCTGGGTCGACCCCGACGAACTGGTTGCCGCGGAAGAAGACGGCACCGCAGGCGAAGGCGATGACGCCGAAACCGAGGAGGGCGCGGTCTGATCCCGGACCGCGACGCTGCGACTTGAGCCGCGGGGGCAAATCCAGGGACCGGACGGACGGACCCGAACGCAAGTGCATCGTCACGGGCGAGGTGCAACCGAAGTCCGGCCTTGTGCGTTTCGTGGTGTCGCCGGATGGCACGATCGTGCCGGATGTGGCGGGCAAGCTGCCCGGACGCGGCATGTGGGTCAGCGCGACGCGGGACGCCGTGGAAAAGGCCGCGTCCAAGGGCCAGTTCGCCCGCGCGGCACGCAGCAAGGTCACGGTGCCCGACGGGCTTGCTGACCTTGTGGAACAGGCTTTGGCGCGGCGCCTGATCGACCTGATCAGCATGGCGCGCAAATCCGGCGACGCGATTGCCGGGTACGAGAAGGTGAAGACCGCGCTCGACAAGGAAGAGGTCAAGGTGCTGATCCAAGCCTCGGACGGGTCAGAGCGCGGAAAGGGCAAGCTCAACACGCCGCGTGACGGGCGCTGGCTGGGCTGGTTGACCAGTGACGAGCTGGGTCTGGCATTCGGGCGACAGGCGGTCATTCATGCCGCCATTCGCTCTGGTGGACTCAGCCGACGTGTTATAGAGGAAGCGCAACGCCTCAAAGGCATGCGCGCCGATGTGCAATCAGGCGCAAACGGTGGGACCGCCCGCCGGAAAGGACAGACGGACTAGATGAGCGACAACGACGGCAAAAAAACCCTCGGACTGCGCAGTGGCGCCCGCTCGGGCAATGTGAAGCAAAGCTTCAGCCACGGCCGCACGAAGAACGTCGTGGTGGAAACCAAGCGCAAGCGCGTCGTCGTGCCCAAACCGGGCGCGGCCAACAAGCCTGCGACGGGTGGGGCACCGACCTCGGGCAGCGGCAAGCGGCCCGCGGGCATTTCCGATGCCGAGATGGAACGCCGCCTGAAGGCCGTGCAGGCCGCCAAGGCGCGTGAAGCCGACGAAGCCGCCAAGCGCGAGGCCGAGGAAAAGGCCCGCGCCGAAGAGCGCGAGCGTCGCCGCGAGGAAGCCGAAGCCAAGGAACGCGCCGAGCGCGAGCGCGAGGAAGCGCTGAAAGCCAAGGCCGAGGAAGAGGCACGCCAGAAACGCGAGGCCGAAGAGGCCGCGAACCGCGCCGCCGCCGCACCCGCTCCGGAGAAAGCAGACACCCGTGGGCCCGCCCGCCCGTCGGGCGGCGCCGCACAGCCGGGCCGCAAGAGCGAGCGCGAACGCGAGCAGGACCGCAAGGGCGGCAAGGGTGGTCGCGACGATGGCCGCCGGTCGGGCAAGCTGACGCTGAACCAGGCCCTGCGCGGCGGCGAAGGTGGCCGCCAGAAATCCATGGCCGCGATGAAGCGGAAGCAGGAGCGCGCGCGCCAGAAGGCGATGGGTGGCCAGGTCGAGCGCGAAAAGGTCGTGCGCGACGTGCAACTGCCCGAAACCATCGTGGTGGCCGAACTTGCCAACCGGATGGCCGAACGCGTGGGCGACGTCGTCAAGGCGCTGATGCAGAACGGCATGATGGTCACGCAGAACCAGACCATCGACGCGGACACCGCCGAACTCATCATCGAGGAATTCGGCCACAAGGTCACCCGCGTGTCGGATTCGGACGTGGAACAGGTGATCGACCAGGTCGAGGACAGCGAGGGCGATCTGAAAGCCCGCGCGCCCGTCATCACCATCATGGGTCACGTCGACCACGGCAAGACCTCGCTTCTGGACGCGATCCGCAACGCGAAGGTCGTCGCGGGTGAGGCAGGGGGCATCACCCAGCATATTGGCGCCTACCAGGTCGAACAGAACGGTCACAAGCTGACCTTCCTCGACACGCCGGGCCACGCGGCCTTCACCTCGATGCGCTCGCGCGGTGCGCAGGTGACCGACATCGTCGTGCTGGTGGTTGCCGCGGATGACGCGGTGATGCCGCAGACGGTCGAGGCGATCAACCACGCCAAGGCGGCGCAGGTGCCGATGATCGTGGCGATCAACAAGATCGACCGCCCCGAGGCGAACCCGACCAAGGTCCGCACCGATCTGCTTCAGCACGAAGTGATCGTCGAAGAGCTGTCGGGCGAAGTGCAGGACGTCGAAGTGTCGGCGATCACCGGTCAGGGCCTCGACGATCTGCTGGAAGCGATCACGCTTCAGGCAGAGATCCTCGAACTGAAGGCGAACCCGGACCGGGCCGCCGCAGGCGCGGTGATCGAAGCGCAGCTGGACGTGGGCCGTGGCCCTGTCGCCACCGTTCTGGTGCAGAACGGCACGCTCAAGCAGGGCGATATCTTCGTCGTGGGCGAGCAGTGGGGCAAGGTGCGCGCGCTGATCAACGACCAGGGCGAACGCGTCGAAGAAGCCGGGCCGTCGGTGCCGGTGGAGGTTCTGGGCCTCAACGGCACGCCCGAAGCGGGCGACGTGCTGAACGTGGTCGAAACCGAAGCGCAGGCGCGCGAGATCGCCGCCTACCGCGAACAGGCCGCCAAGGATAAGCGCGCAGCCGCCGGTGCCGCCACGACGCTCGACCAGCTTCTGGCGAAGGCCAAGGAAGACGAGAACGTCAAGGAACTGCCCATCGTCGTGAAGGCGGACGTGCAGGGTTCGGCCGAAGCCATCGTTCAGGCGATGGAGAAGATCGGCAACGACGAGGTGCGCGTGCGCGTGCTGCACTCGGGCGTCGGCGCGATCACCGAAACCGACGTGGGCCTGGCCGAAGCCAGCGGCGCGCCGATCATGGGCTTCAACGTCCGTGCCAACGCGCCCGCCCGCAACTCGGCCAACCAGAAGGGTCTGGAGATCCGGTATTACAGCGTCATCTACGACCTCGTGGACGACGTGAAGGCCGCCGCGTCCGGTCTGCTGAGCGCGGAGATCCGCGAGAACTTCATCGGCTATGCCGAGATCAAGGAAGTCTTCAAGGTGTCGGGCGTCGGCAAGGTTGCGGGCTGTCTGGTGACCGAGGGCGTGGCCCGCCGGTCCGCCGGCGTGCGCCTGCTGCGCGACAACGTTGTGATCCACGAAGGCACGCTGAAGACGCTGAAGCGCTTCAAGGACGAAGTGGCCGAGGTCCAGTCCGGCCAGGAATGCGGCATGGCGTTCGAGAATTACGACGACATCCGCCCCGGCGACGTGATCGAGATTTTCGAACGCGAGGAAGTGACGCGCACGCTGACCTGACCTTTGCGGGCATCACGACAAGACAACAAAAAAGGCCTCGGATCTCTCCGGGGCCTTTCTTTTCGGTTCACGATCAGCCTGGAAGAAATCGCGCGACCGAAAGGGTAGCGCGCATCTCAGGCGGCAGGGACACCTGCGAACAGGCGATCACCCACGCGAACTGCAATGCGTCCATCGGAAAATTTCCGGACGAACACGCCTTGCACGGACACGCAGCTTCCCAGAATTACAGTCTTAAGCATACCGGATCTCCCCAAATCTCGGTCGTGTGAGGTTAAGTTAGTCGGGCCTTGCAGAAGTGCAAACAGAAAGTTCCAAAACTGGACACTTTTTTGACACATTTTTCTCAAAATTTCGTCAAAGCGTCGAAACGCGGTGCATTTCCAAGTTCCTTCAAAGCCAATCGCGCAAAATCGGGATCAGCGGGATGTCGGCAGGGGGCATCGGCAGCGATTTCAGGTCGCGCGGTGCCACCCATTTAAGCACCTGCCCTTCCTTGGGGCGGGGAACACCCTCCCATTTCCGGCAGGCGAAAAGCGGCATGAGCAGGTGAAACGACTCGTAGCCGTGCGACGCGAAGGTCAGCGGAGCGAGGCACGAGGCCCACGTGTCGATCCCCAATTCCTCGTGCAATTCGCGGATCAGGGCGGCTTCGGGCGTCTCGCCCTCTTCGACCTTGCCGCCCGGAAATTCCCACAGACCGGCCATCGACTTGCCTTCGGGGCGTTGCGCCACCAGCACGCGACCGTCGCGGTCGATCAGGGCCACGGCCGAGACAAGAACAACTTTCGCCATGTCAGGACCGATAGTCGGCATTGATCGAGATGTAGCCGTGCGTCAGGTCGCAGGTCCACACGGTCGCCTGCGCATCACCGACGCCCACGTCGACGGCGATCTGCAATTCCGCGTTCTTCATGTAGGCGGCGCCATCCTCTTCGCGGTAGCCGGGTGCGACCCAGCCTTCGGTGGCGACGAGGATATCGCCGAACCGGATCGACAGGCGATCGCGATCCGCCGCCGCACCGGATTTGCCGACCGCCATGACGACGCGGCCCCAGTTGGGGTCCTCCCCCGCGATGGCGGTCTTGACCAGCGGCGAATTGGCGATGGACAGGCCGATCTTGCGGGCCTCCGCCTCGCTTTCGGCCCCTGTCACGGTGATCTCGACGAACTTGGTCGCGCCCTCGCCGTCCCGCACCACCTGATGCGCGAGGTCGAGCATGACGTCGTGCAGCGCGGCCTCGAAGGCGTCGTCCGCATCGACGCCCGACGCCCCGGTCGCCGCAACAAGCAGCGTGTCCGAGGTCGACGTGTCGCTGTCCACCGTGATCGCGTTGAAGGTCCGGTCGCACAGCCGCCGGACCATGTCCTGCAACCTGTCCTGTTCGATCCGCGCGTCGGTGAAGATGTAGACGAGCATCGTCGCCATGTCGGGCGCGATCATGCCCGAGCCCTTGGCGATCCCGGCAATCGTGACCTCCCCGCCCGACAGCGAAACGCGCCCTCCGGCGCCCTTGGCGAAGGTGTCGGTGGTGCGGATCGCGTCCGCCGCCGCTTCGAAATCGCCGGATCCCAGTTGCGCGACCATCTGGTCGAGCGTCGCGGTGATCCTGTCATGCGGCAAGGGTTCGCCGATCACGCCGGTGGAGGAGGTGAAGACGCGGCCGATCTCGGCACCGGTCGCGATGGCGACCGCCGTCGTGACCGCCTCGACCGCGGCGACGCCGTTGCGGCCGGTGAAGGCATTGGCGTTGCCCGCGTTCACGAGGATCGCGGCGGGGCCGGACGGGTCACCACCCAGCTTCGCCTCGCAATCCAGAACCGGCGCGGACCGGGTACGCGAGCGGGTGAAGGTGCCGGCGACCACCGAACCGGGGTCAAGCACCGCCAGCATCACGTCGTCCCGACCGCGGTATTTCACGCCTGCCGCCGCCGTGGCGAGCCGAAGGCCGGCCACGGAGGGAAGGTCCGGAAAGCTGGCGGGCGCGAGCGGAGAGCGCGGAGGAACGCCGCCCATTATTCGTCCAGCAGGTCCGTCCGGGTCACGACGGCAGGATCGATCGTTTCCAGGTCGAGCCGCGTGATATCGGCCGCAGCGGTGCGGGCATCCACGTGCGCGCGCACGGCTTCTTCACGGATTTCGCCGGCAAGCTCGTCCCGCACGTCGTCAAGCGACGGTCCGGGGAGGTCGCGCACCTCGTTCATCTTGATGACGTGCCAGCCGAACTGGGTCTGCACCGGGGCCGACACCTCGCCGGGGGCGAGTGCGATGACCGCTGCCTCGAACGACGGCACCATGGCCCCTTCGCCGAACCAGCCAAGAAGGCCGCCGTTGGGCCCCGACGGGCCGGTCGACTTTTCCTTGGCCAACTCGGCAAAGTCGGCGCCTTCCGCCAGCATCTCTACCAACTCCCGCGCCTCTTCCTCGGTCTCCACGAGGATGTGGGAGGCGTTGTATTCCTGCTTGACCGGCGCGTCGGCATAGCGCGCGTCATAGGCGGCCTGCAGCGCCTCGTCGGTCACCGCACTGTTTGCCACGGCTTCAAGCGCCTGCCCTGCAAGGATGGTCCGTTTCTCGTTTTCCAGCGCGACGCGCGCCCGCTTGGGCAATTCGTCGCCGTCCGTATCGTTCACGGCAGCCTGCTGGATCAGCTGGTCGAGGATACCTGACAACAGCACGTCTTCGCCGAGGTTCTGGTATTCCGGCGGCAGGCCCGCGCGGATCACGATGACGTGGCCAAGCGTGATGTCCTGCCCGTTCACGGTGGCCAGAACGGTGTCGGCGGTTGCCTCGATCATGGCGGGCGCTTCGGCGTCCGTCGTCGTTTCCTGCGCGGTGGCGGACAGGGCGAGCGACATCGCCGCGCCGGCGAGGAAAATGCTGAATCGGGTCATATGGGAACAGGTCCTCATCGATCGGGCGGACCACCTTGGGCCCGCGTTGACACGGGGTTTCCCGACCCTTACATCGCGTTGGACTGCATAGGGTGGGCCTTTGACCAAACCCTTATGAGGAACACTCGCGACGTGCAAGACAACGGCGCGCAAGAGGATCGGAACGCGCATGTTCGGCAAACTGGCCAAGGCGGTTTTTGGAACCCCCAATGACCGCAAGATCAAGGCGACGCGCCCGCTGGTCGAGAAGATCAACGCGCTGGAACCCGAGTTCGAGAAGCTGACCGACGACGAGATCAAGGACCGCACCGAGGCGCTGGCGAAACGCGCCATGGGCGGCGAGAGCCTTGATGACCTGCTGCCCGAAGCCTTCGCCAATTGCCGTGAAGCGGCGAAGCGCGCGCTTGGCCTGCGCGCGTTCGACGTGCAGCTGATGGGCGGGATATTCCTGCACCAGGGCAACATCTCGGAAATGAAGACGGGTGAGGGCAAGACGCTGGTCGCCACCTTCCCCGCCTACCTGAACGCGCTCAGCGGCAAGGGCGTGCACGTCGTCACCGTGAACGACTACCTCGCCAAGCGGGACGCGGAGTGGATGGGCAAGGTCTTTGCCGCGCTCGGCCTGACGACCGGCGTCGTCTACCCGCAGCAGCCCGAGGACGAGAAGAAGGCCGCCTATGCCTGTGACGTGACCTATGCCACGAACAACGAGCTGGGCTTTGACTACCTGCGCGACAACATGCGCTCCTCCCTCGAAGAGATGAGCCAGCGCGGGCACAACTTCGCCATCGTCGACGAGGTCGACTCGATCCTGATCGACGAGGCGCGCACGCCGCTCATCATCTCGGGCCCGGCGCAGGACCGGAGCGACCTGTATATCGCCATCGACCGCCTGATCCCCGACCTGAACGACGATCATTACGAGATCGACGAAAAGACACGGAACGTGTCCTTCACCGATGACGGCAACGAGTTCCTCGAAGAGCACCTGCACGCGCGCGGCCTGCTGCCGGAAGGCCAGTCTCTGTACGATCCGGAATCCACCACCGTCGTGCACCACGTGAACCAGGGCCTGCGGGCGCACAAGCTGTTCACCAAGGACAAGGATTACATCGTCCGCGACGGGCAGGTCGTGCTGATCGACGAATTCACCGGCCGCATGATGGCGGGCCGCCGCCTGTCGGACGGCCTGCACCAGGCGATCGAGGCGAAGGAAGGCTGCGACATCCAGCCCGAGAACGTGACGCTCGCCAGCGTGACCTTCCAGAACTACTTCCGCCTGTACGACAAGCTGTCGGGCATGACCGGCACCGCCGCGACCGAGGCGGAGGAATTCGCGGAAATCTACGGCCTGGGCGTCGTGGAAGTCCCGACCAACCGCGAAATCGCGCGGATCGACGAGGACGACCAGGTCTTCCGCACCGCGCGCGAGAAATACGACGCCATCGTCGACACGATCAAGGAAGCGCATGAAAAGGGCCAGCCGGTCCTCGTGGGCACAACTTCGATCGAGAAATCAGAGATGCTGTCGGCGATGCTCAAGGAAAAGGGCCTGCCGCACAACGTCCTGAACGCACGCCAGCACGAGCAGGAGGCGCAGATCGTCGCCGATGCGGGCAAGCTGGGCGCGGTCACCATCGCGACGAACATGGCGGGCCGTGGCACCGACATCAAGCTGGGCGGCAATGTCGAATTCCAGATCATGGAAGCCATCGCTGCCGATCCCGAAGGCGACCCCGAAGAGATCCGCGCGCGGATCGAAGAGGCGCACAAGGGCGAAGAACAGAAGGTCAAGGATGCGGGCGGGCTGTTCGTTCTGGCCACCGAACGTCACGAAAGCCGCCGCATCGACAACCAGCTGCGCGGCCGGTCGGGCCGGCAGGGCGATCCGGGCCGGTCCTCGTTCTACCTGTCGCTCGAAGACGACCTGATGCGCATCTTCGGGTCGGAACGGCTGGACAAGGTTCTGAAGACGCTGGGCATGCAGGAGGGCGAGGCCATCGTTCACCCGTGGGTGAACAAGTCGCTGGAACGGGCGCAGGCCAAGGTCGAGGGACGCAACTTCGACATCCGCAAGCAGCTTCTGAAGTTCGACGACGTGATGAACGATCAGCGCAAGGTGATCTTCAGCCAGCGCCGCGAGATCATGGAAGCCGACGACCTGAGCGAGATCGTGACCGACATGCGGCACGAGGTGATCGACGACCTGGTCGATCAGTACCTCCCGCCCAAGACCTATGCCGACCAGTGGGACATGCACGGCCTTTACGCCGCCACGATCGAGCACCTTGGCATCGACGAGCCGGTCATCAAGTGGGGCGACGAGGACGGCGTCGACGACGAGGTCGTACGCGAACGCCTGCAGGATGCCTCTGACAAGCTGATGGCCAAGAAGGCGGTCGATTTCGGCGCCGAGAACATGCGCAACATCGAAAAGCAGGTCCTGCTTCAGACCATCGATGCCAAGTGGCGCGAACATCTTCTGACGCTGGAACACCTGCGGTCGGTCGTGGCCTTCCGCGGCTATGCCCAGCGCGATCCGCTGAACGAATACAAGTCCGAAGCCTTCCAACTGTTCGAGTCGATGCTGGAAAGCCTGCGCGTGCAGGTGACCCAGCAACTGGCCCAGATCCGTCCGCTGACAGAAGAAGAGCAGCGCCAGATGATGGAACAGATGATGGCCCAGCAGGCGCAGTTGAAAGCGCAGGCCGACGCCTCACAGGCCGGGCAACCGGGTCAGACCGAAGGCGATCAAGCCGCCGCCGGGCCGACCGCCGCCGAGGGGTTCGACGAAAATGACCCCGCGACCTGGGGCAACCCCGGCCGGAACGATCCCTGCCCCTGCGGTTCGGGCAAGAAATTCAAGCACTGTCACGGCAAACTGGCCTGACGCCCCCGCGCGGGGCGTCCAGAAAATGCCACAAAAGGGCCGCTTGTCTTGCCAAGAGCGGTCCAACGAGCGCCGGTATTAACCATTACGTCTGTCCTTGGACCAAACCGTGTCCCGGAGCCAGACATGCTGCTTTTGAACCGCAATGCACTATTGGGCCTGACCCTGATCGCCGCTCTTGGTATCGGCTTTGTCATGCAATACGTGGTTCAACCGCGCACGGCGAGCGCCCCGCCGGAGCCGCTGGAAGTGACCGACATCACCCTGACGGCCTCGATGGCCGCGCCGCGGGACATGGCCGTTCCGCGCCTGCCAGACACGCCGGTGCGCGTTGCTGCGGACACTACGACTCTGCCCGCGCCCGCGCTTCCCGAAGAATCCGCGGCGCCGCAACCGGCCTGCCCGATCACGCTGGAGGCCGCGCCGCGACCCGCTGCCATGGTCGCACTGAAACTCAAGGCGGACTGCCTCGCCGGTCAGCGCGTGACGATCCACCACAATGGCATGATGTTTGCCGACCGGACCGACGCGGACGGCGCGTTGTCGATCACGGTTCCCGCGCTGGCCCCGAAAGCCGTTTTCATCGCGTCCTTCCCGTCAGGCGACGGAGCCGTGGCGCAGATCGACGTCGCGTCGCTCAAGGCCTATGACCGCATCGTCGTGCAATGGAAGGGCCGCGATACCGGCATCGGCCTGCACGCGCTTGAATACGATGCAGCCTACTGGGCCGAAGGCCATGTCTGGGCCGACGCGCCCGGAACGACCCGCGCCACCGCCGAAGGCAAGTCCGGCCTGATGACCCGGCTTGGCGTCGCCGACGATGACGAGGCGCTTCTGGCCGAGGTCTATACCTTCCCGTCCCGCATGGCTGACATTCCGGGTGCCGTGAACCTGAGCGTCGAGGCCGAGGTGACGCAGGCCAATTGTGGTCGGCAGGTGGATGCACAGACGCTGGAATACCGGCAGGCGGGCGCGCTGCGCGTGCAGGACCTGACCCTGTTCATGCCCGATTGCGATACCGTGGGTGATTTTCTGGTGTTGAAAAACCTGATCGAAGACCTGACAATCGCCGCGAAGTGAACCGGCTTTCGCGGGGGTTGAATGTCAGGATGGCGTGCGGCGGTCTCTGCCGCACTTTTTCTTTGGGGCTGGGCTTTTGCCGCCACCGCGCAGGACGTCACGCTGACTTCGCAGGATGGCGCGGTCACGATTAACGGCACGCTTCTGGGGTTTGACGGCGAGTTCTACCGGGTCGCGACGACCTATGGCGAGCTGACAGTCGACGGGTCCGGCGTGCAATGCGACGGCGTCGGGTGCCCGAACCTTGGCGCCTATGTCGCCCGGATGCGGCTATCGGGCAGCGCCGTCATCGCCGAACGGGTCATGCCCCTGCTGGTGGAGGCCTTTGCCCGCGCCTCGGGCTTCCGGTCAGAGCGGAGCGTCGCAGGTGACGACCGGGTGGAATACGCCCTGTTCGACCCGCGCGAGGATCGCGTGGTAGCGCGCTTCACCTTCCGCGCCAGCACGACCGAGGAAGGCTTTGCCGACCTGCTGGCGGACGAGGCCGACGTGGTGATGGCCTTGCGGGCCGTCCGGCTGGGCGAGGTCCGGCTGGCGCGCGATGCGGGCCTTGGCGACCTGCGCGAGGCCAACCGGAGCCGCGTGCTGGCACTGGATGGCCTTGTCCCCATCGTGGCGCCCGGCAACCCGCTCGACACGATCTCCTTGCCCGACCTGGCCCGTGTCCTTGCCGGGGAGATCGACAACTGGGCGCAACTGGGCGGCGAAGACGCCCCGATCGAGGTGTATGTCCCCGCGCCCGGCACCGGGCTCGCGCAATCCATGACCGACCGGGTGCTGTCGCCCGCGCGGGCCCGTCCCGGCCCCGACGTCGTCACGCGCAATTCCAACCGGGAGTTGGTCACCGACGTGTCGGGCGACGCGTTGGCCCTTGGCATCGCAAGCTATGCCAACCTGGGTAATGCCAAGCCGCTGACGCTGACCGGCAGATGCGGCTTCTCGCTCGCCGCCTCCCGGCAGACCATCAAAACCGAGGATTACCCCCTCACCGCGCCGATGTTCCTGTACCTGCCCGCGCGGCGGCTGCCGAAACTCGCGCGCGATTTCCTTGCCTACACCCGCAGTCCGCTGGCCCAGATCGTGATCCGGCGCGCCGGGCTGGTCGACCAGGCGCCGGAAGAGATCCCGTGGGACGCACAGGGTGACCGGCTGGTCAACGCCGTGTCCGTAGCGGGCACCGAATTCGGCCTGCCGGAGTTGCAGGAGATGGTCGCGACGCTGGCGGGGCGCAAACGCCTGTCGATCTCCTTCCGGTTCGAGGTTGGCTCGTCACGGCTTGACGCGCAGTCGAACTCGAACGTGCAACAGCTTGCCCGAGCGCTGGAGGCGGGGCGGTACGACACGCGGGACCTGCTGTTTGCCGGGTTCTCGGACGGGAACGGGGACGCGAAAGCCAACCGCCGCATCGCCCAAAGCCGCGCGGATGCCGTGCTGCGCGCGGTGAGGGACGCGGCCGAGACGGCGGATTTCTCTCGCCTTGCGCTTCGCGCGGCCTCCTTCGGGGAGATGATGCCGATGGCCTGTGATGACACCAGCTGGGGCCGGTCGGTCAACCGGCGGGTCGAGGTCTGGCTGAAGTAGAGCCGCGCTTACAGCAACCCTTCGGAGCGGAAGCTCAATTCCCGAGACTTGCCGACGATCAGGTGGTCGTGGACGGTGATGCGCAAAGCCTCTGCCGCGGCCACGATCTGCGAGGTCATCGCGATATCGTCGCTGCTGGGCGTCGGATCGCCTGACGGGTGATTGTGGACAAGGATCAGGGCCGACGCGTTCACTTCCAGGGCCCGTTTGACGACCTCGCGCGGGTAGACCGGCACGTGGTCGACCGTGCCCTGCCCCTGCGCCTCGTCCGCGATCAGCACGTTCTTGCGATCAAGGTAAAGGACGCGGAACTGTTCGGTATCGCGGTGCGCCATCGTCGTGTGACAGTAATCGACCAGCGCATCCCATGAGCTGAGGACATGGCGCTGCATCACCCGCGCACGACTGAGCCGATGCGCGGCGGCCTCCACGATCTTCAGCTCCGTGATCACGGCCTCGCCCACGCCGTCGACATCCGACAGGCGCGCGGCAGGGGCGGACAGGACGCGGTTGAAATCGCCGAACACCTCGAGCAACCGCCGCGCCAGCGGTTTCACGTCCTGCCGGGGGATCGCGCGGAACAGGACGAGTTCAAGCAGTTCATAGTCGGGCATCGCATCCGCGCCGCCGGTGAGAAACCGTTCGCGCAGCCGTTTGCGGTGATCCCGGATATAAGACGGCTGTCTGCCGGTCGCGGGAGCGGCAACGGGTTCGTCGAACGGAAGTTGGGCTTCGGCGAAATAAGACGATCGGGCCATGCGATCACGCTGGCCCGATTCTGGTTAACGACCGATTAAGGGCTATGCGCCCCGGTGCCGGGTCAGCCTTTCATGCTGTCCCAGAACTCCTTGATGGACTTGAAGAAGCTGGAGCTTTCGGGATTGTTTTCCTCGCTCAGCTTCTCGAATTCCTTCAGCAGCTCTTTCTGGCGCGACGTCAGGTTCACCGGCGTCTCGACCGCCAGTTCGATGAACATGTCGCCCTTGCCCGCACCGCGCAGCGCCGGCATGCCCTTGCCCCGCAGGCGCATCTGGCGACCCGACTGGCTGCCCGCAGGGATCTTCACCCGCGCGCGGCCGCCATCGATTGTCGGAACCTCGATGTCACCGCCCAGCGCGGCCGAGGCCATGGACACCGGCACGCGACAGAAGAGGTTCATCCCATCCCGTTCGAAGATCGGATGCTTCGCGACCTCGATGAAGATGTAGAGGTCCCCGGCGGGCCCACCGCGCATCCCGGCTTCGCCTTCGCCACCAAGGCGGATGCGCGTGCCCGTCTCCACCCCGGCCGGGATGTTGACGCTGAGCGCGCGGTCCTTTTCGACGCGGCCCTGCCCGCCGCAGGTGGCGCAGGGGTTCTTGATGATCTGGCCGAGACCCGAACAGGTCGGACAGGTGCGTTCGACGGTGAAGAACCCCTGCTGCGCGCGGACCTTTCCCATGCCCGAACAGGTCGGGCAGGTCGTGGGCTCGGCCCCGCCTTCGGCACCGGATCCCTCGCAGGATCCGCATTGCACCGAGGTCGGCACCTGGATGGTCTTTTGCAGGCCGGTGAAGGCTTCTTCGAGCGTGACGCGCAGGTTGTAGCGCAGGTCCGACCCGCGGGCAGCACGGTTGCGACCGCCACCGCGGCCGCCGCCCATCATGTCGCCGAACAGGTCGTCGAACACGTCCGAGAAGGCCGAGGCGAAATCGCCCTGCCCGTGGAAACCGCCACCCGGACGTCCGCCACCGCCGCCCATGCCGCCTTCGAACGCGGCATGACCGAACCGGTCATAGGCCGCCTTCTTGTCGGCGTCGCGGAGCACTTCATAGGCCTCGTTGGCCTCCTTGAACTGCTCTTCGGCGTTGGGGTTGTCGGCGTTGCGGTCGGGGTGAAGCTCTTTCGCCTTGCGGCGATAGGCTTTCTTGATCTCGTCGGCGCTCGCGCCCTTCTGGACGCCGAGGATGTCGTAGAAATCGCGTTTCGACATGAAACTGGTCCCTCCTTCGAAGGCCCGGACAGGCCGGGCCCTGACGGGCCCGGCTCAGCCAGCGGCGCTCAGGCGCGCTTGCTGTCGTCCAGATCCTCGAAATCGGCGTCGACGATATCGTCTTCGTCCGGGCCCGCGTCGGCTGCCGAAGGCTCTTCGCCCTCTTCCTGGCTTGCCTTGTAGATCGCTTCACCCAGCCGCATGGACGCCTCGGTCACGTTCTGGATGCCCGACTTGATCTTGTCGACATTGTCGGTTTCCAGCTCGTCCTTGAGCGCGGCGATGGCCAGTTCGATCGCTTCCACGGTCGACGGGTCCACCTTGGAGCCATGCTCTTCGAGCGCCTTCTCGGTCGAATGGACAAGGCTTTCGCCCTGGTTCTTCGCCTCGACCAGCTCCTTGCGGGCCTTGTCGGCTTCGGCGTTCTCCTCGGCGTCCTTGACCATCTTGTCGATGTCTTCGTCCGACAGACCGCCCGAGGCCTGGATCGTGATCTTCTGCTCCTTGCCGGTGCCCTTGTCGGCGGCGCCCACGGACACGATGCCGTTGGCGTCGATGTCGAAGGTCACCTCGATCTGGGGCATGCCGCGCGGCGCGGGCGGGATGTCTTCCAGGTTAAACTGGCCGAGCATCTTGTTGTCGGACGCCATTTCACGCTCACCCTGGAACACGCGGATGGTCACCGCGTTCTGGTTGTCCTCGGCGGTCGAGAAGATCTGGCTCTTCTTGGTCGGGATCGTGGTGTTGCGGTCGATCAGGCGGGTGAACACGCCACCCAGCGTCTCGATCCCCAGCGACAGGGGCGTGACGTCCAAGAGGACCACGTCCTTGACGTCACCTTGCAGAACACCGGCCTGGATGGCGGCGCCCATGGCAACGACCTCGTCCGGGTTCACACCCTTGTGCGGCTCTTTCCCGAAGAACTTGGTCACCTCTTCGATGACCTTCGGCATCCGGGTCATACCACCGACCAGAACGACCTCGTTGATGTCCGACGTGGACAGGCCCGCATCCTTCAGCGCGGCCTTGCAGGGCTTCAGCGACGCCTTGATCAGGTCACCGACCAGCGATTCCAGCTTGGCACGGGTCAGCTTCATGACCATGTGCAGCGGCTGGCCGTTCGACCCCATCGAGATGAACGGCTGGTTGATTTCGGTCTGCGAGGACGAGGACAGTTCGATCTTGGCCTTCTCGGCCGCCTCTTTCAGGCGCTGCAGGGCCATCTTGTCCTGCGTCAGGTCGACCTGGTTCTCTTTCTTGAACTCGTCGGCAAGGTAGTTGACGATCCGCATGTCGAAATCTTCACCACCAAGGAACGTGTCCCCGTTGGTCGATTTCACTTCGAACAGGCCGTCGTCGATTTCGAGGATGGTCACGTCGAACGTACCACCGCCAAGGTCATAGACGGCGATCGTCTTGGTTTCGTCCTTGTCGAGGCCATAGGCCAGCGCGGCAGCGGTCGGTTCGTTGATGATCCGCAGGACTTCGAGGCCCGCGATCTTGCCGGCATCCTTCGTCGCCTGACGCTGCGCGTCGTTGAAATAGGCGGGCACGGTGATGACGGCCTGCGTCACGTCCTCGCCCAGGTACGACTCGGCGGTTTCCTTCATCTTCTGCAGGATGAAAGCAGAGATTTGCGACGGCGAATACTTCTCACCCTTGGCTTCGACCCACGCGTCGCCATTGCCGCCATCGACGACGTTGAAGGGGAGGTTCTTCTTGTCTTTCTTGAGGTGCGCATCGTCCACGCGACGACCGATCAGGCGTTTGACGCCGAAGATCGTGTTGTCGGGGTTGGTGACGGCCTGCCGTTTGGCGGGCTGACCGACGAGGCGCTCGTCGTCCGTGAAGGCGACGATGGACGGCGTGGTGCGCGCGCCCTCGGCATTTTCGATGACCTTCGGCTGAGACCCGTCCATGATGGCCACGCACGAGTTGGTGGTGCCGAGGTCGATACCAATGACTTTAGCCATGTTTCTTCGATCCCTTTTTGACTTCAAGGCGATGACTCGAAGGGCAGACCCATTTTGGCATCCTGACCCCCCGAATGGTGAATGACAGTGCGGCCATGGCCCACTGCCAGCGTCCGGGCGTATATAAGGAGGCCAAACTTGCCCTGCAACCGGCGCGGGCAACAGTTTGCGGCAAATTAGTCACATTTGCCGACAGGCATGGAAAGGGGACAGCATGGCACCCGTCACGGTGCGAGATTTCGTTGTGTTCCAGGGGTACCTGGACCGGTCGGCGCAGGCCGCGATGGTCGAGGATATCCGGCAGGTTGCGAGCGTCGCGCCGTTCGTTCAGCCACAGACGCCGTCGGGTCGGAAGATGTCTGTTCGGATGACAAGCGCCGGGCGCCTTGGATGGGTCACGGACCGCCGCGGATACAGGTACGAGGCGACCCATCCATCGGGCGTGGAATGGCCCCCGATCCCGTCCGCGATCCTGAAGCTCTGGCAGGATGTCACGTCGCTCGACCGCACGCCGGATTGCTGCCTTGTGAACTATTACGGCGAGGGCGCGCGGATGGGCATGCACCGCGACCATGACGAGGGCGATTTCTCGTGGCCGGTCGTGTCGGTGTCCCTTGGGGACGAGGCGCTGTTCCGCATGGGCGGGTCCGAGCGGGGCGGCAAGACCGAGTCGATCTGGCTGAAATCGGGGGACGTGGTGGTGATGGGCGGTCCGGCGCGGCTGAAGTATCACGGCGTGGATCGCCTGCGGTTCGGGTCATCGACACTGTTGCCCCGGGGCGGGCGGATCAACCTCACCCTGCGCGTCGTGTCACCGCCCGCCGACGGCAGCGGTCACTGAAGCGCGACCGAGCAGCAGCCGCTCAGCTGTACCGCCTGGCCACCGCGCAACACGATCAGGTCCACATCAAGGCCATAGGCCCGGTCCGACATCCCGTCATTGCACATCTCGCGCCGCACGACGCCGTGCAGGTCGCGCAGAACTTGGGTGGCGATGAAGGAATAACGGTCGGTCCGGCCGGAGGCGCGCTGCGTCGTCAGGATGTCGAACCCGACCACGTCGCCCGGCGTGCTGAGCCCCGCTTCGCCCGCCTCAAGGGTGAGCGACCAGAACGGTTCCGTCCCGAAGCAGGTCAGCGGCTGCGGCAGGTCGCTATCCGGCTGGCCTGGCACGCGGGACAGGAAAGACAGATGCGCCCAGCCCGATTGCTCGCCGGTATTGACCCGGCCCCAGCGGCCATCGGCGCTTGTCTCCACCACTTCGACATTGCGGGCGGCGAACGACAGGGCACCGACGATGGGCGCGCCCGAAGACGGGGCGGCGCGTATGTTCAACACGTCGTCCGACGCGACGTTCGCGACGTCGAACAGGGCGGGCAAGGCGGTTTGCGCGGTGGCGGCAGCGGCGCTCCACACCAGCAGGACAAGGGACAGGATCAGCCGCGCGCGGACCATGAGGCGGACACCTTCTTCCGTGTGTAGAATTCGGCCATCAGGCCGATCATCAACAGGATGATGCCCACTGTCAGCGGATATTCAATGGAGGAATTCCGCGGGTTGTAGTTGATGAAGGCAAAGCCGCGCGACTGGTCGATGGCGTGGAACAGCGGGTTCCAGTCGAACATCGCCAGCATGAAGGGCGGCAGGGTGTTGGCCACGAACATCTTGCCCGACGCGATCATGTTGGCGCGCTGATAGACTGTCGAGATGATGTTGACGACGGTCGGAGCCCACGGCTTGGCCGCAAGCACCACAAGGCCCAGCGCGCATCCCGTGAACCACGCCAGGAGCACCATGGCGAGGCATCCGATCGGATCCTCGATCTCGAACGGGGTGAAGGCCACGTGGTAGATGAACAGCACAAGGAACATCGACAGAAGCTGGATATAAAGGGAGCCCAGCGCCGCCGACAGGATCGCCACCATCGTGTTCATCGGCGCGTGCTGCATCATGGGTGAGGCGGGCCCCTCGGACCCGGCCACCGCGCCCATCGCCTTGGTGTGGGTCATGTAAAGGAAGATGCCCGACATCACGTAGATCAGGAAGTCGCCCCGGATCGCCGAACCGCGAATGCTGAGGATCGTGAACATGAAGTAGAACGCGACGACCAGCAGGATCGTCTGCATCATGTTGATGAAAAGCGACATCAACGGATTGCCGTGCGTCTTCCGGATGTCGCGCACGATGGAATGGTAGATGAGCTCCAGCATGCCGACGACCGTCGTCAGCGTGGAATGCCGTTTGTCCGTTCGCTCAAACATCTGCCTCTCACCCTGTGCGGGGATGGGATTTGACAGGGAAATCTTGCCGTCCCCTTAAGCGCGCAGCATAAGGGGCACGCGGGTTCAGATCAATTCCGCCCCGGAGCGTGTCCGGGCTTTCCCACAGGGAGTGACATTTTTGGACTACACAGCATTGGTCGATACCATGCGCCGCCTCGCCCTCGAAGCGGGCGACGTGATCATGGAAATCTACAATTCCGACGATTTCGACGTGAAGGTGAAATCCGACGAAAGCCCGGTCACCGCCGCCGACGAAGCCGCCGACGCGCTGATTTCCGCCGGATTGCGCGCCGCCTTTCCCGACGTGATGCTGGTGACCGAAGAGCAGGCCGCGTCGCACACGCAGTCGGGCGACACGTTCCTGATCGTCGATCCGCTGGACGGCACCAAGGAGTTCATCCACCGCCGCGGCGATTTCACCGTCAATATCGCGCTGGTGGAAAACGGCGTGCCGACCCGTGGCGTGGTGTACGCACCCGCAAGGAACCGCCTGTTCTATACCACCGCCGACGGCCAGTCGGTCGAGGAAACCGGACCATTCGACAAGGCGGCACCCGGCGCGACCTCGCCCATCTCGGTCGCGGACAGCGACAATGCCGCGCTGATGGTCGTTGCCTCGAAATCGCACCGCGATCAGGCGACGGACGACTACATCAACAAGTACGCCGTCAAGGACATGAAAAGCGCGGGATCGTCGCTGAAATTCTGCCTTGTCGCCACTGGTGAGGCCGACATCTACCCGCGCCTTGGCCGCACGATGGAGTGGGATACGGCCGCGGGCCACGCCGTGCTGGCCGGTGCCGGTGGCGAGGTCGTCCGGTTCGACGACCTGACGCCCCTGCGCTACGGAAAGGACACCTACGCCAACCCGTTCTTCATCGCGCATGCGCCCGGCGTGACGCTGCAGGAAAGCTGAACCGGAGCCGCGCGGCATGGCAACCCTTCCCGCAAGCGTGGTGGTTGTCAGCCGTGGGCGCGCTGGGGCGCTGACCCTCTGCCTCACCGGGCTGGTGCAGCAGGATCATCCGTCGTTCGAAATCGTCGTGGTCGCCGACCGTCCCGGTCTGGCGGCGCTGACTGCGTGGGAGGACAGGACCGGGCGGACCGGCCAAATCAAGGCGGTGGCCTTCGACGAGCCCAACATCTCGGTCGCGCGCAATCTGGGGGTCGAGCAGGCAGCGGGCGACGTCGTGGCATTCATCGACGACGACGCGGTGCCCGAACCCACGTGGCTGCGCCACCTGTGCGCACCGTTCGAAGAGTCCGACACGATCCACGCCGCGGGTGGCTACGTCCGGGGACGAAACGGCATTTCGTACCAGTGGCGGGCGCAAAGCGTCGACCGCACCGGCGCGACGGTTCCAATCGCGCTGGACGGCGATACCCCCACGGCGCTTTCGCCGTCGCCCACGCAGGCGATCAAGGTCGAGGGGACGAACATGGCCTTCCGCCGCGCCACGCTGGCGGAACTGGGCGGGTTCGACCCCGCCTATCGCTATTACCTTGACGAGACCGACCTCGTGATGCGGCTCGCGGCCAGAGGAGGCGAAACCGCCATCGTGCCACTGGCCGAGGTGCATCACGGCTACCTCGCCAACGCCACCCGCAACGCAAGCCGCGTGCCGACCGACATGACGCAGATCGGCGCGAGCCTTGCGGTTTTCCTGCGCCGCCACGCGCCACGGCACCAGATCGACGCCGCGCGCGCCCGCATGCGCGGCGATCAGCGCAGGCGGCTGTTGCGGCACATGGTCACCGGCCCGCTCGACCCGTGGGGCCTGCAGCGCATCCTGCACAGTTTCGATACCGGGTTCGAAGAAGGCGAGGCCCGCGCGTTGGAGACGCTGCCGGCGTTGCCCCATGCCGCGCGGCCCTTTCAGCCGATACCGCGCCTTGCGGATACGCCGCCGCTTGTCCTGTCCGGGCGGTCGTGGCAGCGCGGCGCGCTGATGGAACAGGCCGCGAGGGCGGTCGAAGAAGGGCGCCGCGTGACGGTTTTCTGCCTGTCGCCCACCGCGCTTTACCACCGGGTCCGGTTCGTGGAGCCGGGCATCTGGCTGCAGACGGGCGGCCTGTTCGGTCGCAGCGACCGCGATCAGCCCTTGTTCCGGGTATGCGGATTTGCCTCCCGCGTGGAAAAAGAGACCCGCAGAATCTCGCCACAACGCGGTATTTTGGCCTGAAACCGGGAACAATCCGGTAAATGCCGCATTTTCTTCATATCTTGAAGCAATCCTTATACTGTATATGCCAACACAGCACCGTGTGGGACAACACGGGCGTTGAGAGCAGATCGGAGCGAAAAGCGGATGCGTAGCAAAGTTTCAAAGGCGATCTTTCCCGTCGCCGGCCTGGGTACAAGGTTTCTGCCTGCGACCAAGTCGGTGCCGAAGGAGATCATGACCCTCGTCGACCGGCCCCTGATCCAGTACGCGATCGACGAAGCACGCGCCGCGGGGATCAAGGAATTCATCTTCGTGACCTCGCGCGGCAAGGGCGCGCTGGAGGATTATTTCGACCACGCCCCGCAACTGGAAAACGAGCTGCGCAAGAAGGGCAAGGACGACCTTCTGGAGGTGCTGAAGAACACCAACATGGATTCCGGTGCCATCGCCTACCTGCGCCAGCACAAGGCGCTTGGGCTTGGTCACGCCGTCTGGTGCGCCCGTCGCCTGATCGGTAATGAACCCTTTGCCGTCATCCTGCCCGACGACGTGATCGCAGCCGACAAGCCCTGCCTGCAACAGATGGTTGAGGCGCATGCCGAAACCGGCGGCTGCATGGTCGCCGCGATGGAAGTGCCCAAGGCCAAGGCGTCGGCCTACGGTGTTCTCGACATCAAGGAAGACATGGGATCGATGGTGTCGGTGAACGGCATGGTCGAGAAACCCGCGCCCGGCACCGAACCGTCGAACCTCGCCGTGATCGGCCGCTACATCCTGACACCCGATGTGCTGCGCAACCTCAACCGCCTGAAATCCGGCGCGGGGGGCGAGATCCAGCTGACCGACGCCATCGCGCAGGAAATCAACGAGGAACGCTCGGTCTACGGCTATCGCTTTGCCGGCCAGCGGTTCGATTGCGGATCGAAAGCGGGCTTCCTGCAGGCCACTGTCGCGTTCGGCCTGTCGCGGGACGATCTGAAAGACGACCTGTCGCGCTACCTGCACGAGATCATGGCCTCGGAAAAAGCGGCCGAGTGATCGGACGCGCGCGGGACACCTGAACATGACGAATATCCTTGTGACGGGCGGGGCGGGCTATATCGGCTCTCACGCCTGCAAGGCGCTGGCACAGGCGGGATATACGCCCGTCACCTTCGACAATTGCTCGACCGGGTGGGAAGACGCGGTCAAGTTCGGCCCCTTCGAACGCGGCGACCTTCTGGACCGCGCGCGGCTGGACGAGGTCTTTGCCAAGGTCCGCCCGGCAGCCGTCATGCATTTCGCCGCGCTCAGCCAGGTCGGGGAAAGCATGTCCGACCCCGGCAAATACTGGCGCAACAATGTCGGCGGATCGCTCAACCTGATCGAGGCGGCGGTCGAAAACGGTTGCCGCGACTTCGTCTTTTCCTCCACCTGCGCGACCTATGGCGATCAGGACGGCGTGGTGCTAGACGAAAACAGCGCCCAGCAGCCGATCAACGCCTATGCCAGTTCCAAGCGCGCGATCGAGGACATGCTGCGCGAGTTCGAAGCGGCGCATGGACTGCGCTCGGTCATCTTTCGTTATTTCAACGTGGCGGGCGCGGATCCGGACGCGGAAGTGGGCGAACATCATATCCCCGAAACCCACCTGATCCCCGCCATGATCGAGGCGATACAGGGCAAGCGCGACGCGCTGATCCTGCATGGCGACGATTACGACACGCCCGACGGCACCTGCATCCGCGATTACGTGCATGTCTGCGACCTGGTGGACGCGCATGTGCTGGGCCTGAAATGGCTGAAGGACGGCAAGGGCAGCCGGGTGTTCAACCTTGGCACCGGGACCGGGTTCTCGGTGCGCGAGGTGGTCGATGCCTCCCGCGCGGTCACCAACCGCGAAGTCCCGCACAGCGTGGGACCGCGCCGCGCCGGGGATTGTGTCAAGCTTGTCTCCGGCTCGACCCGCGCGGTCGAGGAGTTGGGGTGGCGGCCAAAGCGGTCTACGATGCCGCAGATGATCGGCGATGCCTGGAGATGGCACCAAACTGGCCACTACACCAAATAACGCGCCCCCGCCCGCGCGCCTTCTGGATGTCACCCGGCTGATCCGGCGGGCGGGACACCGGTTGACGGGCGTCGACCGGGTCGAATTCGCCTATCTCGAACGGCTGGCAATCGGCGCTGACCCGGCCTTTGGCCTTGTCCGAACGCCGATGGGGTACCTGTTGCTGGACAAGCAGGCGCTGTGCGAACTGGTCTTGCATGTCCGCGACGATGCATGGGACGCGCTGCCTTTCTGGTCGCGGCTCGCCCCGCCCGCCAATCCCGGACGCCGCCGCGCCGAGCGCACCGCGCGCCGCCTTGCCAGCGCGCGGGCTCTTCCGGCGCGATTGGGCCAGATGTTGCGGCAATACCTCCCCGCCGGGACGGCCTACCTGAACACCGGGCACTCGAACTTCACAGCGCGGGTCATCCGCGCCGTCCGATCCGTTCCGGGAGCGCGGATCGCGGTGCTGGTGCATGACACGATCCCGCTCGACCACCCGGAATTCCAGCGCGACGGGACGGTGGTGCCGTTCAAGGGGTTCTTGGCGCGCGTGGCGGACCATGCCGACCTTGTCATCGCGAATTCCGATGACACCGCGCGCAGCCTGCCGCGCCACATGGCACGTGTCCCGCCCGTCGTTACCGCGCTTCTGGGCGCGGACCTTGGCCCGCCGCGCGCCGAACCGGCGGCGGACCCGCCGCATTTCGTGACGCTTGGCACGATCGAGCCGCGGAAGAACCACGCGCTGCTTCTGGACGTGTGGGACGCCCTGCCCGACCCGAAACCGACCCTGCATGTCCTGGGCCGCCGCGGCTGGAAGAACGAAGACGTCTTCGCGCGGCTCGACGCGCGACCGGCAGGCGTGGTCGAGACCGAGGGGATGGGCGACGCGGACGTGGCCGACCTGATCGCATCGTCGGCCGGGTTCCTTTTTCCCAGCCATGCCGAAGGTTTCGGCCTGCCGCCATTGGAAGCCGCGCAACTGGGCGTTCCTGTCGTCTGCGCCGATCTGCCTGTCTATCGGGAGTTCCTTGGCGACATTCCCGTTTACGCAAAGCCGGACGACCGTTATGCATGGAGCCGTATAATAGAAGGCCTGACCAAGGACCCCGGAGCAGCGCGGCGCGCCCATCTCGACAAGATGCAGGGATATTCCCCGCCCACATGGGATGCGCATTTCAAGATCGTCTTAAGCTGGACGTGATACCGCCTGCCCTGCATTCTGGTCGGGGAGCGCGAGTGTAGAGGAGACGCGTGCGTCCGTGGCAGTCATATAAGCTGAGGCTTCGACGGCATCGCCTGCGCATCCGCGCCGTTCGCAAACGGCGCGAGCTGACTTCTGTTGCCGATCGCACCGGCCAGATTGCCCCGCAGGACGTGCTGGTCCTGTCGACCCTGCGGAACGAGCGCCGCCGCCTGCCGCATTTCCTGAAATACTATCGCGACATGGGGGTGAAGCACTTCCTGATCGTCGACAATGGCAGCATCGACGGATCGGGCGATTACCTGCGCGACCAGCCGGACGTGTCGCTGTGGCACACCAATCGCAGCTACAAACGCTCGCGTTTCGGGGTGGACTGGCTGAACGGCATCGCGATGAAACACGGTCACGGGCATTGGTGCCTGACCGTCGATCCCGACGAATACTTCCAGTTTCCCTTCTGCGACACACGGCCCATCCAGGCGCTGACGGACTGGCTGGATGCCTCGTCGATCAAGTCGTTCTCGGCCATGCTGCTGGACATGTATCCCAAGGGCCGGATCGACGCGCAGCCGTTCGAAGAGGGGATGAACCCGCTCGACATCGCGAACTGGTTCGACGCGGGCAATTATACGATCAAGCGCAACAAGCGGTTCGGCAACCTGTGGATACAGGGCGGCGCGCGGGCGCGCGTGTTCTTCCCCGAGCAGCCAGAGAAATCACCGGCGCTGAACAAGGTTCCGCTGGTGAAGTGGGATCGGCGCTATGCCTATGCCTCGTCCACCCACATGCTGCTGCCGCGCGGGTTGAACCTCGTCTACGACGAATGGGGGGGCGAAAAGGCCTCGGGCATCCTGCTGCACACCAAGTTCCTCGACACGTTCCACGAAAAGGCGACCGAAGAGCTTGAGCGGAAAGAGCATTACTCGGCCTCTATCGAATACCGCGCCTATGCCGACCAGATGCGCGACAACCCGGACATGTGGTGCAAGTGGTCCGAGAAATACATCAACTGGCGCCAGCTTGAGATATTGGGCCTGATGTCCAAGGGGAACTGGGCATGACGATGAACGTGGGCATCGTCATGCTGGTGCATACCGCGCTCGACCGGGCAGAGCAGATCGCACGCCACTGGGCCGCCGCCGGGTGCCCGGTGGTGATCCATGTCGACAAGAACGTGCCCCGCCCCACCCATGACGCGTTCCGCGCGGCGCTCGACAACGAGGACCTGATCCGCTTCAGCCGCCGGCACGCCTGCGAATGGGGCGGATGGGGGATCGTCGCGGGGACGCAGGACGCCGCGACGCTGCTTTTGAACGAATATGCCGACGTAAGGCATGTCTACCTGTCCTCTGGCTCTTGCCTGCCGCTGCGCCCGGTCAAGGAACTGGCGGATTATCTTGCCGACCGTCCGCATACCGATTTCATCGAAAGCGCCACGACGGCGGACGTGCCGTGGACGGTTGGCGGGCTGGATGCCGAACGCTTTACCCTGCGCTTCCCGTTCTCGTGGAAACGGCAGCGGTTCCTGTTCGACCGGTTCGTCGAGTTGCAGCGGCTTGTGCGGTTCAAGCGGCGTATCCCCAACGGGATCGTGCCCCATATGGGATCGCAATGGTGGTGCCTGACGCGCCAGACGCTGAGCGCGATCCTCGAAGACGACGACCGCGCCACGTATGACAGGTACTTCCGCCGCGTCTGGATTCCTGACGAAAGCTATTTCCAGACGCTGGCGCGCCAGTACGGCGTGAACATCGAAAGCCGGTCGCTGACGCTGTCCAAGTTCGATTTCCAGGGCAAGCCGCATATCTTCTACGACGACCACCTGCAGCTTCTGCGCCGGTCGGATTGCTTTGTCGCGCGCAAGATCTGGCCGCAGGCGGATCGGCTGTACGACACCTTCCTTGGCGACGCGCCGACCCCCGCGCAGCAGGCGGAACCCAATCCCGGCAAGATCGACCGCATCTTTGCCCGCGCGGTGGAACGGCGGACGCGCGGGCGGCCGGGCCTTTACATGCAGTCGCGCTTTCCGAACCTCGGATGGGAAAACGGCCAGACCGCCGACAAGTATTCCGTCTTCCAGGGCTTTGCCGACCTCTTCAGCGATTTCGAATCGTGGCTTGCGCGCACCACGGGCGCGGGCGTGCACGGCCACCTCTTCGCACCTGACAGGGCGCATTTCGCCGGCGGCCAGACGGTCATCCAGGGTGCGCTGAGCGACAGCGCCGGGTTGCGGGACATGAACCCGAAAGGCTTTCTGACGAACCTGACGTGGAACCTGAGGGGTGAGCGCCAGTGTTTCCAGTTCGGCCCGGCCGACAACCAGAAGATCGTGCCGCATCTCGGCACCGACCCGAATGCGCAGGTCTCGATCATCTCGGGCGCGTGGGCGGTGCCGCTGTTCCAATCCAACCGCAATTTCGGTGACATCCGGACGCTGGCGGCCAAGTACCAGCAGATCGAGGCGACGATGCTGACCGACCTGCGCAAGCCGCACGTCAAGGCGCGGGTGCGGGTGTGGACCATGGCGGAGTTTCTCGAAGCGCCGATGGAGCCGTTGCAGACCATCATCGACGAGATCGGCCAGACCACGGGGCGCCGCCTGACCGAGGCGCCGGTGATGAAGGACCTCGCCGGGTTCGGGCAGTTCCTGCAGAACCTCAAGAACCAGGGCATGCATCCCTACCTGATGGGCGATTTCCCGATCGATCCCGCGCCAAAGACGCAGCGGCCCAAAACCCGCAAACCCTATCTGGTGCAATAACCGATGGGGCGCTTCACCTCTTTCGTCGTGTTCGCCGAAATGCGCACCGGGTCCAACTTCCTCGAAACCAACATCAACGCGATTCCGGGGCTGCAATGCCATGGGGAGGCGTTCAATCCCCATTTCATCGGCTACCCGGACCGCGAGGAGATCCTTGGCATCCGGCAGGCGGATCGCGAAGCAGATCCGCACGCGCTTTTGACCGCGATCCGCGAGCGCAGCGACGGGCTGGGGGGTTTTCGCTATTTCAACGACCACGACCCGCGCGTGTTGGAACCGGTTCTGGCCGACACGGCCTGCGCCAAGGTGGTGCTGACGCGCAATCCGCTGGATAGCTATGTCAGCTGGAAGATCGCGCAGGAAACCGGCCAGTGGAAGCTGACCCATCACCGCGGGCGCAAGACGGCCAAGGCCCGGTTCGAACCGGACGAGTTCAGCGCCCATGTCGCGCGGTTGCAGGCCTTCCAGGTCCTGCTGATGAACCGGTTGCAGACCAGTGGCCAGACGGCGTTCTATATCGATTACGAGGACCTGCAGCGCGTCGACGTGATGAACGGGCTGGCGGCTTATCTGGGCGTCGACGGGCGGATGGAGGCGCTTGATCCCACGCTCAAACGCCAGAACCCCGGCGCCCTGCGTGACAAGATCGAGAACATGGAAGAGGCAGAGGCGGCGATGGCCGAACTTGACCGCTTCCATTTGTCCCGCACCCCGAATTTCGAACCCCGCCGGGGGCCCGCCGTGCCAAGCTATGTCGCGGCGGCCGAGGCGCCCCTGCTTTACCTGCCGATCCGCGGTGGTCCGGTCGAGGAGGTGAGCGCATGGCTGGCCGCGCTCGACGGGTTGGAGGCAAGCGAGCTTCCCGCCTCGATGAACCAGAAGGCCCTGCGCCAGTGGAAACGCAAGCGGCCCGGCCATCGCAGCTTTACCGTCCTGAGGCATCCGCTGGCCCGCGCGCACCACGTCTTCACGTCGCGCATCCTCGCCACCGGAGAGGGATCGATGCCGCAGATCCGCGCGACCCTGCGCCGCGTGCACGACCTGCCGATCCCTTCCGAAGCGCCGGGGCCTGACTGGACGAAAGAGGCGCATTACACCGCCTTCTCGGCGTTCCTCGACTGGGTGAAACTGAGCCTGGCGGGAAGCGGCGGCACGCGGATGGTCGCCGCGTGGGAAAGCCAGTCGACCGCCTTGCAGGGGTTCGGCGACTTCGTCCTGCCCGACGCGGTTCTGCGCGAAGAGGAACTGGCCCAGACCCTGCCCGCGTTGGCGCTGGCCGCCGGATGCAAGCGCACGGCTAACATCCCCGCAGCGCCGGCCGACACGCCCTTCGCGCTGGCCGACATCTATGACGCGGCGCTGGAGGAGAAGGCGCAGGACGCCTATGCCCGTGATTACATGATGTTCGGGTTCGGTCCCTGGCGCGGCTGACGCGCGTCAGGCGGCCTGGGTTGTCTGCGCCTCGGTCAGGATCGCGTGCAGCTTGGCCGCATCGGGATTGGCGCGCAGCTTGCTGCAGATGGACGCATCGCGCAGGGTGCGGGACACAAGCGCCAGCGCCTTCAGGTGTTCGACGCCGGCATCTTCCGGCGCGAACAGGCCGAACACCAGGTCCACGGGCTGGCGATCGACGGCATCGAAATTCACCGGCGTTTCAAGCAGGATGAACACGCCCTGCACCGCGGTCAGACCGGCGAGGCGGGCGTGGGGCAATGCCACGCCCTTGCCCACACCGGTCGGACCCAGTGCTTCCCGCTCCAGCAATGCATCAACAGCCACCGAGGCTTTGATTTCACCGCTTGCTTCGGCCAGATCGGCCACATCGTGCATCAGGCGTTTCTTGCTGGACACCGCTGACAGGACCTTGACGGCTTCGGGCTTGAGCAAATCCGAAAATTCCATGCCTGATCACATCCTTCTTGCGGGAGGCCGGATGAAGCGGCGCTTGCGCGCCTACGGCTCGATCCACCCGATATTACCATCATCACGCCGGTAAACGACGTTCACGCTGTCTTTCTTTTCATTGCGAAACACCAGCACTGGCGCCCCGGCAAGCTCCATCTGCATCACGGCCTCGCCAACCGTCAGGGACGGGACACGAGTTTGCGTTTCTGCCACGATCACAGGCTGAAGCGTATCCGGTTCCGATTCCCCGGCGTCTTCTTCACCGGCGAGGATATAAGAGGGAGCTTCCGAGATTGCAACGGGCTCGGGCCGTTCGCGGTGGTGGTCCTTCAGCCGCCTTTTGTACCGGCGCAACTGCTTTTCCATCTTCTCGGCGCACCCGTCGAACGCGGCATAGATCTCGTTCGCGTGCGCCCGCGCCTGCGCGGTCAGGCCGGTCGACAGGTGAACCGTCGCTTCGCAGACGAATTCGTGCGCATTCTTCGAGAAAATCACCTGCGCATCCGTGGGGCGCTCGGCGTATTTCTGGACGACGCTACCCAGTTCATCGCGCACGTGGTCCTGCAGGGCTGCGCCGATGTCGATTTGCTTGCCGGTGATCTGATAACGCATGCGCGTCTCCTTGTCTTGAGAGGCAATTCACCCGTGAACCGGCCTGATTGGACCGGTCAGTTGCGAATGAAGCCGAGGAAGTGGCGGCCCGATATGCACCCGCGCGACCCGGTGAAGGTCAAACATGTACGCGGAGGCTGTGGAACGGTCGCCATGCTCGTATTTGAGCGCGCGAATTGGCCATCTGTCAATCTCGACCGTGGGAAATTTATCGAAAATTGACGGCGTCATCGCGCCCGACCGCGTCAGATGCGGAAGCTGTCGCCAAGGTAGACGCGGCGCACGTTCTCGTTCTGCACCACGTCGTCGGGCGTGCCGGTCATCAGCACCGTGCCATCATGCAGGATGTAGGCACGGTCCACGATTTCGAGCGTTTCGCGCACGTTGTGGTCGGTAATCAGCACCCCGATCCCGCGCTTTTTCAGGTCCGCGACAAGGGCCCGTATGTCCCCGACGCTGATCGGGTCGACCCCGGCGAACGGTTCGTCCAGAAGCAGGTATTTCGGGTCCGCCGCAAGGCAGCGCGCGATTTCGACTCGGCGACGCTCACCACCCGACAGCGCCAGCGCGGGCGCGCGACGCAAGTGCTCGATCGCGAATTCCGACAGCAGCGCCTCGAGCCGTTCGCGCCGCTTGCGGCGGTCCTTTACCGCGATGTCGAGGATGGCCGAGATGTTCTCTTCCACGGTCATGCCGCGAAAGATCGACATCTCCTGCGGCAGGTACCCGATGCCCAGCTTGGCTCGGCGGTACATGGGCAGCGTGGTCACGTCGCGCCCGTCGATGGTGACGCGGCCAGCTTCGGGGAAGACCAGCCCGGCGATGGCATAGAATGTCGTCGTCTTGCCCGATCCGTTCGGACCCAGCAGCGCCACGACCTCGCCCCGGTCAAGCTCCATCGTGACATCGCGGATCACGACGCGCTTGCGATAGCTTTTGCGCAGCCCCTGCACGCGCAGGCCCGAAGACCCTTCTGTCACCGTGAGATGCGCCATCACTCGCCCTGCTGCAGAACCGTCTTCACGCGCCCGGTCATCTGCGCGGTGTTGTCGTCGAGGTTGACGACCATCCGGTCGGACGTGATGGCGCTTGGCCCCTGCGTCAGCAGCACGCTGCCCT
Source organism: Pseudaestuariivita atlantica (assembly GCF_001205715.1). Taxonomy (GTDB): domain Bacteria; phylum Pseudomonadota; class Alphaproteobacteria; order Rhodobacterales; family Rhodobacteraceae; genus Pseudaestuariivita; species Pseudaestuariivita atlantica. Next base: position 200,820 of record NZ_AQQZ01000005.1, read on the forward strand.
GCATGACGATGGTCCGAGTATCGAGGTTGTAATCGGCGCTTTCCGCCTCGGCCGCGTCGTCGCCGTCAACCAGCGTGACGCCGCCCGTCGCTTCGAGCCGCGAGATCTGCTGGCTGTCCTGCCGGTAGACGACCAGAACGCGCGGCGCGGCAAGGCGCAGCGTCCCCTGCCCGATCACGACGTTGCCAGTGAAGATCGCGGTGCCGTTCTTCTGGTCCACCGACAGCGAGTCGGCCGTAACTTCGACCGGGGCATTCTGGTTTTCGGCATTGGCGCCAAAGGCGATATTGGTCTGTGCCGAGGCCAGCAACGGCCACAAGACTGCACACAGGATAACTATCGCACGCATTCGTCCATCCCCCGGTCAGGTCGCCGGTTCGTATACCAACTTTACGCCATTTGTAAAAACCAATTGGACGGCGCCGGATGCGTCATCCGCCGTGATCTTCAGCTTCCCGGCGTCCAGCTTGCCGGCAGGTCCGGTCGCCTTGACCGGCCCCATCGATTCCGCGGCGACCGCGCGCATGGAGGATCGCAGACCTTCAGTCAGCATGACGTAGCCGTTGGAGCTTTCGATGCGTACGTTGCCGGTCAGGTCGGCCCGGTCCTCGGGTTCGTCGATGGTGGCGGCGTCGGCGCGGAAGGTCAGGACCGTCCCATCCGACAGGTCGATCCGCGTCCACAATCCGTCGGCGCTGACCCGGCCGGGTGCGTCGGGGTCGGGCTTGGCCGCGGTCGCGGTCATGCTGACAAGCGCACCGTCATCGGTGGCGCCGGTATAATAGGGCGCGGTGATCTGCTGCTTGGATGCGCGGTTGGCCAGGTCGCGCTGCGCCACGGGGATGTCGCCGTATTCCACCTTGCTCGACAGCATGAACAGCGTCGACAACAGCGCCAGCGCCGCAAGCGGCAACAGCACTTTCAGCCAAGAAACGACTTGGGAGTACAGATCATCGCGGAGCATTGGACCGGGCCCGGCCTTTCCGTGAGTGGCGCCGTGTCGACCGGTTTCCGCGCTTCGGGGAAGGGCGCGGCGGTCAAACCCGGCAAGTGACAATCAACCTGCCATGCGGCGACGGATAATCAATGCGCGAAGATGTCGATGTCGGGCCAACCGGCAAGATCAAGCCGAGCCCGCGTTGGCAGATAGTCAAAACTCGCCGATGCAAGGTCCATCCGGCCTTCGCGCGCCAGCATCGCGTCCAGCTTTTCCTTCACGGCATGCAGGTACAGAACGTCGGACGCGGCATATTCCAGCTGCGCCTGCGTCAGTGCGTCAGCGCCCCAGTCGCTGGATTGCTGCTGCTTCGAGATGTCGACGCCCAGAAGCTCCTGCAAGAGGTTCTTCAGGCCATGGCGGTCGGTATAGGTGCGCACCAGCTTGGACGCGATCTTGGTGCAGTAGACCGGGGCGGTCAGAACGCCGAACGCGTTCAGCATCGCGGCGATGTCGAACCGCCCGAAATGGAACAGCTTGAGCGTGTCGGGATCCGTCAGCAGGCGTTCGAGGTTGGGCGCCGATGTCTGGCCAAGCGCGATCTGGACCACGTGTGCCGAACCGTCCCCGTCAGACAATTGCACCACGCACAGCCGGTCGCGGTGCGGGTTAAGCCCCATCGTTTCGCAATCGATCGCAACGACCGGACCGAGACGAAGGTCATCCGGCAGATCGCCCTGATACGCATGAATCGGCATGTTGCCTCCCGTGCCAGTTGACGCGGCTTACCCCGACGGGGCGGACCCGGCAAGCCACCGAAACCATTGCGGCGAAACCGGGGCCGATTCGAATCGGGATGCCCGAATTCCGGCTCATTTGGCCGCCGAAAATCTGCAAGTTGAACGAAGTATGCCCGGAACGGGATCATTGTTTCGTTTTGGGAAACGCAGACATGGCGAAATTGGGGCAAGGCCAAATATTTTTCGGGGGAATTTGGGACGAATTTTCCATCCCTGACGCCGCGTCACAAGCCCGACGAAGCCTGGCGTTCGGCTTAGACGTGTCCGTCGGAAAGGACCTGTCGACGCGCTGACCCGGCAGCCGAACGGCCTGCGTTTCACCAGGGAAAACCAAGAAAATGCAAGCCGTTTACGTTAGGGCAGCACAAATTATGGCGAATAGATCAACATTCAAAGGGTTCTGCCGGTGATTGGGCCTGACACGGCATCAATGCGAAAGGTCGGACATCCATGACCGAACCGCGCGATTCGCCCCTTGGAATGCCGTTCAGATCATCGATCATTAATCAAGTGTGTCACCCCCGTCACACGCATAACGTGCAAGACTCCGCCGTGCCGCACCGCCGCAGAACACTTCCAAATTGCGGAAAAATGCCGATAACCTCGTCACACGACACGCGGCACTGGGGGGTTGGTGCTTGATTAAACGCGTGGATGGGATGTCACGCTGCTGACACGCACATGCTGGCTGATTTGGCCGTCGTTTCGGGGATTTAACCCGCAGCGGCACCGCGTGAGCGATCGGGTAGGCCTTCCATTCGCGCATCCAGCCACCGTGCGGAGGGCACCCGTTTTGACCTTGCAAGTTCGCCAGCCGATTACCGGAGCAGAAGTGGCACGCCTTGCGACCGCGCCTGCCGCGCCCTTGCCCGGCGCAAAACTTTACCAATCCTACATCAAGCGCGGCATCGACATCGCCATCGTGCTCGTCGCGGCCGTTCCCGTCCTGTTCGTTCTCACGATCCTGTCCGCCGCCATCGCGATGGACGGTGTGAACCCGTTCTACCGCCAGAAGCGCCTGGGCAAGGACGGGCGCGTCTTCTCGATGTGGAAGCTGCGCAGCATGGTGCGCAACGCCGACGCTCTGCTTGAAGACTACCTGTGCCAGAATCCCGATGCCCGCCGCGAATGGGACATCAGCCAGAAGCTGAAGTTCGATCCCCGGATCACGCCGATTGGCCGGATCATCCGCAAGACCTCTCTCGATGAGCTGCCGCAATTGTGGAACGTGCTGATCGGCGACATGTCCCTTGTCGGGCCGCGGCCCATGATGGTCGACCAGCGCACGCTGTATCCCGGCGACGCGTATTACCGGATGCGCCCCGGCATCACCGGGCTGTGGCAGATTTCCGACCGGAACGAGACGAGCTTTGCCGAGCGTGCGATCTACGACACCGCGTACTGGCGGGCGCAGTCGCTTCGCACCGACATCGTGGTGATGATCCGGACGGTTGGCGTGGTCCTGCGCGGGACCGGTTACTGAGGCTCGGCTGACGCCGTCATGCACAGGCGGCCGTCTTCGGCCTCGACCCAGAACCCCTCCTCATCGGCGCAGACCCGCGCCGCCTCCCCCAGTATCAGCGGAGAGACCGCGCGGAATTCGAACCGCGCGAGCGGTCCGAGGCTCTCCTGTGCGAGGGTCACCAGCCATTGCGCCAGGAGCGGGCCGTGCACGACCAGCCCGGCATAGCCGCCCGGCCCGCGGGCGAATTCGGGATCATAGTGGATGCGGTGCCCGTTGAAGGTGAGCGCCGAATAGCGAAAGAGCAGGGTCGCATCCGGGACCACCCGCACGTGCCGCGTGGGTTCCCGGCCCGCGGGCTTGGGGACGCGCGCGGCGATGGGACCGTCCTCGCGATAGACAAGCGTCTGGCGTTCGGTCACGCACACGCGGTCCGCTTGCCGGAAGTCATGCCGCAGGGTGACGAAGGCAAGCCGCCCGCTTGAGCCGGTCTTTTCCTGCACGGCCTCGCACATCGTCACCTTTTCGGCGGGCTCTCCAAGGCGCAGGGGGGCCGCGAAGTCCAGCGCACCGCCCGCCCACATGCGTTGCGGCAGGCCGAGGTCGGGAATGACGGCGTCACCGATCGCCGGATGCCCGTCCGCGCCCAGATCCGACGGTGGCCGGGCGTCCCAGAAATAGACCTGGTGGAAAAAGGGCGGGACGACATCGCCCGCCTGCAAGGTGGGCTGCTGGCCAAGCGTCGCCTGCAGGGCCCGCGCGCGGTCGGGATCCATCTGATCGGTTTGACGGCGTTCGGCAGGCTGGGCATCTTGCATGGGCCGAGACTATGCAGGAGCCCGCAGGATGGACAAGCCCGCGCTTGCCGCGCTCGATCACCTTGTCCTCACGGTGCGGGACCAGGCCGCCACCGTGGAGTTCTACGAGGACGTGCTGGGCTGCCGGGCGGAGTGGTTCAGCCCCGCCGACGGATCACGCCGCTGCGCGCTGACCTTCGGGCGGCAGAAGATCAACCTGCACGTGGCCGGAGCGGAGTTCGAACCAAGGGCGCGCGTGGCCATGCCGGGATCGGCAGACCTGTGTTTCCTGACCAACACGTCGCTCGACATCTGGCAGATGTGGCTCGCCGATCTGGGGGTGCCGATAATCGAAGGCCCCGTCGCGCGAACCGGCGCGACGGGGCCCCTGATGTCGATCTACCTGCGCGATCCGGACGGCAACCTGATCGAGATCAGCGTGCCGTCACGGTAGCGCGGATCAGGTGTTCGGCAGGATCACGATTTCGACCCGGCGGTTCTGGGCACGGCCTTCGGCGGTACCGTTGGACGCGACCGGCTGGTCCTCGCCCCGGCCGAAGGTGCGGATGCGCGAGGCAGGCACGCCCGCCCCGGTCAGCACGGCCGCCACGGCATTGGCGCGGCGTTCGGACAGGTCGTAGTTGTAGCTGGACGACCCGGTGCTGTCGGTGTGGCCCACGACCTGAACCGTGGTGTTGGGGTAGGCCTGAAGGTTGCCGGCAACCGCGCGCAGGTCGCGCTGCAGGTCGCTGCGCACCGACGCGCTGTCGGTTGCGAACAGGATGTCGTTGGGCATCGTCACGATCAGGCGGTCGCCGGTATTGACGATCTTGACCTCGCTGTTGCCAAGGTCACGGCGCAGGTCCGCTTCCTGCTTGTCCAGCTGGTTGCCGATCAGCGCACCACCGGCCGCGCCGATGGCCGCGCCCTTAATCGCGTTCTGGCGGCGCTCTTTCGGGTCATCGCCCGAGATGACGCCGAGGACCGCGCCCGCTGCGGCGCCCAGAAGCGCGCCCTGCTTGGCCTTGGCGTTGGGATCGGTGCCGTCAACGCTTGCGGGGTCTGTGCAGGCGGCGACCAGCGACAGTGCGGCGACACCCATCACGATGGATTTGGGGGCTCGAAACATGTGGACCTCTTCCTTCCGTTCCAAAGCAGAACGGTTCGTTGTTTATAACGTTCCGAGGTGCCCACTGTTTTTCCGCAAATCAAGGGACAGGTGCGACATTTATTCCCCCTAGGCGGCTCCTTGCCGAAGGGCGGGATCGCTTTGCAGGGCCTCTCGCGCCAGCATCATGCGCTTGCGCTCCAGCCCCCAGTGGTAACCACCCAGACCGCCCGATTTGCGCAAAGCCCGGTGGCACGGGATCAGCCAGCTGATCGGGTTGCGGCCCACCGCCGTGCCAACCGCGCGGACGGCGCGGGGCGTTCCGATGGACTGGGCGATCTCGGAATAGGTGGTGACCATACCCGAGGGCACACGCAACAGCGCCTCCCACACCTTGATCTGGAACGGGGCGCCGATCAGGAACAGGGGCACCGGTTCGCCGGGGTTTTCGACCCCGAAGGCCGACAGAACCCATGGGCGCAGGCGCGAGGTATCCTCGACATAGCTCGCGTTGGGCCAGCGGTTCACGAGGTCGGCCATGGCCGCGTCGGTCCCCGCCTCCTCGGCGAAGCCGATGCCGCAGAGGCCCTTTTCGGTGCCCATGACCAGCGCCGGGCCGAAGGGGCTTTCGAACCAGCCCCAGAAGATGGTCAGCCCCTCGCCACCGCGCGCGTATTCGCCTGGAGACATGGCTTCCCACCGCAGGAACATGTCGTGCAGGCGGGACTGCCCTGACAGGCCGACGCTGTCGGCGGTCTCAAGCGTCGTGAACCGGTCGCGCAACAGCGCCTTGGCATGGCCCAGCATCAGGTATTGCTGGAACCGTTTCGGGCTGACGCCCGCCCACGAGCTGAAAACGCGCTGGAAATGCGCCGTGCTCATCCCGCAGCGCGCCGCGAGTTCGTCGAGAGACAGGGGGGTTTCGGCGTCGTCGATCGCGCGGATCGCGCGCCCGATCACGCCGTAATGGTAGGATTGGGTCATGTCGGTCATGGCAGGGTCTCCTTGGGCTTGAAACCTAGGCGTTCGGGCGTGGTGACGCGACCCGTTTCCTGCGCGAAATGGTTGGGTCAAAGGACCCGCGCGGAATCAAGGCCGCAGGCCGCCGCGCATCGCCGGGCCGCCCCACGGCACGGCGATACCGTTAGGTCGGCGCATCGCTCAAGCGGCGTCCGGACTTGGCAGGCATAAATGCACACAGCATGACCGTTGGATCGCCGCACCGCGGCCCGTCGCCACGCGGCTCGCGTTTCGCTTGCCCACTCAATCAAAACCGGGCATCACCTCCCGCGATGGCCAAGCAACTCGATTTCCACACGATCCGCGAGATCTTTACCCGCTTTCGCGAGGCCGAGGCCGAACCGAAGGGCGAGTTGTCCCATACCAATGCCTACACGCTTGTCGTCGCGGTGGCGCTTTCGGCGCAGGCCACCGATGCGGGCGTGAACAAGGCGACGCGCGAGCTGTTCAAGATCGCCGACACGCCGCAAAAGATGCTCGACCTCGGCGAGGAAAAGCTGATCGAACATATCAAGACGATCGGGCTTTATCGCAACAAGGCCAAGAACGTGATGAAGCTGTCGCGCATCCTGGTCGAGCAGTATGGCGGCGAGGTGCCGAACAGCCGCGCTGCGCTCTATGGCCTGCCCGGCGTAGGCCGCAAGACGGCCAACGTGGTTCTGAACATGTGGTGGCACCACCCCGCGCAAGCCGTCGACACCCATATCTTCCGGCTTGGCAACCGGTCGGGCATCGCCCCCGGCAAGGATGTCGATGCCGTCGAGCGCGCGATCGAGGATCACGTGCCCACCGAGTTCCAGCAACACGCGCATCACTGGATGATCCTGCACGGGCGCTACGTCTGCGTTGCGCGCAAACCGAAATGCGGGGCCTGCCTGATCCGCGATCTCTGCCAATTCGAGGACAAGACCTAGATGAGCAAGTACCAGGTTGTGGGCATCGGCAACGCCGTTTCCGACGTGATCTCGCATGCCGACGATACCTTCCTCGATCACATGGGGATCGAGAAGGGGATCATGCAACTGGTCGAACGCGACCGCGCGGGCGTGCTCTATGCCGCGATGCAGGACCGCACGGAAACGCCGGGCGGATCGGTTGCGAACACGCTGGCCGGGCTAGGTACGCTGGGGGTCAAGACGGCGTTCATCGGGCGGGTGGCCGACGACGCGATCGGGCGGCGATACGCCGAGGTCACGCAATCGGAAGGCACCGATTTCCCCAACCCGCCCGTGACCGACGCCGCCCTGCCGACATCACGTTCGATGATCTTCGTCTCGCCGGACGGGGAGCGGTCGATGAACACCTATCTCGGGATCAGCCAGGACGTGAGCCCCGCCGACGTGGACCCGGACGTGGCGGGCGACTGCGATGTCCTGTTCCTCGAAGGCTACCTGTTCGACAAGGATCCGGGCAAAGAGGCGTTTTTCAAGGCCGCCGACCTGGCCCGCGCCGCGGGCGCACGCGCCGGCATCTCCCTGTCCGACCCCTTCTGCGTCGACCGCCACCGCGCCGATTTCCGCGCCCTGATCTCGGGCCCGATGGATTACGTGATCTGCAACGAGGACGAGCTGAAATCGCTCTACCAGACGGATGATCTGGACACGGTGCTGGCGGCCGCCTCGGAGGAATGTGGTCTTGTCGTGTGCACCCGTTCCGGCGATGGCGTCGCCATACAGGCGGGCGGGGAACGGACCGACGTGCCGGTCGTGTCGGTCGTACCGGTCGATTCCACGGGCGCCGGTGACCAGTTCGCTGCCGGTTTCCTTTATGGCCTGACCACCGGACACGACATGGAAACCTGTGGTCGCATGGGATGCATCGCTGCCGGTGAGGTCATCTCCCATATCGGGCCACGGCCCGAGGCCGATCTGTACGCCCTGTTCCGCAAGGCGGGTCTGGTCTGACCGGGACCTCAGCGTTCAGGTCGTGGCGTGCCGCGCGGGGCCCGCGATGGCACAGACCGCAAGGATCAGGCCGGACACCGTCGCGATCATCCCGGCGGCGCTGACGGAATTGCCAAAGCCCAGCCAGATCGGGCCATACCCCGCCAGCACATAGCCTGCGACGGCCGACAGGACGGCAAATCCGACGCTCCATGCAACTTGCGCCACAAGCCTGTTGGTGACCAGCCGCGCGGCGGCTGGCGGGCAGATGAACATCGCGATCACGATGATCGAGCCCACAGCGTCGAAGGCGGCCACCGCCGCCAGCGCGGACACGACCACCAACGCGATACCGATGGCGCGGACGGGCAGCCCCATCGAGCGCGCAAACCCCTCGTCAAAGGTCGACACGGCAAGCGGGCGCCACGCGAACCAGACAAACGCGACGACGCCAAGCGCCGCGACCGATATCCGCGTCAGTTCCGGCGGCAGCCCGGCAAGCGCCTGCAGGTCAACCAGCGATCCCCATCCGGTCGCGTCGATCCAGATCAGGCTTTCGAGATTGCCGTAAAGCGCATGTTCGACGTCGAGGTGCACGCTCGAGGTATCCGACTGTTCCAGCAGCAACACGCCCGCCGCGAAGAGCGTGGTGAAGGTGACCCCCATCGCCGCACCCGGTTCGACCCGGCCAAGCCGCTGGATGCCTTCGATCATCAGCACCGCGACAAGGGCGGCGGCGGTCGCGCCGATCAGCATCGGCCACGTTCCGGCAACACCCGCGACAAGGAAGCCGACGACGATGCCCGGCAACACAACGTGGCTGATCGCATCGCCAATCAGCGCCTGGCGGCGAAGGACAAGGAAGTTGCCCGGCAGCGCGCAGGCGACGGCGGCCAGCACGCCGATGACCAGCGGGACAATCGACAATGCCACGAAATCCGCACCCATCAGCCCACCTCCACCGGGGTTGCGATGCGGGCGTCGATCTCGGCGATCTGGTCGGCGGTGAGGACCGTCTCGATCTCGGTCAACCCGTCGTGGCGCGCGGCGAGGCCTGACAGATGCTCGGTCCCGCGTGCGACCTGCCAGCGGGTTTCGTCCCTCAGCGCCTTGGCGGCCCGGCCTCGGCCCGCATCGGTCGGGACACCATCGGCGCGCACCAGCCCCTCGCGCCGGAGGATGCGCATCGTCAGCGCCTCGTAGATCGGCTGTTCGGAGGCGATGGCCAGCAGGCCCTGCCGCAGGTGAACCGCGTGCTGGAAATGCCTGTGCCGCAGGGCCAGCGCGACGACACCACGCCCCGGCGCGGCAAGGAAGGACAGGGCGAAAAGCGCGAAGGCGACAAGTACGATGATCGGCCCGGTCGGCAGCCCCGGTGCCGTGGCGGACAGACCCGCACCTACATATCCCGAAAGCCCGCCCAGCGCGGCGGCGATCAGGGCGAGGGTTTCCGCCTTGTCGGTCCAGAACCGCGCGGCGACCGGCGGGATGATCAGCAAGGCCACGATCAGGATCAGGCCCACGACCTTCAAGCCGACGACCGTGACCGCCATGACAAGCATCATCAGGGTCAGGTCGATCCGGGCAATGTTCTGCCCTGTCGCCTGCGCAAATCCCGGATCGAAGGCCACCGCCGTGAAGGGCCGGTGCAGGGTTGCCACGGCCAGTAACGTGACGACCCCGCCCGCCGCGATCAGCAAGGCGTCGGATCGCAGCATCCCGGCCGTCGATCCAAGCAGGAAGCTTTCCAGCCCGGCCTGCCGTCCCAGCGGCAGGGTCTGCACGATTGTCAGGAGGACGATCCCAAGCCCGAAGAACACCGACAGGACCGCGCCGATGGCGGCGTCCTCGGTCAGCCGGGTACGCCGGGTCAGCGCCGCGACGCACAAAAGCCCGATCCCCGCCGTCAGCGCCGATCCCGCAAGCAGGCCGGGCAGCCAGCGCCCGTCCCCGCCCAGCAGGACCATGACAAGGAAGGCGACGCCCACACCGGGCAGCGTCGCGTGGCTGACAGCGTCGGACACAAGCGCGCGCTTGCGCAGGAACAGGTAAGTGCCCGCTCCACCGGCGGCCATGCCCAGCGCCGCCGCGCCCAGCATCACCAGCGTGACGTTGTAGCCAAGTTGCAGGGTGAGTGCGTCAAACAGCATCGCGGGTCAGGCCACCCAGCTGCGCGGTCGCAAGACGACCGCCATAGGTCCGGTCGAGCATTTCGGGCGTGAAGACGTCCTCGACCGGACCCTGCGCGATGCGCGTCCGGTTGATGAGGAAAACGTCCGAAAAGTAATCCGGCACGGTCGACAGGTCGTGATGCACCGCCACCACCGTCTTCCCGGCCGCGCGCAGTTCCTTCAGGACCGCGATGATCGCTGCCTCGGTCGCGGCATCGACACCGGCAAACGGTTCGTCCAGCAGGTACAGGTCGGCCCCCTGCGCCAGCGCCCGCGCGAGGAACACGCGCTGCTGCTGGCCGCCGGACAATTGCCCGATCTGCCGGGCGGCGAATTCCGTCATGCCGACGCGTTCAAGGCAATCCATCGCCCGCGCGCGGTGATGCGCCCGGACACGTCCCAGCAGGCCAAGCTCCCGCCCGAGGCCCATCATCACCACGTCGATCACGCGGGTCGGGAAATCCCAGTCGACGCTGGCGCGCTGCGGAACGTAGGCCACGCGCGGCAGCGCCTCGCGCAGGGGACGGTCAAAAACCCGTACCGTGCCCGACAGCGGTTTCACGATGCCCAGAACGGCCTTGAGGAGCGTGGACTTGCCCGCGCCGTTCGGCCCGACAATCGCGGTCATGCTGCCCGGCAGGACATCCATGTCGATCGAGAAGATCACCGGCGTCTCGCCATAGGACACCGTCATGCCGCGCACGGTCAGGGCCGCGCCGGCATCGGGCGCGGAAGCCAGCGCCGTGCCATCCGAACTTGCCAGCGTAACCGTCATCCGTTTCCTCCCAAACGGGCGCTTTTCAGCCCAAGCCGGCCGGACATGCCGCCTGCCGGCACGTCGGCGCCAAGCGCCCGTGCGATAACCGTTGCATTGTGATCGAGCATCCCGATCAGCGTGCCTTCATACGTTCCGTCGATCCCCATCGCGTCCGAGAACAGCTCGCCCCCGATCCGCACGGTATGACCACGGGCCGCCGCACCTTCGATCAGGGCGCGCATGTTGCGGTCGCTGACCGAGGTCTCGACGAACACCGCGCCAACGCGCCGCTCGACCAGCAGGTCCACCAGTTCGGTGATGCGGTGCAATCCGGCCTCGGATTCGGTGGAGATGCCCTGCACGCCGATCACCTCGTACCCGTAAGCGTCGCCGAAATAACCAAACGCGTCATGGGCCGTCAGCAGCACACGCGCTTCGGGAGGGACCTGCCCCAGCACGTCCGCCGCATAGGCACCAACGGATTCGAGCTCGGCGATGTAAGCCGCGAGGTTGGCGTCGATCCGGTCCGCCGCGTCGGGACGGATATCTCGCAGGACGCGCGCCAGTTCTTCGGCCACCAACCGCCACAGCGCGGGCACCATCCAGACGTGGGGGTCATAGCGGTCCGCATAATCCTGGTGCGCGCGCAGAAGGTGGGTCGGCAGCGCTTCGGCCAGCGCCTCCACCCGCATGCGGCGCGACAGGGTGTGCATGAATTCTTCAAGCTGCGCTTCAAGGTAGAGCCCGTTCCACAGCACGAGGTCTGCCCGCGTCATGGCGGCAATGTCGCTGCGGGTCTGGCGATAGGCGTGCGGGTCAACGCCCGGCCCCATCAGCGCGCGCACCTCGACAAGGTCACCCCCGATCCGACGCGCGGTGTCGGCGATCATGCCCGTCGTCGCCACGACGGACAGCGGCGCATTTGCCCACGCGACCACCGGGCGCGCCAGTGCGGCAGCGCCAAGGGTCAACGATAAAGCATGACGGCGGGTGATCAGCATGGTGCCTCGCAAGCCTTCCTTGGAATGAATATGCGAGGCATTCGCAAAACGTCAAGAGTTGCGAGCCATTCGCAACAGAAAGGCCAGCTTCCGCCCATTGCGACCCCATGCAATTCAGGCATAGTTTCCAAAGGCCGCGATCCGTGGCGTCACTGGTGACACGGGCCTGATTTTATTTTACCGTTTGGTAAAAATTGGACGGCACGCATATGCAGACCACCACATCCGAAACGTCGACCCTGCCGCAGACGGTAGAGGTGCGAAACCCCGGCATGGCGCTCGACCTTGACTGGGTGATGCGCGCCACCGCGAACCGCTCGGCCATCGAACGGCGGGCGGCGACGCTGGGCGGTCGACGCTCGATCAAGAAGGACTACCAGGCGGCATGGCTGGCGCGTGCGATCTCGTGCATCGACCTGACGACGCTGGCGGGGGACGACACGCCCGGCCGGGTGCGGCGGCTGTGTGCCAAGGCCCGCCAACCCGTCCGCGCCGACATACTGGAGGCGTTGGGTCTTACCGGACTCACCACCGGCGCGGTTTGCGTCTATCACGACATGATCGGCACGGCGGTGGAGGCGCTGGAGGGCTCGGGCATCCCCGTCGCCGCCGTCTCCACCGGGTTTCCCGCGGGACTGTCGCCGTTTCACTTGCGTGTGGCCGAGATCGAAGAAAGCGTGAAGGCAGGCGCGTCCGAGATCGACATCGTGATCTCCCGTCGGCACGTCCTGATGGGCAACTGGCAGGCGCTGTATGACGAAATGCAGGCCTTCCGCGCCGCCTGCGGACCCGCCCATGTGAAGGCCATCCTCGCCACTGGAGAGCTGGGAACGCTGCGCAATGTCGCGCGGGCCTCGCTCGTCTGCATGATGGCGGGGGCGGATTTCATCAAGACGTCCACCGGCAAGGAAAGCGTCAACGCCACCCTGCCCGTCTCCCTGACCATGATCCGCGCGATCCGCGAGTTCCACGACGGTACCGGGCACCGCGTCGGCTACAAGCCCGCGGGCGGGATATCGAAGGCGAAGGATGCGCTTTTGTACCTCGCCCTGATGAAGGACGAATTGGGCAATCGCTGGCTGCGGCCCGACCTCTTCCGCTTTGGCGCGTCCTCGCTTCTGGGAGACATCGAACGGCAGCTCGAACATCACGTCACGGGGGCGTACTCGGCCAATCACCGTCATGCCATCGGCTGACGCATCGGGCATTTGGGAAAGACAGAACAGATGAGCGTTTCCGAGATCTTCGACAGCATGGACTACGGCCCCGCCCCCGAAAGCGCGGGCGACGCGTTGGCGTGGCTGGTCGATCAGGGCAGCCGGTTCGGGCATTTCATCGACGGTGCCTTCACCGACCCGCGCGACGATTTCGAAAGCCGCAACCCGGCGAATGACGAGGTGCTGGCGACACTGACCAAGGGCACCGCCGCCGATGTGGACGCCGCCGTCGCCGCCGCCTGCAAGGCGCAGCCACGCTGGGAGAAGCTGGGCGGGCACGGGCGGGCCAAGGTGCTGTACGCGCTGGCACGGGGCATCCAGAAACACAGCCGCCTGTTCGCGGTGCTGGAGACGCTGGACAATGGCAAACCCATCCGCGAAAGCCGCGACATCGACGTGCCGCTGGTGGCGCGGCATTTCTACTATCACGCCGGGATGGCGCAGTTGATGGAAGAGGAGTTGCCGGGCCGGGCACCTTTGGGTGTGTGCGGGCAGGTGATCCCGTGGAACTTCCCGCTGTTGATGCTGGCGTGGAAGGTCGCGCCCGCGCTGGCGATGGGCAACACGGTGGTGCTGAAGCCCGCCGAGTATACCTCGATCACGGCGCTGTGCTTTGCCGATCTCTGCGCACAGGCGGGCGTGCCGAGAGGCGTGGTGAACATCGTCACCGGCCACGGCGACACGGGCGCGCTGATCACGGAACACGACGGCATCGACAAGGTCGCCTTCACCGGGTCGACCGAGGTGGGCCGCATCATCCGCCGCGCCACGGCGGGACAGGGCAAAGCGCTGACGTTGGAGCTGGGCGGCAAGTCGCCGTACATCGTGTTCGAGGATGCCGATCTGGATTCCGCCGTCGAAGGGCTGGTGGACGCGATCTGGTTTAACCAGGGACAGGTCTGCTGCGCCGGGTCGCGCCTGCTGGTGCAGGAGGGCGTGGCCGACGACTTCTACAGCCGCCTCAAGCGCCGCATGGATGGGCTGCGCGTGGGTGATCCCTTGGACAAATGCATCGACGTGGGCGCCATCGTCGATCCGGTGCAGTTGCAGACGATCCGCGACATGGTGGACGGCAATACCGAGGGCGAGACCTATGTTGCCGCCTGCGACATGCCCGAGGGCTGTTTCTATCCCCCCACCCTCATCACCGGCCTCTCGCCCGCCGCGCCGCTGATGCAGGACGAGATATTCGGCCCGGTGCTCTGCGCCACCACCTTCCGCACCCCGTACGAGGCGGTGCAGGTCGCCAACAACACCCGCTACGGCCTCGCGGCATCGGTCTGGTCGGAGAACATCAACACCGCGCTCGACATCGCGCCGCGGCTGGCCGCAGGGGTGGTCTGGGTCAACGGGACCAACATGTTCGACGCCGCCGCGCCCTTTGGCGGGGTGCGTGAAAGCGGGTTCGGGCGCGAAGGCGGGTGGGAAGGGCTGATGGCCTATACCCGCGACGCCGCCAAACCCAAGACTCGCGCGCAGGTCGCGCCGCACAAGGCGGGCAAAGCCGGGGGCGACGGGATCGACCGGACCGCCAAGATGTATGTCGGAGGCAAGCAGGCGCGGCCCGACGGCGGCTATTCCCGGCGGGTCTGGTCGAAACAGGGCAAGATGCTGGGAGAGGTCGGCCTCGCCAACCGCAAGGACGTGCGCAACGCGGTCGAGGCCGCGCACAAGGCGTCCGGCTGGGCCAAGTCCACCGGGCACCTGCGGGCGCAGATCCTCTACTACGTGGCCGAGAACCTGTCCGCCCGCGCGGACGAATTCGCACACCGCATCGACGGACTGACCGGCAAGCGCGGCGGCAAGGCCGAGGTCGAAGCCTCGATCAGCACCCTCTTCTCTGCCGCCGCATGGGCCGACAAGTTCAGTGGCGAGGCGCGGGACGTGCCGATCCGGGGTCTGGCGCTGGCCTTGCGTGAACCGACCGGCGTGATCGGCGTCTTGTGCGAGGATGCCGCACCGCTGCTGGGGCTGGTCGCGCCGATGGCGGGGGCGATCGCGATGGGATCGACCTGCGTGCTGGCGGCGTCCGATCCTTTCCCGCTCGCCGCGACGGATTTCTACCAGGTGCTCGACACGTCGGACGTGCCGGGCGGTGTCGTAAACATCCTGACCGGCGCGCATGGCGACATGGCCGGGACACTGGCGGACCATCTGGATGTCGACGCGGTCTGGTCCTTCTCGGACCCCGGCCTGGCGAAACGGATCGAGGAAGGCGCGGCGGGCAACCTCAAGCGGACGTGGATCGATCCGCGGCCCGTGGGCGACATCCCCGTGCGCGCCTATCTCGAAGCCGCGACGGATGTGAAAACCGTCTGGGTGCCCTACGGCGCGTGATCAGTCCGACCGGACCGCGCCGGTGATCGCGGCTGCGCCCAGCGCGGTCACGATCCAGCCCACCACCTTGGCAAACCAGCGCAGCCACCATCCCGTCCGCCCCCACAGGCTGTCAGGATTGGCCGTTGTCGGGGCCCACGCGGCCTCCTGCCCGAAGGATACAAGCGGCACGACAAGGTCGGCGGCATAGGCATAGGCGTTGAACGTCTCCCAGTCCTGGCCGGGTTGTCCGGGGGATGACCAATGCTCCGCCGGGTTGTCGGGATGGGTTGCGACAGCCTCCTGCCAGCCACGGGACACCAGCACCGGCGCGGCGTTTGGCGCCATGTCGCCGGCTCGCCAGACGGTATCGAAGAACACGCCTAGGGCGAGGATCAGCGCCAGCGCCCAGATCACGACGCGGCCCGGACGGTACCCGTAACCCACGCCATAGCGCATCATCGCGTCGCCCACGGCCATGCCCGCCCAGCGCAACCCGTATCCACCCCGTGCCACCGCGATCGCGCGCGCATCGCGGCGCAGGAGGTGTTCCTTCTCCTTCAGGACCATGCGCGCGTCGCTGCGATGGCCCAGTCGGCGCAGGACGCTCGCCAGTTGTTCGTAGGGCTGCGCGACAAAGGGCAGACCTTCGGGATGGCGGGCCAGCCATGCCAGCCGGTCGCCCACGTCGGTGCTGGTGTGGCGGCTGAAGTCTTCGTACCGAAACCCGTCCAGCCGGATCGGGTAGGTCGCGCCCGGTGCTGCCGGTTCGTCGCGCAGCCGCGCCACAGTCGCCCCGGCAAGGTTGAGCAATCCGCGTGTGATCTGGTTGTCGGCGAAATACAGCAGCCCCGCAACGCGGGCGCGGGCAAGGGACACGGCAATGCCGGGCCCGTGTTCTTCGGTTTCGGCAAAGACGGCACTGGCCGCGCCTTCCATGGGCGTGACCGCGCAATTGGTGATGAACACGTCGCCCGACACCTGCGCCGACGACAGGAACAGCGCCCCGTCGCAGGTGAGCGAGGTCACCTCCTCGCTATAGGGATAGTTCCCGAGGTACAGCGATCCATCGACCTGAACTCCCTGCGCGAATACCGCGTCCTGCCCCGGAGCGGTGATCGTCAGATCGCAAAGCTGCACATCGCCCCCCACCCGCGCGCCTGCGAGGCTGATCTCCCCCGCGATCGCGGTTCCGCCACGCAGGAACAGCGCTCCATCAAGGTGCGCTCCGTCGCAATGCAGTCCGGCCAGCCGTGACCCGGAGATATAAAGGCCCCGCACCCGCGCGTTCACCAGTTCGACGGATTCGGCGAGATGGCAGGCGGAAATCGAGATGTCGTGGTCGAAATCCGCGCCCTGCAAGTCCAGCACACCGGTCACCCACGCGCCCCGCAACCGCAGTCCCTTGCTGCCAAGTGTTGACACTGGCGCGGTAAGAAGGGCGCGCAGAAAAGCGGCGCGGACCGTGACGTCTTCAGCGTCTTCGATTGGCAACGATCCGTCACCAAGCGTGATGCGGCTGCCTTTCGACGCTTCCGCGACGACGCGCGATTCCGCCTCCGTCAGGGGCAGAAGGTCTTCGGGCAACGTGTCGGTGAATTCCATGTCGCAGGATAAGCACGTGGCGGGCTTGCGCGGCAAGGCGGCTCAGTCGCGGTGGTAGGGAAGGCCCCCGAGGATCGAGGCGGCGCGGTACAACTGCTCGCACAGCATCACCCGCGCCAGCTTGTGCGGCCAGACCATGCGGCCGAGCGACAGCGCGCCCCCCGTTCCGCGCCGCAGATGCGGGGCGAGCCCGTCCGCGCCACCGATCAGGAAGGCCAGATCGCCCGCCCCCTCGTCGCGCCACCGTGCGATCCTGTCGGCCAGTTCGGGGGAGGTGAGCCTGTCACCGCGTTCGTCCAGCGCCACCGTCACCGCACCCTTGGGCACGGCGCGTTCGAGGCCGGAGGCCTCCGCCTCCCACCCGCCCTTGCGGTCATCGATTTCGTGAAGCGCCAGCGGCCCGAGCGACAGGGCACGCCCCGTCCGGTCGAACCGCGTGCGGTAATCGTCGATCAACGCGGCTTCGGGGCCGTTCCTGATACGGCCCACCGCGCAGATGTGAACGCGCAACCTAGCTTGCGGCCGTCTGCGTGGCCGGCAGCGCGGCCTGTTCCGCCGGGGACAGCCACATCTTTTCAAGCTGGTAGAATTCGCGCACCTCGGGGCGGAAGACGTGGACGATCACGTCGCCCGTGTCGATCAGCACCCAGTCGCCGGTATCCTTGCCTTCCAGCTTGGCCGACCGGCCAAGGTCGGCCTTGATATCGGCCACCAGCTTTTCGGCGATCGACGCGACCTGCCGCGACGACCGGCCCGAGCAGATCACCATGTAATCGCCCATGGACGATTTCCCGCGCAGATCGATCTGCACGATGTCCTCGGCCTTGTTTTCGTCAAGAGAGGCCAGAATGCGCGCCAGAAGGGCATCGCTTTCGGTGGCGGTATCGCGGGCCGTGTCGGCCTGCGTGCGTTCCGCGGCCGAAGCCGCATCAACGGTCAAAGACAGAACCAGGGTCCTCCTATGTCATGCGCCTCGAACCCGGCGCCGGGTGTGACATCATCGTAACATCGCCATTGCGAAATCTCAATATTGGGACCTGCGACATCCCGCCGAGGATCGTCAGGCAGCGCAGGGCCGCTCAGCAGGCGGGCAATTCGCGCTGATCGGTGGCGTCCATGATCTGGCTGACGGGCACACCCCGCAACAGCGGGCGTGGCGTCGGGTTCGGCAGCACTACGGCGAAGATCGACAGCGATGCCGTGGGTTGCGGCCCTGCCCCGATGGCGCAGCCGGTCACGTCCACGGTCAGCGATCCCTCGGTCCGGTCCGGTGCCTCGGTCTCCCATTCGCGCAGAAGCGATTGTTGCGCGCGCAGCCGGTCGATATCGCCCGGCGCCACGCGGAACCGGCGCAACCCGTCGTCGCGCGTGCCCTGTTCCAGCACGTAGGAGGCATCATTCCGCGCGCCGATGTCGTTGCGCACGGCGGACACGTTCATCACGGCAGCGCCCTCTGGGATACCCAGGCCGGGCGGCAAGTCCACGAGGATCTCGATCCTGGAAGGGTCAGCGTTCAGCGGTCCACCGACCGCGTCGATCTGCGCGAGCGTGCCGTTATCCAGCACGTTGCACCCCGCAAGGGCGAGGATACCGCTCCATACCGTCAACAATACCGGCAATCTCATGGCAATTGTCCCAAATAATTCAACTGTTTACCAGCATACAGCGAATCGCGGCGCGGCCACAGGAAAAACAGGGAAACCCGCATTGGCGGGCGAATGGCCGCCGTCAGTCGCCCAGCGCCGCGGCGTCCCTTTCGTTCAGCATCCGGACCTCCCGCTGCGGGAACGGGATCGAAATGCCGTTGGCCTGGAACGCGTCCCACAGGGCCAGGTAGACGTTGCCGCGAATATTCGTCAGACCGGCGGTGGGATCGCGAATCCAGAAGCGCAGGATGTAGTCGACCGAACTGTCGCCGAAGCCGACGATGTGGCAGACGGGCGCGCGGTATGTCAGCACCCGTTCGACCGATTTCGCCGCCTCGATCGCCAGCGCGCGGACCTTGTGGGGATCGTCGCCGTAGGAGGTGCCGAAATAGATGTCGAGCCGCACGAAGTCGTTCGAATGGGACCAGTTGACCACCTGCCCCGTGATCAGGTCCTCGTTCGGGATCAGGTACTCCTTGCCGTCCCGCGTCACCACGCTGGCATAGCGGGCGCCAAGCGTCTGGATCCAGCCGAACGTATCGCCCAAAGAGATCACGTCGCCCGGCTTGATCGACTTGTCGAGCAGGATGATGACGCCCGACACGAGGTTCGACACGACTTTCTGCAAGCCGAAACCAAGGCCCACGCCGATGGCGCCGGACAGGACGGCAAGGCCGGTCAGGTCGATGCCGATGGCCCGCAACCCGATGAAGAACGCGCCGGTATAGAGGATCAGTTGCAGGACCTTGACCGCCAGCACCTGCATCGACGGCGATATGTCCTCGTTCTTCTTGATCGAGGCCGAAGCCGCGCCGCTGAGGATCCGCGCACCGGTGAACAGCACGCCGATCACCGCAATCGCGAGCAGGACGTCGAGCACCGACAGGTGGAACGAACCGATCGACAGGGCGAGCCCGTCGAGGAACGCGGCGATCTGCCCGGATATGCCAAGGTAGAACAGCGTGACGTAGATCCACAGCACCCACTTCACCAATCGCCGCAGGAAGCGGTTGCGCACGAGCGCAGAGGCAAGCGCGATGGCGATCCACGCCGTCGCAAGCGTTGCCGCAAGTCCGATCAGGTAGGACCGCGACGGCCACGTGACCTGCTGCATGACCGCAAAAAGCGTCCATGACATCAGCGAGAACCAGATAAGCCCCAGCCGCCGTCGCACCTGAACAAGGCCGCGCAACTGCCATGGCGTCCAGCCTTCGCGCGCCCGCACCCATGAATTCATCGCGGTGGATGACACCCGGTGCAGGCCCCATGCGACCAGCGCGATCCCGAGGATGATCAACACCTGGTAAAGACGCCAACCGGGTTGCGCGAGGCTGAGCACGAAATTCTCGACCCCGACCCACAGCGCGAGGATCTGGTCCCACATGGCTTCCGGTGGGACGGCGGCCTCGGGTTGCGGCGCGGTCTGAACCTGCGTTGCGTTCTCTTCTTCCATGGGGGCGAGTGTGACCGGTCTGCCATGTCCCTGCAAGGGACGCCGCACAAACGAAAAAGCGGCCCCGCGGGGCCGCCTTGCAAGTGTCCGGGCGGTGTGCCGTCAGACGATGGTCGCCTCGGTCGCCGCGCGCAACTCGTCCTCGGTCACGCCTTCGGCGGTCTCGACGATCTTCAACCCGCCCTCGACCACGTCCAGCACGCCGAGGTTGGTGATGATCCGGTCGACGACGCCCGCACCTGTCAGGGGCAGCGTGCATTCCTTCAGGACCTTGGACTGGCCGTGCTTGTTCTGGTGGTCCATGACCACGACGACCCGGCCCACGCCTGCAACAAGGTCCATCGCACCGCCCATGCCCTTCACCAGCTTGCCGGGGATCATCCAGTTCGCGAGGTCCCCGTTTTCGGCCACTTCCATCGCGCCAAGGATCGCCGCAGCGATCTTGCCGCCCCGGATCATGCCGAAGGACGTGGCGCTGTCGAAATACGCCGTTCGGGGCAGTTCGGTGATCGTCTGCTTGCCGGCATTGATCAGGTCGGGGTCTTCCTCTCCCTCGACCGGGAAGGGGCCCATGCCCAGCATCCCGTTTTCCGATTGCAGGGTGATGTCCTTGTCGCCAACATAGTTCGCCACCAGCGTCGGAATCCCGATGCCGAGGTTCACGTACATGCCGTCTTCAAGCTCTTCCGCCGCCCGTGCGGCCATCTGGTTGCGATCCCAGGGCATTAAGCGTCCTTTCCTCTTGATCCCGTATGCGCGAGCAGTTCTTCGATCATCAGCTTTGCGAACTCCACGTTCATATGCGCCGTGTCTTCGAACAATTCGCCCGCCGCGTTGAGTTTGTGCGTCGGTTCCTTGCGGTATTCCTCTTTCGTCATGCCGTTCGGGTCAATCGTCTCTTTCGGCTGCATGATCAGTTCGACCCCTTCGCCGCGCGCCCATTCCTTGATGATCTCATCGATGATGGCGTTGGCTTCTGCAAGGGCCTCGTCAGCGTCAAGCAACCCGGCGAATTTCGGCTTCGAGTGGAAGTGCCGCGTGAGCCTGCGTGGTTTCGGGATGACGATGGTATTCTGACCGTCACGAAAATTCTTCACATGGTCTGACAGCGTCGCGAACACTATGTCACGCGCCACCGTGCGAAAGAACGGTTCGGATATCAGGGCAACATCGTCTCCGGGCTCCTTGCCCCCGTGAAGCCTGTGGAACAGCAGGCATTCCAGCGCCTTTTCGCGCCCGTCATGGACACCAAGGAAGACGACAGGCACGTCAGGGTCGACCGGGACATTGAGGCTTTCGTTATTTTCCAGAAGTTTCTCGACGACGATCGCCGGCGGATCCTCCTCGAAAGTTCCGAACCTTCCGGTCTCGATGTCATAGGTCAGGTCGCCGAAATACTTGCCCGAGAGAGAAAAGAAGCTGAACCGCGCGTAGTCCTCACCGGGCCAGTCATCCCCTTCGACGAAATCCTTCCAGCTTCCGGCGTGCGACGTTCCGAGAATTTGGAATGAGGGGCCCATCACCGGAATTTCTCCAGCAATGCCTCGTCGCAAAAGAGGTCATCCGCCTCCTCGAATGCGCGCTCGAGTTTCTCGTCTTCGGACAGGTCGGTGCCGGACGCGGGCGCGACCGGTGCCAGACCATGGGCGTTCAGAAAGAGGGTCATCGCCGTCTCGACCCCGCGCGTGGTCACGGATCTTGCGTTTTCCGCGTAGTAGGCGCCCCGCGCATTGATCGAGGTGATGATTTCGTAGGACGGGAAGTAGTCGACGTTCCTGAACCGTTCGGCCAACTGCCCGCAGACCGCGCGCAGGATGGCCTTGGAATGCGTCGTGGCGACCTCGACATGCTTGCCCGAGGCCGTGGCCGTCAGCGGTACGGGAGACACGGTCACGACATAGCGGCGCGGACGGACGGAATCGAGAAGGCGGCGAAACGCGCAGAAATCCCGCATCACGTCTTCATAGGTCAGGTTCCGGAACACGGTCTCGTCAGGGTTCCAGTCCCCCGCGATCACGCCCGGCGCCATGGGATAGACGGTGCCGCTTTCCTCGTGGCACCACGTCTCGGTCAGTCCGAAGGTGAAGACGAAGACATCGCATCGCTTGAAGAGCAGCCTCACCGCTTCGAGGTGCTTGGCCCGGTGCGCCATGACTTCTTCCGGGGAGCCGAGCCCCTCCGGTTCGACACCGGGCCGCAGCGCGTCGAAATACCGTCCGTCCCGTTCCCAGATCGCGTTCGCGGGTGTGAATTCGCCATATGCCTCCTGCGCCAGCTGCAGAAGCTGCCGCGCGGTGTAGATGTTGCCGTACCGGGCCGAGAACAGACCATAGCCAAACCGAGCGGCGATGGCCGGGTCGGCGACCCGTGGGGCCGGCTCGACATCCAGCATCTTGACGTCCGCCGATTTCAGGGCCCGCCCGACATGCTGCGCGAAACACGATCCCGCCGTGGCGATCCGCTTTTTCGGCTCTATCGCGAACTTGGGCTGATAGAGGTTGCCAGGGTCCAGCGGGTCGCGCGCCGCCACCCCCGTTCGCCAGAACGCGTCATCCGGAAGGGACTCGTACGGGTTCGCCATCTGCCAGAAGGTCAGGCCGCCGGTCGGGTCGTGCGCTGTTCGATCCGTTTCTCGTGTTTGCCCTGCACGATGCGGTGCACGTAGATGCCGGGCAGGTGGATATGGTCGCCATCCAGTTCGCCGGGTTCGACGATTTCCTCGACTTCCATCACGCAGACCTTGCCGCACATCGCGGCGGGCGGATTGAAGTTGCGGGCGGTCTTGCGGAAGATCGCGTTGCCGGTCGTGTCGGCCTTCCACGCCTTCACGATGGCGAGGTCGGCGACGATGCCGCGCTCCATGATATAGGTCTCGCCGTCGAACTCCTTGTGGTCCTTGCCCTCGGCGATGACGGTGCCGACGCCGGTCTTGGTGTAGAAACCGGGGATGCCGCAACCGCCCGCGCGCATGCGTTCGGCCAGCGTGCCCTGCGGGTTGAATTCCAGCTCAAGCTCACCCGACAGGTATTGCCGCATGAACTCGGCATTTTCGCCCACGTAGGACGAGATCATCTTCTTCACCTGCCGCGTCTGCAACAGGATGCCGATGCCGAAATCATCGACGCCCGCGTTGTTCGACGCGAATGTCAGGTCCTTCGTTCCGGCCTGCTTGATCGCTTCGAGGCTCAGTTCGGGGATGCCGCACAGGCCGAACCCGCCTGCCGCGATGAACATCCCGTCGAACAACAGCCCGTCGAGGGCCTCTTGCGCGCTGCCATACACCTTTTTCATGACGCCACCTTCCTCAATCCCAAAATCCTGCGGGCCTCGGCACAACTGGCCACGGGCCGGTCGTACTTCTGGCAAATCTCGACCGTGCGCTCGACCAGCGCGGCGTTGGACGGTGCGAGCCGCTCGCGATCCAGCCTGACGTTGTCTTCCAGCCCGGTGCGGGCGTGGCCACCCGCCGCGATGGCCCAGTCGTTCAGCTCGATCTGGTGCCGCCCGATCCCCGCCGCGCACCACGGCGCGTCTGTCCCGAACAGGCGGTGCACCGTTTTGACATAGAAGTCAAACACCTCCCGGTCGGCGGGCATGGCGTTCTTCACGCCCATCACGAATTGCACGTAAGGCGTGCCCGCAAGCTGGCCCGCATCGGCCATCTGGCGCGCGCGCAGGATGTGGCTTAGGTCGAACGCCTCGATCTCGGGCTTCACGTCATATCTCAGCATTTCCGAGGCCAGCCAGTCGACAAGATCGGGCGGGTTTTCGTAGACGCGGGTGGGGAAGTTGTTCGACCCCACCGACAGCGAGGCCATGTCGGGCCGCAAGGGCAGCATCCCGCCGCGCGCCTTGCCCGCGCCGGACCGCCCGCCGGTCGACAGCTGGACGATCATGCCCGGGCAATGCGCTTCGATTCCTTCCTTCAGCCGCGCGAATTTCTCGGGGTCCGAGGTCGTGGACCCATCGTCGTTGCGGACGTGGCAATGGGCGATTGCGGCCCCTGCCTCATAGGCGGCATGGGTCGATTCAACCTGTTCCGGCACGGTGATCGGGACTGCGGGGTTGTCGGATTTCTGCGGCACCGATCCGGTGATCGCGACGCAGATGATGCACGGTTGGGTCATGCCGCGGCCTCACATGTCGAAAAAGACGGTTTCATCCCCGCCCTGCAGGCGGATGTCGAACCTGTAGGTGCCCTCGCCCTCGGCCCGCGCGATCAGGGTCGGGATGCGGTGCGCGTGTTCGATCCGCTTCAGCACCGGGTCCTCGGCGTTGGCGGCCTCTTCGTCGGGGAAATACAGGCGGGTGTGCAGGCCGATGTTGATCCCCCGCGCCACGACCCAGACGGTGACGTGCGGGGCCTGCAGCTTGCCATCCACCCATGGCAGGCGTCCGGGCTTGACCGTGTCGAAGGAATACACACCGGTCTTGAGGTCACAGGCGCATCGCCCCCAGCCGGTGAAGTGCGGATCGGCGGCCTCGTCGGCGGATTTCAGGCGGCCCTGCGCGTCGGCTTGGAAAATCTCGACCATGGCGTCGCGCACGATCCCGTCTGTGCCGTCGATCACGTTCCCGACGATCCGGATCCGCGACCCTTCTGCGGCGCCGGTGATCATGGTCGCGCCCAGGTCTTCGGCCCACGGCTTGCCGATGCCCGCGGCGTTGGGCGTGCAGCCGATATGCACGTAGGGGCCCGCCGTCTGCGACGGACTTTCCTTCAGGATGCGGTGGTTTTGCACCATGTCACAGCCCCTCCCATCGGTTCTCGAAAAAGGTCTGGCGCCGCCCGCGCAGGACGATGTCGAACCGGTAGACGCGCGCGTCCATCGGCAGCGTTTCCGCCATGTCGAGAGCGGCGACGAGCGACTTGATCGCCTCCGCGTCGTCGATGCCACCCACGATGGGGCACATCCAGATCAGAGGGTCGCCTTCGAAATACATCTGCGTGATGAGACGCTGGGCAAAGGAATGACCGAAAAGCGAGAAGTGGATGTGCGAGGGCCGCCAGTCCATCATCCCGTTCGGCCACGGGTATGGGCCGGGCTGGACGGTGCGGAATTCGTAATACCCTTCGGCATCCGTCATCACCCGGCCATAGCCGCCGAAATTCGGGTCAAGCGGCGCGCGGTAGCCTTCGTTCGCATGGCGGTACCGTCCGCCCGCATTGGCCTGCCAGACCTCGATCAGCGTGTTGCCCACGCCGCGGCCGTTGTCGTCGGTCACCCGGCCCCGGACAAGGATGCGCGGTCCCATCGCCATCTCGCCCGGCGCGGCCCAGTTGAGGATCAGATCGTTGTCCATCGGGCCAAGAATGTCGTGACCAAAGACCGGCCCGGCCTCTTCCCCCGCCGAGGTCGGCATCGAGATCAGCGCCCGCGTCGGCGACCGGGTCACCGAGGTCTTGTAGGCCGGCGTCAGGCCCGGCGGGTGCCACTGGCGGTCGCGGGTCTTGTAGCCGGGCGGCTTCGTCGTCATGGGGTGCCGTCCATCTCTGCGAACGTGTCCTTGGCAAGCTTGATCGCGTGGTTTGCCTTGGGCACGCCGGCATAGATCGCGACGTGCAGGAAGGCCTGAAGGATGTCTTCGCGGCTGGCACCGGTGCGGGCGGTGGCGCGCACGTGCATCGGGATTTCCGCGAAATTTCCCGTGGCGGCCAGCAGCGCGAGGGTCAGCATCGACCGCTCCCGCGCGCTGATCGTGTCGTCCGCCCAGACGGTGCCCCACGCGGCTTCGGTGATGAGGTCCTGGAAGGGTGCGTCGAAGTCGGACTTTGCCGCCTCGGCGCGGTCGACATGCGCATCGCCCAGAACGGCGCGGCGCACCTGCATGCCGGTGTCGTATCGGTCTGTCATGTCCCTGATCGCGCGTGTCGTTGCGTCACGCATCATGCTGACGGGTGCGGCGTGGACGTGCAAGCCCTCATCCGTGCTGCAACGCCGTCCACACGCCCCGCAACTCGGCCAGCCCCTTCAGCCGCCCGATGGCCGGGTATCCCGGTGCGTGCGGGTGATCGGCGTCCGACAAGAGGACCTGCCCGTGATCGGGCCGCATCGGGATGTCGGCATCCGCGCGCCCCTCGGCCCGGCGCCGCGCCTCTTCGGCGTGAACGGCCTTCAGCACGGCCACCATGTCGGTCGAGCCCGCGAGGTGATCGTCTTCGAAGAACGACCCCGGCACCGTTCCATCCTCGCGCCGCACGTTGCGCAGGTGCAGGAAATGCACCTTGTCGCCCAACCGCTCCACCATGCCCGGCAAGTCGTTGTCGGGCCGCGCGCCCAGCGACCCGGTGCACAGCGTGATGCCGTTGGCGGGGCTTGGCACCATGTCGACCAGCCGCTGGTAATCCGCCTCGGTCGACAGGATGCGCGGCAGGCCGAACAGGGGCCATGGCGGGTCGTCGGGATGACAGCACAGGCGCATGCCCAGCGCCTCGGCCTCGGGCACGACGGCCTGCAGGAAATGGCGCAGGTTGCCGTGCAGGTCCTCCGCCGTTGCGCCCGCGAAGGGCGCAAGCCGCGCGCGGAACTCGTCCAGCGTCCAGCCGCTGGTCGCCCCCGGCAACCCGGCGAGGATGGTGGCGCAGATGCGCTCGCGTTCGGCATTGCTCCAGCCGGCCGCGCGCTTGTCGGCCGCTTCGGCCACCACGTCGGGGTAGTCGGCCCCGCTGCGCGCCAGCACGTGCCGGTCGAAAGCGACGTAGTCGATGTAGTCGAACCGCAGCGCCGTCGCACCCGACGGGCGGCGGTGAGCCAGGTCCGTCCGCGTCCAGTCGAAAGCCGGCATGAAGTTGTAACAGACGACGCGCACATCCTCGGCGGCCAGCGCGTGCAGGCTTGTGATCCACGCCTCGATATGCGCGTCGCGGTCACCGCTGCCCGCGCGGACGGTTTCAGGGACGGGCAGGCTCTCCACCACCTTCCAGCGCAGGCCCGCCGCCTCGATCATCGCCCGGCGTTCGGCAACGGCGTCGCGCGTCCAGACCTCGCCCACGGGTACGTCATGCAGGGCCGTCACGATGCCCGTCGCACCTGCCTGCCGCGCGTCGCTCAGGCTGACGGCGTCATGCGGGCCGTACCAGCGCCATGTCTCGATCATCGCATCCTCCCGTCCCGCAAAGCCCGGCCTAAAGCTGTGCGAGCTTCAACAGCGCGCTGCGCAGCACGTCCCTTTCTGCCGGGTCGAGCTGCTGCATCAACTCGGCGTCATAGCGTTCGGCCAGCCGCCGCAGGTCGTCATAGGCGGCCTCGCCCATCTTCGTCAGGCTCAGCGTTTCCCAGCGGCGGTCGTCCTCCCGCGTGGCGCGGGTCAGGAAGCGCCGCGCCTCCAGCTTGGCCACGGCGCGGCTGATCTTGGTCTTGTGCAGACGGGCGCGGCGGCCGATCTCGGTCGCCGTCATCGGGCCATACCGGCCAAGGTGAAACAGGACGCGCCATTCCGTGCGCAACATCCCGTACCGGTTGCGGTAATGCGCCGCGAATTCAAGGCTCACCTGCTCTGCCGCCTGCGCCAGCACGTAAGGCAGGAAATCCCGCATCTCGAAATTGCTGTCATCGCTCATGGCGGCACCTTGCGCGATGCTAGTTACTTGCGCAACCACTCCACGCCTCCGGGGGCTGGCTCTCCAGCAGCCTGTCAGCGTCGAACACGGCAGTCCTGAAGGTCGGCGCGGCGAACAGCTTGGCGTGATCCGGGCCAAAGATCGCGGCAACCGCATCCAGCCGATCCGGGTAGCCCGCCGGCAGCGCGGCCAGACGCGCGGCCAACGGGTCGGCCACGTCCAGTCCTTCGCGGGCCACGAACCGCAGCCAAGCCGCAACCGCCAGCGCGTAGGTGTCGAGGGATTCACCGGCCTGCAACGCGATCCCGGCGGGGGCGAGCAGCCTCTGCGGCAGTTTCTGGCTGCCGTCCGACGCGATCTGGCGGCAGAGATGGCGGATGGCCGGGTTGGCAAACCGGTCGAGCAGCGCCGCGCGATAGGCATCGGTATCCAGGTCGGGCGACACCGTCCGCGCCGCCGCGGCCATGTGCCGGTCGACGAGCGCCGCGACGGGATGCGCCATCACGTCCCGCACCGCTTCCAGCCCCGCAAGGCAACCGAGATAGGCCAAAAGCGAATGCGCGCCGTTCAGCATGCGCAGCTTCATGTCCTCGTACGGGGCCACGTCGGCCACGAATTCAGCCCCCGCATCCTCCCAAGCCGGGCGCGGACCGGCAAAGCGATCCTCGATCACCCATTGCCGGAACGGTTCGGTTTCGACCGCGAGGGGATCGGGCGCACCGCCCAGCGCCCCGGCCTCTGCCAGCGTGGCCTCCGTGGTCGCCGGCGTGATCCGGTCGACCATCGACGCGGGAAAGGTGCAGGTCTCCGCGATCCAGCGGGCAAGGTCAGGGTCGCGCCGTTCGGCAAACTCGCCGACCAGCGCGGCAAGCAGACCACCATTGTCCGGCAGGTTGTCGCAGGACATCAGCGTCAACCCGCCCCGCCCCGCGGCCCGCCGCGCGGCAAGGCCCGCCACGATCAACCCGATCGCGCCTTGTGGCGGGTTTGCCGCGGCCAGATCGGCGGCAATGACATCCGCCTCAGGGTCAAGCCGCCGCTCGGACAACGCCGCCCCGTATCCCTTCTCGGTGATGGTCAGGCTGACGATCCGCACCTCGGGATCGGCGAACCGGGACACGAGCGCCTCGGCCTCCGTCGGCAGGTGCCATGGTCGGGTGCAGCAGGTGATGCGCTTCAGTCGCGGCCCGTCCGGCGCCCGCAGGATCACCCCGTAACCTTCGGCATCGCGCATCGCGCGCACCAGCCGGTCCGACCGCATGCCCACCGGCTCGATCCGCCAACCGCCCGCATCCTGCGTATAATCCGCGAGCTGCGCCCGGAAGAACGCGCCAAGGCCCAGATGCAGGATCACGGGCGTCACAGGTTATAGGCCTCTTTGGCGAGGTCGCGCGCCAGCAGGGGGGCGACCTGATGCGCCTGCGCTTCGGTCAGGCGGTGGGTCGTGACCAGATCGGCAAGGTAGGCACAATCGCAGCGGCGGGCCACGTCGTGGCGCGCGGGGATGGACATGAGCGCGCGGGTGTCGTCGTTGAACCCGGCGGTGTTCCAGAACCCGGCGGTTTCGGTCACCGCCTCGCGGAACCGGCGCATGCCTTCGAAACTGTCGTGAAACCACCATGGAGGCCCAAGCCGCAGGGACGGGTAGGCCCCGGCAAGCGGCGCCAGTTCGCGGGCATAGACGCTTTCGTCCAGCGTGAAGAGGATGAGCCGCAATCGCGGGTCCATGCCCACGGCGTTCAACAGCGGGTGCAGCGCGTCGACCCAGTTGGTGGGCGTCGGGATATCGAATCCCCGGTCGCGACCATAGCGCCTGAATACCGTGTCCGAGTGGTTACGGCGCGACCCTGCGTGAAGCTGCATCACCAGCCCGTCCTCGCAGGACATGCGCGCCATTTCCGTCAGCGTCTGCGCGCGAAAGGTTTCGGCCTCTGCCGGCGTCGCCTTGCCCTGCCTGACCGTCGCATAAAGCGCGGCGGCATCCTCCGGGGACAGGTCCGCCGTGCGCGCGGTCGGGTGGCCGTGGTCCGTCGCCGTCGCGCCGTGCCGCGCGAATTCGGCCCGCCGCACGCGATGCGCGTCTAGGTAACCCTCCCAACTGCCCGTGTCGCACCCGGTCAGATCGGCAAGGGTGGCGAGGTTGTCCGTGAACCCTTCGAAATCCGGATCCACCACTGCGTCGGGCCGATATGTCGGAACCACGCGCCCGTGCCACTCGGCCGCCGCTGCCCGGTGGTGCGCAAGGTCGTCAAGCGCGCTGTCGGTCGTTGCAATCACCTCGATCCCGAAGCGGTCATACAAGGCGCGCGGCCGGTATTCGGGCTGCGCCAGCTTGTCGCCGATCTGGTCAAAGATCGCATCCGCCGTGTCCCCGCCCAAGGGCTCCACGATGCCCAGCACCTCCTGCAGGGCGTGGTCGATCCACAGCCGCGACGGGGTTGCGAGAAACAGGTGGTACCTTTCGGCGAAGCTGCGCCAGACCTTGCGGGCATCTTTTTCCGCACCCGGCCCGATCCCAAGCTCCTCGAACGTCACGCCCTGGCTGACGAGCATCCGGACGACATAATGATCCGGCGTCACGAAGAGTTGCGCGGCATCCGCAAAGGCCGGATCGGTGCCCCACCATGCCGGATCGGTATGGCCGTGCGGGCAGACCAGCGGCAGATCGCGCACCGCGTCATACAGCGCGCGCGCCACGGTGCGTGTCGCGGGATCGGCGGGAAACAGGCGGTCGGGATTAAGGCGCGTCATGCCGCGACACAACCACATCGCCGGGTCGGGGCAAAGCCCCGTCCCGTGCGGCGGACGTCGTCACGTGATGGCGAAATCGTCCGCCTGCAGCGCCGACAGCGTCACGTTCACGAGGATGATCGAGTTGCCGGCATCGTCGTCGATCCGCGTATTGCCTCCCACCTGCGTCGCGTGGTTCGTGATGAGGTCGGTGAAATCGGTGATCCCGGCCACGCCGATCAGTTCGATCACCTCGCCAACCTCGGTCTCATCGAAATCGATCAGGCGGTCATCGCCGAAGGTGCCGGTAAAGCGGAACGTATCCGCACCCGCGTTGCCGTGGAGCGTGTCGTCCCCGTCTCCGCCCACGAGGGTGTCGTTGTCGTCCCCGGCAAACAGGCTGTCATTGCCGCCGCCGCCCAGAAGGGTGTCCTCTCCACGCCGGCCGCGCAGCGTGTCGTCGCCCGCGAGGCCCGACAGGAGGTTGTCGACCGTGTTGCCGTAGACCTGGTTGCCTAGGGCGTTGCCGGTCCCGTTGGCGGCCATCGCCTGCAGGGTCAGGTTCTCGACGTTCACGGCGCTGACGGACAGGTCGTAATCGACCGTCGACTGCACGCGGTCGATGCCTTCGCCCGCGGCCTCGACGACCACGTCGGTCAGGTCGCGCACCTGGTAGATGTCGTTGCCCAGCCCGCCGACCATCGTGTCGCTGCCACCAAGGCCCGACAGGATGTCCCGGTCGTCGCCGCCAATCAGGCTGTCATTGCCCGCCTGCCCGACCAGCGTGTCGAGTCCAGCGCCGCCGATCAGCGTGTCATCGCCCGGGGCCCCGCGCAGCAGGTTGCCCGCGTCGTTGCCCGTGATCACGTTGTTCCCGGTGTTGCCCGTTCCGCTGTTGCCGCCCGTCCCGGTCAGCGTGAGATGTTCGAAATTGGCAAGGCCGCCGCGCAGGTCGAGGCTGACGCCCGACTCGATCGTGTCGTCACCTTCGCCCGCCAGTTCGCGCACGACATCGGTCGCGGAATCGACAACGAAGAGGTCGTTGCCTTCTCCGCCGACCATGCTGTCGGTGCCCGCGCCGCCATCCAGCGTGTCGTTGCCGGCGCCGCCGATCAGCGTGTCGTCACCGATACCGCCAAACAGGGAATCGTTCAGCGTCTGCGTCCACAGCGCGGTCTGTTCCGGCGTGCCGCCCGAAACCGTCATCGCGGCACCGCCGGTCACCTCCTGCGTGGCCGCGCCGGCCGCGTCGAACGTCCAGTATTGCACGAGGCCCGCTACCGAGTTCGGCGTGTCGAGGCTGATCAGCGCCGTCGCCTCGACCTCGGCCGCCGACAGCGCGCGGTCATAGATCCGGATGTCGCCCAACGGCGCGTCATCGAGGTTGAATTGCAGATTGCCCGCCGTTGCCGGGATCAGGGCACCGACCTGGTACTGGTAGGAATAGACCTCTGTGCCGTCCACGTAGGTGCGCAGCATGCCCGTCGTGTGATCGTAGGTGATGCTGAGGCGCGCGGGCGCCGTTTCGTCCCAGTAATCGTCGCGGAACGCGTTGTAGTGCCAGTTTTCCTGACCGTTCAGCACGTTGCCCACCAAGAGCGAGATCGTGCCGTCGCTCCACCGGTACAGGCTCATGCCGAGCACGTCGAGGTCATACCCCACATCGGACAGATCGTCCTGGTCGACGATGAATTCGATCGTGAAGGACCCGGATCCGCCCAGCGTGAAGGTGGACGACATCTGGTCGCCCAAACCTTTGTCCAGCCGGACAAGGTTGAAGACTTCGGGCGCGTCGCGGATCGTGCCACCATCGCCTTCGATCGAGTCGTCGCCGAAGCCGCCATCGATGTTGTCGGACCCTTCACCGCCGATCAGCGTGTCGTCATCCTGCGTAATGACCGGGCCGGGATTGACCTCGGCCACGGTGGCTCCGCCGACGACCGTCAGGTTGGCGCTTCCCCTGCTGTCGGTTACGGTGGTGGTGTCGCCCGCCTGCACCTCCCAGTGATGGACAAGCGTGGAAGGCGTGTTCGGCAACTCGACATCATGGTTGGCGGCGATCTGTGCATCGCTGCGCACCGCGTCGAATATGCGGATATCGCCCATGGTGCCCTGGAAGGTTTCCGTGATGACGAACCCGCCACCAACCGAATCCTGTTCCTGCCCGAAGACCAGCGTACCACCCGACCCGATGGTCGCGCCCGCCTGGTGCGTGCCCTGGAAGGCCGAAACCCCGTCGATGAACACCTCGAGCGCGCCGGTGGCCTGCACCCATGTCATCGAGAAGCGGTGCGGTTCCCCGTCGATCAGCGTCTCGGTCAGGATGCCGGTATCGATGAACGACCCGTCAATGTAGACGAGCCTCGTCCCGTCATTGTCCAACTCGACCATCAGCGAGTTCGACGATCCCGACGAGGCATAGGAGATCAGCGGCGTCAGGCTGGCCGACATGCGCGTGATGTTCACCATCATCTCGACGGTGAAGGCCGCGCCGCTGAACGCGGTGATGCCGGTCGCTTCCATGTGCTGGCTGAACTCGGTCGGGGCCTCGTTCAGGGACATGCCAAGGAACAGGTCGCCCGTGGGCGCCGTGGGCGCGGCGGCGTCGCCACCGACGATGGTGTCATCGCCAAAGCCGCCCTCGATCAGGTTGTCGTGGTTGTTGCCGCGCATGTCGTCGGCATGATCCGATCCGACGCCATTCTCGATCACCGCGCCATAGGCGATGGACACGTTGTAGATCTGGCCATTGACCGAACTGAACGCGCCTTCGCGCAGGTCAAGCTCGGTCCCGGAAGCCGAGCCCGAGAAGTCGAGCGTGTCGATCCCGCCGCCGTCCCAGATGGAGAACGCCATGTCGAGGTTCTGGGTCTCGCCGCCGCTGGACGTGGTCCGCGTCGACGTGAAATCGTAACTGTCGCCCGCCGTGGAATTGAACCCGTAGGTATCGTTGCCCGACCGGGTCGCCCAGTTGATGCCGTACTCGATCTGGATGGCGAGGATATCATGCAGCGCCAGCGTCGACATGTTGCCGAAATCGGCACCCGTTTCGGTTTCCAGCCAGTAGGACATGTTGGAATACTGGCGGCTGTCGTTCCAGTGGTCGGCGTCGTTGGCATAGGTGAAGCCGGACCCGTTATAGGGCCCCGGATGGCTCAGCCCCATGCCATGGCCGACCTCGTGCAGCATCAGGCGGCGGTTGTAGGTGCCCACGTCCATCTCGGGTTCCCAGCTGACGCGGGACACGACCACCTCGGACCCGTTCCAGTAGCCGCCGCCGCTGTTGCCGTCGCGGTAGCGGAACGAGATATCGGCGCTTGTGTCGTTGCCGGCAAGCTCGGTGAATTCGATCAGCGCAACTTGTTCGTATTCGTCCAGCAGGTCGCGGGTGAGGACCTGGTTTTCCGCCTCGAACACGTATTGCGCGCCGCCCGCGGATGCCGCGTCCTGGAACCGGTAGGTGACTTCGACGATGCCCGGATTCGGGTCATTGTTGTCATCGGCATAGGTGCTGCTGCCGCGTGCGATGTGAATGGCGGTGCGATAGGCGCTCCAGATCGGAAGACCGTTCTGCGTGCCGCCGACATTGCCGCCATTCGGGTTCGACGGGTCGATCTCGCCATCATAGGGCTGCGCGGCGCAGGCAGGGCAGCAGCAGACAGGCGTATCGGTGTGCTCGAATGCGGTAATCTGGGCGTTGTCAGGCATGGAAGTCCCCCCAAGGACCTTAAAACAAATACCGCCACCCGATTTCGGAAAATATTAATGAAAAGTGGCAGGAGTATGGAGCAATGGATAGACCATGTGCCCTAATGTCGTCACGTGTTAAGTAAGGTATTCCTTAACCTTCGGCTTACGGGGACCACGCGGTGATCCATGCATCGCTCACGCTGAAGCAGCTTGAAACGCTTGTCTGCGTCGCGCGGCTGCGGTCGTTTCGGCGCGCGGCCGAAGAGCTGGGGACGACGCAGCCCAATGTCTCGGTCCGCATCGCGACGCTCGAAGACACGCTGAAAACGCAACTGTTTCTGCGCGATAGCGGCCATGTCCGCCTGACCGAGAAAGGCGAAAGGATCTGCGCCGCCGCCGCGCGCGTGCTGGACGCGACCGAGGAGTTGGCCGAGATCGCCGCACGCCCCGACCTGGTCACCGGGCGGTTGCGACTGGGCGTGTCGGAACTGATCGCCTGCACGTGGTTGCACGCCTTCCTGCGCGAAATGTCGCGCAGGTTTCCCGCGCTTGCGGTCGAATTGACGGTCGATCTGTCCCGCGCGCTGGAACAGGACCTGTCGCGCGGCGCGCTCGACCTCGTCCTGCAGAATCGCCCGTTCGCCTCGGACGACCCGCAGTCGATCCCGCTGGGCGACTGCCCTTACGTCTGGGTCGCGGCTCCGGGGCAGGTCTTGGGCCAAGGTCCGGGCGTACTGGCCGGGTGCACCATCCTGACCCAGCCGCGCAAGACCAAGGCGTTCGACGAATTGCAGCGGTTCTTGTCGGATGCGGGGCTTGATGGCGCGCGGGTGGCGCCGTCCTCCTCGGTGGCCAGTTGCGCGCAGATGGCGCGCGACGGGCTGGGCGTGGCGCTTGTGCCCCATGCGCTTGTTTTGGACGACCTTGCGCAGGGGCGGCTTGTTGCCTTCGATGTCGGGTGGTTGCCCGCACCCCTGTCCTTCGCCGCCCGCTTCCATGCGGATGCCGCGCCACGGCACGTGCGGCAGGCCGCCGAACTGGCCGCCGAAGTCGCCCATGATCACGCCGGGCACGACGAGGTCGATAAAGAAATGCTATCGCTATCATAGCATCAAATAATTTGAACGAATGGATGTGCATTGGGTAGCGTCATGCCGAAGCAGGGGATCGGGCAAACATGGCTTACAGGTTGGGCGTGGATATCGGGGGCACCTTCACCGACGTGGTGCTTGAGGCGGAGGGCGCGTTGCATTCCGTCAAGGTGCTGACGACCTATGCCGCGCCCGAGGACGCGATCATCGACGGGATGCACAAGGTCTGCGCCAAGGCGGGACTGGTGCCCGGAGACCTGACGCAGATCATCCACGGCACCACGCTGGCCACCAATGCGCTGATCGAGCGGCGCGGGGCCAAGACGGCGCTGATCACCACCAAGGGCTTCCGCGACGTGATCGAGATGCGGACCGAGTCGCGGTTCGAGCAGTATGACCTGAACCTCGTTCTGCCCGAGCCGTTGTTGCCCCGCCAGCGGCGGCTGGTGCTGCAAGAGCGGGTCGACGCGCGGGGCGAGGTGCTGATCCCGCTGGACGAGGCCGAGGTCGAGGCGCTGGCGGGCAAGCTGGAGGCGTCGGGGTACGACAGCGTCGCCGTCGGGTTCCTGCACAGCTACCTCAACCCGGTGCACGAACGCATGGTGCGGGACGTGCTGGCGCGGCGGTTGCCGGGGCTGTCGGTGTCCTTGTCGTCGGACGTGTCGCCCCAAATGCGCGAATACGAGCGGTTCAACACCACGGTTGCCAACGCCTATATCAAGCCGCTGATGGCGTCCTATCTGGGCCGGCTGCGGGAGCGGCTGGCGGCGGAGGGTGCGGGCTGTGACATCTTCCTGATGCATTCGGGCGGCGGCATCATCTCCATCGAAAGTGCGGCGGAGTTTCCGGTGCGGTTGGTGGAGTCCGGCCCGGCGGGTGGCGCGGTCTTCGCGGCGCATATCGCGGGGCGGTACGGCATTGATCGCGTGCTGAGTTTCGACATGGGCGGGACGACGGCCAAGATCTGCCTGATCCGCGACCAGTCGCCCAAGACCTCCCGCGTGTTCGAGGTGGCCCGCTCCTACCGGTTCAAGAAGGGGTCGGGGATGCCGATCTCGATCCCCGTGATCGATATGGTGGAGATCGGGGCGGGCGGTGGGTCGCTCGCCCACGTGGACGCGCTGCGGCAGATCCGGGTGGGGCCGGAAAGCGCGGGGTCCGAGCCGGGGCCGGCCTGTTACGGGCGGGGCGGCGAACGTCCGGGTGTCACGGATGCCGATCTGGTGCTGGGCAAGCTCGACCCCGACAATTTCGCGGGCGGTACGATCCCCTTGCATCCTGACCGGTCAGAGGCCGCCTTGTCGGCGCATGTGGGCGAGACGTTGGGGATGGACGCCACAACGGCGGCCTTCGGCGTGGCCGAAGTGGTGGACGAGAACATGGCCAACGCCGCCCGCGTGCACGCGGTGGAGAATGGCGAGGATTTGGCGGGCTATACCATGATCGCCTTTGGTGGCGCCGCGCCGCTGCACGCCGGGCGGCTGGCGCAGAAGCTTGGGATCTCGCGCGTGCTGGTGCCGCCGGGCGCGGGTGTGGGCAGCGCCATCGGCTTCCTGCGCGCGCCCTTCAGTTTCGAGGCGACGCGCTCGGTCTACATGCGCCTGGCGGAGTTTGATGCGGACGCGGTGCGGGAGATCCTG
This sequence comes from Pseudaestuariivita atlantica, assembly GCF_001205715.1. Classification (GTDB taxonomy): domain Bacteria; phylum Pseudomonadota; class Alphaproteobacteria; order Rhodobacterales; family Rhodobacteraceae; genus Pseudaestuariivita; species Pseudaestuariivita atlantica. Next base: position 237,705 of record NZ_AQQZ01000005.1, read on the forward strand.
CAAACGCTGGGCGACGAGGCGACGGGCTTCGTGCGGACTTGCGCGCCGGATGCGACGGTCGAGACGGATGTGAAGGTCTACATGCGCTATACCGGGCAAGGCTGGGAGATCCCGGTGACACTGACACCCGAACAGGCCGCGAACCCCGACAGCAACACATTCCAGGCCTTGTTCGACGCCGATTACACGCGGCTCTTCGGGCGGCCCGTTGCGGGGCTGGACGTGGAGATCACCGTCTGGGCGGTGAACGCGACGACGCCGAAGGAGGCGGTTGCGGCGATCGATCAGGAGGAGCCGGGGGTGGCTCGAAACGCGACAGAACGGCGGGCGTTGTTCGATCCGGTGTCCGGTGCGTTTGTCGATGCAGGCGTTGTGCCGCGCGGAGAGATGGTGCGGGGAGCGACCACCGACGGCCCCGCTGCGATCACCGAGGATGAGACGACGATCATCGTACCCGTCTCGATGCGTGCCGTGGCGCAGCCGGACGGGTGCATCGACCTGACGGTGCGGGAGGCCGGATGATGCCCCGGACCGGATACGCGATGAAGGTCGCGCCTGCCTGGGTAGGCGCGGAAGCGGAACCGCAACAAGTGACCGATGGTGCGCACAAAGCGCCACGTTGCGACAAGCGGACAGGTCGAACGCGCCTGCCGGGGGGCAGGCAGGCGCGACCTGGCGGTGCCCGCCAGGCAGACGGTCGAGCTGCACAGCAAGCACATCACACCGCAGGAGCCGCCCATGCCGTCTGACGTGCAATACCAGGTGATGTGGAACCGCCTGATCTCCATCGTCGAGGAGCAGGCGCAGGCGCTGGTGCGCACCGCCTTCTCGACCAGCGTGCGCGAGGCCGGGGACCTGTCGGCGGGCGTCTACGATGCCGAGGGGCGGATGCTGGCGCAGGCGGTCACCGGCACCCCTGGCCACGTCAACGCCATGGCTGACGCGGTCGCGCATTTCATCCGCCGCATCGGGCGGCAGACCATGTTCGAAGGTGACGTCTACATCACCAACGACCCTTGGGAAGGCACCGGCCACCTGCACGACATCACGATGGTCACGCCCTCGTTCCGGAACGGCGTGCTGGTCGGTTTCTTCGCCTGCACCGCGCATATCGTCGATATCGGCGGGCGGGGGTTCGGGGCGGATGCGAACTCTGTCTACGAAGAAGGCCTCTATATCCCGATCATGAAATTCGCCGAACGTGGCGAGGTGGACGAGACGCTGACCCGGATCATCCGGGGCAACGTGCGCGAGCCGGACCAGTTGATCGGCGACGTCTACGCGCTGGCGACCTGCAACGAGGTCGGCCACCGCCGCCTGACGGGCATGATGGACGAGTTCGACCTCGCCGATCTGACGGGTATCGCGGCCTTCATCCTCGACAATTCGCGCCGCGCCACGATCGAACGGATCGCGGCGCTGACACCGGGAAGTGCTGCGGGCGAGATGACGGTGGACGGGTTCTCTGCCCCCATCACCCTGCGCGTGCGCCTGACCATCGAGGCCGACCGCATCATCAGCGATTTCACCGGCACCACCGGCGTCGACAAGAAGGGCATCAACTGCCCGCTCGTCTACACCAAGGCCTACGCCTGCTACGCCCTGAAATGCGCCATCGCGCCGGAGATCCCGAACAACCACGCCTCCCTCGCCCCGTTCGAAATCGTGGCCGAGGAAAACACCATCGTGCACGCCGTCCACCCCGCGCCCGTCGCCTTGCGCCATATCGTTGGGCATTTCGTGCCCGACACGGTCTATGCCGCATTGGATCTGCTCTTGCCTGACACGGTGCCCGCCGAAGGGGCCGGGTGCCTGTGCAATTTCCAGGTCTCGCTTCGGCCCCGCACCGACGCGCCCGCACCGGCCCATGCGCGGCGGTCCGAGGTGCTGACGTTCAATTCCGGCGGATCGGGGGCGCGGCCCACGGTCGACGGGCTGAACGCGACGGCCTTTCCTTCGGGCGTGATGACCATGCCGGTGGAGGCCACGGAAAACGCAGGGCCCGTGATGATCTGGCGCAAGGAGTTGCGGCCCGACAGTGGCGGGGCCGGCACCACGCGCGGGGGCCTCGGGCAATACATGGAAGTTGGTGCGCAGGAGGGGCACGAGTTCGATATCCAGGCGATGTTCGACCGGGTGCATCATCCGGCACGCGGGCGGCGCGGAGGCGCGCCGGGGGGCGCGACGACGATCGCCCGGTCGGATGGCGAGGCGATGCGCGGCAAGGGCAAGCAGTTCGTGCCGCACGGGGCGCGGGTGCTGATGGCCTTCCCCGGTGGCGCGGGTCATGGCGATCCGTCCGGACGCGACCCGGCGGCGGTGCGGCGGGACCTTGCGCGGGGTTATGTCTCTGCCGAAGTTGCCGCATCGACTTACGGCATCGACCCCGCCACCATCTCGGAGATTCAGGCCAGGGCCGAGGCGGGGGACGAATGACGATGCAGGCACCACGGCACGACACCTATGACGTCATCATCATCGGCGGCGCGATCATGGGATCGTCGACCGCGTGGTTCCTGACCGAGACACCGGATTTCGACGGGCGCGTGCTGGTGGTGGAGCGGGACATGACCTATGCCGCTTGCTCCACGGCCCACACCAATTCCTGCATGCGGCAGCAGTTTTCCGAAACGCTGAACGTGCAGATCAGCCAGTTCGCCGCCGATTTCGTCACGAACCTGCGCGACCGGATCGGGGACGACCGAGTACCGGACCAGACGATCCAGAGCTATGGCTACCTGTACCTTGCCGACACCGAGGGGTTCGCGGCGACGCTGCGCGAGAACCAGAAGGTGCAACTGGCCGCCGGGGCCGAGACGGAGTTGCTGACGGCGGACGAAATAGCCGCGCGGTACCCGTTCTACAACGTTGATGACATCGTGCTGGGCTCGATCAACCGCAAGGACGAAGGCTACTGGGACGGCGGCACCGTGTTCGACTGGTGGCGACGGTCGGCCCGTGACCGGGGCGTCGAGTATATTCAGAACGAGGTGGTCGCGATCACCCGCACCGGCGGGCGCATCGACAGCGTGACGCTGGCAAGTGGCGAGGTCGTGTCCTGCGGGCAGGTGGTGAACGCCTCTGGCCCGCGTGGTGCGCGGACTGCGGCAATGGCGGGCGTTGATCTGCCGGTGGAGCCGCGCAAGCGGTTCACGTGGATTTTCTCGGCCGAGAAACCTCTCGATCAGGATCTGCCGCTGACCATCGATCCGTCGGGCGTGCATTTCCGGCAAGACGGGCCGACGACCTACCTGGCGGGCTGCCCTGCCGATCCGGACCCGGCGGTGGAGCCGGATGATTTCGCGATGGATCACGCGCGCTGGCAGGATCATGTCTGGCCGATCATCGCCACCCGCATCCCGCAATTCGAGGCGATCCGCGTGGTGACCGAATGGGCGGGGCATTACGCCTTCAACACCTTCGACCAGAACGCGATCATGGGACCGCACCCGGAGGTCGAGAACTTCATCTTCCTCAACGGCTTTTCCGGCCACGGGTTGCAGCAATCGCCCGCGATGGGGCGGGGCACGGCGGAGTGGCTGACCTTTGGCGCATACCGGTCGCTGGACCTGACGCCCTTCAACTACGACCGCATCACGCGGAACGCTCCGATCATCGAAAAGGCGGTGATCTGAGGCGGCCACAATTTTCGTACGAAAATTGTGCGCCCGCTCAGACGGTGTGGGCGGGCCACCAAAGGGCGCGGAAGAGCAGGACCGCCGCGCTGGCATCGGCCAGAAGGATCGCCCAGTGGGGCCATGCCGGGATGCGGGCGAAGGTTTCGGAAAAGGCTCCGATCCCGCCGATCAGCATACAGAAAAACGCGAGCCACGCGACCCAGCGCCAGCCTTGCACCAGCCCCCAGGCAAGTGCGGCATAGAACACCGCAATGGCGACGAAGATCAGGCCGAACGCCTCCCACGCGCCGAAGGGCAACGCGACAAGGTGCAACACGCCGCTGAGCGCGATGAAGAGAGCGGCGGGGGCGTAGGGGCCGCGCATGTCGGTCATTGGCCGTCCTCCGGACAGGGCATACCCGCGGCGACCCAAGCGATGGTGTCGTCGAGGTGGGATTGCAGGTCACCGGGCGCGGGTTCGCGCCCGCCTCCGGGATTGAACCCCCATGTGATGAACCCCGTCTCGGCCGCGTCGTGCAGGATGTGTTCGACAAGCCCCGCCCCGTCGCGTCCGCCGTTGCGGTCCGGGTCGCGGACCTGGGCGCAGATGTCCTGCGGCGACTTGCCGACCCACTGGAATTCCACCGGGGCCAGTTGCCACTCCATCCCGGTATGCGGCGCGGCATGCGCCACCGTGTTGGGTTGGGTCGAGGTCACATGGCAGGTCTGGCACGGCAGCGTTTCCGCCCCGATGCGGCTTTCGCCGGCCACGATGGCCATGCCATGCGGTCCCGGCGCGCCATAGGACGGGCCCGTCCACATCGGCACGCCTTCGGCATCGACGTGGCAATTCGCGCACCGCGGATGCACGAAGACCTCGTGCAGCCTGTCCCACGCCGCCAGTCCCGCGCTGCGGGACACGTTGACCGGGTCGGGAGCGGTGACGGTCAGCCCGTGTTCACCTTCGGCCAACACGGGTGTGGTCAGCATGGCGACGGCAAGGGTGAGGGCGGTCAGGTACCTTTTCATGATCGGGGCCTCCTCAAACGAAGTCGATCTGTGAATGGAACGGCATCGACCGCAGGCGCTTTCCGGTGGCCGCGAAAATCGCGTTGGCCAGCGCCGGGGCGGCGGGCGGTGTCGGCGGCTCCCCGATGCCCTTGACCACGTCGTTGTTTTCCAGCCCGCGTACCTCGATTTCCGGGCATTGGTACAGCCGCATGCCTTCATGCGCGTGGTAGTTCAGCTGCTCGGGCATGCCGTCGCGATAGGTGATCTCGGCGTTCATCGCGTGGCCAAGGCCCCAGACGACGCCGCCCTGCATGTGGTTCTCGAAGTTGATCGGGTCGACCACGCGGCCCACGTCGGCGGCGACGAAGACCTTGTCGATCCTGATGCCGCGCTCGGTTGCGGTCACCTCGACGACCTCTGCCGTCGGCACGCCAAAACTTTCGACCATGGCAAGGCCCCTGCCCCTGTTCGGGCCAAGGTCGCTGCCCCAGTCCGACATTTCTCCGACGGCTTCCAGCACCTTGCGGGATACGTCCCAGTCCGACAGGCGCAACCGTTCTTCCAGCGGATCCGCACCGGCTGCGTGGATCGCCTCGTCAAGGAAGCTTTCCATGAAGAACCCACTCGTGACCGCACCGACCGATCGCCACGAGGAGGACGGGGCGAGTTCCGGCACGCGGTAGCCGCGCACCCGGAAGGACGGGATCGCGTAGGGCGCGTTCCATGCGCCCGCCACGATCTGCGCATCCGGTCCCGGCATGGCCATGCCCAGCCGCCCGAATTGCGAGGTCGAGGCCGACACCGTCGCGACCTGCAGGTCGACCGCGTCCACCTTCCCGTCCCTGACCCGCGCCGACCCGCGCGCCATGCCGATCTGGCGCACGTAATCCTGCGCGAAATCCTCTTCGCGGCTGAAGGTCAGCTTCACGGGCGTTCCGCGCATCTGGTTGGCGATCTCGGCGGCCAGCGTGATGTTGTCGAACTCCAGCCGGTGACCGAACGACCCGCCGCCATACTGGTTGTGAAAGATCACCGCGTCCGCGTCATGCCCGGTCACGCCGGCGACCTGCTGTTGCAGGAAGCGCGGCATCTGGTGCGATGACCAGACCTCGACCGTGTCGTCGGTGACGCGGACGATGGCGTTGATCGGTTCAAGCGGCTGGTGCGCAGCGTAGGGGCAGCGATACTCGGCCTCCACCACGTCGCCGGTGGCGGCGGTCACGTCACCGTCGTTCCGCCACTCCTGGTCGAGCCGGTCCTCGGTGAAGGAGGCCTCCACCTCGGCCCAGTGATCCGCCTGCTCCGCCGGGTAAGGCGCCGGGGCCCATGTCACGTCCAGAGCCGCGGCGGCTTTCATCGCGCGCCACGTGTTGTCGGCGACGACCGCAAGACCGTTCGTCACCTCGTACACACCCTGAACGCCGCGCATGGCAAGCGCCGCTTCGGCATCATGGCGTTCAACGGGACTGCGCCGCGGCGACATGCGGACGGCGGCGTGCACCATGGCGTCGATGGACAGGTCGATGCCGTAGTCCAGCGTCCCCGTGGACTTCGCCACGATGTCGGCCCGCTGCGTCGGCTTGCCAATCAGGCGGTAGGTCGACGGATCGCGCAGGGGCACGTCGCGCGCGGGTTCGATCCGCGCAGCGGCCTCGGCCAGCGACGTGTAGGCAAGCTCGGTCCCGTCCGGCAGCACGACCGCACCCGCGCGGGTGGCCAGCTTGTCGACCGGGATACCGGTTTCCACGGACGCCGCCTTTTTCAGCGTTTCGCGCGCCACCGCGCCGGCCTCGCGCAGCTTCTGGTAGCTGTCGGGCATCGTGGACGACCCGCCAGTGACCTGAAGCCCCAGCACCTTGCCCAGCGCCCCGATGGCCTGCCGCGCGGCCTGTGCCGGAAAGCTGGTATCAGTCTGGCGGAAAGGCGCGCTTTCCGCAGCAAGGGCGGTATTCCAGTAGGCCGGCGACGGCTGACCGAAAGACGTGCGGTACTGGCCGGGTTCGAGGTCCATCTCCTCGGCGATCAGGATGGCCTGCGCATGGGCAGAGCCCTGCCCCAGATCGACATGCGGCGTGATCAGCGTGATGGCGTCTTTGCCGATCTTGACCCACGGGTTGAACGTCGCCTCGTCGGCGGCAAGGTCATCGGCAAGCGGGTTCGCCGGATCGCGGCGCACGAGGTAGGTGCCAAAGGCGACGCCCCCGGCAATGGCGACCGATCCGACAAGGAAGGCACGGCGGGTGAAGGTCTTGACGGCTCCCATGGCTCAGGCCTCCTGCAGCTTGGTGGCGGCCAGCTTCACAGCGGCGCGGATACGCGGATAGGTCCCGCAGCGGCACAGGTTGCCCGACATCGCGCGGTCGATCTCTTCATCCGTGGGGTCGGGGATGCGGTCCAGCAAATCCGCCGCCTGCATGATCTGGCCCGACTGGCAGTACCCGCACTGCGCGACCTGCTGGTCGATCCACGCGGCCTGCACCGCGTGCAGCGCGTCGGGCGTACCCAGCCCCTCGATCGTCGTGACCTCGGCCCCGTCCACAGCCGCCGCCGGGACCTGGCACGAGCGGACGGCCATGCCGTCGACATGCACCGTGCAGGCGCCGCATTGCGCGATGCCGCAACCATACTTGACACCCGTCACGCCAAGTTCGTCGCGCAACAGCCACAAAAGCGGCATGTCGTCCTCGACATCCACCTCGTGGGCCTGTCCGTTCACAGTCAATTTCATCCGTCTCTCCTGACGGGCGCGGGGCCCTGCTGGTGTGGTGAAATAGATATTTGGACAAAATTAGTCTTACGGTACAATTTACATCACTTCGCCGATTTGTAAAGGTGCGGCATGGCGCGCCACGACGACACGATCCTGACCGCCGCGCTGACATGTTTCTCGCGGTACGGTTATGCCAAGACGACGATGACCGACATCGCGCGCGAGGCGAAGGTCGCCCGCGCGACGGTCTACAACACTTATGACAGCAAGCCTGATATCCTGCGCGCCGTCGTGAAACATGTGACTGTCACGATGCAGGACAAGGTTGTCGATGCGTGGAAACAGGTCGACACTCTGGATGAGCGGATCGACGCCTTTTTCACCGCCGTCCCCGTCGCGATCTACGACATGATCACGACGCAGCCGGAAATGGCCGAACTGGTCGATGAAATGGCGGCCACCGCCCCGGACGAAATGATCGCCGCCCGCGCCGACTGGGTTGACGTATTGGCGACCATGTTTCGTGATGCCGATGTCGCCGACCCTCAAGGCGTCGCGGATTTCTTCTACAGCTCGGCGATCAACGCCAAATACGGCTCGGACAATCGCGACCAGGTGCTGGCACGCCTTGCCACTCTCAAATCCGCGCTGCTTGCGATGGTCGCCGCACAGTGACCCGGCTTGCCGCACTGCCCGCTTGAAGGGGCGGCGTGCGCGAAGTATGATCTGCGCCCATGATGTTCCGGATCGACATGGGTGACCGCGCCCGCCTGCGCGAACGCTTCTTCGGGGCCGCCCACGCGGTCACCGCGCGGCTTGCCGCGTAATCCCCCGATCCGACCAGCCCATACCCATCGCCACATCACGGGAGAGGACCCATGTCCCCCAAAACGCTCTATGACAAGATCTGGGACGCCCATGTCGCCCACGAAGCCGAAGATGGCACCTGCCTGCTTTATATCGACCGCCACCTCGTGCACGAGGTGACCTCGCCGCAGGCTTTCGAGGGGCTGCGCATGGCGGGCCGCAAGGTGCGCGCGCCGGAAAAGACCATTGCCGTGCCGGACCACAACGTGCCCACGACGGCGGGTCGCGAGGATCCGTCCAACATGACCGAGGACAGCGCGATCCAGGTCGCGGCGCTCGACAAGAACGCCAAGGATTTCGGCATTCACTATTACCCCGTCACGGACGTGCGGCAGGGCATCGTGCACATCGTCGGCCCCGAACAGGGCTGGACGCTGCCGGGCATGACCGTTGTCTGCGGTGACTCGCATACGGCCACCCACGGCGCCTTCGGTGCACTGGCGCACGGCATCGGCACGTCCGAGGTGGAGCACGTTCTGGCCACGCAGACGCTGATCCAGAAGAAGTCCAAGAACATGAAGGTCGAGATCACGGGCAAACTGCGCCCCGGTGTTACGGCCAAGGACATCACCCTGTCCGTGATCGGCGCGACCGGCACGGCGGGCGGCACAGGTTACGTCATCGAATATTGCGGCGAGGCGATCCGCGATCTGTCAATGGAAGGCCGCATGACAGTCTGCAACATGGCGATCGAAGGCGGCGCGCGCGCGGGCCTGATCGCGCCGGACGAAAAGACCTTCGAATACTGCAAGGGCCGCCCGCATGCGCCCAAGGGTGCGGCATGGGAAGCGGCGGAAGCGTACTGGCGCACTCTCTTCTCGGATGACGATGCGCATTGGGACAAGGTCATCACGCTGAAGGGCGAAGACATCGCCCCCGTCGTGACATGGGGCACCTCGCCCGAAGACGTTCTGCCCATCACCGCCGCGGTCCCCGCCGCGTCGGATTTCGAAGGCGGCAAGGTCGACGCGGCACAGCGTTCGCTCGACTACATGGGGCTGAAGCCCGGCACGCCGCTTGAGGACGTGGCCATCGACACGGTCTTCATCGGCTCCTGCACCAATGGCCGGATCGAGGACCTGCGCGCCGCCGCCGCGATCCTCAAGGGCAAGAAGGTCGCCGTGAAACGCGCGATGGTCGTGCCCGGATCAGGCCTCGTCCGCGCGCAGGCCGAAGAGGAAGGCCTCGCCGACATCTTCCGCGATGCGGGCTTCGAATGGCGGCTTGCGGGCTGTTCCATGTGCCTTGCAATGAACCCCGACCAGCTGCAGCCGGGCGAACGCTGCGCGGCCACGTCGAACCGTAACTTCGAAGGCCGTCAGGGTCGCGGAGGCCGCACCCACCTGATGTCGCCCGCGATGGCGGCGGCAGCGGCGGTGACCGGCAAACTGACCGACGTGCGCGAGATGATGTAAGCGCACTTGCCGGGCTTCGGCCCGGCGCACCCAGAGGGAAACCGATGCCCACACGCCGCTCACTCCTTGCGATGATCGCCGGATCGGCCCTTGCGCCCGCCTTGCCCGGTGCATGGGTCGGGCGGCGTGCCGGCGCGCGGGCGGCTGCCGGGTACGCGGGCTATAACCGCCTGCTCTACGGGTTGGCGGTTCAGCAGGCGCAAACCTCGGGTGGCCTGTCCGCGCGGGCTCTGGCCTCGCGCCTCGGCCTCACACTGACCCGCGCTCAAGGTCTGATGAACCGCATAGTGCTGCGCGGTGCGTTGGTCCCTGCGGCACACAGGTCTGTCACGGCCAGCCGAGTGCTCAAGGCCGCCGCCATCGTTGTCGAACAGACCGACCGGGACGACTCGGCATGAAACCCGCCACCCATATCGCGCGTTGCGCTTCCGAACGGACCATCCGAACGGAGGAACGATATGGGTACGCGCATCATGATGATCCTGTCCGGCATCATCCTGCTGATTGGCGGGGTGTTCGCGCTGGTGCTTCCGGGGCTTGCCTCGCTCACCGCGACGCTGATCGTGGGCTGGACGCTGATCCTTGCCGGGATCTTCCACGGCGTCGAGGCATGGCGCACGACCGAGCATCGCTGGTGGAACACGGGCTTCGGCCTCCTCGCCGTGCTGCTGGGCCTTTCGTTCCTGATCAACCCGCTGTCGGGCATGCTGTCGCTGGCCATCGTTCTGGGCGCGCTCTTCTTCTCGACCGGGCTGATGCAGTTGTGGCTGGCGTGGCAACGGCGCCAGACGGATTCGGTCTGGATGCTGGTCGTGTCGGGCGTGCTGTCCGTGGGCCTCGCCCTTCTGATCGCGTTCAACCTTTTCACGGCGGCGGCCACCGTGCCGGGCATCATGCTGGCGATCGAGCTGATCTCGACCGGCGTGGCGCTCATCCTGATGCGCCCGGTGCCGGAAAAACTGAACGCGCAGGCGCAGAACGCTGCGGCGAAAACGCCCGCGTAACCACGCCTCATATCCTGAACAAACAGGCCGTGCCCCTCTGCCGGGGCACGGCCTTGTCGTGTGCGCTGACCGCCCGGCCTGACCGCATCGACGCAATACCGACGTAATACCGACGTGCCGGAACGGCACACTGGAGGACCAAATGGACAAATTCGAAACGCTCACCGGGATCGCCGCGCCGATGCCCCTGATGAACATCGACACCGACATGATCATCCCCAAGCAGTTCCTGAAAACGATCAAGCGGTCGGGGCTGGGCGTGAACCTGTTCGACGAGATGCGCTACGATCAGGACGGCAACGAGATTGCCGATTTCGTTCTGAACAAGGACGCCTACCGCGAGGCCGAGATCATCGTCGCCGGCGACAACTTCGGCTGCGGCTCCTCGCGCGAACACGCGCCGTGGGCGCTGAAGGATTTCGGGATCAAGGCGGTCATCTCCACCTCGTTCGCCGACATCTTCTACAACAACTGCTTCAAGAATGGCATCCTGCCCATCGTCCTACCGAAAGAGGCGGTGGACGTCCTGATGAAAGATGCTGAGAAGGGTGCGAACGCGCGCATGACCGTGGACCTCGAAGCGCAGACCGTGACCTCGTCCGACGGGGCTGTCTTCGCCTTCGAAGTCGACGCCTTCAAGAAGCATTGCCTGCTGAACGGGCTCGACGATATCGGGCTGACGATGGAGAAGGCCTCGGCCATCGACGCGTTCGAAGCCAAGGCCGCGGCGGAACGCCCCTGGGCGTAAGATCAAGTTTCACAACAAGAAAAAGTCCGCCCACACCGGGCGGGCCTCTTTTATTACACATTGGCGCGGCATTTTCGTCGCGACATTGATGTAATCTCGCACCACTCCCTCCCTCAAACCGCCACAAAATCGCGCGAAGCCTGAATGGCGTCTTTACCGGTTTGGCGAAAGAGGGCAAAAGTTGGGCAAGAATGAGGCAATCCGCCACAAACGGCGGGATCAAGTTGGAACACGGTCGCGGCACGGTATCGCGACGGGCCAGTTTGAGGGGGCAAGAGTGCGCGTGACGCGAACCATCGGGGCGTTAAGCCGGGCTATTCTCATGGCCCTTATCATCTGTGCACCTTCCGCATTCCTGACGCCTGCCGGCACCGAGCCCTCATTCCTTGTCACCATGGCCGCGATCATCGCCGCCGTGCTGATCTTCATCGAGTACTACTCGGAATCGCCCAGCATCGTCGAATTCAGAAATGCGCCGCCTTACAACAGGTTGCGGTATTTCGGTGTGGCCACGATGCTGCTGGCGCTGACGCTGATGGCCAAGCACGACATCGCGCCGACACAGGCAACGCAGGCGATGCATTCCATCGGGACGATCCTTGGATCGGCGCTCGATTTCCCGTTTTCCCCGGTGCGGCTTGTCGTGCTGATGATGCCCGACAGCGCGCCCGCGTGGCTGCTGTTCGACATTCGCGCGGCGGCGAGCATCAGCTACATCGCCTCGCTCGTCCTGCTGATGTCCTTCATCGTGTCGGTGCGGGTGCTGGACTGGCCGGTCCGGTCCGGCGCGTTCAACGTCTGGATCAACCTTCCGCTGTTCGACCCCACGGCAGGCGGCGACGTGCTGCACCGGCTCAAGCGTGACGCGAGTATCAATATCGCGCTCGGGTTGCTCTTGCCCTTCCTTATTCCCGCTGTGGTAAAGCTGACGTCGAACCTGATCGACCCGATGATGCTGGCCGATCCCTCGACGCTGATCTGGACGACGACCGCATGGGCCTTTCTTCCTTCCTCGATGATCATGCGCGGCATCGCGATGGGTCGCGTCGCCGAGCTGATCGAGGAAAAGCGCAAGGAAACCTACGCGCAATCCGAAGAGGCGGCGCACGCCTGATCGTCGCCGTCGCGCTGGCGCTGTGCGCCGTGCCCGCGCTTGCCGAACGTCTTCGCATCGCCACTTGGCACGCACCCCTGTCGCGCGACGGTCCCGGCGTTCTGATCCGTGACATCCAGCGCGGCAAGGCGGACGCGGCCATCCGCCAGATCGCCGAATTGCGCGCTGACATCCTGCTGCTGACCTCGATCGATTTCGATCTCGACCTCTTCGCGCTGACCGCGCTGCGCGATGCGGTGGCAGAGAGCGGCTGGCGCTACGATCACCTGTTCGCACTTCCTCCAAACACGGGCGTGCCAACCGGGCTGGACCTTGATCGCAACGGGCGGTTCGGGGAGGGACGCGACGCGCAGGGGTTCGGACGGTTCCAGGGACAGGCGGGCATGGCGCTTTTGTCCCGTCACCCCATCGCCACGGCGGACGTGCGCGACCTGTCGGGTCTCCTCTGGCGCGACGTGCCGGGGTCGCGCATGCCGATGGACTATTTCGGTCCCGAGGCACAGGACATCCTGCGGCTGTCCCATTCCGGGCACTGGATCGTCCCGGTCACGGTCAACGATGACACCCTGACGCTTCTGGCCTTTGCTGCCGGTCCCCCGGTTTTCGACGGGCCCGAGGACCGCAACGGGTTGCGCAACGCCGACGAGATCGCCTTGTGGCAGCACGTTCTGGACGGTGCGGTCGGTACAGCCCCGCGCCCGCCATTCACGATCATCGGCAACGCCAACCTCGATCCCTTCGACGGGGACGGACGGCGCGAGGTCATCGCGACCCTGCTTGCCGATCCGCGCCTGCAGGACCCTGCCCCGGAAGGTCCGGGCGGGTTGGCGGCGGCCAATCCGGAGCATCGCGGCCCACCCGCGCGGGACAATGCCGATTTCAGGGATCCCGTGCCGGGAAACCTGCGGACAAGCTATGTCCTGCCATCGGCGGACCTGCGCGTCACCGGCAGCGGTGTTGCGTGGCCAGAGGATGCCCCGCCATCCGAACGGTCGCGACACTTTCCCGTCTGGGTCGACATCGAGTGGTGAGGGCGGCCTCAGGCCGCGTCCGGCACCGCGCCTCCGGCCACATTCGCCGCGCGCGGCCCGTCCACCCCGACCGCACATGCCAGCGCGGCGACCAGCGGCGTGGGCCGATGCCGGGGAAGCAGGTCTGCCAGCGGTTCGGGGTCAAGCGCGTGCGGCATGTCCCACAGGTACCGCATCTCGCACAGCGCGCGCATCATCGGCGAGACCGGCGCCATCAGCCGAAGCGGCAGCCACGACATCCGGTGCGCCTTGACCGGGCGATCCAACGCGCAGGACAGCGCCTTGGCCAGTTGGCGACCGGTCAGCGTGTATCCGTGATAGGGAATGTCGGCGAAGTCCGGCAGGTCATCCCGCATCGCGCACAGCCCGACCGCGGCCTCGGCCATGTCGGGCAGGTAGGCCCATGCATGGGGGGTGTCGAGGTCACCGGGATAGGTCATGCACCCCCGCGCCAGATGCTTGGTCAGGACCATGTCAAACCAGTTGCCCGACGCCTCGGTATCGATGAAATCGCCGGCGCGCAGCACGATGGTGCGCACCCCCGCGCGGCGATAGGCCTCTTCCATCTCGATCCTGATCCGGCCTAGTGGGTTCTTGGCCGCACGGGGCGTTTCGGTGCCCAGCGTCGCATCCGAACCTTCGCCGTAGACATACACGTTGCCGGGGATCAGGACGGTCGCGCCACTCCATTGCGCGGCGGCGATCACCTCTTCGGTGAGGCGCGGCACCTCGGTCGCCCAGTCGGGATAGCGCGGGTTCCAGCCATTCACGATCACGTCGACGCCCAGCGCCGCCGAGGTCAGATCATCCTGCGCGCGGTCGAACAGGCGCACGCTCCACCCTGCATTCCAGAAGGCTTCGGCAGCGTGGCGGCCGAACCGGCCCGTCCCGCCAAGGATCAACACTTTGCCCGTCATGGTCCGTCCTTTCCTCACATCTCCCGGCCACAATGACGGCATTAGTAATGAATAGGAATTGCCCAATTCCGCAGAGCATGTATTCATGAATGAATGGATGCGCGTGTCTCTGATCTCAACTGGTCGCTGGTGCAAACCTTTCTCGCCGTGGCCGAAACCGGCTCCCTTTCGGCGGCGGCGCGGGCGCTTGGCGCAAGCCAGCCGACCGTCGGACGCCAGATCAGGCAGATCGAGGAGCAGACCGGCCTGACCCTGTTTCAGCGCCAGTCGCGCGGCCTGTCGCTGACCCCGGCCGGGGAGACGCTGATGAAACCGGCGCGCGCGATGCAGGTCGCCATGCGGGACATCGCGCTGGCCGCCGGCGGGCAGTCGGACCGGCTGGAAGGCACGGTGCGCATCACCGCCAGCATCTTCACCGCGCTGCATCACCTGCCGCAGATCATCGCCCGCATCCGCGAGGAAGCCCCCGGCATCGCGGTGGAACTGGTGCCCACCGACACGTCCGAAAACCTGCTGTTCCGCGAAGCCGATATCGCCGTGCGCATGTACCGGACCGAACAGCTCGACATCATCACGCAGCACATGGGCGAATTGCAGATCGGCATCTTTGCCACCCGGTCCTACCTCGACCGGGTCGGGATGCCGGAAACGATGGACGACCTGCGCGAGATGGACCTTGTCGGATACGACAAGAACGAGCGCATCATCCGCGGCATGCGCGACATGGGCTGGCCCGCGACGCGCGACTGGTTCGCCACCCGGTGCGACATGCACCCTGTCTACTGGGAACTGGTCCGCGCGGGATGCGGCGTGGGCTTTGCCCAGGTCGATGTCGGACAGCGCGACCCGGAAATGGTGCACCTCTTCCCCGACATTCCCATCGCTGGCTTGCCGGTATGGCTCGCCGCCCACGAAGGCATGCGCCGCACGCCCCGTATCCGGCTGGTGTGGGACATGCTGGCCGAGGGGTTGAAGCCGGTGTTGAGTGGGGGCTGAAGGTCGGCGTGCGCCGCACGGGCGGTCTTTCCGGGCCAAATTCGCGAGATGATCCCGACGCTTCCGATCAGGGCAACGAAAGCCGGTAGACGTTGTTCAAATAGCCTTGATCCCCGATGCGAAAATGTGTCTCGCCGACATGTTCGAACCCCGCCGCGAGGTAGAACGCGATAGCGGGATCGTTTTCCGCGTTCGTCGCCAGCCAGACCGAGCCGACCGACGCATCGCGGCAGTGGTCGAGCGCCGCGGACAAAAGACACGTGCCGATGCCTTTGCCGTGATGCCTTGGTTGAACGTAGAAGGTGGAAATCTCCACCTCGGAACAACCGGATACCGGCGCGGGGCTGTTGGCGGACACCCTGATGAAGCCGTCTAGGCCCTCTGAATTCTCGGACACCAGCATGAACTGGTCGGGATCGCGGATGAGCCGGCTGGTTTTCTCGACCGTGAACTCTTGCAGCGCGTAATCCGCGAAGAACGCGCTGACGCCGTTTTTGAGGTATGTACCCACCCATACCTCGATCGAGATCGCGGCGATGCTGGATGCATCGGAGTCGTTTGCAAGGCGGAAAACCATTCCGTTAGATGACACTCTTTCCGGGCCTGCGAAAGCCGCTTTCATCCGGCGTGATGCCCGCGATGCACGGGCGTGCCTCCCAAGCCGGACAGCCGATACCGCGACCGGCGCAAGGCGCCCCGCCCCCCCCCCAAGCCGACCAACCCCGCCTTGACCCCAAGGGGCCACCCCGCTACCGCATCCCGCGACGCATTTGACGGAGACACCCCATGTCCAACCCCTCGCTTCTTATCCTGCCGGGTGACGGCATTGGCCGTGAAGTCATGGCCGAGGTCCGCCGGATCATCGACTGGTTCGGTGCCAATCGCGGCCTGACCTTCGACGTGAGCGAGGATCTTGTCGGCGGCGCGGCCTATGACGCGCACGGCGTGCCGCTTCACGACGACACGATGGCCAAGGCGCAAGAGGTCGACGCCGTTCTGCTCGGGGCCGTGGGTGGCCCGGCCTATGACGATCTGGATTTCAGCGTGAAGCCCGAACGCGGCCTTCTGCGCCTGCGCAAGGAAATGGACCTGTTCGCCAACCTGCGCCCGGCGCAGTGTTTCGACGCGCTGGCCGATTTCTCGTCCCTGAAAACCGATATCGTGTCCGGCCTCGACATCATGATCGTGCGCGAATTGACCTCGGGCGTGTATTTCGGCGAACCGCGCGGAATCTTCATGGAAGACAACATGCGCGTGGGCGTGAACACCCAGCGCTATACCGAGGCCGAGATCGAGCGCGGCGCGCGCGCCGCCTTCGAACTGGCGATGAAACGCGACAAGCGGCTGTGCTCGATGGAGAAGGCCAACGTCATGGAATCGGGCATTCTGTGGCGCGACGTCGTGACCGAGGTGTCAAAGGATTACCCCGAGGTCGCGCTGTCGCACATGTACGCCGACAACGGCGCGATGCAGCTGGTGCGCGCGCCCAAGCAGTTCGACGTGATCTATACCGACAACCTCTTCGGCGACATCCTGTCAGATTGCGCGGCGATGCTGACCGGGTCGCTGGGCATGCTGCCGTCCGCGTCGCTGGGCGCACCGATGGAAAACGGCCGGCCCAAGGCGCTTTATGAACCCGTGCACGGCTCGGCCCCCGACATCGCGGGCCAGGGCAAGGCCAACCCGTCGGCCTGCATCCTGTCGTTCGCGATGGCGCTGCGCTATTCGTTCGACCAGGGTGCCGAGGCCGACCGGCTGGAACAGGCCGTGCAGGATGTGCTGGCCGATGGTGTCCGCACCGCCGACCTGATGCAGGCCGATGGCGGCACGCCTGTTTCGACCTCGGAAATGGGTGACGCGGTTCTGGCGAAACTCGACGCCAGCCTCTGATCCAGACGCAACCCTGCCATGCACAGGCGGCCCTTGCCGGGGCCGTCTGTCTGCGGTCTTGTTACCGCAAACGGATTTGTAGGTATCATCATGGGACCGAACGCTCGGGGCGCCTTGCTGGCGCTGATCGCCTTCGGCATTTTCGCCACGCATGACGTGGTGGTGAAGACGCTGGGCGGGGTCTATTCCCCGATCCAGATCATCTTTTTCTCGACATTGCTGTCCTTCCCGCTGGTCATGTTCATGCTGATCCGCGACCAGTCCCGCGCCACGTTGCAGCCGGTCCACCCGTGGTGGACGCTTTTGCGCACCGCCTGCGCGGTGGCCACGGCGTTGCTGGCGTTCTACGCCTTTTCCGTCCTGCCGCTGGCCCAGACATACGCGATCCTGTTCGCCGCGCCCCTGCTGATCACCGTGCTCGCCATCCCGATCCTCGGAGAGCCCGTGCGGTGGCGTCGCGGCGTGGCGGTGCTGGTGGGCCTTGCCGGGGTGATCGTCGTCCTGCGGCCGGGTGTGACGGACCTGACATTCGGCCACCTCGCCGCGCTGGGCGCGGCGATCTTCGGTGCGACGGCGTCCGTCATCGTGCGCAAGATCGGGCGCGACGAACGCTCCATCGTGCTGCTGCTTTACCCGATGATCGCCAGTTTCATCCTGATGGCGGCGCTGCTGCCCGCGGTCTACATCCCGATGCCGCTGGAGGACCTCGCGCTGGTCGGCGTGATCTCGGCCCTCGGGTTCAGCGCGGGGCTGGTGCTGATCGGGGCGTACAAGCGGGCAGAGGCCGCCATCGTCGCGCCGATGCAATACAGCCAGATCCTCTGGGCCACAGGCTATGGCTATCTTCTGTTCGGGGAGACCATCGACCGCCCGACGCTGATCGGCGCGGGGATCATCATCGCCTCGGGCCTCTACATCGTCCTGCGGGAGGGCCGCACGCCGGGGTCGCAAACGCCGGTCCTGCGCACCCGCGCGCGGGGATACGGATCGTCCTTCCGCATCTCTCCCTTCCTCAACGGGTCGCGCGACCGGCCCGAGGACTGATCCTCAGAACACCGCGTGCGCGCCGCGCTCGTCACCGACCTCGCCCCGCGCCATCTGAGCGTAGTGACCGGCCAGCGTGTCGCTGCCCGTCTCGGGCGTCGCCTCCGCGTCATAGCGGCCCGCCTCCCCATCCCAGACCAGCATCGATTCGGTCGCGTAGTATCGCCCGATCCGCGCCAGCTCTGCCTTTTCGGCAAGGCGCGGGCTGATCTTGCCCGCCAGCGTCAGGCCACCCACGATCAGGTGCATCATCGCAACCGGCACCTTTCGCGTCTTCACCGGAACGCCCGCCGCCGCGCACAACAGCCGCGCCTGCGCGTGCGGCGTGATCGCCGGACCCGATCCGCCGACAGGCATCACCGCGTTCCGCGCCGCCGGATCGTCGAGGCAGGCCACCATGAACGCCGCAAGGTCACGGTCGCTGATCGGTTTGCACGCGGTCAGCGTCCCGTCCCCGAACAAAAGGAACGGTTTGCCCGCGCGCACCCTGTCCCACTGGCCCGACAGCGATTTGAAGAACGCCGTCGGTCGCACGATCGTCCAGTCAAGCGGGCTGGACTTCAACTGGTCCTCGAAAGCCAGCTTGGCATGCTGGAAGGCAAGCGCGGGTTTCTGAACGCACAGGGCCGACAGCTGGACGAACCGTGGCACCCCTGCTGCGACGGCCTTCTTCAGGATGACGACATGCGCCGCGTGATCGATGGCCCAGGCGTCCTTGGGCGATCCCGTCCGGGAGGCGAGGCACGACATCACCGCATCCACCTTGCCCACGGCCTCGAACGCGGCCTTCACGGACGCGGCAGAGGTCACGTCCGCCTCCACACGCTCGGCTCGATCAGGCAGGTCCGCACCCGAACCGGGCCGGCAGACGCACAGCACCTCGTGGCCCGGCGCGATCAATGCGCGGACCGTCGCCTTGCCAATCGTTCCGGTCGCGCCGAACAGCAGAACCCGCATTCCCGATCTCCCGTCACCCCATGGAACCGGGCCCGCACCATGAAGGCAAGACAAGACCCGTGGAAAGCTGCATCAGGGACTTGCCAAGCCGCGACGGGCAGAGTACCTCCCCCCGGTGTCGGAGTGTAGCTCAGCCTGGTAGAGCACTGTCTTCGGGAGGCAGGGGTCGGAGGTTCGAATCCTCTCACTCCGACCAATAATTCCAGATACTTAGCGCATGTTGTTCTGACACTTGTTCAGGGCCGGTCCGGATTTGATCCGGATTATGCGGCTTTTCAAGCGGGTTTCCCCGAGTCTCTTCGCCCCAGAAACCGAAAGGCCGCTGACTGGGCTGGCACCCGTGTCAACGGCCAAATCGAAAAGTTTGCCCAGAATGGATACCAGATCGCGGGCGTGATCGCAATCGCGGGAGGGGCCGATGTCTGAGCTTCTGCCCTTCTGCAAGATCAAGCTGCAATATTTGCTCGAGATGGTCACCGACCATGAGATGGACGACAACGCCCTGCGCGTGGCGCTCTACCTGGCGCTTGCACATGCCGACCATGAGACCGGCGAGAGCCGCCCATCCTTCGAGACAATCGGCGCGGCCATCGGCAAGCACGCCAAGTCGGTCAAGCGGGCGTTGAACAAGGTTGAGGCGGCAGGTTACATGACCGTCGAGCGCGGGACCAACAAGGGGAACTCGTCGCGCTATCGTCCGACCGAGGCGGCCCTGAAACGGGCCACGGATCGCCGCCGGGAGGGGGACAAGGTTGTCCCGCTTAGCCGCGCCAAAGGGGGACAATCCCGTCCGCAAAGCGGGACAGACCTGTCCGCGAAAGAGGGACAGGATCGCCCCCCGAACAGAGAACAAGAACTTAGAAAAGAACGAGGGCGCGCGTCCGCGCCGGATTTGCCCGATGAAGGGCAATCCGGCGGAACGCGCTCGCAATGCAGCCCTGGTGGCCAGCGGCTGGTCTTCGTCCCGAGGGGAATCTGCTTTGTCCGGGATTGGAACGAGAGATTGGCCAGGGAAGGCATGACCACGCTGGAACGCAGCCTGTCCCTTTCCGCGCACGAGCACCACCTGGGCTTCTGGCTTCCAGCACGGACACCAGCCCCAGTCGGCAGTCCGGAATGGCAAGATCAACTCCATTTGCTCAGAGATTTGATCCGCGAGACGTCTGCAAACGCGGAGCATCGCCATGCGATCTGAGCAAACAGCAAGGCGACCCATGTCATACGCTGGCGCGGATGACACGGGACCTTGCGAGGGGCGGCAAGCCTCCCCTTCGAACCCCACCGGCGCGGGCAAGCCCGGCGCAAAGGAGCCGCTGACGGAGACCTTCGTCTTCCGTTGCACGGCCACTGAGAAGGCCGAGTTGCGCGCCAAGGCCGAGGCCGCTGGCCTGCCAGCCGCGACGCTCCTGCGCGAGGCGCTTGGCCTGACGGAGGCGCGCCGCCGCAAGCCTGTGCCGCGCGTCGATCCGGCGCTGGTGCTGGCCGTGGGGCGCATCGGCGGCAACCTCAACCAGATTGCGCGCTGGCTGAACCGCGCGATGCTAGTGGGCCACACCGACCTCGACAGCCTGACCGTCGCCCGCCGCTTGTTGGTGATCGAACGCCAGCTCGCCCAGCTCCTCGAAGAGGCGCGGCGGTGCTGATCAAGTTCTTCCCAAACGGCAAGGGCGCGGGTGCGGGTCCGGTTGGCTATCTCGTGGCAGAGCGCGTGCTGGCTTATGACGGCAACCGCGACCTGGTCCGCGATGCTGATGGCCAGCCCCAGACCGTGAAGCGCGATCCCTTGCCCGAGGTGTTGCGCGGTGACCCCAGTCGCACCGAGGCCCTGATTGACGCCAGCCGCCACCAGTGGACCTACCGCGCGGGCGTGATCAGCTTTGCCGCCGAGGATGCGCCGAGCGAGGCGCAGCAGGCCGCAGTCATGGACGCCTTCGAAGAGTTGGCCTTCGCAGGGCTGGACGGCGAGCAGTACGACATGCTCTGGGTCCGTCATAGCCACGAGGACCGTGTTGAGCTGCACTTCTGCACCCCGCGTCTCGAGCTGACAACCGGGTGCAGCCTGAACATCGCGCCACCGGGTTACCAGGACGCCTATGACAGCCTGCGCGACCTGATGAACCAACGCTACGGCTGGGCCGATCCGATGGAACTGGAGCGCGCCCAGGAAGTCCGCGACACCATCGAGGCACCGACCCGCGCCCAAGGCCGCGACGAGCTCCATGCGTGGATCCTGGATCAGATATCGATGGGTCTGATCGAGGATCGCGCCAGTATGGTCGAGGCGCTCACCGACGCGGGTTTCGACCTGCCCCGCACGGGCAAAGCCTACCTGACCGCGCAAGACCCCGAGACCGGCGAACGCTGGCGCCTGAAAGGAGAGATTTTCCATGAAGACTGGCAAGCCGACCCGGCTGAGCGAGAAGCTGAACGCGGAGCTGGACACGATTCGCCAGGACTACGCCGCCTCGATGGCATCCCAGCTGGAGAGCTTCAGGAACGATTTGACGGGTATTGCGAGCGACGCGCAGCGTACCATCGAGAGCGATACGCGCCACTTCCTGAACGAGAACAGGAGCTTGTTCGAGACGCGGACCGAACAGATCAGGCGCTGGCTGACGATCTCGCCCTGGGTGATCTCGGGGCTGATCGTGACGGGGATCGCCTCGATGATGGCCGCGAGTTGGTTCTGGACGGCCCTGCTGACACGCTCGGAGATGGCGGAGCTGGGCCTGACGCGGATCGAGCAGGGGGAACAGACCTGGCTGACGCTGGACCCGGACAGGACCGAGCTGAAGACCTGCACGCTGGCCGGGACGCCGGTCATCTGCATCAAGATCGAGGAGAGATGAATGACGACGCCCCTGACAGCCTTGGAGCGCGACTTGCTCGCCTGCGTCGAGCGGTTGGTGACGGCCTGCGAAACCTCAGCCGCGGAATTGAGCGGCTTGGAAGCGCGCTCGACGAAGAGGCTGCAAGCCCAGTTGGATGGTATCGCGGGCTGCGCGACGCTGCTCATACGCTCGCAGATCGCGTCAATGCAGGCGTTGCGTGGCTTGCTGAGCGAAGAGGCCACCTACAACGCGCTGGACGCGAGGTTGAACGAGAGCTTGACCTTAGCGAAGGCCGCCGAAGAGAGGCTGAGACAGAGCTAGAGGTACGGGATCGGGATATGGACCGGGGGCTGACGCATTGAAATGCTCTACCGTACTGCATACATATCAGATGGACGGAGCGCTCAGGGGTAGTCTAAGAAGTGGCGTGGAGCCGGGCTTCGGCATTGACTTTTCCTTTGTTTTTAGCATATAAGCTTCTCAACAGCCTTATCCGGCGGAAAGCTCTAACCGTGATTCTGAGTTGAACGAGTTAGAGGGGACCGCGTAAGTGCCGCGCCAGCTATGATCAAAAAGCTGGATTGCTGCACTCGGCGATCGACTACGATGTAGTTGAATCCGTGGCATGGAACTCAGAGTAATTCCAAACGGAGTATGGTTTCATACTCCGTTTTTCTATTTTTCAGGCAGCAAGTGATCATTTGGGAAAATATTGATGTAGCTTCGCTTCTCACCTTTCAAAGAGCGAACTGACCCAGACGAAGTCTTGAGATCAACCTTTAAAGTTGGCGATTTTGCAGCCGTTACGTCATAGTGAAAGCCAGGGAACAATGCGACGCCATAACGAAATCGACCGCATGCGAAAGCCTTGCCGCTAGTCCCAATTGGATGAGCAATACCGTGGCACTCATTGTCTTTGGCCGGCTTAAAGATCAACGCCTTGTCATCCTCATACCCACCGAGGGTCCTGTCTCGCGTCTGACGAAAGCGCATCCTCAATGACTTGATTTGTTTTGATAATTTTCCAACGTCCAGGTCATTGTACCAGTAAGTTTTGAGTTCGTTGGTAATAGACGAACTGAAATTTCGAAGTGGAAGGGGCAGCGGTGAAGTCTTTCTGTTTGCATAAGCAGCGGTTGAGACCTCATGAAGCAATGGGCGAACTGCATTGATCCGATTCTCAACGTACTCCCTAGTCGGCCGCATCTTGTTTGCGAGAGACCTGGGAACCATTTCGACCCATGCAGAATGCCCAAATGCGCTCCAGACTTCGCGAAACTGATCAGCCTTCTCGGGCTCGTACAGCCATAGTGACAAGCGAGCTGGCTCGGAGTGGCTTTCAGCTTTCGCCAGTTCCTCCACAAGTGAATTCATTGCCAGCAAGATAGCAGGTTGTGTCGCGCCCACCTGCTTCTTTTTCACCGCTGGTGCGACAACACGAGCGCCCTCAATGCGAGCCCTTATTGAGCCGAGCTCCGTCGATAAGGCCGCATTCGCTCCGATAAAAACTATGTAGTGTTCAAGACTCACTTCTTCGCGTTTAACTTAAAAAGGATGTCCAAAGGTATAGTGATTCGGGACAAGTCATCTTCTGACAAGCCCTCAAACACATTGAAGAAATCATCCAGCCGATCACCACCGCGTCGTCGAAGGTTCTTCTTGGGTGCTGAGAACGCTTCTTGCTGGAGAGAGTTCTTCTCCAACCAAGCGTTTATCGCTTCATGCGTCGCCGCAACACGCTCCGAAATGGTCGCCCCAACGAGGTCCTTTGTTAGGTCTTGCGGGGTGATTTCGTAACAACCCTCTTTCATTTCAGAAGCCTGCCCATCAGAAACTTCGAATCCTGTGTCATCAAGACAAACAAAACGGGCCTCGCCGTCGATCGGCTTAATGAACGCATCCCAGAAGACCTGCTCATATGATCCCCATTTCTTATCGGAACCTGAGCCTACCTTCTTCGAAAACAAATTTTCGATCTGGTCAGGAACCGCAACGGATAATGGAACTGCACCGATCTTTTGAGGGATTTCAGGATGCTGGACTACTCTGACTACAGGGTTTCGCCGAAGAAATTCGTGAAGGCCATCGGCAATAACCCTCTGGCTCTCGGGCACATCGTTCTTCAACCTGAAGCCAAGGTTACTCAAGTAGCATGCGGAACCTTGCTCGTCCCAGTGCTGCTGCACGAAGTCTTCTATGAACTTCGAAGTTTCAGCTTCCGCGTCATTTGGATCGGTCATGATCATTCCCATTCTTGTTCGTTGATCGACCGCCAATCGATCCATGGCTTTTTCCGCGTGCGTCTATGGTGCTACGTAAGTCTTTGCTGCACAAGGAATTTGCATTCGCACAAGTCACCTTCAGGCCGAATTTATGGAATCCATGTCGACGCGCGCGATTCAAGAAGATGCATTGCCACAATTGACCTAGATTTCTTCTTCGACTGGTTGGGCGGTTGCACCTAGACCGCCAGCGGCGAACGTCGGGCTGGCCGCCTGGCAGCGCCTCAGGCCGCCGAGATGCATGAGGACGGATCATCGATTGAGTTTCAATAGGCGTCCCCGCAACGGACGAATCGGGAAACGAACGGGATTGCTCACGGGAGAGCCCAGTCATCGATCAGGCGCTTTCTGCAACTTCGACAGCTTCAGAATTGACCTCAGAAATCCGGAACTTCTTGAGCTCCTCCGAGTATGAGTTCCGGTCAAAAATGAACAGAAGCTCAGATGGCCTCACTTCCTTGCCGTTAATATAGATACGCCCTTCATCCTGATCGTAGGCTATCGATGTCGTCAGGTCCAAAGACTCGTTGAACGTGGCAAGCTCCAGGCGTTGTTCGATCATGTCGAAGCGCAGCTTTGTCAGGGTCAGGTCGATGTTGAACTTGTTAAAGGCGTGCCAGAGAAGGCTGATTACGCTCTCGAAAATCGAGACGAAGATGCGGATATCCGTTTGTGACGGCAATTCCTGGCTATCGTGTTGGCCATGTCCTGCGATGCTGGTGCGGTTGCGGATTTCAGCCAAAGCGCCGACTATCCCGGACAAGTTGCCGGCAATCCCGTCATTTTCGAAGCCGCATGATGCCAGGGCCTGTTTGACGAGCTTGGGCAGCTTGAGGTCCTCATAGGGTTCTCCCCGCTCAGAGAGGATGTGCTTGCAGATGATCTCGATGACGCATTTGCAGTAGTCGATGGTTTCCGGTTCAAGGGTCTCCAACGCTGCTTCTGCCTTGTCGAGGGTCGTCGCCAGCCGCGTTAGCCCAAAGACCTTCTGAAAATCGTGCGCATATTCCAACGGCGATATGATCACGCTGCGCCTCCCTCGCCTTGCGCGCTGAATAGCGCCTTCACTTCAAGCATTGCCGTTCCAACCGACATCTCAGTTAGCCCCAGCTTGTCGATCTTCGGGCGCCATTCGGAATCGCTGGCGATGTATTGGAGGATTTGCGCGGCGTCGGGCTCGATACCGTGCGCCTGTAGGTGCTCGATGGCATAATCGACGGTCGCGAGCGTCTCCCATTCTTCGTTCTTCTTGTAGCGGAAATGCTCGGCCACCCAGCGGGCCGGGGCAGCGTAGCCGTAGGTGTCAATCCATTCGCCTGCCTCGCCAACGTCTGGTCCCGGCACATGGCCGAAGCCGAAGCGGCCACGCGCTTCGCGCAGCCAGTTCTTCTGTTTGGCGATGGCGATGCCGCCGGAATACTTCATGGACGGGTTGTAAGGGCCTGCGGCCTTCTTGAGATAGGCCATCTCGTCCACATGCTCGCCCATCCTGCGGCGAGCGAAATAGACGGCCTTCTGCAGGCGGAAATTGCCGATTGGTTCGCCGCCAGCCTGGAAGAACGTGTTGACGATGGCTGCGACCAGCACGGCCTCTTGGAACTTGGTATCGACGCTCGGTGCCCGATCCGGGGCGGTTTGGACTCCCAGCTCAGGTCGCACAGGGCCTAGCGTGCTTTCCGTCTCAGGTCTCTCGGGTGTTTCCCGATTGGCCTGGTTCGTTGCGGCAACTTCGGACGCAGGCACTTGCAAGCCCACGGGTTCCACAGCGCCGCCGCCATCTGGGTCAGTCTCAGTCAGCGCATGGACAAGCGAGGCCATCAGCTCGGCGTTCAGCCGATCTCCTTCGCGCACCCGCTTCTCCAACCGGTCACATAGCAGCATAAGCCCATCGACCTTGGTCACAATGCGTTTCTGTTCAGCGAGGGGTGGAAGGACGATCTCCAGATTGGCTACTTCCTTAGTGGAGATGTGTGGCACCCCTTTGCTTCTTCCCGGATCAATTTTGTCGATAAAATTCGCCGATTGCAGCCAGTAGCAAAAGTAAGCCCGGTCCAGGGCCAAAGGCTTTGGGCTAATCCGAGCGACTCGCTGTAGCAAAAGCGACGGCAGGTCATTTTCTGTAACTACCGCGAATTTCAAGCCGGTTGAGATTACCGGACGGTCCAAAGTAAGGACGACATCGCCCTCATTTAGCAGGAATCTTTCAAATTCACTTGTTCGCGTGGAGTCTAGAAATGCGGCCTCGGTCCAGTCGATTTGGCCGTGCCCAATGTTTATGTTTCGAACGAGCCGGATTCCCTTCTTCTCGAATTCGCTGCTCTTGAATGCGTATCCATTCTGGATATCGCACACCTCTCCAACTTTGCACAAAGCAGCGTTGTCCGGCGCTGTTTCGGACTGTAATATCGCGCCCCGCAACGTCTTGATCGTCTCCAGATCGTCGAACAGTTCGCCGAACCGGGGAGCGAAGAGGGACCAGCGGTTAGCAGTCTCTTCGGGTGTCTTGGCTTCGGTCAGGTGATGCAGGGCGGAGGCGGCGGCCGTGCGTTTCAGCCCGGTTTCTTCCGCCTGCCGTGCCTCTAGCTCGTCGCACAGCGCCATCAGCTCATCGACCTTGGCGACAATCCGCTTTTGCTCGGCAAGGGGTGGGAGTGGAATCGGGGCAGCGAAGAATTTGCCATCGTTGATGGCTGGATATGCAACTCCCATCATCTGGCCTTCGACATGCCGGACGAATTCAGGCGAACGAAGATAGTAGAAGACATACTCAGGGATGATGCCACCGAGCGGATGCACAACTGCAAAGGCAGTGCTTGCGATTGCTTCAGGCGCAAATTCGCGGTTCACAACCGCGATGTTCTTAAGATACGGTCTAACGGTCGAGTAGATGACCGAGCCGCGACTGATGAGCTTGCGAGCCCGAGACGGGGCGTCTTCGGGCTGTATCAGTTTCAGACTTTGACCAATCTGACCTTTGAGGTTGTCGATTCCGCCAACATCTACGTACTGAAATGGCTTTTCAGGGACTTTTTGCCCCCAATCGCGGCTCATTCTACCGATTGCCGTCCAGACCCAGTTGCTAGGAACCTGGTAGATTGGATCGGGGATTGCGTATTTGACAATGCGTTTCTTGACGGCTGAATCTGCCTCGTTTTCGATTTCTTCGAGAATCGTTTTCGAATCCTCTTCAGAAGCATCCTGCGGCACGAGTTTGCCGCGCACTGCCAATCGC
This sequence comes from Pseudaestuariivita atlantica, assembly GCF_001205715.1. Classification (GTDB taxonomy): domain Bacteria; phylum Pseudomonadota; class Alphaproteobacteria; order Rhodobacterales; family Rhodobacteraceae; genus Pseudaestuariivita; species Pseudaestuariivita atlantica. Next base: position 265,371 of record NZ_AQQZ01000005.1, read on the forward strand.
AGCACTAAATCACGCAGTTTCTGGACCCCGCCGGGGCCACTTGCTAACGGAGCAAACTCTCTGAGAAAGGTCTCCCAATGCATCATGCAGCCGAAGTCTTGGTGAGCGCCTCAGCCAGAGCGGCTTTCAGCTTCTCTTGGGTGGCAACGAGTTGTTTGCGGTTCTCGGTCCAAGCTTCGAGCAACTCAGCCGGGTCTTTGTGCCCTTCCTCTTCCAGATGGGGGTTGGAAATGTCGAGGTTGAACCCATTGGCCTTGATATCTTCGACACTCACCTTCCAGGCACGGTCATTCACTTTGCGGCCGTCTCGCGTTTTCAGATCGCCCCACCAGGCCTTTTCGCTGCCGTCGCCCTCGAATTCCTCGATTCGCATCGGCTTGGTCTTTGAATAGCTCTTGTAGCCTTCTGGATAGGGGTGCTCATAGAACCAGACCTCGCTTGTCGGATTTTTCGGTTTCTTGTCTCCGTCGAGCTCGCATTTTTCAAAAAACAGCAGGTTCGTCTTGATGCCCGTATATGGGTTGAAGACGCCATTCGGCAGGCGGACGATGGTGTGCAGATTGCACTCCGTCATCAGCTTTTCCTTGATGCGCGTCTTAATGCCTTCGCCGAACAGCGTGCCATCGGGCAGGACCACGGCAGCTCGCCCGCCTTCCTTCAACAATTCGATGATCAGAACCAGAAACAGGTCTGCCGTTTCACGGGTCTGGAAGGCCTGCGGCACGTTTTTCTCGATGCCATCCTCCTCCATGCCGCCAAAGGGCGGGTTGGTGACAATGATATCGACCTTGCCGCGCCACTTGTGGTCCTTGAGTGGCGTGGAGAGCGTGTTGTCATGCGCGATGTTGGTTGGGGCCTCGATACCGTGCAGCATCATATTGGTGACGCAGAGCAGATGCGGCAGCGCCTTCTTTTCCACGCCAAAGATGGTCTTCTGGACGGTCTCGGCATCATCAGTCGATTGCACGTAATGATCTGACTTGTGGTCCATCACATGGGCCAAAAATCCGCCCGTACCACACGCTGGATCAAGCACCATCTCGTCCAGCTTCGGGTCGAGCATATCGACCATGAACTGGGTGACTGCGCGGGGCGTGTAGAACTCACCAGCATTGCCCGCGCTCTGCAGGTCTTTCAGGATTTGCTCGTAGACATCGCCAAAGGCATGCTTGTCGCCGGTGCTGTTGAAGTCAATCTCGTTGATCTTGTTGATCACCTGCCGGATCAGGGTGCCGTTCTTCATGTAGTTGTAGGCATCCTCGAAGGCGGTTCGGATGACGATCGCGCGGTTGCGCTCCTCACCTTCAATCGGCAAGTTTTTCAGCTTCGGAAAAAGCTGGTTGTTGACGAAATCCAGCAGCGCATCACCTGTGATGCCTTCCGGGTCCGTCGCCCAAGTAGACCAGCGCAGTTGATCCGGGATCGGGGATTTGTAGTCGTCGCTAAGCAACATCAGCGACTCTTCCTGGTCGTCCAGGATTTTCAGGAAGAACATCCAGACCAGCTGACCGATGCGCTGTGCGTCACCATCGACACCGGCATCCTTGCGCATGATGTCCTGGATGGACTTGATTACTCCCGATACATTCGACACGCCTTACGCCCCCTCGCGATACAGTTCTTGCTGTAGTTCTTTGACCGCCGCCTCATAAGCTGATTTGCCCCCGAAGACACCTTTCACGATTTCAACCGGGGTGCCGATCTCATCGAAGGGCTTCAGCTGCAACACCTTGGCGTTTTCCAGCGGCCCAAAGTCTTCATCTGAGTATTTGTCGAGCAGCGCCTCCAGCACCGCGCGCGCCTTGCCCTCGTACTTGGCAAAATAGTTGCGCTTCTTGACCTGTTCGGCCCGCTCCTTGCGGGTAAGCGGCGGCTGGCCGTAGGCAACATGGCACAAGAGATCGAAGGCACTGAAGGTCTCGCCATTCTTCACTTCGTCACGAAGCCCATCCAGCAAAACACCAAGTGATTCCAGTTCCTCGATGATTGCCTGCTTTTTCTCCGCATCGGTCCACCGACGCAGGAACTCATCTAGCGTCTTGTAGTCCTTTTGCAGTGTCTTTTTGGCGTAGGAGCGCAGCGATTCCGTGATCAGCTTACCATCGGGCCCGAGATACTGGACGCGCTTGGACAGCACATTCACCTCGACACCATCGACATAGAACTTGCGCGGCGGCGGTTCATCACCAAACGGATTACCCAGCACGCCCCCAATGATCTCAGGCTGATCGGTTTCGTCGATTTCGCCTGGCGAGACTGGGACATCGTCGTCATCGGGCGGTTGCGGTGGATCGTCTGCGCCCGGCTCATAAATCTGTACCGGATCACCGTCGAAGTCGGGATCGGCGAACAATTCGGTTGCCCGTTTGAAATCCATGATCGTAAAATAATGCTTGCCGTGCTCTTCATCGATGCGCGTGCCGCGCCCGATGATCTGCTTGAACTCGGTCATGGATTGAATGCGCTGATCGAGAACGATCAGCTTGCAGGTCTTTGCATCGACTCCGGTTGTCAGCAGTTTCGACGTTGTGGCGATGACAGGATAGCGGGCCTTCGGGTCGATGAAATTGTCCAGTTCGGCTTTGCCAAGCGCATCGTCTCCGGTGATCCGCATGACGTAGCGATGGTTTTCAGCGACCAGATCGGCATTCGCATTGGCGAGTGCCTGACGCATGCGTTCGGCGTGTTCCGTGTCCTCGCAGAAGACGATTGTCTTGTCGAACCGGTTCGTTGCTTTGAGGAGTTCAGTGATCTTGCCGGCAACCAGTTTCGTGCGCCGATCCAGCACCAAGGTCCGGTCGAAATCGCGCTGATTATAGATGCGATCCTCGACTTCGTGACCGAACCTGTCGTGCGTTCCGGCTTCCGGTCGGTAGCCGGTGAGGTCCTTGTCAAAGTCATAACGGATGACCTTGTAAGGAGCGAGAAAGCCGTCCTCAATACCTCGGCGCAGTGAGTAGGTGTAAACCGGTTCGCCGAAGTAATCGATGTTGGAGACGTCCTTTGTCTCCTTCGGCGTGGCGGTCAGCCCGACTTGTGTCGCGCTGGAAAAGTACTCGAGGATTTCGCGCCAGGCAGAGTCTGCAGCGGCACTTCCGCGATGACACTCGTCGATGATCACCAGATCAAAGAAATCACGCGAAAACTGCTTGTAGATGTTCGCCGCCTCATCGGTTCCCGTGACCGCCTGATAAAGCGAAAGGTAGATTTCATAGGATTTGTCGGCCTGGCGATTGCTGATCTTGGTCATCGCTCCGCCAAATGGCTTGAAGTCGTTCGTCTTGGTCTGATCAACGAGGATGTTGCGATCCGCAAGGAACAGGATGCGTTTCTTGGCACCGGCCTTCCAGAGGCGCCAGATTATCTGGAATGCGGTGTACGTCTTGCCCGTACCCGTCGCCATGACGAGCAAAAGCCGATCACGCCCCTTTGCTGTTTCTTCGATCACGCGGTTGACAGCAAGCGTTTGGTAGTAGCGCGGGGCCTTGCCGGAACCGTCATCAAAATAGTCCTGATTGATGACAGGATTTTGCGCAGACGCGATGCCTTTCCAGGCTGCGTAACGCTGCCAAAGTTGTTCGGGCGAAGGCATTTCTTGGAGCGAGATTTCTTGTTCGACGGTGCCGTCCGAAACCGACCTGTCGTGCATCAGGATGCTTCTACCGTTCGTCGAAAGGGCGAACGGCACGTCGACCAATTCGGCATACTCTAGCGCCTGCTGCATGCCTGCGCCCACCGAGTGCGTCGCATCTTTCGCTTCGATTACAGCAATCGGGATGTTGGGCTTGTGATAGAGAACGTAGTCTGCGCGTTTCTGTTGTCCGCGCGAAGTCAGCTTGCCGCGAACTATAATGCGACCTGCCGTCAAACTCACTTCTTCGCGGATTTGAGAATTCAGGTTCCAGCCCGCTGCCACAAGGGCCGGGGTGACGAACTTGCTGCAAATATCTCGTTCGCTGAGGCCGTTCATTCCGCCCCCATCTGGAAACTAGCGCCGTTGCCCATCTGCAGCCGCTCATTCAGAAAGCCCTCGAATGAAGCTGTTTGGACTTCGAGGGCGCTGGCGTCACGTTTTGCGGAGATGAGCTTTTCCGCCACGGCAAACAGTCCCAAGATGGCCGCGCCAGGGATAATCCATAGCCAGGTAGAAAATGGCATGCCTTCACCATACAGCAGGAGCTGAAGGGGCGGCCAAAGTAGGAACGGAAATGAAATTGAAGCGGCCCATCTGACTGGCTTCATCCGTTGCTCGGCCTCTTCAACTAAACGCTCATGCGTCTCGGCCAGGTTCTGTTCCCACGCGAGGTATTCATCTTCGATCTGGCCAGCGAGGTAGTGCCCGCAGCGACAATACTCACGCGTGATGTATTCGATCTGGCCACAACCAACGCAGCGCGCGGCATTGACGCTATCGGCGTTTGGGCGCAAGCCACTAGCCCGTTGTTGGCGCTTTGGGTCGGCTTCTGCCTCGGTGACGCCTGCAAGCAGGCGTTCCGCATCCTTGCTGAGCCGTAGCTTTCGTGGGCGTAGGTTCTTCACGTCGTCGGGGAGTTTTTCGTCCAGCATCAGCTTACCAACCTCAAAACGCTGTCAATTCGCGTGGTGTCCGGTTCCTCGCCGCCTGCGGCCAGGACATCGGTGTTCATGAACTCATCGAAGAGGAAATCGATGGCGTCCCATTTCTTTTCGGGGGTCACGGTCAGTCCGCGATCAATGATCCGGCGCTCAACGGCGATGCCGATCTTTCGATTGGCGGCGGCGATCTGTTCGTGCCTGCGGTTCTTGCCGTCAGTGGTGTCGCCCTCAAGCATCCAGAGTGGATCGACGTCGAATTCCTCGTAGACTTTCAGCAGCAAGGAGGCCGTCAAATCACGTTGGCCGCGCTCATAGTACTGGTATGCGCTTCGACTAGTGCCGAGGCGCTGCGCCATCTCCTCTTGGGAGAGGTTTGCTTCGCCTCGCACAGCCGCAAGGCGGTACCCCAAGCCGGGAACTGTCATACACAACCTTCTTATTGGTTGCATTGACCACAAAGCTGGTTATATGAATCACATATGACCATAAATCGCGGCAATGCGCTCGATTCACGTAAGATCAGCGTATGTTTGTTTCATTCTGAACGCAAAATGAAATCGCCTGCCTCGATTTGTGAGCACAAAGTTTGAGGAGGCGAAACGTGCAAAAGCTCTTGGAAACCCCAAAAGAACTGGCCGAGCGCATCGGCATTCCGGTGTCCAATGTGCGTTACCTGATCCGCGAGGACATGCTGGACCACATCTATACGGCCCCAGGACGCCGAAACCCGAAGATCCCTTCCGGCGCATGGGAGCGATACGTTGACAATTTCACGGTGAAGGCATGCCAAGAAGATCATCCCCGCCGCGCCTCGAGCGTGACCGCAAGCGCCCGTCCGAGGGCAACTGGTACATCTACTGGACCGAGGGGAGACGCAGCCGCGAGCACTCGACTGGCACTGGGGATCGCGACCAGGCTGAACTCTACTTCGCAGAATGGAAGCTGAGACGCTTCAGGCCGGAGCGTGCGGTCGAGCCGCATGAATTCTATGTTGCCGACGCCATTTCGCACTACCTTGCGAAGCGGCTTGATGACGTCACCGACCCGGAGCGACTGGCCAATGCTGCCAAGCCGATCATTCGGTTTTTTGATGGGTACTCCGTGGGCGACATCAACGATGCACTCATCAAGGAGTACTGCCAGAAACGCCGAAAGGGTCGGGGCGACAAGGGGCTCAAAGACGGAACTCTGAGGCGAGAGCTCAGCTTGTTGTCCACCGCGATCCGGCGGGCCGAAGAAGACCAGCTGATCACGCGCAAGATCGCGGTACGGCTTCCGCCAAAGCCCGAGGGACGCATCCGCTTTCTGACCTGCGAAGAAGCGCTAACGCTGATCCGGGTGTCGCGGAGCTTCGACAGTCCTTTGCAGGACGGTGTGCCGACGGAGTCGAAGACCGAACACTTGACCCTGTTTCTCCGGATCGGATTGCTGACCGGCCAGCGGAAGGAAGCCATCCTGTCCCTGCGCTGGTCCGACATCGATTTCGACAGCAACATCATCTACTGGAACCCGATCGGTCGACGACGCACCAAAAAAGAGCGCCCGAGCTCAAGGTTGCCCGCGCGCCTGAGGAAATACCTGTTGCGCAGGCGTAGGCGATTTCCTGAGGACGAATTCGTCATCACGCATCGCGGAAAGTCATTGCAGAACATCAAACGTGCGTTTCGGACGGCCGTTGTAGCCGCTGGTCTCGAGACCGACGGAGACCGGAAAGTCGTGCCGCACATCTTGAGGCACACCTGCGCAACTTGGCTCATGCAGAAGGGCGCGCCCAAGTGGGACGCCTGTGGCTTTCTCGGGATGACCCTCGAGACGCTCGAAAAGAACTATGGACATCATCACCCGGACCACCAGCGAGGCGCAGCGGACGCAATCTGATGTCCGGATCAAATCCGGAAATAGATCGGTACAAACGTGAACAAAGGAGCAGATAAATGAGACTATACAACAATGATTACAGAGACTTAAGGTCAGGCCCGATCCTTCGGGAGGCAGGGGTCGTGAGTTCGAATCTCGCCACTCCGACCATTTCATCGCAATTCGGGTGACGGTCAGCGCGCGGCAAGCTGCGCGCGGTGCCAGTCAAGGCTGTCACCGGTCGGCCCGCCGGGCAGGTATTCCGCGCCAATCGGGCGTGACCACCCCAGCGCCGCGACCGCCGCGAAAAACCCCTCGAAATCGAGCGTTCCGCTACCGGGCCTTCCCCGTCCCGGCGCGTCGGCGAACTGGATGTGTCCGACCAGCGGCGCCACGGCGTTCAGCGTTGCGACGACATCCCGCTCGGTCCGCGCCACGTGGTAGGCATCGAACATCAGCCGCAGGTTCGGCGCGTTTACCGATTGGATCACGTCTGCTGCCTCTGCCGTGGTGCCCAAGTGGTAGCCCGGCACGTCACCCGCGTTCAGCGGTTCGACCAGCAGCATCAGGTCGGTGCCCTGCATGCGCGTCACGGCGTGGTCCAGCGCGTGCAGGAACGCCTCCCGCGCGGCGGGTCCACGCGCGCGACCGGCCATCAAGTGCACCGATCCGGCATCAAGCGCGAGAGCCGTATCAACCGCCTGGTCGATTGCCTCGCGCGCCTCTTCCTCCCGCCCCGGCAGGGCCGACAGGCCGAACTCACCGGCATCCCGGTCGCCCGGACGCGTGTTCAGGCCCAGCATCGGCAGACCGGTTTCATCCAGTGCGGCGCGGATATCGTCCACCGGGTCGGCATAGGGGAAATGGCATTCCACCGCGTCGAACCCCGCCCGTGCCGCCGCGCGGATTGCCTCCGGCAGGGGCCGGTCGGCCCAGAGAAACCCGAGATTGGCAGAGAAACGGAGCATGGCGCGCAATGTGAAAGATCAGGCGCGTGCCTGCAACCACGCGGCGAAGGCGCGGGCAGCAGGCGCAGTGCTGCGGCAGGCGAGGAAATACCGCTCGACCCCCGGCATCGCGGTCTCCCCGATGCGCCGCACCCCTCCCCGTGCAATCGGCCCTTCGGCCAGAAGCTGCGAGGTCAGGGCGGCCCCAACCCCCTGCACCGCAAGGTCCAGCGCCGCGCCATAGCTGTCCACGTGTACGCGCGGCGCTTGCGGCACCGGGTCGGGCCATTGCGCCCACCCGGCGGAGACGCCGACCGCCTCGATCAACGGCAATCGCTCAAGGTCTGCCTGTGCCCCCGACCGCGACACCGCGATCAGGCGATCGGACCCGAACGGTTCGGCCCCCGCGCCGACCTGCGCGGCGCTGCCGAACCGCACTTCGACATCGGCAAGGGCGCGGGTGAAATCATCGGGCCAGATCGTGCTAACGAGGCGCAGGCGCACGTCAGGATGGTCCGACAGGAAACCCGACAGCGCAGGCTGGATCACCCATTGCGCCACGCTGACCGAGGTCGCCACCGTCACAAGATCCTGCGTCGGCCCGGCCTCGAACGCCTGCGTGGCGGCGCGCAAACCGTCGATGGCCCGCCCGACCGACGGCAAGAGCCGCCGTCCATCGTCCGTCAGCGCCAATCCGCGCGGCTGGCGCTGGAACAGGGTGACACCCAGCCGCTGTTCAAGGTGCCTTACCTGCTGGCTGATCGCGGATTGCGTGAGGCCAAGCTCCTCTGCCGCGGCGGTGAAGCTCAGGTTCCGGGCGGATGCCTCGAAACTGCGGAACCACGACAGCGGGGGAAGGGCGCGCGCCACAGCATCAACCTTGTCATTAGCTTTGCTAATACCTCTGACCGACAATCCGTCGTTTGTAAATCACCGGCGCGCTTTGCACGGTTGCCGCATGGCACCCGACACCACATGGCGCGACCGCCCGCGGGACGCTTTCGGCCAGCTTGCCGCGATCCGCGACGGCGAAGGACCAACCGTGTTGCTGCTGCACGGCGTGGGATTGCGGGCCGAGGCGTGGGCCGCCCAGATCGACGCCCTTGCGCCGCGCCATACAGTGATCGCACCGGACATGGCGGGGCATGGGCATAGCGCCGGGTTCAGCCAATCGCCCGCGCTTGCCGACTACGCGGACCGCGTGGCAGAGGCGTTGGACACCCCCGCACACCTCGTGGGTCATTCGATGGGGGCCCTGATCGCGCTCGATCTTGCGGCGCGCTATCCGCACCTTGCGCGATCCGTGACGGCGGTGAACGCGGTCTACCAGCGCCCGCCCGATGCCGCCCGCGCGATCCGGGCGCGGGCCGCCGCCATGTCGGACGACGCGCCCCCCGACCCTTCTGCCCCGCTGGATCGCTGGTTCGGTGCCGTGCCCTCCGCCGCCCGCGACGCGTGCGAGCGGTGGCTGCGCGCCGCCCCGGCAACCGGTTACAATCAGGCCTACACGCTTTTCGCGCATCACGATGCGGGCGATGTCCCACTCCACGCGATCAAGGCGCCCGTGATGTGCGTCACCGGGTCGGACGACCCGAACTCGACCCCGGACATGTCCCGCGCGCTCGCCTCGGCGACCGGCGGCACGGCGCACGTGATCGACGGGGCGGCGCACATGCTGCCCATGACCCATGCCGATACGCTGACTCCCCTTCTGACCCGCCATTTCACCGGAGCCTAGACCATGGACTTCTCGCTCTTCGCCCACATGGAACGCCGCGATGCCGGACAGGCGCATGACGAGATGTACGGCGATTTCCTCGACCTCTGCCGCATGGCCGATGACGGCGGGATGCGCGCGATCTGGACGGGAGAGCATCACGGGATGGAGTTCACCATCGCGCCCAACCCGTTCCTGTCCATCGTCGACCTCGCCCACCACACGCGAAACGTGAAGCTGGGCACCGGCACCGTGATCGCGCCCTTCTGGCATCCGATCAAGCTGGCGGGTGAAGCGGCAGCGACCGACCTGATGACCGGCGGGCGGCTGGAAATGGGGATCGCGCGCGGCGCCTATTCCTTCGAATACGAACGCCTCCGCCCCGGCATGGATGCGTGGGAAGCCGGGCAGAGGATGCGCGAAACCGCGCCGCTGTTGCGCGCGCTCTGGAACGGCGACTGCGCGCATGAAGGCGAGTTTTTCAACTTTCCGGCCACCACCTCGGCCCCGAAACCGGTTCAGGCGGGCGGCCCGCCGATCTGGATCGCCGCCCGCGACCCCGCCAGCCACGATTTCGCCGTGGCGAACGATTTCAACGTGCAGGTCACGCCGCTCTGGCAGGGGATCGAGGAAATCGAGACGCTGATGGGCCGTTTCTCCGATGCCGTCGCCAACCACGGCAAACCCCGGCCCAAGATCATGCTTTTGCACCATACCTACGTCGCAGCGGACGATGACGACACCGCGCGCGCTGCGGACGAGTTGAACCGGTTCTACTGCTATTTCGGCGCGTGGTTCCAGAACAAGCGCCCCGTGTCGCAGGGCCAGATCGCGCCCCTGACGGATGACGAGATCGCGGCCAACCCGATGATGTCCCCCGAAGCCATGCGCCGCGACCTGACTATCGGCACCGCCCAGGAGGTGATTGACCGGATCAAGCGGTACGAGGACCTCGGGTTTGACGAGTTCTCCTTCTGGATCGACAGTGGGATGTCGAACGACCGCAAGCGCTCCTCGCTGGCGCGGTTCATCGACGACGTGATGCCGGCCTTTGCCTGACAAGTGAAAGACACCCCGATGACCGACCTGCCCCATTACCCGCTCTACATCGCCGGTGAATTCTGCGAAGGCAGTACCGGCGCGCGGATGGAAACCACCAATCCCGCCACGGGCGAGGCATGGGCCAGTTTTGCCTGCGCCGCACCCGGTGACGTCGAACGCGCCGTCGCCGCCGCCCGCGCGGCGCTTGAAGATCCGGCATGGCGCGACATGACGCAGACGGCGCGCGGGCGCATGCTGTCACGGCTGGCCGACCTGATCGCCGACAATGCCGATACGCTGGGGCGGCTGGAGACGACCGACAGCGGCAAGCTCCTGACCGAAACGGCGGCGCAAACGGGATACGTGGCGGATTATTACCGCTATTACGCGGGCCTCGCCGACAAGATCGAAGGCGCGGTGCTGCCCATCGACAAGCCCGACATGCACGTCTTCACCAAACGGGTGCCCATCGGCGTGGTGGCCGCTGTCGTGCCGTGGAACGCCCAGATGTTCCTGACGGCGACCAAGCTGGGCCCGGCCCTCGCTGCCGGGTGCACCGTGGTGCTGAAGGCGTCCGAGCTTGCACCCGTGCCGATGCTGGAATTCGCCCGGCTGATCCACGAGGCGGGCTTTCCGCCCGGTGTCGTGTCGGTCATCACCGGCGACGCCGAGAATTGCGCCATCCCGCTCACCCGCCACCCGGACGTGGACCGCATCGCGTTCACCGGCGGGCCGGATGCGGCGCGGCACGTCGTGCGCAATTCGGCCGACAATTTCGCCGTCACGACGCTCGAACTCGGCGGGAAAAGCCCGATCCTCGTCTTCGAGGATGCCGATATCGACAGCGCGGTGAACGGCCTGATCGCGGGCAATTTCGGCGCGTCGGGGCAGTCCTGCGTCGCCGGGTCCCGCGCGCTGGTGCAGCGTGGCATCGTGGACGAGGTCATCGCCCGCGTGACCGACCGCGCCCGCGACATCCGCATCGGTGACCCGCTGGCATCCGACACCCATGTCGGCCCCCTGTGCACCCGCGCGCAGATCGAACGGATCGTCGCGACGCTCGCCACCGCGCAGGACCAGGGCGCCACGATCCATACCGGGGGTGCGCCCGTCGACCGGCCCGGCAACTACATGGCGCCGACGCTGGTGCAATGCACCTCGCCCGACACCGCCACGCTCAAGACCGAGATGTTCGGCCCGGTCATGTCCATCCTGCCCTTCGACACCGAGGAAGACGCCATCGCGCTGGCCAATGACAGCCTGTACGGCCTCGGGTCAGGCGTGTTCACCCAGAACCTCGCCCGCGCGCACCGCGTGTCGAACCGCCTGCGCGCCGGGATCTGCTGGATCAACACCTACCGCGCGATCTCTCCCATCGCGCCGTTCGGCGGGTTCGGGCAATCGGGCTACGGACGCGAGGCGGGGATGGAGGCGATCCACGACTACACCCGCACCCGAACGACATGGATCAACACCTCGGACGCGCCGATGGCCAATCCCTTCGTGATGCGCTGACTGGACGCGTGGCCGGTCCACCGGCATAGTCGCGGCGTTTTCGTATCATAAGGATTGCCGCGCATGGTCCGCTTCCTCTTTCGAATTGTCACCCACGGTATCGCGCTCGCCATCGGTTTCGCGCTTGGCGTCTACCTTCTCCCGATCCTCACCGCTCCGCCCTCGCCCGACCGCGCGATGCTGCAGGAAATGGCGCAGGATGCCGAGTTCACGGCAGAGTTCACGCGCGACCTGAAGGGCAGCGATTTCCTGCATTGGGGCGAAGGCAAGATCAGCCTAGGCGCCGATCGCATCGTGCATGAAGGCAAGCTGGCGCCGGGACCGGATTACAAGCTGTACCTCGTGCCCGAATTCGTCGAGGACGAGGCGGAATTCGCCCCGCTCAAATCCGCATCCGTGATCGTCGGGGACGTGAAAACCTTCGACGGCCTGATCCTCGATGTGCCGGCGGGCATCGACATCACCGCCTACACCACCGTCCTGATTTGGTGCGAGGCGTTCGGCGAATTCATCACCGCCGCCAAGTACCGCTAGCGCGCGGCGATCTGCGATCCGTCAAGGAAATGCGCGGCCATGATCGGCTGGTGCGCCGCGCCCAGCGTACCGGCCCGCGCACCCAGCGTGCCGCACAGGATGCTGGGCGGATGGATGCCGCGCGTATCGAACTCGGTCAACGCCGCCTGCGTGTCTGACGCGATCCGCTGGGCCACGTCGCGCGGGTAGCTCCCGTCGATCACGATGTCCTGCAAGTCGAGGATCGAGCTGACGGTGACCGCCGCCTGCGCCAGCGCCAGCGCCGTTGCGCGGATCCATGGCTCGATCAGTTCGGCATGTTCGGCCCAAGCGGCCGCGTTCCCCCACAGCGACACGCGCTTGCCGGTCTGTTCGGCAAGGTGACGCTCCAGCAGAAGGATCGAACCATACCGGTTGATCTGTCCCGCGCCCGCACCGCCCGCAGGCAAGCTGCCCAGTGCCGCCGCGTTGCCCGAGGCCCCTTCGAATAATTCCCCGTTCAGGACGATCCCGCCCCCCAGAAGCGGTCCGATATAGATGTAGGCGAAGTTGGGCTTGTGACGGCCGATCCCGGCGACCCGCTCCCCGTTGCACGCCATCGTCGCGTCGTTGCCCACCAGTACCGGCAGGTCGGTGAAGCGCGCGAATGCCTCGTGGAACGAATGACCTTCCCACGCGGCCATCTCGCGGATCGGGGCACCCACAAGGTCCAGCCAGTTCCACAATTCGAACGGCGCACCGACACCGATCCCGACGATCCGGTCACGCCGCGCCGCCGGTATCCTCTGCGACAACCGCCCGATCGCGCCCTCGACGAACTGGTCGACCTTCTCGGGCGTCGGGAAATCGTATTCCGACCGTTCCGAGCCGCGAATCTGGCCCAGGAGGTCCAGCAGGATGATCTCCACCCCGCGCCGCCCGATCCGCAGACCGAACGCATAGGCCCCTTCCGCCGACAGGGCCACGGGCACAGACGGCTTGCCCACCTTGCCCTTCACCGGATCGCCGAACGCGATCAGACCATCCGCTTCGAGGGATCTGGTGATGACCGACGCGGTTTGCGCCGAAAAGGCACATTCACGCGCGATCTGCGCGCCGGAAAGCGGCCCGGATTCACGCAACAGGGAGAGGATCAACCGCTCGTTATGATTGCGCAGCATCGATCCGGGCACCTTGTCCCCACCCGCACGGGGCCTTTCAGCGCTGTGTGACATCATCGCCATCAGGGTCTCCTCACCAACCGACTACACGCCAGTCAGATAAATAAATCAACCTTATTTATTTATTGACGGGGCCGCTGCGAATCTGATTACTTGACGTCAGTCGCGGAGTGGTCCGCGAAATTTTGGGAGGAACATCATGAAAAAATTGCTTGCTGCCACGTCCGTTTCGCTGATGGCGATGACAGGCGCGGCCTTGGCGGATGCCCACGCCACCAGCGCGTGCCTGATCACCAAGACCGACACCAACCCGTTCTTCGTGAAGATGCGTGAAGGCGCGCAAGCCAAGGCCGAAGAGCTGGGCATCACGCTCAACGCCTATGCCGGCCAGGTCGACGGCGACAACGAGGCGCAGGTCGCCGCGATCGAAACCTGCATCGCCAACGGCGCTTCGGGTATCCTTCTGACCGCGTCCGACACCGCCGCGATCGTGCCTTCGGTTCAGGCCGCACGCGATGCGGGCCTGCTGGTCATCGCGCTCGACACGCCGCTTGAACCAATCGATGCGGCAGACGCGACCTTTGCCACCGACAACTTCCTTGCCGGTGAACTGATCGGCAAATACGCCGCCGCCAAGATGGGCGATGCCGCAGCCAACGCCAAGATCGCGATGCTCGACCTCGCCATCAGCCAGCCCACCGTGGGCGTGCTGCGCGACCAGGGCTTCCTGACCGGCTTCGGCATCGACATCAAGGATCCGGCCCGCTGGGGCGACGAAGACGACCCGCGGATCATCTGCAACGAAGTCACCGCCGGTAACGAGGAAGGCGGTCGCACCGCGATGGAGAACTGCCTCGCCGTCGATCCCGACATCAACGTGGTCTACACGATCAACGAACCGTCGGCTGCCGGTGCCTACGAGGCGCTGACCGCGGCGGGTCGTCAGAACGACGTGCTGATCGTGTCGGTCGATGGCGGCTGCCCCGGCGTCGAAGACGTCGCTGACGGCGTGATCGGTGCCACCTCGCAGCAATACCCGCTGCTGATGGCGTCGCTGGGCGTCGAGGCGATCGCCCAATTCGCCAAGGACGGCACCCTGCCCGCAAATACCGAGGGCAAGAACTTCCTCGACACCGGCGTTGGCCTGATCGCCGCCGAGCCGGTAGACGGCGTTGAATCGCTGTCGGTCGACGAAGGCCTGGACCTCTGCTGGGGCTAAGACCCACGGCCTGAATTCGGCAAGGGGCGGCACGCTGCCCCTTGCCACGACAAACGACCTTGCGCCACGATAGCGCAGGTTTGCGTTTGAAAGGATTGCCATGACATCCCAGGATTATGAAGGCGCAGCCACCGGTGCGTCCGCCGACGTCGCGCATTTCGAGGACGAGCAGAAAGGCCTGCTGGGCCATTTCCAGCACGCCCTGCACGTCACCCCCGCGCTGGTTCCGCTGATCGTGCTGCTGGTCGGCATCTCGATCTTCGGCCTGATCCTTGGGGAGCGGTTCTTTTCGCCCGGCACCCTGACGCTGATCCTGCAACAGGTGCAGATCGTCGGCATACTCGCCGCGGCGCAGACGCTCATCATCCTGACCGCCGGGATCGATCTCAGCGTCGGGGCCATCGCGGTCTTCTGCACCGTGATCATGGGGCAGGTTACCTTCCGCTATTTCATTCCCGGCGCCGAGGGCATGTTCGATTGCCTCATCGGCGCGTCCGAACGCGACCTCGCCCGCGCGATCGAGGCCGGCACCGCGTCCGGGCACTGCAACCCGACGCTCGGCAGTATCCTGTCCTCGGTCGCCATCGTAATCGGCCTCGCCGTCGGCACCATCATTGGCGCGATCAGCGGCTGGCTGGTCGCGCGGGTCAAGCTGCCACCCTTCATCGTGACGCTGGGCATGTGGCAGATCGTGCTCGCCGCGAACTATCTCTACTCCCGCAACGAAACGATCCGGGGCCGCGACATCGCCGAGGCCGCGCCGCCGTTGCAGTTCCTCGGTACGACGTTTTCCATCGGCGGGGCGAATTTCACGCTGGGCGTGATCCTGATGCTCGTGCTGGTCGTCGTGCTGGCCTATTGCCTGCGGTCGACCGCTTGGGGGCGGCATGTCTATGCCGTGGGCGATGACCCCGAAGCGGCGGAACTGGCGGGCGTGAACGTGCGCCGCACGCTGATCTCGGTCTACATGATCGCCGGTTTCATCTGCGCGCTGGCGGCATGGGCCATGATCGGGCGGTTCTCGTCCGTGTCGCCCTCGGCCTCGACCGGGGTCGTGGGCAACATCCAGGCGATCACCGCCGTGGTGATCGGGGGCATTTCGCTCTTTGGCGGGCGCGGCTCGATCGTCGGCGCGTTCTTCGGCGCGCTGATCGTCGGCACGTTCGAACTTGGCCTGCGCATGGCAGGGGCCGACCCGCAATGGACCTTCATGCTGATCGGGGCGCTCATCATCGGGGCGGTCGCGGTCGACCAGTGGATCAGAAAGGTGGCCGCGTGATGGAACCGATCATCAGGGCAACGAACCTCGTCAAGCGGTACGGCAAAGTGACCGCGCTCGACCATTGCGATTTCGAGCTGATGCCGGGGGAGATCCTCGCCGTGATCGGCGACAACGGCGCGGGCAAGTCGACGCTGATCAAGGCGATCTCGGGCGCCGTGACACCGGACGAGGGCGAGGTGCAACTGGAAGGGCAGACGGTGCATTTCCGCTCTCCCATCGACGCGCGCGAGGCCGGGATCGAAACCGTCTACCAGACACTGGCGATGTCGCCCGCGCTGTCCATCGCCGACAACATGTTCATGGGCCGCGAGCTGCGCAAACCGGGCTGGCGCGGCAAGGTTCTGAAACAGCTCGACCGCCGCCGGATGGAGGAGTTTGCCCGCCAGAAACTGAACGACCTCGGCCTGATGACGATCCAGAACATCAACCAGGCGGTCGAAACGCTGTCAGGCGGCCAGCGGCAGGGCGTTGCGGTGGCGCGGGCGGCGGCGTTCGGGTCCAAGGTCATCATCCTCGACGAACCGACCGCCGCGCTGGGGGTGAAGGAAAGCCGCCGCGTGCTGGAACTGATCCTCGACGTGAAATCCCGTGGCATCCCGATCATCCTGATCAGCCACAATATGCCCCACGTGTTCGAGGTGGCCGACCGCATTCACGTGCACCGGCTGGGCAAGCGGCTTTGCGTGATCGACCCGAAACAGCACTCGATGTCCGACGCGGTGGCCTTCATGACGGGCGCCAAGGAGCCACCGGTCGCGGCGTGATCCCGTGCCGGATCACGGCCGGGGCATCACGCTGCGGAAATAGTCCGACAGCAGCATGAACTCGTCCGCCGGGATCGCGCCCTGCAGCGCGGCCATGTCCGGTTCAGCTTGGGACATCGGCGTATCGACAACCGGCATCTGCTCCTGCAACTCGGCAAGGATGTCGGAGACCAACGCGTCCTGGTAGGATCCGTCCTCCGAGGCCGGGGAGCCGATATCCGCCTCCCCGCTCGACTGGATCAGCAAAAGCGCGGTGCGCGCGTCAAGCCCGATTTCCGTCATAAGGTATTCCAGCCGATCCGCCGTCTGGCGGGCAACCGTGGCGGGATCGGCATGGGCCGACCCTTCCATGGTGTTCGGCGCCGCTCGCGGGGCCGAGGCCGAGGGTAAAAGGGCCTGATCCTGTCCAAGCAGCCCCGGCGCGCGTCCCGTGCCACCGTCAAGACGCGGCCACCTGTCACCCGCCGACGCATCAAGGGGCGGAGCCTGCGCCGGGGATCGCGGTTGCATCATGCCCTGATCCTGCAGGCCGCCACCGCCCTGCATCGCGCGCAACCTCTGCAATTCATGCATGAGCATCTGGTTGGACCGTTCAAGCTCGAGAAGCCGGGTATCGCCGGACGACGCGGCGGGGACGACGGGACCCTGCGCCCACCGTGATCCGCCGGTATCGACCGGCGCCTGGTTCGCCTGCTGGTCCAGCAGCATCTTGCGCAGCATGTTCAATTCGCCGCGCACTTCGGCCACCTCCCTGCTTGGCAAGGCAGGTTGCGGTGCCGCTTGCGGCGTTGCCAGCGGATCGAACAACTGCGCTTCCGCGACGCCCGCGGCGGACGGCACTGACGTGACCGGCGACAGCGCCTGCACCTCTGTCTGCAGGGGCTGGGCAACAAGGCGGCGCGCCCCCGGCACCGGCCAGTTGCGCGGCAAAACCGCGTAATCCTGCCGGGCCGCGATCCAGCGCAGGTAGGCCGCGACCGCTTCGAACCCGTTCAGGGAAATCCGTGCCGCTACCTGCTCGCCACGGCGTACGACCAGCGCGCCACCGGTTCCCATCAGCGCCTCCAGCCGCGAATCCAAAGGTTGCAGGATGCGGTCCGGCACCTCGACCTCGCTCACACCTTCGGACAGGAAATACCGGTCACCGGCAACCCGCGTCTGCAGGCCGATCTGCACCTGCCCCGCGCCCGTCAGCGCGACCGACAATTCACCCTTTCGGCCCATGCAGGACAGGGTCCGCGGGCGGCAGATGACCTCGAACACGTCGGTGTCGAGCCGGGGCGTGGTGGCAAACCGGGCATAGCCATCCGGGTCGAACCGGAAATAGATCCCGTTCACCTGCCCTTCCTGGAAGGTCGACCACCCGAAGGCCCCGCGCAATTCCTGCCGGGCCTCCCGCGCGCCGGCGGCGAACGGGATGGACGTGTCGAGGATAGCGTTTTCCGATTCGAACCCCTGTGCGGGGACCGAAGCGGTTTGAACGGGCTGCGACTGCGCGAGCGCCGGGCTGGCCGCCGCCACGAAAAGCGCGCTGAGGACTGCGAGTGTGGTTTTCATCAGTAACTGGCCTCTATCTGAACGGAGTGGCGCAATGCGGGCAGCCAGTCCTTTTCCTGCGGCGGATCGGGGTAATGGCGGCGTTCTCGCGTGTCCTGCTCGCGGAACGCGGTGTACCAGACCTCGGTATTGCCTGTGTACGGGGTCAGGATCGTGCCCTGCACCTTGTGCAGAAGCGACGTCATGATGATCCCGTTATTGTTGGCGGTGAAAATCTCCACCCGGCCCTGTCCACGCTCGTACAACCCTTCGTACATGCCGTTCTCGGGGTCGTAGAGCTCGATGATCGCCTCGTAGAGCACGTCGGTGTATTCGGTATCCCACAGCGCCCACAGGCCCAGCGCCGCCTTCGCCGCGACCGCGGCATGGTCCGGCACGTAGTCGCCGCGCGGCGTGACCGTGTTCCACGGGTAGCCGTCCGAGAAGATCGTGTCGTAGGTAAAGTAGGGCGGGCCCTTCACGTTGTGTTCCGACCGCGCGGTCATGAACCCGGTCTGACGCCAGCGATTCTCCTGCACCTGGTAGATGCGGTCGGCGAACTCTGCGCGCCACCCGTCCGAATGAAGCCATTCCGGCGACGAATCGTCGTGCGGCAGGTCGAACCCCAGCTCCAGCCCGTCCTGCAGGTAGGATTCCGTCACCACGTAGTTCTGCGAATGGAAGATCCGCGGATCGCGCCCGTCATAGGGAATCGCGACACCAAAGATCGACGCCGTCAGGAACGGTTCGGCCCGGTGCGCAAGGCGCGGCTTGAACCCCCAGAGCGCGAAACCCTTGGCCGCGTATTCCTCGTATCCCAGCCGCCCTTCCTGCGCATAGACCGTGTCACCGGTTTCCTTGTCGACGTAGGAGCCCCACATCAGCCCTTCCTCGTCGATGACATTGGAGAAATCCCATTTCAGCAGCACCGAATCGACGGTGTTGCCAAGATGCGGGTAGCGGTTCTTGATGATCCGCATCCAGACAAGGAACCGCCCGATATCGAGGGCCGAGAACCCGATCTCGCCCGGCTTGTTGGTATAGTCGACCTTCGCGCCCGTCTTGGTGTGATACACCTTGTTCGGAAGCTCCCCGCGGAACAGGTCGAGTTCGCGAATCGTCGTCAGAAGCTGCGTGATCCGCTTGTCGAGTTCGGGCTTTTCGATGATGCACAGCTCGTAGGCCGCGACCGTTGCCGCCATGTAGGACGCGGTGTCCCACATCGTCGTCGATGGGTAGTTGCCGACCGAATTCGCAAGCCCCGTCGTTTCCTGCGTGAAATTCTGGAAATACCGCCACGCGACCCGCGCCGCGCGCATTTCGCGTTCGTTGAGGAAACCGCGGCGCGGCTTGAACTTCCGCACGTATCCGCTGCGCACGGTGTAGCCCGGTTCACGCGGCGGGGTTAGGTCGATCTGGTCGAAATAGTCATCGGGCATCTCGCACATGCGCGGGGGTTTGACGCGCTGCGGCTCCCCCAGCACGACGCTGGTAGTCTGCGTCGCGATATTGCCGCGCATCAGCGCCGGGATTTCATCCAGCGAACCGCCGGCGATGATCGGCACGATCTCTTCTTCCTGTGCGAGGAATATGGCACGGGCCGCCTGACCCACGGCATAGGCAGCGCCGGCCAGAGACGTCGTCACGACCGCGAAGATCGCAAGCGCCAGGGGTGCCGATTTCCGTGTCGTCCTGCGATTTCGGTTCATGCCTGCATCGTCCCAGTCTTCCCGTTCCCTCCCGTTCTTGGCAGCACGCAGTTAAAATTTCGAAAAGTACGCTCGAGGCCGTCAAGCCGGGCGGACATTCTTTGTTAATCACAGGCCCGTATGCAGGTGGCACTCAAGCGGGGGCCTAGACGATGCTTCATCTGCGCAACCTTGTGCAGCGCCACAAAACGCGACTTGCGGCACGGGCCGCGCTGCCGGTCATGTCCGAAGACGCGATGACGATGTCGGATCGCGGATCGCCGGACTGGTCTCGTGGCATCAGTTACCTGTTCACCGCGGTGTCCAGCCTCAGTCTCCTGTCCGTTGCCATACTTGCGGTATTCCTGACCGACCTTGTTGCAATGGAAGGGAATCGGATCCTGGCATGGTTGCTCGGCGCCGCCGGGATCGTGCCGGTGCTGGGTGCATTGGTCATGGACATGGCGCATGCCCGCGCGCTCAGCGGCTATCGCGAGAACAGGATGGCGAACGATCGGGCCGCGCGCGCCGCGATTGGCGTCCTGGCGGCGCTGGTTTTGACCATGGTGCACCCGCTTCTGGCCATCGGGCTGGCGGCGGGCGCGGTTCTGGGATGGCTCGGCTTGCGCGGCTTGCACAGATTCGCGCGGAAGGAACCCCTGTGGGATTTCCGCCCGTCCGAAGCGGTCAGCATCCTCGCGGGGCGCGACGCCTACGGTCACCACCTTGCCGAAACGGAAAGCGACGGTTACGCGCTCTGGCCATCCTTCCGGCAGACTGCGATCTGGACGGGTGTGGTCATCACCCTCGCCGTGTCCAGCTGGCTCGCCGCGAAAGAGATCATCAGCGTCGCCGCGATCGGGGGCGTCACGCTGATCGCGCTCTGGTCGATCACCGCCATCTGCGATCACGCTGCCGGACGGCTGGCACGTCAGACCCGCGTGTCACGCGTTGCGACCTCGGTCGAGGCGCGGCCTCCGCTCGACGACCTGACGCCCGAGCAACAGGCGGGTCTCCTGATTCGCAACCTGTCGGTAGAGGACCGGTCGGGTCGCCGCCTGTTGTCCGATATCCATGTGGAAATTCCGCCCGGAACCATCATGGGCGTGCGGGGGGAGGCAGGCGCAGGCAAGTCGATCTTCCTTGCCGCGCTCAGCGATCCGCATGGCATGGCCGGCCTGTCGGTGCGCGGATTCGCGTCGCTGAACGACCGTGACCTCTGGGCGCGCCGGGCCGAGCATGAACAGGTGCCCTGCGTGCACCTGCCCGAGACCCCGATCCTCCTGCCCGCCAGCGGTGCCGAGAACCTGTCGTGCTTCCATGACGGGAACCTGCTCGACCGCGGCAAAAGGATCCTCGAACAACTGGTCTTCGCCACCGACACCGTGGACGAAATCTGCGCCACGCCCGATGCGCGGCTTTTGCCGAGCACGCAACGCAAGTCGCTGGCATTTGCCCGCGCCTTCCTGCTCAACCCCGGCCTCTACCTGATGGACCGGCCCGAGGATTCAGCCTCCGACAAGGTTATCCGCGCCCTGACCGCGCGCATGATCCAGGAAAAGCGGCTGGGCCGCAGCTTCATCGTCGCGACGGACGACCGCACGATCCTCGAATGCTGTGACCAGCTTCTGGTGCTGCAGGGCGGCCGCGTGATCGAAGCAGGCGACGCGCAGGAGATTCGCGGCCGCATGTCCTCGGGCTGGACCCGGATGGTGGCCGCGCGCAGCCTCGAAAGCGAAGACAACCTCGACCGCTGGATTCGCTCGCATTTCAAACGCGACGGGGACGAGGCGAACCGCCGCAAGGCCGCCCTCATCGCGTCCGAGCTTCTGGCCTTCTCGTGCCAGAGCCGCTCGGCCCTCGAAGGCCAGTCGGTCACGTTCGAATTCAAGCATTTCGAAGGGCATTGCATCCTCAAGCTGCTCGACGATGACGGGCCGGTCACCACCGCGCAACTCGAACGCGCCCGCGAGGAGGTGGAACAGCAGGTGACCGGGTCACGCCAGTCGCCGCTGGCCATGGTGATCGGGCAATCGATGTCGGTCGAGGCGGTGATGGAAGGAACGCAGCGCGCCGTGATCGCGAAGATCGCGACCTACGATCCGCGCAAGGGCGGGAACCAGCAGGGCAATGTCGATGCCGACCAGACCCTCTGACATCACCTACCGCGCACCGTCCCTTCCGGGACTGGCCGCTGGCATGATCCTTTGGCTGGCCTTCGGGCTTTCGCTGACCGCGATCCTGTGGTTCGCGCTCGCCTCGACCCTCGCGTCCACCCGGATCGACCGGTCGATCCTGCTGGACGTGGCGTGGTCACATCCCGAAGCCGCACCGCGCCCGCTCGACCTGCCGATGGGACTGCCATTCGGCACCCTGCTGGTGACAGAAGGAGACATTGTCGAACCCGGCCAGCCGGTCATGGTGTTCGACCAGACGCACCTTGCCAACCAGCGGGTGATCATCGAACGGCGCCTGCTTACGACCCGTCTCGAACGCCGCTGCCTGCTTGATGGCGGCGAGACCCCACCGGTCTGGACCGGCCCGAACCCCGGCATCGACGACGAGACGCGCGACCAGCTGGATGCGGCCCGCCTGCGCTGCACCGCCCGCTTCGACGCGATCCGCTCCACCGAAACGCCGATCGACGCCGCCATCGGCCTGCTGGGCCGGCGGGTCGACGCGCTCGACCGCAAGCTCGCGCTGACCTTCAATGCCGACGCCTCGGTCGATCCGCGCGCCCGCGCCGCCGCGGCGCTTGCCGTCACGCTCGACCGGAACCGCGCGCTGACCCGGCAAGCCCGCGCCGAGGAACGGCTAGCGACCCTGCGCGCCACCCACGCCGCCGAGCTTTCGGCGCGCATCGCGACGCTGACCGCGTCGGTCGATGCCCAGTCTCTCATCCTCGACACGCTGACACGGTTCGAAGATACGCCCAGCCTGTCCTCTCCGCATGGCGGCACGATCGCGCGGGTCCGCAGCCGGGCTCCCGGCGCGGTCGCGCAAACCGACGTGACATACGCGATCGTCGTGCCCGAAGGCGCAGGAGAGCCCGAATTGCGCGCGCCCATCGATCCGGCCATCGCCGCGACCCTGCGTGCCGATACCGAAATCGACGTGGTGTTCCGTCCCTCGATCCATGCCGAACTCCAGTCCGCCCGCGCCCGCATCGCGGCGATCCGGCAACCGGACAAGGCGGGCGACCCGGCAACGCTCGTCCTCGCGCTCGACATTGCAGAGACCGAGCCTTACTTCACTCAGCCGATCATCGAATCCGCGATCCTTCCGCGCACCTCCGAACCCGTCCTGACCGACCTTCTGGCCCGGCTTGTCGACTCGCGGCTCTTCCGGCTCGTGGACGCGGCGGGGCTCCCGCGTGGCGAGGATTTGCCCGCGATCTGACGCGCGGCGATCTCGCCCCTTTACCGTGCCCGACCGCGCCCGCCATACTGACCCGGCGCAACGGGGACTGTCCGCATGGCCGCTCGCCTTTCCACGGCTACCTTTGCCGCGCCGCTTGTCTGGCTTGGCGTGCTTGTCTGCCTGTGGCTGCTGCCTGCCATGTCCGCCGCGCAGGACGCCCCCCGCGAGTCGGTGCGCACCTACTTCTTCGGCAACAGCCTCGTCACCCATGTGGGCGGCGGCGACGAGACCGCCGTGCCGCACTGGATCGCGCAGCTTGCCCTTGCCGATGGCCGTTCCTTCGCCGCCGACGGGCAATTCGGCTTCCTGCGGAACTTCGCCGCCGACCTCCCGCCGCTGGCGACATGGGGCTTCGGCAAGGTGCGGCGCGCGTGGCGCCGGGGCGCGCAGCCCTTTGGCGAGGCCGGGTTCGACAGCGTCGTCATCAGCCCCGCCAACTTCATCCAGGACATACCACCCGACGCCGCATACCGCGATGGCAGCGGCCAGAGCCCGCTGGGCGAAACGCTCAAGATCATCGACTGGCTGACCGGGCAGGATCCCGACCTGCGCATCTTCATCTACGGCGGCTGGCCCGAGATGGCGAACATCACGCCCGCCTTCCCTCCGGGCCCCGAGGACCTGTCGCAATACCACCGGATCGCGCAGGGCGTGGACGTGGAATGGTACCGCACCTACGTCGCGGCCCTGTCCGATGCGCGTCCGGATGCCGATATCCGACTGATCCCGGTCGGCCAGCGCCTGTCCCGCACGCTTTCGACACCGCCGTTCGACAGCATCCCGGCCCTGTCGCTTTACGAAGACAACGCGCCGCACGGCACACCGACCCTCTACGCGATGGCCGCCATCGTGACCTATGGCGCGCTGTACGGATCGCCTCCGCCCGCCGATTTCGCGTGGCCCGCCTCGGTGCACCCGGTCCTGCGCGACAATGCCGAACAGGCAATCGCGCTGCTGACCGACGCGACGAAGGACGCGCGCCCCCTCCCACCCGCGGCGTCCGCGGAAACCGCGCCCGCGCCGACTTCAGCACGGCCAACCGACACGGCGGCTTCCCCCGCCCCGGAACCGACCAACCTGCCCGCCATCCGACCCGCGCCTGACAAGGCGAGGCTCGACCTCGACGGCCCGCCCGGCGTTGGGCTGGCCGACCCCGCGCTGGCCATGGGGCTGAACGGGGTGGAGGACTGGACGGCGCAGCAACCCTTCCTCGACCTGATGAAAACCGCGCGGCCGTGGATCGGGCACAGCGCCGAGACATGGGGCGCCTTCCCGTTCGAACGCCTGCAGGAGCTTGGCGCGATCAGCGCCGAGGGCTGGCCGACCCGCCTGCCCGACGGCGCGAACCGGATCGAGACCTTCGTCCTGACCGACATGTCGCCGGACGCCGCGACGCTGGAAGGCACCTATGTCCTGCGGTGGAAGGGTCAGGGCAAGGTCGAGGTCACGGCCCGCGCCCGCCGCCCTCGCTATGACGACGGCCAGATCACATTCCAGTACCGCCCGGACGAAGGCCTCGTCGGGATCGTCCTCACCCAGATCGACCCGACCGACCCGATCCGCGATATCACGCTGGTGCGCGAGGACCGTGTTGTGCTGCATGATGCCGGGGCGATCTTCAATCCTGACTGGCTTGCCGTCGTGTCCGACCTGCGCTCGGTCCGGTTCATGGACTGGATGCGCACCAATGCCTCCCCGGTCACCACGTGGGACGACCGGCCGCGCGTGACCGACGCGACCTATGCCTGGCGCGGCGTGCCACTGGAGGTGATGCTGCGGCTCACCAACCGTATCGGGGCCGATCCGTGGTTCACGCTGCCGCACATGGCCGACGACGCCTACATGGCCGAATTTGCGGTGCAGGTCCGCGACGGGCTCGACCCCCGGCTGCAGGCTTATGTCGAATATTCGAACGAGTTGTGGAATTTCGCCTTCCCGCAGACCCAGTGGGCCGCCGCGCAGGCCGAAGCGCGCTGGGGTCCCGGCCAGCCCGACGATGCATGGATCCAGTTCGCCGGTGCCCGCATGGCCGAGATGGCCGAGATCTGGGAAGCCGCCTTCGGCGAGGCGTTCCACGAACGGGTCAAGGTCGTGATGGCCGTGCATACCGGCTGGCAGGGCCTTGAACAGGCGCAGATGCAGGCGCCCCTGTGGCGGGCCGACATGCCGGGACGCCGCCCGCCCGCGGACCATGCCGATGCCTATGCCGTCACCGGGTATTTCGGCTTCGGTTTCGGGACAGAGGCCTTCGCCCCTACCGTCGACAGCTGGATCGAAGACAGCATCGCCACCGCGACCGCCGCGGGCGAGGCCGAGGGCAAGCAACGGGTCGCGCTGCGCGAATACGTGAAGGAACGCCAGTTCGACACCGCCTTCACCCCCGCCGCGAACGCCCTGCGGCAAGGCGGGTTGCGCGACCTGATCACCACGGTCTGGCCGTACCACGCCCGCGTCGCACAAGCAGCGGGAATGGAATTGATCATGTACGAAGGCGGCACCCACGTCGCGGGGTTCGGCAACCGCGTGAACGACGACCGGCTCACCGCTTTCTTTACCGAATTCAACTACACCCCCGATATGGCGCGCCTGTATGACACGCTGCTGGCGGGCTGGGTGGATGTGGGGGGCACGCTGTTCAACGCGTTCGTCGACGTGGCCACGCCGACCAAGTGGGGCAGCTGGGGCGCGCAGAGGTATCTGGGCGACAACAATCCGCGCTGGCAATCGCTCGAACGTTACAACCGGACAGCCCGCCCCGCCTTTGCGGCCCGCGCGCCGGGCACCTTCCTGAACGGCGTGACCCGCATCGGCACCGCCTCGCGCGACGTGCTGGAGGGGACGGTGGAGGAAGACGTGCTGATCGCGGGTGCGGGCAACGACCTCTTGATAAGCCACGGTCGCGGCGACGCGCTGCATGGCGGGCCGGGCCGCGATACCGCGCAACTGCCCGGACAGGCCACGATGTACCGCTTCACCGGCAGCCCGGAGCGGGCAGAGGCGCATGGGCCGCATGGCACGGTCACACTGGTCGAGATCGAAGAGATCCTGTTCGAGGGCGACGGCTCCCGCGCGGTGCCGCTCACCTCCCTTTTCTAAACGCGGATCAGGCCCGCGCGGTCATCTGAATCCAGTTGATGTAAAGCCGCTCGGCCATGTCGTTGAACGCACCCATCTGCGCCGCGACCGCGCCTTCCATCTTGGCCACACCGTCCGGCCCCATCGCCTGCACCAACGCCTCGGCGTATTCCGGGATCTCGGCCCAGTTGCGCACGGTGTCCTCCTCGACCTCCACATGGAACTGCGCAGACAGCGCACGCGTCTGCCAGCGCATCGCCTGAACCGTGCAGGCGGGCGAGGTCGCCAGAACCTGCGCACCGTCGGGCAGTGCAGTGACTTCGGCCGAATGCCATTGCAGCGCCTTGAACACCTCGGGCAACCCGTCGAAAGCCACGCCCGACGCACCCGCCTCGGTCAATTGCACGTCCATCACCCCGATTTCGGGCGTCTTGGACGGGCCGACCGCGCCACCCAACGCCTCGGCCAGCAACTGGTGGCCCAGACACAGGCCAAGGTACGGCAGCCCGCGTTCGGCCACGGCCTCGCGGATGAACGCCTTCTCGTCGGCCAGCCATGGATGCGCCTCCTCCTGCCACACGTCCATCGGCCCGCCCATGACCCACAGCGCGTCATAGCCGTCGAGCGACGGCAGCGCCTCGCCCTTGTCCAGTTCGACCGCGTCCCACGTGTGGCCGTCCTCATCCAGGAACGACCGGAAGATCCCCGGATGTTCGACCTCGGCATGTTGCAGAACCAGAATGTGCATGGCGTCCTCTCAGGCTGCGCGGGCCGACCGGGGGCTGTGCCCGTATCGGCGCGTATAGGCGTTGGTGAAATGCGCGGGCGTGGCAAAGCCGGTGGCCCGCCCGATCTCGGATATCGGCAGGGCCGAGCCACGGATCATCCGGTGCCCCACGTCCAGCCGCATGTTGCGGTAGTAATTCATCGCCGACTGCCCCAGCACGTCGGTGAACAACCGGTTCAGATGCCGTCCACTGACCCCCGCGATCAGCGCCAGCTGATCCAGCGCCAGCGGGTCGGCGATGTGATCCTCCATCGCGGCGATGGCGCTGACCAGATGCGGCGAATGCACGCCCATCCGTTCCGCCAGCCCGGCACGTTGCGGCGCGGCGGCGGCGCGCACGTCGGTGTGCAGGAACCAGTCCATCACCAGCCGCGCAAAAACATGCCCGTGGTCGCCCGCGATCAGCGCGTGCATCATGTCGAGCGGAGCCGTCCCGCCCCCGCAGGTCACACGGTCCCGGTCGATCACGTACAGCCGCTTTTCGATCATCAGGTCGGGATGCTGCTCGGCCAGGGGTGGCCCGTGTTCCCAGTGCACGGTCATCCGCCGCCCGTCCATCAGACCCGCCCGCGCCAGCAGAACCGACCCGCCCGACACGCCACCGATCCGCACGCCCGCACGATCCATCTTCCGCAGCCAGTCAAACGCCTCGTCCCCGCCGGTAAAGGGATCACCCCCCGCCACGACAAGCAGCAGATCCAGCGAAGCCATCGCCCCCACGGGCAGGTCCGCCGACACCGCCGCGCTGCCTGACGACGCTGCATCCCCGAAATGCACAACCTCGTACAACGGGCGCTGCGCCAGCAGATTCGCGGCCCTCAACGGCTCGACCGTGCAGGCATACGACATGAGCGCAAATCCCGGCACGGCCCAGACGCCCACCCGGAAAGGTGCACCAATTCCGTCCGTTTTGCGCAATCTGATGTCTGTTTCTCGCATATCCAAGCGCCATTGCCCCGCGATATCGTGAGATACTGAACCAGTTGGGCGAAAAAGCAATGCGATATTCGGCGTGGCAGATCCTCAAGGAAGGGCTGACCGGCAACAAGGGCTGGAAACCCGTCTGGCGTGAACCCGAACCCAAGGCCGAATACGATATCGTCATCATCGGCGGCGGCGGGCACGGGTTGTCGACGGCCTATTACCTCGCCAAGGAATTCGGCGTCACCAACGTCGCGGTGGTCGAAAAGGGCTGGCTCGGCTCTGGCAATATCGGGCGCAACACGACGATCATCCGCTCCAACTACCTGCTTGAAGGCAACCAGCCCTTCTATGAACACTCCCTCAAACTGTGGGAAGGTTTGGAGCAGGACTTCAACTACAACGCGATGGTGTCGCAGCGCGGCATCCTCAACCTCATCCACTCCGACCCGCAGCGTGACGCCTTCGCCCGCCGCGCCAACGCGATGCGTCTCAGCGGCGCTGACGCCGAACTGCTTGATCGGGAGGGCATCGCCAAGATGTGCCCGTTCCTCGATTTCGACAACGCCCGCTTCCCGATCCAAGGGGCGCTCTGGCAACCGCGCGGCGGCACCGTCCGCCACGACGCGGTGGCCTGGGGTTATGCCCGTGGCGCGGATGAACGCGGCGTCGACATCCTGCAGAACTGCGAAGTCACCGGCATCGACATCGAAGGCGGTCGCGCCGTCGGCGTGCAGACCTCGCGCGGATCAATCCGCGCCAAGAAGATCGCCATGTGCGTGGCCGGGTCCTCGTCGCGCGTGGCCGCGATGGCGGGAATGCGCCTGCCCATCGAAAGCCACGTCCTTCAGGCGTTTGTTTCCGAAGGGCTGAAACCGGTGATCCCCGGCGTCATCACCTTCGGCGCGGGCCACTTCTATGTCTCGCAATCCGACAAGGGCGGGCTGGTCTTCGGCGGCGACATCGACGGCTACAACACCTACGCCCAGCGCGGAAACCTGCCCGTGGTCGAAGATGTCTGCGAAGGCGGCATGGCCATCATGCCCATGATCGGTCGCGCGCGCCTGCTGCGGATGTGGGGCGGCATCATGGACATGTCGATGGACGGCTCGCCCTTCATCACCAAGACCGACACGCCCGGCCTCTATTTCAACGGCGGCTGGTGCTACGGCGGGTTCAAGGCGACGCCCGCATCGGGCTTCTGCTACGCGCACCTGCTGGCCAAGGACGAACCGCACGAGGTCGCCACCGCCTTCCGGCTGGACCGCTTCATGCGCGGTGCGCCGATCGACGAAAAGGGCCAGGGCGCCCAACCGAACCTGCACTAGGGGCCGCGCATGCTGATCAATCACCCCCTCCTCGGCCCCCGCGATGCCGCCGAATTCGTGGTCAAGGGCGACGCCGCCCTGATCGGTCGGCCCGATGGCATGACCGCCTCTCCGCAAGAGATGCACGACTACGCCTACCTCCGCGACAACCCCGCCGGGACGCATCGCGAGCTTTGGTATCACGAACAGGGCGACCGCTCGTGGCTGGTCGTCACCCGCGATACGCTCACACACGAAGTGCTGGATGTCGCGCTGGCGCGTGACGTGGCCCGCGCAGAAGGACGCAGCCGATGAGACTGTCCGGAGGATTGATCGACCGCGGCCAGACGCTGAAATTCCGCTGGAACGACACGTGGCTGAAGGGGCATGCAGGCGACACGCTGGCCTCGGCCCTTGTGGCGAATGACGTCAAGCTGGTGGGCCGCTCGTTCAAGTACCACCGCCCGCGCGGCATCTTCTCTGCCGGGGCGGAAGAGCCGAACGCGCTGGTGCAGTTGCGCAAGGGCGCGGCGCAGGAGCCCAACACGCGGGCCACGGTGGCCGAGCTGTACGAGGGCCTCACCGCCACGTCCCAGAACCACCGCGGCTCGCTCGCATGGGATCTGATGTCGGCCAACGACCTGCTGTCGCCGTTCCTGAGCGCCGGGTTCTATTACAAGACCTTCATGTGGCCCCGCGCGTTCTGGGAAAAGATCTACGAACCCGTCATCCGCGCCTCTGCCGGTCTCGGCTCCCTGTCGGGCAAGGCCGACCCCGATCTTTATGACCACGGCTACCTGCATTGCGACCTGCTGGTGATCGGCGCGGGCCCCGCCGGGCTCACCGCCGCTCGCACCGCCGCGCAATCGGGTCTGCGTGTCATCATCGCCGATGAGGATTTCCTCCCCGGCGGTCGCCTGAACTCCGAAACCTACGAGGTGGATGGTCAGGACGGCCCCGGATGGGCCGCCGCCACGGCCTCCGAGTTGCAGGGCATGGACAACGTCCGCCTGATGACGCGCACCACCGTCTACGGCTCCTTTGATAGCGGCGTCTACGGCGCGCTCGAACGGATGACGGACCACCTCGCCGACAGCGGCAGCAAGCCCCGGCAGGTCCTCTGGCGCATCTATGCCAAGCGCGCGTTGCTCGCCGCCGGCGCGACCGAGCGCAGCATCGCCTTCGGCAACAACGACCGCCCCGGCTTGATGCTGTCGGGCGCCGTGCGCACCTACGCCAACCGCTTCGCCGCCAGTCCCGGCCAGCGCGTTGCCGTCTTCACCAACAACGATGACGGCTGGCGCACCGCGCAGGACCTGACGGCCAAGGGCGTCACCATCGCGGCCCTGATCGACACCCGCGCCGACGCGCCCGACAGCGATGATTTCCGCGTCTACAAGGGCCGCGCCGTGGCGGACACCAAGGGCCGCCGTGGTCTCAAATCCATCACGCTCGAAAACGGCACGCAGGTCGAGTGCGACGCACTCGCCATCGCGGGCGGCTGGTCGCCCAACGTGCACCTGACCTGCCACCACCGTGGCCGCCCCGTCTGGCGCGAGGATATCGCGGCCTTCGTTCCCGGCACCGACCTGCCGCCGGGCATGAGCGTCGCCGGTGCCGCCAACGGTGCCATGACCCTCGCCGCCGCCCTCAAATCGGGGCACGAGGCCGCACGGACCATCGC
Organism: Pseudaestuariivita atlantica; assembly: GCF_001205715.1. Taxonomy (GTDB): domain Bacteria; phylum Pseudomonadota; class Alphaproteobacteria; order Rhodobacterales; family Rhodobacteraceae; genus Pseudaestuariivita; species Pseudaestuariivita atlantica. The sequence continues at coordinate 296,379 of NZ_AQQZ01000005.1, forward strand.
GTCCGACCTGGGGCACGCGGCGCGAGGCACGCTGCCGCAGGCGAGTGACGAGCAATTCGCCATCACCCCCTTCTGGCACGTCAAATCCTCCAAGGCCCGCGCATGGGTCGACCTGCAGAACGACGTCACCACCAAGGACATCAAGCAGTCCCACACCGAAGGCTTTCGCGCGGTCGAGCATCTGAAACGCTACACCACGCTCGGCATGGCAACCGATCAGGGCAAAACCTCGAACGTGCTGGGCCTTGCCATCATGGCCGAAGCCTCGGGCAAATCGATCCCCGAAACCGGCACCACCATCTTCCGCCCGCCCTACACACCCGTGCCCATCGGCGCGCTGGCGGGCCGCGCGCGCGGCAAGGATTTCCGCCCCTTCCGCCTCACGCCCTCGCACAAATGGGCCAAGGAGAACGGCGCGGATTTCGTGGAAACCGGCATGTGGCTCCGCGCCCAGTGGTTCAAACGCCCCGGCGAAAAGGGCTGGCGCGACAGCGTCGACCGCGAGGTGGAGATGACCCGCTCGGGCGTGGGCATCTGCGACGTCACCACGCTCGGCAAGATCGACATTCAGGGCCGCGACGCCGCCGAATTCCTCAACCGCATCTACGCCAACCCCTTCGCCAAGGTGCCGGTCGGCAAGGTCCGCTATGGCCTGATGCTGCGCGAGGATGGGGTGTGTTACGACGACGGCACCACCGCGCGGCTGAGCGAAAACCACTTCGTGATGACCACCACCACCGCCAACGCGGTCACGGTCTTCCGCAACATGGAATTCGCGCGCCAGTGCCTCTGGCCCGACCTCGACGTGCACCTGATCTCCACCACCGATGGCTGGGCACAGTTCGCCGTCGCCGGGCCGAAATCGCGGGCGCTGTTGCAGAAGGTCGTCGACATCGACCTGTCGAACGAGGCGTTCCCCTTCATGGCCTGCGGTGAGTGCAAGGCCTTTGGCACGCCCGCGCGGCTCTTCCGCATTTCGTTCTCGGGTGAGCTGGCCTATGAAATCGCCGTGCCCGCGCGGTATGGCGACAGCATGATCCGCGCGCTGATGCAGGCGGGCGAAGAGTTCGACGCCGTGCCCTACGGGACCGAGGCGCTGGGTGTCATGCGGATCGAAAAGGGCCACGCGGCGGGCAACGAGCTGACCGGCCAGACCACCGCGCACCAGCTGGGTATGGGCAAGATGGTCAGCCTGAAGAAGGACGCCATCGGCACGGTACTGTCCCAACGGCCCGAGATGATCCGCGACGACGACCTGCGCCTCGTGGGGTTCAAGCCCGTCGACAAGGGCGCCAAACTCGACGCCGGGGCGCATTTCCTGACCAAGGGCGACCCCGAGGACATGGCCCACGACCAGGGCTGGATGACCTCGGTCGCGTATTCGCCGGAACTCGGCCACTCCATCGGCCTTGGCTACCTCAAACGGGGGGCCGACCGGATGGGAGAGGTCGTGCGCGCCTATGACCCCGTGCGCGGCAAGGACACAGCGGTCGAGGTCTGCTCGGCCCACCACATCGACCCCGAAGGAGAGCGTCAACGTGGCTGATATCACCCTCACCGCCGCCCCCATCCTCGGGCTGGACCTAACCCTTGGCGCCAACACGCTGCGGGAACGCGACGACCTCGCGCTCGTCTCCGTCGCCACGCCGCAGGGGGGCGAGGATGCGCTGGCCAAGGCGCTGAAGGCGGGGTTCAAGCTCGCCATGCCGGAACCCACCCGTTCGACGCAGGCGGGCGACACGCATGCGATCCGCACCGCGGCGGACCAGATGCTGCTGGTCTTCCCGCATGACGGGCCGGATGCGAACACCATGGTGCAAGGCAAGCTGAAAGGCGCGGGCTACACAACCGACCAGACCGACGTCTGGGTGGTGATCGAGGCCTCGGGCCCCGACACGCTCGCCGCGCTTGAACGGCTCTGCCCGCTCGACCTGCATGACAGCGCGTTCCCGGTGGGCGCGTCGGCCCGCACGGTGATGGAGCATATGGGCGCGATGATCCTGCGCATGGACGCGGACCGCTTCCTGCTCCTGTCCGCCTCCTCCTCGGCTGGCAGCTTCGCCCACGCGCTGGAGACGTCCTACAAAAACGTCATTTGATCTGCCGGGCGTCGATCCACGCTTGAACCCGCGTCCCGAACCGGTTTGAGTTAGCGCTAACGGGTCACGGCCCGACCAGTGCCTTTCTCCTTCAGGGATCACGCCGATGACCGATCAACGCTGGTGGCATGACGCCACGGGGTACCAGATCTATCCGCGCTCTTTCGCCGATTCCAACGGCGACGGGATCGGGGACATTCCCGGCATCATCTCGCGCCTCGACCACCTGCGCGACCTCGGTATCGGCTTTATCTGGCTGTCGCCCGTCTATGCCTCGCCCATGGCCGATAACGGCTATGACATCTCGGACTACCGCGCCATCGCGCCGGAATTCGGCACTCTGGACGATTTCGACCGGCTGGTGGCCGAGGCCCGCGCGCGCGGCATCCGGATCGTGATGGACCTTGTCGTCAACCACACCTCGGACAAGCACCACTGGTTCCAGGCCGCACTCGCGGACCCGTCCTCACCCGAACACTGAACCGCCCCGGGTTTACCGGAGAGT
>NZ_AQQZ01000050.1 GCF_001205715.1 Pseudaestuariivita atlantica
CGCGCAATCCGCGGGCAACGCCCTCGATCCGTCCAACGACACGCTGAACGGTGCCGCGGCCCTGCCCGGTGCGAGCGGCAATGTCGTGCTGACCCGCGTCTCCGGCGATGCCGAACTGGCGCTCGATACCGAAACCGGCGCGATCACGCTGGCCGCCGGGGCCGCGGCGGGCACCTATACCGTGACCTACCGCATCTGCGAGCGGACCAACGGCGACAATTGCGCCGAGGCGACCGAGACCGTGACCGTGACCGACACCGCGCTCGCCGCCGGCCCCGAGCCGGTGCGTGCGCTGATCGGCACCGATGCCGCGCAATCCGCGGGCAACGCCCTCGATCCGTCCAACGACACGCTGAACGGCGCCGCGGCGGTGCCCGGTGCGGGTGGCACCGTGGTGCTGACCCGCGTCTCCGGCGATGCCGAACTGGCCCTCGATACAGAGACCGGCGCGATCACGCTGGCCGCGGGCGCTCCCGAGGGCACCTATACGGTGACCTACCGCATCTGCGAGGCCGCCAATACCGACCATTGCGCCGAGGCGACCGAGACGGTCACCGTGACCTTCACGCCGATCGCCGCCGGGCCCGAACCGGTGCGCAGCTTCACCGCCACGATCGACCCGATCGTTGCCGGCAACGCCCTCGATCCGTCCAACGACACGCTTGACGGTTTTGCGGCGGTGCCTGGTTTTGGGGGGAATGTTGTTCTGACGTTGGGTGGCGGGTCGCCCGAGGTGAGCCTGAACGTGGCGACGGGGGAGCTGGGTGTTGCGGCGGGGACGCCTCCGGGGACCTATGTTCTGGATTACAAC
>NZ_AQQZ01000051.1 GCF_001205715.1 Pseudaestuariivita atlantica
CCCGTGCAGGTCGTCTTCTTGGTGTCGCGGATGCCCACGATCTCGATCTCGTCGCCCACGTTGATCACGCCACGCTCGACCCGGCCGGTCACAACCGTGCCGCGGCCAGAGATCGAGAACACGTCCTCGATCGGCATCAGGAACGGCTCGTCGACCGCGCGCGGAGGCTGCGGGATGTAGTCGTCGACAGCCGCCATCAGCTCGGCGATCTTCTGCTCGCCGATCTCCGGGTCACGGCCTTCCAGCGCCGCCAGCGCCGAACCCGCGATGATCGGGATCTCGTCGCCCGGATAGTCGTACTCGGTCAGGAGCTCGCGCACTTCCATCTCGACAAGCTCCAGCAGCTCCTCGTCGTCGACCTGGTCGACCTTGTTGAGGAACACCACCATCGCCGGGATGCCGACCTGGCGGCCCAGCAGGATGTGCTCGCGCGTCTGCGGCATCGGGCCGTCGGCCGCGTTCACCACCAGGATCGCGCCGTCCATCTGCGCCGCACCGGTGATCATGTTCTTCACGTAGTCGGCGTGGCCGGGGCAGTCGACGTGCGCGTAGTGACGCTTCTCCGTCTCGTATTCCACGTGCGCCGTCGAGATCGTGATCCCGCGTGCCTTCTCTTCCGGCGCGCCGTCAATCTCGTCATACGCCTTGAAGTCGCCGAACTGCTTCGTGATCGCCGCCGTCAGCGTCGTCTTGCCGTGGTCAACGTGACCAATCGTGCCGATGTTGCAGTGCGGCTTGCTCCGCTCAAACTTTTCCTTTGCCAT
>NZ_AQQZ01000052.1 GCF_001205715.1 Pseudaestuariivita atlantica
GCACGCTGCAAGACCGTCTGGTCAAGGAACTGCGTGTTGAGGGCATATCCGACATGGAGGCAGGAAACGCCTATTTGCAAGGCTTCAAAGAGCGTCACAACGCCAAATTCGCCAAAGCCCCGGCCAAGCCGGACAACCTGCACCGCGCGCTGAATGTCGAGCCGGATCGGCTGGCGGATGTCCTGTGTTGGCGCGAGAACAGATACGTCGGCAAACAGCTGACATTTTCCTATGACCGCAAGCGCATCATGCTCGAAGAGAACGACCTCACGCGCGGTCTGGTCGGCAAATACGTGGACACTTACGCCTTTATCGATGGCCGGTTCGAGGTGCGCTCGAAAGGCCGCTCCCTGCCCTACACAATCTTCGATATGGATCAGCGCGTCACCCATGCCGCCATCACGAGTAACAAAAACCTGAGCGCTGTTCTTGAGCACATCAAAGAGATGCAAGACGCCGCACCGCCAAAGCCAAAGGTGCGCACGAACTCGGAGAAGATGGGCTACAAACCGAACGGGCGGCGGCAAGGCAGGCCGTCAGGATCGCGGTCAAAGAAGAAGATTGCGCACGCTGCAGAATAGCTTCAAGCGTCGCACATGACTGCCGATGACGACGTTGAAGTGATCTTCTCAGACCTGTGCGCCGATGAAGAGATCGACGGGCATTTCTGACGGTCGAGATTTACAAAACTGACATCGACCCAAGCTGGATACTGGAGGTCGTGAACGAGTTTGGC
>NZ_AQQZ01000053.1 GCF_001205715.1 Pseudaestuariivita atlantica
TTCGGGCGAGTTCACGGTCTGGATCGATGACGGGAAGCTGGTGGTTGCGATTGCGGACGGGAACGTGACGCATCACCTGACGGTGCCGCGGCTGATCCTCGACGACGCGCAGACCTATCACCTTGCCGTCTCCACCGGGCCCGACGGGCTGGAGGTCTGGCTCGACGGGCAGCTCGTCGCCGCCGACCCCGAGATCACCGTCGGACTGCGCCTCAACGACGAGAGCCTGCTGATCGGCGCCACCCGCGCCTGGACCTCCGCCGACCGTGACCCCCACTCCGTCACCGAGGGCACCATCGGCGACGTCCGCATCTATGACCGCCAGCTCGACGAACGCCACATCGTCACGCTCGCAGGCGCGGCCGACCCCGACATGGGCGCCGCCGCCAGCACCGAGATGCAGATGGCCGACCTCGCGCCCGTCTTCGAACAGCTCGACAGCGCCACCGACACCCTGCTCACCATCCTCGACGAGCGCGGCGTGACCGAGGAAGGCGACCTGATGCAGCCCCTCGACCGGCTGCAGACCTTCGGCGTCGGTAGCAGCAACATCCGCGGCGGCGCGGGCGCGGACGGCCTCAACGCCGGCGGCGGCAACGACACCGTCAACGGCCTGCTGGGCGACGACATCCTGCAGGGCGGCTACGGCAACGACATCGTCAACGGCGGTGACGGCAACGACATCATCGACGGCGGCCACGGCGAAGACGTGCTGCGCGG
>NZ_AQQZ01000054.1 GCF_001205715.1 Pseudaestuariivita atlantica
GCTGCTACCATGGAACTACGCTAAAACCGTGTGATCGGCGCACCGCTTACAACAGAAGGCGCAGTTTACGGTCAAAAACGTACCTATCGAGGATCGTTGCGAACGCAACAGGTTCGCGGAAGTCGTGACGGTCATATTCTTCGCCGCCTTTCTGAAACGGTAGAGTGTAACCGCACAAGCGATAGTAGCCGATCTGGTGCAGGTAGTGTTTGGCCTCGTCTTCGTTTTCTACGGTGAGGCCGCGCTCGATCATCTTGGCCAACTGGTCGTCTACGGTCTGCGCTGGTTTTTCGAACTTCTTACGAATGACTAAACCCTAGAAAAAGAAAACCCGCCCAGAGGCGCATCGTTGAGAGGCGGGGCAGGTGTTATTGCCCCCTATGTGCCGTTGATGTTCTAACAAATCAATAATGCAACGTCAAAATTGAAGAATGGAGGATTAAAACAACGGAAAACTCCGTTGTTTTAATCCTCCATTCTTCAAT
>NZ_AQQZ01000055.1 GCF_001205715.1 Pseudaestuariivita atlantica
GAGATACGACTATAACAACTGACCTGCCCCCCGAAACTTCCCTCGTTCTAGCGTAGAGTTTGCTCAACCTTTTGAAGGAGCAAGCGAATGCGAAAGAGCCGATTCACCGAGGCGCAGATCATCGGGATGATCAAGGAACAGGAAGCCGGGATGCCGACGGCGGAGGTGTGTCGCAAGCACGGTCTCAGCCAGGGCACGTTCTACAAATACAAATCGAAGTACGGCGGCATGGAGGTGTCCGACGTCGCGAAGCTGAAGGCGATGGAAGACGAGAACGCCAGGCTCAAACGCCTGCTGGCCGATACGATGCTGGACAATGCTGTTCTGAAGGATCTTCTGGGAAAGAACTGACGACGCCGAACGAGCGGCGAGAGGCAGCGCTGAGGGCGATGCGGGATCACGACATCTCGCAACGCCGGGCCTGCCGACTTGTCGGTGTCGATCCGAAGACGGTCCG
>NZ_AQQZ01000056.1 GCF_001205715.1 Pseudaestuariivita atlantica
GGATGCAAGAAGATGGCCTTTGGCTATCTCGCAAACAGCGCCGCCAGTTTCATCAACCGCGCCTGCGCCGGGAATGCTTCGGTGAACTCATCCAGATCGACGGGTCTGACCACCGCTGGTTCGAGGACCGCGCCGCACCTTGCACGCTGCTGGTGTTCATTGATGACGCCACCAGCACCTTGATGGAGCTGCGGTTCGTGAAGTCGGAAAGCACCTTCAGCTATTTTGAGGCCCTGGAGGGCTATCTGCTGAACCACGGCCGCCCAGTCGCGTTCTATTCCGACAAGCACACGGTGTTTCGCGTGGCCAAGGAGGACGCCAAAGGCGGTGCGCGGATCACGCAGTTTGGTCGTGCTTTAAGCGAGCTGAACGTCGAGATTTTGTGTGCCAATTCGAGCCAGGCCAAAGGCCGTGTCG
>NZ_AQQZ01000006.1 GCF_001205715.1 Pseudaestuariivita atlantica
CATTCCTGAATTGCTCATGGGTGACATTATCGCTTTGCGGCTACATCTGATATTCGTATAATCTGTATTATGTAAATATCGGATGCGCAGCTATTGCAGCTTGGTGACCCCGCACGCCGCCAGTTCCTCTTCCGTCAGGTGCTTGCGCAAGGCCAGCGCCAGCCCCTCAAGTCGTGGCCCGTATCGCTGCCAGCGCTTGACCGAGCTTTTGTAGACCGGCTGGCGCACCTGCACGACCGACGCGGTGTTCACGTTGCGCGAGGATGACGCGTGGTCCAGCACCGCCGGTTCCCAGGCAAGACCGACGAAGTCGAGAAGGTCTTCCATCATGGCGCGGGGATCGGCGACCAGCGCCTCGTAAGGCACCTCCCGCACCTGCCCCGGCAGTACCTTCGCCCAGTAGGATGCAAGTTCGTCGAACGTGTCATAGGCCGCGGCGAGATGTTCGAACCTGGTCGAGAACGGCTGGTTGCGCCCGAAGTTCTGGGTGAAGTTCGACAACAGGCAATCCATCGGGTGGCGCCGCATGATGAGGAACCGCGCGCGCGGGAACGCCAGCGCCAGCAGCCCGACATAGAGGTAGTTGGACGGCATCTTGTCGGTCACATACTCGGACCGCAGGCCGTTCGCGTGCAGGAATTGCACGTAGTTTTCCGCCATGACCGTGATCATGTCGTCCGTCAGCGTGTCGGGCTCCATCTCGCCTTCCAGCACGTCCTTGACCTCGGGCGCGAAGCGGAAGGCGGCCATGGTCGCCGTCATCTCCCCGCCCGCCTGCACGGCGGAATGGCGGGAGAACATCTGTTCGGTCAGCGTGGTGCCCGACCGGGGCATCCCGCAGATGAAGATCGGCGCATGCGTTTCGAGCCCGGCAGACCGGTGCCGCGTGATCAGTTCGGGCGTCACCACCTCGCGCATGCGGGCGGCGCGGGCGTCCAGCACCGACTGGTCGTGGGGGTATTGCTCGGCGGTGATGTCGTTGGCGCGGGTGAAATAGGTGATGGCAGCGTCGTAATCGCCGATATCCTCGGCCGCCTTGCCACGGGCGAACATGAGGCCCGCAAGCGCATCGCGGTCCTCGATCCGGTCGGCCTCTGCCTCGAACCGGTCAAGCGCGTCCAGCTCGGGATCGCCGGGCTGGATCTTTCGCAGGTAGACCAGCCGCGTCAGCGCGGCGAGCCCGATGCCCGGTTTGCCGACGATGGAGCGCAGGGCCGACACGCCCTCCTCCACCCGGCCCGAGGATGCGAGGATCGACCCGAGATACAGCATCGCCTCGGACGCGTTCGGGTTCAGTTCCAGCGCCCGCCGTGCATGGTGTTCCGCCGCTTCGTGCCGTTCGAAGCGGTAAAGCGCGTGGGCCAGCGACACATGCGCCGACACGTCCTGCGGATCGTCCGCGAGGATGCGGAACAGCACGTCCACCGAGGGTTTGTAATTGCCCATGCGCAGGTAGGCCTGCGCGAGGTTGTGACGGCTGTCCGTCAGGCTGTCGTCCAGTTCGATCGCCTTTTGCAGGTTGAGGATCGCCTTGCGGTATTCCTTGCGCAGCACCTGCGCCGCGCCAAGGTTCGCGCGGGCCAGCGCATAGTTCGGCGCGGTGTCGACCGCCTGCTGGAAAAGCTCGGTCGCCGCGTCCAGATCGCCGTCATCGGCCATGAGCGAGCCAAGGTCGACCATGATCGACACGTCGTCCGGCGCCTTGAGCAGCGCTTCTTCCAGAAGCGCCCTGCCCCGCGCGCGGTCACCGGCCTTGGAGGCGCCGCTGGCCTGCATTTGCAGAAGCTGTGGCAGCGGGCCGTACTCGTCGATCAGCGCGCGGATGCCCTCGTTCGCCTCGTCATGGCGACCGGCATTCTGGTGCCGCCTGATGCGCGGCAGGGCGGCGTTGATCTTTTCGACGATTGCGTCCGCATCCTTGGTACTGGGTGCGCTGGTCATGTGGTGCGGGCCTTGAAGTCTTCAGAAGAAAAAAGCGGTGCCGCCCGGAAGGACGGCACCGCCGGATCGTTCGGTTTGCGCAGCGTCAGGCCGCGCGGGAGAGCGCCAGGCCAAGGGCATCGGCCCGCGTCGAAAGGCGGTCCACCACGCTGCGTGCGACCATGCGTTTGGCCGACACGCGCGGCAGCGGCATCTCGTCGATGATCGGCGCGTCGATACGCTCACCGCCATTGATGAAATTGTCGCGCGTCGCGTAGTCGAGGAACGTCTCGGCCGGGCAATTCTCGGCGAGGATCAGTTCATGCGCGGCCGTTTCCACGTGGTAGTAGGTCAGGCTCTTGCCCGCATCCACAACCTGGTAGATCGACCGGCCGTTGATCAGCGCGTGCGCGTCGTAAAGCCGCCCGTCAAGCTCGATCGCGTGGTTGGGCGAGACATACAGGTCGCGCGACGGCACGCCTTCGGCCAGCGCGCCCGCCTTGATGCAGACCGGGTGGGTCTTGGCCGGTTGCGCGGTCGTCAGGTCCACGGGCTGGATGCCAAGCCATTCGACCGCGATCGCGCGGCCATCGGCGGTGCTGACCAGATCGCCTGCCTTGATATCCTCGACGGCGACGTCGCCTTCGGGCGTCGCGATGCGCGTGCCTTCAAGGTAGCACACCAGCGCGGACTGCGTGGTGATGCTGTTGACCGTGATCAGCGGCGGACCACCCAGCGAGGTGAAGCGGATGCCCGAGAAAAAGTCACCGATGCCCAGCGTGCCGACGTTGATCGTGCCGCTGTGTACACCGGTGATCACGACGTCCGTCCCGGTCGCCGCGATGAACGTCACGTTGAACGCCTGGGAGCCCGAACCGAACACGATCTCGAGGTTGGTGCCGGCAAACCGGTCGAACCCGCCGGTTGTTGCGAACGTCAGGGTAAAGTTCCCCGCCGCGCCGGTCGTCTGGTCCGAGATGTTGAAGTTCTGGTTCACCGTGGGATCGTATTGCAGGATCTCGTTGCCGCCGTTCGCGTCATCGGTGCTGAGCGTGAAGGTAACACCATCCTCGACGAACACGAGGGTGGGATCGGTCCCCCCCTGGTTGATGTTCGATGAGCCATCGTCAAAATTGAAGGTGGGCATGGAGTAGTCCAATCGTGTTGTAACAATCTCTTAACTTGTAACTGACGCTGCGGCAGTCGCCTACGAAAAAATGCAGGGCCGCGCACATTTTCCAGAAAGAATCGTCGGTTGCACAATTGCTTCGGGCATTTTGCCGGGATCGCGTGCGGACCGGCATGTTGTGCTTGAGTGCGTCGGCAAACTGTTCATAACTCTCGCCATGGATGATTTGAACGCTGACATTTTCGAACGCCGGATCGGCAAGGACGTGCATGTGCAGGGCGATGACGCGGTGGTGACGATGCGCGTCGTGCAGGTTGAGCGTCGCGCGACGAACGCGCCGCCGCAACCCGAAGGCGCCCTGCAAGTGCGGGCCGAGGGCTTTTCGGTCGTTCTGAAAGGGCCGCTCGATCCCGTGCTGGCCCCCCTCACCTATCCCGTGGACGTGCCTGATGGCGGGCAGCATTTCCTGTTCGTGTCGCAATTCGCACAGGACGCCGAAGCGGCGCATTACGAAATCGTCGTGAACTGATCGCCGGTCAGACCTCGCGCGGGCCGAGGTCGGGCATCCATTCCATCGCCCAGTATTGCCCGATGTCGCCGGTCACCCGGAATCCCAGCCGCGCGTAAAGCTGCTGGACGGGATTGCCCTTGGCCACGCTCAGGCGCAGCGGAACCTTGCCGCCCTGCGCCTCGTGCATCAGGGCGCGCAGGATGTCCGTGCCCAGCCCCCGGCCCTGCCATTCGGACGCGATGAGCAGGTCGATCAGGCGCAGGCAATCGCTTTGCCGGTCAACGGTCAACCGCCCCCCATCGATGCCGTCGACCTGCAGGATCGTGTAGGTCGCACCGGGGTACGAGGTGGCATATCCCCGCTTTTGCAACGCGAACTGGCTTTTCAGGAAATCGCGCGTGGCCTCGGCGCTCCAGCCGGTCTGCGCCATCTCTTGCGCGCGGCTCTCGGCATAAAGGGCGAACAGGAACGCGTCGTCCGCGTCGGTCACGGGCCGCACGGTCACGGTATGCGTTGTTGCCTGCATGTCATTGGCCCGTATACGAAAATCGCCGCCGGCCCGAAGGCCGCCGGCGATGTCGGTTGGATCGGTCCCTAGTTGAGGACCAGTTCGAGCGTGTGCCCGCCATGGCGGCGCGGCGTAGCGATCAGGTGCAGATCCGCCGTGCCGAGGCGCCGGTGAGACACCCGGTAGGTGCCATACCCGTCATCCACGATCGGGGCGATGTCCGGTCCCTCGAACGTGGCCGTCAGACCGGCACGCCGCGGCAGGTGCGCGGGCCGCGCCGGACCGGAGTTCACCGGGTCCACCGCGGTCAGCTTGAGAACGAGATCGCCATGCACCTTGCTGTGCAGACGGAACCGTTCACCGACCAGCGGCTCCATTTCCACCGCCGTGACGTTGTGCCAGCGCGGCGCGCTGAGGACCGGCGCGGTTTGCGGTGCCGTGGCGGCCTCACCCCCCAGCCCAGCACGAACCGTGCCCGGCAACGCGGCAATCATGGCGACCGCCGCCTGCCCCGCCAGCAAGGTGCGGCGCGTGACCTTTGCAAAATAGCTCATGTCAGCCTCCTTTCGATGGCGTGGATCAGCTGCGCGACGGGAAGAGGCCCTGCAGTGCGATCACGAAATTGACCACCTGGTACGGAGGCATGTTGTAATGCGGCAGGTTGCCACCGGCATTGCTTTGCTGGATCGCTGCCGCGTCAAAGCTGACGTCGTTGCTCGGGCTCCGGTTGTTGCGGTAGGCCGTGAACCCGTTGCCGAGGATGCGTCCCGTCGGATCCGTCGAGTTGGCCGCCGCCGGATCCGCCCGGAGCGTCACGTTGTGGTTGTGACTTGGCATTTCATTGACCGTGAGTGCTACTTCCTCCACCCCGGCCTTCTGCCCCATCACTGCCGGTGACAGACCGGGGCCGTTGCCCTGATGCATGGGGAACCGCCCGCGCAGCTCCGGAAGACCGAAAGATGTGCGCCCATCGCCACCGAACATCGTGCCAAGCAACGAGAAGAGCGCGGTGTAGGAAGCGATCGGCAACAACTGGCCGTCGCACATCGCCCAGCCACGCGGCGCAAAGTTCCACCCACCCATTTTGATTTCACCAAGAAACGGTTCGCCCATACCAACAATCCTTTTGTAAAAAGCTTCTATAGGTTGAAAGGTTAGAGGGTGACGTGAAGTAATGCAAAGGAAAGTTAACGGCAGTCGAGAAATTTTCCTCTCTGAATTGGCCCGTTTTTCGTTTTAGAATCAGGTACTAGCAAAAAGAGCGCGGATGTGGCGCCAAACACATACATGCCCGTTTATGTCACATGACATACATCAGGAGCGTGTATCGGTCTGACGAAGCGGGTCAGATTTCCTTGATTCCCCGGATCGCGTTCTGCACCTCTTCCGGGACCCGCGACTTGCGCGCATTCCAGTATCCGGCCTTCGACTTGTAGGCGAGGTTGACGTGGCTCTGGACGGTGCGCGCCACCTTGTCCGACGGGATCACCGTGAGGTTCTCGTACGTCGTCTCGGGCGGATTGTGGGCGATGTAAAGCGCGGTCGCGCGGGTCATCAGGCCCGGCCCGGTCTTGGCCCACGGGCTGTCGTTTTCGCGCTGAATCAGCGATTGCCCCGCCAGCGCGATGGCGTTCTGCAAAACCGGGTGGCCGGGCCGCGCGCAGATGAAGTTGTTGGCGATCGGCCCCATGATCTCGCGCATGGCGACCATGCCGTTGCCACGCCCCGTCAGGTCGCGCAGATCGCCCACCAACCGGTCATCGGCGTCGGCGTAGACGCCGCCGAACTTGAACAGCAGGCACAGGCGCAGGAAGTCGCATTCCTCGGTCACCGAATTTGCCAGCGTGAAGGCCCGGACATGCTGGCGCGAGAAGTTTTCGCGCAGGAAGGAGAGCGCCGTCATGTGGTTGTAGACCACGTGTTCCACGCCGGGGGCTTTCCAGCTTTGCATCACGGTCTGGACGTCGCCGGGGATGTCGGCGGTGTTCCAGTATTGCATGACGCGCAGCGGGATGTCGGTTTCGCCCCTGGGCCGCGGCGGCTGGCCGGCGAACCAGTTGTCGACGATGATCCGCGCCGGGCGTACGAAGGGCCGCGCGAGGGTGCGCAGGATGGTGGCCTCGTCATCGCCCGCCGCCTCCATCTGCTTGGCCTCGTGCAGGTAGAGCTGCAATTCCCGCAGGCGCGAGCCCATGAAGGTCGTCCCGAAATGCCGTGTCGCCTGCAGGCCCGAGGCGCGCGTGTCGCGGCTTTTCTGCGCGACTTCGGTGGCGCGCTCGACCCGGCCAAGCGCGAGGTTCAGTTCGAATTCCTGCGACAGGGACGGATGGGCAAGGCCGCGCGCTTCCCGCGCCTCGATCAGGTCGAGCGCCTTTTCCCATTCGAACCCGAACACCCAGAGCGAGATGCGGTCGGGATCGAGGTCGATCTCGGGATTGGCGGCCTGCAGCCGGTCAAGATAGGCGTGGCCTTCGTCGATCGCGCCGCTGTCGATGCAGCTGCGGATATACCGGCGGCGGGCGGGCGCGAGGTCAGGCCAGACATGCATGCACCGGCGCAGGTACCGTCGCGCCAGCGCCAGTTTGCCCGCGTCGATCAGGTATTCCGCCAGCACCATCGCCTGCGACGCCGTCGCCGGGACCGGGAACCGCGCGCGCGCGGTGCGCAGGGCCGCGTCCGGCCCGTCGATCAGCCATGTCGTCAGCGCCTCGAATTCCGGGCGGACGGGCGGTGCCACGCGGGAGGCGAGCGCGCGCGCCACGCCCGTCACCTCCTCCTCGGGCATCACCGTCAGCGCGCAGCGCAGGACATGCGACGCCGGGCCGAGCCCGATCTTCGTCTGATCCGCGACCGCGCCGTAACAGGCGGCGGCAGCGGCGGGCATGTCAACCTTGTCGACGACCTCCATCAGCCGGGCGATCTGCGGATCGCCCAACTCGCCGATCCGGGCCGCCAGCGCCGTCAGCACCGGTTCAAGATGGCGGGGCCGCGTCGTCCGTACCGCGAGTTCGGCATATTTCAGCAGCGCCGCATGCGGTGCCTGCGCCAGCGCCTCGGGATCGGCAGGCAGGCCAAGCTGGGTTTCCAGCAGGTCGAACGCGCCGGTCAGGTCGCGTTTCTGTTCCAGAAGGTCCGCCCGCGAGGCCGCGAAGGCGGGATCGTCCGCATGCGCGGCGAGCAGCGCCTCGGCCTCGGTCACGTGGCCCTCGGCGATCAGGGTCTGGACCAGCCTGTAGGTCAGCACGGTGTCGCCCGGCTGCGCGGCAATCGCCTCACGCAGCGCGTCGAGCGCCCGGCCCGGTTGCATCATGCGTTTCAGAAGCGCGAATTTCGCCAGGACCAGCCGCCGGTTGCCCGGCGTCAGGTCAAGGCCCGCATCGCAGGCCGCAAGCGCGGCCTCGTAATCGCGGGCATCCGTCAGCATCTCGACGAGGCTCACACGGATCCGGAACGCTTCCGGCGCGGCATCCAGCCCTTCGCGGGCCGAGGTCATGGCCTCTTCGGTGCGCCCCAGTGCCGCGAGGCTTTCCACGTGTCCCGACCGCGCCAGCACGTTGTCGGGGATGGCGGCAATCGCTGCATTGAAATTTCCAAGCGCGTCCTCGACCCGGCCCGCCGCCAGCAGCCGCTGACCCAGCTTGGCGCGCACGACCCCGTTTCCGGGCAGTCGTTCCGACAGCTGTTGCAGGAGGTCGAGCGCTTCACCGTCGCGCTGCAACGCTTCCAGCACCGATGCGCGTGTCAGCAGGATCGGCGGGTCGTCGGGCCAGCGGGCAAGCGCGGCGTCGATCTCGACCAATGCGTCGTCGGGTGGCAGCGACGAGAGCGCCGCGCGGGCCGAGGCCCGCGCATCGGGCAGGGTTTGCGCGTCGACCATGTTCACAGCTTGATCCACGCGGTTTTCAGGTCGACGTATTTATCAAGCGCGTGCAGGGACTTGTCGCTTCCATTGCCCGATTGCTTCACGCCGCCCAGCGGCACGGTGCCGTCCGCCCCGCCATAGGTGTTGACGTGCACGACCCCGGCGCGCAGGCCCGCAACCATCCGGTGCGCCCGCGACAGCCCGCCGGTCCAGACCGCCCCGGCAAGGCCGAGCGGGCTGTCATTGGCAAGGCGCAGCGCCTCGTCTTCGGTAGTGAACGGGGTCACCGCCAGCATCGGGCCGAACACCTCTTCACGGAACAGGTGATGGTCGGGGCGGACGCCGGTGAAGATCGTGGGCGCCATGTAGGTCCCGCCCGTGTCGCGCAGGATCTGGTCGCCGCCGGTTGCGCAGGTCGCGCCCTCGGCCCGCGCGGTCGCGGCGAAATCGAGGTTGCGGGCCATTTGCGCCTCGGAATGCACGGCGCCGATCTGGGTGGAGGTCTGCAGGGGATCGCCGACGCGGAAGGCCTCTGCCTCGCGCACCAGCGCCGCGACGAAATCGTCGTGGATCGAGGCTTCGACCAGCAGCCGCGCGCCCGCAATGCAGACCTGCCCGGAATTGCGGAAGATGCCCGCCGCCGACACGCGCGCGGCCTCGTCCAGATCAGGCGCATCGGCGAAAACCACGTTGGGCGACTTGCCCCCAAGTTCGAGGTAGCAGCGCTTGAGGTTCGACGCCGCCGACGCCTCCAGCAGTTTGCGCCCCGTTGCACCCGACCCGGTGAAGACCAGCACGTCCACGTCCATCGAGCGCGCCAGCGCATCGCCCGCCCCTGCCCCGTCGCCGGTGACGACGTTCAGCACACCCGGCGGCAAACCGGCCTCAAGCGCCAGTTCGGCCAGTCGCAGCAAGGAAAGCGAGGCGCTCTCGGACGGTTTCAGAACCACCGAATTGCCCATCGCCAGCGCGGGCGCGAGTTTCCACGCGCCGATCATCAGCGGGAAGTTCCACGGCACGATGGCCCCCACCACGCCCACCGGCGCGCGATGGATCAGGCCAAGGGTATCCGGGGCGGTCGGCGCGATTTCTCCGTACACCTTGTCGAGCGCTTCGGCGTAGTACCGGATCGTGCCCGCGGCCGAGAGCGGTTCGGCCTTGAACGCCATCCCGATCTCGGTCCCGTTGTCGCGCACGCCAAGCACGGCGAGCGACAGCGCCTCGGCCTCGATCAGGTCCGCCCAGCGATGCAGCACCGCCTTCCGCGCGGCAGGAGGTTGCGCGGCCCAGCGTCCATCCTCGAACGCCGCGCGGGCCGAGGCGACGGCGCGGGCGACGTCCTCTGCCCCGCCACTTGCAATCGTCGTCAAGTGCGATCCGTCTATCGGGGAGATGACATCCAGCGTTGCGCCATCCACTGCTGCCACGCGCGCGCCATCGATCAGGTGGCCCTGCGCGGCAACGGGCCGCGCACGCTCTTTATCGATGTCGGATTGCTGCATTTTTTTCCCCGGTCTTCGTGCGCCACCCGACCCTACCGCGCCTCATGCGTCAAGCCCCTTGCACAGCGATGCAACATCCCCGCAACGCCTGCCGTTCGATGCATGCGCAACGTCTGGACAGCGACCGTGCAGGCGTTTAGAACCACGCGACGCCGGGGTAAAAAGACGTTATGCAGTCGATCCTTATATTGAATGGACCGAACCTGAACCTGCTTGGGCAGCGTCAGCCGGAAATCTATGGCCGCACCACGCTCGACGACATCCGCGAGATGTGTACCGAGCATGCGCAGACCCTTGGCATCGAGATCGAGTTCGAACAGTCCAACCACGAAGGCGCACTGATCGACCGGATCCACCAGTCTAAGGCCCTGCATGACGGGATCGTGCTGAACGCGGGTGCCTATACGCACACCTCGTGGGCGTTGCACGATGCGGTTGCATCGGTCGAGTTGCCCACCATCGAATTGCACCTCAGCAATGTCCACGCGCGCGAGCCGTTCCGGCACCATTCGTGCCTCGCCCCTGTGGTGATCGGTCTCATTTGCGGATTCGGCGCAAATGGCTATCGCCTCGCCATGGATGCGATGTATAGCTGGCTTGAGGACAGTGCATGAAAACCAACCTCCGCCAGTACCTGATCGACATCACCAACGCTCCCTCCATCGAAGAGATGTGGGAGCTGCACGTGCGCGTGATGGGTGAATACGGGTTCGACCGGCTGCTGTATGGGTTCACCAACTTCCGGACCGAGCACTCGCTGGGCGACCCGAACGACTTCCTGCTGCTGACGAACCACAATCCAGAATACATGGACGGGTTCATCAAGCAGGGCTTCTTTTCCGACGCGCCGATGGTGAAATGGGCGCTGGAGAATGACGGCGCGCAAAGCTGGCGCTGGATGGCCGAGGTCGCGGCCTCGGGCGCGGTGTCGCCGAAGATGGCCAAGGTGATCGAGTTCAACCGCGACATGCAGGTGATCGCCGGCTACACGATCAGCTTCAAATCGGTCTCGCCCCGGTCCAAGGGCGCCATCGCGCTGACTGCCAAGCCGGGCATCAGCCAGGACGACGTCGATGCGATCTGGGCCGAGTCGGGCACCGACCTGATCGTGATGAACAACGTCGCGCACCTGAAGATCCTCAACCTGCCCTTCCATGTGTCGGGCCGGACGCTGACGAAGCGGCAGCTGGAAGCGCTGCAATGGGTGGGCGACGGCAAGACGATGCAGGATATCGCGACCATCATGGGCCTCACGCAGGCCACGGTGGAAAAGCACCTGCGGCTTGCCCGCGACGCGCTGGACGTGGAAACGACCGCGCAGGCCGTTTTGAAAGCCGCGTTCCAGAACCAGATGTACCTCGTCGATCGCTGATTTGGGCCCGATTCGAATCGGGCTGCGCCGAAAGTGGGAATTCCCGCGCCGAATTCCCCTCGACAAAACTGACCAAGGGTAAGGAATTCCAGCATAGCGCCGGATTCGCTTTTTGGCATCTGCCCCGAATCGACATTTTTGTTTGCCATTCAATCGCTTGATTGCCCCGGTCAAACCGCTTTGAGCGGGTGGAAATCCCCGAAGGTACGGAATCCCCTACTGTTTGACGTAGCGTCCAATTGGCACTGTGATGTTGTTCCGTGAGTGGTGGCTTTGGCCTGGAACGCTGGGTCCGACCCTTCTGATTTGAAGGCACTGGGGCTCATCTACCGGGAAACCGGCGTCGGTCTTGAGGTGAATTACCATCGAAAGGCCGACATCAATTCGAGCTGCTCTGCCTCATCCCCAACGTTCGGGGCAGCTTCGTAAGGGAACGGCGCAGGCTCCGGGAGCCTGCGTCGTTTTTTATGGTGGGTGCACGGTCCGGTTTCGGTCTGTCGAATTTGCAGTGAACCCACCGGCCGCTTTGCGCGTAGGTCCCGCATGACCGATGCCGAAAACCAAGCCCCCCTGCTCGTGATGGGCGCGACCGAAGGCATCGGCAGGTGCGTCGTGCTCGAAGCCATGGAACGCGACCTGCCCGTGCGCGCCTTTGCCCGCGGGATCGATCCCGGAACCGCCCGTCCGGGATTCGAACCCGTTCAGGGCGACGCCCTTAGCGCCGGCGACGTGCGCCGCGCGGTGGCCGGTAGCCGCGCCGTCATCGTGGCCCTCGGCATCACCGAACGCCTGTCGATGCTCTGGGAGAAAGAGACGCTGTTCTCCCGTTCGGCGCATGTCCTCGTCGAGGCGATGGCAGCAGAGGGCGTGAAACGTGTGGTCGTTGTCACCGGGTTCGGCGCGGGCCGGTCGCGGACCGCGATGAGCGGTCTGGAGCGGCTGGGACATGGCGCGCTGCTGGGCCGTGTCTATGCCGACAAGACCCGGCAAGAGGAGATCGTGATGGCTAGTGGGCTCGACTGGACCATCGCGCGCCCCGTGATCCTGCGCAACGGCGATACCGGTCGCCTGCCGCGCGTGCTGCGCGATCCCGCGCATTGGCGCAACGGTCTGGTCGGGCGGCGCGAGGTCGCGCGGTATCTGGTCTCATCCGCGCTTGACCCGACGGATATCGGCGCGGATGTCGTGCTGACCCGCTAGCGCCGCGTCGACAAAGAAAAACCCCGGCGCGAGGCCGGGGTTTTCCTGATAGCTGTGAAGGAAGGCTCAGCCGCCCATGGTCTTGGCGACCTCGGCTGCGAAATCCTCTTCCTTCTTCTCGATCCCTTCGCCCACTTCCATGCGGATGTAGCCGGTGATCTCGACGCCCGCGTTCTTCGCGGCCTGTTCGACGGTGTTGTCGGGGTCGATCACGAAAGCCTGGCCCAAGAGGGTGACTTCCGAGAAGAACTTCTTCATCCGGCCGACGATCATCTTCTCGATCACGTTGTCGGGCTTGCCCGACTCGCGCGCCTGCTCGGTCAGGACGTTCTTTTCACGCTCGACCACGGCGGGGTCCAGGTCGGCCTCGCCCAACGATTGCGGGTTGGCGGCGGCGATGTGCATCGCGACCTGCTTGCCGAACGCCTCGTTGTCGCCCGACAGGGCCACCAGCACGCCGATCTTGCCCATGCCGGGCGCGGCGGCGTTGTGCACGTAGGACACGACCGAACCGCCTTCGACCACCGCCATGCGGCGGACCGACATGTTCTCGCCAATCGTGGCGATGGCGTCGGTCACGGTTGCCTCGACGGTCTTGCCGCCCATGTCCGCCTGTTTCAGCGCGTCGATATCCGACACGCCAAGCGCGGCATCTGCGATGCCCGACACCATCGACTGGAAGTCGGCGTTCTTGGCGACGAAGTCGGTTTCGGCGTTGACCTCGACCGCGACACCGCGGCCCCCGTCGACCTTGACGGCCACGAGGCCCTCGGCCGCGACGCGGCCCGATTTCTTGGCGGCCTTGGCAAGGCCCTTGGTGCGAAGCCAGTCGATGGCGGCCTCGATGTCGCCGTCATTCTCGGTCAGCGCCTTCTTGGCATCCATCATGCCCGCGCCGGTCATTTCGCGCAGTTCTTTCACCTGTGCGGCTGTGATCGCCATGTCGGCTCTCCTCGTCGTCTTTTTGATGATGGTGGGAGCAGGCCCCTGCCCGCTCCCGTCATGTCTTTGTGACCGTCAGGGACGGTCTCAGGCTTCGGCCGTGGTCTCTTCCTCGGCGGCTGCGGCAGGGGCGTCTTCGCCCGCATCAGCCACGGCCTCTTCTTCCATGCCCTCTTCCATCGCGCCCAGGTCGACGCCTGCGGCGCCCAGCTGGGCCGACATGCCCTCGATCGCCGCGCGGCTGGCGAGGTCGCAGTACAGCGCAATGGCGCGGGCCGCGTCGTCGTTGCCGGGGATGATGTAATCCACGCCGTCGGGCGAGCAGTTGGTGTCGACGACGGCCACGACCGGGATGCCCAGCTTGTTGGCTTCCTGCACGGCCAGCGCTTCCTTGCGCACGTCGATCACGAACAGCAGGTCGGGGATGCCGCCCATTTCGCGGATGCCGCCCAGCGACGCCTGCAGCTTGGCCTGGTCACGCTCCATGCCCAGACGCTCTTTCTTGGTCAGGCCCTCGGCGCCGTCGTTCAGCTTCTCGTCAATCGCGTTCAGGCGGTTGATCGATTGCGACACGGTTTTCCAGTTGGTGAGCGTGCCGCCCAGCCAGCGGTGGTTCATGTAGTATTGCGCGCATTTCTCGGCGGCCTCGGCGACGGGGCCCGAGGCCTGGCGCTTGGTGCCGACGAACAGGACGCGACCGCCCTTGCCCACGGTGTCCGAGATCACCTTGAGCGCCTGGTCCAGCATCGGGACCGTCTGGGTGAGGTCCATGATGTGGATGCCGTTGCGCGAGCCGTAGATGAACTCGCCCATGCGGGGATTCCAGCGTTGGGTCTGGTGACCAAAGTGAACGCCAGCTTCCAGAAGCTGGCGCATCGAGAATTCGACTGCCATTGCAGGTCCTTTCCGGTTTCAACCTCGGTCCGCGCATTCGGGGCTGTTGCCCCAACCGGTGGACCGATGGGGATGTCTCCCCCACCCGCCCGACACGGACCTGTGGATTTCGTGTGCGCGCCTTACCGCCGATGGCGCGCATGCGCAACCCCCGCCGTGGCGAGGCCGCCCGTCAGGGCGGATGAGCGGCCCCTTACAGCAGGACGCGCTCGATCACCCACCACACGCCGACCAGCCCGATCAGGGCCGAGGCCGGGATCTCCACCGACCGGCGATAGGCCTCGTTGTCCCAGCTGACCATCGCGCCCGCGCAAAGCGCGCAAAGCGCCGAGGCGGCGGCGAACAGCAGGCCGAGGTCAGCGAAATCGAGGCCCGGCACCGCCGCGTTCAGCGCGAAGGCGACCGCCGGGACGGCGATCACCGCCGCCACGAGGTAGCCAAGCGCCAGCGGCCGTCCGGCATCGCCGCGCCCCGCCTCGCGCATCGCGATCCGGCACAGGACCCACGCCACGACGATCACCGTGATCTGGCCAAGCTCCACGCCGATATTGAACCCGATCAGCGCCGACACGAAATGCCCCGGCGGCAGGCCGAACTCGCTGAGAACGCTGGCAAAGCCCAGCCCGTGCAACAGCCCGAACCCGAAGATCACGAAGGGCCGCCATCGGTTCAGCCCGTCGGTGAACATGTTCTCGAACGCGACATAGGCGATCGACAGCGCGATCAGCGGCTCCACGATTGACCCCGGAACCTCCACGATCTTCAGCGCGCCAAGCGCCAGCGTGACCGTGTGCGCCACGGTGAAAAGGCTGATCTGGATCAGCAGGGGCCGCAGCGCGGGCGTCAGGAAGAACAGCCCCAGCACGAACAGGATATGGTCGAGACCCTTCGGCAGGATGTGGTCATACCCCACGGGAATGTATTCGAAAAACGTGGCCCCCCAGCCCTTGTCGATCCCGCCGTCCAGCGGGATCGGCTCGCTGGTTTCACCCCCGGCAAGGTAGCCGGTAAAGGGGTCGTCCACCGCCTGCTGGCGCAGGATCATGGCGCCCCAGCCCGCGGGCCAGGTCACGGTGAGCGATTGCGCCCCGGCCGGGACGCTGCCGGTCAGCGTGAGGGTCGAATCGCGGGCGAGATCGACATTGCCCACCGGCGCGACCTCGACATTGTCGAGCGTCAGGGCCACGGGCGCGTCGCCCGCGGTCACGATCAGCTTGTCCTGCATGGCCGGGAACGCCTCGCGCACCCGCGCGGCCAGCGCCTCGGGGTCGAGCGCGCGCGCGGCGTCATAGGCCTCGGCCCGGTCGCTGTCATTGGTATCGGCCAGCCCGTCGAGGTCGACCCCGGCCACCAGCGCCTCGGCGCTCATCTGCAGTTGCAGCGACATCCGGCCATCGGCGACGCTCAGATCGCCGATCGCGGGCCGCACTTCGTGGGCCGACGCGGCGCCTGCCCAGACCATCATCAGAATTGCCAGCAATCGCAGCAACATCACGTGCCTCCCGGTTCGTCTCTTCCTTGGGTTAGACATCACTCCGCACCCGGCGGCAAGCGCTTGCACACGGCGACGCGGAGGTTCACAACCGCCACATGGCATCCAACCCCGATATCCTGTGCATCGGCTCCGTCCTGTGGGACGTGATCGGCCGTTCGGCCAGCCACATGCGGCAGGGATCGGACGTGCCGGGGCGCATCACCCGCTTGCCCGGCGGGGTCGCTCTCAACATCGCGATGACGCTGGCGCGCTTCGGCCTGCACCCGGCCCTTCTGAGCGCCGTGGGCCGGGATGCCGAGGGCGATGAGCTTGTCGCCTCCTGCGCCCAGCTCGGCCTCGACACGACCCACCTCTACCGCTCCGACGACCTGCCGACCGACCGCTACATGGCCGTCGAAGGCGCGAACGGCCTGATCGCCGCCATCGCCGACGCCCATTCCCTCGAAGCCGCCGGGTCCAAGATCCTGCGCCCGTTGACGTCCGGCCCCCTCGGCAGCACGGACGCACCCTATGACGGCCCCGTCGCGCTCGACGGGAACCTGACCTTGCGCCTGCTGACCGAGATCGCCGAAAGCCCGGCCTTCGCCGCCGCGCGCCTCTACGTGGCACCGGCTTCACCCGGCAAGGCCGAGCGCCTGTCGCCCTTCGTCAGCCACACGCGCGGCCAGCTGTTTCTGAACCTCGAAGAGGCGAACCTGCTCTGCCAGGCCCGCCACACCACGTCCGAGGCCGCGGCCGAGGCGCTTCTGAACCGCGGCGCCGCGCGCGTGCTGGTGACGAACGGTCCCAACGCCGCCTGCGATGGCAGCGCCGCGGGCCTTGTCACCGGCCAGCCGCCCGAGGTGCTGGTGACCCGCGTGACCGGCGCGGGCGACACCTTCATGGCTGCCCATATCGCGGCGGAACTGCGGGGCGAGGACCGGGCGACCGCGCTCGACACCGCGCTGCAGGCCGCCGCGCACTACGTTTCCGGAGACACCTCCCTATGACCCTCTTCACCCCCACCGCCGAGGTGCGCGACGCGCTGGCCGCTGGTAGCCCCGTCGTCGCTCTGGAAAGCACGATCATCACCCACGGGATGCCTTACCCCCGCAACCTCGACATGGCTGCCGAGGTCGAGGCGACGGTGCGCGAGGGCGGCGCGGTTCCCGCCACCATCGCGGTCCTCGACGGTGTGCTGCATGTCGGCCTCACGCCCGACCAGACGCAGGCGCTGGCGCAGGCCGAGGACGTCGCCAAGCTGAGCCGCGCCGACCTTGCCGTCGCCATCGCGCAGGGGCGCACCGGCGCCACCACCGTCGCCGCCACGATGATCGCGGCCCGCGCCGCCGGGATCGGCGTTTTCGCCACCGGCGGGATCGGCGGCGTGCACGTGGGCGCGGAAGAGAGTTTCGACATCTCCGCCGACCTGCAGGAACTGGCGCAAACCCCCGTCACGGTCGTCTCCGCCGGGGCCAAGGCCATCCTCGACCTGCCGAAGACGCTCGAAGTGCTGGAAACCCTCGGCGTGCCAGTCATCGCCTTCGGACAGGACCGCCTGCCCGCCTTTTGGTCGGCGGACTCGTCGCACCTCGCCCCCCTGCGCATGGACGACGCCGCCACCATCGCGCGGGCGCAACTTGCGCGCGCGGCGCTCGGCATCCCAGGCGGCCAGCTTGTCGCCAACCCCGTGCCTGCGTCCCACAGCATCCCCGAAGCCGAGATGGCCCCGATCATCGCCCGCGCCATCGACGACGCCCGCGCCGCGGGCATCGCCGCCAAGGCCGTGACCCCTTTCCTGCTGCAACGCATCTTCGAACTGACGGGCGGCCGGTCTCTCGACACCAACATCGCGCTTGTCCTCAACAACGCCCGCCTCGCCGCCGCGATTGCCGTGGAATTGAGCAGGATGCGCGCAAAATGACCGCGCGGGGGCCAAGGCAACTTGTGGGCAACCGCGAAACGCCTTACCTCAAGGCAACTCTGAGTTTTCGCGGCCCATGAATACGCCCTTCGACGACCCGCCCCCACGCCCGCGCCGCCCCGGCCTTCTTGCGCGCCTGCGCACCTCGTTCCTGACGGGGATCGTGGTCATCGCGCCGGTCGGCCTGACGGTGTGGCTTATCTGGACGGTGATCGGCTGGGTCGACGGCGTCGTGCTCCCCTTCGTGCCAGAGGCCTCGCAACCCGAGAACCTCGTCAACCAGCTGATCGGCAACCCCCGCTTCGTCACGACGGAGACCGGGCAAAAGGTCCCCAACCCCGACTGGATCACGGTGAACATCCGGGGCGTCGGCGTGGTTGTCGCGCTTTTCTTCACCATCTTCGTCGGCTGGATCGCCCGCGGCGTGATCGGCCGCTCGCTCATCCGCTGGGCGGAATCGCTGGTCGAAAGCGTGCCCGTGGTGCGCTCTATCTATTCCGGCGTGAAGCAGATCGCCGAAACCGTCTTTGCCCAGACGGACCGGTCGTTCGAGAAGGCCTGCCTCATCCAGTATCCCCGCGAAGGCATCTGGGCGATCGGCTTCATCTCGACCCAGGCCAAGGGCGAGGTCGCGCGCCGCGGCGGGCGCGGCACCGACATGCTGTCGATCTTCGTGCCCACCACCCCCAACCCGACCTCGGGCTTCCTGCTGTTCTTCCCGCGCGAGGACGTGATCGAACTCGACATGTCGATCGAGGATGCGGCCAAGCTGGTGATCTCGGCAGGCCTCGTCTATCCCGGCGACCTGCCCCCGAAAACCGAGAAAAAGCGCGCCGACGCCTAGCCGAACATCTCGGCCAGGTCCTGCGTCTGGCGCGTGTTCAGATCGTCCCAATGCGCCTCGATGAACCGCTCAGCCGCCGCGCGGCCCGCCTCGCGCAGCGTTTCGAGCACCTTGGGCACCGGAATGATCTTGGTCGCCACGCTCAACCGCGTCATCAGCCCGTCGTCGGCGATCATGTGAATACGCGGCGCCTTCATCTGGTCCGCCCCGATCCGCCCCTCCCCGATCAGCCGTTGCACGAAATTGATCGCCCGCAATTCGCGCAGAAGCGACGAGTTGAAACTGATCTCGTTCAGGCGGTTCTGGATGTCCTGCGGCCTGCGCGGCACCTCGTCCCGGTGCAGCGGGTTGATGTTGATGACGACGATATCCTTGGGCAGATGCGCGGCGAACAGCGGAAACAGCGCCGGGTTGCCGGTATATCCCCCGTCCCAGAACGCCTCCTGCCGGCCCGTCGCCGGATCCGTGAATTCCACCGCCTGGAACAGCGTCGGCAAACAGCCCGAGGCCAGGATCGCCTCCGTCGTGATCTCCTCGCGCGTGAAAACCCGGATCTTGCCGGTCCGCACGTTGGTCGCGCTAATGAACAGGTCCGGGTCACCATGGCTGCACACGTTGCCGTAATCGAACGTCTCCACCACCCGCCGCAGGGGATGGGAATAGAACGGACCATAGGCATAAGGACTGACAGCGCGGCTTACCGCCTCGGTCCAGTTATAGACCGGCGACGCTTCCAGCGCTTTCGAGATCGCACCGACATCGCCCAGCCCACTCGCCATCCAGCCACCGGCCCAGCCCGGCAGGCCCAGGTCCGGCATCGCCCCGATCCGCGCCCACAACTCATTGAGCGCCGCGCGCGCCTCCTCCGCACCACCCCGGTCCAGCCCCGCCTTAAGCGCCGCCCCGTTCATCGCCCCGGCAGAGGTGCCCGAAATGCCCGCGATATCAAGCTCCGGCTCCTCCAGCAGACGATCCAGAACACCCCAGGTGAACGCGCCATGCGCACCGCCACCCTGCAAGGCCAGATTGATGCGCTTCCGGGCCATGCGGCACCTCCACCCGATCTTCTTCTCTTTTCAAATATGTCCGCCGGAGGCTCCCGCCCCCAGCCACCCAAACACCCGCCGGATCATGCGCGGCCCACCCAGGCGAGGCCGCCCATCAGGGCGGATGAGCGCGCGGTCAAAGCGCCGTCCAGCCGCCATCAACGCTGATCGTCGTGCCGGTGACCTGGGCCGCCGCGTCCGAACACAGGAACACGCAGGTCCCGCCCATCTGCTCGACGGTGGCGAACTGTTTCGACGGTTGCCGCGTCAGCATCACCTCGCGGATCACCGTCTCGCGGTCCATCCCGTATTCCTTCATCGTGTCGGGGATCTGGGCCTCGACCAGCGGCGTCAGCACGTATCCCGGACAGATCGCGTTCGCCGTGATCGGCTCCTCCGCCGTCTCCAGCGCGGTGGTCTTAGTCAGCCCGACGATCCCGTGCTTGGCCGCGATATAGGCGGACTTGTAGGGCGAGGCCGTCAGCCCGTGGGCCGAGGCGATGTTGACCACCCGCCCCCACCCCGCCGCCCGCATCTTCGGCAGTGCGGCGGCGGTGGTGTGGAAGGCCGAGGTCAGGTTGATCGCGATGATCGCGTCCCACTTCTCGACCGGGAACTCGGGGATCGGCGCGACATGCTGGATACCCGCATTGTTGACAAGGATGTCGCAGGCACCCGCCTTCTCGATCAGCGCCCGCGCGTCGTCGCCCTTCGACATGTCGGCCTGGATGTACCGCGCGGTCACACCGGTCTCTTCGGCGATCGTCTCGGCGATCGCGTGATCCTCGTCCCGATCGGTGAACGAGTTCAGCACCACGTCCGCACCGGCCCGCGCCAGCTCCCACGCGATCCCCAGCCCGATTCCCGAATTCGATCCGGTGATCACGGCTGTCTTTCCCTTCAGGGCCATCTGCGCCTCCCTTCATGCTGCGTTGCCGCAAAGGTAGGCGCTGCACGCGCAAAGGGAAAGCCCGGACGGACCGTCCGGGCCTGTCACCCGTCAGAAGAAGATGACGTCGGCGCTGTCGAACTGCCCTGCCATGTTCAAAAGCGTGATGGTGCCCTGGGTGCCGAAATCCAGCACGACGTGCGCCCCCCTTGTGGTGATATCCAGCGATGCGAAATCCGCCGCAAGGTCCGTCGAGATGCGCAGCCGGTCGGGGCCATTCTCGAAATCGGTGATCACGTCGTCGCCGAACCCGGTCAGGACGATCAAACCCTCGCCGCCAGCGCCGCCGGGCGCCGACAGCGCCGCTTCCTCGCGATAGATGAACTGATCGATGCCCGGCCCGCCAAAGAGCGTGTCGTCGCCGCGCTGCCCCCAGAGGCGGTCGTTTCCGTCATCGCCGAAGATCTGGTCGTCTCCGCCCGAACCGAAAATCGTATCGGACCCGGTGCCGCCATGCATCTCGGTCCCGACATTCATCCCTGTCCCCTGCGGGCCCGCGTCGTTGATCGCCTCGTTGTCTCCCTGGATGAAATCATTCCCGGCGCCGCCGAACACGGTCGAGTTGCCCGCCCCGGTGATGACCCGGTCGTTGCCGCCGCCGCCGTGAATCTCGTCACTGCCGCCGCGGCCGCGTATGATGTCGCTCGACGTGCCGCCATCGATCAGGTCGGCCTCGGAGCTGCCGAGCAGAACGTCGCTGCCGGCACCACCGAAGATTTGCGAGGACCCCTGCGCGGTGACGAAATCATTGCCGTTTCCGCCCCGCAGGATCTGATTGCCTTCGCGGAAACCGTCGCCGGGACTGGACGTCCCGCCGAAGATCAGGTCGTTGCCATCGCCGCCGTTGATCTGGTCGGACCCGGCCCCGCCATAGACGGTGTCGTTGCCGGTGCTGCCGTCGAATACGTCGCTGCCGCCGTACAGGCGCGACAAGACCGGCCCGGTTGGCGCCACGTAATCATCGAACCGCGATCCGACATCACCGAACAGCCGTACCTGGCCATTTTCGCGTCCGAAGCCGATGAGTCCGTCGGCGTATTCATGGATGAACACGCCCGCGCTGAACGCGCCCATGTCGGGCGACTCGATTGGGCCCGTCACAAGTGCGCCGTTCCCCGAGTAAACACTATAGAGCAGCGCATCGTCGGCAGCACCGGTCGAGGCCATCACGTCTTCGCGGGCAAAGCCGATGGCAAATCCGCCACTCTCCAGCGGCGTGACGTCGTGGTTGCCGGAGATGGCCCGGTCGGCGCCCTCATGCACCGCGCGCCGTGGCCCGACGAGGCCACCCGAGTGGTCCAGCACCTGGAAGAATACGCCGCCGGCGCTGGTATCGGTCCAAACCACCACGAAATTGCCGTTCGCAAGCGCGACCAGTTCCGGGTCTGCCGGCGTGTGCGAACCTGCCGAGATCAGTTGCGGCGCGACGACGGTGTTGCCTTGACTGTCGATGATCCTGACCTGAACCCACAGGTTCGACCCGTTGTCGAAAAGGGAGGCAAGGGCGATATTGCCATTCGGCAGATCGCTCGCCGACGGGTTCGTCTCGTCGATACCGGCTGAATTCGTGATGTTCACGCCGGACTGCAGTTCCTGCCCGAACAGATTGTAACGGGTCAGCATCAGGTCGTATCCGTTCGTCCCGTCGGGCTGTGCATAGATGACGGCTGTGCTGCGGTCATCGAGGGTTTCGACATCCACGCCCATCGCCTCGCCGCCCAGATCGATGAGTCCGCTCATCCGTTGCGCTCCGACGGAATCGACGACTCGTACCCGGATCGAGTTGAAGGTCGTCGAGCCGACCGCCGAGTGATAGGCGACCGCATACCCGCTGAGCGGCGAGGCATCGATATCCACGTCGAAGAATGGCGGCGTGTTCACCGAGCCCCCGAACGAGATGTCGGAATATTCACGGATCAAATCGCCGCGCTCGCTGATCTGGTCGACATCAAAGGTGGTGTTCAATGGATCGAGCAACAATGTGGAACCATCTGCCGCTCGGACGGCTTCCAGGCCGCCCAGGAACGATGTTGTTAAGAACGTCGTCGTTTCTATTCCCCTTGCAAATCTACTGGTCAATCGAATGCGCCCGCCGAAAATCTGCACCCCGTTGAGGGGCGCGCCGGGCGTCGGGGAAAGATATTATGGGCGAAACGCACACCGACAAAGAAAAAACCGTCGTGGGCATCTGGCCAAAAAAAAAACGCCGGCACGAAGCCGGCGTTAAGTTATTGAGGCAGGTTTCATACAGGCAAGAAACCTATCGAGCAGTGCCCTTTGTATAAGCGAGGCCGCGCCGCAGGCCAAGCTAAAAGTTTGATAAGACGTAAAGACACCGGTACGGTTCGGCTCAACAAAACAAGGGCAAAGGGAGATTGTACCCGATATGGCATCAGATTTTTTCCAACGTGGACGGGCAAATATCGGGGCGGCGCTGGTCGCGGCGGCGCTTGCTCTCAGCGCAAATGTGGCAATTTCTGGGCCGAAACATGGCATAGCTATGTATGGGGACCCTGCCCTCCCACCGGATTTTGTGTCGCTGCCTTATGCCAACCCGGCTGCGCCCACCGGCGGCAAGATCGTCACCGGCGAGGTCGGCAGCTTCGACAGCCTCAACCCGCACATCCAGAAAGGACGTGTGCCCTGGCAGCTACGGTTCATCGCGTATGAAAGCCTGATGGGCCGGTCATGGGACGAACCCTTCACGCTGTACGGCCTTCTCGCCGAATCAATCGAGACCGACGAAGACCGCAGCTGGGCCGAGTTCACGCTCCGCCCCGAGGCGCGCTTTTCGGACGGCTCCCCGGTGACGGTCGAAGACGTGATGTGGTCCTACGAGACGCTCGGCACGATCGGGCACGGGCGCTACCACGGGCTGTGGAAGAACATCGCCTCGATGGAACAGACGGGCGAGCGCAGCGTGAAATTCACCTTCGCGGAACCCAACCGCGAGCTGGCGCTGATCGTCGGCATGCGCCCGATCCTGAAAAAGGCGCAATGGGACGAGGTGGAGTTCGACCGTTCGGGGCTCGACGTGATCCCGATCTCGTCGGCACCTTACGTGATCGACGATTTCCAGGCCGGGCGCTTCGTGTCGCTGAAACGCAATCCCGATTACTGGGGCGCAGACATCCCCTTCCGGCGCGGCACCAACGTGCTGGACGAGATCCGGCTGGAATTCTTCGGCGACGGCACCGCCCAGTTCGAGGCCTTCAAGGCCGGTGAGCTGAATTCCAACCGCGAGTTCAACGCCGAGAAGTGGGCCACGCAATACGATTTCCCGTCGGTCGAACGGGGCGATGTCGTCAAGTCTCTGATCCCCAACCGGCGGCCTTCAGGCATGACCGGGTTCGTGATGAACACCCGCAAGCCGCTCTTTTCGGACTGGCGCGTGCGCGACGCGATGCTGCACGCCTTCAACTTCGAATACATCAACGACACCATCACCGGCGGCCGGCAGTCGCGGATCGGATCCTACTTCTCCAATTCCTACCTGGGGATGGAGGACGGCGCGGCCTCGGGCCGGGTGGCCGAGATGCTGGCGCCCTTTGCCGACACGCTCCTGCCCGGCGCACTTGACGGCTATGCCCTGCCCGTGTCGGACGGCAGCGAACGCAACCGCGCGGGCCTGCGCGCGGCCATCGCCCAGATGGAAGCCGCCGGGTACACCCTGCAGGACGGCGTGATGACCGGCCCCGATGGCCCCGTCTCCTTTGAAATCCTCTTGCGGCAGGGCTCGACCGAGGAACGCGCCATCGCCAACATCTTCGTGCAGGCGCTGGACCGCATGGGTATCACCGCCACCATCGAGGTGGTCGAAAGCGCGCAATACAAGGAACGCACCACCGCCTTCGATTTCGACATGACGTGGTACCGGTTCGGCCTGTCTCTCAGCCCCGGCAACGAACAGCGGCGCTATTTCGGCAGCGAGAACGCGGCGGTCGAAGGCCAGCGCAACTGGGCGGGGGTCGAGGATCCGGCGGTCGATGCGATGATCGACACGATGCTGAACTCCACCAGCCGCGAGGATTTCATCGCCGCCGTGCGCGCCATGGACCGCGCGCTGATGGCCGGGCGCTATTTCCTGCCGACCTATGTCTTCACCGAAGGCCGGATCGCGCATGACAAGCGGCTGAAATACCCCACGACCTTCCCGATCTACGGCGACTGGATCGGCTGGCAGCCGGATGTCTGGTGGTGGGAAGAAGGCTGATCTCCGCCCATACAGGCGTTGTGGATAAGTAACACGAGGCCACTGGAACAGGACCGGCCCGTTGCGCATCGGCGCGGCGGGCCTTTATCTGGCGTCAGAGCCGCCGAAAAAGAGCGGCCCACGCATGAGGCAACACGATGCAACGCACACTTCTGGCTTTGGCCGCTGTCGCGCTCCTTTCGGGATGCGCCACCGTCAACGGGATCGGAGAGGACATCTCGGCCGGCGCAACACGCGTCGCCGGCTGGTTCTGACACTCCCGTCCCGGCCCTCGTCATAAAAGGTTTACAAACCTGCCCTACCCGGCAGGCATGAATATCCTTGTGCTGTGCACCGGCAATTCGGCCCGGTCGATCCTTCTTGAATCCATCTTCAACGACGCGGCACCGGGCCGGGTGACGGCGTGGTCGGCGGGCTCGCAGCCCACGGGCAAGGTGCACCCGCACTCCCTGCGGCTGCTGTCGCGGCTGGGGCACGACGTCACGCGCGCACGGTCGAAAAGCTGGGATGAATTCGCCGGGCCGGACGCGCCCGCGATGGATATCGTCATCACGGTCTGCGGATCGGCGGCGGGCGAAACCTGCCCTGTCTGGCCCGGAGCGCCCGTGCGCGCCCATTGGGGCGTCGAAGACCCGGCAGCGGCGGCCGAAGCCGACTGGGACGCGGCCTTTGGCGAGGCCTACCGGATCCTGAGCCCGCGCGCCCACGCCCTTCTGGCGGAGCCGTTCGAAGAGATGTCCCCGGCGGACCTGAAAACCACGCTCGACAGGATCGGAGCGCTCGCATGATGCAGAAACTCGCGGCCGAAGGGCTCGGCACGGCGCTGCTGCTGATCGGCGTCGTGGGATCGGGCATCATGGGAGAGACGCTGGCGGGCGGCAACACCGCCATCGCGCTTCTGGCCAATGCCATCGCCACGGGTTGCATGTTGTATGTCATCATCACCGTGCTTGGCCCCGTTTCGGGCGCGCATTTCAACCCCGCCGTCACGCTTGCATTCCTGCTGCGGCGCGAGATCGCGCCTGGCCTCGCCTTCGGCTATGTCGCGATGCAGATTGTCGGAGGAATATTGGGGGTTTGGGCGACACACCTCATGTTCGACCTGAACATCCTCCAGACCTCCACCACCGCCCACCGGACCGGCATCGCGCAATGGTGGGCCGAGCTTGTGGCGACCTTTGGCCTGTTGTTCGTGATCTTCGGCGGGCTGCGGTCGCGGCCCGACGCGGTGCCGACGCTGGTGGCGCTGTATATCACCGGGGCCTACTGGTTTACCGCCTCGACATCCTTCGCCAACCCGGCGGTCACCATCGCGCGGTCCTTCACCGACACGTTCGCGGGCATCCTGCCCGCCCATGCGCCGATGTTCATCGTGATGCAGATCGCGGGCGTGGGGGTCGCGGCGCTGGTCCTGCCGCGCCTTTTTGCCATTCCAACGCCGGACGAGATCAGGCGCGACCAGAACTGACCCGGCGCGGCCTCAACGCCCAGCCGCCGCGTACCGGGGGATCACCCCAGCGAGGTCACCCACAGCACGGTCGCGTCATCCTCGCTGACCGACACCACGTTATGGCCCATCGCCGCGTCGTAATAGGCGCTGTCGCCCCGGCGCAGCTCGGCCGGTTCGTAGAACTCGGTATAAAGCCGCACGACACCGGTCAGCACGAACAGGAATTCCTCGCCATCGTGGCGCACCCAGCCGTCGAATTCGCCCGGATCACGGGCGCGGATTCGGGTGTGATAGGGCAGCATCTTCTTCTGGGTCAGGCCCTCGGCCAGAAGCTTGTGTTCGTAGGTCGTGGTCAGGAAATCGACGCCTTCGTCGGCCCGCGTCTGCACCAGCCGCCCGGTGATCCGGTCGTCCTGCGGCGGCGTGAAAAGCTGCGGCACGCTGATCGCCAACCCCTCGGCCAGCTTCTTCAGCGCGTCGTAGGTGGGCGACATGTTCCCGTTCTCGATCTTCGACAGGGTCGACCGGGCAAGGCCCGCCGCCTGTGCCGCCTGTTCCAGCGTCCAGTTCCGCTCCTTGCGCAACTGGCGCACGCGCGCGCCCAGGTCGAGCGGTTCGGCATGCAGTTCCGACTGGCCGCTGGCCCGCGCGATGCGGATGATTTCTGGTTGACTGTCGCTCATGGCCATTCCGGGTATAGGAGCCGCCTCTGCCCCTTGCAACCGCCCTGAGCCGCCTCTACCCCGTTGACCATGTTGTCCGATCACCACGAAGGCGCGCCGCCGGCGATCCCGTCCGCGTTCAATCTTGCCGCGCATGTGCTGGCGGGCGGGGCCGCAAGCGACCTCGCATTCGACCTGATCGGGGGCGAGGCGCGGCTGACCTATGCCGACCTGCGCGCCGCCGTCGGGGGTGCCACACTTGCGCTGGCGTCACGGGTGCCGCCGGGGGGGCGTGTCCTCATGCGGCTGGGCAACAGCCTCAACTTTCCGCTGTGCTATCTCGCGGCGATCAGCGCCGACCTCGTGCCGGTCGTCACCTCGGCACAATTGACCGCGCCCGAGGTGGCCGACCTCGCCGCGCAGGTGCGCCCGGCCCTTGCCGTGCAGGACCCCGACCTGCCCGCCGCGCCGGACGTGCCGCAGGTCACCGCCGCCGAATTCCGCGCGTTCTGCCATGGGCCCGCGCAGGCTCCGGTCCAAGGCGATCCCGACCGGCCCGCCTATATCGTGTTCACCTCGGGCACGTCGGGCCGTCCGCGCGGCGTGGTGCATGCCCACCGCGCGATCCTTGCCCGGCAGATGATGATCCGCGACTGGTACGGGTTGCTGCCGCGGGACCGGTTGCTGCATGCCGGGGCCTTCAACTGGACTTACACGCTGGGCACCGGCCTGATGGACCCGTGGAGCATCGGGGCAACCGCGCTCACGCTGGCGCCGGGGACCGATTTTGCCACGCTGCCGGACCTCTTGCGCGCCCACGACATCAGCATCTTCGCCGCCGCGCCGGGCGTCTACCGCCGCCTGCTGCGCGGGTCGGGCCGGATCGACGCGCCTGCCCTGCGCCACGGCCTCGCGGCCGGGGAGAAGCTGCCCGATACCCTGCGCGCCCGCTGGCGCGTGGCCACGGGGACCGACATCCACGAGGCGTTCGGGATGAGCGAGTGTTCGACCTTCATCTCGGGCGCGCCCGACCGTCCCGCCGCGCCCGGTGCGCTGGGGCGGCCACAGCGCGGGCGGCGCGTGGCGCTTCTGGGGGATGGCACCGCCCCCGTGCCGCGCGGCGAGGAGGGCGAGATCGCCGTGCACCGCTCCGATCCCGGCCTGATGCTGGGCTACCTCGATGCGCCGGACGACACCCGCGCGCGGATGCGGGGCGACTGGTTCCTGACCGGGGACCGGGGCGAGATGGATGCCGACGGGCAGATCACCTACCTTGGCCGCGCCGACGACATGATGAACGCGGGCGGTTTCCGCGTCTCGCCCATCGAGGTCGAAACCGCCATGGCCCGCCACCCCGCCATCACCGATTGCGCGGCGGTCGAATGCCGGGTCGGGGCCGAGACCAGCATCATCGCACTTGCCTATACCGGCGAGGCCGTGCCCGAGGCCGACCTGGCCGCGTTTGCAGAAGCCCGCCTCGCCCGGTACAAGTGCCCGCGCAATTTCACCCGCGTCGCGTCCCTGCCGCGCGGGGCCAACAACAAGCTTCTGCGCCGCCGCGTCCGCGCCCAACTGGAAGGCTCTTCATGACCCAGCTTGTCCGTCTCGACATCCTGTCGGACCCGATCTGCCCGTGGTGCTACATCGGCAAGACCCATCTTGACCGCGCGTTAGCCGAAGCCGCCGCCCCGGTGTTCGAGATCCAGTGGCATCCCTTCCAGCTGAACCCCGACATGCCACCCGAGGGCATGGACCGCCGCGCCTACCTCGAGGCGAAGTTCGGCGGCAAGGAGCGCGCGGTAGAAGTCTATGGCCAGATCGCCGAAGCGGCCGAGGATGCCGGGCTGATGCTGAACCTCGGCGCGATCGAACGCACGCCCAACACGCTCGATGCGCACCGGCTGATCCACTGGTCGGGGCTGGAGGGCAAGCAGGGCGAAATCGTCGCCGCGCTGTTCCGCGCCTATTTCGAGGAAGGCCGCGACATCGGCGACCGCGAAGTGCTGGCCGACATCGCCGATGGCGTCGGCATGGATGCGGCGGTGGTGCTGAAACTGCTGGCGTCCGATACCGATATCGACGACATCCGCGCCCGCGACGCCAAGGGGCGCGAGATGGGCGTGACCGGTGTGCCGTGCTTCATCGTCGGCGGCCAGCACGCGGTGCCGGGCGCGCAGCCGCCCGACCTGTGGGCCAAGGTGATCGAGGAGATCCGCGCCAACACCCCCGCCCCCGCCGCCTGACCCCGGAACGAAACAACCCGGCCACGATGGGCCGGGTTGCGAAGTCTTTGCGCCAAGGGGCCGGGTGATCAGCCTGCCAGCGCCTTGTTGAGGTTCTCTTCGATCTTCTCGAGGAAGCCCATCGTCGTCAGCCAGGATTGGTCCGGGCCGACCAGCAGCGCGAGGTCCTTGGTCATGTGACCGGATTCCACGGTGTCGACGATGACCTTTTCCAGCGTCGTGGCAAAGTTCATCAGCGGCTCGTTCCCGTCGAGTTTCGCGCGGTGCTTCAGGCCACCCGTCCAGGCATAGATCGACGCGATCGAGTTGGTCGACGTCTCTTCACCCTTCTGGTGCTGGCGGTAGTGGCGGGTCACGGTGCCGTGCGCGGCCTCTGCCTCGACGATCTTCCCGTCGGGCGTCATCAGTTGCGAGGTCATCAGGCCAAGCGAGCCAAAGCCCTGCGCCACGGTGTCGGACTGCACGTCGCCGTCATAGTTCTTGCAGGCCCAGACGAAGCCGCCGTTCCACTTCATGGCGCAGGCGACCATGTCGTCGATCAGGCGGTGTTCATAGGTGATGCCCTTGGCCTTGAACTGCTCTTCGAACTCTTCCTCGTACACCTTCTGGAACAGTTCGAGGAACCGGCCGTCATATTGCTTGAGGATGGTGTTCTTGGTCGACATGTAGACCGGCCAGCCAAGGTTCAGGCCATAGTTCAGCGAGGCGCGCGCGAAATCGATGATCGAGTTGTCGAGGTTGTACATCGACATGAACACGCCCGACGACGGCGCCTTGAAGACCTCGTGCTCGACGACCTCGCCATCCTCGCCGACGAATTTCATCGACAGCGTGCCGGGGCCGGGGAATTTCATGTCGGTCGCGCGGTACTGGTCGCCAAAGGCGTGGCGGCCGATCACGATGGGTTGCGTCCAGCCGGGAACAAGGCGCGGCACGTTCTTGCAGATGATCGGCGCGCGGAACACCACGCCGCCCAGGATGTTGCGGATCGTGCCGTTGGGCGAACGCCACATCTTCTTGAGGCCGAACTCCTCGACCCGCGCCTCGTCCGGCGTGATCGTGGCGCATTTGACGGCGACGCCCACTTCCTTGGTTTTCTCGGCGGCGTCGATGGTGATCTGGTCCTCGGTCGCGTCGCGCGACTCGATGCCCAGGTCGTAGTACAGAAGGTCCACATCCAGGTAAGGCAGGATCAGCTTGTCCTTGATGAACTGCCAGATGATGCGGGTCATCTCGTCGCCGTCCATCTCGACGATGGGGTTCTCTACCTTGATCTTGGTCATGGGATGCTCCGGTTTTACTGATTTGGCCGCCTGATAGCGCAAGCTCGCATGGGTGAAAAGGGGCGATGTATACCTGTGTATACTGTTTAGCCACTTTCCGGCGCCAGCCGCCGCATCAGCCACAGCCCCGCAACGGCGAAGATCAGCACGCCCAGGGCCAGCGTCAGCGGTGTGCCGTCGAAAAACAGTGCAACGGGTGCCGCCATAAGCGAGGACACGACCGTCGCGATGGATGCCATGACCGAGGTCGCAACCCCCGCGATATGGCCCAGCGGCTCCATCGCGATGGCGTTGACGTTGCCGATGGTCAGCGCCGCCTGGAAGAACAGGGACGTCAGCCACACGATCGACAGCGCAAAGAAGACCGGCCCGGTCATCCCGGCGGCCAGCATGACCAGCACGCCGCCGCTGATGAAGATCTGCACACCCAGCATCGTCTTGACCAGCCGCTGCATGCCCAGCCTTTCGACCAGCAGCGCGTTCAGGAACGAACCCGACCCCGCCACCACCGCGATGGCGAAGAACCACACCGCGAAGCTGTCGGCACGCCCGAATGACTGGTCGAAGATCAGCTGGATCGTGGCCACGGTCGCGAAGATGGTGGCGAAACAGAAGCACTGCACCATGATCGAGATGCGCACCGTCTGGTTGCGCCACATCTCCAACCCGGCCGCCCAAAGCAACGTGACGCGCATGGGGCGACGATGGGCAGGGTTCAGCGTTTCCGGCAGGCGCACCATGGTCCAGATGGTGGTGATGGCGGAAAAGAGCACGAAGGCAAGAAAGATCGCCCGCCAGTCGACCGCCCAGATGATCGCCGTGCCGATCAGGGGCGCGACCGCCGGGAACAGGGTGAAGACGATCATGCAGAAGGACAGGATCTTGGCCATGCCCCGCCCCGCGTAAAGGTCGCGCACCACCGCGATCGCCACGACCCGCGGCCCGGCGGCGGCCATGCCTTGCGCGAACCGCGCCGCCAGCATCACTTCCAGCGATTGCGCCCGCCACGCGATCAGCGAGGCCAGCACGTACAGCACCCCGCTCCACAGGATCACCGGCTTGCGCCCCCACGCATCCGACATCGGCCCGGTGAACAGCGTGCCGACGCCGGTCCCGACAAAGAAGGTCAGCACGATCAGCGGCGCCATGTGCGCCCGGTCCGGCCCGATCTCTGCCGCGATCTCGGGCAAGGCGGGCAGCATCGCGTCGGTGGAAAAGGCGATGGTCGCGAACGTCATGCCCATCAGGGCGATGAATTCGATCCGCGACATGCCCCCGCTGTCGGGGGTGGCCGATCCGGGCGGCGGGGAGGCGGAGGCGCGATCCATCTCCCGCACCCTACCCGATCGGCGAGGGGCCACAAGGCAGGGCCGGCGAATCGAAACCCCGCCCCATTTCCAGACCAACGGGACACGCAACGCGGACAATCGAAAGACGCGATCCGCCATTGTTGCACGCTCCACCGCCAGTTCCGCCACATTTCGGCCGGATTGGGTCCAAATCGCGGAAATCCTTGCCCGATTTCTGCCTCTTTTCGTAACGTCCCGGCAGCTCAGGAGGACGTCATATGCTCGTCTTGGTTCTTTTCGTTGCCGTGGTGGCACTCGACCTGGTGGTGTTCAAAACATTCGGGTCGGACGACCTGTAAAACCCAGGTCCAAAGGTGGCGACGCCCTCTCACGTGTCGCTGCCTTCCCCAGGAAGGGGGTCCGGGAACCGGGCTCCCTTTTTTCTTGGCCACGCGGCCTTGGAACGATGACGGCGATGCGTCGTTTCCCCTGCATGGAACTGTTATCGAACGCCTGGACGGCGCTGCCCGCCCCCACCCGCAATGCGGTCGAGGATTACGTGTCCGGCTTCTGGACACTCCTGCCCAAGCTGGCGATCGCGGCGCTGTTCCTGCTGCTCGTCTGGGCGGCGATCCGGGTGGCGCGCTGGATCCTGCCGCGCGTTCTGCGCCGCGCACGGATGCGCACCGCGCTGGTCGAGGTGATCGTGATGATCCTGACCACGGCGGCATGGCTGTTCGCGATCCTCGTCGCCCTCACCATCCTGTTCCCGTCGGTCACGCCCGCCAAGGCGATCACCGCGCTCGGGCTGGGGTCGGTCGCCATCGGCTTCGCGTTCAAGGACGTGTTCGAGAACTTCCTCGCCGGGATCCTGCTGCTCTTGCGCGAACCCTTCGCCAAGGGCGATTTCGTCGAATGCGAAGGCATCGATGGCGAGGTCGAGACGATCACCATCCGCGACACCCATGTGCGCCAGACCGACGGGCAACTGGTCGTGGCGCCCAATGCCATGTTCTTCAAGAACCCGGTCACGGTGCGCACGGCGATGGACCTCCGGCGGACCACCATCATCTGCGGCGTCGCCTACGGCGAGGACGTGGACGCCGCACGGACCGTGATAGAAGACGCCGTGAAAGGCGTCGACGACGTGCGTGACGACGTGCGCGACGTGGAAATCTTCGCCCAGGAATTCGCCGACAGTTCGATCAATTTCGAGGTCACGTGGTGGACCGGGTCGCGCCCCATCGACATCCGCCGGTCACGCGATCTCGTGGTCGCCGCCGTCAAGCGCGCGCTGGACGAGGCCGGGATCGAAATCCCCTTCCCCTACCGCACGCTCACCTTCAACGAACCGCTGCCCCTGCGCGGCGCACCCGCCGATCCCGAATGAAAAAAAGGAGGCCACGAGGGCCTCCTTCTAGTTTCGCCGTTCAGGCTCATTTGGTACACCGCTCGGTTATTCTCGCCTGCGGCCTGAACGTCATCCGGGGTGAGCGCACCCACCCGGTACCCTTGTGACCTCTCGCGGCCGCCCATCAGGGCGGACAAGAGGCCTGTCTCGTCGCCGGGCCCGGTGCTGCTGGAACCGGGCCCGGCTGCGCTTGAAGTCGTAGGGACGCTCCCCCCAAACAGCCCCAAGCGGTCCGGTCAATCGCGGTGCAGCACGGCGCGGGCCAGCTGCACCCAATCCATCTCCTTCGTCTCGTCGCACCGCACGAAGCGGCCCAGGAACCCTTGCACCCGCGCGGCCATCACGTCCGCGCCC
The DNA here is from genome assembly GCF_001205715.1 of Pseudaestuariivita atlantica. Lineage (GTDB taxonomy): Bacteria > Pseudomonadota > Alphaproteobacteria > Rhodobacterales > Rhodobacteraceae > Pseudaestuariivita > Pseudaestuariivita atlantica. The sequence continues at coordinate 32,983 of NZ_AQQZ01000006.1, forward strand.
GTGTCGGTGGCGAGGATCCGTGCCAGGCTTTGCCGTTCCGCTGTCGTCAGCGGCACCGCATCGCCCAGACGGGTCCACGCCGCCTGCATCAGCTGCACCCGCTCGTGGCGCCGCAGGTGTTGCACTTCATGCAGGTGCCGTTGCGCACCAGCGTGTAGTTGCCGCAATCGCCGCACGGGTCACCTTCGTACCCCTGCATCTTGGCCTTGGTGCGCGCATCCATGCCCGTGGCCGTGGCGATCGCCCCGGTCGAGGTCGAGGTTTCCGGCACGATGGTCTGCAACGTGGCGACGGGATCGCCTCCGCCCGCTTCCATCGCCACGGCCTGCCCCTGCCCGCCTTGCAGCACCACCAGTTCCTGCGGTGCCCGGCCGCGCAGGTACCCAGACGAGGCCACCTGCTTCAGCACTTCCAGCGGATCGGACGCCTTGGTGCCCGCCAGTTCGCGGATGTTCGACACGCCCTCTTCCTCGCCACGGCCCAGCTCGTCGAAATGGGTGCCGTCGGGCTGGACGTGCGCCAGGTCGGTTCGGTCGAGGTACGACACGGCCAGTTCGCGGAAGATGTAGTCGAGGATCGAGGTCGCGTTCTTGATCGTCTCGTTGCCCTGCACCATTCCCGCCGGTTCGAACCGGGTGAAGGTGAAGGCGTCCACGAATTCCTCCAGCGGCACACCGTATTGCAGGCCGACCGACACCGCGATGGCGAAGTTGTTCATCATCGCCCGGAACCCGGCACCTTCCTTGTGCATGTCGATGAAGATCTCGCCCAGCTGGCCGTCTTCGTACTCGCCCGTCCGCAAATAGACCTTGTGCCCGCCCACGATCGCCTTCTGGGTATAACCCCGGCGGCGTTCCGGCATCTTGTCGCGGTTGCGCTTGATGACTTCCTTGACGACCACCTTCTCGACGATCTTCTCGGCGATGACCTGCGCCTTCTCCATCGTGCCGCCGGTTTCGAGGATTTCGGCGGCTTCGTCGTCGTCCTCCACCAGCGCGGCCGCCAGCGGCTGCGACAGTTTCGATCCGTCACGGTAGAGCGCGTTGGCCTTCACCCCCAGCTTGTGGCTGAGCTCGTACGCCGCCTGGCAATCCGCGATGGTCGCGTCGTTCGGCATGTTGATCGTTTTCGAGATCGCGCCCGAGATGAACGATTGCGCCGCGGCCATCATGGTGATGTGGCTGTTGACCGACAGGAACCGCTTGCCCTTCTTGCCGCACGGGTTGGCGCAGTCGAAGATCGGCAGGTGCTCTTCCTTCAGGTGCGGAGCCCCTTCCAGCGTCATGGTCCCGCAGACATGGTCGTTCGCCGCCTCGATATCCTGCCGCGAGAAGCCCAGGTGCTTGAGCAGGTCAAAGGTCGGGTCATTCAGCGTTGCAGCCGGGATGCCCAGCGTGCCGGTGCAGAACTCCTCGCCCAGCGTCCACTGGTTGAACACGAACCGGATGTCGAAGGCCGAGGCGAGCGCCTGTTCCACCTTGTCCAGTTCCGCCTGCCCGAACCCGTGGCCAACCAGCGCGGTGTGGTTGATCCCCGGCGCATTGCCGAGCGACCCGTGACCCACGGCATAGCTGACGATCTCTTCGATCTGCGCGCTGCCATAGCCCAGCTTTTCCAGCGCCGTCGGGACCGAGCGGTTGATGATCTTGAAGTAGCCGCCACCGGCCAGCTTCTTGAACTTCACCAGCGCGAAGTCCGGCTCGATCCCCGTCGTGTCACAATCCATGACGAGGCCAATGGTGCCGGTGGGCGCGATCACGCTGGTTTGCGCGTTGCGGTAACCGTGCGCCTCGCCCAGCTTCAGCGCCTCGTCCCACGCGCCGGTGGCGAGCTTCACGAGGTCCTTGTCGGGGCAGTTCGCGTGGTCGAGCGGGACGGGTTTCACCGCCAGCTTCTCGTACCCCTCGGTTGCGCCGTAGGCCGCGTTGCGGTGGTTGCGGATGACCTTGAGCATGTGCGCCTTGTTGCGCTCGTAGCCCGAGAAGGCGCCGAGTTCGCCGGCGATTTCTGCCGAGGTGGCGTAGGCCACGCCGGTCATGATTGCCGTCAGCGCACCACAGAGCGCCCGGCCCTCGTCACTGTCATACGAGTAGCCCATGTTCATCAGCAGCCCGCCGATATTGGCATACCCAAGGCCCAGCGTGCGGAAATCGTAGCTGAGTTGCGCGATTTCCTTCGACGGGAACTGCGCCATCATCACCGAGATTTCCAGCGTCAGCGTCCAGAGCCGCGTGGCGTGCATGTAATCCTCGGCCTGGAACTTGCCGTCCTTCAGGAAGGTCAGCAGGTTCATCGAGGCGAGGTTGCACGCCGTGTCGTCGAGGAACATGTATTCCGAGCACGGGTTCGAACCGCGGATTTCGCCATCTTCGGGGCAGGTGTGCCATGCGTTCACGGTGTCGTGGTACTGGATGCCCGGATCGGCGCAGGCCCATGCGGCGTGGCCGATGTCTTCCCAAAGCGCACGCGCCTTGATCGTCTTGGCCACCTTGCCGTCGGTGCGGCGGATCAGTTCCCAGTCACCATCGGTCTCAACCGCCTTCAAGAAGGCATCCGTGACGCGGACCGAGTTGTTCGAGTTCTGGCCCGAGACGGAGGCATAGGCCTCGCTGTCCCAATCGGTGTCATAGGTCGGAAACTCGATCGAGGCATATCCCTGCCGCGCATAATCCAGCACGCGCTTGATGTATGTCTCGGGGATCGCGTTGCGCTTGGCCGCTTTAACAGCGTCCTTCAAGCTGTTGTTCTTGCTGGTATCCGTGGCGTCTGTCGCATCTCCGTCCCAGCTGCGGATCGCGGCAAAGATGGCGTTGAGCTTTTGCTCGTGCATCTTCGAACCGGCGACGATGGACGCAACCTTCTGCTCTTCGCGGACCTTCCAGTTGATGAAGTCCTCGATATCGGGGTGATCCGCGTCGCAGATCACCATCTTCGCGGCGCGGCGCGTGGTGCCGCCCGACTTGATGGCGCCCGCGGCGCGGTCCCCGATCTTGAGGAAGCCCATCAGGCCCGACGAACGTCCGCCGCCCGACAGGGCCTCCCCTTCGGCACGGAGGCTGGAGAAGTTCGTGCCCGTGCCTGAACCGTATTTGAACAGGCGCGCCTCGCGCACCCACAGGTCCATGATGCCGCCATCGTTCACCAGGTCATCCGAGACCGACTGGATGAAGCAGGCATGCGGCTGCGGATGCTCGTAGGAGGATTTCGACTTGGTCAGCTTGCCGGTCTTGTAATCGACATAGTGGTGGCCCTGCGCCGGCCCGTCGATGCCGTAGGCCCAGTGCAGGCCGGTGTTGAACCATTGCGGCGAGTTCGGCGCGGCGCGCTGGGTCGCCAGCATGTGGCGCATCTCATCGTAATAGGCGCGCGCGTCTTCCTCGGTCGTGAAATAGCCGCCCTTCCAGCCCCAGTAGGCCCATGCGCCTGCAAGCCGGTCGAACACCTGCTTGGCCGAGGTTTCGCCCGTCTTTTCAGTACCTTCCTCGGCCGGGACAGACCGCCACAGGAATTCGGGCACGCCCTTTTCCTTGACCTTTTTCAGCGCGACCGGAACGCCTGCCTTGCGGAAGTATTTCTGCGCGATCACGTCGGACGCGACCTGGCTCCAGCTTTGCGGCACCTCGACATCGTCAAGTTTGAACACGATGGTCCCGTCGGGGTTGCGAATTTCAGACGACGTGCGCGTGAACTCGATGGCGGCGTAAGCGTCCTGCCCGGCGGTCGTGAATGTCCGTTCGATCTTCATGGCTGCCTCTCAACCTTCCCTATCATGCGGAGCTTGACGTCTGTGCGTCCTGCGCCCCTTTTCATCCCCACAACCAGGTTCCAACCGTCGGCAAAACACCTGCCACCGGGCCAGATGCGCCTGGCCGGACTACATGGTCGGGATCCTGTCTTTCAAACCGGCCTGCCACAATATTTAGTGTTCGTTGAACCGGCCCACGCAAGGTGACGTATCGGCGCCCAGACGGTCAACGAAAATCTCGACAAATTTCCGACAAAAATTGCTTGCAATGCTCTGTTGCGGACGCACCAAGAATTGCCCACCGATTCATACCCAGCGCCGCGAGCCGTATTTTTCCAGTAAAAGAGGCGATTTGCGCCGCGTCCTTCGCATTTGCTCACAACTTGGCAGGCGGTCAGTCGCGCGGTCGAAAAGTCGCTCAAACACAACATCTAGCGGTGGAAACCGGCGCACGACCACACGGGGTAGTGTGTCATCCAGCCGCAGATTGCGCAGAATCGGTCACAGGCGACCCATCAGCGCGGCCAGCCCAAGCACCACAAGATCGACCCGTCCCTGCCGGTAGAGATCCAGGTCGCGGAAGGCGCGCAGGCGTTCAGGCGCCGGTTTCGAGCGCAGGTCCATGAACGCCTCCAGCACCGCGCGATGTCCGGGCGTCAGCCGATGCGCCGAGGCGTGAAGCGCCCGCCCGTTGCGCGCGGTCCAGTCGCCCATCTCCCCACCCAGAACCTGCCGCACCCGCAACAGCGTCGCGCCCAGCCCCTTGTTCGTCCCGAACAGGTTGCCGCCGTGCTGGCGGTACAGCAGCGTCGGCGTCTCGTCCCGCACCACCCGCGCGCCTGCGCCCGCAAACAGCTGGTAGAGCCACCAGTCATGCGTGACCGGCCCGCCCGCTGCCAGCGCCTCCTGCGCGGCGTCGCGGGCCAGTTGCCACCCCGCGCGGTTCATCAGCATCGTGTTGCCGCCCGCGATCGACTGCACCAGCGCGTTCCGGAAACCGGGCGGCCGGGTAAACAGCGGCGAGCGGCGCTGGCCCGAAAGGTCCGCCTCCACGATCCACGTGGCGCTGCCGTAAAGCGCCGGACCCGTCACACCGCGCAGCGCCTTGATACCGTGCGACAGCCGGTCGGACAGCCAGACATCGTCCTGATCGCTGAGCGCCACCCAGTCCGGATCGCCCTCGACCCCCGCAAGCATCGTCAGGAAGTTCGCCGCCGGTCCCTGCCCCGGTCCGTCGATCAGCCGCACGTCGTGGTGGGGATGCGCCGCCGCGAAGGCGCGCACCATGTCCGGCCCCGCGTCCCGCGACCCGTCATCGCCCACGGTCAGGTCCCACACGTCGTGATCCTGCGCGGCAAAGCTCTGCAACTGGTCGTCGAGAAATTGCGCGCCGTCATAAAGCGCCATCAGGATGCGCACGCGCCCGGTATCGGCCCCGTCAGCCGTCAAAGCTCAGAAGCCCGTCACAGACCTGCGCGATCTGCGCCTCGGTCAGGTCGGCATAGATCGGCAGGGAAAGGCAGCCCTCCGCGAACCGCTCCGCCCCCGGCAGGTCCCAGCGGCGATCGCCCCATGCCTCCATCTGCCAAAGCGGCGGGTAATGCACCGAGCATTGCACGCCATGGTTCTTCAGATGCTCCATCAGCGCCGCGCGCGGCGTGTCGCGCAGGACGAAAAGGTGCTGGTTGCCCCTCTCGGACCCGTCAAGCGTGTGCATCCCGGCCTGCGCCAGCACCTCGCGGTAGCGGCCTGCGATCCCGGCAAGGCGCGCGAGCGTGGTGTCGAGCCGGCCCAGTTGCGACAGCCCGACCGCGCCCTGGATGTTGGTGGGGTTGCACTTGTGGCCCATGATCGGCAGCGCATAGGCCCAGTCGGTTTTCAGGGACCGGTACCTGTCCCCCACCGGCTTGTTGACCCCGTGCAGCCGGGCAGAGCGGCACCACGCGGCGAGGTCGGCATCGTCGGTTAGGATCATCCCGCCCTCGGTCGCGTTCACCACCTTGGTCGGGTAGAACGACCAGATGGAGGCGAGCGTCGACAGGCTGCCCACCGCGCGCCCGTCGGCATAGCTCGCACCCGTCGCGTGGGCGCAATCCTCGATCACCACGTGCCCGTGCTCTTCGGCAAAGCGGATGAGCCGGTCCATCCCGTCAAGCGGGATGCCGCCGTACCCAAGCGGCGCAAGGATGGTGGGCGCGGTGCCTGCCGCTTCGATCAGGGCATCGACGGGCGTGGATCCGGTGGCCGGGTCGGTATCGGCGAAGGTCACATCAAACCCGGCATGCGCCGCCTGGAAGGACGGGCCTGCAAAGGTCATCGCCGGGAACACCGCGCGCGCGCCTTCGTCCCAGCCACCCGGACCCCGCAGGTAGCGCAGGACCAGCATGTGCCCGTTGGTGCAGGAGTTCACCATCACCGCATGCGCCCGCCCGTGCCGCGCGGCAAAGGCCTCTTCGAACGCCGCGACATGGGTACCCATGGTGGTGAACCGCGTGTCCATCACCGCGACCGCCGCGTCGCGGTCGGCATCGGTGAAATGCGGCAGGTGGAAGGGCACGGTGGACATGCCCGATACCTGCCCGGTCAGCGGCCCGCACGCAAGCCGGTCGTGCCTTGCGCGCCTCATCGGTCGATTTTCGGGGGAAACCGGTGGTCGGAGCGGCGAGATTCGAACTCACGACCCCCTGTACCCAAAACAGGTGCGCTACCAGACTGCGCCACGCTCCGTCACCGAGGTCGGGCTATAATGCCTGCCGCGGGGATTGGGAAGGCCGGATCGACCGGTTCAGCACGCCCAGGCGGCGGTCTCTTGCCCGATCATGGGGTGCCGCAACTCGCTGCCGGGGACGATCCCGATCCGTTCGGCCAGACCGCCATTGATTTCAAGCACGTACTGGATGCCGTCGCCGCCATCGATATGGGTCAGGTCCAGCGGGATCGCGTTGGAATGGACCCGCTGCACGACGCCCCGTGCGTCGGCAAAGATCATGTCGAGCGGGATCAGCGTGTTCTTCATCCAGAACACCGCCCGGCGCGGCGCGGGATAAATGAAGAGCATGCCGGCAGACATCGCCATCGCCTCGCGGTTCATCAATCCGACGGATCGCGATGTCGGTGTGTCGGCCAGTTCGACGTTGAACGCCGCCTCGCCCCAGTCCCCGCGCAATTCGACGCGGTCGGGCGCGCATTCGGCAGAGGCGACCCCGGCCCAGACAAGCAGCCCGATCAGGACTGCGACAAAGCGGCTTCCCATGCGGTGACCTCGGTTGCCATGCGGCCTCTCTTGCCGTCGATGACCCGGATACCAAGCGCCTCGCCCGGTTGTAAATCGGCAAGGCCCGACCGCCGCAACACTTCCACGTGAATGAACACGTCTTCCGAGCGCCCGAACACGTTGGCAAAGCCAAAGCCCTTGGCCTTGTCGAACCACTTGACCCTGGCGGGTTCCAGCGGGGCCGAGCGCATGACCTCGGGATCGACGTCGTCGAAGTCCGCCAGCGGCGCCGCCTGCGCCCCTTCCGGCGGATTTATGGCGTGCACCACAAGCGCCTGCATGCCGCGCGTCGTCTGCTGCACCGTCACTTCGATGCCCGCGCCATCCGCGACCGAGCTTTGCCCGAAATTGCGTAATACGTTGGCGTGAAGGAGGATATCCGGCCCACCCGAATCCGATAACACGAACCCGAATCCTTTAACCGGATCAAACCACTTCACGGTGCCGTTAACGCGCTGCCCATCCGCTTGCACGTCGTACTTGTCTTCAGTCATGATCGCCTCACCCTGGCCCCTGTGTGCGCCAGAGGACCGGACTTGGCAAGCGCATAAATTGTACTTTTCGACAAGTCCACTTTGCATAAACGCAATACGCTCAGGGATTAAGCTCATGGATTCAGTCGCGAGACCTCCCACGTCTCGCCCGCCGCCGCGCGCGTCCACCGGAACCGGTCATGCAGGCGAAACGCGCCATCGGCCCAGAATTCGATCTCGACCGGCGTGATCCGGTAACCGCCCCAGTGCGGGGGCCGGTTGGGCGCGGTTCCATGAGCGGCGGTGACCCGCGCCACCTCGGCCATCAGCGCCGCGCGGCTTTCAAGCGGACGGGATTGCGCGCTGGCCCACGCGCCGAGCCGCGACTTGAGCGAGCGCGACGCGTAATACCGGTCCGCCTGCGGCCCGTCCTCGCGGCTGACCAGCCCGCGCACGCGCACCTGCCGATGCAGGCTTTTCCAATGCAGCACGAAGGCGGCCTTGCCCGCGCCGTCAAGCTCACCCGCCTTGGCGCTTTCGTAATTGGTGTAGAAGACGAACGCGTCGTCCTCGATCTCCTTCAACAGGACCATGCGGACATTGGGCAGGCCGCCCGAATCCACCGTCGCCAGCGCGATCGCGTTGGGATCGTTGGGCTCCATCGTTTCCGCCTCGGCCAGCCATCGCCGCGCGATCACGATCGGATCGTCCCCTGCAAATATCCCGCCCCGGTCCGACATGTGCTGCCCCTTCCTGCATTTGTCTGGCTGGCATCTAGCGACCTGACCCGCCCCGGCAAGGGCACGGCCCGCGGGCTTGATGCGTTGCGATCCTTGGCCTAAAGGTCTGTGAAGTCAAACGACGCGCGGGGGGACAGGCGGGATGTCGCATCAATTGATGGCCGGAAAACGCGGCCTGATCATGGGCCTGGCCAACGACAAGTCCATCGCCTGGGGCATCGCCCGCGCGCTGGGAGAGGCCGGGGCGGAACTTGCCTTTTCCTACCAGGGCGAGGCGCTGAAAAAGCGCGTGGCGCCGCTGGCCGAGCAGCTGGGCAGCGACCTTGTCCTGCCCTGCGACGTGAGCGATCCGGCCTCCATCGACGCGCTGTTCGAGACGCTGAAGGAAAGCTGGGGAAAGCTTGATTTCCTTGTCCACGCCATCGGCTTTTCGGACAAGAACGAGCTGCGCGGGCGTTATGTCGACACCAGCCGCGACAACTTCCTGATGACCATGGACATCTCGGTCTATTCCTTCACCGCCGTGGTGAACCGGGCCGAGAAGATGATGACCAATGGCGGGTCCTGCCTGACGCTCACCTATTACGGGGCCGAACGGGTGATGCCGCATTACAACGTGATGGGCGTCGCCAAGGCGGGGCTGGAAGCGTCGGTGCGCTACCTGGCCGAGGACCTGGGCAAGGACAACATCCGCGTCAACGCGATCAGCGCGGGCCCGATCAAGACGCTCGCGGCCTCGGGCATCGGCGATTTCCGCTACATCATGAAGTGGAACGAATACAACTCGCCGCTGCGCCGCAACGTGACCATCGACGACGTCGGCAATTCGGCGCTCTACCTCTTGTCCGACCTCGGCGCAGGGGTCACCGGGGAGAACCTGCACGTCGATGCGGGCTATCACGTCGTGGGCATGAAGGCGGTCGACGCGCCCGACATCTCGAAATCATGAAGGCGGCGGCGTTTGCGCTTGCCTGCCTCTGCGCGGGACCGGCGGCGGCGCTGTGTGACATGGACGGTGCTGGGGCCGCGGGCCTCGCGTCGGGCGACTGGACGGTCATGGTGATCGAATCGATCATTTCCGTGGGCAATATCAACCACATCGCCGATCCCACCCCGCCACAGACAGCGCAGATCGAAATGGACGCTGAGGGCGCCGGGCGCTTTGCCATGGCCGGGGCCGAGATGCCGCTGGCACGCCGCGCCCCCGGCACCTTCCATATCGAAGTCCATCCCGAACGCCGCGCCGGTTTCGACGCGGTGCTGGCGCATCTTGAACGCACCGAGGGCGACCTGCCCTGCCCGCTGGCGGCCTTGCCGCAATACCTTGGCGAGAAGACCGCCGAACAGGGCGCGCGCCGGGCGCTGGCGCTGACCGACCTCGTGCAACTGGACGCGGAGACGATGGCTGGCGTGCAATACACGGTGATCCGCGACCCCGACGCGCCGCTGGTGACCGTGCGCACCACCCTGACCCTGACGCGGGAGACGGGTGAGTGACCTGGGAGCAGCTGATCGCGTTCAACCTCGTTCTGGGCGCGGCGCTGATCAGCCCCGGCGCGGCCTTCCTCGTTGCCGTCAGGACGTCGGTCAGCGCGGGTCGCGCGGCGGGCATCGCGACGGGGCTTGGGCTGGGCAGCGCGGCGGCCTGCTGGACGCTGGCGGCGCTTCTGGGCCTCAAGGTCGTGTTCGACCTCTTCCCATGGACCTATGCCGCGCTGAAGATCGCGGGCGCGGTCTACCTGATCTGGCTGGCGGTGCAGACATTGCGGCACGCCAGCGCGCCCCTCGGGACCGCGCCTGTCCCCCGGCACCGGGCCTTCCTGGCCGGCGCGCTCGTCAACTTCGGAAATCCGAAATCGATGCTGTTTGCCGCCGCCGTGATCGTCGTCGTCTTTCCGCAGGGCCTTGCGCCGCGCGACATCGCGCTGATCACGCTCAACCACCTCGTGCTGGAGTGGATTTTCTATACGAGCGTGGCACTTGCGCTGTCCTCGGCCCCCGCCCGTGCGGGATATCTGCGGGCCAAGCCGTGGTTCGACCGGCTGGCGGCCGGGCTGCTGGGTGCGCTGGGTCTGCGGCTGCTGCTAAACCGATAGGCGCAGGCCCCCTTTGCAGCGGCGCGATACCGACGTAAGACCAACGTGAGACCGACGCGCCGAAGGAGCCTTCCATGACCGACCGCCTGCCCCACGAAAAAGGCTTTCACGTCAGCTGGGACCAGCTGCACCGCGATGCGCGCGCGCTGGCGTGGCGTCTGCAGGGCGAAGCCCCCGAAAGCGGCTGGAAGGCGGTTGTCGCCATCACCCGTGGCGGCATGGCGCCCGCGATGATCGTCGCGCGCGAGCTGGATATCCGCACCGTCGACACGATCAGCGTCAAATCCTACCACTCGGGCGGCGGCAAGGCCGACCAGCGCCGAGACGCCGAGGTGCTGAAATCCCCGGACGCGACGGTGATGGGAGATGGCAAGGGTATCCTCATCGTGGATGACCTTGTCGACAGCGGCAAGACGCTGGAACTGGTCCGCTCGCTCTATCCGCAGGCCCATGTCGCTACCGTCTATGCCAAGCCGATGGGCCGCCCGCAGGTGAACACCTTCATCACCGAGGTCAGCCAGGACACGTGGATCTTCTTCCCGTGGGACATGGCGCTGCAATATGTCGAACCCTATCGCGGCACGGATTAAGACCGGCGTCCATGTCCCTGACATCACGCACTTTTCCGTCACCCGTGACCGAGGCGTATCGCTGGCTTGACGCCCGTGCGCCGAACGATCTGCCGCTTCTGAACGTGGCGCAGGCCGCGCCCGCCGATCCGCCGCCCGACGCGATGCGGGCGCACATGGCCGACCTCGTCCTGACCGACGACGCGGCGCACAAGTATACCGGCAACTGGGGCCTGCGCCCAGTGCGGGAGGCGCTGGCGGATACCACCGCGCGGCTATACGGCGGCGCGGTGAGCGCGGACCAGGTGGGCCTGACATCGGGCTGCAACCAGGCCTTCGTCGCAGCCCTCGCCAGCTTCGCGGAACCGGGCGACGAGGTGATCCTGCCGGTGCCATGGTACTTCAACCACGCCATGTGGTGCGACATGGCGGGCGTGACCAAGGTGCCGCTGCGCTGCGGCCCCGACATGCTGCCGGACCTGTCCGAGGCGGCCTCTCTCATCACATCCAGAACGCGCGCCATCGTGCTGATATCGCCGAACAATCCCACGGGAGCGGAATACCCCGCCGACCTGCTGGCAGGGTTCCGCGACCTGTGCCGCGCGCATGGCATTCACCTGATCCTTGACGAGACCTACCGCGATTTCCTGTCCACCCCCGGCGCGCCGCATGACCTCTTCACCGACCCGGACTGGGACGAGGTGCTGATCCACCTCTACTCCTTCTCGAAAAGCTTCCACCTGACCGGCCACCGCACCGGCGCGCTGCTCACGTCGCCCGCGCGGCTCGAAGACGCGGCGAAATTCATCGACACGGTCACCATCTGCCCCACCCCGCTGGGCCAGAAGGCGGCGCTTTATGGCCTGACCGAGATGACGCAATGGCTGGCCGGGGAACGCGCCCTGATCCTCGACCGCAGGGCCACCGTCGCGCGCCTGATGCCCCGGATCGAGGCGCGCGGCTGGCAGCTTGCGGGCCTTGGCGGGTATTTCGCCTACCTGCGCCATCCGTTTGCAACCGATGCCGCGACGGTCGCGCGCCACCTGCTCGACACCCACGCGATCCTGTGCCTGCCGGGCACCATGTTCGCGCCCGAAGGCGACGACAGCGCCCGCCAGCACCTGCGCGTGGCCTTCGCTAACGCGGATGCCGAGGGGCTTGAGGACCTTTTCGAACGGCTGGCACGCGTCGAACTCTAGGGCACGGCCGCGAAATCGCGTCCCTGACCGGCTCGCCGCTTGCCCTGTCCGCGGCACCCGCGTAGACATCGCCCGAACCAGGGTCACCGCACGGGAGCACGCATCATGGCCGCAGGCAGAAAATCCATGTCGAAGACCTTTGTCTGGATCATCGTCGGCCTGCTCAGCTTTGCGATGATCGGGTTCGGCGCGGCCGGGCTTGGCGGGTCGATCCGCACCATCGGATCGGTCGGCGACAAGTCGATCAGCGTGCAGGATTACGTGCGCGAGTTGCAGGCCCAGATCCGCGGCTTCCAGGAGCAATCCGGCACCACCATCACCTTCCAGCAGGCGCAGGCCTTTGGGATCGACCGGCGCGCGCTGCAGCAGATGGTGACGGCGGCGGCGCTGGAGCACGAAGCGGCCCAGTTGGGTCTGTCGATCGGTGACGCGAACCTGCGCGACCAGATCGTGCAGATCTCCGCCTTCCAGGGACCGGGCGGCGCGTTCGACCGCGCCTCCTATCGCTTCCAGCTTGAAAACGCAGGCCTGACCGAGGCGGAATTCGAAGAGGACCTGCGCTCGGAAAGCGCGCGAACCCTGTTGCAGGGCGCCGTCCTGTCGGCCACGCCTATGCCCGCGACCTATGCGGAAGCGATGGTGAATTTCGTCGGCGAGACGCGCAATTTCACGTGGAGCCGCGTGGGCGACCTGCAGCTCGACGTCGAGATCGCCGAACCCGACGACGCGCAGTTGCGCGCCTTCTACGACGACAACATCGCGCTGTTCACCCGTCCGGAGACCCGCAAGATCACCTATGCGTGGCTTGAGCCCGACATGCTGATCGGTGACATCGAAACCTCGGACGAGACGCTGCGCGAGATCTACGAGGATCGCAGCGAGATCTACAACCAGCCCGAACGCCGTTTGCTGGAACGCCTGTCGTTCCTCGACGCAGGCGCGGCGGATGCGGCGCGGGCACGGCTGGATGCGGGAGAGACCGATTTTGAGACGCTGGTATCTGACCGCGGCCTGACCCTCAGCGACGTGGACCTTGGCGACGTGGCGCGCAGCGACCTGACGGACGAAGCCGCCGACGCCGTGTTCGGCGCCGAAGCGGGCGATGTCGTGGGCCCCGTCGCCACCAATTCGGGCGTGGCGCTTTACCGCGTGAACGCCGTGCTGGCCGAACAGGTCACCACCTTCGAAGAGGCACGGCCCGACCTTCTGACCGAGCTGCAGCGCGACAGCGCCAACCGGATGATCCAGGCGCAGATGGACAACATCATCGACCTGCTGGCAGGCGGGGCCACTCTGGAGGAACTGGCGGACGAGACCGACATGCAACTGGGCCAGATCGACTGGACCGGTGACAGCGACAGCGGCATCGCCGCCTACGCCGCCTTCCGCGCGGCAGCGTCCGAGGCGCGGGTGGGCGATTTCCCGGAGCTGGAGGAATTGTCGGATGGCGGCATCTTCGCCCTGCGCCTCGACGCGATCGAAGAGCCGCGCGCCGAACCCTTCGACACCGTGACCGACCGCGTGGCCGAGGCATGGCGCACCGCCGAGACGACCCGCGCCCTGCAGGAACAGGCCGAGACGATGGCCGACCAGCTGCGCGAAGGCCGGACCTTTGCCGCGCTGGGCCTTGCCCCGAATATCGAGACCGGCATCAACCGCCGCGGTTTCATCGAAGGTGCCCCGCGCGCGCTGCTTGCCACCGCGTTCGAGATGGAACTCGGCGACGTGCGGGTGATCGAGGCGGATGGCGACGCGGTGATCGTGCGGCTCGACAACGTCATGCCCGCCGACCTCGCCAGCGAGGACAACGCGGCGCTGGTGTCCTCGGTGACCGACCAGATGTCGGGCATGATCGCGCAGGACCTGTTCCAGGCGCTGGCCAACGACGTGCAGGCGCGGGCCGGGATCTCGATCGACCAGCAGGCGCTGACGGCGGTGCACACGCAGTTCTTCGGCGGCGGCGTGGCCGGTGGCGGATCCTGACAGGCCATGCAACTGACCCCCGATTTCGACACCTTCGCCGCCGCCTATGACCGTGGCGAGCCGCAGGTCGTCTATGCGCGGCTGGCGGCCGACCTCGACACGCCCGTTTCGCTGATGCTCAAGCTGGCGGGCACCAGCCGCGATGCCTTCGTGCTGGAATCGGTCACCGGCGGAGAGGTGCGCGGGCGTTATTCCATCGTCGGGCTCAAGCCCGACCTGATCTGGGAATGTCGCGGCACGACGGCGCGCGTGAACCGCGCCGCGCGGTTCGACCGTGACGCCTTTGTCGACGAGGCCGCCGATCCGCTGACCTCCCTGCGCGCGATCATCGAGGAAAGCCGCATCGACCTGCCCGCCGACCTGCCGCAGGCCGCGGCCGGGCTTTTCGGCTATCTCGGTTACGACATGATCCGGCTGGTCGAGCATCTGCCGAACATCAATCCCGACCCGCTTGGCCTTGCCGACGCGACGCTGCTGCGCCCCTCCGTCGTGGCCGTTCTCGATGGTGTGAAGGGTGACGTGACCGTGGTGGCACCCGCCTGGGTGACCGAGGGGCAGTCGGCCCGCGCCGCCTATGCGCAGGCCGCCGAACGGGTGATGGACGCGCTGCGCGATCTTGACCGCGCGATTCCGCCCGACAGCCGCGAGATGGGCCATGCGGGCGACCTGCCCGAACCGGTGTCGAACTTCACGCATCAGGGCTATCTCGACGCGGTGGAGAAGGCGAAGGAATACATCCGCGCGGGCGACATCTTCCAGGTCGTGCCGTCGCAGCGCTGGACGCAGGATTTCCCGCTGCCGCCCTTCTCGCTTTACCGCTCGCTGCGGCGCACCAACCCGTCGCCCTTCATGTTCTACTTCAACTTCGGCGATTTCCAGGTGATCGGCGCCAGCCCCGAGATCCTCGTGCGGGTCTTCGGGAACGAGGTCACGATCCGCCCCATCGCGGGCACCCGCCCGCGCGGCGCGAACCCGGCGGAGGACCAGGCGCACGAAGACAGCCTGCTCGCCGACGAAAAGGAACTGGCCGAGCACCTGATGCTTCTGGACCTGGGCCGCAACGACGTGGGCCGCGTGGCCAGGATCGGCACCGTGCGCCCGACCGAGGAATTCATCGTCGAACGCTACAGCCACGTGATGCATATCGTGTCGAACGTGGTGGGCGAACTGGCCGAGGACCAGGACGCGCTGTCGGCCTTCTTCGCGGGCATGCCCGCGGGCACCGTCTCCGGTGCACCCAAGGTACGCGCGATGGAAATCATCGACGAGCTGGAGCCCGAAAAGCGCGGCGTCTATGGCGGCGGCGTCGGCTATTTCAGCGCGGGCGGCGACATGGACATGTGCATCGCGCTGCGCACGGCGCTGGTGAAGGACCGCAAGCTCTATATCCAGGCCGGCGGCGGCGTCGTCTATGACAGCGATCCCGAGGCCGAATACATGGAAACGGTGCACAAATCGAACGCGATCCGCCGGGCCGCTGCCGATGCGGCGCGGTTCACCCGCGACGGCAACTGATCCGAGCGGTGCGCCTTACCGGTCCGCGTTCAGCACCATGGACACCGGCACCAGCCCGACCTGCGCGGCGCGATCCTGAAGACCCCAGAGCAGAAGCGCGCTGATCGTGTCGGGCCGTAGCCGCCCCACCATGACAACGCCGTTTTCCTGCCGCGCCTTGAAGGCCGCCTGATCGAGGAACCGCCGCATCACCTTGGGATCCTGCCCGTTGCCGTCGAAATCCCGGAACACGGTCGCGGCGGGCACACCCGCCTTTGCGGCCAGCGTCGCACCGGCGTTCAGCCCCTTGGAAAAGAGGACCAGCCCGTGACCCGTCTGTCCCAGAATGGCCGCGACCTGGTCGGACACCGCGCTTGATCCCTGAAGACTGCCTTCGCGCGCTTCGAGGATGCCCACCGCTTCCGGCACCGCCGACAAGAGCGCGGCCAGGGTGACCTCGACATCCTGCGGTTGCGCGCCCTGCGGAACCTCGGCCAGCGCCATCACTTCCAGCCCAAGCGCGCGGTAATCGGCGGCGCGGGCCTGCGCGACCTCGGATGTCGGGTCGACCGCGACGGTCACCGGGTAGGGAAACCCGTCCAGCACCTCGGCCCCGATCGGGCCCGACCCGTCGTCGATCAATACGATCGCCATGCGCGGGCGGTCGGCGGCGACCTCGATCGGTTCGGCGAACAAGACAACCGGGCGCTGATCGTCCTCCCCGGCAGCGGCCTCCCCGCCCTCCGCCGTCACACTCGGCAGGCGCGGGGTGCTGGCGGGTACAAGCGTGCGGGCCGGTTGCCCGACGCGCGGGCGGTCGCCTGCCTCGTCGGTCGTGGACGGCACCAGTGCCGTGACCTGCGGCGCGGGCGCGTCCGCGGGGCCATCCGCATCGGGAAGCCCGTCCGCCCCGTCCGCCTCGGGCGACGTGGGCCGCGCACCGGGCAACGGAGCGTCGTCCCCGCCGGAAGTGCCAAGCGAGGGCGATGCCGGGGTTTCCGGTGCCGACGGGGCGGTGACCCCGGTCCCTGCCTCGACCGGCGCGGGCGTGTCCCCAACGGCGGGGGCATCGGGTACGGTGATCGCGCCTGAATCGGGCGCGGCAGGCTGTTCGGGCAGCGCGGGCTGTTCGACGCGGGAGGCCAGCGCCTCCCCGTTTTCATCCGGCGCTTGCGGTGTCTCGAGGCTGGGCGCGGCGCTTGCGATCTCCGCCGGTTCGGCGGGCGTTTCGGGTTTCAGCGCGGTTGTGTCCGCGTCCGGCGCGGTCAGGGTCGCACCGGGGCCTGACGGGCGCGCGACGCCCGTGTCGCCTGCGGTTGGCAGCGCCGCGCCGGTACCGCCATCGGCGGACGGCGCCGAGGGCGCGTCACCCAGATCGGCCGTTTCCGGGGCCTTTGCCGGCTGGCGCGCTTCCTCGGCCAAAGCGGCCAGCGTGTCCGGGGCGGATGCGGCATCCGTGGTCGGGGTTTCGGCCTGCGGTGCGGCGGCTTCGTCGGTACCTGCGACCTTGGGTGCCATGTCCTCCGCCGGAGCGTCGGCGGCCATGCCGCCCGGCGCGTCGAGGTCCGGCGTCGGCTGCACCACCATCGGTGGCGGGCCCGCCACGCTCAGCACGCCCACACCCAGTACGGAAAGAACCGCGCCCCACGCGGCCCCGGAGAGAAACCCTCGCGCCATCCTTGCCCCCTAGCCCGTTGCCTGCTCGTGCCTGCCGGTGTCGCGATGATCTTGTCCGGCCCACGTTGCGCCAGTATAGCGCTTGAGGGGCTCCGCGCTCCACCCTTTTCGTGATCCGCACCGGGAAACCGCCCATGCTGCTTCTGATCGATAACTACGACAGCTTCACCTACAACCTCGTGCACTACGTGGGCGAGTTGGGGGCCGAGGTCGTCGTGCGCCGCAACGACGCGCTCGACGTGCAGGAGGCGATGGCGATGAACCCCGCCGGTATCCTGTTGTCGCCGGGCCCCTGCGATCCCGACCAGGCGGGCATCTGCCTTGCCCTGACGCATGCCGCGGCAGAGACCGGGACGCCGCTGTTGGGCGTGTGCCTTGGTCACCAGACCATCGGGCAGGCCTTCGGCGGGCGCGTCGTGCGCCATGACGAGATCGTGCATGGCAAGATGGGCATGATGCACCATCGCGGCACGGGCGTGTTCAAGGGTCTGCCCTCGCCTTTCAAGGCGACGCGCTATCACTCGCTGGTGGTGGACCGCGCGACGGTGCCGGACGTGCTGGAGGTCACGGCAGAGCTGGAAGACGGCACCATCATGGGCCTGCGCCACCGCGAGCTGCCGATTGAAGGCGTGCAGTTCCACCCCGAAAGCATCCGGTCCGAACACGGCCACGCGATGCTGAAGAATTTCCTAGACACGATGAAGGTCCCGGCATGAGCGACGCGCTGAAACCCCTGATCGGCGCCGCCGCCGACGGGCCCCTCACCCGTGCGCAGGCCGAGGACGCCTTTGGCATCCTGTTCGACGGGGAGGCGACGCCCAGCCAGATCGGCGGGCTCTTGATGGCGATGCGCACGCGGGGAGAGACGGTGGACGAATACGCCGCCGCCGCCGCGGTGATGCGCGCCAAGTGCAAGGCGGTGCGCGCGCCCGAAGGTGCGATGGACATCGTCGGGACCGGGGGCGACGGCAAGGGCACGCTCAACATCTCGACTGCCACAGCCTTCGTCGTGGCGGGCGCGGGTGTGCCGGTGGCAAAGCACGGCAACCGCAACCTGTCGTCCAAGTCGGGCGCGGCGGATGCGCTGACGCAGATGGGCCTGAACGTGATGGTCGGGCCGGAGGTGGTCGAGAAATCCATCGCCGAGGCCGGGATCGGCTTCATGATGGCCCCGATGCACCACCCCGCGATTGCCCACGTGATGCCCACGCGGGCCGAACTGGGCACGCGCACGATTTTCAACATCCTCGGTCCGCTCACCAACCCCGCGGGCGTCAAGCGCCAGCTGACCGGAGCGTTTTCGCGCGACCTGATCCGGCCAATGGCCGAAACGTTGTTGGCGCTCGGGTCCGAGAAGGCGTGGCTCGTGCACGGCTCGGACGGGACGGACGAGTTGACGATCACCGGCGTCAGCTGGGTCGCGGCGCTTGAAGGCGGCGCGGTCGAGATGCGGGAGATCGTTCCCGCCGATGCCGGCCTGCCCGAACATCCGTTCGAGGCGATCGTGGGCGGCACGCCCGCAGAGAACGCGACGGCCTTCCGCGCGCTGCTGGACGGCGAGGCCTCGGCCTACCGCGACGCGGTGCTGCTGAATGCCGCCGCCGCGCTGGTGGTGGCGGATGTCGCGGGCGATCTGAAAGCAGGGGTCGAGATGGCGCGCGAGAGCATCGACAGCGGGTCGGCCAAGGCCCGGATCGAGGCGGCGGCGCGGGCAACGAACGGTTGAGCACAGCCTGGAGCCGCGCAGCGTCGGGCCGCGGTGCGGCGATCCCACCTGCCCGCGAAGCGCTTGATGCGTGCAAATTCCGAACTCCGCCCCGGCGATGCACCAAGACCTGCCAAATCGCCGTGCCGGGGGGCGGCCCGGCGATGCGCGGCGGCCTGCGGCCTTGATTCCGCGCCGGTCGCGGCTCAACCGTTGCACCCCTCCCCCCAACCGCTTAATCAGGCCCAATGACAGACACCGTGCTCGACCGTATCAAGGCCTACAAGCTCGAAGAGATCGCCGCCGACAAGGCCGCCAAGCCGCTGGAGGCGGTGGAGGCCGAGGCGCGCGCGGCATCGCCCGTCCGCCCCTTTGCCGACGCGCTTCTGCACGCCGCGCGCACCGGCTATGGCCTGATCGCCGAGATCAAGAAAGCCTCGCCCTCCAAGGGCCTGATCCGCGCCGATTTCGACCCCGCGACGCTTGCAAAGGCTTACGAGGCCGGTGGCGCGACCTGCCTGTCCGTCCTGACCGATACGCCTTCTTTCCAGGGTGCCAAGAGTTTCCTTACCGAAGCGCGCAACGCCACGTCCCTGCCCGCTCTGCGCAAGGATTTCATGTACGACACCTACCAGGTGGCCGAGGCCCGCGCTCTGGGAGCCGATTGCATCCTGATCATCATGGCCAGCGTATCCGACGCGCAGGCGCGCGAACTGGAAGACGCCGCGACCCATTGGGGCATGGACGCCCTAATCGAGGTGCACGATGCCGAGGAACTGGACCGCGCCAGCCACCTGTCCTCGCGCCTGCTGGGCATCAACAACCGCAATCTCAAGACCTTCGACGTCACGCTCGACACCACCCGCGAACTGAGCCGCCGGGTGCCCGAGGACAAGATCATCGTCGCCGAAAGCGGCCTGACCGGCCCGGAGGACCTCGCCGACCTCGCCCGCTACGGCGCGCGCACCTTCCTGATCGGCGAAAGCCTGATGCGGGCCGAGGACGTGACCGCCGCGACCCGCGCGATCCTTGCCTCGCCTGAAGTGCCGCAGGTCGGGTTGTGAGCGGGCTCACGCATTTCGACGCGGCGGGCGCCGCGCAGATGGTCGACGTGGGCGACAAGCCCGTGACCGACCGCATCGCCACCGCCATCGCCCGCGTCACCATGCAGCCCGAAACGCTCGCCCTCATCATGCAGGGCACCGCCAAGAAGGGCGACGTGCTGGGCGTGGCACGACTTGCGGGCATCATGGCCGCCAAGAAGACCTCCGACCTGATCCCGCTCTGCCACCCGCTGCCGATCACCAAGGTCACGGTGGACCTGACGCCCGACACCGACCTGCCCGGCGTGCACATCACGGCCACGGTCAAGACGACGGGCCAGACGGGGGTCGAGATGGAGGCCCTGACCGCCGCCGCCACCGCCGCGCTGACGGTGCACGACATGGTCAAGGCAGTGGATCGCGGCATGGTCATCGACGACCTGCGCGTCACCTTCAAGGACGGCGGCAAGTCCGGCCGCTTCGACGCGCCGTGATCTCGGTCACCGAGGCGCTTGATCACCTCTTTGCGCTGGTCACGCCCCTGCCCTCGGAAGAGGTGCCGCTGGCCGAAGCGGCGGGCCAGGTTCTGGCCGAGGATGCGGTCGCGCGGCGCGATCAGCCGCCTTTCACCGCCTCGGCCATGGACGGATACGCGGTGGCGGGTGATCCCGAGATCGGCTCGACGCTGACCGTGATCGGAGAGGCCGCCGCCGGGCACCGCTTTGACGGGTCGGTGGGTCCGGGACAGGCCGTGCGCATCTTCACCGGCGCCCCGGTGCCCGAGGGCACGACCCGCATCGTCATCCAGGAAGACACCTCGCGCGACGGCGACACCATCACCGTGACCGGGTCCGAGCCGTCCACGCATCTGCGCCCGCGCGGAGGCGATTTCGCCGCCGGGGCGCGGGTTGCCGCGCCGCGCCGCCTGACGCCGTCCGACATTGCCCTGCTTGCCGCGATGAACGTGGCGCAGGTGCGTGTCACGCGCCGTCCCGTCGTCGCCATCATGTCGACGGGCGATGAGCTGGTCATGCCCGGCGAAACCCCCGGCCCGGACCAGATCATCGTGTCGAACGCCTTCGGGCTGAAGGCCATGCTCGAGGCAGAGGGCGCCGACGTCCGGCTGTTGCCCATCGCGCGGGACAGCGAGGCCTCGCTCACCACCGCGTTCGGGTTGACCGACGGCGCGGACCTCGTCGTGACCATCGGGGGTGCCTCGGTCGGGGATCACGACCTTGTCGGGCCGGTGGCCGAAACGCTGGGGCTGGCGCGCGACTTCTACAAGATCGCGATGCGGCCCGGAAAACCGCTGATGGCGGGGCGCATGGGGGATGCGGCGATGGTGGGCCTGCCGGGCAACCCGGTGTCGGCCATGGTCTGCGGGCACGTCTTCCTGCGCCCGATGATCGCGGGCTTTCTTGGCCTTGGAAGTGCCCCGGTGCCGACGCGCAAGGCGGTTCTGGCGGAACCGCTGGGCAAGGGATCGGCGCGCGATCACTACATGCGCGCCACGCTTGACGGCGACCGGATAACCGCCTTCGCCCGGCAGGACAGTTCGCTTCTGACCATCCTGTCCTCGTCCAATGCGCTGCTGATCCAGCCCGCCAACAGCCCCGCCCTTGATGCGGGCACGCAGGTGGACTGCATCCCCCTCTGACACGCTCCCGTCAAAAGTTGACACAAAACGGGAACATGTGTAGAACAAACGCAAACAGGCCCGGAACAAACGGGTATGCGCAGAGGAAGCGAGCGATGCTGACACAGAAACAACTGGACCTTCTGGACTTCGTCAACAAGCGCGTTCAGCGCGACGGGGTGCCACCGTCGTTTGACGAGATGAAGGACGCGCTGGACCTCCGTTCGAAATCCGGCATCCACCGCCTGATCACCGCGCTGGAAGAGCGCGGGTTCATCCGCCGCCTCGCCCACCGCGCCCGCGCGCTGGAAATCGTGAAACTGCCGGAATCGCTTGGTGGCAAGCCCGCGGGCTTCATTCCCACCGTGATCGACGGGGACCGCCCCGCCGCCACGCCTCCCGCCGCGCAACCCGTCGTGTCGGACGGCGCGGACTGGGTGCCGATGGTCGGCAAGATCGCCGCCGGTGTCCCGATCGAGGCGATCGAGGACCGCTCGGCCCAGGTCAGCGTGCCGCAGGCGATGCTGAATGGCAGCGGCCCGCATTACGCGCTGGAGGTCAAGGGCGACTCGATGATCGACGCGGGCATCAACCACGGCGACGTGGTGGTGATCCGCGAAACCTCGACCGCCGATGACGGCGACATCGTCGTCGCGCTGGTCGACGATCACGAGGCGACGCTGAAACGCCTGCGCCGCCACGGGGCCGCGATCGCGCTCGAGGCGGCCAACCCGGCTTACGAGACGCGCGTTTTCCCCGCCGACCAGGTCAAGGTGCAGGGGCGTCTTGTCGGGTTGATCCGCACCTACTGATCCCCGACCGTCTTCATCCAGTCGACAAGACCCGGCGGTGCGGTGCCTCGCGGTGACCACGGGCGCGCGCCGCCATCGACATGCGCGATCCGCGCGCGCAGGCCCGTTCCATCCCTCCACAAGGCGATGCTGCCGCTGTCGCGCAGCTTGTCGAGGTCGAGGACGAGGCACGGCCCGTCGAGGGTGAGCGGCACGTTCGACACGATCAACCGGCCCCGCGCGCAGGGCGGTGGCGTCCGCGCGGCGCGTTTGCCCGCGACATGCACGATGTCCCAGCCCGCACTTTCGGCGTTCCAAGATTGCGCGGCCTTGGCCTGTTCGACCCGCAGCCCGTCATTCTCCAGCCAGATCCCGGCGACAAACCCTGCGCCTTTCGCGCGGCTCAGGGCGCGCATGTCGTCCACGCGCACGCCCACGATCTGCCCCTCCGCGTCGATCAGCACGTCCGGCCTGTCATCGCCCGACCATTGCGTCAGCACCAGCGCCAGCGCCGGGAGCGCCGCGAAGCGTCCGCGCCCCTGCACAAGCGCGAGCCACAGGCCCGCAAGCGCCAGCGCGGGCAGGACCCAGCCCGCGGGCGTGGCGATCCCGCTGACCGATCCGTCCCATCCCGCGACCCGGTCCGCCACGCCGAGGATCCAGCCGATCCCCTGCCCCGACACCCATAACGGCAGGGCCGCGAGGCCAAGGGGCATGAGCACCAGCCCGGCAATGGCAAACGGCATGATGACGGCCCCCATCAGCGGCACCGACAACAGGTTCGCGATCAGCCCGTAATGCGCGAACATGTTGAAATGCGCGGCCGCCACGGGGGCGGTGGCGATCCCGGCCACGCCCGAGGACACCACCAGCGCGATGACCGGGCGCAACCAGCCGGGTGCAGGATCGCGCCGCAACTCGCGGATGCCCGCGAAGGCGGCGACCAGCGCGGTGGTCGCGGCAAAGGACATCTGGAAACCGGGGCTCAGAAGCGCCTCGGGTCGCAGCGCCAGCACGATCAGCGCGGCCAGCGCCACCGCCCTGAGGCTGAGTGCCCGCCGGTCCAGCAGCACCGCCCCCAGCGCCACCGACACCATGATGAAGGCGCGTTCGGTCGCGACGTTGCCGCCCGACAGCGCAAGGTAGGCCGCCGCCGCGAGGAACCCGGCCACCGCCGCGATCCGCCGGATCGGCCAGCGCAGCGCGAGCGAGGGCGCAAGCGCAAGCGCGCCCCGCACCATGCCGAACACCACCCCCGCCGCAAGCCCCATATGCAGCCCGGAGATGGCCAGCAGGTGCGCGAGGTTCGTGGCCCGCAGGTCCTCCACGATCCGCGGATCGAGGGCCGAGCGGTCGCCGGTCACGATCGCCGCCAGAACGCCGCCTTCCGGCCCCGGCAACGCGGCCTGCAACCGGGCGGACAGGGCCAGCCGCACCTGCGTGATCCAAAGGGCGAAACCGGTTCTCTCCGGGTCCTCGACGGCCACGACCGGCACCCGGCTGTACCCCACGCCCCCCAGCTTCTGGAACCATGCGTGTCGACGAAAGTCGAACCCGCCCGGTTCCGCCGCGCCGCGCGGGGGCGCGATATAGGCGGTCGTGCCGACCCGGCGACCGGGCAGGAAGTGCGTGTGCGGACCGTCCTTGGCCACGCTTACCCGCACGCGCCGGGGCGTGTCAGCGGGCGCCACGCGGGACAGCGCGACCTGGTCCAGCGTCAGCCGTGGCAACCCGGAGGCAGAGCGGTCGATCTTCACGATCCGCCCGGCCACCGCGCCGTAGACCGGCTTGGCCAGAACAGGCCCCGAAACATTGTGTGTCCGCGCCGCTGCCAGCACTACGCCAAGCGCGGCCAGAACGCCCGCCCAGATCACCACCCGGACAAGCAGCGGCGTCTGCGCGCGGAGCGCCAGCAGCGCGCCGAACAGCGCCAATGCCGCAAGGATATAAAGCACCCACGGCGTGGGTTCGGTGTCGAGCGAGAAATAGGCACCGATCCCGGCGCCAAGGCAAACCGGCGCCCAGGGAAAGAAATGGCCCTGCTGCGACAGGGCCCACCCGGATACGCGGGTTGCCAGTGTCATGCTTGTTCTCGTCCCTCGGGGTCGGTAAACGCGCGGGACATGCTTGCCGCACGATCCTTAGCAAAAGGTTAACCTTCCCATGCACGACGCGACCCATGCGCCGGTAGTGACCCGGTTTGCCCCCTCTCCGACCGGTTATCTGCATATCGGCGGCGCGCGCACGGCGCTTTTCAACTGGCTTTTCGCGCGTGGGCGCGGCGGCAAGTTCCTGCTGCGGATCGAGGATACCGACCGCGCGCGCTCCACCCCCGAGGCAACGCAGGCGATCCTTGACGGGATGGCGTGGCTGGGCCTTGACCATGATGGCGAGGCGATCAGCCAGTTCGCCCGCGCCGACCGCCATGCCGAGGTCGCGCACCAGCTTCTGGAACAGGGTGCCGCCTACAAGTGCTTCGCCACGCCCGAGGAGATCGCGGCCTTCCGCGATGCCGCCCGCGCCGAGGGTCGTTCGACCCTGTTCCAAAGCCCGTGGCGCGATGCCGATCCGGCCACGCATCCCGATGCGCCCTTCGTGATCCGCCTCAGGACACCGATGGACGGCACGACGGTGATCCGCGACGCCGTTCAGGGCGACGTCACGATCCGCAACGACCAGCTGGACGACATGATCCTGCTGCGTTCGGACGGCACGCCGGTCTACATGCTGGCGGTGGTGGTCGACGATCACGACATGGGCGTGACCCACGTGATCCGGGGCGACGATCACCTCAACAACGCGGCGCGGCAGATGGGGATCTATACCGCGATGGGCTGGCCCCTGCCCGTCTATGCCCATATCCCGCTGATCCACGGCCCGGACGGCAAGAAACTGTCGAAACGCCACGGTGCGCTCGGGGTCGAGGAATACCGCGACATGGGCTACCCGGCGGCGGGCATGCGCAACTACCTTGCCCGGCTGGGCTGGAGCCACGGGGACGACGAGTTCTTCACCGATGCGCAGGCGATGGCGTGGTTCGACCTTGATGGAATCGGCAAGGGCGCCGCGCGGTTCGACTTCAAGAAGCTGGGTCACCTATGCGGTCAGCACATCGCGGCGGCGGACGATGCTGCGCTGCTGCGTGAATTGGAGGCGTTCGCCCGCACGACCGATCACGATTTGCCGACCGATCAGAGGAAAAAGTGGCTGGCGGACGCCATGCCCTTCCTCAAGCAACGCGCCAAGACATTCCCGGAACTCATTGAAAAGGCGCATTTTGTCTTGACCGACACGCCGGTCGTGCCGGACGAAAAATCCGGCGCGGCGCTCGACAATGTATCCCGTGGTATACTGACCGAATTGACGCCGCAGTTGCGAGATGCTAGCTGGACCCGAGACGATCTGGAGGCCGTTCTTGGCACCGCTGCCGAGAGCCATGGCCTCAACTTCGGAAAACTCGCAGCCCCCCTGCGCGCGGCATTGGCCGGACGCAGTGCAACGCCCAGCGTGTACGACATGATGCTGGTCCTTGGGCGCGACGAGTCCGTTGCCCGGATCGATCACGCCGCCCGCAGCTGACGGGCCGACCACGACCACCGCCCTGTCCGGGCGCGACGCATTTGAACGGGAGACAACCGATGGCCGATACCGCACACAAGACAGCAACGCTGACACTGGATGGCCAGACCTATGATCTGCCGGTTTATTCCCCGACCGCCGGGCCCGACGTGATCGACATCCGCAAGCTGTACGCGCAGGCCAAGGTGTTCACCTACGACCCCGGCTTCACCTCGACCGCGTCTTGCGACAGCACCATCACCTTCATCGACGGCAACAAGGGCGAATTGCTGCACCGCGGTTACCCGATCGACCAGCTGGCCGAGAAATCCCACTACCTCGAAGTCTGCTACCTGCTGCTGTACGGCGAATTGCCGTCCGCGAAAGAGCTGGAGGTGTTCGAACAGACGATCACCAACCACACCATGCTGCACGAGCAGATGGTGAACTTCTTCCGGGGGTTCCGCCGCGATGCGCACCCGATGGCGATCATGGTGGGTGTCGTGGGCGCGATGTCGGCCTTCTACCATGACTCGACCGATATCAACGACCCGCGCCAGCGCGAGATCGCCTCGCACCGCCTGATCGCCAAGATGCCGACGATCGCGGCCTGGGCCTACAAGTATTCCATCGGGCAGCCCTTCGTGTATCCGCGCAACGATCTCGACTACGCGTCGAATTTCCTGCGCATGTGCTTCAGCGTCCCGGCCGAGGAATACGAGGTCAACCCGATCCTCAGCCGCGCGATGGACCGGATCTTTACCCTGCATGCCGATCACGAGCAGAACGCATCGACCTCGACGGTGCGGCTGGCGTCGTCTTCGGGTGCGAACCCGTTTGCCTGCATCGCCGCCGGCATCGCCTGTCTTTGGGGCCCGGCGCATGGCGGCGCGAACCAGGCGTGCCTGGAGATGCTGGAAGAAATCGGGACGGTCGACCGCATCCCCGAATTCATCGACCGCGCCAAGGACAAGAACGACCCGTTCCGCCTGATGGGTTTCGGCCACCGCGTCTACAAGAACTTCGACCCGCGCGCGACGGTGATGAAGCAATCCGCCGACGAGGTGCTGGAGCTTCTGGGCGTGGAGGACAACCCCAAGCTGCAGGTCGCCAAGGAGTTGGAGAAAGAGGCCCTGAACGATCCCTATTTCGCCGAGAAGAAGCTGTTCCCGAACGTCGATTTCTATTCGGGCATCATCCTCGAAGCGATGGGTTTCCCGACCTCGATGTTCACGCCGATCTTCGCGCTGTCGCGCACCGTGGGCTGGATTTCGCAGTGGAAAGAGCAGCTTGACGATCCGCAACTCAAGATCGGCCGTCCCCGGCAGTTGTACATGGGCGAGACGCGTCGGGATTACGTGGAAATCGAGAACCGGTAAAAGCCAAGCGCGAGCGCGGAATCAAGGGCCTTCAGGCCCGCCGCGCATCGCCGGGCCGCACCCTTGCCCGGCGACTCGCGGCCAACTTCTAACGCCGCAAGCGCGCGCCCGGCGCCACCGCGAACGGGTTCTGGTAAAGCTGGTCGTGGCTTTCCACACCCACGTCGATCTCGCAATCCGTCACCGGCAGCGCGACGCATAACAGGATATACCCCGCTTGGCTCTGCCGCCGGTTCAGCGCCGTGCCTTTCGGCTGGCGCACCTTGCCCGACAGCATCTTGGCCGCGCAGGTGATGCAGCCGCCGTAGTTGCAGGCGATGGGCAACTGGATGCCTTCCCGCAGCGCGGCGGCATAGATCGGTTCATCCTCGGCCACGTGAAAGGTCACGCCGCGATTGCGCAGCGTGACCTTGTGCGTCACCGCCACCAGCGTTTCAGCCAGCCGAAGAGCGGCCTGGATGGCGCGCGGGTTGCGGCCTCTTCGCCCACGGCCTTCGCAAGGCCGCAGGCACCGCATCCACACATCGCGCTTACATCCAGATGTCGGAGGTCACGTCGCCTCCGGGATAGCGCATCTCGTGGCAGCGCGAGGGGCCGTTCGGCTCGCCGCCGAAATCCACCACGAAATCGGGATTGATGGACATGCCACCGTTTTCCGTGTCGCAGTCGATCATGTACATCTGCGCGCCTTTGTCCTTCATGTCGGGGTAAAACTGGTTGTCCCATGACGAGAAGAGCGAGGTCGTGACATAGAGCCGCTTGCCGTCCAGTGACAGCTGGATCATCTGCGGCGCGCCCTGCACCTTGACGCCGTTCACCTCGGGCGCCTTGCCCAGCATCCCGCCGATCCAGACCTGCCCCGTCAGCTTGGGATTGGCGCGGTCCGAAACGTCGTACTGGCGCAAATCACCGTGCAGCCAGTTGGCGAAATACAGGTACTTGTCGTCCATCGAGATCAGGATATCCGTGATCAGCGACGGCATCGGCACCGGGAAGCCTTCGACGTCGATCGTGTCGATATCGATCACCTTCTCGATCTCGAAATCGCCATCGTCCGTCTTCCACCAGCGGAACACGTTCGACGACAGGGTCGCGGCGAAGAACCCTTCGTTCGAGGCCGGGTCGTGCAAGCCGCGCACTTCCAGCGGGATCATCCCGTCGGCGCCCATGTCGATGGATTTCACGATCTTCTTGCCTTCGAAATCCCAGAAGTGGATCGACTGGCCGTACTTGCCCGCCGCCACGTCTTCGAGGTCGAAACCCGGCATGAACGTGTTGGGCGCACCCCATTCGGACGACACCATCATGTTGTGACGCGGCTGGTACCAGAAATCGTAGTTGTAGTTCATGCCGGTGATGTCGTTCTCCCACCGGCCGACGATGTTGAAATCCTTGTCCAGATGCAGGAACCCGCCCGGCGCGTTGCCGTCGGCATCGCCCAGCATCGAGATGATGATGTCCTGCTTGAGACAGTGCACGGTATGCGGGCCGCTCAGGCCCGTCTTGGCCTTGATGTCGTCACCCGACACGACCTTGTGCAGCTTGGGGTTCTTGGCGTCCGACACGTCCACCACGTTGATGTTCGACGTCCGCACGCCGGGCAGCAGCAGGAACTGGCGCTTCATCGACGAGTCGTCGTTGCAGGACGAACAGGCGTTCCAGCCCGAATGGTGCAATTCGTCGCCGATCTGGGGCATCTCGGTCCGGGCGACGACCTGGCTGTAGGTGGGGCTGTCTGGATCGACATCCACGGTGGCGAGGTAATCGGGAGCCTCGACGCCGGTGCCGACATACAAGGCAACGGTATAAAGCAGTTTTTCACGCTCGGCCTGCATGGCCTCTGCCGGCGATGCATAGCCGGGTCCGCAGCATTCACTCATTGGAATATCCTCCCAGTTCCAAGTTGTTTTTAGAATTATGACCCTGATACCGGCACAGATGATCGGCACCTGTCAACAATTGTCTGACATTTGAATCGCCTCGGGCCGGTCCCCGCCCGGCATGGACAATTTGCAACCCTACGCGCGGATTGTTCGAAGACCTTGCAATCAAAAAGAGAAAGTTGGGCCGCAAGAAGGCGGAAACGCTCTGTTTACGCCAAATTGTTTTCGAATTCTCGCCACCCGTTCTAGCCCGGTACCCGCGCATCTCGGGGGCGATGTCGCGAGCGACATAGCTGTGGAGGGCGACATGCCTGGAACGGACCAACACGTCTACCAGTTGGGCTGCGATCCCGTAGTCACACTGACCATCGTCGAAGACGAGGGTAGCCTCGTCTTCATCCTGGACGGCGCCGACGACACGACCGACATCGACGGCTTCTTCTTCAATCTCAAGGACGACAGCGTCTCGCCCACGCTTCGGATCTTCCCCAAGGTCGATGACCCGAACGGCGACGTCATCGATTTCCGCGCCGAACCGGGCATCCTGAACCAGCTCGACAACGGCGCGCAGACGCAGGAGCAGTTCGACGTCGAGGTGCAGTTCGGCGAGTTTCCCGGCTCGAACGCGGGCACGGTGAACGACACGGGCTTTACCATCTGGGTGGATGCGGGCCGTCCGTTGACCATCGACGACATCGACCTGACCAAGCTGGTCGCCGTGGTCGACAGCGACAACGGCATGGGCATGGCGCTGATAGGCGGCGAAGGTAGCGGCGCGCCCGTCACCGAAACCGTGATCGACGTGGATTTCCAGCTCGACAATGGCACCAATATCCTTGGCTCGCCGCTTCTGGAAAGCGGCATCGCGCAGGCCGATGGCTGGTTCGCGCAAGGCGGCTCGGTAGGCGCCAGCGGCGCGGGAGACGGTGTCCTACGACTCGACGCGATCGCGTTGACCGGTGCTGTCGCGCTGTCCTTCGACATCCATTCCGTCAACGCGCAGAATTTCGAGGCCTCGGGCCAGTACGGCGACAGCCTGCGGGTGGAGGTGCAGTTGGATGACGGGTCGTGGGTCCTGCTGGACGAATTCGTCGTGGACGAACATACCGACACCTTCACCGGCTCGTTGACCGGCCAGACCTTCGGCGACGGCGCGGCCAGCACGATGAGCTATTCCGGTGGCATCCTCGACCAGATCGACGGCGAGGTGTCCTTCCGCCTCGTAGCCGACATCAGCGCCGCGAACGAGATCCTGCGGGTCGACAACATCGCGGTCACGACCACCACGGGTGGCGCATCGCAAACCCCCGTCGTGATCGGGGCCGAGAATTTCGACGGCCTGCACGACCCGGAGGACAGCGACCTCGTGCGCGCGGACGGCGACTGGGAGGTGTGGGACGACGCCTTGCACACCGACGGCGCCAATGACGGACGGCTGGTGTTCGAGGAATTGCCCGCCGACGGCCCGGTGGAGTTTTCCATCGACGCGCAGGGCATCAACCTGCAGAAGTTCGAGGCCTCGGGCCGGTACGAGGACACGGTGCGCATCGAGGTGCAGATCGACGGCGGCGACTGGGTTCTGCTGGACGAATTCCGCGTGAACGACGCGGGCGATGCGCTAGTCGGGTCCGAGACCGGGCAACAGATCACCGACACGAAGGCCACGCTCGACTACGCAGGCGGGGTTCTCGATACCGCGCAGACGGACGTGCAATTCCGTATCGTGTCCGACATCTCGGCCTCCGACGAACAGGTCCGGTTCGACAATGTCGAAATCCGCATGATCGAGGACGCGGCGGAAGAGTGCGAAGGCTTTGACGGCGCGCAATCGGGCGACGTGGTCAGCGACCAGTTCGCCGGTGTCACGGTATCGGCGCAGCGCGCGGGCGATGCCGCCGACAGCGAGAATGACGCGATGATCTTCGACACCGCGAATCCCACGGGCGGCGATCACGACCTGTCTTACGCGGGCAAGGGCAACGTCATCATCATCTCGGAAGACAACGATTCAGGTGATGCGGACGACAACGCCCATGGCGGCACGATCTCGTTCGACTTCGACGTGGTGTCGACCGTCTCCAGCCTGACGGTGCTGGACGTGGAAGAGGCCGGCGGGTCGATCGACCTTTTCGACGTGGACGGCGAGCTGATCAATTCGGTCGCCATCCCCGCCGGCACCGACAACGGCGAGGCGGTGATCGACATCAACACCGATGGCGTGGCGTCGATGGACGTGAACCTTGTCGGATCGGGCGCGGTGGACGACCTGTGCTACACGCCGCAGGAAGAGGGCGTGTTCTGCGACCAGTACCTTGTCGAATATGACGAGCTGATCCTGCCCAAGATCGACGCCGATCCGGCTCTCGACACGACGGAAACGGACATGGGTGATGACCTGCTGATGGTCTGATCGCCCTTGTCCGGTGCAGCGCCCTCCCCGGCCATCGCCCGCCGGGGAGGGTTTCTGGCACCTAGCGGCCTTCGAACTTGGCCGCGCGCTTTTCGGTGAAGGCCAGCACACCTTCCTTGAAGTCCCGCGAATGGCCGCACTTGCCCTGCAAATGGGCCTCGACGTTCAGCTGTTCGCTCAGCGTGTTGGTGTCGGAGGCGCGCAGCGCTTCCTTGACCGCGCGATAGGCCATGGTGGGACCTTGCGCGAGGTGCGCCGCGCGGCCGCGCCAGTGCGCCTCGAACTCCGCATCGGGCACCGCTTCCCAGATCAGGCCCCAGGCCTCGGCCTTGGCCGCCGGAATGCGTTCGGCAAACAGCGACGCGCCCATCGCCTTGGCCAGACCCATCCGGCGCGGCATCGACCAGGTGCCACCCGCATCCGGGATCAGGCCGATCCGCGTGAAGGCTTGCAGG
Organism: Pseudaestuariivita atlantica; assembly: GCF_001205715.1. Classification (GTDB taxonomy): domain Bacteria; phylum Pseudomonadota; class Alphaproteobacteria; order Rhodobacterales; family Rhodobacteraceae; genus Pseudaestuariivita; species Pseudaestuariivita atlantica. The sequence continues at coordinate 65,093 of NZ_AQQZ01000006.1, forward strand.
AAATAGGCCGATTCCGCCGCGATCACCACGTCGCAGGCCAGCGCCACGTTGGCGCCTGCCCCCGCCGCCGCGCCGTTGACCGCCGCGATGGTCGGGATCGGGCATTCGTCCAGCGCAAGGATCAGCGGCCCGTATTCGTCGCGCAGGGCGCGTTCCAGGTCGATCCTGCCCGCGCTCGCCGCATCACCCAGATCCTGACCCGAGCAGAATGCGCGGCCCGCCCCCGTCAGCACCAGCACCTTGGCCCGCGCCTGCACGTCCTTCACCGCGTGCAGCAGCTCTGCCCGCATCTGCGTGGTCATCGCGTTCAGGTGGTCGGGCCGGTCGAGCGTCAGCACGGCGATGCCGTCCGCCTCGCTCAGCTGGATCGTTTCGTACTGCATGGGGCTTCCTTCGTCTGCGCCTGTGTCGGTCCTACCCCGACATAGGCTGAGACGGGCGAAAAACCCAGCGTCACTCTTCGAGAATTCGGCGCAGGCGCGCTTCCTCGTCCTCGCTCAGGGCACCTGCCTGTTGTGGCGTCGCCCGCGCGCGCCCCCGGAGGAAGGCAAAGGCCAGCCCGCCGGCGATCAGCAACATCAGCGGCCCCGACGCCCAGAGGATCAGGTTCGCCCCGTCCGCGTCCGGCCGCATCTTCACGAAATCGCCGTAGCGGGCGACGAAGAAGTCGACAACCTCCTCGTCGCTCATGCCCTCGGTGAGCAGTTCGCGCACCAGCACCCGCGCATCCCGCGCCCAGTCGGAATTGGACGAGGCGATGCTTTCGGACTGGCACTTCACGCATCGCAACTCGTGGTCAAGCGCCTGTGCCCGCGCTTCCAGCACCGGGTCGGCCAGCATCTCTTCCGGTTCGACCGCCGCCACAGGCACGGCCAGCAACATCATCAGGATGAACGCGATCCGCCTCATTCCGCGGGCACCGCCGCCGAAGAGGCCACCTTGCGCGCGCCAGCAGCGACGCGATACCGCCGGTCGCTCAGGCTGACGAAGCCGCCAAGCGCCATCAGGATGCTGCCCGCCCAGATCCAGCCGGTGAGCGGCTTGATCCACGTCCGCACCGTCCAGCCGCCGTTCTGCTGCGGGTCACCGATCACGACGTAGACGTCGCGCAGGAAGCGAGAGTCGATCGCCGCTTCGGTCGTCGGCATCTGCGCCACCGGGTAGATGCGCTTTTCCGGGAACAGGCGCGCGATCTCCTCGCCACCCCGGCTGAGGATGATTTCCGCCCGCGTGGCGATGAAGTTCGGTCCCTGCAAGTCCGTCACGTCCACCAGTTCGACCGTATGCGCGCCCACCTCGAACGGGACGCCCCGTTCGGCGACGCGAATATCCTCCACCTGCCAGCCGGTCAGACCGGCAACACCGATGAACGTGATGCCCAGCCCGGCATGCGCAAGGGCCTTGCCCCAGTCCGCACGCGGCAGGCGCAGCAGGCGCGCGGCGCCGCTCTTGCCGGTGCGCAGCCACAACTCGGTCAGCGCACCAAAGACGAGCCACGCCCCGACGAACATGCCGATGGGTGCCAGCGCCGAACGGCCCGTGGAGATGGCCCAGACAAGCGTCGCAAGGCTGAAAACCAGCGCCAGTATCAGCGCGACCCGCATCGACCGCATCGCCCGCCCGATCCGGCCGCGTTTCCACGGCAGGATCGCCCCGATGGGCAGCACGGCCCCGAGAATCAGGAAGATGGGGGTGAAGGCGATGTTGAAGAACGGCGGGCCGACGCTCAGCTTGTGGTCAAAGAACATCTCGGCCAAGAGCGGCCACATCGTACCCACGAAGACGATGAACGCGGACACCGCCAGCAGGACGTTGTTCACCACCAGCGCGCTTTCGCGGCTGACGACGCTGAAGACGCCCTTGGCCTCCATCACCCCCGCCCGCATCGCGAACAGCACCAGCGCGCCGCCGGTGAAGAAGGCGAGGATGCCAAGGATGAACACCCCGCGCTCTGGGTCATTGGCAAAGGCGTGCACGCTGGTCAGAAGACCCGACCGCACGATGAACGTCCCGATCAGCGAAAAGCCGAAGGCGAGGATGGCCAGCAGGATCGTCCACGCCTTGAGCGTCTCCCGCTTCTCGACCACGATGGCCGAGTGCAGCAGCGCGGCCGCCAGAAGCCACGGCATGAACGAGGCGTTTTCGACCGGGTCCCAGAACCAGAACCCGCCCCAGCCCAGTTCGTAATAGGCCCACCACGACCCCAGCGCGATCCCGATGGTGAGGAACACCCACGCCGCCAGCGTCCACGGACGCACCCAGCGCCCCCATGCCGCGTCCACCCGGCCTTCTAGCAGCGCGGCGACGGCGAAGGAAAACGCCATGCTCAACCCGACATAGCCGAGGTAGAGGAACGGCGGATGGAAGGCGAGGCCCGGATCCTGCAACAGCGGGTTGAGGTCCTCCCCGTCGAACGGCGGCACGACAAGCCGCAGGAACGGGTTCGAGGTCAGCAGGATGAAGGCGAAGAACGCAACCGCAACGGCCGCCTGCACGCCCAGCACCCGTGCCCGCAGCGTCGGCGGAAGGCTTTGCCCGAACCACGCGGCCGACGCGCCGAACAGCGTCAGGATCAGCACCCACAACAGCATCGAGCCTTCGTGGTTCCCCCATGTCCCGCTGATCTTGTAAAGCATCGGCTTCGCGGAATGGGAGTTCAGCACAACCAGCCGCAGCGAGAAATCCGAGGTGATGAAGGCATACATCAGCGCGGCAAAGGCGAAAGCCGTCAGCAGGAATTGCAGCGTTGCCGCCGGTTCCGCCACCGCCATCCAGGACGCCCAGCGTTTGTGCGCCCCGACAAGGGGCACGACCGTCTGGACGATGGCGACGAGGAAAGCGAGGATAAGCGCGAAGTGGCCGAGTTCTGTGATCATGCGCATAGGATAATGCGTTGACCGACCCGCGCCAATCGCAATCGGCGCGAGCTTTGTATCACTTTGTCGCGGGGGCGCTCAGGATGCGCGGTGTCTTGCCCAATCCTCCAGCGCGGCATTGCCCGCCGGGGTGATCGTTCCCATCGTCAGGTTTGCATCCGTCCCGGTTTCGGCAACGCTCGGTGTGTCAGCATCGAATTCGCGCAGCATGTCGAGCGAGTTGACGACCTGCGGCACCCGGCTCAGCGTTTGCGCCAGCTCCTTCTGAAACGCCTGCCCCTTGGCCTGGTGGCGCGCGCCGAAATAGAAACTCACGATCACGCCCAGCAACCACCAGAGCGGTTCGGGCACCAGCGCGATGCCGGTCATGCGTTCGGCGAACCAGACCGGGTCGAACATCGCCGCCACGAACAGCCCGATCGTGCCAAGCGCCAGCGCCGGGCGCGGGATGCGGTTGATCGCGTCCATCAGCCGGTCGAACAGGCTTTGCCGGGAAAAGGCGAACTCCATGCCGAACTGGTTCAGCGCCTGCCCCTGCACGCTGACCGCGCGGACGGCGTCGGCTTCGGCATTCACGCGAAAGACTTCCGCCGTTTCCTTGATCACGTTGCCCGATCCGAAGAGCGCATCCAGTATCCGTCCGATCATCCCCATGCCCGCACCCTTTCGTCGAACTGCGCCTGCGTCATGTGGAACCGGGGTGACAGGAATTCCTCCGCCCGGCGGATCCAGCCGCCCTTGCCGCCTGCCCGCGTGCGCGCGTACTTGCGGCTCGCCGGGCGCTTGTCGGCCAGCGCGAAGTAATAGTTGCGCCGCGCGATCCCGTAGGCATCGGCCAGATGATCCGGCGCTGCGTCATACGCGGCATGGGCGGCGGCGGCGGTGAGCGGCCCGATCACGCCATCGACGGCGACCTTGAACCCCATCTGCCCCAGCAGCCGCTGCAAAATCTTCACCGCGTTGCTGCCAGCGTTCACGTACATGTCGAACACCGTCGCCTGGATCGCCTCCGGCAGGTCGGCGATGCGCGGCTCCACGAAGTAATGCGTGATGAAGATGTTGACGGCCTGCTTGCGCGTCAGCATCCGCACGTCGCTGGCATTGATGCGGCCATCGCTGTTCAGGTCCAGCCCCAGCCGCCGCATCGTGTGGATCGTCACGCCGTAATTCGTCGCCCCGCCCGGATCGTGGGGATCGTTCACGTAACCGCCTTCGCGCGCCACGATCTCTTCGGCGATGGTTCGCACGTCCTTCATGGGTCACCCCCGGTTGCCACTGCTCGGGGCCAAAGCTGCCCATGCAGTGGTTAACGGGAGGCTGACAGCCCGTGCGCGCCTAGCTGTCGGCTTCCTGGTAGACGCCCTGTTCTTTCAGCGCGTCGATGACCTCTTTCGGCATGTAGGTCTCGTCGTGTTTGGCAAGGATTTCAGAGGCCTGGAAGACACCGTTCACGTAGCGACCCGTGCCGACCATGCCCTGGTTCTCTTCGAACAGGTCAGGCAGGACGCCGGTAAAGGTGACCGGCACCACCGCGCCGCCATCGGTCACGCGGAACGAGATCTGCTCACCCTGACCACGGGTGATCGAGCCTTCCTCGACCAGCCCGCCGATGCGGAACACTTCCGTAGGACCCGGCGGTTCGGCGATCACCTGGCTGGGAGAGCGGAAGAAGTTGATGCCGTCGCGCATCGCGTAACCGATCAGGGCCGTCGAGGCGATCAACGCCACGACCGCCACGAGGATGACCTGGATGCGTCGTTGCTTCTTCAGTCCCTTCATCGCGTCCTCACGGGTAAAGGGGCACGCCCATCAGCCCCGTCGTCTCGTCCAGTCCCAACATCAGATTGGCATTCTGGAGCGCTTGTCCAGAGGAGCCTTTGCACAAATTGTCGAGAGCGGCAAACACCACCGCCCGTCCGGCGATCCGGTCGCCCACCACGCCCACATGGCAAAAGTTCGATCCGCGGGTGTGCCGCATGTCGGGCTGTTCGCCGAACGGCAGCACCACGAGGAACGGCTCGTCTGCATAGGCATCGCGCAACGCGCCGTGGATCGCCTCCGGGTCGCCCTTGACGTAGACGGTGACGAGGATGCCCCGGTTGACCGGCACGAGGTGCGGCGTGAACTGCACCCTTACGTCCCGCCCGGCGATGGCGGAAAACTCCTGGTCGAACTCGCCCAGGTGCCGGTGCGTCCCGCCCACCGAGTAGGGATGCAGCCCCTCGGACAGTTCGGCGTGTAGCAGGATCTCTTTCAAGGCCCGCCCCGCCCCGGACACACCCGCCTTCAGGTCGATGGCGATGTCGTCGAGGTCGATCAGGCCCTTCTCGATCAGGGGCCGCAGCGCGTATTGGCCGGTGGCGGCATTGCACCCCGTGCCCGCGACGAAGGACGCGCCCGCGATCTGGTCACGGTAGAACTCGGTCAGGCCGTAAACCGAGTCCGCCTGCCGCTCTACAGCCGCATGCGGGTTGCCGTACCACTTTTCATAATCCGCAGGATCCCGCAGCCGGAAATCGGCCGAAAGGTCAATGATCTTGAGGTCCCTCGGCAGCCCCTTGATCACCTCTTGCGAGGTCTTGTGCGGCAGGGCGCAGAAGACAAGGTCGATGCCGGCAAAGTCGATCTCGTCGATGGTCACCAGCGTCGGCAGGTCGAGATGGCGCAGGTGCGGATAGACCTCGGCCATGGTCTTGCCGGCCTTGGAATTGGCCGCCAGCGCCGCGATCTCCATCTGCGGGTGCCCGGCGATCAGCCGGACCAGTTCAGCGCCCGTATAGCCCGAGGCGCCCAAGATAGCGATTTTGTAAGTCATGTTTGTTTTCCGTAAGTTGAAAGACGATGTTCAAGCAGCTTGAAAGGTCATCTTTCGTCGGAGGAATTGCGTGGCCCGGTCGCTCACCCGCGCCGGATCGCCGGTCGTGAGATAGGCCGCCTCACCCGATCCCAGCATGTCGGGATGCCGGTCGAGGTAATCGGCGAGCGAGGCCGCGACGAGGTTCGCCTGCGAATAGACCGACACGTCCGGCCCAAGTGCGGCCTGGAACACCTCCTGCACCAGCGGGTAATGGGTGCAGCCAAGGATCGCGGCCTGCGGCTCGGGCATCTTGCGCTTCAGCGCGTCCACGTGGGACCGCACCAGCGCCTCGGCGAGGATCATGTCACCGTCCTCGATCGCGTCGACCACGCCGCCACAGGCCTGCGCCTCGACATCGACGCCGATGGCGCGGAAGGCCAGTTCACGCTGGAAAGCGCGGCTGGCGACGGTGGCGGGCGTGGCAAACAGGGCAACGTGCTGCACGGCGACCTCCCGCGGGGGCGAATTGTCGCCCCAGTTGCGTTCGGTCAGCGCCTCGATCATCGGCACGAAGACGCCCAGCACCCGCTTGTCCTTCGGCAGCCAGCTTTCCTGCATCCGCCGCAGCGCTGCCGCTGAGGCGGTGTTGCAGGCGAGGATGATCAGGTCGCAGCCCGCTTCCCACATCCGCTCCACCGAGCGGCAGGTCAGGTCATAGATGTCATCGGCATCCCGCACACCGTAAGGCGCATGCGCGCTGTCGGCGAAATAGACGAAGTCCACCTCGGGCAGGCGCGCCTGCACGGCATCAAGGACGGTCAGCCCGCCCAGGCCGGAATCGAATATGCCAACGGCCATGCGTTCAGTGCTTGCGTCTTTCGTCGAATTCGAACCCGTAGTCATAGGACTGCAGGGGTGTTGGCGAAAGCTCATAGGTCGCTTTGCGCAGGAAATCCATGAGGTTTTTCGTGTCCTTGGCAAGCGGGTCGAGCACGTCGCGCGAAATCGGCTCCCCGATGGCCACGCGCACGGGCGTGTCCACGCGTTTCTTGAATTCCTTGATCAACAGGCCCAGCCGCAGCGTGCTGTGCAGGTGCGAAGCGACCTGGAACAGCCGCGAGGTATGCCCGTCGAAATACATCGGCACGACCTGCGCGTCGGACTTGGCGATCATGCGCGCGGTAAAGCCCCGCCAGCCGGGGTCCATCGGGTTGCCGAAGGGACGCTGGGCTGTCGAGACCGTGCCGCCGGGGAAGATGCCGATGGCCCCGCCTTGCCCGAGGTAGTCCAGAGCGGTCTTTCGGGTTTCGAGGTTCAGCTTCATCGCCTCTTTGGTCTCGTCGAACGAGATCGGCAGGATGACCCGGTTCAGTTCTTCGGCCTTGCGGAAAATCTGGTGCGCGAGGATGCGGAAATCGCCCCGCGTTTTCGACAGGACGTAACCCAGCATCATCCCGTCGAGGATGCCGTAGGGATGGTTGGCGATCAGGATGACCGGCCCGGTGCGCGGGATGTTCGACAGCGACCCGCCCACGACGTCGAGCGTCAGGCCATAGCGTTCGACCATCACTTCCCAGAAATCACGGCCCTCGGCGACCTCGCGCTCGTACCCCCTGGCGCGGCGGATCAGGCGCATCCGGCCCGTGGTGTTTTCCAGCACCCGGATCATCGCACGACCGGCCTTCGTCTCGGCCGAATAGGCATACGAGATGTCCCGAGTGGCACGGCCGTCCTTGTGCATGGCTTTCCTCGCCCGCTTGCGTGGCGTCGATATAAGTGCCCGTGGGCGGCGCGTCCACTACTCGGCGGCGGCTTGCGTCACCGTGCCGCCAGAGGTGATCTCGGCCCAGAGTTCCGCCCGCCGCTTGCCCGCTTTTTCGGCATTTGCGGCCTTGACCGGGCCGAAGCCGCGGATCTGCATCGGCAGGGCCAGAAGCTCGCGGATCAGCGGGCGCGTGGCGGGGCTGTCATGGGCGGAGATCTTGCGCAGATCGGCAAGGTATTCCTTGATCAGCCGCCGTTCCATCCGGCGTTCGGCGGTGTAGCCGAAGGGATCGAACGGCGTGCCGCGCAGGCGCTTGAAGCGTTTGAGCAGGCGGAAGGTCCAGACGCTGCGTGCTCCGTACTCCACCTTCTGCGGCCGGCCATCGGGCCCCGGTTTCGACTTGTGCGGCGGGGCGAGGTGATAGGTCAGGTCGATCTTGCCATCGAACGCCGCCTTGGCCTTGGCGCGGGTCTGGCACAGAAGGCGGGCGACCTCGTACTCGTCCTTGTAAGCCATCAGCTTGTGCAGGCTGAGGGCAACGGTTTCCTTCAGCTCGGGATCGCTGATCTCGGCAACGCGTTTGGCATAGCGGCGGGCATAGGTGCCGGACTGGTACTGCTTCAGATGCGCCACGCGGAAAGCGATCCGCTCGTCCAGCGTTTTCGGCAGCGCGATCACGTTCGGCTCCAGCAGATTCTGCGCCTCTTGCGGGAAGAGGACGGCCCAGCGGCCGATTTCGAACGCGCGGAGGTTCTTTTCGGGCGCAGCCCCGTTCAATTCGATGGCCTGCCGGATCGCATCAAGCGTCAGGGGCAAAAGCCCGCGCTGCCACGCGCCGCCCAGCACCATCATGTTGGAAAAGATCGAGTCGCCCATCGTCGCCTTGGCAAGGTCGGTGGCGTCGAACAGGTCCAGCCGATCACGCAGGCGCGCTTCAAGAGAGACCTGCAAGTCCGCCTGCGGAATACGGAATTCGGTGTTGCGCGTGAATTCACCCGTCACGATTTCGTGGCTGTTGACCACCGCCCCCGTCCGGCCCGAAGACGTCAGGCCCAGCGTCTTGGACCCGGCCGACACGACAAGGTCCCCTCCGATCAGCGCATCCGCCTCTCCCGTGGCGACGCGGATCGCGTTGATGTCCTCGGGGCGGTTGGCGAGGCGCAGGTGGATATGCACCGCGCCGCCCTTCTGGGCGAGGCCCGCCATCTCCATCATGCCCGCGCCCTTGCCGTCGATCTGCGCCGCCTGCGCCAGCACCGCGCCCAGCGTCACGACGCCCGTGCCGCCGACGCCGGTGATGATGACGTTATGCGTGCCGTTGATCTGCGGCAGTTCCGGGTCGGGCAGGATCGGCAGGTCCAGCGCCTTGGTCGCGGCCTTCTTGGGTGTGCCGCCCTCGACGGTCACGAAGGACGGGCAAAACCCCTTGAGGCAGGAGAAATCCTTGTTGCAGGCGGATTGGTCGATGGCGCGCTTGCGCCCGAACTCGGTCTCGACCGGCGTGATGGCGACGCAGTTCGACTGCACCCCGCAATCGCCGCAACCTTCGCAGATATCGGTGTTGATGAAGACGCGCTTGTCGGGATCGGGGAACAGCCCGCGCTTGCGGCGGCGGCGTTTTTCGGCCGCGCAGGTTTGGACATAAATGATCGCGCTGACGCCTTCGACGGCGGCGCAGGTTTTCTGAACGCTGTCCAGTTCGGCCCGCTCGTGCACATCAAGACCGGACGGGAAGTCATTGAGATCAATGTCTTCCTTCTCGTCATAGACCAGCGCGACATGGCCCACGCCTATCGCCTGCAACTCCCGCGCAATGCGCTGGGGTGACAGCCCGCCCTCGTTCGGCTGGCCGCCCGTCATGGCGACGGCATCGTTGAAGAGGATCTTGTAGGTGATGTTGGTCCCGGCAGCGAGCGCGGCGCGGATCGCCTGCACGCCCGAGTGGTTGTAGGTGCCGTCGCCGAGGTTCTGGAAGACGTGCGCGCGGTTGGAAAACGGCGCTTCCCCGATCCAGTTCGCGCCCTCGCCGCCCATATGTGTGAACCCGGTCGTCTCCCGGTCCATCCACTGCACCATGTAGTGGCAGCCGATGCCCGCATAGGCGCGGCTGCCCTCCGGCACCTTGGTCGAAGAGTTGTGCGGGCAGCCCGCGCAGAAATAGGGGAGCCGGGCCGCGATGTCCGGCGCGTTGTCGGCGCGGCGGGCCTCGTCCAGCGCGGCCATCCCGGCGCGGATGCCGTCGGTCTCCCGCCCCTCCTCGACAAGGATCTCGCCCAGCTTCGACGCGATCCACACCGGGTCCAGCGCCCCGCGCGTCGGGAACAGCTCTTCACGGTGGATGCCGCCCGCACCGCCCTTGTACCAGCCATAGACCCGGTAGCGGTTGTCGTCGAACAGCGCCTCCTTGATCTGGATCTCGATCAGTTTTCGCTTTTCCTCGACCACCACGATCAGGTCGAGCCCTTCGGCCCAGTCGTGGAAGCCCGCCATGTCCAGCGGGAAAGTCTGCCCGACCTTGTAGGTGGTGATGCCCAGCCGTTCGGCCTCTGCCTCGTCGATGTTCAGCAGCGCCAGCGCGTGGCACAGGTCGAGCCAGTTCTTGCCCGCCGCCACGAACCCGATCTTCGCGCCCGGACGGCCCCAGACGCGCCTGTCCATGCGGTTGGCGCGTGAAAATGCCTCCGCCGCGAAGCGTTTGTGGTCGATCATGCGCGCTTCCTGCGCGTGCGGCGTGTCGATCAGGCGGATGTTCAGCCCGCCTTCGGGCATTGGGAAGTCCGGCGTGACGAATTGCAAACGATGCGGGTCGCCGTTCACGACCGCCGTTGCCTCCACCGTGTCCTTCATCGTCTTCAGGCCCACCCACAGGCCCGAAAATCGTGACAGCGCGTAGCCGTAATGCCCGTAATCGAGGATTTCCTGCACGCCCGCGGGCGACACGATGGGCATGTAGGCGTCGATCAGCGCCCATTCGGACTGGTGCAGCACGGTGGAGCTTTCACCGGTGTGGTCGTCCCCCATCGCCACCACCACCCCGCCATAGGACGAGGTGCCCGCCATGTTCGCGTGCCGGAAGACATCACCCGACCGGTCCACGCCCGGCCCCTTGCCGTACCAGAGGCCGAAGACACCGTCATACTTGCCCTCGCCCCGCAATTCGGCCTGCTGCGACCCCCAAAGCGCCGTGGCGGCGAGGTCTTCGTTCAGCCCTTCCTGAAAGCGGACATTGGCGGCGGCAAGGTGTTTGGCCGCGCGGTGCATCTGCATGTCGACCGCACCCAGCGGCGACCCGCGATACCCGGTGCAATAACCCGCCGTGTTCAGCCCCGCCGCCTTGTCCCGCGCCGCCTGCGCCAGCATCAGGCGCACAAGCGCCTGCGTGCCGTTCAGAAGTACCGGGGATTTCGTCAGATCGAACCGATCGTCCAGTGTGACCCGAGCGGTCATGCACGCCTCCCTATTTGCACGACAGGATAGCACGATGATAGGTCACAGTTGCTGACCCGCATAGTAAAATCTTGTTTGATCCCGGACCTGTCGCATCACGACACGTAAATTGCGTATAAGCGAGGGCAAAGGATTCGGACGGGTCGCGCATGGACTGGGACAAGCTAAGAATATTTCACGCGGTCGCCGATGCGGGATCGCTCACCCATGCCGGTGACACTCTCCACCTGTCTCAATCGGCGGTCTCGCGGCAGATTCGCGCTCTCGAAGAATCGCTCAACACCACGCTGTTCCACCGCCACGCGCGCGGTCTGATCCTGACTGAACAGGGTGAATTGCTGTTCGATGCCACCTCGGCCATGTCGCGCCGGGTCGACACCGCCGCCGCGCGCATCCGCGACAGCGAGGAGGAGGTTTTCGGCGAATTGCGGGTGACCACCACCATCGGCTTCGGATCGCTGTGGCTGGCCCCGCGCCTGATGCAGCTTTATTCCAAGTATCCCGACCTCAAGATCGACCTGAACCTCGAAGAGCGCGTTCTGGATCTGCCCATGCGCGAGGCTGACGTGGCCATCCGCATGAAGGAACCGAGCCAGGCCGACCTGATCCGCAAACGCCTGATGTCGGTCCGGATGCGCCTCTATGCAACGCCTACCTACCTTGACCGGGTCGGACGGCCGGAGCGATTGAGCGATTTGTCGAAACACCGCCTGATCAGCCAGAACCCCGCGACACCGCAGGTGGGCGCGGGCGTGGCGCTGATCCAGATGCTGCTGACGCAGGACGTGCCCATGCACCTGACGGTGAACAACTATTTCGGCGTCCTGCAATCGGTGATCCACGACATCGGCATCGGGGTCCTGCCCGATTACGTGGTGGAGGATTTCCCCCAACTCGAACGCGTGCTGCCCGACGTGGAATCGAACGAGGTCCCCGTCTACCTCGCGTACCCCGAGGAATTGCGTCACTCCAAACGCATCCACGCCTTCCGCGACTTCGTGCAGGACGAGATCATCACCTACCGCAAGTCCGCGCGGGAGAAAGGGCTCGCCTGACGGGCGACCGCGCGCATAGCTCGTCGCCACGGGACCTAACAACACCCCTTCGGCAAAGCGCTGGCTTCCTACCTATGCGCCTGACGCATACCGGCCTTGCGCAAAAAATCGTCGGTTGTGCTTGATGCGTAAGCAATGGCGACCTAATTGGAACTATGAAGCAAGGACGGGCGTTGCTCTCCTACTTCATACCTCCCTGTTGGACTTAGGCCGGGCTTAGCCCCGGCCCTTTTTTTGCCCGCAGGTCAGGTCTTTCGTCGCCGGAACACGTCAAATCGCAAGCGGATCGCGGATACGCGTTTGCGGCGTTTGGCGAAACGGCAAGGGTCAGGGCAAAAGCCGTCCCGAACCGCCTTTCCCCCGGCCCGCCCCTGTCGTATGAACCGCGCAACCGCGACGAAGGGGACGCCGCCACCCATGCAAGAACCTGCCATCACGCCCGACCTGATCGAAGCCCACGGCCTGAAGCCGGACGAATACGATCGCATCCTCGACATCATCGGGCGCGAGCCGACCTTTACCGAGCTCGGCATCTTCTCGGCCATGTGGAACGAGCATTGCTCCTACAAATCCTCGAAACTGCATCTGCGCACTCTGCCCACGACCGGCCCGCAGGTGATCTGCGGCCCCGGTGAAAACGCGGGCATCGTCGATATCGGTGACGGTCAGGCCGTGGTCTTCAAGATGGAGAGCCACAACCACCCGTCCTACATCGAACCCTACCAGGGCGCGGCAACCGGCGTGGGCGGCATCCTGCGCGACGTCTTCACCATGGGCGCGCGCCCCATCGCGGCGATGAACGCGCTGTCCTTTGGCGAACCGTCGCACCCCAAGACCCGCAGCCTTGTCGCGGGCGTGGTGGCGGGCGTCGGCGGCTACGGCAACTGCTTCGGCGTGCCCACCGTGGGCGGCGAGGTCCGCTTCGACCCGGCCTATAACGGCAACTGCCTCGTGAACGCCTTTGCCGCGGGCCTCGTCGACAGTGACAAGATCTTCTACTCCGCTGCCTCGGGCGTCGGCATGCCGGTCGTCTACCTTGGCGCAAAAACCGGCCGCGACGGCGTGGGCGGTGCGACGATGGCCTCGGCGGAATTCGACGCGGATATCGAGGAAAAGCGCCCCACCGTGCAGGTCGGCGACCCCTTCACCGAAAAGCGCCTGATGGAGGCGACGCTGGAACTGATGGCGACCGGTGCCGTGATCTCGATCCAGGACATGGGCGCGGCGGGCCTCACATGTTCGGCGGTCGAGATGGGTGACAAGGGCCAGCTTGGCATCGCGCTCGACCTCGAAAAGGTCCCGCAGCGCGAGGCGCACATGACCGCCTACGAGATGATGCTGTCGGAAAGCCAGGAACGCATGCTCATGGTCCTGAAGCCCGAGCTTGAGGCCGAGGCCAAGGCCGTCTTCGACAAGTGGGACCTCGACTTTGCCATCGTCGGCGAAACCATCGCCGAAGACCGCTTCTTCATCCGCCACAACGGCGAAGTGAAGGCCGATCTGCCGCTCTCGAAACTCGCCTCCACCGCGCCGGAATACGACCGCCCGTGGGAGCCGACGCCCGAGGCCGAGCCGCTGGGCGACGTGCCGGAGGTCGACGCGATCGACGCGCTGAAGGCCCTGATCGGATCGCCCAACTATGCCGCCAAGACGTGGGTGACCGAACAATATGACAGCCAGGTCATGGCCGACACCGCGCGCGGCCCCGGTCTGGGCGCGGGGCTGGTGCGGGTGCACGGCACCGACAAGGTGCTGGCGTTCACCTCGGACGTGACGCCGCGATATGTAAAGGCCAACCCGGTCGAAGGCGGCAAGCAGGCGGTCGCCGAAGCGTACCGCAACCTCACCGCCACCGGCGCCCTGCCCCTTGCCACGACCGACAACCTGAATTTCGGCAACCCCGAAAAGCCCGCGATCATGGGCCAGTTCGTCGGCGCGATCCGGGGGATCGGCGCGGCGTGCGAGGCGCTCGACATGCCCATCGTGTCGGGCAACGTGTCGCTTTACAACGAAACCGATGGCGAGGCGATCCTGCCGACCCCCACCATCGGCGCGGTTGGTCTGCTCGCATCGGGCGAGGACGTGATCGGCTGCGACGTGCGCGAGGGCCATGTCGCGCTGGTTGTCGGGGAGTCCGCCGGGCACCTGGGGCAATCCGCGCTGCTGGCCGAGGTCTTCAACCGGGTCGAAGGCGACGCCCCGCCCGTCGATCTGGACGCCGAAAAGCGCCACGGCGACTTCATCCGCGCCAACCGTGGCATGATCACCGCCTGCACCGACCTCAGCGATGGCGGGCTGGCGCTTGCGGCGTTCGAACTGGCCGAGGCGGCGGGCGTCGGCGTGACGCTGGACGCATCCACCAATGCCGAGCTTTTCGGCGAGGACCAGGGCCGCTACCTTGTCGCCTGCGGGTTCGACAAGGCCGAAGAGCTGATGATCGAGGCGTCGCAGGCAGGGGTGCCCATCATCACCGTCGGTCGGTTCGGCGGGTCGGATGTGAGGCTGGGCAACAGCGCCGCGCCTCTCTCTGACCTTGCCAGGCTCTACCGCACCGCGTTCGCCGACGCGGTCGGCTGATGGCTTCCCGGAGGATCGATTTCGACGATTGGCCGGGGACCCAGCAATTCCGGTTCTTCCGGACCTTCGACAGACCACATTACGCGATCACCACGCGGCTTGACGCAGCAGCGTTGAAAAAGCGCGGCGGGTCGCCATTTCGCGGGGTCCTGTGGGCGCTTGGCGCGGGCCTCGCTTCGGTCGATGCCATGCGCCTGCGGTTCGAGGGCGACGTGGTCACGCTGCATGACGAGGTGCAGATCTCTCCTCCCATCGCGCTGGATGACGGCAGCTTCGCCTATGGCTATTTCGACTGGACGCCTGACCGGGCGGCTTTCGATGCGCATGCGGCCGGGGTCATCGAAACCGTGCGCCGCAGCGGGTCGCTCGACCCCACATCGGGCAAGCCCTGCGTGACCTTCGCCTCCTGCCTGCCGTGGCTCGATTTCACCGCGCTCGACAACGCGATGCCACACAGCGACGACTGCGTGCCGCGCCTTGCATGGGGCAAGATCGTGCCCAAGGGTGACGGGTTCGACATGGCTGTTTCGGTGCAGGTGCATCATGCTCTTGTTGCGGGCCGCGATATCGGCGCGTTCATGGACGCGGTGCAGGCCGCGCTTGATGCCGCTTGAAGCCCGGCCTTGCGGGCCATAGTTTATCACCGACACTAACGAAGGATCGCCCCACCCATGCCCATGAGCCGGACCGAGATCGAAACGCTGCTGCGCGACGCCTTTCCCGAGGCGACAATCGAGGTCGGCGGCGACGACGGCGTGCACATGTCGGCGATGGTCGTGGATGAAAGCTTTCGCGGCAAGAACCGGGTGCAACAGCAACGCGCCGTCTATGCCGCGCTGAAGGGCAAGATGGACGGGCCGAACGGCGAATTGCACGCCTTGGCGCTGACAACGCGGGCACCGGAATGACATCGTTGCTGGACCTCCTCACGCGGCCCTTCCGGCGCTCCTCGCGGCGGCCCCTCAGCTACCGGCAACCGCAGATGGGCCGGGACGCGGAGGTGCCCCTGGGCATGGAAGCGCTCGACATGACCGAGGTGGACCGCGTCAACCGCCGCAACGACGCGCTGGAGCGCGTGACGCTCGCCGGGAAGAACCGGTTCGGCCGGTCCTTCACCCAGAACGCCGCCAGCCGGATCGACCCGATGCCGGATGACGAAACCTACGCCGCGGAATACCACCGCCGCTTCAACCGCTAGGGTGCGCTTTCGCACCGCAAGGAACGACGACATGACCGACGCAAAATCCCGGATCGACGAAACCGTCAAGGCCCACGACGTGGTGCTTTACATGAAGGGCACGAAAGAGATGCCGCAATGCGGGTTCTCCTCCCGCGTGGCGGGCGTGCTGAACTACATGGGCGTGGACTACACGGACGTGAACGTGCTGGCCGACGACGAGATCCGCCAGGGCATCAAGGATTACTCCGACTGGCCGACGATCCCGCAACTCTACGTCAAGGGAGAGTTCGTGGGCGGCTGCGACATCGTCACCGAGATGACCCTGTCGGGTGAACTCGACACGATGTTCGACGAAAACGGCGTGGCCTACGACAAGGACGCCGCCGACAAGATCCGCGAAGCGAACGCCTGACCGACGGCGCGTGACTGGCCGGCCCTAGTAGTCGGTCAGCACCGCCATCGACTTGGAATTCAGCCGGAAATTGATGACGACGACCTGGCCCTCGCGCTCGTGCAGCAGCGCGCCGAACCAGATGTAGCCGGATGGGCCCCAATAGGCGCGGACCTCGGTCAGGAACCGCGCGCCAAGCGTCGTTTCCTTCAGCACCGCACCATCGGTGAAATCCTGCGGGTAGATGCCGGTGAACTGCGCTTGCAGCGATTGCAGCTCTTCCCGCGTGTATTCGTCCCGCCCGCCGAGGAACTGGATCAGGGGGACGAAATCGCGCCCCATGATGTGGTCATCCACGAAAGCGGCGTAGGACTGGTAATCATCGAAGACGGAATCCTCCTGCTGCGCGGCCAGCGCGGCAGGCAGGATGGCGAAGACAAAAGCGATCAATATGCGCATCGGAAACTCCAAATAGGATCAAACGATGCGCCAAGCCTAGCGGCTCAGCCCTTGGGCGTCATCCGGTAGATCGCGCCGTTGCCGACGCTGATGAACCAGATCGACCCGTCCGGGGCCTCGCGCACGTCGCGCACGCGGTCGGTTTCCGGGCCCTTGATCTGCGCGACCTCGGCCATCGGGTCGCCGTCGAGCACGCTGATATAGTCGAACTTGAGCGATCCGATGAACACGTCCCCGCGCCAGTCGGGCCATTGCGCGCCGGAATAGACTATCATGCCCGACGGGGCCATGGACGGGTCCCAGTAGTACGCAGGTTGCTCCATCCCCTCCTGCGCGGTTCCGACGCCGATCTTGTCGCCGTTGTAATGCACCCCGTACGAGATGACGGGCCAGCCGTAATTCGCGCCCTTGCGGATCCGGTTGACCTCGTCCCCGCCCTTGGCGCCGTGTTCGACCGTCAGCAGGTTGCCGTCGAGGTCAAGCGCCGCGCCTTGCGGGTTGCGGTGGCCGTAGGACCATATCTCGTCCAGCGCCGACGCGTCACCCACGAACGGGTTGTCGGACGGCACTGTCCCGTCGCGGTTCACCCGCACGACCGACCCGTTGTGGCGGCCAAGATCCTGCGCCGAGGGGCGGTCGCCCCGGTCCCCCACGGTGACGAACAGCGAGCCGTCCGGCGCCTCGACCACGCGCGACCCGAAATGGAACCCGCCGCCCGAGCCGCGCTTCATCTCCCAGATCGTGTCGACCTCGGACAGGCGGTCATTGCCGCGCGACAGGGTGCCGACGGCCAGCGCCGTGCCCTCGTTGAAGCGCTGGCGCTTGGCATAGGTCAGGAACACGCGGCGCGAGCTTTCGAAATCGCGCGCGACGACGACATCCAGCAGGCCACCCTGCCCCGTCGCGCGCACGCGCGGAACGCCTTTGACCTCGGTCCGCGTGCCATCGGCGCCCACGTGCCACAGCGTGCCTTCCCGCTCGGTCACGAGGAATCCGCCATCGGGCAAGAGCGCCACCGCCCAGGGTTCGTCGAACCCGTCCGCCACCATCTCGACGCCCAGGTCCGATGTCGGGATCACCTCCTGCGCCAGCACCCAAGCGGGCAGCGCGGCAAGACAGAGGCCAAGCAGGACGGACGGGGAACGGGGCATGATAATACTCCTTGACGTAACGGCATCACGGCCTTCACCGCGATCACATAGGCATTCCGCCCCTCAAAGCCAGCCACAATCGCGCGATCCGCTTCCATTTCACAACGAAGGGCCTTAGGGTTTCGGGTGGATTGTCAGAATCCGACAAGGGAGAGATATCAATGAAAAAACTGCTTCTGGCCTCGGCCGCGAGCGTCGCGCTGACCGGTGCGGCACATGCCGACGGACACGGCGCCGACATCAAGCTGGGCATCATCCTGGGCTTCACCGGCCCGATCGAATCGCTGACCCCGTCGATGGGTGACGCCGCCGAACTGGCGATGATGGAAGTGACCGATTCCGGCCTGCTGCTGGGCGGCAAGTCCGTCGCGGGCGTACGCGCGGATTCGACCTGTATCGACGCAGCTGCCGCAACGGCCGCCGCCGAACGTCTTGTGACCGCCGATGGCGTCAAGGGCATCATGGGCGCGGACTGCTCGGGCGTGACCGGTGCGATCCTCAACAACGTGGCCGTGGCAAACGGCGTCGTGATGATTTCGCCCTCGGCGACCTCGCCGGGCCTCAGCCACAACAACAACGAAGATAACGGCCTGTTCTTCCGCACCGCACCGTCGGATGCGCGCCAGGGCGTCGTGATGACCGAAGTCCTGATGGAAGAAGGCATCAAGGAAGTCGCCGTTACCTACACCAACAACGACTACGGCAAGGGCCTGGCGGATTCGTTCCAGGCCGCGTTCGAAGCCGCGGGCGGCACCGTGACCATCTCGGCCGCGCATGAAGACGGCAAGGCGGACTACTCGGCCGAAGTCGGCGCGCTGGCCTCGGCCGGTGGCGACCGCCTCGTGGTTGCGGGCTATGTCGACCAGGGCGGTTCGGGCATCGTGCGCGCGGCGCTCGACTCGGGTGCCTTCGACACGTTCCACTTCCCCGACGGCATGATCGGCGCCAAGCTGGAAGAGAACTTCGGCGCAGAGATCGACGGCTCGACCGGTCAGCATCCGGGCACCGACAGCGACGGCGCGTCGATGTTCACCGAGATGGTGGGCGACAAGTTCGACGCCACCTCGCCCTTCACGCCGGAAAGCTATGACGCGGCGGCGCTCATCATGCTGGCCATGCAGGCGGCCGGGTCGGACGACCCCAACGTCTACAAGGAAAAGGTGATGGACGTGGCGAACGCTCCGGGCGAGCAGATCTTCCCGGGCGAGCTGGCCAAGGCGCTGGAAATCATCGCCGGTGGCGGTGACGTCGACTATGTCGGCGCGACCGCGGTCGAACTGATCGGCCCCGGTGAATCGGCCGGCAACTATCGCCAGATCGTGATCAAGGACGGCAAGATCACCACGGTGAAGTACCGCTAAGTCACTGACTTGAAAGACTGAACAGCCCGGGCCATTGGTCCGGGCTGTTTGCAGGGGGGACAGGCGATGATCGTTGTCGACAACATCGTGAAGCAATTCGGCGGTTTCCGCGCCGTGGACGGCGCGTCGATGGAGATCGCGAAGGGCTCAATCACCGGCCTGATCGGCCCCAACGGCGCCGGAAAGACAACTCTTTTCAACGTGGTGGCGGGCGTTCTTAAACCAACCTCCGGGCGCGTCACGATGGATGGCGAAGACATCACCGGCCTGCCGCCGCACACGCTCTTCCACAAGGGCCTGCTGCGGACCTTCCAGATCGCCCACGAATTCCAGACGATGACCTGCCGGGAAAACCTGATGATGGTGCCCGGCGCGCAATCGGGCGAGACGCTGTGGAACACGTGGTTCGGACGCCGCCGGATCGCCGACGAGGAACGCGCGCTGAAGGCCAAGGCCGACGAGGTGCTGGAGTTCCTGACCATCGAACACCTCGCCGATCACAAGGCCGGGCAGGTGTCGGGCGGCCAGAAGAAGCTTCTGGAACTGGGCCGCACCATGATGGTCGATGCCAAGATCGTCTTCCTCGACGAGGTCGGCGCGGGCGTGAACCGCACGCTTCTGAATACCATCGCCGACGCCATCCAGCGGCTCAACACCGAGCGCGGCTACACCTTCGTCGTGATCGAGCATGACATGGATTTCATCGGCCGCCTCTGCGACCCTGTCATCTGCATGGCCGAGGGCAAGGTGCTGGCCGAAGGCACGCTGGCCGAGATCAAGGCCAACGACCACGTGATCGAGGCCTATCTTGGCACCGGTCTGAAGAACAAGGAGGCGGTCGGCGCATGACGGACCCCCGCACGTGGGGGCCAGCCCCCACACCCCCGAGGTATTTCGGAACCGAAGAAGCAACACGGTGGCAGCGAGTGCCGGGCCGCCTGTGGAAGGGTTGTGTCGCCGCCGTGGTCGGATGCTGCCTTGCCGTGACAGCGGCAGCGCAAAGTGTCGTCGGTACAGCGGTCGTCTCGGGCAAGCCGGTGCAGCTTTTCGATGACGGCACCTGGCGGTACCGCGATACGGTGGAGCGGAAAGACGGGTGCAGGCCCGTGTCATTCGGCGTTGCCTTCTGCGGCGACCCGGCGTCGTGGAAGTCGCTCCCCCCGCCGGGCGAATTCGACCGGCTCTACCAGTTCAACAACCAGTTCTACGGCGGCCTGATCGTCGAGAATTTCGGGGTCAACCGCGGCATCACGATAGAGTTCATACGGCAGGTGATCCTCGACATCGCGGCAGAGGCCTCGGGGATCACGGCCGAGGAAGTGCCGATCCTCGACGTGTCGCGGCGCGAGGTGGACGGCGTGTCCGCCGAGACGGTCGTCTACCTCACCAAGATCAACAATACCGACTTCATCTTCGCCAACACGCTGATCCTGACGGATGACATGAACATGCAGGCGATGGTCTGGACGATCAACGATACCTACACGGCGGAACATTCGGGCGTGACCGACACCTTCATCGACCTTCTGAAAATCGGGGAGAGCGGCGAGTGAGCGACCCGTTCCTCATCGGCGACACCATGACCGGCGGTTATGGCAAGGGTCCCGATATCCTGCACGATTGCACCGTGGCGGTGGAGCGCGGCGAGATCGCGGTGATCGTCGGCCCCAATGGCGCGGGCAAGTCCACCGCGATGAAGGCGGTGTTCGGGATGCTGGACGTGCGCGCGGGCGCGGTGCGGCTCGACGGGGAGGACATCACGCACCTGTCGCCGCAGGACCGGGTGCTGAAGGGCATGGGGTTCGTGCCGCAGAACGCCAACATCTTCACCTCGATGACGGTGGAGGAAAACCTCGAGATGGGGGCTTTCATCCGGCGGGACGATTTCTCTGGCACGATGGAGCAGGTCTATGACCTGTTCCCGATCCTGCGCGAGAAACGCCGTCAGCCCGCCGGCGAATTGTCGGGCGGGCAGCGTCAGCAGGTGGCGGTGGGCCGCGCGCTGATGACCGAGCCGAAGGTGCTGATGCTGGACGAGCCCACGGCGGGCGTGTCGCCCATCGTGATGGACGAATTGTTCGACCGGATCATCGAGGTGGCCCGCACGGGCATCCCGATCCTGATGGTCGAACAGAACGCACGGCAGGCGCTGGAGATTGCCGACAAGGGATACGTGCTGGTGCAGGGGCGCAATGCGCATACCGGCACGGGCAAGGAATTGCTGGCGGACGAGGAAGTCCGCCGGTCGTTTCTGGGAGGATAGGATGCGGTTTCTCACTCTGAGTGCGTCTGTCGGGATGGTCCTGTTCGCGCATGCGGCATCCGCCGCCATGCAGTGCCGGTTCACGACCGAATGCTACGAAGCCGAGTCCTGCACCGAGGCTTCCTTCGACGTCACGCTGGACACCGAGACCAACTCGATCTCGACCGAATTCGGAGACTTCAGAATGGCACGTGTCGCCGCCAAGGACGGCAGCTGGTTCCAGGCCTGGGGCATCGATCACACGCAGAAGCTGTTCTATCTCATCCTTGCCGAGGGCTCAGACGCGCGCATGACGCTGCACATGGCCGGGCCGCAGATGGTCAGCTATGTCGGCACCTGCGAGGAGCGCGAGTGATGGATTTCCTGAACGCCATCGTCGCCCTTGCGAACTTCGTCATCGTCCCCGCCACCGCCTATGGTGCGCAATTGGCGCTGGGGGCGCTGGGGGTCACGCTGATCTACGGCATCCTGCGGTTTTCGAACTTTGCCCATGGCGACACCATGGCCTTTGGCGCGATGTTCGCGATCCTGTTCACGTGGTGGTTCCAGTCGATGGGGATCAGCGCCGGGCCGCTGCCGACCGCGCTTCTGGCCCTGCCCTTCGCCATCGTCATCACCGGTGCTTTCCTGCTGGCGACCGACCGCGTCGTCTACAGGTTCTACCGGCAGCAGAAAGCCAAGCCGGTGATCTTCGTGATCGTCAGCCTGGGCGTCATGTTCATCATGAACGGGCTTGTGCGCTTCATCATCGGGCCGAATGACCAGCGCTTTGCCGATGGTGAGCGGTTCATCATCTCGGCCCGCGACTTCAAGGCGATGACGGGCCTGCGCGAAGGGCTGGCAATCAAGACGACGCAAGGGATCACGGTGATTACGGCAGTGATCGTCGTGGCGATCCTGTTCTGGTTCCTGAACCGCACCCGCACCGGCAAGTCGATGCGCGCCTATTCCGATAACGAGGATCTGGCGCTGCTGTCAGGCATCAATCCCGAGCGGGTGGTGATGGTGACATGGCTGATCGTGGCGGCGCTGGCGACGGTCGCGGGCACGCTTTACGGGCTCGACAAGACGTTCAAGCCGTTCGTCTTCCTGCAGCTTCTGCTGCCGATCTTCGCCGCCGCCATCGTGGGCGGGCTGGGCAACCCGGTGGGCGCGATCGCGGGGGGCTTCGTCGTCGCCTTTTCCGAGGTCACGATCACCTATGCGTGGAAGAAGGTTGCCAATTACGTGCTGCCCGATGCGCTGGCGCCGGATGGCCTCGCCCAGCTTCTGACCACCGATTACAAGTTCGCGGTATCCTTCGCGATCCTTGTCGTCGTGCTTCTGTTCCGGCCCACCGGCCTTTTCGCGGGGAAATCGGTATGAGCGAGCCTCTTCGGAATACCCTGCTCTTCGCGGGCGTCGGGGCGCTGATCCTCCTGACGGGATTCATGCAATCGTGGAACTCGGCCCTGCTGATCCTGAACATGGGGCTCGTGAGCGCGATCATGGCGCTGGGCGTGAACCTGCAATGGGGCTTTGCGGGGCTCTTCAACGTCGGGATCATGGGCTTCGTGGCTCTGGGCGGCCTTGCCACCGTGCTGGTTGCCATGCCGCCGGTGGAAGAGGCCTGGGCGGCGGGTGGTTTGCGCCTTCTGACCGCGCTGGTCATGGGGGCGGCCACGATCACGGCTGCAGTGCTGGCCTATGGGCGGCTGACGGGCCGGACGCGGACCTTCGTGGTGCTTGGCATCCTGCTCGTGGGCTTCGTGATCTATCGCATCCTCCTGGATCCCGCCAAAGCCTCGGTCGAGGCGGTGAACCCCGCGCTGACGGGCTACCTCGGCGGTCTTGGCCTGCCGGTGCTGATCGCCTGGCCGGTGGGAGGTCTCTTGGCCGCCGGGGCCGCGTGGCTGATCGGCAAGACGGCCTTGGGCCTGCGCTCGGACTACCTCGCCATCGCGACGCTCGGGATTTCCGAAATCGTGATCGCGGTTCTGAAGAACGAGGACTGGCTGGCGCGCGGCGTCAAGAACGTGGTCGGCCTGCCCCGCCCCCTGCCCTACGAGATCGACCTGCAGCAGGATCCGGGCTTTGTCGACCGCGCGACCTCGCTGGGGCTCGACCCCGTGACCGCGTCGACGCTTTACGTGAAGCTGGGCTATTCGGTCCTGTTCGCCGTGGTGCTGATCGTGCTTCTGTGGCTGGCGCAGCGGGCGCGCAATTCGCCCTGGGGCCGCATGATGCGCGCGATCCGCGACAACGAGGTCGCGGCCGAGGCGATGGGCAAGGACGTGACCGCGCGGCACCTGCAGATCTTCGTGCTGGGTTCGGCCATCTGCGGCATCGGCGGCGCGATGATGACAACGCTCGACGGCCAGCTGACCCCCGGCACCTACCAGCCCCTGCGCTTCACCTTCCTGATCTGGGTGATGGTGATCGTCGGAGGCTCCGGCAACAACCTGGGCGCTGTTCTGGGAGGCTTCCTCATCTGGTTCCTCTGGGTGCAGGTCGAACCGATGGGCGCCTGGGCCATGTCGTGGATCGTGGCACCTTTGGCCGAGGACAGCGCCCTGCGCCTGCACCTGCTCGACAGCGTGGCGCATATGCGGCTCCTGACGATGGGGGTGATCCTGCTGGTGGTGCTGAGGTTCTCGCCGCGGGGGTTGATCCCGGAGCGGTGATGCAAGGGGACGCACTACCGAGTCCCCTTGTTCGATCAATTCCTACAGGTTGTTGCGCAGGACTGCGAAGACGTTGCCGTCGCCTGTCAGATGGCCGTTTGCATCGATGTCATAGCGGGTGTGCCTGACCGAGTGTCTGACGTTGCCCCCGATGGTCAGAACGCGTCCGTCCTCGACCGCGACGACGATATCGCAGTGGCTTTTGAACCATCGCGTTTCGGCAGCGTAGTCATAGTCGATCCGGTTCTGACGCCAGCGGCACACCATGTCGCCGATGCCCGGCCGGTGTTCGTTCAGCCGGAACCCCCAGAACGGGCTGGGCTTGTTGCCCGACCGTGCGGCGATGGATGCGTGAATGTACCGGGCATGTGCGGCGGCATAGACGAATCCGTCATACCCACCGGCCTGCCTAACGCACCACGAGATAAACGCTGCCGACCACGGCTGTCCCCGGTCAAGACCGTCAAGATGATCCATGCCGATTGATGCCCAGTAGTCTCCGACACGGTCGACGAATGGATCCTGATACTCCTTGCCCGTCCCGCGTTCGAACCGGAGCCATTCCGCGATGCAAATCCGGGCCAGGCGTTCCTTGGCCTCACTTTCGGCCGGACGGATGACATTCTTGGAAATGAAGCCGTTCGCACCGTCCACCGTCGCGGGCATCCAGCGATCCCCGACCTGTGCGCCGGTGACATCGACGGCGGTACCGAGATCGTTGGTGCTGATTACGTTGTTTCCGAACCCGGCTTCGCGGCGAAAATTTGCATGATCTACATCTGTGAAATGCGTTGGCATTGAATTCCCTTCAAAATGGACTGCGATGGGAATTACCTAGAACGCGAGTTCAGATTAACGGAAATGGCAATTGTCGCACTTGGTCGGTTTGACGAATTATTCACGCAAAATAACCAATCAGCGCATTCAGCCAAGGGAGTCCAGCGCACCGATCAAGTCGTAGAAAGCGCGGCTCACCGCCCCCGAAACAACCCGCCCAGGATCCCCCTTACCATCCGGCGCCCGGTCGTCCCGGTCAACTCCTTCACCACCATCTTGCCCATCGCCTCGCCGAAGGACGTGCCGCGGCGGCGGGAGGTTGAGCGGGTGACGCGGGTGCCGGAGTAGCGGCGGCCGGCGCTGAATTCGCGCTCGGCGGTGGACATCTCCTCTTCCTTTTCCTCCAGCGCCTCGGCCTCGGCCGCGGCCTGTGCCGCGCGCTCCTTCAGCATCTCGTAGGCCGATTTGCGGTCCACCGGGTCGTCGTACTTGGCCCCGATGGCAGATCCCGCCATCAGCATCGCACGCTCGCGGTCGGTGATCGGGCCCAGCTGGGACGAGGGCGGGCGGATCAGGGTGCGTTCGACAATGCCCGGTATGCCCTTCTTCTGCAGCATCGAGGTCACGGCCTCGCCCACGCCGACCTGCGTGATCGCCTCCTCGGTCGAAAAGCGCGGGTTGTCGCGATATGTCTCTGCCGCCAGCCGCAGGTTCTTGCGGTCGCGCGCGGTGAAGGCGCGCAACGCGTGCTGGATGCGGTTGCCCAGTTGTCCGAGGATGTCCTCGGGGATATCCGCCGGGCTTTGCGTGATGAAATAGACGCCCACGCCCTTCGACCGGATCAGCCGCGCCACCTGCTCGACCTTGTCGACGAGCGCCTTGGGCGCGTCTTCGAACAGAAGGTGCGCCTCGTCGAAGAAGAAGACCAGCTTGGGCTTGTCCGGGTCACCCACCTCGGGCAGTTCCTCGAACAACTCCGACAGGAGCCACAGCAGGAAGGTCGCGTAGAGGCGCGGCGAGGCCATCAGCGTGTCGGCGGCAAGGATGTTGATCCGCCCGCGCCCGTCGGCGTCGTGGCTCATCACGTCGGCAAGCTCCAGCGCGGGTTCGCCAAAGAACTCCGCCGCGCCCTGGTTCTCCAGCACGAGGAGCCGCCGCTGGATCGCGCCGATCGACGAGACAGAGATGTTGCCGTACCGCAGGGACAGGTCCCCCCGGTTCTCCCCCACCCAGACGAGCAGCGATTGCAGGTCCTTGAGGTCAAGCAGAGGCAGGCCCTGTTCGTCCGCCAGCCGGAACGCGATGTTGAGGATGCCTTCCTGCGCCTCGGTCAATTCCAGCAGGCGGGAGACCAGAAGCGGCCCCATCTCGGCCACGGTGGTGCGCACCGGGTGGCCCTTCTGGCCGAACAGGTCCCAGAAGGTCACCGGGAAGGCGTCGTAGGTATAATCCGAGAACCCGATCGTCTGCGCGCGGGACATGAAGGCGTCGTGCAGCTTGAAATCGGGCGAGCCGGATTTGGCGAGGCCCGACAGGTCCCCCTTCACATCGGCAAGGAAGACCGGCACGCCCTGCGCCGAGAAGCTTTCGGCGAGGATCTGCAGCGTCACCGTCTTGCCCGTCCCCGTCGCACCCGCGATCAGGCCATGGCGGTTGGCGTATTTGAGGGTCAGGTTCTGCGGCTCGGCATAACCTTCACCACCGCCACCGATAAAAATGCTGTCACTCATGGCGGTTCTCCCTTCCGTCATACTCTGCGCACGCCCGCGCAACCTATCATTAACCTCACCGTGCGATAGTCCCTCATGCCGGTTTTTGGCCCCTTGGGCGCAGGCCGGTTGACTTCCTCCCTGTCAGACTGGCCGCGCCGCATGGTGCGGCCCTTTTTTTGTCGGCGAACTGACCGGGATTAGCTGTTGACCGGGCCGCGCATCTTGCGTAGCTTCCCGCGCATACTAAGTCGGCCAGTCCGACGGGGAGAGATAGAAAAATCGAAAAGGGGCCGCTCTTCGGCCCCTTTTTCTGTTTTGATAGACGGGGTTTGGCCATGCGAGGTTTGAGCGGATTGCCGCCGCCTTTGGGCCTGACACTGCCCGCGCCGCATGGTATTGGGCATGCAAGGATCGAAGCAGACTCGCGGGAACAACTTGATGCTCGAACGGATGACTTGGCTGGCCCTCGTGGCCGGGATCGCGCTGGCCGGACCGGCTCTTGCGCAAACCACCGAAGGCGAGGGCGACGCGCCCGCTGCCACCAACGAAGTGGATGGCGGGCTGAGCACGCCTCTCAGCACCGGTGAGGAAGTGACGGAAGGGCCGCGGATCGGCTCGACCTATGTCGTGGAAGAGATCGGCGACTGGACGCTGCAATGCCTGAAAGCGCCCGAAGGCCAGGAAGATCCCTGCCAGCTGTACCAGCTGTTGCGCGACGCCTCTGGCAACGCGGTGGCTGAGGTCAGCATCTTCCGCATCCCTCCCGGCGGTCAGGTGGAGGCGGGGGCGACCTTCGTCGTGCCGCTGGAAACGCTCCTGACCTCGCAATTGACCGTGTCGGTCGATGGCGGGAAGGCGAAACGCTACCCTTACTCGTTCTGCAACCAGATCGGGTGCTATGCGCGCGTGGGCCTTCTGGGTGCCGACGTGACGTCCTTCAAACGCGGGGCCAAGGCAACGGTCACGCTGGTGCCCTTCGCGGCGCCCGACCAGAAGGTCGAACTCGACATGTCGCTTTCGGGCTTCACCGCGGGGCTTGCAAAGGCATCGATCATTCCGCCGCGCTGATCCGCGCGGACAACACAACGCCCAAGCGCCCCGCCCTGACCGGCGGGGCGTTTTCGTATCCGGCTAGCCCAGTCGTGACAGGACCGCGTCGGCGGCGCGCAAACCGGGTGCCGGACCGCCCTGCCCCAAACGCTGCATCGTAGTCGCCATCGCGGCGCGCTGCCCGGACGGATCGTCCAGCACGCCCGCCATCGCCTCTGCCAGCGCGGCACCGGTGCAGGCCTCGCCGATCCGCTCCGGCACGGTGCGCGTCTCGCTGACGAGGTTCACGAGGTTCACGGTGTCGGTCAGAAGCATCCGCCCGATCACCTGCCGCGACAGCCATCCCATCGTGTAGCCCACGACCATCGGCGTGTCCGAGGCGGCCAGTTCCAGCGCGACCGTGCCCGACGTGGCAAGTGCAACATCAGCCGCCCGGAAGGCGGCGCGCTTGGTGGCCATCGCCTCGGCGCTGTCAGTCCCCGGCGGCACGAGGATCGGCTGGCCCGGCCATGACGCCACCGCCGCGCGGACCGTGTCGGCCACGGGTCCGGCCAGCGGCACGACAAGGCGCAGGTCGGGCCGGGTGGCGGTCAGGCGAGTTACCGCGTCCTCGAGGATCGGCAGCATCATCCCGACCTCGCTGCGGCGCGACCCCGGCAGCACCATCAGCAGCGGCGCGTCACCGATGCCGTGCGCGGCGCGGAAGGCCGATGCGTCCGCGTCCGTGGCAACCGGTTCCGTCACGACGGGATGCCCGACGAAATCACATTCCATCCCGGCGGCTTCCATGTAGGGCGGCTCGAACGGGAACAGGGCCAGCACGTGATCGACATGCGCCGCCATCCGCTTCGCCCGCCCCGGCCGCCACGCCCAGACCGTGGGCGCGACGTAGTGCACGGTGCGCATGTCACCCTGCGCCTTTACCGCCTTGGCCACGCGCAGGCAAAATTCCGGCAGGTCGATGGTGATGAGCGCATCGGCACCGCTTGCCACCGCCGCCTCGGCGGTTTCGCGGATGCGCGCCTTCAGGTGCCCGTATTTCCGCAGGATCGCCCCCAGCCCCATGATCGAGATATCGTCCATCGGGAAGATCGAGGAGAGCCCGCGCGCCTCCATCATCGGGCCGCCGACGCCTTCGAAGGTCACGTTTTCGGCCCCGAGCCGCGCCTGCAGCCCCTCCATCAGCGCCGCGCCCAGCCGGTCGCCGGACGGCTCACCCGCGACAAGGAAGAACCTGCGCTTGCTCACGGCGCGTCGGCCCAGAGGAAGAGCCCGGTTTCGGTAAGGGCCGCGTCCAGCCGCGCGCGATCCAGAACCAGCGTCTGCCCGGCGGTCACGGCGATGCCTGCCAGACCCGCCGCGCGCGCCTGGTGCACCGTGTCGGGCCCGATGGCGGGCATGTCGACGCGCAGGTCCTGGCCGGGTTTCGGGGCCTTGACCAGCACGCCCGGCGCTTGCGGACGTCGCGCGGGATCGGTCGCGGCAACGAAGGACAGAAGCGCCTCGGTCCCCTGCAGGGTTTCGATGCCAAGGCACCGCCCCTGCGCCACGACCGCGGCCTGCCCGACATCCAGCGGCCCCAGTGCGGCAAGGATTGCGCGGGCGCGGGCGATGTCGTTCCGCGCGACCGGATCGGGCTCTGCCACGCTGGCCGCCCCCGCCGCCAGCGTTAGGCCACCTGCGACCTCGTGCGCGCCACGCACGCGAAAGCCCTGCCGTTCGATCAGCGCGATGACCGCGCGCAGCACGGCGTCGTCGCCCTGCGCCAGCGCGGCCAGCAGCGCCGGTGCCTCGGCCTGCATCAGCGGATCAAGGGCTGCGGGGTCGAGACGTGGCTTGATGGAGCCTGCGAGGACCACGTCGCCCACCCCCGCCGCGCGCAAACGGTCGAAGGCCGCGCCCAGCTTTTCAAGCCGGTGCGGCTCTGCCCGGTCCGCGATGCGCGCGTCGGGCGTGTCGAAGGCAAGGCAGAGGGCGTCCGGTTGCGCCTCGGCCAGCGCCACGGGCAAGGCCCCGGTGCCGGCAAGGATGGCAATCGGCACGCTCATCTCACCGCTCGGGTGTCAGGAAAGACCGGTCGCTGTCGCCGAGGACGAAATCGACGATTTCCTGCACATAGGCGCTGTCGGTCTCGGCCCCGAGCCGCCGGGCGCGCTCCTGGAACGCGCCTTCGCCCTGCGCCAGCATCTGGAACGCGGCCCGCAAGGCCGTGATGTCCGACCGGTCCACGCCGCGCCGCTTGAGCCCCACGAGGTTCAGCCCGTGCAACTCGCCTCGCGGCGCCTGAACAAGGCCGTAGGGGATCACGTCGTTCGTCACCATGGTGACCGCGCCGATGATCGCGCCGCGACCGATCCGCACCCATTGGTGCACGCCCGACAACCCGCCGATGATCACGTCATCCTCGACCACGCAATGGCCCGCGAGGGCGCAGTTGTTCACGAGGATCACGCGGTCGCCCACCTGCGCGTCATGCGCCACGTGGCACCCGGCCATGAACAGCCCGTCATCGCCGACGCGCGTCACGCCGCCGCCGCCCTCGGTCCCGGTATTCATCGTGACGTGTTCGCGGATGCGGTTGCGCGCGCCGATTTCCAGCCGCGTCGCCTCTCCCTTGAACTTCAGGTCCTGCGGGATCTCGCCGATCACCGCGAAGGGAAAAATGACCGTGCCGGCCCCGACCGTGGTCTGGCCGCCCACCACGACATGGCTTTTCAGCTCGACCCCGTCCGCCAGCGTGACATCGCCGCCGACATGGCAGAACGGGCCGACGGTGACGCCCTCGCCCAGCGTCGCGCCATCCTCGATGATCGCCGAAGGGTGGACGCCCGCCATGTTACTCTCCCAGGTCCATCATCGCGGTGAACTGCGCCTCGGCGGCCATCTCGCCGTCGACGGTAGCCTTGCCTTCGAACTTCCAGATCTTGCCGCCCGGCTTGCCGCGCAGCGTGCTGACCTGCATTTCAAGCACGTCGCCGGGGATCACCTTGCGGCGGAACTTGCAGCCGTCGATCGCCATGAAATAGATCAGCAGGTCCTTGTCGGCGAGGTCCATCGCCACGCCCACCATCACCGCCGCCGTCTGCGCCATCGCCTCGACGATGGTGACACCGGGCATGATCGGCGTGCCGGGGAAATGGCCCTGGAAATGCGGCTCGTTCATGGTGACGTTCTTGATGCCGAGGGCCGAGGACGTGCCCTCGATATTCTCCACCCGGTCCACCAGCAGGAACGGGTAGCGGTGCGGCAGGATGCGCTGGATCAACTGGATGTCGGCGCGGGTCGGCGTATCGGTCATGTGGTCCCCCGGAATGCGCTGGCGGTCCCGGCGGGGATGGCAGGCGCATGGTCTGTCATGGTCTTGCCGCGCGTCGTACCAAGTGCCACGCGCGCCCGCAACTCACCCGTCTCACTCGTCCGGCTGGCCAAGCGCGGCATCGATGCGCTGGATCGCGAGATCGGTGATGATCACGTTGTCGTCGACAAGGATCGTGGTGCCCCGTTCGATCATCACGTCCGCCCCGGCCTCGACCATGATCTGGGCCAGTATCGGACGCACCGCTTCGAGAAACCGTTGCTGGCGCTGCTCGGCCGAGGTGGTGAGAACGCGGGCCTTTTCATCCTGCGCGGTGCGGATCGCGGTGACCTTGGTGTCGAACGCCTCGGCCAGGGCGCGGAACTCCTCGGCGGGCAATTGCGCGCGCTGTTCGGTCAGGCGGCGTTCCTCGTCGGTCAACTCCTGCTCGATCCGCTCGTTCTCGGACACAAGCGCGTCGCGCTGCGCATCCAGCTCGGCCAGGATGCGCCGACCGGGACGGCTGTCGCTGATGAGACGGTCGAACTCGATCACGAGGACAGGCACCTGCGGCACGCCCGCCGCGGGCTGCGCCAGCGCGGCCTGTCCAAGGACCAGCGCGGCACACAGCGTCAGCAGGCGCAACACGGCCTAGAACTCGGTGCGGATCGTCAGCTCGAAATTGCGTTCCCGGTCGAAGGACCGCTTGCTGACAGCTTCCGAGAAGTTGAACCGCAACGGACCGATCGGGGTTTCCCAGAAGATCGAGGCCCCGACGACGTGGCGCAGGTTGAAATCCTCGCCCACGATATTCGCGCCGCCATTGGTGCCCCAGACCGACCCGGCATCATAGAACAGGCCCCCGGTGATCCCGTATTCCTCGGGCAGGCCGAGGGGGAATTCCGCCTCGAACCGGGCCACGGCATAGAAGTTGCCGCCAAGCGCGTCGTTGGTCGATTTGCCCGCACGGTTGGACGGGTTGATCTCGCGCGGGCCGATCCCGCCGAATTCGAACCCACGCAATTGCGACGAGCCCAGCAGGAACCGGTCGTTCACCGTGCTTTGCCCGTTGGTGAAGTTCAGCGCACCGCCTTCGATCGAGGCGCGCAGCGTCACTTCCTCGTTCAGGACCTTGGTCTGTGCCACCGCGCGCGCCGTCGTCCGGATATAGCTCACGTCGCCGCCAAGCCCGGCAAAGTCCTGTCCGAATTCCAGCAGCACACCGGCATTCGGGTTCAGGCCGGTGTTCCGCGTGTCGTAGCTGTAGGTGTAGCCGACCGAACTGGAATAGCGTCCGCCCTGTTGCGCCTCGTTGAAGATGATGTCGCCAAGGTCGTCGTTGACGTTCGAAATCTCGGCATAGGCCGCGGTGTAGCGCAGTTGCAGGCGCCCGTTCTCGCTCACCGGGAAGGTGAAGGAGGGCTGGAAGGTACCGACGGCGGTGTCATAGGTGAATTCGTTGCGCGACGATTCGATGTAGGACAGGTTCAGCCCGAACGCGACATCCCGCCCAAGGAAGGACGGTTCGACAAAGCCGAACTGGTAATTCTGCTGCGAGTCGCCCGTGGTGACGCCAAAGGACAGCTTCTGACCGCGACCAAGGAAGTTGTCCTCCCGGAAGGTGACGTTCACGCCGAAGCCACCGTCGGTCGAATAGGTGCCGCCGAAACCGAGCGACCCTGTGGGCTGCTCTTCGACATCGACATCCACGACCACCTGTTGCGGGGACGAGCCTTCGCGCGCGTTCACGTCGGCGCGGCTGAAGAAGCCGAGCGCGCGGATGCGTTCGGCGCTTTCGCGGATCTCGCGCGGATTGAACGGGTCGCCTTCGACGATCCTGAACTGGCGGCGGATCACGCGGTCGAGCGTGCTGGTATTGCCCTCGATATCGATCCGCTCGACGAAGATGCGCGGACCACGGGTGACCAGCAGTTCGACATCAAGTTCGAGGTTGCGGTCATCGCGCGTGATGCGCGGTTCGACCCGGATGAAATCCAGCCCTTCCTGGATGGCCAGCCGTTCCAGCCGCGCGATGGAGTTTTCCACCACCACCGGCGAATAGACCACGCCCGGCCGGACGCGCAGCGCCTCCTGGAACAGGTCTGTGTCCACTTCCGGCAGGTCCGAGGTCACGACGACCTCGCCAAACCGGAATTGCTGGCCTTCGATCACGTTGAAGTTGACGAAATACCCGTCGCGCTCTTCGGCCAGTTCGGCGTTGACGCTGTTGATGCGGAAATCGACATACCCGCGCGAGGCGTAGAAATCGCTCAGCACCTGTTTGTCGAACTCGATCCGGTCGGCGATGAAGGTGTCGCTGCGGATCAGCCGGCGGAAGATACCCGCCTGCTTGGTCTCCAGCGCGCGGCGCAGGCGGCGGTCGGAATATTCCTGGTTGCCGACGAAGCCGATGCGCTCGATCTCGACCACGTCGCCTTCGAAGATCTCGAACACCAGGTCGACGCGGTTCTCGCTGCGGCGGATGATGCGCGGCGTGACGCGCGCCGCGATGCGGCCCTGCTGGGCATAGGCCTCGGTGATGCGGGCGGCGTCCTGTTCGGCCTGCGTCGGGCTGAAGACGCGGCGCGGCGTGGATTCGACGATCGGTTCGAGGTCCTCGTCATCGATCCGGCGGTTGCCTTCGAACGAGATGCGGTTGATCGTCGGGAACTCGACCACGGTGATGACCAGCGTCGACCCCTGCGGTTCGACCGTCACGCTTTCGAACAGGCCGGAATCGCGGATGCGTTGCGCGGCCTGGTTCACCTGCCCCGCCGATACCGATTGGCCACGGGCGATTCCGGCATATGTGAGGATCGTCGCGGTTTCGATCCGCTCGTTCCCCTGCACCGAAACCGACTGAAACACGAAGGTCTGGGCATACGCCCGCTCGGGCACGCTGACCCAAGCCGTTGATACCAAAAGAGCAACCATCGCCGCCTTGGATGCCTGCCCGATTCTGCCCTGTCTGGTCTTGAACGACCAAGCCCCCGTACCGGCCATTCCGCCCTCACATTTTTATCGCCATGCGTTGATGTGTGAGTATCCGCAAAGACGCGGCTTGTCAAAAGCGCAGGACGCCTTTGAAATCAGTCAGAAGCGGGAAAACGGGGTTGGGGATAAGCCGGCTTAAAGCCCGGCAAGCCAGGTCGCGCCCACCAGCGACAGGATCAGCAGACCGGACATCAGCAGCCGGTCGGCATTCAGCCGCATCAGCAGGTTCAGTCCCTTTGCACCGTCTTGAAGCGTCCGCATGGTCGCACTCCGATCCTCGAGTTCGTTGCACGAGTAGGCGGCAATTGAGGCAGAGTTGCGGCAGGGGTGCGGCCATCTTGCGATGCCCGCCCTCTTCGGTCAGGGGCAGAATATGTCGTTGAACAGCGCAAACGTCATCAGCGACAGGATCAGCGTCAGCCCGATGGACATCAGCAGCCGCATCGCCCGGTCATTGGGCGGACGGCCCGTCACCGCCTCGTAGGCGTAGAATGTCAGGTGCCCGCCATCGAGCATCGGGATGGGAAAGAGGTTCAACAGCCCCACCGCCGTAGACAGCACCGCGATGAACCAGATGAAGCTTTCCGCCCCCTGGCTTGCCATCGCGCCCGAGGTCTGCGCGATCCCGATGGGACCCGACAGGTTGCACGACGAAATCGCGCCGGTGATCATGTGACCGAGGCCCGAAATCGACCCGGTGATGATCCGCCAGGTCTGCTCCACGCCGTTGCTCAGCGCCGTGCCCACGCCGGGGAACGAGGTCTGCGGTTCAAAGAACAGCCCGCCCGCGATCCCGATACGCCATTGCGTGACGAACGTGTTGTCGGCCTGCGGTTCATCCACCCTGCGCGGCGTCAGGGTCGTCTCGAACGTGCTGCCCTCGCGCCAGACCGTCAGGTTGAGCGGCGCGCCGTTGGACGACTCCACCGCTTCCTTCAATTCGCTGAACGCATAGACGGGCGTGCCTTCGATGGCGGTGATCACGTCCCCCGCCTTCAGACCCGCTGCAAGCGCCGCCGATTGGGGTGACAGTTGCAATACGATGGGAGGCAGAGGATTCGGGCCGGTCGCCTCGACCGTTTGGCCGTCCCGCGTCACGGTATAGGAGGTCACCGGCGTCACCGGCAGAAGCGCGTAGTAATCGCTGCCGGTCTCCGTCGCGTCCGGTCCCGGCATCGGGATGCCCTGTATCTCGCGGATGATGTCACCGGGGGCAAGTGTCGTCTCTACCGGGGTCGGGCGCAATTCGCCCACCGTCAGCGGTTCTTCGACGACACCGTTGAAGGCGATCACGCCCGCGAAGACGAGGATCGACAGGGCGAAGTTGAAGACCGGACCGGCCAGAACCGTGGCCGCGCGCGCCCAAAGCGGCGCGCCGTGCATCGTGTGCCGCGCCTCCTCGGCGCTGAGGCCCGCCATCGCCTCTTCGTCCTTGCCGCTGGCGGCATTGGCATCGCCCGCGAACTTGACGTAGCCGCCGAATGGAAGCGCCGCGAATTGCCACTTGGTGCCGTGCCGGTCGGTGCGGGAATAAAGGACCGGACCGAAGCCCAGCGAGAAGACGTCCGCCTTGATCCCCGACCAGCGGCCGACGATGTAGTGCCCGTATTCGTGTACCGCGACGATCACCGACAGCGCCACGACGAAGGCGAGGATGATCCAGAAGAACGAACTGAATTGCGGAATAAGTGCTATGGGATCCAAACCGGGGCCTGCCTATCTGTTCTGCGCCATCGCCGCGATGACCGTCGACGCCTCTTGTCGGGCGAAGTGGTCCGCGGCGAGCACGTTATCAAGGGCGATTTCGGCATCAATATGGCCTTTGTCGCGGCCAAGCACCTCTTCGACCACCCCCGCCATGTCGAGAAAGCCGATACGCCCGTCGATGAAAGCGTCCATCGCGACCTCCTTGGCGGCGTTGAACACCGCGCCGGACAGCCCGCCCGTCTCCATCACCTCGCGCGCCAGCCTGAGCGCGGGATAGCGCGCCGGATCGGCCTCTCGGAAAGTGAACTGCCCCAACGCGACAAGGTCGAGCCGGTCGACGGGCAGCGCCTTCCGGTCGGGCCAGTGCAGCGCATAGCCGATGGCGTGCCGCATGTCGGGCGGGCCCAAATGGGCCATCAGCGCCCCGTCGCTGAAGCCCACCAGCGCATGGATCATGCTTTCGGGGTGGATCACCGTCTCGATCCGGTCGGGGGCGATGCGGAAGAATTCGTGCGTTTCGATCAGCTCCATCGCCTTGTTGAAGAGGCTGGCGCTGTCGATGGTGATGCGCTGGCCCATGTCCCAGTTGGGATGGGTCGCGGCCTGTTCGGGGGTGGCGCGGGCCATCTCTTCATGGCTCCAGTCGCGGAACGCGCCGCCCGACGCGGTGATGATCACCCGCTCGACCGCGTCCATGTCCTCGCCCACCAGCGCCTGGAAGACCGCCGAATGTTCGCTGTCCACGGGCAGGATCGTGGCGCCTGACGCGTCCGCCGTGGCATTCATCAATGCGCCCGCGCAGACCATGCTTTCCTTGTTGGCCAATGCCAGCGTCGCGCCCTGCGACAGGGCGGACAGGCCCGGCCGCAGCCCCGCCGCGCCGACGATGGCCGACATCACCCAGTCGGCCGGTCGGGCCGCGGCCTCCTGCATGGCGGTCTCCCCCGCCGCGGCCTCGATCCCCGATCCTTCCAGCGCGGCCTTCAGATCGCCCAGCAGGTCCTCGTGGCAGGTGACGGCAACCTCGGCACGCAACGCGCGGGCATCGCGGGCCAGTTGCGCGATGTTGCGCCCGCCGGTCAGGGCCACGACCTGATAGGCATCGGGGTGCCGCGCGATCAGGTCGATCGTGTTCTGCCCGATCGACCCGGTCGCGCCGAAGATCGACACGCGCCGCATCAGAAGACCGCCGGGTAGCGCGTCAGCAGCATCGACAGCATGACGAACAGCGCCGCCCCGATCAGCGCGTCGAACCGGTCGAGCACGCCGCCATGACCGGGAATGAGTGCCGACGAATCCTTGACCCCTGCCCGGCGCTTCACGCCGCTTTCGCAGATATCGCCCAGTTGCGAGGCAAAGCTGACCGCGACCGAATAGAAGATGAACATGCCGTCCTGCGCCGCGATCGGCGTGAAGGCCCAGCCCACGGCCGCCGCCGCCGCCCACCCGCTGAGGATGCCCGCCCATGTCTTCTTGGGGCTGAGGGTCGGCCAGAACTTGGGCCCGCCGATCAGCTTGCCTCCGAAATAGCCCGCGATGTCGGTCGCCACGACGAGGAAGATCAGCCACAGCGCGAATTCCAGCCCCAGCTGGTCGCGCAGGTGCACCAGCCCCCCGCCCGCCAGCATCACCGCCACCGTCCCGAAGCCGAAGATGCGGCGGTCGCGCTTGATGAAGAAGACGCCGACCGCGGCGGGCAGGATCAGAAGCGGCACGCTGGCCAGCTTGGGCACGTAGGACGCGAGGACGACCGTGACCCCGGCAAAGGCCGAGATCGGGATCAGCGAGGGCATCACGCCGTGCCCCCTTTCGGCCATGCGCGCCAGTTCCCACACGCCCACGCCGCAGATCACCCCGATCAGCAGCTGGAACCAGATACCGCCCAGCCAGATTTCAAGCGCGCAGACCGAGATCAGCACGATGGCCGAGATGATCCGCGGGGCAAGGTCCGACCAGCGCGCCGACACGCTCATGTCTTGACCGCCCCGAAGCGCCGGTCGCGCTTGCCGTATGACTTCACCAGCCGCGCCAGTTCATCGGCCGAGAAATCGGGCCAGAGCGTGTCGATGAACTCGTATTCGGCATAGGCCGATTGCCAAAGCAGGAAGTTCGAGATGCGCGCCTCGCCACTGGTCCGGATCACGAGGTCAGGATCCGGCAAAACGTATGTATCAAGGTATTTTGGAAGCGTTTCTTCATCTATCGCATCAACTGAAAGACGGCCGTTCTTCACATCCTCCGCCAACCGCTTGGTGGCGCGGGCGACCTCGTCGCGGCCGCCGTAGTTGAGCGCAATGGTCAGGTTGACGCCGTCGCGGTCCTCGGTCAGCGATTCCAGCTCGTCCATCAGGTTCAACAGCTTCTTGTCGAGCCGCACCCGGTCGCCGATGAACCGCACCCGCACGTTCTCGTCGTAAAGCGCGCGGGCTTCCTTGGCGATGTAGCGGCGGAACAGGCTCATCAGCCCCGCGACCTCGACCTGCGTGCGTTTCCAGTTCTCGGTCGAGAAGGCGAAGATGGTGACGTACTTGACGCCAAGGTCCGGACAGGCGCGCACCACTTCGCGCACGCGCCGCGCGCCCGCATGGTGGCCGAACAGGCGCGGACGCCCGCGCTGGGTGGCCCAGCGGCCGTTGCCGTCCATGATGATGGCGATATGGCGGGGACCGTCGGGGGCCGTCATGCGCTGCCCTTTCGAGCGCGCCGGGGCAAGCGGTGCGATGTCGGGTAAGCTGTAACCATCCGGGGCTCCGCCCTTTGACGCCTCGAACGCTCCACCGGAGCGTTCGCCGGGCCTGGCTTGGATAGGATTGTGCTGGCTTCCATCCGGGGCTCCGCCCTTTGACGCCTCGAACGCTCCACCGGAGCGTTCGCCGGGCCTGCGGCCCGGACCGGCGTCAAACCTGCATGATCTCGCCTTGCTTGGTTTCAAGCTGGGTATCGACGGCCTTGATGAAGCGGTCGGTCAGGTCCTGGACCTCTTCCTCCCACAGCTTCTGGTCGTCCTCGGACATGCCGTCGCCCTTGGCCTTCTTGATCTGGTCCATCCCGTCGCGGCGGACGTTGCGGATCGCGACGCGGGCGTGTTCGGCGTATTGCGCGGCCACCCGGCTCAGCTCGCGGCGGCGTTCCTCGTTCAACTCGGGGATCGGCAGCATGATGATGGTGCCGTTCGTCTGCGGGTTGATGCCCAGCCCGCTTTCGCGGATCGCCTTCTCGGCGGCGCCGACCAGCGACTTGTCCCACACGTTCAGCGTGACCATGCGCGGCTCGGGCACGTTGACGGTGCCGATCTGGTTCACCGGCGTCTTCTGCCCATACGCCTCGACCATCACCGGCTCCAGCATCGAGGCCGACGCGCGGCCCGTCCGCAGCGAGGCGAACTCGGTCCTCAGCGATGCCATGGCGCCGTCCATGCGGCGCTCAAGATCATCGGTGTCGAGCATAAAATCGTCGTCTGACATGACCTTATCAGTCCTTCCTGCGGGCCTGCGCCCTGCTTTCCGCGCAGATTAACGTCAAGCGTGCACGGTTGTATAGGTGCCTTTGCCTGCGAGAATTCCCCGGAACCCGCCCGGTTCGTCCAGCGAGAAGACGATCAGCGGCATCTTGTTGTCGCGCGCCAGCGCGATGGCGGCGGCGTCCATGACCTTGAGGTTCTTCTGCAGCACGTCGTCGTAGCTGATCCGGTCGAACCGCTTGGCGTCGGCGTTCTGCTTGGGATCGCTGTCATAGATGCCGTCGACCTGCTTGCCCATGAAGATCGCCTCGCACGCCATCTCGGACGCGCGCAGGGCCGCGGCGGTGTCGGTCGTGAAATAGGGGTTGCCGGTGCCCGCCGCGAAAATACAAACGCGCTTTTTCTCGAGGTGGCGCACGGCGCGGCGGCGGATATAGGGCTCGCACACCTGGTCCATCGGGATGGCCGAGATCACGCGGGTGAACACCCCCAGCCCTTCAAGCGCCGATTGCATGCCGAGCGCGTTCATCACGGTGGCAAGCATGCCCATGTAGTCGGCGGTGGTGCGCTCCATCCCCTGCGCAGACCCTTGCAGGCCGCGGAAGATGTTGCCGCCGCCGATGACCATGCAGATCTCGACGCCGAGGTCGTGGACGGATTTCACCTCCTGCGCGATGCGTTCGACGGTGGGGGGATGCAGGCCGAATCCCTGGTCGCCCATCAGCGCCTCGCCCGAGATTTTCAGCATGACGCGTTTGAATTTGGTGCCGGGGGTCGTGTCGTCGGCCATGAAACCTCGCGATGGTGGGTTTGAATTGCGCGCAAAATGTCGGAAAACGCAGGCCCTTTCAATCGCGCAATGACCTGCCGTGCACATGATTGCCGAAATCGCCGACCTTCCCGCCGACCGACCGGTGCTGATCGCGGGCGCGACAGCCTCGGGCAAGAGCGAGCTTGCGCTCCGGATCGCCGAGGCGGCGGGCGGTCTGATCGTGAATGCCGACGCGATCCAGGTCTACGCCGACTGGCAGGTGCTGACGGCCCGTCCGGGCGAGGCCGACCTCGCCCGCGCGCCGCATGCGCTTTATGGACACGTGCCGGGCGACGTCGCCTATTCCGTGGGTCACTGGCTGCGGGAGGTCGCGCCGATCCTGTCGCAGGGTCCGCGCCCGATCATCGTGGGCGGCACGGGGCTTTACTTCCGCGCCCTGACCGAAGGGCTGGCCGACATCCCCGCAACGCCCCCCGCCATCCGGGCCGAGGCGGACGCGATCGTCGCCGACCGCGGGTTCGAGGCGCTGCTGGCAGGTATCGATCCCGAAACCGGGGCGCGGATCGACCGGCAGAACCCGATGCGGGTGCAGCGCGCATGGGAAGTGCAGCAGGCCACCGGGCGCAGCCTGGCCGCGTGGCAGGACGACACCGCGCCGCCCCTGCTGCCCCTGTCCGACACGCTCGCGCTGCATCTCGACGCCGACCGCGACTGGCTGAATGCCCGGATCGCGGCGCGGTTCCGGGCGATGGTCGACGGTGGTGCGCTGGACGAGGCCCGCGCGCATCTTGACGGGTGGGACCCGGCGCGGCCCTCCTCGAAAGCCATCGGCGCGCAGGATTTGATCGACCACCTTCACGGCCGGATCGACCGCGCCACCGCCGAGGAGCGCGCCACCATCGCCACCCGCCAGTATGCCAAGCGCCAGCGCACGTGGTTTCGCGCAAGGATGCGGGCATGGCACCGCGTGGACCCGGCCACGCTTTGACCCGCGCAAGCCGTCTTATGTCATTTAAGGATTGCAAGCGGCGCATGTTCTGGGCAGGTTTGTGCAAGTAAGTTACCAGTAATCGACCTCGAGTATGTGATGATCGCGAGATGTGTGAGTGGACGGCAGGAGGTTTCGGCAACCTCGCTGACGGCCTTGGGCAAAGGCGAAACATGGCGGCTGGCCCTGCCGCATTACCATGACAATCCGATGCTGATCTGGCTGACGCGGGGCGAAGGCCGCATCATGATGGGCGGACGCCATTCCGGTCTTGCGCCGGGCATGCTGGCCGCCCTGCCCGCGCGGGCGCTGATCGCACTCACCCTGTCGCCGCGCGCGCATGGCTGCGCGCTGTCGCTGTCCGATCCCGACAGCCTGCAAGAAACCTGCCTGTTCCGCCCGACCGGGGACGCGGACGAGGCGATGCTGACCAACCTGTCGAACGCCTTCCTGCAATCCGACGGCGATTTCCTCGCCGAAGGCGCCTCCCGCGCGCTGGCGGCGCTGCGGGCAAAC
Organism: Pseudaestuariivita atlantica; assembly: GCF_001205715.1. Classification (GTDB taxonomy): domain Bacteria; phylum Pseudomonadota; class Alphaproteobacteria; order Rhodobacterales; family Rhodobacteraceae; genus Pseudaestuariivita; species Pseudaestuariivita atlantica. Next base: position 106,349 of record NZ_AQQZ01000006.1, read on the forward strand.
GAAGCCGCCACACCCACCGCGGCCGACCGTCTGCTTGGCGCGTTTTTCGGCCGCGTCGTGGCGCCAAGCCCGGCGAGGTCGTCGATGGCCGAACATGCGGCGGCGCTGGGCGTGACGCCGACCCACCTCACGCGCGTCTGCCGCACGGCGCTGGGCCGGTCGGCAGCGGATGTCCTGACGGGGCGGGTGCTGCACGCGTCCCGCACCGCGTTGCAGGACACCGACGCCGCGATCAAGGATATCGCCGAAGAGATCGGCTTTTCCTCCGCCGCCTATTTCACCCGCTTCATCCAGAAGCATACCGGCCAGACCCCGTCGGTGGTGCGTCGCAAGGCCCGGATGGCGGCCTAAAGCGACACGGGCGTGTCGCTTTTTTTACTTCAAGTGACGGTGAGACCCGTTGACGCGGTCCCAAAACTGTTGCGGAATGCGCAGACACTCACGGACCGGCCGAGGGGATCACGCGTCTTCGGACGATTGCCGGACCGGGGACGTCAAGAATGACAAACTGTGTCACAGGGAGAACAAGATGACGCATTCCACAAAATCGCTGCACCCCGCAGCGGTGATGTTCGCTGAAGAACACAAGAAGGGCCTGATGGACCGCCGCGAGTTTCTCGTGCGCGCGACCGCGCTGGGCGTTTCGTCCGTTGCTGCCTACGGCCTGATCGGCCTGAACGCGCCCGTCCATGCGGCAGCGCACGCCCAGCAGGGCGGCACGCTGCGCATGCAGATGGAAGTCCGGGCACTGAAAGACCCGCGCACCTATGACTGGACGCAGATCGCGACCTTCACCGCCGGCTGGCTGGAATACCTGGTGGAATACAACAGCGACGGTTCGTTCGAACCGATGCTGCTGGAAAGCTGGGAAGCCAACGAAGACGCGACCGAGTACACGCTGAACGTCCGCAAGGGCGTGAAGTGGAACAACGGTGACGACTTCACCGCCGAAGACGTTGCACGCAACATCGCCGGCTGGTGTGAAAAGGACGTCGAGGGCAACTCGATGGCGGGCCGCATGGCATCGCTGATCGACCCCGACACCAACAAGGCCGCCGAGGGCGCGATCACCGTGGTCGACAGCCACACCGTGAAGCTGAAGACCTCTTCGTCCGACATCACCATCATCCCCGGCATGGCCGACTACCCGGCCGCGATCGTGCACGCGTCGCACAACCCCGACGACATGCTCGGCACTGCCGTGGGCACCGGCTTCATGAAGCCGGAATCGCTCGAAGTCGGCGTGAAAGCCGTCATCGTGCGCAACGAAGGCCACGACTGGTGGGGCTATGGCGCCGGCAAGGGTGGCTATCTCGACCGGATCGAGTTCATCGATTACGGCACTGACCCGTCCGCGACCGTCGCGGCGTTCGAGGCCGAAGAGATCGACATGAACTGGGAATCGGTGGGTGACTTCGCCGACATCATGGACGGCATCGGCCTGACCCGCTCGGTCGTGACCTCGGGTGCGACCGTCGTGATCCGGACCAACCAGTCCCACGAACAGTACCAGGACGTGCGCGTCCGCAAGGCCATCGCCATGGCGGTGGACAACGCGGTCCTGCTCAACCTCGGTATCGGCGGTACGGGCATCACGGCAGAAAACTGCCACGTTGGCCCGATCCACCCCGAGTTCGACCCGGCCGTGGGCCGCATCCCGTTCGATCCCGCCGGCGCCAAGGCGCTGATGGAAGAGGCCGGCATGCTGGATTACGAGCACGAGCTGATCTCGATCGACGACGACTGGCGCAAGAACACCACCGATGCCGTCGCCGCGCAGCTGCGTGACGCGGGCATCAAGGTCAAGCGCACGATCCTGCCGGGGTCGACCTTCTGGAACGACTGGGCGAAATACCCGTTCTCGTCGACCAACTGGAACCACCGCCCGCTGGGCACGCAGGTTCTGGGCCTGGCCTACCGTTCGGGTGAAGCCTGGAACGAGTTCGCATGGTCGAATGCCGAGTTCGATGCGCTGCTGGCCGAAGCCAACGCCATCGCGGATGCCGATGCACGCCGCGTGGTGATGGGCAAGATCCAGAAGATCATCATCGACGATGGCGTGACGATCCAGCCCTACTGGCGCCAGCTGGCGCGCCACCACACCGATCGCGTGACCGGCGTGGACATGCACATCGCTTACCTGCCGCAGATCTACAAATGGGCCGTGGCAGCCTAAGCTGAACCGACAAGGGCCGCAGGGAAACCTGCGGCCCTTTCCTTCGCAAGCACCGCGTCAGACGGTGCAGGCAACCAAGGCCGGCATCCGCCGGCAGACAGGGAACAAACATGGGGATGTTCATCCTTCGCCGCGCAGGCGTCATGCTGCTGACGGCGATCTGTTTGACTTTCATCGTCTTTTTCATGACGAATCTCTATCCGAACCTGGAAAAGCTCGCCAAGACGCAGGGCAATTTCCGGATGACCGAGGAAGAGGTCGCCCGCTGGCTTGAACCGCGCGGCTACACGCAACCGACGCTTTACAAATACGCCGAATGGCTGGGCGTGAAGCCGGGCTACCGCGGCGAATCCGCCGATGGCCGCCCGCTGGGCCGCTGCGTGCGACCCGGACAGGACGAAGGCAGCATCCCGAACTATTGCGGCATCCTGCAGGGCGACTGGGGCTATTCCACCCAGTTCAAGGAACCGGTGAGCGACATCGTCTGGAAACGGCTCGCCCTGACCGGCAAGCTGATGTTCTGGGTGATGCTGCTGATGGTGCCCGGCGCCCTGATCGTGGGCGTACTGGCGGGCATGCGCGAAGGATCGGTCACCGACCGGACGCTGTCGACCGGGGCCATCGTGACGACGGCGACACCGGAATACGTGTCGGGCGTGATCTTCATCGCGGTTTTCGCCTCGTCTGCCGTGGGCCTGCGATGGTTCAAGGGCTCCGCCACCTCGGCGATGGAGAACATCACGTTCGAGAATTTCTTCCTGCCGGTCATCACCATCGCCCTTTACGGGCTGGGATACGTCGCGCGGATGACCCGCGCCTCGATGGCCGAGGTCATGACGGCGCAATATATCCGAACCGCTCGGCTCAAGGGCGTCAGTTTCGGCAACATCGTGATGAAACACGCGCTGCGCAACGCGCTGATCGCGCCTTTCACCGTGATCATGTTGCAGTTCCCGTGGCTGCTGAACGGCGTCGTGATCGTCGAGACGCTCTTCAACTACAAGGGCTTCGGCTGGCTTCTGGTGCAGGCGGCGGGCAACAACGACATCGACATGCTGCTGGCCTGTTCGGTCGTGGCGGTGGTCGTGGTGCTGGTCACGCAACTCATATCCGACATCGGATACGTGTTCCTTAACCCGCGCATTCGCGTCAGCTAAGGGAGGAGAGAGACATGGACCCTCTCAGCTGGGGAGCAATCTTCGCGCGCATGGCGGTGCAGTTCACGCCCGTCTGGATCGCGCTGGTGGTGCTGTTCGCGGTGTCGATCATGTTCAAGCGCCGGCTTGGCCTCTATGGCAAGCTGTTCGATTCCACGATCGGCATGATCGGGTTCGGGCTGGTGATGTTCTGGGTGTTCACGGCGCTCTTCGCGTCGATGATCATGACCTTCCCGCCGCTCGAACAGATCCCGGTGATGAAGAACAAGGTGCCGGGCTGGCCCGTCACCGGGGCCGATGAAGGCGCCTATGACTTCTACCTCCTGGGCGGCGACGCGCTGGCGCGCGACGTGTTCAGCCGGATGGTCGCGGGATCGCAGATCGTCATCACCATCGCCCCCGCCGCGACGATGTTCGCCTTCATGGTGGGGATCGTGCTGGGCCTGCCGGCGGGTTATTTCGGTGGCACCTTCGACACGGTGCTGTCGTTCCTGTCGAACCTGATCCTCGCCTTCCCGGTGATCCTGCTGTTCTTCCTGCTGGTGACGCCGGAAATCATCGAGACGGGCATGCCCAACTACATGGCGATGGTGCTTTTCGTGTTCCCCGTCCTGTTCCTGTGCGTGCTGATCTATTCGCGCTTCAGGACCCGGCCCGAGGTGTTCAACATCGCCTTCCCGGTCATCATGATCGCGTCGGTCTGGCTGTACCTGTCGCTGGTGTCCGAGGTGGGCACCAAGGTGCAGCTTCTGCCCGGCTTCCTCGACCTGTTCGACGTGCCGGGAGAGATCCTCGTGGTGTTCGTGTCGGTGGTCTTCGTCAACTCGCCCACGGTCTTCCGGATCGTGCGCGGCCTGACGCTCGACATCCAGACGCGGGACTACGTGGCGGCGGCCCAGACCCGCGGCGAAGGGTCGTGGTACATCATGCTGTGGGAGATCCTGCCCAACGCGCGCGGGCCGCTGATCGTCGATTTCTGCCTGCGGATCGGCTATGCCACGATCCTTCTGGGGACGCTCGGCTTCTTCGGCCTCGGCCTGCCGCCGGAAAGCCCGGACTGGGGGACGACGATCAACGCCGGGCGGCGGCTCTTGAGCGCCTTCCCGCACCCCGCCGTGGTGCCCGCGCTGGCGCTGATCTCGCTGGTGCTGGGGCTCAACCTGCTGGCCGACGGCCTGCGCGAGGAAAGCCTGCGCGACTGACTGACCGGGTTCGGGGGGCCAGCCCCCCGGACCCCCCGAGGTATTTATGAACCGAAGAAGCGACCCTGGTGCGTTCCGGTTCGATCCGACAGGAGGATCACACGATGCAGAAATGGGATTATGACGGCCCGATCCTCGAGATCGAGAACCTGTCGATTTCGTTCTTCACCCGGTTGCGGGAAATTCCCGCGGTCATGGATTTCTCCTGCGTGGTGCAACCCGGCGAAGCGATGGGGCTGGTGGGCGAATCCGGCTGCGGCAAGTCGACCGTGGCGCTGGGGGTGATGCAGGACCTTGGCGTGAACGGGCGGATCGTCGGCGGATCGATCAAGTTCAAGGGCCGCGACCTCGGCCAGATGAGCGCCGAGGAGTTGCGCGACATCCGCGGGTCCGAGATCGCGATGATCTACCAGGAGCCCATGGCGTCGCTGAACCCGGCGATGAAGATCGGCAAGCAGCTGATGGAAGTGCCGATGATCCACGAGGGCGTGGACGAGAAGGAGGCCTACAAGCGCGCGCTTGAGGTCGTGACCGACGTGCGCCTGCCCGACCCCGAACGGATGCTGAACTCGTTCCCGCACCAGTTGTCGGGCGGCCAGCAGCAGCGAATCGTGATCGCGATGGCGCTGATGTCGAAGCCGTCGCTTCTGATCCTGGACGAGCCCACCACTGCGCTGGACGTGACGGTGGAAGCGGCGGTTGTCGACTTGGTGAAGGACCTCGGCAAGAAATACGGCACCTCGATGCTGTTCATCTCGCACAACCTCGGCCTCGTGCTGGAGACCTGCGACCGGTTGTGCGTGATGTATTCCGGCGAGACGGTCGAGACCGGGTCGATCGAGGACGTGTTCGACGAGATGCAGCACCCCTACACGCAGGCGCTGTTCCGGTCGATCCCGCTGCCCGGCGCCGACAAGAACGCGCGCCCGCTGAAGGCGATCCCCGGCAACTTCCCCCTGCCCCACGAACGCCCGCCGGGCTGCAATTTCGGCCCGCGCTGCGACTATTTCGAGGCAGGCCGCTGCGACGCCCGCGAGATCCCGATGTTCGAGGTCGAAGGCAACGACCGCCACGCGACGCGCTGCCTGAAATACCAGGAGATCGACTGGGACGCCCCGATGGAGCTGTCCGAGACCAAGGAAAAGGGCAGCGTGGGCGACGTTGTCCTGAAAATGGACAACCTCAAGAAATACTACGAGGTCGCGGCCTCGGCCCTGTTCGGGGGCGGCAACAAGAAGGTGGTCAAGGCGAACGAGACCCTGACCTTCGAGGCCCGCGAATCCGAAACGCTCGCCATCGTGGGCGAATCCGGCTGCGGCAAGTCGACCTTCGCCAAGGTGCTGATGGGGCTGGAGACGGCGACCGAGGGCAGCATCATCCTCGACAACCGCGAGATCGGCAGCACGCCCATCGGCAAGCGGGATACCAAGGTCGTGTCGGACATCCAGATGGTGTTCCAGAACCCGTTCGACACGCTGAACCCGTCGATGACGGTGGGCCGGCAGATCATCCGCGCGCTGGAAATCTTCGGCATCGGCAAAAGCGATGCCGAACGGCGCGAGCGGATGCTGAAGCTGCTGGACCTCGTGAAGCTGCCGCGCGAATTCGCCGACCGGATGCCCCGGCAATTGTCGGGCGGCCAGAAACAGCGCGTGGGGATCGCCCGCGCCTTCGCCGGTGACGCGCGGATCGTTGTCGCGGACGAGCCGGTCTCGGCGCTCGACGTGTCGGTGCAGGCCGCCGTCACCGACCTGCTGATGGAGATCCAGCGGGAGCACAAGACGACGCTTCTGTTCATCTCCCACGACCTCAGCATCGTGCGCTACCTGAGCGACCGGGTGATGGTCATGTATCTCGGCCACGTGGTCGAACTGGGCACCACCGACCAGGTCTTTGCCCCGCCCTACCATCCCTATACCGAGGCGCTGCTGAGCGCGGTGCCCATCGCCGATACATCGGTCGAGAAGAAGCATATCGTGCTGGAAGGCGACATCCCCTCGGCCATGAACCCGCCGCCGGGATGCCCGTTCCAGACGCGGTGCCGCTGGAAGTCGGACGTGCCGGGTAACCTGTGCGAGACCGAGGTCCCGCCCATGCGCCAGCTGGCGGAGGGCCACCAGGTGAAATGCCACCTGGCCGAAGACATCCTTGCGCGCATGGAGCCGGTCATCAAGATCGCCGCCGAGTGATCGCCACCGGCCAGCAGGCCGGTCTGATCGCGACAGCGCAGCTGGACCTGCGCCCGGTTGCGCGGGGCGCGTGACCGATTAGGTACTACCGTGATAGCCTCCTGAAAGGGAACGGGGGCGCGCATGGATTATTTTGACTTGGGCACGCATGGCCGGGCGGTTTCCGACGTCCCGGAGGCGCAGACATGGTTCGACCGGGGCCTCGTCTGGACTTACGGGTACAACCACGAGGAAGCGATCGCCTGTTTCGAACGCGCGCTTGCCGCCGATCCGGGCTGCGCCATGTCGTTGTGGGGCATCGCCTATGCGGTCGGGCCCAACTACAACAAGGTGTGGGAAGATTTCGGGCCTGCCGAACGGCCCGCCATGCTGCAAACGGCGAACGACGCGCTCGACCGGGCCGAGGCGATGCAGGCCGATGCGCCTACCGCGGCCCTGATCGCCGCGCTCCGCCAGCGCTATCCGCGCGACGTCCCGGAGGATTACGCGCCCTTCCACGCCGCCTATGCACGCGCGATGGCGGGGTGCCTTGACGCCTATCCCCACGACCTCGACATCATCTGCCTCTATGCCGAGGCGGAAATGAACCGCGCGCCCTGGGCCTTGTGGGACTGGCGCACCGGCGCCCCCAGCGACGTGGCCGATACTCGGCGGGTTCAGGCAACGCTCGAGTCGGCGTTCGAACGTCCCGAGGCATGGGACCATCCCGGCCTTCTGCACATGTACGTGCACCTGATGGAGCAATCCGCCACGCCGGAACGGGCGCTGCGGCATGGCGACCGGTTGGCGACGGTTGTGCCGGCTTCGGGGCACCTGATCCACATGGGCACGCATATCGACGTGCAATGCGGCGATTACCACACCACCGTCGCGCGCAACCTTGCCGCCATCGTTCAGGACGACCTTTACCGCGACTACGCGGGCAGCGAGGGTTTCTACATGCTCTACTGCCTGCACAACATGAGCTTCACGCTTTACGGCGCTATGTTTCTTGGACAAAAACGGATCGCGCTTGAGATGGGAGACCGCCTGATCGGCGCCATGTCACGCTCGTTTCTCGACACCTATGCCGACTGGTTCGAAGCCTTTGCCGCGAAGAAACAGCACGCGATGGTGCGGTTCGGCATGTGGGAGGAGATACTGGAACAGCCGTTCCCCGAGGATATCGCGCTTTATGCCCAGACCCATGCAGCGCAGCGATATGCCCGCGCGGTGGCGCTTGCCAATACCGGCGCGGCGGCAGCAGCGCGTAATGAAGCCGCCGCGTTCGAAGCGGCGCGCGATGCCGTGCCCGAGGCGCGGGTGCTTTTCAACAACAGCTGCGCCGATCTGAACACCATCGCGACCGAGGTGATGTGGGGAGAAATCCTGTACCACGAAGGCGCTTACGACGCGGCCTTCACGCGGTTGCGGCGCGCGGTCGAGCTTGATGACGCGCTTCATTACGACGAGCCGTGGGGCTGGATGATGCCCACGCGCCATCCCCTTGGCGCCCTGCTTGCCGAACAGGGACACTGGGCCGAGGCAGAGGCTGTCTTCCGCGCCGACCTGGGGTTGGACGGCACCCTGCCCCGCGCCTGTCAGCATCCCGGAAACATATGGGCGCTCAAGGGGTTGGACGAATGTCTTGAAGCGCGGGGTGAAGAGGTTGAACGCCGTCATATCCGCGCGCAGCTGGCACAGGCCACCGCGCGCGCCGATGCCGGGATTGCCGCCGCCTGTTTCTGCCGGTCGCGCTGAAGCGGTTCAGCTGCCGTAGATGATGCGAACGTAATTGCGGGTTTCGCGGAACGGCGGAATGCCGCCGTGTTTCTCAACCGCGCCGGGCCCGGCATTGTAGGCCGCCAGCGCCAGGCGCCACGATTTGAACTTGCGGTACTGCTCTTTCAAATAGCGCGCCCCGCCGTCGAGGTTCTGCGCCGGGACCTTCGGATCAACGCCAAGGTACCGCGCCGTGCCGGGCATCAGCTGGGCAAGACCATAGGCGCCCTTGTGCGATTTCGCCGTCGGGTTCCAGCCGGATTCCTGCTGGATCAGGCGCAGGAACAGATCCTCGGGGATGCCGTGACGGCGCGCGGCCGACCGCGCCATGGGCAGGTATATGCCCTTGTATTTGCCGCGATACTTCTTGTTGAAGCCGGGATCGGTGTCCCATTTCGTGGGGGTGACGACCTTGGGCGGCTGCAAGCGAACCGAGTTGTTGTATTGCTGCTGTGCCCGGTTATCGAGGAGCTTTGTCTGGGATTTGAAGAGCAGGATTCGCGATTTCGACGACAGTGTTTCCGCATCCGAAACCGATGCCACACTCGCCAGAACACACCCCGCACAGAACGCAAGAAACCGCATGCCGTCCCCATACCGCTTATTGTTTTCAGAACTGTATACGCGATCCGGTGTCAAAGAACACCCTGCCGGTTGAAATTGAGGCGCGGGCCTCGTTTCCGGCGCCTTCAACGGTGGTTCATGGCCTATTAACCATCCTCCCGCCAGTGTAGAACGACACGACCCGGATTCGACCGGGAGCCACACAGACGGGGGAAAGACATGGCGGGTTCGGTCAACAAGGTGATCCTGATCGGCAATCTGGGGCGCGACCCCGAGGTGCGGACGTTCCAGAACGGCGGCAAGGTCTGCAACCTGCGCATCGCCACATCCGAGACCTGGAAGGACCGCAACACCGGCGAGCGCCGCGAACGGACCGAGTGGCATTCGGTCGCCATCTTCTCGGAACCGCTGGCCCGCGTGGCCGAGCAATACCTGCGCAAGGGTTCCAAAGTGTATATCGAGGGCCAGCTGGAAACCCGCAAATGGCAGGACCAGTCCGGCCAGGACCGGTATTCGACCGAGGTGGTGCTGCGCCCCTACAAGTCTGAACTGACGATGCTGGACGGACGCGATGGCGGCAGCGGCGGTGGCGGCAGCTATGGCGGTGGCGGCGGCCAGGTCGGCAACGATCCCTACGGCGACATGGATCGCGGCGGCGCGCCCTCGCCCGCACCGTCCCGCGACATGGACGACGAGATCCCGTTCTGAGGCAGATCGACACGCGTCCGCTGACCCCGGCGGACGCCGAAAAGGTGCTCGGGTTCTACGAAAAGGTCGGGTTCAACCGCGAAGACAAAGGCGGGCTGGTGATCCGCCGCCCCTAGGCCCGTGCCGCCAGCGCGTCCTGCAACACCGCGCGCACCGCGTCTCGCGGCACGTCGGTCGCCACGAAGGCGTCGCCGATGTCGCGGGCAAGGATATACCGCATCTGCCCGTCCACCACCTTCTTGTCCTGCGCCATGAGGTCGAGCAGCGCGTCGGCGCCCGGCAAGTCGCCGGGGATGTCGGCCAGCGTCGCCGCCATCCCCATCGCCGACAGGTGCGCGCCTACCCGGCTGGGCGCTTCCTGCGGGCAAAGACCCATCCGCGCCGACAGATCGAAGGCCAGCCCGCACCCGATCGCCACGCCTTCGCCGTGCAGGAGCCGGTCGGAATATCCCGTCGCGGCCTCCAGCGCGTGGCAGAAGGTATGGCCGAGGTTCAGAAGCGCGCGGTCGCCCTGCTCGGTCTCGTCTCGCGTGACGATCTCGGCCTTCATCTCGCAGGACCGGCGCACCGCGTATCCGCGCGCCGCCACGTCGCCCGCGGCCATGGCCGGGCCGTTCTGTTCCAGCCACTCGAAGAAGGCCGCGTCCCCCAGCAGCCCGTATTTCACGACCTCGCCATAGCCTGCGAGGAAATCGCGGGGCGCAAGCGTGTCCAGAACCGACAGGTCCGCCAGCACGCGCACCGGCTGGTGAAAGGCCCCGATCAGGTTCTTGCCGAAGGACGAGTTGATCGCCGTCTTGCCCCCGACCGAACTGTCCACCTGCGCCAGCAGCGTCGTCGGTACCTGCAGGCAGGCCACGCCGCGCCGAAGGATGGCGCAGGCGAACCCCACGAGGTCTCCGATCACGCCACCACCAAGTGCCACGACCACGTCGTTACGCTCGATCTTCTGTTCCAGAAGCCATTCGACCGTGCGCGTCAGGTGAGGCCAGCTTTTCGTCGCCTCGCCCGCCGGAAGCGTCAGCGCGACGCTGTCGATCCCGCCGCCGCGCAGACCGTCCTGCAGCGGGCCAAGATGCAGGGGCGCGACCGTCTCGTCGGTCACGATCGCGACCCGCGCGCGGCGCAGGAGCGGCGCGACATGCGTGCCCGCCTGTTCGATCAGGCCGGGACCGATCAGGATGTCATAGGCGCGCGCGCCCAGTGGCACGTGAACGATGTCCATCACAGGGTCTCCAGTACGTCGGGGCGGGCCTTCAGCGCGTCGATGACCTGGTCGACCATGTCCTCGATCGCGTATTCGGGCCGCGAGGTGACCGAGATGTCGGCCAGCGCATAGACCGGCACCCGCGCCTCGTAGATTTGCTTGAGCGTCGCGTAGGGGTCCGGCGTACGCAGCAGGGGCCGCGTGTCGCGGTGCTTCACCCGGTTCCACAACAGGTCGAGATCGGCGTTGAGCCACAGCGACACGCCCTTGTCCGAGATCACATTGCGCGTGGCCTCGGCAAGGAACGCGCCGCCGCCGGTCGACAGGATGCCGCGTTCTTCCTCCAGCAGGCGCGCGATCACCTCGTATTCCCGCTCGCGGAAGAAGGGCTCGCCATCGCGGGCGAAGATCTCGGCGATGGACATGGCGGCGGCCTGTTCGATCTCGGAATCGGAATCGAGGAACGGCACGCCAAGGCGCGCGGCCAGCGCGCGGCCCACCGCCGTCTTGCCCGCACCCATCATGCCGACCAGCGCCACCGTCTTCTTCAGGCGCAGTTTTCCGTCCCGCGTTGCCCCGTCTTCGGCCATGCCTTGCCCAATTTTCCGTATCCCGCCCTGAATGACGTGAACTTCACCCAAAGGCCATATATAAAACTTGCAAAAGACGGGCAGTCCAAGGCGCATCACCATGGGTCGGATACTGAAGTGGTTGATATATCTCGCAGTGTTGGGATTCGTGGCGCTTGTGGCCTATGCCTATGTCGGGCCGTTCCTGGGGGCCGACTTTTCGGCGGAAAAACGTGAAATCCGTGTACCGCTGTCGCTGGCCGTCGATTGATCGCGCCATTGCCCTGCTGGGCATCGCGCTGATCCCGTCCTTCGCCGCGGCGCAGGAGGAGGACCCGCTGGCCGTGATCGACTGGCTGACGCGCCCGCCGCTCGACATTCCCGTCATCCCGCCCGACGCCACGCCCGTCGCCAAGCCACCGGTGGACGAACCGCCCGTGACGGATGACGCCACCCGGCCCCGCGTGCAGGTGCAGCCCCTTGGCGCGGTGACGCCGGATGCGGCGGGCCTCCTGGCACCGGGCGTGACCGGCTTTCCCCTGACCCTCTGGCGCGGGACGGGGTTCGACACGCTGACCCCGCTTCTGCAAGCGCTCGATACCGGCGCGAGCCCGGTCATGCAGCGCCTGATGCTGCGGCTCCTGCTGGCCGAGGCCAACCCGCCCCTCGGCGTCCCGACCGCCGGTGCGTTCCTCGCCGCCCGCGCCGACAAGCTGAAGGCGATGGGCGCGGTTGACCAGGCGCTCGCCCTTGTCGAACGTGCAGGCATCGACGGGCCGGACCTGTTCGACGTCTATTTCGACCTTGCCCTGCTGACCGACCAGACCGATGCCGCCTGCACGCGCCTTGCCGCGGCACCGCACCTTGCGCGGGACTACGCGGCGCGCGTCTTCTGCCTTGCACGGGACGGCGACTGGCAGGCGGCGGCAACCGTGCTAAACACCGCGGCGCTGCTGGGTGCGATTTCCGATGACCGCGCGCAGCTTCTGGCGCTGTTCCTCGACCCCGAACTCGCCGAAGAGGTGGACCCGCCCGCCATTCCACGCCGTCCCACGCCGCTTGACGTGCGCCTGTACGAGGCGCTCGGCCTGCCCATCGCGCCCACCGACCTGCCGCCCGGCCATTCCGTGCGCGACCTTGGCGGGGATGCCGGGTGGAAGGCGCAGATCGACGCCGCCGAACGGCTGACCGCCGTGGGTGCGCTGCCACCCTCGCGGCTTTTCGGGTTCTACCTAGCGCGGCGGCCGTCGGCCTCGGGCGGGGTGTGGGACCGGGTGGCGGCGGTGCAGCGCTTGCAGACCGCGCTGGACGAGGGCCGGGACGCCGCCGCCGGGGCCGCGCTGTTGCGGGCATGGCCGATGATGCGCGATGCCCGGCTGGACGGCGCCTTTGCCCAGCACATGGCGCCCGCGCTGCTGAACGCCAACCTGTCCGGCGCCGCGCGCGAGGTCGCGCTGGACGTGACCCTGCTGTCGGACATGTACGAAACCGCCGCCGCCGGCCTTGCCACCGGGGAACGCGCCTTTGCCGCCGCCTTAGCCACGGGCGATAGTCCCGGCATGGACAAGGCGGCAGCCACCGCGACCGAGAAGGCCGTGGCGCGGGGCTTCGGCACGCTTCCCCTGCCCCCGGCGCTGGCCTCGCTGCGCGAGGAGGGCAAGCTGGGCGAGTTGATCCTGCGCGCCATGGCGCTCTACCTCGCGGGACAGACCGGCGATCCGCGCGAGGCGGGTGATGCCATCGCGACCTTCCGCGCCGTGGGCCTCGAAGACGTGGCGCGGCAGGCGGGGTTCGAGCTTTTGCTGCTGGACCGGGGCGCATGATGGCGGCCCCCGCGCAGGACCGCCAGTGGATCGCCTCCTTTGTCGAGGCGCAGGCGGCCGAACTGGGCGCGGCCACCAACACCCAACTCGCCTATGCCCGCGACCTGAAGGATTTCGGCGACTGGCTGGATGGGCGCGCGTCCTCTTTTGCAACCGCCGAACGCAGGGATGTCGAGGATTACCTCGTGCATTGCGACGCGCAGGGCCTTGCCAAATCCACCCGCGCGCGGCGGCTGTCGGCGATCAAGCAACTCTACCGCTTCGCCTTCGACGAGGGCTGGCGCGAGGTGAACCCCGCAGTCCAGATCTCGGGCCCCGGCCGCGACAAGCGCCTGCCCAAGACGCTCAGCGTCGACGAGGTCGACGCGCTGATGCGCGCGGCGGGCAGCGTGGGCCGGTCCCATGCCGACCGGGTGCGCAACACCTGCCTGATGCAGGTGCTTTACGCCACGGGCATGCGGGTGACCGAGCTTGTGTCCCTGCCCGTCTCTGCCGCGCGCGGCAATCCGCAGCTTCTGCTCATCCTCGGCAAGGGCGGCAAGGAGCGCATGGTGCCCCTGTCCCCCGATGCGCGACTGGCCCTGTCGGACTGGCTGGTGCTGCGCGACACGGCAGAGGAGAGCGGGCGCAAGGCGGGCAAACCATCCTCGCCCTACCTCTTTCCATCACGCGGCAAGGCCGGTCACCTGACGCGGCACCGGTTCTACCTGCTGATCAAGGACCTCGCCGTGTTTGCCGGGATCGCCCCCGACAAGGTCACGCCCCACACGCTGCGCCACGCCTTTGCCACGCACCTTCTGGCGGGCGGGGCCGACCTTCGGTCGATCCAGACGCTGCTGGGTCATGCCGACGTGTCCACGACCGAGATCTATACCCACGTGCTGGAAGACCGGCTGAAGGACCTCGTGCTCGATCATCACCCGCTGGCGAAAGACGACTGACCTAGGCCCGCATGCGCGTTGCGCGGCGCAAGTCCGGCGGCAGGACGTCCTCTGACGGCCACCAGCCGGTGCGGAGCGTCTCGTCATAGCCCTGCGTCAGCCCCGCCGCGTGCATGTCGGCAATGGCGGACGCGATGTCGTAGGCCAGCGGATGGATTGCGGCGCCACCATCGTCGAGGATGGCAAACGAGGTCACGGGCCGCCCGTCATGGGCCGGCAGGCCGATCGCGCCCGCGTTGACCCACGTGATGCCGCCGATCCGGCGCAGGAACGGCAGCCCGCTATGCCCCGCAACGACCATGTCGACCGCGCCAACAGCGCGATGCAGCGCGGCGATCTCTTCACGGAACGCGTCCTCGGGCGAGGTTTCGAACAGGAAGCGCGCAATGTCGGTCACCCCGCCATGCAGGACCGCGACGCGGCTCTGCCCGTGCCGGAACGTGACCAGATCGGGCAAGCCGCGCATCCAGCCCCGGATGTCGTCCCCGCAGGCCTCGTCGGCATGGGCATACCATGCCCCGGACAGCGCATCGCAGGTCGTACCCGGCGCAAATCCGCAGCCGCACCCGTCTGCGCCGGCGGCGAGTTGCTTCTCGACATTGCCGGCGACGACCGTGCCACCGCGTTGCCGGACAAGTCCGACCGTGCGGCGCGGCGCACCGCCATAGGCGACGACATCGCCGGTGCAGATCCGGTGCTTCACCGGGATGCCGCGGTGATCGGCCTCGTCCAGAACCGCGCGCGTCGCCGCCGCGTTGGAATAAGGCCCGCCATACAACAGAACCGGGCCGTCCAGCACTCCCAGGTCGCGCGTGATCATCAAGCCTCCCGCCCGCGCACTTGATCAGGCGCGGGACCATACCCATAAGACGGGGAGCAGCATGAAAGGCAAGCCGCATGGACCCCGTGTCACCAACACTTGATAGCGCGTTCTGGATACAGGTGGCGGCGATCCTGCTGTTGCTGGTCTGCTCGGGCTTCTTCTCCGGCTCGGAAACCGCGCTGACGGCGGCGTCGCGCGGCAAGCTGCGCGCGCGCGCCGACAAGGGCGATGCCGGCGCCGCCCGCGCGCTTGCGATCACCGAGGACAGCGAACGGCTGATCGGGTCGGTTCTCTTGGGCAACAACCTCGTCAACATCCTTGCCACGTCGCTGGCCACCACGCTGATCGCCAGCGTGCTGGCCGATAGCGGCGTCGTGGTGGCGACGCTGGTGATGACCGCGCTGATCCTGATCTTCGCCGAGGTGCTGCCCAAGACCTATGCCATCACCAACGCCGAAAGCGCGGCCTCTGCCGTGTCGCGCCCCATCGCCTTCGTCGTGACCATCTTTGCCCCGATCGTGAGCGCCGTGCGCCTGCTGGTGCGCGGCGTGCTGCGCGTCTTCGGCGTGCGCACCGATCCCGACAGCCACATCCTCGCCGTGCGCGAGGAGATCGAGGGCGCGCTGAACCTCGGCCATTCCGAGGGCGTGGTGGAAAAGGAGGACCGCGACCGCATCCTCGGCGCGCTGGACCTCGCCGAGCGGACGGTGGAGGAAATCATGCTTCACCGCTCGAAGATCGAGATGATCGATGCCGACAACCCGCCGCTCGACATCCTGACCCAGTGCCTTGAATCCTCGCATACCCGCCTGCCCGTCTTCCGCGACGACCCCGAGAACATCATCGGCCTCGTGCACGCGAAGGACCTGCTGCGCGGCATGTACAAGCTGATCCAGGGCAGCGTCCCGACCGAGGCCGCGCTGAAAGGGTTCGACCTGAAAGACGTGATGATGGCGCCCTATTTCGTGCCGGAAACCACGACGCTCGACGACCAGATGCGCCAGTTCCTGCGCCGCCACACGCACTTTGCGCTGGTGGTGGACGAATACGGCGCGCTTCAGGGGCTGATCACTCTGGAAGACATCCTCGAAGAGATCGTGGGCGAGATCACCGACGAGTTCGATTCCGGCACCGAAGAGGAGGTGGGCCGCACCGATGACGGCCACTTCCTTGTCGACGGCGCCATGACCATCCGCGACCTGAACCGCGCCTGCGACTGGTCGCTCCCCGATGACGAGGCCAACACGGTGGCGGGCCTTGTCATCCACGAAGCCCAGGCCATCCCCCAGGCCGGCCAGGTCTTTTCCTTCCACGGGTTCCGGTTCGAGGTCCTGTCGAAACAGGCCAACCGCATCACCCGCCTGAAAATCCGCCCGCTCTGAGATCGGAACGAATGCCTGCGGCATGCTCTTCCCGCGTGGGGGCAGGCCCCCACACCCCCGGACGAGGGGCGCGGCCCCTCGCGCTCCCCGAGGTATTTTTAAACCGAAGAAGTGCGGGTGGGGTGTTGGTGACCCTCGGGGTGAGGTGCGCGGGTGGGTCAGAGGGTGGCGAACCGGGCGGCTTGCCGGGGGGTCCAGCGCACGGTCAGGTCGAAGCCGTCCTCGGTCTGTATTTCCGATTGCACGATGCCCTGGTCGAAGAGCCAGGCGCGGGCGCGGCCCTGGTCGAAGGTGAGGTGCAGCTGTTCCTCGGTCATGTCGGCGGCGAGCGCGGCGTCGATGGCGGCGATGAGCGGCGCGATGCCGTCGCCGGTCAGCGCGGAGACGAGGCGGACGTCCGGGTCGCGGTCGGCGCGGGCGATGGCGGCGGCGCGGGCTTCCGGATCGAGGCGGTCGAGCTTGTTCCAGATTTCCAGCCGCGGGCGGGTGTCGTCGACGCCGAGGCTGGCGAGGATCGCGTCGACATCGGCGGCCTGTTCCTCGGTCTCGGGGTGGGAGATGTCGCGCACGTGGCAGATGAGGTCGGCGGCGCGGACCTCTTCGAGGGTGGCGCGGAAGGCGGCGACCAGTTCGGTGGGCAGATCGGAGATGAAGCCAACAGTGTCGCTGAGGATGACTTCGGGCCCGCCGGGAAGCTGCACCGCCCGCATGGTGGGGTCGAGCGTGGCGAAGAGCATGTCTTTCGCCATGACCTCGGCCCCGGTGAGGCGGTTGAAGAGCGTGGACTTGCCGGCGTTGGTGTAGCCCACCAGCGCCACGATCGGGTACGGCACCTTGGCGCGGGCCTTGCGGTGCAGGTCGCGGGTTTTCACCACCTTGTCGAGCTGGCGGCGCAGGCGCACCAGCTGGTCGTCGATGGCGCGGCGGTCGGCCTCGATCTGGGTCTCGCCGGGGCCGCCGACGAAGCCGAGCCCGCCGCGTTGCCGTTCGAGGTGGGTCCAGGCGCGCACCAGCCGGGTGCGCTGGTAGCTGAGCGCCGCCATGTCGACCTGCAGCACGCCTTCGCGGGTGGCGGCGCGGTCGGAGAAAATCTCGAGGATCAGGCCGGTGCGGTCGAGCAGTTTGACGCCCCATGCCTTTTCGAGGTTGCGTTGCTGGACCGGCGTGACGGGGCCGTCGACCAGCACGAGGTCGACCTCGTGCGCCTCGAACAGCGCCTTGAGCTCGTCGATCTTGCCGGAGCCGAAGAGCATGCCGGGATGGGCGCGGGCGAGCCGCACGATGGTGTCACCCGCCACGTCGAGATCGGGGAGTGCCGCGGCCAGCGACACGGCCTCTTCCAAGGCCAACGCCGCCTCGCGCGGGCGGCGTTCGGACGTGATGTCGGGGTGCAAGACCCAGGCGCGCGTGGGCGCGCGGCCGGTGCCGTGCGGGGGCGTCGAGCTCAACTCTCGCCTTCACCTTCGTAGAGGTTGATCGGCTGCGAGGGCATGATCGTGGAGATCGCGTGCTTGTAGACGAGCTGCGACTGTCCGTCGCGGCGCAGGAGCACGCAGAAATTGTCGAACCACGTGATGACGCCCTGCAGCTTGACGCCGTTGATCAGGAAGACGGTGACGGGCACCTTGGTTTTGCGGACATGATTGAGAAACGCGTCCTGCAGGTTCTGACGGTCCGAAGCCATTGGTTCTGTAGCCTTTATTTTTGTTGCGGCCCGGATGGGCACCCTCGTATCCGGGGCGCAGTATGTCGGCACCCCGAAAAAAGTGCCACCCCCCAAAAGCATGAAATCGCGCGGGAAACCGCGCGGTGTCAGTTGCGCCACAATTCCGGCGTCAAAAGCGCGATGATTGCCAAAGTTTCGAGCCGTCCGAGGATCATCGCGGCGGCGAAGACCAGCTTGGCCACGGCGCCGAGTTGCGCCAGCACGATGGGCGCTTCGGGGGCGGCGGTGGCGAGCGGGCCGGTGGTGCTGAGTGCCGCGACGCTGAGCACGAGGGCGTCGTCGAAGGTGAGGCCCGAAGCGGTGAGCGCCAGCGCGGACACCGCCAGCGACAGCGCGAAGAGCATGAAGAAGACGAAGGCGATGAAGGCGCCCTGCCGCCGGATACGGCGGGACTGGCCCATGGCGGCCCCGACCATCGAGGGGTGCACCAGCCGGGCGACCTCGCGCCGGCCGTGGCGGAAGAGGACGAAGACGCGCAGGAGCTTGACCCCGCCGGCGGTGGTGGCCACGCCGCCGCCGACCAGCGCGAGGCCCATGAGCAAAAGCCCCGTCGTGGGCAGGCCGGACCAGTTCTGCGCGGCAAACCAGTCACGGCTTTCGAAGCCCGTCGTCGTCAGGAAAGACAGCACCGTGAACGTAGCACCCCAGAGCGCGGTCACAGCGCCGCCGATATCGGTGTCGGAGACCTCGATCGCGCCGATCCAGTGGCGCAGGAACAGAAACAGCGTGACGCTGCCGATCAGGCTCAGCCCCAGCCGGAATTCGGGGTCGCGGAAGAGCGCCTCGCGCGCACCCACGACCGTGTCGGAGGAGAAGGTCAGGCGCGACAGGGCGAACAGCAGGAACAGCGCGATCACCAGTTCACCGGCCACGCCCGAGGCGGCCTCGCTCACGCCGCCGATGGCCGAGATGCCCGAGGTCGAAAGCGTGGAAGTGGCATGCACGAAGGCGACCAGCGGCGTGTCGCCAAGCGCCACGAGGCTGGCCCAGAGGCCCAGTGTCAGCCCGGCATAGACCGGGGCGAGCCGCGTGGTGACCCGCATCAGGCGCGTGGCGGTGGTCGCCCGGCGCTGGTACCCGGTGCCGACCAGCCCCTGCCCCGGTTCCGCCGAGGTCGTGACCTCGAACCCGCCGAGGTGGCGGGGCGCGAGGATCGCCGCAGCGGCGATCCAGATCAAAAGCCCGCCCATCCACGCCACCAGCGCCCGCCAGAGGTGCAGCGTGGGGCTGAGGCGTTCGGGGTCGAACATCTCGGCCCCGGTGGTGGTGAAGCAGGACACCATCTCGACATAGGCGCTGAGGAAGCTGGTGGTGCGCAGGGTCTCGTAGAACGGCACGGCCATGATTGCGGGCAGCAGCACGAAAGCGCCGAGCAGCGACAAAAGCTGGTCGAGCCCGCGCCGGGACCGCGGCCGCGCGGCGGTGGCGATGCCGATGAGCAGAACGGTCGTGCTGCCGAGGATGCTGGCATAGAGGAAGGTGCGCGCGGCGTGGAAATCCTCCACCCAGCTGGCATGGATCGCGGGGACCAGCATGGCGAGGCAGGTGATGCCGCTCAGCACGACGATGAAGGGCGTGCCGGCAAGCCATGTCGTGTCGCGCGACCGGGCCATCAGAAGAAGTCGATGGAGACCTGGAAGAGGCGTTCCACCTCGGGCACGTCGGCGGCCATGGCGAAGATGACGATCACGTCGCCTTCCTCGATCCGGGTGCCGCCGAGGGGTTTGACGATCTCGGACCCCTTGCGGATCGCGCCCACCAGCACGCCTTCGGGGAAGTTCACGTCGCGGATCGCGCTGCCGGCAATGGGCGAGGTCGACAGCACCTCTGCCTCGATCACCTCGGCCTCGGCATCGCCCACCGAGTAAAGCGCGCGGACACGGCCGTGCCGGATATGGCGCAGGATCGAGCTGACGGTGGTGGCGCGCGGGTTGATATAGGCGTCGATGCCCAGGGGCTCCATCATCGGCCCGAGGGTCGGGTCGTTGACCAGCGCGATGGCCATCTTGCAGCCGAGCGATTTCGCCCGGACCGACGTCAGAAGGTTGGTTTTGTCGTCATCGGTCACCGCCAGCACCGCGTCGGCGCGGGATATGTTGGCCTCTTGCAGAAGCGAGATGTCGAGCCCGTCACCGTTGAGCACGATGGTGCGTTCGAGGATGTCGGCGGCGTGTTCGGCACAGGCGCGGTTCTTCTCGATCACCTTGGCGCGGATGCGGTCCGAGCGGCTTTCAAGCTCGGTCGCGACGGCGAGGCCCACGTTGCCGCCACCGATCAGCACGACGCGTTCCTGCTTGTGGTGCGGCTTGCCGAAGATTTCCAGCGTGCGGGGCACGTCGTCCACATGCGCGATGATGTAGGTGCTGTCGCCGGGAAACAGCTGGTCGCGCGGTTCGGGCGCGAACAGGCGTCCGTCGCGCCGCACGCCGACGACGATGGCGCGCAGCGTGGTGAAGAGGTCGTTCAGCTGCCGCAAGGGCGTGTTGGCGATGGGGCAGTCATCGTCGATGGTCAGGCCCAGTAACTGCACCTTCCCGTCGAGGAATTGTTCGGTGTCAAAGGCGGCGGGCACGCTCAACCGCCGCAGGGCCGCCGCCGCGACCTCCCGCTCGGGGCTGATGACGACGTCGATCGGCATGTGCTCGCGCCGGTAGAGATCGGAGTAGATCGCGGTGAGGTAGCTTTGCGCCCTGAGCCGGGCGATCTTGCGCGGGATCTCGAAAATCGAATGGGCCACCTGGCAGGTGACCATGTTGACCTCGTCGGAATGGGTGGCGGCGATGATCATGTCGGCATCGCGCGCGCCGGCGCGCTGCAGGATGTCGGGGTAGCTGGCGAACCCGGTGATGCCCTGCACGTCGAGCGTGTCGGTGGCGCGGTGGACGAGATCGGGATTGTTGTCGACGACGGTGACGTCGTTGCGCTCTCCCGACAGGTGGCGGGCGATCTGCCAGCCCACCTGCCCCGCGCCGCATATAATGACCTTCATCCGTTCACATCGCTCCGGTGTCCGAACATGCAGCATATTGATGCCGTGCGACGTTGGCTATCGGGAATTGGCTTTAACTGTAACCTCGCGTTTGATACTTTCGCACAATCAAAAACTTGCGATTGCTGATAATGGACAAGAAAATTCTCATCCTCGGGCGCAGCCACACCATTGCGCTTATGCAGGCTGTCACTGACTCGGAAAAGGGAATGGTCGAGGTTGTCCCGCTGATGGACAGCCTTGCCGAGACAAAGGCCGACGCCGCCCGCAAGATCGATACCAAGACCGGGCTGGTGATGCGGTCGGAACTGGACAATCCCGATCCCGACGTCCTCGTGTTGATGATCAACGGCAACGAGCACAACACCTTCGCGCTGTTCAACCATCCGCAACCGTTCTGGACGGTGAACCCCCGGACGGGGGCGATCCCGGACGATGTGGCGGGCAAGACCTTCCTGCCCTACCAGGTCATCCTGTCATCGCTGCGGCAGCGGCGCGAGAATTCGCAGCCCTTGATCCGGGGCGCGGTAGAGATGTTTCCCGACGCGCGTGTCGTGATGGCCGCGACGCCGCCCCCGATCGAGGACAAGGGGCAACTGGCCGGGCATGTCCGGAAGAACATGGCCAACCTCGTCAAGAACGGCGTCGGCGATCCCGGCTCGCGGCTCGCGGCCTATGTCGCGCTGGTCGAGCTGATGCATGACGAGGCACGCCAGTACGGGGCAAGCTTCGTGACGGCACCCGAGGCCGCGCTCACCGCCGACGGGTTCCTGAAGGAAGAGTTGAGCAATGACATCACCCATGGCACCCGCGAATACGGCCGCATGATGCTGGACAAGATCATCGCCGCCGCGACCAGCGAAACGGAGGCCGCATGAGCCGCAAACATCCCTATATCGGCCTGCCCGACCGCCAGTTCTGGAAAAAAGACCCCGGCATCGAACGCCCCCGGCAGTTCGATCCGGTGCCCGACGCGCCCTACCGGCTGAGCCGGGACGCCAAGGTGGTCACGGCGGGCAGCTGTTTCGCGCAGCACCTCGCGCGGGTGCTGAACGATTCGGGCTACAACCACTACATCGCCGAACCGGCGCATCCGATCGTGCAGAAACCGGTCGCGAAGGCCAACAATTACGGCCTGTTCTCGGCCCGGTACGGCAACCTCTACACCACGCGGCAGCTGAAACAGCTGATCCAGCGCGCTTATGGCGACTTCGAGCCGATCGATCAGGCCTGGCCCGGGCGTGACGGGGTATCTGTCGTCGATCCGTTCCGCCCGCAGATCCAGCCCGGCGGCTATGCCAGCGAGGCCGAGCTTGCCGCCGACCGCGTGCAGCACCTTGCCGCCGTGCGCGACGCGCTGGAAAGCGCCGATGTGTTCGTCTTCACCCTTGGGCTGACCGAATGCTGGGCCGACCGGCGCGACGGCGCGGTCTACCCGCTGGCGCCGGGCGTGGCGGGCGGCACATACGATCCCGAGATCTATGAATTCCGCAACTTCGACGAGACCGAAACCTATGCCGACCTGAAAGAGGCGCTCGACATGATCCGGGAGAAGAACCCGGACGTGAAGTTCATCCTGACGGTGTCACCGGTGCCGCTGAACGCGACGATGGAGGACCGGCACGTGTTCGTGTCGACCACGTGGTCGAAGGCGGTGCTGCGGATCGCGGCGGAAAAGGCGGCCCGGACGGTCGAGGATTGCCTCTATTTCCCGTCGTTCGAGATCATCACCAGCCCGCATACGCGCGGACGCTACTATGCCGAGGACCGGCGCGAGGTGACGGAACAGGGTGTGCGGCACGTGATGTCGATGTTCTTCCGGCACTTCACCAACGACACCGCCGGAATTCCCGGCCTCGCCCGGCAGCAGGCGGCCGACCGCCCTGCCCCGGCGCCGGCCAGGCAGGACGAGCATGCCCGCGCGATGGAGGACTACATGCAGGTCCTGTGCGACGAGGAAGCGATTTCGAACAGTTGAGGTGACGCGGGAAAAGAGGTCTCTCGACCTCTTTTTGCAGTCTCATCCAGAGCGCAAAAAAGTTCGTACGAACTTTTTGCGCGGCTCAGCCCGCCTGTCGTTCGTCGTCGTCGACGCGGGCGATGCGCGCGCCGGCCTTGGACGTGGTCACCACGCCCAGTGACTTCAGCTTGCGGTGCAGGGCCGATCGCTCCATCCCGACGAAATTGGCGGTGCGGCTGATATTGCCGCCGAAGCGGTTGATCTGGGTCAGCAGGTATTCGCGTTCGAACGCCTCGCGGGCCTCGCGCAGGGGCAGCGTTGCCAAGGCGCCTGCCAGCACCACGCGGCCATCGTCATCCCCGCCCTCGGCTTCCTGCGGCAATTCCCGCGCCTCGATCGGGCCGGTGCCGTCGCCGAGGATCAGCACCCGTTCGACAAGGTTCTTCAGCTGGCGCACGTTGCCCGGCCAGATCATCGTCTGCATCAGGGCCACCGCGTCCTCGGCGAGGTCGCGTTGCGGCAGGCCCTGGCTCTTGTGGCAATGGTCGATGAAATACTTGGCCAGAAGCGGGATATCCTCGCGCCGGTCCTCGAGGCTGGGCACGGTGATCGGCACCACGTTCAGGCGGTGGTACAACTCGCGCCGCAGCGTGCCGTCGGCGATGGCCTGCGCGAGGTCGCGGTTGGTGGACGAGATCACCCGCAGGTCGACGCGTACCTTGTCGGTGCCGCCCACCCGCGTGAATTGCTGGTCGACCAGCACGCGCAGGATCTTGGACTGGGTGCCCAGCGGCATGTCCGCGACCTCGTCGAAATAGATCACGCCGCCATGCGCCTGTTCCAGAAGGCCGGGTTCGATCCCGCGTTCGCCGCCCTCGCGCCCGAACAGGACCTCTTCCATCGTGTCGGGCTCGATCGAAGCGCAGTTGACGGTCACGAAGGGCGCGTCCTTGCGGCCGGAATTGGCATGGATGTAGCGCGCGGCGATTTCCTTGCCCGACCCGGCGGGACCCGACAGCATCACCCGCCCGTTCGACTTGGTCACCTTGTCGAGATGGCTGATCAGCATGCGGAAGGCCGCGCTTTCGCCGATCATCTCGCTTGCGGCCACGTCGCGGCGTTTGAGTTGCTGGTTCTCGCGGCGCAGGCGCGAGGTTTCCATCGCGCGGCGGATCACCACCAGAAGCTGGTCGATGTTGAACGGTTTCTCGATGAAGTCGTAGGCGCCCTGCTTGATCGCGGCGACCGCGATCTCGATATTGCCGTGGCCCGAGATGATGACGACTGGCACGCCGGGATTGTCGCGCTTGACGGTCTTGAGGATGTCGATCCCGTCCATGCGGCTGTCCTTGAGCCAGATGTCGAGGATCAGCAGCGCCGGGGGTTCGGCGTTGATCGCGTTCATGCACTCGTCGGAATTGCCTGCCAGACGGGTCGTGAACCCCTCGTCCTTGAGGATGTCCGATATCAATTCCCGGATGTCCCGCTCGTCGTCGACGATAAGAATGTCGCTCATGTCCTGGTCCTCACACCTTTTGTTGTTGTTGTTGTTGTGCCGTCTCCGCCAAAGGCAGGCGGATGATGGCTTTGGCCCCTTGATGGGCCGTTCCGTCGAATTGTTCCGCATCTTCGAGCGTGAGCGTGCCGCCATGCTCTTCGATGATCTTCTTCACGATGGGCAGGCCCAGCCCCGTGCCCTTGTCGCGCGTCGTCACGTACGGCTCGAACAGCCGCGCGCGGTCTTCGGGCAGACCGATGCCGTTGTCCGAGATGGTGATCGTCACGCCGGTCTCGTCCGCCTCGCAGGAGACGCGCACCTCGGGGACGTAGCCTTCCTCGCCGGTCTTTTCGGCATAGGTTTCCGTGGCTTCGCCGGCGTTCTTCATCAGGTTCGTGAAGGCCTGGCTGATCATGGTGTCGTCCACGTCGGCAAGGATCGGGCCGCGGGCGATGTCGGCGACAAAGCGCACATCGGGTTGGCCCGCATCCTGCAGCATCACCGCGCCGTTCAGAAGCTCGGCGATGTCGTGCACCTTCAGCACCGGTTCGGGCATGCGCGCGAATTTCGAGAATTCGTCGACGATGCGGCGCAGGTCGTTGGTTTGCCGCACGATCACGTCGGTCATCTGTTCAAGCTGGTCACTCTCTTCGCCGACGCGGGAGGAGAACTTGCGCTTGATCCGCTCGGCCGACAGCTGGATGGGCGTCAGCGGGTTCTTGATTTCATGCGCGATGCGGCGGGCGACGTCGCCCCATGCCGCCATGCGCTGGGCGCTGACAAGGTCGGTCACGTCGTCGAAGGCGACCACGTAGCCTTCGATCTGGCCTTCCGACCCGATCCGCCGGGCCATGCGCACCAGCAGGTTTTCCATCTTGCCCGCGCGGCTGACCTTGATCTCGTCCTGCACGAAGGCAACCTGCCCGTCGAGCAGCTGGTCGAACAGCGCACCGAATTCGGGCACCGCCAGTGCCAGCGCGACCGATTGCTGGTCATCCTTCCAGTCGAGCAGACGCTGGGCGGAGCGGTTGACGAAGGTGACGCGGCCTTCGGGGTCGAGCCCGACCACGCCCGACGTCACCGAACTGAGCACCGAATCGAACAGGCGCCGGCGGCGTTCGATCTGTTCGGTATTGGTCAGGAGCGTTTCACGCTGACCTTTAAGTTGGCGCGTCATCTGGTTGAAATAGCGTGACAAAAGCGCGATCTCGTCGTCGGCTTCCTCTTCAAACACGCGCACGTCCAGATTGCCCGCACCCACCTGCTGCGCCGCCCCCGTCAGCCGCCCGACCGGGCGCGACAGGCGTTCGGCGAACCACAGGCCCAGCCAGACCGAGGCGAGGATCAGAAGGACCGCGAACCCGAGGTAGAGCAGCGCGAAGTCGAACAGGACGCGGCCGCGTTCGGTCTCTTTCTGCTGGTAGAACTGGGCGGTCTTCTCGGTCTCGTCGAGCAGTTGCAGGAGCGTGCCGTCGACGAGGCGGGTGACATACAGGAAATGCCCGGAATAGCCCCGGATCGGGACCAGCGCGCGAAACTCGTTGTTGTCCCAGTCGCGGATCAGGACGATCCCGCCGTCGCGCGCTTCGGCGATCTCGTCATCCGTGGGGCGTTCGTAATCGAACAGGTAGGAGCGTTCGCCGCGGGCCACGATCTCGCCGTTGGCGTCGATCAGGAATGCCTCGCGCAGGCCGCGCTGGATCTGCGCCTGGCCCTGGCTGAGGATCTGGCGGGCGCGGTCGTCGAACGCCGGGGCGCCCAGCACGTTGCGCTGGACGGAGATGTAGCCCGCCAGCGCCGTGGCATCGGCCTGCAGGCCCACGCGCTGGTCGGCCTCGTAGGATTCGGCGGCGGCGCGGGAGGCGGCGACCACGTCGCGCACCCGGTCGGAAAACCACGCCTCGAGCCCCATGTTCACGCTCAGCATGGCAAAGACGGCGACGGTGATGGTGGGGAT
The DNA here is from genome assembly GCF_001205715.1 of Pseudaestuariivita atlantica. Classification (GTDB taxonomy): domain Bacteria; phylum Pseudomonadota; class Alphaproteobacteria; order Rhodobacterales; family Rhodobacteraceae; genus Pseudaestuariivita; species Pseudaestuariivita atlantica. Next base: position 132,981 of record NZ_AQQZ01000006.1, read on the forward strand.
CAGCGCCATGACGGCGAAGACGCCGGTCAGCCGCAGGTGCAGCCGGGAGCCCGCCGATTGTGCCCGTCGCGCCGCGACAAGCCGCGCCACGCGCTGAGATACCAGCGCGGCAATGACGAGGATGTAGACGAGGTCGGCCAAGAGCACGATCCGCAGCCCCGAGGACGAGGCGTTCTGATCGAGCGGCCCAAGCACCACGAAGGTGGCGAAGGCGAGGATCGGGCCAAGGAAGACGAGGCCGAGGGTGTAGAGGGTTTGCAGGCGGCGTGCGCGGCGCATGCGCGACAGACCGGCCATCCAGCCGCCAGCCAAAAGGGGCAGACGCCGCGACGCGCGCATCACGGAGCCGTCAATCGCTCCTGCCTCGGTGCTGGTGTCGGTCGCCAAGATGCGCCCTCATATCCCGGACGGTGCACCAAGGCATGTGGATAACCCTGTGAACAACCGCCGCAAACCGCCATTTTCCGTGATCTTTCGCCGGGGTGTGTCCCCCGCGCGCCACGGTTCTGTTGCGTTATTACATCAATTTGCGGCGGCGTGTCACGGAAATATCGAGGTCGTTGATCTTTTTTCTGAGCGTATTGCGGTTGATTCCCAGCAATTCGGCGCATTTGATCTGGTTCCCGCCGGTGGCGTCGAGCGAGATTTCGATCAGGGGCGCTTCGACCTCGCGCAGGATTCGCGCGTAAAGGCCCGGCGGCGGCATCATCGCGCCGTGCAGGTCGAAATAGCGCCGCAAATGCCGCGCGATGGAGGCCGACAGCTTCTCGGTATCGATCGAGGTGCCGGTCAGGACGGGTTCGGTTTCGGGCTGGTGTCCCAGCACCGCCTCCACCTCGGCCCGCGTGATTTCTTCGGACCGGGCGGTGAGGCCAAGGCGGCGGATGGCGTTTTCAAGCTGGCGCACGTTGCCGGGCCATGAATACTGGCGAACCAGTTCGCCCGCATCCTCGGACAGCCAGCGGCGCGGCATGCCCTCGCGTTCGGCGCGTGACAGGAAGTGTTCGGCCAGAAGTCCGATATCGTCGATCCGTTCGCGCAGCGCGGGCACGTGCAGCACCGCGCCGGACAGGCGGTAATAGAGGTCCTGCCGCATGCCGCCTTCCTCGATGGCGTTGTTCAGGTCGGCCTGCGAGGTCGCCATGAAACGCGGCACCTGTTCATCCAGCCCGTCCATCATGCGCACGATGCGCGCCTGCAGGTCGTCGCCGATATCGCCGATCTCCTCGATCAGGATGGTGCCGCCGCGGGCCTTGGCCAGCACCCGCGCGGGGCCTTCCAGTTCCTGCAGGTCGGCGCCGGTGACGGTGACGAAGGGCAGCGTGCGGCGGTCGGAGAAGTCGTGGATCGCCCGCGCGATCAGGGACTTGCCGGTGCCGGACTCGCCGGTGATCAGCACGGACATGTCGGTGTTCATCACCCGCGCGACAAGGCGGTAGAGCGCCTGCATCGCGGGCGTCTTGCCCACCAGCGGCAATTCGTCCGGTTCGGCGGGCACGTCGTCCACCGGCGTGGAAGCGCGCGTGTGGCGGTTCTCCAGCGCCTTCGAGGTGCGCTTCATCAGGTCCGGCAGGTCGAAGGGCTTGGGCAGGTAGTCATAGGCCTCGGCCTCGGCCGCCTGGATCGCCGTCATGATCGTGTTCTGGGCCGAGATGACGATCACCGGCAGTTGCGGGCGGTCCTGCTTGATCTTGGGCAGCATCTCCAGCCCGTTGCCGTCGGGCATCATCACGTCCGAGATGACGACATCGCCCTTCCCCTCGCTCACCCAGCGCATCAGCGTCGTCAGCGACGACGTGGCGTGGACCTTGCACCCGGCGCGGGTCAGCGCCTGGGTCAGAACTGTTCGGATCGTGCGGTCGTCATCGGCGACAAGTACGGTGCCGTCCATGGCTTAGCGCTCCTTGGGGTTGGGGCCCTTGGCCCGTGGGAGAGAGATGCGGAACACGGTGCGTCCCGGCACCGAGTCGACGGAAATCCATCCGTCGTGGTCCTCGATGATCTTCGACACCAGCGCGAGGCCCAGCCCGGTGCCGTTTTCGCGGCCCGACACGAAAGGGTCGAAGATGTCGTCGCGGATCGCGGGCGGCAGGCCCGGCCCGTCATCGATGATTTCCACCTGCAGCGGCAGCGACCGGCCGCGCCCGTCGGACCGGCGCAGGCGGAAGGAATGTTCGAAATAGGTGTGCAGGCGGATCGTGCCCTTGCCGCCGGGTGCGGCCTCGGACGCGTTTTTCAGGAGGTTCAGGACGACCTGCAACAGCTGGTCGGGATCGCCAAGGGCGGGCGGCAGCGAGGGGTCGTAATCCTCGACGATCTTCATGTTCGCACCAAAACCCAGCAGCGCCGAGCGCCGCGCGCGGTCGAGCACGTCGTGGATGTTCACGTCCTGCCGGTCGGGGGGCGAGAGGTTGCCGAACTGCTCCACCTGTTCCAGCAGCTTCAGGATGCGGCGGGTTTCGGCCACGATCAGGTCGGTCAGTTCGAGATCGCCGTTAGACAGGTTCATTGACAGAAGTTGCGCCGCGCCGGTGATCCCGGCGAGCGGGTTCTTGATTTCATGCGCCAGCATCTCGGCCATGCCGATGGCCGATTTCGCGGCCCCGCGCACCGTGTGGTTCTGGGTCATGCGGCCCGCAAGTTCGCGGGGCGAGATGATCAGCAGGATATGGTCGGGCGCACCAAGGACCGGTGCGATCTGCAACGTGCAATAGACCGGCGGGCGGTCGCCCGTGCCGATTTCCACGTCGTTCACGAAAAGCGGCGTCTCGTTCAGCCGCACCCGCGTCAGCGCCTCGTCAAGCGCGGCATCGACGGCCAGCCGGTCCCAGACGGGCTGGCCCTGCAGCGCCTTGGCCGAGGCGTTCAGGAAATCCTCGGCCGCGGGGTTGAGATCGGCGATGTTCTCGTCCGGGTCGACGATCAGCGCGGGCACGGGCAGCGATTGCCAGATATCTCCCAGCCGACTCATGCGGCGTGCCTCTGGCCGGTGAGCGCCGCGTCGAGGTTGGCAATCACGGCGGAGGGCTCGCGGGAGGTCAGGACCTCGCGCCGCAACCCGGCGGGCGTCCCTGCCCGGTCCATGTACCAGCCAAGATGCTTGCGCGCGACGCGCAGGCCAAGGTCGCGCCCGTAGAAGTCGAGCATCGCCTCGTAATGGCCCGCCACCATGTCCACCAGCGCCGCACCTTCCGGGATCGCGGGCGCGGGCGTGCCATGCAGCGCGTGCGAGACCTCGGCCACCGTCCAGGGCGCGCCCTGCGCCCCCCGCCCGATCATCACGCCCGCCGCGCTCGAGGCGGCAAGCGCGGCGCGGGCGCTGGCGGTGTCGGTGATGTCGCCGTTGGCGATGACCGGGATCGACACGGCCTCCGTCACGGCAGAGATCGCGGCCCAGTCGGCGCGGCCCTTGTAGAACTGGCAGCGGGTGCGCCCGTGGATCACCAGCATGCGGATGCCCGCCGCCTCGGCCCGGCGGGCGATGTCGGGGGCATTGAGGCTGTCGTCGTCCCAACCCAGTCGCATCTTGAGCGTCACCGGCACGTCCACCGCGCCCACCACGGCCTCGATCAGCGTCAGCGCGTGGTCGGGATCGCGCATCAGGGCCGACCCGGAATAGCCGCCCACCACCTTCTTTGCGGGGCAGCCCATGTTGATGTCGATCACCGCCGCGCCCATGTCGGCGACCAGCCGCGCGGCCTCGGCCATCCAGTGGGCCTCGCGCCCGGCCAGCTGGACCGAGGTCAGGCCCGTGCCGCCCAGTTCTGCCCGTTCGCGGGTGCCGCGCCGGGCCTGAACCATCTCCTGGCTGGCCACCATCTCGGACACGGTCAGGCCCGCACCGAAGGACGCGACCAGTTGCCGGAACGGCAAGTCGGTGATCCCCGAAAGCGGTGCCAGAACAACCGGCGGGTCAACAAGATGTGGGCCGAGCGCCAGGCTCAAATGCTTATTCCTTGTGCAATTTGCCCCAGAGGTAGGGGTCATTTGACATAGTAGCAATGCAACGGGTGCGGAGCTTACGGGTTTATCGGGGGACTTGCTCAAAAATTGTGCAGCGCCCTTCGGATTGCGTGAATGATGGGAATATCCTACCAACGCGCCATGACCGACACGCCACGGACCGCCGCCCTGATCGTCGCCGCCGGGCGCGGGCGCCGCGCCGGTGGCCCCGTGCCGAAACAGTGGCAGGATATCGCGGGCGCGCGGGTGGCGGACTGGACGGTGGCGCGGTTCCGGGCGCATCCCCGGATCGGGCGCATCGTGCTGGTCATCCATCCCGACGACGAGGCCGAGGCCGCCGCGATCCCCGGCATCCTGACGGTGCATGGCGGGGAGACGCGGGACGCCTCGGTCCGCGCCGGGCTGGAGGCGTTGCGCGAAGGGCCGGAGACGCAGGTGCTGATCCACGACGTGGCGCGCTGCACGGTGCCGGACGCGGTGATCGACGCGGTGATCGACGCGCTGGACACCCATGTCGGTGCCGCCCCCGGCCTGCCGGTGAGCGACGCGCTGTGGGCGGTCGCCGACGGGCGGATCGAGGGCACGCGCGACCGCACGGGACTCTACCGCGCGCAGACGCCGCAAGGCTTTCACCTTGATGCGATCCTTGCCGCACATGCCGCGCATCCCGGCGGCGCGGCGGATGACGTCGAGGTCGCCCGCGCGGCAGGTCTGGACGTGGCGGCGGTTCCGGGCGATGAAGCGAACCTGAAGATCACGGCCCCCGGCGATTTCGCCCGCGCGGCAGAGATACTGGGAGACAGGATGGACATCCGGCTGGGCAACGGGTTCGACGTGCACCGCTTCGGTCCAGGGGATCGCGTGACGCTGTGCGGCGTGGACGTGCCGCATGATCGCGGGCTTCAGGGCCATTCCGACGCCGATGTGGGCCTGCACACGATCACCGACGCGATCTATGGCGCGCTGGCCGAAGGTGACATCGGGCGCCATTTCCCGCCCTCCGATCCGCAATGGAAGGGCGCCGACAGCACCGTTTTCCTGCGCCATGCCGGGGAGTTGGCGGCAAGCCGCGGCTATCGCATCGCCAATGTCGACCTGACGCTGATCTGCGAGCGACCCAAGATCGGGCCGCATGCCGGTGCGATGCAGGCGCGCGTAGCCGAGGTGCTGGGGATCGAGCCGGGCCGCGTGTCGGTCAAGGCCACCACCTCTGAACGGCTGGGATTTACCGGACGCGAGGAAGGCATCGCCGCCATGGGCACCGTCGCGCTGGTGGCGGCATGATCGCGCAGGTGATCTGCACCTTCGGCGGCGTCGGCCACCTGCGCCCCGCATCCGGCACGTGGGGATCGCTGGCCGCGCTGGCCGCGGCATGGGTGATCGCGACGCTGACGGGGTTCTGGGGGCTGGTCTTCTGGACCGTCGTGGTCGTCTTCGCGGGTCTGGGCGCGATCCTGTCCTATGCCGAACCGGGCGCGGACGTGGACCGCTCCGAGATCGTGATCGACGAGGTGGCGGGCCAGTGGATCGCGCTGTTGCCTGTGGTCTACGGGGCGAACGCGGCGGGCGCGCCGCTGCTGGCGCTCTGGCCCGGCTGGGTGGCGGCCTTCGTGCTGTTCAGGCTGTTCGACATCGTCAAGATCGGGCCGGTCGGCTGGGCGGACCGGCGCAAGGACGCCGTGGGCGTGATGCTCGACGACGTGATCGCGGGCCTCTTCGCGGCGATCGGCGTGCTGGCCCTCGCCGCGCTGGCGCACGGGCTGGCATGAGCACCCGCGCGCTGGCCTCCCGCATCCTCGACGCCGCGCGGGCGCAGGGCGTGACGGTGACCGCCGCCGAAAGCTGCACCGCGGGCATGGTGGCGGCGGCGCTGACCGATCCCGCGGGCGCCTCGGCCATGTTCGAGCGCGGGTTCGTCACCTACAGCAACGTCGCCAAGGTCGAGATGGTGGGCGTGTCGCCCGCCACGCTCGACGCGCATGGCGCGGTGTCCGAAGAGGTCGCGGCCGAGATGGCCCAAGGCGCGCGTGACCGCGCGGGCGCGGCATGGGCGGTCGCGATCAGCGGGATCGCCGGGCCCGGCGGGTCGGATTTCAAACCCGAGGGGCGCGTCTGTTTTGCGCTGGCGGGCGCAGGTGGCACATCGACACGCACCATCGATTACGGCGCGCTGGGCCGCGACGGCGTGCGCCGCGCGGCGACGGATCACGCGCTGCGCCTGCTTCTGGGCGCGCTCGAAGGGCGCTAGGCCGCCTTCCCGTCCCCATTCTCGCCCTTGGTCAGCAGGGTCGCGAACTGCGTCGGCGACACCGCCGCCACGACGCGGCGGCGCAGGGTGTTGGACTTGTCGGTCCCGATGAGGCTCGCGGATTTCGACTGGATGCGGCGGGTGCGCTGCGCCAGCGTCATCGGCTTTTCAAGGTCGCCGAACGCGGTCTCCTGCGTTCCGCCCTGCCGGGTCAGGATCACGCGGGCCTGCATCTCGGTCAGGGTGTCGTCGGCGGTGACGTGCACGCGGTCGTAGAACGCCATGACCCGCGGATCCTGCGCCATGGCGGTCGAGAACGTGTCCAGCCGCGCGGTGCCATGTCCCAGCAGCGCCAGCGCCGTGACGCCCGCGTAGCTGAATTTCAGCTCCAGCCCGGTGCGCGGCGCGGGCTTGGCGCACACGCTCAGCCAGCGGGGATGCACGGCGATGTCGATACGCGCGACCTCGGACGGGTCGGGGTTGGGCAGTTCGGCAAGCGCTTCGAGCGTGGCGTGCAGACCGTGGCAGCAGGCGTGGAACTTGTGCTGGACGCGCGGCAGGCGCCAGTCGGTGCCAAGCCCGTCGAACGCCGTCATGTCGGCCGCGCCGTGATGCGTTGCCCCGAACCCCAGCGGACCGTCGAGCCCGGCGGGATCGGGTTGCAGGCCGTGGGCGACCAGCAGCGCCGCCTCTACCCCGTTCGACGCCGCGTTCCCGGCATTCAGCGGTTTGCCCATGGTGCCGAACTGCGATTTCAGCCCCGAGGCGCGGGTGGCGACCAGCCCGAAACAGCAGGCCATCTGGTCGGCGTCGAACTTGAGGAGCCGTCCTGCCGCCGCCGCCGCGCCGAAGGCCCCGGCGGTGGCCGTCTGGTGAAAGCCAACCTGGTAATGCGCCCGCCCGAGCCACAGGCCGACCGCGATGGAGGCCTCCATCCCCACCAGCGCCGCTTCCTGGAAGGCGTGGCCCGACACCGCCGAGCGTTGCGCCATGGCAAGTGCCGCCGGGATCACCGCGACCGACGGGTGGCCGATGTGGTCGAAATGGGTGTCGTCGTAATCCAGCGCGTGGCTGATCGTGCCGTTGGCAAGGGCCGCGGCGCGCGCCGGAAGGCGCGGTCCATGGATCACCTGTGCCTGCGGTGCGCCGCCTTCCTCGACCACCATGGCGCGCACGCGGCGCGACACGGGTTCATCGGTCCCGGCCAGCGCCACGCTGACCCAATCCTGCAGCGACAGTTGAAAGACGGCACGCACGGCATGGGGTATGTCGCGCCCCGACTGGTTCGCGACGAAACGCGCCAAGAGCCGCGTGGCATCACCCGCGTCCCCGCCCGTCATGAGCTTCCTCCCTTGGTTCCCGCGCAGAACGTAGCGCATCCCGGCGCGGCAGGAAGGAAAAAGATCACGGATTGGTGAGGGGTTGCGACGCGATGCCGCAATCAGCTTCCGTAAAGCTCCGCCGCGCGCCGTTCGAAGGCCCGCACGATCCGCTGCATCGCGTCGTTGAAGACCACGCCGATGATGCCCTGCAGCACGGCGTTCTTGAATTCGAAATCCACGAAGAAGTCGACCTCGACCCCGCCGTCCACATCGCGGAAGGCCCAGGTCGATTCCATGTAGCGGAACGGCCCGTCGAGGTATTCGGTCTTGATCGTCGTGGTTTCCGGCATCAGGAGCACGCGGCTGCCAAAGCGTTCGCGGAACACCTTGAAGGAGATCACGAGGTCGGCCAGCACCTCTTCGCCCTCGGGCACGGGCTTGCGCGACCGGATGCGCGCGGCCGCGCACCACGGCAGGAACTCGGGGTAGCGCGCGACATCGGCGACAAGCTCGTACATCTGCCTTGCGGTATAGGGCAGCGTCCGCGTTTCGGAATGGGTCGGCATCGGCACCTGATTTCGCGTGACTGTGGGCGGCGATGTCGTATCTTGCGCCGGAAAAATCAAGGGAAATGGACCGATGGCCGCAGCCTACGAGATTGACCAGATGATTTCGGCCAAGGCGATCGCGGCCCGGATCGAGGCGCTGGCGCGCGAGATCGAGCGCGAGTTCGCGGGCACGACCAAGCTGGTGGTGGTGGGGCTGTTGCGCGGCTCCTTCGTCTTCATCGCGGACCTCGTGCGCGAACTCGACCTGCCGGTGGAGGTCGATTTCCTCGAGGCGTCGTCTTACGGCGACGGCATGGAATCGAGCCGCGAGGTGCGCATCCTGAAGGACCTGCGCGGCGCGATCGAGGGGCGCGACGTGCTGGTGGTGGAGGATATCGTCGACACCGGCTTCACGCTGCACCATGTCACGAACCTGCTGAAATCGCGCGGCCCCGCGCGGATGAAGACCATCGCGCTTCTCGACAAGCCGTCGCGGAGGGAGGTCGACATCCGCGCCGACTGGACCGGGTTCGAGATCCCGGATGAATTCGTCGTGGGCTACGGCATCGATTACGCCCAGCGAAACCGCAACCTGCCCTTCATCGGCAAGGTGCGGTTCACCGCCTGACCCCGATCACAATTCCGGCACCGCGATAGACCTGCGACAATCTGTCGTTACAGTGGCACGTATCTCAATTCTGCCGGGAGAGTGATTTCATGACGTTTCGCACCATTACGACCACCACCGCCGCGATCGGCATCGCCATCGCGACCGCCGCGTTTTCCGGAGGGCATGCCAGCCTCGAGGATCAGGCCATTGCCGCCCGCAACGCGGTGATGACGCTGTACGGTTTCAACGCGGGCATCCTCGGTGGCATGGCCAAGGGTGACGTGGCCTATGACGCGGCCTCCGCGACGGCTGCTGCGCAGAACCTCGCCGCCGCCGCGAACATGTCCCAGATGCATTTCTGGCCCGAGGGCACGGACAATTTCGAGATGGAAGGCAAGACCCGCGCCAAGCCCGAGATCTGGTCCAATGCCGATGATTTCGCCACCAAGGTGAGCATGCTGGCCGATGCCGCGACAGCGCTGGCCGCGACGGCGGGTGACGGTCAGGCGGCGCTGGGTGCCGGGATGCAGGAGGTCGGCGCGGCCTGCGGTGCCTGCCACAAGGCCTATCGCGGCCCGCGCCTGTAACGCGCGCCCGTCATGAAAGCGCTGTTTCGCTGGGCGGTGTTCCTGGCGCTTGTCGCCGTGGCGGTCGGGTTGTGGATCACCCGCCCGGCGGCCCGCGCCGAGACCGAGTTCGCAGGGCTCGAAGGCAATGCCGATGCGGGCGCGCTGACCTTTGCCGCCGCCGGCTGCGCCTCGTGCCACCACGCGCCGGGGGCCGAGGGCGAGGACAAGCTGGTGCTGGCGGGCGGGCAGCGGTTCCCGTCGGATTTCGGGACCTTCATCGCGCCCAACATCTCGCCCTCCGCGCAGGGGATCGGCGGCTGGACGCTGGCGGAGTTCGCCAACGCCGTGCAGCAGGGCGTGTCGCCCGAGGGCGCGCATTACTACCCCGCCTTCCCCTATCCCAGCTATGTCCGCGCCGCCGACCAGGACATTGCGGATATCTTCGCCTACATGCAGACGCTGCCCACGTCGGACGCTGCCTCGCTTGCGCACGAGGTGGGATTTCCCTTCAGCATCCGCCGCGCGGTGGGTGTGTGGAAATGGCTCTACCACGACGATGACTGGGTGATCGACCCGGTCGAGGGACCGGCACAGCGCGGGCGCTACCTGGCCGAGGCGCTGGGCCATTGCGGCGAGTGCCACACGCCGCGCGATGCGCTGGGCGGTCCGGATCGCGACCTGTGGCTGGCCGGTGCGCCGAACCCGTCGGGCAAGGGGCGCATACCGGGCATCACGCCGAAACAGCTGTTCTGGTCGACGGGTGACCTTGTCGAATACTTCACCAGCGGCTTCACGCCCGACTTCGACAGCGCGGGCGGGCACATGGCCGCGGTGATCGAGAACCTCGCGCAATTGCCGCGTGAGGACCGGGAGGCGCTGGCGGCTTACGTGACCGCCCTGCCGCCCGCCGGTCAGTAACCGCCCGCAAGATCGTCCGCGCGGGCGGTGTCATCGGCCGAAAGGCCAGTGGCGAGCGGCGCGCAATCGACCGCGAATTCGGACCTGCGCCGTTCGGCGTAAAGGCAGTAGGACAGCGCCTCCACCCGCGCCGCGCCGTCGGCGAAGGGGCCCTCGCCCGCGACCGCCATCTGCGCCAGCCGGGCGGCGGCGTCCGCGTCGCCCACCTCTTTCAGGGCCGTCAGGTAGGATTGATGGGCGCGGCCCATGTCCACCGGGCCAAGGGTGCCCGCGCGCCACGCGTCACCGAGATGCTGAAGCGCGTGGGCGTCGGCCTCGGCCGCCTTGTTGAAGAAGCCCCGCGCGCGCACGATGTCGAGCGGACCGGGATCGTCTGCGAGGATCATCTCTGCCGCGTCGACATAGCCGTGGGCGTACCCCTCCTCGCCGCTCCGCCGGAAGAGCCGCAGCGCGGTGTCGCGGTCCACCGGGCGTCCGACGCCGTCGCGGTGAAGCGCCGCGAGCGACGCCCATGCCTCGGACACGCCTTCATCGGCGGCGGTCTGGAACAGCGCCTCGGCGCGGGCGATGTCGGCATCCGACGGCGCCTCGGCGTCAAGCAGCATGATGCCGACGTTGCGCCTGGCCCAGGGGTCACCCATGTCGGCGGCCTGTTCGTAGAATGCCTGCGCGCGGGCCATGTCGACCGGCACGCCCTCGCCGTATTCATAGACGAGGCCCAACTCGTTCACGGCGGCGGCCTTGCCCGCTTCGGCGGCCTGTTCGAGGAAGGCGATCATGTCTGAGGGCTCGCCCTCCACATCGCCGCGCCGCATCATCGCGCCCAGTTCGAACGCCGCCTCGGCATTGCCGCGCTCGGCGGCGGCGCGGTACAACTCGGCCCCGCGCTGAATGTCCTGTTCGATGCCGTCACCGTTGGCATATTGCCAGCCAAGCGCGTAGGCGCTGTACGGGCGGCCCCGCGCCCATGCGGCGGCGTAGTATTCCGCCGCGAGCGCGCGATCCTCGTCCATCATCTCGCCGAAATAGGCGCGGTCGCCCATGAATTCATAGGCCTTGGCCTGCTGGCGGGTCAGGCCGCGGCGGGCAAGCTCCATCGCGCGGGGGCGGTCCTCGACCCCGGCCTCGCCGAACCACAGCATGAAGGCGGCGTCGGCCATGGCCTCGCTGTCGCCCGCATCCGCGCCGCGCAGGTAGTATTGCAACGCGCGTTCGTCGTCCTCCTCGACCCCCACGCCGTCGTCGTACATGTAGCCGAGGTTGCGGGCGGCCTTCGGGTGACCCTGCGCGTCGGCCTGTTCGAACAGGGCAAGGGCGCGGGCAAGGTCCTCGTCCACCAGCGTGCCGGTGGCGTAGTAGAAGCCAAGCTCGGCCACGGCGCGGCTTTTGCCCATCGCGGCGGCCTCTTCGACCAGGCGCAGCGCGCGGGCCGGGTCCCGCCATGGCGGTTCGGAGTTGCGCAGGAAGGCCGCGTATTCGATGGCGACCGCGCCGTCGAAATCGACCCGCAAGCCCGCTTCGAACATCTGCACGGCGCGCATCGGATCGGGGTCGAGCCCCAGTTCGCCGTCGGCAAAGATGTCGCCGAGGTTCGCATAGGCATGCGGCCAGCCCGCCGCAGCGCTGCGCTGGTACCAGTCCAGCGCGGCGGCGTTGTCCTGCGGCACGCCCACGCCGTGCTGGTGGGCATCGGCGAGAAGGTTCATGGCCTGCGAATGGCCCGCTTCCGCCGCGCGGCGGATCGTGTCCTCGACCGCCGAAGGGTCCCCGCGCAAGAGGCGCAGGCGCGCTTCGGCGACGGTTTCGGCAAGGAGGGGGGCGGCAAGCACGCAGGCGGCGAGCGCGCAGGACAGGCGGGAAACGAGGGACGGCATGAAAATCTCCGACGCAAAGGATCAATAAATCAGATGCGTTGAAGGCTAGGCCATGGTGGGCCTTTCTGGCAAGCGCGGGCCTGTCAGCGGGCGAGCTGGCGGTCCCGCGCCGCGCGCAGCCGCGCGAAATCGTCGCCCGCGTGGTAGGACGACCGGGTCAGCGGCGTCGCCGACACCATCAGGAAACCTTTGCCCCAAGCCGCCTTTTCATAGCTGGCAAATTCCTCGGGCGTGACGAAGCGGTCGACGCCGTGGTGCTTGGGCGTCGGTTGCAGGTACTGGCCAATGGTCAGGAAATCGATATCCGCCGCGCGCATGTCGTCCATCACCTGGTGCACGGCCTGCCGGTCTTCGCCAAGGCCGACCATGATGCCCGACTTGGTGAACATCGACGGGTCCAGTTCCTTGACCCGCTGCAACAGGCGCAGCGAATGGAAATACCGCGCGCCGGGCCGCACCTCGGGGTAGAGGCCCGGCACGGTTTCGAGGTTGTGGTTGAAAACGTCCGGCCGCGCCTCGACCACCACTTCCAGCACCGAAGGGTCGCAGCGCAGGAAATCGGGTGTCAGGATCTCGATCGTGGTGCCGGGCGACTGGCGGCGGATGGCGCGGATCGTCTGGGCGAAATGTTCGGCCCCGCCGTCCTCGACATCGTCACGGTCGACCGAGGTCACCACGACGTGGCTGAGGCCCAGCGTCTTGACCGCGTGAGCGACGCGGCCCGGTTCGAACGCGTCAAGCTCCTCGGGCGGCTTGCCGGTGGCGATGTTGCAGAAGGTGCAGGCGCGGGTGCAGACCTCGCCCATGATCATCATGGTGGCGTGGCCCTGGCTCCAGCATTCGCCGACGTTGGGGCAGCCCGCTTCCTCGCAGACGGTGACCAGCTTGTTCTCGCGCATGATGTCGCGGGTCTTCTTGTAGCCCGCGCTGGTGGGGGCCTTGACGCGGATCCAATCCGGCTTTTTCGGCTGGGCGTTATCGGGGCGATGCGCCTTTTCCGGATGACGCAGCCGTGGCGGCGTGATGTCTGCCATGCGTTTTTCCCCGCGACGTAACCTTCGGGATTATTTAACCCTATAAACGTGCAGGGGAAAGGTACCCGGCTGCATGTCCGCCATGCGGATCATGCAGCCATCGATCGAATGATCGCACCCTAGCGTAACGAGTGCCCCCTGTACTCCATGCGGGTCAATGATCAGGTTGTGTCAGTCGCGCGCGCAAGCGTGCGGGGAATGATGCCCTTTGGCGTCAAATGGTTACCCGATCAGCGGCCCGTGTGGGCCATGCCGCTCTTCGTAATGGCGGCGCAGACGTTGCAGCGCGATCCGCAGCACGATCTTGCCCGACCGCGCGGACCAGCCCATGCGCTTTTCCGCCGCTTCCAGCCCTTCGAGGTAACAGCAGCACCGCAGCGCCACGTCGCCGAGGCCGGGGCCGAGATCCTTGAGCGCGGCTGCGACACGTTCGCGCGCCGCGTCCGAGCCACCGCCCGTGCCCGACCCGCCAGAAAACCCGCCGCGATCGCCGCCGGTCAGGAACCTGTCCCAGTTCTGGGTGACGCGGGGGCCCATCTGGGCGAGTTCGAAATCCTCGCGCAGTCGTTCGCCCGCGATGACAAGATCGTCGGTCAAGAAGGGCTCGCCCGCCTTGTCGCGCCGGCGTGCCAGGGCCGTCAGGGGAGATTCCGCCACGTTGTACCGCACCCGGCGCGACTTGCCGCTTTTGTCGTCGTCGCTGACGTCGCGGCTGTCCCATGCGCGGTGCTGGTCGGCAAAGGTCGCCTGCGCCTCGGCGAAGCCGCGGGCGCGGTTCTCGTCCTCGGCCACCATGCGGTTGAAGGCGGCGCGACCCGCCGCGGTGATCGTATAGCGCGCGATGCGGCCTTGTGTCTTGCAGGCGATCCAGTCCTTCAGGGCCAGCGCCTGCGCGGTTTCGGCGGCGACCACGGCGGTGCGGGTCGGCGTGCCGGTGCCCGTGTCGCGCACGACAACCGCCTTGTCCATGTCCTGCGCCACGGCCAGCACGGCCCCGGTTTCGCACAGGCGGCGCAGTACCCGCCGCGCCTGCTTGCGGAATGCCACCTTCTGGGCCTCTTCGGGCGGCAGCGCCGCCGGTCCTTGTAATGTCATCGATTGTCCCTTTTCCTTGACGTCAGCGGGATCGCGTGGCCTGCCGGACCCGCGCAGCGCGGACAGCGCGGCATCCACCAGCGGGTCGTCGCGCCGCATCTCGATCCGTCGGATCTGGCGCAAGACCGTCGACGGATGCAGGCCGGTATCGCGCGCGATGGCGCGGATCGGCCGCCCGCCCTCGATATGATCGAGGTAGCGTTTCGCCGCATCCGGAACCCAACCCGGCACCGGCACTGCCTTGCCGTGCGACTGGTCGATCGTCCCTCGTTCCACTTGTGTGCCTTGCACGTGATCCAAGAATGTCCCCAGACTTACCCACAAGATAATACACAACCTAAGCGTGTATTTCTTACCTGTTCGTTAATGATGTCCGACAATTCCGATGATTGTTTCAAATAGATAAACAGTGATGAGCGTGGCGCGCGCAGGTTCGGGGCGACACGCAACACACGTCAGGCGTGTGGAATAGTGGCTGGGCAGAAAACCAGACCCGGAGCAGATCCATGCAAGACCTGACCACCATGCTGCGCAGCCTCAAACGTCCCCGTCTCCTGATCCGCGCGGCGCGGCTGGGCGTGGACAGCTACCGGCGCGGGCCGCATCTGCGGCGCATCCTGCGGACCGCCGCACCTCCGCGCGCCGGGGCCGCGCTGTTGGCACTGATCGAGATCGAGGCGGAACTGGAAACCCAGCGGACCGAGCAGATGGCGAGCTATTCCATCACGCGGCATGTCGACGTGCTGATCGCGCTCATGGGCGAGGCGCAACTGGCCCGCGCGCGCTGACAGGCCTAGCCGCGGATGCGTGCGAAACCGGGATCGAACGGCGCGGGCGCGATGACCCTTGCCGCGATCCGGTCACCAAGCAGGTCCAGCGTGACCTCCCTGCCCTCGACCGCGACGGCGGGTTCGACGAAGGCCAGCGCAAGGTTGCGGCCCGTGCGGTAGCCCCACGCGCCCGAGGTGACGGTCCCGATGACCCGATCGCCCTCCATGACGCTGGAACCGGGATGCGCGGGCCGGTCGTCGCAGGCAACATCCAGCGTCACCAGCTTGCGGTTCGGTCCCTGCTCCACCCGCTTCATAAGCGCGTCGCGCCCGATGAACTCCCCCTTGTCGAGCCGCACGAAGCGGTCGAGCCCGGTCTCGAACGGGTCGAATTCGGTCAGAAGGTCCGATTTCCAGTGCAGGAACCCTTTTTCAAGACGCATCGATTCAACCGCGCGGGCCCCGAAGAGGCGCAGGCCATGCGCGTCACCGGCGCGGCGCAGCGCCGCCCAAGCAGCGAGGAGGGATCCGTTCGGGACGTGGATTTCATAGGCCAGTTCGCCGGAATAGCTGACATTCATAACCGTTGCCGGGGCGAACCCGATCTCTGCCTCGCGGACGGACAGCCACGGGAAGGCCGCTGCAGACCAGTCGCCGCGCGCGGCCTCCGACAGGACTGCGCGGGATTTCGGGCCTGCCAGCAACAGGATCGTGTGGGTTTCGGTCAGGGCGCGAAGGTGCACATCCTCGCCCTTGCGGATGTGCTGCGACAGCCAGTCCCAGTCGTGCCGTTCAGCCGCCGCCGCCGCACCGTACCAAAGCCGATCACCGGGGAGGTTGGCGAGCGTCGCTTCGCATTTCACCATACCGTGCTCGTTCAGAAGGTAGGCCAGCCCCATGCGCCCGTCGCGTTTCGGCACGGCGCCGCAGGTCAGGCGGTCGAGGAAGGCGTGACGGTCGGCGCCGGTGATCTCGATCCGGGTGAAGCCGTTCACCTCGGTCAGGCCGACACCTTCATGTATTGCCTGAACTTCCTCTCCAATCACGTTGAAAGCGTTGGAGAAGTGGAAGGTATGGTCTTCCTCGAACTCCGGTGAGGGTTTGAAGAAATCTGCGCGTTCCCAGCCGTTCACGACGGTGAAGGACGCGCCTTCGGCCCGCAGCACTTCGGTCAGGGGCGTGGTGCGGGCGTTGCGGCCCGCCGGACGGTGTTCGTGCGGGAAGTGGAAGCGGAATTCGTTCTGGTAATCCTCGATCGCCTTCAGCGCGGTCAGCTCCACACCCGCATGCGGCCCGAACCGGCGCGGGTCGAGCGGCCATGTGTCGTAACACGCCTCGCCATGCACGATCTGCTGGGCGAGAAGCCAGCCATGCCCGCCGCCCTCGCCCACGCCCGCGCGCAGGCCGATGATGCAGAAGGCGTTGCGCTTGCCCGGCACGGGGCCGACCAGCGGCGTGCCGTCGATCGTGTAGGTGATGGGGCCGTTCACCACGTTCTTGATCCCCGCCTCCCGCAGCGCGGGCATCCGGGCGAACGCGCCTTCCAGCACGTCCATGATCCGGTCGAGGTCATCGGGGCAGAGCGCGTTGGCGAAATCGGGAGAAATCCCGTCGAGGCCCCATGTCCGGCACTCCTGCTCGTAGAACCCGATCAGCAGGCCGTCCTTTTCCTGACGGCAGTAATAATCGCTGATCGGGCAGCGGATCAGCGGCATGCGGTGACCGGCCTCGCGGATGGCGGGGATGGTTTCCGTGACGAAATACTGGTGTTCCATCGATGCGACCGGATGCACGACGCCCATCAGCGCGCCGACCTCGTTGCAGCGATAGCCGCCCGCGTTCACCACCACGTCGGCATGGATCACGCCCTTGCCGGTCGTCACCTCCCACGTGTCGTCCTGCAACTGGCGCAGGGCGATCACCGGCGTGTGTCGGTGCACCTCGGCCCCGGCGAGCCGGGCGCGGCGGGCGAGCGCCTGGCAGAGTTGCGCCGGGTCGATATCACCATCCTCCCCGTCCCAGAGCCCCCCCACGAGGTTGTCGGTGGAGATCAGAGGGTGCCGCCGCGCGCATTCGGCGGCATCGATCACCTCGTAGGTCACGCCCATCCCGCGCGCCATCGAGGCGAAGTGCCGGTAGCCGTCCATCTGTGCCTGCGTGTTCGCCAGCCGGATGCCGCCGTCGCCGTGGTGATAGCCGACGGGGTAATCAGGATCGTCGCGCAACTCCTTGTAAAGCTGAACGGAATGGGATTTGAGGCCGACCATCGTCTGGGTCATGCCGAAGTTCGTGACCTGCGCGGCAGAGTGCCAGGTGGTGCCGGATGTCAGCTCGTCCCGTTCCAGCAGCATGACATCGGTCCAGCCTTCCCGCGTCAGGTGGTACAGCGTGGAACACCCGGCGATGCCGCCACCGATCACCACCGCTTTCGTGCGTGTGCGCATATGCTCGTCTCCCCTGGTGGGGAGCCTCGCACGATCCGCGCGGGACGCAACCGCGTTGTTGCGACAGGCGGCGTCGCGATTGGACTTGCGCGGGGGCGTGGCGTGGTCTCCCTTGGCGGCATGGAAACGGGCACTTCACAGCGGCGGGCGGGCGGACGCAGGGCGCGGATCGCCATGCGCAAGGTCGGGCCGGACAGCCCCGCCCCGCCCGGCCAGCGCGGCGGACAGTACCGCCCGCTGACCGATCGGGAGTGCGCGCAGATCCACGACATGGCGCTGAAGTTGCTGGCCGATCTGGGCATGGGCGAGGTGCCGGAGCGGTTGCGGGACGACCTGGTTGCG
This sequence comes from Pseudaestuariivita atlantica, assembly GCF_001205715.1. GTDB lineage: Bacteria > Pseudomonadota > Alphaproteobacteria > Rhodobacterales > Rhodobacteraceae > Pseudaestuariivita > Pseudaestuariivita atlantica. The sequence continues at coordinate 150,718 of NZ_AQQZ01000006.1, forward strand.
GCCGGAGGCGCCGCGAAGGGCGACCGTGTGCACCTGCCCCGCGCGCTGGTCGAGGACGTCATCGCGCGCGCGCCTCAGACCTTCACCTTCCACGGGCGCGATCCGGACCGGTCGATCGAGGTGGGCGGAGATGCGGTGCATTTCGGGACGGGCGGTGCCGCCGTCCAGACGCTCGACCGCGAAACCGGGCTTTACCGCGCCTCCACGCTGGCCGATCTGCACGGATTCGCGCGGCTGCAGGACGGGTTGGAGAATATCAGCTGGTTCACCCGCTGCTGCATCGCGACCGATATCGAGGACATGCGCGCGCTCGACCTGTCGACCGCCTATGCCCTGCTGGCGAACACGACCAAACCCGTCGCCACCGCCTTCACCCTGCCCGAACACGTCCCGCCCATCGTGGCGATGTGCGACATCGCGGCAGGCGGTGACGGGGCATTTGCCGCGCGGCCCTTCCTTAAGGCGCATATCAGCCCCGTGATCTCTCCCATGCGGTTCGGGGAGGACGCGGTCGACGTGACCTATGCCTGCCTTGCCCACAACATCCCCGTCAGTTGCATCACGGCGGCACAGGCGGGTGCGACGGCCCCGGCGACGCTGGCAGGGTTCCTTGCGCAATCGCTGGCCGAGACGCTGGCGAGCCTCGTCATGGTGCAGGTCATCAGGCCCGGTCATCCGATGGTCTTTTCCAACTGGCCCTTCGTGATCGACCTGCGCACCGGGGCCTTCGCGGGCGGCGGTGGAGAGACGGTGCTGATGAACGCGGCCTCGGCGCAGTTGACGAACCGGCTGGGCCTGCCGTCGGGCGTGGCATGCTCGATGACCGATGCCAAGGCGATCGACGCGCAATACGGTGTCGAGAAAGGCATGACCGCGCTGGCGGCGGCCCTGGGCGGTGGCAACCTGATTTATGAAAGCGCGGGCATGACGGCATCTCTGCTGGGCGCGAGTTTCGAGGGGTTCGTGCTCGACAACGACATGCTGGGTGCGGTGCTGCGCACCCTGCGCGGGGTCGAGGTCACGGGCGAGACGCTGGATTTCGAAGCGATCCGCGCCTCGATCCTCGGGGACGGGCATTTCCTCGGCGCGGATGCGACGATGGAGGCGATGGAGCGGGATTACCACTACCCTGCCCTTGCCGACCGCGATCCGCCGCGCACATGGGCGGAGAACGGCGCGCAGGACGCGTGGGACCGTGCGCGGACCGAGGTGGACCGGCGCCTGTCAGCCCCCACACCGGACTACCTGAGCCGCGACCAGATCCGCGCCATGCGGGACTTTTGCGGCGAGGATTTGCGCCTGCCGGGCTAGCGGCCCATCCAGCCGCCATCGACGGTCAGGATCTCGCCATGCACGTAATCCGCCGCCGACGAGGCAAGGAACACCACGGGGCCCGCGAAGTCCTCGGGCCGGCCCCAGCGGCCCGCCGGGATGCGGGCGAGGATCGATGCGGCGCGGTCGGGATCGTTGCGCAAAGCCTCGGTATTGTCGGTCGCGATATATCCCGGCGCGATGGCGTTCACGTTCACGCCCTTCCCGGCCCATTCGTTGGCAAGCGCCTTGGTCAACTGCCCCACGCCACCCTTGGACGCGGCATAGCCCGGCACCGTGATCCCGCCCTGGAAGGTCAGAAGCGAGGCGGTGAAGATGATCTTGCCCGACCCGCGCGCGATCATCTTCGCGCCGATCTCGCGGCTGAGGACGAATTGCGCGTTCAGGTTCACCTCGATCACCTGGTCCCACATCTCGTCGGGGTGTTCGGCGGCGGGCGTGCGCGCGATCATGCCGCCGTTGTTGACGAGGATGTCGGGCACCGTGTCACCAAGCGCGTCGACAAGGCCGTAAAGCGCCTTGCGGTCGCTGAAATCGCAGGCATGGCCCTGAAACGAGCGGCCCATCGCGGTGACGGCCTGTTCGACCTCGCTGCCCGGCGCGAGCGTGGCGCTGACGCCGATGATGTCGGCCCCCGCCGCCGCCAGTGCCTCGGCCATGCCGCGCCCGATGCCGCGCTTGGCGCCGGTGACAAGCGCGGTCTTTCCCGAAAGATCGAACATGGTCATGGGCTTATCCTCCGACCTTGATGAGGCTTTTCAGCGCTGTCGGGGAGCGGTCGAGATCCTCGAACGCCTTCTGGATGTCGGCCAGCGGGGCGACATCTGTGATGACGGTATCGGCATCGACGCCACCCGCCGACACGATGGCGATGGCCTTTTCGTAATCCTCGGGTTCATAGACGCGCGCGCCGATCAGCTGCAATTCGCGCCAGAAGAACTGGAAGAGGTCGATCTGCGGCTTCTGGGCGTGGATAGCCACCATGACGATGCGCGCGCGCGTTGCGGCGACGGCGGTCATCGCGTCGACGCCGGGCTGCGTGCCGGACACTTCGAACACCACGTCCGCGCCCTTGTTTCCTGTGCGCGCGTCGATCTCGGCCTTGAGGTCGCAATCTGCCGGGTTGACCGTGTCGAAACCCAGCTTCTGCGCGATCGCTAGGCGGGTGCGGTTGACCTCGGACACGACGACCTTGCCGCCCGCGTCACGCGCGACCATGGCGACGAGGATGCCGATGGGGCCGCCGCCGATCACCACCACGTCCTCGCCCGCCTTCAGGCCCGACAGGCGCACGTCGTGGCAGGCCACCGCGACCGGTTCGATCAGCGCGGCGTGGTCGAGCTTCAGGTCGTCGGGCAGGACGTGGATCGTGTGCGCGGGCACGACCCAGACCTCCTGCATCGCGCCGTTGGTGTCGAGGCCGAGGAATTTCAGCTTGTGGCAGACATGCTGGTGCCCCGCCTTGCAGGCCGGGCAGTCGCCGCAATGGTCGAGCGGGCGCACGACCGCCTTCTGGCCGGGCGTGAAGCCGTCAACGCCTTCACCCACGGCGTCGATGGTGCCCGACATCTCGTGCCCGATCACCCGCTCGAAGCCCACGCGCGCATCCATGTTGCCGTGGAAGACATGCATGTCGGTGCCGCAGATGCCGCAATAGGCGATGCGCACCGCCACCTCGCCCGGTCCGGGCGTCGCCGCGGGCACCTCTTCGACCGTGAAGGTCTTTTTCCCGCGATAGATCGCGGCGGTTTGCGTGTCGCCCATGTGTCAGGCCTCCTCGTGATGTGCGCGCATCTTGTCCCAGTCGAACGTCACCCCGGTGCCGGGCTCCGGCGGGGCGACGGCCATGTGATCCTCGATCACCAGCGGGCGCGTCGTGTAGCGGTCGATCGGGAAGGAATGCACCTCCATCCATCCCGCGTGGGGTTGCGAGGCCATGAGGCTCACATGCAGTTCCTGCATCCCGTGACTGCAGACGGGAATCCCGTGTTCCTTCGCCAGCTTTGCGACCTGCAACCAGCCGGTGATGCCGCCGCAATTCGACGCATCGGGCTGGATGAAGGACAGCTTCGCATCGGCAAAGGCGTATTCGAATTCGTGGATCGTGTGCAGGTTTTCCCCCATGGCGAGCGGCATGCCCGTCGCCTCGGCAATCCGGCCATAGCCCTTGTAATCGTCGGGGATGGTCGGTTCCTCGAACCACAGAAGGTCGAAGGGTTCGAAAGCCTTGGCGGCGGTGATCGCCTGTTCGACGCTCATTCCGTAATTGGCGTCAACGGCAAAGGCGATGTCCGGCCCGATCAGCTCGCGCACCGCCCTGATGCGGGCGATGTCGTCGGCGAGGTCGGGCTGGCCGATCTTGATCTTCACGCCGTTATGGCCACGGGCGAGGTAGCCCCGGATCGAGTCCAGCAGTTTCGGCAGCGGGAAGTTCAGGTCGATCCCGCCGGCATAGGCGCGGCAGCGGTCCGCCGCCCCGCCCGCCACCTGCCACAGCGGCTGGCACGCCGCCTTGCAGCGCAGGTCCCACAGCGCGATGTCGAGGGCAGAGATGGCAAAGGACGCGATCCCGCCCCGCGCCACGTAATGCACGTGCCATTGCATCGCGTCGTACAGAGCCTCGACCTCCGTCGCGTCCTTGCCCAGAAGGAAGGGCGCAAGGTCATGGCGCAGCATGGCGAGGATCGCCTGCCCGCCCTTGCCGCCGGTATAGGTATATCCCGTGCCGGTGCTGCCATCTGCCAGCGTGACGGTGGCGGTCACGACCTCGAAATGGGTGTGGTCGCCGTGCTTGGCATCGGTCAGGACTTCATCCAGCGGCAGCCGGAACAGCGCGCAGTCGACATGCGCGATGGCCCGTGGGCCGGGATCGGATGGCGGCATGAACTCCTCCCCTGTCACGCTGGCCATGGTCGGGACTTGGAGACCACAGTCACCGGGGCCTGTCAAACCTCGTGTCAGGTGGGCGAGCGTTCGGCCCAGCCGGCAAAGATCTTCTCGAGCGCGACCACCACGTAGTAAAGCAGGATCCCCATCAGCGCGAGCGCGATCAGGACGGCGAACATCAGCGGGTAATCGGCGCTGATCTTGCCGCTGTCGAACAGGTGGCCAAGGCCGCGCCCGTGGGGTTCGACGATCTCCATCAGGTTGGTGCCGATGAAGGCGAGCGTGACCGCCACCTTCAGCGCGCCGAAGAACTCGGGCAGCGTCTTGGGCAGCGCGATCTTCCAGAAGATCGTGAGGTTCGACGCGCCGAGCGAACGCAGGATGTCGCGGTATTCCGGTTCCAGCGTCGACAACCCGATGGAGACCGACACGGCGATCGGGAAGAACGAGATCAGGAAGGCGATCAGGATCGTGTTCATGTCGTGCTGGCCCACGAACAGCAGCGCGATGATCGGCACCACGGTCGCCTTGGGGATCGCGTTGAACCCCACCAGCAGCGGGTAAAGCGCGTCGCGCATCAGGCGGCTGAAGCCCATGATCATGCCCAGCCCGACGCCAAAGATCACGGCGACCAGCAGGCCCACCACCGTCCGCCACAGCGTGTCCCACCCGTATTCGAGGAACAGCCAGCGGAATTTCCAGAAGGCGGGCCACAGGTCGGACGGCGAGGCCATCTTGTAATTCGGCCAGCCATTGGCCCAGACCAGAAGCTCCCACAAAAGCCCGAAGATGACGAGCGCCGCAAGCGGCACGAGGACGGCGCGCAGGGTCATGCCGCCACCTCTGGCGCGCGGCCCTGCGCGATCTGGATCTGGTGGCGCAGCGTGTTGAGCGCCTCGGCCGTCTCGGGCGTGTAGAGGTCGTCAAGCGTGCGTTCGGCGCCCAGATGCACGTCCATCACGTATTGCGTGCGGGCGGGCCGTCCCGACAGCACGACCACCTGGTCGGCAAGGAAGATCGACTCGCGCAGGTCATGGGTGATGAGCACCCCGGTGAAGGGCTCCCGTTCCTTCACTTTCAGCATGGTCTGCCACAGGTCCTCGCGGGTGAAGGCGTCCAGCGCGCCGAAGGGTTCGTCGAGGATCAGCACCTCGGGCTTGTGCACGATGGCGCGGCAAAGCGAGGCGCGCTGCCGCATGCCGCCCGACAGTTCCGACGGGCGCTTCTCCTCGAACCCCTCAAGGCCGACCAGCGCCAGCAATTCGCGCGCGCGGTCCTCCTTCTCGCGGGCCGACAGGCGGTTCGGCACGATCTCGAGCGGCAGCATCACGTTCTTCAGGATCGTGCGCCATTCCAGCAGCACGGGGTTCTGAAACGCCATGCCCACGGTCGATTTCGGCCCCTTCACGAGGTCGCCGTGCAGCCGCACCTCGCCCTCGTCGGGTTTCATCAGCCCCGCGATCAGGCGGGTCAGCGTGGACTTGCCGCAACCCGACGGGCCGACCACGGCGACGAAACCGCCTTCGGGCACGGACACGTCCAGACCGTCCAGCACCGGCAGAGGGCCGTCCTGTGTCTTGTAGGCGTGGCGCACGCCCTTGATCTCGATGAGGTTCGTCATGGCAGGTGTCGGATGCCTCCGGCGGACATATTTCGGAAGAGAAGAAGCATCGAACAGCGCCCTGCTTCTTCTCTTTTCAAATATGTCCGCCGGAGGCCTTGGACTTTCGCGCTTACTTCAGCATCCGCGCCGAGGCGTCGGGCAGGTAGGCATCGGTGAAGTAGAGGCTCGCATCCGGCGCGTTCTGGAACTCGTAGGTCTCGGCCAGTTGCGCGAGCGCCTTCTCCATGCGCGCGGCATCGACCCCGCCGAGGCCGTTCGCCATCACGGCGTCGGTGGCCACGTTGGCGTCGATCGCCAGTTGCAGGCGGCGGGTTTCCAGTGCGGCGTCGGCGGCGGGGTTGCGCTCCACCAGGCTTTCGATCGCCTTGGCCGGGTCGGCGATGGCGTCTTTCCAGCCCGCGGCGACAGCCGCCAGGAAGCCGGTCACCACCTCGGGATTGGCGGCGGCGAAGTCGGTGTTGACGATGATCGCATTGCCGTAAAGCTCCAGCCCGTAATCGGCCATCAGGATGGTCGAGATGTCGTCCTCCGGCACGCCGAGGCGCACGAGGTTCAGGAAGGACGAGAAGGAAAAGCCCGTGACCGCGGCCACGTTGCCTTCGGCCAGCATCGGTTCGCGGGTCGGAAAGCCCACCGGTTCGACGGTGATCTTGGACATGTCGAGCCCGTTGGCCGAGGCGAAGGCCGGGAACTGCGCCCATGCGCCGTCGGGCGGCGGTGCGCCCAGCACGCGGCCTTCGAGGTCCTTGGGTGCGGACACGCCGAGCGACTTGCGGCCCACCACGGCAAAGGGCGGCTTGTCGTAGATCATCATCACCGCCGTCACCGGCGCACCGGGGTTCTGGTCGAGGAACTTGATCAGCGAGTTGATGTCGGCAAAGCCGATCGGGAAGGCGCCGGTCGCGACCTTGGGGATCGCGTCGAGCGACCCGCGACCGGGCGAGATTTCCACGTCGAGGTCGGCGGCGGCGAAATGGCCGTTGTCGATGGCCGCGAAATAGGGCGCCGACGGGCCTTCGAATTTCCAGTCGAGCGCGAAGGGCACGCTGGTTTCGGCGGATGCGCCGCCTGCCAGTGTCGCGCAGGCGGCAAGCGCCGCCAGAGTTGTACGGATCATTTTGGTCTCCCCTGTCGAATGCCGGTGCATGCTGCCGCAGCCCAGGGCCAACCGGAACGGTGCCGGACGGGCCACGGTGCATTCCGTGCGTATTGCTGGCAGGCAGAGTGCAACCTGCACATCAATTAGGCAAGCATCATCGCACCGGACCCCCGGAAGGTCAGAGAGCGACCCGCATCACGCTTTCCCACCCGTCCGGGCCAAGGCGCGTGGCGGCGGGGGATGCGGCGGGTAGCGGCAGGGGATCGGTGATCCGCGCGCCGTCGGGAGGGACAACGAGCCGGAGGTCATTGCGGCCACGCGGATCGTCGGCAAGGTCGATCAGCGCGTCGGAGCGAAAGACGGCGGTGGGCGCACCGGGCGCGTCACCGGGCGGCAGGGAGGTGAACGCGACCGGTCCCGAACCACCGTCGATCCGCCAGCCATCCGTGGACCGGGGCCGGGTGCGGGTGAAGATCTCGTAGACCCAGCGGGTCGGGCGGGCATCGAAGGCGAGCGTCACCTCGGCCCCGCCTTCAGGCAGCGCGGCGGGAAAGACGTCGATGCAGCCGAAGGCGCCGACCGCTGGGTCGCGGGACAGGCAGAAGCGCGAGAGCGTGTCGCCCGCCCGTTCGATCCGGTAGATGCCCTCGCCCGCCTCTCCAAGGGCGATGTCGACCGGCGCGTTGTCGCGGGGCGCGGATTGGCGCCAGGCAACCCTGTCATCCCAGTCACGCAGGATCGCCAACGGCGCGTCGTCGGCACCTCGCGGCTCCGGCAGGCGGAAGGCGGGGCCATGTACCAGCAGCAGGCGGGCGGTGGAGGCAGAAATGCGCCCTGCCCCGTCCGCATCCCATGTCGCATCCGCAAGGCTGGCGCAGACCCATGACCGGGATGGCGGGGGCGCGTCCCCCGCGGGCACAGCCCATGTTTCGGCGGTGTAGGTGGCAAAGTGAGGGTCCACCGCGCGCAGCAGGAAGCGGTAGAGCCGGTCGGGCGGCACCGGGGCCGCCGCCCCTTCGGACGCTTGCGACAGGACCAGCCGGTCTCCCTTCAGCCACAGCCGGCACCCGTCGCGCGCCAGCGTGGCGCGCGTCTCGGCAGAGGGCGCAAGCGTCAGCGCCGGGCAGCCGCCGCGGGTGAAATAGCCATGCGACAGGCGCAGGGTCAGGACCGGATCGAAGACGTGCATCGTCTACAACTCCACGTCGACGCCGCGGATCGGGATGCCGTCGATCCCGGCCAGCGCATCGTCCACCGTCACGATCTGCGCCGCGAACACCGCCGAGGGGCGGTAGCCCCCGCCGAGCACGTTCCAGATGTTGTGCAGCGCCTGCAGGTCGAGGTCGCGCCAGTCGAGCGCCAGCCGGTCAAGTCCCTCGGGCAGGTCGGGCGCGGACTGGCGGGTGAAGACCGGGTTCGCCTGCGCGAAGCCCATCGTCGCGGACAGCATCCGCAAGGCGCCCCGGTAATCGTCGGCGAAATTCGCGGTGGCGAGGAAGACGAGGTCGAGATGCAGCGGAGGACGCGTGCGGACCGACCCGTCCTGCGCCGCCCGCGCGGGCATTGCGGCGTGGCGTTCGACGTTTATCAGGGTCAGCACCACGCGGTTCGTCAGCGCCTCGGCGGCGGTGGCGTCGGCCTGAGGCGGGGCACCAAGCGCGACGGGGGAGGCCCCCGGAAAGCGGGCTTGCAGGTGGCGCGTCAGGCGCGTGGCAAGAAAGGACAGCGTGGCTTCGATCATGGGCTTTCCGGTGCGGTCACACCGTCCTTCTGGAGTTCATCCGCCAGCGCGGCCTCGATATCGGCCCGGCGGATCGTTGTGCCCCCCCGTTGCGCGCGGCCCAGCAGGCACCGGCGCAGCACGTTGGCGATCAGCGCGCCGGTCACGGGATATTGCCGGGCGAGAAGCGCGAGGTCGACATCCTCGTGCAGGAGCGCGGGGTCGTGAAAGGCACGGTGCCAGAGCGCGGCGCGCTCGTCGGGGCCCGGAAGCTCGAACGGGACGGAGACCTGGAACCGGCGGCGAAAGGCGCGGTCGATGGTGGTGCCGAGATTGGTGGCGAGGATCACCAACCCCGACGATTGCTCGACCCGTTGCAGGATGTAGGAGACGTTCTGGTTGGCGTATCGGTCATTGGCGTGGACCGCCTGTGCCCGCCGCCCGAACAGCGCGTCCGCCTCGTCGAAGAACAGGATCCAGCCCTGCGCGTCCGCCGCGTCGAACAGCGTGGCGAGGTTCTTTTCCGTCTCCCCGATATATTTCGAGATCACCATCGACAGATCGACCCGGAATACCGGGCGTCCGGCGCGTTTGCCGATCAGCGCGGCGGTCAGCGATTTGCCGGTGCCGGGCGGGCCATGGAACAGCACGCGGCACCCGGCCGGGACCAGCCGCGCGAAGGCCGGGTCGCGGTGCAGCGCGGGTCCGTGATCGATCCACGCGAAGAGCGCGTCGAGCGCGGCGCGGCTGCGCGGTGTCAGGACAAGGTCGTCCCAGTCGAGAGCGGTGTCGAACCGTTGCGCGGCAAGGCCCGCGATCCGACCCTGGAAGACATGCGGCGCCGCGCCAAGCCGATCCAGCGCCGCCGCCCCGGCCTGAAGCGGCTGGCGTTGAGGCGTCTCGCCCGCAAGCGGGGCCAGCAGGTGCTGACGCATCAGCGGCGCGGAGGGCGTCAGGTGCACGGAGGCCGCAAGCGTGCCGTCGGGGGTGCCGCCGCCAAGCAGGAACAGCGCGGTCTGCACGCTGGGCTGCACGCCGGTATCGGCGCGGTCGATCATGCCGAATTCCGTGAACGGGCGGTCGATGCCGGAATTGCGGATCAGGAACGGGTCGAGCACTTGCGGCACGAGGTGCCCCGCCAGCGCGAGGGCGAGGATCAGCCGGTCACCGGGGTCAAGCCCCGCCTCCTGCGCCAGCGCCGCGTACCGGGACCCGGCGGGATCGGGCGCGGGGGGCGGAGGGAGCGCGGTGGGGGCCTCGTTGCGCAGGTAGGCCTGCAACCGCGCGGCAATCGCGGCGGCCAGCCAGTCCAGTTCGGCATCGAGGCCGGTGTCGCGGGTGCCGGTCATCTCCATGCGACGTGCAGCGCCTCCGCCATCCATGGATGCCGGATGACGCTGATGCTCCACGGCAGGCTGTCGAGCAGCATGTCATAGGGTCCGGCCTCTACCGACAGGCGCAGCGGGGCTTCGGGCGCGTCGCGCGACAGGATGCCGGGGCGGTCGAGGAAGGTCTCCTGCAGCGCCGCGACCGACGTGTTGGACAGCGCGGTCCAGTACCCGCGCAACGCATCGAGCAGACCGGAAAGCGCGTCGCGTTCGGCCTCGGTCGGGGTGATGGAGGGCGGGACGGGATGGGCCACGGGCACGCCGCACAGCAGCTTGTTGAGCGCAAGGTCGGGCTCCGGCGGGTCATACCGGTCACCGGTCAGGCCGCACAACAGGTGCACGGCGCGCAGTTGCGCGTCGGTCCGCGCCGCGCCGTTCGGGGCCATGGGCATCTCCAGCAGGTCGAACAGGTGCGGCAGGAACGGCGCGGCCAGCACGATCCCGGCATTGGGCACGATCAGGCGCTCGGGGTGCAGGGGGTCGTCCCCGCCCTGCCCGTCGGGATCCGGTTCAGGACGCTGCCCCGCGATTTCCTTTCGGCCCGCTGTGGCGGCGGCATCGCGATCCGAGGCCCCGGCGGACAGCGTGTTGAACATGTCCGTGGTCCGGTCGGTTGCATCGGTCCTTGCCGGAGTTTTCGGCGGGTCGGTCGGCGCCCCGGACAACAGGGTTTCCAGTTCTGCCAATGCGTCGGCGGAAAGGACATCGGCCAGCGCGGGAAGGTGCTGTCGGTCAAGGAGGCTGGCAAGACGCCACCGCGCGACTGGGTGCGCCAGTGCGGTTTGCAGCATGAAACCGGGCAGATCGTCGGAACCAGCGGACACGGGAAAAGCCATGTCGAGAAGCGCGGCGAGAAGTTGCGTGGCGGCCTGCGCCCCTTCGGTGGATGTCGCTGCTCCCGTTTCGGGATCGGCGGCGCGCGGGGGCCGGGCGTCCCTGCCGCGCGCGGGCGGTGTGCCCGTCTCGGGGGCAAGCTGGCGCAGCATGTCGCGCAAGGGCTCGAAACGGGAGGTGTTGTCACCCGTCTGCCGGTCGATCCAAGCCGTGATGCGCGGTATGTCGGCCCGCCCCGCCCGTGCCGCCACCGCGCGCAGGCGGGCCATGGCAGAGGCCACATCCGGGTGGCCGAGAAGATTGGCCAGTACGGCTTCAGACCAGCGCAGCAGCGCCACTGGACCAAGATGCGCCGCAGCCTCGATCAGCGCGGCAAGCGCGCCGCCAAGGCGCGGGTCGAGCGCGAGGATCACGGCATTCCGCGTATCGGGCGGCAGCACCAGCGCGAGGTTGCGCGCCGTCCGCGCCGGGCGCAGTTGCTTGCGAAGTTGCGCTGCGATGGCGGCGGGATCGGCGCGGGCGGCCTCGGCGATTTGCGCCATGGCCTCGTCCGTCGCCAGCCTCGATGCCTGCGCGGCCGATCCCGCGCCGCCAGCCAACATCCCGATATCGGCAGCAATGCCCGCTTGTGCCAAGTCAGTCGACGGGTCGTCTCGGGCCGGAGGAATGTGGTCCGCATTGGCGGCAAGACCCGCGTCCGCGTCTTCGCCCGACGCATCCGCGCGGCTCCGCCCGGTGGCGGCAGCGCTTGCACCTTCACCCGTCGCGTCAGCAACGAACCGACTGAAAACATCGGAACGCGCGTCTTCTCCTGCCGCCTTTTCAGGAACCGGCCCGGCTGCATCGGTCCCTGCATTTTCGCGCACCGCTTCAGCAAAGAACCGACCGGCAATATCAGCGCCCGCGTGCGAGACCAGCCGCGCGCGGGCCGGAGAGGTCGCGGGCAAGCGGGCCAGCCTTGCGGCAAGGGCGCGGCGCTCTTCGTCGTTCAAACCGCGCAGCGTGTCGCCGGGCGCGTCGGCCTCGCCACTGTCGCGCCAGTGCCGGGTGCCGGTGTGCAGGTAATGCGCCAGCGCCTCCACCCGCGCGGGCGCCGACGCCTCGGCCGATCCGTGTTCGGCACTCATCCACAATTTCCCGAAATGTAGCCTCAATGCGCGCGAAAGCCGTCTTTCGAGCGTCGCTTCGAAATCGGTCTGCGGCAGCGCACCAAGATCGATGTCGAGCCGGTCGATCACGACTTGGTGGTCGTCGAGCCGCGTGCTGGCAATCGCACTGTCGATGATGTCCGGAACGCGGTCTTCGAGGAACCGCGCCACCCGGTCCTCGAAACCGCGCAATCCGGGGATGGTGCCGGCGTTCAGGTGCCATTCGATGCGGCTGACACGGTTCATGCGGGCGTGCCCTCCCGCCGCAGATCGGCGCAGACGGCATCGTGGATGCGGCAGCGCAGGCGCGCGGCGGCCTCCAGCGCGGGATCGGGCGGTGCCCCTGCCCCGGCATCCATCCATCTGGCGAGCAAGGCGCGGTCGGCGCGGACGTCCTTCATCTGCGCTTCGGTGACCCAGATCGTGGAGACGGCGAGATGCGCGGGCACGTTGGCCGCGACATGGGTCGCGACATGCGCCGCGACGTCCGACAGGTGCGCGGATTCCGGATCGACCCGCGTGTCGATGGCAAAGACCGTCACGCCGTTGGCGGCGGACGTGCCGGAGAGAAGCGCGGGGATCAGCGCGCCGCTCTGCTGCGCGCTGCGCGGGTCGAGCGTAGTGCAGGCCGCCGCGAGGCGGGTTGCGAAGCGCCGCGCCCCGTGCGGGGATGAAACGACCTCGGCCATATGCGCACGCGCCCCGCCGGGCAGGTCAAGCGTGAGCGTCGCAGCACCGGCACCCAGCCGCCGCACGGACCATGCGTCGTTAGCCGCGCCCGATTGTGCGATGGCCATGGCAAGGGCACGCCAGCCCGTGGTCCATGGCGGGTCGAGGCACAGGTGGATCGCGCCCTGCCCCTCCAGCGACAGGCGCACCGCGTCGACCGGCGCGCCGCGGGTCACGCGGAAATCCTTGTCGATCTCGAGATCGCCGATGCCATGGGCGCGCGGTGCGCCGGTCAGCATCCGGTGCTCGACGAGGCACACCGACCCTTCAACCGCCGCGCCGTGTTCGATCAGCGTCTCGACCGCGCCGGGGTCCGCGCCCGTTGTCCCTGCAGGTGCGAGCGCGCGGTCGCGCGTCAGGCGCGGCAGGTCGCGCAGGACCGCGCGTTTGCGCTGGGCGAGTGCCGCCGCATAGGCCGGGTAATCGGGATCGAACGGCGCCTGCAGCGGCCAGAGCGTGGCGGTGTCGATCTGCATGTCGAACCGCGCCAGCAGGTGGTCGAGCGCCCGGTCGATACGCCCGATCACCGGGTCGCGTTCGCGGCGCAACTGGTCGATCGCCGCGCGATAGCCTGTGTCCCAACCGGGGGCCGCACCGGGGTGTTTGGCATCCTTGGATTTGCCGGCTCCGCCGAGAACATCGGCAATGCGCGCCGCCGCGCCCGGCTCTGAGGTGAGCGGCTGGACGTGGTAGCTGTGCTTTTGCGGCGCGAAGGACAGGAGCGTCGCGCTGTGCGCGAACTGCGCCAGCATGTCGGCCAGCATCTGTTCGAACACGAGGAGATAGGCCTTGAGCTGGCGGGTGCGCGCCTCGATCTGCGGCAGGGTCGCGCCGGGCATCGCGGCACGAGCGGTTTGCGTGTCGGGGCCTTCGGGACCAAGGCCATAGATCGCGGGCAGGAAGTCGCGGATCGTGCGGTAGCGGCCCAGCGGGCGGTCGCGCCGCACCTGAGGTCGCTGCGCCGCCTGCCATGCCGCGTGGCGGTCGAAGGCGTGCCTGACCTCCCACCGCCGCCGTTGTTCGAAATAGCCAAGGTGCGACAGCACACGGTCGCGGTCGGCCTGCACCCGCGCGCCGTTGCGGTAGAGCTTCAGCCCCGCCAGCGCCTCGGCGGAGCGGTCGAGGATGGGCGCGGCGGCGATGTCCGGCGGAATCCCCGCATCGCCCAGATCGACCGCGACCTCATCGACCGCCGCCACGCCCTTGGGCGAGACCAGCGCGTCGAGCACGAGGTCGACGGGCACGTCCTGCCGCAAATCCTGCAGCGATGCCGGGTCGATCAGGCCCAGCGACAGGGCCGGCCCATCATAGATCGTCTCGGGGCCGGGAAAGGCCGCCTCCCCGTCCGCGAGGCGCGGCGCGGGGTTGAGCCGGGTGTCGATGGCAAAGAGGATCTCGGCCAGCACGGCATCGGGATTGGCATCGGGGGCGATGTCGATATCGGCGGTCAGGCGGAACCAGCGGTCCTCGACCATGCGGATGCGGCCGAACGTGCTGGCGATGGCGCGGGCTCCGGCGACCTCGCGGGTGACGGCATCCACCAGTTCGCGGTTCTGGATGTCGCGCTGAGCGGCCTCTTCCACCGGGTTGTCGCATCCCGGCGGGCGGAAGGCCTGTATCCAGATGTCGCTGGTGCCCGGTTCCGCGCCCGCGACCACCCACGCGTTGCGCAGGCCCTTGATCCGGTCATACAGCAGCGCGCGGAAATCGCGCGCGGTGACGGGGGCGGATGGCAGGATCCGGTGCGCCGGGAAGAGCGGTTGGTCGGCCTCGGCCAGGCCCGACGCGGCGGCGGAGGACGCGATGATGTCGCCGATCGGGTGATCGATCCGGTAGCCGAGATCGGTGATGGCGAAGGCCAGCGCCTCGAGCAGGGTGACGCCGGGATCATGCGCGTTGTAATCCGTCCAGACCGCGCCCGACACCTCCTGCGCGCGGGTGACCAGCGCGCGTGTCAGCGCCTCGAAATCCTGGGCGGGATCGTCGGGCGGCCGGGCCGGGATATGATCGAGAGGCGGCATGGCGTCAGCGCGGCGCGGGGCCTAACCCCAAAGCTTGGTGACGTGATAGTGGATCTTGCCGGGCGCGCCCTCGCTTGGCTGCGGCCCGCGGATCGCCAGCGACCACGTGCGGTTGTTCGTCATCCGCCCTGTCCCCTCCGACTGGCGCCACGCCACCGCGACCGAGTTGCGGGTGAAGGTCCGCCAGCGCAGGAGGGAGCGGAAGAAAAGCAAAAGAACGAGGATAGTTGCGGCAGGAGCCGTTCCCACCCACAACCCATTGAGCCACGACATGGATTGGGACAGAGCCAAGCCTCCGAATACGATCGCATAGCGCCACGCCGCGGCGCGCGCCCGGTCGCCGGGCGTGACGATGGCCGCGCCGATATGGGGCGGGTCGTCGACCGCGCCGGTGCTGACGGCGGTGACATGGGTGAGCGTGTTGCCGACGCGGGGCAGCCCGACCACCCAGCGCAGGAACCGCACGATGCCCGACCGTGGCGCGGCGGCGGGGCGTTCGGTCGCGGCCATCACCTCGACCGCGCAGGGGCGGCGCGGCACGTTCAGGATGGTCTTCCACGTCCCGTCCATCTTGACCGACATAAGCCGCTCCCGGTCGAGTTCGGCATCGGGCGCGATGAAGGCATCGGGGTCACGCAGGTTGCCGAGCCGTCCTTCGGACCCGGCCCAGCCGCGGATCTGCACGTCCGCCGGGCTTTGCGGTTCGTCGCCGTCTTCGGCAGGCCCGCCGCGCGCGATGCGCAGCGTGCCGCCGGCATCGGGAAAGAGCGTCCATCGCGCGTTGGGGTCACCGGCGTTATCGGCGTCGCCGCTGCCGAATTTCAACTCCCGCATGTCGTGCAGCGAAGTCATCTCCTGCCGCAGCGCGTCCAGTTCGCTGGCATGGGTGAGCGAGGTGATGAGCGCCTCGAAATGGTCCTCGGTCGGGAGCTGGCCGTTCCGGAAATAGGTGAGCAGCTGGGAGCGGTCGGTGATCATGTCACGCCTGTCCTTTCCTCTGGGATGTAGATGCGCGCGCGGCGCGGGCCGGTTGCCTGCGATGGCGGCGGTGGCGGTGCGGTGTCGGCGGGGTCGGTGACGACGAAATCCTCGGCCACGGCGAGCAGCCCGATGCCCGCCCGCCTTGCGCGGACCGGGATCATGTCGCGCGGGGTGCCTTCCGCCGCGACGGCAAGATCCTCGCCCACGTGCAACGACCCGATGCCGCCCCGCGCCGGCAGGATGTCGAGCGCGTGGCGCGCAGCGGGCACGAAGACCGACCATGCCGTGGCGGGGGCCAGCACGCTGCGATGGCCCGCCCCGGTGGCGCGGGCGGTGTCGGTAAGGCCGAACGTATCCGCCGGACCGGGTCCGGCCTGCAGGCGGTAGCGGTGCCGCACGGCGAGGCCGAGCACGCGGTCGACGCCCGGCTCGGCCTCCACCAGCGCGGTCATGGCAGCGAGGTCGATGCGCCCTGACCCGATCGGCACCGGCAGGTCCGGATCGGCGAGCCACGGCGCGATGATCTCCCCCAGCCGGCGGTCGAGCCGGGACAGTACGCTGGGACCCGCCCCGCCCGCCAGTTCCACCTGCGCGGTCACGCGTACCGGGTCATAGCTGGGGTTGCGCACGATCACGTGCTCCACCCCCAGCCCGGCACGGGCCTTCAGCCAGCGGGAGATGCGCAGGCGCAGGTCGAGGGGGACCAGCCCGATCCGCCCCGCATCGCGGCGCGGGGCTACGATCACGTCGACCCGTCCGGGCACGGTGCGCAGGCACCGCGCGTCACCGATGGCGGGAAACTCGGCAAGGACCATCTGGGCATAATCGCGCGGCTGCACCGCGCGGGCCTTGTGCCGCAGGCGTTCGCTGACGCGGACGCGGAAGCCTTGCTCGGTCTCGGCCCGCGTGCCGCCACGCGCGGCGATGGGCTGGCGGACGGCCAGAACCTCGGCATCGGGCACCTCCAGCCGGGTGATGGGTTGCGCGGGTCTGTCGGCCGCGCCGCCGGTTGCGAGGTCGCGGGTGACCGGCACGCCGTTGGTCACGATCGCGCGCGCGCGGCCATAGCGGCGCACGTCACCCGTCGCCTCGATCCCGATCCAGACGAGCGGTGGGCCGTCCGGGCCGTCGGGCACAAGCGCGGCATCGCGCGGCACTTGCAGCGTGACGACGCCGGCGGTGCGCAACTGGCCGGTTTCGTCCTCGTGAAGCGCGGCGCGCGGCAGCGTCTGCCATTGGCCGTCGCAGAGATACGTCCAGCCGAGGCCGGGATAGGCAAACCCGTCCGTGGGTCGCCAGCGCGGCGCGACGATGTCGTCGATGTCGAACAGCAGCGACACGACCTGCCCCGGTTCCGCACCCGCAAACCCCAGCATCAGGATGCCGTCGCAATCGAACCCGCGCGGCGCGAGGCTGCGGGCGCGTCCCGGCGCGACCTCTCCGGCCAGCGTCAGCGGGTGCAGCGCGATCCCGTGTGCGGGATGCGCGAGGTCCTCGGTCACCTCGGCGCGGAAGGACAGGGTCAGCGCCTCGACCAGCGGCAGCAGCGGCGCGGGCGGAATGGCGACCTTGCGCTTGCCACGCACGAGGCGCGCGACCGGGCCACGGCTTGCCACGAGGGCGTTGTGCGCCGTCGCGTCGGACAGAAGGCGGGGATGGGTGGCGTGGCCGAACCCGTCCACGGGCGCGGCCAGTTCAAGCCGGACAGCACCCTCGGGCGCCTGCGGCGGGCCGGGTGGCGCACCAGGATCGGGCGGAACGGCGAAGCGCCAGTCGGCGCGGGTGCGGTCGCGGCCACGGGCGACCAGTTCGGTGAATAGCGGTACGTTGTCGTCGGCGGGGTCGCCCCCTGAGGGCGCAAGATCACGCCAGCCCGACGCGCCGCGCCGCTGGGCGCGCAGGCGGAAACTGTCGTTCCGCGTGTCCGCCCCGTAACTCGCGTAGTGGCTTTCAAGATCGGCGGGCGCTTGCGGCAACCCCCGCCACCGGACCGTCACGCCCAGCCGGTCGGGCCGAACGGCCCGCAGTTCCGGCGGATCGAGTGTCAGGGCGAGGCCCGGTTCGGGGAGCGGGCCGAAGGGGGCGAAGGGCTCTGCCGGGTCGACGGGTCCGGCATCGGTCACGACCGCGCCGGGCGGCATGTCCCGCACCTCCAGCGCGATCCGCACGGCGCGGACGCGCAAGTTGCCGAAATCCGACAGGCCGCCCGCTTCGGCCCGTGGATTGAAGCGC
The DNA here is from genome assembly GCF_001205715.1 of Pseudaestuariivita atlantica. Classification (GTDB taxonomy): domain Bacteria; phylum Pseudomonadota; class Alphaproteobacteria; order Rhodobacterales; family Rhodobacteraceae; genus Pseudaestuariivita; species Pseudaestuariivita atlantica. The sequence continues at coordinate 168,712 of NZ_AQQZ01000006.1, forward strand.
AGCTGGATATGGGGTGCGTCATCGCCCTGCCCCGCGATCGGCGGCGCGTCGGCGGGAAGCCGTGCCGTCAGTTGCAACCGGCCCTGCGCCAGCGCTTCGCGGTCGAACCGGGGCGGCGACATCGCCACCGGCCCCGCGGCAGTCGAGGCGTGCAGCGTGAACAGTCCGTCGAGTACAGACTGCGCCCCGGCCCGGTCGAGCCTGTCGACCCCTCGGCGCCGCGCGGCACGGGCGAGCAGGCGCGAGGCGGCGCGGGTCAATGCCTCGGCATCGGTCACGTCGAAGCCCAGCGTGATCGTGCGCTCCCCGCCGGACAGGGCGAGCATGGGGGCCGCCACGGCGCAACCGACCGATGCGGCCTGCATCCGGGCCGGAGACGGTCCGAACAGCGCCCAATCGGGAGCACCTGCCGCTATCTGTGCCTGCACGTCCGGCAGGTGGTGGACCGAGCGGATGACGGGCGCGCCGCCGTCCGCGTCCATCTCCCGCCGGACCTGCAACGCCGACAGCCGGGCGACGCGGGCCTGCGACAGCACGGTGTCGCGGTCGGTGGTGTAGATGTCGGGGTCCGGCACCGCGCCACCGGCGGCAAGCCGCATACCGCGCGGCAGGCGCTTGTCGCGCACCGTGGGCGAAAGGTCGATCACCGCCCATGTTCGGTCGGGCCGCGCGGGGCGCGGCGCAAGGCCAAGGATATCGCGGTAATGGTGGTCCAGATGCCGCTCGGTCAGCCCGTTGAGCGCGGTGCGCGCGGTGTCGAGGCCGGACAGGAACGCAAGGAACAGCCCGATCTGCGCGGGGTGATCGTCGCGGTCGCGCAGGGCGCGTTCGAACAGCGCCCGCGCCTCGGCAGAGACGGCACCGCTGACGCGGTTGACCTCGCTGAAAAGCGTGTGCGCATCGGCGCCCATGGGCGAGGCCGAGGCCGGGGCGATCCACGTATCCGGCAGGTCGGGCACCGCGCCCAGAAGCGACGGCCCCGGATTGGGCAGGGAGGCGCGCAACTCGTTGGCCTCCACCGCGTCGAGGAAGCGCGCAAGCTGCGCCTCGACGCTGCCGGGGCGGGCAAGCGCCGCGCAATCGCGGGCGCGGTCGATCCAGCCCGCAAGCCGCCGCGCGCTTTGCGCCGCGCCCTGCATCGGCGCGAAGCCCGGCAGCCTCGCGGCGCGGTATTCCTGGCGGGTGTCGACACAGGCCATCTCGGCCAGCAGCACGGTGGCATCGCTGTCGAAAAAGTCCTGCCACGGGCCCGGTCCCAGCGCGGTATCGGGCGGGTGCGCCCGGTTGTCGCCGTCGTAATAGGTGAGCAGGCCCGCGAAGGCGCGCGCGGCCTCGACCAGTTGCGCGGTGTCGCGTTCGTCCAGCCGGAAATGCGCGGGCGACAGCGCGGGTCGCCAGCGCCCGGCCTGCCAGACATGATCTGAGGTGGGGGGATCGCGGTGCATGATCGTCGCGCACGTGCCAAAGCCTGCTTGCGGGTGGGATCGCCGCCCCTGCGGCGCCCCCGTCAGGCCTCGTGCAGGTTGGTGCCCTCCCTGACATAGAACGGAAAGACCTTGTTGCTGCGCGAGTTGATGGCGGGCACCCAGTAGGTCAGGTGCAACGCCATCACGCCGTCGGCCGCGCGGGACGTGTCAATGTCGAGCGCTTCGAGCTTGATGCGCGGTTCGAAATGCAGGATCGCGTCCTCGATCACGTCCCTGATATGGCCAAGCGCGCCCGGATCGGCGGGATCGAAGACATGCGCCTGCAGCCCCGCGCCGAATTCGGGGCGCATGATCCGCTCTCCCGGTCGCGTCAGGAAGATCAGACGGAGGCTTTCCTCGATATCGGCATCGTCCGACACCAGCGCGACGCTGCCCGCTGCCCCCGGCGCCGCGCCCGCCCCTCCGCGTCCCGGCAAATCGAAGCGCGGCGGGAAGGCCCAGCCCTGTCCGAGGAAAGCGGGTTTGTCGCGCTCCATCCTCAGCCTCCGATCATCACGGTGGGCAGGCCCAGCACGATGGTGCCGCCATGCGCCGTCATGTCGCCCATCCGCGCGGCGGGCCTGCCGCCGATCATCACGGTGCCCGAACCCTTGGTGATGCTGTCTGGCGGGCCGACGCAGACGGCGACGTCACCCACCACCGCCGCCGGGAGGTTGCCGATCAGCACGTTCGGCACCCCCGGCCCGGTCACTGGCCCGCCCACATGCGGCACCGGCGGCACGCCGGGCGTGACCATAGGACAGGTATGCATGTCGGTGATCCGGGCGGCGGGTGGCATGGGATGCGGCTCCTTCGGTTCAGTTGATCTTGACCATGGTGGCCTTCAGCGTGGCCATCGCCCCGCCCTTCAGGTCGAGCTGTGCCGAGCCTTCGACACTCGCGCCCATGTCGCCCTTGATCCGGACGTTGCCGCCGGATGCGGCGAAGTCGCCCGAGGACGCCTTCACGTCGACGCCCGTCTTGCCGGTCAGTTTGATCTGCTGGTCGGCGACCAGTTCGATGTCCTTGGCCGATTTCAGCGTGATCCCGCTTTCAGACAGGCTGACGGTGTTGCCGTTCATGTCGGTCAGAACGAGGCTCTTGTCCTTGTCGCTGAGCGCTATGGACTGGCCGCCCGGCGTTTCGATCGTCAGCACCTTTTCGTCGTCGTCGAAGCCGATCTTCAGCTTCTCGCGCGTGGTGATGCCTTTCTGGGCGTTGGTCTCGGTCGGCTCGAAGGCGCGGGCCGCCTTGGGCGAATGCAGCGCGCCCAGCACGATGCCACCATCGGGGTCGCCGTCGAGGTAGCCCACGACCACCTCGTCCCCCACCTCGGGCAGGAAAGTCATGCCTATGCCCTTGCCGGCATAGGGTGCCGCGAGGCGCAGCCACTGGCCGCCCGATCCGCCCTCCTGCAACGGCAGGGCGACCTTGATGCGGGCGGCGTTGTCGGGGTCCTGGTGCACTTGCAGGACCGTGCCGATCTGGAGACCGCTGATGCCGGGCCTTATCCCCGCCGACAGCGCGTCGGACGCGTCGCGGTGCGTTTCGGTGAAAAAGCGCGCGTCGAGGCCCAGCGTCACCTCGGTCGTCCAGCGCCCTTCCATCACGTCGTGCCGCACGCGGCCCATGTAGCCGTCACCGTTGAACCGCGTGCCCATGCCCTTGAGGCCAAGCAGCCTGCCCGGTTTGATGTCGGGATTGCCGGGAAAGGAGAGCGTGCCGCGATAAAGCGACAGGCGGGATTTCGTCAGCCGCGCCTCGGCCCAGTCCTTCAGGGAGGCGGCATCCGGCGTGGCATAGCTGGCCTGCTGGCACTTGGTGCTTTTCAGCACGGCGGACAGCTTGCGCCCGTCGATGTTGCCCTGCTTGTTGACCTTTGGTTCGGAGGCGGCGGCCTCGACCGGTTTCTGCGTGGCGGCGTCCCAGCCGGTGGAGGTCACCCCGCCCAACTGGTCGGTCGCATCGAGAGAGAGGTCAGCGCTGTAGAGCGTATCGCCGAATGTCACCTCGAAATCGGGGCTGTCGAACCGGGGCGGCGCGACGGTGACCTTGCCGTCGCGGACGAGGGCGATCATGCCGTTCGCCTCGGCCCGCGACAGGATGAAATCCCAGTCGCTTGTCGCCGCCTGCACCTGCTGGGGACGGGTTGTCCCGGTCGCGCTGACGGATTGGGACAGGCCGGCATCGGCGAGGATCTTGCCGATCACGTCGCTGTCCTTTGCATCGAGATAAAGCGCGGATTTGCGCGTCAGCGTCGTGATCACCGCCGGGTCGGCGCAATCCACGATCATGTGGCTCACATCGCCGGGCAGCACGCGCAGGGTCTGGCCGAGGATCACGCCCTTGAAGACCGGCGTGTTCTTGGCGTGGTAGCCCAACGCGATCTCGACCCTTTTGCCGGGCACGAAGACGCTGCCGCTGCTGATCGCGAAATCCTCGTCGCTGGGAGAGCCATCGACCACGGTGATGCGCGCGCGCGGGATGCGGTTGACGGCGTGATCGACCTCGATCCGGGCGACCTGCACGGTATCGGGGATCGTGGCCCCGTCCGTCTTGACCTGGAAGGTGACCAGGTCGGCATCCGTCATCATCACGCTTTTCGGCATCTCAACTCTCTGCAGGCGGGAATTTCAGGACGGCGCCGGGCACGAGGTGCACGAGGTCGTCGAGGTCGTTGGCGCGCGCCACGTGCGGGTAAAGATCGGCGCGGTCATAGACGTCATGCGTCATGCCCGGCAGCGTCCGGGCCGAGGTCACGCGTTCGGCATGGGTCAGGTCGGCGGATTTCTTGTCGCCCCGCCGCGCGATTTCCTGCGGGGTCTGGTGCTGCTTGAACGCCGCCTTCAGGCGCGCGCGCAGGGCGCGGCCGCGGGGATCGAACATCTCGTAATCCACGTCGAGGCTCGACAGCATGCATTTGAAGGTCAGCCCGCCCCAGACCAGTTTCAGGTAATGCGGGCTGTGGATCTTGCCCTGGTAGGCATAGGCGAGGTCGCGGAAATCCTTGACCGCGTCCTGCACGTTGCGCACGCCGGGCACGACGCCGGTGCTGTCGATGACGAAGTCGAAGCTCATCGTCTGGGGCGTCTGGGTGTGGAATTTCAGGATCGTGCCCGCGGTGTCGCTGCCGATGGCGTCGCCGAATTCGGTGCTGAGGCCGTGGTGCAGGGTTTCGGGATTGATCTGCAGCGCGATCTCGCGGACGAAGCGCCGCATCTCCTTGTCGCGGAAGGCGAGGATCTTGAGCTTGCTCAGCATCCCCCGCCCCTAGCGCCGCGCGTCCCGCGCCTGGCTTTCGCGGATCATGCGCTCGCAGGCGCGCAGGATGTCGCGGCGCAGCTCTTCCCGCGCGTCGACGTTCGCTGCCTGCGCGTCGCCCGGCGCGTCCTCGACCTGCGACCTGATCACCATTTCCCGAATTTCCACCGGCATGGTCTGCCTCCGTCCTTCACACTCCGCTGGCCGCGTCGCGGGCCAGGTTTTCATAGGCGAATTCCATCGTCTCAATCGCCACCTCGCTCGCCTTGGCATCGAAGGTGGCGACGTCCCACTTCACCGGCCATGCGCGCGAGGCGGTCCAGACCATCAGCGGGCGGCCGCGTTCGTTCAGCAGCGACACCTGGATGTTGCGCGTGTCGATCCGCCGCGACAGGGGCGCGGACAGGATCGTGTCGCACCATTTGAACAGCGACGAGGACCGCGTCACCATCCCGCGCTTGAGCACGAGGTTTTCGTGTTTCACTCTTCCGGGCAGCTTGTGGACGAACCGGTTCTCGCCGCCCTCGGCGACCTCGGCCACCTCGCGTTCGACGCCAAGGCCCGACACCTCGGAAAACCCGCCATCCACGCGACCCGACGTCCCCGCGATGCGGACCGCGAAGGAAAAGGCGACCGGGGGATGTGGGTTCGTCAGCACCGGCCTAGCCGCCGTTCTCGATCACGATGCCTTCATGCGCGATTTCAAGCGTTTCCACGGCCACCTCGTTGCCATCGGCTTTCAGGTCGGTGCCCTGGATCTTGACCGGGAAGGCGTTCGACAGTTTCCACACCATCGTGGGCGAGGCTTCCTGGTCGAGCAGGCTGATCGTGACCGACTTGCGCGCGATCGTGTTCATCTTGATCTGCGAGAACCAGTCCCAGAACTTGTTGTCGTTGACGAAGATGCCCTTGCGCATCGTCACGTTCGACGACTGGATCATGCCCGGCATCTTGATCGTGCTGAACACCGGGCTGTTGCCCGCGCGGTATTCGATCACCTGCGTTTCCACGTCGAGGCCCGAGACCTCCTGGAACGAGACGCGCCCGATGTCGGAAATCTCGACACTGAAGAAGAACTTGGGCAGCGGCCATACGTTGTCTTGCTCTTCACCGGCCATGGGCGGTCTCCTTTATGCGCGGGGTCACGACGTCTGCATCTTTTGCTGGAAGGTGATGACGATGAATTCGGCGGGACGCGTCACGGCGACCCGCACCGTCACTCGCATGTACCCGTCGAGGATATCGTTGCCGGTCATGGTCGATCCGAGCCCGACGCTGACCGAATAGGCCTCTGCCGGGGTCGCGCCCGCCAGCGCGCCGGCCTTCCACTGGTTGTTGAGGAAGTTTTCGATCATCGTCTTCATCGCCATCCACGTACCGGCGTCGTTCGGCTGGAAGACATAGGCCTCGGCGGCGAGCTTGATCGACTGTTCGAGCATGATGAGCGTGCGGCGCACCGGCACGTAGCGCCAGTCCTGGCTGTTGCCGTCCAGCGTGCGCGCGCCCCAGACCAGCACGCCGCGCCCGATGAAGGTGCGGATCGCGTTGATCGCCTTGCCGTCGAGCGGCACGTTCAGGTCTTCCTGCTCCTCGTGCGAGATCGACACCGACGGGGACACGACCATCTGCACGCCGGTATTGGCGGGCGCCTTGAAGACGCCGAAATTCGTGTCAGTCCGGGCATAGACGCCGGCCATCGCGCCCGAGGGCGGCAAGAGGTTCACCGCCGACAAAACACTGGCCATCAGTTCCTTGTAGGCGGCGCTGACCGCCAGAAGCGCCTGGTGCAGGCGGCGGCGGTCGAGCGGGTCGGCGGGCGGGTTGGCCAGTTCGTCGATCTTGGTCACGACGCCCGCGAGCTTGGGATCGTCGATGTCGAGGCCAGTCTGCTTCGCCAGCTGGGTCTTGAGGAAGGAAATGACGTTGGCCATGTCGCCATCGGCGATCCACGAGTAATCGACGTCCGCCGCCTCGGTCACGGTGGTATTGACCCACGGGTAATAGGCCGCGCCATAGGACATGTCGTCATTCGTGACATTGGTGCGGAACGTCTCGATCACGTCGTTGCCCGCCGCGTCGCGCCGTTTCGCGCCGCCGTGGATGTCGAGGATCGCAACGCGTTTCATGCTGGTCGCGGCCTCGGCCAGCGCGGTGTTGCTGAGCGCGTAATGGTCGGCTTCGGACATGGTGACCGCGTCCGGCACCACGATCATCGTCGGTTCCTGTTCCTTGCGCAGGATCTGCCATGCCGCGTCGTAATTGCCGGGGCCGCGTCCGGTCGTGTCGTAGGACCCGACCGACATGATGTAACAGGCGCCGCCGCCATTGCCGAAGAACAGCCGCAGCGCATCGTACATCAGGAACCGCGACGCCGTGGCGGGCGTGGCGGTAATCTTGTCACCGTCGAAGGCGACGCCGACATCGGGCTGTTTCGGCCCGCCAAAAAGCAGCGTGTATTCCGCCAGCGAGGTGACGCGCGTCGGCTCGTTGGTCAGGTCGACCGACCCGCGCCGCGCGGTCTGGGTGAAGCCGAGGAAGACCGGCACCGCCGTCGCCACCTCGACCACCGAGTTGGGGAAGGCGTTGATCTCGTTGATGTAGACACCCGGTGTCTTTTCCTGCGCCATTACGCTCTCCAATCCTTGCGTGTCATGTCAGTGGCCCGCCGCGTCATGCGTCGTCGTCCCGCTTGGCGGCGGCGGCTTCGATATCGGCGTGTTCCGCCGCGACGGCGGCGGCGGCATCGGCGAAATCGGATTCGGCGGTGGCTTGCGCGAGCACCAATTGCGCCTCTGCCGCCGAGACAGAGGCGTCGCGTTCGACCTTTGCCTTCGCGAACCCCGTCTCGGCCGCAGCAAGCTTGTCCGACGCGCCGGCGATCGCGCCGGGATGGGCGGTAAGCGCCTTCGCTTGCGCGGCTTCGGCCTTGGCGGCGGCGGCGGCGCGGGCGCGGGCCTCGTCTGCGGCTTTGCGCGCGGCCTCCAGCGCCTCGACGGCCTTGTCTTCGGCCTTGCGGGCGGCGGCGAGGTCGGATCGCGCGGCTTTCAACGCCTCGGTATCGGCATCCTGCGCCTTCCGCGCGGCGGCGAGCGCCGACTTTGCGTCGTCGCGGTTCGCCTCTGCCGCGGTGACCATGTCGCCCTGCCGCGTGGTGGTGATGTCGAAGGCGCGTTGCGCGGCGGCCAGTGCGAGGTCACGCGCCGCCTGCGCCTGTGCCAGCCGCAGCGCCGCCTGCGCCAGTTGTTCGGCGGTTTCACGGTCGGCCGCTTCGCGTGTGGCCTTGCGGCTTGCGGCGCGCGCCTTGGCGACCGGATCATCCGTTGGGTCTGTCGTATCGGTGGCCGCGTCGCCAGACGCAGAGCCCGTGGGAGCCTTGCCCATATCAATGTCCTCTCGCATCCGGGCCATCCGACCCGGCGCACAAAATGAAAATCGCGCTGCACCAAAAACGTGCGCGTCACAAAGAATTACACGTCACGGTTTCACAGGAGTCGATTCCCGTAAAGGAAAATTTGCCTGTGACATGTTCCGACAGCGCAGGATTGAATGGCAGGAAATGAAAACGCGCGACGGTTGCTACCGCCGCGCGTTTCTCGTCGGATGTGCGCCTCGCTCAGGCTTCGGCGCGCACTTCGTCCAGTTCGGCGGCAAGGTCGCCAAGGTTGGCACCACCTGCCATCAGGCGGCGGATTTCGTCGCCTTCCAGCGTCTCCTTGGACCCGGCCCCGATCACCTTGCCAAGCGCGAGGAAGGTGAACCGGTCGGCCACCAGTTTCGAGTGGATCTCGTTGTGGGTGATGAAGATGATCGCGATGTCGCCGCGGTTGCGGACGCGCATCATCGTCTTCAGAACCCCCATCTGCTGTTTCTGGCCAAGCGCCGAGGTGGGCTCGTCGAGGATCAGGACCTTGGCGCCGAAATAGATCGCGCGCGCGATGGCGAGCGTCTGGCGCTGCCCGCCCGACATGGTGCCCACGGCCTGCGTCGGGTCGGAAAAGTCGATCCCGATCTTCTTCATCTCGTCATGGGCGATCTGGTTCATCTCGTCCATGCGCAGGCGGCCCAGCGACGATTTCAGTTCGCGCCCCATGAAGAAGTTGCGCGTGACCGACATCAGCTGGTTGAGCGCGAGGTCTTGGTACACCGTACCGATCCCGGCCGAGGACGCATCGCGAGGCGAGCGGAACTTGACCGGCTTGCCCTCGATGTAGATCTGGCCTTCGGTCGGCTGGTGCACGCCCGCGAGCGTCTTGATCAGCGTCGACTTGCCCGCGCCGTTGTCGCCCAGCAGCGCGTGCACCTCGCCGGGATAGACTTCGAGATCCACCCCGCCAAGCGCGGTGAACGGCCCGAACCTCTTCACGAGGTTTTCGACCTTGAGATATGGGGTGGCCATTATGCGATCCCTCCCGAACGGTTCAGATGACGAGCGGCATCAGACGTCCCGCGCAACCGGCGCGCATGCGCCAAGCCCGACCTCCCCCCCGGGAGGGCTTTCTGGCGAGAACGCGCGTGGCCGAGCGACATCGATGCTTTTGGGACGACCCGTGCAAGCGGCGGATTGGCCCACCCGAGGTCGGGCTTGGCGCATGCACGCCTTTGGCAAAGTGCCACCATCCTCAGATCCCCCCCGTGATGCGTTTGCGGATGCGTTCGTTGGCGAACACCGCCGCCAGCAGGATCGCGCCCAGAAACACGCGGAACCACGCGCCGTCGATTTCGGGGATGAAGAACACCGCGTTGGCCACGAGGCCCACGGTGATCGCGCCGAACACGACGCCCAGGATCGATCCGAACCCGCCCGTCATCAGCGTCCCGCCGACCACGGCGATGGCGATGGCGAACAGTTCCATCAGGTTGCCCTTGGCCGCGTCGGACGTATTGTTCTCGAACACCTGGCAGGCGGCGAATAGCGTCGCGCAGAAGGCGGTGAACATGAACAGGCCGATCTTGACCCGGTTGACCGGCACGCCGTTGGCGCGGGCCGCTTCCTTGTTGTCGCCGGTGGCGTAGATCCAGTTGCCCAGCTGCGTGCGGTTCATGATGAACATCGCCACCGCGGCGAGCAGGATGAACCAGAAGAAGCGCGCGTCGAACCCGTCGACCCACTGCTCGCCCCGACGGTTGAGGTTGCCGCCCAGCGTGAACCACTGGTCGGTACGCCCGTATCCCATGTCGACGAACCGTTGCCCGATCCAGAACCACGCGTCGTAGAACCAGCCAAAGACCTCGCCGCCGAAAATCCATGCGACCCAGCTGTCTTCCTTGAAATCCTCGAGGCCCGAGACCTGCGTCGACTGGTTGATCAGGCGGAACGCGACCTCGGTCACGCCGCGCAGGAAGAACAGGAAGGCCAGCGTCACGATGAAGGACGACAATCCCGACCTGACGACGATATTGCCGATGATCCAGCCGAAGGTGAGCGTCATGACCAGCGTCGCGAGGAAGGCCGCCAGCGGCGTCGCCTCGCCCAGGCCAAAGGGCAGACCCCATTTCAGCATCAGCGCCATGGACATGCCCGCGAACCCGATCATCGACCCGATCGACAGGTCGAACTCGCCCGCGATCATCAGTGCCGCGGCACCAATGGCGATGATGCCGTATTGCGCGATGATCTGGATGTTGTTCTTCAATCCAAGCGCGTTGAATGCCTTGCCGCTCGACGCCCATGTCAGCGCCACGATGATCACGATCATCACGATGAACGCGCCCATCTCGGGCCGGCGGATCGTGCGTTGAAGCCAGGTTTCCTGCTGTAGCCTGTCAGCTTCGCTACGGTCGCTCATGTCCCCTCCCCAGTGGTCCTGCTGTCTGCCTTAGACGAAACAGGCGGGACATTGCCCCGCCTGTCTCTTGTTCAGTTCGGCACCGCTTAGCGGTCGATGCCTGCCAGAGCCTTCACAGCGGCCGCGTTGGACTTGTCAACGAAGCCCGGACCCGACGCGATGTTGTTGCCCGGCAGCAGGCCTGCCGCGGTGTTGTAAAGGTGCAGGACGATGACCGGCATGTAGCCTTGCAGACGCTGCTGCTGGTCGATCGTGAACGACGCGCGGCCGTCTTCGATCATGTCCATCACGCCCGGCGACAGGTCGAAGCAGGCGAGGTGCACGTCGGCACCCACGGCTTCGATCGCCTTGGTGGCGGCTTCACAGACGTGCGGGCCAACGGCCAGGACACCGTCGATCGACTCGTCGGCTTCCAGCGCGGCAGCGGTCCGGGTTTCGATCTGCGCGGGGTCGTTCGACACGTCGATCATGTTCAGATCGCCGCCGAGGCCGGCGAAGTAGCCTTCGCAGCGGTCGACGAGCGCGGTGTTGAACGCTTCCTGGTTGAGGCAGAGACCCTTGGTCACGCCTTCGGCCTTGGCACGGCCACCGGCGGCTTCACCCGCCAGACGCTCGGGCTGGCCCACGTGCATCAGGGCGCCCAGCTCTTTCGACGATTCGAGGCCGGAGTTCATGGTCACGACCGGGATACCGTCGGCGACGGCGGCCTTGATCGCGGGGCCAAGCGCGTCGGCGTCGGGCAGCGACACGATGATCCCGTCGGGTTCGGACGCGGCGGCGGCTTCGATCAGCGCGGCCATGGCGGCCATGTCGCCCGAGACGTCGAAGTTGTATTCCAGCGTCGCGCCGATGGCGGCTGCGGCGTCACGGCCACCTTTTTCGACGACCGGCCAGAACGGGTCGGTGCCTTGCGTGTGCGTGATCATGACATAGCGTTCGCCATGCCCGTCTGCGGCTGCCATGCTGGCAACGGCCGACATCGCGACGGCCAGAGCCGCCTTTTTCAAGAAGTTGGTCATGTTTCCTCCCATAGACCAGTCAGGGGGTTATGCCCCTTGGCTGTCCCGGCCAAAGCCGGATAAGCGGGCGCGCCCTGTTAGCGCGAAACCCTGACCCCGATCATTGGGATTTGGCGGGACCTGTCAATGCCTCTTTTGCAACCGGTTGCAAAAACTTTGCATTGTCCTGTTTCGTGCTTGCGGCCGCCGCCGGGGCTGCCTTGGAATCGGGCGTCGGCGCGCATTTTTTCGGCAACGGGGCCGGCCCTTGATTCCCGGTGCAGGCTTCGACACTACTCGACCCCGAAACGCAGAAGGAGCACGCGCATGAGCTTTGCCATATACCCGTCCCTCAAGGATAAATCCGTGATCGTGACCGGCGGCGCGTCGGGCATCGGGGCCGAGATCGTGCAGGCATTCGCGGCGCAGGGCGCGCGCGTGGGGTTCCTCGATCTCGACGCCGAGGGCAGCGCGGCGCTTGTTGCGCGGACCGAAGGCGAGGTCACGTTCGAGACCTGCGACCTGCGCGATATCGACGCGCTGCGCACCGCGCTGACGGCCCTGCGCGACCGGATCGGCCCGGCGGACGTGCTGGTCAACAACGCCGCCCGCGACGACCGTCACGACTGGCGAGAGGTCACGCCCGAATACTGGGACGAGCGCATGGCGACGAACCTGCGCCACATGTTCTTCGCCATCCAGGCAACCGCCCCCGACATGATCGCGGCGGGCGGCGGGTCCATCGTGAACATCGGGTCGAACTCGTGGTGGGAGGCAGGCGGCGGTTTCCCGGCCTATACCACCGCCAAATCCGCGGTGCACGGCCTGACGCGGACCATGGCGCGCGACCTTGGCGATCACCGCATCCGGGTGAACACCGTCGTGCCGGGCTGGATCATGACCGAGCGGCAGAAAGAGCTGTGGGTCACGCCCGAGGCGATCGAGAAACAGCGCGCCCGGCAGGTCCTGCCCGACCTGATCGAGCCGGTCTACGTCGCGCGGATGGTGCTGTTTCTGGCGTCCGACGACGCGGCGATGTGCTCAGCCGGGAATTTCATGGTCGAGGCGGGCTCGATCTAGCCTACAGCAATGCGTCGACCTCGGCGCGGGTGGGCATCGACGGCGCGGTGCCCGGACGGGTGACCGAGATCCCCGCCGTGACGCAGCCGATCCGCGCGGCCATCTCGGCATCGTGCCCTTCGGCGATGGCGGCGGCGAAGGCCCCGTTGAAGGCATCGCCCGCGCCCGTCGTCTCCACCACCGCGCCCGCATCGACCGCCGGGATCATGCCGTGCCCGTCCAGGTAGACGCCCTGCGCGCCCATCGTGATGATGGGGCGCGTCACGCCCTGTTCCTTCAACGCCGCGCAGGCGCGTGCGGCACTTGTCGCGTCGGTCACCGCGATCCCGGTCAGCGCCTCGCATTCGGTCTCGTTCGGAGTGACGTAGTCGCATAAACCCAGCATGCCGTCGGGCAGGTCCGCCGCCGGGGCCGGGTTGAGCAGGGTCGTCACCCCTGCCCCGCGCGCGATTTCCAGGCCGCGCACCGCCGCCGCCATCGGCTGTTCCAGCTGCGTGACGAAGACATCCGCGCCCGCGATCAACCCGGCATGGGCGTCGAGCATCGCGGCATCGATCCGCTCCGCCGCACCCGGAGAGATGATGATCGCGTTGTCGCCGCTCGCCGCGTCGACAAAGATGAACGCCGCACCGGTGTAGCTGTCTGCCAGTTGCTCGGCATGGGCCACGACCCCGGCCTCTGACCACGTGTCGAGCGCGATCTTGGCGAAATCGTCCTGCCCGAGCCGGGTGATCATATGCGTCTCGGCCCCGATGCGCGCGCAGGCCACCGCCTGGTTCGATCCCTTCCCGCCCGGACCCAGCGCGAAGGAACGGCCAAGGATCGTCTCTCCCATCCGCGGCATGCGGTCGGCGCGGAAGGAGGTGTCGGCGACAAAGACGCCAAGGATCGCGACGCGGCCCATGGCTCAGCCCTCCTCGGGCGGGACAACGCCCTTGCGCAGCGCGAAGCAGCCGTAGAACCGCCGCTCCTGCGTCTGGATCACCGCGTAGGCCGATTTCGCACGGTCGTAGAAGGCGAACCGTTCCACGCCGACCAGCTTGGGGCCCCCGGCGGCAAAGACCTCGGCCTGCACCTCTTCCATCACGGGCAGGATGGTGTCCGGTTCACCCACCACTTCCATCCGCGCGGCGGCGTCATCGACGAAGGTGTCGATCGGGTAGACGCTGAGCACGGCGCGCACGACCTCTGCCGCGGGGCGGTCGATGCGCAGCACCTCGCCCAGCACCGTTTCGCGGGCGAGGCTGTCGGCGGGAAAATTGGTGTCCGAGATGATCAGGTCATCGCCGTGGCCCATCGCCCTGAGGGCGTAAAGCACATCGGCGTTCAGCAGCGGGTCGATCCCCTTGAGCATGCGCGTCTCCCGTTTCGTTGGCGCGACGTTACCCCGCCTGCGCTGCCGACCCAAGGCCTGCGTGGGTCAGCCGGTGATCGGATGCTCGACGACGGAGAAGCCCTCGTCGAGTGATGGCGGTTCGAAATGGCGCGCGAACAGGTGAAACTGTTCCTCCGTCGGCGCGAAGGGATGCGCACCGGACGCGTTCCGCGCGCGCAGACGCTGCAGCAGCACATCGTCGGGTCCGTGCAGGTAATGCAGACGGTGCGCCACGCCCGCGGCCTCGATCACATCGCGCATCCAGACGCGGTTCGCCCGCGTGTTCGCCGGAAAGTCCAGCACGACGGACATGCCCGCCCGCAAGAGGCGTTCCACATGCGGCCCCATCGCCGCCTGCAACCGCCCTGCCGCGCGGACGTAATCGCGGGGGATTTCGATCTCGTCGGGATAAAGCGCGCCCAGCCAGTCGTCTTCCGAGATCAGGACCGTGTTCGGCGCGCGCGCCAATTCCCCCGCCAGCGTCGATTTGCCGGACGCCATCTTGCCGCACAGCATGTGCAGCAAGGGCGCCGGATCAGACGGCATGGGGGCGCAACGCCTCGACCTCTTCGCGGTAGGGCGCGGCCCCGTCGGGCAGGTCCGGCACGATCACCGCGTCGCGGTAGCGCAATTGCTGCCACAGGACCGGCAGAAGCCGACGGTAGGCCGCCCAGATCGACGGCGCGGGCGGTGGCAGGTCGCCCCGGATCGCCGCATGCAGTGCCGGCAGGTGGTAGTACGGGACCATCGTGAACATGTGATGTTCGACGTGGTAGTTCATGTTGAGGTACACGAACCGGCTGAACGGGTTCATCAGCACGGTGCGGGTGTTCAGCCGGTGGTCCGTCACGTTCTCTGCCAGCCCAAGGTGCTGCAACACGCCGGTCATGATGTGATGCCACGCGCCGTAAAGGCGCGGCAGGCCGATCACCATCAGCGGCAGGATGGATCCCATGGCGATGGCCAAGAGGATCGTTGCGCCGTAGATCGCCAGCCAGATGCGCGCCACGCGGTAGACGCGCGGTCGGTCTTCTTCGCGGACATACATCTCTTCCTCGGGGTACAGCCGCCCGCTGGCATGCAGGAGCATCCGCGACATCAGCGCCCAGACATCGAGGATGCCGAAAAGGTTGAGCGCGAGGCGGCCCAGGTCGGGCGGGCGCATCGCGACGATCTCGGGGTCGCGGCCCACGACGATGGTGTCGGTGTGGTGGCGCACGTGGCTTGCCCGCCAGACGACCGGGTTGCGCATCATCATGAAACTGGCGATCTGGTAGACGACGTTGTTCATCCAAGGCGTGCGAAAGGCGGTGCGGTGGCCACATTCGTGCCAGCGTGAATCGCCCCCCGATCCATAAAGGACGCCATAGACCGCCCAGAACGGCGCCGACCACCAGCTGGGCCAGAGCGCGATGCCGATGCCCGCCGTGACGACCATCAGCCCCAGCCACAGCACCGTGTCGCGCAGCGCGCGGGCGTCGGACTTCTCCATCAGGGGGCGCAGGATCGCGGGATCGACGCGCGGGCGGAACCACGCGGGCGAGGCCAGCCCCGCCGCCTGTGCCGCGCGGTCCGCGTCTTCCGTCAATGCGTAATCCCGTGCCATGCGCGGACGCTAGCAAGCCCGCCCGAACCGGTCAATTTCGCCTGCGCCCTGCCCCTTCCCGCGCCCGCGTTCTTGGCTAGACTGAAGGCAACGCATGCATGGAGGGCGACATGGCACTGAAGACGCGGCACTGGGACCGGCTTGGCAATGGCGGGCTGACCTTTACCGAGATCGGGTTCGGCACGGCGCCGCTTGGCAACCTCTACCGCGCGATCACCGATGACGAGGCGCGCGCGACGCTGGATGCGGCATGGGAGGGCGGCGTGCGCTATTTCGACACCGCGCCGCTGTACGGGCTGGGGCTGAGCGAGACCAGGCTGAACCCGTTCCTGCGCGACAAGCCGCGCGACGACTACGTGCTGTCGACCAAGGTGGGCCGGCTGATGCAGCCTTGCGCCGCCGAATACCGGTCGGGCGTCGGCAAGTGGTTCGAGGTGCCGCAGCGGCGCGAGCAGTACGATTACACCTATGACGGCGTGATGCGGTCGTTCGAACATTCCTTCTCACGCCTTGGCGTCGACCGGGTCGATATCCTCTACGTGCACGACCTGTGCGTGTTCTCGCACGGCTCCAAGGCCGCATCCGACATGCGGATCGAGGAATTCTTCGGCGGGCGCGGCTATGACGCGATGGTCTCCCTGCGCGACCAGGGGCTGGTGACGGCCATCGGCGGCGGTATCAACGAGTGGGAGGTCTGCCAGACGCTGGCCGAGCGCGGCGATTTCGACCTGTTCCTGCTGGCGGGGCGCTACACGCTGCTGGAACAGGGGGCGCTGGATACCTTCCTGCCGCTCTGCGAGGCGCGGGGCATCGGGATCGTGACCGGCGGGCCCTACAATTCCGGCATCCTCGCCACCGGCGCACGGCCCGGAGCGTATTACAACTACGACCCCGCCCCGCAGGCAATCCTCGACAAGGTGGACGCGATCGAAACGGTCTGCCGCGACCACGGCGTGCGGCTGGTCGATGCCGCCTTCCAGTTCCCGCTGCTGCATCCCGCGCATGTCACGGTCATTCCCGGCGGCCAGGGCGTGGCCGAGATGGAGGCCAACCTGCAGGCCGCAACGGCCACCATCCCACCGGCGCTGTGGGCCGATTTGAAGGCGAAGGGCCTGATGCGCGAGGACGCCCCGACCTGAGCCGTCAATCGGGGATTAACCCACGTCGTGCATTGACAAACCGCGCGCGGAGCAAAATGAAAGGGCCGGACTACTGAAAGACGACACCGCCATGACCGATCCCATCGCCACGATACGCAGGACGTGGGCGCTCGCGGCGGCGGCGCCGGAAGATACCGCGCGCGTCTTCTATTCCACGCTGTTCCGGGTCAATCCCGAAAGCCAGGCCCTGTTCCGCAACGACCTTGACGCGCAGGGCGACAAGCTGATGGAAACGCTGGGGTTCATCGTGGACAACCTCGAAAACGAGGAGGCGTTGATGGTCGCCGCGCGCGACCTGGCGATCCGCCACGTCGCCTATGGCGTGAAGGCCGAGGATTACGACAGTGTCGGTTTCGCGCTGATCGCAACGCTCGAAACCCTGCTGGGATCGGAGTTCGATGCCGAGGCGCGCGCCACCTGGATCGAGGTCTATGGCACCCTGTCGAAAGCCATGATCGAAGCCGCCTACCCGGCCTGACCTATACCTTGGTATATTCGCCTATCCCCATGCCATGGCGATTTCGCGCCGCCCGCGCCGTATGGTGCGCCTGAGTGGAGCAAACTGGGCGAATGACACCGTGCATATCGAGACATTTCTGATTCCGGCGACGGATGCCGGCACCGACACGCAGCTTTCGGACATGATCGACCGGATGGGCGGGGCACCGAGCCTCATCGCCTGTCACCACGATGCCACGATGCCACGCGACGCGATCGCGTCGGCGCTGGGCAACAGCGGCGCCCCGCTTCACCGTGCCACCTCCTGCAAGGGGAGCGTGACCGAGGATGCAGAGACCACTCCCGCGGCAATGACCGCGTTCTGCATCTGGGATTCAGACGGCGATTACGGCACCGCCGCCGCCGGTTTCGACGGCACCACGCCGCGCGACGCCGCCGAAGCCGCGACGCGCCGGGCACTGCAGATCGCCGACCGCGCGGGCGAGAAGCCCGACCTCGTCTTCATCTCGGCCACTCCCGGCGATGAAGAGGCGATCCTCGCAGGCATCATGGCGGTTGTCGGGTCGGACGTGCCGATCTTCGGCGGCACCGCCGCGGACAACGACGTGTCCGGCCAGTGGGAAGTGTCGGACGGCGAGACGACGACCGGCGCGGGGCTGGTGGTGAGCGTGCTGTTCCCGTCGACACCCGTGCATTTCGCCTATCACAACGGTTATGCGCCCAGTGGCCAGACCGGCACGATCACCCGCGCCGAGGGCCGCACGCTGCACGAAATCGACGGGCGTCCCGCCGCCGATATCTACCGCGACTGGACGGGCAGCGACGTGCTGCCCGCCGACAACGGTGACGGGCAGAACATCCTCGCTGCCGCGACGATGGCGCCGCTGGGGCGCTATATCGGGTCGCAGGACGGGGTCGACAATTACCTGCTGGTGCACCCCGCGCATCTGAACGCCGACGGGTCGCTGCAGCTTTTCGCCGAGGTCGAAGAGGGCGAGGTCCTGACGCAGATGACCGGCACGCGCGACGCGCTGTCAGATCGCGCGGGCCGCGTGGCCGCGCAGGCCGTGGCCGTGGGCCGGCTGGATCCCAAGGACGTCGCGGGCGCCTACATGATCTATTGCGGGGGATGCCTGCTGGCGGTCGAGGACCGGGTCGGAACGATCCTCGACGGCGTCAAGTCCGCCCTGCCCGGCATCCCGTTCCAGACCGCGTTCACCTTTGGCGAACAGGGCTGCGTGATGGGCGGTGAAAACCGGCATGGCAACCTGATGATATCCTGCGTAGTGTTCACCAAGACCAACTGACACCACTCACGAAGGCCCCATGTCCGCCGACGAGCGCCTGCGCGAAATCCTGATCGAGGTGCAAAGCTTGCGCGCGCGCGAGGCGCAGTCGCTCAAGGAAACAACGGCACTTCTGGACATGCTCGAAGCGGTTGCGACCGCGGTGGACCCGCAGGCGGCGATCCGCGCCTTCCTTGGAGAGGTGGCGCGGTCGCTGCATGCCGACGTGGTCGCGGTCCTGCGGATCGAGGACGGGGAACACCGGCCCGTCGCGCTTTGGCCCGAGGAGGCGCAGGTCGACGCGTTCACCCCGCCCGCCGCGCTGGGCAGCAAGTTCCGCACGTATTTCGATCTTGGCGCGGTCCCGGAATGGGAGAGCTGTTTCACAGGCCGGCTGAGCGGCACCAAAAGCCTTCTGTCGGCGCCCGTGGCCCATCCCGACGGGGTGGCGGGCGCGGTGGCCTGTTTCCATCCCGATCCGAACCATTTCTCGAAGGAAGATGCACAGCTTCTGCGGCGGCTGAGCCGGTTCGCGGGCCAGATCCTCAGCGCGCTGCAACTGAGCGCGCAGAACGCGCTTCTCGCCGCCGTGATCGACGGGTCGTCGTCCGGTTTTGCCATCGCCGACGCCGCGGTCGACGACATGCCGCTTGTCTTCGTCAACAAGGCCTTCGAATCCATGACGGGATACGCGGCGAGCGAGGTGCTGGGGCAGAACTGCCGCTTCCTCTCTGCCGACAGCCCCGATAGCCCCGAACGCACCCGCCTGCGGCAGGCTGTAATGGACCGCGCGCAAGGCTCGTTCCTGCTGCGCAACCGGAAAAAATCGGGCGACGAGTTCTGGAACGACCTGACGCTGTTCCCGGTCCGCGACGGCAGCGGCACGGCCACGCACATGGTCGCCACGCAGGCCGATGCCAGCGACCGCGTCGCGCTGGAAGAGGAACGCCGCGACGCGCAGGCGCGTCTTGCCGCGACGCTGGCCCACACCAACGACGCCTTCCTGCTGGTGATTGGCGAGGACACCGTCGGCTTCGGCAACCCCGCGCTCAGGCGGCTGTTCCCGGCGCCGGGCCTCGACTGGGCGGACGGCACGTCGTTCGCCGCGAACTGGCGCGCCTACGTGGAATCGATCCCCATCGCGCAGCGCCCCACGGACGCGGCCTTCACCACGCCCGACCTTGATGCCTTCACCGCGCAGACCGAGGGGCAGCGGCTGCGGCTGCCGGACGGCAAACAGGTCCTGGTCCGCGCCGACCGGACGGAAGACGGCGACATCGTGATCTCGGCCACCGACATCACCTCTTTACGCAACACCGAACGGCTGTTGCGACAGCGCGCGGTCGCGGTCGAAAACGCATCCGACGGGATCGCGATCGCCGATGCCAAGGGGCGGATCATCTATGCCAATCCCAGCCTCGCCAAGCTGCTCGGCGCGCGGGACGAGTTGGGGCTGGTGGGGCGCAAGTGGCGCGCCTTTTATCGCGACGACCCCGACGGCACACCGGCGGCGGCGTTCATGGGCGATGACGACGGGACGCTCCAGACGCTGAAGATCGCGACCGAGGGGAACCGCTACCACGAAACCTCCCCCACCTATGTCGACAAGGTCGGCGAGGTGGTGGTGATCCGCAACGTAACCGCGCGGATCAACATGCTGGAACGGCAGACGGAACTGAACGCGCAGCTTGAACGCTCCCGCCGGCGCGAGGCGATCTCGCAACTGGCCGCCGGGCTGGCGCATGATTTCAACAACCTGCTTTCGGCGATCAACGGCTCGGCCCTGCTGATCGGGCTGGAGGATGACGCGACGAAATCGGTGCGCGACCATGCCAGCCGCATCGGGCGCGCGGGCAACCAGGCCGCAAGGCTGGTCAACCGCCTGCTCGACCTTGGCACCGTGGGCGAGAATGACAGCGTGTTCGACCTGCGCTCGGTCCTGACCGAGGCGCGCGACCTCGTCAGCACCAGCCTCGACCCGGCGGTGACACTGTCGGTCACCCTGCCCGACGCGCCAGTCCTGATAGGCGGGCAGACGGGTGACGCCAGCCAGGTCCTCGTCAACCTGATCCTGAACGCCAGCGACGCCTATGACGGTGCGGGCGGCGAGGTCGGGGTGACGCTTGATACCGGGCCCGCCCCGTCCGAACCGGGGACAGACCTGCGCGTGGGCGCGCTGCAACCGACACGGGCTTATGCCCGCATCGCGGTGCGCGACGCCGGGATGGGCATGACGGCCGCCACCAAGGACAAGGTGTTCGAGCCCTATTTCTCGACCAAGGGCAGCGCGGGCACGGGCGTTGGCCTGCCGATGGTGGCAACCATCGTCGAACGCGCGGGCGGCGCGATCCTGCTCGCCTCGACCGAGGGCGAAGGCACGACCTTCACAATCTACTGGCCGCTGGCCGATGGCCGCGCCGATGCCGATGCCGCCGACGGAGAAGAGATCGACCTGTCGGGCCTGACGCTTCTGCTGCTCGACGACGAGGAACAGGTGACGGACGTGCTTCTGGCCTATCTCGAGGAACACGGGGCCGAGGCGGTGTCGATCAACGATCCCACCCTTGCCGTCGAAACGCTGTTGGAGGACGGCGACGCGTGGTCGGCGCTGATCACCGACTACGACATGCCGGTTATGACGGGCGGCGACGTGGTGCACAAGCTGCGCGAGGCGGGCTGCGCCGTGCCGGTCTATGTCGTGACCGCATTGGCACGCCGCCTGAAAGATCCCCGCATCAACCCCCGCACGGTGAACGGGATATTTGCAAAACCGCTGGATTTGAGACAGCTTGCCCACACGCTCGCCGAAGAGCTTTCGTGACACGCCAAGGATACGCCCCATGAGATTGCTGATCGCCGACGACCACGACCTTGTCCGCGAAACGCTTGCGGCCTTCCTGTCGCGCGAGGCGGATATCGAGGTGACGGTGGCTGCCGACCTTGAAGAGGCCTGCGCCATCATCGACAAGGACCGCCCGTTCGACCTTGTTCTGCTGGACTATTCCATGCCGGGCATGGACGGGTTGAAGGGGCTGGAGCGGGTCATCAACACCGGCGCCACGCGGCCCGTCGCGATCATGTCGGGCACCGCGCCCAAGGCGGTCGCGCAAGAGGCGCTCGATGCCGGGGCGATCGGGTTCCTGCCCAAGACGATGGCGGCGGCGTCGATGGTGAACGCGGTGCGCTTCATGGCCGCCGGGGAAACCTTCGTGCCCGTCAAGTTCATGACCGAGGAGGCGGAGGAAGAAACCAACCCGCTTGCCAAGGGTCTCAGCCCGCGGGAGCTGGAAGTGCTGGGCGGGCTGTGTCGTGGTCTCGCCAACAAGGAAATCGCGCGCGAGCTGGATTTGCAGGAAGTGACGATCAAGCTGCACGTCAAGACGCTGTGCCGCAAGCTCGAAGCCAAGAACCGCACCCACGCGGCGATGATCGCGAAAGAGGCCGGCCTGTTCTGACCGGCCCCTCGCGGTTTCAGACCCCGATCAGAAGACCAGCGCCGAGGTGACCTCCTCGAAGAAGGCCGCGCCGAGGTTCTGGTGGTCGATCAGGTCGATCGTCAGGCCGTCGATCGAGATCGACAGGACGTCCGGCGCGCTCCACACGACGTGATCGGCGATCCACGCCTCGGCGGTGGTGCCACCGGCCAGCAGGTCCAGCCCCTTCAGGTGCACGCGGTCCCCGGCGAAGTCGGTGATCACGTCGGTGCCGCCATCCAGCGCATCGCTGCGGAAGATGAACACGTCGCGGCCTTCTCCACC
This sequence comes from Pseudaestuariivita atlantica, assembly GCF_001205715.1. Taxonomy (GTDB): domain Bacteria; phylum Pseudomonadota; class Alphaproteobacteria; order Rhodobacterales; family Rhodobacteraceae; genus Pseudaestuariivita; species Pseudaestuariivita atlantica. The sequence goes on from NZ_AQQZ01000006.1 coordinate 190,947, forward strand.
GGTCAGGGTGTCGTTGCCCGCCCCGCCATAGATCAGGTCGCGCGCCGCGCCGCCGTCGACGACATCGTCGCCGCCATGGGCGTTGATGTAGTCGCGGTCATCGCCACCGGTCACCGTGTCGTCGCCAAGGCCCGCGCGGATCCGGTCCGCCCCTGCCCCGCCCGCGATGGCGTCGGATCCCGGACCACCGGCGATGACGTCGTCGCCATCCTCGCCCATGATCGAGTCGTTGCCGGTGCCGCCGACGACCACGTCGTTGCCGAACCCGCCCGCGATGGCGTCGTCGCCCGCGCCGCCGATCAGGCGGTCGGTGCCCGCGCCGCCGATCAGCTGGTCGTTCTCGCCACCGCCGCGCAGGTCGTCATCGCCGTCACCGGCAGTGAGGATGTCGTGACCCGACCCGCCGATCAGCGTGTCGTTGCCGGTGCCGCCGTCAAGCGTATCGTGACCGGCGGACCCGAAGATGTAGTCGTTGCCCGCCCCGCCGATCAGCATGTCGTCGTCTTCGGGCAGCAGGTTGCCGAACGCGTCATACCGCAGGCCGCTGGCGTCGTAGTAGGATTTCATCCCGCCCAGGTAGTCGGGGCCTGCCCCGCCATGGATCACGTCGTCCTCGACCCCGCCATCCAGCGTATCGCCGTTCGACGACCCGATCAGCAGGTCCGATCCGAACCCTCCGAACACCGAATCTGACCCGGCATTGCCGTTGATGCTGTCGTTGAACGAGGTGCCGGGCACCGCCGTCTGCACCAGCGTGGGGGATTCGATCAGGACCACCGCGCCCGCATCCACCGGCACGAAGGGGTCGATGGCGCGCGGGTCGAAGGCCCCGTCGTTGGAATAGGACTTGGGCGCGTCCGCGACCAGCACGAGGGTGACCGCGCCGGTATCGGGATCGGTGTCGACGCGGTAGATGCCGCCCGACGTGGCGGTGGCGTCGTTCATGTCGTGATCGCCGCCATTGCCGCCGACATACAGCGTGCCCTCGCGGTCCACCACGGCCGCGCCGAAGGTGATGCGCGGGGCGCCTTCGTGGAAGACGCCGTCGATGATCGTGCCGGCGATGTCCACGGTGGTGAATTGCGGCTCACCGCCCGAGGCCACGTCCGAGATGTCGACCGTCATCAACTGGGCCGTGCCGCCCTCGACCGAGGCGCTGACCACGCCCTGGAAGGCCTGCAGGTCGGCGTTGTAGGCGAGGTCCCAAAGCTTGTCGGTGACGAGGTCCTTGTCGAACTTGAACACGGTCGTGACCGGGTTGCCGTTGGCGTCGAACTGGTCGACATCCACCATCATGATCCGGTCCATCGACGAATGGAACGACCACAGGTTGCCCGCGTCGTCGAAATCGCCCGTCCACGACCGGTACGGGGCATCGCCCACGCGGTAGGAATTGCCCTGCGCGTCGAGCATCACGATGTCCGACGACGTGACCGCGTTGCCGAGGCTGTCGACACCGTCGCGCACCGCGACGCCGTAGAACAGGTCGTCTTCCATGTTGAAGCCGATGCTGTTGACGACCACGGTCGCGTCGGCACCCAGCTGCGTGTAGGTTTCCGTCGCGGGATCAAAGGCATACATGGTGCCGTTGATGACCTGGTAGATATAGGGCTGGCCGCCCGCGACCGCGCGCACGTCCATCTCGGTCCCGCCGATGGTGACCGTGCGGTCATAGGACAGGATCGCGCCGTCGTCGTGGATGACCGGCCCGCCGGTCCCCGCCCCTTCCGAGGCGCGGAAGGTCAGCTCTCCGGCACCGCCATTGCCCGCCAGCGTCAGCGAGTGCGGCTGGAATTCGCCCGAGGTGGTGTCGAAACTGTCGATCACGACGCCGTTCCACAGGACCTCGATCAGGCCGTACATGGTGCCGCCCGCGACGTTCGAGGCCGCCTCGAAGCTGAGCGTGTAGTTGCTGCCCGCCTGGGTCTGCACCGACTGGGTCATTTCCTGCGCGCCGGACGCCGTGGTCGTCGCCGCCCAGGCGCCGCTCTCGCCGTATTGCGCGAAGGTGAGCGCGTTGTTGACGTCGGTGACGAGGTTGCCGTCGGGGCCGTCCCCGATCAGGACGTCGTTGCCGGAATTGCCGGTGATGGTGTCATCACCGCCCATTCCGGTGATGGTATCGGTCTGGCCCGACCCTGACAGCACGTCGTGCTGGTCGGACCCCAATGTCAGTAAGGACATGGAACTCTCCAAGTTTTCGAAGGGAGGAAGGAAAGGGAGCGGCTGTTACCAGCCGATCCCGTCATAGCCGTCACGCGACACGCGCTCGGGCGTCAGGCGTACCAGGTCGATGACCGGGCACTCCGCGTTCAGCGCCGCAAAGCGATAATCCGCGGATTTCTGCGTGACGATCAGTGCCTCGGCACCGGTCGTCACGTCGGTCACATCGGCCCGCAGCATGCCCTTCAGTTCGGGTGCCAGCGCCTGCAGCCCTTTCGAGCCGTGTTTCACATAGGCCAGCTGCCCTTCGAGCGGCGTGTCGGGCGTGATCGCGGGGTCGTGGATGGTGACCTCCACGCCCTCGGCCCTCAGCGCCGCGATCACTTCCAGGATCGGGCTTTCGCGCAGGTCGTCGGTGCCCGGCTTGAATGCCAGCCCGAGGATGCCGACCCGCTTGGCACCGGTCTTGCGCACCATCTCGGTCGCCTCGGCGATATGGGCGTCGTTCGACGTGCAGAGGTTCTGGATCAGCGGCAGGTCAAGTCCCAGCCCGTCGGCGATATGCGCCACCGCGCGGACTTCCTTGGGCAGGCAGGACCCGCCATAGGCAAAGCCCGGCTTCAGGTAATAGGGCGACAGGTTCAGCTTGGTGTCCTGCACGAAGACGTCCATCACCTCGTGGCTGTCCACGCCCAGCGGCTTGCACAGGCGGCCCACCTCGTTGGCGAAGGTCACCTTGGCGGCGTGCCAGACGTTGTCGACGTATTTCACCATCTCGGCGGTTTCGATCGAGGTGATGATCGGACGGTCATCGACCGGCGCGTAAATCCGTTTCAGAACGCCCGCCGACCGCGCGCAGGTCGCGCCGATCACCGTCTTAGGCGGTTCGTGGAAATCGGCCACGGCCACGCCTTCGCGCAGGAATTCGGGGTTGAAGGCCACGCCGAAATCCGTGCCCAGAACCTTGCCCGAGATCTTCTCGATGATCGGGGTCATAACCTTCATCGTGGTGCCCGGCGGGATCGAACAGCGCATGACGACGGTGTGGAACGTCTTCTTCTGCGCGATCCCCACCCCGATCGAGCGCGCGGCGGATTCGATATAGCTGTAATCGCAGCCGCCATCGGCGGCGGTCGGCGTGCCGACGCTGACAAAGGTCACGTCGGTCGTGCGCACGGCATGGATCAGGTCATCGGTGGTCGAGATCAGGCCCTCGGCGACCCCGTGAGAGAGCAGGTCGCCAAGGCCGTCTTCGTGGATCGGGGAGAGACCGGCCCCGATCTGGTCGATCTTCACCTGGTCGAGGTCGACACCAACAACGCGGTGGCCAAGGCTCGACAGGCAGGCGGTGGACACCGCGCCGACATATCCCAGACCCACCACGGACACGGCGGGTTTTTCTTCATGCACACGCAGCTCCACGCGGGCCGCGTTCAAGGTCGTCACAGGGGTCATATCCATCATCGTCCTGGCTCCGTTAGGGACGTTTAATCTAAACTTTGAATGTTCTAACCTGTTGATTTCCTGTTTTGTTTTGGAAGAATGGGTAGCCCGGACAGCAAAGGTCGGGTCACGCTATCCTTTCGGATGTCGCGGTTGCACAAATGGCAAGGTCAGCGGGATTTCGAGCGCCGCGCGGTATCACCGCCGCCTGTCATGGATGCCGTAGTGGCGCGGCTGCCAATGTCGGGCCGTTCAGATGCGGACGCCCCTACGCGGTGGGCGATCCGCAATGCTGATCCACCAGCCGTTGAACGCGCGGGGCGAAATGCGCGAAGTCGGGCGTTTCCATCCCCGCGCGCTTCCCGGCCTCGTCCAGGTACCGCACGGCGATGATCTGTTGCAGGTTCGGGTTCTTTTCGAACTGCACCACTTCGTCGGGGCTCATCGGACCGCCCTGCAGATTGAGCGAGTGGATCGAGGCCTCTGACAGCCGGTTGAAGTATTCGGGCCGGGTCGCGCACAGGTATCGCTTGGCAGCGACGTGATACCGGCAGCAATCGGTCACGACCGAGGGGAAGAAGCGTTCCAGCACCTCGGCGCCCGCGTCTTCGTGGTGGCGGTCTTCGGTGTCGTCCATCGTGAACATCCCGAACTCGGACGTGAAATGGCCGATGTCGTGCAACAACGCGCCGACGATGATCTCGTCCGACTGGCCCTGCTGTTCGGCAATCGTGGCGCCCTGCAGCATGTGTTCGCCCATGGTCACGGGCTCGCCCAGGTATTCCTCGGACCCGCGCCGTTCGAATATCGAGGCGAGGAAGGCAACGATGGTGTCGGGGGACAGGTCTGGACTGGTCATTCCGCGGCCTCCTGCGATTGCCGCCGCATCGCATCGCGCAAGGATCGCAACCCGTCCTTGTCGGCATAGCACCCCTGCAACCACCGCGTCCCCGTCCCGGAATAGGCCTTGCGGGCATGCAGCACGCGGGTGTTGTCGACGATGAACGCCTCGCCCGGTTCCAGCCGGAAGGTCACTTCCATCGCCGGGTCGTCGATGATCTCTCCCAGCCGACGATAAGCGGCGTACCACGTCTCCATCCGGTCGAAGGGCACGTCCGTGACGGCGGCGAGCGAGCGGTTGTTGAACCGGACCCCGATCAGCTCCCCGTCCGGGGCCAACTCGATCAGCGGGCGGCGGGAGGTCAGGCACACGCCGTCTTCACCCGCATATTCGAACCGCGCGCAATGGTTGGCGAGCACGTCGAAAAAGTCCGGGGTCTCGTCCTTCAGACGCAGGGCCGCGGCGAACCCGTCCACCACCATGTTCTCACCTCCGGCGGCCGAGCTTTCGAGGCAATAGAGCACCTGGATGGTCGGCACCGGATCGCGGTACGGGTTGTCGGTATGGGCCTGCAGCCCAAGCCCGGTGAAGGCAAGGTTGGTCGGGTTGACCTCGGTCCGGACTTCGAAGAGCCGCCCGTAATTCGTCTCCCGCACATATCCGAACAGATCGACGACACGGAACAGGGCGCCTTCGGCAACAGGCCCGCCCGAGATCTTGCCAAACCCGTATGCGGCGACCTGTTCGATCCAGTCCTTCAGGGCGGGGCCGCGCGTTTCAAGTTCGTCCAGTGGTGCCACGGGCACGTCATCCTGCAACCCCGCGTCCCAGCAGGTCAGGTCATCCGCGATCCAGCCGCGCGGGCGGCCTGCGCCTGACCCATAGGCGTGGCGGGAGAGCCAGCCCGGATCGAACAGCACGTCCTTCCCTTCCGGGGCAAAGGTGACAGTCACGCCGCGGCCATCGACGCTCACATCCGTGATCCGCGTGTCGGCAGGGATGTCGCGCAGGGAGATCAGCCGCTGCCCGTTGCCGGGTGCTCGCGTCTCGTCATCCTGCGCATTGTCGCGCAGCCAGATGGCGTGAAACCGGTGGGTCGCGTCGCCGGTCGTCAACGTCAGGACCCTGCCATCATCGTCAATCCGGGCGTCCATGGGCGTATCCTTTGCCTGTCATCGCGTGTCGCATCCGGTGTCGCGTCGGCACCTGCGTCGATTACGGTGACGGAAGGGGCATCTGTCAATCATGTCGAATGGCGGCGGCATCGCGGACATGCATCGCACGCCCACGCTATATGAAATGGCCCCCGGCCATTCGCATGACCGGGGGCTCAGGTTGGGCCGTTCCAATTGTGTGTGAGTGGAGCCTTGGACCGGCCCGCATGCACGGGTCCGGGGGGTTAGGCCGCTTTGGCCTCCGCCCGCGCATAGATGTCTTCGTAGCGGACGATGTCGTCCTCTCCGAGGTAACAACCCGATTGCACCTCGATCAGCGTCAGGGGCAGCTTGCCGGGGTTCGACAGGCGGTGCACCGCGCCAAGCGGGATGTAGGTGCTTTCGTTCTCGGTCTTCAGCATGTCCTCGCCGTCGACATGCACGATGGCCGAGCCTTCGACGACGGTCCAATGCTCAGACCGGTGGTGGTGGCTTTGCAGCGACAGCTGCGCGCCCGGCTTGACCACGATGCGCTTCACCTGGAAGCGGGGGCCAAGCGCGAGGGTCTCGTAATGCCCCCACGGGCGGTGGCACTTGGAAAACTCGGTCGCCTGCTTGGCCTCCTTCGCCTTCAGGGTGGCCAGCACCTCCTTCACCTTCTGGCTGTCGTCGGTCCTGGCGACGAGGATCGCGTCGCCCGTGGCAATCGCGGTGATGCCCTCAAGCCCGAGGCCCACCAGTTCGACACCGTCGTTGTCCGAGCGCAGAAGCGTGTCGGTGCAGTCCATCGCGGTGGCGTTGCCCTGCATGACGTTGCCGTCCGCGTCCTGCGGGCTTTCGCGCCAGACGCTGTCCCACGACCCCATGTCGGACCAGCCGCAATCCATCGGCACGACGACCAGGTCGTCGTGCTTTTCCATGATCGCGTAATCGACCGAGATGTCTTCGAGCTTTGCCCACGGACCTGCCGCGAGGCGGGTGAAGTCGAGGTCGGTCTGCGCACCGGCCAGCGCGGCGCGGCAGGGCAGCATCAGGTGCGGCGCGTGGGTGTCGAAGGCTTCGATCAGCGTGTCGACGCGGGCCATGAACATGCCGCCATTCCACAGGTACTTGCCGGTCGCGATCATGTCGGCGGCGCGGTCGGCATCCGGTTTCTCGACGAAGGAGATCAGCGGCAGCGCGGCCTTGCACGCACCCGCGGGGGCCACGAGTTCGAGGTAGCCATAGCCCGTCTCGGGGCGCGTCGGCACGCTGCCGAAGGTCACGATGCGGCTTTCCTCGGCGGCGATGCGGCCCTCTTCCAGCGCGGCGCGGAAGCCATCCTCGTCGGCAACAATGTGGTCCGACGGCATGATGAGAAGGATCGCGTCGGGCGTGTCTTCATGCATCAGCGCTGCGGTCAGGATCGCCGGCGCGGTGTTGCGCCCCTCGGGTTCGATCATGATCGAGGACAGGTCCTGCTCCGCCTCGGCGGCCTGCTCGGCCGCGATGAAGCGGTAATCGGTGCCGGTGATGACCACCGGCGCGTCCAGGTGCGACAGACGCTTCAGCGTGTCTTGGTACAGCGTCTGGTCGCCCGCGAGGCTGGTGAATTGCTTGGGATACGCCTTGCGGCTCACGGGCCAGAGACGGGTGCCGGATCCTCCGGCAAGGATGATGGGGGTGATCATTGGGGCAGCTCCACTCTGCAACGTTTCGATGAGGCAGGTGTAGCTGGCGGGTCTGGCGAATTCTTCTGAGCGGAGGGATGGTTTCAGGGGCGAAGGGAGGGGGGGCGTCTCGAAAGGATAGTGGTGACGGTCGCAACGCAGGACATTTTTTACCGTTGAATCGGCTGGGTGCATGGCAGCGCATTGCCGACGCGTGCGGGGGCGATCCGACGCCGAGACTGCGCGCTTTATCCTTGCCAAGTCCGAATATGATTGGAGCTTTGCGCAAACGGCAGCCATATCGCCGCCGCGTGGGGGCGCGTCGGCGATGCGCGGCGGCCTTCGGCCTTGATTCCGCGCAGGAGCGATGAGTTCGGCGGGCACTCAGGGCTCAAAGCCGCGCAGCGCCGGGCCGCGGTGCGGCGATCCGAGGGACGTTCTGAGCACCTTTATGGCGGCCAAGTCCGGACGCCGCTTCAGCGTTGCACCAAGAGCAGCCACATCGCCGTGCCGGGGGGCGGCTCGGCCCCTCTCGGCAGTTTTGACAAGCATAACCGCCTGCCGGGCAGTGGATGCGCGGCGGCTTCGGCTTGATTCCGCGCCGGGAGTTCAGAACGTCAGGTCCGCCACGCATAAATTTAGAGCGAGGCCGTAGACGAAGCCGGTGGCCGTCGTTACCAGCTTGAAATTGGGAGGGACTTTAGTCGAGGAAGTCCGGATAATCCGGCTCGACCGCGCCGGTAGCGGCATCCGCCCTGAATGGATCATCCAAGCGAAATTCCCAAGACCCGTCCCCTTGATGTTCAAAGGGACGCAGCCAGACCTCGCGGAACAGGACGGAGATCGCCATGGCCGCTTTCTCCCCCGCCAACCACAAGGGGCTTCGGAAGGCATGTCCAAAGGAGATGTCCGTGCGAAAGACACCGTCCTCCGCAATCAGTTCAGCGTTCCCGAAGCGATACAGATTGCCTTTGAAGGTCTGGCAATAGCAAAGACCGCAGTCAGGACACGGGTTTCCATCACCGCTCCCGTACTGGGAGCTGTATTCAACGACCTCGTCGGGGTTCTCGACTGTCAAAACACGCCTCGGCTCGGCTTCCCAGGCATTCTCGAATATCTGTCGGAAGTCCATCTGGTCCGGCCAGTGGGCCATGAAATACGCGCGCGCCCGTTCCGACAGAATAACCTTACCGTCGTAGGTGTCGTTGAAATCATAGGGAAGTTTCTTGCGTCGCGCCTGTTCCGGGCGGTCCCAGGTCCGTGACCTCACCCCACAAGTCGGGCAAGACGCGGCCGCTCGCCCGGAAGCGGTGAAATAGCTCCACTCCATGTCGAAGCCGTCGAAGTGACAAAGCTTCGCAGTGCGACCGCAGCGCTGAGCGGGTTCCGAAGTGTCGCCCGGCATCTTGTCCTCGCTCATTCCTTGAACGAGGCACAGTATAGACACTCTTTTGGACAGGAAGATGGCGCGTTCAATTGGCGGAAAAAGCATGTTGGAGGGTCGAAGCGCGGCGGCCTGCGGACTTGAATCCGCGCCGGCCTTCAGAACGGCAGGTCCGCCACGCCGGAATAGAGGGCGAGGCCGTAGACGAACCCCGTCACCGTCGTGACCAGCTGGAACTTGGCGACGTAGCCTTGCAGGCGCTGGCCGTCTCCGGCGGACTGGTTGCCCCGGTTTGACCATTTCTGTTTCGACAGGTGGAAGATCATGAAGATCTTCACCGACGCGTTGATCACCTGGTTGAGGTACAGGATCACCGGCCACGACAGGTCGATCCGCAAAGAATAGCGGAACAGGAACAGGCACAACAGGACGCGTGAAAAGAGGATCCAGATCAGGCAGTTCCAGATATAGACGGGCTCAGCCAGCGACACGAGCACCGCCATCACCGGCGACACCATCATCGTCCACATCGCGATGCGCTGATCTACGAGGCACCACCAGATGAACGGGTTCACCTTGCGCGGACCCAGCGCAATCGCGCGCTGGCCGTTGCGCAGCATGTTGCCCGACCAGCGGCGGAAGTTCTGGACCATGCGGCCCAGCCCGTTCTCCTTGATGACCTCGATCGTGTAGACGGTCGCGTCGGGCACATAGGTCATCTTCGCGTCGCGGGTCAGCATGTGGTACCAGGTCGACTTGTCGTCACCCGACAGGAACCGGAACCGGCCCCACAGCCAGTGGTCCAGATGGTCCGCCTCGATCGTGCGGATGAACTTTTCCGACAGCATGTGTTCCGCCCGGAAGACCGACATGCGCCCCGTCAGCGTCAGCACCTTGCCGGCCAGCGCGTGGCTCTGCATGGCAAGCCGCCGCTGCGCGAACCGCATGTCGAGCCATGACGCGATCCATTGCGGGCCATAGCAGATCACCTCTTCATCGGTGGTCAGCGCCTGCAACTCGGGATCGGCGCCGAACATCGACAGGGTCTTTTCCAGCACGTCCTCGCCATAAAGCGCGTCACCGTCCATGAAGATGACAAGGTCGTCGGGATCGACGCCGTGGCGGTTGATCGCGCGCAGGATCATCCCGATGGCCATGCGCTTGCCCGGCTGGTTCTGGCGCAGGAACACCAGCTTGGCGAGGTCGTCGGGAATATCGGCGGCGTGGGTGCGCACGAAGTCGGTGATGATCTCTTCGTCGTAGTAGGACCCGGTGCCGATGTAGAGCGTGGTGGGAATACGCTCGCGCCGGATCTGGCCGAGGATCGAACCGATCACGCGCTTGGTGATTGCCGGTTCCTCGTAATAGGTGGTCATCTGGATGTGCAGGCGGCGCGGACGCCAGCCTTCGGCCCACAAAGCCGAGGCGCGGGCGCGCATGCCGGGCCAGACGCGTCGGGCATAGATCTCGGCCCGGACGGCATGGGTGAACCACCAGCCGAACCGCCAGAAGCCGAGCGTGCCGAGCGTGAGGGTGACGTGCATCGTGGTGGGCGTGAAATAGCGGTTGGGCATGGTGACCAGCAGCCATCCCAGCGCGATCACGAGCGCCGCCATGACGCAGACTTGGCGCATGGACCAGCGGGCGCGGCGCTGCCCCTTCAGGTCCGTCAGGGTGCGCAGGCGCTGCGTCAGGTCCTTGTCGAACGCGTATTCCGTTGCCGGTTCCGACATCTCAGAACCGCGCCCAGTCCGGCACCCAGCCGCGCCAGAGCCGCATCGCCACCGGCAGGCCGGGGGTGAGCGCCGGATCGCCCTCGACCGCGATGGTCACGATCAGGCCAAAGCCACGGCGCGCGGCGCTTTCGTCGATCCCGGCCACCACGTCGGACACCCGGCCCGTGGCCGCGACCGTGCCCCCCTCGCCTCCCGGCAGGCGCAGGCGCGCAACCTGGCCGGGCATGACGCCGGTCAGGTGCGTCTCGTCCACCCATGCGCGGATGACGCGGGGCGCGTGTTCCTCGACGCTGACAAGCGCCGTCCCGCGCGCCACGTGCACGTCTTCCAGCGCGGTGATGAGGTTCACCGTCCCGTCCACCGTCGCCTTCACGTCCAGCATGCGGGCATCCGCCTTGGCGATGCCCACCGTCCGCTTGGCCTGCCGCAGGTCTTCGTCGGCGGCATCGCGCATCAGTTTCAGGTCGCGGCGGATGTCGTGGTAGTCGCCCTCGACAAGGCTCCGGCCTTCTTCGTGCGCGACCAGCGCCGCCATGGCCGCCTGCACCCATGCGTCGGTGCGCGGCGTCGGTTCGGCATCGTTGGCCGCGATCGCATCGTCGAGCCGCTTTTCAAGGTCGCGTTGCACCGCGTCGAACCGCGACAGGTGCTTGCGCAACACGTTGCGCGCCTCGGTCAGCGCGTCCTTCTTCTCGCGCACGTCGCGGCGCCGGTCGTCCAGCCGCCCGTCGCGGCGCGGGTCGGACATGCGGATCAGCGTGTCGCCTGCATTAACCATGTCACCTTCGGCCACGAGAATACGGTCCACGTAGGCCGGCGCGGTCGCGCGGTGATCGACCAGCGGCGCCACCACCCGCGCCTGCACGGTGGGGATGGTCAGAAGGCGCGTGGCCAGCGTCTGGCCCAGCAGACCGAAGATTATCAGCGCCGCCGCGCTGTAGGTCGCCAGCGCCTTGACGACCCGCCACAGGCGCGACGGGGCCCGCGCCGTTGCCGCCGCCTTTTCGTCCTCGGTCTCGGACATGGGGACAAGGTCCACCGGCGTGTCGAGCGCGGTGATCATCTCGTCGGTCGACGACATCTTTCCCGACAGGAGGTTGGAGTGGAACAGCGCCAGCGTCTCGCGCTGGCGCACCGTCAGGTCCTCGAAGGCGTGGAACCTGTCGGAGGTTTCGTCGGTGAATTTCACCGGGAAACGCAGGTCGACACCCTGGAAGGGGATCTGCAGGATGCCGCGCTTGGGAAAGATCTCCATGCCATCCGGCGCGCGCACCCCTGCGACACACCACTCGCGCAGCTCCACATCCTGACCGTCACTGACGATCAGGCGCAAAGGCGCACGGGCCATGAAGGCCAGGTCCTTATGCGGTGCTTCATGCACGATCTGCATGCATTTTCCTTCCACGGGCTCCCTCACACGCGATCTGTCTACGGGATTCACCAAAAAATCGCGGGGCACTTAGGGATACGCGGAGTCGCCTCGGCATAGGCGGCTATGCTTCGGGATAGGGTCGGCAATTTCCTGACCATTTTTATCAGAATGACTTGCAGCGCCCGGCCAAACCTGTAATTGAGCAAAACAGTCAGAAATATGTTGTCACAGGAGTTTCCCATGACACCGCAGATCCCCGTTCTTGCCGTCCTGTGTACCGCGCTCGCCGGCGCTGCGCTGGCCGATGGTCACGCGGGCGAGTTGAACCTCTATTCCTCGCGCCACTACGACACCGACGAACGGCTCTATTCCGATTTCACCGACGCCACGGGCATCCGGATCAACCGGATCGAGGGCAAGGCGGACGAGTTGATCGCGCGCATGGCGGCCGAGGGTGCGAATTCGCCCGCCGACGTGTTCCTGACGGTGGACACGGTGCGGATGACGCGGGCCAAGGACATGGGGCTGTTGCAACCCATCGACAGCGCCGTGCTGGAGGCGCGCATCCCCGCCCACCTGCAGGACGCCGACAACCAGTGGTTTGCCTTCTCGCAGCGCGCGCGCATCCTGTTCTACGACAAGGAGGACGTCACCAACCCGCCGCTCACCTACGCCGCCCTTGCCGATCCGGCTTACGAGGGCATGGTCTGCATCCGGTCGTCGTCGAACGTCTACACCCAGAACATCGTCGCCGCGCTGACCGCGCATTGGGGCGAAGAGGCGACCGAGGACTGGGCCGAGGGCGTCGTGGACAATTTCGCGCGCACCCCGCAGGGCGGTGACACCGACCAGCTGCGCGGCATCGTGTCGGGCGAATGCGACATCGCCATGTCGAACACCTATTACTTCGCCCGCGCGCTGCGCCGCGACGTGAGCGGTGTCAGCGACAGCATCGACCGGATCGGCTGGATCTTCCCCGACCAGGACGGCATGGGCGCGCACATGAACATTTCGGGCGGGGGCGTGGCAGCACATGCGCCGAACCGCGACAACGCCATCGCCTTCCTCGAATACCTCGCCTCGGACCAGGCGCAGCAGTATTTCTCGGCCGGGAACGACGAGTACCCGGCAGTGGAAGGCGTGCCGCTCGCCCCGTCGGTCGCGGCGCTGGGTGAGTTCAAGGCCGATCCGATCCCGCTGTCCGACATCGCCGCGAATATCGGCGCGGCGCAGAACATCCTCGCCCGCTCCGGCTGGCGCTAGGGCTACCTTTCGCGTGTCTCGGAAAGGGCGTGCCCGCGCGGCACGCCCTTTTTCATGTCCGGGGCGCGCGGGTCGATCCGATCTGGATGCAAAGCAGCAGCACCGGGACCAGCCCGATGCCCGCGATCAGAAGGCTCGGCACCGCCGCCCCCGCCAGACGTTCATCCGAGGCCAGGCGGAACGCCTGCACCGCCAGCGTGTCATAGTTGAATGGCCGCAGGATCAGCGTAGCGGGCAACTCCTTGATCGTGTCGACGAACACGATCAGCAGCGCGGTCAGGATGCTCGACCGCAGGACCGGCAGGTGGATGCTGCGCACCGTGCCCCACGCGGTGCGGCCCAGCACGCGCGAGGCCGCATCGACATTGCTGGTGACCGCCGCAAGCCCGCTGTCATAGGCGCCGATGGCGGCGGCGAGGAAGCGGATCATGTAGGCCGCGATCAACAGCCAGATCGAGCCGCTGATGAGAAGGCCCGTCGAGATGTCGAACCAAGCCTCCATCCGCGCGTCGAGCCAGTTGTCGAACCGCGCGAAGGGCACCAGAAGCCCCACCGCGATCACGCCCCCCGGCACCGCATATCCCAGCCGCCCGATGAACAGCGCCGCGAGCGCGGGGCGGCTTTGCGCCATGCGGCGGTAGGTGCCCAGCAGCACCGCCGCCGCGACGGTCACGGCGGCAGCAATGGCCGCAAGCGTCAGCGAGTTGCGGATGAAGCCCATGTAGCGCGGGCTGAAGACGTCCTGTTCCGACCCCGCCGCCATCAGCGCCAGCGTGACCGCCGGGATGACCGCGCCCAGCAGAACCGGCAGGGCACAGGCCGCGATGGCCGCGACCGCCCTGCCCCGGCGCAAGGCGATGCGCGCGAACGGGTCGGACCGGCTTTTGGCGGCATAACGCGCGCCGCCCCGGTTGAGGTATTCCAGCGCCGCCACCAGCAGCGCGAAGGCCAGAAGCCCCAGCGCCAGTTGCGCCGCCGCCGCGCGGTCGGCCAGCCCAAACCAGCTGGTATAGATGCCGGTGGCGAAGGTCTGGACGCTGAAATGCGCGACGGTGCCGAAATCGGCGATCGTCTCCATCACCACCAGCAACGCGCCCGCCGCGATTGCCGGGCGGGCCATGGGCAAAGACACCCGCAGGAATGCACCCATGGGCGACGATCCCAGCGACCGGGCCGCATAGAACGGCGTCGCCGCCTGCATCCGGAACGCCGCCCGGCTGAGAAGGTAGACATAGGGGTACAGCACCAGCGTCAGCATCAGCGCCGCCCCGCCCAGCGAACGGATTTCCGGGAACCAGTAGTCGCGCGGCCCCCACCCCGTCAGGCTGCGCAGCGTCGTTTGCACGATGCCGGGATGGTCCAGCACGTCGGTATAGGCGTAGGCCAGCACGTAGGCCGGGAAGGCCAGCGGCACCACGAGCGCGATCTCCAGCAGCCGGCGGCCCGGAAACTCGGTCGCGACGACCAGCCACGCGGTCACCGTGCCGACGACGATGCTGCCACCGCCCACCAGTACGACCAGCGCCAGCGTGTTGCCGATGTATCGCCACAGCACCGTCTGGGCGAGCTGCGTCAGGGTTTCCATCGTGCCGAGTGCGGCGGCAACGGCCACGCCGACAAGGGGCAGCAGGCAGATGCCCGCCACCAGAAGCGCCAATCCCGGAATGAGATATCGGTCCATGACCCCTGCCGCGTTCTGCCCCGCAGGCCTCTTATCGCGGATCGCGGGGGGCGTGTAGTCCTGATTGTTTTCGTCGGATACATCGCGCGGCGGCGGCGCTCAGGCCCCGGCCACCAAATCCCGCAAAATTTGCTCAAGCGACTGGATCAGTCCGGCGCGCGGGGAATTGCGGCGGCTCGCCAGCACGATGGGCCGCGTCAGCCGCTCGTTCGGCAAGGGGATCACCCGGATGCCCTCCAGCGCGGGGGCGAGCGCGCGGCGCGGCAGAATCGAGATGCCAAGGTCGTTGCGCACCAGCGCCTCCACACCCTCGAAACTGTCCACCTCCATCGTCGACCGCGCGGCCCAGCCGTGGCGCAGCAGATAGGCCTCGATCTCGAAGGACAGGCGCGTGCGGCGGTCGAACCAGATGAAGGGCCGCGTGGCGAGCAGCCTGTCGAACGGCAGCGCCCCGGCGCGCGTCGACACGATCATCTGGTAGGGTTCGTCACAGATCGGCGCGAGGCTCAGCGCCGGGTCGGGGTCGCGCGGCGCGGTCACGAGGGCCGCGTGCACCGCGCCGTCGCGCACCCGGTCGAGAAGGCTTGCCGAGGAGGCCGACAACATCTCGATTTCAAGCGCGGGGTGATCGGCGACCAGCCGCGCCAGCGACGGCGCCATCAGGCTTTGCACGGTCGACGGCGCCGCCCCCAGCGTCGCGCGCCCCGACAGCCGGTGCCCCTTTGCCAGCGCGCGGATGTCGCTCGCCACGTCCTCAATCCGGCGGGCATGATCCACCAGCGCCAGCCCCGCGCCGGTCATCACCGGGGGGCGGCGGGAGCGGTCGAGGATCGCGAATTGCAACTCCTCCTCCAGCGCCTTGATCTGCAGGCTGACGGCGGAATGGCTGAGCCCGAGGCTCTGCGCCGCCGCGTTCAGCGAGCCATGCTTCGACACCGCGACCACCGTGCGCAGGAACCGCAGGTTCATGGGGTGCACCATATCGTGAGAATTTCCAACATATATGTTCACAATTTATCGCTACCTTCGATATTCCTCAATATCGTATCATCGGAAAACGCCGGAAAAACCGGCCAAGCGCCCGAACGTGCGGCGACGAGGGACCGACATGACACGACAGGACCGCATCACCGCGCGACCCGGCCGGGACAGCCCGTGGCTCGACCGCATCCGCGCGCTGACACCGGCCTTCGCGGAGCGCGCCGCGCACTGGGACCGGACCCGAAGCTATTGCTGGCAGAACGTGGCCGACCTGACCGCCGCCGGGCTGATGGGCATGGCGATCCCGCGCGCCCTTGGCGGCGGCGGTGCCAGCACGTTCGATGTGGTGCAGATCGTCGAGGAAGCCGCGCGCGCCTGCACCCTGACCGCCCGCATCCTGGTGGAGGCGAACATGGGCGGCGTCGGCGCGGTCATGGCCTACGGGACGGACGCGCAAAAGCGGCTTGCGGCGGACCTCGTTCTGGCGGGCGACAAGCCCGCGATCTGCATTTCCGAACCACACGCGGGCAGCGCCGCGACCGACATGGCAACGCGCGCCGACCGGCGCGGCGACCGCTGGGTGCTGAACGGCACCAAGCACTGGATCACCGGCGGGGGCGTGTCCAAGTTGCACCTCGTCTTCGCCCGCGCGTTTGACGAGCGCGGCGCGGAACTGGGGATCGGCGGCTTCCTCGTGCATGTCGACCCCGCTGGCGGCATCGCGCCCGCCGGGTTCGAGGTGGTCCGCCACGAACGCACGATGGGCCTGTGCGGGATGCCCGAAGCGGAGTTGCGCTTCACCGACCTCGAGGTGCCGGACGACATGCTGTTGCGCACGCCCTCGGGCATGGCGCACGGCTTTGCCGACCTGATGACCGCCTATAACGGCCAGCGCGTCGGCGCGGGCACCATCGCGATGGGCGTGGCGGCGGGCGCGCTGGACCATGCCAGGCGCTACCTGCGGCAGCGCGAACAGTTCGGCCGCCCCATCGCCGAGTTCCAGGGCCTGCAATGGATGCTCGCCGACATGGACGCGCTGGTGCATGCCTCCCGCCTGATGCTGCACGAGGCCGCGCGATCGGCGGACCGGGAGGGCCACCGCTTCCCCGACATGCTGCTGGCCGCGCGGGCCAAGGCTTTTGCGTCGGAAAGCGCGATAAAGGTTGTCAACGACGCGCTTCAGATGTTCGGTGCGCGGGGGTACGGTGGCGAGGAGCCGCTGGAACGCATGTACCGCGACGTCCGGATGTTCACCATCGGCGGCGGCACCGCGCAGATCCTGAAGACGCAGGTCGCCGGTGCGATACTGGGAATGAAGACACCGCAGACGCGCGACGGTTCCGCGCCGCGGTGACACGCGACAAGGAGCACGATGCCCATGGCGATGACCACCCATCACGACGCCCACGGGCTGGCCTTCACCGCCAGCTCCGCCGACAGCGCGCAGCGGTTCCACGATTTCACCACCTGCTACATGGGGTTCCGGCCCGATACCGGGCTGGTCCTGAAAGAGATCGCAACCGCCGACCCCGACATGCCCATGGCGCGGATCGGCAAGGGCTATTTGGCCAAGCTGATGGGCAGCGCCAGCCATTCCGCCCGCGCCGACAAGGTGTCGGCGGGCATGGGCGCGCATCTTGAACAGGTGGGCGCGAATGACCGCGAACGCCGCCACGCGGCGGCGCTGGCGGCGTGGTGCGCCGGTGACCTCGACCGCACGACGCGCATCTGGGAGGACATCCTCCTCGATCACCCGATGGACGGGCTGGCGCTGCGGCTGGCGCATTTCACGCATTTCTACTCGGGCGACGGGCGCCGCATGCGCGACTCGCTGGCCCGCGTCCTGCCGCTCTGGTCCGAGGATCACCCGAATTACGGCTACCTGCAGGGCATGTACGCTTTCGGGCTGGAAGAAGCGGGCGAATACGACAAGGCCGAGCGGTATGGCCGCGCGGCGGTCGCGCGCAACCGGCAGGACGCGTGGTCGGTCCACGCGGTCGCCCACGTGCTGGAGATGACCGAGCGCCACGAGGACGGCATCGCCTGGGTCGCGGAGCTTGAAGACGGCTGGTCCACGACCAACAACTTCCGCTTCCACCTTTACTGGCACAAATGCCTCTACCACCTTGAACGGGGCGAGTTCGACGAGGTGCTGCGCATCTACGACGCGCAGGTCGCGTCCGATATCACGTCGGATTTCTACCTCGACATCTGCAATTGCTCGTCGCTCTTGTGGCGGCTTGAGATGTTCGGCGTGGACGTGGGCGACCGCTGGACGGCGCTGGCCGAGGTCGCCCGCACCCACCTTGCCGACCGGGACCTGATATTCGTCTCGCTGCACTACCTGATGGCGCTGATCGCCAATGGCGACATGGTGGCGGCAGAGCAGATGATGGACAGCCTGCGCACGTGGTCGACGCTGGACGACACGCAGGCGCGGATCTGCGCCGACGTCGGTCTGGCCATCGCCGACGGGTTGAAACTCGCACGCGGCGGACGCCATGCCGAGGCGGTCACGGTGATGGAACCGGTGCGTTACGCGCTGGCCCGGATCGGCGGCAGCAAGGCGCAGCGGGACGTCTTCATGATGATCCTGCTGGACGCCGCCAAGGCCAGCAACGACGCGCTCGTCGCGCGGGCGCTGTTTGCCGAACGGCTGGGCGACAAGGTCCATTCAAGCTGGACCTGGAAGAATTACGGCGCGGTGCTGGAGGCGAACGGCCAGACGGACGAGGCGATGCGGGCCGAGGAGGAAGCACGCCGCATCCTCGCCGCGTGAGCCTCTTGTCAGGAGAAACCCCGGCTCGTGAAACTGGCCGGTGGCGAAGTGCTGGAGAACTCCGCCACCGGGTGATGCCTCAGTAAAGGTGCACGGTCGAACCGGCACCCACCGCAGCGGCATCGTAACGCAGGGTGGCAGAGGTCAGTTCGCGGCCCTGCAGCGCGTCGAGGCTCACTGCCCACCACGGCGATTGCAGGTGCGCGGGCACCTGGTTGCGGCGCGCAAGGCTCAGCGTTTCCTTGCTGCCATCGGCAAAGCGCAGGTCGACCTTCACCTTCTGGATCGGGCTGTCGGGCAGGTTCAGCGCCAGAACCGACGGCGCGGCGTCCTTCAGCTTGACCTTGGTCTTGCCCGACGCGTCGAGGTCCGCCGCGACCTCGCCACCCGCATCGGCGTCAAAGCGCAGCGCGCCCAGCAATTGCCGCAGCACGCCCAGCGATTTGAGGTTCGCGGTATAGGGAAGCTCCCACACGACGAGGTCGAACTCCGTCCCGTCGGTCAGAAGGCCCGCGTTGATTACGCCTTCCAGCGCCCCGATCGCGCCACCGCCAGACACCGAGTGGTTGACGACCTCGGCCTGAAGCGACCCGGCGATGGCATCGCCAA
This sequence comes from Pseudaestuariivita atlantica, assembly GCF_001205715.1. Lineage (GTDB taxonomy): Bacteria > Pseudomonadota > Alphaproteobacteria > Rhodobacterales > Rhodobacteraceae > Pseudaestuariivita > Pseudaestuariivita atlantica. The sequence goes on from NZ_AQQZ01000006.1 coordinate 210,002, forward strand.
AGCGGTAGGCGTCCTTCTTGTAGCGGTTGCTGAAGCTCGACCCGGCCAGCAGCACTTTCGGGCGTGCGCTGGTGTCGTCGAGAAGGCCCAGACCGGCATCCGCGAAGGCCGGGATCGTGTGTTCGACGGGCGCGATCTGCGCATCGCAGACGGCCTTGGCCATCTTGGCGAGCGACCCGCGTTCGGCAAAGGCTTCAGTCCCGGCCTCGGGGCGCGCGACCTGCGATCCCGCAAAGGCGGGCAGCCCGGCGGCGATCACCTCTTCGGCCAGCGCAACCGCGCTTTCCGCTGCCCCTTGCGGGGTCCAGTGAGTGTCGTGGCGGTAGTAATAGGCGTCCCGCATCTCGTCCGATCCGGTGGCTATCTCAAGCAGGTTGGGCGCGATGGCCCCAGCCTGACGCATGACGTCGACCATCTCGTTGAACGAGGCTGTTGCGGCCTCCGCGTCGTAATCGACCGCACCGCCCGCCAGCGCCTCGAGCATGGCCTGACCGGCGACCAGCGGGCGCGGCGGGGCCATGACGATGGCCAGCCGCGTGCCGCGCGCCTCGAACTCACCCACGATCTCGGCCAGAAGCTCCGCCGCCTCGGCACCGGGCGTGTAATCCGTGCGCATCTGGTCGGCGGTGATGATCCAGTCGGTCGCACCGCCCGAGATGACGGGCGCCAGCTTGCGGTACTTCTTCGGCATGTCATCGGCCGACAGGAAGGCGTCGCACAAGGGGGCGGACTGGGCGGCACCGGCACCGATCAGGGCGGCGGCGCAAAGGGTTGCGAGATGTTTCATTGGTCTTGGCTCCATGTATCAAGATACCGCTCGGGGATTTCCCAAAGCACGATTTGCGGGGTGAGGTCGGACAGGGCATCCCCGTCCAGAAAGCGATCCATCGGGATGAACGGGCCACGGCCCTCCATCGCGAAGGAGATCACGTCGGCGTTCAGCGCGGATTTCAGGAACCCCGTGAAGTGGAAATCCGTGCGCGCGGAATAGCTGGTGCCGACCAGCGCCACCGGCGTCTCCGCGTCGCCGAAGAGGTCCATGCCGGCATCCCCGGCCTGGGTGGTTTCATAGGTGGCGATCACTTCCGGCGCGGGCCCGACCAGCGGACGCCAGACACCTGTGTCGACGAAGGCAAGCAGGTCGCCGTCAAAGGCGCGGGTGCCGATTTGCGCGGTCTCGAAGGTGGCCGTCGCCGCGATCTCCCCTTCCAGCAGCGCGCCGATCCGGTCGGCGACGGCGGCGGCCCCTTCCGGGCTCCAATGCGTGTCGGTCGCCATGAAGGCCTGTGGACCCGTCAGCGCGGGGCGCAGATCCACGCTGCGCAGGCCCGCCTCGGCAATGATGGTCAGCAGGTGGTCATAGCGCGCATTGAACCGCGCCGAACGTGCGCGCGGCAGCACATCGCCCCGCATCCGGGCCTTGTCGGGCACGATCACCGGGATCAATTCGGCCCCGGCCTTCCGCACGCGCGACGTCACGGCCCGCAACTCGGACGCGAAATCGCGGCTGTCGGCAGGGGCGGCAAACTCCTCGGCGGTGAAGAGGACGCCGTCGCGGCCCGCAACCGCGCCCTCGGCCAATTCGCCCAAGGCGCCGTATTTCACGGCGGCCCAGGATTGGCGCAGCGTGTCGCGCATCGGGAAGCTGGCATCGAAGCGCTCTTCATACAGGCGCTGCGCCTTGCCCGAGATCACGTCCGCCGTCAGTTCATCAAGCGGCACGTTGGCGATGGTCCATGCGCCGGGCGTCAGGGTCAGGCCGATGAAGCTGGCGGCAAAGACGTGCGCGTTCAGGGTGGGAAGGATGGGCATTGTCTGGTCTCCTTCAGAACTGGAAGTAGAGGAAAGGCGCTTCGCCGCGCGCCTGGATGATGACGGCGCAAAGCGCGAACAGCGCGACCATGCGCAGGCCGGCGGACGCGGCCCACAGCGTTTCCATGCGCGGCGCGCGCAGGCGGCCCAGCCATACCGGGTGCAGCGACAGCGCGATGCCCAGCGTCAGGGCGATTACCTCGGTCGGGCGGGTCAGCAGCGCCATCTCGGCGGTGAGGGCGACCCCGTTCAGCCCGGCCATCCCGGCATATATGGCAAAGGCGTGGCCCACGGTTTCGGCACGGAAAACGACCCAGCCGATCAGCACGAAGACCATGGTCAAGGGCCATGCGATGGCGCGCGGCCAGACATGGGCGCGGTGCTTGGACCCCAGCGCACGCTCGACCGCCATCAGGCCGCCATGCCAGATGCCCCACAGGATGAAGGTCCAGTTGGCACCGTGCCACAGCCCGCCCAGCACCATCGTCAGCAGGAGGTTGCGGTAGGTCCTGACCGCGCCGCCCCGGTTGCCGCCAAGCGGCACGTAGAGGTAGTCGCGCAGCCAGGTCGACAGGCTGATATGCCAGCGCCGCCAGAACTCGGTCACCGACTGGCTGACATAGGGCGCGTTGAAGTTCTCCATGAACCGGAAGCCCAGCATCAGACCCAGCCCGATCGCCATGGCCGAGTAGCCCGCGAAGTCGAAGAACAGCTGAATCGCGTAGGCCCCTGCCCCCAGCCAGCCTTCGGCCATGGTTGGCGCGTCCAGCGCGAACAGGCGGTCGGCCAGCGGTGCGACGCTGTCGGCGATCAGGATCTTCATCGCCAGCCCTATGACGAAGCGACGCACGCCCGCGGTGAACAGCGCAAGGCTGTGGGTGCGGTGCCGGAACTGGTGCGCCAGGTCCTTGTACCGCAGGATCGGCCCCGCGATGAGCTGCGGGAAAAGCGACGAGAAGGCGAGGAAATCGACCAGCCGCGCGGCGGGCGGCGCATCGCCCCGCGCCACGTCGAGGATATAGCTGATCGACTGGAAGACGAGGAAGGACAGCCCGATGGGCAGCACGATCTCGGGCAGGCTCAACCCGCCGCCAGAGCCGAGGTCAAGCCGGGCGATGGCGTCGCTGTAGGAACCCGCGATGAAGTAGGCGTATTTGAACCAGCCAAGGATCGCGAGGTTGCCGACGATCCCCAGACGCACGGCCCAGGTCCGGGTCTTTTCCGTCCGCGCGCCTACCGCGACCACGCCCGCCACGTAGCTGAGCGTCGCGATGCCGAGGACCAGCAGCAGGTACCCCACCTTCCACCAGCCATAGAACAGGCAGCTGGCGATCAGCAGCGTCATCGTGCGATGGCGCGCAGGCGTCAGGTAATAGGTCACCAGGAACAGCGGCAGGAAACCGAACAGGAAGATGGGGGTGGAAAAGACCATGGGTCAGCGCCTCAGTTCAGCGACAGCACGGGGCCGAAGCTGTTGGGGACAAGGCGCGCGGCGTCGTCGCCCGCGACGAAGGTCACGTTCTGGCCGCGCGCAAGGTTCACGTCGAACGTGCCGAGGATGGCGTTGTCGGTCACCCGCTCGACGGCGAGCGTGGCGCTGACGGGGTTGACCGCGCGGCTGGCCGAGGCGCCGGGGGCCTGCGCGGCCACGACTTCCATCCCGCGGCCCGGCACGATCAGGCGCACCGGCGCGTCGCCCGCATTCACGAGGATCAGGTGCACCTTGGCCGCGGTTTCGCGCTGCGGCTCTTCGATCACCTGCCCGGCATCGGCGAGGCTGTAATAGGACCCGGCAACCGCCCCTTCGAGGGCCCCCGCGCTGATCGCCACGTAAACGTCGCGCTGGTCTTCGCCCAGTTGCAGGGGCGCGCCCATGAAGGCGGCGTCCGAGGCCGGGGCGTCGAACTCTTCCAGCACCCGCACGAACACCGCGTCCTCGGGGGCCGGCGCGTCGTAAAGGGCCGCGTCGTCCGCGAACACGGGCGCGGCGGGAAAGGTCGTCACGGCCATCAGGGCGATGCCCGACAGGATGGTAAGGGTCTGGGATCTGGTCATTGGTCTGGCTCCTTGTCTCACACCCCGGTTGTTACCGCAGACCGCTCCCGCGCCGAGATGCGGGTCGGGATAGCGGGCGGTCCAAAAGGATAGGCGCGCGTTTCGAAAGGGAGTGGCCGCGACGAAAAAGGGCCCGCGCGAAACGCGCGAGCCCCTTGCCCGAGTGGTGGCAGGCTGTGTTCAGGTGGGTGTGCGGGTCTCGGCCAGCTTGGCGGCGAGCGCCTTCACGGTGGTCGATTTCAGCGGCCCGAACTGGCAGGCGGCGTCCATGCCCGTATCGGTGCAGAACTTGGCTATCGCGCGGATGAGCGGCGCTTTCAGATAGGGGCTCGGCTCGCCCACGTCGTACCCTTGGGCGCGCAACTCTTTCTGCACGATCCGGACATAGGCGTTCTTGTTGATCCGCGCGGTCACGCTCAACGCGCGGGCAAAGACGTCGCGCGGCGCGTCCTTCACGAGGTCTTCGGACAGCGTCCAGAACGCCTCGGGCCGCTGCGCGAGGGCGAGGTACAGCCCTTCCTCGATCCGGATCTTGTCGCGCAGGCCCTCGGTCTGCATCAGCGCGACCCGCGTCCTGATGCTGCCGCGCGGATGGCGCTGCGCGCGGTAGTAGCGCAGGAGCGCCTCTGCCGCGCGTGCATTGCCGTCGCCATGGCGCGCATGCAGCCGGTCGAGAACGGACGACAGGTTGCCGGGACGGCGGTTGTTCCGCGCGGCGGCGTCCAGAAGGTACATCTGCGCGGCCAGCACGTCCTCGTCCGCCAGCTTTTCGAGATCGGAAAACCCCCTCGCCTTGTTCGACAGATCGCCAAGACGACCCGTGGCATGGGCCCATGCGAGGACCGGGGCGGCCTTCGCATGGCCTTCCCTGACGGCGGCTTCCAGCGCGGTGATAGCGTCCTGATGATCGCCGTCCGACATCAGGATCTTGCCCAGCGACACGAGGGACGAGGTTCGCCCGGCATCAACCGCCGCGCGAAACAGCACCTTGGACCGGGCAATGTCCTGCGCAGTGCCGATCCCCTTGTAGGTCATGTAGGCAAGCCGGTCCGTCGCGCGGGCATATCCCTCGTCCGACAGGGCCTGCAATTGCGCGACCATCCGTTCCGGCGCGCTGGCGCGCTGCGCCATCGCCGCGGCAAAGCGCTGTTTCTGGCTGGGCGCGTCCCCCGCCGCCCAAAGCGGCGCGCAGGACAGGCCGACGACAACCGCCAGCGCGGCAATGCGGGTTTTCTTCAACATGGTACCGACCTCCACTTATCGATGGCCGGAACATGCGGGCAGCGCCCCTTTCGCGGGAGCCTCTCTTTCGTACAGGTCGGGGCAATTCCGCGCAGAGGCGCGGGCCGGATCAGGCCGGTTCGAACACGATGGCGCGGATCGGCGTGGGGCCGCCACCGGCGGCGGGGTTCAATTCCTGCGGACAGTTCGACAGGACGGCGATCACGTCCATCTCGGCCCGCAGGTCGACGAAATCACCGGGTTTCGAGGTGCTGTCCACGATCTCTGCATGGCCATCGGCGCCCACCGGCACGTTCATGAAGAAGTTGGCATTGGCGACGACGTGTTCCGGCCCAAGGTCATGGCGCGCAAGCTCGCGTTCGAAATTGCGCTGGCAGCATTCGGAATTCTGCTTGCCGTATCGCTGCTGATCGACGGCGAAGGAACAGCAGCCAAAGATCGTGTCATGCCCGCCGCAGGTATCGGCGGTGATCGTCATCATCGGGCGCGCGAACTGCGAATAAAGGACCGATCCCTCCCCCAGCAGGATGTTCTTGGGGATCTTGATCGTGTTCGGCATGTGGTAGCGCTCCACCTGCCCTTCGAAGGGCGCGGTGCCGAAACAGAGGAAGTCGATGGCCTGCTGTCCCTCGATATCGATCAGCCGCAGGGACTGGCCCGCCGACAGGCGCGCGCTCCACGGGGCGCGGGCGGCGACGATCGTGTCCTCGATGATCCGCCCTTCGGGGCGTTCGGGCATGCCGTTCGACAGCATCGGCTTACTCCTCGGCGATATCCTCGTTCCACAATTCGGGCTTTTCCTCGATGAAGCGGGTCATCAGCGCGATGCAATCGGGATCGTCGGCGATCAGCACCTCTACCCCCCGCTCGCGCAGCAGGTCCTCGTTGCCACCGAAGGTCGTGTTCTCGCCGATCACCACGCGCGGGATGCCGAACTGGATGATGGTGCCGGTGCACATCATGCAGGGGCTGAGCGAGGTATAAAGCGTCGTATCGCGATAGCTTTTCTGCCGTCCCGCCTTGCGCAGCGCGTCCATCTCGCCATGCGCGATGGGATCGCCCTTCTGCACGCGCTGGTTCCGGCCCTGGCTGACAAGCGTGTCGCCACGGGCCAGGACCGACCCGATGGGGCAGCCGCCTTCGTCATAGCCCGCCTTGGCCTCGTCATAGGCGATGCGCAGGAACCGGGCGTCGGTGTCGTTCAGCATGTCTGTCCTCCTTTGGATGCGCGTGGCTCAGCTTTGCGGCCCGTCGTAATAAGGCAAGTGATCGGTGCGCAGGTCCGCCACGGTGTCGAGGTGATCGGCAATCGCCTCAAGCGGGGCGAACCACACGTCGCGCTCGGCCAGAGTCAGTTCCAGCCACTGTTCCACCAGCCGCCAGCGCGCCAGCCGACCGGTCAGGAACGGGTGCACGATCAGCATGAAAAAGCCCCCGGCCTCGTACTGCGCCTCGAACTCCTCCCAGAACGCGCCAAGGCCCGCGGACGGCCCGCGCACCGGCATCATGTAGCCGATCTCGTCGTAATGGGCGAAGGGCGGCCAGTCGTCGGTGCCCCAGTGCACCGGCATCTCGTACAGGCTGCCCTGCGCGGTCTGCAGGCGGTAGGGCACGTCGTCGCCCATCATCGAACTGTCATAGCGGAAGTCGTGTTTCACAAGCAGGTCAACGACTTGCAGGGTGATGTTGTAGACCGGCGCGCGGTAGCCGCGGGGCGTCTTGCCCGTCATGCGCTTGTGCACCTCCAGTGCCTTTTCAAACGCCTCTTCCTGCGCCGCGCCACGGGTGACGATCGGGTCTTCGTGGATCCAGCCGTGATGGCCGATCTCGTGCCCGTCCTCCAGCATCATCTCCACCGCGCGGGGATAGGTCTGCATGCACCAGCCGGGGATGAAGAAGGACTGCTTGATGCCGAGGCGGCGATACGTGGCAAGGATGCGCGGGATCGCGACCTCTGGCCCGTAGCGGCCCATTGAGATCGGGTAGAGCCGGTCAGACGAATCCTCGGGCCGCGCCACGTGGATCAGGCTGTCGGCATCCATGTCGAAGGTGATCGCGCAGGCGCAGCGCGCGCCGTTGGGCCATGGGATCGGGTTCCGGATCATGGCGTTTCGTCCACCAGCAGGTGCCCGTCGGCGGTGTTCCAGCCCAGCGAGACCTCGCGCCCCGTCTCAAGCCCCAGATCGGCCAGCGCCCGTTCCTGCACCTGCACCTTCAACTCGGTCCCGTCCGACGCCTCAAGGAAAGCCGTGACCATGGAACCCACGAATTCCTCGGAAATGACAGTAGCGGTCAGCCGGTTCTCCCCGCCGCCCACCTGCATCATGTCCGCCGCGACGACGATGGAGGCCGAGGTTCCCGGCGCGGCATCGCCCTGCACGTTGAATGTGCCAAGCGGGGTTTGAACGCTCACCATTCCTTGATGCGATGCCACAACTTCACCCGGCAAGATGTTGTTACGCCCCACGAATTCCGCCACGAATCTCGACCGTGGCGCGCGATAGACCTCGCGCGGGGTGCCCACCTGCGCGATCTCGCCCTGCGACATGATCACGACCCGGTCGGCCATCGCGAAGGCTTCGGACTGCGAATGCGTGACGTAGACAAAGGTGATCCCCAACTCGCGCTGCAACCGCGACAGGACCGATTGCATCCGGATCACCAGGTGCGCGTCGAGCGCCGAGAGCGGCTCGTCCAGCAGCAGCAGCTTGGGTTCTGTCACCAGCGCGCGGGCCAGCGCCACGCGCTGGCGCTGCCCGCCCGACAGGGTTTCCACGTTGCGTTCGGCGAACTCGGCAATCTCCATCCGGTCAAGCCACGTCATGGCGCGCTGGCGGCGTTCCGACACCCCCACACCACGCATTTTCAGCCCAAACTCCACGTTCTCGCGCGCATTCAGGAACGGGAACAGGGCAAGGCTCTGCCACACCATCGGCGTGTCCCGTTCATGCGCGGGCACGTCGTTCATCACCTGCCCCGCGATGCGGATCGTGCCGCTTGTGGGCGCGTCGAGCCCCGCGAGCATCCGCAGGGTCGTCGTCTTGCCGCAGCCCGACGGGCCCATGATCGCCACGAACTCTCCCGCCCCGATATCAAGGGTCGCGCCCTTGACGGCGACGAAGTCGTCGAACCGCTTTTCCACCCGTTCGAACGTGACGAGGGGCTCTGTCATGCCGCTTCCCTTTGCAGTCGGAAGAAGATCAGAAGCTGGCTGATGACGACCAGCGTGATGGAGATGCCGAAGACCAGCGTGCCGATGGCGTTCACCTGCGGATCGATCGTGCCCTGCACGATTTCCAGCACATGCACCGGCAGCGTCTTGTTCAGGCCCGATACGAACCACGCCACGGTGAACTCGTCGAACGAGACCGCCGCCGTCAGGAACAGCGATGACAGGATCGCGGGCCTTGTGAAGGGCAGGATCACCTCGCGCATCGCGCGCCATTCGCTTGCGCCAAGGTTCCATGCCGCCGCTTCGAGGCTTTCGTCGATCTGGTTCAGGCGCAGCCGGATGATCGCCATGGCGAAGGGCGCGGTCAGCACCGTGTGCGCCGCGATGATCGACCACACCTGCCCCGACATGCCCACCGGCGCGAACCATGCCAGCATGGCCAGCGCGATGATGATCAGCGGGATCGTGGGCGGCAGCAGGATGATCGCGAGAAACAGGCTCTTGCCGCGAAAGGTGTAGCGGTAATCGGTATAGGCGGTGCAGAAGCCGAGGAAGGTCGCGATGACCGCCGTGCAGCTCGACACGATCAGGCTGTTGCGCGCCGCGCGCCAGAAATCGGGATCGGCGAATATGGTTTCGTACCAGATCGTCGTGAAGCCCGACATCGGCAGCGTCGGGAACCTGTCGGAGTTGAACGAGAAGAGCAGGCTCACCACGATCGGCAGGAAAACGAAGCCGAAGAGCGCCAGCAGGTAAATCCGCAGGAACGTCGTCATCGGCTCGCCCTCTTGCGGTAGGAATAGACGATGGCGGCAAAGGCGATGGAGAACAGCGTCAGCATCATCATCACCGCGACCACCGCCGCTCGCGGCCATTGCTGGCCCGCTTTGGTCGTGTCGATGATGAGGATCGGCATCGTCGGCGGGTTCGATCCGCCCAGGTAGAAGGGCGCGACGAAATCACCGAAGGACAGGATGAAGGCAAAGAGTGCCGCGATCACGAACCCGGTCTTGCCCGCGGGCAGGATGACCGACCAGATCGTGCGCGCGGGCGTGCAGCCGAGGTTGCGCGCGGCCTGTACCAGCCGGGTATCGATATTGGCCATTGTGACCGTCTGAAGGATCATCACCAGCGGCAGAACCAGCGTCAGGTAGCCCACCAGCGTCCCGAAGGGCGTGTTGAGCATCTTGAACGGTCCAAGCCCGAACAGCGCGAAGCCGCCGTTCAGCACGCCTGCCTCGGCAAGGATCGTGTACCAGCTGAACGTGCGCACGAGGTAGCTGGTGAAGAACGGCACGATCAGCAGCAACAGCGCCACCTGCCGCGCCCGCGCCGAACAGCGGAACGCCAGGAACCACGCCGCCGGAAAGGCGAGGATCGAGGCAATCGCTGCCGCGCTTCCCGCCATCACCAGCGTGTAGCGATAGGCCGACCAGACGTAATCGCGGGAGATCATCTTGGCCCAGCTTGTCAGCTCGAACGTCTCGACCATGCGGTAGTTCTTCACCACGAAGAACGACATGGCGACGACGAAGATCAGCGGGCCGATGAAGAACAGCGCCTGCCAGATGATGATCGGCAGCCGGAAGGTCAGGGCATATGCGTTGAGGCGGCGCATCAGCTGCGCCGCCTTTCGTCAGGTTTCACGGAAGTCAGGCGTTCTTGTATTCCGACCAGAAGTCATTCCAGTCCTCCAGCGTCTGCTGCACGGGGATGTCGCGGTACTTGATCCGGCCCTCGTTGATCAGCGTGATCGGATCCTGCGGATCGCCATCCACCTGGTGCGACCGCGCGGCCTCTGCCGGGTCGACCTCGTTCAGAAGCGCCCTGCCCGCCTTGGTCACCGCGTGGCCGGGATAGCCCAGCATCTGGGCCGTCTTGACCTGCCCCTCGGGCGACATGGTGTAGTCGAGGTATTTCAGCGCAAGGTCCGCCTTGTTCGACGTCTTGGCGATGGAATAGCTTTCGGTCCACTGGATGCCGCCTTCCTTGGGCACGACCGAACTGACCGGCGCGCCGTCGCGTTCGAGGATGCCGGTCACCCAGTCGCCGATCCCGACCATCGCCAGCATCTCGCCGTTCTTCAGGCCCGAGAAGGTGCCGCCGAAATCGAAATACCCGCCGACCTGCGGTTTCAGCGACAGCGTCTTGTCCTGCACCGCCTGCCACGCGGCGGCGTCGATGTCGAAGGGCGAGGCATTGCCCATCAGCAGGCTCATCTGGCCCAGCGACGGCAGGTGCCAGTCGAAATGACCCACCTTCCCGGTCAGGCGCTCGTCCCAGAAAATGTCATAGGTCGCGGCCTCCTCGGCGGTGAGGGTCTCCTTGTTGTAGGACACGCCAAGATGCCCGAAGCGCGTGATCAGCGAATAGAGGTTGCCCGACGCGTCCCAGTGGCCGGCAAACTTCTTGAAATCGTCGTGCAACAGGTCGTCGAAGGCGTAATCCTCGGGGTCGAGTTGCAGGACGAGGTCGTTGGCGACCAGCAGCTTGGCATATTCGGCATCGGTGTGGATGATGTCGAAGGTGCCCGGCGGGTTCTGCGCCAGCGCCGCCAGCATGTTGTCGCCACCGGCATAGTATTTCGGGATGAACTTGACGTTGTTGGCCTCTTCGAAGGCACCGACCATGTCGGGCTCTGCCGTGCCGTACCAGCCCAGCATCGTCAGCTCGGTCGTCTGGGCCCAGGCCCGGTTGACGAACGGCGCCGACACCGCGACCGAGGCAAGACCGGTTTTCAGAAATGAGCGTTTGGTAAGCGTGAACTTCGTGTTCGACATCATAATCTCCCTGGCTGTTGTCCGTATTGTTACCGCATGACTATGCTGCGTTGCGCGCATTCCGCGCAGTCGATTCTCGGACGACACTGCCAGCTTGCGCCAAAAAACCGTGCATTGCACAAAAATTGCTCGACGTGGGGGTGACAAATGAACAGAGCGGCGTTCCGCAGCGCGTTCGGCACACAAGGCCCGGTTGTGTTGCCCGTCATCCATGTTCTTGAAACGAAACGTACTCTTGCCAATATCGACGTGCTTGTGGGCGAAGGCGCGCCCGGTTGCTTCCTGATCAACCACGATTTCGGCGTGGAGCCGTTCCTGCCGATCATCCGCGAAGTGCGCGCAGCGCGGCCCGACCTGTGGATTGGCCTGAATTTCCTCGCGGTAACGGGGCTGGAGGCCTTTCCGCAGCTTGCAAGCCTGTCCCGCGAGGGTTGCCGCATCGATGCCTACTGGGCCGATGACGCCCGGATCGACGAACGGACCGAGGCCCAGCCCGAGGCCGCGGCCATCGCCGCCGCCCGCGACGGGTGGGACGGGCTTTATTTCGGGGGCACCGCCTTCAAGAAGCAGCGCCCGGTCGATCCGGGCGATTACGGGCGTGCAGCCACCATTGCCCGCGACTGGATGGACGTGGTCTGCACCTCGGGCGCGGCCACGGGGATCGAGGCAGAGGACACCAAGATCGCCACCTTCCGCGCCGCCTGCGGGGACACGCCCCTTGCGCTTGCCTCGGGCATCACGCCCGACAACGCGCATCGCTATGCCGGGGTCGACGCCTTCATGGTGGCGACCGGCATCAATTTCGACGACAATTTCTACGACATCGACCCGGCCCGCCTGCGCCGCCTGCTGGACGTGGCCGAAACCCTGGGGGAGCCCGCATGACGACCGACGACACCGGCCCGCGCGACGATCGCTGGTATTTCCACCTCATGGCGCCCAACACCAAGGGCGACACGTTCGCATGGCTCGACCCGACTTCGATCTACATCAACCAGCGCGCCTTTCGCGACCTGTTGACCGACCTGCTGGCCGATCTGGACGGGACCGAGTTCGACGTGGTCGGCGGGCTGGACGCGATGGGGTTCGTGCTGGGCGCGGCCATCGCGGCGCGGCGCGACGTGGGCTTCTTGCCGATCCGCAAGGCGGGCAAGCTGTGCGTCGACACCGACCGCGTGAGTTTCACCAATTATTCCGGCCGCACGCAGGACATGGAGATGCGCCTGCCCGCCTTCGCCCCCGGCACCCGCGTCCTGCTGGTCGACCAGTGGATCGAAACCGGCGGCACGATGGAAGGCGCGATCGAACTGGTCGAACGCCAGCAGGGCACCGTCACGGGCCTCGTCGCCATCGCGGCCGAGGACACGCCGCGCGCCAGCGCCCTGCGCGCACGCTTCCCGGTCGTCACGGCGATCCAGCCCGGCACGCCGTGGCAGGACGAATGCAACGCCCAGCGTTTGTCGAGTTTCGACGAGTACGAGCCGACGCGGGCCTTCCCCGTCGCCTGACCCCGTCAGCGCTGGCGGATCTTGGGGTTGAGCGCGTCGTTCAGCCCGTCCCCGATCAGCGAGATGCTGAGCACCGTGATGAAGATCGCCAGCCCCGGCAGCGTCACGGTATAGCTCGCATCAAGGATATACAGCCGGTTCGACCCGATGATCTGCCCCCAGCTGACGACATTGGGATCGGTGAGGCCAAGGAAGGATAGCCCCGCCTCGAACAGGATGGCGGACCCGACCATCAGCGCCGATTGCACGATGATGGGCGGCGCGGCATTGGGCAGGATCACCCGGAAGATCAGGCGGAACTTGGTCGAGCCCACCGCGCGGGAGGCGAGCACGAATTCCAGCTCTTTCAGGCGCAGGAACTCGGCCCGCGTGATCCGCGCCACCGCCGTCCAGCTGACCACCCCGATGGCCAGCGTGATCATCGGCAGGGAGGCTCCGAACAGCGCCACGATCACCATGGAAAACAGAAGCGTTGGCAGGACCTGGAAGAACTCGGTGAACCGCATCAGCACTTCCTCGACCAGCCCGCCGAAAAAGCCCGCGACCGCCCCGATGGTGATGCCGATCACGATGGACACGAGCGCCGCCGCACCACCGATCATCAGCGACACCCGCGCGCCGTTCAGCATCATCGCCATCAGGTCGCGGCCAAGGTAATCGGTGCCCAGCAGGAACCCCTGCGCACCGGGCGGGGAGAACGGTGCCCAGACCATGTCGAACGGATCGGTGGGGTACAGGACCGGGCCAAGGATCGCGGCCAGCACGATCAGCGACAAGACGACCAGCCCGAACAGCGCCGCCCAGTTGCGGCGGAAGTTGACCCATGCCTCCACCATCGGGTGGCGCGATACAGGCCGTGGCGTGTCGGGCGTGTTCATGCGCTGCGCCCCCGGATGCGCGGATCCATCATGCGCAGGACCTGGTCGGTCAGAAGGTTGCCCACGATCACCACGAGGGCCGAGAAGAACAAGATGCCGAGGATCGTGGGCGTGTCCCGCGCGATGATCGACTGGAAGGCCAGCGTGCCAAGCCCCGGCCAGCTGAACACCGCCTCGACCAGCACCGCGCCCGAGATCACGGCCGAGAATTGCAGGCCCGCCAGCGTCACCACCGGCGACATCGCGTTCGACAGCGCGTGGCGATAGACGACGTGGCGCATCGGCAGGCCCTTGGCATGGGCGGTGCGCACGAAATCAGATTGCAGCACCTCCATCATCGTGGCGCGCGCCAGCCGCGAATAGAGCGCGATGAAGATCGAGGCGAGCGTGATCATCGGCAGCACGAGGTGCCGCGCGATATCCAGCGCCTGCACCCAGAACCCGCCTTCGACGGTGACATCGCGCATCCCCGCCACCGGGAACCAGTGCAGGTTCAGCGAGAACGCGATCAAGAGCAGGATGCCCGTCCAGAAGACCGGCGCGGAATAGCCGAAGAGCGAGATGAAGGTGACAAGGTGGCTCAGCCAGCCCTGCGGCTTCTGCGCCGACATCGCGCCAAGGAACACGCCGAGGACCAGCGCGAAGATCTGCGCGGTGAAGACCAGCAGCAGCGTCGCCGGCAACCGTTCGAGGATCAGGTCGGTCACGGGCCGGTTGTAGAAATACGAGTACCCGAGGTCGAATTGCAGCACCCCGCCGATATAGCGGCCAAGCTGCACGAGGAACGGCTGGTCGAGCCCGTATTCGGCCCGGATCTGCGCCAGCATCTCGGGGTCCGCCCCGCCCGCCGATTGCGCGATGGTGTCGGCCACGTCGCCGGGCGCGAGGTGCATGAGCGAGAAGTTGAGGATCAGGACCGCGAGCAACAGCACGGCCGCGTAGAAGCTGCGGATCAGAAGGTTTTGCAGAAGGGCCAAGGGATGTCCGGGGTGGTTGTGGGCTGCGGCGGGCAACGACCCGCCGCAGCCAGTGGCTTATTCTTTGAGATAGGTCATGTCGATCGGCGTCGACGTGCCCCAGATGCCCAGCGGCGGGTTGCCCACCTTGTCGGAATAGACCGTGTGATAGGGCAGCGTGTTGGTGTGATAGACCGGCAGCTCGTCGGCGATGATCAACTGGAACTCCTTGTAAAGCTCCTTGCGCTTGGCCGGGTCGGTCTCCACCGCCGCCATCGCAAGCAACTCGTCGACGCGGGCGTTGGAATAGCCCTGGGTGTTCGACCAGACGCCCTTGCCGATATTGCTGGACACGTATGTCCGGTGCACGCCGATCACCGGGTCACCCCAGTTGAACACCGTGTCCCAGCTCATGTCGAAATCCATCTCTCCCATGCGCTTGGCCCAGGTCGGGAAATCGGCCGAGGCGCGCACCTCGACATCGATGCCGACCTTCTTCAGCGCGGCCTTGACGTATTCCACCTGCGGTTTCACGCCCGGCCAGCCGAAATCGATGGTGAGCGAGAACCGGCTGTCGCCGTTCATCGGGAACCCGGCCTCGTCCAGCAGCGCCTTCGCCTTGTCGAGATCGAGATCATAGGTCGGCACATCGGGGTAATAGAACGGGCTGTCGGGGTGGATACCCGTGCGGCTGTCCGCCGCCGTGCCCTGCATCAGCGCGTTCTGGATGAATTTCTTGTCGACGGCATAGGCGATGGCCTGCCGCACGCGTTTGTCCTTCAGGGGGCCGCGTTGGGTGTTCATCGCCAGCCAGTCGAGCGGGCCGATGGCGCCGTAGCCTTCGGGCGTCACCGTGATGCCGTCCACGCCCTTCAGGCGATTGACCATCTGCGGCACGGATTCAAACGCGCCCATGTGCAACTCGCCGTTCTCATACGCGATGGTGCGCGCCGACACGTCGGTGATGATGCGCAGCACGACGCGGTCGAGGTACGGACGCCCCTCGATGAAGAAGTCGTCGAAGCGTTCGAGGATCACGTGCTCCCCGCTCTTGAACTCCACCAGCTTGAAGGGGCCCGAACCCACGACGTTTTCATTGTTGCGCGGGTGGGACTTGACCTCTTCCACCGGCACGTCGCCATAGATGTGCTTGGGCAGGATCGACATCAGCTGCCCCGAAATCGCCAGCATCAGCGCCGGGTGCGGGCGCGACAGTTTCAGGATGGCGGTGTGCGCATCCGGCGTCTCTACGCTTTCGACCGGGGCGAACATCGTCTTGAACGGGTGGTTCGCCTTGATCACGTCGATCGAGAACGCGATGTCCTCGGACGTGATCGGCTGGCCGTCGTGGAACACGGCATCCTTGACGAGGTTGAGCGTGAAGCTCAGCCCGTCCTCGCTGATCTCCCAGCTTTCGGCGAGGTAGGGCTGCGGCGTCCAGTCCTCGTCATAGCGCAGCGGCGAGGCGAATAGCTGCGCCGCCGGATACCCCGTCACGATCCCCGATTGCACCGCGCCGTTCAGCGTGCGCGGGTTCGAGCCCATCACCGATACAAGCGTGCCGCCACGCACCGGCTCTTCGGCCTGCGTGGCGCTTGCCACGAGCCCCGCCACCGCGGCGGAAGTCAGCAAGGTCCTCATGAAATGCTTCATCTGTCTTCTCCCTAATGTCGTTTTTTGGAGGGAGGCTAGACGACATCCGCGCGATTACAAAAGTGATTTTCGCGACCGATTGACAACCGGCACCCGGATTGCCTTCACTTCCCGCTGCAAACCGCGCCGCGAGGACCCCATGCCAGATATCACGATCTATGCTGCCCGGAAGATCATCACGATGAACCCCGCGCAGCCCGTGGCGACGCATGTCGCGGTGCGCGACGGGCGCATCCTCGGCGCCGGATCGCTGGATGACCTGACCGGCTGGGGCGACCATACGGTTGACGACCGCTTCGCCGAAAAGGTGCTGATGCCCGGTTTCGTCGAAGGCCACGCCCACGCGATGGAAGGCACGCTGTGGCGGAAGGTCTATTGCGGGTATTTCGACCGCACCGATCCCGCGGGGCGCACGTGGCCGGGCCTCACATCCGTCGACGCGGTTCTTGAACGGCTGGCCGAGGCCGAGGCGGCGCTGGACGATCCCAACGCGCCCTTGGGCGGGTTCCAGTTCGACCCGATTTACATGGACAACGCCACCGTCGACCGCACGCAGCTTGACGCGCTGTCCACGACCCGGCCCATCGGCATCCTGCATGCCTCGGGACATATCATGATCGTCAACTCCAGGGCGCTGGAGCTTGCGGGCCTCATGCGGACGGGCATCAACCACCCCGGCATACCGCTTGGCCCCGACGGGATGCCGACGGGCGTGCTGAAAGGCCCCGAGGTCTACATGCCCGTGGCACCGCATGTGGGGTTCAACCGTTCGGCCACCGATGCCGACGAACAGGGCCTGCGCGATTTCGCCCGGCTTTGCGTGCGCACCGGCACGACCACGATCACCGACCTCGCCTCCCGCCTCGAACCCGACGCGGTGGAGATGATGCTGCGCGTCACCGGGGAGGCGCGCTTCCCCGCCCGCCTCGTCCCGCTCAAGTTCTTCATGGGCCACACGCCGCAGGACCTTGTCGACTACACCGTCAGCCTGCGCGACCGGTCGACCGACAAGCTACGGCTGGGCCGGATCAAGGTGATCGCCGACGGCTCGATCCAGGGGTTCACCGCCCGGCTGCGCGCGCCCGGATACTACAACGGCGCACCGAACGGGCTGTGGTACATCGCGCCCGAGCAGCTGGCCGACATCTATCGCCTCGCGCTGGAGCACGGCGTGCCGGTGCACACCCACACCAACGGGGACGAGGCGACCGACCTCGTTCTCGACACGCTGGGACCCGCGCTGATGCAGCACCCCTCCCGCGACCACCGGTTCACGCTGCAGCACTGCCAGTTGGCCGATGCCGCGCAGTTCCGCCGGATCAAGGCGCTGGGGATGTGCGTGAACCTGTTTGCCAACCACCATTTCTACTGGGGGGACGAGCATTACCGCCTGACCGTCGGCCCGGAACGCGCCACGCGCATGAATGCCTGCCGCACGGCGCTGGACACGGGCGTGCCCATGGCGATCCATTCCGACGCGCCGGTCACGCCGCTCGCGCCGCTGTTCACCGCCTGGGCCGCCGTCAACCGCATCACCGCCTCGGGCCGCGTTCAGGGCGCGCATGAGCGCATCAGCGTGGACGAGGCGCTTTACGCCATCACCCTCGGCGCGGCCTATACCCTGCACCTTGATGGCGAGGTCGGCTCGATCGAGGCGGGCAAGTCCGCCGATTTCGCCGTGCTCGACGCCGACCCGACCGACGTCGCGCCCGAAGACCTGAAGGACGTGCCCGTCTGGGGCACGGTCATCGCGGGCCAGGTCCACGCGGCCGCCGACCAGTGACCACGCCCGTCACCGTCATCGGCGGCTACCTTGGCGCGGGCAAGACGACGCTCATCAACCGGATGCTGCGTCATGCGGACGGCCAGCGCATCGCGGTTCTGGTCAACGAATTCGGCGCGCTGTCGATCGACGAGGACCTGATCCTCGCGCAGGACGGCGACGTGATCTCGATCGCGGGCGGCTGCATCTGCTGCGCCTTCGGGGACAACCTGATGGGCGCGATCACCGACATGACGGCGCGCACCCCCCGCCCCGACCACATCGTGATCGAGGCGTCCGGCGTCGCCATCCCCGGCTCCATCGCGGCGACGCTGTCGCTGGTGGCGGGCGTGTCCTTTGCCGGCACGGTGGTTCTGGCCGATGTCGAGACGGTCGAGGCGCGGGCGCGCGACAAGTACCTGTCCGACACGATCCTGCGCCAGCTGGACGGCGCGGACCTGGTGGTGCTGACCAAGACCGACCTTGTGGACAGCGCCGACATAGCACGGGTCGAAGACTGGCTGAACGCCCTGCACGGTTCCGCCCGGATCCTGCACGCGCCGAACGGGACAGAGATCAACGCCCTCCTGCTGGGCGTCATCGCCGATCCCGCCGTCGCGGATACCGGCCCGCCCCGCGACCACTCCGCCGCCTACGAAGCCCTCGCCTTCCAGCAGACCGCGCCCACCGAGGCCGCCATCCTCGCCGAACGCCTCGCGCACCCCGACCTCGGCCTCATCCGCGCCAAGGGCTTCGCACGGCAACCGGATGGCGACATGCGGGAAATCCAGATCGCGGGCGCGCGCTGGCAGGTCACCGCCGTCGCCCCGGACACGCCGGGCAACCTCGTCTGCATCGCCCTGCGCCCGTGGCCTGCGAAAGCGCGCTGTATCGAGATCATGGCCGGTCACGGCTATGCCCCGGTCGCGCAATCCCGATAACGGATGATGTGAGGAAACGAGACCGGGACCGAACGGACGGTCGTGCTGGCCGACGAGACCGCGCCTGTTGCAAACCGGGACCTTTGGCTCATGGCCTGCGCTGATGCCATGTCGCGCGCGGTGTCCTTGGCGTCGTGGATTGGTCAGCGTATTCTCTTGATGACGGTGCCTTTGTCGATTTCCGGGCTGGCATATGTGCCCTGGCATGTCCCGCTGCTATCCAAGACACCTCGTCCCCTGATCGCGCGCATCGGTTGCAACTTGGGTCGCCGCCCGACCGGCCGTGGTTTTCGGTCCTTGCGGCGTCTTCAGGAAAATTTTTTCTGCCGCCCTCTTGAAGTTGCCAAAGCCGGAAACTTTCTAGGATTCGAAACGCCCGTCTGGGGTTTCACGGATACGCAGAAAAGGTTCGGCTGAGACAGCGGACCGCCCCACGTTCGCCGGAACGGGAATGATGAGGCAACGCGACTGATACCCATCGCTGCTTTCTGCGGCGACCCTTTTCTCATGGCCGTCCTCCGTGGGCGTTTCGATCCGTCGTGACCACCGTCACGACCCCGATTGGAAGCGAAGGAGGCGAGACATGTACTACCCAACCTACACACGTCGAAGCGATCCGTTCGCGCTCATGCGTTCCATGATGCGCAGTATGGACGATGGCAACATGGCCCGCGGTACTCGGGCCACATTTCCTGCCGTGAACATCTGGCAGGGCGACGACGCGGTCGCAATCACTGCAGAACTGCCGGGTGTCGACGCTGCAGACATCGACATCTCGGTCAAGGACAACGTTCTGACCCTGTCCGGGGAACGCAAGATGCCGACCCTTCCCGAGGGCGCAAAATGGCATCGCAGCGAGCGCGGCTACGGCAAGTTCACCCGCTTCATCCAACTGCCGTTCGCGGCCACCGACGACAAGGTCGAGGCCCGGATGGCACACGGTGTTCTGCGGGTCGTGATCGGTCGGCCCGAAGAGGACAAGCCGAAGAAGATCCAGATCAAGGCTGCATGAGAGGAGGAAAGGACAATGTCCAAGGAAGTCACTCAAGCCACTGAAAAGACGCCGTCCGAAGCGCCGGAAACCACAAGCGGTGCCCGCATCTATCGCCCGCTCG
The DNA here is from genome assembly GCF_001205715.1 of Pseudaestuariivita atlantica. GTDB lineage: Bacteria > Pseudomonadota > Alphaproteobacteria > Rhodobacterales > Rhodobacteraceae > Pseudaestuariivita > Pseudaestuariivita atlantica. Next base: position 229,876 of record NZ_AQQZ01000006.1, read on the forward strand.
CGGATATCATGGAGACCGACGACGGCGTGACGCTGATGCTCGAAATGCCGGGCGTCGCCGCCGAGGACGTGGATGTCACGCTGGAGAAACGCGTGCTCTCGATCCGCGGCAAGGTGCAACCGACCGCGCCCGAAACGCTGCAACTGGCCTATGCCGAATACGGCGAAGGCGATTTCGAACGCAGCTTCACCCTGTCGGACGATTTCGACCCCGACAAGATCGACGCATCGGTGGTCAACGGTGTGCTGACGCTGATGCTGCCTCGTGCATCCGAAGCGCAGCCCAAGAAGATCGCCGTGAAAAGCGCTTAACCACGGAAGGAGAAGACCTATGCAAATCAGGGACCTTATCCCCTGGGCGCGCAAGGATCATGCGCCCGAACCGAAATCCGAAGACACCAACCCGATCGCCACGCTTCAGCATGAAATGAACCGGGTGTTCGATGGCTTTCGAAACCGCCTTGGGGACCTCGACTGGCCCTGGGGCAACGGCGAAGCCAAGTCGGACGTGGTCGAGACGAACGACACCGTCGAGGTTTCGATCGAATTGCCCGGCATGGACATGAAAGACATCGAGGTCTCGGTCACCAACGACATGCTGACCGTGAAGGGCGAGAAGAAGATCGAGCGGCAGGAGGAGAAGAAAGGCTATTACCTCTCCGAGCGCAGCTATGGCGCGATCTACCGCACGATCCCGCTGCCTCCGGGCGTGGATGGCGAAAAAGCCGACGCCAGCTTCAGGAACGGCGTGTTGACCATCAAGCTGCCGCAAACGGCTGAAGCCAAGGCCAAGGTCAAGCAGATCGAGGTCCGGGCGGCGTGAACCCGTGAACGCCCGGCGGCATGCCTGCCGCCGGGCAACCGCCAACCCCATGCAAAGGAAAGGAGACAGGAATGACGCGTACATCACTTCTCGCCAGCACCGCTCTGGCCGCACGTGTAGCTCTGAGCTCCGTCTCTTGGGCACGGCTCGCACGTGTGAACGGGCGACCGGACTGCCCTGCAATGCCGGCCTGCGCACCGGTTTGAAACAAGCCCAGAACGCCTTGACGCCCGTTGCGCCATTGGCGGTGGAGACAACGAGATGAGCAACGATCCCTACAAGACACTCGGCGTTCCCAAAACGGCATCCGATGCCGAAATCAAGAAGGCCTACCGCAAGCTGGCCAAGGAATTGCACCCCGACCTGAATCCCGACGATGCGGCGAAACAGGAACGGTTCAAGGCCGTCTCGGCGGCCTATGACCTGTTGGGCGATCCGGAAAAACGCCGCCGCTTCGATGCCGGCGAAATCGACGCCAGCGGCCAGGAACGTGCGGACCGGCAATATTATCACGAATATGCCGGACAGGATTCAGGTCGACGTTATGATCGCGGCCCCGGTTTCGGCGCGACGATGAGCGAAGAGGATCTTGGCGATATCTTCTCGCAGTTCTTCGGCCAGGGCGGCGCGCACGGACGGGGTGGCTTCGGCGGTGATTTCCATGCCCGCGGCCAGGATCTTCACTATCACCTCGAGGTTGATTTTCTCGATGCCGCAAGGGGTGCGAGGAAGGCCGTGACCATGCCCGACGGGCAGCAGTTGCAAGTCTCGATCCCGCCCGGCACCGGAGACGGTACGACCCTGCGGTTGCGCGGCAAGGGCGGCAAGGGACTTGGTGAGGGCGACCGCGGGGATGCGCTGATCTCGATAAATGTGCGCCCGCATCCGGTCTTTGTCCGCGAGGGTGACACGATCGAAATGGAGCTGCCGATCACCTTCGACGAAGCGGTTCTGGGTGCCAAGGTGGATGTCCCGACCATCGCGGGCCCCGTTTCGATGAGCATTCCCAAGGGGGCGTCCTCGGGGCAGAAACTTCGCCTGCGCGGCAAGGGCGTTTGCAGGCCCAAGGGCAAAGCCGGCGACCAGATCGTGCGTCTGAAAATCGTGCTGCCGGACCGGATTGATGCCGAGATGGAAGACATTGCCCGGCGCTGGCGCGAGGCCTCTACCTTCGATCCGCGGGCCAAGCTGAGGAGGATGGCATGAGACTGAGTGAAGACAAGGTGCTTGCCGAGATACGCCGCCTCACTCGGCGCGATCTGCGCCACTGGGTTCGCCAAGGCTGGGTGCGGCCCGTCATCGGCGAAACCGGTCCCCTCTTCGATACGCTCGATGTCGCCCGGCTGCGGCTGCTTTGCGATCTGCGAAAAGACATGGCCGTCCCTGCAAGCACGATGCCGGTCGTTCTGTCCTTGCTTGACCAGCTGCACCAAACCCGGAGGGACTTGGTCCGTCTGCTGTCCATCCTCGAAGACCAGCCGCGCGACGTACGCGCCGCTTTTGAACGCCAGTTGCGAGCCAGGAATCCGGAACAGGAGTGAATGACATGCACACTGATCTCGAAGTCTACTATCAGCTTCTCCTGAGAAGTTATCGCAGGTATCTTGAGGCCGAACGGCGTGTTTCATCCGCCCGTGAAGGCCTCCGGGAGGTTTTCCCGGTGCGGGAGATCCCGTATCACGGGACAATCGGCGCGCCCGGATCCCGGTTCCGCCGATTGTACGATGAACGCGCCTCTGCACTGTTCCGTCTGCAATCGGCCCACGAAAAGTTCCGGGCGGCCCAGCGACGGGTCGAGCGCCGGAACGCGAGCACCTGCGACGTTTTTCTGATCGGGTGGCAAAAGGACTGAGCCGCCGCGCGGCAACTGGAAGGATTGTCGCGATAAGCGGGGGTCTGGAAACGAAACTTGATCGGGTGTGCGCCTTTGACATCAACCGTTATCTCCATCCTCGCCGTTATCGGGATCGGTGTGACCGCGTATTGTGTCTGGCGCGCAATAATATCGGCACGCACACCGCAAGGCGCGGTGGCGTGGACCGTGTTTCTGGTGTCGTCCCCCTGGTTCGCGGTGCCGGCCTTCCTCGTGCTGGGACGGCGCAAGCTGCGCGATTATCGGGCGGAATGGCGACGTAGCCGCGAAATCGTCAGGGGCTTCGGCCCGGATGGTGCGTCGAGGCTCCCTCAAACCGGAAAACGTGCGGCCCTTACCGCTCTCGAACGGATCGGCGGACTTCCGTTCGCCCCCGGCAACCAGGTGCAGTTATTGGTCAATGGCGACGCGACATTCGATGCCATCTGCGCCGCGATTGATGACGCCCGAACCACGGTCTGCGTCCAGTTCTATACCATCCGGGACGACACGATCGGTCGCAGGCTTTCCGAGCATCTTGTCCGAGCGGCGAAGCGCGGCGTGAAGGTCAGGACCATGTACGATGGTGTCGGCAGCCAGAAACTGTCCAATCGCTGGGTGCGTGCGCTCGAAGAGGCCGGTGTCGTTGTTCTGAATCCGGATCAGGCACGAGGACCGACATCCCGGATCGAGATCAACTTTCGCAATCACCGCAAGACGGTGATCATCGACGGCGTGATCGCTTTCATTGGCGGGCACAATGTCGGAGACGAGTATCTTGGCCGGGACCCCAAGGTCGGACCCTGGCGCGATACCCATCTCGAAGTTCGCGGGCCAGTTGCCCTGCAGGCCCAGATGGTCTTTGCCGAGGACTGGCACTGGGCAAGCGGCGAAGCACTGGGGGACGAGTTGGATTGGAAACCGCCGGGCCATGCAGTGCCGGGTACGGGGCAGATTGCGGCCCTCGTGCCGACCGGGCCGGGTGACGAGATGGACAGCGGAACGCTGATGTTCATAACCGCGATCTCGGCCGCGAGCGAACGCATCTGGATCGCGTCTCCCTATTTCGTGCCCGACAGCGACATCCTGTCGGCCCTTATTGCGGCGGCGCTGGCCGGCAAGGATGTGCGGATCCTGCTTCCCGAAGCCATCGATCACTACCTGCCGTGGCTCGCCGCGCATGCCTATTTCGACCAAGTGCGGGCGGCGGGTGTCCGGATCATGCGCTACAAACGCGGTTTCATGCACCAGAAGGTCATTCTGATCGATGACGATCTGGCCGCCGTGGGGACCGCCAATCTGGACAACAGGTCCTTCCGGCTCAATTTCGAAAGCATGGTGTTCGTTGCTGATACCGGTTTCGCCGGCGAGGTCGAAGAGATGCTGCGCGCGGATTTCGAACAAAGCCAAGAACACGAAATCCGCCTGCAGGATTGTGGTTACAGGATTCGTTACGGGGCCCCGGTGGCGCGGCTCTGGGCACCGGTCCTGTGAAATCCATGCGCATCGTCACGTATAATATCCGCAAGGGCGTTGGCCTTGATCGCAAGCGTGATCCCATGCGTATCCTGAGGGTCTTGCGGAAAATCGACGCGGATATCGTGGTTCTTCAGGAGGCGGACCGGCGTCTTGGAAAGCGCCCGTCGGCCTTGCCTTTGGAGATGATCCGGGGAGAGACCGACTACCAGATCGTCGATCATGCCGGGAGCGATGTCAGCCTTGGCTGGCATGGGAATGCAATGCTGGTGCGCGAGGGTCTCAAGCACGATTCAACCGATCGTGTCGACCTGCCAGGACTTGAGCCTCGGGGCGCCATTTGCACCGCGTTTGACGGCATGACCGTTGTCGGCACCCACCTGGGACTGCTGCGGTTCCACCGGCATCAACAGATGGAACGGATCAGGGACCTTGTCGGCGGCGACGCATCCCGGCCAGCGCTCGTTGCCGGTGACTTCAACGAGTGGTCTGAAACATCCGGTTTCGAGCCATGGGAAGACATGTTCGACGTTCTTCGACCCGGTCGGACGTTTCATGCCGCGCGCCCGATGGCACGGCTTGACGGGTTTGCAGCGACACCGGTTCTCAACATCTTGAAAGCGGGTATTCAGGAAACGGACGAAGCCTCGATTGCATCGGATCATCTGCCGACGTGGATCGATATTGAGCGCGAAACGCATGCAGGCACCGGGGCCGAAGATCGGCAGAGCGCGGATAACGGTCCATGAAAGAAAACGCGCCCCCGCCTTCTTTGGGACTCTCCCCGCCCGGCAAAATGCCGAAGGCATGACCTACCATGATCTGCCCGGCACCTTGGGCAATCGCTCCCATGGGGCCGCGATCGTGGTGCTTGCCCTGCCCTGCACGGTTCCCATGCCCTAAGACATTCCAACGCTGTGTGGGGCTGGCGCGCGCCCATCGGGTGGTCCGGTTCGATCATTGGTGCATCATCGGTCCGTGGTCCACCGCGACCATGCTTTCGGGTGGTGGATGATGGCCCAACGAGTTGTGCCGCCTGACCGTGTGGTAGTGACGCCGCCATTGCCTGGACGGATCACGTACATCCTCGGGCCCTGTCTCGGGGGGGGCAACGTCAGACCTTTTCGGACGACCATGGGCCACCGGCACGTCTTCGATCCATTATGGCCGTACCACGATGGGATTGACGGCTTCAAAGACCGGGCGGATCGCAAAACGACCGAGGCCCGCTCTCGCCACGGGTGGCGCGCGGGAAAAACCTGGACGTCAACTCAAGCGTCAAAGAGCGTTTCGATGATCGGACAGTCCGGAACGTCGCCCTTCGCGCATTCGGCCGCCATTCCGGTGAGCGCTCGTTCGAGCTTCCCAAGATGCCTGATCTTGTCCTTGACCGTTCCCAGGTGCTCCATCGTCATGGTGTGCACGTCGCGGCAGCTCACCCCGTCCTGATCCACCATCGTCAGCATTGCCCGTATCTCGCCGATGCTGAATCCGAGCTCGCGGCTGCGCTTGATGAACGTCAGGCGCTTGAGATGGCCGTGGGTATATTGGCGGTTGCCGCCGGCGGTGCGGTCCGGTTTCGGCATCAGTTCGATACGCTCGTAGTATCGGATCGTCTCGATGTTCACCCCGGTCTCGCGGGACATTGCACCGATCGGATAGCCTCGCGCGTTCGTGATCCGTGCCATCCGCGAAACCCCTTGCACCTGTAGTCGCTACAGACGGTACGCCTGATGCCAGACCGGATCAATCGGGAACCCGAACATGACGTCAGAGGCGAATACCGTGCCCGAAAAGGAAAGCGATCTCGGCACCAGGGCTGCGACGGCGGGCGGCATTCTTGGCGCGCTCGCGATGACATCGTGCTGCATCCTCCCCTTGGTGCTGTTCAGCCTTGGCGCAACGGGCGCATGGATCGGCCAGCTGGGCGCGCTTTACCAGTTTAAGTGGCTCTTCTTTGCTTTCGCGGGCGCCTCGCTCGCCTACGGGTTCTGGAAAGCGTACCGCGCCGCGCCCCGGAGTTGTGCCGACGGCAGCTGCGATCGACCGTTGAACCGGCGCTTCATGAAAGGCGCGCTCTGGACGGCTACGCTGGTCGTCGCGCCCTCGCTTGCATTCCCCTACATCGCCCCGCCGCTCCCCGGATACTGAGAAAGGATACCCCATGCGCAACACGCTCCTGGCCCTCGGCCTGACCCCGATGACCGCCGGTATCGCCTCTGCCGGGGAACGCCAGGCCCGGATCGAGGTCACGGGGCTCTGGTGCCCGTCGTGCTCCTGCATCGTCGGCGAAGCCCTGCAGACGTCGCAGAACGTCGAGATCGTCGAGTTCGAAGGGACCGACAGCGGCGACGCCGGCATCTACACGATCACCTTCGACGACGCGCTGACCACTCTCGACGAAATCGTCGTGCAGCCCGCGGCCTATGGCTACAGCGCCGTGTTGCTCGACGACCCCTCGCAATCGTGAGGCCGGACATGAAGGACAAGCTCCTGCTGACCGGTGTGATCGGGACCGTCATCGCCGCGCTTTGCTGTTTCACACCGGTTCTCGTGGTCCTGCTTGGCGTGGTCGGGCTGTCGGCGCTGACCGGCGTTCTCGACTATGTCCTTATCCCTGCCCTCGTCTTCTTCGTTCTTCTCACGATTTACGCGCTCGTCCGCCGGGCCCGCTCCCAACAGGAAAATTCCGATGTCTGACGTCTGCTCGAACGGAAACGGAACCTACGATCTCGCCGTGGTCGGCGCCGGGTCGGCCGGGTTCTCCGCGGCGATTACCGCCGCCGAGGATGGCGCGCGGGTGGCGTTGATCGGTCACGGGGTCATCGGCGGCACCTGCGTTAACGTGGGCTGCCTGCCCTCGAAGGCGATGATCCGCGCGATGGAGGTGATGCACGCGCCACGAGCCGCCCGGCGCTTCGACGGGATCGAGGCCGAGGCGCGGATCACCGACTGGGCCGCCGTCGTGCGCCAGAAGCAGGCCTTGGTCGACGACCTGCGCGCGGCGAAATACATCGACGTCCTGCGGCGACACAACGGCATCGCCTACCTCGAAGGTGCGGCAAGCTTCGGCGAGGACGGCGTGCTGACGGTGGACTGCGCGCCGATCTCGGCCGGAAAGATCGTCCTCGCGACCGGATCGCGCCCGTATGTGCTGGATATTCCGGGCATGACCGATGTCCGCCACCACGACAGCACGTCGATCCTGGAACTGGAGCGGCTGCCCGGTTCCCTGATCGTCATGGGCGGCGGATACATCGGGGTCGAACTGGCGCAGGTGTTCGCGCGGGCCGGCGCGCGCGTCACGATCGTCACGCGCCGCGGGCTGTTGCCGGAGGCCGAGCCCGAGATCGGCGCTGCGCTGACACAGGCTTTCGAGGACGAAGGCATCGCGGTCAGGACCGTGACCTCCTACAAGCGCGTCGCCCAGGCAGGCGGTGAGATCGCCCTGACGGTCCAGACCGATGGCAGAGCCGAGACGCTTCGCGCCGAGGAACTGCTGCTCGCGACGGGCCGCGTGCCGAACACGGAAAGCCTCGCGCTCACGCGCGCCGGGATCGAGACAAACGGCCGCGGCGGCATCAGGGTCGACGACCGGATGCGGACGAGCCGCGCGGGTGTCTACGCCGCCGGCGATGTGACCGGACGGGACCAGTTCGTCTACATGGCAGCCTACGGCGCCAGGCTCGCGGCGAAGAACGCGCTGAACGGCGACAGCCTCGTCTACGACAACAGCGCCATGCCGGCGGTCGTCTTCTCGGATCCGCAGGCCGCAAGCGTCGGCCTGACCGAAGCTGCAGCCGGGGCGGCGGGTCACGACGTGCGCACCTCGGTCCTGCCGCTCGACGCCGTTCCACGGGCCCTTGCGGCGCGCGACACGAGGGGCCTCATCAAGCTGGTGGCCGACGGGCCGTCAAAGCGGCTTCTGGGCGCGCATATCCTCGCGCCGGAAGGTGCCGACAGCATCCAGACCGCCGCCATGGCCCTGAGGGCGGGCCTGACCTACGAGGATCTGGGCGCGATGATCTTTCCCTACCTGACAACGGTCGAGGGGCTGAAACTGGCCGCTCAGACCTTCGAGAAGGACGTGGCGGCACTCAGCTGCTGCGCAGGGTGATGCACATGACCGATCCCAAGCGCCTCCGCGATCTGACCGCTTCTCCGCTGGGTTTCGCGCTGCACTGGGGTTTGCCGATTGTCGCGATGCTGGCGGTGACCGGTGTGCTGCACCCCGTGAAGACCTGGGCCTCGGTGGCAGCCCTGGCCTGGATGGGCGGCGCCTGTCTCAGGAACGCGCATCGCTGCGGTCGGCGCCATTGCTTCTGGACCGGGCCGTTCTTCCTCGTGATGACGCTGCCGGTCCTGGCCTATGGTTATGGCGCGGTGCCGTTCGACATCGACGGCTGAACATGGCTGGTTATCACGATCGGCGCCGGTGCCGTCCTGGTCACCGCCATCACCGGGCGCGGCGGCAAGTATTCGTGACCGGCGGCTGCACAAGTTCCCGACTGAACTGGCAGGCGGCCACTGATCCGTAAGCCGCCGGGGGCACTCGCGGTGCAGCCGACATTCGATCGAACGGCGCGGCGCTGGTCCGGGCTCACGCAGCCGGCGCACGTTCTTCGCCGACAATTCGGCCCTGAAAGACCGCTTCCGGCCCGCTCGTCGAAGGGGCCGGTGTTCAGCCCGTCCCGCATAACCCTCGAAAGCAACGGGGAAATCCGGGCAAGGCCGAAGCCGCAGGAACTGTTCGTCGAAGGAAGTGGCGGAGCGGAAGGGATTCGAACCCTCGAGACGGTTTCCCGCCTACACACTTTCCAGGCGTGCGCCTTCGACCACTCGGCCACCGCTCCGCCGTCGGGGATACTCAAGCCCCGCCCCGAGGGCAAGGCGCAAAACGGGGCTACCGGGGGGTCAGGCGCAACCTGATGCCGTCGCGCGACCGCACGGTCAGGTGCGCCACGGGGACCGGGGCGTCGCCCACCGGTTCGATGCGGAAGGCGCGCAGGATGCGGGCGAGCAGCAGAACGCCCTCGACCATGGCGAAACCGGCGCCGGTGCAGACCCGCGATCCGGCGGAAAACGGGATGAAGGCCTCGCGCAGGCAGGTCTTGCCGTTCTCCGTCCCGAACCGGGCGGGATCGAAGGCGTCGGGGTCGTCCCACAGGCGGGTATGGCGGTGCAGGTGCCACGGCGACAGCACCATCTGCGCGCCGGGCGCGATGTCGCGGTCGCGGAAGCGTTCCGGGCAGGTCGCCTCGCGCACCATCATCGGCACGGGCGGATAAAGTCGCAGCGCCTCGCGGAAGACGTCGCGGGTGATGCGCAGTTTCGAGATTTCCGAGAAATCCCCGGTCTCCAGCGCCGCCGCCTCGTCGGCGATCCGCTCCTGCCAGTCGGGGTAACGCGCCACGAGGTAGAGCGCCCATGCCAGCGCCGAGGCCGAGGTTTCGTGCCCGGCAAGGAAGAAGATCGCCACCTGGTCGACCATTTCGGACGTGTCGAACAGATCGCCCGTCTCCGGGTCGCGGGTCGTCATGATCTTGGTGGCAAGGTCGTCGGGCGCGGTGCCCGCCGCGATGGCCGCCTGCCGGTCGTCGCAGAGGCGCGTGATCAGCCGCCGGATCACGCGGGCCGAGGCGCGCGTGTCCCGCCCGAAGAACCGGGGCATCCAGCGTGGCAGGGGCACGAAAGCGGCGAGGTTCAGGATGGGTTGCGAGCGTTGATAGGTGCGGAACTCGGCAAAGACCTCGCGCGCAATTTCGTGTTCGATGGGGATGGAGAACAGCGTGCGGAAGATCACGTCGGCGGCGGCGTGGCTGGTCTCTTCCTCGATCTCGACGGTGTCGCTACGCAGCGCCCGCAACCGCGCGACGGCGGCATCGGCGGCAGCCCACATCGCGGGATACGTGTCGCGCAGGCGCCCGCCCTCGAACGCCGGGTCGATGATGCGGCGCTGGCGTTTCCACGTCTCGCCGTTGGTCAGGAAGACGGAATTGCCCAGAAGCGGGCGCAACCCCTCGCCGATCCGGTCGGATTTCGGGAAATCGTCGGGCCGCCGCTTCAGCACCTCGGTCACGAGATCGGGCTGGTTCAAGAGGTAGGACCGGAAAAACGGCGTGCGGAACTCGGCCATCCACGCGCGGTAGAGCCGCGCGGGCTGCGCCGACAGGATATCCTGCCGGAAAAGCCGCATGTAGCGCCAGAGCGAGACCTTGTCGGGGCGCGGGGCGGGTTTGGGCGGCAGGTCCGCCGTCACGCGGCGAGGCTCGTGAATTTCGACACCGCCGCCTCGATCCGGGATTTCGACGCCTTGCGCTTGCCGTAGCGGTCCCACAGGCGCAAAGGCCCGGCCGTGATGCGGAAATAGTCGTAATCGCGCGGGCGGTCGAAGGCGCACATGTATTGAAAATGCCTGCGGAAAAAGCGCCAGCGCAAGGATTTGTGGAACTCGGGCGACAGGGATTCGCTGAAGGCGGCGGAAAAGACCAGCGGCCAGCGCGTGTCGGGGCCGGCAACGCCCGACACCGCCACCGGATCGCACAGCGCGAAGGTCGCGCCGTCGCCGGGTGCCGTCACGTCGACCCACGGGATCACGTCCTGACTGCCCATCTCGGCCAGGTCGCGGCGCAACTGGTGGGCGTCCTTCAGGAAGGACACCATCGGCACCACCTGCCCCAGCGACAGGAACGCGACGCGGCCCGGCGCGATGCGGCCCGCGCGCAGCAGTTCGGCCAGAACGCTCACACCCAGATGCGCGCCCGAGGAATGGCCGACGACCAGCACCTCGTCCACGTCCGTCTCTGCCGCCGCGGCGATGCGGTCGCCGAATTCGGCCATGCGCGCGACAAGCTCGGGCGAATAGGCCCCGCCCGTGCGCGCCGAATAGGCGTAGTCGTGCATCAGGTAATAGGCGAAGAACTTCGCGTCCTTCTTCTTGAACCATGCCAGCACCGGCCAGACGACGGCGAGGCCCAGCACGGAAGCCCACGGGTGCAGGAAGGACAGGCCCCAGCCCACGACCCCCGCCAGCGCCAGCGCGAGGATCAGTTGCAGCGTGAGGAAGATGATGGGGTAGAGCGCCGCGATGACCGGCCCGCGCCGCAGGCGCATCAGCCGCCACAACACGCCCGGCGCGATATAGGCCCATGCGGTGCGCACCAGTTGCAGGTAGGTCTGGGTGATCCCCTGCTCCATCGATCCCTTGACGATGTCGGACCAGACCAGCACCTCGAACTCGGTCTCCGTCACGGAGCCGTCCATCGACGCCTCGGTCCGCCAGCCGAACCCGCCCTTGATCGACTTGGGTTTGAGCGTGATGTCATAGCCCGAGATCGCGGCCTGCTTGGCGCTTTCGGTGCGGTACAGCTCGCGGTACCGACGCGGATGGATCGGGTCATAGCCGGGGATATAGAATACCCGGCGGGTCCGTACGGGGGTAACTGCCATGGCCCCTACCTTAGGCTTGTTTTGCCAAGGCTACCCCAACTATTTGGCGGAATTTGGGCGGTGCGGCCCGGTCACCCGAAGAGCGCGAGCGTCGGGAACGTCTCGAGCAGCCAGAAGGACAGCGCCGAAAAGGCCCCGGTCAGAAGCATGATGCCGACGACCACCAGCAGCCCGCCCATGATCTTCTCGATCAGCGGCAGGTGCGGCTTGATGCGGTTCATCACGCCCATGGCGCGGGTCAGGAACATCGCGGCCAGAAGGAACGGGATGCCAAGCCCCGCGGCATAGACGCCCAGCAGCAGCGTGCCGCGCGCCACGTCCGCCTCGGACGCGGCCAGCGACAGGATCGCGCCCAGTTGCGGGCCGATGCAGGGCGTCCAGCCGAACGCGAAGGCAAGGCCGAGGATATAGGCGCCGAACGCGCTGCCGCCGGTCTCTCCCGTGTCGATCCGCGCCTCGCGGTTGAGGAAGGGGATGGTCAGAACGCCGAGGAAATGCAGCCCGAAGACGATCACCACGACACCTGAAATACGCGCGAAAAGTTCCTGATTTTGCAGGAAAAACGCACCAAACGCCGAGGCCGTGAAGCCAAGGAACAGAAACACCGTCGACAGGCCAAGGACAAAGGACACCGCCGCACCGATGGCGCGACGACGCGCGGTGCGATCGCCCTCGATCTCGGAGATGCCGACGCCCGACATGTAGGCAAGGTAGGGCGGCACGATGGGCAGCACGCAGGGGCTGAGGAACGAGATGATGCCCGCCGTCAGCGCGATCAGCATCGCCGGCAACAGACCTGCATCTATGATGTCGAACCCGAACATGCTGCCTCTCTACGACGCGCGCGGGGCGGCGTCACCCCACCTTCCGCTCACAAGATTGTGGACGCGCTGTAACAGGGGCCTTATGTGGCGCGGCATGACGACGCTCGACGCCACGGGTCTGCTGTGCCCCCTGCCCGTTCTGAAACTGCGCAAGCGCCTGCAGGCGCTTGAGGCGGGCGCGTGCATCACGATGCAGGCCGACGATCCCGCCGCGCGTATCGACGTGCCGCATTTCTGCGCGGAATCGGGGCACGAACTGGTCGAGACGTCCGAAGACGGGCCGGTCCTCACCTTCGTAGTGCGAAAGAACGGCTGACCGGTCAGTCCGGGATGGCGTCGAGGTCGAAATCGGGCAGCGAATAGAAGGCCTGTTTGAGCGCCGCGCCCCAGCTTTCCGACAATTGCCGGAAATAGGGATCGTTCGCCTCGATCCGCCACGACTTGCCCAGCGCCAGCGCGTCGCGTGGCAGGATCTGCACGTCGAGCGGCGCATCGACCGACAGGTTCGCCTTGATCGTCGAATCGAAGCTCACCATCAGCAGTTTCACGGCGTTCTCGAAACTCATGCCCGCTTCCAGCGCGCGGACGAGGATCGGGCGGCCATACTTGGTCTCGCCGATCTGGAAGAACGGCGTGTCGTCGCTCGCCTCGATGAAATTGCCCTCGGGGTAGACGAGGAACATGCGCATCGGGCCGCCCCCGATCTGTCCGGCGACGATCAGCGTCGCGCCGAAGGCGTCGGCACCGGGGCCACCGTCCTGCCCGGCCTGGTCGACGATCACCTCTTTCAGCGTGTCGCCCACGATCCGCGCCACCTGGAACATCGACGGCGCGCGCAGGATCGACGGGTCGCGGTCCTCGGGCGCCTTCATGCGCTCTTCCAGCAGCGACACGACCGCCTGCGTGGTGGCAAGGTTGCCCGCCGTCATCAGCACCAGCGCGCGTTCGCCCGGCTCTTCCCACGTATGCATCTTGCGAAAGGTCGAGATGTTGTCGACGCCCGCATTGGTGCGCGTGTCGGACATGCAGACGATCCCGGCATCAAGCGCCAGCGCCACGCAATATGTCATCTCAGGATACCCGCCTCATTCGATCTATTGCTGTTCGACCCGCAGCGCCACGTCGAGCGTTTCCGCACCCGCGCCGAACCTCAGCCCAGATACGGGCGCGGCGTCGGTATAGTCAAACCCGGTGGCGACCTTGACGTAACGTGCATCGGGGCAAATGCCGTTCGACACGTCGAACCCGACCCATCCCAGCCCCTCGGTCCAGGCCTCGGCCCAGGCGTGGCTGGCATCCTGGTCGATACGGTCGTCCAGCATCAGGTAGCCCGACACGTAGCGCGCGGGCACACCCATGGCGCGGGCGGCGGCGATGAAGACATGCGCGTGGTCCTGGCACACGCCGTTGCCGGCTTCCAGCACGTCCTCGGCGCTCATGCTGACCTCGGTGCTGCCGGTGCGATAGCTCACCGCGTCGGCCACGGCGCGCGACAGGGCGTGCATGCGGTCAAGGTCGCTTTGATCCTCGTCCAGCGATTTCACCAGCGCCCGCACGCCCGGCCCCGGCTGGGTCAGGGGTGTCGTGCGTTCGAAGAGCCACATCGGCAGGAAGCCCGCATGGCGGCCCACGACGCCGCTGGTATCCTCGGTCGAGACCTCGCCGGAACAGGTGATCGTCACCTCGGTGGTGTTTTCCGCGAACGAGATCAGCTGCACCGTGTTCATGTGCGCGTCGCGGTAACTCAACTCCTCCCGCGCGCCGTCAAAGGCGACGTCCCACGACAGCACCTCCTGCGTGCCGTGGCTTTTCGGGGTCTTGCGCACCTGTTGCAGGCCGTAGGCCATCGGCGTGTCGAAGCGATAGGTGGTCTGGTGGGTGATTTTCAGGAGCATGGGGTCACGCGATAAACCGGTAATCTTCTTCGATCTGGCGGCCCAGCGCCGACAGGTCGCGGATGAATCCCGCCACCTCCTCGTGCAGGCCGGCCTCGAACACGGCCTCGATCGTCTGTCCCTCCAGATGCGCAGTCAGCGCGTCGGCGGCCTCCTGGCTTTGCATCCGCGCGCCGTATTGCATCGCGATATGGCCCAGGTTCTCGCTCAGCTTGCGCACGCAGAACTTCAGCGACCGCGGCATGCGCCCGTCGAAGATCAGGAACTCCGCGATATCGAGGGGCTGGGTATCGCCGCCATAGGCCATACGAAAAGCGCCCTCGGCAGAGACCGCGCGCAGGATCGTCTCCCACTGCACGTTGTCGAGCGTCGACCCCACATGCAGGGCCGAGGGCAGCAGCACGTAGTATTTCACGTCCAGAAGCCGCGCGGTGTTGTCGGCGCGTTCCAGGAAGGTGCCGATGCGTGCGAAGTTGTAGATGTCGTTGCGCATCATCGTGCCGTGCAGTGCGCCCCGCACGAAGGCCGACCGCGTCCGGATCGTGCCCAGCACCTCGGGCAGGTCGCGTTCGGGCACCCGCCGCGCCAGCACGTCGCGCAGGGTGAGGTAGCACTCGTTCACCGCCTCCCACACCTCGCGGGTCAGCGCGGTGCGCACGGTGCGCGCATTGTCGCGCGCCATCGCCACGATCTGCATGACCGAGGCCGGGTTGTCCCGGTCGCGCAGCAGGTAATCGACCACCGCCTGCGGCTCGGTCGCGTCGTATTTCGCGTCGAACCCCGCCTTGGCGCCCAGCGCGGCGAGGATCGAGGCCCATTCCGCCTCGGCCGACGAGGACCGGGTGAGCGCGATGCGCTGTCCCGCCTCCACCAGCCGCGCGGTGTTTTCCGACCGTTCGAGGTAGCGGAACATCCAGTAGAGGCCGCCTGCGGTTTTTCCCAGCATGGCCTAGTCCTCCAGCACCCAGGTGTCCTTGGTGCCCCCGCCCTGCGACGAGTTCACCACCAGCGACCCCTTCTTCAGCGCGACCCGCGTCAGGCCGCCGGGCGTGATGGTGATCTTGTCGGGCGATACCAGCACGAAGGGCCGCAGGTCGACGTGGCGGGGCGCAAGGCCGGACCGGGTGAAGATCGGCACGGTCGACAGCGACAGCGTCGGTTGCGCGATGTAATTGCCGGGCCGTGCCGTCAGCTTGGCGCGGAACGCCGCCAGTTCCTTCTTGGATGCCGCCGGCCCCACCAGCATGCCGTAGCCGCCCGACCCGTGCACCTCCTTGACCACCAGTTCCGACAGGTGATCCAGCACGTAGGCCAGCGCGTCGGGGTCCGAACAGCGCCATGTCGGCACGTTTTCAAGGATCGCCTTCTCACCGGTGTAGAATTCGACGATGTCGGGCATGTAGCTGTAGATCGCCTTGTCGTCGGCGATGCCGGTGCCGGGCGCGTTGGCGATGGTGATGCCGCCCGCGCGGTAGACGTCCATGATGCCGGGCACGCCCAGCATCGAGTCGGGATTGAAGTTCAGCGGGTCGAGGAAGTCGTCGTCCACCCGGCGGTAGAGCACGTCGATCGGCTGGTAGCCTTGCGTCGTGCGCATCGCCACGCGCCCGTCGACCACCCGCAGGTCGTGCCCCTCCACCAGTTCCACCCCCATCTGGTCGGCGAGGAACGAGTGCTCGTAATAGGCCGAGTTGTGGATGCCCGGCGTCAGCACCGCGACGCAGGGCTTGCCGTCGGTCGCGGCGGGCGCGCAAGCCGCCAGCGACTGGCGCAGCGACTTGGGATATTGCGACACCGGCCGCACCCGGTTGCGCGCAAACAGCTCGGGGAACATCCGCAGCATGGTTTCGCGGTTTTCCAGCATGTAGCTCACGCCCGATGGCGTGCGCGCATTGTCCTCCAGCACGTAGAACTGGTCTTCGCCCGTGCGCACAAGGTCGACGCCCACGATATGGGTCCAGACATTGCCCGGCGGCGTGGTGCCCACCATCTGGGGCAGGAACGCCTCGTTCCGCGCGATCATCTCGACCGGCAGGCGGCCCGCGCGGATGATCTCCTGCCGGTGATAGATGTCGTGCAGGAAGGCGTTGATGGCGCGCACGCGCTGCTCGATCCCGCGCTCCAGCCGCGTCCATTCGCGGGCCGAGATGACGCGCGGCACGATGTCGAAGGGGATCAGGCGCTCTGCCGCCTCTTCGCGGCCATAGACGTTGAAGGTGATGCCGGTGACGCGGAACACCTCCTCGGCCTCGCGCGCCTTCTTGCGCAGTCGTGCCGGATCCTGTTCGGAAAACCACGAGCCATATGTCTGGTAAGGCGTTCTGAACGCATCGGACCCGACGAGCATCTCGTCGAAAGGAGCGGGCTTGGTCATGGAGACAGGATAGCCAGAGAATTGAACGATGTGAAAGGCCTAACCCCTTTGCCGCAGGTTTGGTTCCCGCGCGGGCGCGCGATGACCAATATTTGCGCCATTGGCCGCACTACGGGCCCGCAAACCCGCGCCATGGCGTCGCAGCCGGTTGTGCCCCGCGCACGGGTGCCTAACTGGGCGGTAACCGCAGACACACCCCATGACCCGAAAGGCTTACGCATATGGACACGCTCCTTCTGTCGCGCATCCAGTTCGGCGCCAACATCTCGTTCCACATCCTGTTCCCGACGATCACCATCGCGCTCGGCTGGGTTCTTCTGTTCTTCAAGCTCCGCTTCAACGCCACCGGCGACATGAAGTGGATGGACGCCTACCGCTTCTGGGTGAAGGTGTTCGCGCTGTCCTTTGCCATGGGCGTCGTGTCGGGCATCACCATGTCCTTCCAGTTCGGCACCAACTGGCCGGGGTTCATGGAAACCGTCGGCAACATCGCCGGGCCTCTCCTGGCCTACGAGGTGCTGACCGCCTTCTTCCTCGAAGCGGCGTTCCTCGGCATCATGCTGTTCGGCTTCTCGCGCGTGCCCGGCTGGCTGCATACCACCGCGACCGTGCTGGTGGCCTTCGGCACCACCCTGTCCGCCTTCTGGATCCTTGTCCTCAACTCGTGGATGCACACCCCCGCGGGGTACGAGATCCGCGATGGCGTCGTCTTTGCCTCTGACTGGCTGGCGGTGATCTTCAACCCCTCCATGCCCTACCGGCTGGCGCACGTGCTGCTGGCCTCGGGCCTGACCGTGGCCTTCCTGATCGCGGGGCTGGCGGCCTTCCGCTGGCTGGTAGGCGAACGCAGCGCGACCGTGCGCACGCAGCTGAAAACCGGCGTGGCGCTTGGCGCGCTGCTGATCCCGGTGCAGATCTTCGTGGGCGACATGCACGGGCTGAACACGCTGGAGCACCAGCCCGCCAAGGTCGCGGCGATGGAGGGCAACTGGGAGACGCAGTCGAACGTGCCGCTTCTGCTGTTCGCGATCCCGGATGAAGAGACCCGCAGCAACCGCTACGAGGTGGGCATCCCCAACCTCGCCTCCATCATCCTCAAGCACAAGGCAGAGGGCGTCGTGCCCGGCCTGAACGATTTCGTGGCCGAAGACGGCACGCCCGAACACCCGCCCGTCCTGCCCGTGTTCTGGAGCTTCCGCACCATGGTCGGCACGGGGTTCGCGATGCTATTCGTCAGCTGGGCCGCCGTGGGGTTCATGGCGTGGCGTCGGCGCGGCGTCGAAGGCCTGCCCAAGCCGCTTCTGTGGGTGCTGGTGCCCATGGCGGGATCGGGCTGGCTGGCAACTCTCGCGGGCTGGTACACGACCGAGATCGGGCGCCAGCCGTGGCTCGTGACCGGGCTTCTGACCACCGAACAGGCTGTGGCCGAGGTGCCCGCGCCGCTCGTCGGTTCGACACTGGCGGTCTACCTCGTCGTCTATGCCGCGCTGCTGGCCGCCTATATCGGCGTGCTGTTCTACCTCAGCCTGCGTGCGGCGCGTGGGCAACTGGGCACCCGCCCCGACCCGCGCGACCCGGTGCCGGCCTCCCGTGGCGGCGTCCAGATTCCCGCCGAATGACCTGAACCCCGAAAGGACCGCGTGATGGACATCTTCGGAGACCCCGCCCAATGGCTGCCCCTAACCTTTGCCGGGCTGATGGGGCTGTCGATCCTGATCTACGTGGTCCTCGACGGGTTCGATCTGGGCGTGGGGCTGCTCTTTCCCTTCGCGGACGAGGCCGAGAAGGACCGCATGATCGCCTCGATCGGGCCGTTCTGGGACGCGAACGAGACGTGGCTGGTGATGGCCGTGGGCCTTCTGCTGGTGGCCTTCCCCACCGCGCACGGGATCATCCTGACGGCGCTTTACCTGCCGGTCGCGGTGATGCTGGTGGGCCTGATCCTGCGCGGCGTCGCGTTCGAGTTCCGGGCTAAGGCCCCGCCCGCGCACAAGCGCGCGTGGAACATGGCCTTCTTCACCGGGTCGCTGATGGCCGCGCTGTCGCAGGGCTGGATGCTGGGGATCTACGTGATGGGGCTGGAGACCACTTGGGCCACCGCCACCTTCGCCGCGCTGACCGCGCTGTTCCTGACCGTGGGCTACAGCTATATCGGGGCGGCGTGGGTCGTGCTGAAATCGGACAGCGCGCTGCAGACCAAGGCGGTTGGCTGGGCGCGTGGCGGCATCTTCGGTGTGCTTCTTGGGATCGCCGCGATCTCGGTCGCGTCGCCGCTGGCCAGCCCGCGCATCTTCGACAAGTGGTTCTCGTTTCCCGAGGCGCTTTTGCTGCTGCCCCTGCCGCTCATGTCCGGGATAGTGCTGCTGGCGCTCTGGTTCACGCTGGCGCGGCTGCCCAAGGCCGATGACAGCTTTGCGTGGGTCCCGTTCGCGGCGGGTGTCGTGCTGTTCGCGCTGGCCTTCTTCGGGCTGGCCTACAGCTTCTACCCCTACGTGGTGCCCGACCAGCTGACGATCTACGAGGCCGCCTCTGCCCCCGAATCGCTGTTCATCATCTTCCTCGGCGTCTGCATCGTGCTGCCGGTGATCGTGCTCTACTCCGCGCTCGCCTACACCGTGTTCCGCGGCAAGGCGACCGAACTGCGCTACGACTGACCGGACCTACCCAAGCCTCTCGTATCCGCACCCGCGCCGCACGGGTTATCGCCGGATCGCCGGCAAATGAACCTTCGAACTCATTGGAACCTATCGACAGATTGCATGTTTGCCTTATACGTGGGCAGCCACTTCAAGGGACTACACGGGGACCGACATGTCTACCCGCAACCAGATCGACAACACGATGCACGCTTTAGAGACCTATTTCGCAGTGGGCCTCGACGCGCATACGGATATGGACCGCCACGCGCTGCTGGTCGAATGCAAGCTGACCATCGACGCCCTGTGCGAACACCTCGAACTGGCCCAGCGGGCGCTGAACCTCGTCTGCGACCCGGAGAAATCGGCACAGGCCTTCCTCGAACGGCGCTGACGCTTCACGTCCCGCATCGGGCCTGACCGGCTCGGACGGCTTCACGAAGGTATCTGGATTGGCAGGATGGATTGGCGGGGGGGCCGGGCCGATCGCCGTGCCCTCAGCCAGTTGGTGCGGTCGAGAAGACTCGAACTTCCACGGGAGTTACCCCACAGCGACCTCAACGCTGCGCGTCTACCAATTCCGCCACGACCGCACTGTCACTGGCTTGGTAGGGGCGCGTTTAGCCCAAGCCTCCGGCCCCCGCAAGGCCTGACTTGCCCCTCTGCGCGGCCTGCCGGCGATTGCGCAGGGCGCGCAGGGCGATGGCCGCAAGGCAGACCGCGATCACCGCGTATCCAAGCTCGGGCCAGTCGGCAAAGAGCGCCCGATTGACCCGGCGACCGGGCAGGAAGTTGAAGAGCCCCGCGATCAGAAGGCCGTGCCAGAAAAGCCCCTCCATCGCCGCCCGGTGGGCGATGACATCGCCGCGCAGGATCGCCCGCATGCCCACCCACAGCGACCAGAGCGCAAGCAGCGCGAACCCGTGCAGCGGGCTGAAGGGGCCGATCACCTCGAACCCGCCGATGAAGAACGACGACAGCGCGACCCCCGCCATCGCCGCCACCCACGTATAGCCCGCAACCCGGTGCACCCCGTCATGGCGCCTGCGGAACATGGCGACGGGGCCGGACAAGAGCGCGGTCAGGGCAAACAGCACGTGGATCTGGATTTCGGCGGGGGCATGCAGCAACGGGGACAGGGTCATTTCGCTCTCTTTCTTTTGCGGGTAGAACCGGGATGACCCGAGGGGTGGAGCACCCCGCCCGATCCCGCCAGCGCGCTTACGCGAACGGAGCCTCCGATACGTGAACGACACTGTCCTGCACTCCACGCTTCGTGAATGGCGGGCCCATATCGTGGCCCCGACGACGCTGGTGCTGATGGCCTGCGCGGCGGGCCTGCTGACTCTGGCGGGTCCGTTCGGCACGGGCACGCGGCTGACGCTTCTGCCGCTGTTCCTTTACTGGTCGGTGCTCGTCGCCGCCTGCTATTCCGCCGGTTTCATCGTGTCGGGCCTTGTCGCCCGGCGATTGGCGCACCGCCCGCTCTACATCCGGCTGGCCGTGGCGAGCCTCGGGATCGGGACGCTGGTGACCGGGCTGGTGATCGCGTTGAACGCGCTTGTCTTCGGCTTCGTGCCCGCGCTGTCGGAAATCGGCCCGCTGGCGCTCGTGACCTTCGCCACCGCCGCGCTGGTGACGCTCGCCATCGACACCGTGCATCGCGCCGTGGCGCGGCCCGAGGACGCCGCGCCGCCCGCCATCCTCGACCGCCTGCCGCTCGACAAGCGCGGCGCGCTGCTGGCGCTGTCGGTCGAGGATCATTATGTCCGCGTGCGGACCGATGCGGGGGAAGAGATGGTGCTGATGCGGCTTGCCGACGCGATCCGGGAGGTGGGCGACGTGCCCGGCCTGCAGGTGCACCGCTCCCACTGGGTGGCCCTAGGCGCCGTGACAGCTGCCGCCCGCGCCGGCGACCGCGCGATCCTCACCCTGTCCGACGGGGCCGAGATCCCCGTCAGCCGCGCCAACCTGCCCGCCGTGCGCGAGGCCGGGCTCTTGCCGCGCTGACATGGTGGAGTGGATCGTCACACCGGGCCTCACCCCCTACCCCGAGGCCGTCGCGTGGATGGAGGCCCGCGCCACCGCCATCGCCGAGGGGCGCGCGGAGGAAGCCGTCTGGCTGGTCGAACACCCGCCGCTCTATACCGCCGGCACCTCGGCCAAGCCCGCCGACCTGACCGATCCCGACCGGTTCGACGTGTTCGAGACGCGGCGCGGCGGGCAATACACTTATCACGGCCCCGGCCAGCGCGTGGTCTACGTGCTTCTGGACGTGGGCAAACGCGGCCGCGACGTGCGCGCCTTCGTGCAACAGCTCGAACAATGGGTGATCGCGACGCTGGCGGAGTTCAACGTGACCGGGGAAATCCGCGACGGCCGCGTGGGCGTCTGGGTCACCCGGCCCGAAAAGCCGCCCCTGCCCGACGGCGCCCCGCGCGAGGACAAGATCGCCGCCATCGGCATCCGGCTGCGCAAATGGGTCAGCTTTCACGGGCTGTCGATCAACGTCGACCCGGACCTCGGCCATTTCGACGGCATCGTGCCCTGCGGCATCACCGGCCACGGCGTCACGTCGCTGATCGATCTTGGACTGCTGGTGGACATGGGGGACGTGGACGTCGCGCTACGGCGCACCTTCGCGGACGTGTTCGGCGGCGCAGATGACGCCGCCGACGACAGCTAGTCGTCAGACCTGATCGGCAAAGACCGAGGCAGAGATCGTCTCCCGCGTCAGCCCGCGGGCGGCCAACGCCTCGTCGCTCAGGTTGCGCAGCGCCTCGATCCGCGCGATGCGCAGGCGCAGCTTGCGCTGGCTGGGCGTCTCGAGCGCCTTTTCGATCCATGTCAGGATACGGTGGGACCAGCCGAAGCCGAAAGTACGCTCGGCAATGCGGGGCGTCTCGGTTGTCATCATGGTCATGGCAGCACCTCTTGTCATTCACACCGGCAGCCAGTGTGCGCTCTCACCTCTTAACGTAGCGATAACGCGGAAGTTCCACAGGTCCGGAATACCCAACTCCGCAGCGGCGTCCCGTTGCAGTGTGCCCGTGTCCCGGCCGGGCGTGGCACCTGCACCGAAAAGGGGTAACCGGCGCCACCCGGACGGCCCGGCAACCGGGCCGCCGCAATGTCGCACCCTGCGGCAAAGTCGTACATTGCCGCCCGCGATAGGCTCGGCTAGACAGGCGTCCAAACGGGGGCAGTGCGACTCGCGCCGCCCTTCCAGACACTTGTCGCCAGAAACGAGGGAGCTCCACATGGCCGACGCCGCCATTCACGGGACAGAGCACGAAGATCAGCGGGGCTTCTTTACCCGCTGGTTCATGTCCACCAACCACAAAGACATCGGTATCCTCTACCTGGTCGTTTCGGCCTTCATGGGGTTCGTGTCCGTCGCCTTCACCGTCTACATGCGGATGGAGCTGATGGAGCCGGGTGTGCAGCTGATGTGCCTCGAAGGCGCGCGGCTGTTCCCGTCGGCGGCCGAATGTACCCCGAACGGGCACCTCTGGAACGTGCTGATCACGGGCCACGGCATCCTGATGATGTTCTTCGTCGTGATCCCGGCGCTTTTCGGCGGTTTCGGCAACTATTTCATGCCGTTGCAGATCGGCGCGCCGGACATGGCGTTCCCGCGGATGAACAACCTGTCCTTCTGGCTGTACGTCGCCGGTTCGTCGCTGGCGGTCCTGTCGGTGCTGATGCCGGGCGGCAACGACCAGGCCGGCTCGGGCGTGGGCTGGGTCCTGTACCCGCCGCTCTCGGTCAACGAAGGCGGCATGTCGATGGATTTCGCGATCTTCGCCGTGCACGTGTCGGGCGCCTCGTCGATCCTCGGCGCGATCAACATGATCACCACCTTCCTCAACATGCGCGCTCCGGGCATGAGCCTGTTCAAGGTGCCGCTGTTCTCGTGGTCGATCTTCATCACCGCGTGGCTGATCCTGCTGTCGCTGCCGGTTCTGGCGGGCGCGATCACCATGCTGCTGACCGACCGGAACTTCGGGACGACCTTCTTCGACCCGGCCGGTGGCGGTGACCCGATCCTCTACCAGCACATCCTGTGGTTCTTCGGCCACCCGGAAGTCTACATCATCATCCTGCCCGGCTTCGGCATCATCAGCCACGTGATCGCGACCTTCTCGCGCAAGCCGGTCTTTGGCTACCTGCCGATGGTCTGGGCGCTGATCGCGATCGGCGCGCTCGGCTTCGTCGTGTGGGCGCACCACATGTACACCGTGGGCATGTCGCTCACCCAGCAATCCTACTTCATGCTGGCCACGATGGTCATCGCGGTTCCGACCGGCGTGAAGGTCTTCTCGTGGATCGCCACGATGTGGGGCGGCTCGGTCGAGTTCAAGACGCCGATGCTCTGGGCGATGGGCTTTTTGTTCCTCTTCACCCTCGGCGGCGTGACCGGCATCGTCCTGTCGCAGGCCGGCATCGACCGCGTCTACCACGACACCTACTACGTGGTGGCACACTTCCACTACGTGATGTCGCTGGGTGCCGTCTTCGCCATCTTCGCGGGTATCTACTTCTACCTGCCGAAGATGACGGGCCGCATGTACCCTGAATTCTGGGGCAAGCTGCACTTCTGGATGATGTTCATCGGGGCCAACCTGACGTTCTTCCCGCAGCACTTCCTCGGCCGTCAGGGCATGCCGCGTCGCTACATCGACTACCCCGAGCAGTTCGCCTACTGGAACTACGTCTCGTCGTGGGGCGCGTTCCTGTCCTTCGCGTCGTTCCTGATGTTCTTTGGCATCATCGCCTACACCCTCCGGGCCGGCGCACGGGTGACCGAGAACAACCCGTGGAACGAGTATGCTGACACGCTGGAATGGACCCTTCCGTCCCCGCCGCCGGAGCACACGTTCGAAATCCTGCCCAAGCGGGAAGACTGGGACAAGCAGCACTCGCACTGAGGCGCTTGACCAGGCAGAGTTGCGGAGAGCCCCGGATACGTCCGGGGCTTTCTTTTTTTGGGCGGGAGGACAGAGATGGTGTTGGGATCAACCCTGCTGGCGCTGCTAGCCTTCGCACCCCTTGTCCTCGTCCTCGGCGGGCCGGGCTGGCCCAACCGGGTGATGCTGGCCATTCCCGCCCTCTGGGCGCTCGTCGTTGTCCTTGTGATCCTGGTGGCCGAGCAGGGAGCGAGAGGCACAAACTCCGCCGCCTATCACGACACCTATTAGTTCGTGACAACGGGCGGGTACGGGACCGCGATCCTCGCCATGCTGGTCGGCGGCGTGATCGCGGTTTTCGCGCTCCGGCATCTCGGGGCATTGCGTGTCCCGCGCGCGCTCGCGCTCACCTTCGCCACGTTTCACATCGGCCTCGTGGCCGCCCACGCCTCCACCGCCCTCCTCGCTCTCACTGCGACCCCTGAGCGGCTGCTCGACGCGCCCGCCACCGTCTCGACCGCCTTCCAGATTGCATCCGTCGGCGGGGTGATCTCGCCCGCTGCGGCGCTTGTCTATCTCGCTCTGGTCGCCTGGTGCGTCTGGGCCCGCTGGCGCCATGGCCCGGTGCCCCCGGCCTGACGCCGAAAGGTCCCCGTATCCGGCCAAGCCGTGGTAGGATAGCCCCATGACCCGCTGGCTGCATCCCTTGCGCCACCACTGGCGCGGTGACCTGCCCATCCTCTGGACGCTGGCGGGTCCGATCGCGGGCGTGACCCTGCTGACCCTGTGGCTCGCGCGATCCGTCCCCTCCGCCACGCCCCTGCGCTGGGTCGTCTTCGCGGCCCTCGCCGTGGTGCTCTTCTGGCAGGTCATCGGCACGGCCCGTGCTTCCCGCCTCACGCTGCGCAGCGGCGCCGACCGGCCGCTCGGCGTGCTGGGCTACGGCGCCGCCGGGCTGGTGCTGGCGCTCGGCCTCGTAATGCTGGTCGAGATCGGAACCCCGCCAGCCCCGCCACCGCCCCCCGGCACGGCGGGCCATGCCAGCGTGACCCGCACCGGCGCGACCCTGCACCTGCAGGGCGAAATCGAGCTGCGCAGCTACTACGCGCTGGAACGCGCTCTCACCCGCCCGCCGGCAATCACCCGCCTGACGCTCGACAGCCCCGGCGGGGCGGTGCACGCCGCCCGCGGCATCGCGCGGCTGGTGCGGGAGGCCGGGCTCGACACCCATGTCACCGGGCGCTGCCACAGCGCCTGCCCGCTCATCCTGATCGCGGGACGCAACCGCAGCGCCGACCCCGCGGCGCGGATCGGCTTTCACAGCTATGCCACGCCCGGATATGCCAATACCGGCCCGCTGGTGCTTGACGACGCGGCCGCCTCGCAACGCCGCGATGCCGCCGCCTTCCGCGCCCAGGGCGTGTCCGAGGCCTTCATCGCGCGGATGTTCGACGCCGCCCACGACACGCTCTGGCTGCCCGACCACGCGACCTTGCGCGCCTCTGGCGTGCTGACGCGCTAACCCGCCGCGAGGCCGCCCACCAGGGCGGATGAGCAGCCAGCCGCCTGCGGCCAGATGTCCCTTTCCCGAACCCCACCCCGCTCCTACACTTGTTCCATGCCCTATCGCTGGTCCGACACCGCCGATCCGACGCCCACGCTCACGCTTTGGCCGCACCGCTCGCTGCCGCGCGCGGGCTTTGCCGCGGTCGTGCTCGGGTGCTTCACGGCGATCACCCTGCCGCTCTATGGCCTGCTCGGCACGGTGCTCCTCTGGGGCCTGCTGCCGTTTCTGCTGATGGCGGTCGGCGCGCTCTGGTGGGGGCTCGAAGCCTCCTACCGCTCGGGCGAGATCGAGGAACGGCTCGTCTTCACCGATCCCGACCTGCACCTCACCCGCCGCAACCCGAAGGGCGACACGCAGGAATGGCAGTGCAACGCCTACTGGGCGCGGGCCACCCTGCACCCCAAGGGCGGGCCGGTCCCGAACTACGTCACCCTCAGCGGCAATGGCCGCGAGGTCGAAATCGGCGCCTTCCTGTCCGAGGATGAACGCAAGGCGCTCTACTTGGACCTTGACCACCGGCTGCGGGGGATGCACCTCGGGTGACATGACCACCCGACCTGCTCCGCGCACGGCGCAAGCCCCCGCCCCGCCCAAATGGCACCGCACCGCCCTGCGCGCGGCACCGTGGCTTGCGCGGCTCGGCTTCCTGACGCCCAACGCCTCGGAACGCGCAGCACTTGCCCTGCGGGATGCCGCCCCGGCGCTGCGTTCCGCCGCAGAGGTCGTCTTCCTGATCCCGCTGGTGGGTCGTGACGCCGTGCAGGACTGGCCCGGCACGGTGGCCCGCCTGCACGCGACGCTGGCGCAGTTCCAGCGACAGACCGACCCGCGCTGGCGGGCGGTGATCTGCGGGCAGGACGCGCCGGACGACCTGCCGGACGACCCGCGCATCGCGTGGCTGCCCTTCACCGAAGAGGTGGACGGCAACGACAAGTGGGCCAAGCTCGCCGCGCTCACCGCGCCGGGGTCCGCGCACCTGCAAACGCCCGCCTATGCCATGACCTTCGATGCCGACGACCTCGCCTCCCCCGACCTCGTGGCCGAGATGCTGACCCGCGCCGCGCCGGGTGGCTACCTTGTCGAACGCGGATATGTCTGGAACGTCGGCACCGGAGCGGTCGGGGCCGCGCGCCCGCAATCGCTGACCGAACCGGGGGCCAAGGCGTTCTGGAAGCTGTGTGGCTCCTGCGCCGCCCTGCGGATCGACCCGGCGGCGGGCCCCGAAGGCCCGGCGCTGCTACAGGCGATGAGCGCGCATGAACACCGCATGTTCCCGCATCTCGCGGCACTGGCCGGACAGCGGCTGACACCGCTTCGCGCGGCATCGGTCGTGTACCTGCTGAACCACGGCGACAATTTCGGCGCCCGCCGCGGGCGCGTGGGGTTCAAGGCGCGTTACGTCGACCGCTTCGCGCTCTCGCCCTCCGAACGGGCGGCGTTCGACGCCGCCTTCCCCGGCCTTATCCAGTCGCCGACAGACGGTCCTTGATCTTGGGACCCACCGCGCCGAAATCCATCTGGCCGGTATGGTTGGCCTTCAGCACGCCCATCACGCGGCCCATGTCGCGGATCGAGCTTGCACCGACCTCGGCCAGTGCGGCGTCGATCGCGGCCTCGACCTCGGTCTCGTCGAGCTTGCGGGGCAGGAACTCTTCCACCACCACGATCTCGGCCAGTTCGCGCTCGGCCAGGTCCAGCCGCCCGCCCTCTTCATAGGCCTTGGCGCTTTCCTGGCGCTGCTTGACCATCTTGCCGAGGATCGCCAGCACCTCGTCGTCGCTGACGCCCTCGTCGTTGCCCGTGGCACGGGCCGCGATGTCCTTGTCCTTGATCGCCGCCGAGATCAGCCGCAGCGTGCCCAGACGCTCGGCTGCCTTCTCCTTCATCGCTGCCTTGGTCGCTTTCGACAGGCGCGCGCGCAGTTCGCTCATCGGTCATCCCCAATCGATGGTTCGAGCGCCCTCTCTATCCCCGCCGCCCCTTCAATTCAAGCGCGCACCGCCCCTTGACGCTCCCCGGAGGCCTGCGTATCTCACCGACAATTTGCCCGACCCCCAAGTCTGCCCGAAGGGAATGCCCATGCCGCACCGCACGCCCCGCCCGACCGCCTGCCTCGCCCTCGCCGACGGAACGCTGTTTTACGGGCGCGGGTTCGGTGCCACGGGCACGCGCACGGCAGAGCTGTGCTTCAACACCGCCATGACGGGCTACCAGGAGATTATGACCGACCCCTCCTATGCGGGCCAGATCGTGACCTTCACCTTCCCCCATATCGGCAATGTGGGCGTGAACCCCGACGATGACGAGACCGCCGACCCGGTGGCCGAGGGCATGGTCGTCAAGTGGTCCCCGACCGAGCCGTCGAACTGGCGTGCGGTCGAACGCCTGTCGGACTGGCTGGCGCGGCGCGGACGGGTCGCCATCGGCGGCATCGACACGCGCCGCCTGACCCGCGCGATCCGCCAGCAGGGTGCGCCCCACGTGGCGCTGGCTCACGACCCCGAGGGCAATTTCGATGTCGAGGCGCTGGTCGCCGCGGCGCGCGGATTTTCCGGGCTCGAAGGGCTCGACCTCGCCAAGACGGTGACCTGCGCGCAAAGCTATCGCTGGAACGAAACCCGCTGGGCCTGGCCCGACGGGTTCGGCACCCAGACCGAGCCCAGGCACAAGGTCGTCGCCGTCGATTACGGCGCCAAGCGCAACATCCTGCGCTGCCTCGCCAGCGCCGGCTGCGACGTCACCGTGCTGCCCGCCACCGCCACGGCCGAGGACGTGCTGGCGCTGGATCCCGACGGCGTCTTCCTGTCGAACGGCCCCGGCGACCCGGCAGCGACCGGCGCATACGCCGTGCCGATGATCCAGGGCGTGCTGGACAAGGACCTGCCCGTCTTCGGCATCTGCCTCGGCCACCAGATGCTGGCGCTCGCGCTGGGGGGCAAGACCGTCAAGATGAACCACGGCCACCACGGCGCGAACCACCCGGTGAAGGACCTCGAGACCGGCAAGGTCGAGATCACGTCGATGAACCACGGCTTCGCCGTCGATGCGCAATCGCTGCCCTCCGGGGTCGAGGAAACGCACCGCTCGCTCTTCGACGGTTCGAATTGCGGCATCCGGCTGTCGGGCAAGCCCGTCTTCTCGGTCCAGCACCACCCCGAGGCCAGCCCCGGCCCGCAGGACAGCTTTTACCTGTTCGAGCGATTTGCCTCCTCCATGGGAAGATGACGGCTGATTTCCCCCACGATTTCCGGCGGAAATTAACCAAGCTTTAATCGAGATGAACGAATCTTTGCCGGCACGCGTGACAACGGAGCGCCGGCATGAGCAACGCATTGCTGCGGCCCGACACCACCGGGGTGCCACGGGGCGGGCAACATCACGGGGAACCACTGGGCCGGATCCTTCTGGAGACCGGCGCGCTTGGCGTTGACCAGCTGGCCCATGCCATGGCGTTGCAGGCGGCCTCCGGCGCCCCGGTCGAGGACGTGGCGCTGGCCGAGGGCATGATCTCGGCCACGGCACATGCCGAGGCGCGGGCACGTCACCACGCCGCGCTGCACGTGAGCCGCGACGCCACCCCTCCCGATCCCGAGTTGCGTCACCTTGTCGACGTCGAAACCTGCCTCGCCCACGCCATCGTGCCGTGGACGCGGATCGGCGATGCGATCCTCGTGGCCACGTCGCGCCCCGACACCTTCGATGCGGCGCGGGAGGCGCTGCCGAACGATATCGGGCCGGTCATCATGGGCCTGACCTCGGACCACGACCTGCACGACACGATCGCCGAATGGTACCGCGAGGACCTGCGCGCCGCGGCAGAGACGCGGGTGCCAGACGACCTGAGCTGCCGGTCGCTTGGCCGGACCAACGGTTTGCGCGCGGTGCCGCTTGTACTGGGGCTGGCGATGCTGGTCTTCCTTGTCCTCGCCCCGCAGGTCTTCTTCGCCGCGCTGGCGGGCTGGGCGGCGCTGTCCCTGCTGGCGGCGCTGGCGCTGAAACTCGCGGCCTTCGCCGCGCATTTCCGCGCGCCCCGCGATGCGCCCCTGCCGATGTTCCACCACCGCCCGCGCGTCTCGGTCCTCGTGCCGCTGTTCCACGAGACGGATATCGCGCAGGACCTCATCGCGCGGCTTCGGGCGATCACCTATCCCAAGGCGCTGCTCGACGTGGTGCTGGTGCTGGAAGAGGATGACAGCCAGACCCGCGACCTGATCGCCGGGACCGACCTGCCGCCATGGATGCGCACCATCGTGGTGCCCGACGGCGCGATCAGGACCAAGCCGCGCGCGATGAACTACGCGCTCGGCTTCGTGTCGTCCGAAATCGTCGGCATCTACGATGCCGAGGACGCGCCCGATCCCGACCAGATCGACCTTGTCGCGGCCCGTTTTGCCGAACGCCCGCGCGAAGTGGCCTGCCTGCAGGGGATCCTCGATTTCTACAACCCGCGCGCCAACTGGCTGTCGCGCTGCTTTGCCATCGAATACGCGACATGGTTCCGGGTGATCCTGCCCGGCCTCGCGCGGCTGGGCTTCGCGATCCCCCTCGGCGGCACAACCGTGTTCTTCCGCCGCGACGTGCTGGAAGAGGTGCATGGCTGGGACGCGCATAACGTCACCGAAGATGCCGACCTCGGCATCCGGCTGGCGCGGTTCGGCTACCGGACCGAACTGATCGCGACCGTGACGCGGGAGGAGGCCTGCAACCACGCCTGGCCCTGGGTGCGGCAACGCTCGCGCTGGCTCAAGGGCTACATGGTCACCTACCTCGCCCACATGCGCCACCCGCTGCGGCTGTGGCGTGACCTCAGGCCGTGGAAATTCCTCGGCTTCCAGGTGTTCTTCCTGTCCTCGCTGTCGCAATTCCTGCTGGCGCCGGTGCTGTGGTCCTTCTGGGTGGTGCTGATCGGCCTCGCCCACCCGCTCGACGCGTGGATCGGGGGCAGTGCCGTCTGGCATCTGGGCCTTGCCTTCCTGTTCTCGGAAGTGACGGCGCTGGTCATCGGGGCGGTGGCGGTGTCGCGCACCGATCACCGGGGGCTGACGCCGTGGATTCCCACGCTTGTCTTCTATTTCCCGCTGGGTTGCGCGGCGGCCTACAAGGGACTGATCGAGGTGCTGGCGCGGCCGTTTTTCTGGGACAAGACCACCCACGGCAAGGGCTGACCCGGTTCAGGGCTCCTGCGGCAACAGGATCGAGGCATCCCCGTAGCTGAAGAACCGGTATTCCCGCGCAATCGCATGGGCATAAATCTCGCGGATGCGCTCCGGTCCCATCAGGGCCGAGACGAGCATCATCAGCGTCGATTTCGGCAGGTGGAAATTGGTCATCAGCGCATCCGCCGCGCGGAAGCTGAAACCGGGCGTGATGAAGATGTCGGTCCAGCCCTCCCACGCCGCGACCTCTCCGGTCTCGCGCGCCGCCGTCTCGATCAGGCGCAGGGCGGTGGTGCCCACCGGGATCACCCGCCCTCCCTCCGCACGGGTCCGCGCGATGGCCTCTGCCGCCGCCTGCGGCACCCGGCCCCATTCGGCATGCATCTTGTGGTCGCGCACATCGTCGACCTTCACGGGCAGGAAGGTGCCCGCGCCCACGTGCAGCGTGACATGGGCGAACCCGACGCCCCGCGCCTCCAGCGCCTTCAGCAAGGGCGCATCGAAATGCAGCGATGCCGTGGGGGCTGCGACGGCCCCGTCCTCCGCCGCCCAGACGGTCTGGTAATCGTCGCGGTCGGCGGCATCGGCGGGGCGCAGCGCCTCGATATACGGCGGCAAGGGCATCGCGCCCGCCTCCTTCAAGGCGGCATCGAACGTGCCATCGGCTACGGTGAAGTCCAGCGTCGCCTGCCCGTCCGCCCGGCCCGTTACACGTGCCGACAGGCGGGGGGAGAACACGATCTCCTCCCCGTCCTTCACCTTGCGCAAGGGTTTCAACAGCGCCGTCCACGCCCCGTCACCCTGCGGTTCGAGAAGCGTCGCCTCGATCCGCGCGCGGGCCTCGCCGCGCACCCGCTCCCCGCTCAGCCGCGCGGGGATCACGCGGGTGTCGTTCAGGACCAGCAGGTCACCGGGGCGCAGCACCTGCGGCAGGTCGCTCACGATGCGGTCGGCGATGCTGTCGCGCCCCGCCACCAGCAGGCGGGCCGAGGACCGGGGCCGCGCCGGGCGCAGCGCGATCCGCCCCTCGGGCAAATCGAAATCGAAATCGGACAGCTTCATGCGCCGCTACTTAACCTTGGGCGGCGGCTTGCGGAAGAGATCGCGGAACATCCCCGGCGTCAGGATCGACATCGGGTTCACGCCGACCTTGGGATTGGCCGCCGTGCCCTTGATCCAGTAATGGAAGCCAAACAGCCCCTCCCGGTTGCGCGAGAAGATCGCGCCGATCCCGTTCAGCAGGTAGATGGGCGACACGACACCCTGCATGTCCATGTAGCCGTCCTTCATGCGGTAGATCCCGTCCATCGAGATACCCATCGACGGGCCGACGGCGCTTGATTTCGTGATGGTCACCCGGTCGGGTGCCAGCCGGAAATCGGCATCCACGTCGGAAAAGAAGATGCCTTCGCCCGCCATCTGGTCGATCAGGCCGACCACGCTGATCGCGCTGAGAAGCGCGGCGATGGCCGGCGCGTCGGTCAGGCGCGTGTTCTGTATCTTCAACGCGCCGTCGTAATGGCCCGGCCGGTCCGCCACGGGCCGCATGCGCAGGGTCAGCGCCCCGCCCGATGCGCGCCTCAGAAGCCCCGCCGCGCTCAGCGCCTTGCCGGCATCCTTCGAGCGCAATTCGAACCCGCTGCCATTCCGCGACGGCGTAACCCGCCCCTCGACCGTGGCGCGGCCGTTGACCTTGCCCCGGAACGACCCGTCAAGGCCCTTGCCCATGGTGAAACTGCCCTGGAACGGCGCAAGCCGGATCCCTTCCGAGATCACCAACTCCTCGACCACGATGGCGAGCGGGGCGTTGCCGCCCCCTGCCGCGCCACCACCGCTGCCCTGCCCCGCATCCGCGCCGAACGGGGCCGAGCGCATGTCGACCCGCGCGCCTTCCACCCGGATCGCGGGCGTGGCGTTTGCCCCGCGCGAGGTCAGCGTCACCGCGGCGTCCAGCCACGACCCCGCCCGCACCCGGTCAAGCCGCGCCGCCTTGAACGCGCCGTTCGGCCCGAGGTCCAGCGCGCCCGATGCCTTCAGCCCCGGCGCGCTGAGCGACAGGCGGTCCACCTTCGGCGCCTCGCCCAGCGACCCCGCCACGCGGAACTCGCCCGTCTGGCCCTGGCTCATCTGCCAGTTGATCGGCGGGATTTTCAGCCCCAGCCCCGCCAGCGAGGACGTCAGCGCGAAACTCGGCGCCTTGCCGCGTCCCAGCGTGATCGACAGATCGCCGGTGCCCTGTCCCGAAAGCGTGCCCTTGGGCAGCGTGATCCCGAAGGCGCGCAATCCTGAATCAGACAGCGTCACGCGCGCCTTCACCTCCCCCGGCACACCGGGTTTGCCCAGCGGCTGGCGCCACGACCCGTCGAACGGCACGTCCGACAACAGCCCCTTGCCCGCGATCACGATGGCCTCGGGATCGACGGTGACATCCAGCGAGGACGCGGCGAGCGTCCGTCCCTTGATCAGCGTGTCGCTGACCACGCCGGTCGCGGTGCCGCTGAAGGCATAAGTCACCTCGCCCGGCGCGAGCTTGGGCTTGATCGGCAGGGCGATGTCGCCCTCGAACCGCGCCCGCCCTTCCCTGGCCAGCGTCACCGGCTGCCCGGCCTTGGTCAGAAAGCGGAACGGCGGCTGATCCAGAAGCGACAGGATCGCCGTGACCGGCCCCTCGCCCTGCAGCGCGATTTCCGCCGGGTTCGGCCTGAGGCGCAGGTCGGGCATGACGTATTCGGTGCCGCCGACCTCGATCCGTCCGCCCTCGGGCGCGGTGATGTGGCCGCCCCGCGCGCTGACCGCCAGCCGCCCGTCATAGAGCGTGAACTGCCCCGACCCGTCCTCGATCGGTGGAAGTGTCTTCATGAACCGCACCCTGGCGTCGTCGAACCCGAACCCGAGGTAGAGGTTCACCTTCTGGTCGGCACCGGGTTCGCCGTTGCGCATTGCGAACTGCACGTTCGACAGAATCGCCTCGGGCACGTTGGTCGCCACCCAGTCGCGCGTCTTTTTCTTGAACTCGGCCGGCCACAACTCCATCACGCGCGGCGCTTCAAGCCGTTCGGCGACCGCCTCCAGCCCGTAGACCCAGCCATCCGGCCCCGCCGCCGCACGTCCCCTCACCGTGACCGGAAGGAACGGATCACGCAACACCGCCTGCCCCAGCTTCACCTCGAACGGGTCGAGCGTGACCTTCAGCGCAAGGTTGGCCGCGCCCAGTTCGCGTTCGCCGTCGAACACGTCGCCCATCGTCCCGGCCACGTGATCCAGCTGGAACTGGCCGGTATAGGCGGTGGGCAGCCCGTTGCGGATATCGCCCAACAGGACCTGCCCGCGCCCGCCCAGCGACAGCCACGCGCTGTCGAGGTCCAGAAGGTCGAACTGCAACTCCCCGCTCGCCGGGTCATAGACGAACCCGGTCCGCGCCGAGCGGAAGGGGATGGGGCGCGTCGCCTCGGTCGGCTGCACCACGCCCTCGCCCAGCGTCAGCGAGGCCTGCAAGGGCGACAGCCCGCCGCGCTGACCGATCTCGCCCGACAGGGTGCCCGAAATCGGCGCCCGCAACACGTCGAGCCACGCCAGAGCGGGCGATTGCGTGGCAAGGTCCTGCGCCGCGAAATCCGCCACGTCGAGCGCGAAGCGCGACTTGCCGGTGTCGAGGTCGGTCGTCATCTCCGCCTCGAGGCTCGCCACGTAGCTGCGCCCGCCGAGGACGGCGAAACTGCCCGCGACCGTCACGTCACGGTCCTCGCGGGTCACGTCCACGCGGCCCCCGTCCACCGTCCAGTTGCGGCCCGCCCGCGCGTCGTCGTAGCGGATCGTCAACCCGTCGAGCAGGACACGCTCCATCCCGTCGAGCCGCGGATCGTTGAGCGTGGTGGTCACCGCCTCCAGCGCGCTGGGAAGGTCGGAAAACTGCGCCCGCGCTCCGCCGCCCTGCCCGAAGGACAGATCCAGCGTGCCATCCCGCGCGCGGCCCACGGCAACGACGACGCCCGACACGTGCAGGTCGCGCGCCCGCACCTGTCCCTGCGCCACCGCGCCGAAGGACAGGCCGAGATCGATATCGTTCAGGCTCAGCCGCGTCAGGCCCTGCAGGTCCGACAATTCCACGTCCTGCAACCCGATCCTCGGGCGCAGGTCGTCCTCGAACGCGACGCGCATGCGGGACACGCGGATGTCGTGCTGCGGCAAAAGCTCCTGCAGGCGCGCCTCGACCCGGCGCTCCACCCATGCCGGCGCCTCGAAGGCGCGGCCCGGCAGGGTCAGCGCCAGCCCCCCGCCGGCCACGCCCAGCACCACCGCGATGCACAACAGCCACAGCGCGGCGCGGCCCATCCGCGCCGCCGCCCGACCGCCGCTCCCGGACGGTTCGTCCGGCCCTGTCACCGCTTCGCTCACGCGCGCTGCACCTTTCCCCGATTGCAACCGTTCGGCTGGGCTTTATTGTGCCGCGACGCGGCCTAGTTTGGAACCGGCAAGACCGCAACATGCGCAAGGAGACGCCGATGCCCGCCGATACCCTCACCGCTCCCGCCCTGATCCTGCCGCGCGACGGCGGCGGCACCGTCGATCTGTCCGCCGTGGGCGGGCCTTACGTGCTGTTCTTCTACCCCAAGGACGACACGCCCGGCTGCACCAAGGAATCCATCGCCTTCACAGGCCTTCTGCCCGAGTTCGACGCGGCGGGCGTCAAGGTCTTCGGCTGTTCGCGCGACACGGTCGCCAAGCACGACAAGTTCATCGCCAAGCACGACCTCGGCATGCCGCTTCTGTCGGACGAGGACGGCGCGCTGACCGAACATTTCGACGTCTGGGTGGAAAAGCAGATGTACGGCAAGACCTACATGGGCATCGAACGGTCCACCTTCCTGATCGACGCCGACGGCAACGTCGCCCGCGAATGGCGCAAAGTGAAGGTGCCGGGCCACGCCGAAGAGGTGCTGGAGGCCGCGAAGGCGCTGTAAGGCCCTTTCCGGCTGGCGCTTTCCCGTACCGCAGGCTTAGACAGTCCACATGACCCAGACGCTTTGCGACATGGCGGTGGAGGTGCTGACGACACCCGATGGCCGCGCCAAGACCGCTCTCAGCCGCCGCCACGCCGCGACGTGGTTCGCCGCGCGGGAGGCTGGCACGCCGCTGCCCGTGGGCACCGCCAAGCCGCCCCTGCGCCCCGCACGCCCCGATGCGCCCGAACTGCTCGACCCGCGCGATGTGCCGAAACGCAAGCCCGGCAGCCCGCAGGGCCGCATCGCGCTGTTGCACGCCGTGGCGCATATCGAACTGAATGCCGTGGACCTGCACTGGGACATCATCCCGCGCTTTGCCCATGTGAACATGCCCTTGGGATTCTACGATGACTGGGTGAAGGCGGCGGACGAAGAATCCAAGTATTTCAACCTGATGTGCGATTGCCTTGAGGAACTGGGCAGCCATTACGGCGCCCTGCCCGCCCATGCCGGCATGTGGCGCGCGGCCGAGGACACGGTGGACGACTTCATGGGCCGGCTGGCGGTGGTGCCCATGGTGCTGGAGGCGCGCGGGCTCGACGTCACGCCCGGCATGATCGAGATCTTCCGCAAGGCGGACGCCACCAGCGCCGTCGCCGCGCTCGAAACTATCTATGCCGAGGAAGTGGGCCATGTCGCCTATGGCTCGAAATGGTTCCATTTCCTCTGCGGCCGCCACGATCACGACCCCAAGGACGCCTTCCACACCCTCGTGCAACGCTACTTCAAGGGCGCGCTCAAACCGCCCTTCAACGAGGAAAAAAGGGCCGAGGCGGGATTGCCGCCGGACTTCTACTGGCCGCTGGCCGCAAGTTGACGTAGGGGCAACAAATCGGGAGATAACCCGGTGGAATCGGCAAGTTTTTGCCATTTGGCACCGGTTATCCACAGGACGCCGCCGGTGCTGCGCAAAAATGTTGCGTCGAAAAGCAAGGTCTGATTAACCGATCTGCAGGGTGCCGCTTGGGGAGGCGAGCGCCGGGTCCATACGTGGGCCGACGTTGGGGAACAGGGAGCAAGGCAGCATGCGCACTCGGCTGGCGATCAAGGTAGATCATATCCTTGAGAAATACTTTCCGGAACGCCGTCTGTTCCTGCGCTCTGAAACCGATACCCGCTTCATCCGTCTCCGCCCGACCACCCAGTTGATGGCCTTTGCCGGGTCGGCCACGATCGTCGCATGGGCGATCATCGCCTCGGCGATCCTGCTGATGGACTCGATCGGGTCCGGCAATTTCCGCGAACAGGCCAAGCGTGACCAGCAGACCTACCTGCAACGCCTGAACGCGCTGAGCTACGAGCGCGACATGCGCACGGACGAGGCGCTGGCCGCCCAGAAACGGTTCAACACCGCGCTGGCGCAGGTGTCGGTCATGCAGGAACAGCTTCTGCAATCCGAAACCCGCCGCCGCGAGCTGGAAACCGGGATCGAGGTGATCCAGGCCACGCTGCGCAAGACCATGAAAGAGCGCGAGACCGCCCGCGAGGAGGCCGAGCAGCTTCACGCCGCGCTTGACGGCAGCGGCGGCGGCTCGCTGCCCGCGGCCCATGGCGGATCGGACGCAACCGTCGATCTTCTGGCCGAAGCGCTGGCCACCACCGCCGCCGAACGCGACCAGGTTGTGGCCGATGCACAGGATGCGCTGGTTCGTGCCGACGAGATGCAGGCGGAAATTCGCCTGCTCGAAGAAAAGAACGATCGCATCTTCCGCCAGCTCGAAGAAGCGATGACGATCTCGGTCAAGCCGCTCGACAAGATGTTCAAGCAGGCGGGCCTGAACACCGACAGCCTGCTGAAGACCGTGCGCCGCGGTTATTCCGGCCAGGGCGGCCCGATGGCGCCTCTCAGCTTCTCGACCCGCGGCGAAGACCCTTCGGCGGACACGCTGCGCGCAAATCGCCTTCTGAATCAGATGGATAAGCTGAACGTCTACCGCATCGCGGCGCAGAAGGCCCCGTTTGCCATGCCGCTGAAATCGGCGTTCCGCTTCACTTCGGGCTTCGGTCCGCGCTGGGGCCGGATGCATTCGGGCACCGATTTCGCCGCTGCGCACGGCACCCCGATCTACGCCACCGCCGACGGCGTCGTCACCCATGCCGGGTGGAGCTCGGGCTATGGCAAGCTGGTGAAAATCCAGCACGAGTTCGGCATCGAAACGCGTTATGCCCACAACTCGAAGCTGTTCGTGAAAGTTGGCCAAAGGGTCTCGCGCGGGCAGAAGATTAGTGCTATGGGGAATACCGGACGCTCCACCGGGACCCACCTGCATTACGAAGTGCGGGTTGGCGGTCGTGCGGTGAACCCCATGATCTACATCAAGGCTGCAAACAATGTTTTCTAAAAGCAAAATCAACGATCCGGCACCGAAACCGGATTCGGGCGCGACGCCGGCACCCTCTGCCGCGAAAGACAGCGCACCCGCGCCGAAATCCGAGTTCAAGGCCGCCGCGCCCAAGCAGAAGGCGCCCGCCTCTGTCCTGTCGAACGACCTGCACATCACCGGCAACATCAAGACGACCGGCGACATACAGGTCGAAGGCACGGTCGAAGGCGACATCCGCGCGCACCTGCTGACCATCGGTGAAAGCGCCACGATCAAGGGTGAAGTCATGGCCGACGACGTCGTCGTGAACGGCCGCGTCGTGGGCCGCGTGCGCGGCCTGAAGGTCCGCCTGACCGCCACCGCGCGGGTCGAAGGCGACATCGTGCACAAGACCATCGCGATCGAGTCCGGCGCGCATTTCGAAGGCTCGGTGCAGCGCCAGGACGATCCGCTGAATTCCAAGGCAAAGCTTCCGGGCGCCGCCACCGCGTCCGCGGCCCCTGCCCCGGCAGCCTCCGCCGCCGAATAAAACCGCCTCTCCAGGCGCAAGACGATACGCCCCGCAGGCCACCCGGCCCGCGGGGCGTTTCCGTCTTACCCGCTCACAACAGGAAGTCGCCGGCGGCCAGCATCACCTCGCCGGTCAGCTCGATCTCGAAATCGGTGAACGCGTCGCCGTTGGTGTCGGCCTCGATGATGGTGTTGCCGCGATCGTCGAGGCGATAGCGCAACTGCCCCGCCACCCCGGTGAAATCCGCACTGCCGATGAAGTCGAAGGCCTGGTTGCGGCCCACGGTCACGTCGGCGTCGATGCGGCCGATCTCGATCCGGTCCACGCCTGACACGAAATCGGTGATCACGTCGCGCTCTCCCTCGCCGATCCCGCTATCGAGCGGCGAGAAATAGATGAACCGGTCGCGCTGTGCCGGGTCGCCACCGCCGGTCATGATGTCGGCACCGATATTGCCGTAAAGCGCATCGGCCCCGCCTTCACCGTTCAGAACGTCGTCACCGGCCCTGCCATACAGCCGGTCGGAAAAACCGCCACCGAAGAAGGTGTTGATCCCGGCATCGCCCCGCAGCGCGTCCACCACGTCGCTGCCCTGGAAGACCTCGACATGCAGGTATTCCTTGTCGACCCCGTCACCGAAATTGAACCGCGTGTTCTGCAAGTCGACGCTGACGCGGGTGGTGGAATTGGCAAAGCTGACGGTGTCGATGCCGTCGCCCCCGTCGATCTGCTGCATGCCGCTCGACGCCATGATCGTGTCGTCGCCCTCGAAGCCATAAAATGCGCCCGGAGCACCGCCGATCATGTCGTCGCCCGCGGTGCCGAACCAGGCATCGGCGCCGATATCGATAAAGCTGAGCGAATAGTCGACAGGCCCACCTCCCTGATCGCGGATCACCGCCACGTAGAAAGACGTGGTGGCGGTCGGGGTATACTGGATCGACGGAGAACCGCCGGCAGATCCGACGTCGCGCGCGATCCAGTCGGACAGGACTCCGGTCCAGTCGGATTGATAAAGAAGAACGGCCAGATCGTTGGCCATGTCGATATTCCCCGCATCGAACTGGTAGGTCCGGCCCGCGAACAACTCGACCGCGTAGACATCGTCATCGGGCGTGCCGTCGACCGACACGGTGCCGGTCACGTCCTCGCCAAGGTACAGCACCGCCTCGGTATCCGGTCCGCCCGACGGTTCGACCGGGGTTGCGATGATCTCCAGCGCGTAATTTCCGACCGACGCGTCGTTGAACGACCCCGCCGACAGGAAGAATGTCGATGTCGTGCTGCTTGTGAAGGTGAACGAGCTGTTCAACGAGCCGATGATATCGTCGTTCTCGATCACCGTCAGGCCGTTGAACAACACGCCTCGCAGGTAGGTGTCGACGCCGGACCCGCCGCGCTCCGACAGGTTGACGGTATAGGTCATGCGCGGCTCGATCACGAGGCCCACGAAATCGCGGTCTCCTCCTGCGTCAAGCGTCCCGTTCAGCACGTCACCCGGCGCCAGCGTCAGCGGCGTCGAGATGTCGTCCGGCAGGTCGGTGCCTTCTACGAAAGTGGCCATGGATCGCCCTCCCCCCAGTTGGAGCGCGCGTCAGCCGCCCGCACCGGTTATCGGGGCAATCCGGGTTGACGCATCGTCGATGCCTAGGGGTGAGGATTGATTCACACAATGCAAACCTCTGATTTGCATTGCCTTTCCGCACAATTGGCCGCGCCCCCGTGCAGGGGGCGCAGGGCCTGGTCAGATCAGGAAGTCGGTCACGGCGAGGTCCATGGTGCCGGTCAGCTCGATCTCGAAATCCGAAGCACCGTCGCCATCGGTGTCGGCCTGGATGATCGTGTTGCCCTGTGCCGAGTTGAAATACCGCAACTCGCCCGGCGTGCCGGAAAAGCCCGTCCGCCCGATCCAGTCGAAATCCTGGTTGCCGCCGCGCGTCGTGTCGGCGTCGAGCCGGCCGATCTCGATCCGGTCCACGCCGGTCACGAAATCAGTGATCACGTCCCGGTTCTCGCGCCCGACCCCGCTGTCGGAATTCTGGAAATAGATGAACCGGTCACGCTGCATCGGATCGCCGCCGCCGGTCAGTACGTCGGCCCCGGCATTGCCGTACAGCGCATCCGCGCCGGTCTCCCCGTCCAGCTTGTCATTGCCCGCGCGTCCGTACAGCCGGTCGCTGAACCCGCCGCCGAAGAACGTGTTGTCATCCGCGTCGCCCCGCAACTGGTCGGCAAAGCCGCCCGCGCGGAAGACCTCGACCGACAGGTAGGAGTTGCCGACCGCATCGCCGAAATCGAACCGGTCGTTCTGCAGGTCTTCCATCACGCGGCCCGTCGCGTTTTCGAACGATACCTCGTCTTCGCCCTCGCCGCCGTGGAACGCCTCTGCCGTCGTTCCGGCCAGCAGGGTGTCGTTGCCGTCGAGGCCGTAAAAGGTCGTGGTGCCGTTCATGGCCTGCATGCTGTCCGCGCCCGCCGTTCCGACTTCGGCGTCGCTGCCCGTGTCTTCCACGGTCACCACGTAATTCCCGGTATCCGCCGGGTTCGAGGCCAGCACGTCGATGAAGTAAAGGCCCGTCTCCGTCGTCGTCCACGTCACCCGCGCATCGTTGTCTGGCCCGCCATTGTCATTGCCCCGCAGGAAGGTGCCGTCGCCGGTGCGGAAGCGCAGGAAGCTGTCGTCCAGTTCGGACGCCGACCCGTCGCCACCCACGTCGATCTGGTAGGTCCGGTCGGTGAACAGCTCGACCCCGATCCAGTCGCGGTCGCTGCCGGTTTCCAGCTCGTTTGCGAAGGTGCCGCCCGCGTACATCAGCGCGTCGCTGAACCGGTCGGCGGGCAGGTCCGCGGGCCGGGATTCGACGCTCAGTTCATAGCGGCCGGTGTAGTAATCGGCATACCCGCCGGCAGAGATGTAGTAGGTCGCGGTCTCGGTCGGCGTGAATTGCATGTAGCTGTCGAGGCCCGGCCCGCTGTCGTCATCGCGCCGGACAAAGCTGCCATCGGCATCGAAAAGCCGCAGATACGGGTCGCGCAGTTCCCCGTTCGTCTGGTCGCCTTCCAGCCGGATCTCATAGGTGAAGCCTTCTTCCAGCGTGATCTCGTACCAGTCGCGATCACCGCGGACGTGCAGGTTGCCAAGGTAGGTATCCCCGGCGGCGAAACTGTAGGTCGTGGATGTCGAAGCGTCGGCGTCAGCGCCTTCACGGAAAGTCGTCATTTCCATCTCCAATTCATTTCAAGAAAATTCGTGCAAATAGAATTTGGTCTATGTGCAATTCCAGATTACCGAGGAGGCAATTGCCATCCACGATAATCCGGAATTACAGGGGTTTTTGACGATTTTCGCCCTGGTTTTGACGATAGCCGCCTAGATCAGGAA
>NZ_AQQZ01000007.1 GCF_001205715.1 Pseudaestuariivita atlantica
AGGGCTCATCCTTTGAGTGTTTTACTCTCCGGTAAACCCGGGGCGGTTCATATAGTTGAGGTTAGGGTTGAGTTGGCTTTGACGCAGGAGATACTTTTCAACGGGGTCACGACAGATGAGCGAGCGACCACGTGTTTTGCCGTCTACGAAGATGCGCAGGTATCTTGTTGTGCCTTCAACATACCAATCTACGTGACGCCAACGCAGGCGCAGCGCTTCGGTCCCAGGCCGAATACCGGTGTTTGCAAGTACCAGCACCAAATTGCGTAGCACTTCCCGGGTGTATTCAGCTTTTTCGTTGTTGGTTTCTTCATGCCAAGTACGCAGAGCTTTAAAGATCGTTTCATACTCTGCGGCTGTGAAGCTACCGCGACTCTTTTTGGGCACACCTTTGTTGAGCAAGTCGGGCCGCATGTTGTGGCTCATCCATTTGTGCATCACTGCATCGTCGAACACTCTGTTGAGTGCCGCATTGTGGTTGCTGATGCCGCTCTTGCTAAAGCGGCGCCCGTGCTTTGCCTCACGCCATTCATCGAACGCCTTCAGCGCAGCCATGTCGATTGTGGTGATGTCCATGCCGCCAAAAAATGGGATCAGCCAAACGCGCAATGCGCTGATGTAATCCTTGTAGGCCTGCTTGCCGCCGCCTGCATCCAAGGCGTCTTGCATCCGCCCAATAGTGTACCCCGCAACATGTTTGAACTTGCGTGTACTGGCTGGCAAACCATTGGCGATGCGTGATTTTGCATCGTAATACATTTCCAGTGCGCGTTCCCGAGCCAGCTCCAAGTCATCTGTCTTGGTGCTTTTTACCTCAGGCTTTTTGCGCTCGGGCAGCGTTAGTCTGGCATACCAATTTGGGCTGCGCTTGCGTTTGTCTAGCACAACATTTTTCGCAACGCGTACAGTCTCGACCCCGTAGCTCATTGCCACGTTCCTCTCGTTTCAGTTTTTGAAAAGAGCATAGCTACGCACACGACAAAACGCGGCCGCGTTTTGTGTATAGATTGTGTACGAGCGTGGTTCTGACTGCTCGGTTATAGATCTTGTGGTTTTTGCCAGAATTTGGCGAAACGCATACAAGATGTTGGAGGCGAGTACCGGAATCGAACCGGTGTACACGGATTTGCAATCCGCTGCGTCACCACTCCGCCAACTCGCCAGCCGGTCGGGCGCAGGGCCCGGGTGATGAAGCGACTAGATGATGCGTTTTGGGCGCCAATGCAAGGCGGTTTTCGCGGGGCGGGGTGCGGTCTGCGACCGGCGCGGCGTCAATCTGCAGCAATCCACAGCCGAACCGGTCGGTTCAGATACTTTCCGCTTGTTCTGCCACGCGCGCGCGGTCCATACAGGGGCCAGGACAGACAGCTACAGACGAGCGCCC
This sequence comes from Pseudaestuariivita atlantica, assembly GCF_001205715.1. Classification (GTDB taxonomy): domain Bacteria; phylum Pseudomonadota; class Alphaproteobacteria; order Rhodobacterales; family Rhodobacteraceae; genus Pseudaestuariivita; species Pseudaestuariivita atlantica. Next base: position 1,385 of record NZ_AQQZ01000007.1, read on the forward strand.
TCGACATGACCGATTTTGCCGCCCGCCGGACCATGATGGTGGACACGCAAATCAGACCGTCCGACGTGACGAAATTTCCCATCATCGACGCGATGCTGACCGTGCCGCGCGAGGCCTTCGTGCCGGGTGACTACGTCGCGACCGCCTATGTGGGCGAAGCGGTGCCGCTGGACGGATCGCGGGTCGTGCTGGAGCCGCGCACCTTCGCCAAGATGCTGGACCTCGCCAATGTCGAACTCGACGACCTCGTGCTCGATATCGGGTCCGGGCTTGGCTATTCGGCCGCGGTTCTGGCGCGCATGGCCGAGGCCGTCGTCGCCGTGGAAGACGACGAGGAGCGGGTCGAGGAGGCGCAGGCGCTTCTGTCGCAGAACGGGGCCGACAACGTGATCGTGCATCACGGGCCGCTGGCCGAAGGTGCCGCCGAACACGGGCCTTATGACGTCATCATGTTGCAGGGCGGCATCGCGCAACTGCCGGACGCGCTGGCCGCGCAGGTCAAGGATGGCGGACGCATTATCGCTTTGTTCATGGACGGTGCGCTAGGTACCGTGAAGATTGGATATAAAATCGACGGATCGATCAACTGGCGCAACGCGTTCAACGCGACCGCGCCGCTTCTTCCCGGTTTCGAACGGGAACGGGGGTTTGTCCTCTGATCGGTCCGGCCTGAACCGGGGGTAGGCCGCGATGCAGCATTGGATCAGACGGACGGCGGGCGCGCTTGCGTTGAGCGTGGTCTGTGCGGGGCAGGCGGCCTCGGAAACGCTCGCCGATGCGCTGGTATCGGCCTATACCCATTCCGGCCTTCTGGACCAGAACCGCGCGCTGCTGCGCGCCGCGGACGAGGACGTGGCCATCGCGGTGTCGGCCCTGCGCCCGGTCATCAACTGGTCAGCCTCCTTCGGGCGCACCCTGCGGCGATCGAATTCGATCCAGACCGGGTTCGTCACCTCCAACAGCGCGAGCACGGATATCGAGATCGCCCTGGTGGCCGAACTGACGCTGATCGATTTCGGCGCGAACCGGCTTGCGATCGATGCCGCGAAGGAATCGGTGTTGGCCACGCGGGAACGCCTGATCTCGGTCGAACAGCAGGTGCTCCTGCGCGCGGTGCGCGCCTTCATGAACGTCCAGCGGGAGGCGGAGAACGTCGCCCTGCGGCAGAACAACCTGCGGCTTCTGCGGCAGGAACGGCGCGCGGCGCAGGATCGCTTCAACGTGGGCGAGGTCACGCGCACCGATGTCTCGCTGGCCGAGGCGCGGCTTGCCAGTGCCGAAAGCCTGCTGGCGTCCTCCATCGGCGCGCTCGACCAGGCGCGGGAGGAGTACGCGGCAGTCGTCGGGCATCCGCCCGGCCACCTCGTCGCGCCGCGCAGCCTGCCCAAGACCGCTTCGTCCGAGGATGCCGCCAAGGCGATCGCCGTGCGCACCCATCCCGACATGCGGGAGGCGCAGCGCAACGTGACCGTGGCCGAGCTGAACATCCTGCGGGCCGAGGCACAGACCAAGCCCACCGTGTCCCTGCAGGGCCGGATCGGGGCGTCGGAAAGCGCGCCGCGCCGCAACGCGCAGCAATTCGGCTCGATTTCGCTGGAAGCATCCGGCCCGGTCTACCAGGGCGGTCGTCTGCCCGCGCTGATCCGGCAGGCGGCGGCCAACCGCGATGCGACGCGGGGCGCCCTGCACAACGTGCGCCACGCGGTGCGCCTGAATGTCGGCACAGCATGGTCGCAAGTCGCCGTCGCGCAGGCCAGCCGCCGGGCGAGCCAGGCCCAGATCCGCGCCGCGCGCGTCGCCTTCGAAGGCGTGCGTGAAGAGGCCAAGCTGGGCGCGCGCACGACGCTGGATGTGCTTGATGCGGAACAGGAATTGCTGAACGCCCGTGCGAGCGAGATCTCGGCCGCGGTCGATGAATACATCGCCGCCTACACGCTGCTTTCGGCCATGGGCCTTCTGACGGTCGAACACCTGAACCTGCCCGTCCAGCAATACGATCCGGCCGCCTACTACAACCTCGTGAAGGACGCGCCGGGCAACTCGCTGCAGGGCCAGAAACTGGACCGTGTCCTGAAAGCCTTGGGAAAACAGTAGAATTGGGTCTATCTGTTGTGCGATTTCGTGGCGTGGGCTATGCTGACGCCGAGGCTAGAGTGATCGCAAAACAATGTCCGAACCCGTCACGAACGTAGAGATCGAGGATGTCCTGTCCTCCATCCGTCGCCTGATTTCCGAAGATGGCCGCGATGACACGCCGCCCCATCCCCACCGGCTGGAGGCGGAAACAAAGGATGACGCGCGCCCTGAGCCCGAAATGGCCGCCTCCGAAACGGTCGAAAACAAGCCTGCCGAGGCGGATCGCCTTGTCCTGACCCCCGCCTTGCGCGTGCTGACGTCAGAGCCCGAGGAAAGCGCGGCCGAGGAAACCACCGAAGTGCCCGCCACGGACGAGGCCGAGGTAACGGTCGAGGACGCTCCCGAAGCGGCCGTCGACGACGCGGTTGAGCCAGTTGCAGAGGCCACCGCTGTCGAAGAGGAGCCGGAGGTCGAGGCCGCGCAGGACGCACAGGCCGAAGATGTTCCGGCACCCGACACGGATGCTGCCGCTGAAGCCCTTGACGTTGCTGAACCTTCCGACGAGGCGGTGACCGCCGTCACCGAAGAGTTCGCGCCTGAACCGCAAGCCGAGGCTGAAGAGGATGCACCGGTCGCCCCGGTAGCGGTGGACGCCGCGCCGGAAGAGGCCGACGAGGCAGACGCCGCCATCGCCGAGCCGGACATGTCGCAGCCCGACCACGTCGCGGACGAAGCCGAAGCCGCTGCACCTGCCGTGGAACCGGCGGGATCGACGCCGCCGGAAAAGGCGGGCCTCACCCACCGGATCGCCGAGCTGGAACGCCTGATGCGGCACAGCGGTGCCTCGGATTTCGAGCCCGAGGCCGAGGAGATGGGCAACCCGATCGAGGCCGAAGCGCAGACCATCCCCTTCCGCCATCACGGCACCACGCAGGATGCCGAACCGGAACCGGCCGCGCCCTCCGTCGCCGATATCGACGAGGACCTGTTGCGCGACATGGTGGCCGAGATCGTGCGCGAGGAATTGCAGGGCGCGCTGGGCGAACGCATCACCCGCAACGTCCGCAAGCTGGTGCGCCGCGAAATCCACCGCGCGCTCGCCAGCCAGGACATTGACTGACACGCCGGACACGCGCGGGCAGGGTGGATGAACACCCCCGCGCACCTCATCTTCGGTATCGCGGCCTTCGGCAAACCCGACCGTCCCGCCACGCTCTGGGCCGCCACGCTGGGCGCGCTGGCCCCCGACCTGTCGCTCTACCTGATGGGCGCGGTGTCGCTGTACCTGCTGCGCATCCCGCCCAACGTGGTGTTCGGCGAGCTTTATTATTCGGATGCGTGGCAGACCGTGTTCGCCATCGACAATTCCGCGATCCTGTGGGGCGGATTGCTGGCCTGGGCGCTGTGGCGGCGGCACGCGGTGCTGACGGCCTTTGCCGGGGCGGGGCTCTTGCACATCGCGCTCGATTTCCCGCTGCACCACGATGACGGGCGCGCGCATTTCTGGCCCCTGACCAACTGGATCTTCGAAAGCCCCGTCAGCTACTGGGACGCCCGCCGCCACGCGGGTATCGTCGGCCCGATCGAGGGGGCGGCATCGCTCATCCTCGGCCTCTGGGCCGGGTGGCGGATCAGGCACTGGGGATGGCGCGCGGCGCTTGCGATCCTGCTGTTCCTGCAACTGGGCATCACCAGCATCTGGTTCCGCATGCTGTTCTAAGCCGCGACAGGGCAAAGAAAAACCGCGCGCCGGGCAGGCACGCGGTCAAACAGGTCTGGTCGGCCCGTAAGGGTCAGGCGGCTTCCTGCTGCAGCGCCGCGTTGCGCCGCTCGCTTTCTTCCCGCGACAGCGCGACCGAGGTGCGCACACCCTTGGCCACGAATTCCATCAGGCCGGAGACAACGCGCTCGTTCGGGTCGATCCCGGCGCAGGACAGCACCTCACGCCCGTCGCGCGAGCGTGCCCAGCGGGCGATCTGCTCGGGCCCGTTGCCGAATTTCTTGTCATCGGCGATCGCATCATCGAGCGCCGCCAGTACCACGGCTGCAAACAACTTCCGGGCGCGGTTGCCCTGTTCGGAGTTGTAAGCCGTGCCATCAACGAAATCTTTCATCTCGTCGTCCTTGTTCTTGCTCTTGTGTTTCAGACGTGACGCGCTTTATGACCGATCCTTCCCGATTCGGGTACCCCGTTTCTGCATGCCACCCATGCGCTCTGTGCATGGCTTGCTGCAGGTGCAGCACGAGATAGGTCGTCTTGCGCCCTTTGCATCCGCCAGATATAGGTGCTGCCAACTTCCCTTCAACTATTTGCCACGTTTTAGCCACAATGCCGAAAATCAACGGAAACGAGATCCGCCCGGGTAATGTTCTCGAGCACAACGACGGTCTGTGGGCCGCAGTCAAAGTCGATCACGTGAAGCCCGGCAAGGGCGGCGCGTTCGCCCAGGTCGAGCTTCGGAACCTTCGTAACGGGTCAAAACTTAACGAAAGGTTTAGAAGCGCCGACAAGGTCGAGCGGGTGCGGCTGGAACAGAAGGACCAGCAGTTCCTGTATGAAAACGACGGCATGCTTGTTTTCATGGATTCAGAGACTTACGAGCAGATCGAACTGCCCGCGGACCTGCTGGGCGACCGCCGCCCGTTCCTGCAGGACGGCATGACAATTGTCGTGGAGTTCTACGAATCCGAGGCGCTGAACGCGACCGTGCCGCAAAAGGTCACCTGCCAGGTGGTGGAGACAGAGCCGGTGGTGAAAGGCCAGACCGCCGCCAACAGCTTCAAGCCCGCGACGCTCGACAACGGCGTGAAGGTCATGGTGCCGCCCTTCGTCGGCCAGGACGAGATGATCGTCGTGAACACCGAGACCATGGAATATTCCGAACGCGCCTGACCGGGCCGGTTCGGAACGTCGCGTCAGATCACCGAAACACTGGCCTCTCCGGCCGTCATTCCCTCCCCGGCGCGGTCAAATCGCAGGTAGGCGATGGCCTCGTCCCCCGCGCGGGTGTGCAACATGCCCACCGCCTTGCCGTCGCGGGTGATCTCGTCGCCCGCCGCCGCATCCCCCGAAACCCGAACGCGGGCGAGGCCCTTGCGCAGCTCGGTCTTGTGCTTCATCCGCGCGGTGACTTCCTGCCCGACATAGCAGCCTTTCCTGAAATCGACGCCGTGCAGCCGCTCGAACCCCGCTTCGAGGATGTAGGTGTCGGGCGTCAGTTCGATCCCCGTCTGCGGCACGCAGGCCGCCACGCGCAGCGCGTCCCAGTCGCTGCCGTCATCCGTCGCCGGACCCTCGCGGTAAAGCCGCCAGCCGAGCGAGGGATCGCGCGGATCGGCCAGTGCCCCTTCGGGCGCAGAGCCGGTGCCGCGCGAAACGGTCAGCCCGCTCTCTGCGATCTCCACCGCCGCGCGCAGCTTGTACATGCCCAGCCGCTGGGCAAGCGCCGGAGCCTGCGTAGCCGCGCAGTCCAGCAGCAAACCGTCATCCGTCCCCAGCACGAAGAAGTCGGCAAGGTACTTGCCCTGCGGCGTCAGAAGCGCGGCATAGACCAGCCCGTCGCGGGCGCGCGTGACGTCGTTCGTCACGAGGTTCTGCAGGAACTCCACCGCGTCCGGGCCGGTCACGGCCAGAACGGTGCGGGGGTCGGGCGTGGCAGGCATCGTCACCTCCTTTGCGGTCCGGTTCCGGTGATATATGGCGGGGCAGGGCAAACAACAGCGGAAAACCTGCCATGCGCGCACCGATTTCGGTCGTGATCCCCACGCTCAACGCCGCCACGGCCCTTCCGGGCACTGCCGCCGCCCTGATGGAGGGGGTCGAGGCCGGCCTGATCCGCGAGGTGATCGTGGTCGATGGCGGATCGACCGACCACACCGCCGAGGTCGCCGAAGAACTGGGCGCGCGCTTTCTGTCCGTTCCCGCATCGCGCGGGGGGCAGTTGCGGGCCGGGGCGGCGGCGGCGCGTGGCGATCACCTGCTGGTCCTGCACGCCGACACCCAGCTTGCCCCCGGCTGGTCCGAGGCCGCGACGGCCCACCTGTCCCGTGCCACGCCGGGGGCGGGGTATTTCCGCCTCGCCTTCGACAGCGGCGGGCTGCCCGCGCGGCTGGTGGCGGGCTGGGCCAACCTGCGGTCGCGGCTGTTCGGGCTGCCCTACGGCGATCAGGGTCTGCTGCTGCCCGCAACCCTCTATGCCGAGGTGGGTGGCTATCCCGACCAGCCGTTGATGGAGGACGTGGCGATCGCCCGCGCGCTGAAGGGGAGGCTGGTCGCGCTGGACGGCGTGGCGGTGACCAGCGCCGCGAAGTACCGCGCGCAGGGATGGATGCGGCGCGGGGGGCGCAACCTGTGGACGCTGGCGCGCTACATGGGCGGGGTCAGTCCCGAAAGGCTGGCGCGGGATTACACGTCGAACTGAAGCGCGTGCAGGCGGGCATAGGTCCCGCCTTCGGCCAGAAGAGCGTCATGCGTGCCCACGGCCACGACCTGCCCCTGGTCCATCACGATGATCTGGTCGGCGTCGCGGATCGTCGACAGCCGGTGCGCGATCACCAGCGTCGTGCGGCCCTTGGACAGGTCCGCAAGGGCGGCCTGCACCACCTGTTCCGACTGCGCATCAAGGGCGGATGTCGCCTCGTCCAGCAACAGGACGGGCGTATCGCGCAGGATGGCGCGGGCAATCGCCACGCGCTGCCGCTGCCCGCCCGACAGCGACGACCCGCGCGGCCCCACTGGGCTGTCGAGCCCATCCGGCAGTCGCGGCAGAAAATCGGTCACGTGGGCCGCATCAAGCGCCGCCTGAAGCCGCGCGGGATCGACCTCGGCGCCGAAAGTGATGTTCTCCCGCAGGCTGTCGTCGAACAGCGCCGGTTCCTGGCTGACCATCGACAGGCGCGCGCGCAGGTCATCCAATGACAATTCGCGGATGTCCGTTCCGCCAAGCCGGATCGCGCCTTCCTGGGGGTCCGCAAGGCGCGCAAGGGCCGAGAAGACGGTCGTCTTGCCCGCGCCCGACGCGCCGACCAGTGCCGTGGTCCTGCCCGCAGGCGCGGTGAAGGACACGTCGCGCAGGACGGGCGTGTCGCCATAGGCCAGCGTCACGTTGTCGAACACGACGTCCAGATCGCCTTCGGGCGCGGGTTTGGGGTGGGCAGGCGACAGGATCGACGGTTCTGCCGCCAGCAATTCGCGAATGCGTTCCACCGCGGCCGCGGCCACCTGCCACACGCCCGAAATCGCGCCCAGCCGCCGCAGCGGTTCAAAGGCGAGGCCGATCGCGGTGAAGAACGCCATGAAGTCGCCGACGGTCTTGGCGCCTGACAGGATTTCCCCGCCGCCATAGATCAGCACGCCCACGAATCCGATCCCCGACATGATGTCGATCAGGCCGGGGACCGACGCCGCGCCGAATTGCGTGCGCACCTCGGTCTTCACCCGCGCCTCGGTCAACTCGGCATAGCGGTCGGACTGGTAGGCCTCCAGCTGGTTCAGCTTGATGGGGGCCACGCCCTGGAACACCTCGGACAACCGGCCCGACAGGCGCGCGGCGAGGTCGCGCGCGGTGCGCGCGTGGCGGCGCACGTAACGCTGCAACAGCGCGCCGGGGGCGATCAGCAGGGGCGCGCCGACCAGCGCCACCAGCGTCCAGACCCAGTCGACCCACAGCGCCACGGAAAAAAGCGCGATCAGCGCCACCACGTCGCGGCCCGCGCCGGTCACGATGGTCGTCCAGACGCGGTTGATCGCGGCCACGTCGCCCTCGACCCGCTGGATCAGCACGCCGGGCGGATGTTCGGTGTGAAACGACAGGTCGAGCCGCATCAGGTGCGCCAGAAGGTCCTGCCGGATATCCGCCGCCGTCTGCTGGCCGAGCTTGGTCAGCAGCACCTTCTGCAGGACCGACGCCACCGCGCGCACGACGAAGACGGCAAAGATCACGACGGCGACCCATGTCAGAAGCCCCGCATCGCCCCCCGCGAACAGCTGGTCGAACATCGGCTTCATCATCCGCGCCAGAAGGCCGAACATCGACCCCTCGATGGCCATGAACAAAAGCGCCAGCGCCAGCGTGCCCTTGTAGCGCCGCAGGTAGCGCGACCAGAGCCACCGCAGCAGCCCGCGGGAATGGTCGGGGGTCGTCATGCCGACAGGTCTACCTCATCGGGCGGGGTTTTGGCATCCCACCCGGCGCGAATGACGTTCTGGTCGTATTCGGTGCGCAACCATTCCTCGAACCCGATGGGGGAACGGGCGACGCGCGCCTCGTAGACGTCGAGGATGTAATCCTGGATGCCCGTCGCGGTGGACTTGAGGTGGATGTATTTCAGGCCCAGCTGTTTCTTGGCCTCGGCCACCGGCGCGCCCTCGAACACCATCAGGTAGATCGCGGCCACCATGCCCGCGCGGTCCGCACCCGACTTGCAGTGGAACATCATCGGGCGTTCCGCCTCGCGCAGCGCCTCGATCACCTTCAGAAAGCGCGACTTGGGCGGCGCGTCGCGCGCCCAGAGCTTGGCATTGACCAGCGTCAGGCCCAGATCCTCGCAGGCTTCCTTTTCGAACAGGTGGAAGGACTGGTCATCCTCGCCCCGCAGGTTGATCACCGTCTTGATCCCCATGGCGGCGTATTTCTCGAACCGGGCCCGCGTGGGGTGGTTTGACCGGTAGACGCCCGGTGCTATTTCCCAGAAATTCGTCCACCAGACGCGGAGGAAGGCGTGATCGAACAGGTGGTAATGCACCTTGGCCCAGAACCGGCCGCGCGGCGTCGTGATGTCCTTCCCGAAGGAGCGGCGCAGCGCGCGTTCGCGGTCTTCGATCGAGGTCCAGAGGCGGCGCAGCATGTCAAAACAGGTCCCAAGGGGGCAAGCCCGCGCGATGTAGAGGCTCGCGCCCGCCATGGCAAGTCGCGCGGCACATTCGCGAAAGTGACGCAAGGTATCACCGAATTGCATTTCCAACGTCCGGACGGGGGCTTTAGGGTCGCGCCGGAACCCTGCACAGGAACGTTTCATGTCGCTTGATCGCGGTCGCCACTACCTTGCCATTCCGGGCCCGTCGGTGATGCCGGACGCGGTGTTGCAGGCCATGCACCGGCCCGCACCCAACATCTACGCGGGCGAGTTGATCGACATGACGCACTCGCTTTTGCCCGATCTCTGCCGCGTGGCGCGGACCGAGGGGCAGGTGGCGATCTATATCGGCAACGGGCACGCGGCATGGGAAGCGGCCCTTGCCAACGTGGTCGCCCCCGGCGACCGCGTCCTCGTGCCCGCCACGGGCCGTTTCGGCATCGGCTGGGGCGAGATGGCCGAAGGCCTCGGGGCCACGGTCGACCTGATGGACCACGGCAAGCGCACGCCGATGGACATGGAGAAAATCGAAGAGGCCCTGCGCGCCGATACCGAGCACCGCATCAAGGCGGTGCTGGCCGTGCACGTGGACACCGCCACGTCGATCCGCAATGACATCGCCGCCCTGCGCCGCGCGATGGATGCCGCCGGACACCCCGCGCTTCTGATGGCCGATTGCATCGCCTCGCTTGCTTGCGACCCGTTCGAAATGGACGCATGGGGCGCCGACGTGATGGTCGCGGGCTGTCAGAAGGGGCTGATGGTGCCGCCGGGGCTGGCCTTCGTCTTTTTCAACGACCGCGCCGCGCGGGTGCGGGCCGACATGCCGCGCGTGTCGCGCTACTGGGACTGGACGCCGCGCGCCAACCCCGAAATCTACTACCAGCATTTCTGCGGAACCGCGCCGACGCACCACCTGTATGGCCTGCGCACCGCGCTCGACATGCTGCTCGACGAAGGGATCGAGGCGGTGTGGGACCGCCACGCGCTCTTTGCCCGCGCGATCCATGCCGCCTGCGAGACATGGGCCGCCGATGGCCCGATGGAGCTGAACGTCGCCGACCCGGCCTTCCGGTCGAATGCCGTCACCGCGCTGCGGCTGGGCGAGGACCGCGCCACCCGCCTGCGCAACTGGACCGAGACGAACGCGGGCGTGACGCTGGGGATCGGGCTGGGCATGGCCGAACCGGGCGACCCGGCCTGGCACGGCTTCTTCCGGCTGGGCCACATGGGGCATCTGAACGCGGGAATGGTCCTTGGCATGCTGGGAAGTATCGAGGCGGGCCTGGATGCGCTGGACATCCCGCGCGGGCGCGGCGCGCTTGATGCCGCGACGCGGGCGCTGGCGGAGGGTTAGGTCGCGCGGCGCCGCGCGAGCCAGCTGATGCACTTGTCGATGGCATAGCCCGTGGCCATCACCGCCCACATGCCGATCGTGATCCAGATGAAGATGAACATCCAGAACAGGTTCACGAACCCCATCACGAGGCAGGCATTGGTGTAGTTCGGGGCTTCCTTCATCGGGTGGCGCATCGCGGGTGTCCTTTCACAAGGTACCACCACGTTACCGCTACCCCGTCACAGGACCAGCAAAATCTTCGTGACCGCCCCGCGCGTCAGCGGCCCTTTGCCGCGTCGAGCGCCTCGGGCAGGGCACGGGCGAAATGCGCGATGTCAGCCTCTTTGCCCGCCGTCACGCGGATGCAGCGGCTTTGCGGCGCGACGAAGGGCATGCGCACGAACACGCCCCGCGCGATCAGCCCTTCCAGCACCGCCTTGGCAAAGACCTCGTCGCGCCCGCAATCGAGCGTCACGAAATTGGTGGCCGAGGGCAGGGCGGAGAGGCCATGCCGGGTGGCAACCTCGGCGATTTGCGCGCGCGCCTCGGCCACGCGCGCCACGATGTCCCGCAGGTAGCGCTGGTCGCCAAGCGCCGCCAGCGCGCCCGCCTGCGCGATGCGGTTCACGCCGAAATGGTTGCGCACCTTGTCGAATGCCGATGCAAGCGCCGGGGCGGCCAGCGCATAACCCACCCGCGCGCCCGCCATGCCATAGGCCTTGGAAAACGTGCGCATGCGGATCACGCGGGGGTCGTCCGCCGCGATCTGCGGCACCGCATCCTCGGGTGCGAACTCGACATAGGCCTCGTCGAGGCACAAGAGGCACCCCTCGGGCAGCTGGTCGAGCGCGGCTTCGATCCCGGCTCCGTACGCCCAGCTTCCCATCGGGTTGTCGGGATTGGCGAAGTAGATGAGCTTGGCGTCCGTTTCCGCCGCGCGGGAGATCAGCGCGTCGAGGTCCTCGGCATCGTCGCGGTAGGGCACCTTGTGCAGCACCCCGCCGAACCCCGCGACGTGGAAGTTGAAGGTCGGATAGGCCCCGTCCGAGGTCACGACCGCATCGCCCGGACCCACCAGCAGCCGCACCAGAACGCCCAGCAGCCCGTCGATCCCTTCGCCCACGGTCACGTGGTCCGGCGTCACGCCGTGATGCGCGGCCAGCGCTTCGCGCAGGTCGTGATTGGTGGGATCGCCGTATTTCCACGCGTCACCCGCCGCCGCCTGCATCGCGGCCAGCGCCACGGGGGAGGGGCCGAAGACCGACTCGTTCGCTCCCAGCCGCGCGTCGAACAGCCGCGACAGGGCGCGCTCCTGCGTTTCCGGACCGACGAAGGGCACGGTCGATGGCAGGCTTTCGGCAAGCGGTGTCAGGCGCGGATATGTCATGGCGGAATGCGTAGCGGGCGGGTCTGGGGCTGACAAGGTTGATTGTCCGCCGACAGGTGCTTACATGAGAACGGTTCGCAACTGGAGAGTCGCCATGGACCGCCGTTCCTTTCTTGTCCTGTCGGGCGCCGCACTTGCCGCGCGCGCCGTGCCCCTGGCTGGCCGTGTCGGTGGCCGCCGTGTCCTGACGCTGGTCTACGACCGCTCCATCGGGGCGATGCGCGCGATCGACCGGCTTGTGCCCTGACGTCGCACTGGTCTTCGCCCACGCGCACCGTCACAGTGCCGCTGCACACAAGGGGAGAGGCCGATGGCTCGCGTTTCCGTCGAGATCGACAACCACGTCGCGCAGGTTCGCCTGACGCGGGGCGACAAGATGAACGCCTTCGACCGCGCCATGATCGAAGAACTGATCGGCGCCGCGCATGGCCTTGACCGCGACGACGTGCGCGTGGTCGTGCTGTCGGGCGAGGGTCGCGCCTTTTCGGCGGGTCTCGACGTGGCGAGCTTTGCCGCGTTTGCGACGCAGGATCCGGCCACGCTTCTGAACCCGCGCACCCATGGCGACACCAACGACTTCCAGGAAGTGTCGCTTGCCTGGCACAAGCTGCCGGTGCCGGTGATCGCGGCGCTGCACGGCACCTGTTTCGGGGCCGGGCTTCAGGTGGCTCTTGGCGCGGATATCCGCATCGCCGCACCCGACACGAAAATGTCGGTGATGGAGATGAAATGGGGCCTTGTCCCCGACATGGGTAGCATGATCCGCCTGCCGCACCTTGCGCCCTCCGACATCGTGAGGCGGCTGGTCTATACCGGTGAGGTTTTCGCCGCCGAAGCGGCACTGGGTTGGGGCATCGTCACCGAACTGGCCGACGACCCGCAGGCGCGCGCCGATGCGCTGGCGGCGGAAATCGCGGGCAAGTCGCCCTCGGCGATCCGCGCGGCAAAGCGCCTTATGGCGGTGGCAGAGACGCAGGCACCCGACGCGGTGCTGCTGGCCGAAAGTGCCGAACAGGCCGCGCTGATCGGCAAACCCCACCAGATGGAAGCCGTCATGGCCAACATGCAGAAGCGCGCGCCGAAGTTCTGACCGCGCCCGCCGGCGACCGGCGGAAAAGACCCGCTGCCCTTGACGGACCTGCCCTGAAAGCGCAGACCATCCGCAACGATAACGGACCAGAGCAGACACATGGCCGCGAGCCCCGCGCCCTTTGCCCCTTTCGAGTGGATGATCGCATGGCGCTACCTGCGCGCCAAACGCGCCGAGGGCGGGGTCAGCGTCATGACGTGGATCAGCCTGATCGGCATCACGCTCGCCGTGTTCGCGCTGATCGCGACGCTTGCGGTGCGCTCGGGCTTCCGCGCGGAATTCGTGGACACGATCCTTGGCGCGAACGCCCATGTCACCGTCTACAACCAGCAGCGCGTGACCGAGACGGGGCAACTCACCCGCACCATCCCCGATTATGAACGGATCGCCGCCGACCTGCGCGCCGTGCCGGGCGTCACCCGCGTCGCACCGCTGGTCAAGGGGCAGGTCATGGCGACCAGCAGCGACGGCAATGCCGGGGTCGAGGTGTTCGGCATCTCCGCCGCCGACCTCGCCACCATCCCCCGCATCGCCGATCCCGAAGAGGCGCTGGGCAGCATCGACGATTTCGAACAGGGCATCGCCATCGGATCGGGCGTCGCCCGCCTGCTGGGCGTAACCGTGGGCGACCGCATCCGCCTGATCTCTCCCAACGGGGCGCGCACGGCGTTCGGCGTCTCGCCACGGGTCAAGGCCTATGACGTGGTCTACGTCTTCACCGCGGGCCGCTACGACATCGACCGCACCCGCGTCTACATGCCGTTCGCCGAGGCGCAGGCCTATTTCAACCGCGAAGGCGTGGCCGACGAGTTCGAGGTCATGGTCGAAGCCCCCGAAGAGGTCGACGCCCTGACGCTCGACCTGTTGCGCGCGGGCGGGCAATCCGCTCTCGTCTGGACATGGCGCGATGCCTCGGGCGGGTTCCTGCGCGCGCTGGAGATCGAGGACAACGTGATGTTCATCATCCTGTCGATCCTCGTCCTGATCGCCGCGATGAACATCGTCTCGGGCCTGATCATGCTGGTCAAGAACAAGGGCCGCGACATCGGCATCCTGCGCACCATGGGCCTGACCGAGGGGTCGGTCCTGCGCGTCTTCTTCATCTGCGGCGCCTTCACCGGCCTGATCGGCACGGCGGCGGGCGTGATCCTTGGTTGCCTCTTTGCCATCTACATCGACCCGATCTTTTCCTTCGTGAACTGGGCGATGGGCGGCGGGGTCTGGGACCCGTCGATCCGGGGCATCTATGCGCTGCCTGCCAAACTGGAACTGGCCGACGTGCTGAGTGCCGTTGCCCTGTCGCTGTCGCTCTCCTTCATCGTCACCATCTTCCCGGCCCGGCGCGCCGCACGCATGAACCCGGTGGAGGCGCTGCGGTATGAGTGATCCGGTCCTCAGCCTGTCGGGCGTCACCAAGGCCTACAACCACGGCCAGCCGTCCGAGATCGCGGTGCTGCGCGGCGTAGATCTGGATGTCGCGGCAGGTGAGGTCGTGGCGCTGGTCGCGCCCTCCGGCGCGGGCAAATCGACGCTTCTGCACATCGCGGGGCTTCTGGATACCGCCGATGCCGGGTCGGTGCGCATCGCGGGGCGGGAGACGACGGGCCTCGGCGACCGCGCCCGCACCCGCATCCGCCGCCGTGACGTGGGGTTCGTGTACCAGTTCCACCACCTGCTGCCCGAATTCAGCGCGCTGGAAAACATCGTCCTGCCGCAACTTGCGAACGGCATCTCGCAATCCGCGGCGCGGGCGCGCGCGATGGAGCTGTTGTCGAGCGTCGGAGTGGGTGAACGCGCCGATCACCGGCCTGCCGCCATGTCGGGCGGCGAACAGCAGCGCGTGGCCTTCTGCCGGGCGCTGGCCAATGCGCCCCGGCTGCTTCTGGCGGACGAGCCCACCGGCAACCTCGACCCCGACACGTCGGACCAGGTGTTCGGCAGGTTGCTCGCGCTGGTGCGCGATACCGGGCTGTCGGCGCTGATCGCGACCCACAACCTCGACCTCGCCGCGCGCATGGACCGGCGCGTGCGGCTTGATGCGGGTGTCCTCGTTCCGGCCTGATTTCGCCAAATTCAAGTCAATCTGTTCCCGTATCGCCGCAGGTAACCAATCGTTGCCGCGGGAAAGGGGCTCGACATGATTGCCTTCGGTCTGGAACTGATCATCGCCGCGCTGGGCCTGTCGGCCTTTGCCGCCGCGTTCACGTCGGATCAGAACAACGAGGATATCGACGAGGACATTGCACAGCAGCGTCTTGACGAGCTGGCCCCCGAAGGGTTCCACGCCACGCTGGGTGATGTGCTGCTCGAAATGATGGTGGAAGACGGTGATGACACCGCTGGCGCGGGCGACGACACGGCTGGCGCGGGCGAGGATACCATGGGCGCGGGTGACGACACGACGGGCGCTGGCGACGATACGACCGGCACGGGTGACGACACCACGGGCACCGGCGATGACACCACGGGCGGCATCGTCATCGACCAGGTCTTTACCGGGTCCGACGCCGTCAACGACGTCGCGGGCGGCGGCGACGGCAATGACAGCATGTCGGGCCTTGGCGGCAACGACGTTCTGGCGGGCGGCGCGGGCAATGACACGATCTTCGGCGACGACGGCGCCGACGCGCTGAGCGGCAATACCGGCGACGACGCACTGTCGGGTGGCGACGGGATCGACACGCTGTTCGGCGGCGAAGGCGCCGACCTGCTCGACGGCGGCACCGGCAGCGACGACCTGCGCGGTGACGAGGGCTCGGACACTCTGATGGGCGGATCGGGCGACGACATCCTGCGCGGCGGGCTCGCGCTGAGCGACGATGGCGCGGCGGACGTGCTGGAAGGCCAAGCGGGCAACGACACGCTGGGCGTGGGCGCGGGCGACACCGTGACCGGCGGCTCGGGCGAGGACGTGTTCGACATCCTCGCGGCAGGCGGCACCGTCAGCGATTTCAACGCGACCGACGACCTGCTTGTCGTGCGTTATGACGGGACGGCACCGACCGTGGCCAGCCAGACCGTAACCGCCGACGGCGTCGTCGTGGCGTTTTCCGACGGGACGGGCGTGACGCTGGCGGGCCTGACCGCCGAAGTGCCGCTCGACAGCATCACCTTCGTCGAGAACGCTTCCTCCGCGACTTGACCTTGGCCGCGGATAGGTGTCCCCCTGAGCGCCACTGCCAAGGGAGGGGATACCATGCCGCAGGTCGCCATTGCCGAGATCGCGGAAACGACGCACCGCGCGCTGACCGCGCATGGTGCCTCTGACCGCGCGGCAACGCTTGTCGCCCGTGCGGTGGCCGAGGCGGAAAGTTTTGGCAACCGCATCTGCGGCCTCTACTACCTTGAAAGCTATTGCCAGCAGCTCCGCTCGGGCCGGGTGGACGGACAGGCCGACCCGGTGGTGACGCGCCCCCGTCCGGGGGTCGTGGCCGTCGATGCCCGGTTCGGCTTCGCGCAGGTGGCGTTTGCCGCGGCACTGGACGAGGCGGTGCGCGTGGCGCAGGAACAGGGCGTCGCCAGCCTTGCCGTCAGCCACGCCCATACCTGCACCGCGCTGGGCCACTTCACCCGCCAGATCGCCGCGAGCGGGCTGATCGCGTTCGGCGCGACCAATGCCAGCCCGATCGTGGCCGCTCCCGGCGGGCGCAAGCGCGTTCTGGGCACCAACCCGATGGCTTTTTCCGTGCCGGACGGGCAGGGCGGCATGGCGCTGCACCTCGACCAGTCCACCAGCGCCGTGGCGCTGGGCAAGATCACCATGGCCAAGGCGGCAGGAGAAGCCATCCCCGAAGGCTGGGCCGTCGACGCCGAAGGCCAGCCGACCACCGACCCCGAAGCCGCGTTGCAGGGTGCGCTCGTGTCCGCCGGTGGCGCGCGGGGCTGGGGCATGGGCCTGATGGTCGAGGTCCTCGCCGCCGCCATGACCGGCAGCACGATCAGCGCCGATGTAAAGCCCCTGAAAGCGCCCGAGGGCGCGCCGCATGACCTTGGCCAGTATTACCTGCTGATCGACCCTTCGGTGCAACCGGGCTTTGGCGACCGCTTTGCCGCGCTGGCCGAGGTGATCGCCAGCGACCCCGGCGCACGCCTGCCGGGCGAGGGCAAGGTCGCGGCAAAGGTCGTGGACGTCCCGGACGCCTTGTGGGCACAGACGCAGGGTTTCGCAGGGTAGGGCGTTTTGCCGGACTTTGCGTCTTAGTCCCCGCGCGGAATCAAGCCGAAGGCGCCGCGCATCGACGGGCCGCCCCCCGGCACGTCGATTTGGCTGGTCCAGGCGCATTGCTGGGGCGGCGTGCGGACGTGGCAGACATCAAGCACTACAGCGCAACAGTTGGCTCGACGCGCCGCGGCCCGTCTGCACGGGATGGGCGAGAGAACGGGCTCGGAATCAAGGGCTTCAGCCCGCGGCGCTTCCACCGCCCGGCAGCCGATTTTTGTGCAAAAAGATTGGAGGGGACGGATCACCCTCCGACCCGTCTGCGCCGGTAGCGCGAGAGAACTGGCGCGGAATCAAGGGCTTCAGCCCGCCGCGCTTCGACGGGCCGCCCCCACGGCACGTCGATTTGTTTGGTCTTGGTGCATCGCTGACCCGGTGTGCGAACGTGGCAGGCATAAAGCATAATAGCGGAACAGCTGGATCGACGCGCCGCGGCCCGTCTGCACCGGTTGGGCGAGAGACCTTGCGCGGAATCAAGGGCTTCAGCCCGCCGCGCTTCGACGGGCCGCCCCCACGGCACGTCGAATTGTCTGGTCTTGGTGCATCGCTGGGGCGGTGTGCGAACGTGGCAGGCATAAAGCATAATAGCGGAACAGCTGGATCGACGCGCCGCGGCCCGTCTGCAACCATGGTACTCGGCGAGGTACGCTCACGCCTGCTGCGTCAGCCAGACCCCGAAGGCCATCGCTGCGACCCCTCCAGCACGTGTCAGCGACAACGGAGAGACCTGCGCGCCGAACAACCCGTAATGGTCGATCACCGCCGCGCTCACCAACTGCCCCAGCAGCACGAAGAACACCGCGTTCCCCACCCCGAAACTGGGCGCGATATAGGTGATCGACAACACGTAGAACGCCACCAGCGCACCAGCCAGCAGCAGGTACCGGGGCGCGCTTGCCACGTGCACCACCGCGCGCGGCCCGGTGACAAGCGCGGTTGCCACCGTCACCGCCAGCGCCACGGCGAACAGGATCACCGCCGCCACGGCGGGTGAACCCATGTGCCGCCCAAGGGCTGCATTCAGGGCGGCAAGCACGGGAATCCCGAGCCCCGCAAGAAGCATGATCGTGGCCTGAAGGGGCATGGTCTCTCCTATCCCGGATTGGCGAACGTGGCGGTCGCGGTGGCGACTGACTTGTTGGCGGGCAGGGCCACCAGTTCGGCCCGCGTGAAGATGAGCGAGCGGCCCGCGCGCACAACCTCGGCCCGCGCCTCGATCCGCGCGCCCGTACCGGGGCGCAGGAATTGCAGGTCGAGGTTGGTAGTGGCCACGGGCCGGAATGCGCCCAGCTTGCCCGCGCAGGCAAAGACCATCGCGGTGTCGGCCAGCGCCGACAGGGCCTGCCCCGACACGATCCCGCCGATCCGCGCCAGCGCGGGCGTGATCGGCATCTCCAGCGTCGCGGAGCCGTCCGCATCGATGGCCGTGACACGCGGATAAAGCGCCAGCACCCACTCGGCGAAATTCTCGCGCAACGCGGCGTTTGCAGTCTGCAAATCCATCAACCGTCTCCCTAAACCGACAGGGCCAGCACGCGGCTGATGCGCACCAGCGAGGCTCCGGACTGGTCTCGCCACGCGTTGAACGCGGCCTGCACCGCCGCCATCGCCTTTTTCGAGGTGGGCGCCTTGTCCACTACCCCCTCGGCCACCAGCCGGGCCACCACGTCGCGCGACAGGATGAACCCGTCCCGGCGCAGGAACCGCAGCGCGTATTGACCGCTGGCCGCGCCCAGATGACTGCCATGCGCCTTGAGATGCGCCAGAAGGCCCACGAAATCCTCCGACGGCCAGCCGCCGATGACCACGCCCGCACCGCCCTTTTCGCGCATGTCGGCGATCATCTGGGCGTTGGCCTGAACGGTGCGGATCTTGATCGGGTTGCGCACGATGCGGGTGTCGGTGGTCAGGTCCTCGAACCAGTCCTCGGCCATGAAGGCGCAGGCATCGACGTCGAACCCGCGAAAGGCCTCTTCGAACCCGTCCCACTTCGCCTCGATCACCTTCCAGTTGAAGCCCGCCTGGAAAACCGACTTGGTGAATTGCGCGAGCCACCGGTCCTCGGGCACCTTCGCCAGTTCGGCGGGCGAGGCCGGGCCGTTGCCGATCCTGTCTTCCAGCGCCGCGCCGTGACGGTCGCGGGCGATATCCTCGATCTCGGAAAAGCTGCGCATGGTATTCCTCCCTTGACATGGTTGCGCGCGCGGGCGGCCATCGGCAAGGGTTTTCAACGCCTTCGCGGGCGCGCTAGTATCGCTCCTGTCAGATTTCAGAACACCGGATTTCCTCATGTTCAGATGGCTTTTGCTGATCGTCTTCCTTGCCCTGCCGATCGCGGGCGCGGCCCAGTCCGAAGATCAGCCGACCGGCACCATCGGGGTCGAGGACAGCGCCGACCGCGATGCCGCCATCGCGGTGCGCATCCGCGATATCCTTGCCGAACTGGACGGGTTCGGCGACGTCACGGTAACCGTGACCTCGGGCATCGTGACCCTTCGCGGCACGACGCTGGACGCCAGCAAGGCGGCGTCCCTGAACGACCTTGTCGCGCGGGTCGAGGGCGTCGTCGCCATCGAGAACGAGGTAGCTGAGACCACCGACGTGGTCGAACGCCTGAACCCGGCGGTCGAGCGGTTCATGCACCGCCTGTCGCAATTCGTGGCCTTCATTCCCCTTCTCAGCATCGCCGTCGTCGCCTTCTGCGTCGTGCTGCTGCTGGGCTTCTTCGTGGCCTCGCGCAAGCAACCGTGGGACCGGCTGGCGCCCAACACCTTCATCGCCGACATCTACCGCACGCTGATCCGGCTGGGGTTCGGCGTGGCGGGGCTGGTCGTGGCGCTGGACATCCTGAACGCCACCGCGCTTCTGTCGACGATCCTTGGCGCGGCGGGGATCATCGGCCTCGCCATCGGTTTCGCGGTCAAGGACACGGTGGAGAATTTCATCGCCTCGATCATGTTGTCGATCCGCCAGCCCTTCCGCCCCAACGACACGATCGAGATCGACGGCGACATCGGCAACGTCATCCGCCTGACCAGCCGCGCGACGATCCTTCTGTCCTTCGACGGCAACCACATTCGCATCCCCAACTCGACCGTCTTCAAAAGCCGCATCGTGAACTACACCCGCAATACCGAGCGGCGGTTCGTCTTCGACCTTGGCATCGGGCCCGAGGCGGACCTTGCGCATGCCAAGGATATCGCCCTGCAAACGCTGACCAGCCTGCCGTTCACGCTGGAAACGCCCGCCGCCAATACCTGGCTGGAAACGGTGGGAGATTCGACCGTCACGCTGCGCTGCGTGGCGTGGATCGACCAGCACAACACAAGCTGGGTCGGCGCGCGGAGCGAAGCGATCCGCCTCGTCATGGCCGCCCTCACCGCCGAGGGCGTGGAGATGCCCGAACCGACCTACCGCATCAAGGGACTGGCGGGGCTCGAAGACGGGCCGGAAGAGGCGCGCGAGAACGCCGCGAAACCCGCGCCACCGCCCGTGCGCGACGTCGATGTCGCCGATGTCGACGCCACGATGGAGAACCAGCTGGAGGCGATCGTGGCCGACGAGCGCGAGACGGGAGAGGTCAATGACCTCTTGAAACGGGACGCGCCGCCCGAGTGATCGCGGCGCCGCGCGGCCTGCGGCAAAAAATCGGCGTCAAAGGGCTTGATCCCCCCGATCCGGCACAGTAGATCGCCCGGTACGGTTGGGATGTAGCTCAATTGGTAGAGCACCGGTTTTTGGTACCGTAGGCTACAGGTTCGAGTCCTGTCATCCCAGCCATCTTACCTCCATCGTGACGATCGAAGCGCGGGCCGCACGTATGCTCGCCGGCCGGGCGAGCGCACCATCCGCCGTCCTCGCAAGCGACCGCCTGACGGAGCAGGGCAAACCCTCCCCGACAAGGGCGGTCCGCCCTTTCGGATCACTCACTCAAGCTCGTCTTCCGTGGCATACGGCGTGCCGCCCAGCCGGTTCACGAGCTTCTTCCGGGGATCCGGCAAGCGGCCCGAGCCAATCTTGAGCACACCTTCGTCGCACGCGAGGGGCCATTTCAGGTCCTGTCCCCAATTGTCGACTTGCTGCTCCAATTCGCTTTCCCGGCCAAGATCGCGGAACCAGTCCTGCGAACCGATATGCGGATAGTCCTGCGGCTCGGCCTCCATGAACGCGTTCGCGGCTTCGCGCGTCGCAAGCGCGGTGGACATGCTGGTGCCCCTCGACCCGATGACCGACCCGTCGCGAGACCCGGCACCCAGCAGCCCGAAGAGGGACGGGGCGTTTTCGCCGGGATAGCTGACCGTCAGGAATTTCCGTCCGTTGTTCTTGGGGTACTTCGCCGTGATTTCGCGCGCGGACTTCGAGTCATAGTCAAGTTGCGGGTTGCCGTCGGTGGTCGCCGAATACGAGGTGGGATAGCCGCTCGAGTCATCGAAACTGCCGATCGCGATCATCTCGGGATCAGACAGCGACGAGATGGCGTTATGCGTGCCGCGCCGCTGCACCGGTCCGTATTGGTACCAGTTGTCGTTGTCTTCAGGACACTTGTCCTCGTCAAACGAATAGGTGTCCGCGACGGCGCCGGTTTCCTCCCGGTGGTCGTGGTGGTGTTCCGTCATGTGGGAGCGATAATTCTCGTGGTCGAAGTATGACCGCTTGCCCGTCTTGCTGGTCACGACCGCGGACTGGTCCGACTGGATGTAGAGGGTGAAATCGACCGTTTCAGGCCCGTCGTATTTCACCTCGACCGTCCACTCGCCCGCCGGGGCCAGCGGCGCATCGGGCAGGTCGAGCGTTGTGGGCGCGACGCAGACAAGGATCGCCAGCCTGAACCGTGCGTTCGGGTTCTTGGTCCCCGCTTCTTGCACATGGATCGTGGGGCCGGTGTTCGGGTCAATGGCGACGTGACGCACATAGACGCGCGCATAGTCGGCAAGGTCCGAATAGGCATTTGCACTCAGGTCGGTGATCCGCAGCTTTTCCCGTCCGGGAGGCGTTACAAACACTTCGACCCGTTCCAGCATGGCATAGAAATCCGCGCACGGTTTTGCCTCGCTCCAGATTTCCACGAAATTCGCCGTCGAATCCGCCGGCTGGATGCGCCACGGCACGGTAATGCGTTCCCTGGCTTTCAGGTTGTTGTTCAGGCCAAAGGGCGTTCCCTCGGCTGCCAGCACGGTCGACGCCGCACCGCGCAGCAGGTTGTCGTTGCCGACAGGCATCATGATGCGAACCGGCGACATGGTCTGCCCGGCCTTGGCCTGCTTTTTCCGGTCCTCGAACAGGTTCTTCAGCGCGAGTTCGATCGTGTGATACCCGTCCTTCGGGCCCGCCATCATGCCGTAGGAAAAGTTGATAACGATCGGGTAGCCGCGTACGGCATGGCTGTCCGGGTCCGGTGTGTTCTTCAGCCACAGGGCATCGGCCAGGTACAGGATGCGGTCGACACCGTAGACCGCGAAATAGGGCAGGAAGTTGCCGCCAGAGCCGTGCGAAAACTGCGCGGGAAGATTGACCGCGATGATGCGCTGGCGTTCCCGTTCTTCCCGCGTGGTGTTCTCGTGATCCATACCGGCGGCAAGGCTCAATGTATGGGTGCCGTGCGCCGTCGCCATTTCTAGGTCGCGGTTGCCCATGATCAGGTCGGGAGAGCTGATCCTCAGCGCGCGGTTGAACGCTTCCTCGTCCACAACGCCCTGTGCATCGCCAAACGCTTCCAGCGCCGCGTTGATCTCTCCGGAAAAGACCTCGCGCCCGCACGGCAACCACGGCTCGCTTTGTTGGTATTCCGTGGTGTCATCAGCGAGGTTCGCGACGCTTTCCCACCGCATGGCGGCGCCTTGCTGCCACGACG
Source organism: Pseudaestuariivita atlantica (assembly GCF_001205715.1). Lineage (GTDB taxonomy): Bacteria > Pseudomonadota > Alphaproteobacteria > Rhodobacterales > Rhodobacteraceae > Pseudaestuariivita > Pseudaestuariivita atlantica. The sequence goes on from NZ_AQQZ01000007.1 coordinate 24,202, forward strand.
AGATGATGCGCGTTTTGCCCGGACTGATATTCGTGCCCATGTGGCTCAGCGCGATCCCGGTGTCGAGGATACCGACAATCACGGTGTCCGCAGGAATGTCCCCCGGCAACCGGTGTTCGATCTTGGAAAAGTCCCAGTCATCGTGCGGGATTTTTTCGTTTGCCACGGCGTCCGGCAAGGGCACGGCCTCGCCTGACTGGAAGAGCGAATTGCTCACCTGCGGGCCTTGAGAGGCCGAAGGCATTTCGCCCAGAAACTTGAGCGTACTCCTTGGGCGGCCCATGGATATGTTGAATTCGTTCAGTCCCTTGATGTCATCGGGAAGGAAAGGCTTCTCCTTGTCTTCCCACCAATGCGCGTAGGGGCCAATCTTGTCCCCCAGCGTGCCTGCCTTGTGCCATGCGTCACTCATCTGTCTCTCCAGCGATCGCCGCTGGGTCACCCGGCCATTCCTGCGCGGCACGGTTCCAGATCAGCGCCAGTTCGGGGAGAATTGCGGTGTCCTTGATGGGTTTGTCGGCGTCAGAGACGCCCTCGAGCAGGTCGAAATCCCGCAACAGGAAGTCGGCCTGCATGCCCCCGTCATTATCTGCGAGCTGCAGGGACCGCGGTTGCAGCGTGTCGCCCGAGGCAAGCGCCCAGACGGCATCGGCAATGACGCATCCGACATAGGCACCGGCGAGCGAGTCCACCGGGAAATGCACGCCGGCGACGGTCCGGTTCGTTGCGATCCGGTGCGCCAGCCGGAACGGCAGGGCAGAGACAGCCGGGTCAAGTCCGACGGATTTCCGGGAGCCCGAAATGCCGTGTGCGGCGCCGTTCCCGGTCTGCAGCCGGTACAGAACCGCCGCCACCGCGAAGGTCTCCAGCGAATGGCCGGACGGAAAGCTGGAGTGATTTGGCGTCTGGATGGTCGGCTGAACCTGCTCGGCATAATCGATCGGCCGCGCGGCGCGGCAGTAATACTTGAAAGGCGTTTCAAGCTGGATCGACAGGTTGCGCACCACGTTCAGAAGCATCAGCGTGTACTTCCGGCGGCCGTCATCCAGATAGGACTGCGCGCCGAAGAACGACATCATGTCTTTCAGCTGCACGTGGATTTCCGCCAGCCGGTCGTCGCGCAGATCGGCATAGGCGCGCAGCCACGACATCTGCTTGGCGAAGTGCTCCTGCGTCGGACGCGTGAGGCTGGTCAACGGATGGCCGTCGAAGGTCATCGTCACGCCAAGGCTTTCCTTGATCTTGGTGCCGTCAGCTGCATCCTTTTCTTCAAGGATCTGCGTGAAGCCGAACCGCGAACACATAAGGGTTTCAAGGACATATCCGCCATAGGGCTTCCGGAGGGCATCGAGGTAACCCGCGTCTCCCGGCAGTTTCAGCACGTCGAGGTTGTCGGCGAGGTTCTGGTTGACCGACCCGTCCCAGTACCCCGTCACTCCGTCGCGGGCGGTGAGCAATGCCGAACTGACCAGCGGCGAGGCCTCGCTATCGGCATGACCGACCGCGAATGCGCCGCCGACCGAGCCTCCGACCGAGCCGCCGACGCTTCCGCCTACCGATCCACCGACCGATCCGCCAACGCTGCCACCGACGCTGCCGCCAACCGATCCGCCAACCGAACCACCAACGCTTCCGTATCTGGGCATACCCCTTCTCCCGTTCTGTTTTTTCCCAAAATTAATATTCCTTTAAAGTGTTGAGCACTCAACGGGGCCCAAGGGAAGCGGGTGTCGTTTTCGCGGTTCTTTGACGCTTTCGGTCAAATAAGTTGAAAGATACGACAAAGATTGTACCCTATTGGGGTCGCTTGCATGGGGTTGGAGTAATGCAAGGTGAAGGGGTGCCCATGGTCCGGGTGTATTTGACCGGACCGTTTCGGGTGGAATTCGAGAACGGAATTGACGTCACGCCTAACTCATCCAAGGCGCAGGCTCTCCTTGCCATGCTTGCAACGTCCCAGAACGGATCGCGCAGCAGAAACTGGCTTCAGACGCGGCTGTGGAGTGACCGCTCGCCGCAACAGGCGTCGGGCAGTCTTCGCCAGTGCCTGGTACAGGTCCGAAAATCGCTGTTGGATTTCCCGCAACTCCTTGACGTCTCTCGCAAAAGTATCGCACTGAACCTCGATTTCGTCGAACTCGTCTCGAACGACGAAGACGATTTTCTCGAAGGGATGCACATTCGCGACGAGGCGTTCGAAGAATGGCTTCATTTGTCGCGGAGCAGCCGAAAGGGTTTGTTGCCCGCGACTGCCCGACTGGAAACGCAATTCGCACCGCCCGCACAATCCCCGAAAGCCATCGCGATTACCAACAAGGTGTCGGGCGAAGGCGGGTTCGGCCAGCTTGAATGGCTTGGCAGCCTGATGACGGACAACGTCGCGCGGCATTTGCGCGAGGCGTTTTCGGTCGAGGTCATAACCGGCGACCAGCCCGTTATTCACGAAAACCTGTGGCACGTGGAAATAGAGACATGCCGTTTCTCCGCCTCGTCGGTGGGCGTCCGGATGGCGCTGTCCCGCCCCTCGCGCGGGCTTCACATCTGGGCAGACCGGACGACCGTCGAAATGCAGGGCGCGCCACCGTCCGATCACCCGGACATCGCCTTGCTGTCCAACCGGCTGGTGGATGCGCTTGGCGATGAATTGCTGTTGGGCAGGGACCCGGAAACCGATTGCCCGGATTCGATCTGCCGGCGCGCCATCCGCAGCATGTTCGCGATCCAGTCCGATGCGGTTTTGTCGGCCGACAAGATGTTCGAACGCGCGTTCCAGATCAAAGCCCGCGGCCTCTACCTTGCATGGCGCGCGCAGGCCAAGACGATCATGAAGATCGAACGTCACGGATACGACGAACAGGCCCTGAAGGACGAGGCAGAGTCGCTCTGCGCCAGGGCGCTGGAGATCGAGCCGAACAATTCGATGGTTCTGGCAACGGTGGCCAATACCTTCTGCCTCACCCTGCGCTCGTATGATCGCAGCATGTTCCTTGCCAAGCGCAGCGTGCAACTGAACCCGCAGAACCCCATGGCGTGGTTCGCGCTCAGCTCTGCCAACATGCATGCCGGCAACAGCAAGGAGGCCTTGAAATACACGCTGAAGGCCAACCAGCTTGCATCGACCTCGCCGCATCGCTTCTGGTGGGACAGCCAGGTTTTCGCGGCGGCGTTGAGCACGGGCAAGTTTTCCGAAGCAGAATACTTCGCCGAGTCCTGTCGGTTGCAGAACCCGGATTTCCGGCCGCCTCTGCGATATCTCATCGCGTTGCATGCCCGCGCGGGGCGGCAGGAAGACGCGCTCAGGATGGTCGAGCAATTGAAGGCCATCGAACCCGGCTTCACGGTCGATCGGCTGGTGAAGGACCGCGAATACCCGGCGGCGCTTCTGCATCAGAACGACCAGTTCGATCTGAGCAAGATCGCGGAACTGGCCTGAAACCCAGCCGTCCGGCTCACCTTCATATCAACACGTGACGCGGCCCGGCTTTCGGGCTGGGCAATCGGCGTGTGACCGGGCAATCTGCACGGGCGGGGAAGGCGAGGCAGGCATGCGGACGGCACTGGATGATCTGGCGCGATGGGCGCGGGAGGCGCCCGACCGCCCGGCGGTGGCCGAGGGCGCGCGGGTCTTTGCCGATTACGCCACCCTTGCGCGTCGCGTCGCGGGTCTTGCGGCCGCCATGGACGCGCGCGGGATCGGGGCGGGAGACCGCGTCGCCCTCCTGTCGCGCAACGCGCCCCGGTATTTCGAGGCGCTTCTGGCGATCTGGTCCTGCGGGGCGGCGGCGGTGCCGGTCAATGCCCGGCTGGCGGAGGCCGAGACCTCGTGGATCCTGACCCATGCCGATGTGTCGCTTGTCTGCGCGGGGCCGGACCTTGCCGCGCAGGCCGGGGCATCGGGCCGGGAGGTCATCACGCTGGGCGGCGAGGCGTGGGAGGAGGCCGCCTCCTCGGGCACCGATTTCGCGGCGCGCGCGGTGGCGGCGGATGACCTCGCGTGGCTGTTCTACACCTCGGGCACGACGGGGCGACCCAAGGGGGCGATGATCACGCATCGCAACCTCGATGCGATGTGCCGGGGCTATCTTGCCTCGGTCGATCCCGAACCACCATGGGCCGCGATCCTGCATCCGTCGCCCCTGAGCCACGGCTCGGGGCTTTATGCGCTGGTGCATCTGCGGCAGGGCGCGGTGCAGGTCGTGCCGGGCTCGGGCGGGTTCGATCCGGCAGAGATGGCGGGGCTGTTGCGCGACTGGCCGGGGGCGGTGTTCTTTGCCGCGCCGACGATCCTGCGGCGGCTGGTGGCTGCGGGTGTGGACCTGTCGCCGCTGAAGGCGGCGATCTATGGCGGGGCACCGATGCCGGTGGCGGATGTACGTGCGTTTCTGGGCGCTTACGGGCCAAAGCTCGCGCAGCTATACGGGCAGGGAGAGGCCCCGATGACGCTGACCGCGCTGACCCGCCAGCAGATGGCCGAGGGCGACGCGGCGCTGCTGGAATCGGCGGGTTTCGCGCAGGCGGGTGTCGAGATCGCGGTGCTGGGTCCGGACGGGACGCCGGTGCCGCAGGGAGAGCGCGGCGAGGTGGCGGCGCGGGGCGACATCGTCTGCGCCGGTTACTGGCGCGACGAGGCGGCGACCGGGGCGACGTTCGGCGGCGGCTGGTTGCGGACGGGCGACGTGGGGTGGCTGCGCGAGGACGGGCTGCTGACGTTGGTGGACCGGTCGAAGGACCTCATCATCTCGGGCGGGTACAACATCTACCCGCGCGAGATCGAGGAGGTGCTGGCACGGCACGAAGGCGTGATGGAGGCGGCGGTCATATCAAGGCCGCATGATGACTATGGCGAGGAGGTCGTGGCCTATGTCGTGGGCAGCGCCGATGCGGCGGTGCTGGAGGCGCATTGCCTTGCGCATCTTGCCCGCTACAAGCGCCCGCGCGCCTGGCGCTTCGTCGAGGCGCTGCCGCGCAACGCCTATGGCAAGGTGCTGAAGACCGAATTGCGCGACCGGGAGCACAAATAGCGCGGGACGGGGCAGGGTAACCCGTGGGTTACGTGTAAAGAACGGGTTAACGCCGGGACGATGCCGCGGGCCTTGCCCAAGGGGCGCAAACTCCGGTATGAGCGCGCGCAACGACGAGCACGGGGAAGAGCGGACATGCGCAGGGTAGTTGTGACGGGGCTGGGGCTGGTGACGCCGCTGGCTTGCGGGGTCGAGGCATCGTGGAGCCGGATCCTCGAAGGACGCTCGGGCGCGGGCACGATCACGCGGTTCGACGCGGACCACCTTGCCACGAACTATGCCTGCGAAGTGCCGCTGGGCGATGGCAGCGACGGGACGTTCAACTGCGACGACTGGATGGAGCCGAAAGAGGCCCGCAAGGTCGACACCTTCATCCGCTACGGCATGGCCGCGGCGCAGATGGCGGTCGAGGATGCGGGCTGGACGCCCGAGGACCGGTCGGACCTTGAAGAGACCGGTGTCCTGATCGGGTCGGGGATCGGCGGGCTGAACTCGATCGCCGAAACCGCGATCCTGCTGAAGGAACGGGGCCCGCGGCGGGTGTCGCCGTTCTTCGTGCCGGGCGCGCTGATCAACCTGATCTCGGGTCAGGTGTCGATCCGGTACGGGTTCAGGGGGCCGAACCACGCGGTGGTGACGGCCTGTTCGACCGGGGCCCACGCCATTGGCGACGCGGCGCGGCTGATCCGCGACGGTGATGCCGAGGTGATGGTGGCCGGTGGGGCCGAGGCCTCGATCTCGGAAATCGGGATTGCCGGGTTCAACGCCTGCAAGGCGCTGTCGACCAAGCGCCGCGACGACCCGTCGACGGCGAGCCGTCCCTATGACGCCGACCGCGACGGGTTCGTGATGGGCGAGGGTGCGGGCATCGTGGTGCTGGAGGAATACGAGCACGCGGTCGCGCGCGGTGCCAAGATCTATGCCGAGGTCGTGGGCTATGGCCTGTCGGGCGACGCCTATCACATCACCGCCCCGTCCGAGGATGGCGACGGCGCGCTGCGTTGCATGAAGATGGCGCTGAAAAAGGCGGGGCTGGAACCGGCGGACGTGGATTACATCAACGCGCATGGCACTTCGACCATGGCGGACGTGATCGAACTGGGCGCGGTGGAAAAGCTGATGGGCGACGCGGCGGGCAAGGTGACGATGTCGTCCACCAAGTCGATGACCGGCCACCTTCTGGGGGCTGCGGGCGCGATCGAGGCGATCTTTTCGATCCTCGCGATCCGCGACCAGGTGGCGCCGCCGACCATCAACCTCGACACACCCGCGATTGAAACGCCGGTTGACCTTGCCGCCAACGTCAAGCGCGAGCGCGAGATCAACGTGGCGCTGTCGAACTCGTTCGGGTTCGGCGGGACGAATGCGAGCGTGATCTTCAGGAAGGTCTGAGGCCCATGTGGCGGCATATCGCGGCGAACACGCTGACCCTGCTGATCGTCCTGGTGTTCCTCACCGGGGGCGCGATCCTCTATGGGCAGAGCCAGTATAACGGGCCGGGGCCGCTGGCGCAGGCGATGTGCCTGAAGGTGGATCGCGGGTCGAACTTTTCGCGGGTGTCGCGCGACCTTGCGGCACAGGGCGCGATTTCGAGCGCGCCGATCTTCCGGCTGGGGGTCGATTACGGTGACAAGTCGGGTGATCTGAAGGCGGGGTCGTACCTGATCGAGCCCGGAAGCTCGATGGCGGAGATCGTGGACGTGGTGACGCGCGGTGGCGCATCGACCTGCGGGACCGAGATGGTGTTCCGCATCGGCGTGACGCGGCAGGAAGTGCAGCTGCGTGAACTGGACCCGCAGACCAACCGTTACGTCGAGACGGCGGCCTATGATCCGACGGCCGAGGACGCGCCCGCCGAGATCGCGGCGCTGTTCGACAACCCGGCGGATACCCGCATCCGGGTCGCGGTGGCGGAAGGCGCAACCTCTTGGCAGATCGTGGAGGGCCTGAAATCGGTGCCGGTGCTGACCGGGGACGCCGAGGTGCCCGCCGAAGGCACGCTGGCGCCCGACAGCTATGAAGTGCGCAAGGGCGACACGGTAAAAAGCGTCCTCGACCGGATGGTCGCGGCGCAGGAGCGCATCCTCGCCGAGGCGTGGGAGGGACGTGATGCGGACATCCCCCTCGACAGCCCGGAAGAGGCGCTGATCCTTGCCTCGATCATCGAGAAGGAGACCGGCGTCGCGGCGGAGCGCGGGCAGGTGGCGAGCGTGTTCGTGAACCGCCTGCGGCGCGGCATGCGCCTGCAGACCGACCCGACGGTGATCTATGGCATCACCAAGGGGCAGGGCGTTCTGGGCCGTGGGCTGCGGCAGAGCGAGCTGCGGCGCGCGACGCCCTACAACACCTATGTCATCCCGGCGCTGCCGCCGACGCCGATTGCCAATCCGGGCCGCGCGGCGATCGAGGCGGCGGTGAACCCCGACAGTTCACGCTTCCTGTTCTTCGTGGCGGACGGGACCGGCGGGCACGCCTTTGCGGAGACGCTGGAACAGCACAACCGCAACGTGGCCGAGTGGCGCAAGATCGAGGCGGAACGGGCCAACCAGTAGGGGGTTCGTCGGGCCCTTGCAGGCCCGCCTCGCAACGCCGTGGATTAGGAATTTGTTAATGGTACCGTACGGTTAGCCGGAAGGGCCCGCGCGATTTCGCTTGACTTTGCGAACGGTCCAAGGTACACCTTCAATCAAGCTAGGAGACGTGGGCAAGCGGCACGGGGGCAACCCTGTTGGCCGCTTTTTTCATGTCGCTCGTGCGGAGCACACTCCCATGAGAGGCGGTTGAGCAGAATATGACATTGGTAACTCCGGAAGGAGACGCGCCTATCGATGATCAGGTGGCTGAACTCGAACGGCAACTGGTCGCCCTTCGCGCCCGCCTGTCCGCGTGGATGGACGAGGTCGCGATAGGCGAGATCGGCTCGGGTACTGACGGGAAACGGATGCTGACAGACGTATCGGGATGGATACGCACGGCACTGGATCTGGAGAGAAAGCTTGAAGAGCGAAAGAAGCACGACCGGGGCATCGCTCCCGGACGCGACTATGCGCTCGACTTCGACGCGGCACGCGTTGAAATCGGGTGCCGTCTGGATCGCCTCCGCGCCTGCGGAGGTACGGGCGACCTTCCTTAGCGAGTTGGGGACGGGGGAGCTTCTGGCTTTGCCGTTCCTGTTCGACTTCTGGGCCCATGACCACCAGATCGCGCCAGAGGGACAATGGCGCAGCTGGGTGTGTCTGGGCGGCCGGGGCGCGGGCAAGACGCGCGCCGGGGCGGAATGGGTGCGGTCGATGGTCGAGGGGTCAAGGCCCCTCGATCCCGGCCGGGCGCGCAGCGTGGCACTGGTGGCGGAGACGCTGGAGCAGGCGCGCGAGGTCATGGTGTTCGGCGAAAGCGGCATCCTTGCCGTGTCACCTCCTGACCGGAGGCCGGACTGGGTGGCCTCGCGCCGTCTGCTGGTCTGGCCGAACGGGGCGGTGGCGCGGATCTTTTCCGCGCATGATCCCGAACGACTGCGCGGGCCGCAATTCGACGCGGCGTGGTGCGATGAATACGCCAAGTGGCCCGATGGGGGCCGGGCGATGGACAATCTGCAATTCGCGCTGCGGCTGGGCGACGACCCGCGGCAATGCGTGACCACGACACCGCAGAACGTGCCGCATCTGCGTGAGCTTCTGGCGGAGAAGACGACGGTCACGACCCATGCGCCGACCGAGGCGAACGCGGCCTACCTGGCCTCGCCCTTCCTTGACGAAGTGCGGCGCAAGTATGCGGGGACGCGGATCGGGCGGCAGGAGCTGGACGGCGAATTGCTGACCGAGATCGAGGGCGCGCTTTGGACGAGCGACATGCTGGACGCGGCGCGGGTGGACAAGACGCCGGATTTCGACCGCGTGATCGTGGCGGTTGATCCGCCGGTCAGCGAAGGATCGGCGGCGGATGCCTGCGGGATCGTGGTTGCGGGTGCGGTCACGCAAGGCCCGCCGCAGGACTGGCGGGCCTATGTGCTGGCCGACGAGACGGTCGAGGGCGCGTCCCCCACGGAATGGGCGCGCGCGGCGCTGGCGGCCTACCAGCGGTTCGGTGCGGACCGGCTGGTGGCCGAGGTCAACCAGGGCGGCGCGCTGGTCGAGACGCTGATGCGGCAGCTTGATCCGGGCGTGCCGTACAAGGCGGTGCGCGCCTCGCGCGGGAAGGTGGCGCGGGCCGAGCCGGTTGCCGCCTTGTACGAGCAGGCACGGGTCAGGCACGTGGCGGGGCTCGAGGCGCTGGAAGACCAGATGGCGCAGATGACGCGTGCGGGATTTGACGGGCGCGGTTCGCCCGACCGGGTGGATGCGCTTGTCTGGGCGCTGACCGACCTGATGATCGAGCCGATGGCCGAGTGGAGCCAGCCGCGGATGCGGGTGATCTGACGCGCGGAGACGCCGCCAAGGCGCGATATCCGAACTTGAGGAGCAAGGCATGGTTTTTGATTTCCTGAAACGCGGCGGGCTCGCCGTGCCCGAGGAGAAGGCGAGCGCGACGGGGCCGGTGGTGGCCTATGCCTCGTCCGGTCGGGTGGCGTGGAGCCCGCGTGACGCGGTGTCGCTGGCGCGCACGGGCTATGCCGGGAACCCGGTGGGGTTTCGCTGCGTGAAGATGATCGCCGAGGCGGCGGCGGCGTTGCCGATGATCTGCCAGGACGGCGAGCGGCGGTACGAGGCGCACCCGGTGCTGGATCTGGTCGCGCGGCCCAACCCGGCGCAGGGGCGGGCGGAGCTGTTCGAGGCGCTGTATGGCCAGCTGCTGCTGAGCGGCAATGCCTATGTCGAGGGCGTGGCCTCCGAAGCGGGTCTTCCGGTGGAGTTGCATGTGCTGCGGTCGGACCGGATGTCGGTGGTTCCCGGTGCGGATGGCTGGCCCGTCGCCTATGAATACGCGGTGGGCGGGCGCAAGCATCGGTTCACGCTGGGCGAGGTGCCGCAGGTCACGCATCTGAAGGCATTCCACCCTCAGGACGACCATTACGGGCTGTCGCCGCTGCAATCGGCGGCGATGGCCATCGACGTGCACAACAGCGCCTCGCGCTGGTCGAAGGCTTTGCTGGACAACGCGGCGCGGCCGTCGGGCGCGATCGTCTATCGCGGCGAGGCGGGTGGCGGCACCATGTCGAACGACCAGTATGACCGGCTGGTGTCTGAGATGGAGGCGCATCACCAGGGTGCGCGCAATGCGGGGCGTCCGATGCTGCTGGAAGGCGGTCTTGACTGGAAGCCGATGGGCTTTTCGCCTTCGGACATGGAATTCCAGAAGACCAAGGAGGCGGCGGCGCGGGAGATCGCGCTGGCCTTTGGCGTGCCGCCGATGCTGCTGGGGATTCCCGGTGACGCGGCCTATGCCAATTACCAGGAGGCGAACCGCGCCTTTTACCGGCTGACGGTGCTGCCCTTGGCCGCGAAGGTGCTGGCGCACCTCGCGGACTGGCTGTCGGCGCATCAGGGCGAGGCCATCGTGCTGAAACCCGATCTGGACCAGGTCCCGGCGCTGGCCAACGAGCGCGAGGCGCAGTGGCGATCCATCGGGGGGGCGAGCTTCCTGAGCGATGCCGAGAAGCGCGCGCTGCTGGGTCTGCCGCCGCTGGAGGTCGCGGATGGCTGAACGGCGGGACAGTTCGACCATCGGCTTCGCGCCGTTCGACTGCGCGCCGGCGATGCGCCTTGCGGCGCACGAGCAGGTATCGAAGCTGCAGTTCGAGGGCGTGAGCGCGCGCCTGGACCGGATCGAGGCGGCGATGGAGCGGCTGGAGCGGCGGTTGTGGCTGACCGTCTACGGCGTGGTGGCGGTGGTGCTGGCGACGGCGCTGGAGTCGATTTTGAATATCGTGCCGTAACTCATTCAAAACAGGCAAGGAAACGTGATGGAGCTGGAACGCAAGTTCGCCCGGCTGGGTGAAGACGTGCGCGTGATCGATGGCACCGGGATCGAGGGGTATGCCTCGCTTTTCGGTCAGGTCGATCAGGGCGGCGACGTGGTGACGCCGGGGGCCTACAAGGCCTCGCTGGGCGCGAAACGCAAGGTGAAGATGCTGTGGCAGCATGACCCGGCCCAGCCGATCGGCGTGTGGGACGAGGTGCGCGAGGACGCGCGCGGTCTTTACGTCAAGGGGCGTCTTCTGGACAGCGTGGCCAAGGGCCGCGAGGCGGCGGCGCTGCTGGACGCGGGAGCCATCGAGGGGCTGTCCATCGGATATCGCACCGTGAAAGCGGCGCGCGACGAGGCCGGACGGCGGCTTCTGACCGAGGTGGAGCTTTGGGAAGTGTCGCTGGTGACTTTCCCGATGCAACGCGAGGCACGGGTGGCGGGCAAGGGCGAGACCCTGACCGACGCGGTGCTGACTGAATTGGCGGTAGCGTTTGACACGGCCCGCCAGGACCTGGGCCGCGCGCGTCGCGCCCCCAACTCGAAAGCCGAAGGATCAGGCACATGACGACCGAGGCTGAGACCGGGCAGGGCCCGGTACAGGACGTGAAGCGCGCAGTTGCTGGCTTCATGAACGACATCAAGGACTTCCAGTCCGATATTCAGGCAAAACTTCAAGAGCAGGATACTCGCATGACCCAAATGGACCGCAAGATGATGGCAGCTCGCCGCCCGGCGCTGGCCACCGCCAACGATTTCGAAGCCCCCCACAAGAAGGCCTTCAACGCATACCTGCGTTCGGGCGAGGATGACGGGCTGCGCGGGATCGAGATGGAGACCAAGGCGCTGTCGACCGCGATCAATTCGGATGGCGGCTACCTTGTCGATCCCATGACGTCGGAAGCGATCAAGGCGGCGCTGATCTCGACCGCTTCGATCCGGTCCGTCGCGACGGTCGTGAATGTCGAGGCGACGACGTATGACGTGCTGGTGGACCAGAACGACATCGGCGCGGGCTGGGCGGATGAAACCGCCGCCGCGACCGAGACGGGCACGCCGACGATCGACCGCATTTCGATCCCGCTGCACGAGCTGTCGGCCCTGCCGAAAGCCTCGCAACGCCTGCTGGACGACGCGGCGTTCGACATCGAGGGCTGGCTGGCCGCGCGCATCGCCGACAAGTTCGCCCGGACCGAGGCCGCGGCCTTTGTCACCGGCGACGGGGTGGGCAAGCCCAAGGGGTTCCTCGATCACACGGCGGTCGACAATGCCGCGTGGGCCTGGAACAGCCTTGGCTACGTCGCGACCGGCGCGGATGCGGCGTTCAACGGGGCCGACGCGATCGTCGACCTCGTCTATGCGCTGGGCGCGGCCTATCGCGCGAACGGCACCTTCGTGATGAACTCGAAGACCGCCGGTACGGTGCGCAAGCTGAAGGACGCCGATGGCCGCTTCCTGTGGTCGGACGGACTGGCCGCAGGTGAACCGGCGCGCCTTCTGGGCTACCCGGTCGTCATCGCCGAGGACATGCCCGACATCGCGACCGACGCCTATGCCATCGCCTTCGGCGATTTCGCAGCCGGCTATACCATCGCGGAACGCCCGGACCTTCGCGTGCTGCGCGATCCGTTCTCGGCCAAGCCGAACGTGCTGTTCTACGCGACCAAGCGGGTGGGTGGCGACGTGAGCGATTTCGCCGCGATCAAGCTGCTGAAATTCGGCCTGTCGTAAGGCGGGACCGGATGCGGGGGGCGTCCTTCGGGGCGCCTCTCGTGGGCGCGTTTGGGTATTCCAAACCTGTGCTGTCTAGCTGCTCCCCTCCGTCCGAGCGGTGCAGGGCCCGGCGCGTCCGATCTGACCGAGGGAGCGGCGATATCCAGTGGAGACGTGGCGGATGATGTTGGTGGAAGAAACGCAGGTCGCGGACGCGGCCCTGCCGGTGGCGGAGCTGAAGGCGCATCTGCGGATGGGCACCGGGTTCGCCGAGGATACCGTTCAGGATGGCGTTCTGGTCGGTTTCCTGCGCGCGGCCCTTGCCGCGATCGAGGCGCGGACGGGCAAGGCCCTGTTCGTGCGGGAGTTTTCGTGGAGCCTGTCCGCGTGGCGCGATCCCGAGGGGCAGGTCTTGCCGGTGGCGCCGGTGAACCTGGTGACGGCGGTCACGTTGATCGATGCCGGCGGCGATCCCACGGTTGTCGGGCTGGAGACGGTGCGGCTGGAGGCGGACACGCACCGTCCGCGCCTGCGCCCGCGCGGCGCCTGCCTGCCGACGATCCCGACCGGAGGATCGGCGCAGGTCGTGTTCACCGCCGGGTATGGTGCGGTCTGGTCGGACATCCCGCCGGATCTGCAGCAGGCGGTGCTGATGCTGGCGGCGCATTACTATGAATACCGTCACGACGTGGCGCTGGGGCAGGGATGCATGCCGTTCGGTGTGACCGCCCTGATCGAGCGGTTCCGGGTGATGCGCGTCTTCGGCGGTGTGCCGTCATGACCGTGCAGCTGAACCGGCAGCTGGTACTGGAAACACTGGACCGCGTGCCGGACGGCGCGGGCGGGTTCGCCGAGATCTGGATGCCGCTGGGCACGATCTGGGCGGACATCCGTGCACGGTCGGGCCGGGAAAGCGCGGGCGAGGCGTCGGCGCTGTCGGTCGTGACGTTCCGGATCATCGTGCGCGGTGCGCCGCAGGGGTCGTCGATGCGGCCCGTCGCCGGGCAGCGGTTCCGCGACGGCGGCCGGGTCTTCTTGATCGAGGCGGTCGCCGAAAACGACGCGGCGGGCCGGTACCTTGTCTGCTTTGCCAAGGAGGAGCGGGTCACATGAGTTACGGCGTTGCAGAGGCCTTGCAGGCCGCGGTCTATGCCCGGCTGGCGGGCGATGCGGGCGTGATGGCCGAGGTGGGTTCGTCGGTCTATGACGCGCTGCCGTCGGGCACGGCCCCGTCGCTTTACGTGGCGCTGGGGCCTGAACGCGTCACCGACCGGTCGGACAAGACCGGGCGCGGGGCGCGGCACGATTTCGTGGTGTCGGTCGTGACGTCGTCGGCGGGCTTCCAGAGTGCGAAGGCGGCGGCGGCGGCGGTGGGCGACGCGTTGATCGACGCGGACCTTGTTCTGTCGCGGGGGCGGCTTGTGTCGCTCAACTTCGTGAAGGCCGCGGCCCGGCGCGAGGACGGCAACGCGCTGCGGCGGATCGATCTGACGTTTCGGGCGCGGGTCGAGGATACCTAATCTTCAGGTGTCGCATGAGATATGCGGCACAACACACTCACATCATTGAGGAGTTTGGGCAATGGCGGCTCAGAATGGCAAGGACCTTCTGGTGAAGGTCGACCTGACCGGCGACGGTCTGTTCGAGACGATGGCAGGTCTGCGCGCGACGCGGGTGAGCTTTAACGCGGAGGCGGTCGACGTGACCTCTCTGGAAAGTCAGGGCGGCTGGCGCGAGTTGCTGGCGGGCGCGGGCGTCAAGAGCGCGGCGATCAGCGGGTCGGGCGTGTTCAAGGATGCGGGTACGGATGAACGCGCGCGGCAGATCTTTTTTGACGGGGAGACGCCGGATTTCCAGGTGATCGTGCCCGATTTCGGCACGATCGAGGGCGCGTTCCAGGTGTCGTCGATCGAGTATGCGGGATCGCATAACGGCGAGGCGACCTACGAGATGTCGCTGGCCTCGGCCGGGGTGCTGACCTTCACTCCCGAGCCGGTCGCCTGATCCATGGTCAATCGCTGGAGGGGAGACGTGGCGCTGGAGATCGACGGCCAGCGCCACGTGATGCGGTTGACGCTGGGGGCGCTGGCGGAACTGGAAGACGCGCTGGAGGCCGACAGCCTTGTGGCGCTGATCGAGCGGTTCGAAACCGGCGCTTTCCGCGCCCGCGACGTGCTGGCCTTGTTGCTGGCGGGATTGCGGGGTGGCGGCTGGACCGGGTCCGCCGCCGACCTGGCGCAGGCCGAGATCGCGGGCGGGCCGGTGGCGGCGAGCCGCGCGGCAGCGGAACTGATCACCCGCGCCTTTGCCGGGGCCGACGATGGCGCGGTTTGACTGGCCGGCGCTGATGCGCGCGGGTCTTGGCGGGTTGCGGCTTGATCCCGTGACGTTCTGGGCGCTGACGCCGGCGGAATTGCAGCTGTTGCTGGGGGGCGGTCACGCCGCGCCTTTGGGGCGCAAGGGGCTGGATGCCCTGATGGCCGCCTATCCCGATCAAGGAGACGAGGATGACCGAGCAGGAAACACTGGAAGAGCAGATTGACCAGCTGGAAGGCTCTTTGGGGCAGGCGGCGACCATGGCGGCGGGGTTCGATGCGGAGCTGAAACGCATCCACCAGACCTTCAGCGCCACCGGCCAGCAGGCGGCGGCGATGGAGCGGACGTTCAGCCGCGGTCTGCGCCGCGCCATCGACGGTGTCGTGTTCGACGGGTTCAAGCTGACCGACGCGCTGGAAGCGGTGAGCCGGTCGCTGATCAACGCGGCCTACAATGCCGCCGTGAAGCCGGTGACGGACCATTTCGGCGGCCTTCTGGCGCAGGGCGCGCAGGCGCTGTTCGGTCAGTGGTCGCCGTTCGAGAAGGGCGCGCCGTTCACGCAAGGTCGCGTCACGCCGTTCGCAACGGGTGGCGTGGTCACGGGGCCTGTGAGCTTTCCCATGCGGGGCGGCACCGGCCTGATGGGCGAAGCGGGGCCGGAGGCAATCATGCCGCTGGCACGCGGTGCCGATGGCAAGCTGGGCGTGCGCGCGGCGGGCGGAGGCGGTTCGGTGACGGTGGTCATGAACATCTCGACCCCGGACGTGGCGGGGTTCCAGCGGTCCGAGAGCCAGATCGCGGCACAGGCCGCGCGCGCGCTGAGCCGCGCCCAACGCAATTCCTGAGGGGGCCTGACAGATGAGTTTTCACGAGGTGCGGTTTCCCGCAGGGCTGAGCTTTGGCTCGGTCGGCGGGCCCGAGCGGCGGACGGATATCGTGGCGCTGGCCAACGGGTACGAGGAGCGCAACACGCCGTGGTCGCAGGCGCGGCGGCGGTACGACGCGGGCGTCGGGTTGCGGTCGCTTGACGACGTGGCGGCGCTGATCGCGTTCTTCGAGGCGCGCGAGGGGCAGTTGCACGGGTTCCGGTGGAAGGATTGGGCGGATTTCAAATCCTGCCTGCCCACGGACGAGCCTGCCTACGAGGACCAGGTGATCGGACGCGGTGACGGGCACCGGACGGCGTTTCAGCTGGTGAAGACCTATCGGTCGGGCGCGCAGGCGCAGGTGCGGCCGATCCTGAAGCCGGTCGAGGGCACGGTGCGCGCCGGCATCCAGGGGACCGAGCAGCAGGACGGGCTGGAATACTCGGTCGATACCGAGACCGGCATCGTGACCTTCACGCAGGCTCCGGCAGAGGACCTTGCCGTCACGGCGGGGTTCGAGTTCGACGTGCCGGTGCGGTTCGACACCGACCGCATCCAGACGAGCGTGGCGAGTTTCCGGGCCGGTGACGTGCCGAATGTCCCGGTGGTGGAGGTGCGGCTGTGAACGCGCTGATCGAACATCTGAAAACCGGTGCCACGCATGTCTGCCACGCCTGGGCGCTGACGCGGGCGGATGGCAAGGTCATGGGCTTCACCGATCACGACCGCGACCTTGCCTTTGACGGGATCACCTTCCGCGCCGACAGCGGGTTGTCGGCCATGGCGCTCCAGCAATCCACCGGCCTGTCGGTGGACAATACCGAGGCGGTGGGCGCGCTGAGCCATGACGCGATTGCCGAGGACGAGATCGACGCGGGCCGGTTCGACCGGGCCGAGATCCGCGCCTGGCTGGTCAGGTGGGACGACGTGGCGGTGCGCAAGCTGCTGTTCCGGGGCGCGATTGGCGAGATCGTGCGAGGTGATGGTGCGTTCCGGGCCGAGATACGGGGCCTGACCGATGTGCTGAACCAGCCGGTGGGGCGGGTGTACCAGAAGCCCTGTTCGGCGGTGCTGGGGGATGCGTCGTGCCGGGTTGACCTGAGCACGCCGGGCTATCGCCACGAGGGGCCGGTGGAGGCCGTCGAGGAGAACCGCGTCTTGCGCTTTCCCGAGCTGGCCGCCTTCGAGCCCGAATGGTTCCAGCGCGGCGTCGTGCGGATCGTGAGCGGAGAGGCCGAGGGCCTGACCGGCATGATCAAGGATGACCGGATCGAGGGCGAAGCGCGCGTGATCGAGCTGTGGGACAGCCTGCGCGCGCCGCTGGCTCCCGGTGATGTTGTCCAGGTGACGGTCGGTTGCGACCGGCGGTTCCAGACCTGCCGGTTCAAGTTCGACAACGTGCTGAACTTCCAGGGTTTCCCGGACATACCCGAAGACGATTGGGTGATGGTCCAACCGGCCCGAGCCAGGGTCAATTCCGGCGGGAGCCGGAGATGAGCCGCCCGGACGTGGTGGCCGAGGCGCGGGGCTGGCTGGGTACGCCCTACCTGCATCAGGGCAGCGAGAGGCAGGTTGGCACCGATTGCCTTGGTCTCTTGCGTGGCGTGTGGCGCGCGGTGGTGGGCCCCGAGCCCGTGGCCGTGCCCGCCTATACGCGCGACTGGTCGGAGCCGCAGGGCGACGAGGCGTTGTGGCGCGCCGCGCTTGAGCACCTCGTCTCCAAACCGCGCGAGGCGGCGGCGCTTGGCGACATCCTGCTTTTTCGCATGCGCCATGGCGCGGTCGCCAAGCATGTGGGCGTCCAGTCCGCGACGGGCGAGGCCCCGCGTTTCATCCATGCCTTTACCGGCCACGGGGTTGTCGAGAACAGCCTGAGCGGCCCCTGGGCGCGCCGCATCGTGGCGCGGTTCGAATTTCCGCGGGGAGAGTGATCCATGGCGACCATCTTGTTATCTGTCGCGGGCGCGGCGATCGGCGGCTCGATCGGCGGCACGTTCCTTGGCCTGTCGGCGGTGGCCGCGGGCCGGTTCGTGGGTGCCACGCTGGGCCGGGCCATCGATGCGCGGCTGATGGGGCAGGGATCGGCGACGGTCAAGCGCGGGCAGGTGGACCGGTTCCGCCTGACGGGCGCGGGCGAGGGCGCGGCGATCGCGCATGCCTATGGCCGCTTGCGGGTGCCGGGCCACGTGATCTGGGCGACCGAGTTCACCGAGAAGGTCAAGACCTCGGGCGGGGGCGGCAAGGGCGCGGCCCCGGCGGAACCGGAGGTGAAGACCTATTCCTACTCGGTGAGCCTTGCCATCGCGTTGGGCGAGGGCGAGATCACGGGCGTGCATCGCGTCTGGGCGGACGGTGCCGAAGTGAGCCCCGACGATCTGAACATGCGCGTCTATCACGGCACCGACGACCAGTTGCCCGATCCAAAGATCGAGGCTGTCGAGGGTGCGGGCACGGTGCCGGCCTATCGCGGCACGGCTTATGTCGTCATGGAGGATCTCTCGCTCACGCAGTTCGGCAACCGCATCCCCCAGTTCAATTTCGAGATCACGCGCCCCGTGGCCGAAGATGCCGAAAGCGCTGACGGGTCGATGGCGCGCGGCATCCGCGCGGTGGCGATGATGCCGGGATCGGGCGAATACGCGCTGGCGACCGAGCAGGTGCATATCAAGTACGGCAAGGGATCGTCCGCCTCGGCCAACGTGAACACGCCCTCGGGGCTGACGGATTTCGAGACCTCGTTGCAGCAGCTGGACCAGGAGGTGCCGAATTGCGAGGCGGCCTCGCTTATCGTGAGCTGGTTCGGGTCCGACCTGCGCTGCGGGTCCTGCGAGATCAAACCAAAGGTCGAGCAGGCGCAGTTCGACGGCAAGAAGATGCCGTGGCGCGTGGCGGGGCTGACGCGGACGACGGCGGAGGTGGTGCCGGAACTTGACGGGCGCCCGGTCTATGGTGGCACCCCGACCGATCAATCGGTCGTGCAGGCGATCCGAGCGCTGGGCGAGGCGGGCAAGGCGGTGACCTATTACCCGTTCATCCTGATGGACCAGATGGCGGGCAACACGCTTCCCGATCCCTATTCGGGTGAAGACGGCCAGCCTGCGCTGCCGTGGCGGGGGCGGATCACGACCTCGCTTGCGCCGGGTGTCGACGGGTCGGTCGATGGCTCTGCCGCGGCGGCGGCCGAGGTGGATGCGTTTTTCGGCACGGCCTCGGCCACGGATTTCGCGGTGGCGGGTGACGCGGTGGTCTATTCCGGTCCTGTCGAATGGGGCTTTAGGCGGTACATCCTGCACCAGGCGGCGTTGTGTGCGGCGGCGGGTGGAGTCGATGCCTTCTGCATCGGGTCCGAGATGCGCGGGCTGACGCAGATCCGGGGGGCGGGGAACACCTTCCCGGCGGTCGCGGCCCTGCGGGCGCTGGCGGCGGAGTGCCGGGCGCTCTTGGGTCCGGGTGTGAAGATCGGGTACGCGGCGGATTGGTCGGAATATTTCGGCTATCACCCGCAGGACGGATCGGGCGACGTGTTGTTCCATCTCGATCCGCTTTGGGCGGACGAGGAGATCGATTTCATCGGGATCGACAATTACATGCCGCTGTCGGACTGGCGGGACGGTCCCGATCACCTTGATGTCGCATGGGGAGACGTGTCGAACGTCGATTACCTGCGCGCCAATATCGAGGGCGGCGAGGGCTATGACTGGTACTATGCCGGGCCGCAGGCGCGGGACGTGCAGGACCGGACGCCGATCACCGACGGCGCCCATGACGAGCCGTGGGTCTACCGCTACAAGGACGTGCGGAACTGGTGGCTGAACCCGCATCACAACCGCATCGGCGGCGTGCGCGAAGCGGTGCCCACCGACTGGCAACCGCAATCCAAGCCCGTCTGGTTCACCGAGTATGGCTGCGCGGCCGTCGACAAGGGCACCAACCAGCCCAACAAGTTCCTTGATCCCAAATCCTCGGAATCGAGCCTGCCGCATTACTCGACCGGCGCACGGGACGATTACATCCAGGCGCAGTACCTGCGCGCGGTGATGACCTATTGGGGCGATCCCGAGCGAAACCCGGTATCCGAGGTCTACGGAGCGGAGATGCTGGACATGTCGCGCGCCTTTGTCTGGGCGTGGGATGCGCGGCCCTTCCCGTGGTTCCCGAGCCTGTCTGAGGAGTGGAGCGATGGCGAGAATTACCATCGCGGTCACTGGATCACCGGGCGGGTGTCGTTCCGGACGCTGGCCGATGTCGTGCGGGAGATCTGCGCGCGGGCGGGTTTGGTCGAGATCGACGTGAGCGATCTGCGCGGCATCGTGCGCGGATACACCATTGACGACGTGTCGGATGCGCGCGCCGCCCTGCAGCCCCTGATGCTGCGCTATGGCTTTGACGCGATCGAGCGGGACGGGCTGCTGGTGTTCCAGATGCGCGACGGCCGTCCCGCGGTGCAGGTACCGGCTGATGATCTGGCCGAGCCCGAGGGCGACGGCGCCACGATTGAGGCCGCGCGGGGCTCTGACATCGAGTTGATGGGCCGGGTGCGGGTGAAGTTCTTCGAGGCCGAGGGCGATTACGCCGTGATCTCGGAAGAGGCGGTGCTGGCCGAGGACCGGACGCATAACGTGTCCGAAAGCGAGTTCCCCCTAGTCCTGACCCGCGCTGAAGGGCGGCAGGTGGCCGAGCGCTGGCTGACCGAGGCGCGCGTGGCGCGTGACACCCTGCGCTTCCGGTTGCCCCCGTCGCGGATGGACGTGGCGGCGGGCGATGTCGTGGAAGTGGCCGGTGCGCCCGAGGCGGCGCGGTACCGGGTGGACCGGGTCGAGGTGGGCGCGGGTCAGGCGCTGGAAGCGGTGCGGATCGAGCCAACGGTCTACACGCCGTCCGACATCGACGGCGCCGATCCGGTCCTTGCGGCCTTCGTGCCCGCGATCCCCGTTCTGCCGGTGTTCATGGACCTGCCGCTGATCAGCGGGGACGAGGTGCCGCACGCGCCGCATCTTGCCGTGACCTCGCTGCCGTGGCCGGGAACGGTGGCCGTCTACCGGTCATCGACCGGGGCGGATTACGCGCTGGACGAGATCGTGGCAGCACCTTCGGCGATCGGAGAGACGGAAACGCCGATGTTCTCGGCCCGGTCGGGGGTCATCGACCGGGGTGCGCCGCTGCGCGTGTCGCTGACGCAGGGCGAGGTTCAGGGGATCACCGATGCGGCCTTGCTGGCAGGGGGCAACCTTGCCGCCATCGGGGATGGCAGTACGGGAAACTGGGAGCTGTTCCAGTTCCGCGACGTGCTGCCGCTGGGCGACGGGCGGTTCGAGTTGACCCACCGGTTGCGGGGGCAGGCGGGAAGCGACGGGATCATGCCACCGGTCTGGCCCGCTGGGTCGCAGATCGTGCTTCTGGACGGCACGCCGCAGCAGATCGGGTTGAGCCTGAACCAGCGGCGGATCGCGCAGCATTTCCGGATCGGCCCGGCCCGGCGACCCATCGACGATCCTACCTACGAAGAGGTGGTGGAGGCGTTCGATGGCAACGGGTTGCGCCCCTATTCCCCGGCGCATCTTGCCGCCGCACCGGATGGTGGCGACCTTGTGCTTTCATGGATCCGGCGGACCCGGATCGCCGGTGACGCCTGGGATGCGCCCGAAGTCCCGCTGGGCGAGGAGAGCGAGCGGTACCTCGTGCAGGTTTTCGAGGCAGGCAACCTCTTGCGTGAGGAGCAGGTGAGCGCGCCCGACTGGACCTATACCGCGGCCGCGCAGGTCGAGGATGGAGGGCCCGCGGTGTTCGAGGTTGCGGTGGCGCAGATCTCGGCCATTTACGGGGCCGGACCCGCCGCGCGGCTGGCATGGGGCGCGTGATGCGGCCTGCCACGTTCATCGACGTGACGCATGCGGCGCGTCTGCTGATGGCGGTGCCGCGCGTGGCGCGCGGAGAGGTCTGTGACGGCCTGATCGCGCAGGCGGGGCATGCGGACAAGTACCGCAAACGGTTTGGGAGGGCGCATGCAAGGCTTGGCACGGGAACGCTGTCGTCCCGGATCGGTCCCGGTGTTCTGCCGACGGAACCCGTTTTTTGCGACCGTCTGTATGCGCGCTGTCTGGCGCTTGTGTTCGAACGGCTGGCGCGGCGGGATCAGCCGCGCTGACACTCGATGCAGAGCCGCGCGGCGGGGTCGAGTTTCAGGCGGCCGAGGGCGATTTCTTCCCCGCAATCCTCGCAATAGCCGAAGTCTTCGGTGTCCATGCGCGCCAGCGCGTCGGTCAGTCGTGCCCGCTCGGCATCGCGGCGCGTTTGCGTGGCGCGCGCCATGGCTTGTGATTGAAGGGCGTCCATGCGGCTGAGGCGCCCGACCATCTGCTGGTCGAGCGTGACCGTGGCCTGCGCGTCGGTCCCGCGGGCGTCTTCGGCGTCAAGCTCTGCCAGTCGCGTTTTGACGGCGTTGCGCAGGGATGTCAGGTCGGTGTCATTCATGCCTGTGACAGGGTGCATGACAGAAAGTGTTTTGTGCAAGCGGCTTGGGACCCTATATGCTCCCCCAAGGCATGAGGGAGGTCGTTGTGGCCGAGACACGTACCAAGATTGCAGAGGTCGATCCCGTCTGGGTTCGGATCCGCGAAGAGGCGCGCGAAGCGATCGCGACCGAGCCGCTTCTGGGGGGCGTGGTGCATTCGAGCATCCTGCACCATGACACGCTGGAAAAGGCGCTGGCCTACCGCGTTTCGCTGAAGCTGAGTTCGGGCGAGATGCCGGACCAGTTGCTGCGGGAGATCTGTGACGAGGCGCTGGAAAGCGATCCGTCGCTGGGGCAGGCGGCGCGGGCCGACATGATGGCGGTCTATGACCGTGACCCGGCCTGCCACAGGTTCCTGCAGCCGATGCTGTTTTTCAAGGGATTCCAGGCACTTCAGGCCTATCGCATCGCGCATTGGCTGTGGCGCGAGGGGCGCAAGGACCTTGCCTATTTCTTCCAGATGCGCGCGTCCGAAGCGTTCGGCGTGGATATTCATCCCGCCGCCCGGCTGGGCCGCGGCATCATGATCGACCACGCCCATTCCATCGTGATCGGCGAGACGGCCGTTGTTGGTGACAACGTGTCGATGCTGCATTCGGTCACGCTGGGCGGGACCGGCAAGGAAGAGGAAGACCGGCATCCCAAGATCGGCAATGGCGTGCTGATCGGCGCGGGTGCGAAGGTGCTGGGCAATATCAGCGTCGGCCATTGCTCGCGGATCGCGGCGGGGTCGGTCGTGTTGCAGGACGTGCCGCCGATGAAGACGGTGGCGGGTGTCCCCGCGCGCATCGTCGGCGAGGCCGGATGCGCCCAGCCATCCATCACGATGGACCAGATCCTGTCATCCGGCGCCTGAGCGGTTGCATCATCGGAATTCGAAAGGCCGGGGCATGTCCCCGGCCTTTTTGCCTTACGCGAGCATCACCATCGGGTTTTCGAGGTTTTCGACGATGGCCTTCAGAAGGTCCGCGCCGAGCGCCCCGTCGATGACCCGGTGATCGACGCTGAGGGTGACCGACATCACGGTTGCCACCGTCAGCTCGCCATCCTCCCCGACAACCGGTTTCTTCACGCCCGCGCCCACGGCGAGGATCGCGCCATGCGGCGGGTTGATGACGGCGTCGAAATTGTCGATGCCGAACATGCCGAGGTTCGAGATCGCGAAGCTGCCGCCCTGATATTCGTGCGGCGCCAGTTTGCGGTCGCGCGCGCGGGTGGCGAGGTCCTTCATTTCAGCCGAAAGGGCCGAGAGCGATTTCATGTCAGCATCTCTCAGCACCGGCGTGAACAGGCCGCCTTCGATGGCGACGGCGACGGCCACGTCGGACGGTTTGAGCCGGATGATCCGGTCGCCCGCCCAGACGGCGTTGGCATCGGGCACCGTTTGAAGCGCCAGCGCGCAGGCCTTGATGATGAAGTCGTTGACCGACAGTTTCACCCCGCGCGGCTCCAGCTGCTTGTTGAGTTGCGAGCGGAACTTGAGCAGCGCGTCGAGCTTGATGTCCCGACGCAGGTAGAAATGCGGGATGGATTGCTTGGCCTCGGTCAGGCGGGCGGCAATCGTTTTCCGCATCCCGTCAAGAGGCACGTCCTCGGTTTCGCGGTCGGCATAGATCTTGGCGATGGCATCCGCCGACGGCCCGGAGGCGAGGGCCGGGGCAGGGGCCGCGGCGGCAGCCGGAGCCTCGGCCTTGGCGGCGGCGGGCTTAGCCGCGCCGGGCGTGGCGCTTTCGACATCCGCCTTCACGATCCGGCCATGCGGGCCCGACCCGGTGATCTGCGACAGGTCGAGGCCCTTGTCCTTGGCGATCCGCCGCGCGAGCGGGGACGCGAAGATGCGGTCACCCTTTTCTGCCGGTGCATCAGATGCGGGCGCGTCGCCGCGTCCATACCCCTTGGCCGGTTCGGTCGCGTCAGAGGCTTCGGCAGGTGTGGCGTTCGACGACGCGTCGGCCTTGGCCGGTTCGGACACGTCGCCGATGTCATCGGCGCTTTCACCGTCTTCCAGAAGGACCGCGATGGGCGTGTTGACCTTTACGCCCTCGCTGCCTTCGGCGACGAGGATCTTGCCCACCGTGCCTTCGTCCACCGCCTCGAATTCCATCGTGGCCTTGTCGGTTTCAATCTCGGCCAGAAGGTCGCCGGACGACACGGTGTCGCCTTCCTTCACGAGCCACTTTGCCAGCGTGCCCTCTTCCATGGTGGGCGACAGGGCGGGCATGAGGATTTGAGTTGGCATCTGTCCCGCTCCTTACCGGTAGGTCACTTTGTGCACGGCTTCGATCACCTCGGCCGTGGTCACCAGCGCCAGCTTTTCGAGGTTCGCAGCATAGGGCATCGGCACGTCCTTGCCGGTGCAGTTGATGACCGGCGCGTCGAGGTAGTCGAACGCCTCTTGCATGAGCACGGCCGAGATGTGGTTGCCGATGGAGCAGACGGGGAAGCCTTCCTCGATCGTGACGCAGCGATTGGTCTTCATCACCGACTTGATGACGGTGCCCGTGTCCATCGGGCGCAGCGTGCGGAGGTCGATGACCTCGGCGCTGATCCCGTCTTCGGCAAGCTTTTCAGCGGCTTGCAGGGCGTATTGCATCCCGATCCCGAAACTCACCAGCGTGACGTCGGTGCCTTCGCGCCAGATGCGGGCCTTGCCGAAGGGGATGGTGAAATCGTCCATGTCGGGCACGTCGAAGGACCGGCCATAGAGGATCTCGTTCTCGAGGAAGATCACCGGGTTGGGATCTTGGATCGCGGTTTTCAGCAGGCCCTTGGCGTCCGAGGCCGAGTAGGGCTGCACCACCTTGAGACCCGGAATGTGGCTGTACCACGCCGCGTAATCCTGGCTGTGCTGGGCGGCGACGCGCGCCGCCGCGCCATTCGGGCCGCGGAAGACGATGGGACAGCCCATCTGGCCGCCTGACATGTAAAGCGTCTTGGCGGCGGAGTTGATGATCTGGTCGATCGCCTGCATGGCGAAGTTGAAGGTCATGAACTCGACGATCGGTTTGAGGCCACCGAAGGCCGCGCCGACGCCGATGCCGGTGAAGCCGTGTTCGGTGATCGGCGTGTCGATCACGCGCTTCGAGCCGAATTCGTCCAGCAATCCCTGACTGACCTTGTAGGCGCCCTGGTACTCGGCCACCTCCTCGCCCATCAGGAACACGCCGGCATCGCCGCGCATCTCTTCGGCCATGGCATCACGCAATGCCTCGCGCACGGTCTGCTGTTTCATCGCGGTGCCTTCGGGCCAGTCCGGAGAGGCGTCCGTTTCCGGCGCTTTCGGGGCGGCGGGCGTCGCCGCGTTGGCTTTCGCCTCGGTCTTGCCTTCCTCGCCCGACAGGGCGGCGGGGGCAGGGGCCGACGAGGCGCTGGCCGTGTCGGGAACGTCTTCGCCTTCCTCGACGAGGATCGCGATGGGCGTATTGACCTTCACGCCTTCGCTGCCCTCGGCGACCATTATCTTGCCGATCACGCCTTCATCGACGGCTTCGAATTCCATCGTGGCCTTGTCGGTTTCGATCTCGGCCAGGATGTCGCCGGACGACACGGTGTCGCCTTCCTTCACCAGCCATTTCGCAAGCGTGCCCTCTTCCATTGTGGGCGACAGCGCGGGCATCAGAATTTCGGTTGCCATTTATTCGGTTCCTCCCGCTGGCGAAATCATTCCGACAACGTTTCCTTCTCCATCCTCGACGTAGGCGCAGCGGCCGACGCCGGGATAATCTTCGGGGGGCAGGGCCTCGGCCCCGCCGTTCGCCAGCGCCCATGCATAGCGTTCGTCGCAATCGGCGACGGCAAAGGTCATGGTGCCGCCGCGGATCGGCGATCCCGGCTCGGGCGCGGGACCCATCCGGGTCATCACGCCGCCCGACACGGGCTTTTCAACGCCGATGTCGTCGCCTTCGATCAAGTGATAGCCCATCTCCTCGGCGCCCGGCATGGGTGCGAAGGTCCAGCCGAAAAGGCCACCATAGAATGCCTTGGCGCGTTCCACATCGGTGGCGTGGATTTCGAAATGCGGCATGTCAGGCGACCTCGCCTTGCGGAAGTTCGTCCGCGTAGATGTCGGTATAAAGCTCGCTCACATCCGGCTCGGGGCTTTCCTTGGCGAACTCGGCCGACGCGTTGACGATCTGCTTGATCTCCTTGTCGATCGCCTTGAGGTCTTCCTCGGTCGCGTGCTTGCCTTCGATCAGCATCCTGCGAACGCTTTCGATGCAGTCATGCTCGTCGCGCATCTTCTGCACCTCTTCGCGGGTCCGGTATTTCGCCGGGTCCGACATCGAGTGGCCGCGATAGCGATAGGTCTTGATTTCAAGGATATAGGGGCCGTCACCGGCGCGGCAGTGGGCCACCGCCTTCTCGCCCGCTTCCTTCACCTTCAGCACGTCCATGCCGTCGACCTCCTCTCCCGGAATGCCGAACGCCTCGCCGCGGGTGTAAAGCGCGGGCGTGGAGGTGGAGCGCCGTTGCGCGGTGCCCATGGCGTACTGGTTGTTCTCGATCACGAAGATCACCGGCAGTTTCCACAGGGCCGCCATGTTGAACGTCTCGTAGATCTGGCCCTGGTTGGCGGCGCCGTCGCCGAAATAGGCAAAGGTCACGCGCCCGTTTTCAAGGTATTTGTCGGCGAATGCGAGGCCCGCGCCGATCGGCACCTGCGCGCCGACGATGCCGTGCCCGCCGTAGAAGTGTTTCTCGCGGCTGAACATGTGCATCGAGCCGCCCTTGCCCTTGGAATAGCCGCCCTCGCGCCCGGTCAGTTCGGCCATCACGCCGTTGGGGTCCATCCCGCAGGCCAGCATGTGGCCGTGATCGCGGTAGGAGGTGACGCGCTTGTCGCCCTCTTCCGCGGCGGCTTCGAGGCCGACGACAACCGCTTCCTGTCCGATGTAGAGGTGGCAGAACCCGCCGATCAGTCCCATGCCGTAGAGCTGGCCGGCTTTCTCCTCGAACCGGCGGATCAGCAGCATGTCTTTGTAATAAGACGTCAATTCCTCGGCAGAGATGTTCGATTTCTTGCTTGTTTTGCGTGCGG
Source organism: Pseudaestuariivita atlantica (assembly GCF_001205715.1). Classification (GTDB taxonomy): domain Bacteria; phylum Pseudomonadota; class Alphaproteobacteria; order Rhodobacterales; family Rhodobacteraceae; genus Pseudaestuariivita; species Pseudaestuariivita atlantica. The sequence goes on from NZ_AQQZ01000007.1 coordinate 51,568, forward strand.
CCATGGGGCGGCGACTCCTCCACTGCAAAAGTAGTTTAGCATTAAACTATCTTAGTTCTTGGCGGCCCGCGAGACAAATCTTTGCCGTAGCGGCAACCGCATTTCAGGTATGCACAGAACGCATGCAGTGCGTTTGCGTTCCAACAACCGGAAAATTCTGGAAGATGCGGGGGCGCGGCGCCTATTGCACCACGATTTCATCCTGCCGGATCAGGCCCAGCACGTCGCGGGCCTGCTGGTCGAGCAGGTCAAGATCGAGCCACGTGTCGCTGAGCCGGTGGGTCAGGTTTTCCATCACCGCCACCTCGGCCTGCAAAAGCGCCAGTTCGTCGGCAAGCGCGCGGGCGTCGCTTTCGATCTCGGCCCGCCGGAAGACGCCGAAATCGCCCTGCACGGCGGCGAATGTGAAATAGAGCGAGACACAGAACGCAAGGCTGAAGAAGATCAGCGGTCCCAGGCTGGGGCGAGCGGAGTTCATCTGGTCTGCCTCTGGTTCGCGCGCCGTTTCCCGGCGCTTTCGGCCACTGTGCCAGATTGCGAATCGGATGGGAATCCCCTGATTCGCAAGGGACGCGGGAACGTGCCGACGCGCCACACCCGGTGCACAGTTGCCTCGCACGGGGGCTAGGGCCTACACTCGATCCATGACATCCACCCGCGATCTGGCGACCCACCGGGTCGAAAACCAGCCCGATCCCGGCACCGTGCCGGGATTGTGGGCAGATGACGCGATGTTGCGGCGCTGCCTTGCGGGCGCGGGCGGTGATGCGAGGGCGGCCGGAACCTTTGCCGAAACCCTGCAAACGCCCGAAATGCGGGACGCGGCGGAGGCGGCGCGGCGCGATCTCCCCCGGCTCGACCTGTTCGGCCGCGACGGCGCGCGGCGCGACCAGGTCGCCTACAGCCCCGGATATCACGCGGTTCACGCCGCCGGGCGGGCGGCGGGGTATCACGCGGTTGCGTGGGAGGGGGCGGCGGGCGGCCACGCCACCCATGCCGCGATGGTTTACCTGCTGAGCCAGGTGGAACCCGGCATCTGCTGCCCGCTGACCATGGCCTATGCCGGGGTGCCCGCGCTGCAAGGCGCGGGGCGTGACGATTGGGCAGCCAAGCTGATGGACCGCGGATACGACCCGCGCGCCGTGCCCGAGGCGGAAAAGCCGGCGCTGACACTCGGCATGGCGATGACGGAAAAGCAAGGCGGATCGGACGTGCGCGCCAATTCCACGCGGGCCGAACCGGCGGACGGGGCGTGGCGGCTGACGGGGCACAAATGGTTCTGCTCGGCGCCGATGTCGGACGGGTTCCTGACACTGGCGCAGACGAAGGCGGGGCTCAGCTGCTTCCTCGTGCCGCGCTGGCTGGAGGACGGGCCGAACGGCATCCGCCTGCAGCGGCTGAAGGACAAGATGGGCAACGTCGCCAATGCCTCGTCCGAGATCGAGTATGACGGCGCGCGGGCCGAGATGCTGGGCGAGGATGGCGAGGGCGTGCGCACGATCATCGAGATGGTGCATCACACGCGGCTCGACACCGCGATGGCCCCGGCGGCGCTGATGCGCGCGGCGGTGGCGCAGGCGACATGGTGGGTCGAGGGGCGGCAGGCCTTCGGTGCGACGCTGATCGACCAGCCGCTGATGCAGCAGGTGCTGGCCGACCTCGTGCTCGACGCCGCCGCCGCGACGGCGCTGGGGTTCCGCATCGCGCGGGCTTTCGACGGTGCCGGTGAAGCGGACCGCGCCTTTGCCCGGATCGGCGTGGCGATCGCGAAATTCATCAACAACAAGCGCTGCATCGCCGTCGTGGCCGAGGCGATGGAGGTGCTGGGCGGCATGGGATACGTCAACGACACGCCCATGCCGATGCTGTATCGCGAGGCGCCGCTGAACTCGATCTGGGAAGGGTCGGGGAACGTGATCTGCCTCGACATCCTGCGCACGCTGGCGCGGGAGCCGCGCGCGGCAGAGGCACTGGACGCGGTCCTTGATGCCGCGCGCGGGCAGCATGCGGGGTTCGATGCCGCGCTGGAACGTCATCGCGCCACGTCCGGCAACGGCCCGGACCCGGCGGGCGCGCGCGGGTTCGCGCTCGACCTCGGTGAACTCCTGTCCGCCGCCGCGCTGCTGGATGCCGCGCCCGGACCGCTGGCGGACGGCTACCTCGCGCGGCTGGGCCAGCGGCGCGACGTGGCGGGGGCGGGGGGGATGGCCGGGGCAGACCGCATCCTTGGCGCGTGGCTCGACAAAACGTGATCGCGGAAGGGTGCGAGTTTATCATGCACCCCGTAGGCAAGGCCCCGGCAAACTGGCAGTCTGACCCAAAGGCAACCAAACAGGGAGAAGCCCATGCGATACCTCATCGCCGCAATGGCCCTCGCGCTACCGACCAGCGGTTTTGCCGCCGGGGAACGGATCAGCGTGACCGGCGAAATCATCGACACCTGGTGTTACTATTCCGGCGTGATGGGCGGTCCCGATGCCGTCGTCGGCACCGCGCACCACACCTGCGCGCTGTGGTGCTCGGCGGGGGGTATCCCGGTGGGCCTTCTGGGCGATGACGGGCAGGTCTACATGGTCCTGAAGATCGAGGGCGATGACGGCTCTGCCTCGGGCGACACGCAACTCTCGCTCGCCAGCCACCAGGTGACCGCCGACGGGATGCTGTATGAACGCGACGGACTGAAATACATCGTGGTCGAACAGGTGGTGAGCGAGGGGATCACGAACCTGTCGCATCTCGACTACGACGTCGTGCCGCCCTTTGCCGTCCCGAAACCCAAGAACTGAGGAGCGTGAGACCATGAAACACTGGATTGCAGCAGCACTCGCGCTGGTCGCCGCACCGCTGGCGGCGCAGGATTTCTCGGAAGGGTCCGAGGCGCGGTCATGGAACCTCTATGCCGAGCAGCCCGCGCTGTTCGAAGCCAAGGTCGTCGACATCCTGTGCGAGTTGACGGGCGATTGCCCCGACAATTGCGGCGACGGGCGGCGGCAGCTTGGCCTCGTACGCGCGGCGGACAACGTGCTTGTCTTCCCCAACAAGAACTCGCAACCGGCCTTCACCGGCGCGGCGCTGGAATTGTTGCCCTATTGCGGGCAGGACGTCGAAGTGGACGGCCTGATGATCGAGGACCCGGACCTTGGCGCGACCAATGTCTACCTCGTCCAGAAGATCCGCACCGTGGGGGCCGAAGAGTGGGTCAAGGCGAACACCTGGACCAAGAAATGGGCCGCCGCCAACCCCGAAGCCAAGGGCAAGGGCCCGTGGTTCCGGCGCGACCCACGCGTCAACGCCGCGATCGAGGCGGACGGGTACCTGGGCCTCGGGGTCGAGGAAGAGGCCGAGTTCATCAAGGGCCTGCACGAATGAGGTTGCTCGCGGCGGCGCTGGCGCTGTGGGGCGGCATGGCCGCCGCGCACGGGACCGAGGTGCATTCCGACACCTCCGGCGCCCCGGAAGGTCGCGTCGCCGCGGCGGACTTGCCCAAGGCGGTGACCCCGCTGCCTTGGGACCTTGGCGGGCCGTTCGCGCTGGTCGATCACACCGGCGCCGCGCGGACAGAGGCCGAACCGCAAGGCCGCATGCAGCTGCTGTTCTTCGGCTACGCGACCTGTCCGGGCATCTGCTCGGCGGCCTTGCCGCTGATGGCCGAGATGGCGGAGGGCCTCTCCGAACGCGGGGTGGAGGTGGTGCCCGTGATGGTCACCATCGACCCCAAGCTCGACACGGTGGACACGATGGGGCCGGCCTTGGCGGAATACAGCCCGCGAATTGTCGGCCTGACCGGCACGGAAGAGGCGTTGCAGGTCGCCTATGACGCCTATCGCGTGGAATTCGAGCACCTGTTCGACGACCCGGAGCATGGCCCGATCTATTCCCACGGCGCGCATATCTACCTGCTGAGCGGCGCGGGCGAGGTGCTGACACTGTTGCCGCCCGTGCTGCCGGCGGAACAGGCGGTTGCCATCGTGTCGCGCTATGCGGGGGAAGGCTGAAATGTCGGTGCTGACACGTCGCAACCTGATGCTGGCCGCGGGCGCCGCGGCGGCGGGCGGCTTTGCCGTCTGGACCCTGCAGCCCGAATTCGAAGGGGCCGAGATGACGCCGGAAGAAGCGCATGCCGCCGCCTCCTCTGGCGACATCCTGCTGATCGACATCCGCCGCCCCGACGAATGGAAGCTGACGGGCGTGGGCGCGGGCGCGGCACCGCTCGACATGCGGCGCGACGATTTCGTCGCCGCGCTGACGGCGCTGGCCGAAGGCGACACCGCCCGGCCCATCGCGCTGATCTGTGCGCGCGGCGTGCGGTCGGCGCGCATGTCGCGCAGGCTGGAACAGGCGGGGTTCACCCGCATCATCGACGTGCCCGAGGGAATGCTGGGGTCACGCGCCGGGCCGGGATGGCTGAAACGCGGGCTTCCGGTAGTAGAAGGGTGAGGCTCGTCAGGCTCTTGCAAGCCTGCCTCGCGGCGGTGGTCCTCGCCCCGGCGGCATGGGCACAGACCTGCGGCGGGGTCGATGCGCCCTGCGAGATCGCGGAAGGCTCCTATCACATCGTCCTGCCCGAGGGCGAAGGCCCGTACCCGGTGATGATGTTCCTGCACGGGTTTCGCGGGCAGGCCGCGTCGCTTGTCCGCAATGGCGGCACGTCGCGGCGTGCGACGGAACGCGGCTGGGCCTATATCGCGCCGCAGGGCCTGACGCGCCCGAACGGGCAAGGCACCAGCTGGTCCTTTCATCCCAACTGGCCGCCGCAGCGGGACGAGACGGCGTTCTTCGACGCCGTCCTCGCGGACGCGGCAGAGCGGTTCGGCGTGGACCCGGATCGCGCGGTGTTGGCGGGCTTTTCCATCGGCGGGTCGATGGTGACCTATGCCGCCTGCGCGCGGCCTGACCAGTTCATGGCCTATGCACCGGTGAGCGGATCGTTCTGGCGCCCGCATCCCGTCGATTGCGCCGGTCCGGTGCGGCTCTTGCACACCCATGGCTGGCGCGACGGCACCGTGCCGCTGGAAGGTCGCTACCTTGGCGAGCGCAACGGCATGGCCTTTCACCAGGGCGACGCCTTCTACGCGATGGACCTGTTCCGCACCGAGAACGGATGCCGCCAGACCCGGCCCTCGGCCTTCGAGGTGGGAGAGACGTTCTGGCGGCGGCGCTGGGAAGACTGCGCGCCGGGAAGCGCGCTGGAATTCGCGCTTTTCGCCGGGGGGCACGGCGTTCCGCCGGGATGGGCCGACATGGTGCTGGACTGGGCCGAAAGCCTGCCGCTGCGTCCCTAACATTTCCGGCACTCCTGAAATCCTGCAGCACAAAATGACAAATCGTTGACAAATTGTCAGCGTTGAGGCCATCTCCACCTGCCGGAAGCGGGAGGGCGCGATGAGTGGACGTTGGGAGTTCTGGATCGACCGGGGCGGGACCTTCACCGACGTGGTCGCGCGCACGCCCGACGGCGCGATCCTGACCCACAAGCTGCTCAGCGAGAACCCCGAACGTTATGCCGATGCGGCGGTCGAAGGCATCCGCCAGTTGACCGGCACGAAAGGCGCCTTTGCCGACAACCTGATCGGCGCGGTCAAGATGGGCACGACCGTCGCGACCAACGCGCTGTTGGAGCGCAAGGGGGAGCGGGTTCTGCTGCTCATCACCCAAGGCTTCCGCGACCTGCTGAAGATCGGCTACCAGACGCGCCCGCGCCTGTTCGACCTCGCCATCAAGCGTCCTGACCTGTTGTACGACCGGGTGGCCGAACTGCCCGAGCGGCTGGATGCCGAGGGAGAGGTGCTGACGCCGCTGGACGAGGATGCGACCCGCGCGGCATTGCAGGACGCCTTCGACGACGGCATCCGCGCCGTCGCCATCGCGGGTTTGCACGCCTACCTCAACCCCGTGCACGAGGCCCGCGCGGCCGAAATCGCGCGCGAGATCGGGTTCACACAGGTCTCCACCAGTGCCGAGGTGTCGCGGCTGGCGAAGCTCGTCGGGCGGGGCGATACGACGGTGGTCGATGCCTACCTCTCGCCGATCCTGCGGCGCTATGTCGACCAGGTCTCGGGCGCGCTGGACCTCGGGCGGGCGGCGCAGGCGCTTTACTTCATGCAGTCGAATGGCGGGCTGACGGATGCGCAGCTGTTCCAGGGCAAGGACGCGATCCTCAGCGGCCCGGCGGGCGGTATCGTCGGCATGGTCCAGACAGCCGGCGCCGCGGGATACGACCGGCTGATCGGCTTCGACATGGGCGGCACCTCGACCGATGTGAGCCACTACGCGGGCGATTACGAACGCAGTTTCGAGACCGAGGTCGCGGGCGTGCGGATGCGTGCGCCGATGATGGACATCCACACCGTGGCGGCAGGCGGCGGGTCGATCTGCACCTACCGCGACGGCCGGTTCCAGGTGGGCCCGGAAAGCGCGGGCGCCGATCCCGGACCCGCCTGCTACCGCCGGGGCGGGCCGCTGACGGTCACCGATTGCAACGTGATGCTGGGCAAGCTGAACCCGGCCCATTTCCCCGCCGTGTTCGGCCCCGGCGGCGACGAACCGCTGGATGCCGACGCGGTGCGCACCCGGTTCGAGTCGCTGGCGCAGGAGGTGGCCGCCGATACAGGTGCCGCCCCCCTCTCGCCCGAGGAGATGGCCGAAGGCTTCCTCAAGATCGCGGTCGACAACATGGCCAACGCCATCAAGAAGATCAGCGTCGAGCGCGGGCATGACGTGACCGGATACACCCTGCAGTGTTTTGGCGGGGCGGGGGGGCAACATGCCTGCCTCGTGGCCGATGCGCTTGGCATGACGCGCGTGTTCCTGCACCCGCATGCCGGGGTGTTGTCGGCCTATGGCATGGGTCTTGCCGACATCCGCGCCCTGCGGGAAGCGCAGGTCGATGCACCGCTGGAAGACATCGCGGCAGCGGAACGCGCGCTGGAGAGGGTCGCGTCGGAGGCCGAGGAGGAAGTGCGCGCGCAAGGCATCGACGATGTGCGGACGCTGGCGCGCGCGCATCTGCGCTATGACGGATCGCACCAGGCGCTGGAGGTTGAATGGGGCGCGACCGATGCCATGAAAGCGGCTTTCGAAGACGCGCACCGCGCGCGGTTCGGCTTTGCCTCGCCGGAACGCGCGGTCCTGTTCGACATGGTCAGTGTCGAGGCCGTGGGCGCAACCGGAGAGGCCCCGGCACCCGCGCCGGTGGGCGAAGGTGCGGGCATCCGCGCGCGGCTGAGCGTCGTGTTCGAGGGGCAGGCGCAGGACACGCCGCTATACGCGCGCGACGACATGGCGACCGGTCAGCGCATCGACGGACCCGCCATCATCACCGAGGCGACCGGCACCAACGTGATCGAACCGGGTTGGGCGGCTGAGGTCGACGCGATGGGCAACCTGATCCTCACCCGCACCACCGCAAAGGCCCGCGTGCAGGCGGCGGGAACCAAGGCGGATCCGATCCTGCTGGAAGTCTTCAACAACCTCTTCATGTCGGTGGCCGACCAGATGGGCGCAACGCTCGCCAACACGTCATGGTCGGTCAACATCAAGGAACGCTACGACTTTTCCTGCGCGATCTTCGATGCCGAGGGCGACCTGGTGGCGAACGCCCCTCACGTGCCGGTGCACCTCGGGTCGATGTCGGATTCGATCAAGACGGTGATGCGCCTCAACCCCGACGTGGCCGAGGGCGACGCCTACATGCTCAACTCGCCCTTCAACGGTGGCACGCATCTGCCGGACGTGACGGTTGTCACGCCGGTCTTCGTGGGTGGCACGCCGGTCTTCTGGCTGGGTTCTCGCGGGCACCATGCCGATATCGGCGGGCGCACGCCCGGATCGGCCCCGCCGGACAGCACCCATATCGACGAGGAAGGCGTGCTGATCGACAACGTCAAGCTGGTGGACCGCGGGCGGCTGCTTGAGGAAGAGGCTGAATCCGTCCTCCGCTCGGGCCGGTATCCATGCCGGAACGTGAGCCAGAACATGGCCGACCTGAAGGCGCAGGTGGCGGCGAACGAGACCGGGCGGCAGGGGCTGTTGAAGGTGGTCGAGCGTTACGGGCTCGACGTCGTGAAGGCCTATATGGGCCACGTGCAGGACAATGCCGAGGAAAGCGTGCGCCGGGTGATCGACCGGCTGACAGACGGCACATTCGACTACCCCATGGACGAAGGCGCGCGGATCCGCGTGAAGGTCACGGTCGATCGTGCGGCGCGGTCGGCGCGGATCGATTTCACGGGCACCTCGCCGCAGCAGGCCGGCAATTACAACGCGCCGAAATCGATCAGCCGGGCGGTGGTGCTGTATGTCTTCCGCACCATGGTGGGGGCGGCGATCCCTTTGAACGAAGGGTGCCTCAAACCGCTCGACATCGTGGTGCCGGAAGGGTCGATGCTGAACCCCGAATACCCGGCCGCCGTGATCTCCGGCAATACCGAGGTCAGCCAGGCGGCCTGCAACGCGCTTTACGGTGCGCTGGGCGTGATCGCGGGCAGCCAGGCGACGATGAACAACTTCGTCTGGGGCAATGACGACTTCCAGAACTATGAGACGATCTGCGGCGGGACGGGCGCGGGGCCGGGGTTCGACGGCTGCGACGCGGTGCAGACGCACATGACCAACACCCGCTCGACCGATCCCGAGATCCTCGAAAATCGCTTCCCCGTGCGGCTGGAGCATTGGAGCGTGCGGGATGGCTCGGGCGGCAAGGGGCGCTGGCGCGGCGGGCACGGCTGCACGCGGCTCCTGCGATTCCTCGTGCCGGTGACGGTCACCACGCTCTGCTCGCACCGGGTGGTGCCGCCGTTCGGCGTCGAAGGCGGGTCACCGGGCGCGGTGGGCGTCGATTGGGCCGAGATGCCGGACGGGCGGCGCATCGACCTGAAAGGCAATGACGAGATCGACCTGCCCGCAGGCGCGGTGTTCGGGATGCAGACCCCCGGTGGCGGTGGTTGGGGCGCATAAAGTTCGTACGAACTTTATGCGTGGGAGAATTTTCCTGCGAAAATTCTCCCACGCGTCATTCGGCCGGCGTGACCTGGTCCAGCATGGCGCGGAACTGCGCGCGGGACCGGCGGGCAAGGCGGATGATGCGTGGCGCGTCGAGGATCTCGGGCGTTGCCATCCACCGCCGCGTGATCCGCCAGCGTGTCAAATCGATCCCCGAGGCCAGCGACAGGGGCACCGCGAAGGCAAGGCTGATCGCGATGGGCAAGAGCCACAGCGACACGACGCCCAGCCCCATCCCGAGCATCAGGAGCCAGCCGCTGACGGTTTCCAGCGCGTGGAACTTGGCCACGGTCCACAGCCCGTAACTGCCCCCCTTGCGCGCCTGCGGTGCCCATGACGGCTGCACCCCGGTCAGGCAGCGCAAGACCGCCACCAGTTGCTGCACCATCATGATCGGCGCGAAGAGGATCGAGGCCGCGACCTCCAGCACGAAGGACAGCGCGAACTGCGCCCATCCACCCAGCCGCGCGGGCGTCATCCCCGTCATCCACAGCGACGCCGCGCCCATCACCTTGGGTGCCAGCAGCATCCCGTACATGAAGACGAGGATCAGCAGGGACGACACGCCCGACATCTCGGGCCATTCGGGGTAGAGCGGGTTGTCGTCCGAGAAGTAGCGGATCACGCTGTTGTCGCCATTGCCCAGAAGCGCCCAGATCACCAGCAGGATGAACCAGATGGGCGACAACAGGTAGCTGACCGCGCCGTTCAGCAGGTGGAACCGCGACACCGCGTGAAACCCGCGCGTGCCCAGAAGCATCAGGTGCTGCAGGTTGCCGTGGCACCAGCGTCGGTCGCGCAGGGCAAAGTCGATGAGCGTGGCGGGGGGTTCCTCGTAGGACCCCTTGATCTCGGGCAAAAAGCGCACGGCCCAGCCGGCGCGGCGCAGAAGGCCCGCCTCGACGAAATCGTGGCTCAGGATCAGGCCGCCCTTGCCGCGCAGCGACGGCATGGCAGGCAGGCCCGCGCAGGCGGCGAACGCACGCGTGCGGAGGATCGCGTTGTGGCCCCAGTAATTGCCCTCGCTATCGGTCCAGCTGGCCAGCCCGTGTGCCAGAAGCGCGCCGCATATGGCCGAGGAAAACTGTTGCACCCGGCCAAAGAGCGTATTCGACCCGATCAGCGCCGGGGCGGACTGGATCAGGCCCGCCGACGGGTCGGCGGCCATTTCGTCGGCCAGTCGCGTCAGCGCCTCGGCCGACATCAGGCTGTCGGCATCCAGCACCACCATCGCGTCATACGCCCCGCCCCAGCGGCGGGTCCAGTCGGCGATGTTGCCGCTTTTCTTTTCCGTGTTCCGGGCGCGGCGGCGGTACCAGACGGGCGGGCCGTTGGGTAGCGTGGCGCGCAGGGCGGCAAACGCCGCGCGCTCGATCCCGGCAAGGCGCGGTTCCTGCGTGTCGGACAGGATGAACAGCTCGAACGCGTGGGCTTTTCCGGCCTCGGCCAGTGCCCGCATCATCGCGGCGGCGTTGCCGAAGACCTCTGCCGGGTCCTCGTGATAGATCGGGACCAGCAGCGCGACGCGCAACGCATCAGGCTGCGCATCCGTCGCGGCAGGGCGCTGCATGGCCAGACGGACAAGGCCCACCGTGGCGGTGCTGACCGCAAGGCAGATCCAGAAGAAGGTGAGGGCAACCAGCCCCACAAGCACCCATTCCAGCCACGCAAACCCGTCATCGGCACGCCAGCGGGCAAAGGTGCCCGTCATCCACGCCGTTGTGCCAAGCGCGGGCAGGAAGATCGCCGCGCGCCACGCCCAGATCTGGGCGGCCGCCACGATGCCGGGGGCGGATGCGTCGTACTCGGCCCGGTCCAGCGCCTGCACGGGCTGTGCCAGCGGCGCCTCGGGCGGGACATCCGCCGTAGAAAGCGGAGCGGTCACGCCGTCCATCGATACAGCCAAACTTCGGAAACCGAGGCATGGTCGCGCATCAGCTGCGCGCGCAATTCCATCGACCGCGCCTCACCCGGTTCGAAACTGAAGGCCAGCCGTGGGCCGCCGGTTTCAGGGTTCGTCTGCAAGATACCTTCGGACACCTTGCCGCGGTTGCTGGAGGTGTGGATGACCAGATCGTCCCAGTCCTCGCCCAAGGCAGGATGCGGTTCGAAATCGATCGCTGCGGTGATCTTTTCCTTGAACACATGGCCACGCCCCATGCGCGTGTTCAGAACCCGCGCCACATCCTTCACGCGCGGCGCGTCGTCGGTCCACGTCATGCGATAGCTGAGGCTGTGTTCCGACCCCGCCGCCAGCGGCTCGCGCGGGCGCCAGTAGGCGACGATATTGTCGTAGATTTCCTTGTCCGTCGGGATTTCGACCAGCGTGACGGCGCCTTTTCCCCAAGCCTCTCCCGGCGTGATCCAGAGCGTCGGGCGCTTGTGGTAAAGCGCTTCGAGGTCGGCAAAATCGGAAAAGCCGCGCGCGCGTTGTCCAAGCCCGAAACCCTGCGGATCGGTGTCGACAAAGCTCGACACCTGCAATTCGCGCGGGTTGGCGAGCGGTCGCCACAGCGCCTCGCCATTGCCGTTCAGGACGGTCAGCCCGTCGCTGTCATGTACGGCGGGGCGGAAATCGTCGAACCCCGTGCGGTTCGTCTCGTCGAAGAAGAACATCGACGTCAGGGGCGCGATGCCCAGGTTGTCGAGCGCCCGGCGCGGCCAAAGCGTGACGCGCACGTCGACGATGGCGTCGTCGCCCGGCGTCAGGTCGAAATGGTAGATGCCTGTGACCGAGGGGCTTTCCATCAGGGCGTGAACGCGGTGCATCGTTGCATCCGCGTCGGGGCGTTCGACCCAGAACCGGGTGAAGTCGGGAAATTCCTCTCCCATCTTGCCGGCGGTGTCGATGGCGAGGCCGCGGGCCGACAGGCCATAGACCTCCCCCTTGCCGATCACCCGGAAATAGCTGGCGCCCTGGAAGACGGCGTATTCCTGGAAATTGCCGTCACCGGTCAGGGGGGTGCGCAGGCGCAGGCCGGAATAGCCGCCGACGCCGTCAAGCGGCAGGTCCGGCGCGCGGTCGGTCTTGTCGAAGAGGTCCCAGTCGAATCCCAGTTCGCGGGCGATCCCGTCCTCGACCACGGCGACGCGCACGGGCGAGGGAAAGTAGAGGCCGGGGTGGAAGAGGTCGACGCGCAGCGGCGCATCGGTGCCCGACCAGACGGCCTTTTGCGTGTTGAACCAGATCGACTTGTATTCGTCATAGCTCATCTTCTGCCACGCGTCGGGCACCATGGGGCGCGGCTGGTAAGGGCGTGCAGCGATCTTGCGCGCCATCATGTTCAGCAGCGCCTCGCTGAACGGTGCCTCCGACACGACGCGCGGTCCCATGCCTCCACCACCGCTGCCCACGGCGGCGGCGGGCGTGGCCGCCACGGCGGCCAGCAGGCGCAGGACCTCGCGCCGGATCACTTGCGCACCTTCCACGGCTGCGACTTGTAAAAGCCCGCGATGTAGGCGCAGCCGATGATCAGGCCGAAGCCGGCGAGGTTCACACCCGCGTTGATCCACGGATCACGCACGAGCCGCCCGCTGTCCGACAGGGTCGAGGTCTCGTCGAGCCACACGCCCAGAAGCCGCGCCAGCAGCATCGAGAAGACGAAGACCGCCAGTGATTGCTGCCCGACCTTCACGATCAGCCGCATCACCGGCTGCAGCGCGTCATGCGCTGTCAGGCGCGCGCCGCCGGGGCCCACGAGAACCCATGCAAGGTAGGCCAGCGCCAGCATGTGCAGATAGCGCAGGAGGCCGAAATCGGTCTTGTGCGCCAAGACGCCCATGTCGCGCCGCCAGCCGCGCAGGGTATCGCGCACCGGGTCCCACCACTCGGGCAGCCACCCGAAATTGCGCAGGCCCACGGACGAGAAGAAGAACGACCAGACGACGAAAACCACGGCGAGGCCGATCAGCCAGCGGTTCACCGGCGGGGTGGGGATCCAGCCGATCATCAGGGCGAAGCCGGTAAAGAAGGCCAGTTGCCACCCGAACGGGTTGAAGAACCACGGCCGCGCGTTCGAACCTTCGGGGAACCACAACTGCGCGGGCAATTGCAGGGGCGTGATGTCACCGTCCTGCCACAGCTCGGCAATTTCAAGGTTCGCGGCCAGCCACACCGCGCCCACGAACAGCGCCACCAGCCGCACGTCGATCCGCGCCAGCGCCATGACCAGCGGGATCATGGCGAGGATCACGAGGTACATCGGCAGGATGTCGAAATAGTTGGGCACATAGGTCAGCGTCATGAGGCCGATCACGTTGCCCTCGGGGTTGTTGAGGAAGGGGTAGAGGTTCAGCTGCCCGACATAGTCGCGCAGGTCGAACCCCAGCGCGTTGACGGCCAGCATGGTGGCGAGGATCACCATGAAGAGGCCGATATGCGCCCAGTAGACCTGCCAGACGCGGAAGCTGATGCGCAGGCTGCCCCAGCCCAGTCCACGGGTCTGGAACAGCTTGCCGAAGGCAATGGCGCTGGCCATGCCCGAGCAGAAGACGAACATCTCGGTCGCGTCCGACCAGCCCCAGCGCGCCGGGATCCAGCGCGTCCACAGGTTGCCCGGCGTATGGGCGAGAAGGATGATGAACATCGCGATGCCGCGGAAGAAATCCAGCCGGATATCGCGCACTTTCTGTACGGGCGTCGCCATGGTGGCCGCGTTTTGCGGGATTGCGTGGGGATCGGCAAGGCTCGCCATGGCGGGCTATTCCGCCGGAAGCCGGTCATGCGCGGACCATGGGCCGCGGGCATCTGCGATCAGGTCCATCCGAACCGTGGCAAAGCGATCCTCGCGGCCCGCGCGGCGGCGGGTGCGGTCACGCAGGATGTCCTCGGCCTCGTCGAGGAATCCGGCGCGGATGCCCGCGTCGATCGTCAGGCGTTCGAACACGTCGCGCTGGGCATGGCTGCCGCCGGCCTGCTGCATCGTGCCGCGCGCATGGGCGAGGTTCAGAAACGCGCTGCGGTAATCCCCGTCGCCAAACGCTTCGAGCCCGGTCGCGGCGCTGAGGCCCGGACGCGCCATGCGCGCCGTGATCTCTGTTCTGGAGGTGGCCCGCGCATCGGCATGCAGTCGTTTGAGCATCGTGCCCACGGCCGCCTCCCGCCGCCCGCCGACCAGCGCCAGCATGTAGTGCAGATCGGCGAAGATCAGGCAGCCGTCTTCGGTCCGGTTGGCACACAGGTCCGCCAGTTCCTCCCACCGGTCGCCGACCTCGACGCCATCAAGCTCCAGCCGGGATAGCAGCGATGTCGCGTTCGAGATGTCGCGGTAATCGTCGGTCTTCTCGGCCCGGATCTGGTCGTCGTATAGGGCGAGCACGGTTGCGGTCTCCCCCTGGTCGAGATGCATCAGCGCCTTGTGCCACCAGACGTGGTAGCGGAAATTGTTGCAATGTGCCCAGGCCGCTTCCCGCCCGGTCAGCCAGCCGAGGCCCGCGCGGGAATTGCCCGTCATGTCATGCACATGCGCAACCGCATGCAGCCCCCATGCGTCGTCGGGGCACAGCGAAAGCCCCATCCGGCCCGCGGTTTCGGCCTGTTCGTACTCCCCGGTCTCTTCCAGCGCGAAGGCATAGCATCCCATCAGGTAGCCGCGCGCAGGGTGGTCTGGCGCGTAATGCGGCAGGACCGCCTCGATCGAGGCGCGCATGCCCTTGCTGTCACCCAGAACGAAGCGGATCGCGTGGCCAAGCTTCATGGCAAAGGCGTCTTCGGGATGGGTGGCGAGGATCACCTCCATCTCGGCCACGGCCTGGCTCGGACGCCCGGCAAGGTAGGCCGTCAGTGCACGGACCACGCCGATCTCGCGGTCGGTCGGCGGGATGCGGTCGGCGGCGGCAAGGGCGGCGGCGTGCGCCTCTTGCGCGGTGTCCATCAATTCGCGCCGGCCCAGCAGGACGTAGAACAGGCCCTTGGCGGCGTGGGCCATGGCAAAATCGGGATCGGCCGCCAGCGCCGCGCCCAGATGTTCGGGCGCCGCTGCCGAATGGGCAAGAAAGGCGGTCACCAGGCTGTCCCACGCCTTGCCGGCATCGGGACTGGACACGGTTACGGGGTAGCCGAACTGGTCATGGTGCATCGCTCAACTGTCCTTGCTGCCAAAGCGGTCCAAGGTGGCGTAGCGTGCCGTACCCCCGTCGCACAATCCTTGCATATGCAACATCACCATGTCGTGACAGGGTGTGAGCCGGAACCTGCCCGGCGCCCCCCGCATATCCCGCAACACTTTGCCGATGGCGCGTTTTTCGCGGCGCGGCTCATGGATTGCCCGCGTTTTGGGCGATCTGCGAAAAGACCGTGTCAAGCTCGGCGGCGAGGTCCGACAAGGCCAGACCGCCCTCGTCGAAATAGGGGGCGAAGACCGCCGTGGGGGTCTTGTAGCTGAGCGTGGCCGTGCCGTCGGCGTTCTCGGTCACGTACAGGCGGATCGGTGCCTCGATCCCCGCCGCGACGGATGCGTCGAGCATCCGGCGGGCGTAATCGTTGCGATACAGCCCGAAGACGCGGTTGCCGGGGATCGTGTGCCCCTGCATCCGCGCGCCATCGCTGGCGCTGGCCTGTGTCACGATGTTGATGGGCGCGTCCTTCACCGCCGCGCGCACCCGCTGGACGAGGTCGGCATAGGTATGGATCGTGGGCAAGACGACCCATCCGTCGCGCGGTTCAAGCGCGGCGGCGGGCGACAGTGACAGGGCAAGAAACAGGGCGGCGAGCAGGGGGCGCATGGCGGTTCTCCGGTCTTGGGTGACGCCTGCCTTGTCCCAACTTACCGCCGATGCACCAAATCAACTCGCCGCGATCACGGGTCGAGGGAGGACAGGACCTCGTCGGTATCCGCACCGACCGAAGGTGGCGGGCGGCGGTAGGTGACGGGCGTGGCCGAGAAGTTGAGCGGATTGCCCAAGAGCGTCACCGCCCCGTCCGCGCTGCCCGGCACGGGCATCGACACCGTCATGCCCCGCGCCTGCGCCTGGTCCGATCCAAGCGCCTGCGCCACGTCGTTGACCGGGCCG
Organism: Pseudaestuariivita atlantica; assembly: GCF_001205715.1. GTDB lineage: Bacteria > Pseudomonadota > Alphaproteobacteria > Rhodobacterales > Rhodobacteraceae > Pseudaestuariivita > Pseudaestuariivita atlantica. Next base: position 67,579 of record NZ_AQQZ01000007.1, read on the forward strand.
ACCGGTACCTTGCGCGCTTCAAGCCCCGCGATCACCGCGTCCATGGCGTGCTGACGCATGGCGTCGGCGATCATCGGCTCCAGCCGCGCGCGGTTGTTCAGGCGGGCGGTGTTGGTGGCGAAATCCGGGTCGTCGGCCCAGCCGGGCTGGCCGAGGAAATCGCAGAAGCGCGCGAACTGCGCGTCGTTGCCCACCGCGACAATCACGTGCCCGTCGGAGGTTGCAAAGACGTCGTAGGGCACGATGTTCACATGCGCGTTGCCGATCCGCGACGGCACATTGCCCGAGGTCAGGTAATTGGTGCCCTGGTTGATCAGCCACGCCATTTGCGTGTCCACCAGCGCGAGGTCGATGTGCTGGCCTTCGCCCGTCCGGTCGCGGTGGCGCAGCGCGGCGAGGATGCCGACAGTCGCGTACATCCCGCACATCACGTCCGCGATGCCCACGCCGACCTTCATGGGCGGTCTGTCGGCCTCTCCGGTCAGCGACATGATCCCGCCATAGCCCTGCGCCATCAGGTCGTATCCGGGCTTGTCGCGGTTCGGTCCGGTTTGCCCGAACCCGCTGATCGAACAATAGACAAGGCCCGGATGCGCCGCGCAGAGCGTCGCGTGATCCAGCCCGTACTTGGCCAGCCCGCCGGGTTTGAAATTCTCGATCACCACATCGGCGCGGGCGGCGAGCTTGCGGATGGTCTCCTGCCCCTCGGCAGACGCAAGATCGACCGTCACGGATTTCTTGTTGCGGTTGGCGCACATGTAGTAGGCCGACAAATCCGTCGGCTGTCCGTCTTCGCCCATCACGTAAGGTGGCCCCCAGCCGCGCGTATCGTCGCCTTTGCCCGGCGCCTCGATCTTGATGACCTCGGCCCCCAGATCGCCCAGAAGCTGCGTGCAGGTCGGCCCGGCGAGGATGCGCGACAGGTCCAGCACGAAAAGTCCGTCCAGCGGTCCCGGCATGTCAGATCCTCCCATCGTAAGACTGGCGGTCAATCTCCGCCGCGATCACGGTGACGCGGTCGGCGGTCAGCGCCGTTGCCATGGCGGCGTGCAGCTCTTCGCGGGAACGGACCGTGTGACCGTACCCGCCGAAACCGCGGGCGATGGCCGCGAAATCGAAATGGCCGAAATCGACGGCGGCGTTGGGCAATTGCCGCTCGCGCTGCTTCTTCTCGATCAGGGCGAGGGAGGCGTCGACGAAGACCACGATGATGACCGGCAGGCCGAGGTCGAGCGCGGTGGAGACCTCTCCGGCGACCATCATGAACCCGGCATCGCCCACGAAGGCCACGACCGGGCGGTCGGGTTCGGCCAGTTTCGCGCCAAACGCCAGCGGCATCGCGCAGCCCATCGTGCAAAGCGCCGAGGATTGCAGCAGCGTGCGCGGCGCGCGGCAGGTCCACATCTGGCTGAGGAGAATGCGGTGCGCGCCACTGTCGACGGTGGCGATGGCGTCGGCGGGCAAGGCCGCCTCGACCTCGTCTATCACCGCAGCTGCGCCCCACAGGTCATTGACCGGGAACAGTTTTGCCAATTCGGACCTGACCGCCTGCACCTCGCCATTCGCCCAAGTCTCACGCGGCGTGGCCGCCTTCGACAAGGCCTCGAGCGTGGCGCGGGTGTTGCCCACGACGTTGAGCGTGGCCTGGTGCATGTACTGGTGGTTCGGCACGGCGGCGATGTCGATCACGCGGGTGCGGGCGGGGTCCCACACGTCGCGCCAGCCGGGCCGCATCTCGATCGGGTCATATCCGGCGCACAGGATCAGGTCGGATTGCTGCACGAAGGGCACCAGCGCCGAATCGGCAAGTGGAGAAAGCCCCGCACCGCCAAGGCTTAGGGCGTGATCTTCATCCAGAATCCCCTTGGCCTTGTAGGTCGTGATGACGGGTATCCGGAAGCGTTCGGCCATGCCCCGCACGGCGTCGCCCGCATCTTCGTTCATCGCATCGAGGCCTGCGATCATCACCGGGCGCTCGGCCTCTGACAGCCACGCCGCGGCTTGAGAAAGGTCGGCGGGCACGGCGGGCATGGCGGCGGGCCTGCGGGTCAGGCGCGCCACGGTGACGGGGGTATTCGCGACACCGATGGGCACGTCGATATGGACCGGGCCGGGGCGGTCCTCGGTCGCGATGGTCACGGCCTTGTCGGCGACGATGTCGCAGGCCTCTGCCGTCAGCCGGAACGACGCCTTGGTGATCGGGCGGAGCACCGCCTGCTGGTCCACGACCTGGTGGGTATAGGTTTCGGCCTCTGCCGCGTCGACGCAACCCGCCAGCACGATCAGCGGCACGCGGTCCTGATGGGCATTTGCGATGGCGTTGATGCCGTTCAGGATGCCGGGGCCCAGCGTGGCAATCAGGATGCCGGGCGCGCCTGTGCGGTGCCAGACCCCTTCGGCCATGAAGGCGGCGGCGTTTTCGTGGCGGGCCAGCACGCAGGAAATGCCCGCCTTTTCCAGCGCGTCGACCAGCGTCAGCACCTCTCCTCCGGGCATTCCGAAGGCGTGGCGGCACCCGGCCTCGTAAAGCCGTTCGGCAAGGTAATCGGCGGCGCGTTTGTCCGGCATGGCATCTCTCCCGTCGGGCCTGTCTTGCCGAAGGGCGGGCGGCGGCGCAAGACGCACTCACGCCCAAGTGAGGGGAAGGGTGGTAGGCCCGGCAGGACTTGAACCCGCAACCAAAGCGTTATGAGCGCTCTGCTCTAACCAATTGAGCTACAGGCCCTCCGCGCACGTGTTTGGCAATGGCGGCGAGGGGCGTCAAGGGCCGTGGACTCGCGCGCACGGCTCGCGTATCCGGGGCGCAAAACGAGGGACCGACCATGAGCCAAGCCAAGAACGGCCTGACCTATGCAGAGGCAGGGGTGGATATCGACGCGGGCAACGCGCTGGTGGAACGGATCAAGCCCGCCGCCAAGCGCACGATGCGGCCCGGTGTCATGGCTGGGCTGGGCGGGTTCGGCGGGTTGTTCGACCTGAAGGCGGCGGGGTTCACCGATCCCGTGCTGGTCGCCGCGACCGACGGTGTCGGCACCAAGCTGCGGATCGCCATCGATACCGGCCATGTCGGCGGCGTGGGCATCGACCTTGTGGCGATGTGCGTGAACGACCTTGTGTGCCAGGGCGCCGAGCCGCTGTTTTTCCTCGACTATTTCGCCACCGGCGCGCTGGACGTGGACCGCGCGACCGCGATCGTCGAAGGCATCGCCGAGGGTTGCGTGCGGTCAGGCTGCGCGCTGATCGGGGGCGAAACCGCCGAGATGCCGGGCATGTACGAGGGCGCGGATTTCGACCTTGCAGGCTTTGCCGTCGGCGCGATGGAACGCGGCACGGCGCTGCCTGCGGGCGTGGGTGAGGGCGATGTGCTTCTGGGCCTCACCTCGGACGGGGTGCATTCGAACGGCTATTCGCTGGTGCGCCGCATCGTCGAGATGTCGGGGCTGGGCTGGGACGCGGCCTCGCCCTTTGGCGACGGCACGCTGGGCGAGGCGCTGCTGACGCCCACGCGGCTCTACGTCAAACCGGCGCTGGCGGCGATCAAGACGGGCGGCGTGCATGGGCTGGCGCATATCACCGGCGGCGGCATCACCGAGAACCTGCCGCGTGTCCTGCCTGACGCGCTTGGGGCCGAAGTAGATCTGACCGCATGGAAACTGCCACCCGTGTTCCGCTGGCTGGCCGAGGTGGGCGGCGTCGAAGAGGCCGAGATGCTGAAGACGTTCAATGCCGGGATCGGGATGATCGTTGTCGCCGCCGCGTCCGAGGCCGAAGCCGTCGCCGTCGCGCTGCACGAAGCGGGCGAGACGGTCGTGCCGCTGGGTCGCGTCGTCGAAGGCAAGGGCGTCCGGTATTCGGGGGCGCTTGCGTGACGCGCCGCGTCGCGATCCTGATTTCGGGCGGTGGGTCGAACATGGTGGCGCTGGTGCGCAGCATGGTAGACGACCATCCCGCGCGTCCCTGCCTTGTCCTTGCCAATTCCGCCGATGCGGGCGGCCTTGCCCGCGCCGCCGAGATGGGGGTCGAGACGGCGGTGGTCGATCACCGCCCGTTCAAGGGCGACCGCCCGGCATTCGAGGCGGTTCTGCACGACCGCATTACCGAGGCCGCGCCCGACATCATCTGCCTTGCCGGGTTCATGCGCGTCCTGACGGCGGGGTTCGTCGATCGCTGGTCGGGCCGGATGCTGAACATTCACCCCTCGCTTCTGCCGAAATACCGCGGGCTCGACACCCACGCGCGGGCCCTCGCGGCGGGAGAGACGGAACACGGATGCACCGTGCACGAGGTCACGCCGCACCTTGATGACGGGCCGATCCTTGGTCAGGCGAAGGTCCCGGTGGTGCCGGGAGAAGCGCCAGAGACGCTGGCCGCGCGCGTGCTGGCGCGAGAGCACGAGCTTTACCCCGCCGTGCTGCGCCGCTTTGCCAGTGGGGACCGGACGCCGATCCACATCTAGGAGCCGCAATCACAGGTTGCCCGTTCACGAGGCATCTGTAGAGTGGCAGGACAGAACGACAAGGCACGCATGGAAACGATCACAACAACCGAGGCGCTGTCAGATTTCTGCGCCCGCGCCTCGCAGACCGACTACGTGACTGTCGACACCGAATTCCTGCGGGAACGGACCTATTACTCGAAACTGTGCCTGATCCAGCTGGCCTATGCCGGTGACGGCGAAAACGACGCGGTGCTGGTCGATCCGCTGGCGGGCGATCTGTCGCTTGACCCGATGTACGACCTCTTCCGCGACAAGTCGGTGGTGAAGGTGTTCCACGCCGCCCGGCAGGATATCGAGATCTTCTTCGTCGAGGCGGGCGTCTTTCCCGAACCGCTGTTCGACACGCAGGTCGCCGCGATGGTCTGCGGGTTCGGGGAGCAGGTGGGATACGAGACGCTGGTGCGCAAGATCGCGCGCAAGTCGCTCGACAAGTCCTCCCGCTTCACCGACTGGTCGCGCCGCCCTCTGAGTGACGCGCAGAAGAAATACGCGCTGGGCGACGTCACCCACCTGCGCGAGATCTACGAGCACCTCGCCGCCAAGATCGACAAGAGCGGGCGGGCGCACTGGGTCGAAGAGGAACTGGCGATCCTGACGGCGCCCGAAACCTACCAGAACCCGCCCGACGAGGCGTGGCAGCGGGTCAAGACCCGCACGAATTCGACGCGGTTCCTTGGTCTTGTAAAGGAACTGGCGGCGTTCCGCGAACGCTATGCGCAGGCCAACAACGTGCCGCGCAACCGGGTGTTCAAGGATGACGCGCTGGTGGAGCTCGCTTCGACCAAGCCACGGTCTCAGCAGGACCTTGGCCGGTCGCGGCTGTTGCTTCGCGAGGCGCGCAAGGGCGCGATCGCCGAAGGTATCCTGGAGGCGGTCGAGGCCGGGCTGAACATGCCCGACGCCGATCTGCCGCGGGCCGAACGGGGCCGCGAGAAGCTGCAGGTCAATCCCGCGCTTGCCGACCTTCTGCGGGTGCTTCTGAAGGCCAAGTCGGACGAGACCGAGGTCGCTTCGCGCCTGATCGCCTCGGCCTCGGACCTCGATGCCATCGCCGCGGGGTCGCGCGACGTGCCGGCCCTGTCGGGCTGGCGTCGGGAGGTGTTCGGGGACGAGGCGTTGCGCCTGTGCGATGGCAAGACCGCGCTGGCCGCCAAGGGCAGCCGGGTCGTCACCATCGAGTTGTAGGGCTGTCCCTCAGCGCCGCGATTCAAGCGCGTTCGACGCGCTGACCAGGCGGATGCGGGAGATGCCGGCAAGGTCGTCGTCCGATACACGCACGCCCGCAGTCACGGTACGCGCAAGCGAGGTGCCGACGGCGGTGATGCCGGGATTGTAAAGCGTGCGCAGCGCGTAGACGCGGGTGCTGCCTTCGACCCCTTCCAGCACCAGCCGCGTGTCATAGGCGCCGATCCGTTCGGTGATGCCGGTCGCCACGATCAGCGCACCGCCCGGTTTGCGGTCGACCCGCAGGTCGGTCACCTGCAGGACGGGCACGCCGGAATAGGATTTGTCGGGGCGCCGCGCGGCAAAGACCGACCGTTGCGGAATAAGCGGGTTGCTTTCGCGCGCCGCGTCCAGTTCCACCGGTTCGCCGCGACCGAACCAGTTGAACGGGTTCAGGCGCGACTCGCGCACGGCACCGCAACTGCTCAACACGAAGGCGGACAGGATGAGGATGGAAATGGCGCGTGTCATGGATCGGATTTCGCTCGTCTTTTGCGCGACCCTAGTGGATCGCGGACGCGTTGAAAAGGCTTGCCCGCGCACTGGACGTCGCGGGTGCGCTCGCCTAGGTCAGGGACAACGGCAAGGGCAGGGGCGGACATGGCGCAACCGGCATTCGAAGACATCGTGGCGGATTTCGAGTTTTTCGACGATTGGGAGGACCGGTACCGTTACGTGATCGAGAAGGGGCAGGCGATGCCCCCGCTGGATGACGCTTTGAAAGTGCCCGCGACCAAGGTGGATGGCTGCGCCAGCCAGGTCTGGCTGCATCCCGAACCCGACGGGTCCACCTTCCATTTCCGCGGTGACAGCGACGCGATGATCGTGCGCGGCCTGATCGCGGTCCTGCGTGCATTGTATGACGGCCTGCCGATGGGCGAGGTCGCCCGCGTCGACGCCGGCGCCGAGTTCGCGCGGCTGGGCCTGAACGATCACCTGTCGGCGCAACGCTCGAACGGGCTGCGCGCGATGATCGGCCGCATCCGCGAGGTCGCGGCCAAGGCGTGATGCCCTGGCCGCTGGATCGCGGTATTTTCCCGGACAGGCGCCGTCAGTGACCCACCACGATCCGCGTTTTCTGGCCGGGTTCGATTTCAACGTTTGTCCTGAAATTCCGGCCGATTGACACGGTGTATTCGCCCGGATCCAGCGCGGCGCTCTCACCGCTGACATGGCCCTTGAACACCATTTCTCCGGTGCTCGTCGACGTGACCGTGAACGGTGCATTGACGGCCAGCGCCATCGAGCGCTGCATCGCCTGCGGGTGCCCTGCATCGAAATAGGTGCCGTTGCCAGCAGCGGCCCATCTTTCGAACTTCTCCTTGTGGGCATCGTCCGAAATGTTCAAACCGACGATGTTGAGCACGACGTCGTGGCCGGTAGTGGTGAGATATTGGATGGCTTCATCGACGTTGCCGTCGCAGTTTTCGTCACCGTCGGTGAAAAGGGCCACGATCCGATGGGATTCCGGATCCGTCCCTCCAAGGTCGTCAGGCACGCGCGCCAGCGAGGCGGCAATGGGAGTGGCGCCGCTCGCATGCACTTCCTGCAGCGCGCCGGCAACCTGATCGTGCTCTTCCGCCAAATGGGGCGGCGACATCAAGGTGGTGAAGTAGGAATCGCCATTCGAACGCGTCTGCTCTTCGGCGCCCGGCAGCTTGGGGCCGAACACGCGCAACGCCAGGATGCACTGCGGCGGGATCGCGGCCCATGCGGTCTTCTTTGCAAGAAATCTCGCGACATCGATCCGCTTTTCCGTGCGATCGTTCAACTCGATTTCCGTGTCCATGGAACCCGACGCGTCGAAAACGATTTCCACCGTGGTGCGCGGGGTTTGAACGTGGATCGGCTCTCGCAGTTCGTGCACCTGGTGCTGGTCGTACGGACGGTGCCCGCCTTCTGACAAAGGCCGCATGTTCATCCGCGATTCATTCAGGACTTCGAGCGAACCGCGGGTATGGCCGGGGTCCTTCGACAACCGCGAGATGGTGACGTCGAAACTGCCCCCGTTGTCACCGTACATGCCTTCATTGTCGTTGACGATGAAACTGAGGTTGCCGCTTTTCTCGACCTTGATCGTTTGCGTTTCGGAGGTGACGGCGAACATTTGCGCCGTGCCGTCATCGGCCTTGATCCGGCCGATCAAACCGTGCTTGGCAAATCCCTTGGCCGGGAAGCTTGAATGCTTCTCCGCAATAACGCCGCTACCCTCCGGTGGTACGCGCAGGTTGGTTGGTCCCTGGTTCGCAATCTTGCCCTCGGCAAAAATCGTGAATTCATCGCCGGGCTTGAACTCCATCCCGCTATCGGTCCATTGCGGTGAATCCGCGCGCACCTTTAATTTAGTCTGGCTCATTTCAGTCTCGCTATGTGAAATAAAAAGGAACAAAAAATTCCTGATGGGAACGTTACGAGTATCGGAAGCCGTGAGTCAACAAATTCAGTGAGTTAGATTTTTTCGGAGATTCTACCGTATGAAAAAAAGCAGCCGAAAGAGCACTGGAGAAAAGTCGACATCCCGATAATTCAATCACTTAATACGGCGCGATTGTTCTGTGACAACTTTAGGAATTGTCTACGTTCAGGATATTATGCGGCGCCGGAACATGCCCTCCAGCGCGCGCCTGTGTTCGCCATCACGCGAATTCTTGAAGCGCGATTCTCAGGTCCCCGTACCCCGTGAACCGCCGCTCGAAGCTAAGGCCCATCCTGTCGGCACAGGCGCGGGCGCGGGCGGTCAGGTCGGGGTCGTCCGTCTGGGCCTGGTACACCACGCGGGTGTAGTGGCCGAAATAGGTGTCCCTCAATTCCGGGTGCCGGTCGAGCCCGAGTGGTTTCCACACGAAGGCGTCGAATTGCCGGGCGAGGAAATCGGTCAGGTAGAAGGTCGTGATCTCGTCCTCGGCGCGGGCGGCGAAGGCCTCGTTCCCCTCGAAGAAGCTGTAGCAATGGGGCCCGGCGATCATCCGGACGCCCAGCCGGTCACAGGCCGCCTGCAACAGCCCGCCGGTTCCGCAATCGGCGTAGACGACAAAGATGTCGGCATAATCGGCGCGCCGTTCCGCGACCACCTTTTCCACCGCCGGCACGATCTTGTCGGGCGCGATGTGGAAGATGGCGGGCAGGCATTGCAGGTCCATGTGCGACCAGCCGTTCGCCTCTTTCAGCGCGATGATCTCCCGCGCGAGCGCGCCGCAGGCCAGAAGAAGGATGCGGCCCGTTCCGGCCGCGTCCAACCCGTCATGCGTGAGGCTTTGATCGTCCATGGTGCAAGGATGCCCCATCCCGCCGGGTGCGATCAATACGCCGCCCGGTTACCCGGCGGCGCGCTGGTTGTGCTTGCGTGCGACGAATTCCTTGGCCGTCTCCACCGCCACGGCGGCATCCCGGCAATAGGCGTCGGCACCGATGGCCTTGCCGAATTCCTCGTTCAGGGGCGCACCGCCCACCAGCACGATGTAATCGTCGCGGATACCCTGTTCGACCATCGTGTCGATCACGACCTTCATGTAGGGCATTGTGGTGGTCAGCAGCGCCGACATGCCGAGGATGTCGGGCTGTTCCGCCTCGATCGCCTCCAAGTAGCTTTCAACGGCGTTGTTGATGCCAAGGTCCACAACCTCGAATCCCGCGCCTTCCATCATCATCGACACGAGGTTCTTGCCGATGTCGTGGATGTCGCCCTTCACGGTGCCAATCACCATCTTGCCGACGCGCGGTGCGCCGGTTTCGGCCAGAAGCGGTTTCAGGATGGCCATGCCGCCCTTCATCGCGTTCGCGGCCAGCAGCACCTCGGGCACGAACAGGATGCCGTCGCGGAAATCCTGGCCCACGATGGTCATGCCGCCCACCAGCGCCTCGGTCAGGATGCGGTAGGGTTCCCAGCCGCGTTCGAGGAGGATGTTCACGCCTTCCTCGATCTCTTCCTTCAGACCGTCATAGAGGTCATCGAACATCTGCTGGACAAGTTCGTCGTCGTCCAGTTCGGAAAGGATGATATCGTCTTCTTGGTCCGACATGGCGGGGCTCCGTGCGGGGTGTTTTGCCAGCCTTCGCGCGAAGTGCGTATCCGGGCTGTCTGAAAACCGACATCGGCGGTTCCGTCCCCGACTTCTAGGGGCGGCGCCGCGCATTGTGAAATGATAATCCTTCAAGAAGATTATCGGCTTGTTGTGAATGTTCCGCATTTGTTCTAATCATGGCCCATGACCCAGCCACCCGATGCCATCGATCCGGCGCGACGGCGTGCGCGAGGCGCCGTCAGCAACGCGCCCGGCCGGTTCGACCTGGCGCGGGAAGCGGTGGATGACGGGTGGGACCGGGAGGAGGATCTGCCGCCCTTCCGGACCGAGGTGAGCGTTGAACATCCGCGCCGCGTCATCACCCGCAACACCTCGCCCGACTTGTCGTTCGACCGCGCGATCAATCCCTATCGCGGGTGCGAGCATGGCTGCGTCTACTGCTTTGCACGGCCCACGCACGCCTATCTGGGCCTGTCGGCGGGGCTTGATTTCGAAACGCGGCTGGTGGCCAAGGACGGCGCGGCTGAGGTGCTGGAGGCGGAGCTGCGCAAGCCGTCCTACCGCGCCGACGTTCTGGCGCTTGGCACGGCGACCGATCCCTACCAACCGGAAGAGCGGGACCGCCGCCTGACGCGCGAGGTGCTGAAGGTGCTGGCCCGCGCGCGGCACCCGGTGGCCATAGTGACCAAGGGTACTCTGATCGAGCGGGATATCGACCTGCTTGGCCCCATGGCGGCGGAGGGGCTGGTGCGAGTGGGCATGTCGATCACGACGCTCGACGCGCGGCTCGCCCGCGCGATGGAGCCGCGCTGCCCCACGCCCGCGCGCCGGTTGGCGGCAGTGCAGCGGCTGTCGGAGGCCGGGGTGCCGGTGCGGGTCATGACCTCTCCGATCGTGCCGGGGCTGACGGATCACGAGGTCGAGGCGCTTCTGGCCGCGGCAGCCAAGGCCGGGGCCGTGGGCGCAAGCTGGGTCATGCTGCGCCTGCCGCGAGAGGTCTCACCGCTCTTCCGCGAATGGCTCGAAGAACACGTACCCGACCGCGCGGCGCGGGTCATGGCGCGGGTGCGGGAAATGCATGGCGGGCAGGATTACGACGCGCGCTGGGGGCACCGGTTGAGGGGGGAGGGGCATTACGCCCAGATGATCGCGGCCCGCTGGCGTCGCGCGGCGCGGGCCAACGGGCTGGACATACGCCTGCCCCCGCTCCGCACCGACCTCTTTCGCAGGCCGGAGCGGGCGGGAGACCAGCTTTCGCTGTTTGACGTCGGTTAAAGCCGCGCGGTTGTCGGGTCGATCCGCTTGCCGATCGGGGTGATCCTGTCCGCCGGGAACCCGCTTGCCTGCGCGTGCTCCTTGATCGCGGCCTCGTCCTCGGCCAGGTAAATACAGAACGATTTGTTGTCGGCGACATAGGAGTGCTGCCACTGCACGCGCGGGGCCAGCCGGGCCAGCGTGGCGTTGGATGTCTGTGCCGCAACGCTCAGTTCGGCGGGCGACATTGACCCGATCCCCGGTATTTCCCTTTCGATGACATAGGTTTGCATGGCGGCCTCCTGTCCTGTTGGCTGATGGTCCTATCCTGCGCGCTTGCGCTGTCGCCTGCACGTCAGTTATCGATGGTCCGACATGACAAAATGTTGTGGCACATGCGCGCCGTCTCTCACCTGAAGGGCTGGCAGGCCGCGGATGCGGTGGCACGGCTGGGCGGCGTGGCCGCGGCGGCCGCCGAACTGGGCGTGACCGAGGCCGCCGTGACGGCGCAGATCCGGCGGCTCGAAGCGCGGCTGGGACGTGACTTGTTCCGGCGCACCTCTGCCGGGCTGGTCCCGACATCCTCGCTGGCGGGGGAAAGGGAGGCGCTGGCACGCGCCTTCGCGGCGTTGGGAGAGGTCGCGGGGCGGCTCGACGGGGCGGAGATGCCGGATCACCTGTCGATCACCGTCACCCAGACCTTTGCCGAGGTCTGGTTGCCGCGCCACCTGCCGGACCTGTTCGCGACCGAGGCGGAACTGGACCTGCGGCTCGACACGCGGTGGGAGGTGGTCGACCTCTCCCGGTCCGACATCCAGTTCGCGATCCGCTACATGGATGATCCGGGGCCGGACCTGGGATCGGTCGACCTGATGCCCAGCGGCGTCGTGCCCATCTGCACACGCGATTTCGCGCGGCGCTACGGGTTGGGCCCGGAGACGCGCACGCTGGCCGGGGTGCCGATGGTCTGGTCTCCGGTGGCGACGTCGGACCCGGAATGGTGCGGCTGGCACGAATGGGCGGCGCGTACGGGGATCGAGGTGGATCCGCAGGGCGCGGGCGCGGGCGCGGCGGTGGAGATGTCGGCCTCGGGCGCGCGGATGGCGCGGATGGGGCTGGGCCTGGTGCTGGGCGGGCTGGCGGACAGCCTGCACGGCGTCATGGACGGCGAGCTTGTCATGCCGCTGGGTCCGCGAAGCGTGGTGCCGGCGCGCTTCTGGCACCGGCTGGTCTGGCAGAAGGCCCGGCGGCTGGGGCCGGTGCAGCGCCGGTTCCGCGACTGGATGGCGGCAAAGGCCGCCGCCGACCGCGCCGCGATGCGCCGCACCTTCGGGGTCTAGGTCAGGCGCGGCTGCGGCGGCGCGTCCGGCGGGCCGGGGCGGCGGTGTCGCCCGTTCCGTCGCTGTCGGAGGTGAAGGCCCCGAGCGCCGCGGCGATCTGGTCGAGCGACGGGGGCGCGGACCGCTTCCGCGTTTCAAGGGCGGTGCGCATCTTGCGCAGGTGTTCGGGCGTCGTGCCGCAGCACCCGCCGATGATCCGTGCGCCGCAATCGCGGGCCATGACGGCGTAATCGGCCATCAGGTCGGGGGTGCCGTCGTAATGGATGTGGCCGTCGTGGTATTTCGGGATGCCGGCATTGCCCTTGGCGATGATGGGCCGTGTCGTGCCTGTCCCGGCAAAGCCGAGGACGGTGCGCAGAAGATCGGATGCGCCCGTCCCGCAATTGGCCCCGAAGGCCAGCGGCGGGTTCGGCAGCGCCTCGACCAGGGCCGCGTAGGCGGTGGAGGTCACGCCCATCATGGTGCGCCCGGCCGTGTCGAAACTCATGGTCGCGCACCACGGCATGTCGGCCAGCGCAAAGCCTTCGGCCGCGGCGTTGAATTCCTCGGGCGCGGAGATCGTTTCGAGCCAGAGTACGTCGGCCCCGCCCGCTTTCAGGCCCTCGGCCTGTTCGTGGAACATCGCCACCGCGCGGGCATGGGTCAGCGCGCCCACGGGTTCAAGGATTTCGCCCGTGGGGCCGACCGAGCCGGCAACGATCACCGGCCGCCCGGCGGCATCGGCCACGTCGCGCCCGATCTCGGCGGCGAGGCGGTTCAGTTCGAAGGTGCGGTCGGCGGCATTGTGCAGCGCGAGGCGCGAGGCATTGGCGCCGAAGGAGTTGGTGAGGAAAATGTCGCTGCCCGCATCCACGGACCCCTTGTAGAGCGTACGCACGCGGTCGCGGTGATCGGCGTTCCACAATTCAGGCGCATCGCCGGAGGCGAGGCCCATGTCGAACAGCGTGGTTCCGGTCGCGCCGTCGGCCAGCAGCCAGTCACGGCGGTCGAGGAGAATTTCGAGGGGATTGGTCATGGGAGGCTCATCGTTGACAGCGTTCTTGTCCCACGCCTGCCAGTGATGAATCAAATCGAAGTCTTGCATGTAGATCATGAATGAAGCGCATGATCTTTGCCGGGATTGCTCGTCGGCCCTGATGGGCCGCCTCGCGATGCGGGGCCCGGCCGCCCATGGGCCGGACCCGCGGTGCCGGGTTATTCGGCGAGGATCTGCGCCTTGGCCTCGAGCAGGTATTCCGCCATCTTCGCGCGGATCTCGGCCTCGGACGCGGCGTCGCCCAGGTCGCCCGCGATCTTGCGGTAGACGTCTTCGTCGCCCGCTTCCTGGAAGTCGGCTTTCACGACCTCGGTGGCGTAGGCCTTGGCCTCTTCCGGGGATTTGCCCATCAATTGTGCGGCCCAGAGGCCGAGCATCTTGTTGCGGCGGGCTTCGGCCTTGAACTGCATCTCTGCATCGTGGGCATATTTCTTTTCAAAGGCGTCTTCGCGTTCATCAAAGCTCGACATGTGACTGGCCTCCTCGGTCGGGACAGGTTTCGTTCCCATCCGATATGCCTCTCGGTCAGGGCAGGTGCAAGGGGAGGCTTCTTGCGGGGGGCGGGCGCATCCACTATGACGCGGGCACGCGGTCCGCGAGAGGCGCTGCGAGAAAGCGAGTTACCCCCAGATGGCACGGCGCAAGAAGATTTACGAAGGCAAGGCGAAGATCCTGTACGAGGGCCCCGAGCCCGGCACGCTGGTGCAGTATTTCAAGGACGATGCCACCGCGTACAACGCGCAGAAGAAGGACGTGATCGACGGCAAGGGCGTGCTGAACAACCGCCTGAGCGAGTTCTTCATGACCGGTCTGAACGCGATCGGCGTGCCCACCCATTTCATCCGCCGCCTGAACATGCGCGAACAGCTGGTGCGGTCCTGCGAGATCATCCCGCTGGAGGTGATCGTGCGCAATTTCGCGGCCGGGTCGATGTCGGAGCGGTTGGGGATCGAGGAGGGCACGGCGCTGCCGCGCCCGATCGTCGAATATTGCTACAAGGACGACAAGCTGGGCGATCCGCTGGTCACCGAGGAGCATATCGCGGCCTTCGGCTGGGCCTCGCAGCAGGACATGGACGACATCCTGAGCCTTGCCCTGCGGGTCAACGATTACCTTTCGGGCCTGATGTACGGCGTCGGCATCCGGCTGGTGGATTTCAAGATCGAGATCGGGCGCGTCTATGAAGGCGATTACCAGCGACTGGTCGTGGCGGACGAGATCAGCCCCGACAGTTGCCGGTTGTGGGATATCGAGACGGGCCAGAAGCTCGACAAGGACGTGTTCCGGCGCGACCTGGGCAACCTGACCGATGCCTACACGGAAGTGGCGCAGCGGCTGGGCGTGATCCAGAAGGGCGCGATGCCGATCACCAAGCCGACGCTCATCAACTGAGCGCGGCGGCGCGGGCGGCAGGCGGGCCCTCCGGGGGCCATATTTGACGAAGAGAAGAAGCAGGGGCAGCGAGATGAAGGCGCGAGTGCACGTAATGCTGAAGGACGGGGTTCTTGATCCGCAGGGCGAGGCGGTGCGCCATGCGCTGGGCGCGATGGGGTTCGGCGGTGTCGGCGGTGTGCGGCAGGGCAAGGTGATTGAGCTGGACCTCGACGCCGCGGACGAGGCGACGGCGCGGGCCGAGGTCGAGAAGATGTGCGAAGGCCTTCTCGCCAACACCGTGATCGAGCGTTACGAGATCGAGGTGAGCGCGTGAAGGCGGCGGTCATCGTCTTTCCCGGATCGAACTGTGATCGCGACCTGGCGGTGGCGTTCGAGCGGGCGGGGGCGGATGTCACGCGGGTCTGGCACAAGGAGACCGACCTGCCCGAGGGCGTGGACGTGGTTGGTATTCCCGGCGGCTTTTCCTATGGCGATTACTTGCGGTGCGGGGCGATCGCGGCGCAGTCGCCGATCTGCCGCGCGGTGGTCCGGCATACCGAGCGGGGCGGTTACGCCCTTGGCATCTGCAACGGCTTCCAGGTGCTGACCGAGGCGCGGATGCTGCCCGGCGTGCTGATGCGCAATGCCGGGCTGAAATTCCTGTGCCGCACGGTCGGATTGACCGTGGGCGCGCAATCGGAATTCACCGCCGGGTATGGCGAGGCGGCCGAGATCGCGCTGCCCATCGCGCACCATGACGGCAATTACCGCGCCGATGCAGAGACGCTCGACCGTCTGGAGGGCGAGGGGCGCGTCGCGTTCCGCTATACCGACAATCCCAACGGGTCGGACCGCGACATCGCGGGCATCCTGTCGGAGAACCGGCGCGTTCTGGGGATGATGCCGCATCCCGAGCGCGCGGTGGATGCGGGCCATGGCGCAACCGACGGTCAGCCGCTTTTCGCGCATCTCGTGGGCGCGCTCGCGCCCGCGTGACTTGAGACCACCTGCCGGGGCGCCTAGGGTGCGGTCATGGCAAACGGCGCCTCACCCAGCTTGCGCGAGCGCACGTCGGCGATCAGCTGGCGGGTGCGGATCGCGTTGCTTGTCCTTCTCGGGATCGCGGCGCTGACGGTCTGGCTGACCAACACCTACCTGACCGAGCGGTTTACGGAAAGCACGCGCAACCGCGCCGACCTGCGGCTGGCGCTGCATTCGGGCAACCTGCTGTCGGAGTTGCGGTCGAACGCGATCGTGCCGCAGCTTCTGGCGCGCGACCGCGAGCTGATCGGGGCGCTGAGCGACGGCGATTACTCCCGGTCGACCCAGCGCCTGATCGGGTTTGTGGAAGAGATCGGCGCGGCCTCGCTTTTCCTGATGGACAAGGACGGGCGCGTCGTGGCGGCGACCGAGCGGACCCGGATCGGCGTCAACATGCGCGACCAGCGGCATTTCCTTGACGCGGTGCGGTCCAGCGCCACGGTGTTCTCTCTCGTGCCGCGCGAGGCGTCGGGCTACCATTTCTACTATTCCCGGAAGGTGCAGGCAGAGGGCGAGACGCTGGGCGTGATCGCCGTCGAGGTGGATTTGGCCAAGTTCGAACGCGCCTGGGCCGGGATCACGGCGGCCGTGCTGGTGACCGACAGCGAGGGCACGATCATCCTTGCGACGGAACCGCGGTGGCGGGGCCTGATGGAGGACGAGGCGCTGGCACGGCAGGACCCCGAAGGCGCCATCGAACGCGCGATACAGGCCACGGCGGACTGGACGGCGCTGCCGGCCGACGCCTACCTCGCCGGCGAGGCGATGATGCGGTCCGAGGCGCGGCTGGCCTTCCGCGGCTGGCGCATCGTGTCCTTCACCAACTACGCCAGCGTGCGCGAACGGGTGAATTCGGTCCTCGCGCTCGAAATCATGGGATTCGCGATCCTCTTGGCGCTGGCCTTCTATTTCCTCAGTCGCAAGACGGCGGTCCGCATGCGGCTGTTCCAACGCGAGTCGGCAGAGCTTCGCGCATTGAACGCAAGGCTACAGCGGGAAATTGCCGAGCGGGAGCGCGTGCAGCAGACGCTGGCGGTGGCCGAACAGACGCTGGCGCAATCGTCGAAACTGGCCGCCCTTGGCGAGATGTCGGCAGCCGTCAGCCACGAGTTGAACCAGCCGCTTGCAGCGATGAAGACCTACCTTGCCGGCGCGCGTCTTCTGCTGGGCCGGAACCGGCCCGACGAGGCACTGTCGTCGTTCCAGCGCATCGACGACCTGATCGAGCGGATGGGCACGATCACGCGGCAGTTGAAGTCCTATGCCCGCAAGGGTGCAGAGAGTTTAAGCCCGGTAAACATGGGGGATGCGCTGGCTTCGGCCCTGTCGATGATGGAGCCGCAGCTGAAATCGCGGCAGGTGGGGATCACCCGGATCCTGCCCTCGGAAGAGGTGCGCGTGCTGGGCGACAGGGTGCGCATCGAACAGGTCATGGTGAACCTTCTGCGCAACGCGCTGGACGCCACCAAGGGCGCCGAGCATCCCGAGATCGAGATCATCCTCGCACAGGGCGAGACCGCGACCCTGACGGTGCGGGACAACGGGCATGGCATCGAGGATCTGGATGCCTTGTTCGAGCCATTCTACACCACCAAGCGTCCCGGCGACGGGGTGGGGCTGGGCCTTGCCATCTCGTCCGGCATCGTGAACGATTTGGGCGGTCGGCTGACGGCACGAAACGCCGAGGCCGGGGGGGCTGTATTCGAGATGCAGCTGCCTATCTTGGACGAACAAACCGCGGCAGCGGAATAAAACGAGCGGAGATCAGGCATGGCACGGCCCATGAAAATCGCGATCGTCGATGACGAACAGGATATGCGGCAATCGATCAGCCAGTGGCTGGCACTGTCGGGCTATGACACCGAAACCTTCCCGTCCGCCGAGGACGCGCTGGGCAAGCTGGGGGCCGATTACCCCGGTATCGTCATCACCGACATCAAGATGCCGGGCATGGACGGGATGAAATTCCTGCGCAAGCTGATGGGCACCGACAGCGCGCTGCCGGTCATCATGATAACCGGCCACGGCGACGTGCCGATGGCGGTGGAGGCGATGCGCGTCGGCGCATTCGATTTCCTGGAAAAGCCGTTCAACCCCGACCGGATGACCGAACTGGCCAAGAAGGCCGCCAACGCGCGCCGCCTGACGCTCGACAACCGGGCGCTGCGCCGCGAATTGTCCGATGGTGGGCAGTTGATGAAGAAGCTGATCGGCGCGTCGCCCGTGATGGAGCGGTTGCGGGAGGATATCCTCGACCTCGGGCAGGCCGACGGCCATGTGCTGATCGACGGGGAGACCGGCACCGGCAAGACGCTGGTTGCGCATGCGCTGCACGCGGTGGGCAGCCGGGCGGGCAAGAAGTTCGTGCTGCTGTCCTGCGGTGCGCTGGAGGAAGAGGCGCTGTCGCGGCGGCTCTTCGGGCCTGCGCGCGCCGATGATGCCTTCCTGCCCGCGATCGAGGAGGCTCGCGGCGGGACGCTGGTGCTTGAGGATATCGAGGCGCTGTCGGACACGCTGCAGGCGCGGCTTCTGGGCGTGATCAACGAACAGGGCACGCCGGCGGAGACGCGGATCGTTGCGATCTCCAACCTGCAGGAGCAGGACAAGACCTGCGAGGACGCGTTGCGCTCGGACCTCTATTACCGGCTGGCGGCGCTGAAGATCACCGTGCCGCCGCTCCGCCAGCGGGGCGAGGACATCCTGACGCTGTTCACCCGCCTGAGCGAGCAATTCGCCGAGGAATACGGGTGCGAGGCGCCGGACGTGTCGGCGCAGGAAGCGGCGCAGCTGTTGCAGGCGCCGTGGCCCGGCAACGTGCGGCAGCTGATCAACGTGGCCGAGCGCGCGGTGCTGCAGAACCGGCGCGGGTCGGGCACGATCGCGTCGCTCCTGATGAACGACCACGAAGAGATGCAGCCGGTGATGACGACCGAGGGCAAGCCGCTCAAGGAATATGTCGAGGCGTTCGAGCGGATGCTGATCGACAACACGATGCGGCGTCACAAGGGATCCATCGCCAGCGTGATGGAAGAGCTGTGCCTGCCGCGCCGGACCCTGAACGAGAAGATGGCGAAATACGCCCTGCAACGGTCCGACTACCTGTGAAGGGGGTCGGCTGACGAGCAGCCGACCTACATCACCTCCATACCGTCCGGATCAGGCGTCGCGTTGCCGCGCGGCGGCGAGCCAGACGAGCCCCAGCCCGAAGGCGATCACCATGTTCCAGCCGGCCATCGACAGGCCCGCGAAGGACCATGCGATCTCGTCACAGCGGACCAGCGGCGCGGTCATGATCTGGTCCAGCAACTGGTCGGTCGACAGGGTTCCCACTGGCGCCGAGGTGCAGGTGTTCGGACCTTCCCACCACGATTGCTCGACCCCGACATGGTAAAGGCCGATGCCCGCCGTCGTGAAGGCGGCCACGGCACCCAGCAGCGCGATGACGCGCTGCCCCGTCCCCGCAAGCAGCAGCGCCAGCGCGCCCAGTGCCACCGCCACGGCATGCGGCCAGCGCTGCCAGAGGCAGAGCTTGCACGGCGCCAGCGCGCCAAGGTGCTGGAAACCGAATGCGCCAAGCAAAAGCGCGGCGGACCCGGCGGCGGCGATCAGGATGAGGGTGGTGCGTGTCATAGGACCCTTACTGCCGCGAAACCGGCAATGAGAACAACCAGAAAGGCGGCGAAGGCCCAGCCAAGTCGCCGCTCGATGAAGTCGCGGATGGGGGCGCCGAATTTCCACAGGAGCGCGGCTACGATGAAGAACCTCAGCGCGCGCGCAATGATCGACGTCACGATGAAGGTGGCCAGCGGCATGCCGGTCCAGCCCGACATGATGGTGATGACCTTGAACGGGAAGGGGGTGAGGCCCGCCACCAGCACGGCCCAGAACCCCACGCCGTTGAAGCGGTCGTTGAACGCCTCCATCGAGGCGGATTTGCCCATCGCCTCCAGCAGCGGCGCGCCGACGCTGTCGAAGGCGAAGGCGCCGATGGCATAGCCCAGAAGACCGCCCAGAACCGACCCGACAAGCGCGGTGGCGGCCACCAGCCACGCGCGGCGCGACGCGGCGAGGATCATCGGGATCATCAGCACGTCCGGCGGAATGGGAAAGACCGACGCCTCGATGAACGACACGAAAAACAGCGCCCACAAAGCGCGGGGATGCTCGGCCAGGCGCAGGGTCCAGTCGTAAAGGCGTCGGATCATGTCAGGCCCGTGCGGCAATGGTTCGGCACCGGGTCTACGCGGTCTTGCCGGTGATGGAAAGCCGCGGTGTTTGTCGCGTCAGGCAGGGGAGGGCGCGGCACCGAAGAGCGACATCAGCGCATCGACCAAATCGGCCTTGCGCAAGGGTTTCGTCAGGAAGGCGTCCATCCCCGCCCGCGTGGCTGCGTCGCGGTCGGTCTGGTGCGCATTGGCGGTCAACGCGATGATCCGGCTGGGTGTGATACCGCTCTTGCCTTCGAGCCCGCGGATGATCTCGGTCGCGCGGAGGCCGTTCATCGCCGGCATCGACACGTCCATCAGGATCGTCGGGCAGGGCGATGCCTTGTAGGTGTCGACAGCCTCCTGCCCGTTGGTGGCGAACGTGATCTCGGCCCCGCTGTCGGCCATGAACCGCTCGATGACGAGCCGGTTGGTGGCGTTGTCGTCAACGACAAGGATACGCCGCCCGCGCGCCCAACCGGGGCGGACGCTGCTGGCCGCCGCCTGCACGTCTTGCCGCGGGGCGGCGGGCCGCGCCACGGCATCAAGGGGCAGGGTGAAGACGAATTCGGTGCCTGCGCCCTCGGTCGAAGACACGGTGAGGTCGCCGCCCATCGCCCGCGCGAGGCTGCGCGAGATGGAAAGCCCCAGCCCGGTGCCGTCGAACTGTCAGTTACGGGCATTGTTGACCTGTTCGAAGGCGGAAAAGACGGTGTCGAGCTTTTCGGGCGGGATGCCGGTGCCGCTGTCGGACACGGCGATGGCCGCGCCGTCGGGCGTGCGGTCCAGCCGCACCCAGACCCAGCCGTCGAGGGTGAACTTGATCGCGTTGCCGATCACGTTCAGCAGGACCTGCCGCACCCGCCCGGCATCGCCCTGCACGACATCCGGCAGGTCCGGGTCGATGTCGAGCGACAGCGCAAGGTCCTTGTCGCGCGCGGCCGGGCGCAGAAGCTCGACCACCTGGCGGGCCGTTTCCGCCAGCGAATAGGCCTCTTGCGCGAGGTCGATCCTGCCCGCCTCCAATTTCGAGAAGTCGAGGATATCGTTGATGATTGTCAGCAACGCGTCGGCGCTGTCGGCAATCGTCCGGACATAGCCTTTCTGAGTCTTGTCGAGGTCGGTCGCATCCAGCAGGTCGGCCATGCCGATCACGCCGTTCCTCGGCGTGCGGATTTCGTGGCTCATCTGGGCAAGGAAATCCGATTTCGCCTCGTTCGCGGCTTCGGCCCGTTTCTTGGCATCTTCCAGCCGGGTGATCAGCGAGGTCAGGGGGCGCCCGATGATGATCGAGAAGCTGAGCCAGTTGGTCAGCATCGCCACCATCAGGCCGCCGACAAGGAGCGCGATGGAAAACTCGCGGTGATGCATCTGCTCCTCGCGCAATTCGTCGGTATCGTAATGCAGTTTCAGAAGCAGGACGGGGTCGGAAAAGATCTCGTACTCCATGGTGTGGTCGATCGCCTGCCCGGCGCAGCCGAGGCCCTGCGGCGCCACGGCCAGCACGTCGCCGGTGCGGTCCGCCTCCAGTTCGACACAGCGTACGGCCGAATCGCTGAGAAGCGTCTGCATCAGTTCGCGAACATGCGGGTGCGACCAGTCGGGGGGCGCGTCCTGCCGGTCACTGAACCGTTCCAGCGCGCCGCCGATCCGGGCCGCCGAATTGCCGGTACGCACGGCCAGCGATTCCTGCCTTTGCAGCGCGATCCAGTCGGACAGCCACACCAGCCCGACCGTCGCGAAAACGAGGAAGGTCGGTACAAGCACGAGCGACAACTTCACGTAAAGCCAGAACGTCCGTTCAATGAAGCGGATCGGGCGGGCCGGGGCTGCAGTGAGGGACATTGTTATTTCAAGGGTCGCGCGATTCCGGCCTTGATCAGTTTCTTCAGGGGCGCGCGGTTACCGATTTCGGTGCGGAAGATCGTGAAGCGGCGCCCGTTCCGCGCCATGTGGAAATCGACCGGCTGCCTGACGCCGTCCTTGGTCAACAACCCGGCGCACATGACGAAATAGTCACCCATCGTCAGGATCCTCGGGTGGCGGTCGGTTGGGTAGTAACTGGTCGCTTCCCCCGTTTAGAGGTCGAGATGCGCGATGGCGCCGTCGATCATCTGCCGTTCAAGGTCCCGCTGCATGGACGCCTGGAGGGTCGCCTTCAATTCGGTCGTGTCCGAACTGGCGGCGGCCTCTCCGATGGGCAGGGCAAGGCAGGCTGCAAGACCGGCGGACAGGAAAAGCTTGTGCATTGCGGGACCCTTTCATCGTGTTCGTGTTGATCGCGCAAACTGGGCCAACGAGGCTTAATGCCGCGCAAATCACGACCGGCCGGTTAGCGAAGGTTTTAACGGAATATGGCGCGGCCGCGCGGCGCGTGCGGGGGTTCCATCTGCGCTTGGGGCTGGTAAACAGAAGACCGGCCGCGACTCGCGGCCATGCGTGCCCAAGTGGCGGAATGGTAGACGCAGGGGATTCAAAATCCCCCGCCTTTGCGGGCGTGCCGGTTCGAGTCCGGCCTTGGGTACCACGCATCCCCCTGGTTCGCCGCTAAAGCGGCAGTAGCATCAGCGTGATGATGGGGAAGGCGAACAGGATCGCGACGCGGATCAGGTCCGTCGCGACGAAATAGATCACCGCCTTGTATGTCTCGACCATCGGCGTGGACCGGTCCATCGCGTTGATGACGAAGAGGTTCATGCCGACGGGTGGCGTGATCAGGCCGACCTCGACCACGATCAGGACGAGGATGCCGAACCAGATCGCCGTCTGTTCGACGTTCACGCGGGAAAGTGCGCCCTTGGTCACGCCCCTCAGCCCCAGTTCCCGCGTGATCTCGCGCGGGAGTTCCTGACCTGCCGCCAGCAGCGATCGGGCCTCTTCCAGCACGGTGGAGGGCAGTTCGGCACCGCTGGCAACCAGCGCGGCGAGCCGCGAGGATTGCAGGTCGACCATGGATACGAGGCCGAAATCCAGTTCCTGCACGATGGGCCAGAAGATCGGGATGGTCAGCAGGATCATCGACAGGCTGTCCATCAGGCAGCCCAGCAGCAGGTAGAAGACGAGGATGATCGCGATGATGACCCACGGGCTGAGCCCGCTTTCGCCGACCCATCCTGCCGCCTCCTGCGGCAACTGGGTCAGCGCGAGGAAGCCGTTGTAATAGGCCGCGCCCAGCACGATGAAGAAGATCATGGCGGTCGACTTTGCCGTCACCACGAAGCTTTCGGCGAGCGTCACTCGGGTCAGCCCGCCGGCGGCCCATGCGATCACCCCGGTGCCAAGCGCGCCGACGGCGGCGCCTTCGGTCGGGGTGAACCAGCCAAGGTAGATGCCGCCCACGACCAGCAGGAACACGATCAGCACCGGCCAGACATCCAGCAACGCGCGGAACCGCGCGACGTAGGGCAGGCGCGGGCGCGTCCCGGCAGAGCCGGGGTTCAGCCGCACGTAGACCGAGATCGCCAGCATGTAGCCAAGGGCGGCAAGGATGCCGGGGATGAAGGCGGCGAGGAACAGCTTGGCGATGTTCTGCTCGGTCAGGATGGCATAGATCACGAGGATGACGGAGGGCGGGATCAGGATGCCTAAGGTTCCGCCCGCCGCCAGTGTCGCGGTCGAAAAGCCGCCCGAATAGCCGTACCGCTTCAGTTCGGGCAGGGCGACGCGGCTCATCGTGGCGGCGGTCGCAAGCGACGACCCGCAGATCGCGCCGAACCCCGCGCAGGCCCCGACCGAGGCCATGGCGACCCCGCCCTTGCGGTGACCGAGCCAGCCCTCTGCGGCGCGGAACAGCGCCTGGCTCATCCCGCCCAGCGTCGCGAAATGGCCCATCAGCAGGAACATCGGCACGATGGACAGCGAGTAGTTGGAAAAGGTCGTGAAGGTTTCGGACTTGAGGCGCGCAAACGGGATCGTCGTCTCCCCCGTCACGATCACGAGGCCGACAAGCCCCGTCAGGAACATCGCCAGCCCGATGGGCACGCGCAGGAAGATCAGGGTCAGAAGCGCCGGGAAGGACAGAACCCCGATGGCAAGATCGCTCAAGGCGCGTCTCCTGCATTGTCGGGCAGGATCGCGCGGCCCTCGACCGCCTCGCGCGCGCGCATCACGGCGACGTAGACGCCGACCAGCGCCGCGACGCCCGCCGCGGCCACGCTGGCGGCATAGGACCACCAGACCGGGAATTCGAGCAGGAAAGTCGTCTGGCCAGAGCGGAATTTCGACAGCATCCCGGACCAGAGCTGCACCGCGATCAGGATAAGGACGGCGGCGAAGACGGCCTCGGTCACGGCGCGCAGCGCGCGGTTGGCGCCTGCGGGCAGCCGTTCGGTGAAAATGTCGACCGAGGCATGGGCGGCGTGCAGCTGGCAGATCGGCAGGAAGGCGAAGATGGCAAAGGCCATGCCGGCCTCGACGATTTCGAAATCGCCGTTGATCGGGCCGATACCCGTTGCCAGCAGCGCCGAGGCGAGGCCCGGCAGCGTCTGCTGCATCCAGTCGCCGTGCAGGATGGTGTTGATCGCGCGCCCCGCGACCGACGCGCAGGTGAGCACGATCAGCGCGGACAGGACCGCACCGCCCAGAAGCGCGAACATGCGCGCCAGCCTGTCGATTGCCTGATGCATCCTGCCTTGACCGTTGGGGCGGGGCGGACCTGTCGGCCCGTCCCGCGGATCGTGTTGCGGGGGCAGGCGGGCAGGGTCACCCGCCCGCGCCCCGGCGCGTCACATCTTGGACATCGCGCCCTTGCATTCGCCGCCCATCAGCGCGCGGGCCTCGTCGATGCGAGCCTGACCGTCGATGCCGTCATCGGCCACGTCGGCGATCCAGCTGTCATAGATGGGCGCGACCAGTTCCTGCCATTCCGAGGTGTCGGAGATCGTCGTGATCTCGTTCCCGGCCTCTTCGGCGATGGCGCGCGCGGGCGCGTCCATGTCCTGCATCACGCCGCCCGCGAAGATCGAGAAGTCGAGCCCCGAATTGGAGTCGATCGCGGCCTTCTGCGCGTCGCTCAGCCCTTCATAGACGCCCTTGTTCATCGCCAGCACGAAGGTCAGCGTGTAAAGCGCGTTGCCCTCGAACTCGGTGTGAAACTCGACCAGTTCGGGGATCTTCAGCGCGGGCGTGACTTCCCACGGGATCGTGGTGCCGTCGATCACACCTTTGGACAGGGCTTCGGGGATCGCGGGCACGGGCATGCCGACGGGCGTGGCGCCGGCCACGGTCAGAAGCTCGTTCACAAGCCGCGACCCGCCGCGGATCTTCATACCCTGCAGGTCGGCAGGCGTCTCCACCGGGTCGGCGGTGTGCAGCATGCCGGGGCCGTGCACCCACGTGCCGAGAATCTTCAGATCGGCGAATTCGCCATTCTCCATGTGCTCGGTGAACATCTTCCAGTAGGCGCAGGACGCGTCACGCGCATCGGCCACCATGAAGGGCAGTTCGAACACCTCGGTCGACGGGTAGCGACCGGGGGTGTAGCCCACCACCGTCCACACGATGTCGGCCACGCCGTCGATCGCCTGGTCCATCAGTTCCGGCGGCACGCCGCCCAGTTGCATGGACGGGAAACGGTCGATCTTGATCGCGCCGTCGGACGAGGCTTCGACCTTGTCGGCCCAGACGTCGAGAATCTTGCTGGGCACGTTGGCCTGCGGCGGCAGGAACTGGTGCAGCTTCAGCGTGACGTCCTGTGCGGCGGCGCCGGTGGCAAGGCCCGCGGCCAGTACCGCGCCCGCAAGACCGCAGATGCGCTGTTTCGGTGTCATGGATAAGTCCTCCCATTTCCGTATGACCCGGATGCCGTGCGGCAGGGCGGGTCATGTCGTGACAGGGTCCCAGAATTCACACCCGCCGGGGAATGTCACTGTGTTTTTTCGTGAAAACTCCCGTCGCGGGCGGACGGGCGGTCACTCGGCCGGGGCAAAGCCCGAGATCAGCTGCCGCAATCCAAGCGCCGCGCCGATGAAGATCGCCGCGAAGGTGACGGGCGCGCTGAAGGCGAGCACGGAAAAGGCGGAAATGCCCTGACCGACGCTGCATCCCACGGCAAGGATCGCGCCCGGACCCATCAGCGCCGCGCCAAAAAGCTGGCGGCGCAATTCGCGCGGGTCCTCGCAGGCCTCCCACCGGAAATGCCCCTTGGAATAGGAGCCGAGCGTCGCGCCGATCACCACGCCCAGCACCGATCCGACGCTGAAGGACAGGGCGTTGCCCGATGCCGTCATGCCGTAGAAAATCGTGTCGCCGATGGGCGCGGCGAAGGTGTGGGTTTCGATCGGCTCCGCCTCGAACCCGGTGACTGCGACCCAGTAGGTGCCGACCCAGCCCGACACGATGGCCAGCCCCACGACGACACCCCAGAAGATCTGCCCCCGCGCGCGGCGCATCTCGGCGCTCGACAGCGCCAGCGCAATCAGCACTCCGCCAAAAACCAGCCCGGTCACAAGCGGTGAAATTCCAGCAGTGTCAAGAAGTTGGGAGAAGCCCTGCGGTGTCGAAGCGTCCATCTCGACCGAGAACAGCCAGACACGGGCATGGGCCAGCGGCCCCGACATCACGAAATAGGCCGACAGCCCCATCACCAGCACGATCACGAAGGATCGCAGGTCGCCACCGCCCAGTCGCGCCAGCGCGCCGTAGCCGCAATTGCCGCTCAGCGCCATGCCATAGCCGAACATCAGCCCGCCGACGATAGACCCGAGCGGGTTCCAGACGCGGTCGAGATACGCCGCCTCGCCAAGGTCGAAATGACCGGTCGACAGCGCGACATGCACGCCGATGATCGACACGCCGATGGCGATCGCCCACATCCGCATGCGCCGGTCATCGGCCCCGTAAAGAACGTCCTCGATGGCGCCAAGGGTGCAGAAACGCCCGATGCGCGCGGCAAGGCCCAGGGCGATGCCACCCAACAATCCGATCAAAGCCGTGGTGTTGGCTTCTCCCAGCGTTTCCAGCATTGGCTTCCTCCCGCACCGAACGCTGGCGAGGCGTCCGGTCAGTCTTCCCTGCAGAACAGGTCGTAGACCACTTCCATGATTTGCCGGGGCCGGTCGTCTGTCAAGCTGTAGTAGATCGCCTTGCCGTCGCGGCGGGGCGTGACCAGCCCTTCGAGCCGCAGGCGGGACAGTTGCTGCGACACCGCCGCCTGGCGGGCGGACAGAAGCTCTTCAAGCTCGGTCACCGACTTCTCGCCCGAGGCGAGGTGGCACAGGATCATCAGCCGCCCTTCATGGCTGATCGCCTTGAGGAAGTTGGACGCGCGCTGCGCGTTTTCCATCATCCGCTCCATGTCCTCGGGGCAGGTGTCCTTGTCGAACACGGGCAGGCGGGACGGTGCGGTATGCGCGTTGTCGGCTTCGAGTGTCATGGGCGTGCTCATAGGGGATTAACTCGCCTCTTCCAAGGGGATGCCTGCGCGCTGGAACATGACCGTCAGCAGGCCCCAGAAAAAGTCCTCGCCCGGATAGCCTTCGATCCGGCCCAGTTCTTTGCCGTCCTCCACGAGGATGAAGGTGGGCGTGTATTGCACCCGCCGTTCGAAGACGACATCGGGCGTTTCGCTGTGCAGGTCATAGCGGCGCAGGGGCGCCGTGCGGCCCTCGACGGTCTTGGGATAGATCGGGGCGATCTCCTCGTTCCACTTCTCGCACCAGTAACAGCCGTGCTCCTCGGCCATCAGGAGGTACGGTTCGGCGTGGGCTGCAAATGGCAGCACCGCGATCAGGGCCACGGCACCCGCTTTCAGCATCCGCATTTGGACCATCCGTTGACGCTCTGCTTCACTTTGTCATAATCTAATTTTTGAATATCTCAAGACAAGGGCGCTCCCGAAAATGTTCGATGTCACGTTTTTCGGCGCATTTATCGCGGGTCTGCTGTCTTTTCTGTCACCCTGCGTCCTGCCAATCGTGCCGTTCTACCTCAGCTACCTCGCGGGCGTCGGCATGAACCAGATCTCTGCCGGGGCCGAGGTGTCGGCGGCCGTGCGCCTGCGCGCGTTCCTCGCGGCCTGCTGTTTCGCGCTGGGCGTGATCACCGTCTTCGTCGGCCTTGGCGCCACCGCCACCGTCTTTGGCGGGTTGGTGCGCGAGTATTTCGACGTGCTGCGCTGGGTCGCGGCGGCGATCATCATCGCGATGGGTTTGCACTTCCTCGGGGTGGTCCGCATCGGGTTTCTGTACCGCCAGTTCCGTGCCGATGCGGGCGAGACCTCGAATGTCGGGCTTCTGGGGGCCTATGTCATCGGGTTCGCCTTTGCCTTCGGCTGGACGCCCTGCGTGGGCCCGGTGCTGGCCGCGATCCTGTTCACCGCCGCCGGGCAGGACAGCGCGGGGCAGGGCGCGATGCTGCTTTTCACCTACGGGCTGGGCATGACCCTGCCGTTCATCGCCGCCGCGCTGTTCATCGGCCCCTTCATGTCGTGGATGGCCCGTTTTCGCCGCTACCTTGGCCTGGTCGAGAAGCTGATGGGCGTCCTGCTGATCGTCTTCGGCATCCTGATCGCCACCAATTCCGTCAACATCATCGCCCAATGGATGCTCGAGACGTTTCCCGTCTTCAGCGCCATCGGCTGACAAGGAAGGAGATTGCCATGAAACGCGTGCTGACAATCCTGTTCGCCGCCCTTTTTGCCTCGACGGCGCTTGCCGCCGAGATGGGGGATGACGGGCTCTACAAGACGGCGTGGATGCGCGACACGTTCAAGGACCTCGGCGAGGACCTTGCCGAGGCGAACGACGAGGGCAAGCGCCTGATGCTGATCATCGAACAGCGGGGCTGCATCTATTGCAAGAAGATGCACGAGGAGGTCTTCGTCATTCCCGAGATCGAACAGTTCATCGAAGACAACTTCTTCGTCGTCCAGATCAACATGTTCGGCGATGTCGAGGTCACCGATTTCGACGGGGAGGCGATGCCCGAGAAGGACATGGTCAAACGCTGGGGTGCGCTGTTCACGCCGAGCATCTATTTCCTGCCCGAAGAGGTGGAGGAAGGCCAGACCGCCGCGCAGGCCGCGGTCGCCATGATGCCGGGGGCCTTCGGGCCGGGCACCACGCTCAACATGATGCGCTGGGTGGTCGAAAAGGGTTACGAGACGGACGAGCCGTTCCAGAAGTACCACGCGCGCCGGATCGAGGAAGACAATGGCTGACCGTCCGGTGCGGGCAGGGCGGTTCCGGCTCTAATCGTCCCGTTCTTCGTCGTCGCCTTGGCCACGCGTCCGCGTCGGTTGGGAGCACTCCCACAGGTCATCGTCCGCATCGGCGTCCCGGACCTTTTGGCGCAGCGCGGCCCACCAGCCGCTGTCGTCGCTGGCAAGAAGCGGGGCGATGGACAGGACGATCCCGATCAGCGCCAGCGCGACAAGCGCGAATTCCACGGCGCCGCTCTGCACGAACTGCACCGCGATGACGCTGCCGATGGTCATCACCATGCCGACATGGATCATGCGCGACTGGACAGCGGTGAGTTTTTGAACCTTGGGCATCATGCGTTTCCTGAACCGTTTCACTCGTTGCACGCTTGGTCTGGCCGCAAAATGTGCCCTTTCTGGGGAAGAACGAAGGATTATGCCGCCCCGTGCGCGGGGATTGCCCGACCGGCAGGGCGACGGAGCACCTGCGACAGTCACCGCCCCGTGCGGGAATTCCGGGGCCAGACCCCCCCGGCGCCCGCGCAACACCCGGAACAGATACAAAAATTCACTTAGTTGAATTTGATGTTGCGTCACGCGAACCGTGTGCCGTAGGGTACCGGGAAAACAAGAACCGGAATCGTCACAGGGAGGATGCATGAAACACGCATCGCTATTCGGGTTGATCGCGGCGCTGGGCGCGACCACGGCCCTTGCAGAGGTCGTCGCACCGACCAAGGTCATGTTCGACGAAGGCGTCGTCGCCGCGTCGCTGACCGGGGTCGCGGGTGACGCCGCCGAGGGCCGCAAGGTCTTTGCCAACCGCAAGCAGGGCAACTGCCTCGCCTGCCATGCCAATTCCGACCTGTCGGAGGAATCGTTCCACGGCGAGGTCGCGCCGATGCTGGATGGCGTCGCCGACCGCTGGAACGAGGCGGAACTGCGCGGGATCGTGGCGAACGCGAAGATGACGTTCGAGGACACGATGATGCCCGCCTTCTACATCGACAGCGGCTATGTCCGCCCGCTCGAAGGCTTTGATGGCCAGAGCATCCTGACCGCGCAGCAGGTCGAGGATGTCGTCGCCTATCTGATGACACTGAAGGAAGAGTGATCTTCCAGGGAAGGAGTTCAACATGGACCTGACACGGAGAAAAATTCTCGCCATCGGTTCCGGCACGTTCGCATTGGCCAGCCTCACGGGTCTGCCCGCCTTTGCCAACCAGACCGAGGAAGCGATCGCGGCCCTGACGGGTGGTGCGGAGATCGGCGAGGGGGTGATCACGATCGACGCGCCCGAGATCGCCGAGAACGGCAACACGGTTCCGATCTCGGTCGACGCACCGGGCGCGGCGCAGGTGACGCTTTACGCCGATGGCAACCCGCTCCCGGCGGTCGCCACCTTCACCTTCGGGCCGCTCAGCGCCTCGCGGTCCGCATCGACGCGGATCCGCCTCGCCGGCACCCAGAACGTGATCGCCATCGCCAAGATGGAAGACGGCACGTTCCAGAAGGCGCAGGCCAACGTCAAAGTGACCATCGGCGGCTGCGGCGGCTGACCTGAAGGACGAGGAGAGATATTATGGCAACTGGTGTGAAACCCCGCGTCAAGGTCCCGAAAAGCGCGGCTGCAGGCGACACGATCACGATCAAGACCCTGATCAGCCACAAGATGGAAAGCGGCCAGCGCAAGGACGATGACGGCAACGTCATCCCGCGTTCGATCATCAATCGCTTCACCGCCGACTTCAACGGCCAGAACGTGATCGACGTGACGCTCGAACCCGCGATCTCCACGAACCCCTACTTCCAGTTCGAGGCTGTCGTGCCGGAATCGGGCGAGTTCACGTTCACGTGGTACGACGACGACGGCGACGTGTACGAGACGACCAAGAAAATCAGCGTGTCGTAAGAGCACGCAAAGGGAACAGGGAGGACGCCATGCGGACGACGTTCAGCATAGCAACGGCACTCATTCTTGCGGCGGGGACAGGCCTGGCGCAGGACAGCAATTCGCTTTCCATCGAAGGCGAGCCGATGGTGACGGAAGTCGCCGCACCGGCGCACATGGAAAACGTCGACACGATCTATTCGGGCTGGCGCTTCCGCTCGCAGGAGACGCAGGCGCTGGAAACCGACGACTTCGAGAACCCGGCGATGGTGTTCGTCGACAAGGGCATCGACCTGTTCGACAAGGTCGAAGGATCCGAAGGCAAGGCGTGTTCGTCCTGCCACGAGGATGTCGCCGACTTTGCCGGTCTGCGCACGACGCTGCCGCGCGTCGAGGACGGTGAACTGGTCACGATGGAGAACCTTGTCAACGAATGCCGGACCGAGCGCATGGGCGCCGAGCCGTGGAAATGGTCGGGCGGCCAGATGACCGCGGTCACCGCCCTGATCGGCCTGCAATCGCGCGGCATGCCCGTCAACGTGGCCATCGATGGTGAAGCGGCGCCGTTCTGGGAGAAGGGCAAGGAACTTTACTACACCAAGGTCGGCCAGCTGCAGATGGCGTGCTCCAACTGTCACGAGGACAATTACGGCGTGATGATCCGCGCCGACCACCTGTCCCAGGGCCAGATCAACGGGTTCCCGACCTACCGCCTTAAGAACGCCAAGCTGAACTCGGCCCATGGCCGGTTCAAGGGATGCATGAAGAACATCCGCGCAACGCCCTACAAAGAGGGTGGCGAGGAATTCTTGGCGCTCGAACTGTATCTCGCATCGCGGGGGCAGGGCCTGTCGGTCGAAACACCTTCGGTCCGCAACTAACCAAACCTGAAAGGCCCTGCGTCCATGGCGCGGGGCCTGTTTTTGCGCATTACATTCAGTTATGCGCATATGTATTGAGGATCAGGACACCACATGATCTCCCGTCGCGACTTTCTGCAGGTCGGCATGGCCGGCGCCGCCATCCTCGGAGCCTCGGGCTTCGGCAACTGGGCGCGGGTCGCTGCCCAGCAGGCCCTGACGCAGGACCAGCTTCTGGAATTCGACACGTTCGGAAACGTGTCGCTTATCCATGTCACGGACATTCACGGGCAGCTGAAACCGATCTATTTCCGCGAACCCTCGATCAATATCGGCGTGGGTCCCAACAAGGGCGCGGTGCCGCACGTGACGGGCGCGGACTTCCGCAAGCTTTACGGTATCGCCGATGGCAGCCCGTCACATTACGCCCTGTCCTCGGGCGACTTTTCCTCCCTGGCGCAAGCCTATGGCCGCGTCGGTGGCCTTGATCGCGTCGCAACCGTGATCAAGGCCATCCGCGCCGACCGCCCCGACGCGATCCTCCTGGACGGGGGCGATACGTGGCACGGCTCCTACACCTGCCTGAAGACGCAGGGGCAGGACATGGTCAACGTAATGAACGCCCTCGCGCCCGACGCGATGACCTTCCACTGGGAGTTCACGCTGGGCAGCGACCGCGTGGCCGAGATCGTGGAAAACCTGCCCTTCGCCGCACTGGGCCAGAACATATTCGACGCCGAGTGGGACGAACCGGCAGAGCTGTTCGCGCCCTACAAGATGTTCGAACGCGGCGGCACCAAGATCGCCGTGATCGGGCAGGCCTTCCCCTACATGCCCATCGCCAATCCCGGCTGGATGTTCCCCGAATACTCCTTCGGCATCCGGGACGAGAACATGGCGGCGATGGTCGAAGAGGTCCGCGCGGCGGGTGCCGAATGCGTGGTCGTGTTGTCCCATAACGGGTTCGACGTCGACAAGAAGATGGCGAGCGTTGTGCCGGGGATCGACGTGATCCTGTCGGGCCATACTCATGACGCACTGCCCGAACCCGTGCTGGTGGGCGAGACGATCCTCGTGCCGTCGGGATCGAACGGGAAGTTCGTCAGCCGCGTCGATCTGGATATCCGCGACGGGCGGATGATGGGCT
Organism: Pseudaestuariivita atlantica; assembly: GCF_001205715.1. Lineage (GTDB taxonomy): Bacteria > Pseudomonadota > Alphaproteobacteria > Rhodobacterales > Rhodobacteraceae > Pseudaestuariivita > Pseudaestuariivita atlantica. The sequence goes on from NZ_AQQZ01000007.1 coordinate 100,610, forward strand.
ACCGCACCAAGCTGATCCCCATCTTCTCGGACGTGATTACGCCGGATGCCGAAGTCGCCGCGCTGATCGATGAACAGCGCGCGCCCTACGAAGCGGAAATGGCCGAGGTGATCGGCCAGACCGACAGCCTCCTTTACCGCCGCGGCAACTTCAACGGGACGTGGGACGACCTGATCTGCGACGCGCTGCTCAGCGAACGCGACGCGCAGATCGCGCTGTCTCCCGGCGTGCGATGGGGGCCGTCGCTCTTGCCCGGTCAGGACATCACGCGCGAGGATATCTACGGCGTGACGTCCATGACCTATGGCCGCGCCTACCGGACCGAGTTCACGGGCGAATTCCTGAAGGTCGTCCTCGAAGACGTGGCCGACAACATCTTCAACCCCGATCCCTATTACCAGCAGGGCGGGGACATGGTGCGCACCGGCGGGCTTGGCTACCGCATCGACGTGTCCAAACCGCAGGGCAGCCGCATTTCCGACATGACGCTTCTGGCGACGGGCGAGGCCATCGACCCATCCAAGTCATACGTCGTGACCGGCTGGGCCAGCGTCAACGAAGGCACCGAGGGACCGCAGATCTGGGACGTGGTCGAAAGCCACATCCGCAAGCAAGGCACGGTGAGCACCGCTCCCAACAATTCCGTCATCGTTACTGGGGTTTGAAAGGGAGGAAGAACCAATGAAATCAGTCCTGACAGCGGCGGTAGTGGCTGCCAGTCTTGCGGCCGGCGGTGCCTTTGCCGAGGGCAAGACACACTACGTCGCCATTCACGTCGACGAAAACGATCCTCAGGTCATGAACATGGCGCTGAACAACGTGGTCAACGTGTCGAAGTACTACGAAAGCGTGGGCGACGAGGTCGTGATCGAAGTGGTCGCCTATGGTCCGGGTCTGAACATGTTCATCCCGGGCAAAAGCCCGGTCGAGCATCGTATCTCGGCGATGTCGCTTGAACTCGACAACCTGTCTTTCGCCGCATGCGGCAACACGCATCGCAAGATGAGCGAGAAGGCGGGCAAGGAGATCGAATTGATGAGCGAGGCCGACATGGTGACTTCGGGCGTCGTGCGGCTGATCGAATTGCAGGAGAACGGATACGCCTACGTCCGTCCCTGACCAGTCTACCCTGATCCCGTCGCCGGGGGCGGCGGGATCATTTGTTGCAAGGAGAGCAGACATATGAGCGATGCGCTCAGCAGACCTTCGCGCCGCGCCTTCCTGAAGGGCAGCGCGGCCATGGCAGCGGGAACAGTTGCAGGAGCCGCTGCCGCGCAAAGCGGCCCCGATCCGCTGATCACCGAATTGCAGGACTGGGCGTCCTATACCGGCGCAGGCGTGGACGAGACGCCTTATGGCATGCCGATCAGCTTCGAGAGCCACGTTGTGCGGCGGAACGTCGAGTGGCTGACGGCCTCTCCGATCTCGTCGATCAACTTCACGCCGATCCACGCGCTGGAAGGGACGATCACGCCGCAAGGATGCGCGTTCGAACGCCACCATTCGGGCGCGATCGAGCTGTCGAAGCAGGATTACCGCTTGATGATCAACGGGCTGGTCGATCGCCCGCTGGTCTTCACCTATGCCGACATCGAACGCTTCCCGCGCGAAAACCACGTCTATTTCTGCGAATGTGCAGCGAATACGGGCATGGAATGGGCCGGTGCGCAGCTGAACGGCGCGCAGTTCACCCACGGCATGATCCACAACATGGAATATACCGGCGTGCCGCTCAGGACCCTGCTGAAAGAGGCGGGCGCGGATATCAGCGCCGACAAGTGGGTCTATGTCGAGGGTGCGGACGCGTCCTCGAACGGGCGGTCGATCCCGATGGAAAAGGCGCTGGACGACGTGCTCGTTGCGTTCAAGGCCAATGGCGAGGCTTTGCGTATGGAGCACGGGTACCCGGTGCGCCTCGTCGTGCCGGGCTGGGAAGGCAACATGTGGGTCAAGTGGCTCCGCCGGATCGAGGTGGTCGATGGACCCGTCGAAAGCCGCGAGGAAACCAGCAAATACACCGACGTTTACGAGGACGGCACGGCGCGCAAATGGACATGGGTGATGGACGCGAAATCCGTCATCACCTCGCCCTCGCCGCAAATGCCGATCACCCACGGGAAGGGCCCGCTGGTCATCTCGGGTCTGGCATGGTCGGGCCACGGGCAGATCACCCGCGTGGACGTGTCGCGCGATGGCGGCATCACGTGGGAGACCGCGCGGCTGGGCAAGCAGGGCGACACCAAGGCGCTCACGCGCTTCTACCTCGACGTCGACTGGGACGGGGCACCGATGCTGCTGCAATCCCGCGCGATGGATGAGACCGGATACGTCCAGCCCACCAAGGCGCAACTGCGCGACAGCCGGGGCGAGAACTCCGTCTACCACAACAACTGTATCCAGACCTGGTACGTGAACGAACAAGGGATCGCCGAGAATGTCGAAGTCTCCTAACCCCCTGTGGCCCGCACTGGGCGTGACCGGGATCGTGCTGGGCGCGGCCTATGGCCTGTCTACGCGCGGCTACAAGGCGCAAGAGGCCGACATGGCACTCGCGCAGGCGCAGGCCGCGGAGGCGCGGGTGGTCGAACAGGCCGCCGCCAACGAGGGCCTGCAGGCGCAGATCGCCGCCGTTCAGGAAGAGGCGCGCGCGCGTGTCGCGGAACTGGAAGCGCGGCCCGTGGCCCTGTCGCTGACCGCTCCGGCACCCGAACGTGACGGCGCCTTCGGCCTTGGCCGCGCGGCCCATGCCGAAGAGCTTGCCGCCTGGGACGTGGACGTCCTGCCCGACGGGCGCGGCCTGCCCGAAGGCGCGGGCGACGTGTTCACCGGCGAAGAGGTCTTTGCCGCCAAATGCGCGTCCTGCCACGGCGATTTCGCCGAAGGCGTGGACAACTGGCCGGTGCTGGCCGGCGGGTTCGACACGCTTGCCGACAAGGACCCGGTCAAGACCGTCGGCTCCTACTGGCCCTACCTGTCGACCGTGTGGGATTACGTCCACCGCTCGATGCCGTTCGGCGAGGCGGGCACGCTGACGGCGGACGAAACCTATGCCATCGTCGCCTACATCCTCTACTCCAACGACCTCGTGGATGACGAATTCGAGCTGTCGAGCGAGAATTTCGCGGAGTTCGAAATGTACAACAAGGACGGCTTCGTCATCGACGACCGGCCCGACCGCGAATATGCCGACTGGAGCGCCGAGCCCTGCATGGAAAACTGCAAGGACGAGGTGAAGATCACGATGCGTTCGGTCTTCCTTGTCTCCGAACCGCCCGAGGGCGGCACGGAATCGGTGATGAACCACGCAAGGGACCAGCTGGACAGCCTGCCGAGCTTTACCGCCGACGGCCCCTCGCACGTGGCGGCGGTCACGCAGGCGGCGGCCACGACCCCGGCGGTGCAACCCGCAGCAGTCGAGGCGCCCGAGGAAGATGCGGGTGCTGAACTGGTCGCGGCGGGCGAGAAGGTGTTCAAGAAGTGCAAGGCCTGCCACCAGGTGGGGCAAGGCGCCAAGAACAAGTCCGGCCCGCAGCTCAACAACCTCATCGGCCGCACGATCGGGTCGGTGGACGGCTTCAAGTATTCCAACGTATTCAAGGCGGCGATGGAAGAGGGCCGCGTCTGGGACGAGGCATCGCTCGCCGCCTTCCTCGCCAAGCCGAAGGAGTACATGAAGGGGACCAAGATGTCCTTCTCGGGCCTGAAGAAGGAGGCGGATATCGAGGCGATCACCGCCTATCTCGCCAGCTTCGGAGAGGGATCATGACGCGCCCCGCGCTGGCCCTTGGCATCGCGCTTGCCCTCTCGGCGGGCGCGGGCTGGGCCGAAGGGATCTACACGGCGGAAGAAATCGCGGAATTTGCCGCCGATGTCGGGGTCTCGCCCGAGGTCCTGACGGCGCTGGGTGACGCGGAATACGGCGAATACCTCGGCGGTGAATGCACGACCTGCCACCAGTCGAGCGGTGAATCGAACGGGATCCCGGCCATCGTCTACCTCGATGACGTCCTCTTCCGGGTCGCCATGTACGAATACAAGACCCAGTACCGCGACCATCCGGTCATGCAGATGATTGCCGCCCCGCTGGGCGACGAAGAGATCGCGGCGCTGGCCGCGTATTTTACCAATTTGGACGTCGAATGACGCCGTTATTTTAGGGAGGAACTGCAATGAAAATGAACAGACGGACATTCCTGGGTACGACCGTGGCGGCATCCGCCACGCTGTCGGCCCCGGCGGTGCTGGCGGACGGGCACGGCAAGCCGCGCGTCGTCGTCGTGGGCGGCGGGGCAGGCGGGGCGACCGCCGCGCGCTATATCGCCAAGGACAGCAAGGGCGCGATCGACGTCACGCTGATCGAACCCACGCGCACCTATTACACCTGCTTCTTCTCGAACCTCTATCTCGGCGGGTTCAAGGACATGGACGACCTTGGCCACACCTATGGCGGGCTGGCCGCGAACGGTGTGAACGTCGTGCATGACTGGGCCGTGGACGTGGACCGCGACGCCAGGACCGTGTCGCTCGCCGGTGGCGGGTCGGTCGGCTACGACAAGCTGATCCTGTCGCCCGGCATCGATTTCATCGATGGCGCGGTGCCCGGCTGGGACCTGTCGACGCAGAACGCGATGCCGCACGCCTACAAGGCCGGGTCGCAGACCGAGCTTCTGAAAGCGCAACTGAAAGCGATGCCGCAGGGCGGTGTCTTCGGCATGGTCGCGCCGCCGAACCCCTATCGCTGCCCGCCGGGACCCTACGAGCGGGTGTCGATGGTTGCGCATTACCTCAAGGCCAACAACCCGACCGCCAAGATCCTGATCGCCGATCCCAAGCCGAAATTCTCGAAACAGGGCCTGTTCGAGGAAGGCTGGCAAAAGCACTATGGCGGCATGATCGAACGCATCGGCCCCGATTTCGGCGGCGACAACGTGTCGGTCAACGCGGCGGACATGACGCTCGACATCGACGGCGAAGTGACCGAGGTCGCGGTCTGCAACGTCATCCCGGCGATGAAGGCGGGCCGGATCGCCGACATGGCCGGCGTGACGGACGGCAACTGGGCACCGGTCAACGCGATCGACATGTCGTCCAAGGCCGATCCGGACGTGCACGTCCTTGGCGATGCCAGCCAGCAGGGCGACATGCCGAAATCGGGCTTCTCGGCCAACAGCCAGGCCAAGGTCTGCGCCAACGCCGTGCGCGGCGCGCTGACCGGCAGCCGCGTCTTCCCGGCCAAGTTCTCGAACACGTGCTGGTCGCTGATCGACACAAATGACGGGATCAAGGTCGGCGCCACCTACGAGGCGACGGACGAGAAGATCGCCAAGATCGACGGCTTCGTGTCCCAGACCGGCGAAAGCGCCGAGGTGCGGCAGGCGACCTACGAGGAAAGCGAAGGCTGGTACGCGGGCATCACCGCCGACATGTTCGGCGCCAAGGCCTGACGATAAATGCCCCGGCCTTGATCCTGATCAAGGCCGGGGCGCTGCGGCCGTGCCAACCTGCCTGCACATAAAGGAGGACTGGACATGAAACCGGCTTTTCTCGCCCTTGCACTGGGCATGGGCCTTGCCACGCAGGTCGCCGCCGAAGGCGCGATCGTGGTGCCGTTCGACGGCAGCTTTGATGACGCGACCTTTTCGGTGGAATCGGCCATCGTTGACCGCGGCCTCGTGATCGACCTAGTCAGCAAGGTCGGTGACATGCTGAACCGCACCGGCGCCGACGTGGGATCGGACGTGACGCTCTTCACCAATGCCGACATCTTCGTCTTCTGTTCTGCCGTCGTCAGCCGCGAGGTGATGGAGGCCGACCCGATGAACATCGTGCACTGCCCCTATGGCATCGCCGTGGTCGAAACACCCGACGGCGTGTCGATCATCCACCGCGATTACCCCGACGGGCCCATGCAGAAGGTCGAGGACCTGTTGACCGACATCGTGGCGGAGGCTGTGAGCAACTGATGGATTATCAACACTTCTTCCGGTCCGAACTGGACGCGTTGCGCGAGGCGGGAGATTACCGCGAATTTGCCGAGCTTGAACGGCATTGCGGCGACTTTCCCAACGCAAATTGCCACAACGGACCGGGCGAAGTGACGATCTGGTGTTCGAACGACTACCTCGGCATGGGTCAGCACCCCGCGGTGCTGGACGCCATGCACTCCGCGCTCGACCGCGCGGGCGCGGGCGCTGGCGGGACGCGCAACATCTCGGGCACCACGCACGATCACGTCCTGCTGGAGGCCGAACTGGCCGACCTGCACGGCAAGGAGGCAGCACTGCTGTTCACCTCCGGCTACGTGTCGAACTGGGCCGCGCTGGGCACGCTGGCCTCCCGCATCCCCGGTTGCGTCGTCCTGTCGGACGCGCTGAACCACGCCTCCATGATCGAAGGCATCCGCCATTCCCGCGCGCAAAAGCTGATCTGGAAGCACAACGACCTCGAAGACCTCGAAGCCAAGCTTGCCGCGCTGCCCCTCGAGCAGCCCAAGCTGATCGCCTTCGAAAGCGTCTATTCGATGGATGGCGACATCGCGCCCATCGCCGCGATCTGCGACCTTGCCGACCGCTACAACGCCATGACCTACCTCGACGAGGTGCATGCCGTAGGACTGTACGGCCCGCGCGGCGGCGGCATCGCCGAACGCGAAGGCGTGATGGACCGCCTGACGGTGATCGAAGGCACGCTGGGCAAGGCGTTCGGCGTGGTGGGCGGCTACATCGCCGCCTCTGCCGAATTGTGCGATTTTGTCCGTTCCTTTGCGAGCGGTTTCATCTTCACCACCGCGCTGCCGCCCGCCGTGGCGGCGGGTGCGGCGGCGTCGATCCGGTACCTGAAAGGATCCTCCGCTGAACGCGCGATCCAGAAGGAGCGCGTGGCCGAGGTGCGGGCGCGGCTGGACGCCATCGGCCTGCCGCATATCGACAATCCCAGCCACATCATCCCGGTCATGGTGGGCGACCCCGTGAAGTGCAAATACATCTCGGACATGCTGTTGAACGAGCACGGGATCTACATCCAGCCGATCAACTACCCGACCGTGCCCAAGGGCACCGAGCGGTTGCGCATCACCCCGTCGCCCGTGCACACCGAGGCCGATATCGACCGCCTGCTGACCGCGCTCGAAGCCTTGTGGACGCAGTGCCAGCTGGCGCGCAGGCCCATCGCGGCAGAGTAGCGCGGGTCAGCTTTCGGGGTGGTAGGCGGCGGTTTCCAGCCAGCCGAGGTAGCCCGTCTGCAGGATCAGGACATTGTCGCGCCCGAGGACCCGTAATCCGAATGCTGCCTGTGCCGACAGCGCGCCGGTATTGCAGAAGAGGACCACCTTGCCCGTCTGCGGCACCTCGTCCAACCGGGCAAAAATCTCGCGCCACTCGATATTCCGCGCGCCGGGGATGGTCGCCTCGGCGTAAGCTTCGGCGCTGCGCGTGTCGATGAAGGTGACGGCGGCAAAGATCTCCGCGCTCAGTTGTTCGGGCAGGATGATGCCCGCGTCGTAGGTCGCGAAATCGGCGTAATCCTGCATCGCCTCATGCACCGGATTGGCCAGCGCGGTGGACGCCGACAGGGCGATTGCGGCAACGAGGCGGATCATTCGAATTCCATCTGTTCGTAGACCCGGCCCGCGTTGCGGGTCGCCAGTTCCTCGAACGTGTCGAGATGGGCATAGGGCGATTGGTCGACGTAATAGGCGTCCGCAAGGTCGCCGCCATTGTCGATATGCTCGCCGATCTTCCCGCGCAGGTAGACAAGGTAGTCGCGGGTATAGCGGCGCACCTGGTCCATGTTGGTGGGCGTGCCGTGGCCGGGGATGACATAGGTCGCGCCCAGTGCCTCGAACCCGGTATCCCATGTCTCGATCCAGTCGAGCGCGATGGTGTCCTCGAAAATCGGCAGCATCCGCTGGTGGAACGCCATGTCGCCCGCGATCACGAGGCCCTGTTCGGGCAGCCAGACCTGTATGTCGCCGGGGCCGTGCGCGGGGCCAAGATGCAGTACCTCGATCCGGAAATCGCCCATCTCGATCACGCGCTTGTCCTCGAACGTGTCGGTCGGGGGCGCGACGAAGGTGCCTTCGGCCTTGTCGCCGTTATACCGCTTCATCGCTTCGAGGATGCGGTTGCCGCGCTCCTCGATCTCGTGCGCGGCGTCCACGTGGGCCAGGATCGGCACGCCCTGTTCGGCCCAGTAGGAATTGCCCAGCATCGCGTGGCCCTGGCCGTTCTCGTCGATCACCAGCTTCACGGGCTGGTCGGTGACGGCCCTGATCTCGGCATGCAGCGCCTCGGCAAGGATGTAGGCCGCGCCGCCATTGATGACGATCACGCCGTCGCCGGTGACGATGAAGCTGAGGTTGTTGTTGTGGCCCGAGTTTTCATAGGTCGGCGGCGCGGTGGCCCCGATCGCCGACCAGACATGCGGGATCACCTCGACCGGTTTCGAATAGAGCGGCGAGCCGGGATACTGGTCGGGGATGCTCTGGTCCGCCATGGCGGCGGTCGCGATAAACAGGGCGGGGAGAAGCCAGCGCATCCTCATCCCCCCACGAAGCGGTAGGCGTCGCCGTCCCGTTCGACCCGGCCCATCCCGCCTTGGGGCAGGTGGAAGCCCACCAGCGGCATCTGTTCCGAGGCCAGCCGGTCCAGAAGCATCTGGCGGACAGCGATGGCGCTTTGCTTGTCGTGGTCGGCGCCGCTTTCCCAATGCGGCTTGCGGAACGCGGCGTGGTGGTTGCCGATGGCGTCGCCGACGACCAGCGCCGCGTCCGATCCGCCGCGCAGCTCGAACGCCATGTGGCCGGGCGTGTGGCCATGGGTTGCCACCGCCGCGATCCCCGGCAGGACCTCGTCCCCGTCATCGAAGAACTCGACACTGTCCTCGATCGCTTCCATGCGGCGCTTGGCGCCCACCGCGAAAGCCGCGCGCGCCTCGCCGATAGTGTCCACCGTTTCGGGGTTCCACCAGTAGTCCCACTCGGCCCGGCCCATCAGGCAGGTCGCCTCGTAGAACAGCGGCTCGTCGAAATCGTCCAGCAGGCCCCAGATGTGATCGGGGTGGGCATGGGTGAACAGGACATGGGTCACGTCCTCGGGCGCGACACCCGCGGCGTCGAGGCTGTCGACGATCTTCCCGGCGCTTGGCATGAAATCGGGACCCGAGCCCACGTCGAAAAGGACGGTGTGCGTCCCGTCGCGGTAAAGCGCGAGGTTGCATTCCGGCGTGACGCGGTCGCGCGACAGGCCGAATTCCTGCAGCAGGGCAGGCAGTTCATCCTGTGGCATCGTGTCGAACACGAACCCGCCGGGCAGGACGAGGTTGCCATCGCTGACGGTCGTCAGCGTCGCCTCGCCGATGGTCATTTCCGCCAGCGCAAGGCGGGGCAGGGCACCGGCCAGCGGCGCCGCCGCGGCACCGGCCATGAATGTACGGCGGGAAAGGGTCATCGGGCCATCCTGTCAAATTCGTTTATGCGAATATGAATGTATAAATGCGCCGAGGCAAGGCCTAGTGACAGGTTGGTGCCGGCAGGAAGTGCCTGCGACCTGAGGCGCGGATCGTCGTTTGCGACGGCGGCGGTGTCTTCAGCTGTCCGCGTCGAACGGAGCGCCGGGGAACTGGCGGACCGAGATGCCGGCATCTTCCAGCGCCGCGCGGGTCGCGCCCGCGATCCCGACCGCTTCGGGGGTGTCGCCGTGCAGGCAGACGGTGTCGATGCGGGTCGGGATGTGCTTGCCGCTTTCGCAGATGATGGCCCCGGCGCGGACCATGTCGACCACGCGCGCGGCGGCGCGGGAGGCGCCGTGGATCACCGCGCCGGGCTGGCTGCGGTCAACGAGCGTCGCGTCGTCGTTATAGGCCCGGTCGGCAAAGATCTCGGCCGCGGCGGCGCAGCGCAACTCCCGTGCCGCCGCTTCCTGCGCGGTGCCCGCGAGGACCATGACGATGATGTCGGGCGCGACCGACAGCGCGGCGCTGTAGCAGGTCAGCGCCATGGCCTTGTCCTCGGACGCCATGTTCGCCAGCGCGCCGTGCAGCTTCACGTGCCGGACATCGGCGCCGATGGACCGCGCCATGCCCTGCGCCGCCGCGACCTGGTAGCGGACGAGGTTACCAAGGCTTTCGCCGGGCAGGGACATGCGGTACCGCCCGAAGCCGTGCAGGTCGTTGAAGCCGGGATGCGCCCCGATCCCGACGCCCCGGTCCGAAGCGCCGCGCATCGTCGCGGCCATCACGTCCGGATCGCCTGCATGGAACCCGCAGGCGATGTTGGCGGAGGTCACGATCTCCAGCAGCCGGGCATCGTCGCCCATGACCCACGGGCCGAAACTTTCGCCCATGTCGGCGTTCAGGTCGACCGATCGCGTCATCGCTCACTCCTTTCAAGATCATCACCCGCCGTCACCCCGCTGACCAGCTGGTAAGACAGCAGATCGGCGATGGTGGCCGGATCACGGATGAGGGGCGTGAGCCGTTTGCGCAAGGATTTCCTTGCATCGCGCGCCCGCGCCTCGATGGCCACCGCCTCCTCCAGCGAGACGAAGGAGAACCGCAACGTCTCGCCCGCCCGCGCCTGCACGACCTTCGGCAGGTCGGCGGGCAGGACCGATCCGATCCTCGGATACCCGCCGATCGTCTGGCATTCGTTCAGCAGCACGAAAGGCGTGCCGTCCCCGGTGATCTGGATGTCGCCGGGCACGATGACCTCGGACAGGACGCTCAGCCCCGCCTCGCTTTCGAAGCCCGGTCCATCGGGGTCGAGCCGCACGCCCATGCGGTTGCCCCGCGCGTCGCGCCGGAATGTCGTCGCCTCGAACCGCGCGCGTTCACCCGCCGCGAACAGGTCGGTCTGAAGGCTCGCCACGATGCGGACGGTCCCGCCGCCGAACCGGTCATCCGCGGCCACCGCCATGCCGGTCCGCGATCCGGTGTCTGGCCTGATCTCCAGCCGGTCCGCGGCCTTCAGGGGCGCGCCGAGCCCCGCCGACAGGTGCGTGCCGCAGCCGCCCAGCCTCCGGGGCAGGGCAACCCCGCCACCCAGGTGCAGGTAGCCGTAATTGCCCGTCCCGGCCGCCCCGATGGACAGGCGCGCGCCGGCTTCGAGGCGGTGGCAGGCGTTCCACGCGATGCGGGTGCCGTCCACGCTGGCGCGCATGGGCGCGCCTGTCAGGGCGATGCGCGTCGCCTCGGTGACCTCGAACTCGCCCCCGATCCCCGCCATTTCCAGCACGGCCAAGGCGTCGGACTGGCCCAGCAGGGCGGCGCCTTCGGCCAGCGCCAGCCGGTCGGCAGCGCCCCCGCGCGACAGGCCGTAGGCGAGGTATCCCGGCCGCCCCGGATCCTGCACGGTCACCCCCGGCCCGGCGCGATGCACGATCAGCGCGCGGGTCATGCGATGTCTTCGCAGGTTGCGCCGCCATTCGCGTCATCCCGGACGCGGTCAAGCTCTTCGGGGCTGACCGGATCGAAGAGCACCTCGTCGCCCGGCCGCAACAGGAACGGCTCGGGCGCATCGGGGCGGAACAGCCTCAGCGCGGTCTGCCCCACGTGGCGCCAGCCGGTGGGCGTGTCGACCGGGAAGAGCACAAGCTGGCGGATCGCAACGCACAACCCGCCCGCGGGGACCCGCGCGGTAAGCTCGGTCTGGCGCGGGATGTCCCATGCGGGCGGCAATTCGCCAAGATAGGGCATGCCCGGCGCGAAGCCGATGGTCTGCACGCGAACCTGCGTTTCCGCGATCGAGGCGATGGCGTCCCGTTCGCTCAACCCCGCGACGCTGGCAGCCTCGGCCAGTTGCGGGGCGGCGTCGCCGCCGAACACGGTGGGCACCCGCCACAGCCTGCGCCCGCTCGGCAGGCCAACCGCGAACCAGTCGTGCTGCTGCACCAGCGTTTCCAGCGTCGCGCGCATGGCCGCGTGGTCCCTTTGCAGGGGGTCGAAGCGGACGTAGGCGGAGACGAGCGAGGTCGAGCTTTCCTCGACCGCGTCGATCCCGGCATGGTCGATGGCATCGCGGAAGGCCAGCGCGGCCCGGTTCGCCGGTTCGCTCAGTCGCGTGCCGAAGGTGACGACGAACCCGTCATACCCGGCATGCCTGATCTGCGGCCATGTCATGTCATCGAGGTCGGGCAAGGCGTGCTCCCTAGGACACCACCGGCAGCGTCCGGACCGTGTAGGACAGGCCAAGGCTGCGGCCGCTTGCGGGATCGGTCAGGCTCATCCTGTAGGCTCCGGCCGGACGCACGCCGCCAATCGCGCCAAGGGTGCCGCAGAACATGGCCTGGTTGTCGGAGAGGCCAGCCGCGCGGGCAAGCTCTGCGAGCGGGCGGATGCCCGCAAGCGTTCCCTGCTGGTAGGTCGTCCAGCGCCCGTCCTCCTCGATCGCGCAGGTCAGGACGAGGTCGTCGAGCCGTGCTTCGACCTCTTCAAAGCGCCACAGGGTCTCGCCTACGGGCTTGGGGCAGGCCTGTTTCGAGGCGGCGACCGACACGGCCTCCAGCTCGCGATCCGTGTGGTCGGACCCGATCCCGAGATACAGCGCGCCCCCAAGCCTGACGAGAACCGGTTCGACCTCGCCCGAGGTGGCAGTGCCCAGAACCTCGATCCCGGAGGATTGCACCAGCAGCGAACTGGACACGCGATAGTAAAGCGGCACCTCGCTGGGCGGGGCGACGCCCAGTGCCGCCAACTCGTCAACGTGGTGCCTGACGGCCGCCGGGTCGCGCCCCGTCCAGCCCGCGATCACGAGCGAGGTGATCCGGGCGGGGATCTCTGTCTCGTCCACGACGAACCGCATGGCGCGTCACCCTCCAAGAACCGAAGGCAGGTACAGCGCGATGGCCGGGAAGGCGATCAGCAGCCCCGCCATGACCAGCATCGCCACCACGTAGGGGATGCTGCCCAGCATGACCTCGCTCATCTTGCCGGACTTCCGGGCGCCCTGCACCACGTAAAGGTTCAGCCCCACAGGCGGCGTGATCAGCGCCATCTCGATCAGGACGATCATCAGGATGCCGAACCAGATCGGGTCATAGCCCTGCGCCACGACCAGCGGCACGATGATCGGGATCGTGACCACCATCAGCGACAGCGTCTCGATGAAGAAGCCGAGCACGATGTAGATCAGCACCACCACGAGGATCGTGCCCAGCGGCGACAGGCCGAGGCTGTTGAGGAATTGCTCAAGCTCCCGCCCCAACCCGGCGGAGGCGAGGGTGAAGTTCAGGAACGAGGCGGCGATCACCACCAGCATGATCATCGACGTGATCTTGACCGTGCCGAGGATGCTGTCGGTGAACATCTGAACGCTGATGCCACCGAAGAAGGCCGCGATCAGCACCGCGCCCGCGACGCCGACGGCGGCGGCCTCGGTCGGCGTGGCCCAGCCCTTGTAGATCGTGCCGATGATGATGGTGAAAAGCAGCACGATCGGGATCAGCTGCAAGAGCGCGCGCAGCATCTCGGGGAAGGGGAAGACGCGCCGCGTGCCGCCCAGTGACGGGCGCACCATGCAGATCAGCATCGTGATGACCATGAACCCGACCGCCAGCGCGAGGCCGGGGACAAGACCGGCAAGAAACAGGCGCGGGATCGAGGTTTGCGTCAGGAAGCCGTAGACGATCAGGTTGATCGACGGCGGGATCATGATCCCCAGCGTGCCGCCCGCCGCGATGGCGCCGGAAAAGAGCTTGGGATCATACCCCAGCTTTTCCGCCTGCGGCATGGCCACCGTGGCGACGGTGGCGGCGGTGGCGACCGAAGACCCCGACGTGGCCGAGAACATCGTCGCCGTGGCGACATTGGCATGCACCAGCCCGCCCGGCAGCCAGCTGACCCAGCGGTCAAGCGCGGCATAGGTGCGTGTGGCGATGCCCGACCGGACAAGGATCTCGCCCAGCAGCACGAAGAAGGGGATCGCGATCAGTGTCGCGTTGTTCGAGGTCGACCAGACCTGGTTGCCCAGCCCCCGGATCAGCGGGAAGGGGCTGAAGAAGGCGTCGACGCCGAACCCCAGCAGGAACAGGACCACGCCGACCGGAATCGACAGCGACAGAAGACCGAGGAGGCCGATGGACAGGTAACCGATCATTTCAGGGCTTCCTCGCCTTCGCCGAAGCAGCCGATGGCGGCCTCGGATTGCTCGAACCGGCCCTTCACCACCAGCAGAACGGCGGCGATCAGCGTCAGCCACGACACGACCGCGAACCAGATCCAGCCCGCGAACCACGGCGTCTGGACCCAGGCCAGCGGCGTTTCCAGCGGCGTGTTCGCGCGGGACGAATTGGCCAGCGACCGCGCCAGCACCGGCCAGCACTTCACGGCGATCAGTGTCACCGTCGCGGCCACGACGGTCATCGAGAACAGGTCGAACACCGCGCGCCCAAGCTGTCCCGTGCGCGACCGCAGGATGTCGATGCGGACGTGGCCAAGCTCCAGCAGGGTGAAGGACATCCCCCACGAGGTCGCGATGGCCATGACATAGCCGGAAATCTCGTCGGTGCCGCCGAAGGACGACCCGAGGCGGCGCAATATGATGTCCAGAAGGACGACGCCGGCGCAGACCAGCAGGACGATCCCCGTCAGGATCGCGATCCGCCGGTTCAGGCTGCGCAGCTTATCAAGGACTACCAGTTCCATCCGCCCTCCGGGGCCTGTCATCGTTGGTGGAATGGCGGGATGGGTGCGACAGAGGCACCCATCCCGACCGGTCAGTTGGCGATGGTCACGCCGACCGTGGCGCCGACGCTGGCGTTCCAGCGCTCGGCCCAGTCGCCGCCGGCACGTTCGGCCCAGTCGGGCAGGACCTGTCCGACAAGCACCTCGCGCGCCTTGGCGAAATCGGCGTCCGACACCTCGACCAGCGTCATGCCGCGGGCCTCACCCGCCGGGCAGTCGCCGTTGCCGGTCAGGCAGGCGATGTCGTTCACCAATGCGTCCTGCGCCGAGGCCCATGCGGGGCCTTCGAAGTTGGTCGCGATCTGGTCGGTGATCAGCGCCTGCGTCTCGGCGTCAAGGCTGTTCCACTTGTCCATGTTGATCGCGGTCACGACGCTGTCCCAGCCGCCAAGCGGGATCGGCAGCAGGTGCGTCGACACTTCCCACCAGCCCGCCGAGTAACCCGATCCGGCACCCGTCACGGCGCAATCGACGACGCCTTTCTGCAGCGCGCCGGGCACCTCCGAGAAGCCGACATTCACGCCCTCGGCGCCAAGCGCTTCGAGAAACTTCGCCGTCATCCGGCCCGAGGCGCGGATCTTCTTGCCGGCGAGGTCGTCCAGCCCCGAAATCTCGGCGTTGCAGAACACGACCTGCGGCGGATAGGGCGCGATGGCCAGCACGCGGCTGTTGAACCGGTCGCGGTAGATGTCGGACACCATCGGGCGGGCCGCGTCGACCATGGCGCGCGCCTCGTCCGCGGTCAGCGCCAGCAGCGGCACGTCGAGCCCTTCCAGCTCGGGCGCATCGGCCACCGCGTAATCGGCCACCGTCATCGCGACGTCGTAGACGCCGTCACCCAGCAGGCGGAACACGTCGCCGACGCCAAGGTTCATCTGGTTGTGCGTGGTCAGGCTGACCTCGATATCGCCACCCGAGGCAGCGGGCAGCGTCTCGCTCCAGAAGGGTGCCTCGTACTGCTTGTGCAGCGGCAGGCCGGACCAGCTGCCGACGACCGAAAGGGTTTCGGCCAGCGCGGGTGTCGCGAGCGCCGTGGTGAGGGCAAGACATGTTGCGATGCGTTTCATTTGGATCTCCCTGTTGGAAACGTGATTATCTCAGGTGAAGGTCAGAACGGGTATTTCCGCGTCTTCGGCGACGTCGGTGATCAGCATGTGACCGGGTTTGTGCGTGATGCAGAGCGGCAAACGCGCGGCCTCCAGCGCCACTTGCGGGGTGACGCCACAGGCCCAGAACACTGGCACCTCGCCGGGATGGACAGGGGCGGGATCGCCCCATTCGGGGTTCGCGACATCGGCAATGCCGATCTTCGCCGGATCGCCCCAGTAGACCGGCGCGCCGTGGGCCAGCGGGAAACGGCGCGAGATCTCGACGACCGCATCGACCCGGTCTTCAGGCACCGCGCGCATCGACACCACCATCTTGCCCCGGAAGGGCCCCGCGGGAACCGTGTCGATGTTCGACCGGAACATCGGAACCGTGGTGTCGTTCTCGATATGCCAGACCGGAATGCCCGCCCGCAGGATCGCGTGTTCGAAGGTGAACGAGCATCCCAGCGCGAAGGCGACCAGGTCATC
Source organism: Pseudaestuariivita atlantica (assembly GCF_001205715.1). Classification (GTDB taxonomy): domain Bacteria; phylum Pseudomonadota; class Alphaproteobacteria; order Rhodobacterales; family Rhodobacteraceae; genus Pseudaestuariivita; species Pseudaestuariivita atlantica. The sequence continues at coordinate 116,863 of NZ_AQQZ01000007.1, forward strand.
CTGCCAGATGTCGCGGATGTCATGCGCCGACCCGGCCAGCTTGCCGTCGCGATAGATGTTGTAGGCGGGCACGTCCGTCCGGATGTCGATATCCCGGCCCATCGTCGCCATCATCGGGTTGCCCGTATCGCTCACCCCGGTCAGGGGGCAGGGCTTGGGATTGCGCTGGCAGAAGCGCATGAAGTCGAGCGCATAGGCCTCGGGCATGATGGCGAGGTTGGCCTGCAGGTATCCCTGGCCAAGCCCGGCGGTGTGGGAGCAATACTCCCCCGCGCGGATCGCGGCGCGCTGCTCTGGCAGCGTGCGGGATTTCAGCTGTTGGTAAGTGGCGCTCACACGTATCCCCCGATGCTGCGCCGAGCGTCACGCTTTCAACCTATAAAATCAAATTCAATATATTTTTATGTATCGATCACGGATTTCTATCATTTACGTATGCCGTCGCAACCTCCAGCGCGACCTTGGCCGCGGTCTCGATCAGGTGGCTCTTGGGTTCGCCAAGGTAGGAGGCGGTGAACTGCAGCGGCGCGGGCACCCAGCCGGGATCGAACTCGATGATGCGCCCGCTGGCGATGTATTCGCGGCCCAGCGCGCGGGGCAGGACCGCCACGCCAAGATCGGCCTCGACCAGCCGGAAACAGGCCGACAGGGACGAGGACGGAAAGAGCGGCACATCCGGTCCGACACGTTCAAACAGCATCTCCTTCAACTCGCGAAAGGGCCGGGTATTGCGGGCATAGGTCAGGACCGGGCGCTTTGAATCCAGCGTTTCAAGGTCATCGCTGCGCGAGCACGCGGCGTACCATGCGAGGTCAAAGCCGGGCAGTTCGATATTGTTGACCCGGTGTTCCGAGACCGGGCCCAGAAGGATCGCCAGATCGATCTCCCGGTTCATCAGGCCCTCGCGCAGATGCACCGAGATATCGACGTTGAACTCGATCTCCAGCCGGGGATAAAGCAGGTGCAGGCGCGACACGAGGTCGGGCAGCCAGCATTGCGCGATGGTTTCGGACACGCCAAGGCGCAATCGCCCCTCGACGCCCTCGGGGTCGACCACGTCGCGCTCCACCAGCTCGGTCAGGTGCTCGAACTTCTCGGCATGTGCCAGCAGCAACTCGCCCCGCTTCGTCAGGCGCATGCCCCCCGCGCGCCTCTCGAACAGGGCGCATCCCAGCGACTCCTCGAGGTTCTTGATCCGCGCCGTGGCCGCCGGCTGCGTCAGGTTGAGCACACCCGCCGCCCTGCGCACGCCCCCGTGCCGGACCACGGCGAGGAACGTGCGCAATTGTTCGATATTGATCCGTGTCATCCCGGATTAGTCGCATGCCGACGGAGGATAGGACAGGGCAAAGCGGGTTTGGCGTGGTGCCACGGGTGAGCATGTGCAAGCGCTGGCTGCCACGCCAGGCCGGGTGTCCCACACCACCGCACGCCGGTTCGGTTTCGATTGTTCACCCCTGCCGATCGATGGTGGCAACTGCCAGCTTCATGCGGTCCGCCACGTATGCAAAGCCGGTAACCCACCGCATGTCTGGCTGCTGGAAGGGGTGCGAAACATCGTGTCTGGTTCCGCCGCGAAACCGTCCGGACGGACGTCGAACCTGAAATGCGTGCGATCACTCCGACGTGCAGCACAACCCAGGACGAGAACCACGGGCCAGCGGGCCGGGCGTCCGGCCCACCGTCGCCTCCGTTCGCCTTGCGGACAATTCCCGAGCCATGACACGGTCAGGCAAGAGTTTTTCACGCGCTATCCCGGCCGCGAACGCGCCGACGGACGGCTCACCTCCGCCAGAATCCGGTCCATCATCAGGCCGCATTGCGAGAGTTGAGACAACGCAAGAGACTCGTCCGGTTGATGGCCATCGGTCGCCATGTCACCGGGGCCGATGATACATGTGTTCAGACCCATAGCCGCGAAGTATCCGGCTTCCGTACCGAAAGCGACCTTGGTCGTGTCCCTGCCAGCAGCCAGTTCGATGGCCGTTTCCAACGTTTCCTGATCTTGATCGGCCCCCAGGCCCGGATAGGCCCCGGTTTCACTGATCGAAACGTCAGCGCCTTCGCTGGCCGCCAGCGACGACGCAATGGCACGAATGTCGGACAGTATCTCGGCACCGGCCGACGGGGTTACCGAGCGGACTTCCATGTCGATCGTGGTCTCGTCCGCCACGATGTTGACCGCACGTCCGCCGTTGATCTTGCCGACATGTATCGTGCTGTAAGGAATCTCGAAATCTGGGTCTGCCGGGCCCTTGGCAACGCGGTCCTGCAAGTCTTTCATTTCCAGAATGAAACGCGCGGCGACTTGAATGGCATTCACGAAATTTGGCGCGAGCGCGCTGTGCCCCGCCTGACCGCCGAACCGCACCCGCAGGGCTGTCTTTCCCTTATGCCCGACAGCAACCCGCATCGAGGTCGGCTCTCCGACGATAACGAGCCTTGGATGACCCAGAAGAGGGGCAAGCGTTGGCAACATTTCCTTGATGCCGACACAGCCCACTTCTTCGTCATAGGACAGCACGATGCCGAGCGGCGCGGACAATCGCGAGGGGTCAACACGCTCTGCAAGTGCGAGCGCGCTTGCCACGAAACCCTTCATGTCGGTCGTGCCGCGCCCGAAGACATGCGTTTCGCTGCGCGTCATTTGGAAGGGGTGACTTGTCCAGTCCTGGCCGTCGGTCGGCACGACATCGGTATGCCCGGACAGACAGATGCCTCCGCCTGCCTTGGGCCCGATGCGCGCGAACAGTCCGGCTTTCCTGCCACAGGCCGACGGAATCCGGGTCACCCCGAACCCCGCATTCTGCAACATGGTCTGTGTCCAGTCGACAAGATCCAGATTGCTTTCGCTGCTTACCGTGGGAAAGGCTATCAGCCTTTCGAGGATATCAAGCGTTCGGGTCACTTCGTTTCCATGCGTCCAGTTGGGTCACTTCGCGCCTGAATGGCAGCGCATCGCCGATGTCTTCGCCATCCAGTTCGCGCGCATACCTGTGTCCGGCATAGGTCGCCCATGCAATCGGACCGGGGGCATTGGCATCTCCGATCAGGGTTACCGACCTGATGCCTGCATCCAACCACGCGTCCTCGCGAGACTTGAGATCGCCAAAAACGGCGTTGTTTTCCTGTCTCGAGGTGACAAGCAGCACCGCGTCGCAGGGCATGGGTTGGCGTCGGTCCGTGAAGACGCAGTTTGTCTCTACGTGATCCGCGCCAATGGCCGTCACGCCGCGGTTCAACTCGATGCGCACCCCCATCTCGGCCAACCTGCGGTGGATTTCATGTTGCTCCAACGTGTTGACGGTCCATTCGCTGACGGCGGCGGCGGGCGTGACAAGGGTGGCCGTGCATCCGCTTTGGACGAGTAGCTCGGCCAGAACACCGCCCATGTAATAGTGATCATCGTCATAGATCACGACATGACCGGCTGGTATCCGGCCCGCCATCAAGTCATCAGGTGTAAATATCGGAAGGGCGTCATTGGTCGGAAACGGCACCACATGCTGGCGCGCGACCCCGTCACGCCGCCATGTCGCGCCGGTCGCAAGGCAGACATGGTCGAACCCGAATTCAAGGATGCTATTGGCGTCCAGCATCGAGTCGAAGTAGATCTCGACATTGGCCTTTTGTCGCAACTGGTAGTCCCGGTAATCGGCGACGCGCCCCCAGGCGCTGAGCCCCGGCAGCGTGCGCTCTCGGGCGACACGGCCGCCCAGCACCCGGCCGGCCTCGGCGAGGGCGACGTCATAGCCGCGGTTGGCCAGGGCAAGGCTTGCTTCCAACCCCGCCGGGCCCGCACCGACCACCAGCACGTTCGAGCTGTTTCCCTTGGCGTTCATGCGCTCCGGGTGCCAGCCCTTGCGCCATTCCTCCATGAAGGTCGGGTTCTGGGTGCAGCGGCTGATGGACATGGTCATGTCGCCGGTGATGCAGATGTTGCAGCCGATGCACTCTCGGATATCTTCGATCCGGCCTTCTTCGATTTTCTTCGGCAGGAACGGATCCGCGATAGAAGGACGCGCACAGCCGATCAGGTCAAGCGTGCCGCTCTTGATCATGCGCGCCATGACATCGGGGCTGGTGAAGCGCCCGACGCCCACGATCGGACGGTCCGTCAAGTCGCGGATGCCTCGAACCAGAGCCTCCTGCGCGGCTTCTTCCTTGAACCGGGACGGGCCGCTGCAATCCTCCCACGTGCCGTGGGCCAGATCCCAAAGATCGGGCAGATTGCGGTTCATCTCCACGAAGTCGCGGACCTCGGCGTTGGAAAATCCAAGATCGCCGATGGTCTCATCAAGCGAGACCCGCATGGTCAGCCCCATCGCATCGCCGACCGCATCGCGGATATCGGCCACGACTTCCTGCGCGAACCGGGCGCGGTTTTCGAGGCTGCCGCCATATTCGTCGGTGCGGTGGTTGGTCACGCGGCTGAGAAAGTGTTGGAAAATGCCAAAGCCGTGGGCGCCGTACAGGCAAATCAGATCGAACCCGGCTTCCCTCGACCGCTTCGCCGCGTTCACGAACCAGCGGCGCAGATCGCGTATGTCCGACTTGTCCAGGGCGCGCGCCTGCAGGGGGTCATTGGTGAAGGTGCGGATGGGTTGTGCGGACACGGCCAGCGGCACTTCGCGGGTATAAAGGTTTGGACCGTTCACACCGGAATAGGCCAGCTGGATGCCCGCAAGGGCCCCGTGTTCCTTCATCGTCTCGGACATCCGGCGCAGCATGGGGATGTCCTTGTCCTCCCACAAACGCAACTCGATGAACGGCGTGATTTCAGAGGTATGGTGGATCTCGCACTGCTCGGTAAAGATCACGCCCCAGCCGCCCTCGGCTTTAGATCCTCGCATGGCCGCAGCGGCCGACGGATCGCGATAGCCGCCTCCGTTGCAATGCGGCACCTGGTAAAAGCGGTTCTTCGCGGTGAGCGGCCCGATCTGAACCGGCTCGAACAAGATGTCGTAGCGAGGGTCGCGCAAAACGGGTCTCCGGTCAGATCGTGTAGCTTGTGTGGGTCGGTCTATGCATCACCCGGCACACCATAAGACGGCGCCTCGCGCGGATCGAGCGCGCGCTGCACATAGGCGTCGAGCTGCGGTTTGTAGACCTCCCAGGCAGTGGCCACGGCCTCGATCGGGCAATCTTCCGTCCAGTCACAGCGCAAATCGGCGACGGGCCACGGCACCGCGTCGCAAAGCTGCATCCCCGCCGAATGCACGGGCCCCGCTTCACCGCCCGCGGCGAGCCCGGCCCGAAGCGCCGTGATCAGGCGGTCGCCGAGATGTCCGGCGCTGTCTTCGAAAGCCGAGACGATGACGCTTGGCACGTTTTCGTTCGCCAGCAAGTTCCCCGCCGACACGACATCAACTCCGGCGGCTTCGGTCCAGATTCCCAAGGCATTGGGGCCGGAATGGATCGCGGTCTGCCCGAGGCGGTCAATCGCCAGCACCTGACGATACTCGATGAACGCGCCCTGGTCGCGCACACCGGTGATCGCCTCGTGCGCCGACATGCCGCCCTGCATCAGGTCCAGCGCGAACGGCCCGAGCCGTGGGTCGGTGATGTTCTGGCTGGCCACCGCACCGACCCCGGCGCGGGTATAGGCACATCGGGCGGCAACCGCGGGCGACGACGACGAAATCGCAACCCCGAACATGCCCGTCTCGGCGCAGCGCGCGACCAGTGAAAAGGTCATCGTCCGTAGCCTTCGGGGATCACGGCGGTGCCGTCGATTTCGACCAGCCACTCCGGGCGGGCCAGGGCCTGTACGACCAGCCCGGTCGAAACGGGATGCACACCTTTGATATATTCGCCCATGGTGCGATAGACCGCTTCGCGGTGGCGCACATCGGTGATGTAGACGACGACCTTGACAAGATGCGCCATCTCGCCGCCGGCCTCCTCGATCAACTGCTTGATGTTCTGCATGACCTTGTGTGTCTGCTCGACCGGGTCATGGCTTTCGATGTTCTTCGCATCATCGAGGTTCTGCGGGCATTGCCCGCGCAACCATACTGTCTTGCCACCCGTCGTAACCACGGCCTGACAGAGATCATTGTCGAGGTTCTGCTCGGGATAGGTTGCAGCGGTGTTGAACTTGCGAAGGCGGGTATGGGCCATGCGGTCTCCGTCTGTTGGCTAAGGCCGGTAGAGTTCATAGGCGCGGCGGATGGCGATTTGGTCGGCCACGAATTTTGCATCATGCCAAACGCCCCAAAGAAAGGTCGAGCCGCGCCGTGATTGCCAGGGCAGGCCGAGGAAATAGACATCCGGCTCGGTCGAGATGCCGCGCTGGTGGATCGGGGCGCCGTCGCCGTCAAAGGCATCGAATTTCATCCAGTCGTAATCGCGCCGGTATCCCGTTGCCCAGATGATCGTGCTCACCTCTTCAGCGCCAAGGTCCAGGGTGAGGATCGGATCGCTCAGGCAGGACGGATCGGGTAGCATCACATGCGCATCCGGTTCTTCCGGCAGGTCCAGCCCCATGCGGTGCACGTAACGGTCTGCGGCCTGCAGCATACCGAGGTAACTGGCGTCGCCATTGGCCATGTTGGTTTGCAGGTCGTCGGCAAAGTGCATGACGCCATCCGAATATGCCCGTGTCATGCCCACAAGGTTCACGCCTTCTTGGGCCAAACGGCGAAAATCCATGGTCTGCCCGCCATAGGCTCCGCTTACGGCGATGGTCACGTGTTCGGTCCCCGGTTCCATGGCCGCAAGGTCCCACAACCCCAGGACGCCAAGCCACCACACGAAATCGCGGCCGCGATACCGGCGGGGCGGGCGGTCATGCGGACCGACGGACAGAAACACCCGCCGTCCGGCCCGGTTCAACTCATCGGCGATCTGCGCTCCGGACGAGCCGCTTCCCACGACAAGGATCGAACCGGGCGCCAGTGTCCGAGGATTGCGGTAGGCATAAGAGTGCATCTGCGTGCACCCGGCGTCGTCGGGCACGATTCCGGGAATGACCGGGTGCTGAAAGGCCCCGGTCGCCGCAACAATGCGTTGCGCGCGTACCGGCTCCTTGCTTGTCTCAACCAGAAACCCCGCCTCTCCCTCCGTGCGCGAGGCCCCAAGCACCTCGACTCCCGTCCTGATCGGCGCTTGGTGCTGCTTGGCGTATTGTTCGAGATACGCAACCACGCGGTCCTTGCCGACAAAGGCATCCGGCGCATCTCCCTCGAACTCGAGATCGGGAAAACGATCGTGCCAGACCGGCCCGTTGGTGACCAGGTCGTCCCACCTGCCGCTGCGCCAGGCTTCGGCGATGCGGTCTTTCTCCAAAATCAGATGCGGCACCCGATGCTCCGTCAGATGACGGCTGACTGCGATCCCTGCCTGACCGGCTCCGACGACCAAGGTATCGATTGTCTCCACGCGCTGGCTTCCTGACATGGCGGGCACCGGGCCTTTCGCTGGCACGCTAGCCCTTTCCGGTATTCCGAAAAAGGTGAATGCTCGGTCAATGGCAACTTTGAACAGGCAAACATGAAATCCGGTGCGGGATCGCGTCCCCCTAAGGGGTGACAAGACTTTGCGGTCCGACAACCGTTAGCCTGACCACGACCAACAGGACGCGTTCATGTCGCAAGTCGCCGAAATCGCTGTGGATGTGCAAAATGCCGTCAAACGCTATGGCGACTTCACCGCGCTCAAAAGCATCTCGCTTGGTGTCTACCACAACGAATTTTTCACGCTGCTTGGCCCGTCCGGTTGCGGCAAGACAACGCTTCTTCGCATGATCGCCGGTTTCGAAGACGTCACCGAAGGCGCGATCTTTCTGTTCGGCACGGAAATCGATGCGCTGCCGCCGAACAAGCGGCCAGTGAACACGGTGTTCCAGAACTACGCGCTGTTCCCGCACATGACCGTTCTGGAAAACGCGAGTTTCGGGCTTGAGATGCTGGGAAAATCCAGGGCCGAAGCAAAGGCGCGCGCCGGTGAAATGCTGGAACTTGTGCAACTGTCGCAATTCGCCAGCCGCAAGCCGGCCCAGTTGTCGGGTGGCCAACAGCAACGCGTGGCCCTTGCCCGCGCCCTGGCCCCGTCTCCCAAGGTTCTGTTGCTGGACGAGCCTTTGTCGGCGCTTGATCTCAAGCTGCGAAAGGCCATGCAGATCGAGCTGAAGCACATTCAGCGCGAGACCGGCATCACCTTCATCTTCGTCACCCACGACCAGGAAGAAGCCTTGACGATGTCCGACCGGATCGCGGTCATGTCGGCCGGGGAGTTGCAGCAGCTTGGCGCACCGCGCGAGATCTACGAGCACCCGCAGAACCGGTTCGTCGCCGATTTCATCGGCGAAACGAACCTGATCGAGGTCACGATCAGCGAGGTTGCGGACGGTCGAGCCAAGTGCCGGATCGGCGGCGGACACGTGATCGAATGCGATGCCCCCGGACAGGCGTCGGGTTCGGCCTGTCTTTCGGTGCGGCCCGAACGCATGGTTTTGTCCGCAGGCAACGCCTCGGGAATCGCGGTACCGGCACGGGTCGTCGAGAACATCTTTGTCGGTACCGATATCGCGACTTGGCTCAAGGTGGATGGCGGCCCCGAAATCTCGGTGCGCATCTCGAACTCGGCGCGCAGCACGATCTTCGAACCCGGCGCGAATGTGTTCGTCAACTTCGAGGCAGGTGCCGCGCGCCTGCTCATGGACTGATGGCGGGGGGCGGGGTGCAGAAGGGGCGCGGCCCGGTTTCTGAAACCTACGCTCCCGTGCGTTATCCGCTTCTTGTTCCGGCATGGGCCGTTTTGCTTGTCTTTGTCGCGGCGCCGGTGGCGATGATGCTGGTCTATTCCTTCCTGACCAAGGAATTTCGCGGCGGTGTGATATGGGAATTCTCGCTTGCCGCTTATGACCAGTTCTTCTTTGATCGCGGGCTGTTCGGCGACGAGCCTCCCAGGATCGAATGGACCTACATCACCATCTTCTGGCGCTCGATCTGGCAGGCCGGGCTGGCGACGCTGCTGTCGCTTTTGATCGGGTTTCCGACAGCCTATTTCATCGCCACCCGACCGAAAGACACCCGCGCGATCTGGGTGTTCCTCATCACCATTCCCTATTGGGTCAACCTGCTGATCCGGACGGTGTCCATGCGGTTTCTTCTGCGCGAGCAGGGCCCCTTGAATGACACGCTGCTTGCGCTGGGTGTGCTGGACGAACCCTTGCGGCTGATCAACACCAATCTCGCGGTGCAGCTTGGCCTTTTTTACAGCTACCTGCCGTTCATGGTCCTGCCGATCTACGCGGCCGTCGAGAGGTACAACTTCACCTATTCCGAAGCCGCGGCCGATCTGTACGCCACGAAGTGGGCCACGCTGCGCCGCGTGGTGTTGCCAGCCGTGAAACCGGGTGTGATTGCCGGGTGCATTCTGGTCTTTGTCCCAAGCCTTGGCGCGTTTCTTGCGCCGGACCTTCTGGGGGGCGCCAAGAACTTCATGATCGGTTCGCTGATCGAAGAGCAATTCAAGGGCAACGCCGGCAACTGGCCCTTCGGTGCCGCGGCTTCGATGATCCTGCTGACACTCGTCCTCATCGCGCTTCTCGTTGCGACCAGCCTGCAACGCCGGGCGGAGGGGCCAAGATGAAGCCCGCCACCAATGTCCGGGCCTATCGCGGCTTCTTCGGCATCACGCTGCTGTGCCTGTTCATCCTGTACGCGCCGCTGGTGGTGGTGACGGTGTATTCCTTCAACGATTCCCGTTCGATCACCGTCTGGGAAGGCATGTCGCTGCGCTGGTATGCGGATGTGTTCGTCGGCCCCGAAAGCGGCAAATTCAAGGAGGCGGCGTTCAATTCCTTCACCATCGCGCTGGTCGCCGCAACGGTTGCCACCGCCATAGCCGTCACATCGGCCACGGCAATCGTCCGGGCCGGACGGTTTCGTCTGCGCATGCCTTCACTCGGGTTGATCACGCTGCCGATCATGGTGCCCGAAATCGTGCTGGCCGTGGCGACGCTGATCTTCTTCAACTCGATCGGGATTTCGCGTGGCTACCTGACGATCCTCATCGCCCATATCGCGTTCTGCATCCCCTTCGCCTATCTGCCCGTCCAGGCGCGGATGCAGGGTCTGGAAGACACCTTCGAACAGGCGGCGATGGATCTTTATGCGACACGCTTTCAGGCGTTTCGGCGCGTCCTGCTGCCCTTGATGATCCCCGGCATCATCTCGGGCTTCCTGCTGGCCTTCATCGTCAGCCTCGACGACTTCATCATCACCAATTTCGTCAAAGGTGCCGGGGTCGAAACCCTGCCGACGGCGATTTTCGGATCGGTGAAACAGGGCATCAAGCCCAACATCATGGCCATTTCCACGATGCTTCTTGGCGTGTCGGTGATCATGGTCGCAATTTCCTACTTCGCAGCGAAGTGGGACAACACGAAGTGAAAAGACCAACAGGAGAGAAAGACATGAAATTCCTCACGACAACAGCCATCACGCTGGCGATGACGGTCGGTGCGGCGCAAGCCGAAGGCGAATTGGTTCTGTATCACTGGTTCGAATACATCCCGCAGGAACTGCTGGACAAATTCACGGCTGAAACCGGCATCAACGTCACCATGGATACCTATGACAGCAACGAAGCCATGCTTGCCTCGCTCAAGGCGGGAGCCTTGGGCACCTATGACGTGGCTGTGCCGGGCGATTACATGGTCGAAATCATGATCGGCGAAGGGATGCTCGACACGATTGGCGACGGCGAACTTGCGAACAAGGGCAATATCGCGCCGCAATGGGCAAATCCCAGCTTCGATCCCGGCTGGAAACACTCGATTCCGTATCAATGGGGGTCGACCTCGTTCTCGGTGGATACCGACACGTATTCCGGCGACATCAACACGACCGATATCCTGTTCAACCCGCCGGAAGAGCTGAAGGGCAAGATCAACATGCTCGACAGTCAGGGTGAGGTGCTGGCGATGGCGTCGCTGCACCTTGGCATTCCGCAATGCTCGACCGATCGCGAGCAACTGAAGGCTTTGAACAACATGCTTCAGGCCGCCAAGGAAAACTGGGCGTCGTTCAACTCGGATACCGCCAAAGAGGTGCTGGTGTCAGGCGATGCCGCCGCCGGCATGATCTATGACGGCTTCTCGGCCAAGGCACGCGAAGAGAAAGCCTCGATCACCTATGCCTTCCCGACGCAGGGCTATGTCGTATGGATGGACAACGTCGTTCTGCTCAAGGACGCGCCGAACCGCGACAGCGCGATCAAGTTCATGGATTTCCTGCTGGAACCCGAAAACATCGCCGCGGTGTCGAACTTTGCCCGGTATGGCAACGGGCTGTCGGGCACGGCGGAATTCCTCGACCCGGCCCTCGCCACGTTGCCGGAGGCCAATCCGCAGCCGGGCGCCGGCGCGGGTGCGTTCATTCAGGTTTGCGATGAAGCCACCCAAGCGGTCTATGATCAGATCTGGACCAATCTGAAAAAGTAAGCGCAACAGCCCGGCACTCCCTTGGATGCCGGGCCCGCTTTATGACAGGCCATTCCCTTGGAAACGATCTTTAGCGAAACCCACAAACGCCGAAATGCCAGGTCAGAGCTTTACGGCGGCGAACTCGTGGAACCGTTCGAGCGCCCATCGCGCGCCGAGTATATCGTTGAGCGTGTGCGCTCGGTGCGGCTTGGACCAGTCAACCCGCCGGACGATTTCGGGATGCAGCCGATCCTCGCGGTGCATGACGCTGATTTCGTGGCCTTTCTGCAGTCCGTCTGGACTGAATGGCAGGCGGCCGGGTTCAAGGGTGAGGCCATTCCGTCGGTTTGGCCCGCGCGGCGCACCTCGACGCATATCCCGAAGCATATCGATGGCCTTCTGGGCTATTATGCGCTGGCAAGCGAAACCTCGATCTCGGACGGCACGTGGGATGCGGCCTACGCGTCAGCGCAGGTCGCATTGACCGGGGCAGAGCGTCTGCGTCAGGGCGCCAGAAGCGTCTTTTCACTGTGCCGGCCGCCAGGTCATCACGCCGCACTGGATATGTATGGCGGTTACTGTTTTCTCAACAATGCCGCCATCGCGGCACAGCACCTGCTGGACAACGGGGCAGAGCGCGTCGCCATCCTCGACGTTGATTTCCATCACGGGAACGGGACACAGGATATCTTCTATGAACGCGAAGACGTCTTGTTCCTGTCGCTCCACGGGGACCCGATGGATGCATTCCCGTATTACCTGGGCCACGCCGATGAAACCGGAAAGGGCGCGGGCGAAGGGTTCAACGTGAACTACCCGCTGCCGCCCGGCACCGATTTCGTCACCTGGCGCAAAAGCCTGCAGGACGCGATTGAAAAGGTTGCCGCCTATGGGCCAGAGGTTTTGATCATCTCGCTTGGTGTCGACACGTTCGAAACCGACCCCATCAGTTTCTTCAAGTTGAAAAGCGCGGATTTCATCACCTATGGGGCGGACATCGCTGCTTTGAAACTGCCGGCATTGTTCGTGATGGAGGGCGGATACGACATCGCCGAGATCGGTGTGAACGCGGTAAACGTACTGGAAGGCTTTGAAAACGGCGGTTGAAACTGTCATTCTGACCTCCGTGACCAATGCCGAGCTTTCCCCTGCTGATACCCAAGCCCTGACATCGGCAATCGAAGCCGTCGGCCAACGCACTTTCCCACGCGCGCTTTCTTTGTTGTGCATGGGTGTCAGCAACGCCCAGGCCGCGCATCTGTCGGCGTTTTTTAGAAACGACAAGCCGATGGAGATTTATTCCACCCGAACCGACCCCGACGTGATCGAGGCACTCGGGACATACTTTGACGTCGCCTTCGTGCTTGATCCCTTTTACGAACTGTTTCTGCGCGACCCGTGCGATCGCGTCGACAGTCTGCACGCCATAGCGCCGGATGATTTCCTGATGTCCGAGTATTACGAAAAGTTCTTTCTTGAACTTTCGCTTTCGGACGAATGTGGCGTGATGCTTCCCATCTCATCCGAGGCGGCGCTTTTCCTGTCCCTGGGAGTGTACGATGATCGCGCGATGTCGGTTGCACGCCTGCGCGCGCTATTGCCGGTCGTTGGTGCGCTTGCACGGCGCCACTGGACGGTGCTGACCCCGGAAAGCCCCGATGGGTCCGGGCGACTTGCGGCACATCTGGACGAGTCTTTTGCGGCCTTCGGAAACTCGGTTTTGTCTCCGCGCGAGGCCGAGATCACGCGCATGATCCTGAAGGGTCATTCCACCAAGGCCATTGCGCTGATGTTCAAGAACAGCCCCGAAACCGTCAAGGCGCACAGGCGCCGGATCTATGGCAAACTGGGGCTGTCCGCGCAGGGCGCGCTTTTGCCACTTTTCCTTGATGCCTTGCGTGCGATGCCGCCCGGTGCCAAGGGAGATCCCCTGAAATACCTGTTCACCCAATAAGCCGGGATACTCCGGTGCGGGGCGCGTCGTCACCCGAAAGGGGGAGAGGTAAAGCCCCTTCGCCTGAGGTAGGCTGGAACCAGCCACAGCTTGGAGCCATGCCATGAACGCCGAAGCCAATTCTGCCTGGGCCAAAGACAAGGCCCACGTGTTGCACCCGTATACCGATTTCGCCAGCTTTCACGACGAAGGCAGCCAGGTCATCACCGGTGCAGACGGCATGCATGTGACTGACACCGATGGTCGAAAATTCATCGACGCGATCGCCGGACTTTGGTGCGTGAACATTGGCCATGGTCGCCGCGAGATGGCCGAGGCCATCGCCGACCAGGTCATGAAGATGCAGTATTACAATCCGTTCGGACACTCGACGAATGAACCGGCGGCGGAACTCGGGGCGTGGCTGGCCAATCATGCTCCGGGCAGCCTGAACCACGTGTATTACACCTGCGGCGGTTCAACTGCCAATGACGCAGCTATCCGCCTCGTGCACTACTATTTCACGATGCGCGGCGATCACCGGAAGAAGAAGATCATCTCGCGCAACAACGCATATCACGGAGCCACCTACGTGGCCGCCGAGTTGACGGGCATCCACGGAACCAAGAACAGCTTTGACAAGGTTGGCGAGAACTTCATCCACCACGTTTCTGCCGCGGATATGTTCGCCAAGCCCGAAGGCATGAGTGAACAGGCCTATTGCGACCATCTGGTGCAGGAGTTCGAGACCCGCATCGAGCAGCTGGGCCCCGACAACTGCGCGGCCTTCATCGCGGAACCTATCATGGGGGCGGGTGGCGTGCTTGTGGCGCCCCGCGGCTACCACCGGCGCATGTGGGAGGTCTGCAAACGCCACGGCATGCTTTATATCGCCGACGAGGTCGTGACCGCGTTCGGGCGGCTTGGCCACTGGTTTGCCTCGGAAGACGTGTTCGACCACCAGCCCGACATCCTCGTCTGCGCCAAGGGGATCACGTCCGGCTACATCCCGCTCGGAGCCACCCTGATCTCGGACGAAATCTACGACGTCATCAGCCGCCCGCAATGCGAAGGTGGTGTGTTCTCGATGGGCCTGACCTATTTCGGGCATCCGGTGGCCTGCCGTGCCGCCTTGGAAAATGTCGCGATCATCGAACGTGAGGGTCTGTTGTCGCACGTGCAAGAGATCAGCGACTATTTCCAGTCCAGCCTGAGGACCCTCGCAGAGGACCGGCACGTCGGCGATGTCCGCGGGATCGGTCTTATGGCGGCAATCGACCTGATGGAAGCACCGGAAGAGAAACGTCCGTTCGCGGCGTCTTTCAAAGCGTCGGATCGCGTTTTCAATGCCTGTCTTTCCCAGGGCAGCATCGTCCGCCCGGTCGGAGACCGTATCATCCTGTCCCCGCCGTTGATCATCGAAAAGGACCACGTGGACCAGTTGACCGGGCATCTGCGGAACGCCCTGACATACTTGCGCACGTGAACGAGCCCCCCGGTTTGGCCATGGCATTGCCAGCAAATCCGGATGCGTGCTGTGCGGCGCGCCAGTGCGCTGGTTTTTTGCCCTTGCAGCACATGACGCCGTCGCGCGAGTTTCGGGAGGTACCTCAGAGTAAAAAGAGACTAAAAACGACCAAAGCCTCAGCGATTTCCCGCTAAGGCTTTGTTGTTATTGGCTCCGGCGGTAGGGATCGAACCTACGACCAATTGATTAACAGTCAACTGCTCTACCGCTGAGCTACGCCGGAACCGTGGCAGGCGATATAGCAACAGGTCGGGAGGGCGTCCAGTGGGTTTTGACGGCAAAATGCAGGAAATCAGGCGCGGGTGAACGTGGCCTTGGCAGAGAGGTGCGGGGCAGGGCGGGCGTGGCCTCGTCCGCTCAGATCTATCAGGTGCGCCAACACGTTACGGGCGGCGGCGGGCATCAGTGCCGGGTTCACGTCGGTATAGATACGTTGCGCCAGCGCGTCGGCGGTGCCCGGCGCGGCATCAAGCGCGTCGAGGATTTGCGCCTCGCGGCCCAGCCGGTGCGCGACGAGCGCGTCGATGCGCGCGAGTGCATCCTCCACCGGGTCGCCATGGCCGGGCAACAGGCGGGTCACGCCGCGGGCCGCGCAGGCCGCGCGCAGATGCGCGCAGGACGCCATGAAATCCGTCAGGTCGCCATCGGGCGGAGAGACGAGCGAGGTCGCCCATCCCATCACGTGGTCTCCCGACAGCGCCACGCCATCGGCCAGGAAACACAGGTGATTGCCGATATGGCCGGGCGTGTGCAGCGCGGTGAGGCTCCATCCGTCGCCCGCGATCTCTTCGCCGTCGCCCACGCGCCGGTCGGGTTGGAAGGCATGGTCGATCCCTTCTCCGCCGCCTGCCAGCCCGCCGTCGAGCAACTCGCGCATCACCGGGCTCATCCCGTCGCGGGCGGATCCGAAGGCCAGAACCGGCGCGCCGTGCCGCGCGGCAAGCCGGGGCGCGAGCGGGGAGTGGTCGAGATGGGCGTGCGTGACCAGCACGTGGCTCACGCTTTGACCCGGAGCAAGCGCGGCCTCGATCGCGGCGAGGTGGGCCGCGTCATCGGGGCCTGGATCGATCACGGCGACGCCGCGCGTGCCGAGGAGGTAGGTGTTCGTCCCGCGCTCGGTCATGGGGGAGGGGTTGGGCGCGCGCAGGCGGCGCAGCGCCGGGGCGACCTCGATCACGCCATCAGACGGCATTTTGCGGTTCCCCCGTCCGCCTCGGGCGCATACGTTCGGGCGCATGTCCTTCGGTTGGCTCAAACGCTACGTTCCGCGCGGTCTGTACGGCCGTGCCGCGCTTATCCTGATCCTGCCGGTCCTGACGATTCAACTGGTCGTGTCCATCGTGTTCGTTCAACGCCATTTCGAAGGCGTCACGGTGCAGATGGTGGACTCGATCAGCCGCGAGCTCAACCTGTTCACGCACCGTATCGAGGCGGGCGCGGGGCCGGACGACGCGGCGCTTGCCGACCTGATGGACGAACTGGGTTACGACGCGACGTGGCCGGATGCGGACGGACCCGCGCGGGAGGACGAGCGGTTCTGGTACGACCTGACCGGGGGTGTGGTGACCCGCACACTGGTGGAAAACGTGCCCGCGCTTCAACAGGTGCGCCTGCCAACCGAGCGTGAGGTCATCGTCGTCTTGGGCGCCGGCGGGCGCGTGGTGGAACTGTCCTTTGACCGCAGCCGCGTGTCGGCCTCGAACCCGCACCAGTTGCTGGTCAACATGCTGGTTTTCGGCGTGCTCTTCACGATCATCGCGTATCTGTACCTGCGCAACCAGTTGCGCCCGATCACGCGACTGGCGCATGCCGCCAGCGCTTTCGGCAAGGGGCAGCGGGTGGATTACAAGCCGTCGGGCGCGATCGAGGTGCGGGAGGCGGGCACGGCATTCCTCGACATGCGCGCCCGGATCGAGCGGCAGATCGAACAGCGCACGCGCATGTTGTCGGGCGTCAGCCACGACCTGCGCACGCCGCTCACCCGGCTCAAGCTGGGTCTGTCGATGCAGGATGACGACGCCGAGGCCACGGCGATGCTGCGCGATGTCGAGGACATGCAGCGGCTGGTCGACGAGTTCCTGTCCTTCGCGCGCGGCGATGCCGCCAGCGGCGAGCCCGAAGAGATCGACCCCGTCGCCTTCGCGCAAGGCGTGGTCGAGGATGCCCGGCGCGGCGGGATCGACGTGACCCTCGGCCACGTCGACGACACCGCGCCGCTCGTCGCGCGGCCCCTGTCCCTGCGCCGCGCGCTCGACAACCTGATCGGCAACGCCGTGCGCTACGGCACACGCGCCGAGGTTTCGGTCGAGGTCGGGCCGGGCTCGATCTGTTTCCGGGTGGAGGATGACGGCCCCGGCATCCCGGAAGATGACCGCGAGGCGGCGATGCGTCCCTTCGTGCGGCTTGATCCCGCGCGCAACCAGGACATGGGGTCGGGCGTGGGGCTTGGCCTGACCATCGCGGCGGATATCGCGCGGGGCCACGGCGGCACGCTTGTGCTGGGTCACAGCGACCGGCTTGGCGGTCTCCGGGCGGATATCGTGCTGGCCCGCTGATCGGGCGGCCGGATAGCACGGCCGCGATTCCCGCGCGTGCCCTGATTTGCCCTCTCGATGCGTTGCCAACGCTTTGAAAATCCCCTGCCGCACCCGTTGGACGGGTTTTTTGCATACGATTGCAAAAATACCCTTGCCAAGCATCGCGGGCCTGTGTCTAGCTTGGCAACACGCCGCGGCCTGTGCGGTGCAAGGGGGGAGTCATGGCTGAAATCCAGCTGCGCAATCTGTCCAAGCGTTGGGGTTCCTTCGTTGGGGTCGACAATTTCGACCTGACGATCGCGGACCGCGAATTCCTCGTGCTCCTCGGCCCTTCGGGCTGCGGCAAGACCACCACGATGCGCATGATCGCGGGCCTCGAAGAGGTGACCGAGGGGGAGATCTGGATCGGCGACCGCAAGGTCAACGACCTCGAACCCAAGGACCGCGACGTGGCGATGGTGTTCCAAAGCTACGGCCTTTACCCGAACATGAATGTCTACGACAACATCCGCTTCCCGCTGAAAGTGCGGAAGGTCGACAAGTCGGAACATGATGCGCGGGTGATGAAAGCCGCGGAAATGGTTGAACTCACGGACTTTCTGCACCGCAAGCCCGCCGCGCTTTCGGGCGGCCAGCGGCAGCGCGTGGCGTTGGCGCGCGCCATCGTGCGGGAGCCGAATGTCTTCCTGATGGACGAGCCGCTGTCGAACCTCGACGCCAAGCTGCGGGTCTCGACGCGGGCGCAGATCAAGAACCTCAGCCACGAATTGCAGGTCACCACCGTCTACGTGACCCACGACCAGATCGAGGCGATGACGCTCGCCGACCGGGTCGTCGTGATGAACGCGGGCGTGGTCCAGCAGGTTGGCAGCCCGACCGAGATCTATGACAACCCGGCCAACACCTTCGTGGCAGGCTTCATCGGGTCGCCCGCGATGAACCTGATCGACGGCCACCTCGCCGGTGGCCGCTTCACCGCGCAGGGGACCGAGGTGACGGGGCTGAAAGGCCCCGACGGCCCGGTGACGCTGGGCTTCCGGGCCGAGGACGCGACCGTGTCGAACGACACCAGCGGCCAGATCACCGCGCCCGCCTACTCGATGGAACTGCTGGGCGACGCCACCATGGTCACCGTCCGCGTCGACGGCCAGCAGGTGAACGTGAAGGCAAGCAAGGAATACCGTGCCGAGATCGGCGATACCGTGTCCATCTCGGTCCCGCCGGAGATCTGCCACCTGTTCGACAGGCAAAGCGGCGCACGAATAGCGGTATAGGCCGCAAAGGGTTTCCCGGCCGCGAACGGCCGGGGGAACGGGGTGCGTGCTTCGAAGGCGCACCCGATCAACCAGGGAGAGACTGAAGATGTTCATGAAGAAAGTCGCACTGGCCGCGATCCTCGCGACCACCTCGACGATGGCCTATGCCGACGGGCATGGCTGCTCGATCAACGCACGCGTGTCGATCGTCGGCAACGAATTCCCGGCGATCCAGACCGTGGGTGCGGGCGCGCAGGAATGTTCCGGCGCCGAAGTGACCACCAACCTCACCGCCGACCACCAGAAGATCAACGTGGCGGGCATGTCGGGCAACCCGGCGGAATACACCTCGGCGATCATCGCCAACTCCTCCATCGTGGCGCTGATGAACGAAGACGTCATCCGCCCGCTGGATGACCTGGTGGCCAAGCACGGCGACGGCATCAAGCCGAACCAGCTGATCACCATCAACGGCAAGGTGATGGCGGTGGCGTTCATGGCGAACGCGCAGCACCTCGTCTACCGCGCGGACCTGCTGGAAAAAGCGGGCCTCGAAGTTCCGACCACCTATGAAGACATGCTGGCCGCCGCCAAGGTCCTGCGCGACCAGGGCCTGGCCGAGAACCCCGTGGGCGGTGCCTACAAGGCGGGCTGGAACCTCGCACAGGAATTCAACAACATGTTCCTGGGCTACGGCGGGTCGCACTTCAAGGACGGCTCGGCCGAGCCGAACGTGAACTCCGAAGCCGGCATCAAGGCGCTGGAAATGATGAAGGCGCTGTCGGAATACATGAACCCCGACTTCCTGACGCATGACTCCAACGCCACCAACGCGGAATTCCGCGCCGGCAACGTCGCGGTCATGAACATGTGGGGCTCGCGCGCCGCAACCATGACCGACGCCGAAGGCGTGCCGCAGGAAGTCGTCGACGGGTTCGCAATCGCGGGTCCGATGACCGTGGGCGGTGGCTCGATCCCGGCCTCGACCCTGTGGTGGGACGGCTGGACCGTCGCCAAGAACATCAGCGACGAAGAGGCCGAGGCCACCTTCATCGCGATGAAGCACGCGATCCGTCCGGAAATCCTCGAGGATGAAGAAGTCGCCAAGCAGGCCGTGTGGCTGATCGACGGCTACGAGCCGACCGAGGCCGCCGTGGGCGTGTTCGCCGCCGCGCAAGCCAACACCATCCCGTACCCGATGCTGCCCTACATGGGCCTGATGCACACCGCCCTCGGCGCTGAGCTGACGGACTTCATGAACGGCTCGGAATCGGCGGAACAGGCGCTGGCCGACGTCGAAGCGGCCTACACCGCCGCCGCCAAGGAAAAGGGCTTCCTGCAGTAAGGACGCCTCACCGGGTGCGCGGGCGATCCGCGCACCCATCCATCCCCGCACCTCCTCCGATCCGGTCAGGTCCATGAAACACCGCACGTTCTTCTGGTTCTTCCTGCCCACGGCATTGGCCATGCTGGTGTTCATCGCCGCCCCGCTGGTGTCGATCATCATGCAATCGGTGTTTGTCCCGCACGAGGCGGTGCTGATCGAATCCGAGAACTGCGGCCCCTTCGGCTGCACCAAGTCCACCACGGTCGACCAGGAGGCCACCGCGCAACTGCGCGCCGACCAGCCGCTGGGCCGGTTCGTGGGCTTTGACATCTATAAAGACCGCGGTCACCTCGCCACCGCCGAAGTCGGCAACGCATGGCGGTCGTCTGACAGTTTTGGCGATTTCTTCTCCGCCCTCGGCAACCTGCCGTTCTATCGCTCGCTCGCTTTCACCCTGACCTACACCTTCGTCTGCACGCCGCTTCTGATCATGCTGGGCTTTGCCATCGCCGTGGGGGTCAATTCGCTGAACAAGGCGGTGAAGGGCTTCGTGATCTTCTTCTCGCTCTTGCCCATGATCGTGACGCCGCTGGTCGGCGCGCTGGTCCTCTTCTGGATGGTCGACAGTCGCGGCATCCTCGGCAACTTCCTGTCCTACCTCGCCAATGATCCGACCCTGTCGCTGAAGGCGTCGACGCCGCTGATGTGGATCTCGCTGATCGTCTACGGCATCTGGTCGTCCGCGCCCTTCGCCTTCGTCGTGTTCTACGCAGGCCTGCAAACCGTGCCGCAGGACACGCTGGAATCCGCGCAGATCGACGGCGCGACGCGCTGGCAGCAGATCCGATACGTCATCATCCCGCACCTGATGCCGCTGGTGACCTTCGTGGCGCTCATCCAGCTGATGGACAACTTCCGCGTGTTCGAACCGATCATCGGCTTCTCGGCCGAGGCGCACGCCACCTCGCTCAGCTGGATCATCTTCAACGACCTCGGTGGCGAGACACGCCAGTTGACCGCCGCCGCGACCACCTCGGTTCTGACGGTGATCGGTGTCGCGATCCTGCTCAGCCCCGTGCTTGTACGCACTTGGCGCGACTTCAAAGGGAAGGCGCACTGACATGTCCACGCAAGCCAAATACCGCCCCACGTGGCTCAAGATCGGATCGGTCGTCTTCATCGCCGTCTGGCTGATCATCGCCGCCTTCCCGTTCATCTGGACGCTCTGGGGCTCCTTCAAGATCGAGCTCGACTTCTTCTCGATCGCCGACTGGACCAACGCCTTCTACGGCCGCAATACCGAGGCGACCTATGGCAGCCCGTTCACGCTTGCCGGGTACGAAGGCGCGTGGATCAAGGAAGGGTTCGGCCAGAACGTCATCAACACCTTCATCGTGTGCTTCTTCGTGGTCGCCACGTCGCTGACCATCGGAACGCTGGGCGCCTATGCCCTGTCGCGGTCGTCCTACAATTACGTCTTCTGGCTGCTCATCACCGCGCTGATCTTCCGCGCGATCCCGCCGATCACGCTGGTCTCGGGCTACCTGCCGCCCTTCTTCCAGTATAACGTCTGGGGGTTCCTGCCGACGGCGATCATCGTGCTGGTGGCGATTAACCAGCCCTTCACCCTTTGGATGCTCAACTCCTTCTTCCAGAAGATCCCGCAGGACCTAGACGAGAGCGCCAAGGTCGATGGCTGCACCCAGTTCCAGGCGTTCCGGCTGGTCATCATGCCGGTCATGTGGCCCGGCGTGATCACCACGGGGCTGTTTTCATTCCTTCTGGCCTATAACGACTTCGCCGTGACCTCGATGCTGCTGGCGGAATCGAACCGGACGATGATCCCGGCGATCAACGCCTTCCTCGGCACCACCCAGACTGAGGGCAACGTGATGTTCGCCGTTGCCGCCGTGGTGTCGGCCACCGTGCCGCTCTTCATCCTCGTGATGTTCTTCCAGCGCCAGATCGTGTCGGGCCTGACTGCGGGCGCGGTCAAGGGTTAGGGCGGGGCAGGGCGCATGCAAACCAACCGCGATGCCCTGCGCGCCTACGTGCAATCGTATGCAAGTGCCGATCCCTCGGCGCACCTTGCGGCCGCCGACGCCTTCTTCGCGCCCGATGCCACCTGCCACATCGTGCACCCCTTCAACGAGACGCCCTATATCACGCTTCTCGACAGCCTGCACCGCAGCTTCTCGACCCTGACCAGGGCCGATTACATCGCGATGGCGGGCAGGGAGTGGGTGTCGAACACCGGCTACTTCAGCGGCCAGTTCGACGCGCCGTGGCTGGGGATCGCACCGACGGGCGAACTCGCATGGCTCCGCTTCGGCGAGTTTCACCGGATGGACGCGGGCCGCGCGGTCGAAAGCTACATCTTCCTCGACATCCCCGAACTGATGATCGCCTGCGGCCAGTGGCCCATCACCCACAGCCCCGGCGACACGCGCGGTTTCACCGGCATCCAGCCCGGCCCCATGACGCAGGACGGCCTGCAATGGTCCGCGCAAGACACCGCCCGCAGCCAATCCTCCTACCGGATGGTCACCGACATGCTCGCCGGCCTCGCCACGCCCGACGAGGCATGGCGCCCCTACTGGCACGACCACATGATCTGGTACGGCCCCGGCGCCTTCGGCTCCTTCGTCGGCATCGAAGGGTTCCAGCGCTTCCAGGTCCCCTTCGAAAGCGCGTTCGACGGCTGGTCCGGCGGCAGCGCGGGCAACGGCATGACCGAACATTTCTGCCGCTTTGGCGATGGCGACTACGTCTGCTCGGGCGGCTGGCCGTCGCTCACGGGCGTGCAGGTCGGGTCCTTCCTCGACCAGCCTCCAAGCGGCAAACGCCTCTACATGCGCGTCTGCGACTGGTGGCGGCGCGAGGGCGATAAACTTCGCGAAAACTGGGTTTTCGTCGACATTCCTCATGTCCTGCTCCAACTCGACGTCGACCTGCTGGAGGCACCCTGATGTCTTCTTCTCTTCCCAAATATGTCCGCCGGAGGCTCCCGCGGCCCGCCACCCAACCCCGAGGTCTCACATGACAGGCGCACGCCCCGAACAGGCGGTCCTCACCCGCGATACCGACATGTCGAAAACGGCAGAAACCCGTGCCGTGATCGAAGGCATGGTCGATGGCCTGAACGACCACCGCATCGCCGATATCGGCGAGTTCTTCGCCCAATCCTTCCGCTGGATGGGCAATACCGGCTGCGGGACCAAGATCGGTTTGCAAGCCTTTCAGGACAATTGGCAAAAACCGTTCCAGGCCGCCTTCCACGACAAGGTCTGCATCGACGAGGCACGCCTCTACATGGGCGAATGGGCCGCCGCCTTCGGCAGGCAGGAAGCCACCCACGGCGGCACCTTCATGGGCATCGCGCCCACCGGCAAGCGGATCGAGATCCGGTACATGGATTTCTGGAAGGTCGAGGACGGCCGCATCACCGACAATTACGTGATGGTCGACTTCCCGCATGTCCTCTCTCAACTGGGTGTCGACGTCTTCGACGGCGAAGGCTGGGAAGCCTTCGACCGTGGCGACAGGACGCCACCCACCCCCTAGACACGCCGCCCCGGACTTGATCCGGGGCCTCCACGCCAAAAGGAGCCCGCACATGGCCATCACCCATCTGAAGACCGCCAAATCCGATGCCGACCGCGCTGAAGACGACAGCAAGGTGCGCGCCATCGTCGAACAGACGCTCAAGGATATCGAAGAGGGCGGCGATGCCACGGTCCGCACCCTGTCCGAGAAGTTCGACAATTACGCACCGGAAAGCTTCAGACTGTCCCAGGCCCAGATCGATGAACTGATGGCCGAAGTCTCTCCGCGCGACATGGAGGACATCAAGTTCGCGCAGGAGCAGGTGCGCAAGTTCGCGCAGGCGCAGCGCGACAGCATGCTGGATATCGAGGTGGAGCCGATGCCCGGCGTGATCCTCGGCCACCGCAACATCCCCGTTCAATCGGTGGGGTGCTACGTGCCGGGCGGCAAGTTCCCGATGGTCGCCTCGGCGCACATGTCGGTCGCCACCGCCTCGGTCGCGGGCGTGCCGCGCATCATCGCCGCCACTCCGCCGTGGCAGGGCAAACCGAACCCCGCCGTGGTGACCGCGATGCACCTTGGCGGCGCACATGAGATCTACGTCTTGGGTGGTATCCAGGCCGTGGGCGCGATGGCGATCGGGACGGAGACGATCGACCCCGTGCACATGCTCGTCGGCCCCGGCAACGCCTTCGTGGCCGAGGCGAAACGCCAGCTGTATGGCCGGGTCGGCATCGACCTCTTCGCAGGCCCGACCGAAACCATGGTGATCGCCGACGACACCGTCGATGCCGAGATGTGCGCGACCGACCTTCTGGGGCAGGCCGAGCACGGCTACAACTCGCCCGCCGTTCTGGTCACCAATTCCGAGCGTCTGGCGAAGGAAACCCTGACCGAGATCGACCGCATCCTGCAGATCCTCCCCACCGCCGACACGGCGTCGAAATCGTGGGAGGAGTATGGCGAGGTGATCCTCTGCGACAGCTATGACGAGATGCTGGAGGTCGCGAACGATATCGCGTCGGAACACGTGCAGGTCATGACCGACCGGGACGACTGGTTCCTCGACAACATGCACTCGTATGGCGCGCTGTTCCTCGGGCCGCGCACCAACGTGGCGAACGGCGACAAGGTGATCGGCACCAACCACACGCTGCCGACCAAGAAGGCGGGGCGCTATACCGGCGGGCTGTGGGTCGGCAAGTTCCTGAAAACGCACTCTTATCAAAAAGTGACGACGGACGAGGCGGCGGCGGAAATCGGCGCCTATTGCTCGCGCCTGTGCCTGCTGGAAGGGTTCGTGGGCCATGCCGAACAGGCCAACGTGCGCGTGCGCCGGTATGGCGGGCAGAACGTGCCCTATGGCGGCGCGGCGGAGTGAGCGCAGCCGCGCATAAGGCGGCGCTTCAGCCGTTCCGCGCGGCCCTTGCGCAAGGCGACCCGGCGGCGGCGCGGGAGGCGTTCATCGCCGCCTGCGCGCCAGACGTTCTGGGCCGCTTCTGCCACCCGTTCGGGGACCTGACAGGGGCAGAGGCGATCTGGGAAAAGACCTTCGCGCCGCTCGGCACCGCATGGCCCGATCTGGAACGCCGCGACTGGATCGTGATTGCCGGTGAAGACGAGGACGGCGCAAGCTGGGTCGGCTGCGGCGGGACCTATGTCGGGCTGTTCGACGTGCCGTGGCTGGGCATTCCGCCAACCGGGCACCTTGCGCATATGCGGCTCCACGAGTTCTACCGGTTTGACGACGGAAAGATCATTGAAATTCAGGCCTTGTGGGACATACCTGAAGTGATGCTTCAGGCGCGGACCTGGCCGATGGCGCCGTCCCTGGGGCGCGAATGGAACGTTCCCGGACCGGCGACCTGCGACGGCCTCGGCCCTCATGACGCGGACCTGTCGGACACCTCCCGCTCCCATGTCATCGACATGCTGACAGCCATGTCCCGCCACCCGGCAGAGCCGCCCGACGCGATGGAAATGCCCCGGTTCTGGCACACGGACATGTCGTGGTACGGCCCCGCGGGCATCGGCACCGCGCGGGGGATCGACGGGTTCCGCAATCACCACCAGCGCCCTTTCCTTGCCGCCATGCCCGACCGGGGGCAGCACGCGGACGAGACCAGGCACCACTTCATCGCCGAAGGCGCCTATGTCGGCGTGACGGGCTGGCCCAACATGGCACAGACGCTGACGGGGGGCGGCTGGCTTGGGCTGCCGGGGACGGGGCAGAAGGTCACCCTGCGAAGTCTCGATTTCTGGCGAATGGAGCGGGGAAAGATCCGGGAAAACTGGGTCTTGGTCGACCTTCTTCACCTTTACCACCAGTTGGGTATAGACGTGTTCCACCGCATGCGAGAGCTTCTGGGAGAGAGCCGATGACCCTGCCGCACACCCCGTCCTTTTCACTTGAAGGCCGCCGCGCCCTTGTTGCCGGGGCTTCCTCGGGCATCGGGCTGGGCTGCGCCGTGGCGCTGGCCCGTGCAGGAGCTTCGGTGACGCTGGCCGCGCGGCGGGTCGACAAGCTGGAAGAGGCGGTTGCCGAGCTGAAGGCCGAAGGCTGCGAGGCCGACGCGCTGGCGATGGACGTGTCCGACATCCCGGCAACCGTGAAAAGCGTTGCGGAAACGGGGCCTTACGACATTCTCTTGAACTCCGCCGGATTGGCCCGCCACGGCCCTGCGCTGGAAACTACCGAAGAGGATTTCGACGCCGTCCAGTCACTGAACTTCAAGGGCGCGTATTTCCTGACGCAGGCGGTCGCCAAGGGGCTGATCGAGGCCGGGAAACCCGGATCGCTCATCAACATCACCAGCCAGATGGCGCAGGTCGGCGGGCAGGAGCGTGCCGTCTATTGCGGGACGAAACACGGCGTCGAAGGGTTCACCAAGGCGATGGCGATCGAATGGGGGCCGCACCAGATCCGCGTGAACTGCATCGCGCCGACCTTCATCGTCACCGAACTGACCAAGCCGACTTTCGCGCGGCCCGAACTGAAGGCATGGGTCGAGGACAAGATCAAGCTGGGCCGCATCGGCGAGGTGGAGGATATCATGGGCGCGGTCGTGTACCTTGCCAGCGATGCCTCGGCGCTGGTGACCGGCACCTCGCTTCTGGTGGACGGGGGCTGGACGGCGGACTGACATGGCTCGGGTGACGGCGCATCAGGTGGCAGAGCGGGCGGGCGTGAGCCAGTCGGCGGTCAGCCGCGTCTTCACCCCCGGCGCGTCGGTCAGCGAAACCACCCGCAAGAAGGTCCGCGCGGCGGCGGATGCGCTGGGGTATCGCCCCAATGTGCTGGCGCGGTCGCTGATCACCGGCAAAAGCCGCATCATCGGGCTGATCGTCGCCTACCTCGACAATTACTTCTACCCGGAGGCGCTGGAAAAGCTGTCGAACGCGCTTCAGGCCGAAGGGTATCACGTGCTGGTCTTCATGGTGTCCAAGACGACCGAGGGCGTGGACCGGATCATGGACGAAATCCTCGATTACCAGGTGGATGGGATCGTCGTCGCCTCGGTCGATCTGTCGTCGGAACTGACGGACCGCTGCCGCGCGCAATCGGTGCCGGTGGTGCTGTTCAACCGCACGCAGGATGGGGCGGGGGTCAACACCGTCACCTCCGACAACTTCGGCGGCGGCCGCGCGGTGGGCGAGTTCCTGATCGCGGGCGGGCATCGCCGGATCGGGTATATCGCGGGCTACGAGGGCGCCTCGACCCAGCGGGATCGGGAGGCGGGGTTGCTGGCGGCCCTGACCGGTGCGGGCCTGACCCTGCATGCGCGGGGCGACGGAGCCTTCCTGCAGGATCGCGCGCGCGAGGCCGCGTTGCGCATGTGCGACGGGCCCGACCGCCCGGACGCGCTGTTCATCGCCAATGACCACATGGCGTTCCCGGTGATGGACGCGCTGCGCGCCGATCTGGGGCTGGACGTGCCCGGCGATATCTCGGTCGTGGGATACGACGACGTGCCGCCCGCGGCATGGCCCGCTTACGACCTGACGACCGTGCGCCAGCGCGCCAACCGCATGGTCGATGCGACGGTCAAGGCGCTGTTGCGCCAGATCGCGGCGCCGGGCGTGAAACCCACGGCGGACGTGATCGACAGCCCACTTGTGATCCGCGGGTCGGCGCGGCTGCCCGAAGGCATGGAAAGGACGACCCCATGAAGGGATTTTCAAACCGGTTCAAGGACTTCCCCGATTATATCATCGGGATCACCAAGGAGATCTGGGAAGACCGGGGCATCGCCACGCTGCACGAATACTACGCGCCGGACATCGTGGTGCGCTCGCCAGCGTCGGTCGTGGTCGGCAATCAGGGCGTGATCGCGGCGACGATGGCGACGCTGGCCGAGTTCCCGGACCGGACTTTGTACGGAGAGGACGTGATCTGGTCGGGCACGCCGGAAGAGGGGATGCTGTCGTCTCATCGTCTGCATTCGACGGCGACGCATTCGGGCGACGGGGTCTATGGCACGGCGACGGGCAAGCGGTTGCAGTACCGGATCATCGCCGACTGTCACGCGATCAACAACCAGATCAACGACGAATGGCTGATCCGCGATCAGGGCGCGATCGTGCGGCAGTTGGGATGGGACCCCAAGGAGTATGCCGCTGACCTGATCGCGAAAGAGGGCGGGCCGGAGAAAAGCACACCGACCTTCCATCCCTCCCGCGACATCGAGGGCCCCTACAAGGGGCGCGGAAACGATAACGATTGGGGCGCGAAATACGCCGATATCCTGACCCGGATCATGGGGGCCGACATGGCCGCGATCCCGGCGGAATACGACCGGGCCGTTGCCTCGCACTACCCCGGCGGCGTGGACGGGATCAGCCACGGGCCGGTGGACCGGTTCTGGATGGGCCTGCGCGCGGCGTTTCCGTCGGCGACGTTCGAAATCCACCACCAGATCGGGCGGTACGACCCGATGATGCCGCCCCGCGCCGCGCTGCGCTGGTCGCTGACGGGCAAGCATGACGGCTGGGGCGCGTTCGGCACGCCTACCGGGGCCGAGGTCCATGTCATGGGCGCCTCCCATGCCGAATTCGGGCCGTGGGGTCTGCGGCGGGAGTTCACGCTGTTCGATGAAACGGCGCTTTGGAAGCAGATCCTGTTGCACACTGGGTGAGCCGCCGCGCTTCGTCGGGCCCTGGACCGGCGAGCCGACGGACGAGCCAAGGCGCTTTATGCCTGCAAATCCGGAAAAGGGATGGACGATGCGCGTCGTTCAGACAATTCGCCGGGCCGTGGGAGGGCCCGGCGATGCGCGGCGGCCTGCGGCCTTGATTCCGCGCAAGCCCTGCAAAATCGTTGAGCCCCCGTCAGGGCGTTGACCTTGCCCGCGCTTGGCCTCACAAAACCGTGAAGAGGTGAGGGAGAGGGCATCATGGCAATCCGGACAACGCATGTGGGCTCGCTGCCGCGCAGCCAGAAGGTGGTGGATTTCATCTTCGCGCGTGAGCGCGGCGAAGATTATGACCCGGCGGCCTTCGATGCCGCGATGACCGAGGCCGTGGACGCGACCGTCGCCCGGCAGGTCGAGGCCGGGGTCGATATCGTGTCGGATGGCGAGACCTCGAAGATCTCGTATGCCACCTACGTCAAGGACCGCTACACCGGGTTCGACGGCGACAGCCCCCGCAACGCGCCCGCCGACCTCAAGATGTTTCCCGGCTTCCTGAAACGGCTCGCCGACGATGGCGGCACGCCGAAATACGCGCGGCCCATGTGCGTGGGAGAGGTGAAGTCGAAAGGGCAGGGTGAGCTGGAAAAGGACATTGCCAACCTCAAGGCGGCGATGGCCGCGCACGGGGTCGAGCGGGGGTTCATGAACGCGGCCTCTCCGGGCGTGATCTCGCTGTTCCTGCAGAACGATTACTACCCAAGCCGGGAGGCCTATCTTGCAGCGCTGGCCGATGCGATGCGCGAGGAATACGAAACCATCGTGGGTGCGGGGCTGGACCTGCAACTCGATTGCCCCGACCTTGCCCTGTCGCGGCACATGCTGTTTGCCGACCTGTCGGACGACGAGTTCCTCAGGATCGCGGGCGCGCATGTGGAGGCGCTGAACCACGCGCTGCAGAACGTGCCCGCCGACAAGGTGCGCGTGCATATCTGCTGGGGCAATTACGAAGGGCCGCATTGCTGCGACATCGACATGGCCACCGTGTTCGACACGCTGATGTCGACCAAGGCGCGCTATGTCCTGTTCGAGACGTCGAACCCCCGCCACGCCCACGAATGGACGGTGTTCCGCGATCGCAAGGCCGACATCCCCGACGACAAGGTACTGGTGCCGGGCGTGGTGGATACGACCACGAACTTCATCGAGCACCCTGAACTGGTCGCGCAGCGGCTGGAGCGGTTCACCGGGATCGTGGGCGAGGACCGCGTGATCGCGGGGTCGGATTGCGGGTTCGGGACGTTCGCGGGGTTTGGCACGGTCGATCCCGACATCGCCTATGCCAAGCTGAGGGCGATGAAGGACGGGGCGGCGCTCGCCTCCGGACGCCCCGGCTGAGCCCGATTTCCTGGCGAAAATCGCGCGTCAGCGGCCCGCCCTCCAGGCCAGCGCCGTCAGGCGGTGTAGTCGGCGTCGCTCACATGGTCGAGCCACGTGACATGGGTGCCGCTGTCGTCGGCTTCCTGCATGGCGACGTGGGTCATTTCGGCGTCGGGCGCCGCGCCGTGCCAGTGCTCTTCATCGGGATGGAAGAACACAGTGTCGCCGGGTTTCAGCGTGATGACCGGACCGCCGCGACGTTGGGCGCGGCCTTCCCCGGCGGTGACGAAGATCGTCTGTCCGCGCGGATGGGTGTGCCATGCCGTGCGCGCGCCGGGCTGGAACGTGACGCTGAGCGCGCGCAGTTGCGCGGGCAGGGGTGCCTCGATGATCGGGGTGAGGGTCACGTCGCCGGTGAAATACTCGGCGGGGCCGGGCCGGTCGGGGCGGTCGCCCGCGGAGTGATGATCCATGGCGTGTCTCCCTTGACGCTCAGGCGCGGCGACGGCGGCGGCGACCGCCGCCTTCATCGCTGCCGGTGTTGAAGCTGACCTGCGGCAGGTTCACGACGGCGCGCAGTTCGGGGAACGGGTCGGTCGCGTGCGGAATGGCGTTGGCGGCGACGAAATGTTCCTGGAACTTCGGCTCGATAGCGGTTTCGACCTTGGTGATCCGGTGCACCGTTTCCTCGATCTCCGCCCGCGCGGTGATGCTGCAGAGCGCGATGCGCGCGCCGGTGCCCGCCGCGTTGCCGGCAGAGGTCACGTGATCCAGCGGCACGTCGGGGATCATGCCCAGCACCATCGCGTGCTTGGGCGAGATATGCGCGCCGAACGCGCCCGCCAGCACCACGCGGTCGACCTTGTCGACGCCCATTTCGTCCATCAGCAGGCGCGCGCCCGCATAAAGCGCCGATTTTGCCAGCTGGATCGCGCGGATGTCGCCTTGGGTCACGGTGATGCGCGGCCCGCCCGTGTCGGAGGCGTCGTGCAGGACATAGGCGTGGGTGCGGCCTTCGGGGATGCAGCGCGGGGTGCCTGTCGCCTCGGCCGACCCGATCAGGCCCGATGGGTCGAGAAGGCCCGCCATGCGCATCTCGGCCACGGCTTCGATAATGCCCGACCCGCAGATGCCGGTGATGCCGGTGCCCTTGGTCGCCTCGGCAAAGCCGTCCTCGTCGGACCAGAGGTCACAGCCGATCACGCGGAAGCGGGGTTCCTTGGTGGCGGGGTCGATCTCTACCCGTTCGATGGCGCCGGGGGCGGCGCGCTGGCCGGAGCTGATCTGCGCGCCTTCAAACGCGGGGCCGGTGGGGGACGAACAGGCGAGCACGCGCGTGGTGTTTCCCAGAAGGATCTCGGCATTGGTGCCGACGTCGACGACCAGCGACAGGTCCTCGCGCTTGCCCGGTTCCTCGCTCAGTGCCACGGCGGCGGCATCGGCCCCCACATGGCCCGCGATGCAGGGCAGAAGGTAGACCTGCGCGCACGGGTTCATCGCGGTGAGGTCGAGCGACGGGGCGGGCAGCGTCAGGCTATCGGAGGTCGCAAGCGCGAACGGGGCTTGGCCCAGCTCCACCGGGTCGATTCCGAGCAGCAGGTGGTGCATGACCGGGTTGCAGACGAACACGGTTTCCATGATCGATTGCGTGTCGATCCCCGCCTCGGTCGCGATGCCCTGTGTCAGGCCGTTGATGGCGGTGCGGACGGCGTCCGTCATGTCCTTGTCGCCGCCGGGGTTCATCATGGCATAGCTGACGCGGCTCATCAGGTCCTCGCCGAACCGGATCTGCGGGTTCATCACGCCGGACGAGGCAAGGACGGCCCCGGTGCGCAGGTCGCACAGATGCGCGGCGATGGTGGTGGAGCCAAGGTCGATGGCCAGCCCGTGCAGCCCGCCTTCGTAAAGACCCGGCCAGATCTGCAGGATGCGCGGTGGGCCGCCGCGGTGGTCGGCATGCACGGCGACGGTGACGTACCAGTTGCCCTTGCGCAGCACCTTCTGCAGGTCGGGTAGCAGGGAGGGCTCGACGGTGGCGCCCTCGATCTCCCATTGCTGGGACAGCGCGCGGTCGATGCGTTCGACGTCGCCCGTGGGCGTGTGCATGTCGGGCTCGTCCACGGCGATGTAATAGGTCCGGGTGGCGGGGGCCATTTCGATGTCGCGGGCGGCGGCTTCCTTGCGCACGACCTGCCGGTGCACCTGGCTTTCGGGCGGCACGTCGATCACCACGTCGCCCTGCACCTGCGCCTGGCAGCCAAGGCGACGGCCCTTCGGCAATCCGCGTTTGTCGTCATAGCGTTGCTCGACCGCGTTCCAGTCGCTGAGCGCGCCGTCGCGCACCGTGATCCCGTGTTTCGGGAAGTCGCCATAGGACGGCGTGACCTGGCATTTCGAACAGATGCCCCGCCCGCCGCAGACGCTGTCGAGGTCGACGCCAAGCTGCCGCGCGGCCTGAAGGATGGGGGTGCCTACCGGGAAGCGGCCGCGCTTGCCGGACGGGGTGAAGACGACGAGGGGATCGTTGCTCATGGCGTGCTCCGTGCTTGAGCGCGAGCATAGGGCGCGTGACGGAAAGCGAAAGCCGATTGGCGGCATCTCGCGGCCTGCCAGCGGCGCACTTACCGCGTCCGGATGACGCGGGCGCGGGCGGTGGCGAGAAGGGCGCGGGAGTAGAGTTTGTGGAACCCCAGAAGCGCGCGATAGACGGTGCCGAGATCGCGGCCCGGCTCCGGCGGCACAATGGCGGAGCCGAAATAGAGGCGGGTGCCAGCCTCGTCAGGCGCGACGGCGAGCCATGAGCGCGTCGCGGACGAGGGGTCGCACATGAGAAGCTGGCTGTCGCTGCGATCCTCGACCGTCCACGCGGCGAAGCGGTCGGTCCCGGACCGGGCCAGCGCCCGCGCCTCGACATCGGTAGAGCGGTAGCCCGCCAGCCCGAGGATCTGGCGTTCGATGCGGAAGAGCCACGCGGTGTAGAACGCCTCGACATAAGCGGGCAGGTCCACGGGGCCGTCCACGGTGACGGTAAAGCAGTCGGTGTAGCAATCGTCACGATCGGCATAGCGCGCCAGAAGCGCGCCGGGGGGTAGGGGGGCGGTGGTGACGCGCTTACCCATCGCCGCGCGCGTGGAAGATGAAGCCGAGCGTGTTGAGCAGAAGCTGCGCCGCGAGGATCGAGGTGGAGCCGGTCGGGTCGTAATCCGGCGCGACCTCGACGAGGTCGATCCCCACGATGTCGTGGCTTTGCGCCACCGCCTGCATCAGTTCCAGCACCTCGTAATAAAGGAACCCGCCATGCGACGGCGTGCCGGTGCCGGGGGCGATGGAGGGGCAAAAGGCGTCGATGTCGATGGTGATGTAAAGCCGCGCGCCTGCGGGGATGCGGGCCGCCAGCGCTTTGGTCCCAAGGGTGCGGGCCTGTCGGACGCTGAGGATGTCGGACCCCATCGCGCGGGCGTCGTCGTAGCCTTCCTTTGCGGTCGAGCTGACATTGCGGATGCCGACTTGCGTGAGGCCGGTGACATAGGGCTGTTCGGCGGCCCGGCGCATCGGGTTGCCGTGGCCGTGACGGACCCCGTGGCGTTCGTCGACGAAATCGAGATGCGCGTCGATCTGCAGGACGTGGATGTCGCCCTGTCCATCGAAGGCGCGGATGCAGGGGATGTTGATCGAATGGTCGCCGCCGATGGTGACGGGTAGCGCGCCCGCGTCGAGGATGGCGCGCACGCCGGCCTCGATATTGGTGTGGCTTTTCTCGGTATCGGTGTGGACGATGTCGGCATCGCCGATATCCACGATGCGGACCGATCCGGGCAGGTAGGTCGCGTCATCCTCGTGGTCATAGGCTCCCGCATGGCCGAAGGAGAAGAGCGTCGAGGCCTCGCGCACGCCGCGCGGGCCGAACCGCGCGCCGGAGCGCCATTGCGTGCCGAAATCGAACGGCGCGCCGAGGATCGCCACGTCGGCGTCGATCGCGGACCAGTCGCTCACATAGGGGCGTTTGCCGAAGGTGGAGATGCCAACGAAGGGCAGATCGAGGCGCCCGCTGTCGTAGGAATTGGCCATGTTGCGCAACCGGGGGCCAGCCCCCGGACCCCCGAGGTATTTGTCGAACCGAAGAAGGAGGGATCCTTCGCCGCGACCAGACCACGGGGTCAGGGGATGGTCAACCAGCGTGCGGTGCCGTTGTGGTCGAGCGCGATGCGACCGTCTTCGATGACGAGGATCTCGTCTCCGTTCAGGAGGGCGCCGGTTTCCAGCATGTGGGTCTGGCCCGAGGGCATCTTGATCAGGGCGCGGGGGGTGTCGTCGAGGAAGGTGCCCAGAAGGACGGGGCGGTTGTGGGGCAGGCGGACCTGTTCGGTCGCGTGTTCGGCGGCCTTGCTCGATTGGCTCATCTTGCTCTCCGTGTCGTTTCGGAGGGGCGAGATATGAGCGGATGTCGCGGGGAGGAAGAGGTGGCGACGCCGCGTCAGGCGCGGGGTGGCGAGGGTCTGCCGATCACTCGGCGGCTTTCAGCGTGAAGCCCTTTTCGATCTGGTCGGAGGGTTCGACCGGGTATTCACCCGAGAAGCAGGCATCGCAATATTGCGGGGCTTTCGGGTTGCGGCCCTTGGCCTCTCCGACCGCGCGGTAGAGGCCGTCGAGCGAGATGAACTTGAGGCTGTCCACGGCGAGGTGGTCGCGCATCTCGTCCTCGCTCATCGTCGCGGCGAGCAGTTTCTCGCGCTGGGGCGTGTCGACGCCGTAGAAGCAGGGCCAGGCGGTGGGCGGGGAGGCGATGCGGAAATGCACTTCCTTGGCGCCCGCGTCGAGGATCATTTCCTTGATCTTGCGGGAGGTGGTGCCGCGCACGACCGAGTCGTCGACGAGGATCACCCGTTTGCCGCGGATCAGCGCGCGGTTCACGTTCAGCTTCAGCCGTACGCCCATGTTGCGGATCTGCTCGGTCGGTTCGATGAAGGTCCGGCCCATGTACTGGTTGCGGATGATGCCCATAGCGTACGGGATGCCCGATTCCAGCGAATAGCCGATGGCGGCGGGGGTGCCGCTGTCGGGGACGGGGCAGACGAGGTCGGCCTCCACCGGGCTTTCCTTGGCCAGTTCGCGCCCGATGGCCTCGCGCGTCTCGTACACGCTGCGCCCGCCGAGGATCGAGTCGGGGCGCGAGAAATAGACGTGTTCGAAGATGCAGAAGCGCGGGCGCGACGGGCGGAAGGGGTGGCGGCTGTCGATGCCCGCGGGCGTGATCACGACCATCTCCCCCGGTTCGACCTCGCGCAGGAACTCGGCACCGACGATGTCGAGCGCGCAGGTTTCCGACGCCAGCACCCAGCCGTCCTCGCCGATGCGACCGATGACCAGCGGGCGCACGCCCAGCGGGTCGCGCACGCCGATCAGCTTGGTCCGGGTCATGGCCACGACCGAAAACGCGCCTTCGACGCGGCGCAGCGCGTCTTCCATCCGGTCGGGGATCGACCGCTGCAGCGACCGTGCCATCAGGTGGATGATGCATTCGCTGTCGGACGACGACTGGAATATCGAGCCACGCTCGATCAATTCCCGCCGCAGGGCGTCGGCATTGGTGATGTTGCCATTGTGGGCAATCGCCGCGCCACCCATCGAGAACTCGCCGAAGAACGGCTGCACGTCGCGGATCGCGGTCGCGCCTTTCGATCCGGCGGTGGAATAGCGCACGTGGCCGATGCCGATGGGACCGGGCAGGGTGGCCATCGTGGCGGGATCGGTGAAGTTGTCGCGCACGTATCCGAAGCGCCGGGCGTTGTTGAACCCCTGTTCGGGGTCATGCACGACGATGCCGCCGGCTTCCTGCCCGCGATGCTGCAGGGCATGCAGGCCAAGCGCCACGAAACTTGCCGCGTTCGCGACGCCGACAATCCCGAAGATCCCGCATTCCTCGTGCAGCGTGTCGCCGTCATCGAGCATGGTGTCGTCGAACGGGTGGGCGGGGGGCATTTGTCTGGTCAAGCGGGCGCGTTCCTGAAGTGGCATCACGAGTCGGCACGGGTCGTGGGCTGTGTACGAGAATGCGGGCGCGCTGTCACGAAACCTTTAACACCGACGCGACGTCGGGGGAGTCAATCCGAAATGCGTTCGCGCAGAAGATGCAATTCGTATTGAGCACGGGCGATCAGGGCCTGCCGGTGCCGTTCGCCTTCGGTAGAGCGGGCATTGTCCGCCGTGTTGGCATGATCGCTTGCCCAGACTTCTGAACAGGCCTCGCCCCAAAGGTTGGCGGCCCGCAGGAAAGCGGCATCGTTCGTCAGCACCGCGTCGTTGGAAAATACCGCATCGCACCGCGCCAGGATGCGCAGGTAGGCGTCCGATTGACCACGGTTCGCGGCTCCAACCGCATAGCCAAGACCCAGCGACAATGCGAAGGCGGCTGCTCCGAACGCGACGAGCGGTTCGCGGTCCTTGGCCGGTTGCGCGCCGAAGACATAGATCGACACGGTCCCGATCAATGCCAGCGCGGCGGGCACGATGTCACCAACCACCCCGTCGCGGCTGGTTCCCCCGGTGACCCCGGCGACAGTGCCGATCACTGAGAGGCCGAACATGATCGGGAACAGGGCCTGCGTGTCACTGCGCCCCTGCAACGCCGCTCCGGCGGCAAGCCCGACGACAATCATGGTGGTGATGACCGACAGGGCGATCAGGCCGAAATCGGTCAACAGTCCATCGAGGATCATTGACCTGCCTCCAATGTCTCGAGTCGCAGGGTCACCCCGATATCCGTGGCAGGCATGCCGTTGCGTTCAAAGATGTGCCGGATGTCATTCGCGATATCCTTGAGCGGATCAGTTGGCCCGGTCGTGGCACGCCCGATTGCGCAAAAGCACGTCCCGTCGCTGGCGCGGACGCCTGAAAGGAGGTTGGTGGTTGCAGCCAAATCGGGAACCGCGTTCTGCCAGTTTCCCAGTACGCTGTCTGTCGGCCAAGTCGCCAACCCGCCGTCCAGGATGTCGTTGATCACGTCTGATCCGGCAGGAGCCGCCTGATCAATCTTGATCCACTCCGTTTGCCCAAGGAGGACGCCCAAGTTGCGCTGCGTCGAGTAAGGCTCCCTGAAGTCCTGCAGTCGTGTGTCGATAAGGTTCTGCATCCGGCCCACATCTGCCAGTGGCAAGGCGCCAAGCGCGTCGACCGGAACGGTCAAGAATAGCTTCAGCGGTTCCATCTTGGCCGTTGCGGGTTGGCCGGTGGTGCTTTTCCCTGTCCCGCAGATGCAGTCCTCTTGTGCCGCGCGAGCCGCGCCAAGTATAGCGGTCGGAGACGGGCAGGACTTTTTGGGTGTGACCTGTCTGGCCATGGCCAGAACGCCCGTATTGGTCGCGTTCAGGCTCGGCGGATTGGACAGAGCCAGCTGGAAGATCGCCTTCGTGCCCGCGGGGGCGCGGTAATACGCGCCGAACGTGTTGTAGTGATGCTCTTGGGCGAGGCAGGCCATCAAGTCGAGACTGGCCCGTGCCTTGGCACTATCAGCAGCGCCGAGGTAGGCGTCTATTTCGGGTTCGCAGGTCAGGGCGGCGGCGTCGGTCGACCAGACCAGCAACAGGCCCAAAAGAGCTTTGCGCAACGACATGGAAATTCTCCGGTTCAAATAGAAGCGTACATTTATAAGATGAATGATACTCCGCCACGCGCTGCATTGGAACGAGAGAGTCCAATGGATTGGCGGTGGGGCGCCGGTATTTACGATGTTTTCACAAAGCCAATGAATTTTCAGGGAGCTTGTGCATCACTCTCAGTGCCGTGAAGTCCAGCGTTGATTCGCGGCAACTCCATAGACAATCATCATGGTTAACGGCGGTTGTTTCCCGTTTAAAAACAATAGCGTTTTTAGGGGGTTACGGGGCGATCGGCAAACTATTGCCGAAAAGACACACCCTGCCTCATTTTCGCCATTTTTTCCCGTTCCCGGCCAGTTTTTACGCAATCGGCCGAAACGGGGTGTCGCCGCGGCAGGGAATGAGCGCGTACCTTTTTCCTACTTTAGTCCTACTAGGAGAAGTTCTATGAAAAAGCTGACGATCGCTGCTATCGTTGCATCGGCCGGTTTTGCTGCCCCCGCCCTCGCATGGGAAGGCAAAGTCATTGCATGCTACGACAAGGTCTGGGTGCCCGCGAAGTACTCGACCACCCACGTGCCGCACCAGGCCGCGAAGACCAAATGGGTCTACCAGAACGGCCAGATGGTGGAAATCTACTACCCCGCCATCATGAAGGAGATGAAGACCCTCGTGAAGGAAGGGTACTACATCAAGCGCAAGGCACCCTGCCGCAACGGGAACTGATCCCGGCGACCCAGTTTACAGACTTGAAGAAGGCGTCCTATTAGCGGCGCCTTCTTTGCGTTCGGGGCTGTGGTTGCACGCGATCTCCGCCCCGGTGCCGCATTTCCCCCGCATTTGAGACAATTTCCTGCGGTAGCCCCGGCAAAAAGACAGGTCCGGAGGCCCGAGATGTCGAAAACCGCGATCATGACCGCACTTGTCGCCGCGCTGGCGCTGCCAGCCGTGGCGGATGAAACCAAGATCGACAGCAATGGCGAGCGGTACCGCCTGCTCAATTGCTACCAGAAGGTGACGGTGCCCGCGCAATTCCGGGTGACGAAGGAACTCGTCAAGAAGCCCGAACGCAAATACGTCAAGAAGGGCAACATGATCGAGCTGCGCGAATACCCCGCTGTCTATCGCGAGATCCGCACCAAGATCCGCGACGAATACATCGTCATGAAGGAAGTCGTCTGCAAGCCCGACGCGGAATAGGGCCTATTCCGCCGGGGCGCGGCGGCGCACCGGCACCTGCCGCGTGAGCCGGGCCAGCAGCCAGTTCATGCCGATACCCGTCCTGATCTCGAACAATTCGTAACGGAACCTGCGCGCGCTGACCCCGTGTTTGCGCAGGTCCTTTTTCAGCGCGTCCCGCAGGCTGGAAGGCCCGCAATAGAGGACCGTCTTGCCCGTCAGCCCGCCCGCGATGTCGGCGATGGTATCGGCATCGATCCGTCCCTGCGCGCGGCTGTGCCACGGGATGAAGTCGAGGTTGGGAAGGGTGGCGGCATGGTCCGTCATCTCCGCGACATGCGCGGCCTTGGCCGGGTCGCGGACCGTGTGGATCACCGTGACGGGGCCGTCTGCGGGTTTCAGCGCCCCCGCCATCGCGGCGAAAGGCGTGATGCCGATACCCGCCGCGACCCAGACCTGCGGACCGCGCGCGATGGCGAAGTCGCCGAAGGGGCCTTCGACACGGGCGGGCGTGCCGGCTTCAAGGCGCGACATCAGCAGGCTGGTGTAATCGCCCAGGGGCGCGATGCTGATACGCAACCGGCCATCCTCGCGCGGGGGACCGCTGAGGGTGAAGGGATGCGGTTCGG
This sequence comes from Pseudaestuariivita atlantica, assembly GCF_001205715.1. Lineage (GTDB taxonomy): Bacteria > Pseudomonadota > Alphaproteobacteria > Rhodobacterales > Rhodobacteraceae > Pseudaestuariivita > Pseudaestuariivita atlantica. The sequence goes on from NZ_AQQZ01000007.1 coordinate 156,336, forward strand.
ACATGCCGATTTCGGGGAAGCTGATGAAGACGAACTGGCCCGCGCGGTGCCGGAGCGCGCGGCCTTCGGAGCTCATGTTTACCACAAGCGCCTCGCCCTGACGTTCCAGCGTGTCGACGCGGTAGGCGCGGGAGGGCCGCCAGCTTCGCGGGGCCGAGGTATAGGCATAGGCCAGAAGCCCCAGCAGGCAGATACCGCCCATGTAGAGCCCAAGCGGATCGCCGTTGGCGAAGGGTTTGAGAATGAACAGGTAATGGAAGGCCGACAGCACGAAGAAGACGCCGATGAACCGGTGCGTCCATTTCCACAGGTGGTAGGGGATGAAGGTCGCGACGGTGATCGCGACGAGGATCAGAAGGCCGTAAAGGCTGATCTCTCCGGCCGTCTCCGCCGCGTCGACCAGCGCGGTTTCGCGGCCAAGCCCGCGCATGTCGGCGTCGATCGTGTCATGCAGGAAGCTCGCCGCCAGCGCCCAAAGACCCAGCCACTTGTGCAGCCGGTAGGATTCGTCGAGCGGGCCGAAGATCGCCTCGACCCCCGGCCAGCGGGTGGCGATCACCTGCGACAGGGCCATCCCGATCAGCGCCGTCATGCCGAGATACTGGCTGAAGAGCGCCAGCGTGTCGCGCCCCGCCGCGATCCCCGGCAGCCAGATCACCGGTGCCGCCATGCTTGCGGCGACTATCGCCAGACCTGCCACTCTCAATGCCATGCGCTGCCCCCTGATGGTGCGGCGCAGTGTCATTGATTAATTTCTCAGGTCAAGCGCCGGGGGCTGTTCAGGCCTGTTTCGACATCCGCTTGCGTTCGTGCGGATCGAGGTAGCGTTTGCGCAGGCGGATCGCGTTTGGCGTGACCTCGACCAGTTCGTCATCGTCGATATAGGCGATCGCCTCTTCCAGCGACATGCGCACCGGGGTGGTCAGCCGCACCGCCTCGTCCGAGCCCGAGGCGCGCACGTTGGTCAGCTTCTTGCCCTTCAGCGGGTTCACTTCCAGATCGTTGTCGCGGCTGTGCTCGCCGATGATCATGCCGGTATAGACCGGCTCCTGCGCGCCGATGAACATCCGCCCGCGCTCTTCGAGGTTCCAGAGCGCATAGGCCACGGACACGCCGTTCTCCATCGAGATCAGTACGCCCGCGCGGCGACCGGGGATCGGCCCGCGATGCGGAACCCAGCCGTGGAAGACGCGGTTCAGCACTCCGGTGCCGCGCGTGTCGGTCAGGAATTCGCCGTGATAGCCGATCAGGCCGCGAGAGGGGACATGCGCGATGATGCGCGTCTTGCCGCCCTGCTGGCGCATCTCGGTCATCTCGCCCTTGCGGGGGCCCGTCAGCTTTTCGATCACCGCGCCGGAATGTTCGTCGTCCACGTCGACGGTGACTTCCTCGACCGGTTCCAGCGTCTGTCCGTCCTCTTCGCGCATCAGGACACGGGGGCGGGAGATCGAGAGTTCGAACCCTTCGCGGCGCATGTTCTCGATGAGCACGCCCATCTGCAATTCGCCCCGGCCCGCCACGTCGAAGGCCTCGCCGCCCGGCGTGTCGGTGACCTTGATGGCGACGTTCGATTCCGCTTCTTTCATCAGGCGCTCGCGGATCACGCGCGACTGGACCTTCTTGCCATCGCGGCCCGCCAGCGGGCTGTCGTTGATGCCGAAGGTGACCGAGATGGTGGGCGGGTCGATCGGTTGCGCGTCGAGCGGTTCGTCGACGGCCAGCGCGCAGATCGTGTCGGCGACTGTGGCCTTGGACATGCCGGCGAGGCTGACGATGTCGCCCGCGACGGCCTCGTCGATGTCCTGCTGGGCGAGGCCGCGGAAGGCCTGGATCTTGGTCACGCGGAACTGTTCGATCTTCTGGCCCATGCGCGACAGCGCCTGCACCGTCGCGCCGACCTTGAGCCGCCCGGTTTCCACCCGGCCCGTCAGGATGCGGCCCACGAAGGGGTCCGCGCCGAGGGTTGTCGCCAGCATGCGGAAATCCTCGTCAGTCCTGGTGGACTGCCTCGGTTTGGGGACGTGGTTCACGATCAGGTTGAAGAGCGCGTCGAGATGCTTGCGCGGGCCGTCCAGTTCGGCATCGGCCCAGCCGGAGCGGCCCGAGGCGTAGAGATGCGGGAAGTCGAGCTGGTCGTCATCCGCTTCGAGCGAGGCGAAGAGGTCGAACACCTCGTCCAGCGCGCGGTCGGGTTCGGCATCGGGCTTGTCGACCTTGTTCAGCACGACGATGGGCCGCAGTCCCAGCGCCAGCGCCTTGGAGGTCACGAACTTGGTCTGCGGCATCGGGCCTTCGGCGGCATCGACCAGCAGCACCACGCCATCGACCATCGACAGGATGCGTTCGACCTCGCCCCCGAAATCGGCGTGGCCGGGCGTATCGACGATGTTGATCCGGGTGCCTTTCCATTCCACCGAGGTGGGCTTGGCAAAGATGGTGATCCCGCGCTCGCGTTCGAGGTCGTTGCTGTCCATCGCGCGTTCGGCCACCGCCTGATTTTCACGGAAGGCGCCCGATTGCTTCAGCAATTCGTCAACCAGCGTCGTCTTGCCGTGGTCGACGTGGGCGATGATGGCGATGTTGCGCATGTCCATGGGGGAGGCTCCGTGGTGGTTGGGCCGCGCCTTACGCTGCGGGTGCGAGAAAGACCAGAGCGAAGTGCGCGTGGCGGCCGTCGGAGCCTCCGGCGGACATATTTTGAAAGAGAAGAAGGGGGGCGTGGCGCTTAATGCGTCGCCGTGTTCGAGAAGAGGTTGATGACGAGGATGCCGCCGAGGATCATACCCATGCCGATCAGCGCGGGCGCGTCGAGGCGCTGGCCGAAGACGAGGAAGGCGAAGGTGGCGATCAGCACGATGCCGAGGCCCGACCAGATGGCATAGGCGATGCCGACGGGGATCGTCTTGAACGAGATGCCGAGGAACCAGATCGCCGCGAGAAAGCAGGTGAGCGTGACGATGGTGGGCAGCGGTCTGGTGAATTGCTCGCTCGCTTTCAGCGCGGTGGTGCCGAGCGTTTCAAACAGGATGGCGGCCAGAAGGTAGGCATAGGCGAGGGGCATGAAGGCGCTCCGGCAGGGGTGGTGTGTCGGTGCCTACCATCGCCCGGTTGCGCCGCCGCCGCCAGAGGAACCGCCCCCGAAGGAGGAGGAAGAAGACGACGACACGCGCGAGGTTGTCCATTCCGTCGTGTCGTGGTGGCCGCAATGCGGGCAGGTCACGGTGCGGCGTTTGCGCCCGCCTTGCGATTTTGTGGCGCGGACGAGCGTTTCGGTGTTGTGCCGTTGCCCGCGTTCGCCGCATTGCGGGCAGCGGGCGAGGCGCCGGCGCGCGCCGGCGACAAGGGGGCCGCCAAGCACGAAGGCTGCGATGCCGCCGACCAGCAGCCAGCCGATATCGGGGCCGGGGGAGGGGGCGTCCTCGCCTGCGAGGAAGGGCATCACGATGGCGTTGATCGTGTCCTCGGTGCCCGCTTCGATCCCCTCCTGGAAGCGGCCCTCGCGGAAGGCGGGCAGGAAGGAGCGGTCGAGCACGTCGGCGGCGAAGGCGTTCCAGTCCTGACCATAGCCCGCGCCAAGCTCGATCCGCATTTCACGGTCGGCGGCGGCGACGAGGATCAGGACGCCATCGTTGCGCGTGGCATTGCCGATGCCCCACTGGTTGAAGACGCCGGTCGCGAAGTCCTCGATCGTGGGCGGGGGCGTGGTGCCGTAGGTGTAGTCGTCCTGCCGGGTGATGGTGAGGATCGTCATCTCGACGCCGGTATCGGCGCGCAAGGTGTTCAGGCGCGCGTCGAGCCGTGCCTCGGCCGCCGGGTCGAGGAGGTCGGCGTAATCGTTGACGGTGGTGGAGGTGTAGTCAGGCCAGGTCTGTGCGGCGGCAAGGCTCGCCCAGAGGCCAAGGATCAGGATGGCAAATCGGGTCATGGAAAGGCTCGGCGTCATGAAAATATGCTGCCGAGCCTACACGATGGGCCGAATTCGACCAAGGGGTCAGTCGAGGTGGATGTGGAACCGCGCGCGGATCGCGGCATCCACGTCCGCCGGAAGGCGGGCGGGGCTGCGGGTGGCGAGGATCGCCTCTTTCCGCGCGGTGGCCTTGGCGATGAGGTCGGGCTTGCCGTTCTCGTTCCACTCCTTGGGGGAGGTGCGGTCGCCGAGCGCGGGGTAGACGTAATCGGTCTGCATCAGGCCCAGCGTCTGGTCGGAGCCGAGGTAGTGACCCGGCCCGCCCATGCAGGTGGCGCGCATCACGTCGAGGGACAGGTTGTCTTCGGTCACCTCGATCCCGCGCACGCAGCGCAGCGCCTGGCCGATCAGGTCGTCGCCGAGGATCAGGCTTTCATGGCAGAACCCGAGGAGGGAGGCGTGCATCCCCGCCGCCTCGTAGACCATGTTGAGCCCCGCAAGCCCCGCCATCACGTTCGACGTGGCCTGCTCCCACCCGGCCTGCATGTCGGGCAGCTTGGCATCGGCGATACCCGCCGCCGCACCACCGGGCAGGCCGTAGAACTTGTGCATCTGGGCGCAGCCTGCCGACAGCAGCGCCTGTTCGCCCGATCCGCCGGACATCGCACCCGTGCGCAGGTCCGACACGAAGGGCCATGTGCCGAAGATCGCCGGGTGGCCGGGTTTGATTGCGTGGACGTAGCAAAGACCGGCAAGGCATTCGGCCACCGCTTGCACGATGGCCCCGGCGATGGAGGCGGGGGCGGTGGCCCCGGCCTGTCCGGCGCTCAACAGAAGGACGGGCATGCCGCCGCGGATGCAGGCTTCCATCACCTCGCAGGATTCGGTCGCGAACTTCATCGGCGGGACGACGAAGCAGTTGGAATTGCTGACGAAGGGGCGTTCGCGCCATGCGTCCTCACCGCCCGCCATCATGTGCAGCATCTCGAGCGCGTCGGGGACGAAGGACGGTTCGGTGAAAGAGGTGCCGATGTGCTTTTTCGTGCCCGACACGCAGGCATAGATGGTGTTGAGGTCCATCTCGCGGTTGTCGGTGATGTCGCGGGCCACCATGGGCCGCTGCACGAAATGGATGTTGTCGAGCGTGTCGCAGATGCGCGCGGCGTCGTGCAGGTCCTGCAAGGTGCTGTCGCGGTAATGGCGCGCGTCCACGTCGACCATGTGCACCGCCGCGCCTGCCGTGCCGTAATGCACCCGGTGGCCCGACAGGTCGAGGTCATTGGCCGGATCGCGCCCGCAAAGCGTGATCTGCCGGTTGGCGGAGGCCAACACGTCTTCGACCAGCGCGCGGGGGAAGCGGATGCGGCCGTCGTCACCCAGCCTGGCGCCGATCGCCTCCATCGCGGCGATGCCGGAGGCCGGTGCTTCGCTCAGCCCGATCTCTTCCAGCGCGTCAAGCGCGGCGCGGTGGATCTTCTCCATCCCCTCCTGCGTAAGCGGGGTGTAGGTGCCGCCCGACAGGCCGGGGCGGATCGGGCGCATGTGGTCGGGAAGGGCCGCGGCGCGGGCGGCCTTTCGGGCGGAGCGTCCGCCGGCGCGGCGGGACACGGGGGTCTGATCGGTCATGGTTCTGCGTCTTGGTCTGGAATTGCGGGAAGGGCGGCGGATGCGACCTTAAGGGCGCCCGCGCGCGGCACGGCCCCGCTCCGCCCCGATGGTGCGGATGATGAGGGCCACTTTCCAAACGTCTCCGGTCATGGATATCAGCGTGACCGACGCGCCGGCGTCCTGTCCAGACCTTTTGCGACAGGATCGCCTGTTTGCGACGCTTGGCAACGGGGCGGGGGCGGCGCATAAGCGGGGGATGGGCCGGACTTTCGACTTCACTCTCACCGCAACGGACGGGCGCGCGCGGACCGGCGTGATCGACACGCCGCGCGGTGCCATTCGCACGCCCGCCTTCATGCCGGTGGGGACCGCCGCGACCGTGAAGGCGATGCTGCCGGAATCGGTGGCCGCCACCGGCGCCGACATCCTGCTCGGCAACACCTATCACCTGATGCTGCGGCCCACGGCAGAGCGGATCGCGCGGCTGGGGGGACTGCACGGGTTCATGAACTGGGACCGGCCGATCCTGACCGACTCGGGCGGGTTCCAGGTGATGAGCCTTGCCGAGTTGCGCAAGCTGACCGAGGAGGGCGTGACCTTCCGCAGCCATATCGACGGCTCGCGCCACATGCTCACGCCCGAGCGGTCGATGGAGATCCAGCGGCTACTGGGGTCGGACATCGTGATGTGTTTCGACGAATGCCCGGCGCTGCCCGCCGACCGGGACCGCATCGCCGACAGCATGGAATTGTCGATGCGCTGGGCGGCGCGGTCCAAGGCGGCGTTCGGTGACCGGCCCGGACATGCGCTGTTCGGCATCCAGCAGGGCGGGCTGGAAGAGGACCTGCGCAAGGCAAGCGCCGAGGCGCTGGTGGATATCGGGTTCGATGGCTACGCCGTGGGCGGGCTGGCCGTGGGCGAGGGGCAGGAGGCGATGTTTGCCTGCCTCGATTACGCGCCGGAGCAGCTGCCGCAGGACAAGCCGCGTTACCTGATGGGCGTGGGCAAGCCCGACGACATCGTCGGCGCGGTCAAGCGCGGGATCGACATGATGGATTGCGTGCTCCCCTCGCGCTCGGGGCGCACCGGGCAGGCATGGACGCGGCGCGGACAGGTCAACATCAAGAACGCCCGCCACGCCGACGACCCGCGCCCGCTGGACGAGGCCTGCGCGTGCCCCGCCTGCCGCAGCTATTCCCGCGCCTACCTGCACCACGTCTTCCGCGCGGGAGAGATGATCTCGGGCATGCTGCTGACATGGCACAACCTGCATTATTACCAGGACCTGATGGGCCGGATGCGAGATGCGATTTCATCGGGGGAATTCAACGCGTTCGAGCGTGAATTTCATGCCGAGCGCGAAGCGGGCGACATCCCGCCCCTGTGATCTCAGCGTCCGGCGTCCCGCACCGCGGCCGCGATCATCGGCGCGATGCGCTGGGCGCCGGTGCTGTCGGCCGGGTGGTCATCGTCGAAGTAAAGCGGCTTGCCGGTGTCGTCGAAAATCGCGCAACGCCCGCCGGCTTGCATGTCGCAGAACGCCTCTGCCGTCCTGACTCGCGTGATGCGGTCGCGTTCGGCCAGCCGCCCGATCATCGCCAGCACGTCGGCGTTCCGCTCCAGATAGCGGTCATAGGACACGTCCGACGGGCAGGCGGCCGTCCCGTTCATGGCGCAGCGCGCGGCGAGCCGGGGCACGGACCAGCCGATCTCGGGCACGGGATCGACCAGCACGAGGGCGGCCTTTTCCGACAGCGCGGCAAGCGCCTCTTCGAACCGGGCAAGGATCGCGGCGCGCCGCGCGGCAGGGTCGGCACTGGCCAGCCGTTCGGGCCATGTATCGACAACCACCGGGCCGCCACGTTCGTGCCCGCCTTCGCCATTGTCGAACCGCGTGCCGTCCACGTAAAGCGCCCAGCGTTGGGCGATCACGATCACGGGCGCGTCGGTCTTTTCGGCATAGTCGAGAATGCCGTCCTGGTACGTGATGCAGTCGCGCGGGTCGCCCTTGTCGAGACGCGTCAACCCGCCGACCGCCGGGCATCCCGCATGCGCCGCGACATAGGCCGTCCGGCCTTCCTGCGCGAGCGCGTCGATGCTGCGCCCGGACAGCGCGATCATGTGGCTGTCGCCCATCAGGATCGCGTCGGGCGGTGCGTCGGCATCGGCGCCGGGGGTCGAACATCGGGGCCACGGATGGGCGGGTTTCGACTTGCCGGGCTTGGCAAGGCAGGGCCTGGTCTGCGCCGGGCGGTCGTCGAGATAGGCGATCTGCGCCCGTGCCTCGGGGGACAACCGGGTGGGAAGGCCCTCGGTCTGGAACCCCCAGATACCCAGCCCCAGCAGCGCCGCGCCGAGAACCGCGAAGGTGCCGAACAGGGCCGGGCGGCGCGGCAGGACCGGCCCCGAGCGGCGCCGGAAGGGCTGTTCCACGAACCGCCAGCTGATCGCGGCGAGCCCAAGGCTCATGGCCGAGAGACCGAGCATGACGGCGATGCTGGGCTCTCCCATCAGCCGGATGCGGGCGAAGGCGAAGAGCGGCTGGTGCCACAGGTAGGCCGAGTAGCTGATCAACCCGATCCAGACGAACGGCCGCAGGGACAGGAACCGACCCACCCGCGTCTCCGCGCCGCCCACCAGGAGGATCAGCGCGGCCCCCGCCACCGGCAGGACGGTCCAGGGGCCGGGAAACACCGTACCCCGATCAACCAGAAAGAAGGCGGCAAGGATCATCAGGAGACCCGCGAAGGTCCCGGCCTCGCGGCCCCTACGGCTCCAGTCGCGGGTGGAAAACGCGCAAAGCGCCCCGGCGCCGATCTCCCAGAAGCGTGCGGGTGAGAAATAGAACAGCCGTTGCGGATCGGTGCCGGACGCCGTGAGCGCAAGCACCAGGCTCAGCGCCGTCAGGATCGCCACGGCGATGAAGGCCCCGCGCCGTCCGAACCGCCACACGAGCGCCAGAAGCGGCGGAAAGAACAGGTAGAACTGTTCTTCCACCGCAAGGCTCCACGTGTGCAGAAGAGGCTGCAACTCCGCGGCATCGTTGAAATAATCGACCTCGCCTGCGAAGTAGAAGTTCGACAGGAAGACCACGATCGACAGGCTGCCCGCGAAATCCTCGAACTCGTCGGGCAGCATCCACGCCCATGCGAAGGGGATACAGACCGCGATCACGAGGAACAGCGCGGGCAGGATGCGCCGGACCCGCCGTTCATAGAAATGCGCGATGGAATAGCGCCCCTGTGCCAGGTCGTTCAGCAAGAGCCCGGTGATCAGGTAGCCCGAGATCACGAAAAAGATGTCGACCCCGATGAACCCGCCATCGGCACCCGGTATGCCGGCGTGGAACAGGATCACCGGCAGGACCGCCACGGCGCGAAGCCCGTCGATATCGGAACGGTAGCGCATCATGTCGATCTCCGGTCGTCTGCGACCGATCTAGCGGGCGAGGGGTGCGCCGCGCAAGATCCCGCGCGCCCTTTGCAGCCCGCGGTGTGGCACCGAGAGCCCGGTACATGCACCGATCCGGGGTTGGACAGGTGCCGGTCCGGTGGGCACAATGGCGCCATTGAATTTTCAGCGAGGAATTGGAAATGCACAGAATTGTCTGCATGGCGACGCTTGTCGCCGGCCTGGGTGGCCAGGCTGCCGCCGAAGGCTGGGCCGTGGCCGACCTGGGGCCGACCCCCGACATGGAGCAATGCATGGTGAACGCCAAACGGGTCTTTGCCCGGTTTTCCCTGTTCAACACCTTCGAGGTCGGCGACCGGACGGACGACGAATGGATCGTCTACCAGTGGGACATGAACGAGGCGGGCGACGACGCGATCATCGTCTGCCTTGAAACGGACGGCGCGCCGCACGCCTTCCTGTCGATCTTTTCCAACGACCGGGCCCCGGCCGAGATCCGCGACCGCCTGAGCGAGGATTTCAAGACCTACCGCTATTGACCGGGCCGGACGTGTGCCGCTCCCGCATGCGCGGATCGCCCCGCCCGCCGTCCCGTCAGGTGATCAGCACCAGCGCATAGGCGCAGGCGGCGATCTGCACCAGTTGCAGCACGACCGACGCCCCGTGCAGGCGCTTGAAGCCCGCCGTATCGCCCGCATCCGTCGCGGCATTGATCCGTGGCATCAGGACCTGCCGCGCATAAATCGTGCTGCCGCAGATCGCGCCCAGCAGCGCCGCGCCGAGTAGGGAGGCCGACATGGCCGTGAGCGCGGCCGCCCCGGCCACGCCGATCACGACAAGGTAGTAATAGGGAAACGTGCCGCGCAGGATCGGGCGCGTCTGCTCCAGCCCCAGCAATTTGAACAGCACCGGCGCGAAACCGAAGCTGAAAAAGACCATGCCGCCGAAAAGCGCCGCCGTCAGAAGAAGGGCCACCACCTGCATGGGCAGGGAGATAATCCGTCCGCGCCAAGGTCAACAGATTATTCGGCGACGATGTCCCAGTTGGCTTGTGTCTCGCCGGCGAAGCGTGCAGGTTTCACCGCAATGAGCAGCCCCGGTTGACGCCCCTGCGCGACAACCCCACATATACCACCTGACCGGAGACGGACCATGCTGCCGCATATCGGGGCGGGCCCGTCTTGCTAGAAAAAGGAACAGATATGAGAGAACCTCTCAACGCGTCCTATCCCGTTCTGCCACTGCGCGACATCGTGGTCTTCCCCCACATGATCGTGCCGCTGTTCGTGGGGCGGGACAAATCGGTTCGGGCGCTTGAAGACGTGATGGCCGATGACAAGCAGATCCTGCTGTCATCGCAGCGTGACCCGGCCGAGGACGACCCCGATGCACAGGGCATCTTCCAGGCCGGTGTGCTGGCCAATGTGCTGCAATTGCTGAAACTTCCCGACGGGACCGTGAAGGTTCTGGTGGAAGGGCAGGCGCGTGTGCGCATCACCGAATATCTCGACAATGACGACTTCTTCGAGGCCCGTGCCGAGTACCTGACCGAGATGCCAGGCGACACCGCCACGACCGAGGCGCTGGTGCGCTCGGTGGCGGAAGAGTTCGAACGCTACGCCAAGGTCAAGAAGAACATCCCCGAGGAAGCACTGGGCGCCGTGGCCGAGGCCGACGAGCCCGCCAAGCTTGCCGACCTCGTGGCCGGCCATCTCGGGATCGAGGTCGACCAGAAGCAGGACCTTCTGGAAACGCTCAGCGTGAGCGAGCGACTGGAGAAGGTGTATGGCCTGATGCAGGGGGAGATGTCCGTCCTGCAGGTTGAGAAGAAGATCAAGACGCGCGTGAAGTCGCAGATGGAGCGGACCCAGCGCGAGTACTACCTCAACGAGCAGATGAAGGCCATCCAGAAGGAACTGGGCGATGGCGAGGACGGCTCGAACGAGGTGGCGGAACTGGAAGCCAAGATCGCCGAGACCAAGCTGTCGAAAGAGGCCCGCGAAAAGGCCGAGGGCGAGCTGAAGAAGCTGAAGAACATGAGCCCGATGTCGGCCGAGGCGACGGTGGTGCGCAACTACCTTGACTGGATGCTGTCGATCCCGTGGGGCGTGCGGTCGCGCGTCAAGAAGGATCTGGGCCGCGCCCAGAAGATCCTCGACGACGATCACTACTCGCTCGACAAGGTGAAGGAACGCATCGTCGAATACCTCGCCGTGCAGCAACGCTCGAAAAAGCTGAAGGGGCCGATCATGTGCCTCGTCGGTCCTCCGGGCGTGGGTAAGACGTCGCTTGGCAAATCGGTCGCCAAGGCCACGGGGCGCGAATTCATTCGCATCTCGCTGGGTGGTGTGCGCGACGAGTCCGAAATCCGCGGCCACCGCCGGACCTATATCGGCTCGATGCCCGGCAAGATCATCCAGGCGCTGAAGAAGGCGAAAACCACCAACCCGCTGATCCTGCTCGATGAAATCGACAAGATGGGGCAGGATTTCCGGGGTGACCCTGCCTCGGCCATGCTGGAAGTGCTGGACCCGGAACAGAACTCGACCTTCGTCGATCACTACCTCGAGGTCGAATATGACCTCAGCGACGTGATGTTCCTGACGACGTCGAACTCCTACAACATGCCGGGCCCGCTTCTGGACCGGATGGAGATCATTCCGCTGTCGGGCTACACCGAGGACGAGAAGGCCGAGATCGCTAAGCGTCACCTGCTGTCGAAGCAGGTCAAGAACCACGGGCTCAAGAAAGGCGAGTTCGAGGTGACGGACGAGGCGCTGACCGACATCATCCGCTACTACACCCGCGAGGCGGGCGTGCGGAACCTTGAACGCGAGCTGGCCAAGCTGGCGCGCAAGGCGGTCACCCAGATCGTGAAGAAGGACGTTGAAAGCGTTGTTATCACGCCGGAAAACCTGTCCGACTACCTTGGCGTACGCAAGTATCGCTTTGGCCTCGCCGAAGACGAGAACGCCGTGGGCGTGGTGACCGGGCTTGCCTACACGTCCGTTGGCGGCGACCTGCTGCATATCGAGGCGCTGAAACTGCCGGGCAAGGGCCGGATGAAGACCACCGGTACGCTGGGCGACGTGATGAAGGAGTCGATCGACGCGGCCTCCAGCTATGTCCGGTCGATCTCGCCCGAGATCGGGGTCAAGCCGCCGCAGTTCGAAAAGATCGACATCCACGTGCACGTGCCGGACGGGGCCACGCCCAAGGACGGGCCGTCCGCCGGCCTTGCGATGGTCACGGCGATCGTGTCGGTCCTGACGGGCATCCCGGTGCGCAAGGACATCGCCATGACGGGCGAGGTCACGTTGCGCGGCAATGCGTCCGCCATCGGCGGGTTGAAGGAGAAACTCCTCGCGGCGCTCCGCGGCGGCATCAAGACGGTGCTGATCCCGCGCGAGAACGAAAAGGACCTCGCCGAGATCCCCGACAATGTGAAGGAAGGGCTCGACATCATCCCGGTCGACCACGTTCAGGACGTGCTGAAACACGCGCTGATCGAGGCGCCGACGCCGGTCGAATGGGACGAGGATGCCGAAGAGGCTGCAGCGGCGGCCCGGCGTGACGACCACGCGGCCAGCGCCGTCACGCACTGACATCACGGGGTAAGCCAATTGAAAGGGCCACGCCGATCCGGCGTGGCCCTTTTCTGTTCTAGTTCGTCAGGGCGGTGCCCAGCACGGCGATGGTCAGGAACACCACCAGCATCTCCGCGTTTCCGGACGATGCCTGCGCGGTTGCGTCCTCGACGATGACGTCCTGGTCGATCACGGCAGTCGACGGGCCATCGGCCCAACCCGGCGCCGCGACAGCCGCGCCAAGGGCAGCGGCCAACACGATCTTCTTCATTTATACGTCCTTTCCCCCAGCGTATGACCCAATTTGGTAGCCGTCGGCATGCCGGTGGTCAACATAATCCGTGGACGCGGGGCTTCGCCGCGAAATTCGCTCAAACGCTCTTGCACCGCTAGCCGACCGAGGCTAAACGCAAGGCCCGGATGGGTGATTAGCTCAGTGGTAGAGCGCTTCGTTCACATCGAAGATGTCAGGAGTTCGAATCTCTTATCACCCACCACTTCCCCTTTCGCAGAGCCGCCGGTGGCGAGGCCGCCCATCAGGGCGGATGAGCATTCGCCCTAGACCAGCCGCGACACGTCCTTCGCGGCGCGGATGAAATCGGCGAACAGGGGATGCGGCTCGAACGGTTTCGACTTCAGCTCGGGATGAAACTGCACGCCGATGAACCACGGGTGATCTTCCCATTCCACGATCTCGGGCAGCCGCCCGTCCGGTGACATGCCGGTGAATTTCAGACCCACCGCTTCCAGCTGGTCGCGGTAGGTCAGGTCGACTTCGTAACGGTGGCGATGGCGTTCGTCGATCTGCGTCGCGCCATAGATTTCCGCCACTTTCGACCCCTCCGCCAGCACCGCGTCATAAGCGCCCAACCGCATCGTGCCGCCCTTGTCGTCGGTGACCTTGCGTTCGACCTTGGCGTTGCCCTGCACCCATTCCTTCAGGTGATAGACGACCGGCTCGAACCGCTTCTTGCCCGCCTCGTGGTCGAATTCCTCCGACCCGGCGGTCTTCAGCCCCGCCACATTGCGCGCCGCCTCGATCACCGCCATCTGCATGCCGAGGCAGATGCCAAGGTAGGGCACCTTCCGCTCCCGCGCGAACTGCGCGGCGCGGATCTTGCCCTCGGTCCCGCGTTCGCCGAACCCGCCGGGGACGAGGATCGCGTGGAAGCCTTCAAGATGCGGGGCGGGGTCCTCGGTTTCGAACAATTCGGCGTCGACCCACTCGATCTGCACCTTCACGCGGTTGGCCATGCCGCCATGGGTCAGCGCCTCGGCGATGGATTTGTAGGCGTCTTCCAGCTGCGTGTACTTGCCCACGATCGCCACCTTCACCGCGCCCTCGGCGTGGAAGATGCGGTCGGCCACGTCCTCCCACCGGTCCAGCTGCGGCTTCGGCGCGGGCGTGATCTGGAACGCGTCCAGCACCGCCTGGTCCAGCCCCTCGCGGTGATAGGCCAGCGGCGCCTCGTAGATGGATTTGAGGTCCTGCGCCGCGATCACGCTGTCGGGGCGCACGTTGCAGAACAGCGCCAGCTTCTCGCGCTCCTTCACCGGGATCGGGCCCTCGGACCGGCAGACGAGGATGTCGGGTGCCAGCCCGATCGACCGCAACTCCTTGACCGAGTGCTGGGTGGGCTTGGTCTTCAACTCGCCCGAGGCCTTGATGAAGGGCAGAAGCGTCAGGTGCATGAACACGCATTGCCCGCGCGGCTTGTCCTGTGCGAACTGGCGGATGGCCTCGAAGAAGGGCAGGCCCTCGATGTCGCCAACCGTGCCTCCGATCTCGCACAGCATGAAATCGACCTCGTCCTCGCCGATGCGGATGAAGTCCTTGATCTCGTTGGTGACGTGCGGGATCACCTGGATCGTCTTGCCAAGGTAGTCGCCGCGCCGTTCGCGTTCGAGCACGTTGGTATAGATGCGCCCGGAACTGATGCTGTCGGTCTTGCGCGCGGGCACGCCCGTGAAGCGTTCGTAATGGCCGAGGTCGAGGTCGGTTTCCGCCCCGTCATCGGTGACGAAGACCTCGCCATGTTCGAACGGGCTCATCGTGCCGGGATCGACGTTCAGGTAGGGATCGAGCTTGCGCAGGCGAACCGAGAACCCGCGCGCCTGCAACAGCGCGCCAAGGGCGGCGGATGCCAGCCCCTTGCCCAGCGATGATACGACTCCGCCGGTGATGAAAATGAACCGCGCCATTGTCTGACTGCTCTCCCCGTGACCTTGCGCGCCTTGTTCTGACGGGCGCGTGACTTGTTGTGCCTGGGCCGAAAACGGTGCTTCGGAAACCCCTCGCCACGGGAATCCAGTATAGGCGGATTCGCATCGCCGACACAAGGCTGCCGCAACATGATGATGCGTCAGCCTGATTGTTAACAAAGTGTGGTGGTGACCCTGCGCCGCCGCCTCAGTCGAGCGTCGGCACCAGCGGATCGTCCGCGCCACCGCTCGGCGGCGGCAGCAGGCCATCGAGCGCGGGCAGCGACGGATCGGCCGGTTCCTCGCTCGCCGGGGCCGCCGGATCTGTCAGCCGGTCGATCACCGAGGACCCGGCAGAGTTCTGCGCCGCGAAGATCGTCAGCGTCATCGACGTGATGATGAACGCGATGGCCAGCACCCAGGTCACCTTGCCAAGGGCCGTGGCCGCCGACCGGCCCGACACGGCGCCACCGCCGCCTCCGCCGATACCAAGGCCACCGCCTTCCGAGCGCTGCATCAGCACGACGCCGATCAGCGCCAGCGCCAACAACAGGTGAATGATCAGGACGACGTTTTCCAAGCCCGGAGCCCTTCGTTTGCCATGCGTTCCGCCCATGTAAGCGCAAGTCGGGCGGGGGGCAACCCGTCGATGCTGGACAGAGCGCACTCGTCGCGTCACTGTCGCGTCATGCCACACGATCACGGCGACGCGCCCCCGCATACCCTGCTGCCGTCCGAGCCCGAATTGCGGGTGAAGGCGCTCGAATCGCTTCTGGTGGCCAAGGGCCTCGTGGACCCGGCGGCGGTCGACGCCATCGTCGACCAGATGCAGAATCACGTCGGTCCTCGCGCCGGTGCGCGGGTGGTCTCCCGCGCATGGACCGACCCGGCATTCCGTGCCCGCATCCTCGATGACGCGATGCCCGACCTGATCGAGATGGGCCTGACCGGCGCGCAGGGCGAACATGTCGTCGTCGTCGAGAACACGCCCGACACCCATAACGTCGTCGTCTGCACCTTGTGCTCCTGCTACCCGTGGCCCCTGCTTGGCGTGCCGCCCGCGTGGTACAAGTCCGACGCTTACCGCGCCCGCGTCGTGCGCGAGCCGCGCAAGGTGCTGGCCGAATTCGGGCTCGACCTGCCCGCGGATCAGGCCGTGCGTGTCTGGGACTCCACGGCAGAAACCCGCTACCTCGTCCTGCCGATGCAACCCGACGCGGCGCGGGGCCTCGATGCCGACGCGCTCGAGGCATGGGTCACCCGCAATGCCATGGTCGGCACCGGCCTGCCCGAGGCCCCGGCATGAGCCGCGTGCACGACATGGGCGGGCGGTTCGGGGACGGGCCGGTCGACGCCACCGAATACCCCGCCTTCAAGGCCGATTGGGAGACGCGGGCCCACGCGCTGACAACCGCCGCGATGCCGCTGGGCGGCTGGACGATCGATGCCCGCCGACATGGCCGCGAATGCCTGCCGCCCGCGACCTACATGGCGCTGAGTTACTACGAGAAATGGCTCGCGGGTCTGACCGACATGCTGGTGGCGGGTGGCGTGCTGACGGGCGAGGAATTGCAAAGCGGTACGCCCGGTGCCGCCCCCGCCGACATGCAGGCGCGCAAGCTCACGCCCGAGGCGGTTGCCGCCGCCGCCGGGCGCCGCGTGCCCTACACCCGTGACGTGGACGACCCGCCCGCCTTTGCCGTCGGCCAGTCCGTCGTGACCCGCACGCGTCCGTTCAATGTCTTCGTTGCGGGTGGCCATACCCGGTTGCCCGCTTATGCCGCGGGGCTGACGGGCCGCGTCCTGCGCCATCACGGCGCGCATGTCCTGCCCGATGCCGCCGCGCACGGGCTGGGCGAGCGGCCCGAACACCTGTACGCGGTGGCCTTCGCGGCGGGTGACCTGTGGGAGGCGCCCGAACACCCGCGGGACGAGGTCGTGGTCGATCTCTGGCAATCCTACCTGCGCGCGCCATGACCGCGCCGCCGGGGTTCGACGCGCCGTGGCAGGCCCAGCTTTACGCCGTGACCCGCGCGCTGGAAGGAGAGGGGCTGTTCACCGCCGCCGAATGGTCCGACGCGCTTGGCGCCGCGCTCGATGAGGCGCGGGCCGACGGGCCGGTCGATGGCGGTCCGGGCTACTGGTTGGCATGGATGGCGGCGCTGGAAGGTCTGTTGCGGCAGCGATCGGGGATCGAAGCGGCAGAGATCGCCGAAAAGGTCACGGCATGGCGCGCGGCGTATCTTTCAACGCCGCACGGACAGCCGGTTCGGCTGGACGGCTGACTCAGCCCGCTTCGCGGTCGTCGTCCGGGCGATAGCCGATGCGGTCCGACGCGGTGAACTGGCCACCTTGCGTCTTCTCGATCTTGCCCTCGCGCAGAAGCACGCCAAAGCTGCGCAGACGGTCCTCGCGGGAATAGGTCACCGATTCCGCGCTGCGCACCTTGGTCATCAGCTGCGGGCGCGAGAACGCGTCGCGTTTCTCGACAAAGCGCATGTAGGCCGCCGCCGCTTCGAGGAGGTCGGGCAATTCCGACGCGCCCATCTCTTCGGCGAACTCGGCAAAGCTGACATCGCCGTCGATTTCCAGCGTCTCGTCCTCGCCTCCGTCGGCGATGGCCGACAGGGCCGACACGCGGCGCGGGCGGACGGGGGCCACGGGCTCGGCAGGTGAATCGATGCGCTGTTCGGCCACCAGTTGCAGCGGCGCGGGCTTGACGTCGTCCGGGCGCGCATCGCGTGCCGAACCGGAGCTGACCGGGCGGCGGGGGCGCACGACTTCGTCAAGGTCGTTGCGGTAGGCTTCGCTGTCTGACTGCGGATCGCGGGCCAGATCCTCGTCCTCGCGCGTGGCGGCCACGGCGGCGCGCAGATGCGAGATCGCGTTGCGGCGCTGGCGGCCCGACGGTTCGGCCATTTCCGAATCCGCCTTGTCGAGCAGGCGCGAGACCTCGTCGTCATGCTCGGCCACACCGGCGCGCATCAGGACGTCACGGCCCGGAGCGCCAGCCCCTGCCGCGGTCATGGCGTCGTCTTCGTCCTCGTAATCCTCGTCCGCGTCGTCGTCCTCATACGCGTCCATGCCTGCCGTCATGTCGGCGGCGTGGTCCGGCGTGTCGTCTTCATCTTCGTCTTCGGCGGGCTCCTCCGCCTCGGCGGCAACGGCGGCCAGCGCCGCCTGCAGATCGGCTTCATCCGCATCCGACAGCGTGCTTTCGCGCGCGGGCTTGGCGGCGGCGGGCTGCGGCTCGGGCGTGTCTTCGGCATCCTCCGATGCCGCGTCATCCGCGTCCACTTCCTCCAGCATGCCCGAGGACACGGCCTTTTCGAACTCGGTCCGCTTGACCTTGATCACGCGGGCCGCGATCGGCGCGCGCGGTGCGGGTTCGGCTTCGGCCTTGGGCGCGTCGTCTTCGTCCGCCGCGTTATCCTCGTCGTCGGCCTGCATCTGGTCGAGGACATTGGCGATGGTGTCCGCCGGGGCCGGGGCTTCCGCCGCGACCGACATGTCTTCAAGATCGCCCGGCTCCTCGAACGCGGTGTCGGCCTCGGCATGTTCGTCCTCGGTGAACCCGTCGTCGCTGGCCTCGCCCTTGCGCGACACGACCTGGCGGATGCGCGCCAGCTTGGCGGCAACGCTCGACAATTCGGGAGCAGGGGCAGGAGCAGGTTCGGGCACGACTTCGGCCTCGACCTCGTCGGCGGCCTCGTCCTCGGCACGGAGGTCGGCGGGCGCATCCTCGACGGACGCTTCGTAATCCTCTTCCTCACCGTCCTCGTCGTCGTGGTCCGCGCCCTCTGTCAGGGCGGCGATGGCGGCCAGGTCGACCTCGGGTTCGGGCGCTTCCTCCGGCTCGGTTGCGGCAGCATCCTCGGCGGGCGCGTCCGCTTCGGCGTCCTGCGCCTCGGCTTCCGCATCCATGTCATCCGCATCGGCCTCGGCTACCGTGGCCGCGTCTTCGTCCGCATCCCCGATATCCGCGTGATCCTCTTCCGCCGCCTCTTCGGCTTCGGCGGAGGCCTCTTCCGCACCGCCGTCCTCACCGTCGTCCTCGTCTTGGAGGTCAAGCGCGCTGACATCGGCATCGGCCTCGGCCACGATGGCCTCGTCTTCGGCGGGCGCGTCGGTGACGTCATCTTCGGCATCATCCGCCGGCGTTTCATCCGCGATGGCAGCAGCACCGGCAGCGGCCAGGGCAGGGGTGGCCGCGCGCAGGTGGATACCGGACGTGTCGGAATGTGCCTCGACCCGGCGGGCGATCTCCTTCTCCGCGATCCGGGCGAGCATCTCGGCATCGGGCGTCGGCGGTTCGGCCCCGAAATACCGGTCATCCGCCGCGAGGTCGCGGAAATACTCCGCAATCGCCTTCATCGTGTCGAACGAGTCCTCGAATCCCTCGAGGGTGCACGAAAACGTGCCATAGGACACAGTAAGAATCTTGTTTGACTGATTCATGGAGTGCTCACTTCCACTTCTGCCTCGGATCAAGCGTTTACCATGTCGGCCGCGACAAAAGCGGCCCGAATCTGCGGTCATTACCGTATCATTTTAAGGCCGGATTGTGTTCTGTTTCCATTTTCGACAATAAAGCGGCGATGTCTGAAGAATTGGTTCATACCGATGCGCCGGTGCTTCTGGTGGGTGCGGGAAAGGCAAAGGCGCGCGACATCCACGCCCTGCGGGACCGTGCCGGGCTGGTGGTGGCCGCCGATGGCGGGGCGCTGACGCTGGACCGTCTGGGCATCGTGCCGGACCGCGTGATCGGTGACATGGACTCGCTGCCCGAAGGCCTGCGCGCCCGCCTTGATCCCGGCCGCGTGCACGAGATCGCCGAGCAGGACAGCACCGATTTCGAGAAATGCCTGTCGCGCATCAACGCGCCGCTGGTGCTTGCCGCGGGCTTCCTCGGACGGCGCATGGATCATTCGCTTGCCGCGCTGTCGGGCCTCGTCCGCCACGCCGCAACGCCTTGCGTGCTGGTCGGCGCGCGCGACGTGATCGCCCATGTGCCTGACCGCCTGACGCTGGATGTGGATGCAGGCACGCGCGTCTCTCTCTACCCGCTGGCCGAGGTCCGGGGCCGCGGCACCGGCCTGCACTGGCCCATCGACGGGCTGACCCTGTCACCCATGGGGCGGATCGGGACGTCGAACCGCGCGACCGGCCCGGTCACGCTGGAAATGGAGGGGGCGGGCTGCCTCGTCCTGCTGCCCAGATCGTGCCTCGACGCGCTGGTCAGGGGGTTGGCGGGGTGACGATGGTGACCCGCCGTTCGCGCCAGACGACGTAAAGCCCGGCGGTCATGATGACGAGAATCCCGATCGCGGCCAGACCGTTCGGCAAATCGCGGAACACGACCCAGCCGATGGCGGTGGCGAACGGTATTTCAAGGTATTGCATGGGCGCCAAGGTGGCCGACGGCGCGTAGCGCAGCGACCACGTCATCAAAAGGTGCGCGGCGGTGCCAAGCAGGCCGATCGCGATCAGAAGCGTCCATTCAAAGGAGGTCGGGGTCACGAAGGTCAGTCCCGCCACCCCCAGCGGATGGGTGATCAGGAAAACCGGTGCCAGCCCCACAGTCGCCATCACGCCGGACACCGCCTGAAGCGAGATCGGGTCGGTCTCTTTCGCGATCTGGCGGGTGACCAGCATGAACAGGGCGAAATTGATCGCCACGACCACCGGCAGAAGGGCGGGCCAGCCGACCTCGGCAAAGGAGGGCTGCACCACCATCAGCGTCCCCACGAACCCGACCGCGCAGGCGCCGAACCGCCGCCACCCGATTTCCTCTTCCAGCACGTAATGGCCGAGGATCAGCATGATGAAGGGCATGACGAAAGCAATCGCGACCGCATCGGCAAGCGGCAGGAACTTGAGCGCGGTCACCATCGCCCAGATGCCGAAGACATGCATGACGGTGCGCAGCGCGGTCAGCCCCAGCACCCGACGCGACATCCGCCATGGCCGCGCGGCCAGCCAGACCAGCGGGATCAGAAGCACCGCCTGCACCGCGAAGCGCACGAAGACAAGCTGGCTGATCGGGATGGTCTGGCCGAGAATCTTGGCAACGGCATCTCCCAACGGCGCGATCGCGCAGAAGAGGAGCATCAGAATTATCCCTAGAAGCGGGCGGTCGCCTGTCATGTCAAAAAGCTAAGTGCGTTTTTCTCCATTGGCAATCAGGAGTTGTGCGGAAAAGGCGAAGCTGTTGTCTCCCTGACCCTTGGTCAATCGGCGGGGTGCTCAACAATTGGGTATGTTGACCGCGAGACCTCCCAGAGAGGTCTCCTTGTACTTCTCGCTCATGTCCGCACCGGTCTGGCGCATCGTCTCGATGCAGGCGTCAAGCGGGACAAGGTGCGTCCCGTCGCCCCGCAGGCTGAGCGAGGCCGCCGACACCGCCTTGATCGCGCCAAGGCCGTTGCGTTCGATGCAGGGAACCTGCACGAGGCCGCGCACCGGGTCGCACGTCATGCCGAGGTGATGTTCGAGCGCGATCTCGGCGGCGTTCTCGACCTGCTCGGGCGTGCCGCCCATCACCGCGCAAAGGCCCGCCGCCGCCATCGCGCTGGCGCTGCCGACCTCCGCCTGGCACCCGGCCTCGGCGCCCGAGATCGAGGCGTTGAACTTCACCAGCCCGCCGATGGCGGCGGCGGTCATCAGGAAATCCTCCACCCGCGCTTCGGACGCGCCAGGCACGTGGTCGAGGTAATAGCGCAAGGTCGCGGGCACCACGCCCGCGGCGCCATTGGTAGGCGCGGTCACGATCTGCCCCCCGGCGGCGTTTTCCTCGTTCACCGCCATGGCATAGACGCTGATCCAGTCGTTGATCGTGTGCGGCGCGGTCAGGTTCATGCCGCGTTCGGCCAGAAGCGCCTGGTGGATGCCGCGCGCCCGGCGCTTGACGCCAAGGCCGCCCGGCAGCGTGCCGTCCGCCTCCAGCCCGCGGTCGATGCAGTCGCGCATCACCTGCCAGACGCGCGCCACGTCCGGCGTCACGTCGCCCCGGCGCGAGCGTTCGTTGGCGCGCTTCATCTCGGCGATGGACTTGCCCGAGGTCTCGGCCATTTCCAGCATCTCGGCGGCGGTCTGGAACGGGTAGGGGACGGGCGGGCCGGTATCGGTATCGCGGCCTTCCTCAAGCTCGGCCTCGGTCAGGACGAACCCGCCGCCGATGGAATAATAGGTCTCGCTCAGGATGACATCGCCTTGTGCATCCGTGGCTTGCAGCTGCATCCCGTTGGCGTGGCCGGGCAGGGCGGGGCCGAAATCGAACCGCAGATCGGCGCGCGGATCGAAGGCGAGCGGCGGCAGGTCGGGCGGGGTGATCGTGTGGGTGTCGCGGATCGCGGCCAGCAGGGCCTCGGCCTTCTCGTGGTCGTACCGGTCGGGCAGCACGCCTGCGAGGCCGAGGATCGTCGCCCGGTCCGTCGCGTGGCCGACACCGGTATGCGCCAGCGAGCCGTGCAGCGAGGCGCGCAACCCGTGCGCGGCGAAGGGCGCGGCGCGCAAGCGGTCGAGGAACCGGCCCGCCGCCACCATCGGCCCCATCGTGTGGGACGAGGACGGGCCGACGCCGATCTTGAACATGTCGAGGACGGATAGGAACATGGGATCGCGCGGTCGCCTTTGTAGACTGTTGCGCCGGTCTATTGCGCCGGGTCGCCCGATACCATCGCGAAAGCGACCGATTTGGCCGCGGAGCGCCAGACCTCACAGATCGAGATGCAGGACAGGCAGCCTCCGCCCCGGTACCGAACCGGAGGGCGCATGCCCCGTCACGGTGGCGCCCATGCGCTCGTAGACGGGCCTCGCGCCGGGATCGGCCTCGATCCGCAGGCGCCGCGCGCCGCGTGTCCGCGCCTTGTCGCAGGCCCAGACGAACAGCGCCCGCCCGATGCCGCGCCCCATCGCGGGCGGGTCGATGAACAGCAATTCCAGGTCCGCCCCGGCCCCGGTCACCCCCACCGCCGCGACACCCAGAAGCGCGGCACCATCGGCGGCCACCTGCATGTCGAACGCCCCGAGGTCGTGCGTGGTGAGGGTCAGCTCGTCCCGGCAGGCCTCGATGAAAGCGGCGTCATAGCCCCAATGCGCCTTGGACCGCATGCACAGGGCAGAAAGGGCGGGAAGGTCGTCTTCGGCAGCCGCGCGAAAGCCTAGGCGCATGCGGCCTTTTCGGCCTCGGCCATCGCGTCCGCCGTCGCTTCGAGCGACAACAGGATCGAGGCATGGCGGTTCTTGTATTCGCGCGCAGGTTGTAAAACCTCCAGCCCGTCAAAGGGCGCGTCCGGCACCGGGCCGTCCTTTTTCAGCATCGCGCGCAGCGCGTCGCGCGCGGCTTCGACCTCGGCCCGCGTGCGTCCCACGATGGCGCGGCCCACGACCGACGCCGCCGCCTGTCCCAGCGCGCAGGCCTTCACGTCCTGCCCGTAGCCGCTGATGCGCCCGTCCTCGACGTTGATGTCGACCGTCACCGTGGAGCCGCAAAGCGGCGCGCGCTTCATCACCGTCGCGTCGGGCGCGGGCAACCGATCCGTCAACGGCATGTCGGCGGCGAGCGCAAGGATGCGCGAGGAATAGAGTTTGATCAGGTCACTGTCGGACATGGCGTTTCCCGCACGGCTGTGGTGAAAAGATAAGGCGTCGCACGAGCCAAGGAAAGGGCGAGCATGGCATTCGATCCCGCAAGCCTCAGATACGATGTCGCAGGCCTCATCCCCGCGATCGCGCAGGATCACGCCACGGGCGAGGTGCTGATGATGGCCTGGATGAATGCCGAGGCGGTGGCCCGTACGCTCGAGACGGGCCGCGTCACGTACTGGTCGCGCTCCCGGCAGGCCTTCTGGGTGAAGGGAGAGACCTCGGGCCACGTGCAGACGCTTGTCGACCTGCGCGTCGATTGCGACCGCGACTGCCTGCTGGTGCGGGTCACGCAGGAAGGCCCCGCCTGCCACACCAACCGCCGGTCCTGTTTCTACACCGCCGTGCGGGAGGGCGAGGAAGTGGAACTGTTGCGCCCCATGGACTGACCGGGCGGCGCGGGTCGCGCGGGCAGGAGCCTCCGGCGGACATATTTTGGAAGAGAAGAAGCGCATGGGGTGCGCGCCGGGGGCGATCCATCGCAGTTGTTTTGCGCCCGTTTAGCGTCAGGGTGGCTTTCCAGCCCGGCCTCAGGCAGAGCAGGACGCGCCGCCGAGGACGCAGAACTTGGAGCAGTGGGGGTGGTTCAGGCGCACCGGGCGCTCGGCCTCTTCCAGCGTCGGGCCGAGGTCGAACTGGGCGTCGTAGGGCAGGAGCGTGCAGGCCAGCACCGTGGGCGCATCGGCGCCCTTGCGTTTCACCACCATGCGCGAGGTTGCGCACATCACGTCCGACGGGGATTTGTTCAGGATACCCCAGCAGGCGGTCGTGATCTCGGGCACGTCGACCGAGGCGTCCATTTCGGGAAAAAGCACCGTCCGGGCGGGGTGATCGGGGTCGATCGCGAACCCCTTGGCGGCGTAGAGGGCCGCGAACCCCGCCCGCGCCTCGGCTTCGGTTTCGGAAAACTCGATCCGGCCCGCGACGGTCATCGCGATCCCGGCATCGCGCAGCCAGCGCATGCCGTCGAGCGTGCGGGCAAAGGCGCCGTCGCCGCGTTCGGCATCGTGCAACGCCGCCGAATGGTGGTCGAGGGACACGCGCAGCGTCAGCTTGCCCTGATGATCGGCCTGCAGCGCCTCAAGCCCCGCGCGGACGCGCGGGCGCATCATCGGCTGCATGGCGTTCGTCAGGATCAGCACCTCGTAACCCGCCTGAAGCGCGCGCCGCGCCATCTCGATCATCTGGGGGTTCATGAAGGGCTCGCCGCCGGTGAACGCGATCTCGGTCACGGGCCAGCCGCGCGCGGTGATCTGGTCGAGATATCCCGACACCTCGTCCGCCGTCAGGTAGACCAGCGCGTCATTGGTGGGAGAGCTTTCGATGTAGCAGTTGGCGCAGGTGATGTTGCACAGCGTGCCGGTGTTGAACCACAGCGTTTTTGCGCCCATCAGCGGGACCTCGGCCCGTTCCTCGCCCTTGGCGGTCACGAACGGATCGGAGAACTTGGCAGTCTCGCCAAGAGCCTGGTCTTTCATCGGTCACTCGCCCCGCCTGCAGCACTGCCGTGCCGTGATAGACCCGCGCGGGGGGCTGCGCAAACCTTCGGCACATCACAATGTTGCCATTGCCCGTTTGTGACATCGTGTTAGACAAGCCCCGCGAAGGCCGCTACAGGTGCGCCGACCCATTCCGTTAGCGCTAACGACGCGCGACCGGAGCGTGGGCGGATCGAGGACAAGGAGATGGGCCATGGTGTCTCGCGTCATACCGGTTGACCGGTTCGACCTCGTGATTTTCGGCGGCACGGGCGACCTTGCCCGGCGCAAGATTCTGCCGGGTCTCTACCGGCGCTTCTGCGCGGGGCAGATGCCGGACGGCGCGCGCATCATCGGCGCGGCGCGGTCCGACCTCGACCGCGGGGCCTTCCAGGACATGGTGCGCGACGCGATCACCGAATTCGGAACGGGGGCGCCCTGCGAAGGCGCGACGCTCGACGACTTCCTCGAAACCCTCGACTACATGCGCGTCGATGCGCGGGGCGAGGACGGGTGGGACGCGCTGAAGGACATGTTGCGCGATGATTCCGACGTTGTCCGCGCCTTCTATTTCTCGGTCGGTCCGGGCCTCTTCGGCGACATCGCCGCGCGCCTGCAAAGCCATGGCCTTGCCACCGAGGACAGCCGCGTCGTGGTGGAAAAGCCGTTCGGCCGCGATCTGGGCAGCGCGCGTGCGCTGAACGCCGACCTCGCCCAGCATTTCCGCGAGGACCAGATTTATCGCATCGACCATTACCTCGGGAAAGAGACGGTTCAGAACCTGATGGCGGTGCGGTTTGGCAACGTGCTGTTCGAACCGCTCTGGAACGCGCAATTCGTCGATCACATCCAGATCACCGTGGCGGAAACCGTCAGCGTCGAGGGGCGGGGCGCCTATTACGACAAGTCCGGCGCGATGCGGGACATGGTGCAGAACCACCTGATGCAGCTGTTGTGCCTGATCGCGATGGAGCCGCCGTCGCGGTTCGACCCGGACGCCGTGCGCGATGAAAAGCTGAAGGTCATCCGCGCGCTTGCGCCCGTCGAGCCGCACCACATCGTGCGCGGCCAGTACGAGGCGGGCGGCGGCGTGGCGAGCTACCGCGACCATGCCGAGAACCCCAAGAGCTTCACCGAAAGCTTCATCGCCCTGCGTTGTCATATCGAGAACTGGCGCTGGGCGGGCGTGCCCTTCTACCTGCGGACCGGCAAGCGGATGAAGGCGCGCATGTCCGAGATCACGGTTGTCTTCAAACCTACCCGCCATTCGATCTTCGACATCGGCGAGGGCGAGGACGTACATTCCAACATGCTCCATATCCGGCTCCAGCCGAACGAGGGCATGACGCTGGACGTGACCATCAAGGAGCCGGGGCCAGGGGGCATGCGCCTTGTCACGGTTCCTCTCGACATGACCTTTTCCGAGGCGCTGGGACCCGAGGCAGAGGACGTGCCGGACGCCTATGAGCGCCTCATCATGGACGTGATCCGCGGCAACCAGACGCTGTTCATGCGCGGGGACGAGGTGGAAGCGGCCTGGGCCTGGACCGACCCGATCATCGCCGGCTGGGAGGCCCGCGCCGACGTGCCGAAACCCTATGAACCGGGCAGTTCGGGGCCGGAAGACGCGCTGATGCTGATGCACCGCGACGGGCGCCGGTGGCGGGAGATCAAAGCATGAGCCTGATCGCCTATGCCGACCGCGACGCGCTGATGGCGGCGCTGGCCGCGCGGCTGGCGGACGATCTGCGCATGGCGATGGGCCGCCGCGACCGGGTGACGCTGTGCGTGCCGGGGGGCACCACGCCGGGCCCGATCTTTGACCGGCTGACCGAGACGCCGCTCGACTGGTCGCGCGTCGACGTGCTGCTGAACGACGAACGCTGGGTGCCCGAGGATCACGAACGCTCCAACACGCGGCTGTTACGCGAGCGCCTGCTGGTGGGCAAGGCGGCGGATGCGGGCTATTTGCCGCTTTACGCGCCCGCTGATGCGCCCGAGGATGCGCTCGATGACCTGTCGGGCGCGATCGAGGCGCGGTTGCCGCTGGACGTGGTGCTGCTGGGCATGGGCGCGGACATGCACACCGCCTCGCTCTTCCCCGGTGCCGATCAACTGGACGCGGCGCTGGCCGAGGACGCGCCCGTCCTGCTCGCCATGCGCGCGCCCGGTGCGCCCGAGCCGCGCATCACCCTGTCGGCGCGCGTCCTGAACACCGCCGCCGCCCGGCACATCGTCATCACTGGCGAGGAAAAGCGCGCCGCCTATGACCGCGCGCTGGTCCTGTCGCCCGCCGAGGCCCCCGTAGCCGCCGTCTTGCCCGGTGCCACGGTCCACTGGGCCCCGTAAGCCAAGGAGACCACCCATGTGGGACGCTCTGAAAACCTATGCCGGCACCATCGCCGACCGCCGCATCGACAGCCTGTTCGATGATCCCGACCGCGCGGGCGGGTTCTCGACCCGGATGGGTGACATGCTGTTCGACTATTCCAAGACGCAACTGGACGACACCGCCCGCAAGATGCTTCTGGACGTGGCCCGCGCCGCCGGGGTCGAAGCCGCACGCGACGCCATGTTCGCGGGCGCGCCGATCAACGACACCGAAGGCCGCGCCGTCCTGCACACCGCCCTGCGCAACCTCGACGGCGGGCCGGTGACGGTGGAAGGCGAGGATGTCATGCCAGGCGTTCTCGACACGCTGGCGCGGATGGAGGCCTTCGCCACCGCCGTCCGCGATGGCAGCTTTGCCGGGCAGGGCGGGCAGATCACCGACGTGGTCAATATTGGCATCGGCGGGTCCGACCTTGGCCCCGCGATGGCGACGCTGGCGCTGGCGCCCTACCACGATGGCCCGCGCTGCCATTTCGTGTCGAACGTGGATGGCGCGCATATCGCCGACACCGTGCGCGGGCTGGACCCGGCCACGACGCTGGTGATCGTCGCCTCCAAGACCTTCACCACGATCGAAACCATGACCAACGCCCGCACCGCGCGCGCATGGATGTCCGACACCGTAACCGACCCCGCCGCGCAATTCGCGGCCCTGTCCTCGGCCGAGGACAAGACGGCGGAGTTCGGCATCGACCCCTCGCGCGTCTTCGGGTTCGAAGACTGGGTCGGCGGGCGCTATTCCATGTGGGGACCCATCGGCCTGTCGCTGATGATCGCCGTCGGGCCCGACGCCTTCCGCGCCATGCTGCGCGGAGCGCAGGCGATGGACCGGCACTTCCGCAGCGCCGATCTGGCCGAGAACATGCCGGTGATGCTGGCGCTTGTGGGCATGTGGCACAACCAGGTGATGGATTACGCCACCCGCGCCGTCCTGCCCTATGACCAGCGCCTGTCGCGGCTGCCCGCCTACCTGCAACAGCTGGAGATGGAGAGCAACGGCAAGGGCGTCGCCCGCGACGGCACCACGCTGCCCTACCATTCCGGCCCCGTCGTCTGGGGAGAGCCGGGCACCAACGGCCAGCACGCCTTCTACCAGCTGATCCACCAGGGCACGCGGGTGATCCCCTGCGAGTTCATGGTCGCAGCGCAAGGGCATGAGCCGGAATTGCAGCACCACCACAACCTGCTGGTCGCCAACTGCCTCGCGCAGTCCGAAGCCCTGATGCGGGGCCGGACGCTGGACGAGGCGCGCGCCAAGGTCGCGGGCAAGTTCGACGGCGACGAGCTGGAGCGGCAGGCCCGCCACCGCGTCTTCCCGGGCAACCGCCCGTCGACCACGCTGGTCTATCCGCAACTCACGCCCGAGATCTTCGGCCAGATCGTGGCGCTCTACGAACACCGCGTGTTCGTCGAAGGCGTGATCCTCGGCATCAACTCGTTCGACCAGTGGGGCGTGGAACTGGGCAAGGAACTGGCGACGGCCCTTGGCCCCGTCGTGACGGGCGAAGAAGGGACCGATGGCAAGGACGGCTCCACCGCGCAGCTTGTCGACTACATCCTCGCGCGCCGCTGAGCGGGGCAAAATTTTCGCAGGAAAATTTTGCCGCCTAGCGGGTAAGGACGAGCTTGCCGCCCTCGATCTCGATCCGCGCATAGCGTTGCAGATAGGTCATGCCCAGAAGCGACTGGTCCAGTTCGCCGCCATTGACCGAGGCCGACAGGTTGCGATCCTCGATCGGGCCGAAGGCGATGCTGTCCAGCCGCACGGGCGCGATCGCCACGGTGCCGTTGGCGGTTGCCGCCTGGCCGAGGAAGGCCAGCCCGTCCACGTCGATCCCGGCGCGCTCCGCATCCTCGCGCGACAGCACGATGCCGGTCGCTCCGGTATCGACCACGAAGGTCACCGGCGCGCCGTTCACGTCCAGCGTGGCATAGTAATGCCCGTCCGGCGCGCGGGGGATGGTGATCGTGCCGTCAGACTGGTTGACCGCGGCGCGCGGTGACACGGTGCCGCGAATGTCCTCCCACAGCCCGACCGCAAGGATCGCGCCGAGGAAGATCAGCACCCAGATCGCCGCGCCGCGCGCCAGCTCGGACATCCGGTGGCGCATCTGCAGCAGCAGCGCCCCCGCGATGACCGTCGCGAAGAGGCCCAAGTAGACCAGTCTTGCAATATCGTCGCCGTCCATGCGTCTCTCCTTTGCGACCCAGATAGGCACGGGGCCCGCGTCGCGGAAGGGTCAGCCGCCCCAATAGGCGGACAGCCCGTCCAGCACGAACTGCACCGACAGCGCCGCCAGCAGCATGCCGAGGACGCGGGTGACGACGTTGATTCCGGTCCGGCCCAGCAGGCGCTCCATCGGTCCGGCGGTGGAAAACATCGCGAAAACAAGGCAGACGACGGCAAAGCTCAACCCGATGATCGACGCGGTGCCCGGCCATCCCGGCGCTTCGCCCGCCAGCAGGATCACCGTCGCGATGGAGCCCGGCCCTGCGATCAGTGGAATTCCCAGTGGAAAGACCGACGGGTCGTTGAACACCTCGTCCTCGTTGCGATCCTCGCGCCGCTTGCTGCGCCGCTCGAACAGCATCTCGAGCGCGGTGAGGAACAGAAGCAGCCCGCCCGCGATGCGGAAGGCGGGCATGGAGATGCCGACGAAGCCCAGAACCGCCTCCCCAAGCAGGGTGAACAGGACAAGGATGCCCATCGCCACGGCGCAGGCGGTCAGGGCGATGCGGCGCCGCCGACCGGTGCTCATCCCCTGCGTCAGGGCGGCGAAAAGCGGTGCAAGACCAATGGGATCGACCACGACGAACAGCGTGACGAAGGCGGTGATCAGAAAGGCGCTATCGGGCATGTTCGGCCTTGTCGAGCTTGTCCTGCGCGGTGACCCACAGGGCTTCCGCCCGGTCCATCGCCTCCATCACCTCGGCGTATTTCTTCTGGTATTGTTCCATCTTGTGGATCTGGTCGTCCTCGTACATCTCGGGCGTGCCCAGCCGGGCGGCCAGCGTTTCGCGCATCTCTTCCAGCTTCTCGATCCGCGCCTCGCACTTGCGCACCTCGGCCCTGAGTTCGAGGATGCGTTCACGGCTGGGTCGGGGCGCTTTCTTCTTCTCGGCCGATGCGGGTTTGTCGTTTGACAACAGCAGCTTGCGATAGCTTTCGAGGTCGCCGTCATAAGGGCTGACCCCGCCGTCCTTCACCAGCCACAGCCGGTCCGCCACGAGGCTGAGCAGGTGCATGTCGTGACTGACCAGCACGACGGCGCCGGTATAGGCGTTCAGCGCCTCCACCAGCGCCTCGCGGCTTTCGATGTCGAGGTGGTTGGTCGGCTCGTCGAGGATCAGCAGGTGCGGTGCGTCCAGAGTGGCCAAGCACAGGGAAAGACGCGCTTTTTGTCCGCCGGAGAGTTGGCCGACCGGCGTCTCCGCCTGATCCGCGCCAAGGCCGAAACCCGCCAGCATGGCCCGGAGCCGCCCGGGCAGGTGGTCGGGGCGGAGGCGGCGGATGTGGTCGAGCGGCGTGTCCTCGACCACCAGCTCGTCGACCTGGTGCTGCGCGAAATAGCCGATGCGGAGTTTGGAGGCGGCGGTTTTCTGCCCCTCCATCACATCAAGACGGTCTGACAACATCTTGGAAAGCGTGGATTTTCCCTCACCGTTCTTGCCCAGAAGCGCGATCCGGTCGTCCTGGTCGATGCGCAGGGTCATGCGCCGCAGCACCGGCGTGCCGTCATACCCGGTCGCCGCGTGGTCGAGCGCCACGATGGGCGGGCTCAACTCTTCGGGCGTTGGGAAGGAAAAGGCTTTCAAAGCAGCCTCTTGCGGGGTGGAGATGAGCTTGATCCGGTCGATCATCTTGAGCCGCGACTGCGCCTGCACGGCCTTGGACGCCTTGTAGCGGAACCGGTCCACGAAGCTTTGCAGATGGGCGACGCGGGCGGCGTTGCGGGCGTTCAGCGCCTCGGCCTGCGCCAGTTTCGCGGCACGCTGTTCGGCGAATTTGTCATACGGAACAGTGTAGTAGGTGAGTTTCCTGTCTTCGAGATGCAGGATGGATCCGACCGCGCGGTTCAGCAGGCCCCGGTCGTGGCTGATGATGATGACGGTATGTGGATACCGCGCGAGGTAGCTTTCGAGCCAGAGCGCGCCTTCGAGGTCGAGGTAGTTGGTGGGTTCGTCCAGAAGCAGCAGGTCGGGCTGGGCGAAAAGGACACCCGCAAGCGCGACGCGCATTCGCCAACCCCCTGAAAAACTTGAACAAGGCAGGGCCTGCTGATCCGGTTCGAACCCGAGGCCGCGCAGGATCGACGACGCACGCGCCTCGGCCGACCATGCGTCGATATCCGTCAGGCGCGTCTGGATTTCTGCAATCTTGTCAGGATCTTGTTCGGTCTCGGACTGCTTCAGAAGCGCCGCGCGTTCGGTGTCGGCGGCGAGCACGGTGTCGAGCAGCGACACGTCCGATCCCGGCACTTCCTGGCTGACGCCGCCGATGCGGGCGCCCTTGGGCACGTCGATCTGGCCGGATTCCAGTGCAAGTTCGCCGTATATCAGTTTGAAAAGCGTGGTTTTTCCCGTGCCGTTCCGCCCCACGAGCCCGACCTTGTGGCCGGTGGGGATCGTGGCCGATGCGCCCTCGAGCAAGGGGCGTCCGGCGATGGAGAACCGCAGATCGGTGAGGCGCAGCATGGGGCGTGAGGTGACAGGTGGCCCCGATCCTGTCAATGGCGGTGAAACGGTACAATCTGCACAGTTTGCCCCCCGGAAATGAGCAGACGGGTCCCGCGCGCCCGGAGTTGTGCCGATTGCCGGTGCCAAGGACACGTTTCGGGGGTTCCGTCACGCCCGGACGCGTGTTAGGGCCTCGCCAAATTTCAAGGGGGCCGCAAGGATGCGTGCCCCGATCCAGAGGAGCACGACATGGCTGTCGAACGCACGCTGTCCATCATCAAACCGGACGCCACCAAGCGCAACCTGACCGGCAAGATCAACGCCAAGTTCGAGGATGCGGGTCTGCGGATCGTCGCGCAGAAGCGCATTCACCTGACCAAGGCGCAGGCCGGCGTGTTCTATGCCGTGCATGCCGAGCGTCCGTTCTATGACGAGCTGTGCGAGTTCATGGCGTCCGAGCCGGTCGTCGTGCAGGTTCTGGAAGGCGAAGGTGCGATCGCGAAGAACCGTGAAGTGATGGGTGCGACGAACCCCGCCGACGCGGCGCCGGGCACGATCCGTGCGGAATTCGCCGAATCGGTCGGCGAGAACTCGGTCCACGGGTCGGACGCGCCGGAGACGGCGGCGGTCGAGATCGCGTATTTCTTCTCGGGTCTCGAAATGGTCGGCTGACCTTTTCCACGTCCCTGAATGTGAAACGGCCCGCGCTGCCTGCGCGGGCCGTTTTCGTTTGGCGGGGTCAGGCGGGGGCCTCATCCGCCCTGGTGGGCGGCCTCGGTTCTTGGGCGCCGGGGTATCGCGGGCGACCGGCGGGACAGGTCGCGGCGCAGGAGGGCGGCATTGCGCGTGTTGGCTTTCCAGCCGATATCGAACAGGTCGCCGATCAACGGGATCGCCCCGATCACGAAGTCGATGCCCACGTTTGCTCCCATCCTTGCCAGCGTACCCAGCGAAGCGCCGAGGCGGTGCGCTTCGAGCAGGATGTAGCCCGCGGGGGCCAGTGCCAGCGCGTCGCCGATGCCGGGGATCAGGCCGAGGATGCTGTCATAGCCGACGCGCATGCCGACGACGGGCACGCGAAAGGCGCGGTCCATCCGTCTGGCGATGCGGTCCACGCGGTCGAGCCGCGCGGCGTGGTCGGGGTGCGGGTCAGGCATGGGCGGGGCGGCGCGCGATGATGTAGACGGCGTGCACGATGCCGGGAATGTAGCCCAGCAGCGTCAGCAGGATGTTGAGCCAGAAGGCCCCGCCGAGGCCCACTTGCAGGAAGACGCCAAGCGGCGGCAGCAGGACGGCGATGAGGATGCGGATGAAGTCAGCCATGTGTCTCTCCGGTGTTGATCGTGTTGGGGGAACAACCCGGAGGGGTGGGGCAGAGTTCCGGCGTGGTCACCGGCGCAGGCCGGTGCCGATCTCGTTCAGGGCCTGTTCGATGCGGCCGGTGCCGTCCTGCGTGGAGGCGGCCTTGAGCGCGTCGAACCGGGCGCGGAGGGCCTTCTTTTCCTCGCCCTTGCAATCGTTCCACGGGCGGCCCTGAAGCGCCATGTGCAGCACGTAATAGCCGATGAAATGCGGTTTGGTGCCGGTGGCGAGCAGGCGGGCATAGGCGGCGTCGGCGCCGATCTCGCGCAATTCCTCGGCTGAGTGGATGCCCGCGCGGGCGCAGGTGGCGTCCATCGCGGGGCCGAGATTGCGGAGGGAGGAGACGGGCGCGCCGGTCATCGGCGTCAGGACCCGCGCAGCATCGGGTCGAGCGTGGCAAACGGCAGCGCGCGGGCGAGCGGATCGAACCGGCCTTCGGGGCCGAGGGCCGCGGCAGAGACGTCGTGCAGGGTTTGGGCCACCGCGCGCAGGGCGCCCGATCCGAAGGAGATGCGCGCGGCCCCGATCCGGGCGAGGCTGTCGCGGCTCTCTGCCGCAAACGCGCCGGTGACGAGCACGTTCACCGGCGCGCGGCAGGTGGCGCAGATGCGGGCCTGTATGTCCATGCCGCTGCCCATCGGGGCATAGAGGCAATCTGCGCCCGCCTCGTCAAAGGCCTGCAGGCGGCGCAGCGCCTCGTCCGCGTCGGCGGTGCCCAGCAGGACGACATCGGTGCGGGCGGTCACGACGAAGTCGCGCGGCAGGGCGCGGGCGGCGGAAAGCGCGGCGCGGATGCGTTCGACGGCGAGGTCGAACGGGTAGGGCGCGGTGCCGGGGAGCGCGGTATCCTCGATCCCGATGCCGGCGAGACCTGCCTCGGCGGCGAGGCGGACGATGTCGGCCACGTCCTCGGGCGCGTCGCCATAGCCGTTTTCGAAATCGCCCGACACGGGCAGGCCGGTGGCGGCGACCAGGTCCTGCGCGTGGGCGAGGTGGGTGTCGCGGTCGATCCCGTGGCCGTCGGTATAGCCCAGCGTGAAGGCGAGCGCGGCGGACGAGGTGCCGAGCGCCTGTGCCCCCATCGCCGCCATCATCCGCGCCGACCCTGCATCCCACGGGTTGGGCATGACAAGCGGCTGGCCCCGGACATGCAGGGCGCGAAAGCGGGAGCCGGGATCATCTTTCATGGGGCGAGGTTAGGCGCGGCGCGTGCGGGTGGGAACCGCAAAATCGCGCAAGGGAGCGTCAGGCGGAGGCGTGGGCGCGGTCGGCGGCGAAGGCCACGAGGGTGCGCAGGGCGGCCTCGTAGCTGGCATCGTCCACCGTCATGGCGACGCGCAGGTGGCCGGCGGCGGACTGGCCGAAGCTTTCGCCCGGCATCACCGCGATCTGGTGGGTGTCGAGGAGGGCGTGGGCGAACTCCTCGCCGCTGAGGCCCGTCGCGCGGATGTCGAGCATCACGTACATCGCGCCTTCGGCGGGGATCAGGCGAACGGCGTTCTGGCCGGCAAGCGCCGCTTCGGTCAGCGCGCGGCGGCGGCGGAAGGGGGCGGCGATTTCCTCTTCCAGCGCCCGGCCTTCGTTCAGGGCGAAAAGGGCGGCGTCCTGGATGTAGCCGGGCACGCCATAGGTCGTGTCGGTGGAGAGGTCGATCAGGTGGGAGATGACGTCCGGCGGGCCGACGATCCAGCCGACGCGCGAGCCGGTCATGGCATGGCTTTTCGACATCGAGCCCACGACGAGCGTGCGGTCGGCCATGCCGGGACGCGCGCGGGGGGTGATGTGGGTGCCGTCCCAGACCTGCGTGTAATAGACCTCGTCCGAGATGAGCCACAGGTCGTGGTTGCGGCAGGTATCGCAGATCGCGTCGATGGTGGCGGCGGAATAGACAGCGCCGGTGGGGTTGTTGGGGGTGTTGACCAGAAGCGACCGCGCGCCGGGGGCGGCGGCGGCGAGCGCATCGGTCTGCGGCTGGAAGCCGTGTCGCGACAGGGTGGGGATGGCGCGGGCCACGGCGCCCGCGGCGCGCAGGGTGCCGGGATAGGTGGCGTAATAGGGATCGACGAAGAGCGCGGTGTCGCCGGGATCCAGCACCGCCATGTGGGCGGCGAAGAGTGCTGCCTGCCCGCCGGTCGTCACGAGGATGTTGTCGCGCGTGGTCGGCACGCCGGTCCGGTCGGTCACGCGCGCGGCGATGGTGTCACGCAGGGCGGGTGTGCCGGGGACCGAGGCATAGCCAGTATGCCCCGCCTTTGCCGCGCGGTGCATGGCGTCGAGGATCGCGGGGGCGGTGCGGATGTCGTGTTCGCCGATCGTCAGCTCGGTCACGGGCGTGCCCGAGGCGATCATGGCGCGGGCGCGGTTGAAGACCTCCCACCCGTCGGAGCCGCCGTCGAGCAGGTGGGTGATGCGGTGGCTGAGCTGCATGGGGACCTCGTTCGTGCGCGCGTCCTTGGTGCCTGAGCGCCGGGGGCGGGGCAACCCCTCGCCGCGCCCTTGCATGCGCGTCTCGGACAAGGCTAGCGTCGGCGCGAGGGAGGAGACGCGATGACGCGGACAGCGGTGGTCACGGGAGGCACGCGCGGGATCGGCGCGGGCGTGGTGCAGAGGCTTGCCGCCGATGGCTGGCGGGTGATTGCGGTCAGCGCCTCCGGCGACGAGGTGGCCGGGTTCGACGCGCCCGAAGGCGCGCGGGCCGAGGTGCTGGACGTGACCGATGGCGCTGCGGTTGGGGAGTTCTTCGGCGGGCTCGACCAGCTGGATGGCTTGGTGACCTGCGCGGGCATCCTGCGGCGGGGCGAGGAATACGACATCGACGTGTTCGAGCAGGTGATCGCGGTCAACCTGACGGGCACGATGCGCTGCTGCCTTGCGGCGCACCCGTTGCTCGCGGCATCAAGCGGGGCGATCGTGACCACGGCCTCGATGCTGTCGACCTTCGGCGGGCCGCTGGTGCCGGCCTATTCGGCCTCGAAAGGCGGTGTCGCGCAGTTGACCAAGGCGCTGGCGGGTCGCTGGGCCGGGGACGGAGTGCGCGTGAACGCGGTCGCGCCCGGCTGGATCGAGACGGAGATGACCGAGGGCCTGCGCGCAGACCCGGCGCGGGAGGCGGGCATCCTTGGCCGCACGCCCATGGCGCGCTGGGGCAAAACGGCGGAAGTCGGCGCGCTGGTCGCGTGGCTGTTGAGCGAAGAGGCGAGTTTCGTCACCGGGGCGGTCTATCCCGTCGACGGTGGCTACATGGCGATGTGAGGAGACCCCGATGAAGGACGAAAACCCGTTGATGCCCTACCAGCTGCCCTTTCCGAAGGACGCGCTGGAGGAGATCGTGGTGCCGAACGCGGTGCCCGAGGACGAACGCCTGTGGGTGCCGCAGGCGGAAAACGTGTGGTTCCGGCCCCTGTGCCTGTCGCGGTCGCAGGGGTACTGGGTGAACCTGCTGCGCGTGCGCAAATCGGGCGTGCTGTCGCGCCACCGCCATCCGCAACCGGTGCACGGCTTCGTGCTGAAGGGGCGGTGGGAGTACCTTGAACACGACTGGGTCGCGGAAGAGGGCGGATACGTGTTCGAACCACCGGGCGAGACGCATACGCTGGTCGTGCCGGAAGGCGTGGAGGAGATGATCACGCTGTTCCAGGTGAACGGGGTGATGTGTTACGTCGACCCCTACGGCGAGGTCCTGGGATACGAGGACGTCTTCACCAAGATCGACATGTGCCGCGCGCATTACGCAAGCGTCGGTCTGGGCGAGGAGTACGTGGAGCAGTTCGTGCGCTAGGCGCGGCGCGGATGCGCGGGAGGCTCACAGCGCGGGCGCGGCGATCAGGTCGGCGAGTTTGAGGCGCTGGATCTTGCCAGACGGGCCTTTCGGCAGTTCGTCGAGGAAATGCACGACGTCGGGCGTCTTGAACGTGCCGAGGCGTTCCTGGCAGAGGTCCTTGAGATCGGCATCGGTGACGGGAGAGCCGTCGCGCACGCGCACCGCCGCCTCGACCGTTTCGCCGTAGCGGTCGGATTTGCGGGCGAAGGCCGCGGCCTCGATCACGTCGGGGTGGGTGTAGAGCGCCTCGTCCACCTCGCGCGGGGCGATGTTTTCGCCGCCCTTGATGATCAGCTCCTTCAGGCGACCGGTGACGAAGATGTAGCCGTCTGGGTCCATCCGGCCCAAATCGCCGGTGCGCAGCCAGCCGTCGCGGAAGGTGGCGCGGGTGGCGTCGGGGTTGTCGAGGTAGCCGAGCATCACGTTGGGTCCGCGCACGACGATCTCGCCCTCGGTGCCGTCATTGATGCGGGTGCCGTCGGGGCCCTGGATTTCGACCTCGCAGCCGAAGCCGGTGCCGGGCGAGCCGATCTTGCGGGTGCCGGGGGGCAGGGGGTTCGACAGGATCTGCGCGGCGGTCTCGGTCAGGCCCATGGTTTCGATGATGGGGACTGAGAAGCGGCGCTCGAAGGCGGATTGCGTCTCGACCGCGAGGGCCGACGACGCGGAGCGGCCAAAGCGCAGGCGGGCGCGGCAGGCCTCGTCCGGTTCGGCATCGCCATGCAGGAGGTGGGAGATGATGGTGGGCACGGCGGAGAACCACGTCACACCCGCCCGCGCGGCCTGATCCCAGAATTGCGAGGCGGAAAAGCGCGACACGACGGCGAGGGAGCCGCCAGAGACAAGCGCGCCCATGATCGTCACGCAGAGGCCGTTGATGTGGTAGACGGGCAGGACGCAGAAGCCGCGATCGGACGGCCCCAGCGCGTGGGCGATGGTGGTGGTCCAGCCGCCCGCCAGAAGGCTCGCATGGGAGTGCAGTACGCCCTTGGGCCGGCCCGTTGTGCCGGAGGTATACATCAGAAGGGCGTGGTCAGCGGGCGTGACGGGGTGCAGCGTCGCGTCGGCCTGTTCGGAGGGGTCGAGCGCCGTGACGCCCGAGGCATTGGCGGTAGCGAACATCTCGGCACAGGCGGGGTGGACGAAGGCGAAGCGCGCGCCGGAATGGTCGAGCGCATAGGCGATGGCGTCCCGCCCGGCGGCGAGGTTGATCATGGTCGCCCGGAACCCGCCCGCGAGCGCACCGTACAAGGCCACCAGCCCTTCGCGGCTGTTGGGGGAGACGATGGCGACGCTGTCCCCCTTGGCGACACCTTTCGAGGTCAGGAGGCGGGCGAAGGCCAGTGCGTGGTCCTGAAGGGTGGCCCAGTCCATCGACGTGTCGGTTTCGGGGAAGACGAAGGCGATACCGCCCGCATTGGCGCGCCGCGCCAGCCAGTCCCGGACGGTTCCGCCGGGCGGCGTGTCGGCGGCGACAGTCATTTTCCGGCCTGCGCCCAGTAGTCGGCGAAGATGTCGTCGAGGCTGGGCTCACGCGGGGGGATTTCGCGAACGATCTTGGTGGATTGCAGGAAGTGCTTCCAGTGCACGTTCTCGTCCACCGAATTGCCGCCCCACGTGCCGCAGCCCATGGACAGCGAAAACGGCATGCCGTTGGTGAACGACCCGCCGGTGGCGAAGGTATGCGCCTGATTGACGATCACGCGGCTGGTGGGGATCGCGGTGGCGAGCACCATGGGGCGGTCGGGGTTGGTGGAGTGCAGGCCCACGGAATGGCCCGCGCCCTGGTGCAGCTGGATTTCGCGGGCGATGCGCACGGCGTCGTCGAAGTCCTTGGCGGAATAAAGCGCCAGAACGCGGCTCAGTTTCTCGCCCGACAGCGGGTGGTCGGGGCCGATGCCCGAGGTGGGGACGGCGATGTATTCGGTCCCCGCCGGCACCCGACCGTCGAGGCCGAGGGCCGCGATCATCTTGTCGGCGTCCTGCGCGATGGCGGCGCGGTTGAGGTGCCCGTCGGGCCAGAGGGCGGCGACGATGGCGGCTTCATCCTCGACCAGCGCGCCGCCAGCCTCGGCCATGGCGGCGATGAAGGCGTCGCGCACGGCGTCGACGACAACCACCGCGTTCTCGGACGAGCAGGAGGTGGCGTTGTCGAAGGTCTTGGAGGCGCGGATCTTCTCGGCGGCGGCGGCCAGATCGGCGGTTTCGTCCACGATGACGGTCACGTTGCCCGCGCCCACGGCGACGGCGGGGGTGCCGGCGGTCTGCGCGCGGTGCACGTTGTTCTGGCTGCCGGTGGCGACGATCATGTCGCAGGTCTCCATCAGGCGCTGGGTTTTCTCTTTCGAGCCCGGCGCGGGGACCATCTGCACGAGGTCGGGGTCTTCGCCGATCCTGGCGAACTCGGCATGGATGTAGGCGATCAGCGTCTCGCAGCTGGCCACGCCCTTCGGAGACGGAGCCACCACGATGGCATTGCCGCATTTCAGCGCGTTGATGATGTTGTTGGCGGGGGTCGCGGCGGGGTTGGTCGAAGGCACGATGGCGCCGACCACGCCCTTGGCGCGGGCGATTTCGGTGATGCCGGTCGCGGCGTCGTCGCGGATCACGCCGAAGGTCGCGACGCCTTGGATATCGCGCAGAAGGCCCAGCGTCTTGCGGTGGTTCTTGGTGATCTTGTCGGGCACGTTGCCGAGGCCCGTGGTGTCGACCGCCAGTTCGGCGAGGTGCCGGTTGCGGCCCGGCTCCATGATGGCCCAGCCCACGGCCTGAGCCGCGCGGTCATACCGTTCCTGCGACCCGTCCGCTTCGAACCGGGCCTGCGCGGCACGGGCGCGGGCGACGATGGCATCGAGTTCGGTGAGGGGATCGGGCGCGGTCATGTCATGTCCTGTGAAAGGGTGCGGTGCGCGGGACGATCCGCGCACCGCCGGTTCGGGTCAAAGGCCTGCGAGAAGCTCTTTCAGCGTTTTCTCGCGCGCTGCCCACATTTCCTGCACTTCGGCGCGGTTCATGATGTGCATCGGGCTGCCACCGGCCTTCATCTTGCCGGCCACGCGGCCATTGGCGAACATCGTCGGCACGATTTCGGCCAGCTTGTCGATGATCGGCTGGGGCGTGCCCTTGGGCACCATCACGCCGCGGAAGTTGACCGATGCGTTGTCGATGTCATAGCCCTGCTCCATCATCGTCGGCACGTCGGGCAGGAAGTCGTTGCGTTCCAGGTCGAACACGCCGAGGATCTTGACGTTGCCCGCCTCACGCGCGCGGAACGCGTCCGACAGGTTGTTGACGCCGCCGAGGACTTCGCCCGCGATCACGGCCTTCATGGCACCCGCGCCGCCCTTGCTGTTGGGGATGTAGGCCAGTTTCACGCCCGCCGCCTTTTCAAGCTGCAGCGCCGCGATGTGGTGACCCACGAAGAGGCCCGCGCCCGAGAAGGTCAGCCCGCCGGGGTTTTCCTTGGCATAGTTCACCACATCGGCCATCGAGTTGAACGGGCTGTCGGCGGCCACGACGAAGACGGCCGGGTCGGCACCCCAGTTGGCGATGGGTTCAAAGCTGTCGGCACCGTATTCCACGCCGCCTTCGATCGACTGCGCGATGAAGTGGGGGATGTTGTAGGCACCAAGCGTGTAGCCGTCCGCTTCGGCCTGCGTCGCGAACCAGTTCCAGCCCACGCGGCCACCCGCGCCGGGTTTGTTGATGATCGCGATGGGCATGCCCAGCGCGTCGTCGTTGCCCGCGGTCATGGTCACGATCCGCGCCTGGAAGTCGGTCGCCCCGCCCGCGCCGTAGCTGACCATCAGCATCATCGGGCGTTCGGGATAGTTGGCGTGGCCGTCGGCGGCGGCGGCTCCGGTCAGGCCCATCAGGGCGATGGACGCGGCTGCAATAAGGTTCTTCATGGTTTTC
This sequence comes from Pseudaestuariivita atlantica, assembly GCF_001205715.1. GTDB lineage: Bacteria > Pseudomonadota > Alphaproteobacteria > Rhodobacterales > Rhodobacteraceae > Pseudaestuariivita > Pseudaestuariivita atlantica. Next base: position 197,340 of record NZ_AQQZ01000007.1, read on the forward strand.
CTCCCTTGGAATGTGCTCTGCCGCTTTTGCGGTTCAGAAGAAGATCTCTCGCGGTGTGAAGACATTGAGTAGCATCGCGAAGAGGCCGTACATGACGGCGAGAAAGCCCGCCGTGATGATGATGCGCCGGACCCAGCTTTTGACCTCGCCGTGGGGGGCGGGGTCATAGAGGGTGACGAGAATGAAGAAGGTGATGGTCGACGCGGTGTAGAAACCCAGCGTCTGCGCCGCCCAGAAGACGTAGACCAGCGCCACCACGAGGCCCGGCAGGATGTTGCGGATTGCCGTGGCCGACAGGCCGTTGCCCACCTTGGTCCGGCCCAGGAGCGCCTTGCCGAAGGTCCAGAGCGCCAGCACCACGAACACGGTCGAAATGATGCGCGGGAACAGGAACGCCGCCGCCGGTTGCGCGGTGTAGGAGATATAGGCGACGGTCACGCCCACCGCGGCGACGAGGCCGCTGGCGATTATGTGCTGGTTGCGGGGCAGGTCTGTCATGACAGCGCCTCTTCCTTGGCGACCGCGTCGTCCTTGGTCGTGTAGCGGCGGCTGCGCAGTTCCATCCAGCCGGAATAGGCGACCGAGGCGACCACGATGCCGATGAGCAGGAGGTTCAGCGGGCCGGTGAAGAAGTAGCTGCCGATGGACGAGGTCGCATTGGCGATCATGGAGCCCTGGATGAAGTTCGCCTCGGCAATCGGGCCGAGGATGAGGCCAAGGACCAGCGGCGCCGCCGAGAACCCGAAGCGTTCGAGGAAAAACATCCCCGTGCCGAGCGCCATCATGATGTAGACGTCACCCATCGAGTTCTGGACCGAGTAGCTGCCGAAGACCGCCAGCCCCAGCACCACGGCGGCCATCACGTTGTTCGGCACCTGTGCGACGCGCGCCGCCAGCCCCGCGATGTAGAGGCCGAAGATGCACATCAGGATCTGCCCGATCAGCATCGAGTTGATGAAGGTCCACGCGACCTCGGGGTAGTTGTCGAAGAGGTCGCTGCCGGGGAAGATGCCGTGGATCAAGAGGCCGCCCAGCAGGACTGCGGCGGTGGGTGAGCCGGGGATCGACAGCGTGAGCAGAGGCACCAGCGAGGGGCCGACCATGGCGTTGTTGGCGCTTTCCGCCGCGATCACGCCTTCGCTGTGGCCGGTGCCGAACTTGCCGCGTTCGGGGCTCATCTTCTTGGCCTGGTCATAGGCGACAAGCCCCGCGATCTGGCCGCCCACGCCGGGGATCAGACCGATGATCGACCCGGTGATCGTGCCGATGCTGAGGGCGCGGAAGCGGTTGAAGACTTCGCGGAAAGCCTTTGAGATCGGGTGCTTTTCGACCGACAGAACCTCGGCATCAAGCCGCGCGCGGCCCTTGGCGAACATGGTGATGACCTGCGGGATGGCAAAGAGGCCGATCAGTGCCGGGATCACATTGATCCCGCCCGAGACGCTGGAATGGAAGATGAAGCGCTGCGCGCCCATGATGTCGTCGAACCCGATGGTCGCGAGCCAGAGGCCGATGCAGCCCGACAGGAGCCCTTTGACCACCGAACTGGAATCGAGCGAGCCGATGATCGTCACACCAAGGATCGCGAGCCAGAAGAGGTGCGAGGGGCCGAACGCCAGCGCCCATTGCGCCAGAAGAGGTGTGAGGAAGATCAGGAGCAGCACGCCGAAGACGCCGCCCACGGCGGAGGCGATAAAGGACAGTTGCAGCGCCCGCGCGCCTTCGCCCTTCTTGGCCATCGTGTGTCCGTCGAGCGTGGTGGCGATATTTGCGGGGGCGCCGGGTATCTTCAGCAGGATCGCGCTGACCGCTCCGCCCGCGACGGTGGAGGTATAGGCCGCGCCCAGCAGGATCAGGCCCGAGGCCGGTTCCAGCCGGAAGGTGAAGGGGATCAGGAGCGCCACGGCCATCGTGGGCGACAGGCCCGGCGTCGCCCCAAGGATCAGCCCGCCGACCGTCCCCAGCAGAAGCAGCATGAAGTTGAACGGCGTGAAGACGTCGCCGAAATAGTAGATGAACTCCAAGCCGTATCCTCCCCAAACGCAGCTTGTCGCGATTGAGATGTGAGGGTAAGTGATGAAAATAGTTTTGCAAATGTTTTCATTTTTGGCGCAGGAACGGGTCGCAGATGGCTGATAACGCGAAACAAAAGGCCGATATACTGGCCGTGGCCAAGGCGGCGCGGGTGTCGCCGTCGACCGTGTCGCGCAGCTTCAACCACCCCGAACTGGTCAAGCCCGCGACTCGCAAGAAAATCGACGCGGCGGTGCGGCGGCTGGGCTATATCCGCAACCGCGCGGCGCAGACGATCCACGGCATCCGCAGCGGGACGATCGGGGTGATCGTGCCGACGATCGACCAGGCGATCTTTGCCGAGCTGATCCAGAGTTTCTCGTCGGCGGTGGAGGAGATGGGGTTCACGATCCTTCTGGCCTCTCACGGCTACAGCCTTGAACGGGAATACGCGCTGGCGCGGAAGATGCTCGAACACCGGGTGGACGGGATCGGCCTGATCGGGATCGAGCATTCGGCGGATACCTATGAGCTTCTGGCGCAGCAGAACATCCCGGCGCTTCTGTTGTGGAACCATTCGGCGGAGGCGCCCTTGCCCTGCGTCGGGTCGGACAATTACCGCGCGGGGTACCTGATCGGGGAGCATGTCGCGGCGCTGGGCCATGAACGCATCGCGGCGCTGTTCCCGCCGCTTGACGGCAATGACCGGGCCAGCGGGCGCATGCGCGGCGTGACCGATGCCCTGAAGGCGCAAGGCCGCGCCATCGACACGCTCTGGCGGCTGGAAACGCCCTATAGCGTGGCCTCGGCCAAGTCGGCGGTGCGGGGGCTGATCACGGCGAAAGAGCGGCCCACGGCGCTGATCTGCGGCAATGACGTGCTGGCCTGGGGCGCGCTGCACGCGCTGTCGCGGGATGGCGTGGACGTGCCCGGAGAGATGGCGGTGACGGGGATCGGCGATTTCAACGGCTCGCGCGATTTCGAACCGTCGCTGACCACCGTGCGCATCCCGGCGCGCACCATCGGCACCAAGGCGGCGGATGCCATCGTGCAGCTGATCACCTCGGGCGCGGAGGCCGAGGTGGGGGCGCTGGTGATGCCGGAACTGATCGTGCGCCGGACGAGCGGCGCGGGGTAGGGCGCGTCAGTCGTCGCGCCCCGGCTCGTTCGGGTTGCTGGAGAACAGCGCGATCTTGTTGCCCTGCGGGTCGCGCAGGTAGCCCACGTAGAAGCGCGGGCCGTAATCGGGACGGAACCCCGGAGCGCCTTCATCCTTGCCACCGGCGGCGAGTGCTGCGGCGTGCAGGGCGCGGACCTGCGCCTGCGAAGGGGCCTCGAACGCGGTCATGGTGCCGTTCCCGGCGCGCGCGGCCTGCCCGTCGAAGGGCGGCTTGACATAGAAATCCGGCGAAACCGGCCTTTCGCCCGCCGGGACGGGCAGGGCAAAGCTGAGCCCTTCCGGCCCTTCGTCGAGGTCATAACCGAGCGCGTGCAGGAAGGCGGTGTAGAAGCGACGGGCGGCGGCAATGTCGTCGGCCCCGACGGTGACATAGGCGATCATGTGCGGCTCTCCGGTCGGACGGGGCGGCGGTGCCGGGGACACTAGGCAAGGCGGTGCCGGGATTCAATCCTGTGGACCGGGTGGCGGGCGGGTGCGGACTGCGGTATCGGTGTGGCATGACCCATACCTTGCCGCCGCGCCCCGCCTTCATGTCCGACTACACCCCCGCCGAGGATCGTTATGACCGCATGCAGTACCGCCGTTGCGGGCGGTCGGGGCTGAAGCTGCCCGCGATCTCGCTGGGATTGTGGCACAATTTCGGAGAGGACACGCCGCACGAGACCAAGCGGGAGATGTGCCGTACGGCGTTCGACCACGGGATCACGCATTTCGACCTCGCCAACAATTACGGCCCGCCCGCCGGGTCGGCGGAGGTCGCCTTCGGAGAGATCCTGAGGACCAATTTCGCGGGGTTGCGGGACGAGCTGATCATCTCGAACAAGGCGGGCTACCGGATGTGGCCGGGGCCGTATGGAGAGTTCGGCAGCCGCAAGTACCTGGTCGCGTCCTGCGACCAGTCGCTGGCGCGGTGCGGGGTCGATTACTTCGACATCTTCTATTCCCACCGCTTCGATCCCGAGACGCCGCTGGAAGAGACGATGGGGGCGCTCGACCACATCGTGCGGTCGGGGCGGGCGCTGTATGCCGGCATCTCGTCCTACAATTCGCGCCGGACGCGGGAGGCGGTGGCGATCCTGAAGGACCTCGGCACACCCTGCGTGATCCACCAGCCGTCCTACAACATGCTGAACCGCTGGGTGGAGGAGGACGGTTTGCTGGACACGCTGGAGGAGGCGGGCGTGGGGTCGATCGCCTTCACGCCGCTCGCACAGGGTATCCTGACGAAGAAGTACCTGGGCGGCATCCCCGAAGGCAGCCGCGCGACGCAGGGCAAGTCGCTGCGCGACGAGATGCTGAGCGAGCGCGCGCTGGCCTCGGTCCGGGGGCTGAACGGGATGGCAGAGGCGCGCGGCCAGACGCTGGCGCAGATGGCGCTTGCATGGGTGCTGCGGGGAGGCCGGGTCACGTCGGCCCTGATCGGGGCGTCGAAGGCCTCGCAGATCGTGGATTGCGCGGGCGCGGTTCGGAACCTCGACTTCTCTGACGCCGAACTGGCCGAGATCGACCGGCTGGCGCAGGATGAAGGCATCAACCTGTGGGCCCGGTCGTCCGAGACGGAGTGAGCTTGCGCTGCCGGGGGGGGGCGGAATCAAGGCCGGAGGCCGCCGCGCATCGCCGGGCCCTCCCACGGCCCGGCGATTTGGTGGGTGTTGGCGCGCCGATCGCAGCTAATGCGGGGTGGCGGGGATAAAGGGCGCGGGAATGACCGTCGGGTCGCCGGTCCAGGTCCCGTCGCCGCGCGGCTTGGCGTGGGGTTGGGGACAAGGGCGGCGCGGCTGGGCGGCGCTTTGATCCGACTATGTACTTGGGGGGTGCCGGTGTGGGGCGCATCTCTGCTCAGGTTCGCGCGGAATCAAGGCCGGAGGCCGCCGCGCATCGACGGGCCCTCCCTCGGCCCGGCGATTTGGTGGAAGTTTGCGCGTCGTTCGCAGCTAGTGCGGGATGGCTGGGATAAAGGGCCCGGAAGTGACCGTCGGGTCGCCGGTCCAGGGCCCGTCGTTGCGCGGCGCGGTCAGGTGCGGGGCGGGATGGAGGCCTGCACGCGTTTCGTGAGCGAGGCGCGGACGAGGTCGTAGCTCGTCTCCAGCGTTTTGCGCAGGAAGTCGGGATCGGCGTTGAAGGGAAGGCGCACCCAGCTTTTGTGGAAATAGGGCGCGCGTTCGGCATCGCCGGTGTCGATCATCAGTTCCGCGATCTCGATCGAGGAGGTCTTCACCGACACGCCGTCATTGGCGATGCCCATGCAGGCGAACATCTTGGTGCCGACCTTCCACGCATCGTGCCCGCCGCCCCAGGGGTCGGACCATTCCGCCCCCGGAAAGCTGCTGCAGATCTGGTTCACGGTATCGCGCGACATGGATGCTATCCTAGCAGATTTCCGCCCGTGGTGCGAGCCTGCCGGGGGGCGGGAGGGGCGACGGAGCGACCCTCCGGGGGACATATTTGTCAAAGAGAAGAAGGGACGGGGCGGGCCGACCCCCTTGTCTTGTGCGTCCGGCTGGGGGAAAGGGGGGGCATGGACAGGGTCTATCTTTACGACACCACGCTGCGGGACGGGCAGCAGACGCAGGGCGTGCAGTTCTCGACCGAGGAGAAGGTGCAGATCGCCCGCGCGCTGGACGCGCTGGGGGTGGATTACGTCGAGGGCGGCTGGCCGGGGGCGAACCCCACCGACAGCGCGTTCTTCGAGGCGTTGCCGAAGCTCGACGCCACGCTGACGGCGTTCGGGATGACCAAGCGCGTGGGCCGGTCGGCGGAGAACGACGACGTGCTGGCGGCGGTGGTGAACGCGGGCACGCCGGCGGTCTGCCTCGTGGGCAAGACGCATGACTTCCACGTCACCGACGCGCTGGGCGTGACGCTGGAGGACAACGTGGCGGCCATCGGCGACTCGGTGCGCCATCTCGTGCAGAACGGGCGCGAGGCGCTGTTCGATGCCGAGCATTTCTTCGACGGCTACAAGGCCAACCCCGGCTACGCGCTGGACTGCCTGCGGGCGGCGATGGAGGCGGGGGCGCGGTGGATCGTCTTGTGCGACACCAATGGCGGCACGCTGCCGGAAGAGATCGGGCGGATCACCGGCGAGGTGATCGCGGCGGGAGTGCCGGGGGACCGGCTGGGCATTCACACCCACAACGATACCGAGACTGCCGTGGCCGGGTCGCTGGCCGCCGTGATGGCGGGCGCGCGGCAGGTGCAGGGTACGCTCAACGGCCTGGGGGAGCGGTGCGGCAACGCCAACCTCGTCTCGCTGATCCCGACGCTGATGCTGAAGGAGCCCTATGCGAGCCTGTTCGAGACCGGGATCACGCAGGACGCACTGGCGGGGCTGACGCGCACCTCGCGCCTTCTGGACGAGATCCTGAACCGGGTGCCGCAGAAGCAGGCGGCGTATGTTGGCGCGAGCGCGTTCGCGCACAAGGCGGGGCTGCATGCCTCGGCCATCGCCAAGGACCCGGCCACTTATGAACATGTCGATCCGGGCGTGGTGGGCAATGCGCGCATCATCCCGATGTCGAACCAGGCGGGGCAATCGAACCTGCGCAAGCGGCTGGCGGATGCGGGGTTGGAGGTGGATCCGGGCGATCCGGCGCTGGGCCGCATCCTTGACGTCGTGAAGGCGCGGGAGGCGGATGGCTATGCCTATGACACGGCGCAGGCCTCGTTCGAGTTGCTGGCGCGAAGGGAGCTGGGCCTGTTGCCCGCCTTCTTCGAGGTCAAGCGCTACCGCGTGACGGTGGAGCGGAGGAAGAACAAGTACGACCGCATGGTGTCGCTGTCCGAAGCGGTGGTGGTCGTGAAGGTGGGCGACGAGAAGAAGCTGTCGGTCAGCGAGTCGATGGATGAAAGCGGCAATGACCGCGGCCCGGTTAACGCGCTGTCGAAGGCGCTGGCGAAGGATCTGGGCCCCTACCAGCAGGCGATCGAGGATCTGCGGCTGGTCGATTTCAAGGTGCGCATCACCCAAGGCGGGACCGAGGCGGTGACGCGGGTCATCATCGACAGCGAGGATGGCAAGGGCCGCCGCTGGTCCACCGTGGGGGTGAGCGCGAACCTCGTCGACGCCTCGTTCGAGGCGCTGCTGGACGCGATCACGTGGAAGCTGGTGCGCGACGGCGCGACCCCGGTGTGATGGACCGGGCGCGGTTTTTCGAACTGCACCGGGATCTGCCGCGCGAGGGGCCGGGCGAGGCGGCGGAGGTGGCCTGGGCCACGGGGCTGGCCGGGCTGCCGCCGGGTGCTGTCATTTGCGACGCGGGCTGCGGGCCGGGGGCGGATATCGGGGCGCTACTGGAGGCCGCGCCGCGCGCGCGGGTGGACGCGGTGGAGCGGCATCCGGGGTTCGTGGCAGAGGCGCGGGCGCGCTGGGCCGACGAGCCAAGGGTGCGGGTGATCGAGGGCGACATGGGTGCGCTGGATGGCCCCTATGACCTGATCTGGTGCGCGGGGGCGCTCTATTTCCTTGGGGTGACCGAAGGCTTGCAGGCGTGGCGCGGGGCGCTGGCGCGGGGTGGCAAGGTCGCCTTTTCCGAACTCTGCTGGTTCACCGCCGACCCGAGCGAAGGGGCGCGGGAGATGTGGGCGGAATACCCGGCGATCACCGATGCCGCGGGGATCGACGCACGGGTACGAGCGGCGGGGTACGAGACGCTTGATACACGGGTGGTGAGCGATGCGGCGTGGGAGGCCTATTACACGCCGCTCGATGCGCGGATCGCGGCGCTCAGGGACGGGGCGGATGCGGCGCTGACCGAGGTGCTGGATGCGGGTGCACGGGAGGCGGAGCTGTGGCGGGCGCACCGGCGCGAATGTGGCTACCTGTTGAGCCTCGTGAGGCCGGTATGAGCGTCGAGGCCTGCGCGGAACTGGTGGAGCGCGGCGACCCGGAGCGGTTCCGCGCGGTAATGGCGGCCCCGGTCGCGGCGCGGGAGGTGCTGTTCCCGCTGCATGCGTTCAACATCGAGGTGAGCCGCGCGCCATGGGTGACGCAGGAGCCGATGATCGCCGAGATGCGCCTGCAATGGTGGCGCGACGCGTTGGGCGAGATTGCAGAAGGCGGCGTGGTGCGGCGGCACGAGGTGGTCTCGCCACTGGCGCGGGTGCTGACGCGGGCGCAGGCGGGGGCGCTGGATGCGCTGGTCGCGGCGCGGCGGGCCGATATCGCGCGCGACCCCTTCGCGGACCAGGCGGCGCTGGAAGCCTACCTGGCGGATACATCGGGGCTGCTGATGCGGGTCGCGGCCGAGGCGCTGGGCGCGGAGGATGGTGAGATCGCCGCGCGGCGGGGCGGCGCCATGGGCGTTGCGCAATGGCTTCGGGCGGTGCCGGAACTGGAGGCGCGGGGGCGGGTGCCGCTGATCGACGGGCGGCCGGAGGCGGTGCGCGACATGGCGCGGGCGGCGCTGGAGGCATGGCGCGCTGGGCCGAAGGGATCACCGGCGGTGCGGATTGCGCTTCTGGCGGGGTGGCAGACGCGGGCCTTGCTGGAGCGCGCGGTGCGGGATCCGGGCGCGGTGGCGGAGGGGCGGCTGGCGCCCGGACCCATGCGCAGCGCGCTGTCGCTGGCGCGCGCCGCCTGGCGCGTCTGACGGATCAGGCCGAGGCGGTGCCGCCGCGGCGTTCGTACAGGACCAGCCAAAGGAGCGCACCGAAGGCGAGGACGAGGAAGGGCGTCATGGCGAGGTTCACCGCCGTCCAGCCCTCGACGGGGTCGCCGCCCGAGCAGTTCATCAGACCGCCTGACGACAGCGATGCGACGGTCACGCCGCCGAACACGATCAGGTCGTTCAGGCCCTGCATCCGGCCGCGTTCGGCGGGCGTGTGGGCGGCGGCGAGCATGGCAGTTGCGCCGATGAAGCCGAAGTTCCAGCCGAGCCCCAGCAGGATGAGCGCCACGAAGAAGTTTTCGAGCGCGACGCCCGACAGCGCCACCAGCCCCGCGCCGGTGAGGATCGCCATGCCGAGGGTCACGATGCGTTCGACCCCGAAGCGCGCGATCAGGTGGCCGGTGAAGAAGGACGGCGCGAACATCGCCAGCACGTGGGCCGACACGATGTCGGCGGCGTCGTTCTTGGTATAACCGCAGCCTACGACGGCGAGCGGTGTGGAGGTCATCACGAGGTTCATCAGCGCGTAGGCCACCAGCGCGCAGATCACCGCCACGGCGATGCGGGGCGTGGTGATCAGCTGCCAGCGGGTGCGGCCCTGCGAGGGATCGTCGGAGGCGTCGGACGGGGGCGGGATACGGATGAGGCCGAACAGTGCAGAGCCCGCGACGTTCAGCACGATCACCGCGAGGTAGGCGCCGAGGAAGGGGATGACGAAGGCGTCCGACGTGGCCTTGACCAGTTGCGGGCCGAGGATCGCGGCGGCGAGGCCGCCTGCCATGACGTAAGATATGGCCTTGGGCCGGAATTCGGGCGTTGCGGTGTCGGCGGCGGCAAAGCGGTAGAAGCCCTGCGCCGACATGTAGATGCCGGTCAGGAGGCTGCCCAGTAGGAAGATCGGGAAGGAGGCGGTGTAGAGCCCGATGGCGCCGACGGCGCCGCCAAGCGCGCCTCCGGCAGCGCCCACGAGGAAGCCCGCGCGCCGCCCGCGGCGCTGCATCAGCATCGAGATCGGGTTGGCCGACAGCATCGAGCCGAGCACGATCAGCGAGATCGGCAGGGTGGCGAAACACACGTTGGAGGCCAGCGATTGCCCCGCCAGCCCGCCGATGGTGAAGATCATCGGCATCTGCGCACCGAGGATGGCCTGCGCCATGACGAGCACGATCACGTTGCGGCGTGCGGAGGTGGGAGCGGCACTCATGCGCCGAGGCGTAGCGCGGGCGGCGGGCAGGGGCAAGGTGCGCCTGTCGGGTGACGAGCACCCGACCTACAAGGTCCCCCTGCCGGGTGCGAAGCGACGGGTGGCGAGCACCCGTCCTACGGGTCGCCGCGCAGGATCTGCGCCATTGCGGGCGGTGGGATGGAAGGAGGGTGTGGGAGCCTCCGGCGGACATATTTTCGAAGAGAAGAAGATGTCGGGCGGCGTGTGTTCGGGTGGCGTTGTGTTTCGGGTTTGGCAGCGGGTAGGGTCCGGCGCATGGGAATAGGGCGGATCATCGAGACGGATGCCTGCGTGCGCGAGGGCGTGGCGTGGTTGCGGGCGGAGGTGCCGGTATTCGTGCCGGTACTGGATGCCTGTGGCGACTTGCCCTTGCGGCGCCGCCCGGACGGGTTTGCGCAGGTGCTGAGCGCGATCGTGAGCCAGCAGGTGTCGGTCGCCTCGGCGGCGGCGATCTGGGGGCGGCTGGAGGGCGCGGGCATGGTGACGCCGGAGGCGATCTGGGCGGCGTCGGACGACGCGTTGCGCGGGTTGGGCCTCAGCCGTCAGAAGGTGCGGTATGCGCGGGCACTGGCGGAAGCGGGGATCGATTTCGACGGGTTGCGCAGCACGCCGACGGACCGGGTGATCGACACGCTGACGCAGGTGTCGGGGATCGGGACGTGGACGGCGGAGATCTATGCCATGTTCTCGCTGGGTCGCGCGGATGTCTTTGCCCATGGCGACCTGGCCTTGCAGGAGGGCGCGCGGCTGATGCTGGATTTGCCGGAGCGGCCAGGGGAGCGCGAGATGCGGGCGATTGCCGAGGATTGGGCGCCGTGGCGGTCGGTTGCGGCGCGGGCGCTTTGGGCCTACTACCGCGTGGCGAAGAACCGGGAGGGTGTGCGGTGACACGGGTTTTGCAGGCAGAAACGCGGGGGCCGCAATCGGGCTCGGTCCGGTCGGCGGTGGTGTTCGTGCACGGGTACGGCGCGAACGGGGCGGACCTGTTGGGGCTGGCCGATCCGCTGGCGCCGCATCTGCCCGACACGCTGTTCGTCGCCCCCGACGCGCCCGAGGCGATCCCCGGCTTTCCCGGAGGATACCAGTGGTTTCCGATCCCGTGGCTTGACGGATCGTCCGAGGAAGAGGCGGCGCGGGGGCTGGACGCGGCGGCGGCGGACCTGAACGCCTTTCTTGACGCGCTGATGGTCGATCATGACCTGCTGCCGGAACAGGTCTGCCTGTTCGGGTTCAGCCAGGGCACGATGATGTCGCTGCATGTCGCGCCCCGGCGCGAGGACCCGGTCGCGGGGATCGTGGGCTTTTCCGGGCGTCTGCTTTACCCGGAACTGCTGGCGGACGAGACGGTGAGCCGGATGCCGGTGCTGCTGGTGCATGGCGACATGGACGACGTGGTGCCGCCTGCCTCGCTTCCGCAGGCGGTGGAGGCGCTGCAGGGCGCGGGGTTCCGCGATGTCTATGCCCACGTGATGAAGGGCACGGCGCACGGGATCGCGCCGGACGGGTTGTCGGTCGCGCTGGCCTTCATGCGCGACCAGCTGGGCCTGTGAGACGCCGCGCCGCCCTGCTGTGTGCGGCGGTGCTGATGCTGGCCACGCAAGCGCCCTCGCAGGGCGTGGCCCCGACCGGGGCCGCGCGGCCCCTTGAGGCGGCGCTGGAGCGGCCATTCGCGCTGCGTCTTTGGCGGTCGAACCGGGCCTTTCTGGAAATCCTACTGTCGGACCTCGATGCGGGGCGGGGGGCGATTGCGGCCGAGCCGGGGCGCGACCTGTTCGACCTCGACGTCTACGTGATGTTCCTTGCCGATTTCGATGCGCCGGAGGATGCCGAGGGCCACGTTCTGGAACAGGTTCTGCGGCGCGAACTGGCGCGGCTGGGGCCGGCGAGCAACTTTGCCCTCTTCCGCGTGCCGCTGACGCGCAACAGCGATGGCGCGCAGAAGGCGCTGAACGTGATCGCCGTCGAAACCGGGACGATGCGGGAGATTTCCGACCTGTGCCTTGCGGTGATCCTGTACGACATGGCGCGGTGGTATTTCTCCTCCCCACCCGCGCTGGCGCTGGACAAGGTGGGCGGGCGGTCCAACTTGTGCCAGCGTGAGGGCTGGCGGAGCGTCGAGGAGGCGCGCGCGGCCGAGGTCGAGTGAGGAAAGGAGCCGGGATGGACGTACTTGTGGTGACCGGGGTGATCGAGGTCGCACCCGAAGATGCCGAGACCTTTCGCGTGGCCGCCGCGCGCGCGGCCAAGGCGACACGCTCCGATGACGAGGGCTGCCTTCTGTACGCGTTCTACGAGGACGTGGAGAAGCCGGGGACCTTCCGCGTCTACGAGGAGTGGCGCGACGAGGAGGCGCTGGCCGCGCATGCCAGGGCGCCGCACATGGACACCTTCCGCAACGCGCTGTCGGACGTGGAGATCCTGCGCCGCGAGATCGGCAAGCATGACGGGATGAACCCGCGCGGCCTGACTGACTGAACCCCCGTCAGATCAGGAAGTCGGTGCTGGTGAGCGTGTGGGTGCCGGTCAGTTCGATTTCGAAATCCGCGAGGCCGTCGCCGTCGCGGTCGGCCTGCACCAGCGTGATGCCGCCCTGTTGTTCGAAGCGCAGTTCGCCGCCGGTGCCGGAAAAAGCATTGTCGCCAATGAATTGGAAGGCTTGCTTGAAGCCCTGCGTGAGGTCGGCGTCGATGCGAGACAGCTCTATCCGGTCCTCGCCCGGTTCGAAATCGGTGATGACGTCGCGGTTGCCTGCGCCGACGCCTGACTCGTTGGCTTGGAAATAGATGAAGCGATCCCGAATACCGTCAAATCCACCTGTCATCATGTCCGCACCGCGGTTTCCGTAGATGGCGTCGGCTCCCCCTCCACCATCGAGCGTGTCGTCGCCGGCGCGGCCATAAAGGCGATCGCTGACGCCGCCGCCTTGCAGATCGTTGTCCGCGCCGTCGCCGCGCAGGTTGTCGGCCTGGTTCGAACCGATTACGTTTTCGATCTCGGTAAAGAGATCACCATCGCCGGCGCCCTCGTCGAAGAACCGCGCGTAGCCTGCGCTTGAGACGTCGGTTTGCAAGTCCACCAGCACCCGGCCCTCGGCGTTGCGGTAGCTGACAGTGTCGAGACCGGGCCCGCCATCGATCTGGTCCTGGCCCGCTTCGGGTACCAGCGTGTCATCGCCCGGCCCACCTTGCAGCGTGTCATCGCCCGGCCCGGCCTGCACGAGATCGTCGCCCAACCGCCCGTCGAGCCTCTGATCTCCTGACTGTCCGACGATCCAGTCGTTCAGCATTGACCCATCCTCGAAGCCACCGTCTGCGAGAAAGAAGAAGGGGACGTTGTTGTCGCGCATCGTGCTTGACCACGCCTGTTGCAACACGTTGTTGGTCGGGTCGTAATCCGGCGTTGCGCCGTCGGCGGGGGTGAGGCGAACGAGGTATTGCACCTCGACCCCGCGCAGCGTTGATTCGAGGTGGATGGCATAGAACTGGGCCGGGTCGGTATAGGCGTCGGAGACCAGTGTGTGGTCGCGAGATGCGAGCGTGAAGGGCTGGGTGGTCACGTCCGCCAATTGCACGTCGTCGACGCTGATCGTGCCGTCGGTGGAGGCGAACAGTTCCACCCGCAGCGCGCCGCTGAAATCGCCGAACCCGTCATTGATAAACTGCACGCGCCAACCGGCCAGCGACTGATCGGCGGCCCAGAACGCCATTGGCTCGACGTAGAACGGCTCCAGATCGGGGACCGCATCTGTGATGGTGAGCGTTCCCACGACGCCGATATTGTCGGACGTGTCCTGCTCGCGGCCCACGGTGGCCGATTCGACATCGGCGATGACGAAGCCGGTGCCAATACTGTCGAAGCCCAGCGACGACTCCACTGTGACGGTCTGCGTCTCCATCCCGGCGAAGGTCACGTCGCGGACCGAGCCGATGAAAGTGTCGGTTAGGGGGTCAAGCACCTCGTCATCCGACAGGTAGAACCGGATCACGGGCGTGTCGGTGAAATTGCGGTTATTGGTGATTTGCGCACTAATCTCGAATAGAACGCCCACCGGGGCGCTGCCGAATTCTGTGGTGCCCTCGATCAGCGTCAGGTCGGGGCGGGGGGGCAGGATTTCCACCTGCCGCACCTCCAGCACGTTGTTCGTCGGGTCGTCGTCCATCGTGCCGTCGATGGGCTCGATCGCCATCACGACATCATAAACGCCAAGTCCCAGCGCATCCGCGGGGATCATGATCTGCGCCAACGCCAACCCCGAGCCGTTGAACTCCACGACCACCGGGCCGAACACTTCGGGCGGGCCTCCGGTTTCTAGTGTCAGCGTGGCGGTTACTTCATAGCGCCCGGTGATCGGCGTGTCCGAGCGGATGAACCCGTCGGGCAGGGTCCCGCCCTGGTCGGCGTAGATCGGCCAGATGGCATTGGAGTTCGGCGGCTGGATATAGGCGTCGGTAAACGGTTCCCAGATTTCAACCTGCCGTACCTCTCGAATGTTGTTCGAAGGATCATCGTCGATCGTGCCGTTGACCGGCTCGATCTCGAGAACAACGTCATAGAGCCCGACTGAAAGAGAATTCGCCGGAATGTTGATATCAACAAGCGAAAAGCTGGACCTGTCGAAGTCGACAATAACCGGACCAAATACCTCTGGGGTCCCACCAGCCGCCAGTGTCAAAGTCGCGGTTATCTCGTACTGGCCGGTAATCGGTCGGTCGGCACCGACGATTGTGTCGGGCAACGTCCCGCCTTCATCACCGTTGATCCTCACAATGTTCGAGAAAACAGGTTCTAAAATATAGGCGTCCATCAAAAGAGATCCTTGTTACTCGGAGGGCAAAGGCCAGTCTCGCGCAGACTAGATCAGGAAATCGCCCGCTGTCAGCGTGTGCGTGCCGGTCAGTTCGATTTCGAAATCCGCGAGGCCGTCGCCGTCGCGGTCGGCCTGCACCAACGTGATGCCGCCCTGTTGTTCGAAGCGCAGCTCGCCGCCGGTGCCGGAAAAGGCATTGTCGCCAATGAATTGGAAGGCTTGCTTGAAGCCCTGCGTGAGGTCGGCGTCGATGCGGCTGAGCTCGATCCGGTCCTCGCCCGGTACGAAATCGGTGATGACGTCACGGTTGCCCGCGCCGACGCCCGACTCGACCGCGTTGAAATAGATGAACCGGTCGCGGCGGCCTGCATCGTCGCCCGCCGTCATTGTGTCGGCGCCGAGACCACCGTAGAACGCGTCCGCCCCGGCCTCGCCGAAGAGCAGGTCGTCACCGGCGCGGCCATAGAGGCGGTCGGATACGCCGCCGGTGCGGAAGATGTTGTCGCCGGCATCGCCGCGCAGTTGGTCGATGCCGTCGCCGGTGCGGAACTCCTCGACCCCGGTATAGCTGTCGCCCGCCGCGTCGCCGAAGCTGATCGCGGGGTTCTGCAGGTCGACGCGGACCGAGCGGGTGGCGGAGAAGAAGGTGGCGATGTCGTAGCCGCCGCCGCCATCGACCGCGTCCGCGCCGGAACCGGCCTCGATCATGTCGTTGCCGTCGCCGCCATTGATGACATCGTCTCCCGCGCCGCCATCGATCACGTCGTCCTCGGAATTGCCGTCAATCGTGTCGTTGCCCGCGCCGCCGATCAGCGTCGCATCGACAAAGCGCAGGGTCGACAGGATGTCGTTGCCATCCCCGCCGTCGAGCATCGCGCCGTCGAGCGAGGCGACCATCGTGTCGTCGCCACCTCCGCCATGGATGTCGACGCCCCCGGCACTCGCGTAAATCCCCTCGGATCCCGTGACCATGATCGTCTCGACCGAGGCGAGCAGGTCGGTATCTCCGCCCGGACGGGTGATGGTGCCCGACCACGATGACGCCACGATTTCGATGCCGGCCGCGTCGGCCATGACCATGACGGTGTCGTTGCCGTAGCCACCTTCCAGCGTGTCGGCGCCGGGTCCGTCATAGATCAGGTCGTCGCCCTCGTTGGCGCGGACTGAATCGTCGCCCGGCCCGCCCATCAGCGTGTCGTTGCCGCGCGCGCCGAGCAGGGTATCGTCGCCCGCGCCGCCGGTCAGGACGTTCGCGCCGTCCCATGCCGCGAGCAGCCAGCTCGGGATGTCGGGGGCGTCGATCAGGACTGCGTCCAGCACTGCGTCATAGGAGGCGGTGAGCGAGGCGCTGTCCGGTCCGTAGAGGTACTCCATCGCTTCGAGGTCATAGATCCCCAGTTCGGTGGTGGAGCGAGGGCGGTCGTAGGCCATGACCGTGTAGGTGCCGTTGTTGCGCGCGGGGTCGATCGTGTAGGTGCCCTCGAACGGGTGTTCGAGGCCGATCGCGTGGCCGATCTCGTGCAGGAGGATCGAGTAGCCGCGCTGGCCGGGGGCGATGGAGGCGGCGCTGGCGAAGTAGTAGTTCGAGTTGAGGAATACGTCGCCGCCGATCGTGTCGTGGTTGACGTTGTATTCGGTCGGGTTGCCGTTGGAATCTGTGAACCACCAGATCGACGGGTAATAGGCATAGCCCGACAATTGCCGCCCGGCGGAATTGTTGAGCCCGGTCATGTCGAACATGGAAAAGCGGATGTCGCCTTCGCCCGGCGGGACCTCGACGAAGGTGATGCCCGAGGCCGCTGCCCAGGTGTCGAGCGCGGTGCGGATATGCACCTGGTGCGCGGAGGAGAACGCGGCGAACGTGGTCGAGGTGCTGGAGAAGTCGTAATCCGCCGGTTCGGTCGGAAAGCTGTAGGTGATGACGACGGGCGTGCCCACCGGCGCCGCGATGTTCCAGCGATAATGCGGCGCGTCGCCCACCAGCGACAACAGGTCATTCGAAAGCATTTGGTCCCCCTGAATGACCGCAGGTTATCGCCGGTGGGGCCGTTTTCAAATGAGAAAATCGTCCGATGTGAGGGTCAGGGTGCCGGTCAGCTCGATCTCGAAATCCGCGGCTCCGTCGCCGTCGCGGTCGGCCTGAACGAGGGTGATGCCGCCCTGCTGTTCGAACCGCAACTCGCCCGCCGTGCCGCTGAACGCGGCGTCGCCGATGAAGTCGAACGACTGCTTGAAGCCCTGGGTGATGTCGGCGTCGATGCGGCGGATCTCGATCCGGTCCTCTCCCGGCGTGAAATCGTCGATCACGTCGCGGTTGCCGCTGCCCACGCCGGTATCGGTGGCGCGGAAATAGATGAAGCGGTCGCCGCCCGCGCCGCCGATCATCAGGTCGGCGCCGTTGTTGCCGAAGATCGCGTCGAACCCGGTGCCGCCGTCTATCGTGTCGTCGCCCTCGCGCCCGTAAAGCCGGTCGCTGACGCCGCCGCCTTCGATCACGTTGGCGCCCGCATCGCCGCGCAGGTTGTCGGCCATCGCGCCGCCGGTCACGTTCTCGATGCTGGTGAAGGTGTTGCCGGACCCTGCGCCCGCGTCGAAGAACCGCGCGAAGCCTTCGCCCGACACGTCGCGGTCGAGGTCCACAAGCACGCGGCCCGAAGCGGCGCTGTAATCGGCGGTGTCGGTGCCGCCGCGGCCGTCGATCTCTCCGGGGCCGGGCAGGGGCATCAGGATGTCGTCGCCCGCCTCGGTCCCGAACAGGTCGGGGCCGAAGGCGGTCATGAGCGCATCGGCCGCCACGAAGGAGTTCTGGAAGTACTCGCTCCATGCCAGCGTGACATGGCCGTTACCCGTTACCGTCATGTGGCCGTCGATGATGCGGTCGCCGGGGTCGTTCACAAGCGTGTCGAACACGGGCGTGCCGTCGCTTGCCACGCGGACATAACGCAGGTCGGTGTTCGGGAAACCGGCCCTTGAGCGCATCAGGAGCGCGTAGCCGTCATCGGGCGTGCCGACGACATCGAGAAGCAGCAGGTCGGTGTCGTTGAGCGTGACTTGCGGGGCCGATCCGATGGTGCCGTCGGAATTGACCGTCAGCGCCACGACCCCGTCATTGTAGAGGAAATCCTCGTCGTTGAACCCGACCGCGAGGACGAACCCGCCATCCGACAGGGGGGCGATCCGCGGGTTGCCGAAATCGGGCAGGTATTCGGGCGGGACTTCGAACCGGGGGAGCGTGACGGAAACGGGCTGCAGGTCCGCGTCGTAAAGCTGGAGGCCGAATGCTTCGAGGTCCACGAGGTTGCCCGTCCAGCCGCCGCCCCATGCGATGACGAAGCCGCCGTTTTCAAGCGCCACGACTTCCGGGCCCGTCGGGAACAGTTCGATATCGCCGAAGACCTGCATCGGGTCGGTCAGCGGTGTGCCGTCGGCGGCGAACTGGCGCACCAGGACCGAGATGCCGGTGGTCAGGTTGGGGTCGAACGCGCTGTTTGGTCCCACGCCCGTGACGATCAGCGTGCCGTCGTCGAGAACCGCCACGTCAGGGCCGCGCGTGGAGCGTGAATGGCTGGCGAACAGGGTGAAGGACGGGCCGTCCGGCGTGCCATCGGCGTTGAAGAAGCGCGCTTCGAACGTGGCATCTGCGCCAAAGGCCGCGCGCTGGTGCCACGAGACAAGCAAGCGTCCGTCCGGCAGTTCGATGACGTCGGGGTCGCGGACCTCGAACTGGCCGGGCACGTCGATGCGGATCGGGTCGCCTTCGGCAATTCCGGCATCGTCGAAGAGCGACAGGTAGAGGCGGTCCCCGTTCGACCATGCGACCGCGGTGCCGCCATCGGCGCGGGCGATCACGTCTTCGGATCGGTCATTGGCATAGGTGGTGGGGGGGACGGGTTGGGTGGCAAAGGTCATCGCACCAGACATGGAAACACTCCAAACAAACGCAGGTTGTAAAATGAAATTCAATGCAAGCAGAGCGACGCTAACACCGCCGGGTCAAGGCGGTCAATTCCTGCCGGAGTGCGTGGTGAAGGGCGGTTAGATCAGGAAATCGGTGCTTGTGAGCGTGAGGGTGCCGGTCAGTTCGATCTCGAAATCCGCCGCGCCGTCGCCGTCGCGGTCGGCCTGCACCAGCGTGATGCCGCCCTGCTGTTCGAACCTGAGTTCGCCCGCCGTGCCGGAAAAGGCCGTGTCGCCAATGAATTGGAAGGCTTGCTTGAACCCTTGGGTGAGGTCCGCGTCGATCCGGCTCAACTCGATCCGGTCCTCGCCCGAGACGAAATCGGTAATGACGTCGCGGTTGCCGTCGCCCACGCCGGACTCGGAGGCGTTGAAATAGATGAACCGGTCGCGGCGGCCCGCATCGTCGCCGCCGGTCATCACGTCGGCCCCGAGCCCGCCATAGAACGCATCGGCTCCCGCCTCGCCCAGCAGGGTGTCGTCGCCGGCGCGGCCGTAAAGCCGGTCGCTGAGCCCACCGGTGCGGAAGAGGTTGGCTGACGCGTCGCCGCGCAGCTGGTCGATATTGTCGCCGGTGCGGAATTCCTCGATCCCGTCGAACGTGTCGCCAGCCGCGTCGTTGTAGGACAAGGCCGCGTTCTGCAGGTCGACGCGCACGGACCGCGTGGCGGAGGTGTAATCGGCGATGTCGTGGCCTGCGCCGCCGATCAGCGCATCCGCGCCCGCGCCGCCCGACAGCGTGTCGTCGAGGTTGCCGCCGACCAGCAGGTTGTCGCCCGCGTCGCCCGTCAGGTGGGCGCGCAGGTCGCCCAGCACCTGCACGGCTTCGACCTCTTCAAGGACCGGGGCCTCTTCCCAATATCCGTGCTCTTCGATCAGGCCGGTGGCGAGGTTGACCTCGACATACTCGACCTGGCCGTTGTTATAGACCGGGTCGATCACCAGGAGGTCGAACCCGTCGCCGCCCCGGATGATGTCGCGGCCATACAGCGTGTCCTGCCGCACCTGCGTGATCAGCACATCGTCGCCCGCGCCGCCCAGCAGGCGGTCGTCGCGCTCGCGGCCTTCGATCGTGTCGTTGCCGCCGCCGCCGTTCAGAACGCCC
Source organism: Pseudaestuariivita atlantica (assembly GCF_001205715.1). GTDB lineage: Bacteria > Pseudomonadota > Alphaproteobacteria > Rhodobacterales > Rhodobacteraceae > Pseudaestuariivita > Pseudaestuariivita atlantica. The sequence goes on from NZ_AQQZ01000007.1 coordinate 217,236, forward strand.
CAGCCGGACAGGTAGTCGTCGCCGCCGCGACCGTTGATGTTGGTGTAGGGATTGCTGCCGATCAGGATGTTGTTGCCCGACGTGCCCGAGATGTCGGCGGCGCTGTCGCCAAGCGCAAGGTCGACATGTTCGATGTTGCGGATCGTGCCGATAGGCACGCCATCGTAATAGTCGACGGTGCCCGCCTGAAGGTCGATATCGACGCGGGTGCCGCGGAACTCGCTGCCGAAATCGAGGTTTTCGGGGTCGATCAGGGTGTCTTCGCCCGCGCCGCCGTCGACGGTGCCTTGGCCCCAAGTCAGGCGGTCGTTGCCCGCGCCGCCATCCAGCAGCGCGCCCGCGCCGCCACCGCTGAGAAAGTCGTCGCCGTCGCCGCCCAAAAGCGTGTCGGCGGCGGTTTCGTTCCCGCCCATGTTCAGCGGCCCCACGCGGTTGCCGACGAGCGTGTCGTTGCCGGTGCCACCGTCGATCATGTCGGCCTCGGTGGAGCCGATCAGCAGGTCGTGGCCCAAACCGCCCGACAGGGTGCTGCCGCTGGTGTCGCTGGCCAGAAGCGTGTCGTCGCCCGCCTCGCCATCAAGCGTGTCGGTCCCGCCGCCGCCGGTGAGGAAGTCGGCCCCGTCGCCGCCCATGAGCCAGTCGGTGCCGCGCCCGCCATCCAGCACGTCGCCGTCATCGCCGCCGATCAGCGTGTCGGCCCCGTCCGCGCCATACAGCCGGTCGGACCCGGCATCGCCAAGCAGGCTGTCGGCACCAGTGCCGCCATCCAGCACGTCATCGCCGCCGCGACCTGCCAGCGTGTCGTTCGCGCCTTCGCCCCAGATCGTGTCGGAGTCCGCACCGCCCGTGACGCTGTCGCTGCCGCCAAGCGCCGCGACGTTCAATCCGGTGTCGGGCAGGGTGATGGTATCGCGCCCTTCGGTGAAGCCCGTGGCGCTGCCCATCGGGTCGTCGAAGAAGACCTGGGTGAAATGGGCGGGGGCATTGTCGAGAATCAGGTCGTTCCACCATTGCAGCACCAGCGCGCCGCCTTCCAGCAGGGTGGGCCGCGCACCGTATTCCCATTCGTAACCGAAGGAGACGTCGAAATAGCTGGTCCCGTCGAAGGTGAGGTCACTGTCGAGGATCACGCCCCGTGACCCGGACTCGAAGAGCTGGCTGTAGGTCAGCACCAGCCGCCCGTCGGGCAGGAAGGTCGATTGCGGGTAGAAGGGGGGGGAGGCATAAGTCGCACCCACCGGCTCTGCCGGGCCGGTCGCGACGCCGTCCGCGCCGAAGGGCATCAGGTAGAGGTCGTTGACCGACGTATAGTCGAGCGTGACGACGAAGGACCCGTCCGCGGCCATGGTGATGTGTGCGGTTGGATTGAAGCTCGACTGGATGTTTTCGCCCAGCAGGACGGGGGTCATGACCGAATTGCCCGACAGGTCGAACTGGCCGAGGTAGCTGTCCCAGTTCCCGATCGTGGCATCGAAGATCTGGTAGGTGGCCAGCAGCCGCCCATCGGGGGCCTGAACGAGCGACGGCATGTTCGACGGGCCGTCGCCGATATGGTCGAGCAGGAACTCATCGCCCACCGGGTCGGCGTTGGCATCGAACCGGCGCAGGACGATTTCCGGGCCGGGATAGTCCGTTTCGCGCCAATGCACGAGGAACCCGCCATCCAGAAGGGGGATGATGTTGGGATTGATCTGGTCGTCGCGGGTCTGGGTGTTGATCTGGATCGGATCGCCCAGCGGCGTGCCGTCCACATCGTAAAGCTGCGCGAAGATGCCGTAGCCCACGGTGCCGATGAACCCGTCTTCCTGCCCGAAGGATTGCCAGACCACCACCAGCCGTCCGTCGGCAAGCTGGGTCACGTCCGGGTTGCGCTGGAAATCCGTCTGTTCGGTGTTGAGGATCACCGGATCGCCCGTGGGCGCGCCCTGCGCGTCGAACCGCTGGCCGTAGATGTCGTAGGCATCGGTGGCGCTGTTCGCTTCGTGCCACGTCGCGAAATACCCGCCGTCCGAGAGTGGCGTGAGGTTCATCTCGTCACGGATGCCCTGATAGTCGCCCTGAACGATGGAGAGGAAACCGGTATGGGGGAGTGGCATGTGGAGCGCTCCGTCGGCAGGTGGTTCAGATCAGGAAATCATCGGTCGTGAGGGTGTGTGTGCCGGTCAGTTCGATCTCGAAATCCGCGAGGCCGTCGCCGTCGCGGTCGGCCTGGACGAGGGTGATGCCGCCGGTCTGTTCGAACCTGAGTTCGCCGCCCGTTCCGCTGAATGCCGCGTCGCCGATGAAGTCGAAGCGCTGCTTGAAGCCTTGGGTGAGGTCGGCGTCGATCCGGCTGAGTTCGATCCGGTCTTCGCCCGCCACGTAGTCGGTGATGACGTCACGGTTGCCCGCGCCCACGCCCGACTCGACGGCGTTGAAATAGATGTAGCGATCCCTGCGCCCGGCATCGTCGCCACCCGTCATCGTGTCGGCGCCAAGCCCGCCATAGAAGGCGTCCGCCCCCGCTTCGCCAAAGAGCAGGTCGTCGCCTGCCCGGCCATAAAGCCGGTCCGACACGCCGCCGGTGCGGAAGATGTTGTCGCCCGCATCGCCGCGCAGCTGGTCGATGCCGGAGCCGGTCTGGAATTCCTCGATCCCGCTGAACGTGTCGCCGGCGGCGTCGTTGAACGAGATGTTGGGGTTCTGCAAATCCACCCGAACGGACCGCGTGGCGCTTTCATAGGACGCGATGTCGTAGCCGGGGCCGCCGACGAGCGAATCCGCGCCGCCGCCGCCATCCAGCGTATCGTCGCCGTTATTGCCGATCAGCGTGTCCTCGCCGCTGCCGCCGGACAGGCTGTTGTCGCCGGCGTCGCCGTTGAGGATCGCCGATCCGCTTCCGGTCACCGCGAGATGTTCGAAATCGCGGAATTCGTCGAGTTGGGTCGTGCCAAGGAAGGTGCCGCCCAGTTCCATGTGCACCATGATGGCACCAGCGCTGCCGTCATGATCGTAGACCAGCGTGTCGACACCGGCACCGCCCGAAAGGAAGGCCCCGGCGGAAAGCGGGGCATCGTCGATCACCGTGTCGTCGCCGTTCCCGCCGCGCAGATCGTCCACGCCTGCGCCACCGACCAGCGTGTCGTTGCCGTCTTCGCCGTCCAGAACGTCATCGCCGTCGCCGCCATCGAGGCTGTCATCCATCGCGCCGCTGCGCAAAGTGTCGTCGCCGCCAAGGCCGAAAAGCGTGTCGGCGCCGTTGTCCGAGAAGAGCTCGTTCGCGCCATCGGTGCCGGTCAGCGTCATGAAGATGTTGCCGGTGAAGTGGTAGTTCTCGATATTGGCGAAAGTGTCGGACAGTTGGGTGAATTCGTTCGCGCCGCCCCGTCCGGTCGTGAGGTTGCCATAGGCGGTATAGGCGTCGGCGCTGGTGGTGCCGGTATCGACCGCGATCGTGTCGTTGCCGAGGCCGCCGTCGAAATGGTCCTCGCCCGTGTTCATCTCGAACAGGTCGTCGCCCGCGTCCCCGAACAGGCTGTCATTGCCCGCGCCATCGGTCAGCGTGTCGTTGCCGTCGCCGCCGCGCAGGGTGTCGTCGCCACTGCTCCCGGCCATGGAATCATTGCCGGTGCTGCCTTCGATGTCGTCGTTGCCCGGCCCGCCGTCGAGCGTGTCGTCGCCGTCCCCGCCGCGCAGCGTGTCCGCGTTCAGAAGGCTGAATACAAGGCCGGGCGTGATCGTGTCGCCGCCTTCACCGCCCTGAACGAACCAGTTGCTCGTATCCAGCAGCGTCTGGAAATAGGCGAAGTCGAAGGCGCCGGTGATCGTGGTCGAGGTCTGACTGACGAGGAAGAACAGGTCGGTCGCGTCTTCGGACAGCCCGGTGATGTCAAACGGGCGGTCGAGGCCGTTGGCGGTGATCTGCGCCATCTCGAACCGCGAGACCGTTCCCGTGATGAAATCCTGGCCGTTATCGGCGAAGGCGAGGTCGGTGCCGTTCATCGTCACCCCGCCGCTGCCCGAGGTGGAGAAGGTGAAGCCAAAAGCCGTTTCGCGCACGAGGCCATTGGCCATGAAATCGATGAACTGGTTGATGCGGTCGGAGATGTCTCCGTCAACGCGAATGGTCGGCATCTATTTCCTCGTGTTCAAATGCGTGTCCAATGAGTGCCACGGGGATAGGCGGTGCGTCAAACCTCCCGTAGGGGTTGCAGGACGTCAGATCAGGAAGTCGTCGCGGGTCAGCAACAGTTCGCCGGTCAGCTCGATTTCGAAATCGGCGATGCCGTCGCCGTCGCGGTCGGCCTGCACCAGCGTGGTGCCGGCGTCGATTTCGAACCGCAGCTGGCCCGCGCGGCCGGTGAAGTCGAGCCCGCCGATGAACTCGAACCGCTGCTTGAACCCTTGGGTGATGTCGGCGTCGATGCGGGAGATCTCGATCCGGTCCTCGCCCGAGACGAAGTCGGTGATGATGTCGCGGTTGCCCGCGCCCACGCCCGTCTCGTTGGCCTGGAAATAGATGAAGCGGTCACGAACATCGCCCGTGCCGCCGGTCATCACGTCCGCGCCGAGGTTGCCGTACATCGCGTCCGCCCCCGCGCCGCCATCCAGCGTGTCGTCCCCCGCGCGGCCATACAGCCGGTCGCTGACGCCGCCGCCTTCGAGGCGGTTCGCGGCCCCGTCGCCGCGCAGGTTGTCGGCGGCGGTCCCGCCGATGACGTGTTCGATCCCGGCATAGGTGTCGCCCTCGGCCGCGCCGTGGTCGTAGAAGCGGGCAAAGCCCGCGCCCGACACGTCGGTTTGCAGGTCGACGAGGATGCGCCCGTCGCCATCGACGGAATGGTCGACAAGGTCGAACCCGTCGCCGCCTTCGAACCGGTCGGCGCCGGCCTCGCCAAAGAGCGTGTCGTCGCCCGCGCCGCCCATCAGCGTGTCGTTGCCCGCGTTGCCGCTGACGATGTCGTCGTCCTCGCCCCCGTCGAGCAGGTCGTCGCCGTCATCACCGAAGAGCGAATCCTGTCCCGTCGCGCCGAGGGCCGTATCGTTGCCCGCACCGCCGAGGAGGGCGTCGTTGCCGGTGCCGCCGTCGAGCGTGTCGAGCCCGTCATCGCCCAGCAGGGTGTCGTCGCCGGCATTGCCGAGAAGGCTGTCCTGGCCTGCATCGCCCTGCATGCGGTCATTGCCCGATCCGCCGATGCCGGTGTCGTCGCCTTCGCCCATGATGGCGATATGCAGGAAATCGTCCGACAGGGTGACGCGGTCGTCACCGCCGTTGAAGAACAGAAGGCCAAGGTCGGTTCCGTCCGGGGCGGGGCCGCCAAGGGTGGCGGCGTCGGGGATGACGACGTCGTCATTGCCATCGGTCCCGGCCAGCGCGATGGCGACTTGCGTCGCCTGCGCCACGTCCGTCACGACTTGGTAGCGGTTGCCGGGCGACAGGTCGAACAGGTCCACGAACTGCACGTAATCCAGCGTTCCGGTCGCGGTGTCGACCTGCGTGACCTGGCCGTAGGCGGAGCGGAACTCCATCACGCCGGTGGCCGGGTCGAACACGATGGCGTCGAGGTCGACTTCGAGCGTGTCGAAATATTCCAGCGTGTTGGTGCCGGTGCCGGGGCGGATGGTGGTGGTGGCGCCGTCTTCGAACGTATCGGTGCGGAACAGGTCGTCGCCCGCGCCGCCGTCGAGCACGTCGTTGCCGAGCCCGCCATAAAGCGTGTCGTCGCCATCCAGGCCGATCAGCGTGTCGTCGCCGCCGCGGCCTTCGACGTAGTCGTCCCGCGCGCTGCCGGTCACGCTGTCGCCTTCAAACGCGCCGATCAGTCCTTCGATCGAGGTCAGTTGCTGCACATCCACCAGCCCGTCGCTGCCGGTCACGGTGACGCTACCGGCAGCAAGGTCGGCGACGAGGCTGGCGGGCAGGCCGCCATCATAGCGCACGATGTCGTTGCCCGCGCCACCGTCGATCGTGTCGGCGCCGACGTCGGGAGAGAAGTATTCGTCCATCGCGCTGCCGATGAACTCGTCGTTGAAGATGCCGCCGATGACCCACAGGATGCTGCCCGGCTGCGCGGGGCCGAGGCTGAGCGTGACAAAGCCATCGCTGAAGATGCGGCCATCGGCGATGTCGAACTCCGTCTCGCGGCTGGCGGTGGAATAGGAGATCACGAAGACCGAGTTGTCGGCAAAGGTGACCGTGACATCGTTGATCCCGCCAAGGGGTGCGACCCAGAACATCGATCCGGGGCTGAGCGTGACGTCGTAGGTGTCGCGGCCGCGCGAGCCGACGAGGATGAAGATGTCGAACATGTCGAGCGCGGTGACGCGGTTCAGGTCCTGCAGCGTGTCGATGCCGTCGGGGCCCTTGTCCACGATTGCCGTGCGGCCGGGCAGGTCGATCACCGCGTCGATGCCGAAGGGCAGGTTGAAGTAGGTCAGTTCGATCACGCGCCCGTCGACGGCGTCGGCAAAGAGGTACAGGTCGTCGCCCGTGGTGCCGATCAACTGGTCATAACCGTCGCTCGACAGCGGGTTGATCGTGTCGTCGCCCGACGTGCCTTCCAGCGTGTCATTGCCCGTCGTGCCCGTGATCACCATGGCGCTGCCGTCCCTCGTTACCCTGCCTGCGGGCGGACAGTCGCACGGCGGGGCGGCAGCTTCAACGTGCCTGTTGACGTGGCCAAGGGGGCCACGCGCGTCAGATCAGGAAGTCGGTCGCGGAGAGGGACAGATTGCCGGTCAGCTCGATCTCGAAATCGGCTGCGCCGTCGCCGTCGCGGTCGGCCTGTACCAGCGTGATGCCTTCTGTCTGCTCGATCCGCAACTCGCCGCCAGTGCCGGAAAAGGCAGATGTTCCAATGAACTGGAAGCCTTGCTTGAAGCCTTGCGTGAGGTCCGCGTCGATGCGGCTGAGTTCGATCCGGTCCTCGCCCGGTGTGAAATCGGTGATAACGTCGCGGTTGCCGGGGCCCACGCCGGACTCTCCGGCAGAGAAATAGATGAACCGGTCGCGCCGCCCGGCATCGTCACCGCCGGTCATCAGGTCGACGCCCAGCCCGCCATAGAAGGCATCGGCGCCGGTGCCGCCGTCGAGCGTGTCGTCGCCCGCGCGGCCATAAAGGCGGTCGGTCACGCCGCCGCCTTCCAGCCGGTTGCCCCCCGCATCGCCGCGCAGGTTGTCGGAAAACGCGCCGCCGGTGATGTGTTCGAGGCCGGCATAGGTGTCGCCCGCCGCCTGACCCTCGTCGTAGAACCGCAGGAAGCCCGCGCCGCGCTGGTCGATCTGCAGGTCGGCGAAGGCGCGGCCGGTGGCGTTGGAGAAATCGAGAAGGTCCTCGCCCGGTCCGCCGTCGATGGCGTTGGCGCCGCCACCGCCCGTGATCGTGTCGTTCCCCGCGCCCCCGTTCAGCACGTCGTCGCCGCCCATGGTGAGCGTCCCGCCGTCGATCACGCCCACGTCACCGTGCAGGATGTCGTCGCCCGGCCCGCCGTTCAGGGTATCATTGCCGCCGCTGGCCGTGCCGCCCGACAGGGTGCCGATGTCGCCCGCCAGCGTGTCGTCACCACCGCGCCCGTTCAGCAGGTCGTTGCCGCCGGTGAAGGTGCCGCCCAGCAACTCTTCCACCTCGCCGAACACCCTGTCCCCAACCGTGGGGGAGCCGGTGAGCGTGTCGTTGCCGCCCGTGAGGCTGGTGTCGCCGTCCTGAAGCGTCGCCTCGCCCGCGATGCGCGATTCAACGCCTCCGTCGATGATGGTGATGCGGTCGTCACCGCCGATCAGCGTCGCGCCTGCCGCGAACCACACATCGCCCGACAGGTCGTGTTCGCCGGTGGGGCTGTCGACCTCGATCACGTCATGGCCGCCCGTGAGCGTGGCATCGCCCGAGATCTGGTCCACGTCGCCTTGCAGGGTGTAGCCGGTGAACACGCTGGTTTCGGTCTGCGTCGCGCGCAGCGTGTCGTTGCCGCCCGTCAGTTCCTCGGTCCCGCGCACGGCGAGCGCATCGCCGAAGAGCCAGCCGCTTTGCGACGGCGCGATGATCAGGTCGTCGCCCGATTGCAGGGTGGTCCAGAACGCGTTGGTCTGTTCTTCGAGCGTGCCAAGCACGATCAGATCGGTGAGCGCGACGCTGATTTCGGTGATGAAGATCGAAGGATCGAAGTCGGTGCCGCGATAGAGCGTGTCCAGCTGGATGCTGGTGATGGTGCCGCCGGTGGGAAAACCGTCGCCATCGACGGTGATCCCGGTGCCGAGCGCGCGACCGGAGACATCAAACGTGCCGCCGGTATCGACCAGCCAGCGAAACAGCGTTCCGCTGCTGGCCTCGGTCGAGGTGTAGGCGACCCGATTGGTCGTGATCTGAACAAAAACTACGGAATCGGTAAAATCGAGACGGGCCATAAGAGCCTTTCGAGATGGAACAGAATATCAGATCAGGAAATCGGTTGCGGTGAGGGTGAGGGTGCCGGTCAGTTCGATCTCGAAATCGGCCATGCCGTCGCCGTCGCGGTCGGCCTGTACCAGCGTGATCCCGCCCTGTTGTTCGAACCGGAGTTCACCGCCGGTGCCCGAGAAGGCCGCGTCACCGATGAAGTCGAAGCGCTGCTTGAAGCCCTGGCTGATATCGGCGTCGATCCTCGACAACTCGATCCGGTCCTCGCCCGGTGTGAAATCGGTGATGACGTCGCGGTTGGCGGAGCCGACGCCCGACTCGTTGGCCTGGAAATAGATGAAGCGGTCGCGCACTGCGCCGGTGCCACCCGTCATCGTGTCGGCGCCGAGGTTGCCGTAGATCGCGTCGGCCCCCGGTCCGCCGTCGAGCGTGTCGTTGCCCGCGCGGCCATAGAGCCTGTCCGACACGCCGCCGCCCATGAACCAGTTGTCGGCCCCGTCGCCGCGCAGGTTATCGGCAAAGGCACCGCCCACCGCGTGTTCGACATTGGCATAGGTGTCGCCCTGGCTGGCGCCGTTGTCGTAGAACCGGGCAAAGCCCGCGCCGGATACGTCGGTCTGGAAGTCGAGAAGGACGCGGCCCGAGGCGTCGGAGTAATCCGCCATGTCCTCGCCCATGCCGCCGTCGAGCACGTTGATGCCGTCGCCACCGCCCAGCGTGTCGTTGCCGAGGCCCCCCATCAGGGTGTCGTCGCCCTGTTCGCCGAAGAGCCCGTTATCGGCGGCGTCGCCGGTCAGGCTGTCATCGCCCTTCCAGCCCAGCAGCGTCGTCACGCCGCCAGCGGAGAGGACATCGTCGAATTGCGAGCCATAGAGCAATTCGACCCCCGACAGGGTCATGGAATTGCTGCCAAAGGCGATGGTGCCGGTCGACCCGCCGGTGAGCGGCGCGTTGCTGGCGCGGGCATCGACCGTGTCCTCGCCCATGCCGCCGTCGATATTGTCGTTGCCCGGAGAGATGCGGATGAAATCGTCACCGTCATTCGCCTGCAGGAAGTCGGAGGTGTAGTAGGTGTTGAGGACGTCACCCTCGGGCGAGCCGGTGATGAACACGCCGAAGGGGCTCATCGGGTCGAGCACCAGCGCGAACCAGTCGGGATGGGTGGTGATCGTCACGTCGCCCGGAGCGCCGTATTCCGACGGCGTCGACCGGAAGGTGGGGTTGAAGCCAAGCTGGATGGGCAGGGGATCGCCGGCTTCGGCGGCTTCGTTGAGAGACTGCAGCGGGGGGTTTTCGAAATAATCGACGCTGTAGGAAACGCCCGAGATGCTGCCGATGTCGACATTGTAGGTGTCGACGCTGCCGGTATAGACGATGGTGTTGTCGTTTACGGTGTAGCCCAGGTTTTCGCCCGCGACGGTGATCGTGAAGTCGATCCCGTTAAGGTTGCCGGTGATGGCCAGCCAACTGCCATCGAGGCTGTCGGTGATGTTCGCCTCGGTTTCCTCGCGCAGTGCCCTTATCGCGAAGGCATCCACGGAATACATGCCGCCTACATTCAAGCCAAATGCACTCATGTGAAAATCTCCTGTGTTCGAATGGCGCGGGGCGGGGCCCCGCCACGGTTGAAAGGGGGCGCGTCAGATCAGGAAATCGGTCGCCGTCAGCGTCAGCGTGCCGGTCAGTTCGATCTCGAAATCGGCCACGCCGTCCCCGTCGCGGTCGGCCTGCACGACGGTGATCCCGCCCTGCTGTTCGAACCGCAATTCGCCCGCGGTGTTCGAAAACGCCGCGTCGCCGATGAAATCGAAGCGCTGCTTGAAGCCTTGTGAAATGTCGGCGTCGATCCGGCTGAGTTCGATCCGGTCCTCGCCCGGTGTGAAATCGGTGATGATGTCGCGGTTGCCTGGCCCAACGCCCGACTCGTTGGCCTGGAAATAGATGAAGCGGTCGCGCACCGCGCCCGGCCCGCCGGTCATGATGTCCGCGCCGAGGTTGCCATAGATCGCATCCGCCCCCGCGCCGCCGTCGAGCGTGTCGTTGCCCGCGCGGCCATACAGCCTGTCGCTGACGCCACCGCCTTCGAGCCGGTTGTCCGCGCCGTCGCCGCGCAGGTTGTCGGCGAAGTCACCGCCCACCGCGTGTTCGATATTGGCATAGGTGTCGCCCTGGCTGGCTCCATTGTCATAGAAGCGGGCAAAGCCTGCACTGGACACATCGGTCTGGAAATCCAGCAGTACGCGGCCCGTGGCCCACGTGTAGAGGACGGTATCGTCGCCACCCTGACCATCCAGTTGGTTGATCCCTTCGCCGCCCGACAATGTATCGTTCCCGGCATCGCCCTGCACCGTGTCGTTGCCGTCATTGCCATGCAGCGCGACACCGGTCGAGATGTTCCCGGCATAGAGGAAATCGTTGCCGTCATCGCCGAAGGCCAGAGATGGCCCGCCGGGGGCGAGGTAGATGATGTCGGCGTATTCGGTGCCGATCAGGGCCTCGATATTGTTGAGCGAGAACGAGGCGTTGATGCCCGCCGTGCCGAAATTCGCGCTCGTGATGCCAAAGGTCATGCCTGCTTCGAGCGTGCGGCCATCGGCGGTGTCGGTGCCTTCGCCACCGTCGATCGTATCGTTGCCGTCCGACAGGCGCACCGTGTCGTCGCCGCCCTGCGTCGCGATGCTGTCGTCGACGGGGTAGCTGTTGACCACGTCGTCGAAGAAGGACCCGGTCAGGATCTGGATGAACCCGGCGAACTGGATCAGCAGCACGTTGAAGATGTCGAGCGCCAGAAGCACGCTGGCATCCTCCCCGGCGTACAGCCCTCCGGGAACGGTCGGGTCGATGTCGATGGGCGGGATATTCCCGACTTCGGTCGCGTTGAACGCGGCGTTCACTGCGTCGGACAACTGCACGTCGCCCGGGAGGGTGAAGTGTGCCGCCGTCGCGCCGGTGTCGTCTTTGACCGTGATGGACGAGAACGTGCCACCCGCCGACATGTTGTTGGCGTTCAGGTTCTGGCCGTTAAAGACAACCTCGACCTGTTCGCCATTGATCGTGCGGGTGATGGTCAGCGAACTGCCGTCGTTTGCGAATTCGTAGTTTTCGGAATCCAGCAGCGTGTTGATGATGATCCCTTCGAGCGTCATCCGGTAGAGCGGAAAGATCGGCAGAAACATGTCCACGATCATGGCGAAACCCCTTCCTGAAATCGCGGGGGAAAGACCCCGCGGGCATTGAAATCGCTTGGGCGGCACGAAAAGGGCCGCACGCCGAAATGAAGCGTGGAGACGTGAGAGGGGTGGAACCCCGACACGACTTGCACGCGGTTCGAACCAATTAACGGGGGCATTTTAGCGCAGAATGTGGAATCCGCCTATAGGGGCGGATTTCACGAGTTTCAGATCAGGAAATCGTCCGTCGTCAGCGTGTGGGTACCGGTCAACTCGATCTCGAAATCGGCCACGCCGTCGCCGTCGCGGTCGGCCTGCACGATGGTCACGCCGCCGGTCTGTTCGTACCTGAGCTCGCCGCCCGTGCCCGAGAACGCCGCGTCGCCGATGAAGTCGAAGCGTTGCTTGAACCCTTGCGTCAGGTCGGCGTCGATACGGCTCAACTCGATCCGGTCCTCGCCCGCGACGTAGTCCGTGATGACGTCGCGGTTGCCCGCGCCGACGCCCGTTTCCGCCGCGTTGAAATAGATGTAGCGGTCGCGCCGCCCGGCATCCGCGCCACCCGTCATGATGTCAGCCCCAAGCCCGCCGTAGAAGGCATCGGCCCCGGCCTCGCCGAACAGCATGTCGTCGCCCGCGCGGCCATAGAGGCGGTCGCTGACGCCTCCCGTCCGGAAGATGTTGTCGCCCGCATCGCCGCGCAACTGGTCGATGCCGTCATGGGTGCGGTATTCCTCGATAGAGATGAAGCTGTCTCCCGCCGCGTCGTTGAACGAGATCGCAGGGTTCTGCAGGTCGACTCGGACCGACCGCGTGGCCGAGCCGTAATCGGCGATGTCGTACCCGTCACCACCATCCAGCACGTCTCCTCCGCCGCCGCCGTCAAGGATGTCGTCCCCCGCGCCCCCGCGCAGGGTGTCGACCCCGGCACCGCCCATGAGCGTGTCGGCCCCGTCGAGACCCGAGAGCGAGTCGTCGCCCTTGTCCGAGAACAGCTCGTTCGCGCCGTTCGTCCCGGTCAGGGTCATGAAGATGTTGCCGGTGTAGTGATAATTCTCGATATCGACGAAGCTGTCGGCGAAGCCCGCGAATTCGTTCGGTCCGCCATTGCCGGTGTCGAGGTTGCCGAAGGCGGTGTATTCCGAGGCCTGATCGTCGCCGGTATCGACCACGATGGTGTCGTTGCCCGCACCGCCGTCGAAATGGTCCTGTCCCGAGCCCATGACAAGGATGTCATCGCCGTCTTCGCCGAACACGAGGTCGTCGCCGAGCCCGTCCATCAGCACGTCGCCCCCCGCGCCCCCGCGCAGCGTATCGCTTCCGCCGCGGCCGTCGATGGTGTCGTTGCCGTCGGCGGTCTGGAGCAGGTTCGCGCCATCGGTGCCGAGCAGGTAGAAGGCCTGCGTGCCGCCGAGGATCGCGTTTTCGAAATTGGCGATGAAATCGGGGAACTGGGGGACGTCCTGTCCGAACAACTGGCCGAGTTGCAGGTCGACCGTGACGTCGCCGAACTGGCCGGCGGTGAAGCCGTCCTCCTGCAGGTTGCGCACATAGGTGTCGTTGCCGTCGCCCGCATCCACGGTGTCGTTGCCACGCCCGTCATTGATCGTGTCGTCGCCCGCGCCGCCGAGGATCGAGTCGTCGCCCGGCCCGCCGGTGATCGAGTCGTTACCAGCGCCCCCGTCGATGGTGTCGTTGCCGTCGCCGCCGATCAGCGTGTCGTTGTCGCCAAGCCCGTCGATGCTGTCATTGCCGCCCGCACCGTCGAGCCTGTCTCCGAGCGGGGTGCCGGTCAGGGTGTTGTTCCCGCCATCGCCGGTTTCGTTAGACCCGGATGGGTCAAGCGAGCCTTCGCTGCCGGGCAGGATCAGCTCCATCGCGTTGCCGGAGAGGATGATGGCGCTGTTGTTGTCGATCCGCACCATGGCGGAACTGCCCGCAAGGTGGGTTCCGTCCTGGGAATCGATGAGCGTGCCACTGTTGTCGTATTCCCGCAGGCGGCCTTCGTTCACGAAGGTCGGCGAGAAGGAGAAGACCGTGTAGCCGATGAGGAAGCCGCTTTCGGTGGCGATCACCATCGGCGTGTCCTGGTTGCCCGAGGTGATCGTGTTCACCAGCGTGCTGTCGACCGACAGGGTGCCGTCGGTGTTGTAGATCTTGAACCAGGTGGAGGTGCCGCTCGTGTCCTCGGCCTGGGTGCCCGCGTCGGTCCAGACGACGACGACCCGACCATCCGACAGGGTGGCGACCTGGACCGAGGGCGGCAGGCCAAATCCCGATCCGACCGCATCGCTGACCATCTGGGGCGCCACGACCTCGTTTCCTTCCATGTCGAAGACCTGCAGGTGGGTCGAACCCGCTTCGCCCGACGTGCTGTCGACCCAGGCATAGAAGATCAGGTCTCCCGACACGGTCACGTCCGAGCCGTAGCTGTTCGCCGCCGTGAAGCCGCGCCCGCCGATCGTGTCGCCGGTATGCAGGACGGTGCCCATCGGGTCGACGATCAGCGCGTTGTCGCCTTCGAACGTGAAGGGCACGACGAAGATGTTCCCGTTTGGCAGGGAATGGGCGTTGTAGATCATCGAATTGTCGGTCACGCCGAACGCGCCCGAGGTCAGTTGCGTCGCGGGCGCGGTCTCTGCCCCGGTGGCAAGGTCGAAGGTGACGACCCAGTTGGTGATCACGGTGGGCAGGGGATCGGCGTCGCGCACCTGGTAGTAGATGTTGAACGTGCCGTCGCCGTTGTCGTGCACGTGGTAGGGCAACAGGTTGCCGAGGCCGAGCCCGGTCGCATCGGCGAACTCGGTCGCTCTGAACACCACGCCGTCGTCGTTGATCGCGGCGACCTGGTTGCCGGACACGAAGACCGCCGCGTCGTCGACGCGATAGCTGCCGCCCGAGCCGGTGGTGGTGCGCGTCCCGCCAAAGCCGATGAAGGTTTCCGCCGCGGTGTCGAACTGGATGGTCATGTCGATCCCCCCTTGAAAAGTCCCGCAACGCGATGTTCCCGCGCGTTATAGCGGTTTCAAATGAGGAACCTTAACGCCGGGTAAGGCGGCCCTGTCAATCAGGATTTGACGGCGCCGCCCGTGCCCGTCAGATCAGGAAATCGGTCGCGGTGAGCGTGAGCGTGCCGGTCAGTTCGATCTCGAAATCGGCCACGCCGTCGCCGTCTCGGTCGGCCTGCACGATGGTCGCGCCGCCCACCTGTTCGAACCGCAACTCGCCCGCCGTGTTCGAAAACGCCGCGTCGCCGATGAAATCGAAACGCTGCTTGAAGCCCTGGGTGATGTCGGCGTCGATCCTCGACAACTCGATCCGGTCCTCGCCGGGCGTGAAGTCGGTGATGACGTCGCGGTTGCCCGCGCCCACACCCGTCTCGTTGGCCTGGAAGTAGATGAAGCGGTCGCGGATCGCGCCGGTGCCACCCGTCATCTCGTCCGCGCCGAGATTGCCGTACATCGCGTCCGCCCCCGCGCCGCCGTCGAGCGTGTCATCGCCCGCGCGACCGTAAAGCCGGTCGGACACGCCGCCGCCTTCCAGCACGTTCGCCGCGCCGTCGCCGCGCAGGTTGTCGGCGAAGGCGCTGCCGATCACGTTCTCGATCGAGAAGAAGGTGTCGCCCTCACCGGCGCCCGCGCCGAAGAAACGCGCGAAGCCCGCGCCGGACACGTCGCTTTGCAGGTCGACCAGCACGCGGTCGGTGCTTGCGGAAAAGTCCAGCGTGTCGATGCCGGCCCCGCCGAAGAAGGCCTGCGCGCCCGGCGCGTCGGGGATCAGGTCGTCACCGGGCGTGCCCGTCGTCGCGATCGAGATGCGCCCGACCGCGATGTCGTGGGTGCCGCTGGAGGTGAAGTCCAACTCGCTCAGCAACGCCACCAGGCTGCCATCGGACTGGAACGCCACGTCGACCTGCGCGACGTCGTCGAACACCTCGGTATTGCCGGAAGCGAGCCGTCCCTCGACGATCATCGGGTCGCCCAGCAGCCCGTCACCGAAGATCGGCGCGACAACGGCGAAGCTGTCTCCGAGGGTGAAATCGACGCGGGTGAAGGCGAGTGCGGCAAGGTCGTCGTTGGCGACCGCGACGTGGGTGAATTCAAGGAACGCGTCGCCCGGATCTTCGAGGATCGTGCCGCCGCCGGTCACCGTCGCGCCCGAGGCGTTATAGGGTTGCACGAAGAGCCCGGCATCGCCGGAATCGGCGATCAGTTGCCCGGCAAGGAAGAACCCGCCACCGGGGCGGGGCGCGATGAACGACGCGGTCGAGACGAAGTCTTCTCCGAGCGAGGGCAGGGACAGTTCGATCTGGCCCGTCTGCGCCGCGCCCGTGTCACCGTCGAGGATCTGGAAGGTGACGGTGTTGTCGCTCGCCGACTGGTTGAAGGCTCTCCATGACAGGACGATGTCGCCATTCTCCAGCGTCGCCACGTCGGGTTCGAATTCGACGGTGGTGTCGTCCGAGGCGACGGTGAACACGCCACCCACCGGCGCGCCCGACCCGTCAAAGCGTTGCAGGAAGGTCTGGGTGCCTTCGGCGGAATCGGTGGTGTTCGCCCATGCGATGGCAAAACCGCCAGAGGCCAGCGCGGTCACCGCGAGGCCCTGGTTGAACAGGTCCTCGGCATCCGCGACCGTGCCTTCGGGGCCGCTGGTGCTGCCGTCGGCATTGAAGACCTGGAAGGCGATCTCGCGGTCGGCTCCGGGCAGGTTGATGGCCCAGACCACGACGAACCGCCCGTCGCTCAGCGTCGCGGCGTCGACCTGGTCGATCGAGATGCCGGTCGTGTCAACCACGTCGATCGCGCCGCCGAGGTCGGACAGATCACTGTCGAGCACTTCGACCTCGATCCCGCGGTTGCCGGTGGCGGTGTTGCGCGTCGCGAACACGGCCACCATGCGGTCATTGTCCAGAGGGATCAGAACGGGCGAGACCTGGTTGTCGGCAGATACGGAGGAACCGACGCGAATGGTCGCGTCTTGGAACATGAAAGGCATTGGGATTGCTCCACAAAACGAAATGAAAAATGGCTTACGGGTGCCAGTTTATTCAGCCGGCCCGACAATGCCAGCCAAATTCGACGGTGCCGGGCGTCGAATGTCAGATCAGGAAATCGGTCGCGGTGAGCGTGAGCGTGCCGGTCAGTTCGATCTCCATATCGGCCACGCCGTCGCCGTCGCGGTCGGCCTGCACGAGGGTTATCCCGCCTTGTTGCTCGAACCGGAGTTCGCCGCCGGTGCCCGAGAAGGCGGCATCGCCGATGAAGTCGAAGCGCTGCTTGAAGCCTTGCGTCAGGTCCGCGTCGATCCGTGACAGTTCGATCCGGTCCTCGCCGGGGACGAAATCGGTGATCACGTCGCGGTTGCCCGCGCCGACGCCGGTTTCGGCGGCGTTGAAATAGATGAAGCGGTCGCGGCGTCCGGCATCGTCGCCGCCGGTCATCACGTCCGCCCCGAGCCCGCCATAGAAGGCATCGGCCCCGGTTTCACCGAACAGCGTGTCATCGCCCGCGCGGCCATAAAGCCGGTCGGACACTTCACCGGTATAGAACACGTTGCCGGATGCATCCCCGCGCAACTGGTCGATGCCCGCGCCGGTCCGGAAGACCTCGACATCGGTGAAGGTGTCGCCGGCGGCGTCGTTGTAGTTGAGCGCGGGGTTCTGCAGGTCGACCCGGACCGAGCGCGTGGCACCCACGTAGCTGACCATGTCGATGCCGGCGCCACCATCGACCTCGTCCACGCCCGCGCCGGGCAGGAGGGTGTCGTCGCCATCGCCACCGATCAGCGTGTCGTCGCCGCCGCTGCCGGTCAGCAGGTTGTTCATGCCGTCACCGGTGAAGGCGACGTCGACGTCCCCTTCGATGGTGACGTTTTCGATGTTCATGACCGTGTCGCGACCGTTGGGAAAGCCGATGGCGCCCACTTCGCCCGCGATGAGGTCCACGAAGGAGGGCACCGCGCCGGTGATGCCTTCCAGCGGGAGGATGAGCGTGTCGATCCCGTCACCGCCATCAAGCATGTCCATGCCGCCTTCGAGCCCGAGGATGAACACGTCATCACCCGCGCCACCATTCGACACGTCGTCGCCCGGACCGTCGGACAGGGTGTCGTTGCCCGCCAGCGCTTCGAGCGTGTCGTTGCCGGAGCCGCCCCGCAATTCCTCGGCACCGCCGCTGCCGGTCAGCATGTCGCCGAAGGTCGACCCGCGCACGATTTCGATGCTGATCAGCGTGTCGGTGTTGCCCAGCCCGTCGGTCGCGGTCTGCTGGCCAAGGTCGACCGTGACGGGATTTGTGGCGTTGTTGTAATCGACCATGTCGATGCCGCCGCGCCCGTCGAGGTAGTCGTTGCCGCCGACCAGGTAGTTCGGCGTGTAGATGTCGCCGTCCTGGTCGAGGGTGAAATACTCGTCCGCGTCGCTGCCCCGGATCGTGTCGTCGTAATTCGTGGCCCCGAGGCCCTCGATGGACATCAGCGTGTCGTTGCCCTCGGCCCCGGTCACGGCACCGCTGGCGAGGTCCACGTCGATTCCGCCGGGCGAGCGTCCGTACCAGACGAAATCGAAATCGCCGCGCCCGTCGATCAAGTCGTTGCCGCCTTCGCCGCTGAACGAGTTGCGCCCATCCGTGCCTTCGAGAACGTCGTCAAAGGCCGATCCAATGATGCGTTCGACGTTGCGCACGGTGTCGATGCCGCCGCCGCCATCGGATATCGTGCCCGCCTGCAGGTCGGCCACGATCCCGCCAGGTGCCAGCCCGTAATCGATGCGGTCGAAATCGTCGCCGCCGTCGATCGTGTCGTTACCGGCCGAATAATAGGACCAGTCGCGGCCCGGCCCGGCATCGACCTCGTCATCGCCGTTGCCGTCATAGATGCTGTCGTCGCCGGGACCGCCGAACAGGCGGTCATTGCCGTCAAGACCCACCAGTTCGTCGTTGCCTTCAAGGCCGCGGATCACGTCGACGCCGTTGGTGCCTTCGAGATAGTTGTTGAATTCGTCTCCGGTAAAGGTTGGCATCGCACTATCTCCCCGTGGTAGATATGTGAATGAAATAAACGTGTTACACTGGAAAAACCCTCAAATCAGGAAATCGGTCGCGGTGAGCGTGAGCGTGCCGGTCAACTCGATCTCCATGTCGGCCACACCGTCGCCGTCGCGGTCGGCCTGAACGATGGTCACGCCGCCGGTCTGTTCGTAGCGCAATTCGCCGCCGGTGCCCGAAAACGCCGCATCGCCGATGAAGTCGAAGCGTTGCTTGAAGCCTTGGGTGGTGTCGGCGTCGATCCGGCTCAACTCGATCCGGTCCTCGCCGGGGGTGAAATCGGTTATGACGTCGCGGTTGCCGGGGCCCACGCCGGTCTCGTTGGCCTGGAAATAGATGAAGCGGTCGCGGATCGCGCCCGGCCCGCCGGTCATCTCGTCCGCGCCGAGGTTGCCGTAGATCGCGTCCGCCCCCGCGCCGCCGTCGAGCGTGTCGTCGCCCGCGCGGCCATAGAGCCGGTCGCTGACGCCGCCGCCCTCCAGCACGTTCGCCGCGCCGTCGCCGCGCAGGTTGTCGGCGAAGGCGCCGCCGATGGCGTTTTCGACGGAATCGTAGGTATCGCCCACCGCCGCGCCCAGATCGAAGAAGCGTGCAAAGCCCGCGCCGGAGACGTCGGACTGGAAGTCGACCAGCACGCGGCCCGTGGCGGCGGAGTAGTCGGCGGTGTCGGTGCCGCCGAAGCCCATGATCGCGGTGCCGCCATCGGGCACGGCAAAGCTGTTGTTCGCAGCGGTGCCGTAAAGCTCGGACGCGAAGAACGACACGACGACCTCGGAAATCGTGCCCGAGGTGTTTCCTGTCTCCCACACGGCGGCGATGCGGCCGCTGGTCAGAACGTCGATCCGGCCATCGTCATTCTCGGTCGGGCCGGACACCGCGTCGTTTCCGATGACCGGGTCGCCCACGGAGACGCCATCGGCGTTGTAGCGCACGATCACCGTGTCTTCGGGCTCACCTCCGTCGCGGTTGGAGCTGATCGTGGCGACGAACCCGCCATCGAGGGTGCCCGCGACCGATGGCTCGCCGATATAGGTGCCGGGATCGGCGAATTCGACGATCTCCCCGGCGGCGCCCGTGCGCCGGTCGCCCGCCGCGTCGTACATGATGGCATAGACGCCGATGCTGACGGGCAGGGTCGATTCAAAGGACCCCGCGACGACGAAGCCGCCATCCGACAGCGCCGCGACCTGCACGCGGAACAGGCCGAACACGTCGGACGAGTTGAAGGTGTTGGGCAGCGTGACCTCGAAATCGTTGCCGCGCGCCGTCATGTCGGCATTGAAGACCCGGCCATAGGAGGTTTCGGTCGCGCCGTCCCACGACTGCCAGACCGCGACGAAGCCGCCGTCATCCAGCGCGGCGATGTCGACGCGGTATTCGCTGTTGGACTGGTTCTGGTTCAGCAGAACCTCGCCACCCATGGGATTGCCGTCGCTGTCATAGCGGCGGCCTACGACGCCGTAGGCGAAGACGTCCTGACCTTCTGCCTCCCACGCCACGACGATCGTCCCGTCGGCGAGCACCGCGACCTCGGGGTCGCTCTGGTCGCCGATGGTGGTGGTGTTGACGTTGATCTCTCCCGTGCGGGGCGTGCCGTTGGGGTTGAAGATGCGCATGACGATGCCGTCATCGCTGCCGTCATTGCCTTCGCTCTCCCACACGACGACGAAGCCGCCATCGGGCAGGCCCGCCACCTGCGGGTCGGACTGGTAGGATTGGGTGGTGGTGTTGGCGCGGCGTTCGCTGCCCAGCGTGGTGCCGTCGGGGCGGAAGACCTGGAAATAGATCCCGTCATCCGCGCCGTCCTGATCGAAGCTTTCCCAGGCAACAACCGAACCGCCGCCCGCGAGAGCGGCGACATGCGGGTCGTCCTGACGGTTGGAGGTGAAGGTGTTGGCAATCTGGTTGGGGCCAAGAGGCGTGACAGCTGTCATGTGACAAATCCCTGAACGAATAAAAATGAACTTCAATACAGGGAGTAGGCCACGCGAAACCCCGCATGGCAAGAATTAACTGACGCTGGGTCAACCGGGATCAGATCAGGAAATCGTCCGTCGTCAGCGTGTGGGTGCCGGTCAGTTCGATCTCGAAATCGGCCATCCCGTCGCCATCGCGGTCCGCCTGAACGAGGGTGATGCCGCCCTGCTGTTCGAACCTCAGTTCGCCGCCGGTGCCCGAGAAGGCCGCGTCACCGATGAAGTCGAAGCGCTGCTTGAAGCCTTGCGTCAGGTCGGCGTCGATCCTCGACAATTCGATCCGGTCCTCGCCCGCCACGTAGTCGGTGATCACGTCGCGGTTGCCCGTGCCCACGCCGGACTCGGAGGCGTTGAAATAGATGTAGCGATCCCTGCGCCCGGCATCCGAGCCGCCCGTCATTATGTCGGCGCCAAGGCCGCCATAGAAGGCATCGGCACCCGCTTCACCGAACAGCATGTCGTCGCCCGCGCGGCCATAGAGGCGGTCGGATACGCCGCCGGTGCGGAAGATGTTGTCGCCCGCATCGCCCCTCAACTGGTCGATGCCGTCATGGGTGCGGTATTCCTCGATCGAGATGAAGCTGTCGCCCGCCGCGTCGTTGAACGAGATGTTGGGGTTCTGCAAATCCACCCGGACCGAGCGCGTGGCCGAGCCGTAATCGGCGATGTCGTACCCGTCGCCACCGTCCAGCACGTCGCCGCCCGCGCCACCGTCGAGCGTGTCGTCGCCGTCTCCACCCTCCAGCGTGTCGATGCCGGAGCCGCCGAAGATGAAATCGTCGCCGGTATTGCCCAGCACGCTGTCATCGCCTGCCAGCGCGTCGAACCGGTCGTTGCCGTCCAGCAGGTCCACCACGTCGTTCTGCGGCGTGCCCTGCAGATCGTCATTGCCGGGGGTGGGGCCCATGGGCGGCTGGATCGACGTGTCGATCCGGATCACCGTGGCGTTGCCTCCCTCGTCGATCACGAGGCCGCGCCCGTCCGAGAGGATGATGCTTTCGAACTGCGAATACGTGGCCTGCCCGAAGCGCGAGTCGTAATCGGCGGCCTCGCCGAACGGCTGGCCGGATGCGGTGAAACGCTGTGCCTCCCAGTTGTCGGGTCCGGATTGCTGGCTTTCGTCGTCTTCGTACAGCACCACGAATCCGCCATCGTCGAGCGCGTGAAGGCTGGGCATGAATTGCCGCCCCGACAGGGAGTTGGGATTGCCTGCGAACGGCCCGGCATCGATCGATCCGTCGGTGTTGAGGATCAGTACCTGGATGTCGAGCCCGTCCGCCGCGCCCGGTTCGGGCTGGTAGGTATAGGCGACGGCGACGCGCCCGTCAGTCAGCCGGTCCGCCGAAATGTGGCCCCTGACGAAGCTGGCGATCGTGCTGGCGTTGAACACGTCTGTCAGCGCCTGCGGGGCCGAAATCTGCGCGCCGTTCAGCTCGAATGTCTGTACCTCGACCTGCTGTTGCCAGCTGACGCCTCCATTGGCGAAGACGTAGTTGCGCACGGCTGTCAGCACCATGATGCCGCTGCCGGTTTCCACGATGGCATAGCTGTTGTCCGATCCCGTGAACCCCGGCGCCACCGTGCTGCCGCCCACGACGTTGCCCGTGGGGTCGAGGATCAGCAGGCCGCCATCGCTCATGATCGCGATGTTACCGTTGGACAGGATCGCCGAAACCGAGTTTTCGAAGGTGAAATTCTGGTCGCCGCCCAGCGGCACCGACGCGCCCAGCGGTGTGCCCGCCGCATCGAAGTCGCGGTATGCCTGCGCTGCGTCGAGCGGAAACAACTGGTCGTCATCGGTGGCGTAGAAAATGCGCACGCCGCCCCCGGTCAGGGGGATCGCGGCAAAGGCCGCCTGGTTGAAGCCC
The DNA here is from genome assembly GCF_001205715.1 of Pseudaestuariivita atlantica. Classification (GTDB taxonomy): domain Bacteria; phylum Pseudomonadota; class Alphaproteobacteria; order Rhodobacterales; family Rhodobacteraceae; genus Pseudaestuariivita; species Pseudaestuariivita atlantica. Next base: position 239,668 of record NZ_AQQZ01000007.1, read on the forward strand.
AACGGCCCCACGACATCCGGTTCCGACGCGGCATCGATGACCTGCTCGCCCACCAGTTGGGTGCCCTCGACATCGTGGATGGAGAAATAGACGAGCGAGTCGTCCGGGTCGGACCACGCATAAAGGACCCGTCCGTCGCCAAGGTCAAAGCCGCGCCCGTATTCCACGACAAAGGCAGAGGTGATGGTGTCGAGGGAGAAGTCGGTACCGAAGGTAATCGTCATTTCAACGTCCTTTCACAGACAGGAAGGGTAGGGCGCAAGTCGAACGACTGCGCAGAAAATCAATATATTTCAGTGTCTTGTAGCTCTTTGGAGTGGTTGGGAGTTGGGGGGGTTAGATCAGGAAATCGTCCGTCGTCAGCGTGTGGGTGCCGGTCAGTTCGATC
>NZ_AQQZ01000008.1 GCF_001205715.1 Pseudaestuariivita atlantica
AGCCTAACTATTGAACCAGAAACTCTCCGGTAAACCCGGGGCGGTTCAGATTGCCTCGTCGAAAGTCGATGAACTGTGGCCCCGTGCCAGCCCTTGGACGCTGTCAACAAAGTAGCTATTCACGACTTCACGGACGTCCGATGATCGCTCCTCGTAAAACTCTACCTCGTCGCGCCGCTGATCAGAGACATTTTCTTCGATCAAGTAGTTCCGACCGATACAACGTTCGTCAGGATCGGGTGACCTTGCGAGCAAAACGACTGAGTCGTTCAATTCTGTTCGAATGAACTGCACGACGTCTCCTGGGCTCTTTCAACACAAAACGGCGCCGGATAGCCGACGCCAGTGCACATAAACTATTCGATAGAACCGACGAAGAGAAGCCCTTCTGACTCGGCGTCGGCTGCTGAGCGCTGAAGGCATTTGCTATCAGGCGCTAACCAAGCACTCTGGGCAATTTGTACCGCTTGTCCAATGACTCACTTGGCGAGGCGAGCGCTGTCAGCGGCTGCAGTGGGCTATTGGTGACATCGGTAAAGCCGTACCTTAGCCTGGCATGATGTCGAGCCAAGCGTGGACAGATGCCGAGAACGACCTGATCGTCGCGGATTACTTCGCTATGCTGGCCGACGACGTGGCAGGCCGCCCCTACAACAAAGCGGAGCATCGGCGGCAGCTTCTACCGCGCCTGAACGACCGCTCGGACGGGTCCGTCGAGTACAAACACCAGTATGTCAGCGCCGTGCTCAAGGGACTCGGCGAGGCGTGGATCATGGGGTACAAACCTTCCTTCAACTTCCAGACCAGCCTGATCGTCGCAGTCTTGCGATGGTTGGCGCTCAACCCCGATTGGACGCAACGCACCCTCTCTTCGCGGCCACTCGAAGGTATCGCCGAGGCGGCGCAACTCTGGGTCGGGCCTGCACCTGCTCTGACCAACTAGCCACCGCCCGACGAGCTCGAGCAGATGCTCCACATCGCCAAGAAATTAGACGTGGCCGCGCGGGATGAACGCAACCGTGCCATTGGCAAGGCTGGGGAGGAACGTGTCTTGAAGCACGAGCGTGACACGCTGACTGCAGCGGGGAGGGAGGACTTAGCACAACAAATCCGCTGGGTGCCCGAAGAAGACGGGGATGGCGCGGGTTATGAAATTGCCAGTTTCGATGCAGACGGACGGCAGCGTCTCATCGAGGTGAAGATCACAAACGGGTGGGAACGCACGCCGTTCCATGTCTCGCGCAATGAACTTGCAGTGGCAGATGAACGGCACGAGGAATGGTGCTTGTTTCGCCTTTGGAACTTCGCACGAACGCCCAAAGATTTCGAGTTGCGCCCGCCGCTTGATGCGCATGTGTCGCTGACGGCGACCAGCTTTCAAGCAAGCTTTCACTGAATTGTCTTGACGAGAGAAGTCCAGCATGTCGTCGCGGGTGATGTTGGCGATCTCCTTGTTGCCGACGACAGCCACGAAGTTCTTCACCGCCTTCTTGCGCGGCGCTTCCCAGCGGCGCAGTTGGTCTTCGCTTTTGCCGAGGGTCCTCTCCTTGGCAAGCGTCCAATAAAGCTCCAGCGCCCTGGTAACCGTAATGCGCGGCTCAGGGACGGTGCCGAGAAGGGCAGCGGCTTCGATGGCATCGGGTTGCTTCACCGGGGCTGGGATCGCCTCGACGCGCTCGACGACTTCCTCAACCGGCAACTTGGCCACCGCCCCCACATCCAGATACCGAAAGCCGCGCGCCCGGGCGAGGTCGCGCGCGGCTTCGTAGCGGGCCTCTGCATCTTCACTGTTCCCGGCCAGCCGCGCCTCCCAGGCCTCGATCATCTGGGACCAGGCGCGATCCGCCTTGCTGCGCGCGATGGTCTCGGAATCGGTATGCAGGCTGATCCAGACGGTTTCGCGTGGCTCGATGCTCCGATACCGGCGCGGGACGCGACGGCGGAGGTGGTAGAGACGGCCTCGTTTTGCAATGCTCATGGCGGAGAGATCCCCCATTTGTGCAGCATATTGTGTAGCAAGATGTGCAGCAAATCAAGCGGACCAAACAACGCCATCAGCGCGAAAACGCCGAATTCCACCCTACTATCAGTTAGTTGTGTGGTAGCCTATTCGAGTAAAGTGGCGGAGACGAAGGGATTCGAACCCTCGAGACGGTTTCCCGCCTACTCCCTTAGCAGGGGAGCGCCTTCGACCACTCGGCCACGTCTCCGCTGACCTGCTTATTGGCTTGAAACGCGAGGCACAACCCGCAATCCGCATACGGCCCAGAACCCATATTCAGGCGGCCCGCGGCGTTGTAACAATATGCTTACGCATGCTTGCGTACATTGGAGCAGACAACTACATGCGCCCCATGGAGGACCGCGATGGACCTAGTCCGCGTCCAGTTTGAGTGCGAACACTGTGGGAGCACCGGTCTCGTCTTCGACCACCATCCGGCCGACGACACCATTGTCACGTGCGAGCAATGCAGCAAGGTCTTCGGGACCTTCAAGGAGCTCAAACGCAAAGCTGTCCGCAAGGCGGTCAACGCGATCATCGGTGACGTCGCTCACCGTATCAAGAAACGTTCGTGACAATTCGAACGAGCTGATCTTCATGGTTCCCTCTGGCGCAGGTTTTTCCATCAATACGGACGGCGCCCGCGTTCGGATCACCTGGAATCGCCAGAGTGCCAGAATGTCGCAGCCTGACGGCCGGGGGATCACTCTTCGGGCGCGATCTTGTCCTGCGTCTTCGTGTCGAAATCCGCGGCGGAATGGCGTTCGTGAAGCTGCAGTTCGGGCTCGCCGAAGGTGCGGTTGACCATGCGGCCGCGCAGGGTGGCTGGGCGCGCGTCGATGGTTTTTGCCCAGCGCTGCACGTGTTCATAGCTTTCGACGTCGAGGAATTCGGCGGCGGAATAAAGCCGCCCCAGCGCCAGCTGCCCGTACCACGCCCAGATCGCCATGTCGGCGATGGAATAGCTGCCCGCCATCCACTCGTTGTCCGCGAGGTGCCGGTCCAGCACGTCAAGCTGGCGCTTGGCCTCCATCGCGAACCGGTTGATCGGATATTCCCACTTCTCGGGCGCGTAGGCGTAGAAATGGCCGAACCCGCCGCCAAGATAGGGCGCGCTGCCCATCTGCCAGAAGAGCCAGTTCATCATCTCGGTCCGGGCGTGGCCACCGGGGATGAAGGCCCCGAACTTCTCGGCCAGGTGCAGCATGATCGAGGCGCTTTCGAACACCCGCAGGGGCGCATCGCCCGACCGGTCCATCAGCGCGGGGATCTTGGAGTTGGGATTGACCTCGACGAAGCCCGATCCGAACTGGTCGCCCTCGTTGATGCGAATGAGCCACGCGTCGTATTCGGCGTCATGGCCCGCCGCCAGAAGCTCCTCGAACAGCATCGTGACCTTCACGCCGTTGGGCGTGGCCAGCGAATACAGCTGGAAGGGATGCTCGCCGACCGGCAGCTCCTTCTCGTGCGTGGCGCCCGCGACGGGGCGGTTGATATTGGCGAATTGCCCGCCCGAGGCCGCCTCCCATTTCCAGACTTTCGGCGGCTCGTATGTGTCGGTCATGGGAAGGCTCCTGAGGGGTGCGTGTCGGCGCGCAGTCTAGCACGCGGGGCGCGCGAGGTGCGAGGGCATGGATGCGCAACGGCTCTTGCTCGACGCCACATCCGCAAAGGGGGTCGGCTGGCAAGCAGCCGACCTACGGCGCCGCTCTGCGGGTAGGTCGGCTGGTCCCCAGCCGACCCCGCCCAAAGGATCAGGTATTGAACAGGAAGTGCAGGACGTCGCCGTCCTTGACGGTGTAGCCCTTGCCCTCGGCCCGCATCTTGCCCGCTTCCTTGGCCGCCTGCTCGCCGCCCAGCGCGACGTAATCGTCGAAGGCGATGGTTTCGGCCCGGATGAACCCCTTCTCGAAATCGCCGTGGATCACCCCTGCCGCCTTCGGCGCCGAAGTGCCTGCCGGGATCGTCCAGGCCCGCGCCTCCTTGGGCCCGGCGGTGAAATAGGTCTCGAGGTTCAAAAGCTGGTAGCCCGCGCGGATCAGGCGATCGAGGCCCGGCTCTTCCAGCCCCATCTCGGACAGGAACATCTCCTGCTCGTCGTCGTCGAGCTGGCTGATTTCTTCCTCGATCCGGGCCGAGATGATGACATGCGCGTTGCCCTGGGCGGCGGCCATCTCGGCCACGGCGGCGGAATGTGCGTTGCCGGTCGCGGCCTCGTCCTCGGCCACGTTGCAGACGTAGAGGACGGGCTTGGTGGTCAGAAGCTGCAGCATCGACCATTGCCTGGCGTCTTCGTCCGACACCTCGACCGTGCGGGCGGGCTGGCCGTTTTCCAGGGCTTCCATCGCCGCCTTCATCAGGCGTTCCTGCTGCACCGCCTCCTTGTCGCCGCCGCGCACCTTGCGCACGATGTTCTGCAACCGCTTTTCGAGGCTCTCGATATCGGCCAGCATCAGTTCGGTTTCGATCGTCTCGGCATCGGCGACCGGGTCCACCCGGCCCTCGACATGTGTGACGTCGCCGTCCTCGAAACAGCGCAGCACGTGGGCGATGGCGTCGACCTCGCGGATATTGGCGAGGAACTGGTTGCCGAGGCCCTCGCCCTTGGACGCGCCCTTCACCAGCCCCGCGATGTCGACAAAGGTCATGCGCGCCGGGATCACCTGCCGGCTTTTCGCGATCTCGGCCAGTTTGTCGAGCCGCGCGTCGGGCACCGCCACGTCGCCCACGTTGGGTTCGATCGTGCAGAACGGAAAGTTCGCGGCCTGCGCGGCGGCGGTTTTGGTCAGGGCGTTGAAAAGCGTCGATTTTCCGACGTTCGGAAGCCCGACGATACCCATCTTGAAACCCATCTGCGCGCCCCTTTGCTGTGCCGCGCCCCTGTTAGAGCCGCGAACCGCAGGGCGCAAGGGCAGAGCCGCGCCATCGGCGGGCCGCGGTGCGTAGATCCGCACTGGGTGCTGCGCGCTTTATTGTTGCCAAACCCGAACGACGCCCAAGCGGTGCACCAAGATCTGCCAGATCGACGCGCCGGGGGGCGGCCCGTCGATGGCGCGGCGGCCTGCGGCCTTGATTCCGCGCCGGACCGGAGCTCCTATCGTCGCGGCCGCAATCGTGCTATTTTGCCAACATGCGACGCCCACCCAAACCCGAAAGCTTTGACCGGTTCTACATGTCCAAGGTCGCCCTTGGCGAAAATTGCGGCTGTGCCGAGCGGGTGATCGACCACCGCGATATCGAACGCGCCAAGCGCGACGCGGCCCTGCGCGGCCCCGGCCTCTTGACCCGCCTCTGGCGCCGCCTCTTCCGCTGACCGGCCACCCCGAACGCGGTAGCCTGCCCGCGACCTGACGGGAGCCACGACCATGAAGCTCAACCCCTACATCACCTTCGACGGCACCGCCCGCGCGGCCATCACCCATTACGCGCAGGTGTTCGACCGCGAGGTGCCCGACATGATGACCTTCGGCGACATGCCGGGCGACATGCCATGGGTGACCGACGCCAACCGCGACCGCATCGCGCATGCGCGGCTCGACCTCGGCGGCGTGATGCTGATGGTCTCGGATACCGGCGGGACCGAACCCTTCGCTGGCCATAACGGCATGGCGATCAATGTCTCGGTCGACAGTGTCGAGGATGGCCGCGCGCTGTTCGACAGGCTGAGCGACGGCGGCGAGGTCACCATGCCGTTCGAGCCCACCTTCTGGGCCAAGGGTTTCGGCACCTGCCGCGACCGCTTCGGCGTCGGCTGGATGGTGAATGTCGAGTAGGCGTTGACCTTTCCGCCCGCCCCCGGCACATCTGGCACGCCAGAAGGGGAGCGGACATGTCTCGGATCGACGCGAAATTTGCAGAACTGCGCAAGGCGGGGAAAAAGGCCTTTGTTTCTTACGTCATGGCCGGCGATCCCGATTATGACACCGCGCTGGAAGTGGTCAAAGGCCTGCCCGGCGCGGGCGTCGACGTGATCGAACTGGGCCTGCCCTTCACCGATCCCATGGCCGATGGCCCCACGATCCAGCTTGCGGGGCAACGCGCGCTCGAAGCAGGCATGACGCTGCAGCGCACGCTGCAGATGGTGCGCGATTTCCGCGAAGGCGACAGCGACACGCCCATAGTGCTGATGGGGTATTACAACCCGATCTATTCGCGCGGCGTCGACCGGTTCCTCGAAGAGGCGAAGGAAGCGGGCATCGACGGGCTGATCGTCGTGGACCTGCCGCCCGAGGAAGACAGCGAATTGTGCATCCCCGCGCAGGCGGCGGGCCTGAACTTCATCCGCCTCGCCACGCCCACGACCGACGACAAGCGCCTGCCCAAGGTGCTGCAGAACACGTCCGGTTTCGTCTATTACGTCTCGATCACCGGGATCACCGGGGCGGCGGCGGCGCAGTCGGGCGATGTCGGTCCGGAAGTCGCGCGCATCAAGGCCGCGACCGACCTGCCGGTGATCGTGGGTTTCGGCATCCGCACGCCCGAGACCGCGCGCGAGATCGCCTCGGTCGCCGATGGCGCCGTCGTGGGATCGGCCATCGTGTCGGAAATCGCCGAGGGCAAATCCCCGGCCGAGGTGCTGTCCTTCGTCAAATCCCTCGCCGACGGGGCCCATTCAGCGTGAAATACGCCGCGGGACCAGACGACCTGCTGACCACGGCCGAGATGCTTGGCATGACCGGGCTCGCCTTCATGCAGGGCGTGCTCGACGGCACCCTGCCCGCCCCACCCATCGGCAAGACGCTCAACTATCGCGTGACCGACGTCGCGCCGGGCGCGGTCACGTTCGAGGGCAGCCCGACCTTTGACCATTGCAACCCGATCGGCACGGTGCACGGCGGCTGGTACGGCACGCTGCTCGACAGCTGCATGGCCTGCGCGGTGATGACGATGCTGGAAAAGGGAACGGGCTATACCACGCTGGAATACAAGGTGAATATCACCCGTACCGTCCCGCTGGGCATGCAGGTCGCGGCGCGTGGCGTGGTGCAGCACATGGGCCGGTCCACCGGCGTCGCCAACGGAGAGTTGCGCGGGGTCGAGGATGGCAAGCTTTATGCGACCGGATCGACCACCTGCATCGTCCTGCGCCCCTAGGCGCTGACGCGGGCGCTTTTATTCTGCCGCAACATCCGACTTGGCGCGTGCCGCCATCTGGCGCGCACGCTCCAGCAAGGCCGGGCTCATCCGCTGGGTTGCCTTGCTGCGCTTGGTCTTGGGTTCGGGGGCCGGAGCGGGTTTGACCTCGTCCACCGGCGGCGCATCCTGCACCACGCTCAGATCGGCGCGTGCCGGGCGGACGGGCGTCACCTTTGCCTCAGCCACCGGCGCAGGCGCGGGCTCGGCCAGCGGCGGCAGCGCCGGGGCCTGCGCGGGCGTTTCAAGCTGGCGGGGGCGGAACGCGGCCACGTCGTCGGGACGCGCCCGGCGAAAGATCAGCATCGTCTGGTAGGTTGTGGTCGGCCCGTTCAGCGCGCTGCGCTCTTCGCAGGGCAGCGTGTCGCTGCGCTGGTATTCCCAGCCGCCTTCGGCCATCTCGTTCATCACGCGTTCCATGGCCAGCGCGAACCGGGCCTCGACGCCGCGAACGCCCCGCGCCTTCTGTCCGCGCTGCGGCGCGGGAACCACCTTGTATTCGAACGACGTCATGTTGCGTGTCAGCCCCGGATGAACCCGTACCAGCCTAGCAGGCGGCGCAGGCCAAATCCAAAACCGATCCGTCACAACACTGTTTACGGTTCGGAAATCACGTTGGCTGGAAAATGCGCGGCCGACGCAGTCGCAAGACCGCGCCGACCGTGCCGATGGTGATCCACGACACCTGGATCATTGCTGATGCCAGGTTCCACTCCGCCGCGAGGCTCACCAACACGAGGGACGCTGCCAATACATTGGAGAGGGGATACATCAGGCCCTGGCCTTCAATAAGCTCCAACTGCAGCGCGGCGAAACTCGCCATATACAATAAAAATCCGGCCACTCCCGCCGCCTTGCACAGCAGCACAACGTCGAGACCGTAAAGGTACTCATTGAACATCTTGATAAAATCTCTGCTTCAATACCCGTGACCTTGCCCGGTCAGGCGCGGCCCCACATCCCCCAAATGGGGTAAAATGAAGGCAAAGGGTCAGAGATATCGCAGGATCAGCGCCAGCGCGTCACGCCAGTGGCGAAAAAACAGAAGCTGGCCCGCGTCTTCGTAGAGCTTGAATTCGATCCACGGATGGGCGGCGGCATGTTCGGCAATCGTGTCGGGATGCATGCCGGGGTCCTGCAACCCGTTGAGCGAATGGTAGGGGAAGCGCCCCTCGCTCCATTTAAGCAGCTTCGGCAGGTCGGGGCCGTGCTCCCACAGGGTCTGCCGGGTAAAGCCGTCATGCGCGGAATGGGTGTCCGACAGGCAGACCTCGGACCCGGTCACCAGCGCCTCGAACACCTCTTCATCCTCGAAAGTGGCGATGTCGGCGGGGCTTTCGCCGAAGACCGAATGCACGAAGGCGCGCTTGCCGCCGCGCCGCGCAAGGTGGAACCCCGCCTTGACGAGGAACGGCAGCAGATGCGGCGTATACCGCGCGCCTGCCTGGATAAACCGGTGCCATTTGTGCATCCGCTCCACCTGTTCCGAGGTGACGCAGGGAAAGTACCCGCCCGCCGCGACGATGGCGGTGACGGTGCCGGGGCGCAGTTGTTCCAGCCGCAGCGCGATCATGTGATCGGCGGCCAGCGCGAGGACAGGGCAGGATGTGACGCCCTCCTCGTCCAGCACGCGGATGGCGTCGCGCGCCGCGACATCACCGAAATTCGCGCCCTTGGGTGTCGGGTCGGAATGGCCGAAGCCACCGCGCACCGGCACGATGACCTTCAGGCCGAGCCGCGCCGCCTCGGCCTCGGCCGACACGGTCCAGCGGACGAACCCGAAATCCATGTGGAAGAACAGGACCGGCGTGCCCTTGGGATCGCCGAGGATGAGGTAGTCGATGGCGCGGTCGTCCGCGTCGAACACGGTGCGGAAGGGCAAGGGCTCCAGCTGGCCAAGGCCCTGGCTGATGAGACGCGGGCCGGGCTGGGCGTCTTCGGTCGCGCCCGCGATGTCCATCATCGACAGGGCAAGGCGGATCAGTTCGATCTGGCTGCGGGTTTCGGTCTTGCCGAGGATCGCCTTGATCTGCGCCCGGACGGTTTCGACCGACCGGCCCCGCGTTTCGGCTATGTCCTTGACACTACAGCATTCCACCAGCAGGCGGACCACGTCCGTCTCGGCCGCGGACAGGCTGAACGCCTCGGCCAGGATGTCGCCGAACCCCTTGGGCCAGCGCAGGTCCGAGGTCACCGCGATCACGATGGGTTCGCCCGAGGCGCGGGCGGCGCGGCGCATGTGGAAGACGATGAACTGGCCTTCTTCCTCACGCCGGACGCGGAAGACCGACGGCTCGGAGGACGCATCGCCCAGCATCCGCGCGATCTGACGCGCAAGCGCCGCGCGGTCCTCGGCTTCGAGCGGGAAGGAGGTCAGCCGCGCGCCCTGCCCCGTGCCCAGGAGGTGCGCCGCGGCCTCGTTCAGCCCGGCCACGTCCAGCCGTTCCGAGATCACGACCGCCGCAACCGTGTCAAACTGTTGAAGCAAAAGCGCGATTTCGTCCGTGCTGCGCTTGGCGCCCATACCTTCGAGCACCGCGTCGGCGCGTTCGAAATGGCCCACGATCCCCGGCTCGTCCAGAAGCAGCGTGGCGTCCTGCGCCTGCCGCAGGGGGGCAACGGTACTTTCCCACTTGTCGAGAAGGTCCTCGTACCGCGACGGGTCAAGCGCCACGTCGTAGACGCGCCCGATCAGGTCGTCGATATCGGCGTCGCCGCCGTCTCTCTGGCTGGCCTTCGCGGTCATGATGCTCCCCTTGCCCGTTCGAGGATAGGCCGCCAAGGGCCCTCGGCAAAGGCGGGTATTCCGGACGAATTGGACGGATCGGGGAGAGTTATCCACACGCCTTGCACCCATGGGTGGTGCGCGTGTTCTGCTCAAACTGCACAGAACACCCCCCGAAAATGAGCAGATGGCCCGGCGCGCATTTCCCTTCGCCACGCCCTGCATTAGGCTCGCCCGAACGCCGCCCGGCAAAAGGACGCTCACCGGATGTTCCAGACCTTTTCCTCCTCTGCCTCTCCCGACCAGGGACCGCCCCGGCTGGCCGCGCTGCGCGGCGCGATGGAGGCGGCTGGGCTTGACGGGTTCCTCGTGCCCAAGGCCGACCGGCACCAGGGCGAATACGTGGCCCCGTGTGACGAGCGGCTGACATGGCTGACGGGGTTCACCGGGTCGGCAGGGTTCGCCTGTGTCCTGAAAGACGTGGCGGGCGTGTTCGTGGACGGGCGCTACCGGGTGCAGGTGCGGGCGCAGGTGGCCGACGTGTTCACGCCGGTCGACTGGCCCGAGGTGGGGCTGGCCGACTGGCTGAAGGCGCAGAACGCGACCGGCAAGCTGGGCTATGACCCGTGGCTGCACACGGTGCGGGAGGTCGAGGCGCTGGAACAGGCGCTGGACGGGCGCGACCTGGCGCTGGAGCCGGTCACGAACCTGATCGACCCGCTGTGGGCCGACCGGCCCGACCCGCCCGCCGCGCCGGTCGTCGATTACCCGGTCAGCCATGCCGGCACCTCGTCACGGGCCAAGCGCGCCTCTGCCGCCAAGACCTTGCGAGAGGCAGGACACCGCGCGGCGATCCTGACCCTGCCGGATTCGATCTGCTGGCTTCTGAACATCCGCGGCGCGGACATTCCGCGCATCCCCATCGTGCAGGCCTTTGCCGTCCTGCACGAGGACGGGCGGGTGACGGTCTATTCCAACCCGGCGAAGTTCGCGGGCCTTGACCCCGACCCGGACATCACTTTGCGCGACTGGCGGGATTTCGATGGTGACCTCGCGGCGCTTGACGGGCCTGTGCGGATCGATCCCCTGTCCTGCCCCGCCGCCGTGGCGCAGCGTCTGGACGCGGCGGGCGTGGCGGTGGCGAGGGGCGACGACCCGTGCGTTCTGCCCAAGGCCTGCAAGTCGGATGTGGAGATCGAGGGTTCCCGCGAGGCGCATCTGCGCGACGGCGCGGCGATGTGCGAGTTCCTGTGCTGGCTGGACGCGCAACCGGCGGGATCGCTGACCGAGATCGACGTGGTGCGCGCGCTGGAAGGCTACCGCCGGGCGACGAACGCGCTGCAGGACATTTCGTTCGAAACGATCGCGGGCGCGGGGCCGAACGGGGCCATCGTGCATTACCGCGTCACCGAAGAGACCAATCGCGGCGTCGGAGACGGCGAGTTGCTGCTGGTGGATTCGGGCGGGCAGTACCTTGACGGCACGACCGACATCACCCGCACCATCGCCATCGGCACCCCGCCCCAAGACGCGGCAGAGGCGTTCACCCGCGTCCTGCAGGGCATGATCGCGATCAGCCGGGTGCGGTTTCCGGGCGGTCTTGCGGGCCGCGACCTCGACGCGCTGGCGCGGGTGCCCTTGTGGGCCGCGGGGCAGGATTACGGCCACGGCACGGGCCACGGCGTGGGCGCCTACCTGAGCGTGCATGAAGGCCCGCAGCGCCTGAGCCGGATCAGCCACGTGCCCCTGCAACCGGGCATGATCCTGTCGAACGAGCCGGGTTTCTACCTTGAAGGCCGGTTCGGCATCCGGATCGAGAACCTGATCGTCGTGCAGCCCGCGCCCGACCTGCCCGGCGGCACGGTCGACGGCATGCTGCATTTCGAGACGATCACCTGGGTCCCCATCGACCGGCGCCTGATCCGGGTGGAGATGCTGACACGCGCCGAACGCGACTGGATGGATGCCTACCACGCGCAGGTGCGGGCGCGGATCGGCCCGCGATTGAGCGACGCCGCGACGGCATGGCTTGACGCGGCCACTGCCCCCCTGTGACAAGAAGCGGCAGCCTGTCCTGACATGCACCGGTTACACTGGTGCGTCAGACAGGCGTCACCGCGCGGAAAGGACACGACATGAGCAGCCATATCCGGATCGTCACGTCCCCCGGCACATGGGCCGTCCGCGCGGGTGGCGCGGTGCTGGGAGAGACCAAGTCCGCGCTGGAACTGACCGAGGGTGATTACCCGCCGGTGATCTATTTCCCGCGTGCTGATCTCGCCATGGCCTTCCTCGAACCGACCGACCACAGCACCGTCTGCCCGCACAAGGGCGAGGCGAGCTATTTTTCGATCGTGACGAAAAGCCAGACGCTGAAGAACGCCGCATGGTCCTATGAAGACCCGGCCGAGGGCGTGGAGGAGATCCGCGATCACATCGCCTTCTATCCCGGCGATTACGTGGCTATCGAACAGCTGTAGGCGCGGATCAGCTGTGTTCCTCGGCGGCGGTGGCCGCCAGCGCCTTGTTGTAGGCTTTCAGCGCATCCACCTGGTAGAGCGCGCCTTGCAGTTCGGGCGCGTGATCCTCTCCCGTCAGCGTGACCACCGGCAGGAAGGTGACCTCCATCCGGTCCATCAGCGGCAGGGCGGCCTCCAGCGTGGCGCTGGCATCGACATAGATGCCGTCGCGGATCATCTGCCAGCACGCCTCTTCATCCACCCGGCCCTCGCCCAGAGGCCGCATGACGCGGCCCACGCCGAACATCGCCAGCAGGTAGGCCTGCGGCCCGGCGGCGAGGTGGATGTTGCGGCGTTCCAGCTGGGTCAGGAAGAACGAGCGGTCGACGAGGCGGGAGGCAAGCGCCGTCGACATCGACACCGACACCATCACCGCCAGCCCGGTCTGCCAGTCGCCCGTCAGTTCGAACACGATCAGCGTGGTCGAGATCGGCGCGCCCAGCACCGCCGCCGCCACCGCGCCCATGCCCGCCAGCGCATAAAGCGTCACCGCGCCCGACGAGTCCGGGAAGACCGAGGTGGCGATCAGCCCGAAGGCAAGCCCCGTCAGCGCCCCCACCATCAGCGACGGCGAAAAGACCCCGCCGCCCATGCGCCCGCCCATGGTGACGGCCACCGCCACCACCTTGACCGCGCAGAACACCATCGCCTCGTAGACCAGCACGCTACCGGTCAGCGCCGCGATAGTCATCTCGTACCCCACGCCGATGATATGCGGGAAGGGGATCGCGATAGCGCCAAGGATCGCGCCCGCCACCACGGGCCGCATCCAGCGCGGCAAGCCCGACCGGGCCTGCAGGCCGGTGCCCGCGTCGTCGGCAATGAAGATCGCCTTCATCATCGCCACCGCCACCGTCCCGCTCACCAGTCCGAGGATCAGGAAGGCCGGCAGTTCCTGGTAGAATTCCAGCGCGCTGGTGGTGCCGAGGCTGAACTCGGTCACGTCACCGAAGACCAGCCGGTTGATGACGGTCCCTGCCGCCGAGGCGATCACGATGGGCGCGAAGGCGTGCAGCGCGAAGTGGCGCAGGATGACCTCGAGCGCGAAAAGGGCCCCCGCGATGGGCGCGTTGAACGAGGCCGACACCGCCGCCGCCACCGCGCAGCCCAGAAGGTCGCGCCCGGTGACCCCGTTGGCGTTCAACAGGTGACAGACCTTGGTCGAGATGAGCCCCGCAAGGTGCACCACCGGCCCCTCGCGGCCCGTGGAGCCCCCGGTGCCCAGCGTGATGAGCGACGCAAAGGCCGAGGCGAGGCCCGCGCGCCCTTCGACACGGCCATCGTTCAGCGCCGCGCCCTCGATCACGTCGGCGACCGACCGCACGCGCCCGTCGGGCGTGAAATGGTGCAGGATCTGGCCCACGACGAACCCGCCGAGGATCGGCACGATCAGGATCCAGTACCACGGCAGCGTCGCGGCAAAACTGTGGATCGTGGCGGTGCTGTCATTGCCGTAGACGGTGGTCTGCAACCATTCGATCCCGAACCGGAACCCCACGGCGGCCAGCGCGGCGGCGATCCCCACCGCCAGCGCGATGAACCAGAACTGGATCTGCCCCGGCCCGCGGTTGCGCAACAGCGTCCAGCCCGCGCCGATGCGCGTCGTTGCCCCCTGCAAGGCCCGTGACAAACCGACCGATCCGGCCACGGCTCCGCCTCCTTCACCCTCTCGCGCCGCGCGCCCTTCCCAAGCCATCCGCGCGCTTCTACTGTGCACGGCGGACGGGGAGGATACCATGACGATCGACACGGGGCTTGCGGCACTGTCGCCCTTGTTAGGCGAACGGCTCAGCCGGTCCAAGCCCGATCTGGACGCCCACGCCACGTCCGAGACGCACTTCGCCCCCGTCCGCCCGGACGCCGTGGCCTACCCCGAGACGACCGATGAGGTCGCAACCATCGTCGCCACCTGCGCCGAACACCTCTGCCCGGTGGTGGGCTGGGGCACCGGTACCGCGCTCGAAGGCCACGCGCTTGCCATCAAGGGCGGGCTGACCGTCGACTTCAGCCGCATGGACAAGGTGATCGAGGTCAGCCCCGAGAACATGACCGTGCGCGTCCAGCCCGGCTGCACCCGCGAGGCGCTGAACCTCGCCCTGCGCGACACGGGCCTGTTCTTCCCCGTCGATCCCGGCGCCAACGCCTCGCTCGGCGGCATGGCGGCGACCCGTGCCTCGGGCACGACGGCGGTGCGCTACGGCACGATGCGCGAAAATGTCGCGGGGCTCGAAGTGGTGCTGGCCGATGGCCGCATGATCCGCGCCGGCGGCGCGGTGCGCAAATCTTCGGCCGGGTACGACCTGACCGCGCTGATGGTCGGGTCCGAAGGCACGCTGGGCCTGATCACCGAACTGACCTTGCGCCTGCATGGCCAGCCCGAGGCGATCTCTGCCGCGATCTGCGCCTTTGCGACGATGGAAGACGCCGTCGCCGCCGTGACCGACACGATCCAGATGGGGGTGCCCATGGCGCGGATCGAGTTCCTCGACGCCGCCACCGTGCGCGCCTTCAACGCCTATGCGGGCGAGGACATGCCCGCCTGTCCGCACCTGATGCTGGAATTCCACGGCTCGGAAACACAGGTCGCCGAACAGGCACAGACCTTCGGCGAGATCGCCGCCGACCATAACGGGCGCGGTTTCCGCTGGTCATCGCACCCCGAAGAGCGCCGCGCGCTCTGGTCCATGCGCCACAACGGGTACTACGCGATCCTGCAATCGAAACCGGGCCACCGCGCGCTGGTGACCGATGTCTGCGTCCCCCTCGACCGGCTCGCCGAAGCGGTCGACGCCGCCCAAACCGACATCGCCACCTCCCGGATCGACGGCCCCATCCTCGGCCACGTGGGCGACGGCAACTTCCACGCCATCCTTTTGGTCAAGGAAGACGCCGACCTCGACGAAGCACACCGCTTGTCGGACCTGATGGTCCGCCGCGCTCTCGACATGGGCGGCACCGCGACCGGAGAACACGGCGTGGGCATCGGCAAGCTCGACTACATGGCCGCCGAACACGGCGCCGGATGGGACGTAATGGCCGATATCAAGCGCACGCTCGACCCCAATAACATCCTCAACCCCGGAAAACTCGTCCGTCTCAATGGCTGAGGCCGCTGGGGGCCAGCCCCCAGACCCCCGAGGTATTTTCAAACCAGAGAATGAACAGGACCTCGCCGCTGCTTCTTCGGTTCGGAAATACCTCGGGGGAGGTTTCGGAGGGGGCAGCGCCCCCTCTGAAGGCCTGCGTGGCCTGAACGCACTCAATAGCCTTGCGCGTCAGCGCGCCTTGAAGGTCAGGCGCGGGCGGACTGGATAAGGCGCAGGATGTCGGCGGCGGCTTCGGGGATGTTGGTGCCGGGGCCGAAGATCGCCTTGACGCCCGCATCGTGGAGGAACTGGTAGTCCTGCTGCGGGATCACGCCGCCGCAGATGACGATGATGTCTTCGGCGTCTGCTTCCTTCAGCGCCTTGACCAGTTGCGGGGCGAGCGTCTTGTGGCCTGCGGCTTGGCTTGAGATGCCGACGACGTGCACGTCGTTGTCGACGGCGTCCTGCGCGGCCTCGGCGGGGGTCTGGAACAGGGGTCCCACGTCCACGTCGAAGCCGATATCGGCAAAGGCCGTCGCGATCACCTTGGCGCCGCGGTCGTGGCCGTCCTGGCCCATCTTGACCACCAGCATGCGCGGGCGGCGGCCTTCGGCCTCGGCGAAGGCTTCGACATCCTTCTGGATGCGGGCGAAGCCTTCGTCGCCTTCGTAGGCCGCGCCGTAGACACCGGCCAGCGTTTTCACCTCGGCGCGGTGCCGGCCCCAGACTTTTTCCATCGCCATCGAGATCTCTCCTACCGTGGCGCGGTGGCGCGCGGCTTCGACCGCGGCCTCCAGCACGTTGCCGCCGTCCGTGCAGCGGCGGGTCAGTTCATCCAGTGCGGCCGTGCAGGCCTGCGCGTCGCGTGAGGCGCGGATGCTGTCGAGCCGCGCGATCTGGCTTTCACGCACCGCGACGTTGTCGACATCGAGGATGTCGATCGGATCCTCCTTGTCCTTGCGGTACTTGTTCACGCCCACGATCACCTCGTCGCCGCGGTCGATCATCGCCTGGCGTTGGGCCGCCGATTCCTCGATCCGCAACTTTGGCAGGCCCGAGGCGACGGCCTTGGTCATGCCGCCCATCTCGTCGATTTCCTCGATCATCTTCCACGCGGCATCGGCCAGATCCGCCGTCAGCTTCTCGACGTAGTAGGAGCCTGCCAGCGGGTCGACGACCTTGGTCACCCCCGTCTCTTCTTGCAGGACCAGTTGCGTGTTCCGGGCGATGCGGGCCGAGAAATCGGTGGGCAGCGCAATGGCCTCGTCAAGCGCGTTGGTGTGCAAAGACTGGGTACCACCGAGGACGGCCGACATCGCCTCGTACGCGGTGCGGATGACGTTGTTGTAGGGGTCCTGCTCCTGCAGCGACACGCCCGAAGTCTGGCAGTGGGTGCGCAGCATTTTCGACCGGTCGTTCTGCGCGCCCGCCTCGGTCATGATGCGGTGCCACAGGAGGCGCGCGGCGCGCAGCTTGGCCGCTTCCATGAAGAAGTTCATGCCGATGGCGAAGAAGAACGAAAGTCTCCCTGCGAACTTGTCCACGTCCATGCCCGCATCCACCGCGGCGCGGACGTATTCCTTGCCGTCCGCCAGCGTGTAGGCGAGCTCCTGCACGAGGTTCGCACCGGCCTCCTGCATGTGGTAGCCCGAGATCGAGATCGAGTTGAATTTCGGCATCTCGTTCGAGGTGTATTCGATGATGTCCGACACGATCCGCATGCTCGGTTCTGGCGGATAGATATACGTGTTGCGGACCATGAACTCCTTGAGGATGTCGTTCTGGATGGTCCCCGACAGGGCAGCGCGGTCCACGCCCTGTTCTTCGCCTGCCACGATGAAGGAGGCGAGCACCGGGATCACCGCGCCGTTCATCGTCATCGACACCGAAACTTTATCCAGCGGGATTCCGTCGAACAGGATCTTCATGTCCTCAACCGAGTCGATGGCCACGCCCGCCTTGCCCACGTCACCCACCACGCGTTCGTGGTCGCTGTCATAGCCGCGGTGCGTCGCCAGGTCGAAGGCGACCGACACGCCCTGTTGCCCGGCGGCGAGGTTGCGGCGGTAGAAGGCGTTCGATTCTTCGGCGGTGGAAAAACCCGCGTATTGCCGGATCGTCCACGGGCGGCCTGCGTACATGGTGGAGCGCACGCCGCGCGTGAACGGGGCCTCGCCCGGCATCGTCCCGAGGTGGTCGAGCCCCGCGAGGTCGCTTTCGTCGTAGACCGGTTGCACGGGGATGCCTTCCAGCGTGTGCCATGTCAGGTCGTCGAGCGGGCGGCCCCGCAATTCCTTCTCGGCGCGTGCGCGCCAGGCGTCTTTGTCGCTCATGTCATCTCGCCCTTTCCGGGTGTTTTCTGTTGAAGTGGGAAGGCGTCCGGTGCACATGGCCCGTCGCAATTCGGAAATTCGCGCCTATCTTTGGCTCAAAGGAGAGCTGCATGATCCGACCCGCCTGCATCGCCGCCGCGCTTGCGCTGGCCCCGGCCCTGTCCGCCGAGGAGGCCCCGGCCCCCGATCCCACCGCGCAGGCGGTGCTGGAAGAGGTGCCGGCGGCGGAACCGGCAGAAGAGGCCGCCGACGGGGACGAAGACGAGGAGGTGGTCGTGATCGTGGACATCGATGATCCGCTGACGCCGCTTTTCCGGGACGGCACCGATGTGGACCTTGCGCAGTTCAAGTGGATCGCGCGGCCCATCGTGGTCTTTGCCGACAGCCCGGCGGACCCGGCATACCAGCGCCAGATCGCGCTGTTGACCGAGCGGGCCGAGGATTTGCGCCTGCGTGACGTGGTGGTGCTGACCGATACCGATCCCGACGCCGCATCACCCCTGCGGCGCAAGCTGCGCCCGCGCGGGTTCATGCTGGCGCTGATCGGCAAGGATGGCGGCGTGAAGCTGCGCAAGCCCCTGCCGTGGGACGTGCGCGAGATTTCCCGCGTGATCGACAAGATGCCGATGCGGCAGCAGGAAATCCGCGACCGAAGGGGATTGTAGGCCATCCTCACAACCCCGCCCGCCCGGCGCGCGCCGCCCTGGGCCGGGGCGCCTTCACGTGCTTTTCGACCGCGGCAAGCGCCTCTTCTGCCAGTTGCAGCGCCGCGCGGCGCATGGCGATGTAGTCGCGGTACATGTTGACCCGCCGCTCGCCCGCCATCTGGCCGAAGGCCTGGCTGCGCATGTCGGCCACGAAACGGCGCAACAGCGCGTCCTGCGCGTAATAGGCGGCAATCGCCGCCGCCGGGCGCGGCGGCAGGTCGGCCAGCCGGGCCGCCTGCGCGGTGAAGACGGGCGGTTCGATCTGGGCGGGGATCATCGGGACGAAGCCGGGATTGGCCTGCATGATCTCGATCATCTGGCGGCCGTATTCCGACAGCACGTCATCGGGGCCACCCGCGGCCGCCGCCGCGCCGATCTCGGCATGCAGAAGCCGCATCAGCGTCTGACCTTCGGCATTGGCCTTGCGCGCGGACTCGACCACCGGGACCAGCCAGAACGCGCCCGCGAGGCCCACGCCCGCCACCACCTGCCAGAGCGCGGTGTCAATCGGCGCGACCACCGCCAGCGCGAAGAGCGCCACCCCCAGCAGCAGCACGAGCGGAAGGAAGATGGTGAGCACCATCCGCGCCACGACCTTGAGCGCCCCGCGCGCCGAAGGCCGTCGCAGCCAGCCCCAGACCAGCAACAGGACAGCCACCGCCGCGACCCACGCCCAGGGCGGGATCGCGGGCCATTCGGCGGGCAGCAGCGCCTGGGCCTGCGCCCATAGCTCGTTCACCTGTTCCATCACGCACGCTCCTTGCGAGGCCGCCCATCAGGGCGGATGAGCCGCCCCGACGCTATTCGAACTCCATGATCACCTCGTCCACGGCGAGGCTGTCGCCGGGGCCCGCGTTGATCCTGGACACCACGGCCTTCTTCTCGGCGCGGAGGATGTTTTCCATCTTCATCGCCTCGACGGTGCAGAGCGCCTGCCCTTCCTGCACCTCGTCGCCCACGGCCACGTCGACCTTCACGATCAGGCCGGGCATGGGGCAGAGCAGCATTTTCGAGGTGTCGGGCGGCAGTTTCTCGGGCATCAGGGCGGCCAGCTCCGCCTGCCGGGGCGTGCGCACGGTCACCTTCAGGTCCGCGCCGCGCAGGCGCAGGCGGAAGCCCTGGGTGATCTTGCCGACCTTCATCGTCAGCGGCCCTTCGGACGTGCTGATCCGCGCCAGCATGTCGCCGGGCGTCCAGTCGCTCGACACCCGGATCGAGGAGCCGTCGTCGAACGACACGGTCGATCCGTCCCGGTCCGCCGCGATGGTCACCGGGTAATCGGTGCCCTGCGCCGACACGACCCAGTTCTCGCCCACGTGGCGTTCGTGGTTGTCCATCCGGCCCGACAGGCGGGTGCGGCGGATCTCGGCCACGCGGTGCATCGCCGCCGCCGCCGCCGCGACCTTGCGCAGCATCGCGTCATCCAGCGTCACGCCTTCGAAGCCGTCGGGATATTCCTCGGCGATGAACGCCGTGGTGATCTCGCCCGACACGAACCGGGGATGGTCCATCACCGCCGAGCAGAAGGGCAGGTTGTGCCCGATCCCTTCGACCTCGAACGCGTCGAGCGCATCGCGCATGCCGTCGATCGCCTCGTCCCGCGTCGCGCCCCAGGTACAGAGCTTGGCGATCATCGGGTCGTAATACATGCTGATCTCGCCGCCTTCGTAGACGCCGGTATCGTTGCGCACGACGCGCGGGCCGTCCGCCACCTCGGCAGGCGGACGATACCGCGACAGCCGCCCGATGGAGGGCAGGAAGTTGCGGTACGGGTCCTCGGCATAAAGGCGGCTTTCCATCGCCCAGCCGTTGATCCCGATATCGGACTGCTTGAGCGACAGTTCCTCGCCATTGGCCACGCGGATCATCTGTTCGACCAGATCGACGCCGGTGATCAGCTCCGTCACCGGGTGTTCCACCTGCAGGCGCGTGTTCATTTCGAGGAAATAGAAGTTGCGCTCGCCATCCACGATGAATTCGACCGTCCCGGCCGAGGTATAGCCCACCGCGGCGGCCAGCGCGCAGGATTGTTCGCCCATCGCCTTGCGGGTCGCCTCGTCAAGGAAGGGTGACGGCGCTTCCTCGATCACCTTCTGGTTCCGGCGCTGGATCGAGCATTCGCGCTCGTTCAGGTAGATCGTGTTGCCGTGGCTGTCGGCCAGCACCTGGATCTCGATATGGCGGGGCTGGGTGACGAACTTCTCGATAAAGATGCGGTCATCGCCAAAGCTGTTCGCCGCCTCGTTCTTGGAGGACTGGAAGCCCTCGCGCGTCTCGTCGTCGTTCCACGCGATGCGCATGCCCTTGCCGCCGCCCCCGGCGCTGGCCTTGATCATCACCGGGTAGCCGATGTCGTTGGAGATCTTCACCGCCTCCTCGGCGTCCTCGATCAGGCCCATGTAGCCGGGCACCGTGCTGACGCCCGCCTCCTGCGCGATCTTCTTCGAGGTGATCTTGTCGCCCATCGACTCGATGGCACCGGCGGGCGGGCCGATGAAGGCGACGCCCTCTTTCTCCAGCGCCTCGGCGAAAAGCTTGTTCTCCGACAGGAAGCCGTAACCGGGATGCACCGCCTCGGCGCCCGTCTGGCGGATCGCGTCCATGATATTGTCGATCACGATGTAGGACTGGTTGGCGGGTGCGGGGCCGATATGCACCGCCTCGTCCGCCATCTGCACGTGCAGCGCCTGCGCGTCGGCGTCCGAATAGACGGCCACGGTGGCAATGCCCATCTTGCGCGCGGTCTTGATGACGCGGCAGGCGATCTCGCCCCGGTTGGCGATCAGGATTTTCTTGAACATCGTTTATGTCGTCCTTCGGTCGTCGAACAGGAAAACCCCCGCGCCGCGGTCAGGCGGCACGAGGGTCATGGCGGCGGAGAGGCCGCCGGAAGTGAAAAGGGTCAGCGGGTTACGGGCACAGGCCCACATCGTCGCAGAGCGCACCCGCCGCAGCGCCCGCAGCGGTGGCCGTGGCGACGTTGCCATCGAGGATAAGGGCCGCCGTGGCCCCGGTGAGCGCACCCGCCGTGGCGCGCTGGCCATCGGGGGTCTCGCAGGCCGACAGCGCCGCAAGCGCGGCGAGGCTGATCGCGAGTTTGTGCATGGGTCATCTCCTGCTCCGGGCGTCCGGACCTGTCCGGGCGCTTCACGCCGGAAAGGCGCCGGCCTGGCCGGGAACGGGCCAGACCGGCGGTCAGGGGAAGGGTCACCCGTCGCTCCAGCCCCAGAACACGGGCCTTCGACGGCGGGAGTGAGGCCACCCTGCGCAGGGCAGGGCCCAACCGGCAAGCGCGCAAACCCGCCTTTGCGGAATTGGGCCGTTTCCCGCCCAAGTTGTCTTTTCATGCGCAAGATCATGCCCACCACGTCCCGTCGAAAGCGTCCGGAAACGCCGCCCGCGCGGCGCGTTCGTCAAGGATCAGCATCGCCTCGTAATCGGTGGGGTCGAAGGGGTCGTCATAAGGCAGCACCTCGCGCCCGAAGAGCCAGCTGAGCCGCCCGGCATCGAGGTTGCCGCGTTCGAACGGTTCGTCCCCGAACAGCATCCACAGCGCCGCGACGAAGGCCGCGTCGGCGCGCCGGTCGGCGGGGCGCCGGTCGGCATAGCGTTCGCGCCGCACGATCGGTGTGGCGCCCTTGGGATTGGCGCGGCGCAGGGTGAACTGGAAATCGGTGCCCGGCAGGCGTCCGGGAAAGCCGCGATGCTTCAGCATGGGCGCACCTCGCGGGCACGCAGGCGGCAAAGCCGGACGGGCCCGGAGGCCCGTCCGTCAGTCTTACTTGTACTTGCCGGTGTAGACCGGTTCGACCGAGATCGGCTCGGGATCGACGACGACGAATTCCTCGTCATTGCCGCTGGCGCAAGCTGCAACGCCTGCCACCAGACCGAACGCGACCAGCAGTTTGATGCTCTTCGACATCCCACACTCCTGTGTCGTACACGCGCGGCACCACGGGCGAACGGCCCGCACCACACACACGCAGAGGTTAAGATCCCTGGGGGAGATCCGGGGGCGAAGATAGCCGATAGGCTGTGGAAAAGATACGCGCGGCAACGGCCGTGGGCGGGTTGTGGCCACAAAGCCGCAATCCACCGCGCACATGAAGGTCGTCTCGCAAGATATTGTGGCAGCATTAGAAAAGCTCCCAAATGCAGAGACCGTCCTGAACCGAGTAGGCTTCGAAGAACTGTGTCACGGATGCGTCGCTTTCGCCGAAATCGATGGCCCGCTCCATCAGCGACACGACGATCTGGCGCGGACGCGGGCCGACCTCGGACACCTTGGGCACGGCGTAGAACTGGCATAGGTGGACCATGTCGTCGGCCACCTCGACAAATGTCAGGCCGCGGCCCGCTGGCGAGATGTCGGGCGCGACGAACCGGAAGCGGTACATCAGCCCCTCGCCCGCCGCGTCGGACACGAAATCGTGGAAAGTCACGAACTGGCCGGACGGCACGAAGATCGGCGCGTCCTCGACATCGGCGAGGCCGGGGGCGGCAACCGCCGCGCCCATCGCTACGCCGCACAAGGCGGTGGCAAACCGGCCCCGGCACCCGGTTGCCCGGGCTCCTCCTGCCGGGGCCGCACGGTCGATGGCGCAAGACCAGACCGTTGTCCTGAAACCGCCGCTCATGTCGCGCACCTGATCCAGCGCGCGCGTGTCGCGGGATCCGCCAGCGCGTCCTGCAGGCGCAGGCGGTCGCGGGCGGTGGCGCGGGCGCCGTCGATCCGCCCGCCTGTGGATATCAGCATATCGGTGGCGCGCCTGTCCACCACCACGACCGGGGCAAAGCCGCGCAGGTGCTGCAGGCAGCGCCAGACATCCTGCCGGATCATGTGCGCCAGCGGCACCGGGCGCATATGCGGCAGCGTCGTCTCTGCCGCGATGTCGAACCGCACCGGCAGACGCCGCGACAGCGTCAGGCGCGCCCCGTCGCGCAAGATATGCCACCCGTTCTTCACCGCGCGCCCACCTGGTTGGGGGCCAGGCCCGTGGCCCTCATTTTCTCGGACCGATGGCGAAAACGCTGGCCACCCCCCAAGGTATTTCGGAACCGAAGAAGAACAGGCACGATCATGCGTGCGGCTCCTCTTCACGCGTGGCGAAGTCGGCGGGAGACGTGATCTCGACCAGTTCCATATCGTCGGAATGGCGCACCTCGCGGTGGACGATACCGGGCGGCTGGAGCACGCTGGATCCTTCGCGCAGGACCACTTCGCCGTGGCCCGCGTATTCGAAGATCACCCAGCCCTTGGTGACATAGACCATCTGGAAGCGCAGGTCGTGGGAATGCCACGCGCCGGGGCTTTCCTCCCCCGGCACGGCGCGGATGACGTGTGCTCCGAAATCGCCATCGGTGGCGTCCCTGATCCCGAGGTCGCGGTATTCGAAGAAGGCGCGCAGGCCCTGTCCTTCGAACTTGCCGTCATCGGCGTGGCGGATGGTGAGGGGCTGGGTCATGCCGCCCCTCCCCCGATCAGTGGTCGCGCAGTGCCTCGATCAGCTCGTCCTTCGACATGTCCGAGCGTCCGTCGATCTCCAGCTCCTGCGCCCGCTCGTACAACTCGTCCTTGGTCCATTCCTCGTAGGGTGGCGCCTTGCCGCCCTTCTCCGACGGTGACTGATCGTCCGAGGCCTGCGCATTCGCGATGCGCGCCGCCTTCTCCTTCGACGCGCCATCCTCGCGCAGCGCCTCGTAGGTCGCGTCGTCCTTCACGCTGGGTCCGTGATCCTTGGCCATGTTGCTCTCCTTTGCAGGACAAGCACCGGCATGTTGTCAAAGTTCCCATATCGCTTCTTCGGTTCAGAAATACCTCGGGGGTCCGGGGGCAGCGCCCCCGGCGGGTTCCGCTTTAGAGCGGAATGTTGTCGTGCTTCTTCCACGGGTTTTTCAGCTGCTTGCCGCGAAGTGAGGCAAAGGCCCGCGACACGCGGCGGCGGGTGGAATGCGGCTGGATCACTTCGTCGATGAACCCGCGTTCGGCGGCGACGAAGGGGTTGGCGAAGCGGTCTTCGTAATCCTTGGTGTGCTGCGCGATCTTGTCGGCATCGCCCAGATCGGCGCGATGGATGATCTCGGTCGCGCCCTTGGCGCCCATCACCGCGATCTCGGCCGTGGGCCAGGCGTAGTTGAAATCGCCGCGCAGGTGTTTCGACGCCATCACGTCATAGGCCCCGCCATAGGCCTTGCGGGTGATCACCGTGACCTTGGGCACCGTCGCCTCGCCATAGGCAAAGAGCAGCTTCGCCCCGTGCTTGATGACGCCGCCGTATTCCTGTGACGTGCCGGGCAGGAAGCCGGGGACGTCGACGAGCGTCAGGATCGGGATCTCGAAACAGTCGCAGAACCGCACGAACCGCGCGGCCTTGCGCGACGAGTCGATGTCGAGGCACCCGGCCAGCACCATCGGCTGGTTCGCGACCACGCCCACGGTCTGCCCTTCGAGACGGATAAAGCCGGTAATGATGTTCTTGGCGAAATCCTCCTGGATCTCGTAGAAATCCGCCTCGTCCGCGACCTTGTGGATCAATTCCTTCATGTCATAGGGCGTGTTGGGATTGGCCGGGATCAGCGTGTCGAGCGAGTTTTCCACCCGGCCCGGCGCGTCGAAGAAGGGGCGCACGGGCGGCTTTTCGCGGTTGTTGAGCGGCAGGAAGTCGACAAGGCGGCGGACCTCGGCCAGCGCCTCCACGTCGTTTTCAAACGCGCCATCGGCGACCGAGGATTTCTTGGTGTGGGTGGATGCGCCGCCCAGCTCCTCGGCCGTCACCACCTCGTTCGTCACCGTCTTCACCACGTCGGGGCCGGTCACGAACATGTAGGAGGTGTCCTTCACCATGAAGATGAAGTCGGTCATCGCGGGCGAATAGACAGCGCCGCCCGCGCAGGGGCCCATGATCACGCTGATCTGCGGCACCACGCCCGAGGCCATGATGTTGCGCTGAAACACCTCGGCATAGCCGGCAAGCGAGGCGACGCCTTCCTGGATGCGCGCGCCGCCTGAATCGTTGATGCCGATGATCGGCGCACCGTTCTGCACCGCCATGTCCTGGATCTTGCAGATCTTCTGCGCGTGGGTTTCGGACAGCGAACCGCCGAACACGGTGAAGTCCTGGCTGAATACGTACACCATGCGTCCGTTGATCGTGCCCCAGCCGGTCACGACGCCGTCACCGGCGGGACGGTTTTTCTCCATCCCGAAATCGGTGCAGCGGTGGGCGACGAACATGTCGAATTCCTCGAACGAACCCTCGTCGAGCAGCAGTTCGATCCGCTCCCGCGCGGTCAGCTTGCCGCGCGCGTGCTGCGCGTCGATCCGCTTTTGTCCACCACCGATGCGCGCGGCGGCGCGGCGCTCTTCCAATTCCTGCAAAACGTCGGTCATCGCCGCACTCCTTGAGACAGATTGCGGGACCTTACCGGCCCGGTCCGGAGGTCACCAGCGCTATGCGGCAAATTTGCAAAGTGTTTGCAACCTGATTTGGAAAACTCGCAAATCATGCAAATGCGCGCGGGTGGTTGGACTGGCCGCGTTCCGGGGATAGGAGTTGGGCATGACTCGCACCACGGCGGTGCGGTTTCTGGACCGCGATACGCCTCCTCACATCCTGACGCTCATCCTGATCGCCGGCCTGTCGGCGATGACGATGAACGTGTTCCTGCCGTCGCTTCCGGCGATGGCGATCTATTTCGAGACGGATTACGCGATCGTGCAGATGTCGGTCGCGATCTACCTTGGGGTGAACGCGGTCCTGCAACTGTTCATCGGGCCGATCAGCGACAACCTCGGGCGGAGGCCCGTCCTGCTGGCGGGTATCGTGATCTTCATGTTGGCGACGCTGGGTTGCGTCCTGGCGACGAATGTCTGGGTGTTCCTTGCCTTCCGCATGGCGCAGGCAGCCATCGTCGTGGGCATGGTGCTGAGCCGCGCCATCGCGCGCGACGTGTCGGGCACGACGGGGTCGGCCTCGATGATTGCCTATGTCACGATGGGGATGGCGGTGGTGCCGATGATCGCGCCGGCGATCGGCGGGTTCCTTGACGGGCTGTTCGGCTGGCAGGCGAACTTCTGGATGCTGTTCGGCCTTGGCGCGGTGACCTTCGTGATCTGCTGGTTCGACCAGGGCGAGACCAACCGCGCGTCGGGCCAGTCGCTGAAGGCGCAGTTCGCGGACCTGCCCGAGCTGATACGGTCGCCGCGGTTCTGGGCCTACGCGCTGGCCACGGCGTTCTGTTCCGGCGCGTTCTTTGCCTATCTCGGCGGCGCGCCCTTCGTGGGCACGGACGTGTTCGGCATGTCGCCCGAGCGGCTGGGCATCTTCTTTGGCGCGCCGGCGGTGGGGTATTTCCTTGGCAACGGGTTCTCGGGCCGTCACGCGGCGCGGTACGGCGTGAACCTGATGGTGCTGTGGGGCACGCTAATTTCCACCTTCGGGGTCGCGGTATCGGTGGCGCTGTACGTCGCGGGCCTTGGCAACGAGTGGACCTTCTTCGGCTTCATGACCTTCGTGGGCCTTGGCAACGGGCTGACCATCCCCAATGCCACGGCGGGCCTTCTGTCGGTGCGCCCGCACCTTGCGGGCACCGCGTCGGGCATGGGCGGGGCGATCATGGTGGGTGGCGGCGCGGCCCTGTCGGCGATGGCGGGTGCGCTGGTCGGGCCGGGCACGGGCCCCCTGCCCCTTCTGGCGCTGATGCTGGCCACCTCGGTCCTTGGCATCCTCGCCATCCTGTTCGTCTACTGGCGGGAGCGGCAATTGCGCGTGGCGTAAGGTTTGCAAACCCTGTAACACCGGTTTGCAACTGACCTGTGGAGCGCCCATGGCCCAGCCGAAACTCTATGCCGGACCCAAGCTGAGGGAGACGCGCACGGCGCTGGGCCTGACGCAGAAGGCGTTCGCCGCCAAGCTGGGCGTGTCGCTGCCCTATCTCAACCAGATGGAGAACAACAACCGGCCCGTATCGTCCACGGTCCTGCTGGCGCTGGCGCAGGATTTCGGGGTCGACATCGCCTCTTTCGGGTCGGGCGCGACCGAGCGGCTGGTCAGCGACCTGTCCGAGGTGCTGGCCGATCCGGTCTTCGACGGCGACAGCCCGCCCGCCGCCGACCTGCGGCTGGCGGCGGCCAATGCGCCGGGGCTGGCGCATGCCTTCCTCGCCCTGCACCGCGCCTATCGCGGCACGCATGAACGGCTGGCCTCGCTGGACGAGGCGCTGGGCCATGCCGACGCGCAGGCCCTGCCCTCGCCGTGGGAGGAGGTCCG
Source organism: Pseudaestuariivita atlantica (assembly GCF_001205715.1). Taxonomy (GTDB): domain Bacteria; phylum Pseudomonadota; class Alphaproteobacteria; order Rhodobacterales; family Rhodobacteraceae; genus Pseudaestuariivita; species Pseudaestuariivita atlantica. The sequence goes on from NZ_AQQZ01000008.1 coordinate 27,775, forward strand.
GGATTTCTTCCATTACTGCGACAATTACATCGACGCGGTGGACCGCGCCGCCGAACATGCCGCGCGCGACTGGCCCGGCGACGGGCAGATCGCGGGCGCGGTGCAGGCGCGGCTGGACGGGCTGGGCGTCACCCTGCGGCTGGCCGATGGCGCGCCGCTGCGGCACTACGAGGCCGACAGCCGCATCCTGACCCTGTCCGCGCAATCGAGCGCCGAGACGCAGGTATTCCAGATGCTCTTGCAACTGGCGATGCTGACCCATGGCGCGCTGCTGGATGCCACGCTTGACCTCGCCCGGTTCCGGTCGGACGAGGCGCGCGCCATCGCGCGGATCGGGCTGGCCAATTACTTCGCCGGCGCGGCGCTGATGCCTTATGGGCGGTTTCTAGAGGCTGCCGGGGCCGAAAGGCACGACCTTGAGCGGCTGGCGCGGGGTTTCGGTGCCTCGATCGAGCAGGTGGCGCACCGGCTGTCGACCTTGCAGCGGCCCGAGGCGCGGGGCGTGCCCTTCTTCTTCGTCCGCGTCGACCAGGCGGGCACGATCACCAAGCGCCATTCCGCGACGCGCCTGCAATTCGCCCGGTTCGGCGGGGCCTGTCCGTTGTGGAACGTGCACCGCGCGTTCGAGACGCCGGGCCGGTTCCTGCGCCAGTTGGCCGAGACGCCGGACGGGGTGCGGTACTTCTCGCTCGCGCGCGAGATCTCGAAACCCGGCGGGTCGTTCGGTGCGCCCACCCGGCGGTTCGCCATCGCGCTGGGATGCGAGGTCGCCCATGCGGGGGCGCTGGTCTATGCCGACGGTATGGACCTGGGCCGCGCCGACGCGTTCGAGCCCATCGGCATCTCCTGCCGCATCTGCGACCGCGCGGGATGCCACCAACGCTCGGTCCCGCCCTTGGAGCGGCGGTTGCGGGTGGACCCCGATACGCGCGACATCCTGCCTTACGAGGTCGGCTGAGGTGCGCGCGCTGGCGCTGCTGATCGCGCTTTGGCCCGCCGCGTTATCGGCGCAGGGGCTGCTGGACCTGTTGCCGCTGGGCTGGCTGGAGCGGAAGATGCTCTATGCCTTCTCCCCGCTCGAAGAGACGCCGGAAAGCGTGGGGCTGGCCGGTGTGACGGCGCAGCGCGTTGGCGAGAGCGTGGGCTGGTCGGCGCCGCCCCGGCGCGCGGGCGGGCCGGTGATCTTCTACCTGCATGGCAATGCCGGCAACCTCGCCATCCGGGCCGAACGCTTTGCCGCCTTCCAAAGGCAGGGGTTCGGATTCGTGGCGCCCGCCTATCGCGGGTCGTCGGGCACGCCTGGGCAGCCCGGCGAGGCGGCGCTGGTCGCGGATGCGATGGAGGTGTGGCGGGCCGTGCCCCGGCTGGTGCCGGAGGGCGGTGGCGTGGTGATCTATGGCGAAAGCCTCGGGTCGGCGGTGGCGGTGGCGCTGGTGGCCGAAGGCGCTCGGCCGGGTGGCGTGATCCTCGAAGCGCCGTTTACGTCGATCCCCGACATGGCGCGGGCGGTGACGGATATGCCCGACCACCTGATCGCCCGCATCCGCGACACGTGGGACACGCGGGCGCGGGCGGCGGCGCTCGACGTGCCGCTGCTGGTGGTGCACGGCACGGCGGACGCGGTGGTGCCGGTGGCGATGGGACGGGAGGTGTTCGGCGCGGCGGCGTCACGGGACAAGGATTTCATGGCCGTGCCCGGCGCGGGACACCTGAATGTCTGGCAGCGGGACGTGACCCGGCGGATATGGCGGTTCGTGGAGGCATACGGACGCTGAGCCGCGTATCGCCGGGTCGCTGTGTATCAGCGCGGAATCAAGGCCGCAGGCCGCCGCGCATCGTCGGGCCGCCCCCCCGGCACGGCGATATGGCTGAAGGCAGCGCCACGCCCGAATAGCGTGCGGGACTTGCAGATATAAAGTGCTTCGCGGAACCTGTGGATCGCCGCACCGCGGCCCGACGCTGCGCGGCTTTACCGTTTGGCGCGGCGCCAGCCGGAGGCGCGCGCCTCGGCCTCGGTGCAGAACCAGCGCTCGCCACGTTCCTCGCGGATGCCGGTGCGTTCGTAATCGACCTGTCCCGGAACGTGGTAGATGCGCGAACCTTTGGACGAAACATTGCCCTTGATCCGGCACTCCGCCCGCACCGGCAGGCGGCCCACCGCCCGCGTCTGGCGATGCCATGACGGCTGCGTCATGTTGAAGGACCAGAGCCCCCGATCCGCCACCTCTGCCTGCTTTTCCGTCAGGTCATAGGCCATCGAATAACGCCGGTAGGCCCGCGCGAGGCCCGCCGCCACGATCTCTTCGCCCACGTCGCGGCCCGCCACGCGGCAGCGCGCCACCACGCGGCCATAGCGGTCACGGTCCACCGGCTCGCACCGCGCGACACGTCCACCATACATCGCGTTCACCTGCGCCGTCACCCACACGCCGCAGGCGAACCGGTTTCCCTTGGCATCACAGGTCTGGTCCTGTTCCGGCGCGTCGATCCCGTGCAGCCGCACCCGCGTGCCGCCGACGTCGAACGTGTCGCCGTCGATCACCCGCACCTTGCCCGCGAATTCAGCGCTTGCCGCACCCGCCAGCCACGCTGCCACGGCCACCGTGATGCACGCGTTAACGAATCTTAACATTTCGTTAACGTGGCAAGTCAGCCCACGGTTTTCAACGCAAGGCGGCAGCGAAGGTTAACGCTGCGCGGTCTGCCAGTCGGGATGCACGAAGGGTTCGAGGTTCGACGCGGGCAGCGGCACGCGGTCGAGGATGTGATCGGCCATCTTCTCTCCGACCATGATCGAGGGCGCGTTGAGGTTGCCGTTGGGGATGCGCGGGAAGACCGAGCTGTCGGCCACGCGCAACCCGTCGACGCCGATCACCCGGCCCTGCGGATCGACCACGGTCATCGGGTCGTCATAGGCCCCCATCCGGCAGGTGCCGCAGGGGTGATAGGCGCTCTCTACATGGTCGCGGATGAACTCGTTCAGGGCCATGTCGGACTGCACCGCGTCGCCGGGCTGGATCTCGTGATCGACGAAGGGCTGCATCGGCGCTTGCGCGAAAATCTCCCGCGTGAGGCGGATCGCGGTGCGGAACTCCTCCCAGTCCTTGGAGTCGGACATGTAGTTGAAGAGGATCTTCGGCGCGTCCTCGGCCCGAGCGGAGGCCAGCGTGACCTCCCCCCGCGAGACCGAGCGCATCGGCCCCACATGCGCCTGGAACCCGTGCCCGGAGGCGGCGATCTTGCCGTCGTAGCGCACCGCGATGGGCAGGAAGTGGAACTGGATGTCGGGATAGCGCACGCCCGCAGCAGAGCGGATGAAGCCGCCCGATTCGAACTGGTTCGACGCGCCCAGCCCGGATTTGAAGAACAGCCATTGCGCCCCCACCCACGCCTTGCCGAAAAGCGACCAGTGCGAGGCCAGCGTGATCGGCTGTTTCGAGGCGAACTGGACATAGACCTCGAGGTGGTCCTGCAGGTTCTTGCCCACGCCGGGACGGTCCGCCACCACGCTGATGCCGTGGCGCCGCAGCTCGTCCGCCGGGCCGATGCCCGACAGCATGAGGATCTTGGGCGTGTTGATCGACGAGGCGGCGAGGATCACCTCGCGCCGGGCGCGCAGGATCATCTTGCGCCCGTTGGCGCGCACGCGCAGGCCGGTGACGCGCTTGCCCTGCAGGGTCAGGCGGCTGGCCAGCCCCGTGACCAGCGTGCAGAGCCCGGTCTTGAGCGCCGGTTTCAGGTAGGCATTGGCCGCCGACCAGCGCCGCCCGTTATGCACGGTCATGTCCATCGGGCCGAAGCCTTCTTGCCGGTAGCCGTTGTAATCCTGCGTCTCGGCATAGCCCGCCGCCTTGGCCGCCTCGACAAAGGCAGCGTGCAGCGGGTTGTCGCGGGGGCCGCGGGTGACGTGCAGCGGCCCGTCGGTGCCGCGCCATTCCGGGTCGCCGCCATGGCCGCCGTCGTCCCATGTCTCCATCCTCTGGAAGTAGGGCAGGACGTCGGCATAGGACCAGCCATCGGCCCCTTGTTCGGCCCAGTGGTCGTAATCACCGGCATGGCCGCGCACGTAGACCATCCCGTTGATCGACGACGATCCGCCCACCACCTTGCCGCGCGGGCAGGCGAGCCGCCGCCCGCCCAGGTGCGGTTCGGGTTCGGACTGGTAGCCCCAGTCATAGCGGCGCATGTTCATGGGATAACTGAGCGCGGCGGGCATCTGGATGAACGGCCCGGCATCGGTGCCGCCATATTCCACCACGATCACAGAATGGCCCGCCTGCGTCAGGCGGTAGGCCATGGCGCACCCGGCGCTGCCCGCGCCGACGATGATGTATTCGGCGTGCATCATGGCCGGGGCATCCAGTAGCTGCCGCGCAATTCGTCCACCGGCACCATCGCGTGATCGCGGAACGCCGCGCGGGTCTGGAGGCGGTCGTAATAGGCGGAGAGGTTAGGCAGGTCGGGCCGCTCCCAGTCGAAGATGTGGTAGCGGTAAAGAACGTGGCCCACGCCCATGTCGGCGAAGGTGAACGCCTCCCCGGCAAGCCACGGCCCCTGCCCCAGCCGCGCATCGAGGATCCGCGCCAGCCGCGCCACCGCGCGCGAGGCCCCTGCCAGTTCGGCCGGGTCCTGATCCTCGGGCCGGGTGCGGACCTCGTAGGCGAAGATGCGGCCCAGCGTCGGCGCGAAGGTCAGCTTGCCCCATTCCGCCCAGACATCCAGCGGCGCGCGGCGCGCGGGGTCGGCGGGCCAGAGCGTGTCGTCGCCGTACCGCGCGCAGAGATAGCGGAAGATCGCGCCCGCCTCGAACAGGGTCAGGTCGCCGTCGCGCAGGACGGGGATGCCGCCATTGGGGTTCATGGCAAGGAAGTCGGGCGTGTCGAGCGGGGCGTAGCCGTGGCCATACTCCAGCCGCTCATGCGCCAGCCCCATTTCGCCGATGGCCCACATCACCAGTTGCACGTTCGACGACGACCGCCGCCCATAGACGGTCAGCATCAGAACGGCGCCTCGACGTCGCCCATGCGGACATAGACGGACTTGACCTGGCTGTAATGGTGGATCGCTTCCTTGGAATTCTCGCGCCCCACGCCCGACATCTTGACCCCGCCGAACGGCGCCTCGACCGGCGCATCGTTGTAGGTGTTGATGTAGCAGGTCCCCGCCTCGAACGCGTCGACGACGCGGTGGGCGCGGGCGAGGTCCGAGGTGAAGACGCCCGCCGCCAGCCCGAACTCGGTGTCGTTGGCACGGGCGATGGCCTCTTCCTCGGTCTCGAAATCGAGGACGGCCATGACCGGGCCAAAGATCTCCTCGCGGGCGATGGTCATGTCGTCGGTCACGTCGGCGAAGACGGTGGGCGCGATGTAGAACCCGTCACGGTCCATCCGCGCGCCGCCGGTGACCAGCCGCGCGCCTTCGGCCGCGCCTTTTTCGAGGTAGCCCAGCACGATCTTCATCTGCGCCTCGCTGACCATCGGGCCGAAGGTCGTCGCCTCGTCCAGCGGATCGCCGATCACGGCGCTGTCCAGCCGCTCCTTGAGACGGTTGAGGAACGCCTCCTTGATGCCCTTCTGGACGAAGACGCGGGTGCCGTTGGAGCAGACCTGCCCCGAGGAATAGAAATTGCCGAGGATCGCGCCGCCCACGGCGTTGTCGAGGTCGGCATCGTCGAAGATCAGGAGCGGCGACTTGCCGCCCAGTTCCATCGTGACGTGTTTCATGCCGTCGGCGGCGGCGGCATAGACCTTGCGCCCGGTCGGCACCGACCCGGTCAGCGACACCTTGTCGACACGGCGGTCGCCCACCAGCGGCGCGCCCACCGTGCCGGTGCCCTGGATCACGTTGTAAAGCCCGGCGGGCAGGCCCGCCTCGTGCAGGATCTCGGCCACTTTCAGGGCGCAGAGGGGCGTCGTTTCGGACGGTTTGAACACCATAGCGTTGCCCATGGCGAGCGCGGGCGCGCCTTTCCAGCAGGCGATCTGGGTGGGGTAGTTCCACGCGCCGATGCCGACGCAGAGGCCGAGCGGTTCGCGCCTGGTATAGACCCAGTCCTGCCCCAGCGGGATGTGTTCACCCGTCACCGTCGCGGCCAGCCCGCCGAAATATTCCAGCGCGTCCGCGCCCGAGGTTGCGTCGACGTACAGCGTCTCGGACAGCGGTTTACCGGTGTCGCAGGATTCGAGGATCGACAGTTCGCGGTTGCGCTCGCGGATCATGTCGGCGGCGCGACGCAGGATGCGGCCCCGTTCGGTGCCGGACATGGCGGCCCATGCGGGCTGCGCGGCGCGGGCGCTGGCAATCGCCTGTTCGAGGATCGCGGGCGTCGCCTCGTACACCGTGGCGATGGTCGCGCCCGTATGGGGATAGATCACCGGGATCGCCGCGCCGGCCGTATCCTCGACATACCGCCCCGCGATGAAATGGCTGGCCTTGGGTTGCGGGTCGACGCCTTCGATCATGGCTTTGGGTCCTTGTCGTGTGTTCTGACCCTTGGCTACCACGCCCGCCGCACCGCGCAAGGCCCGGAACCGACGCAACGGCGCGGAATCAAGGCTGCTGGGGTGAGGTACGGACCCAAGGGCGGGAAATCGGGCGGAAGTTTTTTTCCGGGCGCGGAATCAAGGCCGCAGGCCGCCGCGCATCGATGGGCCGCCCCCACGGCACGTCGATTCGGTTGGGCTTGGCACGTCGCTGAGGAGGAGTGCGGGTTTGGCAGGGATAAAGTGCGTAGCTGGACCGGCGGTCGACGTACCGCGGCCCGACGATGCGCGGCTACACCTTGGTCTGGTGCGGATGCGGCGTGACCGCCTGCCGTTTCAGGACAGCCTCGCGCCAGGTGATGAAGGTCACGGCGGCGAGGATCACCACGCCGCCGAGTATCACGAACCCGTCGACCGGTTCGGCAAAGACCAAAGCGCCCAGCAGGACGGCCCAGATCAGTTGCAGGAAGGTGACGGGCTGGGTGACGGTCACGGGCGCGGCCCGGAAGGCGAGCGTCATGGCGTAATGCCCGCCGGTGGCGAAGATCGCCACGGCGAACAGCATCCCCAGTTCCCACAGCGTCGGCCAGACCCAGACGGCGATGGCAAAAGGCGCCAACCCGATGGTGACGGTGATCGACAGCATGCCGACGACAACGGCGGGCGCGACCTCGTCCGACACGATCTTGGCGGTGAGGTAGCTGACCGCGAACAGGACCGCCGTCGCCAGCATGGCGAGGTGGCCGGTGTTCACCTCGCGGAAACCGGGGCGCAGGATGATCGCCACGCCGACCAGCGCCACGATCACCGCGATCACGCGGCGTGCGGCCAGCCGTTCACCTAGGAACAGCGCCGCCCCCAGCGTGACGTAGACGGGCGAGAGGTAATTCATCGCCGTGACCTCGGATATCGGGATGCGCGTCATGGCGTAGAACCACAGGATCACCGCCACGGTGTGTCCCGCGCCGCGCAGGGTAAACAGCTTCCAAAGCCGCGCATCCAGTTTCGCCGCCCGCATCGGGCCGATCATCGGGACCAGGAAAACGAGGCCCAGCACGTAGCGCAGGAACGCCTGTTCGGCGGCGGGGATACGCGCGCCCAGCACCTTTACCAGCGCCGTGACCGCGACGAAGCACAGGCCCGCCGTGGCCATCCAGAGAATGCCCGAAAGGGGCCGCTGCGCTGCCGGAGAGGTCATGCCACCTTGTCGGACGGCACGCGCGGATGTTCAAGGGGGCGACGGGTGACAATCACCCGCCCTACGGGGCGCCGCGTCACAGCACCAGCTTGAGCGCGATCGCCCACATCACCAGCGCGATCACCGCGTCGAGCACCTGCCAGCTGCGCGGCCGCTCGAAAAGCGGAGCAAGGAGCCGCGCGCCGTAGCCCAGCGAGAAGAAGAAGACGAAACTCGCCACCACCGCGCCCACGCCAAAGACGCTCGGTTCGGGGAAGGTGGCCGCGATGGAGCCCACGAGGATCACCGTGTCGAGGTAGACATGCGGGTTCAGCCAGGTCAGCGCGAGGCAGGTCATAAGCGCCGGGCCAAGCGCGCGGGTGGCGGTGCCGCCCGTCTGCATCGCCTGCCCGCCGCGCCACGCCGCCAGCGCGTTGCGCGCGCCGTACCAGACAAGGAACGCCGCCCCGCCATACCGCATCGCCGGTTCGAACCACGGCGCCACGTCCAGCAGCGCGCCAAGGCCCACGACGCCCGCCGCGATCAGCACCGCGTCGGACAGCGCGCAGGCAAGGCAGACGGCAAAGACATGTTCGCGCCTGAGCCCCTGCCGCAGGACGAACGCGTTCTGCGCCCCGATCGCGAGGATCAGGCCGAACCCCGTCGCGAAGCCGCTGAGAAATCCTTCCATGATCCGCGCTTAGCGGCAGACCGCCGACGCGGCAAGGGGCAGGTTTTCCCAACTTGCGGCCGCGCGCCGCCTGCGGTTTCCTGCTGTCGAGGGGTTGGGTGAAGGGGTGAAACGATGACTGTCACGCGCCGCGCCATGATTCTGGGCACGCTGGCCCTTGCGGGCTGCGGGGCCGCACCCGCGCCTGCCCCGCGCGGCACCCCGCGCGCAACCGGTGCCGCGCGGTTCCGCGCCGTGCCGAACGCGGGCCATGCCGCGTGGCTGCGCGGATTCCGTGCCCGCGCCATCGCCAGCGGCCTGCCCGCGGGCGTGGTCGACCGCGGTCTTGCCGGCGCGGGGTTCATCCCCGAAGTCGTGCGGCTTGACCGCAACCAGACGGAAAACGTGCGCACGCTGGAAGACTACCTCGCCATTGCCACTTCGGACACGCGCATCGCGGACGGGCGGCGCGAACTGGCCCGGCGACGCGCGCTTCTGGGCCAGATCGAGGCGCGTTACGGCGTGCCCGCCAACGTCGTGACCGCAATCTGGGGGCTGGAAAGCCGCTATGGCACGCGGATGGGCGACATCCCCGTCACCTCGGCCCTGTCGACACTGGCCTATGACGGGCGGCGCGGCGCTTTCTTCGAACGCCAATTGCTCGCCGCCCTGCGCATCCAGGCGCGCGGCGACATCGCGCCGTCGCGGATGCTGGGAAGCTGGGCGGGCGCGATGGGCCACACCCAGTTCATCCCGACCACGTTCGAAGCTTATGCCGTCGATTTTCGGGGCGACGGGCGGCGCGACATCTGGGCCCCGAACGATCCCACCGACGCGCTGGCCTCGGCCGCGGCCTACCTGTCCCGCTCGGGCTGGCGGCGGGGTGCACCATGGGGGCTGGAGGTGCGGGTGCCTGCGGGCTTGCGCGGCTCGTCCGGATCCTCGCGGTCGGTCGCGGCGTGGCGGGCGGCGGGCGTGACCCGCGCGCGCGGCGGCACGGTGCCCGATCACGGCACGGCACGGCTCGCCATCCCCCAGCCCGGAGGCCCGGCCTTCCTGACCTTCGCCAATGCCCGCGTCCTGCGCCGCTACAACAACTCGCTGAAATACGTCCTCGGCGTGGGCGTGTTGTCCGACCGGATCGCGGGCGGACCGCCGCTGGAACAGGGGTTCGGACGCAACGCGGCGGGCCTGACACTGGCCGAGCGCAAGGAAATCCAGCGCCTTCTGACGCGCCGGGGCTACGACGTGGGCGAGGCCGACGGCGTGATCGGCGCCAAGACCGAGGCCGCCATTCGCGACTTCCAGCGCCGCGCGGGCCTGACGGTGGACGGCAAGGCGACGCCCGCGCTGTTGCGGGCGTTGCGGTGATCTACTTTACTATAATAGAAGATATATTTATCCAATCAGACAGAAAATCTGATGAACTTAGTGAAGTTAATGAGCGAAATTCAATCAATATCTGATTTAGAAATCTGGCTTGAAGACCAGAGCCCTCAAGTGTCCCAAGCGCTTGCAGCTCGTTGCGCATTACGGACATTTCCAGTTGTCGTAAAATATGGATATATGCCAACCGGAAAATTCGATTCTGGGCAAAATCTCCTTAACTTCATTCGCAACACTTTGGTGCCTGTTGCTGCCAGCCTTTCTCCAAGAAACAAGAAAACACTAAGTATATTTTTTGCCTCGAATTTCGCCCTCTAGTGGCCAACTTGAGCAACCGGGCACCGATTTAGCACCAGTGCTTTTTTCAGCAATCGAAACTAGCCTTTGCGCAGCAGATTCAGTTTCCAGATTTCGTACATATCACCACCGAGCACGCGCTGCAGTTGCACGCAGCGCCAACGCAGCACAATTGGCATCGTCGAAAGAGCGTGCGTCAAACGCGCGCCAAGTAGCAATTACGTCCGCATTTGCAGATGCAATTACAGACCCACAAGCAATATTTTCAAATAGGTTATGGTTATCGGACGCCCAAATAATTGACCTTTTGGATAGCTGGACGACATTCCAAAACCATAATCTACCGATATGGGCTTGGTGGTCGCGATGGTACGCTGGGTTTCTGGAGGGTCAGACACCACCATGGGAAGTATTGCGCGACGTGGCATTGCTAGGCGTCGATGTGTGGGACGCCGGGCCAAAACGCGTTGCCGAAGAAGTTGCGAAGATAGAGGCCGCACACGGCGGTGGTCAGCCTTTGGACAAAGAAAGACTGCAAGAGCATGTTCGAAAGCTCATCCGTAATCGCGCCATGACTCTGACGATGGCACAAGGCGGAAGCGAGCTTATTGCGAACGCAATCCATGCATACAAAAAAGCCGGCCCAGCAAACGCATTGCCTGAAGGCTTAGAGCGGTTTGAAGATCTGCCCGCTCATTTCAAGGCAATACGGGAGACTCTGGATTCAGATCGCCCACTGACAGATCTCGAAGAAGCTTTGATCATCGAAATCCAACGGCTGCACGCGACCATCAGTCGTTTGGAATCTGAGGCCCGAGCGGCCAAGGAAAAGGGGCTGGGCCGTCAGTTCTGCGAGACGTGGGTGAATGGCATGGCCAGCACGCTTTCTGACAAATGGTTCCTCGGCGGTTTGGGATTGTTCACCGCCCACTTTACGGGCCTCGATGTCTCAGACCTCACATTTCAGAACTTGCGCGGTTATATCAGTGAAATCATGTCGGCTGCTCCGAACGATGCGACAGCGACACCTAAGATGACAACGGACATTTGACGCCGCCCGCGCTGTTGCGGGCGTTGCGGTAGGCCACGATTTTGAAGGGGGTCGGCTGGCGAGCAGCCGACCTACGTAGGTCGGGTGATCTTCACCCGACCCCGCTCAAAGCTGGTTGAGGACTTCGTCCGAGGCTTCGAAGTTCGTCGTGACGCGCTGGATGTCGTCATCGTCTTCGAGCGCGTCGATCAGCTTCATCAGCTTCTGCATGCCGTCGAGGTCCAGTTCGGTCGTGGTGGTGGGTTTCCAGACGAGCTTGGTCTCTTCGGACTCGCCCAGTTCCGCCTCGAGCGCGGTCGCCACGTCGTTCAGGTCGGTGTCGGCGCACCAGATCACGTGGCCGTCTTCGGAGCTTTCCACGTCTTCCGCGCCCGCCTCGATCGCGGCCATGAGAACGGTGTCGGCATCACCGACCTCGACCGGATACGTCACCTCGCCCTTGCGCTCGAACATGAACCCGACCGAGCCCGTCTCACCAAGGTTGCCGCCGTTCTTGCCGAAGGTCGACCGCACGGTCGACGCGGTGCGGTTGATGTTGTCGGTCATCGCCTCGACGATCACCGCAACGCCGCCGGGGCCGTAGCCCTCGTACCGGATTTCCTTGTAATCCTCGGCATCGCCGCCCATCGCCTTCTTGATCGCGCGGTCGATGTTGTCGTTGGGCATGGATTGCGACTTGGCCTGTTTCACGGCGAGGCGCAGGCGCGGGTTCTTGTCGGGGTCCGGGTCGCCCATCTTGGCGGCGACGGTGATCTCTTTGGACAGTTTCGAGAACAGCTTCGAGCGGGCGGCGTCCTGCCGGCCCTTGCGGTGCTGGATGTTTGCCCATTTTGAGTGGCCTGCCATGCGCCTTGTCTCCGGTTCGCGTCGCGTTGGGCCGCTTTCTAGTCAGGCGGGCGCGGGCTCGCAAGCCCGGCTCACATCTGGGGCAGTTTCCGGCCCTCGGCGGCGGCGACGGATGCCTTGGCGATCCGGTCGGCGCGGGTGGCGGGCCGCCTGGCCTGCGCGATCCAGCGCAGCACGTTGCGGCGGTAGGACGGCGCGCTGGCGTCCCATCCCGACGTTGCTTGCGCCGCCTTCAGGGCCTGCGCCAGGTCGTCCGGCACCTTGAGCGCGTCGACCTCCGGCAGGGCCTCCCACGTACCCGCGTCCTTGGCCCTTGCGACGGCGGTCTCTCCAGCGGCATGCATCCGGCCCTCGGCGCGAAGACGGTCCACGCGGGCGCGGTAGCTTTGCGCCCAGCCCTGCTGCTTGCGCGGAGAGATCAGTTGGCCCGTGCGCGCCTCGTCCACCGCGTAGCGGCGTCCGTCGATCCAGCCGTATGCGATCAGCGCATCGAGAACCGCGTCGCGGGAGACGTATTTGCCCGGTACGGCCTTCTTGTACGTCACGAGGATCACCGAAGCCTCCTGCCCGTGATGCGCGTCGAGCCAGTCCCACAGCGCCGCCTCGCTCGCGACTTCGACCAATTCAAGATGTTTCGGCCAGGACATGCCGCCTCCCCTTGCACCTCTCCGGAGTTTGACAACATGGTGCGGCCATGACCCAAGACCAGATCATCCTGTTTTCGCTGTTCGGTATCGTGTTCGGAATGCTTCTGTGGGGGCGGTTCCGGTATGACCTCGTGGCCTTTGCCGCGCTCATGGTGGGGGTGGTGCTGGGCGTGGTGCCGACCAAGGACGCCTTTTCCGGCTTTGGCCACCCCGCGACGATCATCGTGGCGCTGGTGCTTGTGGTGTCGGCGGGGCTGGTGCGGTCGGGCGCGGTGTTCCTGATCACGCGGACCATGGTGGATTCAAGCCGCGCGATGGGCGCGCATATCGCGCTGATGGGCGGGATCGGCGGCGTGCTGTCGGCCTTCATGAACAACGTCGCGGCGCTGGCGCTGCTGATGCCGGTCGACATCCAGACCGCGCGCAAGGCGGGGCGCGCGGCGGGGCTGACGCTGATGCCTTTGTCCTTTGCCACGATCCTCGGAGGCATGGTCACCCTGATCGGGACGCCGCCCAACATCATCATCGCGCAGATCCGCGCCGACACGCTGGGCGAGCCCTTCGCGATGTTCGATTTCGCGCCCGTGGGCGGGACGGCGGCGATCGCGGGCCTCGCCTTCGTCGCGCTGATCGGCTGGCGCCTGATCCCGCAGCGCGAGGATACCCAGACCGGGCCCGAGGACCTGACCGCCTATCTTGCCGAACTGGTGGTGCCGAAGGACTCGAAACTGATCGGGCAGCGCGTGCGCGACCTTGAAGAGGCCGCCGACAAGGCGGACGTGGTCATCGTTGGCCTGATCCGCGACGGCAAGCGCCGCGCGGGCGTGGCGCGGAATGCTAGCCTGCAGGCGCAGGACGCGCTGGTGATCGAGGCGACGCCCGAGGCGATGGATGAATTCCGCACCGCCCTGACGCTCGATTTCGCGGACGAGACGCGGGAAGAGCACCTGCGCGCCGAGGGCGAAGGCGTGTCGCTGGTCGAGGTCGTCGTGACCGACACGTCGCGGCTGGCGGGACGGTCGGCGCAGACGGTGGGGCTGGCCTGGCGGCAACGCACGATCCTTCTGGGCATCGCGCGGCAGGGCCGGCGCATCACCAAGCAGATGCGCAAGACCGACCTGCAGCCGGGTGACATCCTGCTGCTGCTGATCCCGTCGGACAACGTGGATGACGTGGTGCGCTGGCTGGGCTGTTTGCCGCTGGCCAATCGCGGCCTCGCCGTGACCGAGAATACCAAGACATGGGCCGCCATCGGCATGTTCGCAGGCGCGGTCGCGGCGGCCTCCTTCGGGCTGATCTACCTTCCTGTGGCGCTTGGCCTCGTCGTGGTGGGTTATGTCCTGACCCGCATCCTGCCCATCACCGAGATCTACGACCACATCGAGTGGCCGGTGGTCGTGTTGCTGGGGTCGATGATCCCGCTGGGTGCCGCACTGGAAACGTCCGGAGGGACCGAGCTGATCGCGGACGGGCTGGTGTCGCTGACCGACGGCCTGCCGCCCTGGGCGATCCTGACGGTGCTGATGGTGGTGACGATGACCCTGTCGGACGTGCTGAACAACACCGCGACCACCATCGTCGCCGCGCCCGTGGGCATCCAGATGGCGAACTCGCTGGGCGTGTCGGCCGACCCGTTCCTGATGGCGGTGGCCGTGGCGGCCTCGGCCGCGTTCCTCACACCCATCGGGCACAAGAACAACACGCTGATCCTTGGCCCCGGCGGATATCGCTTTGGCGATTACTGGCGCATGGGACTGCCCCTGGAAATCATCATCGTGGCCGTATCGGTCCCCGCCATCCTGATCTTCTGGGGCTTCTGAGCGGCACAATTTTCCTGCGAAAATTGTGGGACAGAGATTTTTCCTGCGAAAAATCTCCGTCGCGGCGTCAGAGCGGCCAGATGAACGGAATCACCGCGCTGGCAAGCAGGCCCACGGTCAGGTTCAGCGGGATGCCCACGCGCATGAAATCGGTGAACCTGTAGCCGCCGGGGCCATAGACCAGCATGTTCGTCTGGTAGCCGATGGGGGTCGCGAAACTGGCCGATGCCGCGACCATGACGGCCACGACAAGCGGGCGCGCGTCGATGCCCATCGCCTCGGCCAGCCCGATGGCCACGGGCGTCACCACGACCGCGACGGCGTTGTTCGACACCAGTTCGGTCAGGACCGAGGTCAGCAGGTAGACCGCCCAGACCAGCAGGAAGGGCGGCATCCCGGTCAGCGCGGGCGCGATCCAGCCCACGATCAGCGCCACCGCGCCCGAGGCCTGAAGCGCCGCACCGACCGCCAGCATGGCGAAGATCAGCGCAAGGAGGCGACCATCGACGAAGGAAAACGCCTCGTCCGCGTCGATGCAGCGCGCCAGGAGCACGACCGCCACGGCGAGGATCGACAGCAGGAAGATGGGCGCGACGCCAAGGCCCGCCAGCGCCACCAGCGCCACCAGCGCGCCCAGCGCCACCGGCGCGTGGCCCCGGCGATAGGCCTGTACCGAGGGTTTCGAGACATCGACCATGTCCATGTCATGCGCCAGCCGCTGGATGTCGCCCGGCGATCCTTCCAGCAGCAGCGTGTCGCCGACGCGCACGATGATGTCGTCAAGCTGCCGCCCGATATTCTGCGACCGCCGGTGCACCGCCAGCGGGTAGACGCCGTAGCGCCGCCGCAGGCGCAGCGATCCCAGCGACCGGCCCACCATCTTGCAACCCGGCGTCACCAGCACCTCGACCGTGGTGGTTTCCACCGCCGAGACCTGGTCGACGCGGCGCAATTCCTTGTTGCTTTGCAGCGACAGAAGCTCTGTCATCTGGGTGCGCAGAACCACGCGGTCGCCCACCTCCAGCGTGACACCGGCGAGGTTGCGGCGAAGCGAGACGTCGCCCCGGATCACGTCGATCAGGCGCACGCCGTCGCGCTTGAACAACTGCACACCCGTGACCTCGCGGCCGACCAGGTTCGAATCCGGCGGGATCACGGCCTCGGTGAAGAACTTCATGCGGCTGCGGTCGCTCAGAAGCTGCGCCATGGAATCGCGGTCGAGCAGCAGGCGGGGCGCGATGAAGCGCAGGTAAAGCATGCCCCACACGACGAGGATCAGGCCCAGCGGAGTGACCTCGAAGATGGTGAAGGGTTGCAGGCCCTCGGCCCGCGCGACGCCGTCCACCAGCAGGTTCGTCGAGGTCCCGATCAGCGTCAGCGTGCCGCCGAGGATCGCGGCATAGCTGAGCGGGATCAGCAGTTTCGAGGCCGAAAGGCCCATCGTCTTGGCCAGTTGCACGAAGACCGGGATCATCACCACCACGACGGGCGTGTTGGACACCACCGCCGACATGCCGATCACGAAGGCCATCAGCACCGCGACGGCCAGCGCGGGCGAGCGGGCGGCGTAGCCGTCGGCAAAGCGGGTGAAGGCGTCGAGCGCACCGGTGCGCACCAGCGCACCCATCACGATGAACATCGCCCCGATGGTCCATGGCGCGGGGTTCGACAGCACCGAAAGCGCATCGTCGTAGGGCAGGACGCCCGTCACCAGCAGCACCGCGACGCCGCCCAGCGCCACCACCTCGGTCGGGTAGGCCTCGCGCACGAAAAGCACGAACATCAGCGCGACGACGCCCAGCGCGATCAGCGCCTGCGTGGTGGCATCGAAGGCGAAGAGGTCGGTCATGCGCCCGCCCCCACCAGCCCGCGCCGCACCTCGCGCGGCTGGACAAGGAACAGGCCCAGCATCATCACCGCAAGCGCGATCCAGAGGCCCCCGGTATACCGCTCACCAAGGATCAGCATCGACCAGATCACGCCGAAGGCCGTGACCAGATACGCCACCTGCGCCGAGAAGACCGCCCCCGCCCGTCCGACCAGCGCGACGTAACCGGCATAGACAACCGCGTGGATCGAGGAGGTGAGCAACAGGCCCAGATCGGCGATGTCGTAGGGTGGGCGCGGGTCGATCCACTGGCCGGAGATCAGCGCCAAGGGCAGGACCAGCACCGCGCCCAACGCCGACGCGCCGAACAGCACCTGCACCGGATCAAGGCCCGCCGTGCCGTATTTCGCGACCACGTTGCCCTCGATCCCGTAGAAAAAGGGCGCGATCAGGGCCACGAGCACCCAGAGGCTGAGCGCCGCCGCCGACAGCGTCAGGCCGGGGGCCGACAGGATCACCACACCCGCAAGACCGCACAGAAGGCCCGTCATGCGGGTCCAGCCGAAGCGGTCGGCGCCGAGGATCAGCGCGATGGGAAAGGCGAACATCGGCACGGTCGAGATCGCGATCGCCATGATGCCCGCCGGCAGGTGGAACGCAGCCTGGTAGGATGCCGAATTGGGAATGATCGTGCCGATCACCGCAATGAGAAGCCATACGCCGACCTGCACCCGCGTGGGCCGAAGCGGCAGCCGCCCGCGCACCACCAGCACCGCGCCAAGGATCACGACCCCGATCACCATCTGCCAGAAGATCAGGCCGAAATGGCCGTAGCCGGTGGACACGGCAAGCTTGGTCAGGGGAATGGTCATCCCCCACCCCGCCCCCATGGCGAGCAGCGCCAGAAGCGCCGCGCCCCGGCTCATGCCGGGCCCGCCTGCGCCAGCCTGCCGCCGACGCGCACCATCTCGATCCGGGTGGCATGGCCGGTGGCGTCGTCGGTTTCGACATAGACGCCGGCAAGGGTCGCCTCGCCCAGCGCGGGCGAAAAGCGCGCCTTGGGCATGCCGGTGATGAAGCGGCGCATCGGTTCGGCCTTGTCCATGCCGATCACGGAATTGTAGTCGCCGCACATGCCCGCATCGGTCAGGTACGCCGTCCCGCCCGGCAGGATCTGCGCATCACCCGTGGGCACGTGGGTGTGGGTGCCGACGACGAGGCTCGCCTTGCCGTCGCAGAAATGGCCCATCGCCATCTTTTCCGAGGTCGCCTCGCAATGCACGTCGACGATCACCGCCTTCGCCTGCCCGGCGAGCTTTTTCAGCGCCGCCTCGACCGCGCTGAACGGGTCGTCGAAGGGGCGTTTCATGAAGACCTGCCCCAGCACCTGCACCACCAGCACCTTGCGCCCGCGCGTCGCCTCGAACAGGCGCGCGCCGCGCCCCGGCGCGCCCTTGGCATAGTTGAGCGGGCGCAGGATGCGGCTGTCTTCCTCGATCGCCTGCAGCATGTCCTTCTGGTCGAAGGCATGATCGCCCAGCGTCACGCAATCGGCGCCCGCCGCGAAGAGGCCGGCGGCATGCGCGGCGGTCAGGCCGGCGCCGTTCGACGCGTTCTCGCCGTTCACGACGACGAAATCGAGCGACCACGCGTCGCGCAGGCGGGGGAGATGTTCGGTGATCGCGGCGCGCCCCGCGCGGCCCATGACGTCACCGAGAAAGAGAAGTCTCATGGCGATTGGCTTAGCACCGGGACCGGAATGGGCAAGCCCAAAGCAGACCTGACGATGCGGGTTGGGCGGGGCAAGGCCGTTGCAACGGCCTTGAAACGATCTTCGAAGATCGTTTCACCGCGAGATGGTGAGGATGCGCGCCTCGGTCACGACCAGGTCGAGCGGCTGGTCGGTCGCTTCCATCGGCAGCGCCTCGGCCTCCTGCGCGTCCCAGGCAAAGCCGATCGCCAGAACCGGCCCGCGCGCGCGCAGCCCTTCGAGCGTGCGGTCATAGAACCCGCCGCCATATCCCAGCCGGTCGCCCGACGCGGTGAAGGCCACCAGCGGCACGACCACGATCTCGGGCACGACCCAGTCGTCCTGCAGCGGGATCCGCGCGCCGAACGGGCCGTCGCGCATGGGGCCGTCGGGTGTCCAGCGGCTGAACTTCAGGGGCTGTCCCTCGCCCGTGATGACCGGCACCGCGACGGGGCCGTGGGCGGTGGCCTCGGTCATGGCGGGGCGCGGGTCGATCTCGGTGCGGATGGGCATGTAGCCCGCCAGCGGTGCGCCACGATACCCCGCCAGCACCTCGGACAGGCGGGCGGCGGGTGCGGGGTGGCCCGCGTCGCGCGCGGCCTTGCGGCGGGCGAAGGCCGCCTTGCGCGCATCCGCCTTCTGGTCGGCAAGGTCGGTCACAGCAGAACGATCACGGCAAGGCCGAGGAAGGCAAAGAAGCCCACTACGTCGGTCACCGTGGTCACGAAGGCGCCCGAGGCAAGCGCGGGGTCGATGCCCAGCTTTTCCAGCACGATGGGAATACCGGTGCCCGCCAGCCCGGCCACGACGAGGTTGACGACCATCGCCGCCGCGATGACGTATCCCAGCGCTGGCGAGCCGAACCAGATCACGCCCACGATCCCCATCACCACGGCAAAGACCACGCCGTTGATCAGCCCGACAAGGCATTCCCGCCGGATCACCCGCCAGACGTTCGCGCCGGTGAGGTCCTTGGTGGCCAGCGCGCGCACCGCGACGGTCAGCGACTGCGTGCCCGCGTTGCCGCCCATCGACGCGACGATGGGCATCAGCACCGCCAGCGCCACCACCTGCGCGATCGCCGCCTCGAACTGGGCGATGACCAGCGAGGCGAGGATCGCCGTGACAAGGTTCACGCCCAGCCACGGCAGGCGCTGGCGCGTCGTGTCCACGACGTTGTCGCTGAGGCTCGATTCCTCGCCCACCCCGGCGAGGCGCAGGATGTCTTCCTCGTGCTCTTCGTCCAGCACCGCCATCGCGTCGTCGATGGTGATCTGGCCCACCAGCCGTTCATCGGCATCGATCACCGGGGCCGAGATCAGGTGGTACTGGTTGAAGGCATAGGCCACGTCGGCCTCGTCCTGCAGGACGTCGATCTTGTGGAACGTGTCCTCGGTGATGTCGGCGAGCGGTACCGCGCGGGGCGAGGCCATCAGCTTGCCCAGCGTCACGTTCGCCACCGGCCGCATCCGCGGATCGACCAGCGTGACGTGGTAGAACTGTTCCGGCAGGTTCTCGGCGGTGCGCAGGAAGTCGATGGCATCACCGACCGTCCAGTGTTCGGGCGCCATCACCACCTCGCGCTGCATCAGGCGGCCGGCGGAATACTCGGGATAGCTGAGCGATTGTTCGACCACGGCGCGGTCGTCGTCGTCCAGCGCGTCAAGGATCGCCTCCTGCTGCGGTTCCTCGAGGTCTTCGAGCAGGTCGACCACGTCGTCGCTGTCCAGCTCGCGCACGGCATCGGCCAGCACGGCGGGCGACAGGGCCGCGATCACCTCTTCGCGGATGCTTTCATCCAGTTCCGACAGGATCTCCCCGTCGAACTCGCGCCCGTACAGGCGGATCAGGCGGGTCCGGTCGAAGGCGTTGACCTGTTCCAGCAGGTCGGCGATGTCGGCCGGGTGCAGCGGGTCCATCAGCGCCACGAGCGCCTCGCGATCCTCGGTGTCGAGCGCCTGCAGGATCGCGCTCACATCCTTGCGGGACAGCGCGTAATCGTCGGCTTGCGGGCTTTCCGGGGGGATGGTGTCCGGGTCGGTGTCTGACATCTTGCCCCCCATTCCAGTTTGTGCGCGTAGTGGCGCGGCCTGTGCGGGGGACAGATATGCCGAAGCTAGTGAAGGGTCAAACGCTTGAGGCGCTGGCGGACCCTTTCGCGGTCCCCCCGACAGAGGCGTTCCGCCACCGCCGGCGCGGCGGCGTGCTGGTGGACGAGGGCGGGCGTATCCTTGCCGTGGACGAGGCCGAGGCGCTGGAACCCCACGCCGACACCGTGACCGACCATGGCGATGCGCTGATCCTGCCGGGTTTCATCGACGCCCACATGCACTACCCCCAAACCCGCATCATCGCGAGCTGGGGCAAGCGCCTGATCGACTGGCTTGAGGGCTACACCTTCCCCGAGGAGGCGCGGTTCGGCGATCCGGCCCATGCCGCCGCGGTGGCGGGTGACAGCCTCGACCTCGCACTGGCGCATGGCACGACGACGCTGTGTTCCTATGCCACGATCCATCCCGGTTCGGTCGACGCCTTCTTCACGGCGGCGCAGGCGCGGGGCATGCGGGCGCTGGCGGGCAAGACCTGCATGGACCGCAACGCGCCCGAGAACCTGCGCGACACCGCGCAATCGGCCTTCGACGACAGCAAGCGCCTGCTGGATCGCTGGCACGGCGTCGACCGGCTGGGATACGTCATCACGCCGCGCTTTGCCCCCACCTCGACCGAGGCGCAGATGGAAGCGCTGGGAGCGCTCTGGGCTGCGCATCCCGACTGCCTGATGCAGACGCACCTGTCCGAGCAGGTCGAGGAGATCGCGTGGGTGCGCGACCTGTACCCATGGGCGCGCGATTACCTCGACGTCTACGAACGGTTCGGCCTGCTGGGCGCGCGCGGGGTCTACGGCCACGCGATCCACCTTGAACCGCGCGAGATCGACCGGCTGGCCGAGGTTGGCGCGGGGCTCGCCCACTGCCCCACGTCGAACACCTTCATCGGGTCGGGCTGCATGGCGGTGGCATCGCTGCGGATGCGCGGGATCGGCGTGGGGCTGGCCACCGATACCGGCGGCGGGTCGTCCTTTTCGATGCTGCGCACCATGGGCGCGGCCTACGAGGTGGGGCAACTGGCGGGCACCGCGCTGCATCCCGCGCAGCTTCTGTGGCTTGCCACGGCGGGGTCGGCGCGGGTTCTGCACCTGTCCGACCGGATCGGCACGCTGGCGACGGGGATGGAGGCCGACCTTTGCGTGCTCGACCTCGCCTCCACCCCCGCCATCGCGCAGCGCGCGGCGCGGGCCGATGACATCTGGGACGCGGTCTTTCCCACGATCATGATGGGCGATGACCGGGCCGTGACCGCGACCTATATCGGCGGCACCGCCCGCGCCTGATTGTTGCCCACATCGCCCCAATTCTGCCCAATTCAGGCGTTAGGTGCATCTGAGGCTACAAAACAAAGAGGCATGTGGGCGCCATGCACCGTGAATCCTTCGAGCATATGAAGCGGGCCTTCGACCGCCATCTCCAACCCCTCCCCGCGGGCCGGGTGATCGAGATCGGATCGAAAAGCCGCAAGGCCGAGTACCGCCAGCTTTTCACCAAGAAGGGCTGGACCTATATCGGCGCGGACCTTGGCGAGGGCCCCAACGTGGACCTCGTGTTCGAGGACCCGTTCCGCTTCCCGCTGGAGGACGCGTCATTCGATGCCGTGATCTCGGGCCAGATGCTGGAACATAACACCATGTTCTGGCTGTCCTTCATCGAAATGGCGCGGATCCTGAAAATGGGCGGGCACATGATCCACATCGCGCCGTCGCGCGGGCCGGAACACCGCGCGCCCACCGATTGCTGGCGATTCTACCGCGACGGGATGCAGGCGCTGGCGGATTGGTGCGGGATGGAACTGATCCACGCCCAGACCGACTGGTCCCGCGGCGATATCGAGCGCACGGCAGAGGTTCGCCCCCGCTCCGCCCGCCGCCTCGCCCGGCAGGTCACGTTCGAGGACAGCGACTGGGGCGACACGATCGGCGTCTTCCGCAAGACCGAGGAAACCGGGGCCTGCACCGGCATGGACTACATCCGCAAGTTCGCCGAAAGCTTTGGCGCCGCCCCGAAGAAAGAGCGCGCGGCCTGACCGCGCGCCGGTTGGCTTAACCGATCTCGATCACGACTTTGCCGGTCGAGGCGCGGGAGCGCAAAAGCTCCAGCCCTTCCTCGGTCCGGTCGAGCGGCAGGATATGGCTCACATGCGGGCGCAGCTTGCCCGCGCGGTACCAGCCCAGCAGCACTTTCAGGCTGTCGGTGATGACCTCGGGGCGGAAGGCCATGTAACCGCCCCAATACATGCCCAGAACGCTGAGGTTCTTGACCAACAGGTGGTTGGCGGGGATTTGCGGCACCTCGCCGCTGGCGAATCCGATGGGCAAAAGCCGCGCCTCGGGCCGGGCGGCGCGGAAAGCGGCCTTCCATTGCTCGCCCCCCACCGGGTCGTACAGCACGTCCAGCCCGCCAAGTGCCTTCAGCGCGCCGCGCAGGTCGCCCTCGGTCGCGTCGATCAGGTGGTCGGCGCCCGCCTCCTCCGCCGCGCGCAGCTTGTCGGCGCCGCGCGCCACCGCGATCACCCGCGCACCCATCAGCTTGCCCAGTTCCACCGCCGTCAGGCCCACGCCGCCCGCGGCACCCAGCACGCAGAGCGTCTCTCCCGGCTGCAACCGCGCCCGGTGGTCAAGCGCCACGTGGCTCGTGCCATAGGCGATCTGGAACGCGGCCGCGTCGGTCATCGACATCCCGTCCGGCAAAACGACCGCGCGATCGGCGGGAAAACAGCCGATTTCGGCCAACCCGCCCTGCCCGCCGAACACCGCGACCCGCGTTCCCACCGCCGGAGAAGTGACGCCTTCACCCAGCGCCGTGACCTCACCGGCAACTTCCATTCCCAGTATGAAAGGAAGGTCCGGCGTGTCCTGGTAGGTTCCCTTGATCATCAGCAGATCGGCGAAGTTCAGCCCGCATGCGGCGATGCGCATCTGGATCTCTCCGGGGCCCGGTTGCGGCTCCGGCGCGTCAGCCAATGTGACGTTACGTAACTGATCGCGAACGATAATGGCGCGCATCGGCATCTCCTCGACCTGGGCAATTCCGGTATCCTGAACCGGGTCTGACGCTTTTGATGAATTGCCACCGCGACGTCGACAGTCTTTTGCACCTTGGCCGGATTATTTCCAAAACTTTGTGTCAACTGCCCCGTTTTTTGCCCGCGCTACTTGAATTGTCTTGCAATTTTGTCGACCTCTGGTAGCGAAGGCGAGGTCGAGGGGTGCACGACCGTGCTAACGAAATAGTTGCAAAATTCGGGGCATACTGCTCTGGATAGGTGCTAAAAGAAAATAAAGAGGACGACCCGTATGACCCACCCTGTTGACGTGCATGTCGGCAAACGGATCCGCCACCGCCGTTGGCTCGTTGGTATGACGCAGCAACAGCTGGCCGAAAAGGTCGGAATCAAGTTCCAGCAGATCCAGAAATACGAGACCGGCGCGAACCGCGTCAGCGCATCGCGGTTGTGGGATATCGCCGATACGCTCGACGTGCAGATCGGCTTTTTCTTCGAAGGTCTCGGCAATGAAGACGACGCCAAGGTCAAGGACGCGATGCCGTCCGACCTGCTCGGCGACAAGGAAGCGCTCGACCTGGTGCGGTCGTATTACGCGATCCCCGAAAACCAGCGCCGCCGCCTGTTCGAACTGGCACGGGTCCTGAGCGACGTCGCTTGATCCGAACCGCCCGGCACGTCACAAGGGGATGATCCCCCAGGACGGACGGCCGGGCATGACACCTGATGACTTCGACACCATGCGCGACGTGGCGCATGCCATGGCGGACGCCGCGCGCGGCGCGATCCTGCCGCATTTCCGGGCCACGGGCCTGACAGCCGACAACAAGGACGACGCCGGGTACGACCCGGTCACCGTCGCGGACCGCGCGGCCGAAGAGGCGATGCGCGCGATCCTGGCAGACGCCCGACCCGACGACGCCATCCTGGGCGAGGAATTCGGGACGCGGGACGGCACGTCGGGCCTGACATGGGTGCTCGACCCGATCGACGGCACCCGCGGTTTCGTGTCGGGCACGCCCACATGGGGCGTGCTGATCGCGCTCGCCGACGCGACCGGCCCGGTCTATGGCCTGATCGACCAGCCCTATATCGGGGAGCGGTTCGAAGGCGGCGGCGGCATCGCCCGCATGGCCGGTCCGATGGGCGCGCGCGCGCTGCGAACCCGCGACACCGCCACGCTGGCCGACGCCACGATCTTCACCACCTTCCCCGAGGTCGACACACCCGCCGATGCCGCCGCCTTCGCGCGTGTCGCGGACAGGTGCCGCCTCACCCGGTACGGCATGGATTGCTACGCCTACGCGCTGCTTGCCGCCGGACAGGTGGACCTCGTGATCGAGGCGGGGCTTGCCGCCTACGACATCCAGGCCCCCATCGCGGTGATCGAGGCCGCGGGCGGGATCGTGACCGACTGGCAGGGACGCCCGGCGCATGCCGGCGGTACCGCGCTGGCCGCCGCAACGCCGGACCTGCACGCCGCTGCGATGGAGCTGTTAAACCGGGGCGAGGCCGCCCATCAGGGCGGATGAGCGCCCCGCCCCTCCTGGTCCGCGACGCCCATGTGCTGACCATGGACGACGCGGGCACCGAACTGCCCCGCGCGTCGATCCTCGTGCGTGACGGGCGCATCGCGGCCATCGCTCCCGACCTCGACGCGCCCGGTGCCGACACGCTGGACGCGCGCGGCTGCCTCGTCACGCCGGGCCTCGTCAACACCCATCACCACCTGTTCCAGACGCTCACCCGCGCGGTGCCCGACGCGCAGGACGCGCTGCTCTTCGGCTGGCTCAAGACGCTTTACCCGATCTGGTCGCGGTTCGGCCCCGACCATATGCGCGTCTCGGCCCTGACGGGCCTTGCCGAACTGGCGCTGTCGGGCTGCACGATGTCGTCGGACCACCTCTACCTCTTCCCGAACGGCGCACGGCTCGACGACACGATCGGGGCCGCGACCGAGATCGGGCTGCGCTTCCACGCCACGCGCGGGGCCATGTCCATCGGGCAAAGCGCGGGCGGCCTGCCCCCCGACACGCTGGTCGAGGACGAGGCGGCGATCCTCGACGACTGCATCCGCGTGATCGACACCTTCCACGACCCCGCCCCCGACGCGATGATCCGCGTGGGCGTGGCGCCGTGCTCCCCCTTCTCGGTCAGCCGCGAACTGATGCGCGACGCGGCGCTCCTGGCCCGCGACAAGGGCGTCATGCTGCACACCCACCTCGCCGAGAACGACGAAGACGTCGCCTATTCGCTGGAAACCTTCGGCTGCCGCCCCGGCCAGTATGCCGAGGACCTCGGCTGGACCGGCGAGGATGTCTGGCACGCCCATTGCGTCAAACTCGACGGGGCCGAGATCGACCTCTTCGCGCGCACCCGCACCGGCGTCGCGCATTGCCCCTGTTCCAACTGCCGGCTGGGATCGGGCATCGCGCCTGTCCCCGCCATGCTGCGCGCCGGCGTGCCGGTGGGGCTGGGCGTGGACGGGTCCGCTTCGAACGATATCGGCTCGCTCGTGGGCGAGGCGCGGCAGGCGATGCTGCTGGCCCGCGTCGCGGGCGGGGCCAACGCCATGAGCGCGCGCACCGCGCTGCGTCTCGCCACCCGTGGCGGGGCCGAGGTGCTGGGCCGGGGCGACACATGCGGGCAGATCGCGCCGGGCTTCTGCGCCGACCTCGCGGTGTGGGACATGGGCGACGTGTCCGCCGCCGGAAGCTGGGACCCGGCGGCGCTGCTGCTGGCCGGGCCGCAAAAGGTGCGCGATCTTTACGTGCAGGGCCGCCGGATCGTGGCGGACGGACGGATTACCACGGTCGACCTGCCCCGCATCCTCGACCAGCAGCGCGCGCTGGCCGAAGGGCTTGCGCGCGGGGCGTGACCTAGCTCACCGATTTCAGGCGCGGTTGCGGCATGTGGGCGGCATAGGCCGACCGGATCATGTCGGACAGCGCACGCACCACCGCGCCGCCGGTTTCGCTGACATACATGTTGATGGACTGTTCCGGCAGGTCCGGCAGGCCGCCACCGGCGGGCACCGGGGACAATTGCGGCGGTTCGGTTCCCGCAAGGGCCGCCGTCACGGCAAGATCGGCGCTGACGGTCGCCTCGATCGTGCGGTCGCTGCCCGTCTCGACCGCGTGTTCCCACGCGATGTCGGCGGCATCCAGCACCCGCTGCGCGATGGGGCGGAACTTGCAATGCGCGCTGAACGCGATGCGCAGGGGCCGCGACTTGTGGGCCGACCCGCCCGGCGCGCTGTTCCATTGCAGGGGCAGCGTGACCAGCCGTTCGCCGTTGCCTTCGGTCTCTTCCTCGGTGGTCAGGATCAGGTCCATCTCCCCCCGCGCGAAATCGTCCTTCAGCCGGTTCGTGAACAGCGAGGACAGGTGCACCTTCACGCGCGGGTATTCCGCGTCGAAGCGTTGCAGGACCTGCGGGATCACCGGGTAGATCACGTCATGCGGCACGCCGAACCGGATCTCGCCCTCGAAGGCGTGGTGGGTGAGCGTGGCGAAGACGTCGTCGTTCAGATCGACCATGCGCCGCGCGTGGCTGAGCAGCTTCTCGCCCGCAGGCGTCAGCGCGATGCGCCGGTTCGACCGGTCGAGCAATTGCGTGTCCAGCAAATCCTCCAGCCGCTTGAGCTGCATCGACACAGCAGATTGGGTGAGGTTCAGAAACCCCGCCGCCCGCGTCACGCCGCCCGCATCGGCCACCGCCACGAACGAGCGCAGGGTCGTCACGTCGAGATTCCGCATTCATCACACTCCCTGATGATAATCCTCAAAAACATTCGTTTTACGAATACAGCACGAACCCGCATATACATCAACAGAAATCATGGATCACACGCTTGCATCACGAACCGGAAAGGAAAACGCCATGTCCCGCAGCATTCTCGCCAGCACCCCCGCCTTCGCCCGTCCCGCCCACCGGACCGGCCTGCTGTCGCGCATCCTGATGTGGCAGGCGGTGTCCCGGTCGCGGGCGCAACTGGCCCGGCTGGATGCCGCCGCGCTGGCCGATATCGGCGTGTCCGAACACGAGGCCCGCATCGAAGCGCGCCGCGCCGCGTGGGACGCGCCGGACCACTGGTCCTGACGCCGCAACCGCGCCCCTGCGCCCGCCGCGGTCGCAAAATGATCGCAGGCACCGGCAAAGCGTCGCATTTTAGGGGTCCACGCGCCCCGGACGCTTGAAAATCCGGCCCCATATGACAATATCCAGACCAAACCGGGCGGGTTTTCCGCCCGGTCGCTCTTGCGATCTTATGGAGGCAACACATGGCTGACTACTCGACGATCCGGACGACCGCGGCAGGCGCCCGCGCCGCCGAGATCGACGCCGGGCTTCGCGCCCACATGAACAAGGTCTACGGCACGATGTCCGTGGGCATGCTGATCACCGCGCTGGCCGCGTGGGCGATCGCGGGCCTTGCGGTCACGTCCGACCCCGCAGGCGCCACCGTGGCGCTGCGCGAAGGCCAGTACCTGACCGGCCTTGGCGAGGTTCTGTACACCACCCCGCTGCGCTGGGTCGTGATGTTCGCCCCGCTCGCCTTCCTGTTCTTCGGCTGGGGCGCGCTGATGAGCCGCGGATCGGCCGCGGCCGTGCAACTGGGCTTCTTCATCTTCGCCGCCGTGATGGGCGTGTCGATGAGCTCGATCTTCCTTGTCTTCACGTCCTACTCGATCGTGCAGACCTTCCTCGTGACCGCGATCGCCTTCGCGGGTCTGAGCCTTTACGGCTACACGACGAAGCGGGACCTGTCGGGCATGGGCACGTTCCTGATCATGGGCGTGATCGGCCTGCTGGTGGCGATGATCGTCAACATCTTCCTGCAATCGCCCGCGATGATGTTCGCGATCTCGGCGATCGGCGTCCTGATCTTCGCCGGCCTGACCGCGTTCTACACGCAGGACATCAAGACGACATACGTGGCGCATGCGCATCACGGTGACCAGGAATGGCTCGACAAGGCGGCCTATGACGGCGCGCTGTCGCTCTACATCTCGTTCCTGAACATGTTCCAGTTCCTGCTGATGTTCATGGGACAACAGGAATAGTTTCGCTCCCTTCGGGATCGACCCGGGCCAGCCCTGACGGGCTGGCCTTTTTCGTTTCCAGCGCCTGCGCGCCATGCCACGGGCGGGAAGAGGTGGCGGAGCGACCCTCCGGGGGACATATTTTCAAAGAGAAGAAGGTGCGAGAGTGCGCGTCATTTCCACCGCCGGGAAGGTGATGCCGTCGTCGAGGGGGACGGTGATCTCCTGCTGGCGGACAAAGCCCAAGGCGGCGTAGAAGGGTTCGCCGGTGAAGGTGGACCAGCAGACCATGCGGGTGACGCCGCGCGCCCGCGCGGAGGCGAGGCAGGTGTCGAGGATCGCGCGCGCGATGCCCTGCCGCAGGAAGCGGTCATCGGCGACCACGTGGCGGATATGGCCGGTGAGCGGGTCGCTCCGGTCGCGCGTCCAGCCGCCCGCGCCCACGATCCGTTCCTCTCCCGTGACGGCGGCGTAATAGGTGCCGCAGGACAGGAGTTGCGGCTTGGCGCGGCTGATGCGGGGCAGGACGAGCACGCGGGTCGAGGGCGGGTAATCGTCCTTCAGGAGTTTCGGGTAGACGCGCGAGAGGAGCGCATCGACCGCGTCGTAATCGGCCATCGTGGTGGGGCGGACGGAGAAATCGAGCCGTGTCATCGGGGGCCTCCCGTTGCTGGGTGACCTAGACGTAGGACGGGCCCACGAAACGACAAAGGCCACGCGCGGGGCGTGGCCTGTCATCAGCGTCGAGATGGGGGCGAGATTACTTGATCTTGCCTTCCTTGTACTCGACATGCTTGCGCGCGACGGGGTCGTATTTCTTGATCGAGAACTTCTCGGTCATCGTGCGGGCGTTCTTCTTGGTCACGTAGAAGTGGCCGGTGCCTGCGGTCGAGTTCAGGCGAATCTTGATCGTCGTCGGTTTTGCCATGGTCGCGTCTCCTCGCGGGCCGCGCCGGGCGCGCGGGTGAATCCTTGAAGCCCGCGTTCTAGCCAAGACAGGCGTGCTGTCAAGCGGGATCGGGTGCGCGGAAGGCCTGTAAGCCGGATTCTGTTCCCGCCGGGTCGCCCCGGCGTTCGGTGACCATTCCTCTCGACCCCGTGTTGCCACGGGGCCTCTAGCTGCCAACCCGGACCTGCTGGGGCCAAAGCCACCCCCTGCCTTGCGGCAGACGCGGTCCCTATTCGGCATTGCTCCCGGTGGGGCTTGCCATGCGAGGGCGGTTGCCCGCCCCCCGGTGGGCCACTACCCCACCGTTTCACCATTGCCACGCCGGGGCGCGGCTGTCTGTTCTCTGTGGCGCTGTCCGTCGGGTTGCCCCGCCCGGGCGTTACCCGGCACCGTTGCTTCGGGGAGTCCGGACTTTCCTCCCGCGCCCGCCCCTAAGGACCGGCGCAAGCGGTCACCCGGCCTTCCGCGCGACCGCCCGGTTACGCGCCCGCGCCTGCCGCGTCAACGGGGTAGCGTTCGGCCAGGGCCGCGATCAGGCCCATGTCTGTGGCGTCAAGCGGCCCGGAAGCCGCGGGCCGGTGGCGAAGGCGGAAGGCGGCGAGGCGTTCGTCGAAGCTGGCGGGCGCGGTGAAGCCCGCGCGCCGCATCAACGCCTCGGCGCGGCGCTCGTCGGGCTCTGCCGGGTCCCCTTCTATCGCGATCGCCCGTCCCTCATGGGCCAGCCGGGCCCAGTCGAACCGGGGGCCGGGATCGCGCTTGCGCCCCGGAGCGTGGCAGGAATGGCCGATCACGCGCTCGGGCGGGATGTTCCACCGCGCCATGATCCCGTCCAGCAGCGTTTCAAGCGCCGCCATCTGCGGTTCGGCAAAGGGGTGGTCGCCGGTATTGGCCAGTTCGATCCCGATGGAGCGGGAGTTCACGTCCTCCACCGCACCCCATGCGCCGTCGCCCGCATGCCAAGCGCGGTCGGCCTCGTGCACGAGGTGCCAGACTTCGCCCCGTTCGGAGATCACGTAATGCGCCGACACCTCGGCCCGGTCATCGCACAGCCAGTCGCGCGCGGCGCGGGCGGTGCGCATGGCGGTGTAGTGGAGCATGACGATATCGGGCCGGGCGTCATCGCGCCGGGGCCCGAAATTGGGGGACGGATGCCAGACCGGGTCCAGAACCGCGCCTATTCGGTCGAGATCTGGCCCGCGGGCACGACGGGCACCGGGGCGGCTGCCGCCGCCTGACCCCGCACCGCGCGGAACGGGGCCGGGTCCCAGCCGCAGGCGTATCCGTCACCATCGGGATCCAGTGCGGCGCGGTCCTTTTGCGGGCCACCATTGCGCAGGAATTCGATCTGCGCCTCGTCAGGCGAGGCGAACCCCGCGCAGTTGCGCCGCGACTTGGATTGCAGGTTGATGCCCACGCGGCGATAGATCGCCTGCCCCTTGGGATGCGAGGTGCTGAGCGCGTATTCCACGATGTTCGGCCCGCTCTTGCCGGACCGGGACGGCACGGCGGTGGGCGCGATCACCTGGTATTGCGAGGCATTGGCGCGGACGCGGGCGGCGTCGGCCTCGATCGAGCGCTGGTTGGACACCACGTTGAAATCGTTCTCGTTCGAGATGCCGGCATTGCCGCCGGGGGCCGGATTGGCCGGGCTTGCATCCAGCGGCGCCTCGCCGGAATTGGCCGCGCGGGCGCGGGCATCGGCATCACGTTCGGCCTGGTCGACGGCGGCGTCGAGCGTCGTCGTCTGCACCGGCTGGGCGGAGGGAAGGCCGCGCTGCAACTGCGCGTCGCGCGCGCGGCGTTCGGCATCCATACGGTCGAACCCCACGCCCGCGCCGCTGTCGGGCACGGCGGGCTGGCACGCCGCCAGCGCCACAAGCGCCGCCCCGCAAAGGAAAATTCGTTTCACCTGATCACTCCTGCCCGAGTTTTGCGCGGGGGTTTACCACCATTTCGCGGGCTTCGCCACAAATCCGGCCGCCTGTTCCAGCGCGTAGGCGGTGTTCAGCAGATCGCCTTCCTCCCATGGACGCCCGATCAGTTGCAGGCCCAAGGGCAGCCCCTGCGCATCGAGCCCCGCGGGCACCGAAATTCCCGGCAGCCCGGCAAGGTTCACCGTCACGGTGAAGACGTCGTTGAGGTACATCTGCACCGGGTCGTCAAAAGTCTTGCCCAGTTCGAACGCGGCGGACGGCGTGGCGGGCGTCAGGATCGCGTCAACGCCTTGCGCGAAGACGTCCTCGAAATCCTTCTTGATCAGCGTCCGCACCTTGCGCGCGCGGTTGTAATAGGCGTCGTAGAAGCCCGCCGACAGCACGTAGGTGCCGATCATCACGCGGCGCTGCACCTCGGCCCCGAACCCTTCGGCGCGGGTCTTTTCGTACATCTCGGTGATGCCGTCGCCTTGGCTGAGCGCGGCCCGACGCCCGTAGCGCACGCCGTCATACCGCGCGAGGTTCGAAGACGCCTCTGCCGGCGCGATCACGTAATAGGCGGGCAAAGCGTATTTCGTGTGCGGCAGGGAGATATCGACGATCTTCGCGCCCGCGTCGCGCAGCATCTCGGTGCCTTGCGCCCAGAGCGTTTCGATCTCGTCTGGCATCCCGTCCATGCGGTATTCCCTGGGGATACCGATGGTCTTGCCCTTGATGTCGCCGGTCAGCGCCGCCTCGAAATCGGGGACAGGCAGATCGGCCGAGGTGCTGTCCTTGGGGTCGTGCGAACACATCGCCTGCAGCATGATCGCCGCATCGCGCACGTCCTTGGTCATCGGCCCCGCCTGGTCGAGCGAGGACGCGAACGCCACGATCCCCCAGCGCGAACAGCGCCCGTAGGTCGGCTTGATCCCCGTGATCCCTGTGAAGGCGGCGGGCTGACGGATCGACCCGCCGGTATCGGTGCCCGTCGCCGCAAGGCATAGATCGGCGGCCACAGCGCTGGCGGACCCGCCCGACGATCCACCGGGCGTCAGGCCCGCATCCGAATTGCCCGCACGCCACGGGTTGACCGCGTTGCCATAAACGGAGGTCTCGTTCGACGACCCCATGGCGAACTCGTCCATGTTCAGCTTGCCCAGCATGACCGCGCCCGCATCGGCGAGGTTCTGGGAGACGGTGGATTCGTATTCCGGCCTGAACCCTTCAAGGATGCGCGACGCGGCTTGAGAGGCCACGCCCTTGGTGCAGAACAGGTCCTTGATCCCCACGGGGATGCCGCACATGGCCGGCGCCTCCTCGCGCCCTTGCAGCCGCGCGTCGGCGGCTTTCGCCCGCTCCATCGCGATCTCGGGCGTCTTGTGCACGAAGGCGCCCAGCGCATCGGCGCCGTCGATCGCCGTCAGGCAAGCCTCGGTCAGTTCGGCGCTCGTCACCTCGCCCGCGCGCAGCGCGTCGCGCGCGGCGGCGATGGTCATCTTGTTCAGATCGCTCATTCCACCACCTTCGGCACGGCAAAGAACCCCTCGCGCGCATCGGGCGCGTTCGACAGGATCTTGTCCTGCCGGTCCCCGTCGGTGACGCCATCCTTGCGCCGCTTCAGGCGCATCGGCGTGACCGACACCATCGGCTCGACGCCGTCGACATCCACCTCGTTCAACTGCTCGATAAAGCCGAGGATCGCGCTGAATTCCTGCGCCAGCGCGGGCAACTGGTCGTCTTCGACCTTGATACGGGCGAGCTTGGCCACCCGTGCTGCGGTCTGTGTATCGATGGACATGGAATGCCTCCGAATTCGGGTCTCGCGCGGGTCTAGCGAAGCGCGGCACGCTTCACAAGCATGTGGCGGCGATAGACCTCGATCATCCACGGCAACATGATCGCGTTCAGCGCGTGCCAGATGAAATGCGTGCCGATGGGCCAGACCTCGCACAGGGTCTCGTCATAGGACCGCACGGTGATCGACACGCTCAGCAACAGCCCGCCCGCGACCATGCCCCACGCCGTCTCTGCCCGCTTGCGCGCGACGAAGGGGGCGTAGGCGAACAGCAGCAAGGGCACCGTCCAGTAGAAGTTCGACGTGGCGAAGAACTGCACCTTGTTCAGCAGCGGCACCATGATCGCGGCATAGGGAATGAAGGCGGCCGTCATCAGCCCCGCCTGCCACCACAGCCGCTCAAGGAAATCGCGGTTCACCGCGAACAGGTAGAGCAGGATGAAGAGGCCAATCGGCGCGGTATCGGCCAGCGACGCCCATTGCGTCGCCGTGGTGTGGAACAGGAACGATCCGATGGCGATCAGGCCCAGAAGCACCGCCAGCCCGGTGGCGATGGGCAACCCGTCCCCCCGCGTGCGGCGGTACATCCAGATCGCGCCTGCAAGATACAGCAGGTTCGTCAGCGCGTTCAGCGGTTCCGACCAGAAGGTGAAATCCGTCCGCTCGCAGTAAATGTCGATCTGCTCGGTCCAGTTCATTGACGCCCCTCCCTGTCAGGGGCCAAGCTGGACCAAAGCGCGGGAGGTTGGAACATGGAAATCACATGGCTGGGCCACGGGTCTTTCCGGATCGAAATGGGAGAGGCGGTGCTGCTGGTCGATCCATGGCTGACGGGCAATCCCGTCCTGCCCGAGACCGTGCATGACAGCGCCACGAACGGCGCGACGCATATCGTGCTGACCCATGCGCATTTCGACCACGCCGCCGACATCCTGACGCTTGCGCGCAAGCTGGGTGTGCCGGTGGTGGGCCAGTATGACCTGATGTCCCACTGGGCAGAGGCCGAGGGGATCGACACCGTCGGCTTCAACAAGGGTGGCACGGTGGAGTGCGCAGGCGTCGCGGTCAGCATGGTGCCGGCCTCGCATTCCTCGACCTTCGCCTCGCCCGAGGGGCCCAAGGCCGCCGGGTCCGAGGTCGGATATGTCCTCCAGGCGGGGGGGCGCACCGTCTATTTCTCGGGCGACACGGCGCTGATGGCCGACATGGAATGGATCGGGGATTACTACAAACCCGATATCGGCATCCTGTCGGCGGGCGGGCATTTCACGATGGACATGGCGCAGGCGGCCTATGCCGCGAAGCGCTGGTTCGACTTCAGGACGGTGATCCCCGGCCATTACCGCACCTTCCCGATCCTCGAACAATCCGCCGACGCGCTGGCCGCCGCCCTTCCGGGCGTACAGGTGATCGAACCCGAGGTGATGTCGCCGATTTCGTTGTGACCGAGGGGGTCGGCTGACGAGCAGCCGACCTACATCACCGCGCGTAGGTCGGCTGCTTGCCAGCCGACCCCCCGTCAAAACTCGTAGCCGCCGGTATAGACCCCGTGTGGCAAGCCGGGCGTGTCGAGGTCGATGGCAAAAAGGCTGCCCGACATCGGCTGCGCCGCAAGCGCGCCCGCGTCCATGCCCTGCCGCGCCGTGGTGATGAACATGCGCCGCAGGTCCGGCCCGCCGAAGGCCACGCAGGTCACCTGCGGCACCGGCACCTCCACCTGCGCCACCACAGCGCCCGAGCCGTCCCGCGCCTCCACCCGGAACCCCTCCCAGATCGCCGTCCAGAGCCGCCCGTCGGCATCCACTGCCGATCCGTCCGGCAAGCCGTTTTCCACCCGTGCGAAATCGCGGCCAGCGCCGGTGAGGCCACGCGCGGTGTCATAATCATAGGCCCGGATCAGGCCGGTGGGCGTGTCGGTCAGGTACATCACCGCGCCGTCGGGCGAAAAGGCGATGGAATTGGCGATCCCCACCGGGTCCGCCACCTCCACCACGTCAGGGCCCGCGCGCCAGACCGGGCAGATGGGGGCAAGGTTCTCTTCATCTATCCCGCCCACGACGAACCGCCCCTGCCGGTCGAGCGTGCCGTCATTCATCCGCGTCTTCCGCGCATCGGGCATGTAGGGCCGCAGCATCCGCCGCTCGCCCGTGTCGGGATCAAACCGACACAGGCCATCCTTGAACGCCCCCAGCGCCCCGCCGTCGGCATCGAAGGCAAAGGAACACAGGTCCGCCGCCAGCGGCACCCGCCGCACCGCACCGCCCTCCACGTCGCAGGACCAGAGCGCCGCGCCATGGATGTCCGTCCAGTAGACCCGCGCATCCGCCACGCGCCAATGCACGCCCTCGCCCAGTTCACACCGGCAATCGACCAGCATCCGCACGTTCATAGCTCCACCTCGATCTCTCCACCCGGTTCCGCCGCGCGGCTCTGGCACAGGATGATCGCATCCTTGCGCTGCGCCTTCGACAGCACGAAATCGCGATGCTCCACCTCGCCCGAGACCAGCCGCGCCTTGCAGACCCCGCAGATCCCGTCCGAACACTTCACGTCCACCTTGCAGCCACCCGCGTTCAGCACGTCCGCCGCCGTCTGGTCCGCCGCCACCTCGAACCGCCGCCCATCGCTCAGCTTCACCGTGAAGGGGTGGTTTTCATATTCCGGCGCTTCGGGGACCGAGAAATACTCCAGGTGCCGCGCCTCTTCCGGCACGCCCGCCGCCTCCGCCGCCTCCATCACCGCGTCCATGTAGGCGTCGGGTCCGCAGGTATAGACATGCGCGCCCTCGGGCAGCCCGGCCATGAGGCCCGGCAGATCCGCCCGCGTCCCCTCCTCCGACACGTGCACCTGTACCTTCCCGGCCCATGGCGCGGCTTTCAGCATCGCCTCGAACCCCGCGCGGGCGCGGCTCGGAACCGAGTAATGCAGCGCGAAATCGCGGCCCAGCGCGTGCAGGCGGTGGGCAAAGGCCACCATCGGCGTGATCCCGATCCCGCCCCCCATCAGCAGCGAAAACGGCGCGTTTTCAACAAGATCAAAATGTTTGATCGGCTTCGAGATGAAGATGCGCCGCCCCTCGCTGAAGATCCGGTGCATCAGGGCCGATCCGCCCTCGCCCGCATCCTCCCGCAGCACCGCGATCTCGTATTGCGACCGGTCCGCCGGATCGCCGCACATCGAGTATTGCCGCAGGAATTCCGGCGCGACGACGATATCCAGATGCCCACCCGCCGTCCATTCCGGCAAATCCCGCCCCTCGGGATCGCGCAGCACGTAGCGCGTGATATCCTCCGTCAGCCGCTCCACCCCCGCCACCACGACCGGCAGCACCGGCGCGTCCCCCGGCACGGTAAAGCGATGCACCGCGCTGTCATCCCCCCGCTCCAGCCGCAGCTTGTATTCCCGCGCCGTGACCATGGCCTGGTACGCCTCGATCCCCGCCTCTCGGTCCATCGGGAACGGGTACGGCCAGGGCGGAGGCGCCAGCGGCGCGGGGTAGACGGCGAGCGTCTGGTCCTCGTACCTGAGGTCGAGGTCTTTCTGTAACCCCCTGCGATTGAGCGCATGTTTCGACGGACGGTACGCCCCGTCCTCCTGCAACTCGATATCCCACCACCACTTCTTGACGTCGTTCAACCCGCCCCGCCCGGCAGCATCGTCCAGCTTCGCCAGAACGGGCGCGGCCGCCGGCACGTTCATCGCCGCCCAGCGGAACGGGCGTTCGGCAAAGAGCCCCTCCAGGTTCCACGGACAGGTCTTCATGCACCGCCCACACATCGCGCCACCGGGCGTGGTGATCCGGTAGGTCGCGCATTTCTGGCTGTCGGATTTCCAGATCTCGTAGCCGTTGAACATCAGCTTCGGCCCAGCGGTAATCGCCCCCGACGGACATTCCCGCGCGCACTTGTTGCAGCTCTCGCAGAACCGCTGGAGGCCGAAATCGATGGGCCTGTCATGCGCCAAGGGCAGGTCTGTCGTCACCACGCCGGACTTCAGCCGCGGCCCCAGGAAGGGGTTCAAAATCACCTCCCCGATCCGGCTCACCTCCCCCAGCCCCGACAAAAGCAGAAGCGGAGGCTGCAGCACCTCCCCGTCCATCACCGTATGCGCCTTGGCCGCATAGCCGAGGTTTCTCAGATGCTTGGCAATCACCCCACCCAGCAGCGAGAACCGCAGATACGCCCGCATCGACTGCGCGACGCTGATCCAGTCGTCGCCCGATGCGCCCTCCATCGTCTCGAACCCCTGGTCGACGATCATCGACACGGCTTCGCCCTGGCTGGGCACGATCGGATCGCCCCGCGCGTCATGGCTGTACCACGTCCAGTCCGGACAGCGGCTGACGCCCACCGCATCCACACCCAGGAAATAGCTCGCCGCCTTGATCCCCGCGCTCGCCTCTTCCGGCGACAGCGGCACCGGGTCCGGCGCGGGCTCCCCGTCCTGCAACAGCACGAAAGCCCCCAGCGCCCGCCGCTGCGCAAAGGACGGCGCGGCCTTCCGCGCATAATGCCCGCCCTTCGCCCCGTCCTGCACGGACTTGCCCATGTCCCCGAATTGCGCCCGCGCGAACATGTCGGCGCGCTTCGGAACCCGCGCCACGCGCGCCTCGTCGATATAGGTGGTGGGCTCATCCACCCGCTTCAGCGTCTCGAACGGATGCGCGCCCTGCGCGTAATCCCGCCGCCGATAGGGATCGCGGTTCAGCGCCGACTTCGCATGCCCCATGCCCAGCCACCAGCCGGGCCGCTGCACCGGCTGCTCCGCCATCGCCGCCAGCGGCCGGTCATGCGCCAGCTCCATGTCCGTCGTCACGCAGGCCAGCCCGAACCGTTCACCCAGCCACGGCGCTTCGCCGCCCTCGGTCAGCCCCGCCGCCTCGGCCACCAGCGCAAGGTCCACGTCCGAGGCCGCACCCGTATGCGCCCGCGCCTGCCAGCCCAGAAGACGGATATACTGAGCCAGCACCACCGCGATCTCGGCCCCGCGCAGGCAGGCCCGCTGCGCCTGCGCGCCCGCGATCCACCCGTATCCCGGCTCGTCCGGCTTTGGGTCGCGATGATGCTCGATCAGAAAGACCAGCGCGGTGGGATGCTCTCCCATCGGCTCCGGCGGCGCGCTCATCGCCTCCTTCAACTCCGCCATGATCACGTCGATGCCCGAGGCCAGCGTCTTGGTCTGCCGCGTGCGTAACGCCTCGGCCAACCTTGCCACCTCCGGGTTCACCCACGGCTCCGCCAGCCGCGCCTCGGTTGGCACCGGCCCGATCCCCACCATCGACGCGTCGCTGAAATAGCCGAACGCCTTCAGATGCTCCGCCCGCGCGCGCGGGTCAGCCGGTATCTCCGCCCGCGCGGTGTTCACCGGCCCGGTCCGGATCGCATCCATCATCGCCTGGAACTCGCCCATCGCGTTCACGATGCTCTCGCGCCTCGGATCGCTGAACACCACCGGCTCCGCGCGCGGGATATCCACCCGCGCCGCGCCCCCACGCCGCTTCAACCGCTCAAGCGGATAAGGTCCCATATGAACGGGCCTGCGAGCATCTGAGAAAAGCTTCATGCGCCGCACACCACCACGCACGCCGCCCTGTTGCAATCACCAAAACCCGCGTCCATCGTCGCCCCGATCCAAAGGAGACGAACATGGACACCGACCTCTTCGAAACCGGCCTCGCGCAACGCCGCGCCACCCTCGGCGCGGACTACGTGGATGCCAACCTCGCCGCCGCCGACGACTTCCCCCGCCCCTTCCAGGAAGCGATGACCGCATGGTGCTGGGGCTTCGGCTGGGGCGACGACGCGATCGACGCCAAGACGCGCTCGATGATGAACCTCACGATGCTCGGCGCGCTCGGCCGCCTGCACGAATGGGAAACCCACTGCCGCGGCGCGCTGACCAACGGCGTCTCCAAGGAGGAAATCCGCGCCATCATCCACGTCATCGGCATCTATTGCGGCGTGCCCATGGCGCTCGAATGCTTCCGCGTCGCCCGCCGCGTGCTCGAGGAAGCCGGCGAACTCTGACCGCTTCTTCTCTTTGAAAATATGTCCCCCGGAGGGCCGGCCCGCCCCACGCTCCCCGCGCGGTCAAAATGGCCGCCGGCCCGCCACCTTCGCGCCAGACCCAAGCGCGCGGCATCAGCCGCGCTCCTTTTGGTACACCCGCGCCATCAGAAGCGGCGTCAGGAACATCGGGATCTGGTAGCAGCCAAGGAAGGCCAGCACCGGCGCCATCGTGACAGGGTCCAGCGCCACGAGGAAGAGCGACATGTTGCGGTTGCCCGCCACCACCGCCACGTCGACCGACCCGCTCCACCGCCACGCCACCAGTTGCACGCCGATATTCGCCGCGAACGCCGCCCCGAGCCACGACAAGAGCCGCACCGGGCTCTCGCTCCACGTCGCCGCCACCGCCGGCATCAGCGCCACGACGAACACCGCCAGCAATAGCGCGTTCGCCGCGTCCACCCGCACCAGCGCCCGCGCGCCCACCGCGCCCGACAGGTGCCGCAGGACCAGCCCCGCACCCACCGCGCCGCCCACGATCAGCGCCAGCAGCAGCGCCGCGCGCACCGCCTCGACAAACCCCGCCCCGCCGAAGGCGAGCCACAGGACCGGCACCACGGTGACCGGCAGCGCGATGCTGCCCAGCACCAGCAGCCCCATCGCCCGCGCGCCCGTCCCGCCCAGCATCTGGCAGAGCGCGGGGGCCGACATGATCGAAGGCGCCGCCAGCATCAGGACCAGCGACAGCGTCAGCGGATGCCCGGACACCCCCGCAATCCCCGCCACCGCGATCACCAGCAGCGGCAAGACAAGCTGAAGGCCTAGCACCAGTGACAGGTCGCGCCCCGCCACCCGGCCCAGCCCCGCAACCAGCCCCGGCCCGATCCGGAACGCGGTGAGCGCGAGGATCGCCAACACCATCCAGCGCAGCCACGGCGTCAGCACCGCCGCAACGGACGGAAAGGCGATGCCCGCGACCAGCCCCGCCACCAGCACCCAGCGCGCCTGCCGCGCGATCAGCATGGCAAGCGCGTCACCCACGGCGCAGGCCCACGGCGCGCAATGCCGCTACCTCTGCCGGATATTCTCGGGCAGCCATGTTGCGATTTCCGGGAACCAGATCAGCACGAAGACCATCAGCACCATGATAAGGAACATCGGGATCGCGGCCTTGGCGATATAGGACATCTCGTGATCGGTCATGCCCTGCAGCACGAACAGGTTGAACCCGATGGGCGGCGTGATCTGCGCCATCTCGACCACCACGACGATGAAGATGCCGAACCAGATCAGGTCGATCCCCGCCTCGCGGATCATCGGCTCGACCACCGCCATGGTCAGCACCACGGAACTGATCCCGTCAAGGAAACAGCCCAGGATGATGTAGAAGACCAGGAGCACTATCAGCAACTCGAACCGCGTCAGGTCCCACTGTGCGATCAGGTCGGCCAGCCCGCGCGGCAACCCGGTGAACCCCATCGACAACGACAGGAACGCGGCACCCGCGAGGATCAGGGCAATCATCGCGCTGGTCCGCGTGGCCCCCATCAGGCTTTCGGTGAACGTGGTCCAGTTCAGCGACCCCTGCGACGCCGCCAGCACAAGCGAGCCGATCACGCCGAACGCCGCCGCTTCGGTCGCGGTGGCAAAGCCAAGGTACATCGACCCGATCACCAGCAGGATCAGGCAGATCACCGGCAGCAGAAACCGCGAATTGGCCACCTTCTGGGCGAAGGTCAGGGGCGGCTCGGCATCGGGGTTCCAGCGGGTCGACACCCGGCTCATGATCGCGACATAGGCCATGAACATCGCCGCAAGGATCAGCCCCGGCAGGATACCCGCGAAGAACAGCTTGGAGATGGATTCGTTGATCGTCACACCATAGACGATCAGCGTCAGCGAGGGCGGGATCATCAGCCCCAACGTCGCCGCGCCCGCCAGCGTCCCGATCACCATGTTTTCAGGGTAATTGCGCTTGCGCAGTTCCGGGATCGACATCTTCCCCACGGTGGTCAGCGTCGCCGCCGACGACCCCGAAACGGCGGCAAAGACCGTGCAACCGACGATATTGGTATGCACCAGACCGCCGGGCAACGGCGCCATCCACGGGCTGAGGCCCCGGAACATGTCCTCGGACAATCGCGTGCGATAAAGGATCTCTCCCATCCAGATGAACATCGGCAGGGCCGTCAGCGT
The DNA here is from genome assembly GCF_001205715.1 of Pseudaestuariivita atlantica. GTDB lineage: Bacteria > Pseudomonadota > Alphaproteobacteria > Rhodobacterales > Rhodobacteraceae > Pseudaestuariivita > Pseudaestuariivita atlantica. The sequence goes on from NZ_AQQZ01000008.1 coordinate 68,753, forward strand.
CCACGAGGACGAGGCCGACCAGATCGTCGTCAGCATCACGTCGCCCACGGGCCGGGTGGTGAACAGCTCCATCCCGACCCAGGCCACACCCATCAGGGCAAGACCCACCCAGACGCCGGTGCCGAGAAGCGTGAAAAGGACGAAGAGAAACAGGATGATGATCGATGCGTTTTCCATGTCACTTCCTCAAGATCACCAGCCTGATACCAGTCGTTTTGACATAAATCGTATTGCCGCGGCGTTTGCCCTCCGTCTCGAAGATGTCGAGAAGATAAGTGTCAGCGCCTTTTCGATAACTCAGCTTCGTTCCACGACCCTTTTCATTCGCACCCGACTTCTGATCGGTCAGCTTCAACCCGGCACGCTTGGCTTGTTGGGAGATGACAGGCACGACCTGATCAAAGTACTTGCCGCGCATGAAGAGGGTGCACTGGGACCAGCCACTGTCACTGCGCCGTGTCTGGAATTGAAATACTGGCTGCACGGCATTCTGGAAACTGCCGGGCGTTGACTTGCCCCGCGTTCGCACGCCAGCCTTCTTCGCCCTTTGACGAAAGGCCTGCTTTGAAATGTCGTCGGTCAGGCACACGGGTGCAAAGGCCGAGATGGCCTTACGCACGGATGTGGGCAGGGCCTGCGCGTGGGCCGCGCTGACGAGGAAAAACAGGAAAACGGTCAGTCTTAACATAACGGTAACCTCAATGCGACGGCGCGTCGTCGACGGTGTCGCGACGGATGCGGTTCTGCCCACGGAAGAGCAGCGAAACCAGGTTGTCGGTCAGCGCGATGGCAAGGATCACGGCCCCCGCCAGCATCAGCGATTGCGGCTGCCACAACAACGTCCGGTCCTGCCCCTGGCTCACATCCTTGAACTTCCACGACCAATAGACGAACCGGTAGCCGTAATAGACGAAGTACCACATCACCGCCGCGCCCACCGCGAAACAGAAGGCGTCGAGCCACCGGCGCGCGCCCGGCGACAGCGCGTTCAGCACGATCGACACGCGGATATGGCTGCCCTTGTTCAGCGCGTTGGCAAAGGCGAGGAACGACGCCGCCGCCATCGCGTAAGAGGCGTATTCCGGCGCGCCGGGAAAGACCTCCCCGGTCCAGCGCGCCAGCATCTGCAGCACGATCAGGCCGAGGATGGCGATCAGGCACAGCGCGGCCATCACGCCCGCGGCAAGGTAAAGCGCGTCCAGCGCGCGGCGGATCTGGGTCATCGGGCGTCTCCGTAGGTCGGCTGGTTCCCAGCCGACACCGTTTCTGGGGCAGGTCGGCTGGAAACCAGCCGACCTACTCCGGTCACTCCGCCTTGAACGCGTCGACGATGGCCTGGCCACCGGCACCCGCCGCTTCCAGCCATTCGGCGGTCATGGTCGCGCCGATCTCCTGCAACTCGCCTTTCAGCGTGTCCGACGCCTTGGCAACGGTCATGCCGCCCGCGGCCAGACCCGCCAGCGTGAAGCCGGTATATTCCTTCGACCGCCACGTGCCCGCGTATTCCGCAAGCTCGGCACAGCCGCGCATCACGGCCTTCTGGCTGTCGTCCAGACCGTTCCACGCATCGCCGTTCACCATGATGTAGTTGCGCGGCAGCCACGCATCGACTTCATAGAAATAGTTCAGCGATTCCCACACCTTGCGGTCATACCCGGTGGCGCCGGACGACACCATGGAATCGGCCACGCCGGTGGCGAAGGCCTGGCTGATCTCGGCCGCCTCGATGGTGACCGGCAGCATGCCCGTCAGCTCCGCCAGCCGCGAGGTGGCGTTGTTGTAGCTGCGGAACTTCACGCCCTTCATGTCCGCGACCGAGTTGACCTCGTCCCGGAAGTAAAGACCCTGCGGCGGCCAGGGCACGGAATAGAGAAGGACCAGGTTCTGGCTTTGCAGAAGCTCGGTCAGGGGCGCTTTTGCCGCCTGCCACAGCTTGTCCGCATCGTCGAACGAGGTGGCAAGGAACGGCACCGAGTCGAAGCCGAACAGCGCGTTCTCGTTCTGGTGGCCTGACAGCAGGCGCTCTCCGATGTTCACCTGTCCCGTCTGGATCGCGCGTTTGATCTGCGCGCCCGGGAACAGCGAGCCCGACGGATGCGTCGTGATCTCGATCGCGCCACCGGTGCCGGTGGTCACGCATTTGCCGAACTCGGCCGCCGTGACCGAGTGGAAGTTGGAGCCGGAATAGGCAAGCGGCATGTCCCATTTCTGAGCATGGCCATCCGCCAGCGCGGCGGTGGCCGTCAACGCCGTGGCGCCAAGAAAGGCTGTCAATTTCTTCATCTTTGATCTCCCTGGTTGGAATAACGCCCCGGTTGAGCCGGGGTCTGGCGAGTAAACCGTGACGGAGCGTACACGCTGACGTCAAGGTTGGGTTGCCTGCCCGAAATCATCTGCGCCAGCAGCCGGCCCGTCCTTGGCCCGCCTGTCAGCCCGATATGGTGGTGGCCGAACCCGGTATAGGCCCCGGCCAGTCCGGGCACCGCGCCGATCACCGGGATCGAATCCGCCGGTGCCGGGCGGTGGCCCATCCATTCCTCTTCCCGCGCCCAGCGCAGGTCCGGCAGCGCACGCGCGAGGTTGCGGCGCAACAGGTCGAACGGCGCGCGCGACGGCCCCGCATCGGTCCCGCCGAATTCGACAACCCCCGCCAGCCGCAACCGGCCTTCCATGGGCGTGGCCACGAACTTGCCGCTTGCGACCATGACCGGCACCTTGGGCATCGCCGACGGCTCCCACAATTCGATGTGGTAGCCACGCTCGCTTTCCAGCGGCACCTTCAGGCCCATCTTCTTCGCCAGCGGCCCCGACCAGACGCCGGTGGCCAGCACCACCGCGTCGCAGGCAATCGTCTCCCCGCCCGCGCGCAGGCCGGTCACCCGGCCGTTGTCCCGCGCGATGTCCTCGACCTCCGCGCGGACCAGCTGCGCGCCCAGCCGTTCGGCTTCCGCCGCCAGCGCCTTGACGTAGGCGCCGGGATCGCTGATCCGCCCGTGATCGCCCATGCGCACGGCGCAGGTGATGTCGCGGGCAAAGATCGGGTCAAATGCGCGCAAGGCGTCGGCCCCCATCATCTCCCACGTGATGCCGTGGGTGCGGCGGATGTCCCACGCGAAGGCGTCCGCCTCGAACGCCGCGCGGTCGCGGTAGAGGTACAGGTAATCCGACGGCACCACGTATCGCGCCGCGGGCGTGTCCGCCGACAGGCTCTGGTGCTCGCTCAGGCTGTCGCCCACGATCCCCGCGATGGCAGAGGCGATGCGCCGCGTGTCGGCCTCGTTCGCGTTCGACAGGTACCGCGCCAGCCACGGCATCAGCTTGGGCAGGTAGGACCAGCGCAGGAACAGGGGCTGTTCGGGGTCGAACAGCATGCCCGGCGCCTTGCGGATCAGCCCCGGCCCGGTGACCGGCACCATCGCGCAGGAGGCCAGCACCCCGCCATTGCCATAAGACGTGCCCTCGCCCGGCCCCGCCCGGTCGACCAGCGTCACCTTGTGCCCGTCTCGCAAAAGCCACAGCGCGGTGGCGACGCCGACGATCCCGGCCCCGATCACCCCCACATGCTTTGCCCCCGTCCCGGTCACGCGCCCTCGATCCTTCCCTTACCTTGCGGCAATCTGGCCGCATCCCTCACACTACGTCAACAATTTATTGACGTTTTGTCATGATAAGTCCCCGATCCCGATCCGCGCATGCCCCTGCGCCCAGCGTTTCAGCAGATCGGCGCGCGGATTGCCCCCCAGTCCCGGCCCCATAGGCACCTGCACCGCGCCGCCGTCACAGGCAATGGGCGTCTCCAGCAAATCCTCCTCAAGGTAATACCGCGCTTGGTAGAACTCGCAGCCCAGCGTGATCTCGGGCGTGGCGGCGATCATGTGCGTGCCCGCCAGATGGGCAAGCCCGGTTTCGAACATGTCCCCGCCATAGGCCGTCAGCCCCTCTGCCGCCGCCATCCGCGCCACCGTCTGCGCGCGGGTCAGGCCGCCCGCCTTCATGATCTTGATCGACACGCCATCACAGATGTCGCGCGCCTGCCCCATATCCTCGGGGCCGAAGATCGATTCGTCCGCCAACAGGGGCACCGGGCAGGCCGCACGGAGGCGGGCCATCAGGCCCGATGACGTGCCCCTGACCGGTTGCTCGATGAAATCCGGGGCGAATTGCGCGAGGTCGAGCACCCGGCCCATCGCCTCCTCCGCGCCAAGGCCCTGGTTGTAATCCACCCGCAGGCGCAGCGAGGGGAAATCGGCGCGGATCGCCTCGCACCGCATCACGTCAAAGGCATGTCCGGCAAAGCCCGCCTTCAGCTTCACGATGCCCACGCCGTCAGCCACCAGCCGCGCCAGCAGGTCGCGGTCGGCATCGAAATCCGGGTTGGCGATGGACACCGACAGCGGGATCTCCGCCCGCGCCCGCCCGCCAAGCAGCGCCCAGACGGGCACCCCCGCCGCCCGCGCCGCGAGGTCGCACAGCGCCGTATCCAGCGCCGCCTTCGCCTCGGTCGCGTGGGCCACGGCGTGGCGCGCATCCTCCATGATCGCCGCGCGGTCCGCCGCCGGTCGCCCCAGCACCACGGGCGGCAGGTAACGCGCCAGCGCGGCAAAGGACGCCTCGGGCGAACCGGTGAAGACCGACCAGGGGGAGGCCTCTCCCCACCCCGCGCCATCCTCGCTCTCGACCCGCAGGATCACCACCTCGCAAGCCCCGTCCACCGCCCCGATGCCATGGTCGCGGCGCGAGGTGACAGGCACCCGCAGGTGCCAGACCTCCATCGCGGTGAGCGGCGCCATCATGCCACCCACTCCGACACCGGCGCGGCGGCCTCCTGCAACGGTTGCGCGATCACGTCGATCAGCGCGGGGCCGGGATGCGCCTGTGCCTTTGCTATGGTCGCGGCCAGGTCGCGCGGGTCCTCCACCCGCCAAGACGCGACGCCGAAGGCGGCGGCGACGGCGGCGTGATCGGTGCGCCCGAAATCGACGTTGTGATAGCGCGCGTCGAACCCCGATTTCTGGCCCGCCTTGATCCAGCCGAAGGTCGCGTTGGAAAAGACCACCATCTTCAACGGCAGGTCGTACCGCGTCACCGTCTCCAGTTCGCCACAGGCGAACCCGAAGGACCCGTCGCCCATCAGCGCCCAGACCTGCGCCGCGGGCCGCCCCACCTGCGCCCCGATTGCCGCGCCCAGCGCGTAACCCAATGCGCCATGTGCCCGGTTCGAAATGAAGTGCCGCCCCGCGCGCGGCCAACGGTAATGGGCCGACACGTAGGGGCACGGCGTGCCCGGATCGGCCACGATCACCGCGTTCTCGGGCAAGGCCTCCTGCAGGGCGGCGATCACCGCCTCGGGCCGCACCGGGCGGTCGGTCGAGCGTGCCAGCGCCTCGAACGCCGCGCGCTTGTCGGCCCATGCCGCCGCCGCCCGCGCCGCGCCGTCTCCGGGCGTCGGCCCCTCGGCCTCCAAAGCATCGGCCAGTGCCGCCAGCGCCAATCGTGCATCAGCGCAGATCGCGGCCTCGGTCGCGTAGTTCGTGCCCGGCACCTCCGGGTCGCTGTCGATATGGCAGATCGTGGTGCCCGGCGCGGGGGAGCGCCAGCGCTCGGTCGTGACCGACCCGGCGCGGCAGCCCACGAAGAGGACCACGTCCGATGCGTCCACGGCGGCGCGCGTGGCGGGCACGCCGCCATTCGATCCCACCACGCCCAGCGCCAGCGGATCGGTTTCTGCCACCACCCCCTGCCCCGACACGGTCGTCGCCACCGGCGCGCCCAGCGCCCGCGCCACCCGCATCAGGTCCGCCGTGGCCCCGGCCAGAAGCGGTCCACCACCACAGACGATCAGCGGTGCCTCGGCCCCCGCCAGCACCCGCGCCATCGCGGCCACCGCCTGCGGATCGGGCGCGGCGCGGTCGGCGGGAAAGGTGCGGTGGCGCGGATCGGCATAGACCTCGGCCCGCTCCACCAGCCCCTTCTGCGTGTCGAAGGGCAGCGCGAGATGCGCCGCACCGGGACGGCCCGTGACCATCGCGCGGAACGCCGCGCGTACCGTCGCGGGCAGTCGCGCCGCGTTGTCGAGGCTTTCGGCGTATTTCGTCACCGGCCCGAACAGCGCGGGCTGGTCCAGCTCGGTCAGCGGGTATCGCCCCCGGCTGGTTGTCGCCACGTCGGTGGTGATCGCCAGCACGGGGATCGACGAGTCGTTCGCCTCCACCACGCCCGGCAGGATATAGGTCGCGCCGCCGCCCGACGGCCCCTCGCACACGCCGGGGCGGCCCGTCACGCGGGCATAGGCGTCGGCCATGTAGGCCGCGTGCCTCTCGTCGCGGGTCAGCAGATGGGTGATGCCGTGATCCATCCGCGCTACGGCGTCATAAAGCGGCAGCGAGGTGTCGCCGCACAGGCCAAAGACATGCCGCACGCCATAGCCGTCCAGCATCGCCACCAGCGCCTCGGCCCCCGTCATCTGGTTGGTGTTGGTCATCCGCGCCCCCGCATCCAAGCTTGCGCGGGCGCTTTCACGCGTGTCAACTGGCACGCGCGACCCGGAGGCGGCATGAAAACGACAACTGGCGGCAAGGCGATCACCGGCGCGGCGCTTGGCATCCTGATGCTCGACGCCCGGTTCCCGCGCATCCCCGGCGACATCGGCAATGCCACGACATGGGACTTCCCGGTGCTCTACCGCGTGGTGCGCGGCGCCTCGCCCGACCGGGTGGTGCGCCGGGGCGGTGACGGCACGCTCGACACCTTCATCGAGGCCGGGCGCGGGCTCGTGGCCGACGGGGCCGACGGCATCGCCACTAATTGCGGGTTCCTGTGCCTCTTCCAGAACGAGTTGCGCACCGCGATCGGCGTGCCGGTCCTGTCCTCGTCGCTGATGCAGGTGCCGACGGTCGCGGCCATGCTGCCGCCCGGAAAGCGGGTGGGCGTGCTGACGATCTCGGGCTCGACGCTGACGCCGGCGCATTTGCAGGCGGCGGGAGTGCCGCCCGACACGCCCATCGGCACGACCGAGGGCGGGGCCGAGTTCACCGCCGCGATCCTCGACAACCGGCTGGAGATGGACGTGGCCGCTGCCCGCGCCGACAATATCGAGGCCGCCCGCGCGCTTGTGAAAGCGCATCCCGACCTTGGCGCGCTGGTGCTGGAATGCACCAACATGGTCCCCCATGCCGCCGCCATCGCCCGCGCCACCGGCCTGCCGGTCTTTTCCATGGAAACCGCGATTCGCTGGTTCCAGTCGGGGCTGGTCCCGCGCCGCTTTCCCGCGCCCGATCCCTGAAACCGGGCGCATTTACCGCGAATGCCGTCAAATTTACGCCGCAATCGGTCTGTATGTCCGGGTGCTGAACGGGTGGGGCCGCGATTCTGACTTCAGGAGCATGTCATGCTGCGCAACATCTCTGCCCTTTCGCTGACCCTGGCGGCCACGCTGGGTACCGCGACTCCCGCCGCCGCCGTGGATCATTTCGTGATGATGCTGGGTGACGGCTTCTTTCCCGACGTGATCTATGTCGAGGACGGCGACCGCGTCCGCTTCATCAACGGCACCGGCGTCGTGCAGACCGCCTCGGCCGCCGACGGCAGCTGGACCACCGGCGAACTTGGCGTCGACGAAGCGATCAACATCGAAATCGTGCCCGGCATGCACCAGGTCTTCACCGCCAACGGCATCGACACGATCACCGGCACCGTCTTCTTCGGCCTGCCGCCGCTCAGCGAATAAGGCGCCGGCGCCACCGGGCGCCCGTCCCGTTCGATCACCGCATCGCCCGCGCGACCTCAAGGTCCGCGGGCGTGTTCACGTTGAAGAACGCCGCGTCGTCGGGAAACATCGCCGTGGCCCCGCCATGCCGGTCGGTCCACAGCACGACCTTGCGCAAGCCCCCTTCCAGCGCCGCCCGCAGATCGTCGCGCAACGCCACCGGCCACAGGCCAAAGGTCGGGTGACGCCCGTCCTCGGTCGCGGCCAGCGCGAGGTCGGGATGCGCGGCCTGCAACTTCTCGACCAGATCGGTGGGAAAGAACGGCGTGTCCGCCGCCGCCGTCACGATGTGGCTGGCTCCCTCGCCCGCCGCCCAGTCGAGCCCCACCAGAACGCCCGCCAACGGCCCCGGCCTGTCCGGCAGGCTGTCGGGGATCACCGGCAGACCGAACGCGGCGAACCGCGCCGGATCGCCGTTGGCGTTGATCGCCAGCCCCGCCACCTGCGGCGCCAGCCGGTCGATCACGTGACGCATCAGCGGCACGCCCTCTATCTCAAGCAACCCCTTGTCGCCGCCTCCCATCCGGGTCGCCCGCCCACCGGCAAGGATCACGCCAAGGGGTTTCATGACAGCCCCGACCACGCGGCGATCCGCGCGCGCAGATCGGCCAGTGTCATGCCCTCGGGCAGCGCGTGGCGCGGCAACGGATAGGCCAGCCCGCCTGACACGAGGCACAGACCACCGGGAATATCCTCCATGCCGTCGAACGCCTCCCACGCATGGCGGCGATCGCCGAGGCTGTGGGAAAACCGGATACCCGAGGCATCCAGCACCGCCGTGACCGGCCCCTGCCGCCGCGTGACCGCAAGCGAGCGCGCCAGCACGCGGTTGCGCTGCACCATGAAATAAAGCGCGGCGATGCCAAGCCCCGCCGCGATGCCGACAAGGAACGCCGGCAACCACGCACCCAATCCCGGTGCAACCGCCCCGATCACCTGCCCCGCTACCAGCGACACGGCAAAGATCACGGCCAGCAAGACCGGCGCACCGATCGCGCGCTTGCGCCCGCGCCCGGCGCAGGCCATCGCCTGCGCCATCAGCCCCGCATCTGTATCGTAGGGACCCAGCGTCACCGCCTCAGTCATGGCCCGCCCCCTTGCGGCGGTGGCGGCGATCCTCGTCCGCCTGCGCGGCAAGATCGGCGTCACGGATCAGCCGATCCTCCCCCGCAAGGCAGACGAACCGCTGCCCGCGCAACCGCCCGATCAGCGTCAGGCCCACCTGCCGCGCGATCTCCACCCCCCACGCGGTAAAGCCCGAGCGGGAGGCAAGCGCCGGTATCCCCATCAGCGCCGTCTTTATCACCATTTCCGAGGTCAGCCGCCCGGTCGTGTAAAGCAGCTTGTCGCCCGCGCCCACGCCATGGCGCAGCATGTAGCCCGCGATCTTGTCGACCGCGTTATGCCGGCCCACGTCTTCCATGTAGACGAGCGGCACATCGCCCTCGCACAACACCGTGCCGTGGATCGCACCCGCGCTCAGGTACAGCGACGGCAACCGGTTGATCGTCGCGGCAAGGGCGTAAAGGTCGGATGTCCGCACCTTCGCGCGCGGCAGGGTCACGCCCTCCAGCCCTTCCATCATGTCACCGAACACGGTGCCCACCGCGCAACCCGAGGTCCGCGTCTTCTTCTTCAGCTTTTCCTCGAAATCCGTGCGGTGCGCGGTGCGCACGACGACCACGCCCAGCTCGTCATCGTAATCGACGCCGGTGATTGCGGACGGATCGGGCAGCATCCCCTGGTTAGCGAGGTACCCCACGGCGAGGTATTCGGGGTAATCCCCGATGGTCATCGCGGTCACGATTTCCTGCGCGTTGAGGTAGATGGTCAGCGGCCGTTCCTCGACCACGGCAAGCGAGACCTCGGCGCCCGTCTGGTCATGCCCGGTGACGGTGCGGGTCAGGCCGCCCGCGTCAGGGTCGGGCGCGATCCACATCCCGTGGGGGGTGGCCCGGCGCGCCACGGGCCTCAGCCCTGGAACGCGTCGATGGCGATCTGCTTGTCGTCCGCGTCGTTCTCGAACAGCTTGCGCTCGGTCACGCCGGGCAGCGCGCCGTATTGCTCCATCAGCTTCTTGGGAAAGAAGGTCGGCCGGATACTGTCGAACCCCGGCAACTGGACAAGGATGGACGAGGTGTAGTTCGAACAGAAGGCCTGCGGGGCCGCGCCCTTGGCCTCGGCCAGCCGCAATGCCTGTTCCGCAACCTCGCCCGGCACCGGCTTGTTCTGGATCACGACGTGATAGGTCTCGCGCGCATGGGCGCGTTCGTAGAAATCCACAATCTGCGGCGTAACGCCGTACAGAACGTCCTCGCGCTCGACGATCCGCGGGTGCCGGACGGACCCGGCGGGATCGAAGATCACGCGCTGCGACGGCGCGTTGATCATGATGGAGCTGTGCGCGCCCCCGCCGGTGCGGTTGTTGATCATCGTCAGAAGCGTGATCGAATAGGGCGCGCCGTGCACGTATTTCGCCGCCGCCACCTCTTCGGGCGACACCAGATCACGCGGCCCGGCGGCGCAGGCCGCCACCGCTCCGGGCATCAGCAGAAGAAAGGCGCGGCGATCCATCAGCCGTTCACGAGCCCGGCAAAGATGATAAGGCCGACGGACACGACGGCGACCCACATGCTCCACTTCACGAAGCCTTCGAATGTCTTTTCCTGTTCGGTGATGTCCATTTCACCATGCTTGTGTTTGGCCATGTCGCGCCCTCCGATAACCGGTTCCGAATTTGCAGGTACCTCTACGCCATCCCGCAGGCAGTGTCACGGGGGTCAGATGCAGTTCGGCGCGTGGCGTTTGGTCCCGGTCAGGCCTTGGGATCGAGCCCTTTCGCCAGCCGGAACCCGATGCGGACCGGCTCGACGTGGTCGGGCAGTTTCGGCACCGCGCGCATCAGCACCGACAGCTGGCTCACATGCTGGACAAGTTGCGTGCGCGCGCCCGTCGGATCGGACCCGGTGAAGGTGATCAGGTCGGGTTCGAAATACCCCATCCCCTCGATCCGCAGGATGCCCGCATCGCCACCCGCGAACCCCATCGCGACCTCGTGCTCGGAATCCAGCGTTTCCTCGAAGTTCTGGATATACAGGATCAGCCGTTCATAGGCCCATTGCGCCGGGCTGCGCGTCGCGTGCTGCGCGATGTCCTCGGGCACCGCGCGCTCCTCGGTCTTTCCGCTTTCGGGGCAGGCCTCGAACCGGCGGTTCAGGACCGCGTTCTCGGCGATTTCCGCCGCCGTCTCGATCTCGCCGTCCATGCCGCGCTCATCCCCCTGCCACGTGGAACACCCACGCCCCGTCGTCTCGCCGGGTGCGGGTCGCCTCGCCCTTGTGCCACAGATGGTTGCAATGCGCGACCGATTCCACCAGCGCCAGCCCGTATTCGCCCTCGCCGATCCGGCGCTTGAAAAGCGGCGGGAAACACTCCCCCGCCGTGCGCGGCTCGGACAGGTGAGCGCGCAGGCGGTTCAGCGCCGAATGGTGGTTGTCCTCCAGCATCTCCATCCGCTTCGGCAACCCGGTAAAGGGCAGCTTGTGGCCGCCCAGCACCAGATGCTCCTCCCGCGCATGCGGCGCGAGCCTGCGGCAGGCGGCGATCCAGTCCTCCAGCGGGTCGGCATCGGGTTCGGTCGGGTAGACGCCGATATTGGGGCTGATCGTTGGCAGGATCTGGTCGCCCGCCAGCACCACGTCATCCGACCAGAACGTCGCGTGGCGCGGCGCGTGACCGTCGCCCAGCCGCACCACCCAGTCGCGCCCGCCCATGCGCAGGCCCTGCCCCTCAACCAGCCGCGTGAAGCCCAGAGGCATCGCGTGCACGCCATCGGCAGAGTTGAAGGGCCGCTCCCTGCTGCGCTTCTCCAGCACCCCGGCATCCATGCCGGCACCGCGGTAAAAGGCAATCGCTTCGGGGGTATAGCGCTCCTGCAGGTCCAACTGCAGCATCCGCGCCATCAGCCACGCGGTGCGCGTCATGCACAACTCGGCGCCCCGCTCCTGGAACCACCCGGCACAGCCGACGTGATCGAGGTGATGATGCGTGACCATCACGCGCGAGACGGGCCGGCCACCGCACGGCCCGGCGAGCAACGCCTCCCACATCCTGATCGTCTTCTTCGAATGCAGCCCGGTGTCGATCAGAGTCCAGCTGTCGCCCTCGTCCAGCAGGTAGACGTTGACGTGGTCCAGCACCATCGGCAGCGGCAGGCGCGCCCACAGGATGCCCTCTGCCACCTCCCGCCAGCCGCCCGGCTCGGGCGGCTCCGCGAAAGGATAGCGCAGGCCCTCGGGCGCGTCCTTCATGCCGGCATCAGGTCGGCCGGCTCCAGCGCGTACAGGTCTTCCGCCCCCACGCGCGCCTCGGTCAGAAGGCCCACATGCTGCGGCAACAGGCGCTGGATATACAGCCGCGCCAGTTTCTCCGCCGCGCTTCCCGCGCCACCCGCCCGCGCCGCGCGCAGGTGGTAATAGCCGCCCAGCACACGGGCAAAGCCGTGCAGGAACGGCACCGCGCCGCCGAAGCGGGCGTTCAGGTTCTCTTCCGCCGCCAGCGCCTCGGTCGTCTCGCGCAGGGTCTCGCAGGACTGCCAGACCTTGTCGGCCAGGTCCGGCAGCGCCTCGCGCGCGCTTTCGGCAAAGCCTTCCATCTCGTCCAGCAGGCGGAACGCGGCCTCGCCGCCATCCATCATCTTGCGCCCCACGAGGTCCATCGCCTGGATGCCGTTGGTGCCCTCGTAGATCGCCGTCACCCGCACGTCGCGGTAATATTGCGCCGCACCCGTCTCCTCGACGAACCCCATGCCGCCATGCACCTGCACGCCCATCTCGCTGACGCGCAGGCCGGTTTCGGTGCCGAACGCCTTGGCGATCGGCGTCAGCAGCGCCGCCTGCGCCACCCAGCCCGCGTCACCCGTGGCATTGCCCATGTCGATCGCCTTGGCACAGGCCAGCGCGATGGCCCGCGCGGCAAAGATTTCCGCCTTCATCGTCGCCAGCATCCGGCGCACGTCGGCATGGTCGATGATCGTGCCGGTCCCGCCATCCACGGGCGTGCGGCCCTGCGTGCGGTCCTGCGCATAGGCCAGCGCGTGCTGGTAGGCGCCCTCGGCCACCCCGATCCCCTGCCCGCCGACACCCAGGCGCGCGTTGTTCATCATCGTGAACATCGCCTTCATGCCGCCGTGTTCCGGCCCGACCAGCCAGCCGGTCGCGCCATCGTATTGCATCACGGCGGTGGGCGACCCGTGCAGGCCCATCTTGTGTTCAAGACTCACGACCTTGAGGCTGTTGGCCACGCCCGGCTCCCCGTCGTCGTTGAGCAACAGCTTCGGCACCATGAACAGGCTGATCCCCTTGGTCCCCGGAGCGCCGTCGGGCAGACGGGCGAGAACCAGGTGACACACGTTGCCGGTGAAATCGTTGTCGCCCCACGAGATATAGATCTTCTGCCCCGTGATGCTGTAGGTGCCGTCTCCGTTCGACTCCGCCTTGGTGCGCAGCGCGCCCACGTCGCTGCCCGCCTGCGGCTCGGTCAGGTTCATCGTGCCCGACCACTCGCCCGAGATCAGCTTGGGCAGGTACAGCGCCTTCAACTCGTCGGAAGCGTGGTGTTCCAGCGCCTCGATCTGGCCCTGCGTCATCAAGGGGTTCAGCTGCAGCGACAGGCACGCCGCCGCCATCATCTCGTTCACGGCGGTGGTCACGGTCATCGGCAGGCCCATGCCGCCGTATTCCGGGTCCGCCGCGATGGCGACCCAGCCGCCATCGGCAATCGCCTGGTAGCCCTCGGCATAACCGGGAGAGGTGCGCACGACCCCGTTTTCCAGCACGGCGGGGTGCAGGTCACCGGGACGCTGCAGCGGCGACAGGACCTCTTCGCACATCTTGCCCGCCTCGCCGAGGATCGCGCCGACCAGGTCGTCGGAGGCTTCGGCATAGCGGTCGGTCGCGGTGACCTCGTCCAGTCCCACGACATGTTCGAACAGGAAGCGGTATTCGTCGACGGGGGCGCGATAGGGCATGACAGGCGATCCTTTTCGAAATCGGCCCGCGCCTTGCCGGGGGCAAGGGGGCCATGTATGCAACTCTGCGCCTAACCTATCCACCTGTCGGGCCACATCAAACCAGACGCCACGTCACACTCCGCGATGTCCTCCGAAACGCTTCTTCTTGCCTCCACACCCGCCGGAATCGGCCACGCCGCGCGCCTTCTGCGCGACGGGCGGCTCGTCGCGTTCGCGACCGAAACGGTCTATGGCCTCGGCGCCGATGCCACCAACGGGGAGGCCGTCGCGGCGATCTATGCCGCCAAGGGCCGGCCCAGTTTCAACCCGCTGATCGTGCATGTGCCGGATGCGGCGGCGGCGCGCCGGCACGTGCAATGGTCGGATGCCGCCGAGGCGCTGGCCGGGGCCTTCTGGCCCGGTCCCATGACGCTGGTCCTGCCGCTCGCGCACGGTCACGGCATCTCGTCGCTGGTGACGGCGGGGCTTCAGACGCTCGCGGTGCGCGTGCCCGCCGCGCCCGTTGCGCGGGCGCTGCTCTCCGAGGCCGGGGTTCCGGTGGCGGCGCCGTCGGCCAACCCTTCGGGCCGGATCAGCCCGACCACGGCGGCGCATGTGCTGGCGGGGCTCAATGGGCGGATCGCGGCGGTGCTGGATGACGGCCCCTGCCCCGTGGGCGTGGAATCGACCATCCTCGACCCCGGCCCGCCCGCGCGCATGCTGCGCGAAGGTGGCGTGACGGCCGAGGACGTGGCCCGCGTGCTGGGCAGCGCGCCCCTGCCGCCCGAAACCTCCACCATCACCGCCCCCGGCCAACTCGCCTCGCATTACGCGCCCCGCGCGCATCTGCGCCTGAACGCCGCCGCGCCGCAGCCGGGAGAGACCTATCTCGGCTTCGGCCCCGGCCCTGCGGACCTATCGCTGTCGGAAAGCGGTGACCTTGCCGAGGCCGCGGCGACGCTGTTCGCGCGCCTGCACGACCTCGATGCGATGGGCGTGACCCGCGCGGCGGTGGCGCCGGTGCCCGATCAGGGGCTGGGCCGGGCGATCAACGATCGGCTGCGCCGCGCCGCCGCGCCGCGTTAGGAATGGTGCCGTCAGGCCCGCCCGCGCACGCCCGACGACAGGTTCAGCCCGTCGATCCCCAGCAGTTTCAGTGCGCCCGTCCACTTGCTGCCGTTGTCGGCGCCGAAAACAAGCTCCGCCGGCGCGTCGGCCACCAGCCAGCCATCCTGCTGGATCTCGCCTTCCAACTGGCCGGGCGACCAGCCGGAATAGCCCAGCGCCACGATCCGCTCCCCCGGTCCCCGGCCCGCGCCGATATCTTCCAGCACATCCATCGTCGCGGTCATGCGGAACCCGCCCGGCATCTCGACCGTGGGCGCGTCCGTCTCGTAGCCCTCGCCGTACAGCACGAACCCGCGCCCGGTCTCGACCGGGCCACCGAAATAGATCACTTCCTCGGGGTCCACCGCATCATTGGCGATTTCAAGCTGCGACAGCAGGGTCTTCAGGCATCCCGCACTGTTGGGCTTGTTCACGATAAGCCCCATCGCCCCGTCATCTGAATGGGCAACGATCAGGACCACCGACTTCTCGAACCGCGAATCCGTCATGGACGGCATGGCGATCAAAATTCTTCCTGCCAACCTCACGCCGGTCCCCCAACCAACTCGAAATCATGACAAACGGAATGCTTCGTCAACATTTGTGTCAGGATGTAATCACAACCGCCCCAATGCAAGGCAATAGTGACGCTAATTAGCGCCAAATCCGTGAATCACCTGACCGATTTGTGAATTGGCCACACCCGAACGATGAGGCAATACGCTAACATGCAACGCGCGGTTTTACTTTTTTGCACAATAGTAGGTTTGCTGTCGGCAACCCTTGCTTTTGCGCAAACCAAGCTCGACCGAATCGTGTCGGTCGATGTCCTGCCCGGATGGCGGCAGGCCGACGGTACCCATGTCGCGGGCCTGCGCCTGACCCTCGCACCGGGGTGGAAAACCTACTGGCGCGTGCCGGGAGAGGCGGGCATCCCGCCGGAATTCTCGTGGCGCGGGTCGCGCAACCTGTCCTCGGTCCGCGTCGTCTGGCCGACGCCGCGCGTCTTCGACCAGTTGGGCAGCCAGTCCATCGGGTATTACGACAAGGTGGTGCTGCCGCTGGCCATCGCGGTCCGCGATCCTTCCGCACCCGTCCAACTGAAAGGCAAGGTGCAGATCGGCGTGTGCAGCGACATCTGCGTCCCCACGACGCTGAAGGTCGCGGCGGCGCTGCCCGCCGGCGGGTCGCGCATGCCCGAAATCTCCGCCGCCCTCTCCGACCAGCCGCTGGCGGCAGGCAAGGCCGGCGTCACCGCCGCGCGCTGCCGCATCCGCCCGATCGAAGGCGGGCTTTCCATCGAGGCGGCGATCGACCTGCCCTCTGCCGGGGCGCCCGAGGCGGTGGTGATCGAACCCTCCGACCCGCAGCTTTACGTCACGCAGGCCGCGACCGACCGGCAGGGCAAACGCCTGTCGGCGACCTCGCGGGTCTATCACGTCGACGGCGGCACGTTCCTGTTGTCGCGGCAGGAATTGCGGCTGACCGTGATCGGGTCGAACCACGCGGTCGACATACGGGGATGCTCAGGCTTCTGACCCGCGCCCGCCCTGCCGCACCTGCGCCAGCACCGCCGCTCCGTAGACCAGCAATAGCGCCACGGCGAGGCCCCCGGCGAACAGCGCGAACGCGCCCGCCATGCCCGCCAGCGCCCCGCCGCTGATCGCGGCCAGCGGCGCGGGCAGCGCGCCCGTCGCGGCCACCCAGCCCAGCGTCAGCGCACCCCATGCCAGCGCCAGCGCCGTCGCGCCCCACAGCACCAGCCGCGGACCGCGCGCCCGGAACCGCAGCCCGCGCATGTAGGTCTGCCGCAACCGCTGCAGATCGACCTGGATCGCCACCAGCGACGGCACCACCAGAAGCACCAGCACCATCCCGAAGGCGAGGCCATAGATCAGGGTGATGACCGTGGGTTTGAGGAACTGCGCCTGTACCGACCCCTCGTTCAGCAAGGGCGCAAGGCCCAGTACCGTGGTCAGCGTGGTCAGCATCACGGGCCGCAACCGGTCCACCGCGCCGTCGATGATCGACGGGATGATGCCGCGCGATTTGGCGTACCGGTCGATCTGGGTGATCAGCACGATGGAATCGTTGATGATGATCCCCGTCATCCCCAGCAGCCCCACCACCGTGAACATGCTCAGCGGCACGCCGTGGTAATTGTGCCCCCAGATCGTGCCGACAAGGCCGAAGGGAATGATCGCCATGACCACCAGCGGCCGCGTCCAGCTGGCAAAGACCCAGGCCAGCACAAGGTAGATCCCCGTCAGCACAAGGATCAGTCCGGTACGCGCATCGGCGAGGAACCGGTCCTCCTGCTCGCTCAGCCCCGCGACGCGGTAATCGACCTGCTGCTCCTCGGCGATGGTGGGCAGGATGTCGTCGGTCAGCGCGGCGGTGATCTCTGCCGCGCGGGCGGGATCGTCTTCGGAGATGTCTCCGGTGACCGAGATCAGCCGCAGCCCGTTCTCCCGCCGAACGGTGGAAAAGCCCGACCGACGCTCGACACTCACGATATCGGCAAGCGGGACATAGGCGCCCTCGGGCGTGCGCAACTGGGTGCGTTCAAGGAAATCGGCGGTCAACTCGCCCGCCGGCAGTTCCACCCGGATCTCGGCCGATCGCGGCCCGACGGGATAGGTCGCCGCCTCGATCCCGCCCAGCCGGTTGCGCAGCACCCGGCCCAGCGCGTCGATGGTAAAGCCCAGCGCCTGCCCCTGCGGTGTCAGTTCGAGGATCAGTTCCTCCTTGTCATAGGCCAGGTTGTCCTCGACCGCCGACACTTCGGGATATTGCGACACCGCGAGCTTCAGCGCCTCGGACGCGGCCTTGAGCGAGTCCGCATCCGCGCCATAGAACTGCACGTCCAGCGCATCGCCACCCGGCCCCTGCCGCCAGCCCCGGAAGCTGACGGTTTCGACCAGCGGGTGACGGCGGACGCGGTCCTGCAGGTCGGCGACGAAGCCGAAGGCGGAATAGTCGCGCCGCAGGTCCGCGTCGATCAGCTCGATCGAGATACCGCCCAAAAGGTCCTCGTCCTTGGTGTCGGTGCCCGACAGGCCCCGGCCCGCATTGCCGCCGATCTCGGCGATGACAAAGGACAGGGGGTTGCGCCCGTATTTCTCTTCGTACTCTGCGGCGAGTTCGTTGGTGGCGCGCTGCATCTCCTGCATCATCGCCAGCGTGTCGGCGCGGGTGGCGCCTTCGGCCATGGCGAAGTTGCCGGTGACCGAGGACCGTTCCGGCGCGTTGAAGAACCGCCATTGCACGGTGCCGTCGATGAACAGCGCCGCCTGGCTGGCAAGCACCGCGACGGTGCCCGCGATCACCACGTAGCGCGCCCAGATCACGCCCGCGATGAAGGGCCGGAACAGCGTCTCGCGCACCCATTCGAAGCCCCGGTTCACCACCCGGCTCGGCAGGTCGTACCAGTGCTGCTTTTCGGTGGCACCCACGGCGTGGGACATGTGGTTGGGCAGGATCAGGAAACACTCGATCAGGCTCGCCGTCAGAACGACGATCACGGTAAACGGGATGTCGGCGATCAGGTCGCCGAACCGCCCGCCCACCGCCGTCAGGCCGAAAAAGGCGATGATCGTCGTCAGCGTGGCCGAGAAGACGGGCATCGCCATGCGCCGCGCGGCGTTCTCGGCGGCGATGACGGGCGGCTCTCGCAGGGTGCGATAGCGCCAGTCGGCATGTTCGCCCACCACGATGGCGTCATCCACCACGATCCCCAGCGTGATGATCAGCGCGAAGAGGGAGATCATGTTGAACGTGATCCCGAAGGCGTACATCAGCGCCACGGCGGCGAACATGGCCGTCGGGATCCCCGCCGCGACCCAGAAGGCCGTGCGCGCGTTGAGGAACAGAAACAGCAGCAGCACCACCAGCCCCAGCCCCTGCAACCCGTTGTCCAGAAGCATGTTGAGCCGCCCGCTGATCGCCTCGGCCCGCGTGCGGATCAGGTCGACGCTGACACCCTGCGGCAGCGACAGCTGCATCTCCGCCGCGACCTCCTCGACCGTCTCCTGGATGCCGATGGCATCGCCCCGGTCGCTGCGGTCCACCCGGATCGAGATCGCGGGCGCGTCGCCCACGAAGTAACTGCGCTCCCGGTCGATCCCGAACTCGCGGACCTCGGCCACGTCCCCGATCGTCAGCTTCGACCCGTCGGGGTTCGAGCGCAGGACGATCGCCGCGATCTGGTCCGCTCCGCGCTTTTCCACGCCGGTCCGCACCCGTGCATTGGCCCCCGCCACGTCGCCCGCCGGGTCGGCATCGACCTCCGCCGCGATCGCCTCGGCGATCTCGGCCATGGTTACGTCATGCGCGATCAGCTGGGCCGAGGGCACCTCGACCACCGTCTGCGGCGCGGCGAGGCCCCGGATGGTGGTCCGCGTCACGCCGCTGGCGAACAGCCGCGCCACCAATTCGTCAGCGAACCGGCCCAACTGGCCCACATCCACCGGCCCGGTGATGACCACGTCGGTCACCCGGTCGCGCCACGTTCCCCTGCGCACGTTGGGCTCGTCGGCCTCCTCGGGCAGCGTGGTGACCTGGTCGACCGCCGACTGCACGTCGTCGGCGGCGCGCGCCATGTCCCAGCCCGGCTCGAAATCGAGCGTGATCGACGCGCGCCCCTCGCGGCTGGTGGCGCTGCTCTCCTCGACGCCCTCGACCGACAACAGCGCCGGTTCCAGCACCTGCACGATGGCGGCATCCACGTCCTCGGCCCCCGCCCCGTCCCACTGGACGCTGACGGTCACGTTGTCGATCACCACGTCGGGAAAGAACTGCGCCCGCATGTTCGGAAAGGCCAGCGCCCCCGCCGCCAGCATCAAGACCAAGAGCAGGTTCGCCAGCGTCCGGTGCCGGGTGAAATATCCCAGGATCCCGCCCGCCGCCTCGGGGACCTCGCGCACCATGGCGGCCTAGCTCCCCATCCGGCTTTCCAGCCGCTCCACCACCCGCGCGGGCACCTGCGGCTGCGCCAGCTGGCCAAGGATGCGCTCCTTGACCTCGGCGGGCATGCGCTGGTTGCCCTCGACAAAGGCCAGCAGCTTCGCGCGCCGCTCCTCGGTCAACTCGACCATCGCGGGCGCGTCCGGCACCGCGGGCGCCTCGCCATCCGCCCCGCGCTCGATCGCGCGCACGCGGATACCTGCGCCCAGAACCGGCGTGCGCTCGTTCACCGCCTGCCGCCCGGCCAGTTCCGGCGCGCGCACCAGCACGTCGTCGCCCTGCCGGCGCAGCAGCGTCACGGGCATCGCCTCCAGCCGGCTGTCATCGCCCAGCACCAGCACCTCGTCCGCCGCGTTCAGGGCCGAGGCCGGCAGGCGCACCACCCGGTCCAGCTCCGGCTCGTCCACCACCACGGTCACGAAATCTCCGGGCTTGAACCCCGGCGCCGCATCCAGCCTCGCGAACACCTGCCGCCCGGTCTGCCCCTCGCCCACCGCGGCGGAATCGCGCGACAGGGTGCCGGTGGCCTCAAGATCGGTGCCGAACACGTCCAGCGTCACCCGCACCGGCGCGGACCCGAGCCGCCCGGCATCATCCAGAAGCCGCGCATATTGCGCGGTGGACACCCGGAACGCGACTTCCAGCGCGCCGGCGTCGATCAACTGGCCAAGCAGCGTGTTGGCGCTGACCAGCCCGCCCTCGACCAGCGACACGCCCGTCAGGGTGCCATCGAACCGCGCGCGGATCTGCAGATCGTCGATGCGCCGCTGCGCCTCGGCCTCGGCGATGCGGGTGCGGGCCAGCCGGGTCGCGGCCTGGTTCACCCGCGCCTCGGCCTGCGCCAGCGCCTGCCTGCGGGTCAGCACCGATTGCCGCGCGGTGGACAGCGCCAGTTCCGCCGCCTCCTGGTTGGCCGCCGTGCCCACGCCCCGCGTGGTCAGCTGGTTCTGCCGGTCGAGCGCCTTGGCGCGCAACTCTTCCTGTTCTTCCGCCGCGCCCAACTCGTCCCGCGCCAGCGCCAGCGCGCGTTCGGCCTCGCGCACCTCGGCCTCGGCATCCGACAGGTCCGCCGCCACCCGCTCCAGCGCCAGTTCGGCATCCTTTGGGTCGATCTGCACCAGCACCTCGCCCGCCGCGACCTGCCCGCCTTCGACGAAATTGTCCGACAGGGCCACCACCGTGCCCCCCGCCGCCGCCCGCACGTCCAGCGTGCGCCGCGCCTGCACCTCTCCGAAGGTCTGCAATTCGGGCGTGATCGTCTGCGGCGTGGCGGTGGTGACGTTGACCGCGAAGACCCGCTCACGCGGCTCCGCTGCACGGCCCTCGCGCGCCATGCGTTCCTGCAAGGCACCCGACACCATCGTGCCCGCCCAGACCAGCAGGCCAAGCGTCAACGAGACCAGGAACAGCCCGGTCAGGGAATGTCGCAGGAAGCGCATCGTGGTTTTGATCCTTTCGCGCGATCTTAACCCTAGTAGGTAGGCCTTGCCAAAGCAGGGCCAAGCGTTCGCGTGTTCAAACGCGCGCGAGCGTCATTTCCGTCGCTCATGTTCGGACAATCGCGGGAAAATCTCGACAAAGTTGCAGGGGCGGTGGCGGTAGTCCAGTTGCAGGCTCAGGATCTCGTCCCATGCATCCTTGCAGGCGCCGGGCGATCCCGGCAACGCGAACAGGTACGTGCCCATGGCGACACCGCCCGTGGCGCGGGATTGCACCGCGCTGGTGCCGATCTTGGCCATCGAGACATGGGTGAAGACCGTGCCGAAGGCGTCGATCTCCTTTTCATAGACGTCCCTGTGCGCCTCGACCGTCACATCGCGCCCCGTCAGGCCGGTGCCGCCGGTCGAGATGACGACGTCGATTGCCGGGTCGGCGCACCACGCGCGCAGGCGGTCGGCGATGCGGTCGCGGTCATCGGTGACGATGGCGCGCGCGGCCAGTTCGTGGCCCGCCCCGGTCAGCTTTGCTACCAGCGTGTCGCCCGACCGGTCATCGCCCTCGGTCCGGGTGTCCGACACGGTGAGGACGGCGATGCGCACGGGGATGAAGGCGCGGCTTTCGTCGATCCGGCTCATGGCGCGGCGGCCTCCAGCTTCGCGCGGATTTCCAGCAGGTCGGCCCAGGCCTCGCGCTTGGCGGCGGGGTTGCGCAGCAGGTAGGCGGGATGGGTCATGGGCAGGCACGGCAGGCCCTCGGCCTCGGTCCAGTGGCCGCGCAGCCGCAGGATGCCGCGCTTGCCCAGCAGCGCGTGGCAGGCATGGTTGCCCACGGCGACCAGCACCTCCGGCTTCGCCAGCGCGATGTGTCGGCGCAGGAAGGGCTGCATCATGGCGATCTCTTCGGGCTTCGGGTCACGGTTCTGCGGCGGCCGCCACGGCAGGACGTTGGTGATATAAACGCTCTCTGCGCGGTCCAGGTCGATCGCCGCCAGCATCCTGTCCAGCAACTGCCCCGCCCGCCCGACGAAAGGCTTGCCCTCCCGGTCCTCGTCCCGGCCCGGAGCCTCCCCCACGATCATCAGCCGCGCTCCCGGCATACCGTCGGCAAAGACAAGGTTGCGCGCGCCCCGTTTCAACTCGCAATGCTCGTACCCCGCCAGCGCCGCTTCCAGCGCGGGCAGGTCCCGCGCTCCCGCCGCCAGCGCCTCGGCCTCCGCCAACGGGTCGCTCGCCACCACTGGCGGCGCGGCCACCGGCGCCTTCGCGGCCGCGCCCTGCGCCGGTTTCGCAGGCGCCCGCGCCCCCGGCATCCTGTCGGGCAGCGCATAGCGATCCACCGGCGCCTCGCCCACCGCGACATCCGCGCCAAGCTCGATCTGCCATGCCAGCGCCGCCAGCGCCTGATGCGAGTCCATCTCCATGCCGCGCACCTTATGCCATCCCCGCGCCACCCTCCATGCTTCTTCTCTTCGGAAAATATGTCCGCCGGAGGCTCCCGCGATTTGCCGCCCGCGCCGGTGCCGCTATAAGGGCGCAACGGCCACGACAGGACGCCCATGACCTTCCGCCAGAACCACCTCCTCGGGATCGAACCGCTTCACCCGGCCGAGATCACCGCGCTGCTCGACCTCGCCGACCAGTACGCCGCGCTCAATCGCGGGTCGAAACGCGGCGACGCGCTCGCGGGGCTCACCCAGATCAACATGTTCTTTGAAAACTCCACCCGCACCCAGGCCTCGTTCGAAATCGCGGGCAAGCGCCTCGGCGCGGACGTGATGAACATGGCGATGCAGTCGTCGTCGGTGAAGAAGGGCGAGACGCTGATCGACACCGCGCTGACGCTGAACGCCATGCATCCCGACCTGCTGGTCGTGCGCCACCCACATTCCGGCGCCGTCGACCTGCTCGCGCAGAAGGTGAACTGCGCGGTCCTGAACGCGGGCGACGGGCGGCACGAACACCCCACGCAGGCGCTGCTCGACGCGCTCACGATCCGCCGCGCCAAGGGCCGGCTCCACCGCCTCACCATCGCCATCTGCGGCGACATCGCCCACAGCCGCGTCGCCCGGTCGAACCTGATCCTTCTGGGCAAGATGGAAAACCGCGTCCGCCTCGTCGGCCCGCCGACGCTCCTGCCCTCGGGCATCGACCAGTTCGGATGCGAGGTCACCCACGACATGGCCGAGGGCCTCAAGGATGCCGACGTGGTGATGATGCTGCGCCTCCAGAAGGAACGCATGGATGGCGGCTTCATCCCCTCCGAACGGGAATATTACCACCGCTACGGGCTCGACGCCGACAAGCTGCGCCACGCCAAACCCGACGCCATCGTCATGCATCCCGGCCCCATGAACCGCGGGGTCGAGATCGACGGCCAGATCGCTGACGACATCACCCGCTCGGTCATCACCGAACAGGTGGAAATGGGCGTCGCCGTGCGCATGGCCGCGATGGACCTTCTGGCCCGCAACCTCCGCGCCCGGCCCCGGCCCGTCACCGCATGACGAGGCCGCTGGCCGTCTGGCGCGCCTCGCCCCGCGCCTTCGTGATCCGGCTGGCGGGGCTCTTCGTGATCACCTTCGTGCTGCTGACGCCCGGCTGGCCGTGGATCGGCGGCGGCGCGACGCTCGCCTTCGCCGTGGTGCTGACGCTCGCCACCATGTTCGCGCTCGACGATTTCTCCCAGTGGCGGCGGCACGCGCGCGCGACATGGACGCTCACGCCCACGGAACTGATCTACGAGAACCCGGTTGAGGAGGAAGGGGCCTATGCCCTCTCCCTGACCGAGATCACATCGATGCACCCACGCTTCTTCACCTCCCTCGTCCTGCGCCTGCGTGGCGGCACCGCGGTGACGATGGCCTATGTCGACCGGCCCCGTGCCGTGCGTGACCGCATCCGCGCCGCACAGGAGGCCGCCCGATGACCACCCTTTCCATCCCCGCCCACGCTCCCGGCCGGATCGACGTCTTCTCGCTCGACCTCCCGGCGGCCGAGGCGAAGCGGCTCCTCGAAGACGCCGACGCGCTGGCCGACCTTCTGGGCGCACGGCCCGACCCGGCGCAGGTGGAGACCTTCGACACCGCCGTGCTCGGCGATCTCGGCCTCGCGGGCTACCTTGTCGAGGGGATGGGCGTCGCCGCCGAAGACGTGGCGCCCCATTCTGCCGATCTCGGCAATATCAGCCACGCGGTGGTGGTCCGTGCCGCCGGGTTCGGAGGCCGGGCCGTCACGCTCACACCCCGCCCGCCGCTCAACCACGTGGTGACGCTGACCGAAGAGAACGCCCGGATCGACCTGACCCCCCTGCGCAGCGCCGGGGCCGAGGGCCATGTCCCTCCGCCCGATGTCCCGCCCGCCGCCGGTCCGCGCATCTCCCGCTGGCTGTGGCTCTGCGTCGCGCTGGCCGCGCTGCTGCTGATCGCGTCGGTGCTGCCGGTTTTCGTGTCGTTCTGAGCGGGGACGGCGCACGATAATCGCGGCCGGCAGCGCCGACCTCTCAGACGGGCCGCGGCGCGTCGATCCGACCTCACCGCCGCGCACTTTATGCCTGCAACCCCGCACCCCGCCCCAGCGACGCACCCAGCCCAACCAGATCGACGTGCCGTGGGGGCGGCCCGTCGATGCGCGGCGGCCTGCGGCCTTGATTCCGCGCAGGCCCACAGCACAAACCTCCCAGACGGGCCGCGGCGCATCGACCCGACCTCACCGCTGCTCATTTTACCGCCGCCAAACCCGCAAACCGCCCCAGCGACGCACCCAGACCAACCAAATCGACGTGCCGGGGGGCGGCCCGTCGATGCGCGGCGGGCTAAAGCCCTTGATTCCGCGCATTTTCACTGCACAGCTGATAGAGCGCGGGTCGGCCCATCCCCTCTCATCGATTTTCCGCTGAAAAATCGACTGCCGGGCAACGGATGCGCGGTGGGCTGAAGCCCTTGATTCCGCGCTGTCTCACAACACAAACGTCCCAGACGGGCCGCGGCGCGTCGATCTGACCTCGCCGCTGCTCACTTTATCCCTGCAAAGCCCGCACTCCGCCCCAGCGACGCACCCAGCCCAACCAAATCGACGTGCCGTAGGGGCGGCCCGTCGAAGCGCGGCGGGCTGAAGCCCTTGATTCCGCGCATGCGCCCAGCAACCACGTTCGATCCCCTCCCCCGCATCACCCGGATTGCCACGCACCGCCCGATGCGGCACATACGAAGGCGCGAAGGGCCGGAGCGACCGAAGATGACAACACCGCCACCGCCCCCCGGATGGGAGGGGATCCTCGACACGGGAGAAGAGATCCTGTGGCAGGGCCGCCCCGATGGCCGTGTCGCCTTTGCCGCCCGCCACCTGCTGACCAGCGCCTTCGGCCTCTTCTTCGCGGGCTTCGCGCTGTTCTGGATGGTGATGGCCTCGCGCGCCGGTGGCGGGTTCTGGATGTTCGGGCTTCTGCACTTCGCCGTCGGCCTCGGCATCCTCGCCGGGCCGGTGGTCTGGCCCGCATGGGTGCGGCGACACACGTGGTACACGCTGACCAACCGCCGCGCCTTCATTGCCACCGACATGCCCCTGATGGGGCGGCGGCTGAAATCCTACCCGATCACGCCGGAAACGGCGCTGCATTACGACCACGGCGATCCCGGCTCGATCCACTTCGCCGCCGAATACCGGCAGGCCAAGTCCGGCACCCGCAGCACCCCGGTCAGGTTCGACCGCATTCCCGACGGCGACACCGTCTATCGCCTGTTCCGCGACATCCAGCGAGGCCGCGCATGACGACGCACCCCACCGCCCTTTCCAACGCACGCCTGATCGACCCCGAAGCGGGCACCGACACGCCCGGCACGCTCCTGATCGAGGGCGGAAGGATTAAGGAAGTCTTAACGCAAGATACTGAAACTCCACCAGAGTTTCGCGCGCGAAACCTCGATTGCCGGGGCCGCTGCCTCGCCCCCGGCATCGTCGATATCGGGGTCAAGGTCTGCGAACCGGGGGCGCGGCACCTCGAAAGCTACCGCTCGGCGGGCCGGGCGGCGGCGGCGGGCGGGGTCACCACGATGGTCACCCGCCCCGACACCGACCCCGCCATCGACAGCCCCGAAACGCTCGAATTCGCGCTGCGCCGGGCCGGCGAGGCGCGGGTCAACGTCCTCTTGATGGCGGCCCTGACCAAGGGCCGCGCGGGCCGCGAGATGGCCGAGATCGGGTTCCTCGCCGATGCCGGTGCCGTGGCCTTCACCGACTGCGACGCGGTGGTGCAGGACACCAAGGTGCTGGCCCGCGCGCTGGCCTATGCGGCGGGCCTTGGCGCGCTGGTGATCGGGCACCCGCAGGAGCCGGTCCTGTCGGACGGGGCCGCCGCGACCTCGGGCAAGTTCGCCACCCTGCGCGCCCTGCCCGCCGTCTCGCCGATGGCCGAGCGGATGGGGCTTGAGCGGGACCTCGCGCTCGTCGAGATGACGGGGGTGCGCTACCATGCCGACCAGGTCACCACCGCCGCCGCCCTGCCGGCCCTGACCCGCGCCAAGGCGGCGGGGCTGGACGTGACGGCGGGCGTGTCGATCCACCATGCGACCCTCAACGCGCTCGACGTGGCCGATTACCGGACCTTCTTCAAGGTCAAGCCGCCGTTGCGGGACGAGGACGACCGGCAGGCGGTGATCGAGGCGCTGCGGGACGGCACCATCGACATGATCCACTCCATGCACACCCCGCAGGACGAGGAATCGAAGCGCCTGCCGTTCGAGGCCGCGGCCTCGGGCGCGGTGGCGCTGGAGACCCTGCTGCCCGCCGCCATGCGGCTGCACCATTCCGAGGGCATCGAGCTGCCGCACCTGTGGCGGGCGCTGTCGCTGAACCCGGCGCGGCGGCTGGGGCTGGAGGCCGGGCGGCTCGAGCCGGGCGCGCCGGCCGACCTTGTGCTGTTCGACCCGGACGCGCCCTTCGTGCTGGACCGCGCGGAGCTGCAATCGAAATGCAAGAACACGCCGTTCGACGGCCAGCGGATGCAGGGCCGGGTCCTGCAGACATGGGTCGCGGGCGCGCTTGTCCACGAAAGGGACTGACCATTATGCCCGAGATCACCTCTGCCACCACGATCCTCCTGTTATGGGCCGCGATCGGCTACCTCCTGGGGTCGGTCCCGTTCGGCGTGCTGGTCTCCCGCGCCTTCGGGCTGGGCGACCTGCGCAAGGTCGGGTCGGGCAATATCGGCGCCACCAACGTCCTGCGGACCGGCAACCGGAAGGCGGCATTCCTGACCCTGCTGCTGGATGGCGGCAAGGGCGTGGTGGCGGTGCTGCTGGCGCGCTGGCTGGCGGGAGAGGATGCCGCGCAACTGGCTGGTTTGATGGCCTTCCTCGGCCATTGCTTCCCCGTCTGGCTGGGGTTCAAGGGCGGCAAGGGCGTGGCGACGTTCCTTGGCATCGTGCTGGCGCTGGCTTGGCCCGTGGGGATCGCGGCCTGCGCGACGTGGCTCGTGATCGCCGCCGCCTTCCGCTACTCCTCGCTCGCCGCGCTGGTGGCGGCGGGGCTGTCGCCCGTCTGGGCGTTGCTTCTGGGGCATGGCAGCGCGGTCCTGCTGAGCCTTGCGCTGGCGGTGATCGTCTATGTCCGGCACAACGCCAACATCGCGCGTCTGCGGAGCGGGGAAGAGCCGAAGATCGGTGGCAGGTAGGCAGCGATTCGGGCGGGCGGTTTGTTTGCCGGGTGTTCGGGGTTTCGTGTCTTCGAGGGACAGGGGTAGACGGGCCGCGGTGCGTCGAACCGGCGGTTTTGCTGATCGCTTAATGGTTGCCAAGTCCGTGTGATGCCCCGGCGGTGCACCAAGATCAGCCAGTTCGACGTGCCGGGGGGCGGCCCGTCGAAGCGCGGCGGGCTGAAGCCCTTTATTCCGCGCGGGGAGTAGCGGCGGATGCGCGGCGGGCTGCGGCCTTGATTCCGCGCGGGGAGCCGCGGCAGATGCGAGGCGGTTTGTAGCCTCCAGTCCACGCAGGCCCAACAGCACTGACATTGCAGACGGGCCGCGGTGCGTCGAACCGACCTCTCCGCTGCGCACTTTATCCCGGCAAACCCGCAAAACGGTCCAGCGATGCGCCAAGACCAACCAGATCGACGTGCCGGGGGGCGGCCCGTCGATGCGCGGCGGCCTGCGGCCTTGATTCCGCGCGGGGGAGTCGCGGCGACCTGCGGTAATGTTCGGACGGGCGCCAAGCAGAGTCAGGAGGCTTAGACCTCCGCCCGCTCCTCGTTCAGCGCCAGGATGCCGTCGGCCACGGCTCGGGCGTGGGTCAGGGGCAGCATGTGGCCGGCGCCGGGCACCGTCAGGCGCCGCGCGCGCGGCAGGCGGGCGTGAAGCGCGCGCTGGATGTCGTCGATCACCGGCGGGGACGCGGCGCCGTCCATCAGCAGAACCGGCAGATCGAGCGCTTCGAGCCGGCCGGGCGCGAGGATACCGCCCACGTCCTCGACAATGCCGGGATTGCCCGCCACAACGAGGTGGATGCGCGCCGCCATCGCCTCGCGCTGCGCTTGCGGCAAGGCCTCCCACGGCACGCCGCCGCCCCAGAGCGTGGTGAAGACCCGCGTCGCCTCCATCCGGTCACCCGCCGCGATCGCGGCGGCGAAGGGCGCGAAGGTGGCCTCGTACCGCTCCCGCGCGCCGGGCACGACGCCGAAGGCGGCGGCGAACATCACCGGTTCGAGCAGCACCAGATGCGACACGAGGTCGGGCCGGTCGAGCGCAACCCGCAGGGCGACCGTGCCGCCGAAGGAATGGCCGATAAGGGGCACGGGGCCGCCCAGCCCCTCGATCCGGTCGATGACGGCGCGGGCGGTCAGGCCCTGGATCTCGCCCTCCGCGTCGGACCAGCCGGGAGAGCGGCCATGGCCGGGCATGTCGCAAGCCTCGACCGCGAGCCGCCCGCCCATCATCTGCGCCACCGCGCTCCACGACCGCCCGTGCGCGAGCGAGCAATGCACCGCCACGGCGACGCGCGGCGCGTCGCCCAATCGCTGCCAGTGAAGCTGCATCAGCCGCGCCCGAGATGCGCGTCGAGATCGTCGAGCCGGTCCTGCCCCCAAAACCGCGCCCCGTCATCGGTGATGTAGAAGGGCGCGCCGAAGACGCCGCGGTTGACGGCTTCTTCGAGGTTGGCCTCGTATTCCTCGGCCCCGGCCAGCATGCCGGAGGTCGCCAGCGCGGGATCGAACCCCGCGGCGGTGAGGCAATCGGCGATCACGTCGTCCTGCGCGATGTCTTTCTCCTCTGCCCAGCAGGCGCGCAGGAGGCCATGCGCCAGCGCGCCCATGTCACCGCCACCGGCCTTCTGCGCCGCGATCAGCGCGTAGGACGAGGGGGCCGCGTTGGTGGGCCAGTGGGCGGGCTTGAGGTTCAGCGGCAGGCCGGTGTTCCGCGATTGCCGTTCCAGCTCGATCAGGCGGTATTCCTGCCGCGACGGGTGGCGGTCCTTGGGGGGCGTGCCGCCGGTCCGCCCGAAGAGCGCGATCACGTCGAGCGGCTTGTAGGTGATCGTCGCGACATGACGCGCCGCGATCTCCTCCAGCCGGGTGCCGGCGAGGTAGGAATAGGGCGAAAGTGTCGCGAAGAAAAAATCGATATGCGCCATGTGCGGGCTCCGTCCGTTCTGCGGGTTTGACGAGGCTGGCCCCCATGTTAAGGCACCCGCAAGTGACCGAATCCGTCACATCCGAGCGCCCGGGGAGCCTCTGCCATGCCATCCACGTCCGAACCTAAGATCATTACCGGCAATGCCAACCCAGAATTGTCGGCGGCGATCGCGCGGCGGATGTCGATCCATCGCGGCAGCCGGGTCGAGCTGGTCAAGACGCGGGTCGAACGGTTCAATGACGGCGAGGTGTTCGTCGAGGTGTTCGAGAACGTGCGCGGCGAGGACATGTTCATCCTGCAATCGACGTCGAACCCGGCCAATGACAACCTGATGGAGCTCTTGGTCATGGCCGACGCGCTGCGGCGGTCGTCGGCGCAGCGGATCACGGCGGTGATCCCCTATTTCGGCTATGCCCGTCAGGACCGCCGCACCAAGGCGCGCACGCCGATCACCGCCAAGCTGGTGGCGAACATGCTGGTGGGTGCGGGGATCGAGCGGGTGCTGACGATGGACCTGCACGCGGCCCAGATCCAGGGCTTCTTCGACATCCCGGTCGACAACCTCTATGCCTCGCCGGTCTTCGCGCTGGACGTGGCGCACCAGTTCAAGGGGCGGATGGACGAGCTGATGGTCGTCTCGCCGGACGTGGGCGGCGTGGCGCGGGCGCGGGAGTTGGCCAAGCGGATCAACGCCCCCCTGTCGATCGTCGACAAGCGGCGCGAGAAGCCCGGCGAAGTGGCCGAGATGACGGTGATCGGGGACGTCACGGACAAGGTCTGCATCATCGTGGACGACATCTGCGACACCGCCGGAACGCTCTGCAAGGCAGCGGAGACGCTGATGGAGAGCGGCGCCAAGGAAGTCCATTCCTACATCACCCACGGCGTCCTGTCCGACCCGGCCTGCGAACGGATCAGCAAGTCGGTGATGAAGTCGCTGGTCATCACCGACTCGATCGCCGCCACCGACGAGGTGCGCGCGACCAAGGACATCCGGATCGTTCCCACGGCACCCATCTTCGCGCAGGCGATCCTGAACATCTGGTCGGGCCAGTCGGTGTCGTCGCTGTTCGAGACCGAGACGCTGAAGCCGATCTACGAAGGCATGTATTCGGCCTGACGGCCCCTGCCCCGGCAGTTCGCAAGTTCCTGAAAACCCGGCACTTCCCGCCGCCCGAGGCGACGGGGATATGCCTACCCGACGTCCCAGTCGTCGTCGCTGGCCAGCGCGCCGATGGCGAGCCATGACACGTGCACGCGCGCGATGCGGCTGTCGCCCCAGGTGGAGAAGACCACGTCGAACCGGTCCTTCCTGATCCTGTCGGCGCGGACCTCGGCGCGGGCGTTGGAGCGGCTGTCCATGTCCCAGAGTGACAGCGACACGTGCACCATCGGCTCTTCGCCGAAGGGTTCCGCAAAGACGATGGTGCGGCGGCGCTCGCGGTCGCCGGAGCCGGTCCACATTTCCCCGCCATCCTCGAAATCGGAAAAGAGGTCGACCCGACCCTGATCCATCGCGATATGGCGCCCCGTAAAGATCTTCATAGGTCTTGCTGGTTCCCCGTCTCCCCGGCGAGCGGTGATAAACGACACGCCGGGCCGAAACAAGAAACGGGCCCCAGAGGGCCCGTTCGTCGTTGCATTCCTGTTACGGTCGCCGTCCGGCCACCGCGGCGAAAATGCCGCCGGGTCAGGCTGTTACCGGGTCAGAGACCCAGCTCGGCCTTGAGCGCCTGCAGGTCGGCCAGCGCCTTGTTGGCGAGATCCGCATCGGCGCCCGAGGCACCGTTTGCCGCCGCTTCGGCAGCCGCGATCAGCGTCGCCATCTCGTCCGCCGTCATGTCGTCGGCGGGCACGGCGCGTTCGGCCAGGACCGAGGCGCCGGCCGCGTTGACCTCGGCGAAACCGCCGGTCACCGCGTAACGCTTGGACCCGTCGGGGCCGGTGGCCGTCAGGATGCCGGGCCGCAGGGTCGAGATCACGGGGGCGTGGTCCGCCATCGCGGTGAAATCGCCGTCCGCGCCGGGGATCTGCACCTCGGTCACCGCAAGCGAGGCGAGGCTGCGCTCGGGGCTGACGAGGTCGAATTGCATCGTGTCTGCCATGTTCGTCTCCTTGCCGGTAGGTCGGATGATATCATCCGACCTACATCTGGCACGTCATTGTCGTAGGTCGGGTGATCTCACCCGACCCGGTCGCTGCTGGCTCAGGCCGCTTCGGCAGCGAGGCGCTCTGCCTTGGCGATGACTTCGTCGATGCCGCCAACCATGTAGAACGCCGCTTCGGGCAGGTGGTCGAATTCGCCGGCGACAACGCGCTTGAACGAGTCGATGGTGACGTCGAGAGGCACCTGCACACCGTCGGAGCCGGTGAAGACCTTCGCCACGTCGAACGGCTGCGACAGGAAGCGCTGGATCTTCCGGGCGCGGGCCACGGTCAGCTTGTCCTCTTCCGACAGTTCGTCCATCCCGAGGATGGCGATGATGTCCTGCAGCGACTTGTAGCGTTGCAGGATACCCTGCACGTCACGGGCCACGCCGTAGTGCTCTTCACCCACGACAGCCGGGTCCATCAGACGCGAGGTCGAGTCGAGCGGGTCCACGGCCGGGTAGATGCCCAGCTCGGAGATTGCGCGCGACAGAACGGTCGTGGCGTCGAGGTGGGCGAACGAGGTTGCCGGTGCGGGGTCGGTCAGGTCGTCCGCGGGGACGTAGACCGCTTGCACCGAGGTGATCGAACCGGCCTTGGTCGAGGTGATGCGTTCCTGCATCGCGCCCATGTCGGTCGCCAGCGTCGGCTGGTAGCCCACGGCCGAAGGAATACGGCCCAGAAGCGCCGACACCTCGGACCCGGCTTGCGTGAAGCGGAAGATGTTGTCGACGAAGAACAGAACGTCCGTACCCGACTGGTCGCGGAACTGTTCGGCCAGCGTTAGGCCGGTCAGGGCCACGCGCATACGTGCTCCCGGAGGCTCGTTCATCTGGCCGTAGACCAGCGCCACCTGGCTGTCTTCGAGGTTGTCGGGCTTGATGACCTCGGATTCGATCATCTCGTGATACAGGTCGTTGCCTTCGCGGGTCCGTTCACCCACGCCCGCGAACACCGAGTAGCCCGAGTGCACCTTGGCGATGTTGTTGATCAGTTCCATGATCAGAACCGTCTTGCCCACGCCGGCGCCGCCGAAGAGGCCGATCTTGCCGCCTTTTGCGTAAGGCGCCAGCAGGTCGACGACCTTGATGCCGGTGACGAGGATTTCCGATTCCGTCGACTGCGCGGCGAAGTCCGGCGCGTCCTGGTGGATGGCGCGGGTTTCCGACGCCTTGATCTCGCCCTTCTCGTCCACGGGTTCACCCACGACGTTCATGATCCGGCCCAGCGTCGCGTTGCCGACGGGGATCGAGATCGGGCCGCCGGTGTCGGTCACCGACTGGCCGCGCACGAGGCCTTCGGTGGCGTCCATCGCGATGGCGCGGACGGTGTTCTCACCGAGGTGCTGCGCCACTTCGAGAACCAGGTTCTTGCCGTTGTTGTCCGTGTTCAGCGAGTTCAGGATCTCGGGCAGGTGATCCTCGAATTGCACGTCAACGACAGCGCCGATGACCTGCGTGATTTTGCCGACTGCATTTGCCATGTGTCGTCTCTCCAGTCCTTAGAGCGCCTCGGCGCCCGAGATAATTTCAATCAGCTCGTTGGTGATGACCGCCTGACGCGACCGGTTGAATTCGATCGTCAGCTTGTCGATCATTTCACCGGCGTTGCGCGTGGCGTTGTCCATCGCCGACATCCGGGCCCCCTGTTCCGAGGCGCCGTTTTCCAGCAGACCCGAGAAGATCTGCGTGGCAACGCCGCGCGGCAGCAGGTCGGCGAGGATTTCCTCTTCGCCGGGCTCGTAGTCATAGACGGTCGCGGTGCCCGCGTCCTCCTCCGCCTCGAAGGCGGCGGGGATGATCTGCTGGGCGGTCGGGACCTGCGTCACGACGTTGACGAACTTCGAGTAGAAGATCGTGGCCACGTCGAACTCGCCCGCGTCGAAGCGCGCCAGCACGTCCTGCGCGACGCCTTGCGCGTCGGCATAGCCGATGCGCTTGACTTCGCTCAGGTCCACGTGACCGACGAAGTGATCGCCGAGATCGCGTTTCAGCTGGTCGCGGCCTTTCTTGCCGACCGTCAGGATCTTGACCGTCTTGCCCTCGGCCAGCAGGTCCTGCGCGCGGGCGCGGGCCAGCTTGGCGATGTTGGAGTTGAAGCCGCCGCAGAGGCCGCGTTCCGCCGTCATCACCACCAGAAGGTGCACCTTGTCCGAGCCGGTCCCGGCCAGAAGCCTGGGACCGCCTTCGGATGTGCCGACCGACGCAGCAAGCTGCGCCATCACGGCGTTGAAGCGTTCTGCATAGGGCCGGGCGTTTTCGGCGGCCTCCTGGGCGCGCCGAAGTTTTGCCGCGGCGACCATCTGCATCGCCTTGGTGATCTTGCGGGTCGATTTGACCGACTCGATCCTGTTTTTGAGGTCCTTGAGAGAGGGCATCTGCTCAGGTCCTTACGCGAAGTCCGCTGCGTATTCGTCCAGCGCGGCCTTGATCCGGTCCGCGGCGTCGCCTTTGACCTTGGGATCCTCGTCGGTGATCCACTGCAGCAGGTCGGCATGCTTGCCGCGCAGGTGCGCCAGAAGGCCCGCCTCGTACCGGCCGACATCACCCACCGGGATGTTGTCGAGGTAGCCGTTGGTGCCGGCGAAGATGACGCAGACGATTTCCGCGTTGGTCAGCGGCGAATACTGCGGCTGTTTCATCAGCTCGGTCAGGCGCGCGCCACGGTTCAGCAGGCGCTGGGTCGAGGCGTCGAGGTCGGAACCGAACTGCGCGAAGGCCGCCATTTCGCGGTACTGCGCGAGTTCCAGCTTCACCGGGCCCGCGACGGATTTCATCGCGTCGGTCTGCGCCGACGAACCCACGCGGCTCACCGACAGACCGGTGTTCACGGCGGGGCGGATGCCCTGGTAGAACAGCTCGGTTTCGAGGAAGATCTGGCCGTCGGTGATCGAGATCACGTTGGTCGGGATAAAGGCCGACACGTCGCCGCCCTGCGTTTCGATGACCGGCAGAGCCGTCAGCGAGCCGTTGCCCGAATCGTCGCCCAGCTTGGCCGAACGCTCCAGAAGGCGCGAGTGGAGGTAGAAGACGTCGCCCGGATAGGCTTCACGGCCCGGCGGGCGGCGCAGCAGAAGGGACATCTGGCGATACGACACGGCCTGTTTCGACAGGTCATCGTAGATGATGAGCGCGTGCTTGCCGTTGTCGCGGAAGTATTCCGCCATCGAGGTCGCGGCGTAGGGGGCGAGGAACTGCATCGGCGCGGGGTCGGATGCGGTGGCTGCCACGACGATGGAGTATTCCATCGCGCCGTTCTCTTCGAGTTTCTTCACCAGCTGCGCAACGGTCGAGCGTTTCTGGCCGACGGCAACGTAGACGCAGTAGAGCTTCTTCGATTCGTCGTCGCCAGCGGCGTCGTTGTACGATTTCTGGTTCAGCATCGTGTCGAGCGCCACGGCGGTCTTGCCGGTCTGGCGGTCGCCGATGATCAGCTCGCGCTGGCCACGGCCGATCGGGATCATCGCGTCGACCGATTTCAGGCCGGTCGCCATCGGTTCGTGAACCGATTTGCGCGGGATGATGCCGGGGGCCTTCACGTCGGCCTGGCTGCGCTGCTTGGCGTTGATCGGGCCCTTGCCGTCCAGCGGGTTGCCGAGGCCGTCAACGACGCGGCCCAGCAGTTCGGGGCCGACCGGCACGTCCACGATCGAGTTCGTGCGCTTGACGGTGTCGCCTTCCTTGATGTCGCGGTCGGTGCCGAAGATCACGACGCCGACGTTGTCGCTTTCAAGGTTCAGGGCCATGCCCATGATGCCGCCGGGAAATTCGACCATCTCGCCGGCCTGGCAGTTATCAAGGCCGTACACGCGGGCGATCCCGTCACCGACCGACAGCACGCGGCCCACTTCGGCGACCTCGGCCTTCTGGCCGAAGTTCTGGATCTGGTCCTTCAGGATCGCAGAAATTTCTGCTGCTTGGATACCCATTTATCCGACCTCTTTCATGGCATTCTGGAGAGCATTGAGTTTGGCGCGCACCGATGTGTCGATCATTTTCGACCCCACCTTCACGACAAGACCGCCGATGAGGCTTTCATCGACGGTCGCCTTGATATTCACATCCTGGCCTACGCGCGCCTTGAGCGTTTCGGCCAGCTTTTTCGACTGTGCGTCGGTCAGCGGCTTGGCGCTGGTGACTTCCGCGGTAACCTCGCCCTTGTGATCCGCGATCATCGCGCGCAGGTGCGTCAGCATGTGCGGCAGCACGAACAGGCGGCGTTTCTCGGCCATCAGGCCAAGCACGTTCTTCATCACCGGCGACACGCCGATGGCCTTGGCCACGGCGGCGATTGCCTTGCCCTGCGCGTCGCGCGACAGCACCGGCGAAGCGATCATGTCGCGCAGTTCGGGGCTTTCATCGAGGGCTGCGGCCAATGCGTCGACGCTGGATTCCAGCTTGCCGAGATTGTCGTTGTCGCGGGCGATTTCGAACACCGCGGTGGCATAACGTTCGGCGATGCCGGAAGAGATCGAAGCTGGTTCGGACACGTCCACCCCTTTGCTTTTAGGTCTGCGCCACCCGTTCGAAGGCAGCGCGCGCACGTCAGT
Source organism: Pseudaestuariivita atlantica (assembly GCF_001205715.1). GTDB lineage: Bacteria > Pseudomonadota > Alphaproteobacteria > Rhodobacterales > Rhodobacteraceae > Pseudaestuariivita > Pseudaestuariivita atlantica. Next base: position 105,356 of record NZ_AQQZ01000008.1, read on the forward strand.
TTCCGGGCCATCTGTCCACTGGCCCGCAAAATCAGCGCGTCTCTAGCAGAGGGTTTGGGGATGGGCAATGCCTGTGAGGTGCCCTTTCTTGACCCCGCGACACGGGAATCCGGACAGTTTGAGCAACTGCGACAAAATGGCTGTTTTGCGGGCGCTCTGACAAGGCCCGGACGCGCCGGGGCAGACAGCCGCGTTTCCGGTTCGGAAACCGCTGTTTCGTTCCAGTTGGTTAATCGCCGCCGGTGGGCGTGCTATGACCGCGGAAAGACATTTTCCGGGGGTACGATATGAGTTTCCTGATCCTTTCCCTTCTTGGACTGAGCGTGCTTGGCGCGGCATTCTGGGGCGCTGGCGGCGACGGTGACGGCGACACCGACACGGACCGCCCCGACGGTCCCTTCGATTTCGGGATGATGCAGGACGACGGCATGGACGGCGGCGGCATGGGCGGTGGCGGCAGCATGGGCGGCGGTGACGGCGATCCGGACCTTGGCGCCACGCTGACCGAGGAAAGCGACGGGTCGATCACCATAGAATTGGGCGAGGACGAGACCGGTTCGGTGACCGCGCTGCAGACCGTGTCGGTCTTCAACGGCGGCGAGACGGTCACCACCACCTACGCCACCTCGCTCTTGCTGGTGCCCGAAGGCGTCGACCTTGAGGCCGCGCTGGACGGCAACGACATGGCGCTGGATTTCCTGCCCGCCATCCTCGCCGATCTGGGGGTCGAGACGCTCGACACCTATCCGCAGGGGTCGGTCACGCAGGAGTTGACCGACGCGGGATTCGTCGTGACGCAGGATGTAAGCGTCGATCTGCCCGCCTTCACCTCGGATGACGGCCCCCTGCCCCTGTTGCGGGTCGAGGGCGAGGATAACGGCGACGGGTTCATCCCCACGGGCGCGGAGCCGGTGGACAGCCTCGACCGTCCGGAGATCACCGACCCGGACGTGGTGTTCGACCTTGGCACCTCGCAATCCGGCGAGGTTCTGCAGGGCGCGTCGGGCGATGACACGTTGTCGAGCGGGTTTTCCGAGACCACGATCAATGGCGGTGCGGGCGACGACGTGCTGACCATCGAGGCGCAGCTGATGGGCACGACAACCGGCTCTGCCGTGGCGAACGGCGATGCGGGCGACGACATCCTCACCGGCACGTCCGAACAGGATTTCGCGCGCGTCGTGCTGAACGGCGGCGACGGCGACGATGCCCTGTCCGGTTCGGCCTTCGTCGGCAGCCTTGAAGCCAATGGCGGCGCCGGGAACGACAACATCCTGCTGGCGAACAGCCTCGCGCGCGGAGAGGGTGGCGACGGCAACGACACGCTGACGGCCACGGCCGAGGCGCAGGTCAACGGCGGCGCGGGCGACGACGTGTTGCAGTCGCGGCTGACGCGGGATTTCACCACCGGCACCAACTCGGGCGGGATCCTGACGGGTGGAGAGGGCGCGGACAGCTTCGTCATCCTCGCAAGGTCCGGATCAGGCACGTCGACCGACCCGACGCTGCTCGACGCCAATGCCGGCGTGATCACCGACTTCACGCCGGGCGAGGACATGCTGACGATCAACGTGCAGGACTTCTCGTTCATCGACAACATCACCTTCAGCGATGACGGGACCGATACGACGGTGAGCTATTTCCTGACGCTGGGGCCCGAGACGATCACCCAGTCCTTCACGGTGCAGGGGGTGACCGGGCTGACGCTGGCCGACATCACCGTCATCCAGTAGCGGGCGTCAGACCGGGGCGGCCTTGCCCGCCGGGGCGGGCGCCAGCACTTCGAGCGGCTTGCGCACCACGTCGCGGGCGCCCGATCCGGTCACGGCCTGCACGCGTTTCGACGCCTCGACCATCAGCACGCCCGAGGGCGTGATCTGCGGCACCCGCCGCCCGGCCCGTTCGATCATGGGCCCGGCGCGCATCCAGAACCGCCGTGTCGAAGGCGGGAAATAGAGCATCGTGTCGTGCTGTTCCGGCAGGAAACCGTGGGTGCGCAACTGCGTTTCCAGCTGGCTGAGAGAATAGGGTCGGCCAAAACCGAACGGCGTGCGGTCCCGCCGCGCCCAGAGCCCGGCGCGGTTGGGCACGATGAACACCACCTTGCCCCCCGGCCCCAGCACGCGCCAGCATTCCTCCAGCACGGCAGAGGGATGTTCGGAGGTCTCCAGACCGTGCATCAGCACCAGCTTGTCGACATGGCCGGTTTCCAGAGGCCAGGACGTCTCTTCGGCCAGCACGCTGACGTTGTCGCGGTCGGCGGGCCACGGCATCACGCCCTGCGGCCCCGGCATCAGCGCGATCACGCGCCGCGCGTCCGACAGGTAGGGCCGCAACAGCGGCACCGCAAAGCCGAACCCGACCACCGACTGGCCCTTTGCCTCGGGCCACATGCGCATCAGGCGCGCGCGGATCACGGTCTGCGCGGCCCGTCCCAGCGGGTTGCGGTAATAGAAATCGCGCAGGTCCTGCACGTCGAGATGCATGGTCCACCTTGCAATCTTACGCCTGCGCCTACATCTAGCTTGTCTGCCCGCGCGCGTCATGCCCCGAACCGCGCCAGACGCCATTCCCGTGACCAAACCGGTGCATGTCACACGCATGTGCGACGATTTGTGGGGACAAAAGGTCAGAAAGACCTTGAAGCCTCCGCCAGATAGACCAAACTTTAATCCTAAGAGGCAATGCTGCACAGGCCGAGTGGGGAACGGCCCGTGATGCAGGCAATGACACTCGGCCAGAAAGGAGCACATCGTGCCTTCATTTTCGACCACGCTTGAGCAGGCCATCCACGCGGCACTGGCACTCGCCAACAGCCGCGCCCACGAATTCGCCACGCTCGAGCACCTGCTGCTCGCCCTCGTGGACGAGCCCGACGCCGTGCGCGTCATGAAGGCGTGCTCGGTCGACGTGGAAGACCTGCGCGGCACGCTGGTGGAATTCATCGACGACGACCTGTCGAACCTCGTGACCGAAACCGAAGGGTCCGAGGCGGTGCCGACCGCCGCCTTCCAGCGCGTCATCCAGCGCGCCGCGATCCACGTCCAGTCGTCGGGCCGGACGGAGGTGACGGGCGCGAACGTGCTGGTCGCGATCTTCGCCGAACGCGAAAGCAACGCCGCCTACTTCCTGCAGGAACAGGACATGACCCGCTATGACGCGGTAAACTTCATCGCGCATGGCGTGGCGAAGGACCCCGCATTCGGCGAGGCGCGGCCCGTCACCGGCGCCGACGCGCCCGAGGCGGACACGCAAGGGGCCGAAGAGGGCGAGGCCAAGGAATCGGCGCTGGCCAAGTATTGCGTGGACCTGAACGAAAAGGCCCGCGCCGGCGATGTCGATCCGCTTATCGGCCGCGCGCACGAGGTCGAACGCTGCATCCAGGTCCTGTGCCGCCGGCGCAAGAACAACCCGCTTCTGGTGGGCGATCCCGGCGTCGGCAAGACCGCCATCGCCGAGGGCCTCGCACGCCAGATCGTGGCGGGCGACACGCCGGACGTCCTGAAGAACACCACCATCTACTCGCTCGACATGGGCGCGCTCCTGGCCGGTACCCGCTATCGCGGCGATTTCGAGGAGCGGCTGAAAGCCGTCGTGACCGAGCTGGAAGACCACCCCGACGCGGTTCTCTTCATCGACGAGATCCACACCGTGATCGGTGCGGGCGCGACCTCGGGCGGGGCGATGGATGCCTCGAACCTGCTGAAGCCCGCGTTGCAAGGCGGCAAGCTGCGCACGATGGGGTCGACCACCTACAAGGAATTCCGCCAGCATTTCGAAAAGGACCGCGCCCTGTCGCGCCGGTTCCAGAAGATCGATGTGAGCGAGCCGTCGGTGGAGGACAGCGTGAAGATCCTCAAGGGCCTCAAGCCCTATTTCGAGGAGCATCACGACATCCGCTATACCTCGGAAGCGATCAAGTCGGCGGTGGAACTGGCGGCGCGGTACATCAACGACCGCAAGCTGCCCGACAAGGCGATCGACGTGATCGACGAGGCGGGCGCGGCCCAGCACCTTGTCGCGGAGTCGAAACGCCGCAAGACCATCGGCGTGAAGGAGATCGAGGCGGTCGTCGCCAAGATCGCCCGCATCCCACCCAAGAACGTCACCAAGGACGATGCCGAGGCGTTGCGCGACCTGGAACGCAACCTCAAGCGCGTGGTGTTCGGTCAGGACGCCGCGATCGAGGCGCTGTCGTCCGCGATCAAGCTGGCCCGCGCCGGTCTGCGCGAGCCCGAGAAGCCCATCGGCAACTACCTGTTCGCGGGCCCCACCGGCGTCGGCAAGACCGAGGTGGCCAAGCAGTTGGCGGACACGCTGGGTGTCGAGATGCTGCGCTTCGACATGTCGGAATACATGGAGAAGCACGCGGTATCGCGCCTGATCGGCGCGCCTCCGGGTTATGTCGGGTTCGACCAGGGCGGCTTGCTGACCGACGGCGTCGATCAGCACCCGCATTGCGTGCTGCTGCTTGACGAGATCGAGAAGGCGCATCCGGACGTGTTCAACATCCTGTTGCAGGTGATGGATCACGGCGAGCTGACCGACCATAACGGGCGCACGGTGAACTTCCGCAACGTGATCCTGATCATGACGTCGAACGCGGGCGCGGCGGACATGGCGAAGGCCGCCGTCGGCTTTGGCCGCGACCGGCGCGAGGGCGAGGATACCGAGGCGATCGAGAAGCTCTTCACCCCGGAATTCCGCAACCGTCTGGACGCGACCATCTCCTTCGCGCCGCTGCCGAAGAAGGTGATCCTGCAGGTGGTCGAGAAGTTCGTGCTGCAGCTTGAAGCGCAACTGATGGACCGCAACGTGACCTTCGAACTGACCCGCGCCGCCGCCGAATGGCTGGGCGACAAGGGTTATGACGAGAAGATGGGCGCCCGCCCCCTTGGTCGCGTGATCCAGGAATACATCAAGAAGCCGCTGGCGGAGGAGCTGCTCTTCGGCAAGCTCGCCAAGGGCGGGGTCGTCAAGGTCTCGGTCAAGGATGGCGAGCTGGTGCTCAAGACCGAAGGGATGGAGAAGCCCCGCATCTCGGGCTCCAAGCCGCCCCTTCTGACGGCGGAGTAGTGATCCGGACCACTGTGATCGCGGCGGGGCTGGCAACGGCCCCGCTGCTTGCGTTTGCCGACAGCCTGTCGCTGGCCTTCCCGCTGGACTGCACGCTGGGGCAGGATTGCTACATCCAGCAATATGTCGACCTCGATCCCGGCCCCGGAGCGCGGGATTTCACCTGCGGGCCGCTGAGCTATGACGGCCACAAGGGCACCGATATCGCGGTGCCCACCCGCGCCGACATGCGCGCCGGCGTGACCGTGCGGGCGATGGCGGACGGCGTGGTACTGGGCGCGCGGTCGGACATGCCCGATACCGGCTATTCCGACGCGACCCGCGCCGCGATAGACGGGCGCGAATGCGGCAATGGCGTCGTCCTGCGCCACCCCGACGGGTGGGAGACGCAATATTGCCACCTCAAGCGCGGCACGGTGCAAGCGACCCGCGGCCAGACCGTCAAGACCGGCGATCCGCTGGGAGAGATCGGCCTGTCCGGCAAGACGCAATTCCCGCACCTGCACGTCTCGGTCCGCCGCGACGGCGCGGTGGTGGACCCGTTCGACCCGGATGGAGAGGTCACCTGCGGCGCGCCCTCGGACACGACGCTCTGGACCGATGCGCCCGACTACGTCCCCGGCGGCGTGGTGTCGGTGGGATTTGCCGAGGGCGTGCCCTCCTTCGACGCGGTCAAGGACGGCAGCGCCGCCCAGCCGCTGACAAGGACCTCCCGCGCGATGGTGGTCTTCGGGCTGATCTTCGGCGGACAGGCGGGCGACACGGTCGACCTCGCCATCCTCGGCCCGGCGGGAGAGGTCATCACCCAAGCCGTCACCCTTGACCGGACGCAGGCGCAACTGTTCCGCGCCGTCGGCAAGCGTACCCCGCAGGACGGCTGGCCGGCGGGGGCCTATGCCGGCACCGTCACGCTGTCCCGTGACGGGCGCGTGATCGGAAAGCGCACAACCGTCATCACCGTCCCCCGCTGAAGCGAGGCCGCCCATCAGGGCGGATGAGCGGCGCCTATTTCTCGGTGAATTTCAGCTCGATCCGGCGGTTGCGCGCGCGCGCTTCCTTGGTGTCGGCGGTGTCGATCGGCTGGTACTGGCCGAACCCGTTGGCCGACAGGTGTTCCGGCGGGATGCCGAGGAAGTTGACCATGAACCGCACCACCGACAGCGCCCGCGCCTGGCTGAGCTCCCAGTTGTCGGCGAACTCGCCGGTACCCGACAACGGCACATTGTCGGTATGGCCGTCGACGCGGATCACCCAGTTGATCTCGGGCGGGATGTCGTCGGCGATGTCGCGCAGGATGCGCGCCACCTTGGAAATCTCGCGCTGGCCCAGCGGCGACAGGTCGGCCCCGCCCGGCGGGAACAGCACGCTCGAATCGAACACGAAGCGGTCGCCCACGATCCGCACGCCTTCCTGCCCCTCCAGCAGGTCGCGCAGGCGCCCGAAGAACTCCGACCGGTAGCGTGCGAGGTCCTTCGATTCCGCCTCCAGTCGCGCCCGTTCGGCCGCTTCCAGTTCGGCCCGGCGGCGCTGTTCGGCAGCCGCCCGCGCCAGCGCCGCGTTCAACTCGGTCCCCAGCGATTGCAACTGCACCTGCGCCGCCGCGTCGCGCGCCTTGCCGTCGTCCAGAAGCGCCTGCAACTGGCCCAGCTGCGCCCGCAACTCGGCCACCTGCTGGTTCAGCACCTCGGTCTTGCGCAGCGCCTCGGCCGAGCGCTGGGTTTCGATGTTCAACTCCCGCTCCGCCTGGCTGAGAAGGGCCGCGCGCTGTTCGTCCTCGCTGAGAAGCGTGGCGGCCTTGTCCTCCGCCGCCTTCTGCGCGGCAAGCGCGGCGGTGAGACGCGCGCGCACGTCCTCGACCTCGCTTTGCGCCTCGATCCGCGCGGCCAGTGCCGCCGCAAGCCGTTCTTCGAGCGACCGCGCATCCTCTTCCAGTCCGGCGCGCGCTGCCGCGGCATCGGCGCGGGCGCGGGTCAGGGCATCGTCCTTGTCCGACAACTGCTTCTGCAACGAGGCGATCTGTTCCAGCGCCAGCGCGAGGTTTGCCTTGGTCTGCGTCAGCTCCGCGGTCGTCCTTTCACCCGCGTCACGCGCGCTTTCCAGCACCGCGACCTGCCGTTTCAGGTCGGTGATCTCACGCGAAGACTGCCCCACCGTCACCGCCAGCCGCGCCCGTTCGGTGGCCAGCGCATCGACCTGCGAGCGTGCCTCGGCCAGGTCCGCGCGGGCGGTGACGAGGTCGGTGTTGATCTCGCTCAGCGTGGCGCCCTGCGTCGACAGGGTCGCCTCTGCCGTGGCGGCGCGCGATGCGGCCGCCTCGCCTGCCCGGCGGGCGGCGGCAAGGTCCGCTTCGAGCCCCGCGATGGTCTGATCGGCGGTGTCGAGCCGCGCCAGCGCTGCCGCGATGCGCGCCTGCAACTCGTCTGACGTGGTGGTGAGCGAGGCCTGCAGCGCGTTGCCTTCGTCCCGCGCGGCGGCGAGTTGCGCCTCGGTCTCGGCCAGCCGGGCGCGCAGGTCGTCGATCACGCGGGTCTGCTGCGCCAGAAGCGAGGCGGTGCGTGCCTTTTCCGCCGCGATCTCGCTGCGGGCGGCATCCAGTTCGGCGGCACGGGCCGACAGCGCCGCCGCGCCGTCACCCACTTCCTGCGACAGCTGCGCCACCCGGTCGCGCGCCGCCGCCAGGGCGGCGCGGGTGTCATCAAGATCGGCGATGAGCGTGGCGATCTGGGCATCGCGCGCGGCCAGCGTTTCGGCACCATCCTCGATCTGGGTCTGAAGCGCCGTGGTGTCACGATCCAACTGCGCCGCAAGCCGCGCGCCGTCTTCCTGCGCCACGGCCAGCGCGCGTTCCGCCGCCGCCAGCCGGGCGCGGAGCGAATCGAGCATGCGCGCCTGTTCGGCGATCATCGCATTGCCGCGGTCGGTTTCGGCGGTGCGTTCGACGATGTCCTGGTTCAGCGCCGCCTCTGCCTCGGCCCGCTGGGTGCGTTCCTGCGCCAGCGTCGCCTGCGCCTGCGCCAGTTGCGCGCGCACGGCGGACAATTGCTGGGCCGTGCGGCTGTTGGCGGTCTGCGTTTCGGTCAGCGAGGCGCGCAGGTCGGCCAGCGCCTCCTCGGCCTGCAGGCGCGCAAGTTGTTCGGCGGCGAGGCGCGCGGCGACGTCGTTCTGTTCCTCGATCCGGACCAGCGCATCGGCCAGCGCCTGTTCCAGCGACGCGGTGCGCGCGGTGGTCTGGGTGTTCTCCACCAGCGCCGCGGCGAGGCGCGCATCGAGGTCCTCGGCCTGCTTGCGGGTCGCGGCGAGGATGGTGAGCGTCTCTTCCGCCGCCTTGCGCTCTTCCTCCAGCCGCAGGGTCATTGCGGTCAGTTCGGCATCGGCGTTTTCCAGCCGCTTGCGCAGTTCCTCGGCGGCGGCGGCCATGGCGATGCGCGATTGCTCCTCCTCGGTCAGCTGGGTTTCGAGATCCGCCACGCGGGTGTCGAGCGAGGCGATCCGGTCGGCGCGGTCGGCGGCGAGCGCTTCGAGCGCCTCGCGCTGCGCGGCGGCGAGGCGGGCCGCTTCGACCTGCGCGTCGATCTCGGACCGGGCCTGTGCGAGGGCGAGGTTCAGCGCCTCCTGTTCCGTGATCAGAACCGCGCGCGCCTCTTCCAGCGCCTGCTTGTCGGCCAGGAGGCCCGCGCGCTCTTCCTCGAGCGCGGCGTTGTCGGATTCGAGCGTGGCCTGCGTCGTCAACAGCCCCGCGATCCGCGCCTCGGCGGCGTCGCGGTCGGCCAGAAGGGCGGCGACCTGGTCCTCGAACGAGGCGATGCGGGTATTGGCGGCGTTCAGTTCCTGCTGGTTGCGGACGCGGTCGGCGGTCAGTTGCGCGATCAGCGCCTCCTGTTCCGAGGCACGGGTGTTGGCGTCCGTGAGGGTCGCGTTCAGCTCCCCCACGCGGGTTTCGAGATTGGCCGAGCGGTTGCGTTCCAGTCCCAGCGCCTCGGCCAGCGCGGCGACCTCGGCCGACAGGTCCGTCAGTTCCGATTCCTGCCCCGAGATGGTTTCGCGCAGCACGTATTGCACGACCATGAAGATCGTCAGGACGAACATCAGGACCAGCAAAAGGCCGGTCATGGCATCGACGAAGCCGGGCCAGATCGAGGCCTGGAACCGCTGACCGCTGCGGCGGGAAAGCGACATGGCCCCTTACCCCTCTCGCCGCTTGTCCTGTGCCTGTTGCGCGGCAAGCGCGGCGGCGCGTTGGCGGGCGCGCGGGCCCTGGTTCGGATTGGCCTGCCCTTGTCCGCCGCCGCCGCCACCCTGGGCACCGCCGCCACCACCGCCACCGGCGCGCGGCCCGCCCTGTTGCGGCACCGGGCGCGGCTGCGTCAGCGCGCGGTTCAGCGCGGCGAGATCGGTGCGCAGTTCGGCCATGCTTTCCTGCCGCCCGGCGCTGATCTCTTCGAGGATGCGCAGCATCTGCACGTCGATCGACCGCAGGCGCATGCGGCTTTCGGCATCCATGCCTTCGCCGCGTTCCTGGTGTTCCAGCACGTGCATCAGGCGTTCCTGCCCCTCGGCCACGCGCAGGAGGGCGGAATTGGTCGATCCGTTCGCCTCCAGCCGTTCGGTCATCCGTTCGACCGAGTCGGCCAGTTGCGCGAGTTTGCCGTCGGTGCCCTGCCGGGCGACCTCGGACTGGCCGAAGAGGACCTGCAACTCCTCGAACTGTTCGGCGAAGTGATCGAGCACGCCGACGACGACGTTGGTGTCGAACGAGCCTTCACCGTCGCCCCCCGCGAAGGAGATCCGCGTCATCGAGCTGAGCCATTCCTCGAGCTCGCGGTAGAACCGGTTCTGGCCGTGGCTGGCAAACAGCTCCAGCAGGCCCACGACGAGCGATCCCGCGAGGCCGAGAAGCGAGGAGGCAAAAGCGACGCCCATGCCGCCCATTTGCGCCTGAAGGCCCGTTTGCAGGCGGCGGAACACGTCGGCGCCCGTCTCCCCATCCTTGGGTTCGAGGTTGCCGATCGTGTCGACGATCGCGGGCACCGTCGTCGCAAGACCGTAGAAGGTGCCGAGAAGGCCAAGGAAAATCAGCAGGTTGACGATATAGCGGGTGATCTCCCGCGCCTCGTCGATCCGGGTCGCGACGGAATCGAGCATCGATTGCGTCGAGGTGGACGAGATCTGTTTCTGCCGCCCGCGCGATTTCAGCAGGTTCGCAAGCGGGGCCAGCAGGCGCGGCGGGTGGCCGTCGTCGCGTTCACCGCCCTCGGCGGCAAACGCCTTCACCCACTTGATCGAGCGGGCAAGTTCCCACACCTGGTAGGTGACGGCGAAGACGCCGATCACGAACACGCCGGTGATGAAGAGGTTCAGGTACCAGTTGGCGACGAACACAGGTCCCACGCGCGGCCAGGCCAGCACGACCCCCGCGGCGGTCAGCCCCAATACGATCAGGATCAGCAGAACCTGTCGAAAGGGCTGCGAGAAATATGGCTCGACCTCTTGGCCCGGTTGATCCATTCGGATCGCTCCTGACACCGCTTATCGTTTAAGCGCACTTTAGGGCCAGCGGGGCCTTTAGCCAAGCGATCAATCGGTCAGATTGCGCACACGTGCGTCAAGCCACGCGATATCGGCATCCTCGATGTGCAGATCGGCCAGCAGCGCCGCCGTGTTGTGCAGGTATTCGGCATTGGGGCCGCGCCCGCCCGTGGCCGCCGCCATGATCCGCGCCTGCTCTTCCAAGGGCAGGCCGCCGCAATATTGCACGTGGTCGGGATCGACGACGTAGGTGAGCGCGGTCAGCGCCTCGCCCGCGTCGGTTTCCACCGACAGCCAGCGTTCGAGGTAGGCCGATGACACCAGTTCCCGCTCCCGCAGGTAGGCGAGCGTCGCGTCTTCCTCGGCCTCGGGCACGCGCAGGGCCACGCCGTCGCAGGCCGCGCCCGTCTGTGCGTCGAGCGCCAGCACCAGCCCCGGATTTTCCGGTGTGCCGCGATGGTGGATCGAGCGCATGCAGAAGCTGCGCGCATAGCCCCGAAGCCGCGCGCGGCGCTGTTCGGCCACGGTGAAGCCGGGGTTCCACAGAAGCGAGCCATAGCCGAAGACCCAAAGCGTCATGCCGGCGCATCCTTTCGTCGCGGGTTCGCGCCGCTCGTACCGCAGCGCGGGCGCCGTGACCATGGGGCAGAGGCCATTCCGTTCGCCGGACGAAGCCGTTAAGCCCTGTGGTGACACGTGGATTGGGACGAAGCAGGGGAGCGCGGGATGCGCGGATTGTTGATCGCCATCTTGGTGGCCGCGGCGGCGTGGTCGGGCTGGTGGGCGTGGGGCTGGCGGAGCCAGACGCAGGCGACCGGGGCCTGGCTGGAGGCGCGCGCCGCGGACGGCTGGGAGGTCGAGGTCGCCGACTGGGGCGTGCGCGGCTTTCCCAACCGGTTCGACCTGACGCTGGAGGGCGTGGCCCTGACCGATCCGCGCGCGGGCCTTGGCTGGCGTGCTGACCGGCTGCACATCGCGCGGCTCAGCTACAACCTGAACCACCGCATCGTGACCTTCCCCGCCACCCAGACGCTGATCTGGCCCGAGGGCCGCGCGCGGCTTGACAGCGACCGGATGCGCGCGAGCCTCGTGACGGCGGGCGACGCGGCGCAGACGCTGGGTCGCCTGACGCTGGTGGCGGATGTGCTGAACATCTCGGGCGATGCCGGCGCGGCGGCGCTGGCGCGGATGCAGCTTTCGATGCGCCAGGTGGCGGATGCCCCCGAGGCGTATGACATGGCGCTGACGGCCGACGGGTTCGCGCCCCGCCTGCCCCGCATCGCGGACGCCACGGGCGACGCCCTGCCCGCGACCTTCGACCGGCTGGCCCTGCGCGGCACGGTGAGCTTCGACCGCGCGTGGGATGCCGGGTCGCTGACCGGTCCGCGCCCGCAACCCGTTGCCATCGACCTCGACCAGGGCGAGGCGGCCTGGGGCCCCCTGACGCTGAAAGCGACGGGGCGGCTGGACGTGGACACGCTGGGGCGGCTTGACGGCGAACTGGCGCTGCAGGCCCGCAACTGGCGCGAGATGCTGGCCCGCGCACGCGCCTCGGGGCAGGTGCCGGGGCCGGTGATGACGGGGCTGGAACAGGGGCTGACGGTGCTGGCGCGGCTGAACGGGTCGGACGAGACGCTCGACATCACACTGCAATTCGACCGGGGCCGCGTCAGTGCCGGCCCCCTACCCCTGGGCGAGGCCCCGCGCCTGGCGCTGCCGTGACGCAAGCGCCTGAAAGCATGTGATTTTCACAAAGAAGCCCCGAGCGTACGGGTGGGAGAAAACCGCACGTTCGAGGCAGGTGATCCGTATTTCCCCGACAAGCGAAAAAACCCGCCGGTTGACGTAACGATAACATGAAACCGGGTCCCGGCTTAGTCAGGAAAACCCTGCCTCCCGGAAGGTGTGGCGTTTTTGCCGATCCCGCCTATCGCAGGGGCACGCGCAGAACCCCCGGCCCGTCGACCGGGCCGTCGGGCGTGTCGTGCGGCGTGGCGTCGTAATTGATCCAGAACCGCTCGGTCCCGGTGTCGCGGCAGCGCAGGCCGCCGGGCAGGCGCGTGGTGGCAAGCCCCGCCTTGTGCGCGCGGGTTTCGAGGAAGCTGACAAGCGTGTCCTCGTCGAGCCACGCGCCAAGGTAGCACAGGCCCCCGCTTGCCACCGCCACGGTGCCGCCGGTCTCGTCCGTCAGGAGCGGTGTCGCCGCGCCGTCCAGCGCCTCGACATAGCGGATCGCGCGGCCCTCGACCGCCCCCGTCACCGGGCGCGGCGTGTCCTCTCGGATCGTCTCCACATGCGTGACTGTCACTTCGAGCCCCGGCAGCGACGGCGGCAGCGGTACCGGGATCGCCATGTGCCCGTCGCGCGCCGCCGCGCGCGGGCCGACGATCACCTGCCCCTCCGCCGCCGCAAGCGCCGTCTTCAGGGCGTCCGGCACGTGCATCAGGCCGGGGGCCAGCACCATCGCGTAGCCGGTGAAATCGCGCGTGTCGGGTGGCAGGATGTCGACCGACAGGCCCAGCCGCCGGAGCGCGCGGTAGGTGTCGAAGACCAGCCCGAAATAGCTCAGCCCCGCGCCATGCGGCTGCACCGCCCACGCCCAGTCGGCATCGTAGTCGAAGATCAGCGCGACGGGGGCCTGCGCCGCCCCGGCCTCGCCCGCAAGCTCATCCGCAACTTCCTGCGCCTCGGCCAGTCCCGGCGCAGGCGCGCTGTCGGGCCGCAGAAGCCCCGCATGCATCTGTTCCTGCGCGAACGGCGCCTGCCGCCAGCGGAAATAGCACACCGCCTCGGCCCCGTGGGCGAACGCCTCCCACGTCCAGACGCGCACCATGCCCGGCAGGGGCGCGGGGTTCACGGGGGCCCAGTTCACCGGGCCGGGCTGCTGTTCCATGATCCACCAGCGGCCCCGACCGACAGAGCGGTACAGGTCATGGTGGAAAGCCTGGAAATCCGGATCGCCCTGCCGCGCATACATCGCCTGCCGCGCCGCGTCCGCCCCCACCCGGTCTTCGAGGAAACCCAGCGGATAGCTGTCCCACGACGCGATATCGAGGTCCGCACCCACCGCGAAATGGTCGAACTCGGTCACGCGGCCCATGTAATTGTGCGCGATGGGCGCGTCGGAATGGCGGCGGATGATTTCGGCCTGCATGGCGTTGAACGTCACCACCTCGTGCGAGGCGAAGCGGCGAAAGGCCAGCACGTGCGCGGGGTTCGGTTCGGTCACCGTCAGGTTCGGCAGGTCAACCGCGTCGAAAGAGGGATAGTCCATCGACCAGAACACGTTGCCCCATGCCTCGTTCAGCGCATCGACCGTCTGGAAGCGATGGCGCAGCCAGTCGCGGAAGGCGCGGCGGGCGGCGTCGGAATAGCTGAGGATGGTGTCGTGGCAGCCGTATTCATTGTCGGTCTGCCATGCCGCGACATGCGGGTTGGCGCCGTAGCGCGCGGCATAGGCTTCGGTGATCCGCGCGGCCTCGACGCGGAAGACCTGGTGGCTGAAGCAGTAATGGCGGCGCGATCCGAACTTGCGCGGGCGGCCTTCGGCATCGATGGCGAGCATATCGGGATGCTTTGCCACGACCCAGTAGGGTGGCGTGGCGGTGGGCGTGCCAAGCACGACCTTCAGCCCCGCCGCGCCCAGCGAGTCGATCGCGCGGTCAAGCCAGCCCCAGTCGAACTCCCCCTCGCGCGGCTCGACCCGGCCCCAGGCGAATTCGCCAATGCGGACCCATGTGAGGCCCGCTTCGGCCATGCGGCGCGCGTCCTCGGCCCATTGCGCTTCAGGCCAGTGTTCGGGGTAGTAGCAGACCCCCAGCGTGCGTTTCATCCATGCGCCTCGTCATAGGCGGCGACGATTTTCGCCGCCTTTTCAGCGACCTGCGCCGCGCTGTCACCGGGCGCGTACAGCGCCGATCCGATGCCGTAGCCATCCGCAACCGTGGCCCAGTCCACGAAATTCTCCGGCCCCGCGCCGCCCACGGCATAGACCTGTGTGCCCGCGGGCAGGACCGCGCGCAGGGCCTTCAGCCCGCTCACGCCCATCATCGAGGCGGGGAAGATCTTTAGCCCGTCGGCGCCCGCGGCCAGCGCGGCAAAGGCTTCCGTCGGGGTGAAGACGCCCGGCCACGAGGCCAGCCCGCGCGCCTTGGTCGCGGCTATCACGGCCGGGTTGCAATCGGGGGAGACGATCAGCCGCCCGCCCGCATCGGCCACCTGCCCCACCGCGTGCGTCGTCAGCACGGTGCCCGCACCGATCACAGCGCGGTCGCCGAAGGCGCGGGCCATGGCGGCGATGCTGTCCAGCGGATCGGGAGAGTTCAGCGGCACCTCGACCGTGGTGATCCCGGCATCAATGATGGCGGCGCAGACATCCACCGCCTCGGGCGGGGTGATGCCGCGCAGGATGGCGATCAGGTTGCGCATCATGCGTCCTCCTTCAGCGCGGACCACGCCGCGCGCAGCCCGTCCAGCGTCAGCCCGGCGGCGTCGACCCGTTCCACCTGCGCGCCCTGCGCGGCCAGCGCCGCCTCGTAGGCGTCGCCGACGCCCTCGGCCCCGAGGATGGCGATACGCTGGCCCAGCCAGTAGGGCCGCGCGCCGGCCAGTTCCGCCCCGATCAGAAGCCCCGACAGCCGCGACCGCGCAGCGTCCCCCGCGAGGCCGGCCACCAGGCCGGAAGAGCGGATGCCGAACAGTTGCGCGGCGATGGTCGCGGGCCGCGCCAGCGTGTCCGACACCGCCTGTTCGAACGCCGCCGCGTCCCACCCGTCGCCGATCCCGTGCCGCAGCACCGATTGCCGCGACAGCAGGTCGAACAACTCGCCCGTCATGAAGGTCTGGAACGACACGATCTCGCGGGCCGAGATGCGCACCCACTTGGTATGCGTGCCCGGCAGGCACACCACCCCGTCAAACTCCGGGTCGCGCGCGATCAGACCGGCGATCTGCGTTTCCTCCCCGCGCATCACGTCGGCAGGCGTGTCCTGCTTGACGCCCGGCAGAAGGTGGACGCGCAGCCGCTCCCCCGCCGTCGGCACCCGCGTCGCGGCATCAAGGCCCGGCGGCGAACAGGGCGTCGTGGCATAGGGCGCTTCGGCCCAACCCTGCCGCGACCCGGCCATGCCGCAGACGATCACCGGCACCGGCCCGGCAGGCATGTCGGCCCCGATCAGGCGGACCAACGCGGTCTCGAACGCGCCGCCGGGGGCGAGCTTTCCCATGCCTTCATCGCTGTCACGGCTCCAGACCACCGTGCCACCGGCATCGAGCGCCCAGAGGCGCAGATGCGTCGTGCCCCAATCGGCCGCGAACCATGCGACGGGCGCGCTCATCCCGTCACCACCACGCCGCCGTCGATCACCAGCGCCTGCCCGGTCATCATCTTGGAGATGTCCGAGGCGAGAAACAGCGTGCCGCCGATGATGTCGTCAGGCTCCAGCGTGTCCTTCAGGCATTGCCGGGCGAGATGGGCGGCGAGCCCTTCCTCGGTCACCCACATGTCCTTCTGTTTCTGCGTCAGGACCCAGCCGGGGGCGAGCGCGTTCACGCGGATGCGGTTCGGCCCGTATTCTCGGGCGAGCGAGCGGGTCATGCCGTTGATGCCGGAATTGGCCGCGGTGTAGATCGGGTAGCCTGCGTTGCCCATCATGTAGCTGATCGACGAGAAGTTCACGATGGCCCCGCCGCCTGCCTCGATCATGCCCGGAATGGCCGCCTGGCAGGCGAAGAAACAGGCCTTGAGGTTGATCGCGATCATCCAGTCCCAGAACGCTTCGTCCACCTCCAGCGGGTCGTGGCGCTTGTCGTTGGCGGCGTTGTTCACCAGCCGCGTGACGGTGCCGTGCCGGGCCGAGGCCTCGGCCAGCGTTTCCTTCAGATGCGCGGTGTCGGTGATGTCGCATTGCATGAAATGCGGGCGCTGCCCGTGTTTCTCTTCCATCTCGTCGCAGAAGGACGAGGCGTCGGACCGGCCCACGAAGGCGACCTTGGCGCCCTGCGCGAGGAAGCCATCGGTCAGCGACGCGCCGATGCCCGATCCGCCGCCGGTGATGTAGACGGACGCACCTGCAAGGTCGTGGAACGTGGCGATCATCAGGCGGCCTTTCGGATGCGGGCGAACTCGGGCAGCCAGTCGCCATGGGCGGTCAGCAGGTCGGTCACCATGTTGCGGATCTGGCGCATGTCCAGTTCGGCGGCGGTATGCGGGTCCATCATCGCGGCGTGGTAGATGTGGTCGACCTCTTCATCGACCAGTGCGCGCACGACAAGCTCCTGCACGTTGATCTGGGTGCGCATCAGCGCCACCAGTTGCGGCGGGATGTCGTCGACGACGGTGGGCTGTACGCCGTTGCGGTCGACCATGCAGGGCACCTCCACCGCCGCGCCCAAGGGCAGTTGCGGCGCCTGTCCCCGGTTCGGCAGGTTGCCGTAGATCGTGTAGGGCGTGTCGGTGACCATGGCGTTCATGATCTCGGCCGCGAATTCGTGGGACTTCGCGACCTCGACCGTGGCGGAGGATTTCAGTTCCTCGGCCTGCTGTGCCCAGTCGGCCTGCTGTTCGATGCAGCGGGTCGGGTATTCGTCGAGAGGGATGCGGAAGCTGTCGATCAGGTCCGCGCGGCCTTCCTTGATGAACCACGGCACGTATTCGGCGAGGTGTTCGGAGCTTTCGGTGCAGAAATAGCCCAGGTGCTCCATCACCTCGTAGCGCACCTTGTTCCAGCAGCGCGGCATCAGGAGCGGCGGTTTCGGCAGCGCGCCCGAGGCGTATCCCTGCCGCAGACGCGGGTAGAGCGAGGTGCCCTCGTGCGAAAGGTCGAGGAAGAAGGCCACGTGGTTCACCCCCGCGACGCGGTAGTCGATCTCCCCTTTCGGCAGGTCGAGGTCGTGGGCGATCTCTTCCACGGTGTTCTGGACCGAGTGGCACAGCCCCACCTGCCGCACCTGCGGGAAGCGTTCGGCCAGCGCCCATGTGTTGATCGCCATCGGGTTGACGTATTGCAGCATCACGGCATCGGGCGCGAGTTCCGCCATGTCTTGCGCCACGCGCCACAGGTGCGGCACGGTGCGCAGGCCGCGCATGATGCCGCCCACGCCCAGCGTGTCGGCGATGGTCTGGCGCAGGCCATAGGCCTTGGGGATTTCGAAATCGGTGATGGTGCAGGGATCGTAGCCGCCGATCTGGAAGGCGGTGACGACGAAATCGGCCCCTTCGATGGCGCGGCGCTGGTCAGTGGTGGTTTCCACCTGCGCGCCGGTCTGCATCGTGTCGATCATGCGGCGCACGACCAGTTCGGACTCCGCAAGGCGGGTTGGGTCGATGTCCATCAGGGTGAAGGTTGCGTCGCGCAGCGCCTCGAAATGCAGGGCGTCGCCGAGGATGTTGCGGGCGAAGATGGTGGAGCCTGCTCCGATGAAGGTGATCTTGGTCATGGCGTGTCTCTGTTGGCGGATCGCGGACCGGGGGCCAGCCCCCGGACCCCCGAGGTATTTGTCAAACCGAAGAAGGTATTATTTCACGGCACCAAGCGTCAGCCCGGCGATGAAGTGGCGCTGCATCAGGAAGAACATCGCCACCGGCGGGATCGCGGCGAGAAGCGACGCGGCGGAGACGAGGTGCCAGTTGTTGACGAACTGCCCGTTCAGCGCCCGCACCCCGGCGGTGATCGGCTTGGCGCTTTCGCCCTGGGTCAGCACGTTGGCCCAGAAGAAGTCGTTCCAGACGAAGGTGAAGATCAGCACGGCCAGCGCCGCGACGGCGGGGCGAACGAGCGGCAGGACGACGTACCAGAAGATCTTCCACTCGGCGACGCCTTCGATCCGGGCGCTTTCGATCAGGTCGAAGGGCAGCGCCTTGATGAAATTGCGCATGAAGAGCGTGCAGAACCCGGTCTGGAAGGCGGCGTGGAACAGGAACTGGCCGGCGATGGTGTCGTAGAGGCCCGTCTGCACCGACATGTCGCGCACCGGCACCATGAGGATCTGGAACGGGATGAAGTTGCCCGCCACGAACAGGAAGAACAGCGGCAGCGCCACGCGGAAGCGGTAGATCGCCAGCGCGTATCCCGCGAGGCAGGCGAGCGAGACCGAGATCAGCACGGTCGGCACCGTGATCAGGACCGAGTTCAGCATGTAGGTCGCGGCCTCGGATTGCGTGAAGACGGCGGTGTAGTTCTCCCACAGCTTGAACTCGCTCGGCCAGCCGAAGACGTTGCCGGCGTTGATGTCCTTCGCGCCGCGGATCGAGGTGACGGCGATGGCCAGGAGCGGCAGGAGCCAGATGAAGAGCGCCACCGGCAGGAAGGCCTGGTAGCCGATGCGGGCGACGGGGCCGGATTTCTCGATCGGGCGGGGGAACATCGTCAGCGGCCTCCCTTCTCGTCCTGGTACATCCGCCACAGGAAGTAGCTGATGAAGACGAGCATGATGGCGAACAGCACCACCGCGATGGCCGAGCCATAGCCGTAGCGTTCGCCGTATTCGGAAATGGCGGTTTCGTACATGTAGTGCGACAGCACGTTGGTGGACCCGAACGGGCCGCCCTGCGTCATGATCGCGATCATGTCGAACGACCGCAGCGCGCCGATCACGGTCACGACCACGGCGATGAAGGTCGCCGGGCGCAGTTGCGGCCAGACGACGTACCACAGCATCTTCCAGCCCTTGGCACCGTCGAGGCGCCCGGCCTCGATCTGGTCGGAGGCGACGTTGTTCAGCCCGGTGAGGTAGAGGATCATGCAATAGGCGATCTGCGGCCAGAGGCCCGCGGCGATGATGCCGTAGGTGGCAAATTCGGGCGAGGACAGGATGTCAGGCGGGGAGCCGGCGCATTTGAAGGTCACGTTGCCGACGATGTTGATCGTCTCTTCGCAGTAGAGCGCCTTGTAGACCTGCCCCACCACGCCGAAATCGGGGTTGTAGAACCAGCCGAAGATCAGGCCGACGACGACCTGGCTGATCACGAAGGGGAAGAAAAAGAGCGACTTGTAGAGCCGCATCCCCGGCACGTCCTGGTTGAGGAACAGCGCGATCATCAGGCCCAGCGGCACGGCCAGCATGAACAGCACCAGCCACAGCACGTTGTTGACGAGCGAGGTCCAGAAATTCGGGTCATCCCACAGCTTCACGTAGTTCTCGAACCCGATATAGGTCGCGGTCGAATTGCCCTGCGCGTCATACAGCCCGTTCCATTCGAACAGCGACAGGTAGAGCGATTCGAAGATCGGGCCGACCACGTAGATCGCGAAGAACACGAGCGCGGGTGCGAGGAAGAACCACGGCGCGATGGCCAGCTTGTTGCGCGACAGCCAGGATGCCTCGGTCGGCAGGTCGGTGTCTGGCAGGGTGGCGTGGGCCATGGGTCGGGTCCTGTGGCTGTGTGGCGCGGGATGCGCGGGTCACGCGCCCGGCAGTCGGGCGGGCCGCGCGGGGGCCCGCGTCGCCGCGGGCGGGGGGGGTACGGGGCGCGCGACGTCCGTCACGCGCGCGCCCCGCGGGGGTCGTCTTAGTAGACTTCCGCCTGCACCTCGTCGAGGCGCTGCAGCACTTCCTGCATGGTCGAGGTGTCCAGCATGAACTTCTGGAAGCCTTCCATGCCGGCCTTGGCCATCGCCGCCGGGGCGTCGCGGTCATAGAACTGCGCGAGACCGGTGGCCGAGTTCAGCAGGGCAAAGCCTTCCTGGATGAACTTGTTGTCCGACACTTCGGCCTTGGAGTTGATCGGCAGCTGCCCGATCGTGGCGTTCCATTCCGTCTGCACGTCCGGACGCGCCACGAAGGCCAGCCACTTCTTGGCGTCTTCGGGGTTCTTCGCGTTGGTCGGGATGAAGAACGCGTCCGCGGGCGCTTCTTCGGCCAGCGGGATCGACGGGTCGATCGTCGGGAACGGCATGAAGTCGATCTGGTCTTCGGTCAGGCCGGCATTCTTGTAGCCGTCGACCGAGAAGTTGCCCATCACGTACATCGCCGCGTCGCCGTTGGCGAAGGGCGCGATGGCATCCTGCCACGACATCGAGGCGTGGTTCTCGACGAAGCCGCACTCGTCGATCAGCTGTTTCCAGTTCTCGAACGTGGCGACGATGCGCGGGTCGGTATATTTGATCTCACCCGCGGTCAGCGCGTTGTGCACGTCATAGCCGTTGGTGCGCAGGTTGATGTAGTCGAAGACGCCAGCGGCGGTCCAAAGGAACTTGGTGCCGATGGTGAACGGGGTCACGCCCGCGTCCTTCATCTTGGCGCAGCCCGCCAGCATGTCGTCCCAGGTTGCGAACTCTTCGAGGCCCAGGAGGTCGAAGATGTCCTTCCGGTAGTAGATGCCCCACTGGTAGTACGAATAGGGCACGCCCCAGATCTTGCCGTCGCGCGACATGGTCGCCTTGATCGCGGCCAGGTCCTCGTTGAAGCCGTTCTCTTCCCAGACGTCGTCGACCGGCATGAACAGGCCCGCATCCACGAAGGGCGCCATGCGGTTGCCCGGATACCACGAGGTCACGTCGGGCGCGTCCGCGGTCAGGAAGTTGCGGATCGCCGTCTTGTGCGCTTCGCGGTCGTTGTTGTTGGCGATGACGTTGATGTCGGGGTTCTCGGCCTGGAACTTCGCGATCGCGGCCTCGAACGCGGCTTTCGGGCCGGGGTTGAGGTCGTCGAAGTTGATGACGAGGTCACGCGCCAACGCGCCCGACGCCATGAGCGCGAGCGCCGCCGCAGCGGTTGTGAGTTTACGGAACATGAAGTCCTCCCTTTGTTCCTATCGGGTTGGATGCGGTGCCGTTGTTCCCCCTCCCGGCAGCGCGGTTGGTTCCACATATTGAAACCGCATCTCAACTATTGAAACCTTGCGGCATGCTTGCTACCGATGTCAACAGTCTTGGCGCCGAAATCAGCGCCGGGACGGGAGGAGACATGAATACGCAGGCTCACAGCCCGGCGGCCGGTGACGGCACGGTCGGCAAGGCTCTCGATGTGCTGGACCTGGTGGCGGCCTTTGGCCGTCCCGTCCGGTTCAGCGCGATCCTTGAAGCGAGCCCGCTGCCCAAGGCCACCCTGTACCGGATGCTGCAGACCCTGACCAACCAGGGGATGCTGACGCAGGACCCCGACACGCAGGCCTACGCGCTGGGGCTGCGGCTGGTGCGGCTGGCGCACGAGGCGTGGCGGCAATCCTCGCTCGCCCCCATCGCGCGCCCGTTCATCGACGCGCTGGCGGCCGAGGTGCAGGAAACCGTGCACCTTGCCCAGATGGATGCGGGGCAGGTCATCTATGTCGACAAGCGCAACGCCACCGACCCGATCGAGATGTTCAGCCAGGCGGGCAAGGTCGGCCCGGCCTATTGCACCGGCGTCGGCAAGGCGATGCTGGCGCATCTCACGCCCGACCGGCTGCAGGACGCGCTGTCGCGGCAATCCTTCCACGACCACACGCCCGCCACGCTCGACACCGCGATCAAGCTGATGCGGGAACTGGACGACATCCGCGCATCGGGCGTCGCCTATGACCGCGAGGAGCACGAGCCCGGCATCATCTGCATCGCCGCGCCGATCCTGTCCTCGCCCGCCCGCGTGATCGGCGCGCTGTCGATCACCACCTCCACCGCGCGCCACGCGCTCGACACGCTCGACGGGTTCAAACCGGCGCTTCTGCGCGCCGCCGAGGACATCGGCGGCGCGGCGCATGACTGGCAATTCCCGTCAGACGACCCGTCTGCACATTCCCCAAGCTGAGAAAGACCGCCCATGTCCGGAGTCACGCTCGAAAAGGCCCTCAAACGCTACGGCGACGTCCAGGTCATCCACGGTGTCGACCTCGAGGTCGAGAACGGGGAATTCTGCGTCTTCGTCGGGCCGTCGGGCTGCGGCAAGTCCACGCTGTTGCGCATGATCGCGGGGCTTGAGGAGACGACGGACGGCACGATCCGCATCGGCACGCGCGACGTGACCCGCGCCGACCCCGCCGACCGGGGCGTGGCGATGGTATTCCAGACCTACGCGCTTTACCCGCACATGACGGTGCGCGAGAACATGGGTTTCGGGCTGAAGATGAACGGCGTGCCCAAGGACCGCATCGCCGAGAAGGTGGCCGAGGCGAGCCGCATCCTGAAGCTCGACGACTACCTCGACCGCAAGCCCGCTGCCCTGTCGGGCGGCCAGCGCCAGCGGGTCGCCATCGGGCGGACCATCGTGCGCGGGCCCGAGGTGTTCCTGTTCGACGAACCGCTGTCGAACCTCGACGCCGAGTTGCGGGTGGACATGCGGGTGGAGATCGCCCGCCTGCACCGCGAGATCGGCGCGACGATGATCTATGTCACCCACGACCAGGTCGAGGCGATGACGCTGGCCGACAAGATCGTGATCCTGCGTGCCGGTCATATCGAACAGGTCGGCGCCCCGATGGACCTCTATAACGACCCCGACAACAAGTTCGTGGGCGGTTTCATCGGCTCCCCGCCGATGAATTTCCTCGCCGGCACGGTCAAGGGCGGCGCGGTCGAGGTCCCCGCGCTTGGAACATCGGTCGCGGTCACCGCCGCCCTGCCCGCCGACGGCACCGCCGTGACGCTGGGCATCCGGCCCGAGCACCTGTCGCTCGACACAAGCGGCGACACGATGGAGGTCACCCACGCCGAGGCTTTGGGCGGGATCAGCTATGCCTACCTGATGTCCGACACGGGCGAGAAGCTGGTGGTGGAACATCGCGGCGCGGGTCTGGCCGAGGACGGCGCCCGCACCGGCATCACCTTCGACCCTGCGGATGCCTACCTGTTCGACGCCGAGACCGAGTTGCGCATCCGCTGACACCGCGCCGGGGCGGTCAGTCCCATGGATCGGCAGAGGCGCGCGCCAGTCCTTCGGCAATCGCCGTCAAAGCCGCCCCCCGGTGCAGCGCGGCATTGGGAAAGCGCGGGCGCAGCGCGGCCTCGACCATGCCCATCAGGCTCGACCCGCCCACGAGGACGAGGTGGGTGACCTCTTCCGGCCCTCCGCCGGTGGCGCGCGCCGTGGCCTCGGCCACGTCGGCCAGCCGGTCGCCGCTTTGTGCAAGGCTTGCGGCCAGCGCCGCCCGCGTCAGGGGCGCTTCCAGCCCGCGCTCGACCATGTCCAGCCGCACCTGCGTGTCGCCCGTGTTCGCGGCGATCTTGGCGGCCTCGACCGCGAAGGCCACGTCGTGGCCCAATTCGTCCCCGATCACCCGCACCAGCCGCGCCAGCTTGTCCGGCTCCACCGCGTGGCGGGCGAGGTCCTTCGCCAGCCGCAGCGTGTCGCGCGACTGGACGAAAGGGATCTTGGCCCACGTGGCGAGGTCGTCATAGACCGCGTTGGGCGCGAGATGCGTGTCGCCCCCGAACAGGTGACGGATGCGCGAGCCGCGCCCCATCAACCCCATCACGTGGTCGAGCGACAGAAGCCGGTCGAAATCCGTCCCGCCCAGCCGCACCCCGCCATTGGCAAGGATGGTGACGTCGTGCCCGTCGCCTTCGAACAGGGTGAAATCCGACGTGCCGCCGCCGATATCGACGATCAGCCCGCGCCCGCCGCCGGCCAGCACGCCCGCATTGGCCCGCGCGGCGGCGACCGGTTCGGGCAGGAACCGCACCCCGGCGAATCCGGCGGCGGCGTAACAGGCGCGCAGGTCATCCTCGGCCCGCGCGTCGCGGGCGGGATCGGCGGAATGGAAATGCACCGGCCGCCCCGACAGCGCGCGGTCGAAGGCGCGGCCCGCCGCCGCCTCGGCCCGCGCCTTGAGATGGGCGAGGAACCGCCCGGTGATGTCGACGAAGGTCAGCCGCTCCCCCATCAGGGCGCGGCGTTCGTGCATCAGCGACGTGCCCAGCACGCTTTTCAGCGCGCGCATGTAGCGGCCATGCGCACCGTCGAACAGCAACTCCTGCGCCGCCCGGCCATAGCGCACCGCGCCCGCGTCGAAATCGAAGAAGACGGCGGTGGGCAGCGTCGTTGCACCACCCTCGACCGGCAACAGGACGGGCGCGCCGTCCCGCATGACGCCCACGGCGGAATTGGAGGTGCCGAAATCGACACCCAGCACGTCGCCCGACATGGCGGCACCCTCGCTTGCCCTAAAGGAAGGCGGCGGGAGTAACGTGAGGTCCCGCGCTTTGCAACCCTTGCTTGCTCTGGCCCTTCGCGGCGCGGCGGGGTACCCTGCCGAGCGACTGAAACAGGGAGAACCCCGCCATGCGTCACCTTATTCTGGCCGCCTCGGCCCTTGCCATTCTGGCCGGCGCGGCGACCGCCAAGGACGACATAACCGTCGGCCTGCAGCTTGAGCCGCCGCATCTTGACCCCACCTCCGCCGCCGCCGGCGCCATCGACCAAGTGCTTTATGCCAACGTGTTCGAAGGGCTGACGCGGTTCATGGAAGACGGCAGCGTCGTGCCCGCGCTGGCCGAATCGTGGGAGATCAGCGAGGACGGCACCTCCTACACCTTCAACCTGCGCTCGGGCGTGACCTTCCACGACGGCACCACGATGGATGCCAAGGACGTGAAGTTCAGCCTCGACCGCGCGCGGGCCGAGGATTCGACGAACGCGCAGAAGGCGCTGTTTGCAGGGATCGCCGACGTGACCGTGAAGGACGCGCAGACCGTGCAGGTGACGCTGACCGCGCCCGACGGCAACTTCCTGTTCAACATGGCCTGGGGCGACGCGGTGATCGTGGCGCCGGAATCGATCGACGGGATCAAGCAGAACCCGGTCGGCACCGGCCCCTTCATGTTCAAGGACTGGGTGCAGGGCGACCGGGTCGAACTGGCGGCCTATGACGGCTACTGGGGCGACAAGCCCGCGCTGACGGCGGCGACCTTCAAGTTCATCTCGGACCCCACCGCCGCCTTCGCCGCGATGATGGCCGAGGATATCGACGCCTTCTCGGGCTTCCCGGCACCGGAGAACCTGCCGCAATTCGACGCCGATCCGCGGTTCCAGGTCCTCGTCGGCTCGACCGAGGGCGAGACGATCCTGTCCACCAACAACAAGATGCCGCCCTTCGACAATGTGCTGGTGCGCGAGGCCGTGGCCCATGCCATCGACCGGCAGGCGATCATCGACGGCGCGATGTTCGGCTACGGCACGCCCATCGGCACCCATTTCGCGCCGCACAACCCGGCCTATGTCGACCTGACCGCCATGTCGGCCTACGACCCGGCGAAGTCGAAGGCTCTGCTGGCCGAGGCCGGTCTGCCCGACGGGTTCGAAACCACGTTGCACCTGCCGCCCCCCTCCTACGCCCGTCGCGGCGGCGAGATCATCGCGGCGCAACTGGCCGAGGTGGGCATCAAGGCAGAGATCATCAACGTCGAATGGGCGCAGTGGCTGGAAACCGTGTTCCGGGGCAAGAATTTCGGCCTGACCATCGTCAGCCATACCGAGCCCTTCGACATCGGCATCTATGCCCGCCCGGATTACTACTTCCAGTACGACAATCCGGACTTCCAGGCCCTGATCGAGACGCTGACCAAGACGACGGATCCCGACAAGCGGACCGAACTGATCCGCGAGGCGGAAACGATCATCGCCAAGGATTACGTCAACGGCTACCTGTTCCAGCTTGCCTCGCTTGGCGTCGCCAATGCCAAGCTGAACGGGCTGTGGGCCAACGCGCCGACGCAGGCGACGGACCTCACCGGCGTCAGCTGGTCGGACTGATCCGGCACGCATCCGGGGCCGCCCACGGGCGGCCCCACCCCGCACATGACACGCCGCGTCGTCCAAGATCGACGCGGCGTCGTCGTTTTCGGCCGCGACGGGGCGCTCCGGCCCGGTCAACCCTGCCTCCATGCGCCTGTTCCTGACCCTCGCCGCGCTTTACCTGTCGGTCCTTCTGCTGCAGCTGTCCTCGGGCGGCGTCGGGCCGCTCGATGCGCTGTCGGGGCTGAAGCTCGGCTTCACCACGCCGCAGATCGGCCTTCTGGGATCGGCGCATTTCTTCGGCTTCTTCATCGGCTGCTGGTGGGCGCCCCGCCTGATGGGAGAGGTCGGGCCATCGCGCGCCTATGCCGCCTTCACCGCGCTCGGCGCGATCGGCCTGCTGGCCCACATCCTCACCGATGTGCCGCTGGCATGGGCGCTCTTCCGGGTGATGTCGGGCCTGTGCATCGCGGGCAGCTACACCGTGATCGAGGCATGGCTGCAGGCCCGCGCCACGAACGAAACGCGCGGGCGGGCGATGGGCACCTACCGCATCGTCGACCTCGGCGCGTCGCTTGCGGCGCAGGCGATGATCGGCGTGCTCGAACCGGCCTCCTACATCTCCTACACGGTCCTGACGCTGATCTGCTGCGCCGCGATCCTGCCGCTTGCCATGACGCGGCTGACGCCCCCGCCGGTGGGCAAGCGCCCGCGGCTCGACCCGCGCCTGCCGCTCGCGCGCTCTCCGCTCGCCGTCGCCGCCGTGCTGGTCGCGGCCCTCGGCACCGCCGCCTTCCGCATGGTCGGCCCGGTCTATGCCGAAACGCAGGGGCTGACCGCGGGCCAGATCGCGCTGTTCCTGTCGGCCTTCGTCGCGGGCGGGGCGCTGTCGCAATACCCGGTCGGCTGGATCGCCGATGCCAAGGACCGCCGCTGGGTCCTGATCTGGCTGTCGGCGGCGGCCGCCGCGGCCAGCCTCGCCACCGCCACCCTGCCCTCCGGCCCGCCATGGCAGACCTTCGCGCTCGCCGCACTTTTCGGCTTCACCTCGATGCCGATCTACTCGGTCGCCGCCGCCCACGCCCACGACTTCGCCGCCAGCGACGAGCGGGTGGAACTGTCGGCGGCGCTGCTGTTCTACTACGCCCTCGGCGCCATCGCCGCGCCGCTGGGTGCCTCGTGGCTGATGCAGGTGCAGGGCCCCGGCGCGCTGTTCGCCCTGATCGCGGCGGGACATGTCGTGCTTGTCATCTTCGGCCTCGCACGGATGCGCGTGCGCCCCGCCGATGCCAAGACCCGCTATGTCTGGACCCCGCGCACCAGCTTCACCATCGGCGGCCTGACCCGCCGCGACCGCGAGAAGAAGCCCTGACCTGACCGCCGGCCGCGGTTTTCGAACCAATTCGTGCGCACGATGTGATAGGGTGCTGCCGGGCCGCCCTTTGAGTATTTTCTCCAAGTCCATTTTCCGGCCCGCTTGTTTCGCACTTTCCGAACCGGGGCCAATCCATTCCGCCCCACCCCATTTGCAGGAGGCCGTCATGCCCACCATCGTTGCACCCACAACCGTCACCACCGGCACCGCCCTGTCCGCCGGAGGCGTCGGCGACACCGTGTTCGTCGCCAACACCATCTTCATCATCTCGACCGACGAAAGCGGCTCGGGCGCCATGGACAGCGTCGCCATCCGCGCCTTCGCCGACAACGACATCCTCGTGCAGGGCACCGTGCACGGCGACCAGTGGGGCATCCTCATGGGCGAGGAAGCGGGCGGCGGCTCGGTCTTCGTGAGCGACACCGGTACCGTCAGCGCCACCAGCATCGCCGCCATCGACAACACCCCCGAACTGGGCACCGCCAATACCGGCGACTTCCAGCTGACCAATTACGGAGAGGTCACGATCCTCGGCAACGGCAGCGCGGTGCGCATCCAGCAGGGCAACATCGGTGCCGAAGGATACGACGGCAACACCAACGCGATCTCGAATTACGGGGCGATCTCGGCGCTCGATCCCGACGGGATCGCCATCAACCTCGTCAATGTCGGCATCAGCACCGAGATCTACAACGGCATTGGCGCGGTGATCTCGACCAATGGCGAGCGCGCGATCTACGGCGCGGTTGGCCCCAACACGCTCGGCAGCGAGCCCGACGGCAACGCCGGCATCCTGCGCATCACCAACGAGGGCGAGATCGCCACCAATCTCGGCAATGCCATCCAAACGCTGAACGGGGTGACCAACTACATCACCAATGGCGGCATCATCAACGGCGACATCCGGCTTGCCAACGGCCAGGACGAGATCCTCAACAGCGGGCTCATCAACGGCAACGTCTACATGGGGGAGGCGAACGACACCTATGACGGTCGCGGCGGCGGGCAGGTGCTGGGCGTGCTCGACGCCGAGGGCGGCGACGACCTCTATTTCATCGACGTGAACGGGCAGGCGATCACCGATTCCGGCGGCAACGACACGCTGCGCGCCAATGCCGACGTCGCCAATGTCGAAGGCATCGAACAGATCCTCCTGCGCGGCACCGGCGATCACAGCGTCGAAGGCTCCCTGTCGCCCGAAGAGATCATCGGCAACAGCGGCGACAACCTGATCCAGGGCAGCGGCGGCGCCGACACGCTGGTGGGCGCATCGGGCAGCGACACGCTCGAAGGTGGCGAGGGCAACGACCTGATCCGCGGCAGCACCGGCAACGACGTGCTTGCGGGCCAGGACCAGAACGACACGCTGCTGGGCGGAATCGGCGCCGACACGCTGATCGGCGGCGCGGGCACCGACAACCTGCGCGGCCAGCAGGGCCCCGACGTCTTCGTCTTCACCGCGATCACTGAATTCGGCACCGGCGCCACCCGCGACATCA
The DNA here is from genome assembly GCF_001205715.1 of Pseudaestuariivita atlantica. GTDB lineage: Bacteria > Pseudomonadota > Alphaproteobacteria > Rhodobacterales > Rhodobacteraceae > Pseudaestuariivita > Pseudaestuariivita atlantica. The sequence goes on from NZ_AQQZ01000008.1 coordinate 134,477, forward strand.
TCGTCGATTTCAAACGCGGCGAGGACCTGATCGACATCTCGGACGTGAATGTCGACGGCGCCTTCACCTTCCTCGGCACCGGCGCCTTCACCGGCACGGGCGCGGCCGAGGTCCGTTTCACCACCAACCCGGCCGGCCACGCCATCGTCCGCTTCGACCTCGACGGAGACGGGATCGAGGATGCCCAGCTGAACGTGCGAGACGTGGGCACATCGCTGACCGCCGACGATTTCGTCCTCTGACCGGGCGGCGGGGCGGCCCATACGCCGCCCCCACTTCCCTGCCCCGCACCAATCCGCTACATCACGCGGACACTCAGGCGGGGCACGGGCATGGCACGGCATCTCATCACTTCGGCGATCCCCTACATCAACGGGATCAAGCACCTCGGGAACCTCGTCGGCAGCCAGCTGCCAGCCGACCTCTACGCCCGCTACCAGCGTGCGCGCGGCAACGAGGTGCTGTTCCTCTGCGCCACCGACGAACACGGCACCCCCGCCGAACTGGCCGCCGCCAAGGCCGGCCAACCGGTCGCCGAATTCTGCGCCGACATGCACGCCACGCAGGCAAAAATCGCCGACGGCTTCCGCCTGTCCTTCGACCATTTCGGGCGCTCGTCCTCGCCCCAGAACCACGCCCTGACCCAGCACTTCGCGGGCCGCCTGGCCGATGCCGGCCTGATCGAGGAAGTGAGCGAGAAACAGGTCTATTCCAACGCCGACGGCCGCTTCCTGCCCGACCGGTATATCGAGGGCACCTGCCCCAATTGCGGCTATGACGGCGCGCGCGGCGACCAGTGCGAAAACTGCACCAAGCAGCTCGATCCGACCGACCTGATCAACCCCCGCTCGGCCATCTCGGGTTCCACCGACCTCGAAGTGCGCGAAACCAAGCACCTCTACCTCCGCCAAAGCCAGATGCGCGACCAGCTGAACGCCTGGATCGACAGCAAATCCGACTGGCCGATCCTGACCACATCGATCGCAAAGAAATGGCTAAACGACGGCGACGGCTTGCAAGACCGCGGCATCACCCGCGACCTCGCCTGGGGCGTCCCCGTCAAACGCGGGGCCGAGGACTGGCCCGGCATGGAAGGCAAGGTCTTCTACGTCTGGTTCGACGCCCCCATCGAATACATCGCCTGTGCGCAGGAATGGCGGGACGCGGGCAAGGGCAGCGACTGGGAACGCTGGTGGCGCACGGACAAGGGCGCGGACGACGTGCGCTACACCCAGTTCATGGGCAAGGACAACGTGCCCTTCCACACCCTGTCGTTCCCCGCCACGATCCTCGGCTCGGGCGAGGATTGGAAGCTCGTCGACTACATCAAGTCCTTCAACTACCTCAACTACGACGGCGGCCAGTTCTCCACCTCCAAGGGACGCGGCGTGTTCCAGGACCAGGCGCTCGACATCCTGCCCGCCGATTACTGGCGCTGGTGGCTCCTCAGCCACGTGCCCGAAAGCTCCGACACCGAGTTCACGTGGGAGACGTTCCAGCAGGACGTCAACAAGGACCTCGCCGATGTCCTCGGCAACTTCGTCAGCCGCATCACCAAGTTCTGCCGCTCGAAATTCGGCGAGGAAGTCCCCTCTGCCGGCACCTTCGGCCCCGCCGAAGAGGCCCTGATCGCCGATCTCGACCGCCGCATCGCCGCCTACCAGTCCCACATGGACGCGATCGAGATCCGCAAGGCCGCCGGCGAATTGCGCGCGATCTGGGTCGCGGGCAACGAATACCTGCAATCGGCGGCCCCGTGGTCCACCTTCAAGACCGACCCGGACATGGCCGCGGCGCAGGTCCGCCTCGGCCTCAACCTCATCCGCCTCTACGCGGTCCTCTCGGCCCCCTTCATCCCCGATGCCGCGCAAACCATGATGACCGCGATGCAGTCGGACGACTGGTCATGGCCCTCGGACGCCGCAACCGCGCTCGCCGCCCTGCCCGGCGGCCACGCCTTCACCGTGCCCGACGTGATGTTCACGAAAATCACCGACGACCAGCACGCCGACTGGCAAACCCGCTTCTCCGGCACCCGCGACTGACCCCGCACCCGAAGAGAGACCCTTCAGGTCTTCTTCTCTTCACAAATATGTCCGGCGCCACGCCTGCCCCGCGCGCACCACCCGCATGACGGGGTCGGCCCGCCACCCCGCTTCCCTCCCCCCGCACGGGGGAGGGTCAGGGAGAGGGGTCCGCGCCCCCGCGTGCGCAGCACACCGCGAAAGGCGATCTAGCCCGACGTGCCCTCCGACGGCGTCATCAGCCCCACCGCCGCGCCGCCGGGATCGGCGACGATCACGATGCGGCCCACGTTCGGCACGTCGAAGGGCGGGCGCAGGACCATCCCGCCCGCGTCCTTGGTCTCCGCCGCCGCCGCGTCCACATCGGCCACCGCGATATAGGTGAACCAGTGCGCCGGTGCGTCCTCCATCCCCGGCATCGCGGACATGTCCATCATGCCCGCCACCATGTCGTCACCCACCTTGGCCACGTTGTATTCGCCCTCGGGCATCGGCATCGTGTCGATCGTCCAGCCGCAGACCCGGCTGTAATAATCGCGCGCCGCCGCCACGTCGCGCGTCATCAACTCGCTCCAGTGGATATCCCCGTGTCGGTTTCCCATCGTCGGTCCTCCCATGATGTTGGCGAGGGGCGAGTATAGCACGAATTCCCTCTTTTCGCTGCCGCGCCCCCGTGCCACCCTGCCCGCGATCCCGCTGAAGGCCACGCCCCATGCCCATCACCACCGCCGTTTTCGACGCCTATGGCACGCTCTTCGACGTGGCCGCCGCCGCCCGCGAAGCCGCCGCCGAACCGGGGCGCGAGGCCTTTGCCACCCACTGGCCCGCCGTCGCCCGCGACTGGCGCCTGAAGCAACTGCAATACACGTGGCTCCGCGCCATCGAAGGCGCGCATTGCGACTTCTGGCAGGTCACGCAGGACGGGCTCGACTGGGCGCTCGACGCCTCGAACCTCGCCGACCCCGAGCTGCGCGAACGCCTGCTGGCGCTCTACTGGGAGCTTTCGGCCTACCCGGAGGTTCCCGCCATGCTCGCCACGCTCAAACAGCGCGGGCTGAACACCGCGATCCTGTCCAACGGCTCACCCGACATGCTGGCAGGCGCGGTCGACAGCGCCGGGATCGGCGAGATGCTGGACGACGTCCTCAGCGTCGAATCCGTCGGCATCTTCAAACCCGCCCCCGCCGTCTACGACCTTGTCGGCAAGCGGTTCGGATGCGCGAAGGACGAGGTGCTCTTCGTCTCCTCCAACGGCTGGGACGCCGCCGCCGCTTCGCGCTATGGCTTCACCACCGCATGGGTCAACCGCGCGGGCGAGCCGGTAGACCGCCTGCCCGGCCAGCCGCACCACGTCCTGACCGACCTCACCACCATCCCGGACCTCGCCTGATGCCACGCTTCAACACCTCCGACGGCCTGTCGCTGCACTACGATGACGACGGCGCGGGCCTCCCGGTCCTCTGCCTCTCGGGCCTCACCCGCGACGGGCGCGATTTCGACTATGTCGCGCCGCACCTGACGGATGTCCGCCTGATCCGCATGGATTATCGCGGGCGGGGCCGGTCGGATTTCGGCGACTGGCGCGACTATACCCTGCAACGCGAGGGCACCGACGCGCTGGAACTGCTCGACCACCTGGGGATTGAGAAAGCGGCGATCCTCGGCACCTCGCGCGGCGGGCTGATCGCCATGGGCCTCGCCGCCACCGTGCCGCAGCGCCTGCTGGGCGTCGCCCTGAACGACATCGGCCCGGAACTCGACCCCAAGGGCCTCACCAACATCATGGGCTACCTTGGCCGCGCGCCCGTCTGGAAAACCTACGAGGAAGCCGCCAAGCACCGCCCGCACGTCATGCCCGGTTTCGCCAACGTGCCGCCGGAACGCTGGCGCGCGGAGGTCGAGAAATTCTATGTCGAAACGCCCACCGGCCTCACGATCACCTATGACCCGCACCTGCGCGACGCCGTCGAACAGGCGGGCGCGACCGCCGTGCCGGATCTCTGGCCGTTCTTCGACGCGCTGAAACCCCTGCCCACCGCCGCCCTGCGCGGAGCCAATTCCGACCTTCTGAGCGCCGACACCTTCGCCAAAATGCAGGACCGCCACCCCGCCATGCACGCCGCCACAGTGGCGGACCGGGGGCACGTGCCGTTCCTCGACGAACCAGAAAGCCTCGAAACCCTCCACGCCTGGATCGGAGCGATGCGATGAATATCGACATGATCCGCGCCGCCGCCGGGCGGCTCGACGGCCATGCCCGGCGCACGCCGATGCTCACCTCGCCCTTCCTTGACGAGATCGCCGGGCGGCGGGTGCTGGTGAAACCGGAATGCCTGCAACATACCGGCAGCTTCAAATATCGCGGCGGGCGCAACGCCGTGGCCGCACTTGACGACGCGACACGCGCGCGCGGCGTGCTGGCCTTTTCCAGCGGCAACCACGCGCAGGGCGTGGCACTGGCGGCGCGCGAACACGGGGTGCCAGCCGTCATCATCATGCCCGCCGACGCGCCCGCGCTGAAGATCGCCAACACCCGCGCCCTTGGGGCCGAGGTCGTGCTTTACGACCGCGCGGGTGGGGAAAGCCGCGAGGCGGTGGGCGACAAACTCGAATCCGAACGCGGCCTCACCCTGATCCGCCCCTATGACGAACCGCAAGTCATCGCGGGCCAAGGCACCACGGGGCTGGAGATCGCCGCACAGGCCGCTGAACTGGGCGTGACAGAGGCCGACGTGCTGGTCTGCTGCGGCGGCGGCGGCCTGACCTCGGGCATCGCGCTCGCGCTTGAGGCCGAGGCCCCCGGCCTCCGCGTCCGCCCCATCGAACCGGAAGGGTTCGACGACGTGATCCGCTCACAGACGGCGGGCTCGATCCAGACGAACACCGCCGTCGCGGGCAATGTCTGCGACGCGATCCTCACGCCCGCGCCCGGCAACCACACATGGCCCATCATCCAGCGCCTCTGCGGCCCCGGCATCGCCGTGACCGAGGGCGAGGCGCTGGCGGCCGTCTTCCACGCCGCCGAGCGCCTGAAAGTGACAGCAGAACCCGGCGGGGCGGTTGCCTTGGCCGCCGCCCTGTTCCATGCCTCGGATATCGACGGCGACGCCGTGGTCGTCACGATCTCGGGCGGCAACATCGACGCCGCCATGCTCGCCCGCGCGCTGGCCACCGAAGGACACCCGCAATGACCCGCTTCACCATCGCCAGTTTCAACGTCAAGAACCTGATCGGGCCGGACAAGGAATACTACCAGTTCCAGTCCTACACGCCCGAGGAATACGCGTGGAAAAAGGCATGGCTCGCCGACCAGGTCGTGACGCTCGACGCCGACGTGATCGGGTTCCAGGAGATATTCGAGGAAGACGCCCTGCGCGATGTCGTGACCGAGGCCGACCGCCGCGGATCCGCCGCCAACGACGCCAACCTGCCCGGCGACGACAAGGCCTATCGCAAGAAGGCGATCTTTCGCAAACTGGCCTATGACGGGTACGACGACGCCTCCATCGCGTTTGCGCCCAACGTCAATGACGGCGAACCGGGCCAGCGGCGTCCGGGCCTCGCCATCCTGTCGCGCCACGGCTTTGCCGAACCGCCCGAGGTCATCCAGGTCCTCGACCCACCGCTGACGATCCCGTTCCAGCCGCTGGGCGGCGGCGCGGAATCCGGCAGCTTCACCGTGTCACGGCTGTCGCGTCCGATTCTCAAGGCACGGGTGCGGGCCGGGAAGCATTCGGTCACCGTCTTCAACTGCCACCTGAAATCGAAACTGGGTGAATACCGCAAACCGCCGGGCGCCCCCTACCCGTCCGAGGCCGACCTGACGCGCTACGATCCGGTGGGCCGTGCGCAGGGCGCTCTCAGGGCCGCGTTGCGGCGCATGGCCGAGGCGTGGGTCCTGCGGCGCGAAATCGTGGCCGAGTTGCGCGCGGGCCGCAGCGTGATCGCGCTGGGGGACTTCAACGATGGCGAACACGCCGTCAGTTCCGAAATCATCTCGGGCGAGGTGCCATTCAAGAACTATGCCTGGATGCTGCGCCACGACGCCAAGGGCTATAACGACCGCTATTCCAAGGAAGAGCACGAACAGATCACCCGCGATATCGAGCAAGTGCGCCTGCATTCGGCCGAACACCTCTTCGTCAAGAAATCGGCGCGCGACATGGTCTATACATCCGCCTTCGGCGGGGTTTATGAATCGATAGACCAGATTTATTTGTCACGGCATTTCACGCCCGACGCACCCGATCCACGGGGCGAAATGGAGTATTTCAGCGTGTTGAACGATCATTTGACCGATGGCGCCCACCCCGAGGCGCCGTATAACAAGCTCGCCTCGGACCATGGACAGATCATGGCGCATCTGAACCTTTTCGACTGACACACCCGACCGACTGCCGACCGACCCGTGAACCTGACCGTCGTTTTCCTGCTGGTTACCGTGATGATCGATGCCATGGGCATCGGGCTGATCATCCCGGTCATGCCCGACCTCATCCGCGAGGTGCAGGGCCCATCGCTGGCCAACGCGGCGCTGTGGGGCGGCGTGATGTCGACCGTCTTCGCGGTGATGCAGTTCCTGTTCGGCCCGATCCTCGGCTCGCTCAGCGACCAGTACGGGCGGCGGCGTATCCTCCTGATATCGCTCAGCTTCATGGTGCTCGACTACCTGCTGATGGCGGTCGCGGGCACGATCTGGCTGTTGCTTCTGGGCCGGGTGATCGGCGGGATCACGGCGGCGACGCAGGCCACGGCGTCCGCCTGCATGGCCGACATCTCGAAACCCGAGGACAAGGCCAAGAATTTCGGCCTGATCGGGGCCGGGTTCGGGGCGGGGTTCGTGCTTGGCCCGCTGGTCGGCGGGTTGCTGGGCGAGTTCGGCACCCGCGCGCCCTTCTATGCCGCCGCGATGCTGGCGGCGCTGAACCTCGCGCTGGGATATCTGGTGCTGCGCGAGACGGTGAAGCCGGAGAACCGCCGCAAATTCGATTGGTCCCGCGCGAACCCGTTCGGCGCGGCGCGGTCGGTGTCGGCCCTGCCGGGGGCGGGGCGGCTTCTGATCGTGTTCCTGTTCTTCCAGCTTGCCTTCGTCGTCTACCCGGCGGTGTGGTCCTATTATGCCGTCGAACGCTTTGGCTGGGCTCCGGGCACGATCGGGCTGTCGCTGGCGCTGTTCGGCATTTCCTTCGGGATCGTGCAGGGCGCGCTGATCGGCCCGATCATCAAGCGGTTCGGCGAACGCAAGACGGTGCTGGGCGGGCTGATCTTCGACGTCGCGGCCTTCGTCACGATCGGGTTCATATCGTCCGGCACGGTGGCGCTGATCCTCGTGCCGATCACGTCGCTGTCGGCGGTGGTGGTACCGGCGCTGCAGGGCATCCTGTCGAAACAGGTGGGCGACGACGCGCAGGGCGAATTGCAGGGCGTGCTGACCTCGGCCTCGGCCATGGCGGCGATCATCTCTCCGCTGCTGATGACCTCGGCCTTCGCCTCCTTCACGCGCGAGGGCGCACCGATCTACCTGCCGGGCGCGCCCTTCTTCCTCGCCGCGGTGCTTGCAGCGGTGGCACTCTGGGTGTTCGTGGCGTGGCGGGCGCAGGATTCCTGATGCCCCGCCTCGCGCCGCGCCGACACTTCCGCTAGGCTGGGCCCATGTCCGACCGCGCGCCACCCCTGACCCCGGACCTGCTGATGCACGCCTACGCCGCGGGCGTCTTCCCCATGGCCGAGACGCGCGGCGCGAACGAGATCTTCTGGGTCGACCCGCGCAAGCGCGGCATCATGCCCCTGCGCCGCTTCCACATCTCCCGCAGCCTCGCCCGCCGGATGCGCCGGGGCGGGTTCGACGTGACCATCAACGCCGCCTTCGAAGACGTCGTCGCGGGCTGTGCCGACCGGGAAGAGACGTGGATCAACGACGACATCGCCCGCGTCTACACCGACCTGCACCACATGGGCTATGCCCACTCGGTCGAGGTCTGGCAGGACGGGATGCTGTCGGGCGGGGTCTACGGCGTGGCGGTGGGCGCGGCGTTCTGCGCCGAAAGCATGTTCTCCCGCCGCACCGATGCGTCCAAGATCGCGCTCGCCTTCCTGGTCGACCGGCTGATCCGCGCCGGGTTCACCCTGTGCGACACGCAGTTTCTGACGGATCACCTCGCCTCCCTCGGCGGGATCGAGATCGACCGCGCGGATTACAAGGCGCGCCTGCGGCGGGCGCTGGTGCTGCATCCGGATTTCACCGCCCCGGACCCGGCGACCGCTCAGGACGTGGTGCAGCGCAACACCCACACGTCGTAACGCGCGTGGTCCATGGCGTTCAGCGCCGGGCTCGACGCGATCATCCAGCCCTCGAACACATCGCCTTCATGCCCGACCTCTCGCACGGTGAGGAAGGCGAAGGCATCGCCCGACCTGTTGCCCTTGGGGTACCGGCATTCGCGCACGCCGATGGTCAGGCGCCCCAGCCGTTCGGCCCCGCCGACCGCGATCTGCACGTCGGTGACCCGGCCCGTCACCTTGTCGAGCCCGCGCAGGATCACGCCCGTCCCGTTCGACGTGGCGACCTGCGCCGCGGCGGGCGCGGCGGACAGCGCGACGGCCATCAGGGCCGCGCGGATCATTGCCCTTCTTTCCCGGTGACGAAGCGCAGGAGCAGCGAGATCAGGCTGACCGCGCCCTGCGTGTCGAGGATCTCGGCCCCCGGATCGAAGGTGAAGGGCGACCCGCCGGGATCGATCTCGACAAAGGTTCCGCCCAGGAGGCCCTCGCTTGCGATCACGGCGGCGCTGTCATCGGGGATCAGGATGCCGTCGCGGATCGCCAGCACCATGTCGGCGCGGTAGGTTTCCTGGTTCAGGCGCACGTCGCTGACGGTGCCGATCTTGACGCCTGCCAGCCGTATGTCGGTGCCGACGCTCACGCCTTCGAGCGAGCGGAACGAGGCGTTCAGCGCATAGCTGCCGCCGCCGGTGCGCGCGCCGGTGGCCTGCGCCGTGTAGACGACGAATCCAACCGCCGCCGCCAGAACGACGGCCCCAACGAGGATTTCGGTGCGGGAGCCCGCCATTACTCGGGCGTCCACGCCTCGTAATCACGGCGCGGCGCCGGGTCGGCGCGGCGGATCGACCCGGCAGGGGCATAAGCCTGCGCGGTGCCGGTCAGGTTCTCGTGATGCGGCTTTTCCCACGCCTTGTGCGGCAGCGGGCGTTCGGTCGGCGGTGCGTCATAGGTGTGGTGCAGCCAGCCGTGCCAGTCGGGATCGATGCGGCTCGCCTCGGCCTCGCCGTTATACATCACCCAGCGGCGCTTGCCGTCGCGGGTCTGGTAGAAGACGTTGCCCTGCGCATCCTCGCCCACCTTCACGCCCTTGCGCGCGGTGTAGATCGACGTGCCCAGCGTCGACCCGTTCCACCAGGTCACGGCGCGCAGAAGCGTGTTCAGAATGCCCATCGGATCACCTCGTCTGTGGTTGAGGCCGGTATCGCCCATTCCGCAGGCGGGGTCCAGTGGTCAGGTGCGCGATCAGCCGTCGCCCGCCAGGGCGGTCACCTCGATCTCGATCCGGTATTTCGGGTCGATCAGGTTGCATTCGATCATCGTCGCCGCCGGCGGGTTGGCCCCGAAGGTCGCCGACAGGATCGGGAAACAGGGTTCGAATTCGTGCCGGTCGGGCAGCATGTAGGTCACGCGCACCACCCGGTCCCAGCCCGACCCGGCCTTTTCCAGCGCCGCGCCGATCACCTCCAGCGCGCTGCGGCACTGGTCGGTCACGGTGTCGCCCTGCCCGACCGTGCCCGCGACATGCACGAAGCCGCCCGCGACCACGGCGCGGCAATAGCCGACCTTCGCCTCGAAATCGCCGCCCGACGAAATGCGCGTGATGCTCATTGGGAAGTCCTTGCTTGCAGGGGGGTCGGCTGGCAAGCAGCCGACCTACATCCGTGCGGCGCCGTAGGTCGGCTGATCCTCAGCCGACCCCGTTTCAGGGTCAGCCCGCGGTGGCCGATTCCTTGGCGTCGGCGTGGATCATCAGCGGTGCCGCGTCGGCGGTGACCGCCTCCTCGTTCACTACCACCTCGGTCACGCTGTCCATGCCCGGCAGGTCGAACATCGTGTCGAGCAGGATATCCTCGAGGATCGACCGCAGGCCGCGCGCACCGGTCTTGCGCTCGATCGCGCGCTTGGCGATCGCGCTCAGCGCCTCGTCGGTGAAGGTCAGGTCGGTATCTTCCAGCTCGAACAGGCGCTGGTACTGCTTGACCAGCGCGTTCTTGGGCTGGGTCAGGATCGTGACCAGCGCATCCTCGTCGAGGTCTTCCAGCGTCGCCAGCACCGGCAGGCGGCCGACGAATTCCGGGATCAGGCCGAATTTCAGCAGGTCCTCGGGTTCGAGGTCCTTAAAGATCTCGCCCACGCCGCGCTCGTCATCGTCCCGCACGTCGGCGCCGAACCCCATGGCCGACCCCTTGCCGCGCTGCGCGATGATCTTGTCGAGCCCCGCGAAGGCGCCGCCGCAGATGAACAGGATATTGGTCGTGTCGACCTGCAGGAATTCCTGCTGCGGATGCTTGCGCCCGCCTTGCGGCGGGACCGAGGCGACCGTGCCTTCCATCAGCTTCAGCAGCGCCTGCTGCACGCCCTCGCCCGACACGTCCCGCGTGATCGAGGGGTTTTCGGACTTGCGCGTGATCTTGTCGACCTCGTCGATATAGACGATGCCGCGCTGCGCGCGTTCGACGTTGTATTCGGACGCCTGCAACAGCTTGAGGATGATGTTCTCCACATCCTCGCCCACGTAACCGGCCTCGGTCAGCGTGGTCGCGTCCGCCATGGTGAAAGGCACGTCGAGGATGCGCGCCAGCGTCTGCGCCAGCAGCGTCTTGCCGCAGCCGGTGGGGCCGATCAGCAGGATGTTCGATTTCGCCAGTTCGATGTCGCCCGATTTCTGGGCGTGGTTGAGGCGCTTGTAGTGGTTGTGCACCGCCACCGACAGGACCCGCTTGGCCAATGCCTGGCCGATCACGTAGTCGTCGAGGACTTCGCAGATCTCCTTGGGCGTCGGCACCCCTTCGGAGGACTTCAGGCCACCGGCCTTCGTTTCCTCGCGGATGATGTCCATGCACAGCTCGACACATTCGTCGCAGATGAACACGGTGGGTCCCGCAATCAGCTTGCGGACCTCGTGCTGCGATTTCCCGCAGAAGCTGCAATAAAGGGTGTTCTTGCTGTCGCCGCCCGAATTTGTCGCCATGGTGAACCTATCCGCCCGTCAGCCGTCCGCCAACTTTGCCTGCTTGCTATGCATCAGTGTTAGAGCGCAGCTTAGGTCGTTCACCTGCACTCCACAACGTCAAAATGCCGTTAACAGGGCCACCGCACGTGGCCCCGCCTATCCCGTCAGCTTTCGTCGCCCTTGGCGCGATTCTCGACGATTTCGTCGATCAGGCCCCATTCCTTGGCCTCTTCGGGTGACATGAAGTAATCGCGCTCCAGCGCGTTCTCCACGTTTTCAAGCGTTTGACCCGTGTGCTTGACGTAAATCTCGTTCAGGCGGCGCTTCAGTTTCAGCGTCTCTTCGGCGTGGATCATGATGTCGGTCGCGGTGCCCTGGTAGCCACCGGACGGCTGGTGCACCATCACCCGGCTGTTCGGCAGCGAGAACCGCATGCCCGGCGACCCGGCGGCCAGCAGCAGCGACCCCATCGAGGCCGCCTGCCCGATCACCAGCGTCGACACCTTGGGTTTGATGTATTGCATCGTGTCATAGATCGACAGGCCCGACGTCACCACGCCACCGGGCGAGTTGATGTACATCGAGATCTCTTTCGACGGGTTCTCCGCCTCGAGGTGCAGAAGCTGCGCCACCATCAGCGACGACATGCCGTCATGCACTGGGCCCGACAGGAACACGATCCGCTCCTTCAGCAGGCGCGAGAAGATGTCATAGGCGCGTTCGCCCCGGCTCGTCTGCTCGACCACCATCGGGACAAGCGTGTTCATGTATGTGTCTATCGGGTCCCGCATCCTGCCTGCCTTCATGTCCATGCCCCGGTGCGTCGCGGCACCGCTGGGAGAGTCTTAGTCTTGCGATACGGGACCTTCAAGGGACGCCGCCGCGACGACAGGCAGCATCGTCATTATGGGTAAACCAAAAGTTGAAGCCCCCACGCCTGGCGCTATACCCGGAGGATGACGTTTACCGCTTCCCGCGCCGCCGGTCTCGACCGCCTCGCCGACTTCGTTCCGCGCTCCGGCGCCTATGCCGGCCTGCGCAATTACGACCTTCCGGACCACCCCCACGTGTCCCGCCTGTCACCGTGGCTGCGCCACCGGCTGGTGACCGAGGAAGAGGTGCTCACCACCGTGCTCGACCGCTACGCGCGCAGTACCGTGGACAAGTTTGTGCAGGAAGTCGTCTGGCGCACTTACTGGAAAGGCTGGCTGGAACAGCGCCCGTCGGTCTGGACGAAGTATAACGCGGGCCTGCGCGGCGCGTGGGACCGGGTGCAGACCTCTTCCGGCCTCCGCGACGAATGGGAGGCCGCCTGCCGGGGCGACACCGGCATCGCCTGCTTCGACCACTGGGCGCGGGAGCTGGCCGACACCGGGTACCTGCACAACCACGCGCGGATGTGGTTCGCCTCCATCTGGATCTTCACCCTGCGCCTGCCGTGGGAACTGGGTGCCGATTTCTTCCTGCGCCACCTGCTTGACGGTGACCCGGCTTCGAACACGCTGGGCTGGCGCTGGGTGGGCGGGTTGCAGACGCGGGGCAAGACCTACCTCGCCCGCGCCTCGAACATCGCGCGTTATACCGAGGGGCGGTTCAACCCGGCTGGCCAACTGGCACAAGACGCAGCCCCGCTCGACGGGCCGGAGAACCCGCCGCGCCAGCCCATCGCGCCCTCGGGCGTGGTGCGCCCCGGCCTGCGCACGGGCGTGCTTCTGACCTACGAGGATTGCACGCCGACCCACGTGGCCGAGGCCGTGACCGATCCCGCCGCCTTCGCCCGGATCGAACCGGACAGCACCACCGCGGTCCTGCACATCTCTCCGGCCGTGCAGGCCTTCCGGACCGGGGCCTTGGACGACGCGGTGTCCCGCTGGCCCGGTGGGCCCGCCTTCTCGCCGCTCGTCACCGCCGCCGAGCTGGTCGCATGGGCCACCGAATCGGGCTTGCGGCAGGTCGTGACCGCCACGGTGCCCGTGGGCCCGATGGCCGACCTGCTGGCCGAGGCCCGCCCGATGCTCGACCGCCACGACATCGCGCTGGTGGAGTTGCGCCGCGACTATGACAGCCTCGCATGGCCATGGGCCACGGCGGGGTTCTTCAAGTTCCGCGAACGCATCCCGCAACTGCTCGACACGCTGGACATGCGGCAGATGTCACTGTCTCTCTGACGACCGACGGCACCGCGCGCTGCGGTTACCGAAAGGTGACCGCCCCACGGCCGCCGGGGCACCGTTCTTTACGAAATTTTATAGGGTAACCCGTGGGTTACCCTGCCTCGGCCAGCCGTGCGACGTAGCGCGCCAGCGTGTCGATTTCGAGGTTCACCTGGTCCCCGACCCTGGCCTCGCCCCACGTGGTGACGGCCTTGGTGTGGGGGATGAAGTTGATGCCGAACCGGCGCCCCTCCACCTCGTTCACCGTCAGCGACGTGCCGTTCAGCGCGACCGACCCCTTGGGCGCGATGAACCGCGCCAGCGCCTCGGGCGCTTCCAGCACGACGCGGGTGCTGTCGCCCTCGTCATGCATCTCGACAATCGGGGCCACGCCATCGACATGGCCCGACACGATGTGACCGCCCAACTCGTCGCCCACCTTCAGCGCGCGTTCGAGGTTGATGCGCCGCCCGGCCTCCCACGCGTTGTGGCCGATATTGGTCATCGCCACGGTTTCGGCCGAGATGTCCACGTCGAACCAGTCGGGGCCAAGATCCACCACCGTCAGGCACACGCCGTCGCAGGCGATCGAGGCGCCGATGTCGATCGTCGCGGTGTCGTACCCGGTGCCGATCCGCGCGCGCAAATCGCCCCGCGCCTCGACATGCCGAACCTCGCCCATATCGGTGATGATCCCAGTGAACATCTGTCGCTCCCTTGACGCCTGCGGGGAAAGGCACGGTGAAGAATGCCTTAATTTCGCCTTGTCTCCGGGCTACACCCGGTGACAACACCTTATGGGGTAACGCTGCGCCATGAGCAACGCCACCAACAGTCGCGTCTTTCTGTTCCTTCAGGGACCGCACGGCCCGTTCTTTCACAGGCTGGGACGGATGCTGCGCAAGGCGCGGGCCGAGGTCTGGCGCGTGGGGTTCAACGCGGGCGACCGCGCCTTCTGGTTCCACCCCCGGTCCTACATCCCCTACACAGGCGCGCTGGCCGACTGGCCCGAGGCGTTTCGCGCGCTCGTCGCCGAAAAGGGCGTCACCGACATCGTGCTTTACGGCGACACCCGCCCCGTGCATGCCGAGGCGGTGACCATAGCCCGCGGGCTTGGCCTGACGGTGCATGTCTTCGAAGAAGGCTACATGCGGCCCTACTGGGTGACCTATGAACGCGGCGGGTCGAACGGCAATTCGCGCCTGATGGAGATGTCGGTCCCCGCCATGCAGGAGGCGCTGAAACTCAGCGACATGGAAGCGCCCCTGCCCCCCGGCCACTGGGGCGACATGCGCCAGCACGTCTTCTATGGCGCGCTCTACCACTTCTTCGTGCTGTTCCGGAACGGTCAGTACCGCAACCTGCGCTCGCACCGCGCGATCCCGGTGAGCAAGGAATTCCGGCTGTACGTTCAACGACTTCTGCTGATGCCGCTGCTGGCGGTCGACCGCTGGATCGCGACGCTGCGCATCCGCTACGGCGGGTTTCCGTATCACCTGACGCTTCTGCAACTGGAACATGACAGCAGCTTCCAGATGCATTCGCCGTTCGGCACGATGGCCGACTTCCTCGAACTGGTGATCGACGGCTTTGCCGATGGCGCTCCCGGCCACCACCACCTTGTCATCAAGGCGCATCCGCTCGAAGACGGGCGCGTGCCCGTGCGCCGCACCCTGCGCCGTCTGGCGCGCGACCGCGGGATCAGCGACCGGGTGCATTTCGTGCGCGGCGGCAAGCTTGCGGCGCTTTTGAACGACGCGCGCACCGCCGTCACCGTGAACTCGACCGCCGGGCAGCAGGTCCTGTGGCGCGGCATCCCGCTGAAAGTGTTCGGCGACGCGGTCTATTCCAAGCCGGAATTCGTGTCGGACCAGGCGCTGGGAGAGTTCTTTGCCCAGCCCTCGCGCCCCGACAACCGCGCCTACAAGGATTACCGCCGCTACCTGCTGGAAACCTCGCAACTGCCCGGCGGGTTCTATTCCGCGCGCGGACGGCGGCAGCTTCTGCGGCAGGTGGTCGACATGATGCTGTCGGGCGAAGACCCCTATGACGCGCTGAAATCCGGCACCGCGGCCCCCCGCCACCAGTTGCGGCTGGTCAACTGACCCCCTGACCTTCGGGAACCACAGTGCCGGGGTGCCATCCCCCGCACCTTGCGTCCTCGTGTCGCGCAACCACAACCTCTGGACATGGTGCGCCGTCACCGCGTCCCGCCTGCAACACTTCCGGCGCCTCCCCGCCGCCCATCCGGCCCCGCCACTGGATTTTTTCGGGGGATTCAGGCAGGTTGCCGAAAAAAGTTGAGGCAGAAAATCAGGTCGAGGAGACCGGCAGTGACTTCCAGACCCACACGTCTGGCGCGTTCCATCGCGCTGTTGGCGGCTGTTGCCGTCGTTGCATCCTGTGGCCTTCCGCGGTCCGGACCGAACAAGCGAGAGATCTTCGCAGGCTCGGTCCAGCGTCAGGGCGACGCCTTCGTCATCTCGGTCAACGACCGCGTGACCCGCGCCACCGCCGTCACCCCGGCGCTTGGCTTTTCCGAGAAATTCAAGAATGCAGGCGTGCTCGGGTCCGACACGATCCGCCCCGGCGACATCCTTGGCCTGACCATCTGGGAGAACGTCGATGACGGGCTTCTGGCGGGCGAGGCTTCGAACTCCACAATCCTCGAAGAGGTGCAGGTCGACGGATCGGGCTTCATCTTCGTGCCCTATGCAGGCCGGATCAAGGCGGCGGGCAACACGCCCGAGGCCGTGCGCCGCGTCATCACCCGCAAGCTCGAAGACCAGACGCCGGACCCGCAGGTACAGGTGCGCCGCGTCGCGGGCGACGGATCAACCGTCAGCCTTGTCGGCGGCATCGGCGGCCAGGGCGTCTACGCCATCGAACGCCCCACCCGCACGCTGTCGGCCATGATCGCGCGCGCGGGCGGAATCTCGATCCCGCCCGAGATCGCGCAGATCACCGTGATCCGCGGCAACCACCGCGAGAAGATCTGGTTCGAGGACCTCTACGAACACCCGAAATTCGACATCCCGCTGCGCGGCGGCGACCGCATCCTCGTCGAGGAAGACACGCGCGCCTTCACCACGCTGGGATCGACCGGCACGCAGGCCCGCGTCCCGTTCGAGACGCAGACCCTGTCGGCGGTCGAGGCCATCGCGCAGGTGGGCGGCCTTCTGCCCGCCGCGTCCGACCCGACCGGCGTGTTCGTCTTCCGCAACGAGGCGCCCGAAGTCGCCAACCAGGTGCTGGGCCGCGGCGACCTGCAGGGCGCGCAGCGCATGATC
This sequence comes from Pseudaestuariivita atlantica, assembly GCF_001205715.1. Lineage (GTDB taxonomy): Bacteria > Pseudomonadota > Alphaproteobacteria > Rhodobacterales > Rhodobacteraceae > Pseudaestuariivita > Pseudaestuariivita atlantica. Next base: position 151,179 of record NZ_AQQZ01000008.1, read on the forward strand.
TACGTGCTGGACCTGACCAAGCCGAACGGCCTGTTCCTGGCCCGCGACTTCCTGATCCGCGACGGCGACACCGTCTACGTGACCGAGGCACCGTTCTCGCAATTCTCCAAGGTGATCTCGGCCGTGACCGGCACGCTTGGCTCGGTCGGCACCACGCTCAGCACGGTCGACACGCTCTCCGGGGGCGGAACCGACGGCGGCTGACGGCGTGACCGGCACCCCGACACACGGACCCGCCGCCGCCGCGCGGCGGGTCTTTGCATTCAACGGCGGCTTTTTCACGCAATCCCACGTCCGGCGGATCATGGCACTGGCGGGCTACCCCGTGCGCGCCGGGCTGCCGGGGCCCGAAGACCTCGTGGCGATCTGGGGCAATTCACCCACCGCGCACCGGGGCCGTGCCGTGGCCGCGAAGCGGGGCGCAGGCCTGTTGCGGGTGGAGGATGCCTTCCTGCGGTCGGTGCATCCGGGGCGCGACGGCGCGCCGCCCCTCGGCCTGATGATCGACCGCAACGGCGTGCATTTCGACCCTTCTGTCCCGTCCGAGCTTGAAACCCTGCTCGCCACCCATCCGCTGGACGATACCGGCCTTCTGAACCGCGCGCGGGACGGGATCGCGCGGCTGCGCGAGCTGTCGCTCAGCAAATACAACGCCTTCGACCCCACGGCACCCGTGCCTGATCCGGGCTACGTGCTGGTGGTGGACCAGACGCGCGGCGATGCCTCGGTCACCGCCAGCGGCGCCGACGTGGCGCGGTTCCGCGAGATGCTGGTCTTCGCGCAGGAAGAGCATCCCGGCGCGCGGGTCCTGATCAAGACGCATCCCGAAACCGCGGGCGGCCACCGGGCGGGATATTTCGATGCCGATGACGAATCCGACCGCGTGTCGCTTTTTGCCGATCCGGTCTGCCCCCATGCCCTGCTCGACGGGGCCATCGGCGTCTACACCGTGTCCTCGCAACTGGGGTTCGAGGCGATCCTCGCCGGTCACCGCCCCCGCATCTTCGGCCAGCCCTTCTATGCCGGGTGGGGCCTGACGGCGGACGAAGCCCCCGTGGCCCGCCGCCAGCGCAACCTGACACGCGCGCAGCTGTTCGCCGCCGCGATGATCCTCGCGCCCACGTGGTACGACCCGTTCCGCGACCGCCTGTGCACCTTCGAGACGGCGGTGGATATCCTCGCCGCCGAAGTGCGCCGCTGGCGGGAGGACAACGCGGGCTGGGTCGCCTCGGGCATGCGGTTGTGGAAACGGCGGCCCCTGCAGAAGGTGTTCGGGCAGGACCGCGCGATGATCTTCGACGACAGCGCCGACGCCCCGGCGCGCGCGGGGCGCGAGGGACGGCGGCACATGGTCTGGGCCTCTGCCGGGGAGGCGGGCAGCGCCGTGCGGGTCGAGGACGGGTTCCTGCGCTCGCGCGGGCTGGGCGCCGAACTGGTCCCGCCCCTGTCGCTCGTCGCGGATGACCTCGGCATCTATTACGACCCGTCCCGCCCCTCGCGGCTGGAACACTGGATCGCGGCGCGCGCAACCCTGCGCGACGACCAGCGCGCGCGGGCCGAGGCGCTGGTGAAGGCGATCGTCGCGGGGGGCCTCAGCAAGTACAACCTCGACCGCGCCACGCCCGACCTGCCCGAGGGGCTCCGCGTGCTGGTGCCGGGGCAGGTGGAGGACGATGCCTCGATCCTGAAGGGCGCGGACGCGGTGCGCACCAATCTCGACCTCTTGCGCGCGGCGCGGGCTGCGCGGCCCGACGCGGTGATCCTCTACAAGCCGCACCCGGACGTGGAGGCGGGCTTGCGCCCCGGTGCCATCGCCCCCGCCGACCTGGAGGGGCTGGCCGATGCGGTGCTGACGCGCTCCGACCCGGTCGCCGCGCTGGCCGAGGTGCAGGAGGTCTGGACCATGACCTCGCTGCTGGGGTTCGAGGCGCTTCTGCGCGGTGTCGCGGTCACGACGCTCGGTGCGCCGTTCTACGCGGGCTGGGGGCTGACCGAGGATCGCGGAACGGTGCCGCCCCGGCGGGCTGCGCAGGTCTCACTTGCAGGCCTCGTCCATGCCACGCTGATCGACTACCCGCGCTACCACGATCCGGTCACAGGCAAGGCCTGCCCGGTGGAGGTGGTGGTGGAGCGGTTGTCGCATGGCCGCGTGCCCCGTCCGGGGCTGGGGCTGCGGCTGCTGGCCAAGGCGCAGGGCGCGGCGGCGAGCTACGCGCATCTGTGGCGCTAGGCGGGCGCGGTCCAGACCTGCATCACGTCCGCCCCGACCCGCCGCTGTTCGCGCAGGTTGAAACGCGGGGCGTCGGCCAGTGCCTCCACCCCCAAGGCGCCCAGCGCAGGGCGGCCTTCGGCCCCCAGCGCCATCCCGGCGCTGAAGACGACGAGCCGGTCCACCAGTCCCGCCGACAGGAGCGAGGCCGCAAGGTCCCCGCCCCCTTCGCAGAACACCCGCGTCAGGCCGCGATCGCCCAGCGCGCGCAGGGCCTCGCCCATGTCGATGTGCCGCCCCTTGAGCCCGCAATCCACCAGTTCGGCCCCAAGCACGCGCCATGCCTCGCGCCGGTCACCCGGCGCGTCCGGCCCGTGCAACAGCCAGACGGGGATGTCGCGCGCGGTGCGCGCCAGCACGCTGTCGGTGGGCAGGTCCAGCTTGCGCGAGGCGACAAGGCGCACCGGTTGCGGCATCGCGCCAAGCCCGCGCACGTTGAGGGAGGGATCGTCGGCGCGCGCCGTTCCGCCGCCCACCAGCACCGCGTCATGGGTGGCGCGCATCAGGTGGACCTGCGCCCGCGCCTCGGGCCCGGTGATCCACTGGCTTTCGCCCGTCGCGGTGGCGATCCGGCCATCGAGGGTCTGGGCCAGTTTCAGGGTCACCATCGGACGGCCCTGCCCGACGCGGAGGAAAAAGCCCGCGTGATCCTCTGCCGCCTGATCGGTGCAAAGCCCGGTCACGACCTCCACCCCCGCCCCGCGCAACCGGGCAAAGCCCGCACCGTTCACGCGAGGGTCACCATCGGTCAAGGGAGCAACCACCCGCGTGATCCCCGCCGCGACCAGCGCGTCGGCGCAGGGCGGGGTCTGGCCGTGATGCGCGCAGGGTTCGAGCGAGACGTAAGCCGTGGCACCGCGCGCGGCCTTCCCGGCCTGCGCCAGCGCCTGCGGTTCGGCATGGGGACGCCCGCCCGGCGCGGTCACGCCGCGCCCGACGATCCGGCCATCCCTGACGATGACGCAGCCCACCGAGGGGTTCGGCCATGTCCGGCCAAGGCCGCGCCGGCCAAGCGCCAGCGCGAGGGACAGAAAGCGGGTGTCGGCCGCGCTCACTCCTCGGACGGGGCCGCGTCGGGGCGCAACTCACTGACGAACTTGTCGAAATCGTCCGCCGCCTGGAAGTTCTTGTAGACGCTGGCGAACCGAACATAGGCGACCGTGTCGATCCGGGCGAGCGCCTCCATCACGATCTCGCCGATGGTCTTGGACGGGATGTCCGTCTCTCCCATCGATTCAAGGCGCCGCACGATGCCGGAGATCATCTGGTCGACGCGTTCCGGTTCGATGGGTCGTTTCTGCAGCGCGATGCGGATGGAGCGTTCGAGCTTGTCGCGGTCGAAATCCTCGCGCCGCCCGTTGGACTTGATCACCACGAGGTCGCGCAGCTGCACGCGTTCATAGGTGGTGAACCGCCCGCCGCAGGCCGGGCAGAACCGCCGCCGCCGGATCGAGACGTGATCTTCGGCCGGACGCGAATCCTTCACCTGCGTGTCGATGTTTCCGCAAAATGGGCACCGCATGGCCCGCCCCCTTCATGCTGATCTGCCTTAGGCGTGGGTTGATCCCACTTATCCACAGGCACTATAGGCGCACCGCAACACTTTGGGTAGCCCCCAAAATCTGGGTGGCGCGTCAGGGTGACAGGTGCAGGGCGATCTTGCGGTGATGCGGGGCGTCGCGGTGTTCGAACAGGTAGATGCCCTGCCACGTCCCCAGCACCATCCGGCCTGCGCGCACCGGGATCGACAGCGATACCGGCAGGACAGAGGCCTTGATATGCGCCGGCATGTCGTCGGGCCCTTCATAGGTGTGCCGCAAATAGGACAGCGACGGATCGGTCGACGGCGGCACGAAGCGGTTGAGCCATGCCAGCAGGTCGCGCTGCACCTGCGGATCGGCGTTTTCCTGGATCAGGAGCGAACAGGAGGTATGCCGCACGAACAGCGTCAACAGCCCATCGGCCCCCGCGGGCAGGCAAGCCGCGATCTGGCCGGTGACCTCGGTCAGGCCCGGCCCCTGCGTGGCGACCCCGATCTCGACTTGCGTTAACCCTGTTTCCGACATGCGCTCGCCCTCCCTGCCCTGCCTCTTTAACCTCGATTTTCATCGAATACGTTTCAAATCGCGTGGGGGCACGCAATGCGACTGGATCGAGCAGGCCGCGCGGCGGCGGTGCTGATCGCGTGGGCAGGTGGCGCGATGGCCGAGGACGGGGCGGGTTTCATCGACAGGTTCAAGGAGGCCGGTGCCGCGTGGCACGTGGCCGAGTACGATTTCGACCACCCGATGTTCGACACCGACTGGCAGAAGGCGCAGGCCGTGTTCGGCGACGGGCTGACGCTGGCGCTGGCCCCGCGCACGAACGGGCTGAACCGGTTCGCGGGCGCGTCGGTCCGGCGCGAGACGCCGACGCGATACGGCCGGTACGAGGCGGTGATCCGGCCCGCCCGCGGACCCGGCGTCGTGACCGGGTTCTTCACCTATACCGGCCCGCATTACGGCACCCGCCATGACGAGATCGATATCGAGTTCCTGGGCCGCGACACGACGGTGATGAACATCGCGTGGTTCGTCGATGGCCGGATGACCGACCTGCGCGTGCCGCTGGGGTTCGACGCGGCGGACAGGCCGCGCCGCTATGCGTTCGAGTGGTGGCCCGACCGCCTGCGCTGGTTCGCGGGCGACCGGATGATCCACGAACACCTCGCCACCAACGGCGCGATCCCGACGGTGCCGGGACGGCTGTTCGCGAATATCTGGGCGGCGGACCCGTCGCTGGCGGGCTGGGCGGGCCGCGCCGCGCCCGGAACGCGCGCCGATGCGCGGGTGCTGGAGGTCCGCTTCACGCCCCTGGGCCTGCCCGGCGCACCCCCCGCGCCACGAAAACACCCGGATTTCATAACCCCGCCTTAACGCGCGTGCGCCAAGGTGGCGGCACCGAACTTGTGGGGACAACTCATGCACCGGCTGCACATCCTGCTGCTGGCCGCGTCGCTTTTGGCCGGACCGGTCGCGGCGCAGCAATCCGCGGCATCGAACAACCTCTGGCTCATGTGGGAGCAGATTCCCGCCACCGATCCGCTGTGCATCGGGGCCGAGGAATGTGCGCCCAAAAGACGACTGCGCAGCCACTTCATGATGAACGTGCCGACCCCCGACGCGGCATCGCTGTTCGAGCGGCTGGAACCAAGCGCGCGGTATTTCGGCAGCGCCAACCTTGAACACGAGGCTTTGCCGATCTGCCTTGACGGCCCAGACGAACCGGGCGTCATCCCCGATTACACCACCATGGAATACGCCGAGAAGATCGACACCCTGCGCGGGCTGACCGGCGTCTTCGCCGACCTGCGCGGCGCGCGGGGCCCCGCGACGTTCAAGGGCAATTTCGGCGGGGAGGCGCATACCTTCCTGGTCGAGGCGATGGCGCAGGCGGGGATACCGATGGTCGCCAAGGACGACCTTGACCAGGTGCCCGGCCGCCCGACGCTGAGCCTGCGCTACAGCCCCGAAGTCTATGGCTGCAGGCCGTGGTCGGTATCGCTGAGCCTGAAGCAGGACATGGCGCTGACCCGCGACCTGACGCTGATGCTGTCGGGCACGACGTGGTCGGCCTTTGCCGGGCAAAGCGAGGCGGATGCCGATTTCTCCCCCCGCGACGCGATGCAGACCGTCATCACGGCCTTCATCGACGCCTGGCAGAAAGCCAACCGGATCGAGCCGCCCGCCGCGACGGACGAGGCGCAGGTCACGCCGGCCGCCGCGGATGGCGGGTGACGCCCGGCCCTAGCCTTCGACCAGCGCCTTGAGGTTGGCCAGCCCGCGTTCGTAATCCGCCCCGACCCAGCGATCCATCATCAGGCCCATCCAGCGCCCGACGGGATTGCCGCCCATGTCGGTTTCCAGCGTCCACGTCACCTCTGTCGCGCCACCGGCATCGACCAGCAGGAAGGCCGCGTTGGCTGTGCCCATGTCTCCGAAATCGAGCGCGGTTTCGACGCGTTCATTCTCGGTCGACGCGGTGATGACCTGGCTGCCCACCCCCACCTGCGGGTTGTCCGACGCCCATTCGAGCCGCGCCCCGGTGCCCGCATCCGGCCCGGAATAGACGAGCTTCGTCGCGGGGTCGCGGGACAGCCATGGCGACCACGCCTCGGTCGCCTTCATCGAGTTCACATGCGGGAAGACGTCCTCGGGCGGGGCGTTGATGGTGATGCTGCGCGCCACGGTCACCTCGCGCGGCAGGATCATCCCGATGACGACGAACAGGATGGCCAGGATCAGCAGGACGGCCAGAACCCACTTGACGATACGCATCTTCATATCCCTCCACGGTTCCGCCCCGATCCTAGCATGAAATCGCGGATTTTGCGCGCCGGGCGTGAAACCTTCGGCGGCTGGCGCGTTACCCCTGCAACCCACGCGAAAGGAATTTACCGATGGCAAAGACCCTTTTCATCACCGGCACCTCCAGCGGGATCGGCGCGGAAACGGCCCGCGCGGCGGTCAAGGCCGGCTGGAATGTCGGCCTGTTCGCCCGGTCCGAAGACAAGCTGAATGACCTTGCAGGCGAGTTGGGTGACGCGGCCCTCGCCCTGCCGGGCGACGCCACCGACCTTGAAGAACAGCGCGCCGCGATCGGGAAACTGGTGGAAAAGTTCGGCGCGCTCGACGCGGCCTTCGCCAATGCCGGGACCGGCCTGTCGGTCGCGGGCACCGAAAAGGGCGATCCCGAGGAATGGGAAAAGCTGGTGCGGATCAACATCCTCGGCCTGATGTGGACGGTGAAGGCGGCGATGCCGCAGCTGAAGGCCAATACCGGCCACCTTGTCCTGACCGGGTCGGCGGCGGGCCGCGTGCATCTGGCCGGGTCGGTCTACGGCGCGTCGAAATGGTTCGTGCACGGCTATGGCGGCAACCTCGCCGCCGAGATGAAGGAATGGGGCGGGCGCTGCACGGTGATCGCTCCCGGCATGGTCGACACGCCGTTCTTCGACGAGGGCAAGCCCGACAAGCTGAAGCCCGAGGATATCGCCAGCGCCGTCGTCTACGCGCTGGATGCCCCCGACCGCGCGACCGTGCGCGAGATGTTCATCATGCCCACGCATTGAGGAGATCACGATGACCGACGATACCCAGCCCACCGGCCCCGGCACCACCACCGATCCCAACCAGGCCGACCGCACCGGCACCCCGCGCCCCGACCCGCACGCGAATGTGCCCGAAACATCGGACGACGCGCCGTCCTCCGGGCAGCATCCCGGCTCGGGCCCCGGCACCACGTCGGACCCGAACCAGGCGGACCGGACCTGACCTGACACCGATGGTGGCGGCGGGTCAGCGGAAAATCGCGTCGCCCTGCTGGTCGATCAGCTGCCTGGCTTTCAGCACCGTCGTCGCCCGCGCCTCGTCCATGCTGGAAATCACGTCGGCGCGGATCATCTGGTGCGCCCGCGTCTCGCCCTCCACGTCCCGTTCGATCCGGGCCGAAACCCGGAACCCGCCGGAGGTGGAGGCAGGCTCGGCATAGATGCGGTAACCTTCGTACTCTTCGAACGAGGCAGGCTCTGCCGCGCCGTCCTTCGCGCCGCCACCGCCGCCAAAAAGTCTTGAGAGTATGGACATCGTTCCCGCCATCTGTCGTGCGACCCGAGTGTACCCGGCCAAAGCGACCGGGCAAGCCCCTCGCTGATCCCCTGCCGCGCCACCCCTGACCCGACCGTTTCGTGCACCGCCGCCGGGCGGCTGGCGGTCGCGCGGCAAGTGCCTTGAACGCGCCTGTCATAAATCCGTTACGCAACCGTCACAAAACTGTTTTCAGCATGCCATAGCTTTTTACGTAAGGCGCATCATTGGACCGAGGACCGCAATTACGCGGCTCCGAAGACGCTCCCCAAGAACGCCACCCTGAAGTGCAACCGGTATCGAGCAGCGAACTGGAACCGCGGAAAGGGGAAACGATGTTCGATACTAGTTCGCATTCCCGCAACGCGCTCATGCTGGTGACGACCGCCGGGGATCTTGCGCGGGCGGGTGGGTTGCTGAAAACCAAGGGCGGGGTGGCCTGTGTCGCGCCGCTGCACAAGTTCCTGAAGATCAGGGAATGTCCGGTGGCCGTGTTCGGGGCGGACAACGCCGCAAGATACGTCGTTGCCGCGCTGCTGCGGTGCGACAGCCGGCTCGAGATGATCGGGGAGATGACCTGGATCGAGGTCAGCCGGTACTCGGCGCGCGACGGGTTGTTCTGGGTTCGTCCCGCCACGAACCGGATGGCGGCCTAGGCGACAGCATTCTGCCGCCTGAGCCATCGGTATGGGTTCGCCTTACTGGTCGAGGAACGAGCGCAGCTTGCGCGACCGCGAGGGGTGCTTGAGCTTGCGCAGGGCTTTCGCCTCGATCTGGCGGATGCGTTCGCGGGTGACCGAGAATTGCTGGCCGACCTCTTCGAGCGTGTGGTCGGTGTTCATCCCGATGCCAAAGCGCATCCGCAGCACGCGTTCCTCGCGCGGGGTGAGCGATGACAGCACGCGCGTCGTGGTTTCCTTCAGGTTCTCCTGAATGGCACTGTCCAAAGGCAGGACGGCGTTCTTGTCCTCGATGAAATCGCCCAGCTGGCTGTCTTCCTCGTCGCCGATGGGCGTCTCAAGGGAGATCGGCTCCTTGGCGATCTTCATCACCTTGCGGACCTTCTCCAACGGCATCTGCAGCTTGTCGGCCAGTTCTTCCGGCGTCGGCTCGCGGCCGATCTCGTGCAGCATCTGGCGGCCGGTACGGACCAGCTTGTTGATCGTCTCGATCATGTGGACGGGGATACGGATCGTGCGGGCCTGGTCGGCGATCGACCGGGTGATCGCCTGGCGGATCCACCACGTCGCGTAGGTCGAGAACTTGTAACCCCGGCGGTATTCGAATTTGTCCACCGCCTTCATCAGGCCGATATTGCCTTCCTGGATCAGGTCGAGGAATTGCAGCCCGCGGTTGGTGTATTTCTTGGCGATGGAGATCACGAGGCGCAGGTTCGCCTCGACCATTTCCTTCTTGGCCTGCCGCGCTTCCTTTTCGCCCTTCTGGACCTGCTGGACGATGCGGCGGAATTCGGTGATGTCGACGCCGACATACTGGCCGACCTGTGCCATGTCGCCGCGCAGGTCCTCGACCTTGTCGGCCGAGCGTTCCATGAACATCTGCCAGCCGCGGCCCGATTTCTTGGCCATGTCGTCCAGCCAGTTCGGGTCAAGCTCGCGCCCGCGATATTCGTCAACAAATTCCTTGCGGTTGATGCGGGCCTGATCGGCCAGCTTCACGATGGACGAGTCGATCTGCATGATCCGGCGGTTGATGCCGTAAAGCTGGTCGATCAGCGCCTCGATCCGGTTGTTGTGGAGGTGAAGCTCGTTCACCAGTTCCACGATTTCCGACCGCAGCGCCTGGTAGGCGTCTTCCTGTTTCGACGAAAAGCTGCCGTCCTCGTTCAGGGTCGCGCTGATGCGGCTGTCCTGCATTTCGGCCAGCTTGCCGTAATCCTCGGCGATGCGGTCGAGCGTTTCGAGGACCTGCGGCTTGAGCGCGGCCTCCATCGCGGCGAGCGACATGTTCGCCTGCTCGTCATCGTCGTCATCGTCGTCCTTGGCGATGGGATTGCCGTCGGCATCCAGTTCCTGCTCTTCCGACTTGGCGGCGGGCTGGGCGGCGCCGTTGGCCGACGGAACGACCGGCTCCTCGACCTCGCCATCCTCGCCCATCTGGCCCGAGAAGGTGGTTTCAAGGTCGATCACGTCGCGCAGCAGGATGTCTTCGGACAGAAGTTCGTCGCGCCAGATGGTGATCGCCTGGAAGGTCAGCGGGCTTTCGCACAGCCCCGCGATCATCGTGTTGCGGCCCGCCTCGATACGTTTCGCAATCGCGATCTCGCCCTCGCGGCTGAGCAGTTCGACGCTGCCCATCTCGCGCAGGTACATGCGCACCGGGTCGTCGGTGCGGTCGAGCTTTTCCGTCTCGCCCGACGACAGCGCGACTTCCTTGTTCTGCGCCGTGGTGGTGAGTTCGGTGGAGCCCTTGTCCTCGTCCTCGGCCTCCTCGTCATCCTCGGTGACCTGGATGCCCATCTCCGACAGCATCGACATCACGTCCTCGATCTGGTCGGAGGACACCTGGTCGGGCGGCAGAACGGTGTTCAGCTGGTCGTAGGTGATGTAGCCACGCTCGCGCGCCTCGGCGATCATCTTCTTGACCGCCGCCTGGCTCATGTCGAGCGAGATTTCATTGTCCTGGTCGTCGGTCTTGCGGTCGTCGTTGTCTTTGGGGGCCATCGGCGGTGCTCCTCGAGTGGACCGGGGTCTGGGACCTGCGTCGCGAATCACCACGAATCATTAGGGTCCGCAACTGATTCGGCCAGCGGTATATGCTCAAATTGTCAGAGAATCCTTGCCAGTCGTGCTATTTTCGACGCTTTTCAAAGGATATCTTCTCCATCAGGGCATCCAGCGCGGCACGTTCGTCACGATTGATTCGCGCGCCGTTGTCGCCGGTATCGTATTCGGTCGTGTCGGTCTGCTGGCTGCGCATCGCGCGGTCGCGGGCCTCGGCGGCCTGGGCAAGGCGCCATGTCAGCGTCTCGTCCGGGGTGCCGGTGAGATCCTCGACCGCTTCGGCCAGTTCCAGCGCGTGCCCCCGTGCCGCGTCGAGCTTCGCCAGTTCCTCCGCCAGTGTCGCGCGGGCGAGGTCGGTGTTTTGCGGATCGCGCAGCGAGGGGGTGATGGCGACGTGGGTGTTCGACATCAGCGTTTCAAGGGCTTCGGCCCCGACCTCGCCCGCGACCGCTTCGCGCAGGTCCACCGCCCCGGCATGGCGCAGAAGCGCGTCGCGCAACGCGCGGTGATCGCCGTCCGACGGCTCGATCGTCTCCAGCGCACCTTCGAACTCGTCAAGGATGTCGGGACAGGTCAGGCAGGTGGCGAGGATCACCGCCACCCGCATCCGTTCCGGCGCTTCGGCATCCGCCACCAGCGCCGAGGCCCGCGTCGGCGCGACGGGCACGATGGGTCGGTTCCTCGCGAATCCGGGGGCGAGGCCGGGGCGCGCGCCCGCAGGGCGTGCGGGCCGGAAGAGCTGCCACCGCATCTCCTTGATATCCTGCCCGTAATGCGACCGGATCGACGGGTCGCGGATCAGCTTGATCCGGTCGCGCAGCGCCCGGTCGAGCGCCGCCTTGCGTTCGGGGCTGTCGAATACCTGCCCCTCGGTCTCGCGCTGCCACAACAGCCGCACCATCGGCATCGCCGCGTCGAGCCGCTCCTGCAGCGCCCCCGCCCCCGAGGCACGGATCAGGTCGTCCGGGTCCTGCCCTTCGGGCATCAGGGCAAAGCGCAGCGATTGCCCGGCCTCCAGAAGCGGCAGGGCGAGGTCGATCACGCGGTAGGCGGCGCGCAAACCCGCCGTGTCGCCATCCAGCGCCACCACCGGCTCGGGCGCGACGCGCCACAGCATCGCCAGCTGGTGTTCGGTCACCGCCGTGCCCAGCGGGGCCACCGCCGCGCCGAACCCCGCCTGCACCAGCGCGATCACGTCCATGTAGCCTTCGGCCACGATCAGCGGCTGGCCCTTGCCCGCCGCTTCCCGCGCGGGGCCGTGGTTGTAAAGCGTGCGAGACTTGTCGAACAGCTCGGTTTCCGGCGAGTTCAGGTACTTCGCCCCGTCATTGGGATCCATCGCCCGCCCGCCGAAGGCGATGCAGCGCCCGCGCGGATCGCGGATTGGGAACATGATGCGGTTGCGAAAGGTGTCATAGGGCTTGCCGCCCTTCTGCGAGGGCTTGGCCAGCCCCGCGCCGAGGATCAGGTCATCCTCGACCCCCTTGCCCTTCAGGTGATCCCACAGCACCTGCCAGCCTTCCGGGGCAAAGCCGATCTCGAACCGGTCGGCGGCCTCGCCGTCGAGCCCCCGGCCCTTCAGGTAGTCCCGCGCCGCCGCCCCCACGCCCTGCCGCAGGGACAGGCGATAGAACTGCACCGCCCGTTCCATCACCTCGGCCAGCTGGCTGCGGCGGTCGGCCTTTTCCTGCGCGCGGGGGTCGCGGGCGGGCATCTGCATCCCGGCCTCGCCCGCAAGGATCTCGATGGCTTCGATGAAGCTCACATTCTCGGTCTCGCGCACGAACGAGATGGCGTCGCCCTTCGCGTGGCAGCCGAAGCAATAGTAATACCCCTTGCGGTCATCCACGTGGAACGAGGCGGTCTTTTCCTGGTGGAACGGGCACGGCGCCCACAGATCGCCCTTGGCCTGGTTGGATTTGCGCTGGTCCCACATGACCTTGCGCCCCACCACCTGTCCGATGGACAGGCGCGTGCGCAATTCATCCAGGAATCCGGGTGGCAGGCTCATGGGCGCAAGTATCGCGCGGCGGGGGCCGGAAGGAAAGCCGGGTCGCGCGTCGGCGGGGCCGGATCAGCCCGACGCCTGCTCGACGCAGGCCGAGGCATAGGTCGCGCCCACATCCGCCGACAGCTGCGCCTCGGGCAGGCCATAGACGAAATCGACCAGCAGCGGCACCGCGCCCTTGAAGCGTTCGAGGTCACCCGTCAGCCCGCGCGAAATCTGGCGGGTGGCGGCGCGGGGGCGTTTGCCGGCGGTGCGGGCCATCACCGCCTCTTGCGTGATCTTGCCGAAGGTCTCGCAATCCGCGGCCTTCAACTCCTGCGCGGCGGCCGGCAGCGCGGGCAGAAGAAGGGCGAGGCAGACGAGGGTGGAGCGGAGGGTCATGGCGGTATCCCGTTGCAGCTTGGTTGCCGCAGACATAGCCGCCGCGCCGCGATTCATCCACCCCGCCGTGCCGCGACACCGCGCACCGCGTCGGCAAGTTCATGCCAGAAGGTCCCGGCCATCGACCGGAAGGTCATCACCGCGAAGCGATCCTCGCCCGTGCGGATGAACGCCGCGGGCATGTGCCCCAACTCGCTCCGCGCCGCCGCCCCCACCGGAAAGGCCGTGGGCCGCAGGTCAAGCGGCGTGAGCCGCGCCAGCACCTCCCGCGCCGCCGGCCCGTCCAGCGTCGCCGCGACCCAACCATCCGATTGGTCGGTCACCGCCGCAAGGCCGCTAAGGTCGGCCTCCACCGCCGCGCCCGAGACAAGCCACGCCTCCTTCCCGAACCACGTGATGCGCCGGTCGCCGTCCTGCACGGACCGGCCCGGCGCGGGCAGTTCGGCGCCAAGCGCCGCGCCGACCGCGTCTTCCTTGCCCCGGAACGGCAGGATCAGCGTCAGCGGCCCAAGCCCCGCGACCATCAGCGTCACACCGGGCGCCTGAAGCGGGCTGACACCTGCCAGCGGGTCGGTAAGGTCGAGGTCAATCACGCAGGCGTCCTCCCTCGGGGTCGAAGGCCACGGGCGGGACGACCTCGCACAGGATGGTCTCTCCCCTGACATGATCAACCACGCTGATCCGTTCGCCCATCCGGTCGGGGCCGCGTTTCAGGAAGGCCAGCGCCCGGCTTTCGCCCAGCGCGGGGCAATACCCGACCGAGGTGACATAACCCTGGTCGTTCACGCGCACGGGATCGGCCCCTTCCTCGAACAGGTGCGCGCCGCCGACCATGGGCAATTCGCCGCCGCTGACGGGGCGCAGCCCCACAAGCCGTTCGCGCGCGGGTTCCATCAGGCCGGGGCGTTCCGACATCGTCTTGCCCACGCAATCCTTCTTGCCGCTGACCATCCCCTGCATCCCGATGTCAAAGGCGGTGACGCGGCCGTGGATCTCGGCATGGGTGATGAACCCCTTCTCGATCCGGAGGACGTTCAGCGCCTCCATCCCGTAGGCCCCGCCGCCCATCTCTTCGGCCTTTGCGACAAGCGCGTCGAACAACGCCGCGCCGTAGCGGGCGGGCAGCGCGATCTCGTAGGCGTGCTCGCCCGAGAAAGAGATGCGGAACAGCCGCCCGGCGATCCCGCCGACCGCGACGGGGCCGCAGCCCATGAACGGCAGGTCGACGGGCGCGTCGCAGACCGCGTCGAGCAGCTCTTTCGCGCGCGGCCCCGCCACGGCGAATTGCGCCCATTGCTCGGTCACCGAAGCGAAGCGCAACTCCAGATCGGGCCGCAGGCATTGCGCCACGACATCGAGGTGCTGCATCACCTGCCCCGCCGCCGCCGTCGTCGTCGTCATCACGTAGTGATCGGGACCAAGCCGCGCGGTGGTGCCGTCGTCCATGACGTGCCCATCCTCGCGCAGCATCAGGCCATACCGCACGCGGCCCTCCTTCAGCGTGGAGAACGTGTTGGTGTAGACGAAATCGAGGAACGCGGCAGCGTCCGGCCCCTGAATGTCGATCTTGCCGAGGGTGGAGACGTCACAGACGCCCACGGTGTCGCGCACCATCGCGGCCTCGCGGTCGCAGGCCTCGCGCCACGTGGTCTCGCCTTCACGCGGGAAATAGGAAGGGCGGTACCACAGCCCTGCCTCGATCATGGGCGCCCCGGCGGCAATGCTGGCGGCGTGCGAGGTGGTGTGGCGTTCCGGCGCAAATCCCTTCCCCTGCCCGCCCGCGCCCAACGCGGCGATGCTGACAGGCGTATAAGGCGGGCGGAAGGTGGTGGTGCCGGTCTCCTCGATGCCGCGCCCGGTCGCATCGGCGAGGATCGCCAGCGCCTGCACGTTCGATCCCTTGCCCTGGTCCGTCGCCATGCCCTGCGTGGTGTAGCGTTTCATGTGCTCGACGGAGGAGAAGTTCTCCCGCGCGGCCTGCTTCACGTCCTTCACGGTCACATCGTTCTGCAGGTCGAGCCATGCGCGCCCCTTGCCCGGCACGGTCCAGAGCGGGGAGATGTCATAGGTGCCGTCTTCGGCCTCGGGCACGTCGGCCTGTGGCACGGTCTTTCCCATCTCCTCGACCAGCCGGGCGGCTATGCCGCGCCCGTCGGCGAGGCAGGCCTGCGTGGAAAACCGCCCCCGCGCCGCTCCTGCGGGGAAAAGCCCCGGCACCGCGCCGTCGGGCGGGACGAAGGCGGCGAGCCCCGCATCCCAGACGGGCCGCGCGCCCATGTGGCAGGTGAGGTGCATCGCCGGGTTCCAGCCACCTGTCACGGCAAGGCAGTCGGCGGCCACCCGCACCACGCCGCTGGCGCGGCGCACCGCGACCTCGCGGACGCGGCGCCGGCCCGCCACGTCCTCCACCCGCGCGCCTTCGTACACCGGACAATTGAGCGTCTCTCCCACACCCTCGCGGGCATCGGCCACGCAGGCGACCTCCACCCCCGCCGCCATCAGGTCGCGGGCAGTGCGGTAGATATCGGCGGTATTGCCGAAGACCGCGACCTTGCGACCGGGCGAGACGGCATAGCGGTTGAGGTAGGTGCGTAGCGCGCCCGCCGTCATCACGCCGGGGCGGTCATTGTTGCGGAGCGCGATCTGGCGTTCGAGCGCGCCGGTCGCCAGCACCGCGCGCCGCGCCGTGATCCGCCAGAAACATTCGCGCGGCAGGTCGGGCGCGGGCGCGGCGACGTGGCCCGACACCCGTTCCAGCGCGCCGTAGGTGCCCCCGTCATAAGCCCCGGTCACGGTGGTGCGCGGCATCAGGCGGACATTGGGCATCGCGCCCAGTTCGGCCAGCACCTCCGCCACCCAAAGGTGGCCCGGCTGGCCACCCACCTCTTCCCGTTCGCCCAGCAGACGCCCGCCCATGCGCGCGTCTTCATCCGCGAGGATCACGTCAAGCCCGGCACGCCCCGCCGTGAGCGCCGCCATCAGCCCCGTTGGCCCCGCACCGATCACCAGCAGGTCGCAATGGGCGAACGCCTTTTCATAGCGTTCGTCATTGGCCTCCCACGACAGGGCCCCAAGGCCCGCGGCGCGGCGGATCAGCGGCTCGTAGACGTTTTCCCAGAAGGATTTCGGCCACATGAACGTCTTGTAATAGAACCCCGCGCCGAGGAAGGGCGCGGCGAGGTCGTTGAGCGACAGCAGGTCAAAGGCGAGCGAGGGCCAGCGGTTCTGGCTGACCGCCTTCAGTCCCTCGTAAACCTCCTGCATTGTGGCGCGGGTGTTGGGCACGGCGGCGGCACCCCGGCCCACGGTCATCAGCGCATTGGGTTCATCCGAACCGGCGGTCACGATGCCGCGCGGGCGGTGGTACTTGAACGACCGCCCCACCACGCGCACGTCACTGGCCATCAGCGCCGAGGCAAGCGTGTCACCCGCAAAGCCCGAATACCCGACCCCGTCGAAGGAAAAGCGCAGCTTGTGGCCGCGATTGATCAGCCCGCCCTTATCCAGCCGCATCGCGGGCCTCCGCATCCTCGGCCAGCGTCGCGCCGAAGACCTCGTGCGTGACGGTATCGCGGTCGACGACGATCCACGCGCCGCATCCGGCGGAATGGTACCACAGGTCGCGCGTGCGGCCTGCGGGGTTGTCGCGCAGGTGGACGTAGTCGTCCCATTCCGCGTCGTCCGCGTCCGGGTCGGGGCGGTTCAGGGCCAGCGCGTGGCCCTTGTAATAGAACTCGCGCCGGTCGCGCTCGCCGCAGATCGGACAGGGCAGTCTCATCGCATGGCCTCGCATGTCTGAGCGTCAACCCGGTTCAGGCGGCATCGGACGCGTCCCTGATCGGCGAAGGTGACGGCAGGATCGGCCCAGACCACGTCTTGTTCGGGCGCGTTGCGGACAAACCGCATCAGGTCTCGCACGATCTGGGCCGGGTTCGCGGCGAGGTGCGCGTTGTCGTAGGTGCGGGAGAAGCAGCCGTGGGGGACTTGTGCGGCGGCTGGGGTGGCAATCGCACACCCGACGAGCAACGCGCCCAGACGCGGAATCAAGGCCGCAGGCCGCCGCGTCATCGACGGGCCGCCCCCACGGCACGTCGATTTGGCTGGGCCTGGTGCATCGCCGGGGCGGAGTTCGGACTTGGCGACCATCAAGCGCGACAGCCGATCTGTCGGATCGACGCACCGCGGCCCGTCGATGCCGCTCTGGCTCCTAGTGAAGGTTGTGCTGGGCACCTGTCCCCTCCTCGTCCATCAGGCCACGGCCCGTGCGGAACCGGTCGAGCCGGAAGGCGGCGGCGCTGTCATGCGGCTGGCCCGTCGCCATCAGGTGCGCCAGCGCGTATCCCGATCCCGGCACCGCCTTGAACCCGCCGTAACACCAGCCCGCGTTGATGTAATACCCCTCGATCCCCGAGTGATCGATGATGGGCGATCCGTCGGGCGTCATGTCCATGATCCCGCCCCACGACCGCAACACGCGGGCCTTGCCGATCACGGGCATCAGGGTCATCGCGGCCTCCATCACGTGCTCTTTCATCGGCAGGTTGCCGCGTTGCGCGTAGGAGGCGTAGAAATCGATGTCGCCGCCAAAGACCAGCCCGCCCTTGTCGGACTGGCTGATATAGAAATGCCCCATCCCGAAAGAGATCACGTGGTCGATGCAGGGTTTCAGCCCCTCGGTCACGAAGGCCTGCAAGACGGTGGATTCGATCGGCAGCCGCATCCCCGCCATCGCCGCCACCTGTGACGACCGACCCGCCACCACCTGCGCCACCTTCCCGGCGCGGATCGGGCCACGCGTCGTCTGCACGCCGGTCACGCGGCCATTCTCGATGTCGATGCCGGTCACTTCGCATTGCTGGATCAGGTCGACGCCCCGGTCCGACGCGCCCCGCGCATATCCCCACGCCACCGCGTCATGCCGCGCCGACCCGGCCCGGCGCTGCATCAGCCCGCCGTAGATCGGGAAGCGCGTGTTGTCGAAATCGAGATAGGGGATCTCTTCGCGCACCTTCTCGGCGCTCCAAAGCTCCGCATCATCTCCCTGGTTCACGATGGCATTGCCGCGCCGGGCATAAGCGTCACGCTGACCGTCGGAATGGCACAGCATCAGCTGCCCGCGTTGCGACAGCATGACGTTGTAGTTCAGGTCCTGCTCCAGCCCCTCCCACAGCTTGAGCGAGTGGGAATAGAACTGCGAGTTGCCTTCGAGGAAATAGTTGGCCCGCACGATGGTCGTGTTCCGGCCCACGTTGCCGCCACCGAGATACCCACGCTCCAGCACCGCGACATTGGTGATGCCGTGGTTCTTGGCGAGGTAATAGGCCGTCGACAACCCGTGCCCGCCGCCGCCGATGATGATGACGTCGTATTCGCGCTTCGGTTCGGGCGAGCGCCAATGCGGCCCCCAACCGGCATTGCCGGTCAGGCCTTCCTTCAGGATTCGCAGCGCGGAAAAGCGCATCGGGTGCCTCCCTCGACCGGTATCCGGACTCAGCCGGTCGGTCAGAGGTTAGCAACGTCTGGACACTCCTGCCCAGAGCAAAAACGCCTCAATCGGTAAAGCGCGCGCGGTCTGCCTTCGACATGACCCGCGGCTCGGTCACCGGTGCGCCGTCGCGGTAGAAGGGCGTGCGCCGTCGCGGTAGAAGGGCGTGCGCCGGGACCGGCCCGTGACATGGCCCCAGAGGCTGGAAAACAGGAGCCGGATCATCAGCCGTTTCACACCGCGGTTGCGGGTGGGCGCGTCATGGCCCGGCAGCGCGCCCTTCGCGCCGTAGATCAGCCGCACCGGACCAAGCACCGAGGGGTCGGGCAGCGACGCCGCCGTGACCCCCGCCATCGGCGCCCAGCCCGGAACATGCGAGGCGACGGGCGTGTTGCAACAAGCGGTCGACCACCTCTCGAGCCCCTTGGGCGACAGCCGCGTGCAGACCAGTGCCGAGGTGTCGCCGGTCACCTCCATGTGACCCGGCTGGGTGATGAACAGGCGCAGGCCGCCGCCCGGCACCAGCTGGTCACCGATCCCGAGCGACCGCGCCCATGCGCGGCAATCGCGGCAATAGCAGATCGTGTGCGTGCCCGACCGCGCCCCTGCCGCGTCGACGGACCAGCGGACCGTGCCGCAGGCGCAGGCGAAATCGAGGCTCACAGACCCTTCGACTTGTAAGCCTGCGCCACCCGGCCGATCGCCACGATGAACCCGGCGGTGCGCAGATCGTCGACGTCGTCGCGCGCGCGCCAGACCTCGCGCATCGACTGGTACGAGGCGCGCATCGTGTCGTCGAGGCCCGACCGCACCAGTTCCAGCTCTCCCGCGCCGCGCAGGTACTTCTCCTTGAAGTTGGGCGTCATCGACCATTTGTCGCCAAGGTGGTCCGACAGGCGTTCAAGCTCGGCCACGATCAGTTCGTGCCGCGCCTCTTCCTGCCGCCGCTGCATCCGGCCGAACCGGATATGGCTGAGGTTCTTGACCCATTCGAAATAGGACACCGTCACGCCGCCCGCATTGGCATAAAGGTCGGGGATGATGACGACGCCCTTCTTGCGCAGGATCTCGTCCGCGCCGAAGGTGACCGGGCCGTTCGCGGCCTCGATGATCAGCTTGGCCTTGATGTTCTGGGCGTTCTTCTTGTGGATCGCGCCTTCCATCGCGGCGGGGATCAGGATGTCGCAGGTCTCTTCGAGAACCTTGGCGCCGTTTTCGACATAGGTGGCGTCGGGGTAGCCTTTCACGCCGCCATGCTTGGCCATCCACGCCTGCACCGCGTCGACGTTCAGCCCGCCCGCGTCGGTCAGCGCGCCGTCACGTTCGATGATCCCGATGATCTTGCAGCCGTCCTCTTCGGACAGGAACTTGGCCGCGTGGTAGCCCACGTTGCCGAGGCCCTGCACGATCACGGTCTTGCCGTCGAGCTTGCCATCCAGCCCGGCGGTTTCGACATCGTCGCGGTGGCGGAAGAATTCCCGCAAGGCGTATTGCACGCCGCGGCCCGTCGCCTCCGTCCGGCCCTGGATGCCGCCGGCATGCGGCGGCTTGCCGGTGACGCAGGCGGCGGCGTTGATGTCGCTGGTGTTCATGCGGCGGTACTGGTCGGCGATCCACGCCATTTCCCGCTCGCCCGTGCCCATGTCGGGCGCGGGCACGTTCTGGGCCGGGTCGATCAGGTCGCGCTTGGCCAGTTCGTAGGCAAAGCGCCGGGTGACGCTTTCCATCTCCTGCTCGGTATATTCGCGGGGGTCGATGCACAGCCCGCCCTTGGACCCGCCAAACGGCGTTTCCACCAGCGCGCATTTATAGGTCATCAGCGCCGCCAGCGCCTCCACCTCGTCCTGGTTGACGCCCAGCGAGAAGCGGATACCGCCCTTGACCGGCTCCATGTGTTCGGAATGCACCGACCGGTAGCCGGTGAAGGTATGGATCTGCCCGCGCAGCCGCACGCCGAAGCGCACCGTGTAGGTCGAGTTGCAGACCCGTATCTTGTCTTCCAGCCCCGGCGGCAGATCCATCAACGCCACTGCGCGGTTGAACATCAGGTCAACGCTTTTGCGGAAACTCGGCTCTTGGTCGGAGCTGGACATGGGGCTCTCCTGGTTAAATGCGGCAGAGGATCAATCGAGTCGTTTCCAAGTCTACGCATGCGCGCAGGCAAAGCGCGACCAATTTCTAGGCAAAATGGAAATCCGCGCGATTCGGCGGTTTGGCCGCCGGAACGGCCGCCAGACGGCGTCCGGACCAGGGCCGAAACGGCGATTGTCGCAGGGCCGTGAACAGTCGCGGCAATCCCCGCCAAGTGTCAACCAAACCAATGATATTTCAACACTTTTCGGGCCAAGTTGCCGCAATTTTGCCCCAAATGGCCGTCACATGCCTTGTTGTGACGAAACTTGGGCAAAGACGGGCCGAAATCGCGCCCCTGCCCCGAAGGAGTTCAGATGCTCACACACTTCCTGCAGCGACTCGTCGAAGGGCACCGCGCCGTCATGGCACCTGTCCACGCGACCCGTCGCGTTTCGTCATCCAAGGCTTCCGATCGCGCGCCCGGCCTTCTGGGCGTGCGACCGGTGTCGCGCGGGGGCGCTGGCGGTTCCACCTTCGGGCGGACCATTCGAGACATGAGGTTCCCATGACCCACTTCTCTTTCCTTGCAAGGTTCCGGAACGACGAACGCGGCAACATGACGGTCGAGGCCGTGATCCTGCTGCCGATCCTGATCGTGATGTTCATCGCGATGTTCGTGCTGTTCGATTACTTCCGCGCCCATTCGGTGGCCGGCAAGACGGCCTACACGGTCGGCGACATGATCAGCCGCGAGACCGACTACATCACGCCGGGCTACATGGACGGGGCGATGAACCTCGTCACCTTCATGAACGGCACCGACGCGGCCACCGCCGGGTTGCGGGTCACCGTCATCGGCTATGACGGACCCAACGACGCGCTGACGCTGGAATGGTCGTGGACCGAGGGCACGGGCTATGCGCCGTTGAACGAGGCGCAGGTGAATGCGCTGCGCGACCAGATCCCCGATATGCCGTCCGGCCAGCAGATTATCCTGGTCGAAACGAAATCGGTCTATGACCCGATCGTGGACCTGGGATTGTCCGACGCCCCGATCGAGACGTTCGTGGCCACCATGCCCCGGTTCGCCCCTCAGGTTCAGTGGCAGGGCTGACGGCGCCGCGACGGCCCTGACGCACGGGCCCGCGCCCCGGCCGATACGGCCGGGGCTTTTTCGCCGGGGTCCCTGTCCCGGCACCACTCCGAACCGCGACACGGACGAGTCGCGACTCGGATTGCCATCCTAAAGCGCCTTTTGAGTACGCATTTCCGCCCATTGTCGCGGCAGCCTGACCAATGCAGGCCCACAAGCCCGGATTGTCCGCAAAATCCCAAAAATAATGAGAATTTTCAACGCTTAAGGCCCAACTTACGCCGCATTTGACCGACATAAACGCAGCTACACAAAAGGGGTGTGTTGGGGTGCTCGCCCGCCATTGGCGGACCGTAGAAGGAATGTGACATTGAAACGCTTGGGAACAGACACGCAGACCCGCGTGGCACGGGCCAAGCCCAACTATGTGGACTGGTTCCGCATGGTTCGCTTTGCTCGCGACGAAGACGGGGCACTCTCGATCTTCTCGCTGTTCATGTTCTTCATGATCTTGATGGCCGGCGGTGTCGGCGTCGACCTCATGATGAACGAAATGAAACGCACCAAACTCCAGCACACGCTGGACCGGGCCGTGCTGGCTGCAGCCGACCTGGACCAGACGCTTGAACCGACGGCAGTGGTCAACGACTACTTCGCCAAGGCTGGCATGGGCAACTACCTGCAGAGTGTTGACGTCGATACCGGCCTCAACTTCAAGGAAGTGTCCGCGACCGCTGAAACGGTGACCGACACGATCTTCATGAACCTGCTCGGCATCAACAGCCTGTCGGCCCCGGCCTCCGGCACCGCCGAAGAGCGGATCGGCAACGTCGAGATCTCGATGGTGCTCGACATCTCCGGCTCGATGGGCTGGAACAACAAGATCGCCAACCTGCGCAACGCGGGCCAGACCTTCGTGAACACGGTCATCAAGCCGGAAACCGAAGACCTGATCTCGATCTCGATCGTGCCCTACACCGCGCAGGTGAATGCGGGCCCGTTGATCTACGACAAGCTCAACGTGAACCACAAACACAACTACTCGCACTGTCTCGAGTGGAACTCGGGCGAATTCGACGATACCGAAATCGACCTGAGCCGCACGTGGGAGCAGGGCCAGCACTTCGAATCCTCGTCGAACTATCCGGGCACCATCCAGAACCCCGGTTGCCCGAAGCGGTCCTATGAACGCATCACGTCGTTCAGCCAGAACGCCTCGGCCCTGAACAGCCAGATCTCGTCGCTGCGCGCCCGCGCAAACACGTCGATCCACCTGGGCATGAAGTGGGGGACGGCGATGCTCGACCCGACATTCCGCCCGATCGTGTCGCAACTGATCGCGGAAGGCGAAGTGGACTCGGAATTCTCGGGCCGTCCGGCGGACTATACCGACCCGGAAACGCTGAAGACCATCATCCTGATGACGGACGGTCAGAACGTGACCACGCGCCGGATCAAGGAATGGGCCTACAACGCGTCGAACGAGTACTACCACTGGTCGCGCTACCCGCTGTGGTACTACCTGAACAACTACGTTCCGTCGTACCAGCACAGCAACTTCTACTTCACGAAGTACACGCCGAGCCAGGGTGATACCTACCTCGACCAGACGTGTGACGCTGCCAAGGCCGCCGGGATCGTGGTGTGGTCCATCGGCTTCGAAACCGGCGAACACGGATCGGACGTGATGGAACAATGCGCCTCGTCGCCCGCACACTTCTTCGAAGTGGAAGGCTCCGAGATCGTAGATGCCTTCCAGTCGATCGCGCGCCAAATCAACCAGCTGAGGCTGATCCAATGACACAGAAACTCTTCTCCCGCCTGCGCCGCCACATGGCGCAGGAACAGGGCTCCATGACGGTGGAATTCGCCATCTGGTTCCCTCTCTTCATGGTGATCCTGCTCGCCTCTGTCGAACTGGGCGTGGTCACGGTCCGCCACACGATGCTGGAACGCTCGCTTGACATGACTGTCCGCGACATCCGGCTGGGGACCGGCACCGCTCCGCAGCACGACCAGATCAAGGACCAGATCTGCGAGAACATCGCACTGGTGCCGGATTGCCAGGAAAACCTGCGGCTCGAGATGATGCAGCGCGACCTGCGCGCATGGACCTCCATCGACGGCAACGCGGATTGCACCGACCAGTCGGCACCCGTCGCACCGGTGCGCCAGTTCTCGAACGGGCTGGACAACGAGCTGATGGTGCTGCGCGCCTGCCTGAAGTTCACGCCTTTCTTCCCGACCACCGCGCTGGGCGAGTCGATGGCGAAGGACGCGAACGGTGACGTGGGGCTTATTGCAACCTCTGCCTTCGTGCAGGAACCTCGGTGATCGACATGACAAGCAAACTGAACACGCTTTTCGCACGCTTCCGCAAGGACGAGGAAGCCAACCTGTCGGTCGAAGCGATCATCCTCCTGCCTGTCCTTCTGTGGGCGTTCATGGCGATGTTCATCTTCTTCGACAACTTCCGCTCCCACTCGGTGGCGCAGAAGGCGGCCTACACGATCGGGGACATGATCAGCCGGGAAACCGACTACATCGACCCGACCTACATGACCAACGCCTACAAGCTGCTGCAATTCCTGTCGGAATCCGAAGCAGCCGACACCTCGCTGCGGGTCACGGTGGTCAAGTACAACGCCAACAAGGACCGCTATCAGCGCGTCTGGTCGAAAAAGAAGGGCGCCGGTTACGAACCCCTGAACAACACGCAGGTGAAGAAGCTCGCAAACAAGCTGCCCAACATGGTGCACAACGAGCAACTGATCCTGGTGGAGACCAAGACGCGGTACGACTCGGTGTCCGATATCGGCCTGCTGGGCGACGAGGTGGAAACCTTCGTGTTCACCCGCCCGCGCTTTGCACCGCAGGTGATGTGGAACGCAGGCTGACCGGCCCGCACCCACACGACCCTGTCACAGACACGCCCCGTCCGATCAGCCGATCGGGCGGGGTTTTCCTTTGTCCGCCGGCCCGGCTGTCAGCGCGTGTCGGCGTCCGCCCGTTCGGCCAGCCGGATCGAGATGAGATCGGCCATCGCCTTGGCCTGCGCGGCCGCCGTGACGCCGCCCACGCCGATGCGCCGGCCAAGCTGCCAGAAAAGGCCGGGCCGCCACGCCCGCGCGCCCGGTGACTTCAGGGTCAGCATGAAACCGTTCGACGGCTTGAAGGCGAGCATCCCGCGATCGACCCGGTCCATGTCCTCCCACCCCGCAAGGCACTTGCCGTCGGGATCGAACAGCCCGTCCGTGGTCAGCGCCAGCCGGCCCTCGGTCGCGCGCCACATCCGCACCGCGCCGAACAGCGCCGCAACGCCCCCGACCAGTAAAAGCAACAGCAGCGACAGCGTCGCGG
Organism: Pseudaestuariivita atlantica; assembly: GCF_001205715.1. Taxonomy (GTDB): domain Bacteria; phylum Pseudomonadota; class Alphaproteobacteria; order Rhodobacterales; family Rhodobacteraceae; genus Pseudaestuariivita; species Pseudaestuariivita atlantica. The sequence goes on from NZ_AQQZ01000008.1 coordinate 176,216, forward strand.
GCGGCGTGTTAAAGGCGGTCCACAACAGCACCACGCCCAGCGACGCCAACACGCCCACGCCCAGCATCCGGCGCGGCGTCGATGCCGCGACCTCTGCCAGAAGCTCTCCCGATATGGCCATGTGCCCTCCCCCGGTCTGCCGCGCCGCTTTACTTCACGCCGCGATGCTTGGCGAGGGCGAATGGCGCGGACACCGGTCAGCCGCGGTTGGGGATGACCTCGTATCCCGGCTCTTCCGGTTCGTCATCGACCATCTCGGGCGGGAAGCCCGGCGCGGTGACGGTGACGCCCGCGCGTTCCTCGAGCCGCTTGATGATGTTGGGCGACAATTCCCGCGGGCCGTATTTCGCGATCCCGTCCTTGAAGATGTCGATCAGCAGCGGCGACAGTTCCAGCGCGACGCCCGCCTTGTCGGCCACCTCCTGGAACAGCCCGATATCCTTCGCCACAAGGTCCATCGTAAACGAGATGTCGCGCGACCCGTTCAGGATCACCTGGCTTTCGGTTTCGTGCACGAAGGAGGTGCCGGACGAGATCTTGATCGCCTCGTAACTGGTGTTGAGGTCCATGCCCGCCGCCTTGCAGACGGTCAGCGCCTCGGCGCAGCTGACAAGGTTCGCGGTGGCGAGGTAGTTGGTCACCACCTTCAGGACCGACGCGCTGCCCAGATCGCCGGTATGCAGCACCCGCCGGCCCAGCGTCGTCAGAAGCGGCAGGATGCGGTCGAACGTCGCCCGGTCGCAGCCCGCGAAGATCGAGATGTTGCCGGTATCCGCCCGGTGGCACCCGCCCGAAACCGGGCAATCGACCGCCGCGCCCCCCGCCGCGATCACCGCCTGACCAAGGCGCTTGACCTCGTCCGCATCGGTCGTCGACATCTCCATCCAGATCTTGCCGGGGCCGACATGGGGCAGCATCTGCGCCATCACCGCGTCGGAGGCGGCGGGCGACGGCAGGCAGGTGATGACCGCGTCGCAGGTCTGCATCAGCGTTGCCGGATCGGTGCCGTCCCGCGCGCCTTTTGCCACGAAGGCCGCGACAAGACCCGCGTCCAGATCGTGCACGGCCACGTCCTGCCCGTTCCGCACAAGGCTGCCCGCCAGCTTGCCGCCGACATTGCCCAGCCCGATAAACCCGATTTTCATGGTGCTCTCCCTCACACGTGCAAGGGGACGCTGGCCCGGCGCCCGCGCGCCGGTCAAGCTTGTTTGCGACCTTGTGCCGCGTTCAGTCGACCGAGAAATCCGCTTGCCCCGCAACCGGGCGCGGCAAGCGGACCCAGATGGGCATGTGGTCGCTCAGGTCGTGTTCGAACCGCTCGTAATCGGGGGCGCCACCGGACGTGAACCCGGCCTCCCCGATCAGGCGCGCGAAATCGAACATGCCGTAATCGAACCCGTCCGCGCCATGCGTTCCCCGCGTCTCGTTGTGCCGCCCGCGCGGCAGGCGCGTATCCTCGCTGATCCACGCGATGTGGTCGAAGGTCTCGGTGCCGCGCGCATTGGTGAAAAAGGCCCCGTCGAGGAACGGGAAATTGACCTTGGCGCGCAGGTCCTTCTCGCGGTTGATCGAGGTCATGTATTCCGCGAACGCCGCGCGGCGCTTGTCCACGTTCGACTGGAAATCGAGGTTCAGGTCCGCCATCAGCAGGAAACTGATCCCGCCGGGCGTGACCGTCTTCTTGCTGTCGATCAGCAGCCATTCCAGCAGGGCAAAGAACTCCTGCTCGCGCTCGCGCTTGCTTTTGCCGGACACCAGATGCGCGTTCACGCAATAGAACCGGTAGGCCCCGTCGGGACCGGGGATCACGAATTCCACGAGGTGCGGCGTGCGGATGAACTGCACGAAGCGTTGCAGCTTGGCCCCGGCGATCCGCGTCTGCCCGGTCAGCCACGCCGTGATCTGCGCCATCAGCCCGTCTTCGCCCGCCTTCTCGATCTGCGCGCTCACGACCTTGCGCAAGGCCTCGTTGCTGTTGTCCATCACCGCGCGCCGGTCGAACGACAGATCCGAGGCGAGGTTGCCCAGCTGCACCCGGTCCCCGCGATAAAGGTAGGCCGCGCGCTCCGACATGCCCTCGTATCCCGGCGCGCGGCCCGTGACGTCGCTGTAAAGGATGCGCCAGTCCTGCCCGCCCGCCGCCAGCGCGTCGCGCAGGGCGTAAAGGCTCGCCGTGTCGGTCTGCACCTCCTGGATCGCCAAGAGGTCGCAGCGCTCGGCAAAGCGTTCGATCATGGCCGTGGCACCGGGGCTTTTCGCCGGGCTGCCGTCGTCCCGCGTGAGCCTGCCGAACTTGCGGATGTTCCACGAGGCCAGCACGACCGATCCGTCGCGCCGCTCGGGCAGGCCATATCCGGCCGGGTCGCCGTCAAGCTGCGTGGTGATCTGCGCCCATTCGGCGTCGTCAAAGTCCTGGGCCATGGGGCACCTTGAAATGAAATCCGTTGAATATCGCAACCATAGCACGAAACTCTGTGCATTTCTGCACAAAATCGGCGGGCAGCGGCACAGGACGCGGCATTGCTGTGCGCAGGTGCGCGGCTTATCTGTTGGGCAACGAAAGGAGGCACATCATGTCCCTCAGACCCACGATCGAGACCCGCCGCGCCATGCCGCACATGGAAGGCGCCGGCGTGCACCTGCACCGCGCCTTCGGCTTCCAGGATCCGTCCGAACTGGACCCGTTCCTGCTGTTCGACGATTTCCGCAACGAACGGCCCGAGGATTTCCTGAAAGGCTTCCCCTGGCACCCGCATCGCGGGATCGAGACGATCACCTACGTGCTGAACGGCACCGTCGAACACGGCGACAGCCTCGGCAATTCCGGCACGCTGGGCGCGGGCGACGTGCAATGGATGACCGCCGGATCGGGCATCCTCCACCAGGAGATGCCCAAGGGCAACGCCAAGGGCCAGATGCACGGCTTCCAGCTGTGGGCGAACCTGCCCGGCAGCCTCAAGATGACCGCGCCGCGCTACCAGGACGTGGAAGGCAAGGACATCCCCGAGATCATCGACGACGACGGCACCCGCGTGAAGGTGATCGTCGGCTCGTTCTGGGGCAAGACCGGCCCGGTCGACGGGATCGCCGCCGATCCGCAATACCTCGACATTTTCGTGCCCGCGGGGGTGCGCAAGACGTTCCGGATCGACACCTACCGCCGCGCCTTCGCCTATATCTTCGACGGGGCAGGCAAGTTCGCCGATGCGTCGGACCCGCAAGGCGTGCTGCTGGAAAAGGAAGTGGCGGGACAGGAGGTCAACATCCGCGACCTCAGCGGCAACCGCACGCTGGTGCGCTTCGGCACGGGTGACGAGGTGACGGTGCAGGCGGGGCCCGACGGCATCCGGTTCCTGCTGATCTCGGGCGCGCCGATCCAGGAGCCGGTGGCGTGGCACGGGCCGATCGTGATGAACACGCGGGCCGAACTGGAACAGGCGTTCCGCGACTTGCGCAACGGCACGTTCATCCAGCCCGCGCACTGACCTTTCGGGGGGGGTCGGCTGGCGAGCAGCCGACCTACTTGGGGCGATGGGATGTAGGTCGGCTGCTCGCCAGCCGACTCCCTTCATCCCCCCTCGGCGCCGCGCACCATGCGGCAGACGAGGGCGAGGTAGATCTCTTCCACCTCCGCCTGCGCCAGCCGCCCGCCTTCGCGGTACCACGTCGTGATCTCGGTCAGCATCGCGATAATGGCCAGCGTCGTCAGCTTGGTGTCGCGCACGTCGAACACCGAGGTGCCGTTGCCCGAGCGCAGGATCGTTTCAAGGTGGGTTTCGTAATCGCGGCGCAGCGCCTCGATCACAGTGAAGTTCTCGGGCGACAGGTTCCGCAGCTCCATGTAGGCGATGAAGACGGCGTCGTGGCGCGGCAGGTGGAACCGGATGTGGAACCGCACGAAATGGCGCAGCGCGGCGCAGGGATCGTCGGGCACGTCCTCGGCGGCATAGGTCGACAGCAGCTCGTCCATATGCGCGCGCATCAGCGCCACCAGCAGCGACTGCTTGTCGGGCGTGTAGTTGTAAAGCGCCCCCGCCTGCACGCCCACCTCGCCCGCGATCTGGCGCATCGACACGGCGGCATAGCCGTGGCGCGCGAAAAGCGCCTGCGCTGCCGCGTGAATGCGCGGACCGGTCACGTCCGAAAAGCTGCCTTGCGTACGGGCCATGCACCGTTGGTATCTGAACAGGTGTTCAAATCAAGCCCCGACTTGCACGGCGCGCGCCCTTCCGGCAAGACGGGGGCATCTGGAAAGGATGCCCGATGCGTCGCGCCGCCCTGCGCATGTTGCTGTTGCCCGCCGCCCTCGCGGCCTGTTCCCAGTTTCCCGAACTGGACGCGGCGGTCGATCCCGGCATCTATGACCGCGACTTCCCGGCGCTTCTGCCGATCGACACGTTGATCGCCTCGCCCGCGCGGCTGGTCACGCCCGACCTCGAAGGCCAGGTCCTGAGCCGCGTCGCGGCCCTGCGCGCGCGCGCGGCGCGGCTCGGCGGCCCGGTGGTCGACGCCGCGACCAAGCGGCGGATGGCGCGCGGCGTGCGCCCCTGACTCCGCCACCCGATTGCGCGGTTGCGCCACCCTGCCCCGCGGGATAGACCGCCCGGCATCCACTGCGCCTACCGGGAGACCAGACATGACCGAACCGTTGAGACTGGGCATTGCCGGTCTGGGCACCGTGGGCGTGGGCGTGGTGCGGATCCTGCGCCAGAAGGCCGCCCTGATCACCGAACGGACGGGCCGCGAGATCGCGATCAGCGCCGTGTCGGCCCGGTCGCGCGGCAAGGATCGCGGCGTGTCGATTGCCGATTACGCGTGGGAGGACGATCCCGTCGCGCTTGCCACGCGCGACGATGTCGATGTCTTCGTCGAGTTGATGGGGGGCGAGGACGGCCCGGCCAAGGCCGCGACCGAAGCCGCGCTCGCCGCGGGCAAGGACGTGGTTACCGCCAACAAGGCGCTGCTGGCCCATCACGGCCAGCCGCTCGCCGAAGTCGCCGAGGCCGCGGGCGCCGTGTTGCGGTTCGAAGCCGCCGTCGCGGGCGGCATCCCCGTCATCAAGGCCCTGACCGAAGGGCTGGCGGGCAACGACATCACCCGCGTGATGGGCGTGATGAACGGCACCTGCAACTACATCCTGACGCGGATGGAGGATGCGGGCCTCACCTATGACGAGGCCTTCGCCGAGGCCGACGGGCTGGGCTACCTCGAAGCCGATCCCAACCTCGACGTGGGCGGGATCGACGCGGGCCACAAGCTCGCGCTGCTGGCCGCCATCGCCTACGGCACGCGCGTGGCCTTCGACGCGGTCGAATTGCAGGGCATCGGCTCGGTCACGATCGAGGACATCCGCGCCGCCGCCGACATGGGCTACAAGATCAAGCTGCTGGGCGTCTGCCAGATGACGGGCCGGGGGCTGGAACAGCGCATGACGCCCTGCCTTGTCCCCGCCGCCTCTCCGCTCGGCCAGCTGACCGGCGGCACGAACATGGTGGTGATCGAAGGCGACCACGTGGGCCAGATCGTGCTGCGCGGTGCGGGCGCGGGCGAAGGGCCGACCGCCTCGGCCGTGCTGTCGGACATCGTCGACATCGCCCGCGGCACCCGCCTGCCCACCTTCGGCAAGCCCGCCGCCGCGCTGACGCAGGCGACACCCGCCAAATCCGTCGCCCCCGCGCCGTTCTACGTGCGCCTTGCGCTGCACGACAAACCCGGCGCGCTCGCCAAGGTCGCCACCGCGCTCGGAGAGGCGGGCGTGTCCATCGACCGGATGCGCCAGTACGGCCACGAGGACCCGGTCGCCCCCGTCCTGATCGTCACGCACAAAGCCGCGCCCGACGCGCTCGAAAAGGCTCTGTCGGCCATGGCAGCGCTCGACGTGGTGGACGGGATGCCCGTCGCGCTCAGGATCGAAACGGTCTGAAAACCGGCACCCGGCGGCATCGCGCCACGGTTTAGCGCTAACCCCACGGGTGAGGCGCCGGCCCGCCTTGAACGCGGGTATCCGGGCCGATACACCGCTTGCACGGCGCCCGTTTCGACAAAGGACCATCCGATGCCCACCAAGACCGATTTCAACGACCGCATGTTGTCCCTGGGCCTCGCCCGCGTCGCGGAACAGGCGGCCATCGCCTCGGCCCAGTGGATCGGGCGCGGAGACGAGAAGGCCGCCGACCAGGCCGCCGTGAACGCCATGCGGGACGAGCTGAACAAGCTCGACATCACCGGCGTCGTGGTCATCGGCGAAGGCGAACGCGACGAGGCTCCGATGCTGTTCATCGGCGAAGAGGTCGGATCGGGCACCGGCCCCGGCGTCGACATCGCGCTCGACCCGCTGGAAGGCACCACGCTGACCGCCAAGGACATGCCGAACGCGCTGACCGTGATCGCCATGGGCCCGCGCGGATCGATGCTGCACGCGCCCGACGTCTACATGGAAAAGCTGGCCATCGGCCCCGGCTTCAAGACCGGCGTGGTGACGCTGACCATGTCGCCCTCCGAACGCGTCTCGGCCCTGGCGGCGGCCAAGGGATGTTCGACCAACGACATCACCGTCTGCGTGCTGGAACGCCCCCGCCACGAGGACATGATCGAGGAATTGCGCGGCACCGGCTGCGCCATCCGCCTGATCACCGACGGTGACGTGGCCGGCGTCATGCACTGCGCCGAACCCGACCAGACCGGCATCGACATGTACATGGGATCGGGCGGCGCCCCCGAAGGCGTGCTGGCCGCCGCCGCGCTGAAATGCATGGGCGGGCAGTTCTTCGGCAAGCTTCTCTTCCGCAACGACGACGAACGCGGCCGCGCCCAGAAAGCCGGCATCACCAATTTCGACCGCGTCTATACCCGCGACGACCTGGTGACGCAGGACGTGATCTTCGCCGCAACCGGCGTGACCTCGGGCTCGCTCCTGCCGGGGATCAAGCGCGAGGTCGGGCACCTCACGACCGAGACGATCCTGATGCGGTCCAAGACCGGATCGGTCCGCCGCATGGTCTATCGCAACCCGACCTGACGCCCCCGCCGCACAGAAAGCTGTGCACAACTTGTGGTGGGCGCTTGGCGGTACGGCCCAACATCCTGTAGGCTTGAGGGATGAACAAGGCCATGCCGCATCCACCCGCCTTCCTCGGGATCGAAACCTCGCTGACCGGGCGCCGCTGGGTCGGCCCCGGCGTCGCGGTCGAACGCGCGGCGGCGGCGCTGGCGCAAACCGCGCGGCTCTCCCCGGCCCTGTCGCTTGTGCTCGCGCGGCTGGGGGTCGCGCCCGACGCGGCGGCTTCCTACCTCGATCCGAAACTGCGCGACCTGATGCCCGACCCGCGCGACCTGCGCGACATGGGACAGGCGGGCGCGCGCATGGTGGCCGCCGTCACCGCGCGCGAGCGCATCGCGATCTTCGCCGATTACGACGTGGATGGCGGCACCTCCGCCGCGCTGCTGGTCACGTGGTTGCGCCATTTCGGGCTGACGGCGACGCTTTATGTCCCCGACCGGATCGACGAGGGCTATGGCCCCAACGTCCCCGCGATGGAGGCGCTGGCGGCAGAGCATGACCTGATCATCTGCGTCGATTGCGGCACGCTCAGCCATGACGCGCTGGCGGCGGCAAAGGGCGCGGACGTTATCGTGCTCGACCACCACCTCGGCGGGGAGACGCTGCCCCCCGCACTTGCCGTGGTGAACCCCAACCGGCAGGACGAAACCGGCGACCTCGCGCATCTCTGCGCGGCGGGCGTCGTCTTTCTGGCGTTGGTCGAATGCGGACGGCAATTGCGCGCGGCGGGCAATGCGGGCCCCGACCTGATGGCGATGCTCGACCTCGTGGCGCTGGGAACGGTCGCGGATGTCGCGCCTCTGATCGGCGTGAACCGCGCCTTCGTGCGGCAGGGGCTGAAGATCATGGCGCGGCGGGAACGGCCCGGCCTCGTGGCGCTGGCCGATGCCGCCCGGCTCGATTGCGCGCCCGCCGCCTACCACCTCGGCTACGTGCTTGGCCCGCGCGTGAACGCGGGCGGGCGCGTGGGCCGGGCGGACCTTGGCGCGCGGCTCCTGTCCACCACCGACCCGGCCGAGGCCGCGGCACTGGCCGACCGGCTGGAAGAGGTGAACACCGAACGCCGCGAGATCGAGGCGCGCGTGCGCGACGCCGCACTGGCGCAGGCCGAAGAGCGCGGCATGGATGGCCCGCTGGTCTGGGCGGCGGGCGATGGCTGGCATCCCGGCGTGGTGGGGATCGTGGCCTCGCGCCTCAAGGAACACGCCAACCGCCCCGCCATCGTGATCGGCTTCGACGGGGACGCGGGCAAGGGCTCGGGCCGGTCGGTCGCGGGCGTGGACCTTGGCGCCGCGATCCAGCGGCTGGCCCGCGAGGGCCTGATCGAGAAGGGCGGCGGGCACAAGATGGCGGCGGGCCTGTCGCTGTCCCGCGCGCAACTGCCTGCCGCGATGGAACGCCTGTCCGAACTGCTGGCAGCACAGGGCGCCGACCGGCTTGGCCCGCGCGACCTCGTGCTGGACGGCACGCTGATGCCCAATGCGGCCACGGTGGACCTCGTCAAGGACCTCGACCGCGCGGGGCCATACGGGGCCGGCGCGCCCGCGCCCCGCTTTGCCCTGCCCGATTGCCGCGTCCTGCACGCGCGCGAAGTAGGCTCCGGGCACCTGAAACTGTCCCTCGGCGACGGGCTGGGCGCGCGGATCGACGCGATCGCCTTCGGCGCGTTCGACGGCCCGATGGGCGCGGCGCTGTCGGGTCACGGCGGGGCGCGGTTCCACGTCGCCGGGCGGCTGGAGATCAACACCTGGCAAGGCCGCCAAAGCCCGCAACTGGCCCTTCTGGACGCCGCCCCGGCCAGCCCTTGATCGCCGCGCACCGCGGCACATTTTCCACTTGCAGAGCGCGGGCGGTTTGCCTAAACCCGCCCCACCACAGCGTGGCCCGTTCGTCTATCGGTTAGGACGCCAGGTTTTCAACCTGGAAAGAGGGGTTCGATTCCCCTACGGGCTGCCACTTCTTCCTGCAAGGCAATGAAAATAAATAGTTAAATGGCGCTCCACGTAAGCGTTTCACCTCATTTTAAACACAATGGCGCAGAGAGGCATAGCAACGATTACCTCATTATAGCCGGTAGGCTACTTGGAAGGTTTGCGCCCATCCCCTATATCACCAGTCCGCGAACAACCGGAGGATGATATGGGTCGCGCCAAAGAAATGATGATTGAACACGAACAAAACCTTGGAGCCGCTGCCCGTTACTTGGTTTCCAAAGGCTATTTGCAACAGTGCCCCTACCATGAGCAAATTTATGGCGGCGGGTACGATGGTCTAGGAGGCGACGGCGATTTCTACCGATTCGCAATGGCTGACCGCAATCGGGGCGAAAATGGCCCGGTGCCATGGGCAGCGGAGCTAGAAGCGCGCGAATACACAAATCTTCTCAAGGAAGCATACGAGGAACATGCCGCCGATGAATGCGGATGGTGCGCAAAGCATCGGGACGAATGATCGAAGTTTGTGTATGCTTAGTTGAAGGCAAGGTATTGGGTGAACAAGATGAGGAACACAGAGCAGGCAAGCATCAAGATTACTGGGATGGATGCCAACAGAACGTACAAGTTCGAGGGTGCAATATACCACGTTTACTTGACTCTTTCAGCCTCCCCTAGCGCTGATTGGATAGACGACTTCAATCGTTCTTGGCGTGATCATTTTTATATGATGAAACGACACGCTCAGGTCGAAGGAGCTTACATTAGAGTTGATTGCCCGCTTGTGGAGATAGAGACCGGATTGAAATCCGAACTCGGAAAGATCATTCAAGAAGTAAACGCGCGCGAAGCTGAGCGGATATCAAGAGCCGAAAAGGCGCGAACTGAACAAGAGGTCAGAGAAAAAGAAGAACGGGCCATGATCGAAGCGACGGCCAAGCGCGTCAACGACTTAGAATAGCGAATTTCCTGCTCAGGCACCTTGGTTTCGGACGTGCTATAGGTGTTTAAAGGTTAGTCAGATCGCTTCAGCGGTGGCCGGTCCGGGATGCCTGATCTTGGGGTTTGCCCTCACGGCCATAGGCCGTGAGGCGCGTCGAACTAACCGCACGCCATTCACGACTTCCCACCCTTAGTAATAGAACGCGGGTTCAGGCTCGTCTATAGAGTTGGGTGGTTGCAGCAGGGTCCCGCCCGAGCCGCTACCCGGCAGGCTTGCCGGTCCCTGCAGACCGATTGTGCTGGCAAAAACTTCGATAGCCGTCAGGCTAACCGTCTCGTCCGGACGTTACACAATTGGTGTAACTATGACAGCGTCACCGTCTTGCTCCACGCTTATATGCGGGTCGAATTCAAAACCTAGTGTATTTGAATACAGCATCTACATGTTCACTTTTAAGATTCCCCTACGGGCTGCCACTTCTTCCCGACATCGCCGCACCGCACCGCGTTCAGTCCTGAACGACGGCGTTTTCCCATTCCTCCAGGAACTTGTCGCGTTTCAACGCGTCGAGGAAGGTCATCAGCGCCGGGCCCAGAGGGATCGTCGCGCGGTCGGCGCCGGGGTCCTCGACGGCCAGCGGCGGCAGCGACCGCCCGCCCCCCGCAGCGGCCCCTTCGGGCGTGTAGGCGATCAGCGCGCGCACGAACCGCTCTGCCGCCTCGGGCCGGGGCGAATCGCCCGATACAAGCGCCGTGCGCATCATCGTGGTCCGGAAATCCGACGGCAGGATGATGTCCAGCGGCCCGTCCCCCGCCACCCGCGCCTCGGCATAGCTGCCCAGCACGTTGTAGGCGACGGCGATGCGCCCTGCGATCAGGTCGTCGATCATGTCGCCGGAACAGCAGTACAGCGCAACGTCGAGCCCGCCCATGATCTCCATCAGCCGCCAGAAGGTCTCCGACGCGCGGGCGTCCTGCGTGGCGAAAAGGTATCCCAGCCCCGATTGCCGCACGTCATAGGTGCCGACGCGGCCCCGGAACCGGTCGGGATGGGCGCGCAGGATCTCGATCAGTTCCTGCCGGGTGCGCGGGATCGCCAGCCCCTCGAACGCGGCGCGGTTCACCACGATGGCGGCGGGTTCCGAGGTGAAGGCGAACAGGCTTTGCCGCCACTGCGCCCATGCGGGATGCGTCACGCCTTCCAGCGTCGCGGCATAGCCGTCATTCGTGAGCTTCAGTTGCAGGTCCATGGCGCTGGAAATGGCCACGTCGAAGGCCTCGGGCGTGGCGCGAAAGCGCTTGTCGATATCGCTTGTGTTGGTGACGAGGTACTCGATGGCGATGTCGGGATTGGCGCTGACGAACCCCTCGATCAGCGGTGCGAAAAGGTCGGTGTCGGTGCTCGACACGATGCGCAGCGTCACGGCGGCGTCCCCCGCGCCAAAGACCTGCCGGTCTTCCCAGTCCTGCGCCGCGAGCGGCAGCGCCAGCAGCGCGAGGATCACAGCAACAAGGTAACGCATGCGCCCCCCTCCTCCCGGTTGGACAATTCGATGCTGCCGCCATGCGCGCCCGCCACGTCCTGCGCGATGGTCAGGCCAAGGCCCGACCCGACCTTGCCCTCGGCATTCTGGCCGCGCGCGAAACGGGTGGTCAGCCGGTCGATCTCGTCCGCCGGGAAGCCCGGCCCCTCGTCGCAGACGGTGATCCTGACCGGCGGCCCGGCGGTCACGGTGATGTCCACCGCGCTTTCGGCGGGCCCGTATTTCATGGCGTTGTCGATCAGGTTGCGCACCGCGTTCTGGATCAGGATCGGGTCGCCCGCATAAGGCACCGACGGCGCGCCATGCAGGTTGAGTGCCAGGTCCTTCATCTCGGCGATGGGGGCCAGTTGCAGCACCAGTTCGCGCAGCAATTCGACAAGGTCGAATTCGCGCCGCTCCATCTGGTCGGCGCGGAAGGTGATCATGGCGTGGTCCAGCAACTGCCCCGCCGTGCGCGAGCTTTCGTCGATCGCCTTGATCATCGACCGCATCGCCTCGCGGTTTTCCTCCTTGTCGACCCGCTGCAGCGTCGCCTCGGCATAAGACCGGACCGTGGCCAGCGGCGTGCGGACGCGGTGCGCGGCCTCGGCGATGAAATCCTCCGACTGGCTGAGCGAATGGTCGAGCCGCCCCATCAGCGAGTTCAGCGACTTCACCAGCGGCGCCATCTCCTGCGGGACGGGGTTGCGGAACGGGCTCAGGTCCTGCGGCCCGCGCCGCGTGACCGACGTGGTCAGGCGGTTGAGCTGCCCCATCGTCGACGACGTGACCCACAGCGACATCGCGGCGGCCAGCGCGAAGAAACTGACGCCCAACAGCGCCGCCGTGCGAAAGATCCGGTCCAGCGTCTCCGACAGCGCGTCCTGCGTCTGGGCCAGCACGATCTGCAGGTTGATGCGCCGGTTCGCGCCGATCAGCGTCCGGTGCGCACTGATCTGCCGCACCGTCGCCCCGCGCATCTGCGCCGTGCGGTACCTCGGGCGGTCATCGTCCAGCGATCCGAAGAACGGCAGGTCGTCATACCCCGACAGGAACGTCCCGTCCTCGTAGATCGCGTAGAAGACGCGGTCATCGGCGGGCGTGGTCAGCATGGCGAAGGCGGAATAGGGCAGGTCCACCTCCACCACGCCATCCCTCAGGCTCGCCGCGTCCAGCATCGACGAGGCGGAGGCGAACAGGATATTGTCCTGCCCCTGCTGCGCGACCTGCACCGCGAAATTGCGCACCGCGAGGAACAAAAGGAACGCCAACAGCGCCGCGCCCCCGATCAGCGTCAGCACCAGCCGCTTCCGCAGCGAGCCCGAGACCTTGGGATTATCCTGCATGGTCCAGCCGATAACCCAGACCTCGAAGGGTCGTGATGCTTAGCTCCGACCCTTCGAGGTGCTTGCGCAGGCGGCCGATATAGACCTCGATCGCGTTCTCCGACACGTCGTCGTCATAGGAAAACAGCCGGTCCGCCAGCTTCTGCTTGGAAAAGACCTGCCCCGGCGCGTTCAGGAACACCTCCAGCAGGCGCAATTCGCGGTTGCGCAGCGTGACGCCCACGCCGCCCACCGACAGGTGCCCCGCCACCGGGTCGAACACGATCCCGCCGCGTTCGATGGTGGTCTTGGCATTGCCCGACTTGCGCCGCAGGACGGCGCGGCAGCGCGCCTCAAGCTCGGCATGATCGAAGGGCTTGGTGATGTAGTCGTCCGCGCCAAGGTCGAGCGAGCCGATGCGGTCCGACACCTGGCTGCGCGCCGTCAACACGATGACCGGCGTGTCCAGGTCGCTGGCGCGATGGCGTTCCAGGAAGGTGCGGCCATCGCCATCGGGCAGCATGATGTCGAGCAGGATAAGATCGTAATCCCCGGTTGCGACAAAGGCGGATGCGTCTTCAAGTTTCTCTGCATGATCAATGACATGGCCGTCCAGCCGCATGCGGGATGCCACCGCGTCGGCAAGGGCCCTGTTGTCCTCGACCAGCAGAAATTTCATCCAAACCCCATCAAATCTCGCCGGTGACAGGTCCGTGTCAGGTTGGCGTGGTTTCTGTCGTCCAACTGATCCGCGCTGCGGACGGTTGTCAAATGGGAGGAAAACATGACGACATTCACGATGGGCCGCCGCGCCCTGATCGCGGCCGTGGCCGCCCTTGGCCTGACCGGCCCGGCGCTGGCCGACGGGCACCAGGTGCTCGACAGCATCCACTTCCTGATCCCCGGCGGAGCCGGCGGTGGCTGGGACGGGACCGCGCGCGGCACCGGCGAGGCGCTAACCAATGCGGGCCTTGTCGGCTCGGCATCCTATGAAAACATGTCCGGCGGTGGCGGCGGCAAGGCGATCGGCTACCTGATCGAGAACGCCGAAAGCAATTACGGCACGCTGATGGTCAACTCGACCCCCATCGTGATCCGCTCGCTGACGGGCGTCTTCCCGCACAACTTCCGCGACCTGACGCTGGTTGCGGGCACCATCGGCGACTATGCCGCGATGGTCGTGGCCGCCGACAGCGACATCAACTCGATGGCCGACCTGATCGCGGCCTATGACGCCGACCCGGCGGGCACCGCCATCGGCGGCGGCTCGGTCCCCGGCGGCATGGACCACCTTGTCGCGGCGATGGTGATGGAAGCCGCCGGCAAGGACGCGCTGAACGTGAAATACATCCCCTACGACGCGGGCGGCAAAGCCATGGCAGCCCTGCTGTCGGGCGAAATCGCGGCCCTTTCGACCGGCTTTTCCGAAGCGGTCGCACTGGCGCAGGCGGGTGAAGTCAAGATCATCGGCGTGACCGCGGACGAGCGTGTCGCGGCAATGGATAGCGCACCCACCATGAAGGAACAGGGCATCGACACCTCCTTCGTGAACTGGCGCGGTTTCTTCGCGGCGCCGGGCCTGCCGGGTGACAAGCTGGCGATGTACCAGGACGCTATCGCCAAGATGTACGACACCCCGGAATGGGAAGAAGTGCGCGCGCGCAACGGCTGGGTGAACATCCATAACTCGGGCGACGACTTCCTGTCCTTCCTGGAAAACCAGGAAAAGGTGATCGGCGACCTGATGAAGAAGCTCGGCTTCCTCTGATAATCTGACTGTTCGAGGGCGGGGTCTTCCCGCCCTCTTTCCATCTTGAGGGGGAGAAAGATGGCTCTGGATCGCTGGATCGCGCTGGTCCTTCTGGGTGTGTGCCTCGTCTACGGCTACACCGCATGGTTCACGATGGACGCCTCGATGCCGCCCATCATGCGCCGCTCGGCCGTCTGGCCGTCCTCTTTTCCCAAGGTCCTGTCCATCGCCGGCGTGGTCCTGTCGCTGATCGTCCTTCTGGGGATCGAGAAAAGCGAAGTCACCATCGGCGACATCGATTACCGCCGCCTGCACGAATACAAGCTGGGTCAGGCGCTGTTGCTGCTGGGCCTGATGGTGGCCTACGCGCTTCTGCTGCGCCCCGCGGGCTTCCTGCTGGCGACCGGCGGGTTCCTGATCGGCGGATCGGTCATCCTTGGCGAACGGCGCTGGATCACGATGATCGTGGTCGCCGCCATCGCCACGTTCGGCATCTGGTACCTGGTGCAGGAGATCCTCGGCATCTTCCTGCGCCCCCTGCCCGTCTTCATGGGGATCTGAGCCATGCTTGAAGGTATCCTGCTGGGCCTCGCCACGGCCTTTTCGTTCCAGAACATCCTGATGGTGATCGGCGGCTGCCTGATCGGCACCTTCATCGGCATGCTGCCGGGGCTTGGCCCGATGTCGATCATCGCGATCATGATCCCCGTCGCCATCACCATCGGCGATCCGTCCACCGCGCTGATCCTGCTTGCAGGCGTCTATTACGGCGCGATCTTCGGCGGGTCGACCTCGTCCATCCTGCTCAACGCCCCCGGTGTCGCGGGGACCGTTGCCACAAGTTTCGACGGCTACCCGATGGCGCGACAGGGCAAGGCCGGCAAGGCGCTGACCATCGCCGCCATTGCGTCCTTCGCGGGCGGCACGATCGGGGCGATCCTCTTGATGATCTTCGCGCCGATGCTGTCCTCGGTCGCGCTTTTGTTCCATTCGTCGGAATACTTCGCGCTGATGGTCGTGGGGCTTTCGGCCATCGCGGCCTTCGCGGGCACGGGCCAGGTGTCGAAGGCGCTGTTGATGACGGTGCTGGGTCTCATCATGGCCACGGTCGGAGAGACCGCGCAGTTCAACGCCCCGCGCTTCACCATGGGCATGATGGACCTGCAATCGGGCTTCGGCTTCATCACGCTCGCCATGGCGATGTTCGCCTTGCCCGAAGCGCTCTACCTCGTCCTCAAACCCTCCCGCTCGGCCCAGGGCGACAGCGGAGAGATCAAGGACCTGCGCATCACCCGCGAGGAGGCGAAGAAGATCACCCCCGTGATCGGCCGCCAGTCGCTGCAGGGCTTCTTCATCGGCGTTCTTCCCGGCGCGGGGGCGACCATCGCGTCCTTCCTCGGCTACGCGGTCGAGCGCAACATCGCCAAGGGCGACGAACAGAAGGAGTTCGGCCACGGCTCGATCAAGGGCCTCGCCGCGCCCGAGACCGCGAACAATGCCGCCTGCACCGGGTCCTTCGTGCCGCTTCTGACGCTGGGCATCCCCGGATCGGGCACCACGGCGATCCTCTTGGGCGCGCTGATCGCGCTGAACGTCACGCCGGGGCCGCGCCTGATGGTCGACGATCCGCAAATCTTCTGGGCGGTCATCATCTCGATGTATATCGGCAACGTGGTGCTTCTGATCCTGAACCTGCCGCTGATCCCCTACATCGCCAAGGTGCTGGCGGTGCCGCGCAACTTCCTGATCCCCTTCATCCTCTTCTTCACGCTGATGGGGGCCTATATCGGCCAGAACAACGCGACCGAGCTTCTGATCCTCGTGGGCTTCGGCATCTGCGCGACGATCTTCAAGTTCGCCGACTACCCGCTGGCTCCGCTGCTGATCGGCTTCATCCTCGGCACCATGCTGGAGGACAACTTCACCCGCTCGATGAACCTCTATGACGGGGCGAGCTTCGTGTGGGAGCGTCCGATGACGCTGGGCCTCCTGATCCTCGCCGTCGTGCTGGTGCTCCTGCCCAGCTACCGCGCGCGCCGGGCGCGGCTCCGGGCCGAGGGCGTGGCCGACGGTGACTGAGCCGCTCGCCGGGGTCCGGGTCCTCGACCTGACCAACGTTCTGGCGGGGCCGTTCTGCTGCTATCACCTCGGCCTGATGGGGGCCGAGGTCATCAAGGTCGAGCGCCCCGGCTCGGGTGACCTGGCGCGGGAACTGGGGGCTGACCCTGTGCGGAACGCAGCCGGCATGGGGATCAGCTTCCTCGCCCAGAACGCGGGCAAGACATCCGTCACGCTGGACCTGAAAGCCGACGCGGGCAAGGCCCTGCTGAAACGGCTGGTGCAAACGGCGGATGTTCTGGTCGAAAACTTCCGCCCCGGCGTGATGGACCGGCTGGGGCTGGGATATGCCGCGCTGAAGGCCGAGAACCCGCGCCTGATCTATGCCGCGATCAGCGGGTTCGGGCAGACCGGGCCGCGCCGCGACGATCCCGCCTATGACCAGATAGTGCAAGGGATCAGCGGCGTCATGGCCGTCACCGGCACCCCGGACAGCGCGCCGACCCGCGTGGGCTACCCGCTCGCCGATACCGTGGGAGGACTGACCGGCGCCTTCGCCATCGCGTCGGCCCTGAACGCCCGCCCGCGCGGCGCGTTCCTCGACATCGCGATGTCCGAGGCGGTGGTCTCCACCATGGGCTGGGTCGTGTCGAACCACATGATCGGCGGCACCGCCCCGGTCCCGCATGGCAACGAGAACCCGACCTCGGCCCCGTCCGGGAGCTTCGCCACCGCCGACCACCCCATCAACATCGCCGCAAACCGCGACGTGCAGTGGGAGGCCCTGGCGCGGCATCTTGGCCGCGACGACCTGCTGTCCGATCCGCGCTTCGCCACGCGGGAGCACCGCAAGGCCAACCGCGACGTGCTGCGTGGGGAACTGGAAGCCTCGCTGCGCACCGCTCCTGCCGCGCGCTGGGTGACCGAATTGAACGCTTTGGGCGTGCCCTGCGGCCCGGTTCTTGGCGTCGCGGATGCGCTGGACGACCCGCAGATGGCCGGGCGCGGGTTGATCGGGGAGGTGCCATGCGGGGACGAAACCCTGCGCCTGTCCGGCAGCCCGGTGGTGATCGACGGCACCCGCCCCGCTCCGAAAGGCCCGCCGCCGGTACTGGGCGCGCAGAACCTTGAGGTCTGGGGCGGGCTGGGCCTGACAGAGGCCGAGATCGAGGCACTGAAGAAGGACGGGGTGATATGAGCGACGTATCCGATTGGTGGTCCACCGCGATCATCGACATGGAGCCGGGCCGGATCGACATTCGCGGCACGCCCATCGAGGACCTGATCGGCAACGTCAGCTTCCCCGAAATGATCTGGCTGATGGTGCGCGGCGACCGCCCCACGCCCGCGCAGGCGCGGCTTTTCGAGGCGGCGCTGGTCGCGGCGGTCGATCACGGGCCGCAGGCGCCCTCCATCGCGGCGGCGCGCATGGCGGTGACCTGCGGGCTGCCCCTGAACAACGCGATGGCCAGCGCCGTGAACATGCTGGGCGACGTGCATGGCGGCGCGGGCGAGCAGGCGGTGGAGCTTTATCACTTCGTCGCCGGGTTCGACGGCGGCTTGCCCGATGCGCTCGACGCGTGGATCGCGGCACGGGGCGCGATCATCCCCGGCTTCGGCCACCGCTTCCACACCCCCACCGACCCGCGCGCGCCGCGCCTGATGGCGCTGGTGCAGGAGGCGGTCGCGGAGGGCGCCTGTGACGGCGTGATCATGGCGCTGGCAGGCCGGATCGAGGCGGAGTTGCAGGCGCGCAAGGGCCGCCCGATCCCCATGAACATCGACGGCGCGACGGCGGTGATCTACGCCGAACTGGGCTTTGCCCCGCCGCTGGCGCGCGGGCTCTTCTGCCTCTCCCGCTCGGTCGGGATCCTCGCGCATGCGTGGGAACAGATGCAGCAGGGCGGGCGCAACAAGGGGCCTACCCCGCCGGGGTATCGCTGGACCTATACCGGCGACGCGCCCGAGTGACCTAGCCCAGCGCGAGGTCGACCAGCGCGCGCCGCACCTCGGGCCGCGCCGGCGGCAGGCAGGCGGGGTCGGTGGCGAGGTCGGGGAACAGACCGAAAATCTCCTCCCGCTGCGCGTCCGACAGGGCGGCGAGGGTCTGCTCTCCGGGATGGAAGCTTTCGCTCCACACCCCGTCGGCGAGCACGATTTCATGGCTGTCGAACATCAGGTGGATATAGGTGACCGCGCCGCCCGACTCCTGCGTGATGCCCTCGCGGCCCACTAGGTGCAGCGCGGGGACAAGCACCTCGGACTGGCCGAGGTGCAGCTCGGCCATCGCGGCGCGCATCAGCATCCTGTGGCGGGGTGAGACACGCATGGTCCGCTCCGGCCCGTCGCCCAGCGCGCCTTGCGCGATGCGGACGGGGCGAAACTCGGGCCGGTGCGCATCGCGCACCGCAAGGTGCCGCGCGCCGATCCAGCGGATCGGGCGGAAGCCGTGGTCGCGGGTCACGACCTCGTCGCCCACCTCCAGCATCTCGACCGGCTTCGGCCCGGCCCGTGTCATCACCCGCGTGCCGGGCGTGAAGCAGGGCATGGTGCGCACGCGCTCGATCCCCTCGAAGGCGATGACGGTGCCGTTGGCCAGCGTGGCCGTGCCCGACCCGTCGCCGTTCTCGACCACCACCGCCTCGTCGGACAGGCGCAGAACGTCGCCGCGATTGTCGTTCCCGCCGCCGTCGATGCGGACGGGCCCCGTGGCCTCGAATCCCTGCGTGATGACGAAGGTGTCGTCGCCGTCACCGCCGCGCGCGACCTCCTCGCCCACCGGGGTCAGCGTGTCGTTGCCCTGCCCGCCCAGCAGCTTGTCGGTGCCCTCGCTGCCAAGAAGCACGTCGGCCCCGGCATCGCCCGACACGAAATCGTCGCCACCGCCGCCGCGCAGCGTGTCGCCGCCGCCGCCGCCGAAGACGCTGTCATCGCCATCGCCCGCCGCCACGCTATCGGCCCCGGTGCCGCCCTGTATCCGGTCCTCGGCGCTGCCGCCGAGGATCGTGTCGTCGCCCCCGCCCGCGTCGATATCGTACCGGGTGCCGGGCACCTCGTCGGCGGGTGGCGCCAGCTGCTCCGCCGCTTCGGTGCCCGCGATCTCGAGCGGCGCGCGCGGCGGCGCGACGAGGAAATCGCCGGGCGCGATGTCGGCCGCCGCCACGCCCTGAAGCACCGCGACGACCGTGCCGTCGATCACCACGTTGACCGCCCCCGGCACGTCGACCAGCGACACGTCCGCCACCGGGATGCCGAACGCCTCGATCGACAGGCTGTCGGTGCCGGGCGTGAAATCGGCGATCAGGTCCGCGCCACCCTCGGGCGACAGCAGGAACGTGTCCGCCCCGCCCCCGCCGGTCAGCACGTCCTCCGCCGCATCCCCGGCACCGCCTGCCAGCACGTCGTCGCCCTCGCCACCCGACAGCGTGTCGGCATCGGCTCCCCCGTCAAGGATGTCCGCCCCACCCGCACCGACCAGCGAATCCGCACCGCCCCGCCCGAAGACCGCGTTCGCGCCGTCGCTGCCGGTGACCGTGTCCCCCAACTCGCTGCCCAGCACGTTCTCGAACGAGGTCACGAGGTTTTCCTGGGTGAAAGGTACCGTTCCCGCCGGCGCGTTTTCGCGAAGAAAATCCGCCGCGGTTGTTCCGGCGGCAAGATCGACCGTCCAGCCACCTTCCAGCACAAGCGGATTGGCATATTCGCCCGCGATCTGGTCCTCGAAGAACCGGTCGAGCCGGAAGGTATCGCCCGGCATCAGGTCGAGCGTATCGATCCCGTCGCCGCCGTCTACGGTGGCATCTTCGGACCAGCCCAGCGCCACGAAATCACTGCCCGACCCGGCATCGACCTCGGCATTGACCAGATCGGTCAGGTTGATGATGTCGTCGCCGCCCCCGGCAAGGATCGTGTCGGACCCCTGGAAGCCGTAGATCACGTTGTCCCCGTCATCGCCGAGGAACAGGTCAGAGATGCGCGTGCCCACGACCCCCTCGATATCGCGGAAGATGTCGTCGCCGAAATCCTGCCCGGTGACGCCGCGCGACGTGACCGTCCCCGCCGCGAAATCGACGGTGATCCCCCGCACCCCGTTGTCGGACACCTCCGCCGCCTCGATCGCGTCGAGGCTGTAATTGAGCAGGTCGAACCCCTCCCCACCCAGAAACACGTTGCCCAGTTCCGAGCCAAAGAACACGTCCGTCCCGCCGCCGCCCAGAAAGGCGTTGCCCGAAACCGCGAATGTTTCGCCCGCGATGGTGACATCGACCGTGACCTGGGCCGAGATATCGCCGTCAAGCGAACCCAGCGCATAGAACACGTCGCCCATGGCGGTGCCCTCGACCACCGTGACGTCCTGAAGCAGGCGGTCGAGGTTGCCGTCACCCGCGCGGGTCGTGTCGAACACGCCGCTATGGGTGCCGCTGCTGACGCCGTCGGGGTCCTCGTACATCTCCACCCGCACGCCCGAGGCATAGTCGCCCCCGGCGAAGGAAATGCTGGCATACTCGCCGCTGGTGTCGCCAAGACGATGGGCAAAGGCATCGCCCTCGCCCGCCATCAGGAACACGTCGCTGCCGCCTCCGGTCTCCACGACCTGCGCGCCGTCCGCGCCGATATAGGTGTCGTCGAATTGGGTACCGACCAGCCCCTCGACCGAGAAAGCGGTGCCGACGCGCCCGCCGCCGAAATCGATGCCCCCGGTCCTGAAATCCACCGTCACCGCCGCGTCGGTCTGAAGCAACACGCGGTCATCGCCGTCGCCACCATCAAGGATGTCGATCTCGGCCCCGTCGCGGGCGTCGATGGCCAGCGTGTCGTCACCGTCCCCGCCGAACAGGCTGTCGAGCCCCGCGCCGCCGATCAGCAGGTCGTTGCCTCCCGCGCCGAACAGCCGGTCCTCACCGCCCTGCCCGGTCAGGACGTTGGCGCGTCCGTCTCCGAACAGCCAGTTTTCCTCGTCATCGCCGTCAAGGTCAGGCTCGTCGGGGTCGTCGACATATTCGAACCGGCGCACCTGGTCGACGGTGATGTCCCCGACGCCGCGCGTGTCGAACCGCAAAAGCTCTACGTCGCTCAGAAGGTCGGTGCCCTCGCCCTCGGCCCCCGGCGCGCGCTCGGACACGCGCAGCCGCGTGCCGGTGAAATCGCCGTCGATCGCCTCGACCCGGTAATCGGTGATGTCGCGGGTGTACCATGCCCGGTCCGTGCCGCTGCCGCCGACCACCGTGTCGTCGCCGCCAAGCGGGACAAAATCGGTGTTCTGGAACGGATCGTTGGGGTTCAGCCGCTCGCCGTCATTGGTACCCAAAAGCACGGCCTGCCCTTCGGGACCTTCGAATTCGACCTGCCGGATATCGTTCAGCGTGGCGTAAGGACCACTGTCGCTGAACAGGATCTGCAACTCTTCCCAGAAATCCGTCGTCCGCTCGGCCACGTCATAGACGCCAAGTTCGTCCAGAACCTGGTCGGCAAACTGGCTGAAGTAATCAAGCTGGGTGGGCCGCAACGCCTCGGTCAGGTCCTCGATCAGCTCGTTCAGCCCGGTCTTTTCCAGCACCGCGTCCAGCGCCTCGTTCAGAAGCGCGTCGCGGGCCGCAAGCGCGCTTTCGAGGATGCTCGAGAACGGTTCGATCGCTTCGGCAAACTCGTCCAGCGCATCGGCGAGGGGCGAAATCAGCCGGTCGATCCCCTCCAGCGTGTCCCGCGCCGCCTCCAGCGCGTTCGGGAAGGCCGAGAAGACGGCGAGGTTCAACTCCTCGAACAGCGCGCGGGAGGCCTCGGTCCCGTCCAGCAGGTCGCGGGTGGTGTCGTTCGCGCCCGACAAAAGGTCCAGCCCCGCCTGCCCGTCCAGCGCCCCCACCGCGATCGCCGGGGAGCCGTCGGTCAGCCCGTCATTGCGCAACAGCGTGTCCAGCCCTTCGTTGCGCGCTTCCATCACCGCGATGTTGTCGATCACGATCTGGCGGCCCAACTCGACCCCAAGCGCGATCCGCGTCAGCGCGGTGTCGAGAAGGTCCAGAGGTTCCTCCAGCGCGCTGGCGCTGTCCTCGGCCACCCGGATCGATTGCTGGGTGACGGTGACGCCGTTCAGCGCGATGGAGGCCGGCGTGCTGACCGCGCTGACCGGGATCAGGCTCGCCACGCGCAGCGTCGCCGCCAGCACACCCAGCTTGTCCGCCGTGCTTTCGGCCAGCGCGATGAAATCGTTGACGAAGCTGACAGCCGTCCCGGCGGTGTTGATGATCCCGCCGATGTTCTCGATATCCGCGAGGATGTCGATGGACAGGTCTTCGCTGCGGTTGAATTCAACTCGAAAGGAATTTGCAGTCGGCATTTCGGGCCTCACCGGAAAATCGATCTGTTGCGGGATCCCAGTCTAGGCCATCTGCTCAATTCTTGGGTCAAAATTGAGCAAATTGAGCAGACTGGCCGGTTAAGAGGCTCGCCCCATGCGGGTTTCCGGAAACAATCCACCCCGCACCCGCGACCTGTTTCCGGCGGCCTCTACGCGGCACCCCGCAAGCAGGACCCGCGGGGGCGGGTCGGCGCGACGTTTCAGTGCGTTTCGAGGAAGTCCAAAAGGATGCGGGCAAAGATGTCCGGCTTCTCGTCATGCACCGCGTGGGCGCAACCGGGGATGACCGCCAGGTGCGCCCGCGGGATCGTCCGCCACAACCCGTGCACCTGCTCCCAGCCATAGGTCCGGTCGAACTCGCCCCAGATCACCAGTGTTTCCATGTCGATGTCGGACAATGCCGCCTCGCCCGACCAGGCTTCCATGGCGTCGAGCCCGGCCTCTATCGCGGCAAGGCTCGCCCGTTCGGCGATACGGGCGCAGGCCTCGAACCCCGCCGCCTGTTCGAGGGCGAGGTACCACGTCGCCGCGATCCGGCGGGCGGTGCGCTGCGCGCCATCGGCGCGGGCGCGACGCTTGCTTTCGGCGATGGTTTCGAACCGGCCCGGCAAAACCCCGGTCGCGCCCGTCGAATAAAGAACCAGCCGCGCCAAGCGCTTACGGTCCCGCCGCGCGATTTCCTGCGCGACCATGCCGCCCATGGAATGGCCCAGCAGGTCGTAGCGGTCGATGCCGCGCTCCGACAGGTGGCCGATGACCCAGTCGGCAAAGCCTTCGATGCGGTTGATCGGGTCAAGATGCGCGTTGCCGCCGAACCCCGGCAGGTCGACCGCGATGACCTCGGCCCGCCCGGCAAGCGCAGCCGCCACGCCGTCCCATTGCGCGCTGCCGCCCATGAACCCATGGACGAGCACGAGGGGCGTCACTTGCGCTGACCTTGCACGATCCGGTCGAGGATCATGGCGCAGAAGAGGATCGAGAACCCGGCAAGGATGCCCTGCCCGACATTGGCGTATTGCAGCGCCTCCAGCACGTCCTCACCCAGCCCCTTCGCGCCGATCAGCGAGGCGACGACGACCATCGCCAGCGACAGCATGATCGTCTGGTTGATCCCGGCCCGGATCGACGGGCTGGCCAGAGGCAGGTCGACCTTGGTCAGGAGGTACCACTTGTTCGCGCCGAAGCTGATCGCGGCCTCGCGCACCGATTCCGGCACGCCGCGCAGGCCCAGCACCGTCAGCCGCACGACGGGCGTGCCGCCGAAGATCATCGTGGTGACGACGGCGGCGGGTTTGCCGGTGCCGAAGAACGCGATGACCGGGATCATGAAGACGAAGGCGGGCATCGTCTGCATGAAGTCCATGATCGGCTGGATGAAGGAATAGAACCGCGGACGCCGCGCCGCGAACATGCCAAGCGGGATGCCGATGACGATGGACAGGCAGGCCGCCGTCCCCAGCAGCGCCAGCGTCGTCATCGCCTTTTCCCAGAAGCCCAGAAGGCCCATGTAGGACAGGAACGCGCCGGAATAGATCGCCATGCGCACCCCGGCGGTCAGCCATGTCAGCAGGATGATGAGCGACGCGATCACGATCCACGGCGTGTTGACGAAGATCAGCTCGAGCGCGTCGAGGATCAGCCGGATGCCATAGGTGATGCCATCGAACAGCGCGTCGCCGTTGACGACCGCCCAGTTGAAGAACGCCTCGACCCCGTCGATGCTGACCAGCCTGATATCGGGGTCGGTCGGGAAGGAGCCCAGCAATTCGAACCGGCCCGGAAAGCTGTAATGCACCATCGCCACGGCAACGAGACTGACCATGAAAACGGCGCTGAACACGATCTGCGACACCGGCATGCCGGACCGGATAGAGCGGTCGGACAACCAGTCGGAAAACCGCGCCTCGAGCGCGAAATTCGCAACCACCGCCTGCACCAACTTGGCAAGCAGCAGGATCACGAGGCCGGACAGCGCGATGGTCGGGCCCTGTTCCGCAAGCGCCTGCGCCTCGGCCTTGATGCCGCCGATATTGGCCTCCAGCCCGTCGACGGCGCGCTGGAAGGCATCGACCCGGTCGGAATTGTTCTCGATTGCGGCGGCGAGTTGCCGGCGGCGCAGTTCCAGCGTGCCCTCGATAGAGGCGATCCGCGCCATGGCGTCGGCGGCGAGGTCCCCGAAAAGGCCGCGCGCGATCTGCACGAAGGCGATAGCCTCGATCACGAGGAAGGAGAGCGCCCACGACCAGAGGCCGCGCGCGCCGAACCAGATCGGGCCGAAGAGACCGGCGAAGAAGTTGAAGGTCGGGGTGAACCGGGCCGAGGCACCGACCTTGTCGAAATTGGCGATGTAGTAGTCGGGGCTGGTGCGCACGAAGGTGCGGATGTTCTGTTTCCGCTCTTCGGCATAGGCGATGGCGGCGTCGCTTTCGGTATCCTCAAGCGGGTTGATCCCCTCGTCCTTCATGACATTTCCGTCCCTTCGATGACCGTCCGCAACAGATCGGATCGCGTGATGACGCCGACATCGGTGCTGCCGCTTTCGACGAGGATGGGCGTCTCGTCGTCTATGGCGAGGTTGATGAGCGTGCTCAGCGTCGCATCGTCGGGCACGCGCGGGGCGTCCGACGGGATGGCGCCATTGCCCGACACGAAGGCGTCGATGGGCTGCATGACGACCTTGGCGTGCACGACCTTGAGCCGCGAGATGCCGGCGACGAAATCGGCGACGTAGTCGTCGGCGGGGTTCATCACGATGTCTTCGGCGGTGCCGATCTGCACCATCATCCCGTCGCGCATGATCGCGATGCGGTCGCCGATGCGCACCGCCTCGTCGAGGTCATGGGTGATGAACACGGTGGTCTTCTTCAGGATCTTCGACAGACGGATGAATTCGTCCTGCAATTGCCGCCGGATCAGCGGGTCGAGCGCCGAGAAAGGCTCATCCATCAAAAGCACGTCCGGGTTGGCCGCCAGCGCGCGGGCAAGACCCACGCGTTGCTGCATGCCGCCCGACAATTCGTGCGCGAATTTCGATCCCCACGCGCCAAGCTCGACGATGTCGAGGATCGCGGCGGCCTGCCGCATGCGCTCGTTCTTGGCGACCTGCCGGATTTCCAGCGGCATCGCCACGTTGTCCAGCACCGACCGGTGCGGCATCAGCGCGAAGTTCTGGAAGACCATGCCGATCTTCTGGTTGCGGAAGCGCTGCAGTTCCTTGACGCCCAGCGCCATGACGTCGGTGCCTTCGATCTCGATCTTGCCGGCGGTGGGTTCGAGAAGGCGGTTGAAATGGCGCACCAGCGTGGACTTGCCGCTGCCCGACAGGCCCATGACGCAGAATATCTCGCCACGATTGACCGACAGGCTGACATCCGCAACGCCGACCACGGCGTTATACTGGTCAAGCACCTCGGCCTTGGTCAGCCCGCGTTCCCGGATCGCCTGAAGGGCCTGTTCGGGCTTTTCCCCGAAGATTTTCCAGACGTTCGAGATTTCGATCACGGTGTCCTGGGACATGCGCGCCACCCCTGATGTCGGCGGCACCGAAAAGCCGGTGCCGCCCTGTGCACGTGCCGAGGATCAGAGCCCCAGCATGGCGTCGACGCGATCCGAGTTCGCCTCGACCCAGTCCTTGGCGACATCGGCGGGATCGCGGCCATTGGCGCTGATCTCGAAGGCGAGGCCGCTGACGTCATCCGCCGTAAGCGCGAAGTTCGAGAAGAACTCGGCAATGGCGGGCGAGCGTTCGGCGAGCGAGTTCGACCACGCGATCTGCACCTTTTTCAGCGCGTCCTTCGTGGCGACCTTGGACTTGTTGTACCAGTCCGCGTCATCCGACGGCTGCACCATGATGTAGTTGGCGGGATCGTAGGTCGGCTCGGTCAGCATCTCGACGTCGAACATGAACCACACGGCGTGGGGCTTGTAGCAGTAGAAGGCATAGCCTTCGCCCTTGGCGATCGAGTCCTTGATGCGCGCGGTCTTCACGCTTTCCTCGGCGCGGATCGGTTCGATGAAGTCGAGCAGGCCGTAATCGCGCGTCTTGACCTCGTTCACGTTGGCCGAGGCCCAGCCCGGCGCGCCGATCCACATCTCGCCCTTGCCGTTGCCGTCGCTGTCCATCAGCGCGGCGACGTCGGGACGGCCGAGATCGGTGATGTCGGTGATGTTGTTGGCCTCACCGAAATCCTTGGTCACGCAGAAGCCCTGGTTGCCCTCGTAGGGGTTGGACGACAGGGTCACGGTGCCCGCGCCGTCGACGTATTTCTTGGTGAAGCTTTCCTGGTTCGGCAGCCAGACGTCGGGGTGCACGTCGATGTCGCCCTTGCCCTGGTCCATGGCCTGGAAAATGGTGGCGTTGTTGCCCGGCACGTATTCGACCGTGCCGCCGATGCGCGAGGTGACGATCTCGCCCAGCACGTGCGCGATGGCCTGCGCGCCGGTCCATGAAGGGACGCCGATCTTGACTTCCTCGGCGAAGGCGGGCGCCGCGAACAACCCGATCGCGGCCGCGCCAATGAGGCTTTTCAGGTGTGACATTCCAAGTCTCCTTGTTGGATTGATGCGTTGTTTTTGTTGTTATTCATAGCCCGGCAGGTCGAAGATGTCGGGATACCCGAACAGCCCTGCACTGCCCCCGGTATGCAGGAACACGACATTTTCCATGCCGTCGAAATACCCTTTGCGGGTCAGGTCGATCAGCCCGTCCAGCCCCTTGCCGGAATAGACGGGGTCGAACAGAAGCCCTTCGGTCCGCGCCAGAAGCTTGATCGCCTTGACCATGCCCTCGGTTGGCAAACCGTATCCCGGCCCGACGTAATCGCAATTGGCGCGCACGCTGTCGCGGTCGATTTGCAGCCCCGTGCCCATGAAATCGGCGGTTTTCGCCGCAAGGTCGAACACCATGCCTTCCTGTTTGTCGCGCGGTGCGCGGACCCCGATCCCGAGGAGGTGAATGTCGCTTTGCAGCGCGGCCAGCCCGGTGACCAGCCCGGCCTGCGTGCCTGAGCTGCCGGTCGCGTGCACCAGCGCGTCGATGCCCAGCCCGATATCCGTCGCCTGTTCCACCAGTTCGCGGGCGCAGTTGACGTAACCCAGCGCCCCCGTCGGGTTCGAGCCGCCGCCGGGGATGATGTAGGGGGTCTTGCCGGACTGGCGGAGGCTTGCGGCCAGCGTCTCCATCTCGGCGTTCATGTCGGCCCCGCCCGGCCGCTTGGACACCGGCGCGCCGTGCAGCCGGTCAAGCAGCACGTTGCCGTTCAGGTTGTAGTTCTCGGCATTCGAACCGGTGCGGTCCTCCAGCAGGATATGGCACGCCATGCCCATCTTGGCCGCTGCCGCCGCGGTCTGGCGCGCGTGGTTGGATTGCGTAGCACCCTGCGTGATGATCGTGTCGGCGCCCGATTGCACCGCGTCGGCGATCAGGAATTCCAGCTTGCGGGTCTTGTTGCCGCCGCTGGACAGCCCCGTGCAATCGTCCCGCTTGACCCAGAAACGCGGCCCGCCCAGCGCCTCGCTCAGCCGGTCCATCGGTTCGAGCGGCGTGGGCAGGTGGCCGAGGCGCACGCGCGGGAAGCGGGCCAGTTCGATCGACAATTCCTTGCACAGGCTTTGCGTCAGCGCGGCCGAGCGGTTTTCGCCACGCACGACAGTTTGACCGATGTCATCCACGATCCCATCCCCCGTTCTGTCCTCAGCCGTAGTCTTGGCTATGGTGAGACAGAAAAACAGTGCTTTTGACTATGGCTGCCCATACAATCCGTTTGGGCAAAGGATGAGGGCCGGCATGGACCTGAACTGTTTCGACGATGTGCTGGTCCTGCTTGAAGAGCGGAACATGACGCGGGCCGCGGCGCGGAGGAACATCACCCAGCCGGCCTTCTCGCGGCGCATCCGCAGTTTCGAGGACTGGCTAGGCACGCCGATCCTCGAACGCCATGCCAACCGGATCGAGATCAGCGCGGCGCTGCTGGCCAACGAGGAGGAGTTGCGCGCGATGGTGGCGAACCTGCGCGAGATGCGCACGCGGTTCACCAATTTCGCGCCGGGTCGGTCGTCGATCACCATCGCGGCGCAACACGCGCTGACGGTATCGACCCTGCCTGACATGACCCTGCGCGCGCGGGCCGCCTTTCCGAACCTCGATTTCCGGCCGCGTGCCGGGAACCTGCACGATTGCGTCACGCGGTTCCTGCGCGGCGATGCGTCGATGCTGCTGTGCTACGAGGCGCGGTCGATCCCGCCCTTGGAATTCGGGACCGGCGTGGTGCGGGGTCATTGGGGCACCGATTACCTTGTGCCCGTCGTGGGGGGCGCGCTGCGCTACACGGTCAAGGACACGGGCTGGATCCCCGACGACACGCCCGCGATCCCCTACCCCGAAGGCAGCTATTTCGGCGACGTTCTGAGCCGCGAGAACCGCCAGTTCGGCACGCCGGGCAGCAGCCTCGGCCCCGTATGCGTCACCGCGTTTTCCAGCGGTACGAAAGAGTTGGTGCTGCACGGGATCGGCGTCGGCTGGGTGCCGTTCAGCATGGTGCACAGGGAGATCGCCAGCGGCGAGTTGATCTCTCTCGCCTACCGGTATGGCCGCGAGCCGTTGAACATCGCGCTTTTCACCGACAAGACCTCGGCGGCATCGCTGGACCTTCTGTCCTTCTGGACGCGGTGAGCAACGCCGCAGCCAAGGTCACGGCGCGGCGTCCGCCACCCTGTAGAACGCAGCCGCGGTGCGGCCCCAGACGAGGGCGCGCTGATCCTCGGGCAGGGACGCGACGAGCGTGTCGGCGGTGGCCACCCATGTCCGGTAATCCGATGCGAGGTTCAGGACGGGCCAGTCGCTGCCGAACATGACCCGCCCGGCGCCGAATTCGGCGAGGACAAGCTCGCTCGCAGGGGCAAGTTGGGACAGCGCCCAGTCAGGGCCGATTTCGGTCACGAGGCCCGAGAGCTTGCAGAAGGCCCCGGTGTCGCGCGCCAGCCGCGCCATGTCCCTGCCCCATTGGGCTAGGTCCCCGGTGGCAAGCGCGGGCTTGGCCGCGTGGTCGATGACGCAGGCAAGGTCCGGGTGCCGGTCGAGGCGGCGCAACAGGTGCGGCAGATGGCGCGGCAGGACAAGCGCGTCAAAGCTCAACTCCATCGCGACCAGCGCGTCAAAGGCCCGGTCCAGTTCGGGGCGCAGCATCCATTCATCGTCCGCGATTTCCTGGATCATCGGGCGGATGCCCTTGAAATGCGGGTTCCGGGCAAGCCGATCCAGCGTGGCGATCGCGTAGGGCGCGGCCATGTCGACCCAACCCACTACGCCGGCAATGAAGGGTGTGTCGTCGGCGAGGGACAGCATGAAGTCGGTTTCAGCAACGGTATCGGCGGCCTGCACGAGGATCGTTTTGTCGATCCCGGCCTCCTTCAGGAGCGGGGCGAGGTCGGCGGGCGCGAAATCGCGGTAGATCGGGCCAAGGTCGGGGCTCATCCAGCCGTAATCGCCACGCGACAGGGTCCAGAGATGGTGGTGGGCGTCGATCCGCATGAAGTCTCCGTCAGTCAGGGCTGGGTCGGGGCGTCGGCGTCGATCAGCCCTTCGGATTTCAGGTCGTCCCACAGCGCGGGCGGGACCGGGTGCAGGAACCAGTCGATGTTCTGGGCCAGTTCGTCGGGCGTGCGCGGGCCGGGGATCACGCTTTTGACCGCCGGGTGCGCCAGCGGGAATTGCAGGGCGGCGGCGGGCAGCGGCACGTCATGGGCGGCGCAGACAACCGCCATCGCCTCGACCTTGGCAGCGATGTGGGGCGGCACGGCTCCGTAATCGAAGCTGTCGCCGCCGACGAGCACGCCGGAATTGAACGGGCCGCCGATCACGACGTCGGTCTTGTGGGTCAAGCAGCGCTGCATCAGCCCGTGCAAGGGCTCCTGCTCCAGCAGCGTGTAACGCCCGGCCAGCAGGAACACGTCCCAGTCGCCGTGATCGAGCGCGTCCTCGCAGACGGCGACCTCGTTCACGCCCAGTCCGAAGGCGGCGATCACGCCGGACCGGCGCAACCGGTCGAGCGCCGCATAGCCGCCGGTCATGGCGGTTTCGAACAGCACCGGGCCAAGTTCCTCGCCGTGGGTCATGGAGCCGATGTCGTGGATATAGAGGATGTCGATCCGGTCCAGCCCGAGCCGCTGCAGCGAGGTTTCGAAACTGCGCATCACCCCGTCATAGGTATAGTTGAACTCGGGCGTGAAGGGCAGCGCGGTCACCCACGCGCCGGGGTCGTCGGTCTGGCCGGGCCGAAGGATGCGCCCCACCTTGGTCGACAGGACTATGTCGTCCTGCCCGCGCAGCCCGTCGCCGGTCAGCCGTTCGGACAGGCCGTGGCCGTAGAAGGGCGCGGTGTCGAAGTACGAGATGCCGGCCTCCAGCGCGCCGTCGATGGTGCCGCGCGCATCGGCGTCGGCCACGGGCTGAAAGATCCCCGCAAGGCTGGCGCAACCGAGCCCCAGTTGCGAGATGGGCAGACCCGACCGGGTCAGTTCGTTCCGGGGCAGCGTCATGGATCAGGCGCCCGCAATCTGGCGGCCGATCTCGCGCGCCGCGGCGCCGACGATGCCGGTCACGTCGTCAAGGCCGGGCGCGGCGTAGCCGTCGATCCGTTCGATGAACGGACAGGTCAGCGCCGCGATGGCGTTGCCGGTTGGCCCGAGGATCGGGAACGAGATGTTGGTGGTGCCGCGCACGGTGCCGGATGGCTCGACAAGATAGCCGCGCACGCGGATCGCCTCCATGTCCTTCAGGAAATCCGCCTTCGCGGCCTCCGCCTCCCCCGGCACAAGCGCGTGGTCACGGATCATCTGCAGGCAGGTCTCGGGCGGCTGGAAGGCCGCGATCACGCGGCCCGAACCGGTATTGTAAAGCCCGATCACCGACCCGGTGCGCAGCGATTGCCGCCAGTTCCCCGGCGCGGAAAAGGACGACACGATCACCACGTCGCCGTCTTCCCACCGCACCAGATGCGCGGATTGCTCGGCCTCGATACACATCGCGCGCATCAGCGGTTCGGCGATGTCGAGGATGCGGCGGTGCGGCGGGTTCTGGTGCGCCAGTTCCAAGAGCTTGAGCGACAGCATGTACCGGTCGCCCTCGGGCGAGCGGGTCACGTAATGCCGGCGCACCAGCGTGTCGAGCATGCGGTAGATCTCGTTCGGCGTGCGCCCGAGATCCTTGGCGATTTCCGCCTGGCTCATGCTGCTGGGCGCCGCCGCCAGAAGCTCGAGAATATCGAGCCCCTTGTCGAGCGCGGGAGCGCGGTACTTGCCACTGCCTTCCATCGTTACATCGCCCTCCAAACTTCATCTGTGAACACTCTACTCAAATATGCATTTGACTCAAGCGTTGAATTTACAGATAAAGCAGACACTCAAATATGAAAAACAAGCTGTCCGATTGGGAGGAACCGATGGCCAAATTCTTGAAAAGCACGGCGTTGGGCATGGCGGCGTTCGCCATTGCCGGCAGCGCGGCGGCGCAGGATTACGGAAACTTCGACGGCTACACGCTGCGGGTGAAACTGATCGGCGGCGCACAGTACGAACCGCTCTACACGCTGATTCCCCAGTGGGAGGAGGCCACGGGCGCAACGGTCGACATCCTGTCGCGCAAGAGCCACTTCGAGCTGGACCGCGAGATGAAGCAGGACATCGCCTCGGGCAACATCGATTACTGCGTGTTCTCGAACCACACCAACTTCGCGCCGCAATACGACACGATGACCGAACCGCTGGACGGCCTGATCGCCGCCGACGTCATCGCCGACTTCTCTCCGCTGGTGATCAGCCACGCCACCGTGGGCGACGCCCTGTTCTCGTTGCCGCGGCACTCGGACGTGTCGAACATGTTCTACGTCAAGTCGCTCTACGAGGACGCGGACAACAAGGCCAAGTTCAAGGCCGCTTACGGGTATGACCTCGCACCGCCCGATACCTGGGCGCAGGCGTCGGACCAGGCCAAGTTCTTCTCCAACCCGCCCGACCATTACGGCACACATTTCGCGGGCAAGGACGAAGGCATCACCGGCCGGTTCTACGAGATGCTGATCGCCGAGGGCGGGAAGCTGCTGAACGACGACATGTCCCCGGCCTTCAACAGCGAGGCGGGCGTGCGCGCGCTCAACTTCTTCGTGGATCTCTACCAGTCGGGCGCGGTGCCCGCCGGTACGACCAACTATGTCTGGGACGACCTTGGCCTCGGCTTTGCCGCGGGCGCGGTCGCGTGGGACCTCGACTGGGCCGGGTGGGCCGCGTATTTCAACGGGTCCGACAGCAAGATCGGCGGCGATGTCGGCGTGGCGCTGGCGCCGATGGGATCAAGCGGCAAGCGCACGGGCTGGTCGGGATCGCACAGCTTCTCGGTCACCAAGGATTGCGACAACAAGGAAGCCGCGGCGAGTTTCCTCACCTTCCTGACGTCGCATGACAGCCAGATGCACGAGGCCCGGCTTGGCCTGCTGCCGACCCGCAGCCAGGTCTGGACCGACGTGATCGCCGAGTTCGAGGCCGCCGACAACGACTTCATGGTCGAGGTCTTCTCGGTCTGGGGCGAGTCGATGGCGAACCACGCCTTCACCCCGCCGCTGATCGCGGAATGGGGCGAGATTTCGAATGCACTCTGGCCGCGTCTCCAGGCCGCGGTTCTGGGTGACATGACGGCGGAAGAGGCGCTGAAGAAGGCCTCGGACGAAGTCACCGAAGTGATGGAAGACGCGGGCCACCTCTGACGTCTTGCGCATCACCGGCCGCCCCTCCCCCGCTCCCTGAGCATGGGGCGGCCGACCTTCCCGGCAGCGGGGCCGATCACGGCCCGGACACCCTCCCCCCACGCGGAACGGAGCCACCACTCACATGACCAGACTTCGCCGCACGATCCGGGACAATGCCGTGCCGCTTGCGCTGATCTCGCCGGCCATCCTGATCATCCTGATGGTCGTCCTGCTGCCGCTGATCTTCTCGTTCTACACCAGCTTCACCAATTACCGCCTGATCCGGCCCGACAGCCTGTGGCAATGGATCGGCACCCGCAATTACGAGCGCGTGCTGGGCGACTGGGATTTCTGGGTCGCCTTCGGTCGCACGGTGCTGTTCCTGACCGTCGTGCTGAACCTCGAGTTGCTGTTCGGGCTGGGGCTGGCGCTTCTGGTCAACCGCATCACCTGGGGCCAGCGGACGATGCGCACGATCATGATGTTTCCCATGATGTTCTCGCCCATCCTTGTGGGTTTCCAGTTCAAGTACCTGTTCAACGACACGATCGGGCTGGTGAACAACGGGCTGCAGGCGCTGGGGCTGACGCGGGAGGCGATCCCATTCCTTGTCGACCGCTGGCTCGCCTTCTTCTCGATCGCGTTTGCCGAGATCTGGATGAGCACCTCGATCTTCGCGATCCTGATCCTCGCGGGCCTGTTCGCCATGCCGAAGGACCCGATCGAGGCGGCGAAGGTCGACGGGTGTTCCAACTGGCAGGTGTTTCGCCACATCACCCTGCCGTTCCTGATGCCCTTCATCTACATCGCCATGACCATCCGGTCGCTCGACGTGGCGCGGGCCTATGACATCGTCGACGTGATGACCGGCGGCGGCCCGGCGGGGCGGACCGAGCTTCTCTGGACGCTGATCGCGCGCACCGCCTATGACGACGCGCGCATGGGCCGGGCCAACGCGATGGCCTACGTGTCGATCCTGTTGTCGATCTTCTTCACGTGGTTCTTCTTTCGCAAGCTGATGGCGGCCCGCAAGCACCTGGGGGCGTTCTGATGTCCACGCGCACCAAGAACATCCTGACCTGGATCGTCACCTTCGTGATCATGCTGATCATCTGCCTGCCGGGGCTGTGGATCATCCTGTCGGCCTTCCGCACCAACGGCGAGATCCTGACGAAACCCGCAATCTGGATCCCGCAGAACCTGACGCTCGACAATTTCCGGGCGATCTTCGGCTATGGCGAGAACGTGGTGGGCATCCCCGTCGCCAGCTATTTCCGCAACTCGCTGGTGATCTCGGTCACCTCGACCTTCGTGGCGGTGCTGATCGGCATGACCGGCGGCTATGCCTTCGCGCGCTACACCTTCCCCGGCAAGGCGGCGACCTTCCTGTGGCTGATGCTGTCGCGCACGGTGCCGGGCATCGCGCTGTCGCTGCCGCTGTTCATCATTTGGTCGCGTATGGGGATCATCGACACGCAGTTCGGCGTGATCCTCGTCTACACGGCGATCAACGTG
The DNA here is from genome assembly GCF_001205715.1 of Pseudaestuariivita atlantica. Lineage (GTDB taxonomy): Bacteria > Pseudomonadota > Alphaproteobacteria > Rhodobacterales > Rhodobacteraceae > Pseudaestuariivita > Pseudaestuariivita atlantica. The sequence continues at coordinate 211,414 of NZ_AQQZ01000008.1, forward strand.
CCCTTCACCATCTGGCTGACCGAGGGCTTCTTCCGGCAGGTCCCGCGAGACCTGAACGAGGCCGCCCAGATCGACGGCTGCACCCCGTGGCAGGCCTTCTGGAAGATCGAGTTCCCGCTGGCCAAGTCCGGCATCGCGAGCGCCGGCATCTTCGCCTTCCTGACCTCGTGGAACGAATACGCGCTGGCCAGCCAGCTGACCCGGTCGACCGACAGCAAGACGCTGCCGGTGGGCCTGATGGATTTCACCGCCCAGTTCACCATCGACTGGGCCGGCATGTGCGCGATGGCGGTGATTATCATCGTTCCCGCGCTGATCCTGACCTTCCTCGTCCAGAAACATCTGATCGCCGGGCTGACCTTCGGCGGCGTCAAGGGATAATCAACATGGCTGAAGTCGCGCTGAAAAAAGTGGTCAAGAGGTACGGCGATACAGAGGTCGTGCACGGCATCGACCTTGATATCGCGCATAACGAATTCGTGGTGCTTGTCGGTCCCTCGGGCTGCGGCAAGTCCACGACCCTGCGGATGATCGCCGGGCTTGAAGAGATTTCGGACGGGGACATCGTGATCGGCGACACGGTGGTGAACACGCTGCCGCCGCGCCGGCGCAACATCTCGATGGTGTTCCAGAACTACGCGCTTTACCCGCACATGTCGGTGCGCGAGAACCTCGGCTTCTCGCTGAAGATCGCCAAGCGCCCCGAGGCCGAGATCGCGCGCGCGGTCGAGGACGCCGCCGCGATCCTCGGGCTGGACGCGCTGCTGGAACGGACCCCGGCGGAGTTGTCGGGCGGGCAGCGCCAGCGGGTTGCAATGGGCCGCGCCATCGTGCGCCACCCCGACGTGTTCCTGTTCGACGAACCCCTGTCGAACCTCGACGCCAAGCTGCGCACCCAGATGCGGGTCGAGATCAAGAAGCTGCATGCCAAGGTGCAGACGACCATCGTCTACGTGACCCATGACCAGATCGAGGCGATGACCCTCGCCGACCGGATCGTGATCATGAAGGACGGCCATATCGTGCAGGTGGGCACGCCGCTCGACGTGTTCGAGCGCCCGGTCGACACCTTCGTCGCCGGCTTCATCGGGTCGCCCCCGATGAACCTGATCGACGGCACCATCCGCGACGACACGGTCGTCTTCGGCGATGGGCGCAGCCTGCCGGTGCCGCCGGATTTCGCGGGCCGGCTGGAAAACGGGCACCGCGTGGTGTTCGGCTTCCGCGCCGACGTACTGATGCCCAAGGGGCACGCGCTGGCCGAAAGCGGAACCGTGCACGACATCGACCTCACCATCGACCTAGCCGAGCCGCTGGGATCGGAATCGATGCTGTTCTCGTCCCTTGCGGGCAAGGAAATCCAGGCCCGGATGCACAACCCGCGCGCCGTGCGGTCGGGCGAGGTGCTGACTTGCGAGCTGCACCTCGACAAGTGCCACCTGTTCGATGCCGAGACGACCAGAAGCCTGCGGGGCGACGGGTGATGCAGCGCATGGGCATGGTGATCGGCCTCAAGCCGGAGAAGGTCGCGGAGTACAAGGACCTGCACGCCAATGCATGGCCCGCGATCCTGCAGCAGATCAGCGCCTGCAACATCCGCAACTACTCCATTTTCCTGCGCGAGCCGGAAAACCTGCTGTTCGGCTACTGGGAATATCACGGGACCGATTTCGCCAGCGATGCGGCCCGGATGGCCGAGGACCCGGTGACGCGGGACTGGTGGGCGCTGACCGACCCCTGCCAGGAACCGCTGCCCAGCCGCCAGGGCGACGAATGGTGGTGCATGATGGAGGAGGTGTTTCACCATGACTGAACTGCGCGACAGGCTGGCCGGGTGCTATTCCGGCGTGGTGCATGACGTGATGCGCGGCATGGGGATGCGCAATTTCACCCTGCCCCCGCAGATCACGCCTCTGATGCCCGAAATGACACTCTGCGGCCCCGCCTTCACGATCGAGGGCCGCCCGGATGACAGCGCCGACCCGCACGAGACGCTTCTGGCGTGGACGGGGCTTTTGTCGAAAGCGCCCGCGGGCCATGTCTGGACCTGCCAACCCCACACCCACGACCTTGCCCAGATGGGCGAATTGTCGGCCGAGACGCTGCAGAAGAAGGGCGTCCTTGGCTGTGTTCTGGACGGCCACGCGCGCGACACGAATTTCCTGCTGGATATCGGGTTCCAGACATGGCGCATCGCGCACACGCCCAAGGACATCGTCGGGCGCTGGCTGCCCACGGCCACGGACGTGCCGATCCAGATCGCCGACGTGTGCATCGAACCGGGCGATTACCTGCTGGGCGACCGCGACGGCATGGTGCGCGTGCCACGCGACCGGCTGGAAGAGATCACCGACCGGTCGGTCGAGGCGATGCAGACCGAGAACAAGGTCCGCACCGCGATCATGGCCGGCACCGATCCGCAGGACGCCTACCTGCAATACGGGAAGTTCTGATGCGCATCGCCAGCCTGACCCTACGCGCCTGCAAGCAGGAGACGAGCGTCGCCGCCTCGTCGGCCCTGCGCGGCGTGGCACGGTCCGAGGGGCTGGAATTCCTTGTCTACACGCTGACGACGGAATGCGGACGCTCGGTGTCGATGTTCGGGTTCGCGGGCGCCGATGCCGAGGGCTCGGCCCGGCTTGCGAAATCGCTCGAGCCGTTCCTCGTCGGGCGTGACGCCCGCGACCGCGAGGCGCTGTGGCACGATTTCCGCAAGCAGGACAGGTTCTGGTCGCTGCTGCCGATCTATGTCTGGGGGCCGGTCGATTGCTGCCTGTGGCTGCTGGCGGCAGAGGCGGGGGGCCAGCCGCTGTGGCGGTTCCTCGGCGGCTGCCGGGATGAGGTGCCCGTCTATGTCAGCTCGATGTTCCACACCGATGGGCAGACCTATGTCGACGAGGCGCTGGCGGCACAGGCGCAGGGCTTTGCCGCCTACAAGCTGCATCCGCCCGGCAATTCGATCGACGAGGACCTCGCGATCCACGCCGCCTGCCGCGAGGCCGTGGGCCCCGGTTTCGGCCTGATGTCGGACCCGGTCGCCTTCATGACCTACGAACAGGCGCTGCGCTACGGCCGGCGGCTGGAGGAACTGGATTACATCTGGTTCGAAGAGCCGATGCAGGACGAGAACATTCCCGCCCTCAAGGCGCTCACCGCTAGCCTCGACATCCCCGTGGTCGGCACCGAGACGCTGGCCAAGCACCCCTATTCGGTCGCCGCCTGCATCGCCGACCGGGTGGTGGACGTGGTGCGGGCGGATGTCAGCTGGTCGGGGGGCGTCACCTCGGTCCTCAAGACCGCGCACCTGGCCGAGGCCTTCGGCATGAATTGCGAGATCCACACGGCGATCTTCCATCCCCTCGAAATGGTCAACCTGCACCTGTGCGGGGCCGTGAAGAATTGCAGCTACCTCGAACTGCTGTGCCCGGTCGAACGGTTTGACTTCGGCCTGACCGACGCGTTGCCGGTCCACGACGGCGTGGCGCGGCTGCCGGACGGTCCGGGCCTCGGGCGGGAACTGGACTGGGATCTCATCGATAATGCCACTCTCTGGTCGGCGTGAAGGAGCGGTCATGGACGGACACACCACATTGCTGCGCCTTCACGCCGACGACAACGTGCTTGTCGCGCTTGGCCCCGTGGGACCGGGCGAAGTCCGCGTCGGCGACACCGCGACCCTGATGCTGCGCGGGGCAGTCACGCTGGGTCACAAGGTGGCCGCGCGGGCAATCGCCAGTGGCGAGACCATCGTGAAATACGGGATGCCGATCGGCGTCGCGACAGCGGACATCGCGCAGGGCGACCACGTGCACGTGCACAACATCGCCTCGCGCTACACCGCGACCCATTACCGGAGTGACGATGCGGGGCTGAGTGATGAGTGAAAGCTGGCAGGGATATCTGCGCGCCGATGGCCGCAAGGGCATCCGCAACGTGGTGGCGGTGGTCTACCTCGTGGAATGCGCGCATTTCGTGGCGGACGAGATCTGCCGGGGTTTCCCGCGCGACGACGTGCACCTGATCGGGTTTCCCGGCTGTTTCCCCAACGATTACGCCCAGATGATGATGGAACGCCTGTGTACCCATCCCAATGTCGGGGCCGTGGTGCTGGTGTCGCTTGGCTGCGAAAGCTTCAACCGCACCCGGCTGGCCGAGGTGATCGCCGCAAGCGGGCGGCCGGTGGAAACCTTCGTGATCCAGAAAACAGGCGGGTCCGCCGCCACGATCCGCGACGGCCGCGCCGCCGTCGCCCGCGCCAGAGCCGCCATTGCCGGGGTTCCACGGGTGGAAATGACGGTGGGCGATCTGATCGTCGGCACCGTCTGCGGTGGGTCGGACGGAACCAGCGGCATAAGCGGCAACCCCGCGGCGGGCCGCGCCTTCGACCGGCTGGTGCGCGAGGGCGCGACCTGCATCTTCGAGGAAACCGGCGAACTGATCGGCTGCGAGGACGTGATGGCGGCCCGCGCGGTGACGCCGGAACTGGGCACCGAACTGCGGCGCGCCGTCGAAAAGGCGGCGCGGTACTACGACACGCTGGGTTTCGGCAGCTTCGCCGCCGGCAACGCCACCGGCGGGCTGTCCACCATCGAGGAGAAGTCGCTCGGCGCCTATGTGAAATCCGGCGACTCGCCCATCAGCGGCATCATCAAGCCCGGTGACGTGCCACCGACCGGCGGGCTTTACCTGATGGATGTCGTGCCGGACGGCGACGTGCGGTTCGGCTTTCCCAACATCACCGACAATGCCGAGATCGTGGAGATGATCGCCAGCGGAGCGCATGTGACGCTGTTCGTGACCGGGCGCGGATCGGTGGTGGGATCGGCGCTGTCGCCCGTCATCAAGATCTGCGCCAACCCCGATACCTACCGCGCGCTGGCGGGCGACATGGACGTGAACGCCGGCGCGATCATCGAGGGCGACCGGTCGCTGGACGAAGTCGCGGGCGAAATCTTCGACATGATCGTCGCGACCGCCGGGGGCCGGCAGACCGCGTCCGAGGAGCTGGGTCACCAGGAATTCATCCTGACCTACAAGAGTTTCGAGCCGCTTGGCCCCGCCTGCCTGCCCGCGGCCTGAAGAGGAATGGACATGCGACGCCTTGAAGGGAAAACCGTCCTCGCCACCGCCGCCGCGCAGGGGATCGGCCGCGCCACCGTGGAACGGATGGCGGCAGAAGGCGCGCGAGTGATCGCCACCGACATCAACCCGGACGCGCTGCCGACCGGCGAGGGGCTTGAGACCCGCCGCCTCGATGTCACCGACCTCGCCGCGATCAAGATGCTGGTGCGGGACGCGGGCCCGGTCGACGTGCTGTTCAACTGCGCCGGGATCGTGCATGCGGGCAACATTCTCGACGCGACGCAGGCCGACCTGGAGCGCGCCTTCGCGCTGAACGTCCGGGCCATGTTCGACACCATCCGCGCGGTGCTGCCCGGCATGATCGAACGAGGGGCCGGGTCGATCATCAACATCGCGTCGGTCGCGTCGTCGGTGATCGGCGTGCCGAACCGGCTGGTTTACGGGACCACGAAAGCCGCCGTCATCGGCCTGACCAAGGCCGTGGCCGCAGATCACGTCACGCAGGGCATCCGGTGCAACGCCATCTGCCCCGGCACCGTCGACAGCCCGTCACTGCACGCGCGGCTGCGCGAGACCGGCGACTACGAACAGGCATGGCAGGATTTCCAGGCACGCCAGAAGATGGGCCGCGTGGGCCGGCCCGAAGAGATCGCCGCGATGGCCTGCCACCTCGCCTCGGACGAGGCCGCCTTCACCACCGGACAGGCGCTGAACGTTGATGGCGGCTGGACGATCTGATCACTCCACACGAACGGACATTGCATGAAACTCTTGCGACACGGCGCGCCCGGCGCCGAAAAACCGGGACTTCTGGACCATGACGGGCAGATGCGCGACCTGAGCGGCGTGATATCCGATATCGCCGGGCAGGCCCTTGCCGACATGTCGTGGCTGCAAAGCCTCGATATCGCGGGGCTGCCGGTGATCGAGGGCACCCCGCGGCTTGGCCCCTGCGTCGGCGGCACCGGCAAGTTCATGTGCATCGGGCTCAACTATGCCGACCACGCCGCCGAAAGCGGCATGCAGGTCCCGTCAGAGCCGGTCCTGTTCATGAAGGCGACCTCGGCCATTTGCGGGCCGAACGACCCGATCATCATCCCGCGCGGATCGGTCAAGACCGACTGGGAGGTCGAACTGGGCGTGGTGATCGGCCAGCCCGGCAAATACATCGACGAGGCCGACGCGCTGTCGCACGTGGCGGGCTATTGCGTGATCAACGACGTGTCGGAACGCGAATTCCAGATCGAACGGCAGGGGCAATGGTCGAAGGGCAAGGGATGCGACAATTTCGGCCAGACCGGGCCGTGGCTGGTCACCCCGGACGAGATCGACGACCCGCAGGACCTGCCCATGTGGCTGGACGTGAACGGGCAGCGGATGCAGACCGGATCGACCCGGACGATGGTCTACGGCGTGGCGCACCTTGTCAGCTACCTCAGCCGCTTCTTCACCCTGCATCCGGGCGACATCATCTCGACCGGCACGCCGCCGGGCGTCGGCCTTGGCTTTACCCCGCCGCGATACCTGAAGGCCGGGGATGTCGTGGACCTCGGGATCGAGGGGCTGGGCCAGCAGCGACAGGTCTGCGTGGACGATTTCTGATCGCGCCGCCTGCCTCGCCCTGCACCGCACCGCGCGGCTTGCGCCGGGATCAGGCCCCGTCGAGATACGGGGCAAGGCTTTCCCTGAACGCCTCGATGAATTCGAGCGTGATCAGGGAGGGCGTCTTGTGCACCGGGCGGATAAGCGAGATGCGGTGTGACAGGGCGGGCACGAAGGGCCGGTAGCCGAGCCCCAGATCGGCGTATTTCCGTGCGTCCATTTCGCTGACCACCGACACGCCCGCGCCGTTGCACACCAGTTCGCAGGCGGCGGTGAACTGGCGGACCTCGATATGCGAGCGCAATTCGAGCCCTTCGTCGCGGAAACGCCGGTCCAGCTCCTGGTAGAAGACGCTGTCCTTCCGCGTATGGATGATGTTTTCGCCCTGCAGGTCGCGCGGGCTGATCCAGTCGCAGGCCGCAAGGCGGTGACCGGCGGGGAAGATACAGACCGTGCGCATGCTCAGGTCCGTCGTCTCGACCGCGGGGTGGCCGAAGAACCCGTCGGTGATCCCGAAATCGTACTGCTCGGTGATCATCCATTCGAGGATGCGTTCGGGCCGGTCGGGTTCGATCGTCATCGAGATGCCGGGGCGTTCGCGAAGGAAATCGGCGACGACGCGCGGCAGGTGGCTGGTGGCGAAACCGGGCAGGCAGGCGATGCGGATATGCCCCGCCTTGCGCTTGGTGATGTCGGCGCTGATATCGGAGATCTGGTGCATCAGTTCCACCACGCGGCGGATGTCGGGTTCGAGCAGTCGCACCTCCTGCGAAGGCACCAGCCGCCCGTCGCGCTTGTCGAACAACTGGAAGTCGAATTCCTTGCCCAGGTCGGACAGCAGGCGGCTGATCGCGGGTTGGCTGATGCCAAGCTCGGCCGCGGCCGCCGTCATGGAACCGTTACCGATAACGGCCATAAGGGCTTCGAGTTGACGTATCCGGGGGGTCTTGCGGTGCTTCATCGTGCCCTGCGTTCCGAACTTTGGTGGCGGCGCATAACATTGTATTATAAAATATCAACCTCAACCTATCTTGCATTATGCCTGCCTCCCGGTACTGTTAGCGCACGAGGCGAGGGGGCATTTGCCTGACAACACGCGTCTCACACGCACCGGTTGCGGTGCCAGGGAGGAACCCATGAAGAAACATATGCTCGGCCTTGCTGCCGTAACTCTCGCGTTGACGCCCATTGCGGCGGCGGCGCAAACCGAAATCCAGTTCTGGCACGCCTTCACCGGCCGCTTGGGCGAACTGGTGGCCGCGCAGGTCGACAACTTCAACGCCAGCCAGAGCGACTACACCGTCGTGCAAAGCCACAAGGGCAACTATTCCGAGACCCTGAATGCCGGCATCGCCGCCTTCCGGGCGCAGGAACAGCCGCATATCCTGATGGTCTTCGAAGTCGGCACCGCCACGATGATGGCCGCCAAGGGCGCGATCCGCCCGGTTTACGAGGTGATGGCCGAAAGCGGTGCGAGCTTTGATCCCGACGCCTATATCGGCGCGGTCAAGGGCTATTACACCACGACGGACGGCGACATGCTGTCCCTTCCCTTCAACTCGTCCACGCCCGTTCTGTGGGTGAACCGCGACGCGTTCGAGGCGGCAGGCGTCGATCCGGACATGGACCTGTCGACATGGGAGAACGTGGGTGAGGCGCTGGACGCGCTGAAGGCCGGGGGCGAGGATTGCCCGCTGGTCACCGCGTGGCAAAGCTGGATCCACCTCGAGAACTTCTCGGCCTACCACAATGTCCCGTTCGCCAGCAAAGACAACGGCTTTGCCGGGCTTGATACCGAGTTGATGCTGAACGGCCCGGCGCAGGTCGCGCACCTGTCGGCGATGCAGGACTGGGCGAAGGACGGCAAGTTCATCTATACCGGCCGCCGCAACGAGGGCGGGGCCAACTTCCGCTCGGGCGAATGCGCGCTCTTCACCGAAAGCTCGGCGGGGTACGCGGGCATCAAGGCAGAGGCCGAGTTCAATTTCGAAGTGCGCCCGCTGCCCTACTGGAAGGCGCTTGTCGACGAGCCGCAGAACACCATCATCGGTGGCGCGTCGCTGTGGGTGATGTCGGGCCACGAATCCGGCGACTACAAGGGCGTAGGCGAATTCCTGAGCTACCTGTCCTCGACCGAGGTGCAGGCGCAATGGCACCAGGACACCGGGTACCTGCCGATCACCACGGCCGCCGGCGATGCCACCCGCGCCTCGGGCTTCTACGATGAGAACCCCGGCACCGATGTCGCCGTGATCCAGATGACGGCCAAGCAGCCGACTGCCAATTCCAAGGGTCTGCGTCTTGGCTCCTTCGACCAGATCCGCGGGATCATCGACGAAGAGCTGGAAGCGATCTGGGCGGGCGACAAGACCGCGCAGGAAGCCATGGACAGCGCCAAGGCGCGCGGTGACGCGCTGCTGCGCCGGTTCGAGGCGGCCAACCGCTAACCGTTGAAACGGTCCGTCCCGGCCATTGCGCCGGGGCGGACCCCGCCACGTCGCGACACCGGGACAGTTCATGGAAAAGCGCGTCCTCTTCAAGGGCTGGATACTGCCGCTCGTTCTGATCGCACCGCAGGTGCTGATCTCGGCGGTGTTCTTCTTCTACCCGGCGGCGCAGGCGATCTGGCAATCGCTGTTCATCCCCGATCCGTTCGGCCTGTCGTCGAAATTCGTGGGGCTGGGCAATTTCGAGTTCCTGCTGGGCGACCCGTTCTACCGCGCCTCGTTCGTCACCACGGCGGTCTTCTCGATCCTCGTGACGCTGTGCTCGATGATCCCGGCGCTTTTTCTTGCCGTCATCGCCGACCGTCTGATCAAGGGATCGGGCGTCTACCGCACCATGCTGATCTGGCCCTATGCCGTCGCCCCTGCCGTAGCGGGCGTGCTGTGGCTCTTCATGTTCAACACCCGCGTGGGCGTGGTGTCATGGTACCTTGGCCGGCTGGGATATGACTGGAACCACGTGCTGAACGGGGGCGAGGCGATGGGCCTTGTCGTCATAGCCTCGGCCTGGGGGCGGATCAGCTACAACTTCCTGTTCTTCTTTGCCGCGCTGCAATCGGTGCCCCGGTCGGTGATCGAGGCGGCGGCGATCGACGGCGCGCAATTCTGGCGGCGCTTCTTCACCATCGTGCTGCCGCTGATCACGCCCACGGCCTTCTTCCTGCTGGTCGTGAACGTCGTCTATGCCTTCTTCGAAACCTTCGGCGTCATCCACACGATCACCGCGGGCGGACCGCAGCAATCGACCACGATCCTTGTCTACAAGGTATTCTCGGACGGGTTCGTAGGCCAGGACCTCGGCTCATCCTCGGCCCAGTCGGTGATCCTTCTGGTTGTCGTGGGCCTGCTGACGGTGATCCAGTTCAAGTATATCGAGAAGCGGGTGCATTACTGATGGCCCAGGCAAGCGGCATGGTCGAAAAGCAGGGGATGGGCATCTGGCTCACCCATGTGTTCATGATCCTCGGCGTACTGGTGATCTTTTTCCCGATCTGGCTGGCCTTCGTCGCCTCGACCGTGACGCAGGCCGACATCATCCGCCCGCCCATGCCCGTCTGGCCGGGTGACCAGTTCTTCATCAACTACCGCAACGCGATCTTTTCGGGCGTGAACGTGCCGGTGGGCACGATGCTGATCAACAGCCTGATCATGGCCGTGGGCATCGCCGTGGGAAAGATCATCATCTCGCTCCTGTCGGCCTTTGCCATCGTCTATTTCCGGTTTCCGGGGCGGCAGACGTTCTTCTGGATGATCTTCATCACGCTGATGCTGCCGGTCGAGGTGCGGATCGTGCCCACGTTCGAGGTGGTGGCGGGTTTCGGCATGCTCAACAGCTATTCCGGCCTGATCTTCCCGCTGATCGCGTCGGCTACGGCGACGTTCCTGTTCCGCCAGTTCTTCCTGACCATCCCCGACGAGCTGGCCGAGGCCGCCCGCGTCGATGGCGCGCGACCGATGCGGTTCTTCATCGACATCGTCGTGCCGATGAGCCGCACCAACATCGCGGCGCTGTTCGTGATCCTGTTCATCTATGGCTGGAACCAGTACCTCTGGCCGCTGCTGATCACCACCGACCCGGAAATGAACACCATCGTCATGGGCATCAAGCAGATGTTCCCGTCGGGCGACGATTTCGCCCATTGGCCGACGATCATGGCGACCTCGATCCTCGCGATGATCCCGCCGGTGATCGTGGTGGTGTCGATGCAGAAACTCTTTGTCCGCGGCCTTGTCGATAGCGAGAAATAACCATGGCAACTGTCTCCCTGCGCGACATTCGAAAGAGCTTTGGTCCCACGGACGTGATCCACGGGATCGACATGGAAATCGCCGATGGTGAGTTCATCGTGATCGTTGGTCCGTCGGGCTGTGGCAAGTCCACGCTTCTGCGCATGGTGGCGGGGCTGGAGACGGTGACGGCGGGTGATGTCCTGATCGGCGGCGAGCGCGCCAACGACAAGGAACCGATGGACCGCGACATCGCGATGGTGTTCCAGAACTACGCGCTCTACCCGCACATGTCGGTGCGCCAGAACATGGGATACGGGCTGAAGATCGCGGGCCTGCCCAAGGCCCAGATCAACGCCAAGGTCGAGGAAGCGGCGAGGCTGTTGCAGCTTGAACCCCTGCTAGACCGCAAGCCGCGCCAGCTGTCCGGCGGCCAGCGCCAGCGCGTCGCCATGGGCCGCGCCATCGTTCGCGAGCCGGCGGTGTTTTTGTTCGACGAACCCCTGTCGAACCTCGACGCGAAACTGCGCGTGCAGATGCGGCTGGAGATCCGCGAATTGCAGGCCAAGCTGGGCATCACCTCGCTTTACGTCACCCACGACCAGGTCGAGGCGATGACGATGGCCGACCGGATGATCGTGATGAATGCCGGGATCGCCGAACAGATCGGCACGCCGCTGGAAGTCTACGAGACCCCGAGCAGCCTGTTCGCCGCCCAATTCATCGGAAGCCCCGCGATGAACGTGTTCGATGCCGAGATCGCCGGTGGCGAGATACGGCTGGATGGTGCGACCGTCGGCCCAGCCCGGCTCCCGGACGGCCCGGTCAAGCTGGGATTGCGGCCCGAGCACCTCGTCCCCGCCGATGCGGGGCCCATCACGGCGCATATCCAGATCTCGGAACCCCTGGGGGCCAACACCCTGCTGCACGGCAAGACGGGCGGAACGGGCGACCCGATCACCATCAGCCTCGCCGGCGTTCACGGCGTCGGTGACCTCGGCTCGCCAAGGCATTTCACCGTCGCCCCGGAAAACATCCACCTCTTCGACCCCGCCACCGGACAACGGCTGGACCCGTGACCCCGGAACATTGGCGCAGGCTCGTCCTCTGCTCCGAACCGGCACGGGCTTGACCCGCCATTTTGGTGAGACTTTCGGAAAAAGGTGGTGCCCCCACACGGACTCGAACCGCGGACCTACTGATTACAAAACAGCCAGCAGCATAGCGTCAATAGAACCACACAGAATTCCTGTAGTTTTTACAGAAACTTGTAGGTTTAGGATGTTTACGGGTTATGTGAGGCTATGCTCTTTTCGGCAGATTTCTGCACCAAATTTGCACCAAACGATAACTAGCGGCCCAAAGCCGACGTCTGGCTATTGGGCGAAATGCGGCGTTTGCAGCCTGCTTTCCGGACAGTGTTTGGCCAACAACAACGGTTGTCTGCTGATTGCTCGCAGACGTTTGATCTTGGTCATTGGTGTAGCGCTACACACGCCTGAACCTGTGGTTAAGTGCAATTTGTCTGACCTCGCCGCGAAAGCGGCTGTAGCCATCAAAGGTCACCGATCGGGAATGGTAGACGGCCTTGCACCCGAACCTTGTTGAACTCGCGCATCCGGGCGAGGACATCAACGCCGAGTTGCTTGTAGGCGTCCAGCAAGTCGACCATCACCCAATTTTCGCGGATCTTGCCTGCTTCGATGCGCCAGAAATCCAAAGATTTCATCGTGATCCGCTTGCCCGAAGGCGCGATGCCCATCCAGCCGTCATGGGTCACCGTCTGGATCATGTTGGGCCAGCCTGTGACCGCCGCGTAGTCGCCGTCGCCGAAGAAGTGATAGGTGATCTCGTCCACGTATTGCCCGCGATCAGGCATGGCGTTGATGAAGGGGATCTGGTGCCAGTTGCGGAAACCCGCGATGCCCCGTGCTGTGCCAATGCCCGCCGGACCGTACCAGTTGACCCGGTCGCTCCAGAAGCGTGGCATCTCCATCACTTCGGGGCCGCCCTGGGTGGGATGTTTCTTCATGAATCGCAGCATCTCGACAATGTGGTCGCAGGATTGCGTGGCGCGGGTGCGGTCCCACGGGCCGGGCACGACACCGTCATTGGTGGCCGGACCGGGAATGCAGAACTCCAGTCCGAGCGAGGGCGCCATGGGCCACGCGCCTGCCTGCATCATGACCTCGGGGATGTCCCACAGCGACTGGATTTCGACCACCCGCCCGTGTTCGAACCGAAAGAACTCGTGGAACCGCATGTGTGTCAGGTGCCCCGTCGGCGGAATGTCCAGCCACGGGCCGACGAAGGTGCCCACGTAGTGCCCTCCGCACCCGACCCAGTCGTGCCCGTGTTCCGTCTTCCCGCCCATCACGATCCAGTCGCGCCGTTCCAGGTCGGGCATCGCGTCCAGCAGGGGCGCATAACACGCGTCAAAGAACGGCTGTGCGCCCACAAGATCGCCGAAGGGATGAGGCATGTGTACGACAGCATCGGGTGCCAGCAGGTCGGACAAGGCCTCGCACACGCGGGTCTCGTCAAAGTCGACCATGGCCAAGCGCAACGCTTCCAGAGTGGCCTTGTTCGCCGTGTGGACGTCACTCATGACGGTGGTGTCGGCCATGCGTCTACCCTTTCACGGCGCCGGCGGTCAGGCCGCTGACGATCTGACGCTGGAAGAACAGGATCAGGACAAACAACGGGGCCGTGGCGGAGACGACGGCGGCCACGGCGTACATCACCTTGCCTTCGACCTGCGTGGTGCCGAGGAAGGAGTTGATTGCGGGGATCATGGTCTCGTTCTCGGCGCTCAGCAGCATCGCGGTTACAGTGAAGTCGTTGTAGGCGAGCAGGAAGCTGAACAGCCCCGTGGTGATCACACCGGGCCACATGACCGGCACGATCACGTGCCGGAATGCCTGAAATCGCGTGCAGCCGTCGACCATCGCGCTTTCGTCCATGTCCTTGGGAATGTTCAGAAAGAACGAATGCAGCATCCACAGGGTGAAGGGTTGGTTGATCGCCACCAGCACGATAATCGTGGTCGGCAGGTGACCCCAGATGTTCCATTCAAAGAACGGCAGCAAATAGCCCGACACCAGCGTGATATGCGGCATCGCCCGGAACACCAACGCGGCGATCAGCAGCCAGAAGGCATAGCGGAAGCCCGACCGGGCCAACGCATACCCCCCCAGCGTGCCGAAGGTCAGCGAGATGATCACCGTGAACACCACGACGATCCCGGAATTGATGACGTTCTGCCAGAACGCCTCGATCACCCACGCGCCGAAATAGCCCTGCCCGGTAAAGGCGCTTCCGGTCTCTGCAATGGTTTGAGTGCCCCACAGCGCATTGGTCCAGTCCGCCTTTGAGAAGAAATCGGCCTGCACCTTGAAGCTGCCCCAGAACGTCCACAGGAACGGAAAGGCGGCGATGAACAGCCACAGCCCGACCAGTGAAAACGAGACGGCCTTGGCGGGTGTCATGCGGGTCTCGGATGCGGTCGCCATGTCAGTGCGCCTTGCGGTTGAAGTCGCGCCACGTGCGGATCAGCACCGGCGCCAACAGGATCACGACACCGATGATCGTCAGCATCGACGTTGCACCGGCCGACCCGTAGAGCGGGTTCCCGCTTTCGCGCAGGTCGTTGTAGATGATCCAGCTGAGCGAGCGGGCATGCGCCTCGGCGGAAAAGCTCACGATGGGTTCGAACACCCGGAAATTGTCCATCAGCAGCATCAGCGTGACGAAGGACACCAACGGCATCAGGTGCGGCACCACGACGTGCAGCGTGCGTTCCCACTTGCTGGCGCCGTCAACCTTGGCGGCCTCAAGAATGTCGTCCGGCACCGTCTGCAACCCCGCGTAGAAGGTAATGAAGCTGAATGGCAGCGTGTGCCAGATGCCGTACACGATGAGCATGGTCCACGTCAGCGCGGCCGAGGCCTTGAGGCTGAGGTTCGGGTCGTTGAAGATCAACTGGATCGTGGCGCCGATTACCCCGTCGCCATCGACCATCCAGAACAGGATCAGCGACCCCACCAGCGGGGTTACAAGGAACGGCAGCAGCGACACGAAGATCGACGGACCTTTCAACAGCTTGGGCAGCGCATTGACCCCCAAAGCGATCGCAAGGCCCAGCAAGATGACCACCGGCGTCACGATGGCCGTGTAGACCAGCGTGAAGGCAAGCGCGCGATAGAACGGCAGATCACCAACGACCTTCCAGAATTCGCTGAACGTCTCGGTTTCCGCCCACGCGACGCCGATCTCGGCAAAGGCGAGGTGCGAGCGGTTGATATAGGTGCCCAGCCCGTTGAACCGGCCCAGCGGGGCCTCTTCACGCAGCTTCTCGGTCGCCTCCAGATCAATTGCCGTGGATTCTTGGCAGCCGAAGGGGCCGCAGCTTTTGGACACGACCAGCACCTGTTCGTGCCCGACGAACAAAGACTGGATAAACACCGACACGATCGGCAGCGCGATGAACAGCGTCATCGCCGCCAGCGAGGGCAGGATGAACCAGACAAAGGTGCGATGCTTCATGTCAGAGGGCTCGGGTCAGGTTGGGAAACTGTGAGGGGGGCCTTCGAAGGTGTGCCCCCCTCACTCAGGTTGCCTTCAGCGATTACTGAAGGAACCCGGCCTCTTTGGCGGCGGTGACATAAGCCGCTTCGACATCAGCCAGCGCCTTTTCCGCGCTTTCGTTGCCTTGCAGGAAGTCCGACAGCTCAGCGCCCAGTGCGTTGTGCAAAAGGCCGATTTGCGGAAGCATCGGATAGGGTGCCGCGCCGCCTTGGGCTGTGGCCGACACGCCTGCCGCGGCGGCGCCGGGTTTGAAGCCCTCCAGCAGCCAGACCGCGTCATCGTTGTTGGCAGCGACCATTTCAGGCGTCAACGCGCTGGCCAGCGCGGCAAAGGTCGCCTCGGCCTCGGCATCGGACACGTTGGTCGAAATGGTGAAGCCATCCCACCACAGGGTCGCACCCGGCACGCCGCCCGGCTCCACCGACGGGGCCGCCGACAGGACGGTGTTCGAGGTCACCTCTTCAGTCGATCCTTCGTCATCCAGCACGGCCGCACCGCGCGACCCCCACATGATGCCAAGAGCGGCTTCGCCCGCTTCCCACAGAGCCTGCGTCTCGTTCGAGGCCTGCGTCAGGTGATCGGGGTGGGCGTATTCCACCAGCGCCTTCAGCGTGTTCAGCGCCGCGACGCCAGCCTCGCTGTTGACCATCGGCTCGGCCGTGCCCGGTTTGAAGAACTGGCCGCCATGCGCAAGGAAGACGAGGTTGAAACTTTCGCCGACATTCCAGCCCGTCTTCATGTTCATGACGATGGGATATTCCATGATCCCCGCCTCGCGGATGGCCTTGGCCGCAGCGATCATCTCGTCATAGGTGGCAGGCACATCGCTCACACCAGCCTGTTCAAGGATGTCGGTGCGCGAGAACAGGTGTTGCGAGTTCGCCATGAAGGCAATCGCCATCACGTTGCCGTCGATGTCGATTTTCAGGTTGTCGGGGATGTTCTGGCCGTACTTGTCGACCAGATCGTTCAACGGACGCACGAGGCCGTCATTCATCAACTGCGTCAGGGTCGAGTTCGCAACGATCACCGAGGTGTATTCCGCCGGGTCCGGCGTCAGCGCGGCGTTCATGATCTGGCGCGCTTCGGTCGTGTGGTTGCGGGTGAATTCCGCCGCGCTCGATGCACAGGCCGCTTCGGCCGCGTCCACAACCGCGTGGATCGCCGGGAAGTCGCTGGCAAGGATGCGGATCGATTGTCCCTCCGGTCCGCAGGTGGCGTGGCCGTCAGCATAGGCCGTGGTGGCCATCAGGACGGATATTGCGCCCGCCCATCCCAGATGTCTGATGTTCATGATGTTCTCCCTTTCGTGTTGGGTGCGCCTTCGAAACCTGCACCCTGAGTGTTCCGCTTGCGCGGGTTTTGGGGCGTGTCATGCATGGATGCGTTCGCCCGATATTGCTGAAAACAGGTGGCATTGCGCGGCAGGCACCGCGATGGAGACCGGGTCACCGATCCGGCCGCGGAAGGTCTTGTCGGCCTTGACCGACACCAGCGCGCCATTGATCCGGACCGACACCATCGTGGAATCGCCCAGCAGTTCCATCGTGTAGATCGGCGCGTTGATTTGCCCGCCCGTGTCGACCACCTGCGCGTCTTCGGCCCGGAAGCCCAGCGTGACCGCGCCCTGCGGTGCCGAAAGGCCCGCCACTTCGGTCCGCTCGGCGCGGAAAGTCCCGCCAGACACGACGCCCTCGATCAGGTTCATCGCCGGATTGCCGATGAAGCCGGCGACAAAGGCATTGGCGGGGCGGTCATAGATGTCGACCGGTGTGCCAACCTGCTGAACCACGCCCTGCTTCATGATCACGACGCGGTCTGCCAGCGTCATCGCCTCGACCTGGTCGTGGGTGACATAGATCGTGGTGACCGCCAGTTCGTGGCTGAGATTCTTGATCTGCGCCCGGGTCGACACGCGCAGCTTTGCGTCAAGGTTCGACAACGGTTCATCCATCAGGAACACGTTGGGCTCGCGCACGATGGCGCGGGCCAATGCCACCCGCTGCCGCTGCCCGCCCGACAATTCGGCAGGCCGGCGGTGCAGGAAGTCATCCAGTTCCACCATCGCGCTGGCGCGGCGCACACGCGCGTCATGCGTCGCCGGGTCCACCTTGCGCACCTTCAGCGGAAAGCGGATATTTTCGTAGACGTTCTTGTTGGGGTAAAGCGCATAGCTTTGGAACACCATCGCCACGTCGCGCTCTTTCGGTTCAAGGTCGTTTACCACCTTTCCGTCGATTACGATCTCTCCCTCGGTCGCGTCCTCCAGCCCCGCGATCATGCGCATCGTCGTGGTCTTGCCACAGCCTGACGGACCCAGCAGCACAAGGAATTCCCTGTCGGCGATGGTAAGGTCGAAATTGTCCACTCCGACATAGTCGCCCCAACGTTTTCCGACATTGCGAAGCTGGATTTCAGCCATGATCCCCCGACGCGGCAAGTTTCTGCATCCCACCACGCTAGACGGGGCCAGCCATCCCCGATAATGAAATCAATCTATGAGAGATATAAATAAAATTGATTTGAGGCTGATCGACACGACAATCCTTTTGGTGTTCCTGGAAACCATGAGACAACGGCAGGCGACAGCGGTTGCGCGCGAAATGGGGCTGACGCAACCGGCTGTCAGCCACGCTTTGAAGCGCCTTCGGAATCTTTATGGTGACCCGTTGTTCCTGCGGCGGGCACATGGCCTTGAGCCGACGGCGCTGGCCCATGAACTGGAACCGAAGGTCCGTCGCATTGTCAGATTGCTGTCCGAGACCCTCGAAGGCTCCGAAGAGTTCGATCCGGGCTCTGCGGCGACGGATCTGAGGATTGGCGCGTTTGACTTTGAACTCACAGGTGTCATCCCCGAGCTGGTGGCCCAGTTGCGCAAGGTCAGCCCGAATATCAATGTCCACGCCTTTCCGCTGCAAAACCGCGATGCGCTGGAGGCACTTGTGCAAGGCCAGATTGATCTGGCGCTTGGATATTTCGATTTTCCGCTGAACAGTGACGCGTCATTTGCC
Source organism: Pseudaestuariivita atlantica (assembly GCF_001205715.1). Lineage (GTDB taxonomy): Bacteria > Pseudomonadota > Alphaproteobacteria > Rhodobacterales > Rhodobacteraceae > Pseudaestuariivita > Pseudaestuariivita atlantica. Next base: position 229,928 of record NZ_AQQZ01000008.1, read on the forward strand.
TCGGAAGACCTGCATTCGGAACACTACGTGCTGGCTGGCCGTCGCGACCACCCGATCTTTGCACGCTCGCTGACGCTGGAGACGGTGGCCAAGGCTCGCCACCTTCTGATCTCGCCCTACGGACCAAACAGGAACCTGGTAGATCACGCGCTGCATTTGCAGGGGCTGAAACGGAACATACAGACCGTTGTGCCATCCCTGTTTGCGGCGCTGTCGATCATTGAAAATTCCGACCTCGTCGTCACCTTGCCAAGCCGGATCGCTGCAAACAATGCCGAGCGTTTCGCCATCGCCCACAGACCGCTGCCAATCGAAGGCGGGACCTTCCGAATTCACGCCGTCCGCCACATCCGCGACGCCACCAATCCGCTGCATATCTGGCTGCTTGAAAAACTGCGGTCCGTCGTCGCGGATCAAACCGCTGTCGCCACCAAAAACAACTGAGACATGTAAAAATGCCTAGAATAGTGCCCAAGCTCTGTTCGAAATCACCGTGTCGAAGCGTACGAAGACGCCAAATGCCCGCTTTCGCAAATTCATCCGATCGCGTCGCACTTGCAGCGAACGACCACTTCCCGCCCTTACCTCACAGACGCAAGATACATCACAGCGCGTACCACATCGTCGCTATGCTCCAGAAGAACTCCAACCAGAGGTGCTTTCCCTGAGTGCGTCACGTACGGTCTGCCCGACATTTCGCCAACCTCTCCACCTACAGCCATGGCCAGTTTGTGTAAGTATGCTTCAGCGACATCTGGGTCGCCAAGGCTCGCGGATACTTGGTCGGTCCAAACTTGCCCGTTCCTTTGAATGTACCCCAGATTTGCTACGTCGCCTGACGGCGTGCCCCATCGCAAGATCAGAGACTTCTTGAACTCCGGATAGACACCAAGAGGTTCCAAATCGGCCAGAAACTTCTGAATTTGTTGCGGAAGCTGATCGTCTAACTCGCTCATGGCTGCAAAGAACGCATCGGACGACATTGATCGCGCAGGCTGATCAGGCGTCTGTGCAATTGCTTGCACGGCACCTAGAACGACTTGGTCGACAGCACCTTCGAACCTCACCACACCGCGTTCAACGCGCTGTGTGGCGGCCAGTGTTCTCGGCACAATGAGATATTCGTCATCGTTCTGTGCGTAGACGGACAACTCGACCAAACCGAAGGTGAACTGGAATCCTGCGTGTAGCTGAAGGCCTTGGTGGAGAGTGTTCAATTCGCTCCGGATGCCATCCCCGAGCACCAAAACAACGATCCGACCGGTTCTCAGATTATGCGAGACTGCATCAATGAAGTCGGGATAGGCCTCGCAGTGTTGCATCGATTTGTGGGCTTTAGAGCGGGTTTGGTGACGCTCCCAGAGCTTTATGAAGTTGAGACAGGGACGCGATGTGTCGGCGCAAAGTCGATACCGCCAGCTTTCCAGCATGTTCGGCGATGTAGGCTGCAACCTCTCCTTCATTTGAAGGAATGTTCCCGCCCCATCGGCGAAATTGTTCGACGTCTGACCGATATGCGCGCTGGGTGTTCTTGGAATACGCGGCCTCCAACAGACGTCTGAGCTGCGCAGGCGTCTCAAGGTCGTTCGCGATCTTGGGGGGTATGAGCATGCTTTTTTGCCTCCGATAATTGAAGATTATCAGAAGTGATTTTGAAGTGTGGCCAAACGGCATTCGTTCAGCAAACCCCACTCCGCGACCATTGTCCTCACAAGTTCGTCTACATAGTCGTCTCTGAGGCCCCACCCCAAACTGGTGGCTCTGTTCTTCAGATCGGAGCCAAGCCTCCAATTCAAGCGACGGCGAAGCTGTCCACACTCAATTCTGAACAATAATCCGCCCAGTGTTTTTGCGGTCGATACTTCACCTGTTTTTCCATCCTTGAGAAGCCTCTCCACTCGTCGGGACCGAGCGGCGTACTCTCGCAATCCTGCCAAACCGACTCTTGTGTGTTGTCCGCAAGCCCAGGTCGGAATGCCCCGGTGCCAAAGGGTGGGCAGGACATCATCCTCTGCTTCCTTTGCTGTTTCAGGGAACTCTGGGGCCAGAGCGACGAGCATCGGTGCCAGAATTGAACGCGTCGTTGAACCGCCCCGGGTTTACCGGAGAGTTTCTGGTTCAATAGTTAGGCTGC
>NZ_AQQZ01000009.1 GCF_001205715.1 Pseudaestuariivita atlantica
ACTCTCCGGTAAACCCGGGGCGGTTCAGATCGCCGCACTTTCCACCGTGCGCGTCCGGCTCCGCTCCGCCCGTCCCTTGACCGAAGCAAAGAGATCGTCGAGCGACAGATACCGCTCGTCGTCGGGCCGTGAGAACCACTCGGACGACACGCGGTCCACGTTCTCGCCGCGCGACACATCCACCTTGTAGCCGCCGCTGAAATTACGCCCGGCATCGATGATTTCGGTGTTCATTGGGAAGCCTCCGCGACGGGCGCCGGAGGCCTCTCCTCCAGCCCTCAACCCGTCACGGCCCTCCCTGCCCGCCTCTGGCTCTCAGAAACGCGGTGAACGTCCGCAGGAACACCCGCCGATTTGATCGCATTGCGTCCTATTTGTTCGCCACCTGTCGCCGCCGCGTGCCGCCCTTTTCACGATCAAGGACCCTGCTCCCGCCAAACGCCGCCGCCCGCTCGCATTGATGAACAACGCGGCTGAGGTCAGGATGCGGAGGAGAGAAACCACCGAGACTGACCGATGAACACGCTTTTTCTCCTGATGGCTCAATATGATGGCCGCGCGGTCGTGCCAGTCGATGCGGTCTGCAAAGACTACTTTTCCCATCTGACCTTGCCGAAGTTCCTTAGGAAGGTCAGTTCCGGTGAAATCGATCTGCCGCTGGTGCGATCGGAGCGCAGTCAGAAGAGCGCGAAGGGTGTCCATCTCTCGGATCTCGCCGCCTATCTCGACAAGCGCCGCGAGGTCGCGCTGTACGAGCGGGACGCCTTCAAGTAGTGACTATCGGCTCTTCAGAAGAGGCTCTTCCCAGACCCCAAAACACCGGTTGGATTTGATCTGGGGAGCGGTTTTCTCACCGATTCGGTCCGTCCAATCCAAGTGGCTCAAACCCCATCGCCCAAAATTCGCGCAAAGCCGGTCCGGAAAAAACTTAAACAAATGAAATTAAATGATAAAATGAGATCACTTGGCGATAAAGGGTGAAATTCTCCGCCTGATTTTTGTGCGCAGGGCCGGGACGGACTTACAACATGATTTACAACACGAGTTACAACATGACCTCAAGAAATTGAAAAATCACAGGCTTTTCGAACCGTCGGTCCAATCCATCATCGGCGCGACCGAAAGGCGCGCGGCTGTGTCGAGCGTGGGGGCCATGGCGTCCCCTACCAAAGGCGCGGAGCGGCGTCGATAGCGGGGCGCCGTCACGAGCCATGGCTTGGATGTGCGAATGCCATTGTCGGGCGCATGGTCGGGGATGTCCTTGCCTTCCGGGCGATGTCAGGCGCCTTGGGCGAGGCGCTCGTTCCCGGCGATCAATTCTTCGACGAAAAGGCTGATGAACTGGGCGCGCCCGTCGGAGTTCGATTTGGCGTAGATACTGGTCGCCTGCGCCCGGACCGTCCCCGACGCGGTGTTCCGGACCCGTGCGATCGCGTCATTGTCCAACCCTTTCAGGATCATGAGGGCGACGTCTCTTTCCGCCTGCGTCAGGTTCCACTCGTCGAAGAACTCCCCGACAATCGCCGCCATATGCCCGTGCGCGATATCGAGTCCCGTCTGCATGTCCGACATCCGCGACATCAATCCGCGCAATTCGATCATCAGGAAGATCACACCGGACACCAGTGCCACGGCAGCGATCGATTCAAGCAGCAGGTGGGGGTTGTCGAGATGCCCGTCCTCGCGAAAATCGAGAATCACGTCACCGATGAAAAACAGCGCCGATACGCCCTGCAAAAGGATAAGGCCCGCAAGAACTGTTGCGCGCCTTTCCTTGGTTTTCGCAGGCCAGAGCCCGAGTTTCATTGGACCTTGCGCCCTTCGGGAATTGTCTTCCTGCCGTTTATCATGGCGCGGACCAGATTGACACCGGACCACCATGTATCGAATGCAACGCCCGCAACGTGCAGGGATACCGAGAAAAGAAGCCAGCCGAAGAGGACCTCGTGCGCTTCCTCGACCCACTCCACGCCGAAGAACGTGATCGTCGTCATCATGTAGCCGGTCACGCCAATGGCGATCACGCTTGCCCAGATGTTGTAGACCATCAGCGTCCCGAGGGGGTTGTGCGACAGATGGACCGACCTGTTGCCGCGAACGATCGCGCGCAGGTGTCTCACGGCGCGTGCGGGGCTGGGCGGAAAGGCGGAAAAGCGCGCATAGGCCGGCCCGAACAGCGCCCAGACGAGGCGCAAGCCGACCAATCCGAGAGCGACATAGCCGATCCACTCATGGGCTTTGCTTTCCTCCTCCACGAACGCGCCGTTGAGCAGGATGGTGAGCGCAAGCGACCAGTGGATCAGCCGCACCAGCGGGTCCCAGACGACGACCTCGCGGGCGCTTGCGCGCCCGCTGGCTGTCTGTTCGACGGTGATCATGGCGTCAGCTCTTGAGCTTGAGCTTCGTCACGGCACCGGTCTGCGGGTTGACGTAGACCTCACCCCTCTCGCGGTCGCGGACGAAGTAGACCTCGATCATGCCGTCTTCCATCTCCGCCTTGCGAACCTCGTAGCCCATGGCGGCCAGCGAGGCCTGGACCTCTTGCATCGTGGTGCCAAGAACGCTGTCCATCGTCAGGTCTTCGGCAAGCGCGGGGGTGGCAATAGCCATCAGCGCGATCAGTGCGAATTGGCGCATGTGTCTTTCCTTTGATCGTGGCACCGAAGATGTGGTGCCGAAACGCGGCAACCCATGTTGTCGCTTGCCGTGATGTCGGGGAAGAGATCGCGCAAGAACAGTGGCCAGCGGTTTATGAACCGCCAAATAAACACGTGCTTATGGCGGATCATTGCCCGCTCCGTCGTCGCAGCCATGGAACCGCTTCCCGCATCCGAAGGCGTGAACCTGTAGAACCAGGGAGTTGCGGTAATCGGGGCAGAAATCGGCTGTCGACCCGCACGCCCGCTGCACCGATCAGTTCCCGGCGAACCTGTCTCTCCACCGGTTCGCAAAACGATGAGCTACGTGGAAAGGCACGGCGCGTGGGCCGCACCATCGGTCCGGTGGTCCCGACGCGTAGTGCGCACCGGTTGCGTGCATGTCCGGGAGGGGGCGGCGGCTTGTCAGCCGTCCCGGTTGATCGCGCGCCAGCCGATGTCGCGGCGGGCAAAGCCTTCGGGCCAGTCGATCGCGTCGACCATGGCATAGGCGCGGTCGCGGGCCTCTTCCAGAGTGTGGCCGCGCGCGGTGCAGTTCAGGACCCGGCCGCCGGCAGCCACGGTTGCGCCACCGGCGACCTTGGTGCCGGCGTGGAAGCAGGTCTGCCAGCTGTCATCCGGCAGATCGTCGAGCCCGCCGATGACGCTGCCCTTGGCATAGGCACCGGGATAGCCCTGCGCGGCAAGGACGACCGTCATCGCGTGGTCGTTGCCCCAGTTGGGCGCGACTTCGGCCAGCTTGCCCTCGGCGCAGGCCTGCATCAGGTCCAGCGCCTGCGCGCCCAGCCGCAGCATCAGGACCTGGCATTCCGGGTCGCCGAAGCGGACGTTGTATTCCACCAGCCGCGGCGCACCGTCCTTGATCATCAGGCCGGCATACAGGACCCCTTGGTAAGGCGTGCCGCGCCGCGCCATTTCCGCCACCGTGGGGCGCACGATCTCGTCCAGCGCGCGTTCGGTCACGGCATCGGTCATCACCGGGGCCGGGGAATAGGCGCCCATGCCGCCGGTATTGGGGCCGGTATCGCCCTCGCCCACGCGCTTGTGGTCCTGCGCGGTACCGATGGCGCAGATGTCCGTGCCGTCGCAGAGAATGAAGAACGAGGCCTCCTCGCCCTCCATGAACTCTTCGATCACCACCTCGGCGCCGGCATCGCCGAAGGCGCCGCCGAACATCTCGTCAACCGCCGCGCGGGCTTCCTCGACCGTCGCGCACAGGATCACGCCCTTGCCCGCAGCAAGCCCGTCGGCCTTCACGACCAGCGGCGCGCCCTGCTCCTCGACATAGGCGAGTGCCGCGTCGCGGTCGGTGAAATGGCCATAGGCCGCGGTCGGTGCGCCGGATGCGTCGCAGATCTCCTTGGTGAACGCCTTCGAGGCTTCGAGCCGCGCCGCCGCAGCACTTGGCCCGAAGACCAGCACGCCCGCCGCGCGCAGCCGGTCGGCCACGCCCGCGGCCAGCGGCGCCTCGGGGCCGATGATGACGAAATCGACGGCCTCGGCCTCCACGAATTCCGCGACGCGGCCCCCGTCGAGGATGTCGATCTCGGCGCATTCCGCCAGCCCGGCCATCCCCGCATTGCCCGGAGCCACGATCAGCCGGTCGCATTTGGGGTTCTGGGCGCAGGCCCATGCGAGGCTGTGTTCGCGCCCGCCGCTTCCAAGGATCAGAATGTTCATGCGTCCCGCCCCGCTGGCTCCCGTCTTGGCCTTTTCGTCGGGGCGTTCTAGGCTTGCGCGAGGCCAAGAGCAACAACCGAGCCCCATGGACCTGATCGACGATCCCCAACCCGGCCGCAACGTGCCGGAATTCACCGTCACGGACCTTGCCGGGCGGGTGAAACGGCTGGTCGAGCGCGAGCTTGGCTATGTCCGCGTCAGGGGAGAGGTGGGCCGCGTGGTGCTGGCGCGGTCGGGGCATCTGTATTTCGACCTCAAGGACGATCGCAACGTCCTGTCCTGCATGACGTGGAAGGGTCAGGTCGCGGGGCTGGGCCTGCGCCCCGAAGAGGGGATGGAGGTCGTGGCCGAGGGGCAGATGACCGCCTCGGGCTTCCAGTCCAAGTTCGCGCTGAACGCCACGCGCCTGCAACTGGCGGGCGAAGGCGCGCTGATGGCGATGCTCGAACGGCGGCGCAAGGCGCTGGCCGCCGAGGGGCTGTTCGACGACGGCCGCAAGAAGCCCCTTCCCTACCTGCCGCACATCATCGGCGTCGTGACCTCGCCACAGGGCGCGGTGATCCGCGACATCCTGCACCGCCTGCGCGACCGGTTCCCGCGCAAGGTGCTGGTCTGGCCGGTGCTGGTGCAGGGACAGGGCAGCGCCGAACAGGTGGCCCGCGCCATCGAAGGGTTCAACGCGCTGACCCCCGGCGGCGCGCTGCCCCGGCCCGACCTTCTGATCGTCGCGCGCGGCGGTGGCTCGGTCGAGGACCTTTGGTGCTTCAACGAAGAGGTCGTGGTGCGCGCCGCGGCCGCGTCCGACATCCCGCTGATTTCCGCCGTGGGGCACGAAACGGACACCACGCTGATCGACCACGCCGCCGACCGGCGCGCGCCGACGCCCACGGCGGCGGCGGAAATGGCGGTGCCGGTGCGCCGGGACCTGCTGGCATGGTGCGAGGAACAGGGCGCGCGCATGACCTCGGCGCTGAACACTCGGCTCGACCAGCGGCGGCAGCGGCTGGCCGACCTCGCCCGCGCCCTGCCGACGCCCGACCGGTTGTTCGACGGCGCGCGGCAGCGGATCGACCGCGCCGATGCCGACCTGCCCCGCGCGCTGCTGGCCGGGATCCGGCTGCGGCGGCTGGCACTGAGCGAGGCCGGGGCCCTGCGCCCCTCCCTGCTGACCGCGCGGCTGTCGCGCGCCGCCGACATGCTGGCCACCCGTGCCGCGCAGCTCGATCCCGCGCTGCACCGCGCCGTGCGTCAACGGCGCGACGCGCTCGACCGCGCCTCGGCCCGGCTTGTCCCGCCGCGCACCGCATTGTCGCGCAACGCCGCTGACCTCGACCGTCTGGCCGCGCGGCTCGTTGCCGTCGGTGCCCAGATCGCCCCGCGCGCGGCGCAACGGCTCGACGCGCAGGCGCGCCTGCTGGAGACGCTCAGCCATCGCGGCACGTTGGCGCGCGGCTATGCCATCGTGCGCGGCGATGGCGAGGTCGTGACCACCGCCAAGGCGGCCAGCAAGGCGCAATCGCTCGAAATCGAGTTCCGGGACGGGGTCGTGACCCCCGGCGCGCCCGCCGCCGCGCCCAAACCCAAGGCCCGCAAACCGAAACCCCCGCCGCCCGAACAGGGCACGCTGCTGTAATCCAGATCGAGGCGACCCCCGTGACCAACCACCTGATAGAGGCGCTTGGCCTTTCGGCCCGCCCCGACGCCCCGCTTGCCCGGATGCCGGACGGGGCCACCGTGACCTATGGCGCGTTCCATGACGGGGCGGCGCGGATCGCCGCGCTGCTGGCCGCCGAAGGCGTGCAACCGGGTGACAGGGTTGCCGCGCAGGTTTCCAAGTCCTTGACCGCACTGCAACTTTACGTGGGCACCGTGATGGCGGGCGGGGTCTTCCTGCCGCTCAACACCGGCTATACCAGCGCCGAATTGCAGCATTTCATCACCGATGCCGACCCGCGCGTCTTCGTCTGCGACCCCGACGCCAAGGCCGACATCGCCGCGCTCACCCCTGCCTCTCTGATGACGCTCAATGCGTCGGGCGGGGGCAGCCTTGCCGACGGGGCGGCGGCGCAACCGGCGGGCTTCGACCCGGTGCCGCGCGGCCCGGATGACCTAGCGGCGATCCTTTATACCTCGGGCACGACCGGCAAGCCCAAGGGCGCGATGCTGAGCCACGGCAACCTAGCCGACAACGCGCGCACGCTGGCGGAATACTGGCGGTTCACGGCGGATGACGTGCTGATCCACGCGCTTCCGATCTTTCACACCCACGGGCTGTTCGTGGCGACCAACGTGACGCTGGTGGCGGGCGGGCAGATGATCTTCCAGCCGGGCTTCGACGCGCAGGCGATCCTAGACGCGCTGCCACACGCGACCGCGCTGATGGGCGTGCCGACCTTCTACACCCGGCTCTTGCAGCAGGACGGGCTGGCCGAGGCCGCGCGCGGCATGCGCCTTTTCGTGTCGGGATCGGCCCCGCTGCTGGCCGAGACGCATGTTCAGTGGGAAGCGGCGACGGGCCACCGCATCCTCGAACGCTACGGCATGACCGAAACCAACATGAACACGTCGAACCCCTATGACGGGGAGCGGCGCGCGGGCACCGTGGGCTTCCCCCTGCCGGGGGTCGACCTGCGCCTGACCGACGGCAAGGGCACCCCGGTCGCCGACGGCGACCCCGGCATCGTCGAGGTGCGTGGGCCGAACGTGTTCAAGGGCTATTGGAACCTGCCCGAAAAGACCGCCGAGGAGTTGTTGGCCGACGGCTTCTTCGTCACCGGCGATATCGGGCGGATCGACGCGGACGGGTACCTGCACATCATCGGGCGGGCGAAGGACCTTGTCATCTCGGGCGGCTACAACGTCTATCCCAAGGAAGTCGAGGTGCTGATCGACGACGTGCCGGGCGTGGTCGAAAGCGCCGTAATCGGCGTGCCGCATCCCGATTTCGGGGAGGCGGTCGTGGCGATTGTCGTGGGCACCTCCAGCGACCCGGCCACGCCGGACGCCATTGCCGCCGCCATCGCGCCCGACCTCGCGCGCTACAAACAGCCCAAGTTGATCGAGATGGTCGACGCGCTGCCGCGCAACACGATGGGTAAGGTGCAAAAGAACGTGTTGCGAGAGACTTACGGCAACCTTTTCACGTAACGCCTGAAGTCAGGGCCGGTGCAGCGCCATCGCCACGCCCTGCCCGACACCCACGCACAGCGTCACCAGCGCCGCCGTCGCGCGCCCCTTGCCGATGTCGTGCGCCGCCGTGCCCGCAAGCCGCGCGCCGGTCATGCCCAGCGGGTGGCCCAGCGCGATGGCCCCGCCATTGGGGTTGAGGTGCGGCGCCACCGGGTCGAGGCCCAGATCACGACACACGGCGATGGCCTGCGCGGCAAACGCCTCGTTCAACTCGATCCGGTCAAACGCATCCACGCTCAGCCCCGTCTGCGCGCACAGTTTCCGCACCGCCGGCACCGGACCGATCCCCATGACGCGTGGCGCGACCCCGGCACTCGCTGCCCCGCCATAGCGCGCAAGCGGCGTCAGGCCGTGGCGCTTGACCGCCGCCTCGCTCGCAAGGACCAGCGCCGCCGCGCCGTCGTTCACGCCCGAGGCATTGCCCGCCGTGACGCTGCCGCCCTCGCGGAAGGGCGTGGGAAGGCTGGCAAGTTTTTCAAGCGTCGTGGCGCGGGGATGTTCGTCTTGCGAGACTTCCACCGGCGGGCCCTTGCGTTGCGCAAGGCTCACCGGAGCGATCTCTTCCGCCAGTCGGCCCGAGGCCTGCGCGGCGGCGCACCGTTCCTGGCTGGCAAGGGCGAAGGCATCCTGATCGGCGCGGGCGACGGACCAGTCGGCGGCCACGTTTTCCGCCGTCTCGGGCATCGCATCGGTGCCATAGGCCTTGGCCATCGCGCGGTTGACGAACCGCCAGCCAATGGTCGTGTCAAAGACCTCGGCCCGCCTGTCGAAGGCCGCCGTGGCCTTGGCCATGACGAAGGGCGCGCGGCTCATGCTCTCTGATCCACCCGCGATCACAAGGTCGGCCTCCCCCACCTGCACCTGCCGCGCGCCCGCGATCACCGCGTCGAGGCCGGAGGCGCAGAGCCGGTTGACCGTTACCCCCGGTACCTCGGGCGGGAGGCCCGCCAGAAGCGCCGCCATGCGTGCAACGTTGCGGTTGTCCTCCCCCGCCTGGTTGGCCGCGCCCCAGACGACCTGGTCCACCTCGGCGGGATCGAGGCCCGCCGCGCGCGCCATCAACACGCGGATCGGATGCGCGGCCAGATCGTCCGCCCGCATCCCCGACAGCGCACCGCCGTACCGCCCGATGGGCGTGCGCACGTAGTCGCAGATGAACACCTCTTTCAGCGCGTCGGCCATGCGTCACACTCCCACCAGTCGTTCCGATATGTCGGGCGTGAGGTCGGCCATTCCACCCTGCCACGCCGTCTTGCCCCGTTCGAGGATCACCGCGCGATCCGCGACCTGCGCCAGTTCCCGCACCGATTTGTCGATCACGAGGATCGCAAGCCCGGTATCCCGTTTCAGCCGCGCGATCGCCGCCCAGATTTCCTGCCGCACCAGCGGGGCCAGCCCCTCGGTCGCCTCGTCGAGGATCAGAAGGCGCGGGTTGGTCATCAGGGCGCGGCCGATGGCCAGCATCTGCTGTTCGCCGCCCGACAGCGAGCCCGCCCGTTGGCCCGACCGTTCGCCGAGGCGCGGGAAGAGGTCCGCGACCCGTTCGAGCGTCCAGTCTCCCGTTCGTGCCGCCGCGATCAGGTTCTCGCGCACGGTGAGGTCGCGGAACGGGCGGCGGCCCTCGGGCACCAGCCCGATCCCGGCGCGCGCGATGCGGTGACTGGGCCAGCCCGCAAGGTCCGCGTCGTCGAACCGGATCGTGCCCTCCCACGGCAGCATCCCGCAGATGGCCTTGACCGTCGTGGTCTTGCCCATCCCGTTGCGGCCCATCAGCGCCACCACCTCGCCCGCGCCGATGTCAAGCGACACGTCGAACAGCGCCGGCGCCGCGCCGTAGCGGGCGGTCAGGGCAGAGACATGCAGCAGGCTCATGCGCTGTCCCCGAGATAGGCCGCCTGCACGGCGGGGTCGCGGCGGATCTCGGCCACGGTGCCGGTCGCGATCACGCGGCCCGACACCAGCACGCTCACCCGGTCGGCAAGGGCAAAGACGGCGTCCATGTCGTGTTCGACCAGCAGGATCGGCGCCTCGTCCCGCAACCCGTCGAGGAAGCCGGTCATGCGCCGCGATCCGTCCGCGCCGAGGCCCGCCATGGGTTCGTCCATCACGAAGGCGCGCGGTTGCAGCGTCAGCGCCACCGCGACCTCCAATTGCCGCCGCTGGCCGTGCGACAGGGCAGAGACCGGCGTGTCCGCCGCGTCCTGAAGCCCTACGCGTTCCAGCGCCGCCATGGCGCGGTCGCGCAGGGCGGCGTCGCGGGCGACGGGGCGCAGGAAGCGCCACGGCCTGCCACTGGCCCCCAGCGCACCGAGCGCGGCGTTCTCGAACACGCTGTCCTCCATCGCCAGCGCCGAGATCTGGAACGTGCGCGCAAGACCCGCCCGCGCCCGCGCCTCGACACTGCGGGCGGTCACGTCCCGGCCCTCCAGCCGCACGCTGCCCCGGTCGGGGCGCAGCGCGCCGCTCACCTGTGCGATCAGGGTCGACTTGCCCGCACCGTTGGGGCCGATCAGGGCGTGGATCTCTCCCGGTCGCAGGTCGAGGCTCACCTCGTCCGTCGCCTTCAGCGCGCCGAAGGCCTTGGACAGGCCACGGGTTTCCAGAACGGCGTCAGACATGCGGCCCCGCCTTCCCGGTCAAGAGCCCGATCACCCCGCCGCGCGCGAACAGGACCAGCCCCAGAAGGATGCCGCCCAGCGCGATCAGCCAGTATTCCGTCAGCCCGCCCAGCCAGTGCTCCAGCGCCACGAACAGCGCCGCGCCCACGACCGGGCCCATCAACCGCCCCACCCCGCCGATGACGATCAGCACGATCAGCTCGCCCGACAGCTGCCAGCTGAACATGGTGGGCGACACGAACCGGTTGAGATCGGCATAAAGCGCGCCTGCAAGCCCCGTGACCGCACCCGAGATGACGAAGGCCACGAGCTTCAGCCGTGCCGGATCGAGCCCTACCGCCGCCACCCGCGCAGGTGCCTGCCGCGCGGCGTTCAGGGCGAGGCCGAAGGGCGATGACCGCAGCGCGGCAAACAGCACCAGCGCCGCCAACAGCACAGCGAAGGTCAGCCCGAAGAACTGGATCGGGACCAGCGTGTTGAGGCCGGGAAAGCCGTTGCGGACATAGATCGAAAGCCCGTCCTCGCCGCCATAGGCGCTCCACGAGATGGCGAAGTAGTAAAGCATCTGCCCGAAGGCGAGCGTGATCATAATGAAATAGACGCCGGTTGTCCGCAGGCTCAGCTTGCCGATCACCCATGCAACCAGCGCCGAGGCGACAAGCGCGGTGATCCAGATCACCGGCATCGACTTGGTCCCGGCGATGGTCAGCGGCCCGATCTCCAGCGGTGCATAGGTCTGCGCATGGTGGGCGAGGATGCCCATGGCATAGCCGCCAAGGCCGAAGAACGCCGCGTGGCCAAGGCTCACCAACCCGCCGATCCCCAGCGCGATGTTCAACCCCACGGCGGCCAGCGCGAGGATCGCGGCGCGGGTGGCGAGCGTTATGGTGAAGGGCTCGTCCGCCCAAAGCGCCCAGAGCGGCACGGCGGCGAAGGCCAGCAGGATACCGGCGTTCAGAACGTTTTCGCGTATCATGCGGCGCGCGTCCCGAACAGGCCCGCAGGCCGCCAGACCAGGACCAGCCCCATGAGGATGTAGATCGCCATCGATGCCAGCGCCGCGCCCGTCTGCGTTGCGGCATCAGGTGCCATGAACAGCCGGAACAGCGCGGGCAGGAACAGCCCGCCCAGCGTGTCGGTCAGCCCCACGAGCAGCGCGCCCACGAAGGCGCCCTTGATCGACCCGATCCCGCCGATGACGATCACGACGAAGGCGAGGATCAGCACCGGCTCCCCCATCCCGACCTGTACCGACTGGATCGCCCCCACCAGCGCGCCCGCAAGGCCCGCAAGTGCCGCGCCCAGCGCGAAGACGAGCGTATAGAGGCGCGAGATATCGACGCCCAGCGCCGCGATCATCTCCCGGTCGTTTTCGCCTGCGCGGATGCGGATACCCAGCCGCGTGCGCGCCGTCAGCCACCACAGCCCCAGCGCCACCGCGATCCCGATCGCGATCAGGGCAAGGCGGTAGCGGGGGTACTCGATCCCGCCCGGCAGCGTCACCGGGCCCGACAGCGCGTCGGGGATGTCGAGGTAAAGGGGGAAGGACCCGAAAAGCCAGCGCGTGCCTTCGGAAAAGATCAGGATCAGCGCGAAGGTCGCCAGCACCTGGTCAAGGTGCGGCGCGGCGTAGAGCCTTCGGATCACCGCGATCTCGATTACAGCACCCGCCAGCGCCGCCGCCGCCAGCGCCGCCGCCAGCGCCAGCACGAAGGACCCCGTCACCCCCGCGACGGCAGCGGCGGCAAAGGCCCCCACCATGTAAAGCGAGCCATGGGCGAGGTTGATCAGCCCCATCACCCCGAAGATCAGCGTCAGGCCCGCCGCCATCAGGAACAGCATGACGCCGAATTGCAGGCCGTTCAGGACCTGTTCGATCAGAAGGATCGTGCTCATGCCGCCCGCGCCATCATCTGTGCCGCGGCGCGCAGGAGGTCCGCGTTGGACGGCGCGGGCGTGCCGTCGGGCATGTGCAGCACGTCCTCGTACCCGATCCGGGTGTCCAGCCCGCGCCGCGCGGCTTCGGCCACGCAGGCCCATGCGCTTTGCCCTTCGCCGTGCAGCAGCAGCGGGGCGGTCACGCCGCCCCTTTCCAAAATGCCGATGATGTCCGCAGCTTCCGTCAACGCCTCGTCCGGCGTCACATCCTGAATTTCGATCAACACGCGCAGCAGGGCCGGTGCAGCGGCCCCGGCCACCAGCCGGTGCGCGTCATCGGTGGTCCAGACCCCGGCCTCTATGCCGATGCCCTTACCCGCCATGATCTGCATGACGTCGAATGCATCCGCCTCGTTCAGGTTTATGGACACGTAATCGGGGCAGACCTGCCACCCTTCCAGCGCCTCGGCCCGGCTTTTCCCGCCGGTATCGGACCAGAGGCCGGTGCCCAGCCCCACGGGCAGGCCCGGCGCGGCGGCGCGGATCGCGGCGACACAGGTCGCCACGATCTCGGGCACAAGGCATTCGCGCCCTTCGTCATCCCGCGCATGCACGTGCACGCCCCCTGCGCCCGCCTTGTGCACAAGGCGCGCGTCCTCCGCGATCTCGGCGGCGGAGATGGGAACGCGGGCCGCTTCGGCCCGCGTCCGCCCCCCGTTCAGGCAGGCTTGCAACAGCATCGCGTGCGTTCCGACCGCTTACATCTTGCAGTCGTCCACGTAGGCGTTGCCGTGGTTTTCCAGCGCGACCCCGACGATGCGGTTGGTGATGACATCACCCTCCTGCACCACCTCGCGGGCATAGATGTCCTGGATCGGGTGCTGGTTCGACGCGAAGGAGAAGTCCCCCCGCACGCTGTCGAACTCGGCCTTGCGCAGGGCCTCGCGGAAGGCGTCCGGGTCCTCGGCGGGATGCGCCACGTCAAAGGCCGAGATCATCAGGTTCGCCGTATCGAACCCCTGGCTGGCATAAAGCGACGGCAGGCGACCGTATTCCGCCTGGAAGCTTTCCACGAAGGCCGCGTTGGCCGCGTTGTCGATGTCCTTCGACCATTGCGAGGTATTGACCACGCCCAGCGCCGCTTCGCCCACCGCCTTCAGGATGCCCTGGTCGAACGAGAAGGCCGGCCCGACGACGGGAATGTCGACGCCCGAATCCGCGTATTGCTTGAGGAAGGAAATCCCCATCCCGCCCGGCAGGAAGAAGAACACGCTGTCGGCGCCCGAGGCGCGGATCTGCGCGATTTCCGAGGCATAGTCCGTCTGGCCAAGGTCGGTATAGATCTCGGCCGCGATGTCACCGCCGAACATGCGCTTGTAACCCGTCAGCGCGTCCTTGCCCGCCGGGTAGTTGGGCGCAAGGATGAAGCTGTTCTTGTAGCCCGCGCTGGTGGCATAGCCGCCCGCGGCCTCGTGCAGGTTGTCGTTCTGCCACGCGACGTTGAAATAGTTGGGGTGGCAGCCCTTGCCCGCCAGCGCCGACGGCCCGGCATTGGGCGAGAGGTAGAACTTGCCCTGCGCCGTCGCCGACGGAACCACCGCCATGGCAAGGTTCGACCAGATGATGCCGGTCAGCACGTCGACCTTTTCGGACTGGATCATCTTGTCGGCCAGTTGCACGGCGATGTCGGGCTTGCGCTGGTCGTCTTCGACCACGACCTCGATATCGTCACGGCCCGCCTGCTTGACGGCCAGCAGGAACCCGTCCCGCACGTCAAGGCCAAGCCCCGCGCCGCCGCCCGAAAGGGTGGTGATCATGCCGACTTTCAGCCCGCCATGCCCATCGGCCAGCGCGGCGCCCGCCGTGAGGCCCAGCGCGGCAAGTGTTGCGATCCAAGTCTTCATCCGTCTCTCTCCCTTGTTGTCCCTGATCGACCGGGTCTGGTGCCCGCCAACCGGCTCTGCGGGACTATTCCGTGCTTCGCGCGCGCCGACAAGCCCCGCGCGCCACCTTGCGTGCCCGCGCGCTGCCCCGTACCACTCGACCCGACCCCGCAGCCGGAAGAGCCCGCATGACCGTTTCCGTCACCCGCACCGGCGCCATCGCCCGCGTCACCATCGACAATCCGCCGGTCAACGCCGCCAGCCACGCGGTCCGTTCGGGCCTGATGAAGGCGGTTGCGGATTGCGAGGCCGACGCGGCCGTCACCGCCGTGATCCTGCATTGCGCCGGCCGCACCTTCGTCGCCGGTGCCGATATCCGCGAGTTCGACGCTCCGCCGCAGGAACCGCACCTGCCCGACGTGATCGCCGCCATCGAAGGCGCGTCGAAACCGTGGATCGCGGTGTTGCACGGCACGGTTCTGGGCGGCGGGCTGGAACTGGCGATGGGCTGCCATGCCCGCGTGGCCGCGCCCGGCACGCGGCTGGGCCTGCCCGAGGTCAACCTTGGCCTAATCCCCGGCGCGGGCGGCACGGTGCGCCTGCCCCGCCTTGTCCCCGCCGATGTCGCGCTCACCATGATCGCGGGCGGAAAGCCTGTCCCGGCGGACGCGGCGCTGGCCTCCGGCCTGATCGACGCGGTGGCAGGGGGAGACCTGCTCGACGCCGCAACGGCGCTTGCGGGCGATGTGACGCCGGAACCCACGCTCGACCGGGCGGTGCGCGCGCCGCAAGACCGCGATGCGTTCGACAGGCAGGCGGCGACACTGGTCGCCAAGGCGCGCGGGCAGGTCTCGGTCGCCGAGGCGGTGCGCGCCGTGGAACGCGCGCTGGACCTGCCCGCAGCCGAAGCATTGGCCGCCGAACGCGCGGCCTTCCTCGATCTCAAGGGCCATCCGCAGGCGCGCGCGCTGCGGTACATCTTCTTTGCCGAACGCGGCACGCTTTCGGACCCGCGCTGCAAGGGCGCGACCCGCCCGGTGGAGCAGGTTGCCGTGGTGGGCGGCGGCACGATGGGATCGGGTATCGCTGCCGCCTGCCTGTTCGCGGGCCTGACCGTGCACCTTATGGAACGCGACGCGCCCGCGGCCTCTGCCGGGTCGATGCGGGTCGCGCAGATCCTCGACGGCGCGGTCACGCGCGGGCGCATGACGCAAGGCGCGCGGGACAGCCTGCAAATGCGCTTCTCGGCCTCCGCCGCGCCCGCGGACCTTGCGCAAGCGGACCTCGTGATCGAGGCGGTGTTCGAGGATCGGGATGCCAAGACCGAGGTGTTCGCGATGCTCGACGCGCAGACGCGGGCCGATGCGATCCTTGCGACCAACACCTCCTATCTCGACGTGACCGCGCTGGCGCGGACCGTGGCGGACCCGTCGCGGGTGATCGGCCTGCACTTCTTCGCGCCCGCGCATATCATGAAGCTGCTCGAAATCGTGGTGCCGGATGGCGTGGCGGACGATGTCGTCGCCACGGCGGCGGCCCTGTCAAAGCGGCTGGGCAAGACAGCGGTGCTGGCAGGCGTCTGCGACGGGTTCATCGCCAACCGGGTGCTGACCGCCTACCGGCAGGAGGCCGACGCGCTGATCGAAGGCGGCGCGTCGCCCTACGAGGTCGACGCCGCCATGCGCGGCTTCGGGATGCCCATGGGCGTGTTCGAAATGCAGGACCTGTCGGGGCTCGATATCGGCTGGGCCGCCCGCAAGCGCCGCGCGGCGGCGGGCGTGCCGGGGTACCGGCCCGCGCCCATCTCGGACGCGCTGTGCGAGGCGGGATGGTTCGGGCGCAAGACGGGACGCGGCTGGTACCGATATGACGAGGGCGCTGCCGCCCCCTGCCCCGACGTGGCCGCGCTGCTGGCGCGCCACCGCCCGGACCGGCCCATCGACGCCGACCGGATCATGGCCCGCATCCTTGGCGCGATGCAGCGCGAAGGTGCCGCGATCCTCGACGAGGGGATCGCGGCGCGTGCATCCGATATCGACGTGGCGATGGTCGCGGGGTTTGGGTTTCCGCGCTGGCGGGGCGGCCCGATGTTCCTGTCGGACACGCCCTGAGCGATCCGCCTCAGACGGTGTAGTTCAGCCCCATCCGGCCCCCGTCGACATAGACCGTCTCTCCGGTGACGTAGCTTGCCTTCTTCGAGGCGAGGAAAGCCACCACGTCCGCGATCTCGCGCGCTTCGCCGACGCGGCCCAGCGGCGTGCGCGACATGACCCTGGCCATCGCGTCGGGATTGGCGTTCACGCCCGCCATCATCGCCGTGTCGATCGAACCCGGTCCCACCGCGTTGACGCGGATGTTGTGCGGCGCAAGCGCCAGTGCGGCGACCTTGGTCAGCTGGTTCACACCACCTTTCGAGGCGCAATAGGCCGGGATCGCGGGGATGGCGAGCTGCGCGTTGATCGACGACATGTTCACGATCGCGCCTTCGATCCCGTTGGCGATCATCGCCTTCGCGGCGCGCTGCGTCGCAAGGAACACGCCCGTGAGGTTGATCGCGATCACCTTCTGGAAATCGTCGAGGCTGTAGTCGAGGAAATCCCCAGGCATCGCCACGCCCGCATTGTTGACCAGCACCGATACCGGGCCCAGCGTTTCCTCGATCGTGTCGAACATCGCCGCGATCTGCCCCGGACCCGACATGTCGCAGGGCAGGCCCACCGTCCCGCCGCCCAGCCGGTCGGCGGCCTCGCGCACGCCCTCGGCATTGATGTCGGAAAGAACGACCTGGTAGCCGTCCTCCTTCAGCGCGGCGCCGCAGGCATATCCGATGCCCTGCGCCCCGCCGGTGACCAGCGCGATGGGTTTGTCTGTCATGGGGGTCTCCTTCGATCTGTCCGGCTTGAGGGCGCGGAGCCTGTGTGCCAGCCTAAGCAAAACCCGCAGCCGAGGACAATCTATGCCCATGCCCAAGCTGAAAAAATCCGCGGCCCGGATGGTCGCCGAGGCCCGCGCCCGGATCGAGGAGGTGGAAACCGCCGACCTGATCGCCCGCGTCGGCGACCCCGACACCGTGATCGTCGATATCCGCGACCCGCGCGAACGCGCGCGCACCGGCTATATCCCCGGATCGGTGCACGCCCCGCGCGGCATGGTCGAGTTCTGGGTCGATCCCGAAAGCCCCTATTTCAAGGAGGTTTTCGGGCAGGAGGGCAAACGCTTCGTGTTCCACTGCGCCTCGGGCTGGCGCTCGGCGCTGACGGTTGCCACCCTGCAGGACATGGGCTTCGACGCCGCCCACCTGCGCGAAGGCTTTTCGACATGGGAAAAGCAGGGCGGCCCGGTGGAACGCGACGACGACTGAGCGGCCCTTGCTAGTTACAAACCCAACCGTATCTTGCAGGCCAGGACCACGAAAGGAGCTCGCATGACCAAAGCCTTCGCCAGCCAGGGGGACATGGCCGACAAGGACGTCACCTTTTCCGAGATCGGCGAGGGCCTGTGGGCCTTCACCGCCGAGGGCGACCCGAATTCGGGCGTGATCATCGGCGATGACAGCGTCATGATCGTGGAGGCTCAGGCGACCCCGCGCCTTGCCCGCGCGGTGATCGAGAAGGTGCGCGAGGTCACCGACAAGCCGATCACCCACCTCGTGCTGACGCATTACCACGCCGTGCGCGTGCTGGGCGCGTCGGCCTATGGCGCGGGGCAGGTCATCATGAGCGAAAAGGCCCGGTCGATGGTGGCCGAACGCGGGCAGGAGGACTGGGACAGCGAGTTCGACCGCTTCCCGCGCCTCTTCCAGGGGCACGAGGAAATACCGGGCCTCACATGGCCGACAACGACCTTCAACGACCGGATGAGCGTCTACCTTGGCAAGCGGCGGGTGGACCTGATGCGGTTGGGCCGGGCGCATACGGCAGGCGACATCGTGATCTATGTCCCCGACGCCAACGTCATGTTCACCGGCGACATCATCGAATACCACTCCGCCTGCTATTGCGGGGACGGGCATTTCCACGACTGGCCCGGCACCGCCGAGCGCATCCGTGCGTTCAACCTCGACGCCATCGCGCCCGGACGCGGCGACGCGCTGGTGGGCCGCGACATGGTCAATGCCGGCATCGATTCGACCATCGATTTCGTCCGCTCCACCTACAGCCCCGCCGCGCGGGTGGCGCTGAAGGGCGGCTCGCTGAAAGAGGCATGGGACGCGGTGCGCGCCGAATGCGACCCGAAATTCAGCGACTACGCGATCTACGAACACTGCCTGCCGTTCAACGTGGCCCGCGCCTATGACGAGGCGCTGGACATCGACACGCCGCGCATCTGGACGGCCGAGCGCGACAAGGAGATGTGGGCGGCGCTGCAGGGCTGAGGCACGGCACGGATGGAGATCGGCCCTCCGGGGGCCATATTTGGAAAGAGAAGAAGCCGTCAGGGAGGCGCATCATGGGCCACGGTCCGACACGCGGCGAATTGCTGTTCCGGCTGGCGTTTTCGCTGGCGGGGCTTGTGTTGCTGGCAGTTGCGCTGTTCGTGCGCGGCGTGCCGCAGGGGCCGGCGCTGGTCGAGGTGGTGGTCGTCGCGGGCGGGTTCTTCGGCGGGACGGCTGTGTGGACGCTCTGGAAGCTGGGGAAGGCGAAATGAACGCCTGGGCCAGCCGGTATACGCGGGCCTTTGCGCTTTATCCCTATACCCGCCACGCCGATCAGGACCGGGACGCGCCGGTTCGGCACCCGGTGGTGATCGTGGGTGGTGGGCCCATCGGGATGGCACTGGCTCTGGACCTGGGGCAGCGGGGCGTCGGCGTCGTGGTGCTGGACGACCATGACGGCGTCGGACAGGGCAGCCGCGCGATCTGTTTCGCCAAGCGCACGCTGGAGATCTGCGACCGGCTGGGCCCCGGCCAGCGCATGGTCGACAAGGGCGAGCAGTGGAACCTTGGCCGGGTGTTCCGGGGCGAGGACGAGATCTATACCTTCAACCTGTTGCCGGAGGACGGCCACCGCCGCCCGGCCTTCATCAACCTGCAGCAGCCCTATTTCGAGAAATTCCTCGTCGACGCGATCCGCGAGGCGCAGGAGGCGGGCGCGCCCATCGACATTCGCGGCTGCAACCGCGTGGTGGCTTGCGATCCGAAGGACGACCACGTCGCGCTGGAAGTGGACACGCCCGATGGCCCCTACCGGGTGGAGGCGGACTGGCTGGTGGCCTGCGACGGGGCCAATTCGCCGATCCGCGACGGGATGGGGCTGGGGTTCGACGGGCGCGTGTTCGAGGACAACTTCCTGATCGCCGACATCCGCATGCAGGCGCCCTTCCCGACCGAACGCCGTTTCTGGTTCGACCCGCCATTCAATCCGGGCCAGACGGCGCTGATGCACAAGCAGCCCGATGACGTCTGGCGGCTCGACTTCCAGCTGGGATGGGACATCGACCGGCAGGCCGAACTGGACGAGGACCGCATCCGCGAGCGGGTGCGCGGCATGATCGGCGACCGGGCGTTCGATATGGTCTGGACCTCGATCTACACCTTCCGCTGCTGCACCATGGACCGCTACGTGCATGGCCGGGTGATCTTCGCGGGCGACAGCGCGCACCAGGTCTCGCCCTTCGGGGCGCGGGGCGCCAACGGGGGCATGCAGGATGCCGACAATCTGGGATGGAAGCTGGCCGCCGTGCTACAGGGCCCCGCACCAGAGGCGCTGATCGAAAGCTACCATGTCGAGCGCAAGCATGCGGGGCTGGAAAACATCCGGAATTCAAGCCGTACCGCGGACTTCCTCACCCCGCGTTCGCCCGCCCATGCGCTGTTCCGCGACGCGGTTCTGGACCTTGTCGAAGACCATGCCTTTGCCCGCCCGATGGTCAATTCCGGGCGGCTTTCGGCTCCGGCGAGCTATGACGGATCGCCCCTGAACGGGGCGGATGACCTGCCCGGTGCACCGGCCCGATCGCGGCCCGGCAGCCCCTGCCCGGATGCGCCGCTGGGCGACGGCTTCCTGCTCGATCACCTGACCGAGGCCTGCCTGCTGGGCATCGGCGCGCCGGTGCCCGAGGCGGTGACGATCGACGGCGTGACGCTGAAGGGCCTGACCCTGCCCGCGGACGGCCTGATCGCGGAACGCTATCTCGGCAGCGCAGCGCGTAGCATCTACCTGATCCGCCCCGACCAGCACGTCGCCGCCCGGTGGGAAGCCTTTGACCCCGGCCCCGTCGCATTGGCGGTCGGCCAGATGATGGGGCGCGCATGCTGAACACCGATCCGAACCTCGCCGTCCCCGATGACTTCTATGCCGCGCTTTTGCGGGCGCACGAGGGCCTTGATGCCGACGAGACTCACGCGCTCAACGCGCGCCTGATCCTGATCCTCGCCAACCATATCGGCGACCTCGCCACGCTCGAAGAAGCGCTGGCGCTGGCCCGAGGCAAAGTGGTTGAAGGCGATGCGACAACCTCCTGAAAGGAGACGGAAATGAACGTGCAAGATGCCCGCCGGATGACCCAGGCGCCCGACACGCATGCGACCTCTCCGGGATACATGCCCGGCTGGGGCAACGATTTCGAGACAGAGGCGCTGCCGGGTGCCCTGCCTCAAGGCATGAACTCACCGCAGAAATGCGCCTACGGGCTTTATGCCGAGCAGTTGTCCGGCACCGCCTTCACCGCCGACCGGCCCGAGCGCACGTGGTGCTACCGCATTCGCCCGTCGGTCAAGCACTCCGCCCGCTATCGCCGGATCGAGGTGCCGTACTGGAAAAGCGCGCCGCACGCGCCGGCGGACGTCACCTCGCTGGGTCAGTACCGCTGGAACCCGGTGCCGCATACCGACGAACCGCTGACATGGATCACCGGCATGCGCACGATGACGACCGCCGGTGACGTCAACACGCAGGTCGGCATGGCGGCGCATGTCTACCTTGTGACCGAGTCGATGGTGGATAGCTATTTCTACAGCGCCGACAGCGAGTTGCTGGTCGTTCCTCAGGCTGGGCGACTGCGGTTCTTCACCGAGCTCGGCATCATCGACCTTGCCCCGAAAGAGATCGCGATCCTGCCGCGCGGTCTGGTCTACCGTGTCGAGGTTCTGGACGGTCCCGCGCGCGGCTTCGTCTGCGAGAATTACGGCCAGAAATTCGACCTGCCCGGCCGCGGACCCATCGGTGCCAACTGCCTCGCCAACCCGCGCGATTTCAAGGCCCCGGTCGCAGCGTTTGAGGACCGCGAGGTGCCCTCGACCCTCACCATCAAGTGGTGCGGCGAGTTCCACGAGACCGAGATCGCGCAATCCCCGCTCGACATCGTGGCGTGGCATGGCAATTACGCTCCCGTGAAATACGACCTCGACGCCTATTGCCCGGTCGGCGCGATCCTGTTCGACCACCCCGATCCGTCGATCTTCACCGTGCTGACCGCGCCGTCCGGCGTGCCGGGCGTGGCGAACATCGATTTCGTCCTCTTCCGCGAACGCTGGCTGGTGGCCGAAAACACCTTCCGCCCGCCGTGGTACCACAAGAACGTCATGTCGGAACTCATGGGAAACATTTACGGAATCTACGATGCCAAGCCCGAAGGCTTCGTCCCCGGCGGCATGTCGCTCCACAACATGATGCTCCCCCATGGCCCCGACCGCGACGCCTTCGAGAAGGCCAGCAATTCCAACCTCGGCCCCGACAAGCTCGACAACACGATGTCGTTCATGTTCGAGACGAGGTTCCCCCAGCACCTCACTGAATTTGCAGGAAAAGAGGCGCCCCTGCAGGACAATTACATCGACTGCTGGGCGGACCTTGAAAAGCATTTCGACGGCACGCGCGGCGGTGTGTAGGTGATCGACTTCCTGTCCTCCCTGTCGATCCTCGGCTGGCTTCTGATTGGTCTCGCCGGATTTACGCTGTGGCAGATGCCGACGATCCTGCGCATGATGTGGCGCATCCTGTCGACGGGCGCGGGATCCGCCGTCAGGCGCGAACGGATGCCCGGCGATCACACCTCGCTCCCCGACCGGAAGGACCGGCGATGAAACTCTACTCCTACTGGCGGTCGACCACGTCCTACCGGGTGCGCATCGCGCTCCATCTCAAGGGCCTGGCGTTCGAGACCGTTCCGGTCGACCTCGTCGCCGGGGACCAGCGCGACCCCGCCTATGCCGATCTCAACCCGATCAAGGGCGTGCCGACGCTGGTGACCGACGACGGCACCGCCCTCACCCAGTCGCTCGCGATCCTCGACTACCTCGACGCCATCGCACCGGACCCGCCGCTCCTGCCCGGTGACGCCATCCTGCGCGCCCGCATCCTTGGCGCGGCGCTGGTCATGGCGACCGACGTGCACCCGGTGAACAACCTCAAGGTCGTGCAGAAACTGCAAGCGATGGGCCACGACCAGGACGCCTGCATCGCGTGGATGCACCACTGGATGACAGAGGGGCTGACCGCCTATCAATCGCTCATCGACCCCGGCACGCCTTACGCCTTCACCGACGCGCCGGGCTTTGCCGACATCTGCCTTGTCGCGCAGCTCTACAACGCGCATCGCTGGGGCCTCGACCTCGCCCCCTTCCCCCGCCTCACCGACATTGAAACCCGTTGCCTCGCGCTCGACGCCTTCCAACAGGCCCGGCCCGAGGCGCAACCGGATGCACCTGCCCCATGACCCGACGCCTTACCTCGTGGATCGACAGCGCCAACACCGCCGACACCGACTTCCCGCTCAACAACCTGCCCTGCGGCGCGTTTTCGACCGATGACGGCCCGGCGCGATGCGGCGTCGCCATCGGCGACAGGATCCTCGACGTCGCCACGCTGGAAGAGACCGGCGCCCTTGCCTTCGGCGGCGCCCTGCAGACGGGGAACTGGACGCGGTTCATGGGGCTTGGCCCGGCGGCATGGGACGCACTGCGCAGCACGCTCACGACCGCGCTCGGGGAGGGCGGCGACACCGCGCTCGCCGCCCACCTCGTCCCGCAGGCAGCCGCGCGAATGCACCTGCCCTTCCGGGTTAGCGAATTCACCGATTTCTACGCTTCGCGCCACCACGCCACCAATGTCGGCACCATGTTCCGCGGCGCGGAAAACGCGCTCCCCCCCAACTGGCTGCACATCCCCATCGGCTATAACGGCCGCGCCTCTTCGGTCGTCGTCTCCGGCACCGACATCATCCGCCCGCACGGGCAACTCAAGGGCCCGAACGACGACGCCCCCCGCTTCGGCCCCTCGCAACGCTTCGACATCGAACTGGAACTGGGCGCCATCGTCGGCCAACCCTCCAACCGCCCCATCTCGGTCGCCGAGGCCGACGCCAACATCTTCGGCTACGTCCTGCTGAACGACTGGTCCGCCCGCGATATCCAGGCGTGGGAATACCAGCCCCTCGGCCCCTTCCAGGCGAAGGCCACCGCCACCTCCATCAGCCCATGGATCGTGACCGCCGCCGCCCTGCAACCCTTCCGCACCTCCACCCCCGAACGTGCCGTGCCGCTCCTCGACTACCTGGCAGAGCCCGGCCCCATGCTCTACGACATCCACCTCGCGGTCGGCCTCACGCCACAAAACGGCACCGAGACGATCATCGCCCGCACCAACTATTCGGAAATGTATTACTCCTCGGCCCAGCAACTCGCGCATCACACCACGTCCGGCTGCCCCATGCGGGTGGGCGACCTGCTCGGCTCCGGCACCATCTCCGGCCCCGACCGCGACAACCGCGGCTCGCTTCTCGAACTCAGCTGGGGCGGGAAAGAGCCGCTCACCCTGCCCGACGGTACCACCCGCAGCTTCATCGAGGACGGCGACACCCTCACCCTCTACGGCCACGCGCAGGCCCCCGACCACCGCATCGGCTTTGGCTCCTGCACGGGACGTATCCTTCCCGCACGCAGCTGACCGTTTCTTCTCTTTGCAAAATATGTCCCCCGGAGGGTCGGCCCGCCCCAAGCGCCTCGCCCGGTCAAAAAGGCCGCCGATCCGCCACCCCGCGCCACGATAAAGCGCGGCGCAGCCGCTCCTTCAGGTCACAGCACGCTGTCCTTGTCGAGGTTCAGCTTGACGATCTTGTCGTTGAGCGTGCGGCGGCCGATCCCCAGCCGGTCGGCGGCCTCGTCCATGCGTCCGCCGGCTTCCCGCAAGGCACGGGCGACCATGTCGCGTTCCAGCGCCGCGACCGCCTCGCGCAGGGTTTCGGGATGCCCGGCCTCGTCCGCGCCCGCGATCGCGGCCCGCGCGCCCATGGACCGCCCGCGCCGCAGCGCCAGCACCTGCCGTTCGGCCACATGCGCCAGTTCGCGCAGGTTGCCCGGCCAGTCATGCGCGATCAGCGCGGCGACGTCGTCGGCAAGGGGCTCCGGCGCCACCACGCCATGCACCCGCGCCGCGCGGTCGAGGAAATGCCGGTGCAGCAGCGCCACGTCCCCGGCCCGCGCTGCAAGTGGCGGCAGAAACAGGCTGACCGCGTTCAGCCGGTACATCAGGTCCGCCCGGAACCGGCCCTCGCGCACGTCCTCTTCGAGGTCGGCATGGGTGGCGCTGACGATGCGCGCCTCCAGCGGGCGCGTGTCGGTGGCCCCGACCGGTCGGTAGAGCCCCGTCTCCAGCACCCGCAAAAGCCCCGCCTGCACCTGCCCCGGCATGGCCGCGACCTCGTCGAGGAACAGCGTGCCACCCCCCGCCGCCGCCAGAAGGCCCTCGCCCGCGCCCGCCTTGCCGAACAGGTCCGCGGCGAACCCCGCCTCGGTCAGCGCCGCGCAATTGACGGCGAGGAACGGCGCGTCGGCCCGCGGCCCCAGATCGTGCAGCGCCCGCGCCACCACGTCCTTGCCGGTGCCCGTCGCCCCGCGCACCAGCACCGGGACATCCACCTGCGCGAGGTCCAGCACGTCGTCGCGCAGC
Source organism: Pseudaestuariivita atlantica (assembly GCF_001205715.1). Lineage (GTDB taxonomy): Bacteria > Pseudomonadota > Alphaproteobacteria > Rhodobacterales > Rhodobacteraceae > Pseudaestuariivita > Pseudaestuariivita atlantica. Next base: position 24,792 of record NZ_AQQZ01000009.1, read on the forward strand.
GCGCGCATCGCCGGGACCTCGCCGATCAGCACCCGGTCGAGCCCCGCCATGTCCACCAGCCGCGCCTTCAGGCGCCGGGTCGCCTCGCGCAGCCTGTGCTGTTCGGACGCATTCTTGAGGACGTTCAGCAACCGCTTGGGATCGAACGGCTTTTCAAGGAAGGAATAGGCCCCGTCCTGCATCATGCCGACCGCCGTGGGCACATCGCCATGCGCGGTGATCACCACCAGCGGCGGTGCGTCCTCCGGCAAAGCGCGCAGCAGGGCGTCGCCCGTCATCGCGGGCATCTGCAGGTCGCTCAGGATGACATCGGGCTTCATCCGGTCCAGCCGGTCAAGCGCCCGGCGGGCATCGGCCATCGCCTCCGCCTCCCATCCCGCCTGCGCGCAGAGCGCCACCAGCGCCGCCCGCATCTCGCGGTCGTCGTCGAGGATCAGCACCCGGCGCGGCATGGCGGAAGAGGTCATTCCGCCGCCTCCCGCGCCGCCACGTCAAGCGGCAGCGCAATCGTGAACACCGCCCCGCCCTCGGGCCCGTCCCGCGCGTCGAGCCGCCCGCCATGGTCGGCAAGGATCCCGGCAGAGATCGCAAGGCCCAGCCCCATCCCCTCGCCCGAGGCGCGGGTGGTGTGGAAGGGCTCCACCAGCGTCTCGACCGACTGGCCGCCAAGCCCCGGCCCGTTATCGGCCACCCGGATCGTCCCGCCGGGATCGAGCGTGACCGAGATCGCGGGCGCGTACTGCCCCGCCACCGCGTCGGCGGCGTTGCGGATCACGTTGACCAGCACCTGTTCCAGCCGCATCGCGTTGCCGCGCACGGGCACCGCACCTTCGGGCATCGACACCTCCGGCAAGATCCGCGCCTCGGCCAGTGTCGGTGCCAGCAGGTCGAGCGCGCCGCGCACCGCGTCCCGCAGGTCGACCCGCGCCATCCCGTCCGGCACCGGGCGCGAGAAGAATTTCAGCTGGTCGGTGATCGACTGCATCCGTTCAAGGATGCCGCCGATCCGCGGCAGCGCCGCGCGCGCATCGCCCATCTCGGCCACGGTGAGGTAGGTGCGCATCGCGGTGATCGGCTGGCCCAGTTCATGCGTGACCGACGCCGCCAGCTTGCCCAGCGCCGCAAGGCGCGAGGTGCGCGCCAGTTCGTCCTGCGCGCGCGCCAGCCGGGTTTCCGCCGCGCGGCGCTCCTCGATCTCGGTCTCGAGCCGCCGGTTCGCGGCGCGCAGGGCGGTGCGGTCGGCCTGCGCCACCGCCAGCGCCGCGCCGATCCGCCGTGACCGCCGCGCCAGTGCCAGCACGCCCAGCGCCAGCGCCAGCGCCGCCGCGATCACCACCGCACCCCATGCCTGCCCGCGCAAGGGCGCCTCGCGGGCGAGGTAGATGAGCCGCCAGCCCGCATCCCCCACCGGCGCCTCGACGCTCAGGTACCGCGCCTCATCCAGCATCACCTGGTCCTCGGCCACCGCCGATATCGGCAGGGGATCGAGCGGCAGGCCCGCGAACTGGCGGGCGGCGTCGATCTCGGCCCGACGCGCGGCCGGGATCGGGTCCAGCGTCGCATAGCGCCAGTCGGGATCCGAGGCGAGGATCACCACCCCGTCGGCATTGACCAGCAGCACCGTCTCCCCGCTGCGGCTCCATTCGCCTTCGAGCCGGCCCAGCCCCACCTTCACCGCGATCACCCCCGCGATGCCGTCGCCGCCCGCATCCGTGACCGGCCCGGCGAGGAAATAGCCCGGTATGCGCGTGGTTGCCCCGATGCCGTAGAACCGCCCCTCCTGCCCGCGCAGCGCGTCGATGAAATAGGGGCGGAAGGCGTATGAATTGCCCTCGAAGGTCGCGGCGCTGGCATGGTTCGACGCGGCGATGGTCAGGCCGGTCCGGTCCATGAGGAAGATCGCGTCGACACCGGCCTGCGCCGCCGCGCCTTCCAGCCGCGCCCGCACCTCGTCCAGACGCGTCCCGCCCAGCGCGGCGGCCAGCGCGCCGTCCTGCGCCAGCACGAAAGGCAGGTGGGCAAAGCGGCGCACCTCGTTCTCGATGGTCGACCCGAAGAGCGCCGCGCGCGCCTCCGCCGCCGCGCGGCCCGTCGCCTCGGCACGGGCATAGGTGACGGCGTAGACGAGGTAGCCGACCGCGCAGGCGGCAAGGATGGCCGCGGCCCAGCGCGCGCCCCGGCGCAGCGAAGGACCCCGCGCGGTCAGAGATACACCCGGCGCAGCGTGTCCGGGAAATCGGCCCAGCGGGCAAAGACCGCATCATGCGGGATCTCGGCCGCGGGGCGTTTGCGGTAGCCTTCGGTGAACAGGATGAAGGGCACGTTCGCGGCCAGCGCCGTGGCCGCGTCCACCTCGCTGTCCCCCACGAGGAGCGCGGTTTTCGATCCCAGCCGGTCGGCCACTTCGATCATCATGCGGCGGTCGGGCTTTTGCACGTCAAGCGAGTCGCCGCCCACCACCGCGCCGAAATATTTCGCCAGGCCCAGCGCGTCGAGGATCGCGCGGGTCGGGCCTGCCGGCTTGTTGGTGCAGATGCCCATGCGGTGCCCCTGCCCTGCCAGCCGCGCCAGTTCCTGCGGGACGCCCGGATAGGTCACCGTGTCGCCGGGCGGCAAGGCGGCGTAGATTTCCACGAACCGCTTGGCCTGCGCGTCCAGCGCCGCGCCTTCGGCTGGCTGGCCCGCCGCCGCCAGCAGGCGTTCGGTCAGCTTCACCGCGCCGTTGCCGACGAAGCTCTTGACCGCGTCAAGCGTCTGCACCGGAAGGCCCTTCTCGGCCAGGAAGGCATTGGCCGCCTTGTGCAGTTCCGGCGCGCTGTCGACCAGCGTCCCGTCGAGGTCGAAGACCAGAGCCGCCATCAGGCGACCTGCCCTGTCGCCTGTTCCGCCGCGGCGCGGATCGCCGCGATGTTGGTGCCGTAGGGCGCGGGATTCTCGACCGAACCGCCCCGGAACGCCGCCGACCCGGCGACGAGCACGTCCGCGCCTGCGGCCGCGACCAGCGGCGCGGTGGAGGGATCGACGCCGCCGTCGATCTCGATATGCACGGGGCGGTCCCCGATCATGGCGCGCAGGTCGCGCAACTTCTCCACCTGCGAATGGATGAAGCTCTGGCCGCCGAAACCGGGGTTCACCGTCATCACGCAGACGAGGTCCACGAGGTCCATGACGTGGGCGATGGCCGACAGCGGGGTGCCGGGGTTCAGCGCGACGCCGGCCTTGGCGCCCAGCGCGCGGATCGTCTGCAGCGTGCGGTGCAGGTGCGGTCCGGCCTCGGCATGGGCGGTGAGGACGTCGGCGCCCGCCTTGGCGAAGGCTTCGAGCGAGGCATCGACCGGCGAGATCATCAGGTGCACGTCCATCACCGTCTTGATATGCGGCCGGATCGCGGCGCACATGGCCGGGCCGAAGGTCAGGTTCGGCACGAAATGGTTGTCCATCACGTCCACGTGGACCCAGTCGGCACCCTGCGCCTCGATGGCGCGGATCTCGGCCCCGAAATTGGCGAAGTCGGCGGCGAGGATCGACGGGGCGATCTTGATCTGGCGGGTGAAGGTCATCGGGGGCGCTCCTGCATCTTTGCCCGCCGTTTTGCGCCGGGACGGGGGATTTTGCAATCCGCACGGGGGGACGTGTCAGTCGAGCCAGTCGGCAAGGTGCGCCGTGGTCGCCTCGGGCTGTTCCAGCGTCGGCAGGTGGCCCGCGCCGTCGATCACCGCAAGCCGCGCCTTCGGGACAAGGTCGCGCATCAGGGTGTGGCGGTGGAGCGGGCAAAGGCTGTCCTCCGCCCCGCACAGGATCAGCGTCGGCACGTTCACGCCGCGCAGCGTGTCCTGCCGGTCGGGCCGCGTCTGCAACGCGCGGGACTGGCGGATGAACACGTCCGGTCCCATGGCTTCGGCCATCGCCATGCAGGTGTCGAGGATCGCGCCCTGTCGCGGCCCGTCGGCGAGATAGTTGGGCTTCATCTCGTCCCGCATCACGGCGCGCAGTTCGCCGTTCCGGACCTTGGCGATCTGCGGCTCGCGGGCGGCGGCGATGGCGGGCGCCTCGGCCTTGGGGTTGGTGTCCATCAGGCACAGGCGGGTGACGCGGTCGGGCGCGCGCGCGATCACCGCCATCGCCACGATGCCGCCCATCGACAGGCCCGCCAGCGCGAAGCGTGGCGGGGCGTCAGCCAGCACCGCATCGGCGAGCGCGTCGATCGTGTCATGCGCGTGGATCGGGGCCACCATGAGGGCGCGGTCGGCCGACAGGGCGGCGATCTGCGGAGCGTAAAGCCGGGCATCGCACATCATGCCCGGCAACAGGACAAGCGGATCAGCCAACCCAGGTCGGTCCGGCGGGATCGTCGTTCGAGCGGACGCGGAACATCGACGCCTCACCGGACATCGACGGCGTCACCGAATGGCGAAGGCCCGGTGGAACGGCGCAGGTGTCGCCGGGGTTCAGCACGACCGACCCGCCATCATAATCCAGCCGCCAGTGCCCGCGCATGGGCATCAGGACGTGGTGGCTGTCCATGGCCTGTTCCTCCACCGGGGTGGTGTGGGAGATGAAATCGACATCGAAACCGGGCTTGTCGACCAGCATCGCGTCGGGCCCGATCACCGGCGCGGGCGCGCGGTCTGACAGGGCCATCATGTCCCAATACCGCGCCACGTAGCGCGGTACGACCTCTCCGGTCGTGGGTTCGGGCATCCGCGCCAGCACGTCATCGGCCAGAAGCGGCATCGGGCCGACACCGTCGGGCAGCTTTTGCCCCTTCTTGCTGTCGTAGAGCTTGCCGTTCTCGCCCAGCACCAGCCCGTGATCCTTTGCATCCTCGATCACCTGCGGCGCCCAGAGGACCCCGCCCCCGGCATCGTCGCCGCCGAGGATCGCCATGATCATCCCGTAATCGGTGCCGATGTTTTCGAACCCGCGGAAGATGCCCGTGGGGATGTTGAAGATGTCGCCTTCTTCCAGCGTCACCTCCCCCGCCTTGCCCCAGCGGCCCCAGAAGAACCGCCAGCGGCCCTTGAGGACGAAGAACACCTCGGCCGTGCGGTGCGAGTGCAGCGAGTTGCGGCATTTCGGCGGCTGGCCTGCCGCGCCGATGTTGAAACCGGGCGTGTCCTTGATGTGGACGTGCTGGTCGGGGCTTTCGCTGACGCCGCCGCCGATGATCGTGAAGTTCTCCTTCTGGTCCGATCCGGGCGTGTGCGCGTCGATGAAGGCGGTCTTGCAGGGCACCAGATCGCCGTAGCGGACGATGCGGGCTTCCATTTCGGCGGGGGTCATGGGCGGGCTCCTTGGTGGTCCGGGGATGACCATGCGGCGCTTTGCATACGAATGCAAGCCATGAATGCCGCGCATCGACGGGCCGCGGTGCGTCGATCCACAAGTGGTGCGGCGCGCTTTATAGTCGCCAAATCCGTGCACCGCTCCAGCGACGTGCCCAGCCCCACCAAATCGACGTGCCGGGGGGCGGCCCGTCGATGCGCGGCGGCCTGCGGCCTTGATTCCGCGCCGGGGTGCTACCGTCGCCGCGCCAGCCACACCGTGTGCTGGCCGCATTCCGGGTCCTCGGCCACGTGGTGCAGCACGTCGAACCCCGCCGCGTCCAGACAGGCGCGGTACTCCTCGGGGTCGAGGCTGGCATGGTAAAGCGGCTCACCGAACATCTCCCCCATCGCGACCCCGTTCGAGGTGCCGGAGGTAAAAAGCAGCACCGCACCCGGCGCGGCATGGGCGCGGAAGGTGGCGAACATCGCGCGCTGGTCCGGCGGGGACAGGTGGAAGAAACTGTTCCACGCCAGCACCCCGTCGAACGCGGTGCCCAGATCAAGCCCCCGCATATCGCCCACGATCCAGTCCTCGTCGGGAAAATCCGCGCGCGCCCGCGCGATTAGGGGCGCGGACGTGTCCACCCCGGTCACCGCGCATCCCCGCGCGACGAGGTAGGCCCCGAGCGGCGTGCCGAACCCGCACCCAAGGTCAAGCACCCGCCGACCGGCGGGCATCGCGGCCACGAAACGGTCCAGCCAGACATGCCGGTCGATGCGCCCGCGCCGCCGCGCAACGAACGCCTCGGCATGGCGCTGGTAGAACCCGATGATGTCGTCTTCCGCCCCCATCCGCCCACGCTACCAGCGCGCGCCACGCGGGCAAGGCCGCGCGGATGGTCCGCCAAAAATTTGAACATTTGGTCAATATTTTGCCACCCGACCCTTGCAATCCGCCCCCAATCCTCAAGGATGGTGCCATCAACAAGAACGGGGAGACATCAAGATGACGATCCACAAAACGGTTCTGGCCTGCGCGCTGATGGCATCGGTGGCGATGCCCGCCACGGCCGAAACGATCCGCTGGGCCCGCGCGGGTGACGCGCTGACGCTCGATCCGCACGCCCAGAACGAAGGCCCGACCTCGGCACTGGCGCACCAGATCATGGAGCCGCTGGTGATGCGCGACATGACCGGCGCGATGGTGCCGGCGCTCGCGACCGAATGGGGCCCCTCGCCCGACAACCCGAATGTCTGGGTGTTCAAGCTGCGCGAAGGCGTGTCCTTCCATGACGGGGCCGAGTTCGACTCGGGCGACGTGGTGTTCAGCCTGAAACGCGCGATGACGCCCGACAGCGACTACAAGGAGCTGCTGGCCTCGGTCGTCGATGTCCGCGCCACGGGTCCCGCCACGGTCGAGATCGAAACCAACGGTCCGAACCCGATCATGCCCAACAACCTCACCAACCTCTTCATCATGGATGAAGGCTGGGCCAACGCGAACAACGCGGTGAAGGTGCAGGATTACGAAGGCGGCGAAGACACGTTCGCGGCCAAGAACGCCAACGGCACCGGCCCCTACAAGCTGGTCAGCCGCGAACCCGACGTGAAGACGGTGCTGACGATCAACGACCAGTACTGGGGCACCGGGCAGTTCCCGATGGAGGTGACGGAAATCGTCTATACCCCCATCCAGAACGCCGCGACCCGCGTGGCGGCGCTTCTGTCGGGCGAGGTCGACTTCATCCAGGACGTGCCGGTGCAGGACCTTGCCCGCGTGGCCAGTGCCGACGGGCTCGACGTGCGCACCGCGCCGCAGAACCGCGTCATCTTCTTCGGGATGAACATGGGCGACGCGGATCTGGCCAACGACAATGTCGAGGGCAAGAACCCGCTGGCCGACGTGCGCGTGCGCCGCGCGATGTCGATGGCGATCAACCGCGATGCGATCAAGCAGGTCGTGATGCGCGGGCAATCGCAGCCCGCGGGCATGATCTCACCCCCGTTCGTGAACGGCTGGGATGCCGAGATGGACGCCTCGTCGAGGACCGACATCGCAGGTGCCAAGGCGCTGATGGAAGAGGCGGGATACGGTGACGGCTTCTCGATCCAGCTGGATTGCCCGAACGACCGCTACATCAACGATGAAGCGATCTGTCAGGCCGCCGTGGGGATGCTGGCGCAGATTGGGGTCACCGTGAACCTCGACGCCAAGCCCAAGGCGCAGCACTTCCCGCTGATCAACACGCTGGCGACGGATTTCTACATGCTGGGCTGGGGCGTTCCGACCTACGATTCCGAATACATCTTCAACTTCCTCGTCCACACCAAGGGCGAGAAGTACGGGTCGTGGAACGGCACGCGGTATTCCAACCCCGAACTGGATGCCAAGATCGAGGCGCTGGCATCGCAGACCGATCTGGAGGCGCGCAACGCGTCGATCGCCGAGATTTGGGCCGTGGTTCAGGAAGAACAGCTGTATATCCCGATCCACCACCAGGTTCTGAACTGGGGCATGAAATCGAACATCGGCACCGTCGTCGCCCCCGATGACGCCGCCAAGTTCAAGTATTTCACGATCAACTGACCCCATGGGTGCGGGCCCTACCCTTTCGGGGCCCGCACCACTCGATCATTGCCCGATCGATACATCCGCCGCTAGGGTCCGGGGCGGCATCACGAAAGGACCCGCCCCATGCGTTCGAGCGACGGTGAAACCCGCGACCTTGTCACCTCCCGCCCCGGCGCCGGCTGGGATTACGGGCTGACCCGCCACCCCTATCACCGCATCGAGGCACCCAAGGGCCCGCATTACTGCGTCTACAACCGCCGCCACATGGCCGTCTGTTTCGACGATCATTCGACCGAGGACGGATACTGGCTCTTGCGCCAGAAGGCCGCCGTGCTGCACACGGGCGAGTTCCCCCTGCAATTCCAAGGCCCGGATGCCGAGGCGTTGCTGAACAAGCTCTTCACCAAGGACATCTCGAAGGTGAAGGCGATGCGCTGTGGCTACGGGCTGGCCTGCTATCCCGATGGTGGCCTCTTGGTGGACGGCATCCTGCTGCGGCTGGCCGAGGACACGTTCTGGTACGCGCAGGCCGACGGTGATTTCTATTCATGGGCGCGCGCGCATGCCGCCGGAATGGACGTGGCGATCACCGACCCCGACGTCTTCGTCAGCCAGGTTCAGGGACCTGCCGCGCTCGACATCCTCGCGGCGGCCAGCGACACCGGGATGCCCGACAGGTTCGGCTATTTCGCCGTCGCCCGCGTGCCCTTCGGCGGGCAGGAGGTGGTGATCTCCCGCACCGGGTACACCAACGAGTTGGGCTGGGAGTTCTACACCGAACCCCACCACGATGCCGAAGCGCTCTGGGCGCATCTGTCCGCTGCGGGCAAGCCTTTCGGGATGGAGATCTTCGGCCTCGACGCCATGAACATCCGCCGGATCGAGGCGGGGATCCTCAATGCCGGGTCCGATTTCAACACCTCCACCACACCCTTCGACGTAGGGCTGGGCCGGTTCGTGGACATGGACAAGGCCGATTTCATCGGCAAATCGGCGCTTGCCGGGGCAGCCACCGAGCCCCGCCTGCACGGGATCAGGTGCGACGGCGGCGAGCCGCTGATCGCGGCGAAGGTACAGCTGGACGGGAAGGATGCGGGCGTGGTCACGGCGGGCGCGCATTCCCCGTTCCTCGGCCACGGGATCGGCTATGCCCTGATGGACAGCGCGGAACACGGGATCGGCACGCGGATCACCGTGGGTTGCCGCGACGGCGCGCAGCATCCTGCCGAACTGGTCGCGCTGCCGATGTACGACCCGCAGGCCGAAATCCCGCGCGGCAAACGCGTCGACATTCCCGTGCGGCCATAGCGCGCGGCGCGGCTCACCGTACCCAAGGAGGTTCCCATGTCAGTCCCCACAGCCCCGGCCGACCCTGACCCGAACCTCTTCAACGGGCACCTGCCCCGTACCGATTTCCAGGAAGAGCTGGTCAAGACGGTGCTGGAAACCGCCGTCAGCGAAATCCCGGAAATCGGCGGCATCGCCGGGTCGCTCATGGGCCTGTTCTTCGTCGCGACCGACAAGGGCAGCGCGGCGGAAATCGAACGCTATATCAAGGACTACTGCAATTATGCCGTCCTGAAACAGGTCCGCAAGGACCGCGAGGACGACCTGCTGGGCTTCATGGCGCAGTTGCGCGAGGCCGGACGCGCCGCGAATGACCAGATGCGGGCGGGCATCCTGAAAGACCTCGAAACCGCGCTGACGCGCGAGTTTCCGCACGTGAACTACCGCACACCCGAGACACCGGTCGCCGACGCTTCGATCCCCGCGCGGGACATGCTGGTGTTGTTCGGCGCGCTGGCGGTCTTTCACCTCAACGTGCTGGGCCAACTGGCGCGGATCGACCCGGACGAGACGTCGCGCCACTGGTACAAGGACCGCCTGACAGACCGGCGCACGGCCTATCGCACCCACGCCACGAACGAGATGGCCCGCGCCAAATCAGAGCGTCAGGCGAAGATCGCGCCGCTGGAGCATGACCGCGATCCCTCGCTTGCCACGATCACCCGCGGCCCGGTGGGAGAGACCGAACTCGGCCGGTCCGACAGCTTTTACGTGGTGCGCGATGCGGACCGCCCGGACCTGACCCTGCGCGCGCGCAGCTACGACGACGGGATGCAGATGGCGTGGAACTACAACGACGCCACCCTGCGCCTGACCGAGAATTTCTACCTGCAGAACGTGGTCGGCCCGATCGCGGGCACCACCGTGACCCGCACCGCAAGGGACGCGCTGGTCGAAATCAACGACAGGCTCTATTCCGCGCTGCCTGTCACCTATTGCAACTACAGCCCGCCCCGCCGGGCCGATCCGATCCTGACATGGACGTCCAGGGGGCGTCGCTGGGCCTATGATCCGAAAACCGGCGACATGCTGAGTTCCACAGGCGATTTCGATCCAGACGCGCATGAATACGACCTGCGCGACACCAAGGGCGTCGAACCGGGGCTGCGCGCGGTTTGCGCCCTGGGCGAGGGTCTGTTCGCGATCACGGGCGCGCCGGACGATCCGTTCATCGAGACCGCGACCTACGAATTCCACGACGACGGCAGTTGCACAAAGATCAACGGCGGCGCGATGGGCGGGTCTTTCCTGCGGCTGGAACAGCGCCAACCCGGCACCCTGTCCTACGTGGCCGCCTCGGGCGAGGCGCAAACCCTCCCGCTCGAAGGCAACGACCTTCTCATCAGCAAGCTCTGACCGCCCATTTGCGAGGCCGCCCATCAGGGCGGATGAGCACACCCCTGCGCCGCGCTGGACAAACGGCGCGCCATTTCGTCTCCTGTCCCCGACCAAATAGGGAGACTGCCATGACCACCCTGATGAAATCCGTCACCGCCGCCAGCCTGCTGGCCCTGATGACCTCCACCGCCGCCACCGCCGGCGGGCACCTTTGCTGGGAAGGCAAGACGATCGAGGAAGGCAAGCTGACGCTCGCCACCGGCAACCCGGCCTACTTCCCCTGGGTGATCGACGACGCGCCCGAGGCGGGCAAGGGGTTCGAAGCCGCGGTCGCCGCCGCCGTCGCCGAAGAGATGGGCGTACCCGCCGACGCGGTCGTCTGGGTGCGCGCGGGGTTCGACGAATCGATCCAGCCGGGCGCCAAGAATTTCGACATGAACCTGCAGCAGTTCTCGATCACCGCCGACCGCGACAAGGTCGTCGATTTCTCGGCCCCCTACTACTCGTCCGCCATGGCCGTCCTGACGACGCAATCGGTGGTCGATGGCGGCGCGACCGCCACGATTGACAGCCTCAAGGGTCTGAAATGGGGCGCGGATGCCAATACCACCGCCGTGCCGATGCTGACCGACCTGATCGGCCCGGACAGCGATCCGCTTCTCTATAACGACAACACCGACGTGACCGCCGCCATGCAGGCGGGCCAGATCGACGCGGCGCTGTTCGACCTCCCGACCGCGCTCTACCTCGCGGCGGTAGTCGTCGATGGCGGCGTGATCCTCGGCCAGTTCCCCGCCGACCGGACGGACAATCCCGACCAGTTCGGCATGCTGATGGAGGAAGGCAACCCGCTGAAAGCCTGCGTCGATGCCGCGATCGAGGCGCTCTCCGCCTCGGGCAAACTGGCCGAGATCGAGGCCGCGTGGCTGTCCGAGACGACCGGCGTGCCGGTCATCGAATGAGCGATGCGCGAGCGGGTCTGACCCGCCGCCAGGCCCATGAAAGGGACCTGCGCCGCAGGTCCCTTTTGATCGCCGGGGGATCGACGCTGGCGGTGATCCTCGCCATCGTGTTCCTCGTCCCGCTCGCGCCCGGCTGGGAACGGGTGCAGCAAAGCTTCTTCAACGCCGAGGTCTTTGCCCGCACCTTCCCCAAGCTCCTGAACGCCTTCCTGCTGGACGTGGCGATCTTTGCATGGTCCGCGCCCCTGATCGCCGCGCTTGGCCTCGCCGTCGCGCTGGCCCGCGATGTGCGCAATCCCGTCCTCTACCCCCTGCGCCTGTTCGGCACCGTCTATACCGACATCTTCCGCGGCGTGCCGGTGGTGCTGGTCGTCTACCTGATCGGGTTCGGCATCCCCGGCCTCGGCCTGCCGCGCCCGTGGAATTCACCCTACATCTGGGGCACCGTCGCGCTGGTCCTGACCTATTCGGCCTATGTCGCGGAAATCTTCCGCTCCGGCATCGAAAGCGTGCACCAGTCGCAGCGCAACGCGGCCCTGTCGCTGGGCCTCTCGGGCGGCGACTCGATGCGCTACGTCGTCCTGCCGCAAGCCATCCGTCGCGTGATCCCGGCGCAGATGAACATGCTGATCGCATTGCAAAAGGACGTGGCGCTTCTGTCCTTCATCGGACCCGTAGAGATCTTCCGGCAGGCGGGCGTCTTCAAGTCGCTTCTGGCGAACTTCACGCCCTACGTCGTGGCCGCCTGCATCTTCCTCGTCATCACTGTCCCTGCCACACGCCTCGCCGATCACCTGATCGCGCGGCAGAACAGGGCGCGGTCATGAAACTGCGGCTCGACAACGTGCAGAAAAGCTTTGGCGCCACCCGCGTCCTCGACGGCATCTCGCTCGACGTCGCGAAGGGAGAGATGGTCTGCCTGATCGGGGCTTCCGGTTCGGGCAAATCCACGCTCCTGCGCTGCATCAACCTGCTCGAACCGCTCGACGACGGGGCGATCTGGCTGGATGGCGAGGACATCGCCGAACCCGCGCTCGACCCGCAACCGATCCGGCAGCGCATCGGCATCGTGTTCCAGTCCTTCAACCTCTTCCCGCACATGACGGCGGTCGAGAACGTGATGCTCGCCCCGCGCCGCGTCCGGAAAGAGACGCGCGAGGCGCTTCGCCCCGAGGTCACGGCGCTGTTCGACCGGTTCGGCCTTGCCGACCGCATGGGCCATTACCCCGACCAGTTGTCGGGCGGGCAGCAGCAGCGCGTCGCCATCATCCGCGCGCTCGCCATGCGGCCCGAGATCATGCTGTTCGACGAGATCACCTCGGCCCTCGATCCCGAACTGGTGGGCGAGGTCCTGCAGGTGCTGAAGGCGCTGAAGGAGGACGGCATGACCATGATCCTTGCCACCCACGAAATGGCCTTTGCCCGCGACGTGGCGGACAGGGTGTGTGTGCTGGATCATGGCCGCATCATCGAAGAAGGACCGCCTGCGCAGGTCTTCACCGCCCCGCGCGAGGCGCGTACCCGCGCCTTCCTGTCCCGCGTGCTGCAGCCGGTCTGACCCCCCGGCGGGTCAGAAGAACAGCGCCATCCCGGTCATCGACACGATCAGGAACAGGATCGTCATGATCCCGCCCGACCGGACGAAATCGATCACGCGATAGCCCGCCGGACCCATGATCAGCGCGTTCACCTGGTGGGTGGGTATCAGGAACGAGTTCGAGGTCGAGATCGCCACCGTCAGGGCAAAGATCGCCGGGTCGCCGCCCGCCGCCACCGCAATCGACACCGCCAACGGCACCAGCAGGACCGTCGCGCCGACATTCGACATGACCAGCGTGAAAATCGTCGCCAGCACCGCGATGCCCGTCTGCAAGGCCCAGATCGGCCAGCCATCCAGAAGCCGCAACACGCCCTGCGCGATCCACTCGGCCGTGCCTGTGGCCTGCACCGCCTGTCCCAGCGGGATCAGCGAGGCGAGGAGGAACACGGTGTTCCAGCCAACCGCCTCGTAAGCCTCGTCGATCGACAGGACACGGCTCAGGATCATGCCGATGGCGCCGGTCAGCAGGCACAGCGACAGCCGGACATCGGTGAACAGGATCAGCGACAGGGTCAGCGCGAAGAAAGCAAGCGCCCAGCCGACCTTGTGCGGGCGCAGTTCTTCTTGCGGGAAGTCGGAGGTGACGATCACGAAATCGCGGTTCCGCTTCAGCCGCGTCAGGCGGTCCCACTGGGTGTGCACCACCAGCGTGTCACCTGCCTGGAAGGGGACAAGGCCGATATGTGTCGCCTCGTGATCCTCGGTCTCGACATGGCTCATCGTCTCTTCGCCGCGATGGATCGCCAGCAGAGACAGGCCGTGCGTCTGGCGCATGCGGATATCGGCGGAACACTTGCCGATCACGGCAGATCCGGGCGGCACCACGACCTCGGCCACGCCCGACTGGGTGGGCGCGAAATCGTCGGCGAAGACGTCAAGCGCGGGCATGATCTCCAGCCCGTAGGGTTCGGCGAATTCCTTCTCCACCACCCGGCGCAGGCCCAGCACGGCCAGCCTCGCGGGGGCCTCGATGGTGGTGTCGGCCATCGGCGCGATCACCTTCTTGCCGCGATAGGACGTGCCGAGGATGTAGAGGTGGTGGGCCAGCATCACGTCGGTCAGCGTCTGCCCGATCAGGATCGATCCTTCGGGCACGCGGACCTCGAACATGTCGGCCTTCAGGCCATAGGTGCGCTGGATATAGGCCTGCATCGTCTGGCCCGAGGACGCGTCCGACCCGCGTTCACGCTTGGCCGGCAGGACCCAGCGACCGAAGATCACGAAATAGAGGATGCCGGTAACGACAAGCATCAGCCCCACGGGCGTCACGTCGAACAGCTCGAACGGCTGCATCTTCTGCCCCTCGGGCAGCATCGCGTTGGCGCTCATGATCAGGTCGTTCAGCAGGATCAGCGGCGAGGAACCGACCATCGTGATGGTCCCGCCGAGGATCGCGCAGAACCCCATCGGCATCAGCAGCCGCGACATCGGCAGCCCCGTCCGGGCCGAGATGCGGCTGACCACCGGCAGGAACAGCGCCGCCGCGCCCACGTTCTGCATGAACGACGACACGATGCCCACGGTGCCCGAGATGATCGGGATGATCCGCGCCTCGGTCGTGCCGCCCTTCTTCATGATCAGCGCCGCGACCTTCGACATCAGGCCCGTCTTGTCGAGCCCCGCCCCGATGATCATCACCGCGATGATCGACATCACCGCGTTCGAGGCGAACCCGTTGAAAAGCTGTGTCGCATCGGCAAGGTTGCCCAGCCCCGGCAGGTAACTCATCCCGCCCAGCAGCACCATGACCGACACCGCGGCCACGTCGATCCGCACGATTTCGGACACGAACAAGGCGACCGTCAGGCCCAGGATGGCCAGCACGACCATCATCTCGAATGTCAGGGTCAGCGGTTCCACGCCTGGCTGGTCCTTCCTTTTCCGCGAGTTATCACGCCGTGGCCTCGCTTTCACACTTCCAGTCCGCTCGTGGCAATAGGGCCAGACGAAAAAACGGCGCATTCCGGGGGAATGCGCCGCCTTGTTTTCACGATCCGTGGGGTGACCGGCTACTTGGTGATGAGTTCCGGCCCCATGAAGGTGTTGGGCAGGAAGGTACTGAGCCACGGAATGTAGGTGACCATGATGAGGAACACGAAGAGCACGGCGAGGAACGGCAGCGCCGCCCGCACCACGGCCATCATCGGCATCCCCGCCACGCCCGAGGTCACGAACAGGTTCAGACCCACGGGCGGCGTGATCATCCCGATCTCCATGTTCACCACCATGATGATGCCAAGGTGGATCGGGTCGATCCCCAGCTCGATGGCAATGGGAAAGACCAGCGGCGCCACGATGACCAAAAGGCCCGACGGCTCCATGAACTGGCCGCCGATCAGCAGGATCACGTTCACGATGACAAGGAACATGACCGGGCCGTAGCCGGCCTCCAGCATGGCCGAGGCGATGGCCTGCGGCACCTGTTCGTCGGTCAGCACGTGTTTCAGGATCAGCGCGTTGGCGATCACGAACAGAAGCGTGATCGTCAGGCGCCCCGCCTCGAACAGGGTGCGCTTGGTGTCGGGATGTACCAGTGCCGTCACCAGCGCCCACGGTTTCTGCAGAAGCGAGATCTTGCGCGTGCCCTCCACCGTCGCCAGCGGCCCCATGTCGCGATAGACGAAGGACGCGATGAAGAAGGAATAGACGGCGGCAACCGCCGCGGCCTCGGTCGGGGTGAAGACACCGCCGTAGATCCCGCCAAGGATGATGACGATCAGGAACAGGCCCCACGCGGCTTCCCGCGCCGAAATGAAGACCTCGCTCCATCCCTTCCAGTCGCCCTTGGGCAGGTTCTTGACCTTGGCGATGCCGTAGATCGTGACCATCAGCATCAGGCCCGCGGTCAGGCCGGGGATGACACCGGCAAGGAACATCCGGCCCACCGACACCTCGACCGCGGCGGCGTAGACGACCATCACGATGGAGGGCGGGATCAGGATGCCCAGTGTGCCCGCGTTACAGATCACGCCGGCGGCGAATTCCTTGGAATAGCCCACTTGCCGCATGCCGGTGATGACGATCGTCCCGATTGCGACCACGGTCGCGGGCGACGAACCCGACAGGGCGGCGAACAGCATGCAGGCGAACACGCCCGCAATCGCCAGCCCGCCCGGCAGGTGCCCGACGCAGGCGATGGAAAAGCGGATGATCCGCCGCGCCACGCCGCCGGTCGTCATGAAGGACGAGGCAAGGATGAAGAACGGGATCGCCAGCAGGGTGAAATGGCCCTGGAATGCCTCGAACAGGGTGCCCGCGATTGAGGCGAGCGAGGACGAGGAGAACAGCAGCAGGAAGATGGTCGACGACAGACCGAGCGACACCGCGATGGGCACACCGATCAGCAGAAGGCCGATCACCATCGAGAAGAGCAGAATGACATCCATCAGCGCGTCTCCTCGTGGCCCTGGCGCAACTCGTCCAGTTCGTCCTCGACCTCGTGCGAGGCAACCAGCAGCGTGATGTCGCCCTTCCACATGGCCACGGCGGCCTGCAGGAAGCGGAACAGCAAAAGCGCCATCGACAGCGGCAGGACAAGGTAGGGCACGGCGCGCGGCACCTTTTCGTACTCCTCGCCGTAATTGATCAGGTCTTCGAGAAACCGCAGCGGCGCGACCATCGGGATGTCGTTGGTCTCGTAATAACTGAGACTGCGGAATTTCTCGGCAAAGCCGGTGGGGAACCAGCGGCCCGTGGTGGGCGGCAGATCGGCGAAGACGGACCAGTAATCATAGGCGCCCTTGGTCAGGAAGATGCCGAACAGGATGCAGCAGGCCACGGCGAACAGGCCCACAATGCGCCGCATCGGCGCGGGCATGATGTTGACCAGCGCGTCGACGCCCAGATGCACGTTCTTCTTCACGGCATACGATGCGCCCAGCAGGACGAGCCACGCGAACATGAAGACGGTCATCTCCAGCGCCCACAGGATGTTGCTGTTGAACACGTAGCGGGCGACGACGTTTGCGAAGGTGATCGCCGTCATCAGCCCCAGGAGGAGCGCGATCAGCGTCTCCTCGATCCGGTCCATGACCGAGGATGTGGTCGAGGTGTCAGACATGTCCCCCCCTTCGTCAGACTGTCCGTCATTCAGACAAAGGGCGCGGCACCGGTGATGATGCCGCGCCCCATGGTTACACGATGTCAGGGCGTCGTTCAGAGGCCGGCGTTGATCGCCTGCGCCGCGTCGATGTTTTCCTGGCCGACGTCGTCGCGGAATTTTTCCCAGACGGGCTTCATCGCGGCGACCCACTCGGCCCGCTGTTCGGGCGTCAGCTGGCGGATCACGCCACCGGCTTCGAGGATCGATGCCTTGGCGGCCTCGTTCACGGCGAAGGCTTCGGCGTTGCGGGTGGCGGTGACTTCGCCGAGGATCGTCATGAACTGGTCACGCACGTCCTCGGGCAGGTTGTCCAGCCAGTCGACCGACGCCACGACGAGGTAGTCGATGATGCCGTGGTTGGTTTCGGTCACGCCGTCCTGCACTTCAAAGAACTTGCGGCCGTAGATGTTCGACCAGGTGTTCTCCTGTCCGTCGACCACGCCCTGCTGCAGCGCGCCGTAGACTTCCGAGAAGGCCATCTTCTGCGGGTTGCCGCCAATGGCTTCCATCTGCGCGACCAGCACGTCGGACGGTTGCACGCGGAACTTCAGGCCTTTCGCGTCGGTGGGCGAGATGAGCGGCACGTTGGCCGACATCTGCTTCAGGCCGTTATGCCAGAACGCCAGCCCCTGCAGGCCGCGGCGCTGCATGCTGTCCTTCATGGACTGCCCGGTTTCCGAGTTCTGGAACGCGTCGACCGCTTCCATGTTCTTGAACATGAAGGGCAGGTCGAACAGGCGGAACTGCTTGGTGAAGGTTTCGAATTTCGACAGCGACGGTGCCGCCAGCTGCACGTCGCCCTGCAGCAGCGCTTCAAGCACCTTGTCATCGTTGTAAAGCGTGGAGTTCGGGAAGACCTCCATGCAGGCCTTGCCGTTCATCTCGGTGTTCACGCGCTCGGCCAGAAGCGTCGCCGCGATGCCCTTGGGGTGCTTGTCGGTGTTGGTGACGTGGCTGAACTTGATGACGATCTCGCCCGGGTCGCAAGCCGCGAAGGCGGTCGATGCCGACAGGGCCAGCGCCGTGGCGGCGGTTGCCAGGAATTTCATGTGCAATCCTCCCATGATTGTCTGTGGCGGTGGTCGCTCCCACCGTCGCGCCATATCAAAGGGAAGTTGCGTCACCGGCTCAAGCGGCGCGTTGATTTTCCGCCCGAATTTTCGGCAACCCGTTTGAATCCAATTCGTTAACGCCCGGTTTCGTTGCGGTTTGACCTGCAAGGCGACGGCCCGGTGCGGAAAGCCGCACAGCGCGACATGCGGAGTGTGCGGATTTCCGCACAACTCAGCGATAGGTCTCGGGCTTCAATCCATAGCGCGCCAGCTTGTCGTAGAACGTCTTGCGCGGCAGCTTCAGGGCGCGGGCGGTCTCGCTCGCCTGCCCCTTGTGCCGGGTCAGCGCGTTCACGAGGAGCGAGCGTTCGACCTGCGCCATCTGCTCGGCCAGCCCCATGTCCGCCGCGCCGTCCGGCCCCTCGCCCACTCCAAGGACGAACCGCATCGCCTCGGTCATCAGGGCGCGGGCATTGCCGGGCCAGTCGCGTGCCATCAGGCCCGCGATCACCGCCGGTGTCACCTCGGGTGCGGGCTGGCCCGATTGCTCTGCCGCCTGCGCCACGTAGCGGCGGAACAGTTCGGGGATGTCTTCGGGCCGTTCGGCCAGCGGCGGGATGCGCACCGTCATCACGTTCAGCCGGTAGTAGAGATCGGCGCTGAACCCGCCTGCCCCGACCTCGGCCTCCAGCGCCTCGCCGGCGCCCGCGATCACCCGTGCCGTGGCGCCCCGTTCCAGCACGTCGGCAAGGTGCACCTGCCCGTCCGCGCCGAGCGCCCCGATATCGTCGAGAAACAGACTGCCCCCCTCGGCCCCGGCAAGGCCCGCGTCGATCGCGTCGGGCGTCAGTCCGCGCGCCGCCGCCTTGACGAACGGGCCGTTGGCGCGGGGTGCGCAAAGGTGCAGCGCCTCGGCCACCTTGCTGACGCCGCCGCCGGGCGGCGAGATCACCAGCGCCTCGGTATCCGCGCGGCCCGCCGCCCGGACCGCCGCGCGCAGGGCCTCGCTGCGGTCCGACAGCCCGAAGATCAGGCGCGAGGCGGCATCGCCTTCCTCGGTCCGACGGCGTTCGGCGCGGTCGCGCAGCACGGCCTGCCGCGCGTCGAGCGCACGGCGCAGCACCGCGACGAGGTCAGTGGGCGCGCAGGGCTTCTCAAGGAAGTCGAACGCGCCTTCACCCATCGCCCGAACCGCCATGGGGATGTCCCCCTCTCCGGTCAGAAGAACCACCGGCAGGTCGGAATCGACCGACCGGGTGAAATCCAGCAGGTGGAACCCGTCGCGGCCCGGCATGCGGATGTCCGACAGGATCACGCCGGGAAAGGCGCGGCTGATATGGTCCTTCGCCTCGATGAACGACCCGGTGACGGTGGCGGCGATGTCGTTCAGTTCCAGCGTCTGCGCCAGCGCCTCGCGCACGGCGGCGTCGTCATCGACCAGGAGCACCCGTTGCGTCATGCCGCGTCCCGCGCCTCGGCGGCCTCCAGCGTCACGCGGAACACCGCGCCCGGCCCGTCCTCGCGGTTGCGCCCCCGGATCGCGCCGCCGAAGCTTTGCACAAGGCCATAGCTGATCGACAGTCCGAGCCCCATGCCCTCGGACGCGCCGACCTCCTTGGTGGAATAGAACGGGTCGAAGATCTTCTCGGGGTCGCTCAGGCCCGGCCCGGTATCGGCCACCTCGATCACCGTGGACGCGCCCTCGCGCGCGACGCTCAGCGTCAGCACCTTGTCGGTGCCGCCCTGCATCGCGTCGCAGGCGTTCGAGATCAGGTTCACGATCACCTGGCTCAGCCGCACGTCGCCCGCCTCGGCCCAGACCGGCGCATCGGGCGCGGTATAGTCGAGCGTCACGCCATCCCGCGCGCGGCGGTCCTCGGTCATCTCCAGCGCGGCGTCGATGGCGGTGCGCACGTCGATCGCGCCGAAGGGTTCGCTTTCCTGCCGGGCAAAGGCGCGCAGGTTCTTGATGATCCGCCCCATCCGCCGCGCGAGTTCGGAAATCCGCGTCAGGTTTTCCGCCGCCTTGTCGCCCTTGCCCCGGTCGAGGAAGGCCGCGCCGTTCTCGGCAAAGGACCGGATCGCCATCAGCGGCTGGTTCAACTCGTGGCTCAGTCCCGCGCTCATCTGCCCCAGCGCCGACAGTTTCGACGCCTGCACGAGGTCGGCCTGCGCGCGCGTCAGCGCGGCCTCGGCCTCCTGCCGCTCGGCCACCTCGTGGCGGAGCGCGCTGTTGGCGTCCTGCAGCGCCTCGGTCCGGGCGGCGACGCGGTCTTCCAGCACGGCGTTCGCCTCGGCCAGCGTGCGGCGCCGCACCATCGCCACGCCCAGAAGCGCCGAGAAAAAGAGCATCAGCCCACCCACCGCCGCCGCCTGCAACGCCGCGATGCGTCGGGCCGGGGCCACGTCGATCAGCGCCTCGCCGGTCAGCCCGATCACCGGCAATTCCCGCGTCAGGTGCAGCGCGCGGGCGGGGACGTAGGGGCTCCAGTCCTGGCGCCAGATCTCCAGCCCGTCGACGCGGGTCTCGCGCAGCGCGGGCGCACCGTCGGGCGGGACCAACCCCGCCCCGTCCGGCCCCCGCGACCAGAACAAGAGCTCTGACCGGTTGGAGACGAAAACCTCGCCCGCCTCGTCCACGAAATAGACGGCGGGCCGCGCGCCGCGCCACTCGGCCTCGACATTGTCGACATCGGCGGCGACGACCAGCACGCCCTCGACCCGGCCATCGCGGCCGAAACCGGGCGCGGCATAGAAATAGGCGCGGCGGCCCGACCGCGCCTCGATCCCCGACCGCGCACCCAGGGCACCCGTCAGCGCGCGGCGGAACTGCGGCTCGGCGGCAAGCGTCGCGGGCGCCCCGGCATGGGAGGCCGCCAGCACCCGCCCGTCCGGTGCCGCGTAAAGCAGCACGAGGGCCGAGGTCTTGTCGGCGGTCCCCAGCAGCAGCGCCTCTGCCGCGCGCACGTCGCCGCCGTCATGCAGCGCCGTGAGAAGCGGATGATCGGCCAGCAGGACCGCCACCTCCTGGTAGCGTTGCAGCTGCGCGGTCAGCCGGTCGGCGGCAAGGTCGAGGTCCGCCTCCCCCCGCCGCGCGGCCTGCGTCAGCGCCTGCCCGTAGCCCAGCCGCCAGACCCCCGCCGACACGGCAAGCGTCAGGGTCAGCGCCACGAGGCCAAGGAGCAGCAGGTATCGTCCGCTTCGCGTCATGGTCCTTGTCATACCAAGGTCGGGCTTGCCTTGGGAAGCGCCCTGCGGTTTGTCGGTGTCATGCAAAGGCTGCACCAATCCCCGACCGATCCCGCCTTCGTGCAGGACCCCTACGCCACCTATGACCGCGCCCGCGCCATGGGGCCGCTGGTGTGGTGGGAGGAATACGGGATGCCCGCCGCCTTCGGCCTCGACTTCGTGCAGGCGCTGCTGAAGGACCGCCGGTTCGGGCGAGCGCCGGTCTCGCCGCCGCCGGTGCGCCCGCATCTGGAGGCGTTCGACGCGGTCGAGGCACATTCGATGCTCGACCTCGAACCGCCCGTGCACACCCGCCTGCGCGGGCTGGTCCTGCGCGCCTTCACGTCGCGCCGGGTCGCGGCGCTGGCGCCCGAGATCGAGGCGCTGGCGCATGAGTTGATCGATGCCTTCCCCGCGCACGGCCCCGTCGACCTGATCCCCGCCTTCGCCACGCGCCTGCCCGTCATCATCATCGCGCGCCTGCTCGGCGTGCCCGAGGACCGCGCCGACGACCTGCTGGCATGGTCGAACGCGATGGTGGCGATGTACCAGGCCCGCCGCGACCGCGCGGTCGAGGATGCCGCCAACGCCGCCGCCGCCGCCTTCACCGCCTTCCTGCGGGATCATATCGAGGCACGCCGCGCCCGGCCCGCCGATGACCTCCTGACCCACCTGATCGCCGCCGAGGAAGACGGCGCGCGGCTCTCGACGGACGAGATGATCGGCACCTGCATCCTGCTTTTGAACGCAGGCCACGAGGCGACGGTGCACACGATCGGCAACGGCGTGAAGGCGGCGCTGGAAAGCGGCACCGCCAGCGCCTTCGCGGACCCGGACTGCGACAATGCGGTCGAGGAAGTGCTGCGCTTCGATCCGCCGCTCCACATCTTCACGCGCATCGCGTCCGAACCGGTGACCATCGCGGACCACGATTTCGTGCGCGGTGACGAGGTCGCGCTGGTCCTCGGTGCTGCCAACCGCGACCCCGCCGGATGGGAGAGACCGGGCATCTTCGACCCGACCCGCGCGCCACGCCTGTCGACAAGTTTCGGCGGCGGGATCCATTTCTGCCTCGGCGCGCCGCTGGCGCGGCTGGAGCTGAAGATCGCGCTGCACGCGCTCTTCACCCGCCTGCCCGACCTGCGGCTTGCCGGAACGCCGCGCTACGCCAACCTCTACCACTTCCACGGGCTGGAACGGCTCGACGTGACATGGGGGGCGCGAACGGGTCGGTAGGACGGGTGATGTCACCCGTCATCAGGCGTCGGGAAATGTAGGGCGGGTGATCCTCACCCGCCTCCGGCCTCGGCCTTCTTCTCCCACCGGCCGCCTTCCTGCGACCAGTATTGCGCGGCGCACCCGGCCTCGGTCAGGGCTTTCCACTGGCCGCGCGCGGCGGCTACCGCCGCCTCGTCATGGCCGTCGAACAACAGGCAGACCCGCTCCAGCCGCGCGACCTCCGAGGCGTCGACCACCGCGCCGTCCACCGCCATGACGCAGGCGGCCTCGTTGGGCGCATCGCTGGCCGTGGTCAGAAGCACCGGCTGGCGCGCGTCATGGGGGCCGCCGGCGCGGCCATGCGGCAGGAACTGGTCCTCCGCCCCCAGCCACAGCCGTTCGTCCAGCCAGTCGAGCCGCGCCTCGTCGGTGCCGCGCACCGCTACGCGCCACCCCGCGCCCATGGCGCGGGACAGAAGCTGCGGCAGGGCAACTTCCAGCGGTTCCCGCGTCAGGTGGTAGAAATAGACCGCGCCCACCGCCTGCCTACCTTTCGGCCAGCGGTGCCGCGCGGGATGCGAGCGGCGCGCTCACGCCTCCTCGCACATGTCCGCGACCAGCCGGTTCAGCGCCATCACGCCCCAGCCCGTCGCCCCCTTGGGGGCCAGCGCAGTCGCCGACTTGACCGAGGCGACGCCCGCGATGTCGAGGTGGATCCAAGGCATGTCCGCCTTGATGAAGCGTTGCAGGAACTGCGCCGCCGTGACCGACCCGGCAGCCCGCCCGCCCACGTTCTTCATGTCCGCGATCCGGCTTTTCAGCATGTCGTCATAGGCCTGACCCAGCGGCATCCGCCACGCGCCCTCGTCCTCGGCCTTGGCGGCGCGCAGGAAAGCGTTGCAGAGCGGGTCGTCGTTCGAGAAGACGCCCGCATTCTCGTGCCCGAGCCCGATGATGATCGCGCCCGTCAGGGTGGCGAGGTCGATCACGCCGCGCGGCTCGAACCGCTCCTGCGCGTACCAGAGGACATCACACAGGACGAGCCGGCCCTCGGCGTCGGTGTTGATGATCTCGACCGTGTCGCCCTTCATGGATTTCACCACGTCGCCCGGTCGCGTCGCGCGGTCGGAGGGCATGTTTTCCACCAGCCCGATCAGGCCCACGACATTGGCCTTGGCCTTGCGCAGGGCCAGCGCCTTCATCACGCCCGCCACGACGCCCGCGCCGCCCATGTCCATCGTCATGTCTTCCATGCCGCCAGCCGGTTTCAGGCTGATGCCGCCGGTGTCGAACACCACGCCCTTGCCGACCAGCGCCAGCGGGGCCTCGTCACCGCCGCCCTGCCACTGCATCACGGCGACCTTCGACGGGCTGGCCGAACCGTGGCCGACGCTCAGAAGCGTACGCATGCCAAGTTCTTCCAGCTTGTCCTCTTCCAGCACCTCGACCTTCAGGCCCAGTTCCTCCAACGCCGCGACGCGGTTGGCGAATTCGGTGGTGGTCAGGACGTTGGCGGGCTCGTTCACGAGGTCGCGTGTGAAGAAGACGCCTTCGGCCACCGACAAAAGCGGCGCGGCGGCATCGGCGGCCTCTTCCGGCTTGCCGCACATCACGGTGATGTCGGCGGCAGGCGCGCTGTCCTTGGACTTGTGCGGGGTGAACCCGTAATCGCGCAGCACCACGCCCAGCGCCAGCTCCTGCGGCCGGGCAAGCGCGCCCGCCACGATGGTCAGCGCCGCCTCGCCCCGGCCTTTCGCCAACGCGGCACCGGCCTTGCGCGACAGGGCGGCATCGGCCCGGCGCGGCAGGCGGCAGACATGCAGCGCCTCGGCGGCCATGCCGACCGGAAAGGCCAGCGTGATCACGTCGCCGTCCTTGGCCTCGGTGAACCGTTCCGCCTCGACCAGCCGTGCCACCGCGCCCTTGGTCAGCCGGTTGGCCCGGCGCGCGCCGGGGTCGAGCTTGCCCTCGGGCGTCACCACGATCGCGACATGGCCCCCGGCAGAGGCAAGCGCGTCCAGATCGACGTCGACGAAGGAAACGGGGGCGGGACGGGTCATGGGCAAACTCCTGCTGATCTGACACAGGGGTACTGGTGCAGGCCCGCAATGACCAGATACCAGTTTTCCCCGGACTGCGATTAAGTTAGTCTGCTCCGTGAGCAGAACAGGCAACGAGGGTGGGTTTTGGCCAGATTCGACAGATACATGCTGTCGCAGCTGTTGGCCCTGTTCGGCTTCTTCTCGCTTGTGCTGGTGTCGGTCTACTGGGTGAACCGCGCGGTGGTGCTGTTCGACCAGCTGATCGCGGACGGCCAGCCGCTGCGCGTTTTCGCCGAATTCACCGCCCTGTCGCTGCCGCCGGTGATCGCGCAGATCCTGCCGATGTCGACCTTCGCCGCCGCCGTCTACGTCACCAACCGCCTGTCGTCGGAATCCGAACTGACGGTGATGCAGGCGACCGGCTATTCGCCGTGGCGGCTGGCGCGGCCGGTCCTGACCTTCGGCCTGATCGTGACCGTCATGATGGGGGCGCTGACGCACCTGCTGGTGCCCTCGGCGCTGGAAGAGCTGAAGAAGCGGGAAAAGGAGATCTCGGCCTCGGTCAGCGCGCGGCTCCTGCGCGAGGGCACCTTCCTGCATCCCGCCGACGGCGTGACCTTCTATATCGGCGAGATCACCCCCGAGGGCGAGTTGCGCGATGTCTTCCTGTCCGACCGGCGCGTGCCCGAACGCTCGGTCGCCTATACGGCGGAACAGGCCTACCTGTTCGTCGACGATGCCGGTCCCAAGCTGGTGATGGTGAACGGGCTGGCGCAGGTGCTGCAATCGGAAAGCGGGCGGCTGTCGACCACCAACTTCACCGATTTCTCCTATGACATCAGCGGGCTGGTCACGCGCGCCGGGATCGGGCGGCCCAAGCTGCGGCATGCCTCGACATGGGACATGCTGACCGACCCCGCCACCGTCGCGGCCGAGACGAAATCACGCCCCGGACAGGTGGCCGAGGAGTTGCACATGCGGTTCCAGCAACCGCTTCTGTGCGCGGTGGCGGCGCTGATCGGCTTCTCGACGCTCCTGATCGGCGGGTTCAGCCGGTTCGGCGTCTGGCGGCAGATCCTGCTTGCGATCTTCTTCCTCGTCCTCGTGAAACTGGTCGAAAGCCTCGTGACCGACCCGGTGCGCCACGACGCGCGGCTGTGGCCGCTGGTCTATGCGCCGTCGGTCGTCGGGCTGGGTATCGTGTGGGCGATGCTGTTCCGCGCGGCGCACCCGGTGTTCCGTGCCCCGCCGCCGCGCATGTCCGAGGCCGCACCATGAAGCTGCATGCCTATTTCGCGCGCCGCTTCGCCATGGCCTTCCTCGCCACCTTCGGCGTGTTCTTCCTGTTCATCCTGCTGATCGACGTGGTCGAACAGTTGCGCCAGCTCGATTCCTCGGTCGGGTTCGGCGACGTGCTGCGCCTGACCCTGCTGAACGCGCCCGAGGGCCTTTACCAGTTCCTGCCGCTGATCCTCATCATCGCCTCCATCGCGCTGTTTCTCAACCTCGCGCGGTCGTCGGAACTGGTGGTCGCCCGGTCGGTGGGGCGGTCGGGCCTCGCCTCGCTCCTCGGGCCGCTTGCCGTGACCGCGCTGATCGGCGTGCTGGCCGTCGCCATGGGCAACCCCATCGTCGCCGCGACCTCGCAGGCCTACCACGACCTGCGCGAGGATTTCCGGTCGGGCGGGTCCGACAGCTTCTCCATCGGGTCCGAAGGGCTGTGGCTGCGGCAGGGCGATGCCGCGGGTCAGACCGTGATCCGCGCCAGCCGCGCGTCGCCCGATGCCTCGGTCCTCTACGATGTCAGCTTCTTCACCTACGCGCCGGGCCGGGGCCCCGTGCGCCGGATCGAGGCGGACACCGCCACGCTGACCGACGGCGCATGGCAGTTGCAGGGGGCCAAGGTCTGGCCCATCGCCGCACGCGGCAACCCCGAGGAAGGCGCCCGCCTGTTCGACGTCACGACCGTGTCCTCGACACTCACCCGCGACCGCATCCTCGAAAGCCTCGGCACGCCGTCGGCGGTGTCGGTCTGGGACCTGCCGCGTTTCATCGAACGGCTGGAACATGCCGGGTTCAGCGCCAACCGCCACCGCGTCTGGTTCCAGATGGAGCTTGCCCGGCCCCTGTTCCTGATCGCCATGGTGCTGGTGGGCGCGGCCTTCACCATGCGCCACTCGCGGTTCGGCGGCACCGGGATCGCGGTGCTGGCGGCGGTGATGCTGGGCTTCGGGCTCTACTACATCCGCAACTTCGCGCAGATCCTCGGGGAAAACGGCCAGCTTGACCCGCTGCTTGCGGCGTGGGCGCCGCCGGTGGCGTCGATCCTGCTGGCCACCGGCCTGATCCTGCGGACGGAGGATGGATAGCGATGCGCGCGCTCCGCCATATCGCCGCCGCCTTGCTGGCCGCCTGCCTCGCCCTGCCGCTGGCCGCGCAGGATGCAGGCCCGCCACCGTCGCAATCGGCGCTGCTGGTGGCCGACGCGGTGCTGCTGGAAGGCGAGACCCGCCTGATCGCCACCGGCAACGTGCAGGCCCTGCAGGACGGCACGATCCTTTATGCGTCGCGCGTGATCTATGACCGGACGACCGACACGATCATCATCGAAGGCCCGATCCGCATCGAGGATCCGAACGGCACGATCCTGATCGCCGACCAGGCGGAGCTGAGCCAGGACCTGCAGAACGGCATCCTGAACGGCGCGCGGGTGGTGCTGGACCAGCAATTGCAACTGGCCGCCGCGCAGCTTCAGCGCGTCGGAGGGCGCTACACGCAGCTGAGCAAGGTCGCCGCGACCTCGTGCCAGGTCTGCGGGCCGAACGCCGTGCCCCTGTGGCAGATCCGCGCCAAGCGCGCGGTGCACGACCAGGAAGCGCGGCAGGTGTATTTCGAGAACGCGCAGTTCCGCGTGCTGGACCTGCCGGTGTTCTACCTGCCGCGCCTGCGCCTGCCCGACCCGACGCTGAAACGCGCGCGCGGCTTCCTGTTCCCCTCGATCCGGCAAACCTCGCTTCTGGGTCTGGGGATCAAGGTGCCCTACTTCATCCCGATCGGCGATCACCGCGACCTGACGATCACGCCCTACCTGTCGCAGAACACGCGCACCTTCGAATTGCGCTACCGGCAGGCGTTCCGCGCGGGCCGGGTCGAGTTCAACGGCGCGATTTCCAACGACACGCTGAAACCCGACACGCGGGCCTACCTGTTCGGGGAAGGCTCGTTTGACCTGAACCGCGATTTCAAACTGGCCTTCGATGTCGAGGTGGTGAGCGACCGCACCTACCTTGACGATTACGATTACGGCGGCAAAAGCCGGCTCGACAGCGAGGTCGCGCTGACGCGGGTGTCGCGGGACGCGCTGTTCGACGCGCGGCTGGTCCATTTCCAGTCGCTGCGTGCGGGGGAGGACAACACCCTGATCCCGTCGATCGCGGGTGATCTGGTCTACCAGCGCCGGTACTTCCCCATGGGGCCGCGCGGCGGCGAATTGCGGTTGGACCTTGCCGGGCACAGCCACTACCGCTCGTCCACGACGGATATCCTTGGCCGCGACGTGTCGCGCATGACCGGCGCGTTCAGCTGGCGCAACCGATGGACGCTGCCAGGCGGGCTGCGTGCCGGCCTGACCGGAGAGCTGGCCTTCGACGCCACCGCGACCGAGCAGGACAGCACCCGCACCCCGACCACGTCGGACCTGAGCCCCGCCGCCGCCGTCGAACTGCGCTGGCCGTGGACCATGCGCGCGGCGAACGGCGCGCGGCACCTGATCGAACCGGTCGCCATGATCGGCTGGACGGGCGGCGAGCGGCCCGACACGGCCAACGACGAAAGCGACCGCGTCGAATTCGACGAGGGGAACCTGTTGTCCCTGTCGCGCTTCCCCGCGACCGACCGCCGCGAGCGCGGCAGGCAAGCCGCCGTGGGCGTGCGCTGGCTGATGCATGACGCCGACGGGTGGAGCACCGGCCTGACCGTGGCGCGGGTCTTCCGCGACACGGCAGACCCCGAATTCAGCCGGTCTTCGGGCCTTGGCGGGACGTCGTCGGACTGGCTGATCGCCGGGCAGATCCGCAGCCAGGGCGGGTTGAGTTTCACCGCGCGCGGCCTGCTCGACAGCGATCAGCGCTTTTCCAAGGCCGAGGCACGGGCAGACCTGCTGAACGACCGCTGGAACCTCGGCGCGTCCTACGTCCTGCTGGTGCAGGACCCGGCGGAAAACCGCGCCTCCGCGATCTCGGAATGGTCGCTCGACGGGGCCTATCGCGTCACCCGGTATTGGACGGTGTCCACCGACTTCCGCTATGATCTGGTTTCGGACCAGTTCGCGCGGGCCGAGGTGGGGCTTGGATACCAAAACGAATGCGTCGAGGTTGATTTTTCCGCCCAGCGCAGATTTACCTCGTCCTCGAACGCGACCCCGTCGACCTCGTTCGGGCTGACGGTGGCGCTGAAAGGGTTCAGCACGGGCGGCAGCGCCCGCGATTACCGACGGTCGTGCAAGTACTGACATGACCGCGACACATCTGAGGGGAGAGCGCAGATGACACAGCACCGCCAGTTTCTCGCCGGCCTGATCATGGCCTTGGCGATGGTGGTCGGCGGCGCGGGCATGGCCGCGGCGCAGAATGCCTTTTCGACCGCCATCCGGGTCAATGACGGCGCGATCACCTATTTCGAGCTGGAACAGCGCGCCCGCATGCTGGCCCTGCTGCGCGCGCCCGGCGATCCGCAGGAAGTCGCGCGGGAGCAGCTGATCGACGACCGCCTGCGCGTGCAGGCCGCCCGCGCCAACGGCATCAACCCCTCGCGCGCCGAGATCGAGGAGGGCATGGCCGAATTCGCGGGCCGCGCCAACCTCACGACCAAGGAATTCGTGAAGGCGCTCGCCTCGGGCGGCGTCGAAGAGGAAACCTTCCGCGATTTCGTGGAAGCCGGCCTGGCATGGCGATTGCTGGTGCGCCAGCGCTTCGGCGCGCGCGCCCAGCCGTCCGAGGGCGAAATCGACCGCGCGCTCAGCAATACCGGCGGGTCCTCGAACATCCGCGTGCTGATATCGGAACTGATCATGCCCGCCCCGCCCCCGCAGGCGCAGGCCGTTCTGCAACGCGCGCAGCGCATCGCCGCCTCGGGGTCCGAGGCCGAGTTCTCCCGCGCCGCGCGCCGCTTTTCCGCGACGCCCACGCGCCGCAGCGGCGGCCGTCTGCCGTGGCAGAACCTGTCGGACCTGCCCCCGGCGCTGCAACCGATCATCCTCGGCCTTGCGCCGGGCGAGATCACCGCGCCTTTGCAGATCCCCAACGCCGTGGCCCTCTTCCAGCTGCGCGCGATCGAGGAAGGCGCCTATAACGCGCCAAGCTATGCCGCGGTCGAATACGCGACCTATTACATCCCCGGCGGGCGGTCCGACGCCGCGCTGGCCGAAGCCCGCCGCGTCAGCCGCCGCGTCGACCGCTGCGATGACCTTTACGGCATCAACAAGGGCCAGCCGGACGAGCGGCTGGAACGCACCAGCCTCGCGCCCGACAAGATCCCGACCGACGTCGCGTTCGAACTGTCCAAGCTCGACCCCGGCGAGACG
The DNA here is from genome assembly GCF_001205715.1 of Pseudaestuariivita atlantica. Lineage (GTDB taxonomy): Bacteria > Pseudomonadota > Alphaproteobacteria > Rhodobacterales > Rhodobacteraceae > Pseudaestuariivita > Pseudaestuariivita atlantica. The sequence goes on from NZ_AQQZ01000009.1 coordinate 55,101, forward strand.
TCCTATGCACTGACCCGCGCCGAGGGGCAGACGCTTGTCTTCCTGATGCTCTGCGGACGGACCACGGCATTGCCCGAGGTCGAGGCCGCGCCCGAGGTGGCCGACGGCGCGGATGCCGCCCCTTCGGCGCGCGAGGAGATCACGCTGGGACTGCGCAACCGGCGGCTGACGACCTTTGCCGACAGCTACCTTGCGCAATTGCGGGCCGACGCGCGCATCCGCGAATGAACGTGGCGGCGGTCCCGCCGGTCGTCGCGGTCAGTTGCGGCGATCCGTCGGGCATCGGGCCGGAACTGGCCGTGAAGGCGCGGGCGGCGCTGGGGCCGTCCCTGCCCTTCGTCTGGATCGGCGATCCGGCCCACTTGCCGCACGGCGCGGCGGTCGCCGAGGTCACCCGCCCCGCCGATGCGCTGTCGGTGCCGGGGGACCACCTGCCCGTGATGCCCCTTTCATTTGCCGCGCCGGCCCGGCCCGGCAAGCCCGACCCCGCGAACGCGGCGGGCGTGATCGCGTCCATCGATCGGGCCGTCGCGCTGGTTCGGCAGGGCGAGGCATCGGCCGTTTGCACCCTGCCCATTGCCAAGAAGGTGCTGCAGGACGGGGCGGGGTTCGCCTATCCGGGCCATACCGAGTACCTCGCCGCGCTTGGCGGGGTGGAGCGCAGCGTGATGATGCTGGCCTCCGACCGCCTGCGCTTGGTGCCGGTCACGATCCATATCCCGCTGGCCGAGGTGCCTGCCGCCCTCACGCCAGAGCTTCTGGAAGACACCCTGCGCATCACCGCGTCCGGGCTGGCGGCCCGCTTCGGCATCGCGCGCCCGCGTATCGCGGTGGCCGGGCTGAACCCGCATGCGGGCGAAGGCGGCAAGATGGGCCGGGAAGAGATCGACCTGATCGCCCCCGTGCTCGACCGCCTGCGGGCCGAGGGGATGGACCTGACCGGCCCCCTGCCCGCCGACACGATGTTCCACGCCGCCGCGCGCGCGGGCTATGACGTGGCGGTCTGCATGTACCACGACCAGGCGCTGATCCCGATCAAGGCGCTCGATTTCGACCGGGGCGTGAACGTGACGCTGGGCCTGCCCTTCGTGCGCACCTCTCCCGATCACGGCACCGCCTTCGACATCGCAGGTCAGGACCGCGCCAACCCGTCCTCGACGATCGAGGCGCTGAAACTGGCCGCGCGCATGTCGGGGAGCGGATCGTGACCGCCCCTGCCCGACGGACCCGGACCCATCATGGCGATTGACGACCTTCCTCCCCTGCGCGCGGTGATCGCGGAACACGGGCTCAGTGCGCGCAAGGCGCTGGGGCAGAACTTCCTGCTGGACCTGAACCTGACCGCCAAGATCGCCCGCGCGGCGGGCGACCTGACCGGCGCGGACGTGCTGGAAGTCGGACCGGGGCCCGGAGGGCTGACGCGCGGGCTGCTCGCCTCGGGCGCGCGGCGTGTACTGGCGGTGGAGAAGGACGCGCGCTGCCTGCCCGCGCTGGCCCAGATCGCCGCCGCCTATCCCGGCCGGCTGGAGGTGATCGAAGGCGACGCGCTCGACATCGACCCGCTGGACCACCTGACGCCGCCCTACAAGGTGGTGGCGAACCTGCCCTACAACGTGGGGACCGAACTGCTGATCCGCTGGCTGACGCCTGAGAGCTGGCCGCCTGCATGGTCCAGCCTGACGCTGATGTTCCAGCGCGAGGTGGCGGAACGTATCGTGGCGCAGCCGGGATCGAAGGCCTATGGCCGCCTCGCCATCCTTGCCCAGTGGCGGGCGGACGCGCAGATCGCGCTGACCCTCCCACCCGAGGCGTTCACCCCGCCGCCCAAGGTCTCAAGCGCGGTGGTGCATCTGACGGCGCTGCCCGAACCGCGTTACCCGGCGGATCCGGCGGTGCTGGAACGGGTGGTGGCGCGCGCCTTCAACCAGCGGCGCAAGATGCTGCGCGCGGCGCTGAAGGGGCTTGCCCCGGATATCGAGGATCGGTTGCGCGCGGCGGGCATCGCACCGACCGAACGCGCGGAACAGGTCCCGCTGGAGGCGTTCTGCGCGCTGGCGCGAACGCTCTCCTGAAACGCTGACTGTTACTCGGCTGCCTCGGGCGCGCCGCCGTCACCCTTGGGCGCATCATCCGATGATGCGTCACCCTTGGGCGCGGGTTTGCGCGACGACCGGCTGCGCGAACGCTTCGGCTTGGCATCGGCGTTCTCGGGCGTCTCGACAAGACCGCTGTCGCCATCGGACCCGCCAGACGTGAATTCGAGAACGTCGGGTTGCGGAGCCTCCGCCGGATCGGGCTGGCCGCCTTCGTTGCCGCCACCGCCCTGCTGGCCGTTCGATTCGCGTTCCTGCCGTTCGGCGCGGTCGCGGTCGCGCTGCGCCTGCCGCTCGCGGTTCTGGCGTTCCTGCTCTTCGCGGCGGGCATCCTGCTCTTTCTGGGCCTCGCCCAGCATGCGCAGGTAATGTTCGGCGTGTTGCTGGAAGTTTTCCGTCGCGACACGGTCACCGGACAGCTGCGCGTCACGCGCAAGCTGGTTGTACTTGTCGATGATCTGCTGCGGCGTACCGCGCACCTTGCCCTCGGGGCCTGAACTGTCGAACACGCGGTTGACGACATTTCCGACAGAGCGGTTGCGGTTTCCCTTGGACCGCGAACGTGACTTCGATGATCTCATGCGATTTGGGCAGCCTTGTTGCGTTATCCTGACCCGCGCCTTGCGAAAGCAGCCTACGAAGCGTCGGGGAAGTCGAGCGGGTCGGAAGCGGTAGTGCGCAGGACCCTTGCGTCGGACAAGTGACTGTGTAGGCAAGTTTCCCCGAATGTAAAAGGCAAAAGTGCCGAAATGGACGGATTGTGTGGGATTTCCGCCATGATCGGTCGGCATCCTGCGGCAAGTGATGCCGTTTGCGCCGGTCCCGGCCCCTGTCAGCCGCTGGCGCGGATCGCCCGGACGACCCGGTCGCGCCCATCGAGATCGCTGAGGATGCGCGTCTCGAATCCTTCGCCAAGAAAGATCGCGCAGACGTCGGCGCCCTGCGACGCGCCGATTTCGACAAGGATCGTCCCGCCGGGCGCAAGCCGGATCGCGGCCCCCGCCGCGATGGCGTGATAGGCGCTCAGCCCGTCGCCTTCATCGGTCAGCGCCATGCGCGGCTCGTGCGCCAGTTCGGGCGCAAGCTCGGCCATCTCGGCCTCGGCGATATAGGGCGGATTCGATACGATCAGGTCGAACTGATCGGTCACCCCGTCGAACCAGTAGGTCGCGCGGATATCGGCCCGCGCCGCGACACCGTGGGCGACCGCGTTGGCGCTGGCCACGAGGCAGGCGGCTTCGGACAGGTCGGTGCCTACGCCGACCGCGTGCTCCCGTTCGGCCAGCAGGGTGACAAGGATCGCGCCCGACCCGGTGCCAAGGTCCAGCACGCTGGCAAACGGCAGGGCCAGCGCGGCCTCGACCAGCGTTTCCGTCTCGGGCCGGGGGTCGAGCACCTGCGGCGTCACCTGGAAGCGGCGGCCATAGAACTCCCGCGCGCCGGTCAGGTGGCTGACCGGCCGCCGCGCGGCGCGCTGTGCCACGAGGTGAGCAAAGCGTTCGGCCACCGTGTCGGGCAGCGGTTCGGGCGCCATCAGGGTCACGCGGGTCGCGTCGACGCCCGCGGCATGGGCCAGCAGGCGGCGGGCGTCGCGGGCGGGATCGGGCACCTCGGCCTCGGCCAGTCGCGCCGCGGCCTGCGCAAGGGCCTGCGCGGCGGTCACACCGCCTCCATCGCCGCCAACTGGCGGGCCTGCGCGTCGGCGGTCAGGGCGTCGATCACCTCGTCCAGGTCGCCCTGCATCACCGCGTCCAGCTTGTAGAGCGTGAGGTTGATCCGGTGATCAGTCATCCGACCCTGCGGGAAGTTGTAGGTGCGGATGCGTTCCGACCGGTCGCCCGACCCGACCTGCGACGCACGATCTTCGGACCGTTCACTGTCGATCCGCTGGCGTTCGGCATCGTAGAGCCGCGTGCGCAACACCTGCATCGCGATCTCGCGGTTGCGGTGCTGGCTCTTCTCGCTCGACGTGACGACGATGCCCGTCGGAAGGTGGGTGATCCGCACCGCGGAATCGGTGGTGTTGACGTGCTGCCCGCCCGCGCCAGACGACCGCATCGTGTCGATGCGGATGTCTTCATTGCGGATCTCGATATCCACGTCCTCCGCCTCGGGCAGGACGGCGACCGTCGCGGCAGAGGTATGGATGCGCCCGCCCGATTCCGTGGCCGGCACGCGTTGCACCCGGTGCACGCCGCTTTCGAACTTGAGCCGCGCAAAGACATCCTGCCCGGTCACGTGGGCCACGACCTCCTTGATGCCGCCCAGCTCGGTCGCCTGTTCCTCGAGGATCTCGAACTTCCAGCCCCGCGCCTCGGCATAGCGCTGGTACATGCGCAGAAGGTCGCCCGCGAAGAGCGCCGCCTCTTCCCCGCCGGTGCCGGGGCGGATTTCCACCATGGCGGGGCGGGCATCGGCGGCGTCGCGCGGCAACAGCGCCAGTTGCAGGGCGTGTTCGGCCTCGGGCAGCGCGGATCTGAGCGCCGGAAGCTCCTCCCGCGCCAGTTCGCCCATGTCGGGGTCGTCCAGCATCTCCTCGGCATCCGCGATGTCCGACACCAGCCTGCGATAAGCCGCGATCTGCTCCACCACCGGCTTCAACTCGGAATATTCCCGCGCCAGTTTGGCGATGTCGGCCCCTGCCGCGCCTTCGGCCATCTGCGCTTCGAGGAACTCGAACCGCTGGGTGATCTGGTGGAGGGTATCGGCGGGGATCATGGCCCTGCGGTGTGGGCCAAGCGCGGGGACTGGTCAAGAGGCGCGGCTGTGGTATCCTGCGCCCATGCAACACCGCATCGCGATAACATCGTGCGGCCTCGCCCTGGCGGGACTGCTGACGACGGGCGTCTCGGCGGACGTGACCGGGCCGAACGGCAGGACGATCGATTGCTACTGCACCGACCGCACCGGCGGGCGCATCGAACTGGGACAGACGATCTGCATGCAGGTCGACGGGCGCATGTTCATGGCGCAATGCCAGATGTCGCTGAACGTGCCGATGTGGCGCGAGGTGGCCGAGGGCTGCCTGTCCTCAGCCCTGCCGCAATCGCTCCAGCCAGCCGTCGATCCGCTTGGCGTTGACGGATAGGTCCGACTGCCCGAACCGCAGCCGCCCGAACACGCGCAGTCGCCCCTGCGCGTAATCGACGGTCGTGTAATCGGGAAAGCCCCAGAAGGCCGACCGGGTGATGTAGGTCACCTTGTTTTCATCCACCGATCCCGCCAGCACCTGCGTGCGCGGCGTGTCGCGGATGATGGCATCCAGCGCCACGAAATCCTCGCGCGGGGCGGTCAGCACGCGCACCGCACCGCCCGAGAGGTTGGTATCCTCGGTCTGGGTCGGCGTCGCGTGCCAGCGGTCGGGATCACTGGGCGCAAGCCGGATATAGAGCATGAGAGCCGCGAGCGCGGCGGCGATGAGCAGCAGGATCTTCATGACCCGAGACATAGGGCGCAGGGGCGGCGGTGAAAAGGCGCGACCGCGCGGACCGGCTCAGCCCGCGGGCTGAGCGACCTCTACCAGCCGGGCGAAGAACGACGCGCCCACCGGCGCGATGCGGTCGTTGAAATCGTAATCGGTGTTGTGCAGCGCCGCGCTTTCGCCCTGGCCGAGGAACAGGTAGGCGCCGGGACGTGCCTCCAGCATGTAGGCGAAATCCTCCGCCCCCATCTCCCGCCCCGCCGCGTCGTCGACGGCACCGTCGCCCGCGACCTCGCGCGCGACATCGGCGGCAAAGGCGGCGCGCCCGGCATCGTTGACCGTGGCGGGATAGCCCTCTTCGATCCGCAGGGTGGCCGTCACGCCATAGGACGCGGCCTGCCCGTCGACGATGGCCTGCAGCCGGTCAAACACCATCTGCCGAACGTCCGCGTCGAAGGTGCGGATCGTGCCGTTCAGGTAGGCCGTGCCGGGAATGACGTTGTCGACCGTGCCTGTGTGGATCTGGGTGACCGACACCACCAGGTCGCCCAGCCCGTGACGGTTGCGGCTGACGATGGTCTGGATCGCGGTGGCGATGCCGCAGGCGGCGACCACCGGATCGCGCGTCTCGTTCGGGTAGGCCCCGTGTCCGCCCTGCCCGTCTATGTCGATGTGAAACGTGTCGACCGCCGCCATGATCGGGCCGGGCTTGGTCTGGAAACGGCCCTCGGCCACGTTGGGCGTGTTGTGCAGCGCAAAGACCTGCGCGATGTCGAACCGGTCCATGATGCCTTCGTCCACCATCACGCCCGCCCCTCCGCCACCCTCTTCCGCCGGCTGGAAGATCAGCGCGACCCGGCCCGCGAAATTGCGCGTCCCGGCGAGGTAGCGCGCGGCCCCCAGCAGCATCGTTGTGTGCCCGTCATGGCCGCAGGCATGCATCGCGCCGGGGCGGGTCGAGGCATGGTCGAGCCCCGTCGTCTCCTCCATCGGCAGGGCGTCCATGTCCGCCCGCAGCCCGATCGTCGGCCCCTCGCCCCTGCCCTCGATGATCGCCACGATACCCGTCTCGGCGATGCCTTCGTGGATCTCGGTGATGCCGAACTCCCGCAAGCGTTCGGCCACGAAGGCGGCGGTGTCGTGGCAGGCGAACTGCAATTCGGGGATCTTGTGCAGATGCCTACGCCACGCGGTCATGTCCTCGGCATAGGCGGCGATGCGGTTGATGACGGGCATGGACACGGGCCTCCGGCTGGCTAGGGTGCCACCGAACACCGAACCGCGAGGCAGCGCAATGGCCACCGACCCGATTTACGACACCCCTGACGGTTTGCCGCGCCTGCTGGAGATCATGCGCCGCCTGCGCGACCCGGAAACGGGCTGCCCGTGGGACGTGGAACAGACGTTCGAGACCATCGCGCCCTACACGATCGAGGAGGCTTACGAGGTCGCCGACGCGATCCAGCGCGACGACATGGACGACATGGAGGCCGAACTGGGCGACCTGCTGTTGCAGACGGTCTACCAGACCCAGATCGGGGCCGAGAAAGGGCTGTTCGATTTCCATTCCGTCGCAGCCCGGATCGGGGCCAAGATGATCGACCGGCATCCGCATGTCTTCGGCACCGAATCGAACGCCAAGTCCGCCGAACAGCAGACCCGCGACTGGGAGGCGCAGAAGGCCGCTGAGCGCGCCCGGCGGGGGGAGACGCGGGTGCTCGATGGCGTGGCGATGGGCCTTCCGGGCATGACCCGCGCGGTCAAGCTGCAAAAGCGGATGGCGCGGGTCGGGTTCGACTGGACCGACGTCGCGGACGTGCTCGCCAAGGTCGTGGAGGAAGCGGGAGAGTTGGCCGAGGCCAAGGCGACGGGCGATCCCGACAAGCTGGAAGACGAGTTCGGCGACCTGATGTTCGTGATGGCGAACCTCGCGCGGCACCTCGGCGTCGATCCCGAAACCGCTCTGCGCCGCACCAACGCCAAGGTCACCCGCCGGTTCAACGCGATCGAGGACGCGCTGGCGGCGCGCGGCGAACGCCCCGAGGACAAGACATTGGCCGAGCTTGACGCGCTTTGGGACGCGGCAAAGGCGGACGAACGCTGACACGGCGCGGAAACGATCTTGGAAGATCGTTAAGAGCGCCCGCGCGGGCGCTTGCAAGCCGCTTCGAAGCGGCTTTCCACCGCCCCGCGGCACGCGCGCATCGGGTGGCTTGCGCGCGGACGCACTTCGTCCCATCCTGCGCGGCAAAGGAACAGGCCCATGCCCCCCCGCAAGATCATCATCGACACCGATCCCGGCCAGGACGACGCGGTTGCGATCCTCCTCGCCCTCGCCTCGCCCGACGAGATGGAAGTGCTTGGCCTCACCTGCGTCGCGGGCAACGTCCCGCTGGCGCTGACCTCGAAGAACGCGCGCATCGTCTGCGAACTGGCGGGCCGCCCGGACGTGAAGGTCTTTGCCGGGTGCGACCGCCCGCTGGGGCGCGACCTTGTCACCGCCGAACACGTCCATGGCGCGACCGGCCTCAACGGCCCGAACCTGCCCGATCCCACGATGCCGCTGCAACCCGACCATGCCGTCGATTTCCTGATCGACACGCTCCGCGCCGAACCTGCGGGCACCGTGACGCTCTGCCCGCTGGGACCACTCACGAACCTCGCGCAGGCGTTCAGGAAAGCGCCGGACATCGTTGAAAAGGTGCAGGAAATCGTCCTGATGGGCGGCGCCTATTTCGAAGTCGGCAACATCACGCCCGCCGCCGAGTTCAACATCCATGTCGACCCGCAAGCAGCTGAAATCGTGTTCAGATCCGGCGCCCCCATTGTCGTCATGCCACTCGACGTCACGCACAAGGCGCTGGTCACCCGGCCGCGCAACGATGCCTTCCGCGCGCTGGGCACGCCCGTCGGTCGCGCCGTGGCCGAGATGACGGATTTCTTCGAACGCTTCGACAAGGAGAAATACGGCTCTGCCGGGGCACCGCTGCACGACCCCTGCGTCACCGCCTACCTGATCGACCCGACCCTCTTCTCCGGGCGCTTCGTCAATGTCGAGATCGAGACGCAGTCGGAACTGACCATGGGCATGACGGTTGCGGATTGGTGGGGCGTGACCGACCGCGCGCCGAACGCGATGTTCATGGGCGATGTCCGGGCCGACGCGTTCTTCGCCCTGCTGACCGAACGGCTGGCGCGGCTATGAGCGCGCAACTCCACCTCGCCCGCCCCGAGCACCTGCCGCAGATCCTGTCGCTGGTCGAAGCGATGCATGCGGAGACGGGGATCGACAGCACGGCGGAAAGCCGGGAGGCAGGGATCGCGCCCCTGCTGGACGGTGGACCGCTTGGCGCGGTCTACCTGATCGGCCCGGCCCGCGCGCCGCTTGGCTACCTTGTCGTGACCTTCGGCTGGTCCGTCGAATTCGGCGGCATGGATTGCTTTCTGGACGAAATCTTCATCCGCCCCGCGATCCGCGGGCGCGGCATCGCGTTCGAAGCGATCGGCGATCTGTGCCGCACGCTGAAAGAGGCGGGCGTGCGCGCCATGCACCTTGAAGTCGACGGCGCGGATGACAGCGCCCAGCGCCTCTATTCCCGCACCCGGTTCCAGCGCCGCGACCGCTACGTTCTGATGACACGGATGCTGTGACCCCGCGCCCATTGCGCATCGCGCCGCGCGACCCCACCTCGCTTCCACCTGCCCGCCCCAGCCCTTAGAGTGATCGCATGAGCGTTTCCCCGACCGTCGACAATTCCTATGCCGCCCTGCCTGCGGGCTTCTACACCCGGCAACCGGCCCGGCCCGTGGCCGACCCCAGGCTCTTCCAGTGGAACGACGCGCTTGCCGTCGAACTGGGCCTGCCGGAGGACGAGGACCGCGCGGCGATCTATGGTGGCAACCGGACGCCTGACTGGGCCGACCCGCTGGCGCAGCTTTATGCCGGGCACCAGTTCGGTCACTTCACGCCGCAACTGGGCGATGGCCGCGCGCTGCTGCTGGGCGAAGTGATCGACCGGCATGGCAATCGGCGCGACATCCAGTTGAAGGGATCGGGTCCCACGCCCTATTCCCGCAACGGCGACGGCCGCGCGGCGCTGGGGCCGGTCCTGCGCGAATACCTCGTGTCCGAGGCGATGCACGCGATGGGCATTCCCACCACCCGCGCCCTTGCCGCCGTGACCACCGGCGAGAAGGTGCAGCGCGAAACCGCGCTGCCCGGCGCGGTCCTGACCCGCGTGGCGTCCAGCCACCTGCGCGTCGGCACGTTCCAGATCTTCGCCGCGCGCCGCGACCTCGACGCGCTGCAGACGCTGTTCGACTACGCCCGCGACCGGCACCACCCGGATGCAGACGGCCCGCTGGAATTTCTCAATGCCGTCATCGCGGTACAGGCCGATCTTGTGGCGCGCTGGATGTCCGTTGGCTTCATCCACGGCGTGATGAACACCGACAATTGCACCATCTCGGGCGAGACGATCGATTACGGCCCCTGCGCCTTCATGGACACCTACCATCCCGACACGGTCTATTCCTCCATCGACCAGTTCGGGCGCTATGCCTATTCCAACCAGCCGCACGTGATCGTCTGGAACATGGCGCAACTGGCGACGTCGCTGGTGCCCCTGATGCCCGACACCGACGCCGCCATCACCGCCTTTACCGAGGCCGTGCACGCCATGCCCGCCCGTGTCGAAGAACGCCGGCAGCACCACTTCGCGGCCAAGATCGGCTTTGCCAAGGCCACGCCCGACACCGCCGCCTTGGTCGATGACCTGCTGGCGCGCATGGCCGCGCAACAGGCCGATTTCACCAACACGTTCCGCGCGCTTGGGACGGATAAGGCAAAGGATCAGTTTCTTGATCCAACCACCTATGAAGACTGGGAAAAGAGGTGGCGGGCGGCATCTCCTGACAGCGAACTGATGGCGCGCGTGAACCCCGCCGTGATCCCGCGCAACCACCGCGTCGAAGAGGCCATCGCGGCCGCCTATGACGGCGACCGCGCGCCGTTCGACGCGCTGCACGCCGCGCTGGCCCATCCGTTCGAGGACCCGGCAGACCCCGCCTTTACCCGGCCACCGCAAGCGCACGAGGTCGTGCGCGCCACTTTCTGCGGGACCTGATCGCTTGGCCCGTGCGGCCCGCCGTGCTAGGCCGCCGGGACACGAACCGGGACACGCACCATGACCATCCTGCAGATCGCCTCGCTCCTGATCGTGCTGGCAGGCGTGTTCGGGGCCATCAACCACCTCTTTCTCAGGCTGCCCTCGGCCATCGGTATCCTTGTCGTCGCGCTGATCGCCTCGTTCGGGATCATGGCGCTCGACCTCGTGATGCCCGGCCTCGGGGTGGCAGACACGGTGCGCGGCACGGTGCTGGAGATCGAGTTCTCGGACGCCCTGCTTGAAGGGATGCTGGGGCTCTTGCTGTTCGCCGGGGCGCTGCACATCAAGCTGACCGACCTGCGGCAGCAATGGGCGGTCGTGCTGCTGATGGCGACCATCGGGGTGGCGCTGTCGACGGTGATCGTGGGTGTCGGGTTCTCGTGGATCACGGGTGTGCCGCTTCTGATCGCGCTGGTCTTTGGCGCGCTGATCTCTCCCACCGATCCTGTCGCGGTGCTCAGCGTGTTGCGGGACGCGAAACTCAACCCCTCGCTCGAAGCCAAGATCGCGGGCGAGTCGCTTTTCAATGACGGGGTCGGCTATGTCGTGTTCCTCGTCCTCGTGGGCCTCGCCTTCCCCACCGGCGATGGCCACGGGTCCGGCCTGTCCGGCGCGGCAAGCCTTTTCGTGCAGGAGGCCTTCGGCGGCGCGGTGCTTGGGCTGGTGCTGGGCTGGCTGACCTTCCGCGTGATGCGGCTGATCGACGATTACTCGCTCGAGGTGCTGCTGACCCTCGGGCTTGCCTTCGGCGGCTACGAACTGGCGATCTGGCTGCACGTGTCGGCGCCGATCATGGCGGTCTGCGCGGGCCTTCTGATCGGTGATATCGGCGCGCGGGACGCCATGACCGAAGAGACCCGCAAATATGTCGACGCCTTCTGGAAGCTGATCGACGAGATCCTGAACGCCGTCCTGTTCCTGATGATCGGGTTCGAGGTGTTCTCCATCACCACCAACGCCGACTTCCTGCTGACGGGTGTCCTGTCCATCGCGCTGGCCCTGTTTGCCCGGCTTGCCGCCGTGGCCGTGCCCGTCCTTCTGCTGCGGCCGTTCCGCGATTTCAGCACCGGCGTGATCCCGATCATGACCTGGGGCGGGTTGAAGGGCGGCATCTCCATCGCGTTGGCCCTGTCGCTGCCCGATGGCGAGTGGAAACCGCTGATCCTGACCACGACCTATATCGTCGTCATCTTCTCGATCATCGTGCAGGGCCTGACCGTCGCCCGCGTGGCCCGCCGCGCCAGCCGCTCGGCCGAGGCTGCCTGACGCGACGCAGCATTGCGCGAATCCCCCAAAAAGTTGAAAAATGACAATTATTCAACTTCGGGAGTTGCAGATCATGGGTATTACACTCAGCTTTCTCATCAAGCATGTGCGCCCGCTGGGCGAGGACGGGTACACCGCCTATTGCACGCAGGATTTGATCCAGCAGCTGGGCAACCTCGGCTTCAACGCCAACGAGATCGCGGACATCCTCGCCCAGTGGCGCCAGACCGCGCTCAGCGATCCCGAGGGGCAATCGGACCGGTTCGTCGCCGCCGCGCAGGCCGTGTCCGAAGCGCGCTGGGGCGAGTTATACAACACCGATCAAAGCACGATCATGTTCCTCACGTGGGCAGAGCTGCAATCGCTCAGCGCGGCGGCGGCGCAGGCGGGGGCCAACGCGAACGTCAACTGGAACAGCGGGGGCGAGATCGGGATTTGCGTCACGATCACCCGCAATTCGAACGCGCACCACATCCGGTGGAACGCGACGGGCTGCACCGGCAACACCGACGGCAACGGCAACATGAACCACTTTACCGGTCTCACGCCCTGACGATCACCCCCTTTCCCTGCCGCGGCGCTTTGTCTAGAACCGGCGCGGCGCGAGGGACCAGAATGACCGACACCATCACCACACGTTGCGAGGCAAAGGGCCTGCGGATGACGGGCCAGCGCCGCACCATCGCCGCGGTGCTGGAAGATGCCGAGGACCACCCGGATGTCGAGGAGTTGCACGCCCGCGCCGCCGCACGCGATCCCGGCATCTCGATCGCCACGGTCTACCGCACGGTCAAGCTGTTCGAAGAAGCGGGCATCCTCGAACGCCACGAATTCGGCGATGGCCGCGCCCGGTACGAAGACGCCGAGCGCGACCACCACGACCACCTGATCGACATGTCGACCGGCGAGGTGATCGAATTCGTCGATGAAGAGATCGAGGAATTGCAGGAAAAGATCGCGGCCAAGCTGGGATACGACCTGCGCGGTCACCGGCTGGAACTGTACGGGGTCAAGCGCAAGGGCTGATCACTCGTAGTCGCTCAGGTCCTTGGGCGCATGCAGCAGCGTGCCGTCGTATTTCGGCAGGTCATCCTCCATCGCCAGCCATGGCAGTTTCGCCTGCCAGTTGACGTGGAACTCAGGCACAAATGTCTGGGGCCGCTCCATCGTGGCCGCGTACAGGTGCATGCCGCCCGCGTAATGCGCGGCCTCGAACCCCATCGGCGTGCCGCATGTGGCGCAGAAATGCCGCCGCACGCCCTCGGAACTTTGCCGCGTCTCAGGTGCCGCCCCCGTCCATTCGAAGTCGCGCAAGGGCATGCCCAGCCACGCCACGACCGGGGATGCGCAGTTGCGGCGGCAATCGTCGCAATGGCAATAGCACGACCAGGTCGGCGGCCCCTCGAACGCCCAGGTCGTGGCCCGGCAATGGCAATATCCGCGTGTCGTCATGGCGTCCTCCATTGGCCCGCACCTCACCACCCGGCGCACCGGCATACTTGCCCGCACGGGACGTCCTGCGCCCCGATTGCGACCTGACCGCTGCCCCTTGCGGATGGCGCGATTCCTGCGATGGTCGCGGCCAAAGGACAGGCGAACATGACCGACAATCTCAAGGGCATCCTCTGGATGATCGCCGCGATGGCGGGCTTTGCGCTTGGCGATGTCGGTATCAAGGCGCTGGCCGCACTGCACATGCCGCTAGGGCAGATCATGATGGGCCTTGGCGCGGGCGGAACGCTGGGGTTCGCCCTGTGGACGCGGGGGCGCGGATTGCCGCTGGTCACCGCGCGGCTCTGGCATCCCGCGATCCTCTGCCGCTACGTGGCCGAGGTGCTGGCCGCCTTGTGCATGGTGCTGGCGCTGGCGCTGACGCCGTTGTCCTCGGTGACGGCGATCCTGCAGGCGGCACCGCTGGTGGTGACCATCGGCGCGGCGCTGATCTTCAAGGAGGGCGTCGGCTGGCGGCGCTGGCTTGCCATCGCGGTGGGCCTTGCGGGCGTCCTGCTGATCCTGCGGCCCGGAACCGAGGCGTTCAGCCCCCTGTCGCTGTTTGCCGTGGGCGCGATGCTGTCGCTGGCCGCGCGCGACCTCGCCACCCGCGCGGTGCCACGCGAGGTTGCCAGCCTGCAACTGGCGACGGTGGGATTTTCGGCGCTGATCCTTGCGGGCGCGGTCCTCGTCCCCTTCGGCGATGCCTTCGTGCCCGCGGGCGTGGTGCACTGGTCGTGGATGGCCTTCACCGTGCTGACGACCATCGGCGGGTATTACGCGATCACCGTGGCGATGCGGGTCGGAGAGATCTCCGCCGTCTCCCCTTTCCGCTACACGCGGCTGTTGTTCGGGCTGGCGCTTGGCGTGACGCTCTTCGGTGAACGCCCCGACGGCTGGATGCTGATCGGGTCGGCGGTGGTCGTGGGATCGGGCATCTACGCCGTGCTGCGGGAGCGGCAACTGGCGCGGGGCTAGGACGAGCGCGGAATCAAGGCCGCAGGCCGCCGCGCCATCGACGGGCCGCCCCCCGGCACGTCGATTTGGCTGGTCTAGGCGCGCCGCTCGCAGCGATTGCGGAGGTGGCGGACATAAAGTGATCCGCACACCCGTTGATCGACGCACCGCGGCCCGTCGCTGGCGCTTTACCGAATTGCCGGTCCTACCCCCCACCCGGTTGCCCCCGCGTCCCGTCATGGTAAGACAGCGCCACCCGGACACGCGCCCCAAGGAGCCTCCCCATGAGCACCATCATCGACATCCACGCCCGCGAAATCCTCGACAGCCGCGGCAACCCCACAGTCGAAGTGGACGTCACGCTCGAAGACGGCACGCAGGGCCGCGCCGCCGTGCCCTCGGGCGCGTCCACCGGCGCACACGAAGCGGTCGAAAAGCGTGACGGCGACGCGGGCCGCTACATGGGCAAGGGCGTGCTGGAGGCCGTGGCCTCGGTCAATGGCGAGATCGCCGAGGCGCTGGTGGGCTTCGACGCCGTCGAACAGGTCGCTATCGACGAGGCGATGATCGAACTCGACGGCACGCCCAACAAGGGGCGGCTGGGCGCCAACGCGATCCTCGGCGTCTCGCTCGCCACCGCCAAGGCCGCCGCCGATTTCACCGCGCAGCCGCTCTACCGCTACGTCGGCGGCACCTCGGCCCGCCTGTTGCCGGTGCCGATGATGAACATCATTAATGGCGGCGAACATGCCGACAACCCGATCGACATCCAGGAATTCATGATCATGCCGGTCGCCGCCGACACGATCCGCGACGCCGTCCGCATGGGGTCGGAAGTCTTCCACACGCTGAAGAAAGAGCTGTCGGCGGCGGGCCTCTCCACCGGCATCGGCGACGAAGGCGGCTTCGCCCCCAACCTGTCGTCAACCCGCGACGCGCTCGATTTCATCCTGAAATCCATCGAGAAGGCAGGCTACAAACCGGGCGACGACATCATGCTGGCGCTCGATTGCGCCTCGACCGAGTATTACAAGGACGGCGCGTACGTCCTTGCGGGCGAAGGCAAAACGCTGTCGTCCGACGAAAACGTGACCTACCTTCAGGCGCTTTGCGACGACTATCCCATCATCTCGATCGAGGACGGCATGGCCGAGGATGACTGGGACGGCTGGGCCGCCCTGACCGCCGCGCTGGGTAACAAGGTGCAACTGGTGGGCGACGACCTGTTCGTCACCAACCCCGCCCGCCTCGCCGACGGGATCGCCAAGAAATCTGCCAACTCGATGCTGGTGAAGGTCAACCAGATCGGCTCGCTCACCGAAACGCTCAAGGCCGTGGACATGGCCCACCGCGCGGGCTTCACCAACGTGATGTCCCACCGCTCGGGCGAGACCGAGGACGCCACCATCGCCGACCTCGCCGTCGCCACCAATTGCGGGCAGATCAAGACCGGGTCACTCGCGCGCTCCGACCGGCTGGCGAAATACAACCAGCTGATCCGCATCGAGGAGCAACTGGGCGAGACCGCCGAATACGCGGGCCGGTCCATCCTGAAGTGAGCGAGGCTGCATTCATAAAAGCGGTCGGCACCCGCCTCGCGCATGTGACGGCGGCGTCCAACGTGGCTTTGATCCGAAAGCAGGGTCTTCATCCGGCCGCCGCGCTCGCGCGTGCGGCCAAGGTTGACCCGGCCACGTTGGCACTCCGACGAACGCGGATGGAATTGTCCGGCGGGGCCGTCCTGAACCATCAGCTGCCAATCGTTCACGGTCTCAGGGCCGCGCACCGCGAAATTGAAGGCTACAGCCCCGAGGAATGGGCAGAACAACTGGACAGCCGCGTTTTCTTCTGGCCCGCGCGCAAAGGCGCCGACTTTGCGAAATCCATCGCTCGCGACGTGCCGATCGCGACGCTTTGGTTTGATGCCGGGGCTTTTTATCGCGCTCATGCCGATCGGATTGATCTCGCTCCGGGCAATAGCGGCAATTTCCTTCAAGGCGGGTCTCATATGCGTCGCGGAGACTGGTTCTATGTTCCCGCCACACGCATGGCGGACTTTTCCCGCAACCGCGCGCGGCAAGGCATCAACAAGGGCGGTGATATCGTGAAAGAGGTTTCCCTTCGCGGGTCCCTGTCCGTGGCGGAATTGAACGATCTGATCGTAGACGGCGCCCCGTGACCCTCACCCCCGGTTTCCACGCCGCCCCGCCCGGCCACGTCGCCACCGTCGTCACGCATCTGGAGATGTCGGCGCCACCCGCCACGCTGGCCAACCTGCCGGACGACACGCACCTCGCCCCGCTCGACACGGCCACCCCCGACACCTACCGCGACCTTTTCCGCGCTGTCGGGCAAGACTGGCTCTGGTTCTCCCGTCTCCGCATGAGCGACGACGACCTCACCGCGATCCTCACCGATCCAGCCTACGACGCCTTCGCCCTGCGCCGGGGCGACGCTGACCTCGGCCTCCTCGAACTCGATTTCCGCGAAGAAAACGCCTGCGAACTCGCCTTCTTCGGCCTGACCCAAGCCGCCATCGGTACCGGCCTTGGCCGCGCCTTGATGGGAGAGGCCACGCGCCGCGCCTTCGCCCGCCCTATCACGCGCTTCCACGTCCACACCTGCACGCTCGACAGCCCGCAGGCGATGCCCTTCTACCGCCACTCGGGGTTCACAGCCGTCAGGCAAGAGGTCGAAATCGCCCCCGACCCGCGCCTCACCGGCGACCTGCCGCGCAACGCCGCCCCGCAGATCCCGATCATCGAAGCCTAGGCCAGCAGGTCGAGAAACCCCGCCTCCGCCTGCGTCAGCTCGGCAGGCGGGTCCGCCGCACCCAGCGCCTCACCACCGGCGAGGGCAATCACCTCCGGATGGATGTAGCTGTTCCGCGCAATCGTGGGCGTGTTGTGCAGCCGCTCCGCCGCCGCCGCGGCCATCGCCTTGATCGTCGCGCCACCCTGCCGTGCCACGTCGAACGCCGCGACCGACCCGGCCCATGTGCGGAAGGTCTTGGCCGTGGCATTCGTGGCCGTGTGCTCGGCAAGGTAGGCGTTCAGCGTCTCCGACCTGAGCGACCGCACTGCGCCATCCGCGCCCACGAAACTGAAAAGCGTCGCGCCGCCGTGGTCCTGCACCGCCTCCAGCGCCCGCGCCAGCGTCCGGTCGGACCGCGCCTTGCGCACCCGCTGCCCGCCCTTGGCGGTGTAGTCGAGCCGTACTTTCGACCCGTCCAGTGTCAGATGACGGTTGCGCAGGGTCAGCGCCCCGTAACTGCCGTTCTGCTCGGTATAGGCTTCGGACCCCGCCCGCAGCGCCATCCGGTCGATCAGCGCGGCGGCGGCGGCCAGCGCGAACCGCTCCTCCCCCGCCTCGCCCTTCAGGTCCGCGCGGATGCGGCGGCGCAGGCGTGGCAAACCCTCGCCGAAGGCAGGCAGATCGGCATACTTGTCCCGCGCCCGCTCCTCCACCCAGACGGGGTGATACCGGTACTGCTTGCGCCGCCGCGCGTCCCGGCCCGTGGCCTGCAGATGGCCATTGGCGAACGGGCTCATCCACACGTCGTCATAGGCGGGCGGCACCGCCAGCGCGTCCAGCCGCTTACGCTCCGCCCCCCGATCGATCCGGGTGCCATCGGGCGCGACATAGGAAAAGCCGCGCCCGCACCGACGCCGCAAGATCCCCGGCTGGTCGTCGGGGTAATAGCGCAGCGGCTCGCTCACGCCTTGCGCACTTCCGAGGCGAGCTTCAGGACGCCGTCACCGTCCTCCTGCTCGATATAAAGCGCCGGATCATCGTCCGACCCGTTCCGCGTGACCTCGCTGCCCTGCAGGGTGCGGGTGATCTTCTGGGTATAGGTCTTCTGAACGGTGCCCTCGGCCGTGCCGTTGCCCCGGTCCCATTCGACCTTGTCTCCTTGGGAATAGCTCATGTCAGATGCTCCTTGATCGGCTTGCCGACCCAACCCCAAGGCGGCAAGCTGGGTTCCGAAAGGACGCGCCATGACAGCCGACGACATCATCGACCATCTCGGCCTCCAGCCGCATCCCGAAGGCGGCTGGTACCGCCAGACATGGGAAGGCACCGAACAGCCCCGCGCCGCCGGAACCTGCATCTACTTCCTGCTGAAAGGCGGCGAAGCCAGCCACTGGCACCGCGTCGACGCGACCGAGATCTGGCACCTCTACGCCGGTGCGCCCCTCATCCTGTCGCTCGCGGCAACCGAAAGCGGCCCCGCAACCGACCACCTGCTCACCCCCGACCTCGCCAAGGGCGCGCCCCAGATCGTCGTCCCCGAAAACCACTGGCAGGCCGCCCGCACCACCGGCGACTGGACGCTCGTGGGCTGCACGGTCTCTCCCGGCTTCCAATTCTCGGGCTTCGACCTCGCCCCGCCGGGTTTCGGCATCCCCCGCGGCTGACCCGCCCCTTCTTCGGTTCTCAAATACCTCGGGGAGCGCGAGGGGCTGGCCCCTCGCTCCGCCCCTACAAAGGCAGCGCCGTCGTCGACTTGATCTCTTCCATCGACAGAAGCGCCGTGACATTGTGGATCTTCACTTCGGAAATCAGCGCCTGGTAGAAGGCGTCATAGGCCCTTGCATTGGGCACCCGCACCTTCAGGATGTAATCGATATCGCCTGCCAGCCGGTGCGCCTCCTGCACTTCGGGCCGGGCGTTCAGCGCCTCCAGGAACCGTTTCTGCCAGTCCTGTTCATGCTCGGACGTGCGGATCAGCACGTAGAAGCAGGCATCGAAGCCCAGCGCCTCGGCATCCAGCGTGACGGTCTGCGAGGTGATGATCCCCGCCTCCCGCATCTTGCGGATGCGATTCCACACCGGGGTCTTCGACGACCCCACTTCCGTTGCGATCTCATCAAGGGACCGGCTGGCATCCACCTGCAGGCAGCCAAGGATTTTCCGATCAAGCTCGTCGATCCGAACCGACATTTTCGCATGCTCCTCTTTCGGGGAAATTTCGTCCCGCTACGCGGTAAATCAGAACAAAGTTCCTTATTCAACCGCGCATCTAGCCTTCATATGGAATTTTTTCCTATATCTGGACGGGTAAACCGCCCGGAGGCCATCATGCCCAAACCGTTCACACCCAAGGTCGTCACCGCCAACGCGCTGATCGCGGGCGATGTCGTCTACCTCGCGGCGGATGACACGTGGACGCGGCACCTGTCGCGGGCCGAGGTGCTGACCGACGAGGCCGATGCCGACCTGCGGCTTTTGCTGGCGCAGTCGCAACCCGGTGAAGTGGTCGGGGCCTACCTCGCCGAGGTGACCGCCGATGGCACCCCCACCCATTTCCGCGAGGAGTTCCGCCGCACCGGCCCCTCCAACTACCCCCACGGCAAACAGGCGGACAGCGCCCATGTATAACTATACCGATTTCGACCGCGCCTTCCTCAAGGCCCGCAACGCGCAGTTCCGCGCGCAGGTGGAGCGCCGCATCGCGGGCGCGCTGACCGAGGACGAGTTCAAGCCCCTGCGCCTGATGAACGGCCTTTACCTGCAGCTGCACGCCTACATGCTGCGCGTCGCGATCCCCTACGGCACGCTGAACGGCGCGCGGATGCGCAAGCTGGCCGAGATCGCGGACCGGTGGGACAAGGGGTACGGCCATTTCACCACCCGCCAGAACATCCAGTTCAACTGGCCCGAACTGCGCGACGTGCCAGACATGCTGGATGCCTTGGCCGAGGTCGACATGCACGCCATCCAGACCTCGGGCAACACGATCCGCAACGTGACCTCGGACCATTTCGCGGGCGCCGCGGCCGACGAGATCGAAGACCCCCGCCCCACCGCCGAATTGCTGCGCCAGTGGTCCACCGATCACCCCGAGTTCCAGTTCCTCGGGCGCAAGTTCAAGATCGCCGTCGGTGCCTCGGAACAGGACCGCGCTGTGCTGAAGGCGCATGACCTCGCCGTGCAGATCGTGAGGCGTGGCGGCGAGACCGGATACCGTATCTTCGTGGGCGGCGGCCTTGGCCGCACCCCGATGATCGGCCAGGTCCTGCGCGACTTTCTCCCCCGCGCGGACCTGCTCCCTTATGTCGAGGCCGTTCTCAGCGTCTACAACCTGCTGGGACGGCGCGACAACAAGTACAAGGCCCGGATCAAGATCACCGTGCACGAGAACGGGATCGACCGCATCCGCGAACTGACCGAGGCGCGCTTTGCCGAGCTTCGCCCGGCGTTCAAGGGCGCCGACCAGCGCCTTCTCGCGCGTATCCGGGACCAGTTCCGCGGGCCGGATTACATCAAGGTCGCGGGCGATGCCTTTGATACGGCGTATGAAAACGATCCCGTTTTCCGGTCGTGGGTCGATACCAACGTGACCGACCACAAGCAGCCCGGTTACGCGATCGCCACCATCTCGCTCAAGGCGCATGGGGCGACGCCGGGGGACGCGACAAGCGACCAGATGCGCGTGATGGCGGATATCGCCGAACGCCTTGCACATGACGAATTGCGCATCAGCCACGAACAGAACGTCATCCTGCCGCATGTCCCCCGCGCGAACCTGCCGCAGGTTCACGCGGAACTTCAACAGGCCGGGCTAGGCACCTCGAATATCGGGCTTATTTCCGACATCATCGCCTGCCCCGGCATGGATTACTGCGCTCTGGCCACGGCCCGTTCGATCCCCGTCGCGCAGAAGATCGCGGAGCGGTTCGACGCGCTGAAGCTGGAACACGAAATTGGCGAGCTGAAGCTGAAGATCTCGGGCTGCATCAATGCCTGCGGGCACCATCACGTGGGCCATATCGGCATCCTCGGGCTGGACCGCGCGGGCGTGGAAACCTACCAGATCACGCTGGGCGGCGACGCCACGGAAACGGCCGCCATCGGCGACCGCACCGGCCCCGGCTTCAGCTATGACGAGATCGTGCCCGCGATCGAGCGCATCATCGACGCCTACCTCGCCCTGCGTGACGGGGCCGAAGAGACGTTCCTCGCCACCTATCGCCGCGTCGGGATGGAGCCGTTCAAGGCGGCGCTTTACGGCGAACAGAAGGCGCGCGCGGCATGATACACGCGGTCGATTTCGCGCCACGGGCGCAGGCGCTGAACCTCGCCTACCAGGAGCAGGCGGCGCTGTCGCTTTTGTCATCGGTCCTGATCGGGCGGTCGGCGGGGCGCGTCGCGGTGGTGTCGGCCTTCGGGGCCGACAGCGTCGTCATCCTGCACCTCGTCAGCCGCATCGACCCGACGGCCCCGGTGCTGTTCGTCGATACCGAGATGCTGTTTGCCGAAACGCTCGCCTACCAGCGCGAGGTCGCCGGAGCGCTTGGCCTGTCCAACGTGCAGGTCCTGCGCGGCGATACGGCGCGCGATGCCGATAACACGCTGCACCTGCGCGACCCCGACGCCTGCTGCGCCCTGCGCAAGACCGCGCCGCTGGACGCCGCGCTGCAGGGGTTCGATGCGTGGATCACGGGCCGCAAGCGGTACCAGGGCGGGCAGCGCGCCGACGTGCAGACATTCACCCCCGACCCGCGCGGGCGCGGGCTGACGATCAACCCGCTCGCCACCTGGGCGCGGGAGGAGGTGCAGGCCTACATCACCCGCCACGATCTGCCCCGGCACCCGCTGGTGGCGCAGGGCTTCCGCTCGATCGGTTGCGCGCCCTGCACGTCCCGCGTGGCCGAGGGCGAGGACGAACGCGCCGGGCGCTGGCGCGGGCAGGACAAGGACGAATGCGGCATCCACATCGTGGACGGCAAGATAGTGAGAGGCGCGGCATGACCATTCTCGTGACGGATCAGGGCTTTGCGCCCGACACTTACACCGGCACCTTCGTGCCTCTTGGTGAAGCAGCAAACGACGTGCGCGCGCTTGACGTGCCGTCGGACGCCGACCCGGATACGCTGGCGGACCGCCTGTCGGCAGAGGTGATCCGCGTCGATTTCCCCTCCTTCGCGGACGGGCGCGGGTTCACCATCGCCGCGCGGCTGCGGCGCATGGGCTTTGCCGGGCGGTTGAGGGCGCGCGGGCACGTGATCTCGGACCAGTACGCGATGGCGCGGCGGTCGGGGTTCGACGAGGTCGAGATCAGCGACGAATTGGCCCAGCGACAACCCGAACCCGAATGGCTATTTCGCAGCCAGTGGCGGGACCACGATTACCAGTCAAGGCTGCGTGACAGCTGAGACGCTTCTCAAACCTGACAGATTTCTCTAAGGATGTCGGGGGCCCGCGCGCCCCCGCGACGCATGACATGACCGAGCAGACACCCGTGAACACCCAGACCGCCGTCAAAGCCCTGCCCGACGCCCAGACCGTGACCGAGGTCACGCACTGGACCGACCGGCTGTTTTCCTTCCGCTGCACGCGGCCCGCATCGTTGCGCTTCCGGTCCGGCGAATTCGTGATGATCGGCCTGATGGGCGATCCCGATCCGAAGACCGGCAAGCAGAAACCGCTCTTGCGCGCCTATTCCATCGCGTCGCCCTCGTGGGATGACGAGCTGGAATTCTACTCGATCAAGGTGCAGGACGGGCCGCTGACCTCGAAACTGCAGCACATCCAGCCGGGGGAGCAGATCATCCTGCGCCCCAAGCCCGTGGGCACGCTGGTGCATGACGCGCTGTTGCCGGGCAAACGCCTGTGGTTCTTTGCCACCGGCACCGGGTTCGCGCCCTTCGCCTCGCTCCTGCGCGATCCCCAGACGTTCGAGGATTACGAGCAGGTCATCATCACCCATACCTGCCGCGACGTGGCCGAGCTGGAATATGGCCGCCGCCTGGTCGAGCATATCCGGACGGACGAGATGATGGGCGAGTTGCTGGGTCAGGAGAACCTCGGCAAGCTCACCTACTACCCCACCACGACGCGCGAAGAGAGCCTCAGGATGGGCCGCATCACGACGCTTCTGGAGGACGGGACGCTGTTTGCCGACCTGGGCATCGACGGCATGTCGCCCGACACCGACCGCGCGATGGTCTGCGGGTCGCTGGGGTTGAACACCGATCTGAAGGCGATCCTCGAAAGCTTCGGGCTGGAGGAAGGCGCGAACAGCGATCCCAAGCATTACGTGGTCGAAAAGGCCTTCGTCGGCTGACGGGGCCACGTCCCGGACATGCAAACGCCGCGCGGACCGTTGGATCCGCGCGGCGTTTTTGTCTTTCTTGGGCCGTGACTTAGCGGCCAAGCGCGGTCTTCACCTGCTCGATCACCGATTTCACGAGATCGGGGTTCTCTGCCGCTTTCTTGACGGCCGCCACGAGCGTCGTTTTCTGCAGCGCTCCGAGGTCCGAGTTCTCGATCATCTCGGTCACTTTCGACACGTCGAACCCGTCGACCGTCAGCGCCTCGGCAATGCTGCCTCCCGCATCGGTCGCCGCCGAGGTCGTCGCGGCAGCGGTATCCATCGCGGCGTCGGTCGCAGCAGCGGCGGTGTCCGTCGCAGTATCAGTTGCGGCGGCAGCCGTGTCCGTTGCAGCGTCAGTTGCGGCAGCGGCGGTGTCCGCTGCGGCATCGGTTGCGGCAGCGGCGGTGTCCGTCGCGGCGTCAGTGGCAGCAGCAACCGTGTCCGTCGCGGCGTCAGTGGCAGCAGCAACCGTGTCCGTCGCGGCGTCAGTGGCAGCAGCAACCGTGTCCGTCGCGGCGTCAGTGGCAGCAGCAACCGTGTCCGTCGCGGCGTCAGTGGCAGCAGCAGCCGTGTCCGTCGCAGCATCAGTTGCAGCGGCAGCGGTGTCGGTCGCGGTGTCCACGGCATCGCCCGCAGCGTCGGTTGCCGCGTCGGCAGCGGCGGCGGCGGTGTCGGTCGCGGTGTCCACGGCGTCGCTCGCCGCATCAGTCGCTGCATCGGCAGCCGAAGCGGCGGTGTCGGTCGCGGTGTCCGCAGCGTCGCTCGCGGCATCGGTTGCTGCATCGGTAGCTGCAGCGGCGGTGTCAGTCGCGGTGTCCACGGCGTCGGTAGCAGCGTCTGTTGCTGCATCGGCAGCCGCAGCAGCGGTGTCGGTCGCGGTGTCCACGGCGTCGCTGGCCGCATCAGTCGCCGCGTCGGCAGCCGCGGCGGCGGTGTCGGTTGCAGTGTCCACGGCATCGCCCGCGGCATCGGTCGCCGCATCGGCAGCGGCAGCAGCGGTGTCGGTCGCGGTGTCCACGGCGTCGGTCGCGGCATCGGTTGCCGCGTCGGCGGCGGCAGCTGCGGTTTCCTTCGCGGTGTCAACGGCATCGCTCGCGGCATCAGCAGCGGCAGCGGCCGTGTCCTTTGCCGTATCGACCGCATCGCTGGCGGCGTCGGTTGCGGCGTCGGCAGCAGCGGCGGCGGTGTCGGTTGCGGTGTCGACGGCATCGCTGACAGCGTCGGTGGCCGCGTCGTTTGCGTCCGATGCAGCATTCGACACGCTGTCCACGGCACTGTCTACGGCGTCGCTGGCGGAATCGACCGCGCCAGCGGCGGCGTCGGCCACGTCACTTGCCGCGTCCGTTGCGGTATCGACGGCGCTGTCGACCGCATCGCTGACCGCGTCGGCGGCATCGGACGCGGTATCGGCCACCGCGTCAGCCGCGCTGGAGGCCGCTTCGGTCGTCGCGGTCGCCGCATCACTCGCCGCTTCGGTTGCGGCGGTGGTCACGTCCGACGCAGTCTCCTGCGCGCTCGAGACGACGTCATCGACGCTGCGACCGGTGACCACGAAATACCCGATGCCCGCCACGACGGCGGCACCGATCAAAAGGATGATGGTCCTCATCAAAACACTCCTTGCACAAGGCTCCCCGAGGCGCATCCGGCGCCTGTCCGGTATTGATGGCGAGATGGCCAACCCCGTGACCGGCTGCAAGGGGAAAATCGGGCAATTTCCTGCATTCGGCCACTTTTGCCGCTTGAATCGGTAGGGGTGCCCCTCTACCTTGGCGGCTCAGATTTCGGCAACAATCGAAGGACAAGTCCGATAGCCCGCAGACCGCACAACGCGCCCCCTACCCGTGACACCGGACCTCGAGTCAACGACCGCATTCGTGCCCCGGAAATACGCCTGATCGGCGCCGAAGGCGAGAACGTCGGGGTGGTGACCCCCTCCCGCGCAATGGAACTGGCCGAACAGGCCGGGCTCGACCTTGTCGAGATCTCGCCCAATGCCAGCCCGCCGGTCTGCAAGATCATGGATTTCGGCAAGTTCAAGTACGAACAGCAAAAGCGGGAATCCGAGGCGCGGAAGAAGCAGAAGACCATCGAGATCAAGGAGGTCAAGTTCCGCCCCAACACGGACACGCACGACTACGACGTCAAGATGCGCAACGTGTACAAGTTCCTCGAAAACGGCGACAAGGTGAAGATCACCATGCGGTTCCGCGGGCGCGAGATGGCGCACCAGAACCTTGGCCGTGACCTGCTGGAACGGGTGGCCGAGGACACCAAGGAACTGGGCCGGGTGGAAAACTTCCCCAAGATGGAAGGCCGCCAGATGATCATGCTGATCGGCCCCCTGCCCGCCGGGACCAAGCCCAAGCCGAAGGCAGAGCCCGAAGCGGAACAGCAGGACGAGGCCTGACGCCTTGCCTGACCGGCGCGCCGTCAAAGCGGCGCGCCTCGGCTTTCCCCAAAACAAATGATGTCTAACCGCGCGCGCGGCGCGGTGTCGGGCGGCTTGGCATCTCTTTCAAGAGCCCGCCCACGCCCATTCGCGCGATATCGTCCGATGCGACGGCCACGCCGCAGATCACCCGTGACAGCACCCAGTCCGCCCCGTTCAACGCGGGCGAGCGCGCGCAGCCCGGCAAGCCGATCACCGGCCGCTCACCAAGGCTGCCGATGAACAGCAGGTTGCCGGGATCGACCGGCATCCCGAACCGTTCGACCCGCCCGCCCGCCGCGCGCACCGCGCTTGGGGCGACGTCCGAGGGGTCTGAGGTGGCCGATCCGGTGAGGACAAGGATCAGCTCCGCCTCCACCGCCGCCAGTGCGGTGGCGAGCGCGGTTGTCTCGTGCGGCACCTTGTCGACCCGGTCCAGCGTCACGTCGAGCGCCGCAAGCCGCGCCTCTATCGCGGCGCTGCCTTTCAGGCCCGGCCCGCCCGGTACCTCGGTCACGATCAGCGCGGCGCGCCTGACCTGCGGCGCGGCAAGGCCGATCGCGCCGCGCCCGGCCTCGATAGCCGCGTCCAGATGCGCGCCCGGCACGGCGTAGGTGATGATCTTGATCGTCGCCATCAGCCCGCGCGCCGCCATCCGGTGCCAGCGCGGCACGGTGGCAAGCGACACCGCCGGGTCGATCCCGTTCACCGCGTCGATCCTTGCGGCATCAAGCCGTGCCAGCCCCGCGCGGGTCGCAACCACGTTCACCCGGCCATTGGTCGGCGGCGTCAGGCGCATGTCCGCATGCCCGTCGGTCAGCGCCTCGGCAAGCCGCGCGGCGGCGGTGCCTTCGTCCACGTCTCCCGGCTCCAGCCGCGCCACGGTCACCCGGTCAAGCCCGCTGGCCGCAAGCGCCGCGATGTCGTCCGGGCCAAGGACGACGCCCTTGCGCAGCCTGCGACCGTCCAGCGCGACGGAATGGGCAAGGATCGCGCCCGCCGCCTCGGTCACGGGCACGGGGCCGAATTTCACGCCTTGCCCCGCAGGACGGCGATCATCTGGGCGAGAATCGACACGGCGATCTCGGCCGGGCCGGACGCCCCGATATCAAGGCCCACGGGGGCGTGGATGCGGGCGATGTCGGCCTCTGACAGCCCCGCCTCGGTCAGCCGCGCGACGCGCTTGGCATGGGTCCGGGTGGAGCCCAGAGCGCCGATGTAGAACGCATCCGAGACAAGCCCGCGCATAAGCGCCGGGTCGTCGAGTTTCGGATCGTGGGTGAGAAGGACAAGCGCCGTGCGCGCATCAAGGCCCACCGCGTCCACCGCCGCATCCGGCCAGTCGTCCAGCAGTGTCTCGCCGGGGAAGCGCGCGGACGAGGCGAAGGCGGGGCGCGGGTCGATCACCACCGGGTCGAACCCCGCCGCGCGCGCCATCGGCAACAGCGCCTGCGCGATATGCACCGCGCCCACGACGACCAGCCGCAGGGGCGGGTTGTGGATCGCGACGAAGGTGGTGCCGTCCGGTTCGAACCCGGACGCATCGCGGCGGAACCTAGCGTCATGGCCTTCGGTTTCCAGCCGTCGTGCGCCGGTGGCGGTGTCGGCGACATAGGCAACAGGCTGGCGGGCCGCCCGGCGGGCGACCAGATCGGTCAGCAGGTTTTCGGGCAGAACCGGACCGACCGGTTCGACCAGAACGCGGATCGTGCCGCCGCAGGCAAGGCCCACCGCGAAGGCATCGTCGTCGGACACACCGTATTCCAGCAGCCGCGCCTCGCCCTCTTCCAGCGCCTCCAGCGCCTCGACCACGACCGCGCCTTCGACGCAGCCGCCCGAGACCGAGCCCTGCATCTCCCCGTCATCGGCGATGACCAGCTGCGCGCCCACGCGGCGCGGGGCCGAACCCCATGTCTCGACCACGGTGGCCAGGGCCACGCCGCGCCCGTCGCTGTACCAGTCGAGCGCGCGTTCGGGGATGCCGGGCAGGTCAGTCACGGTGAAACCTCATGCCGGTACCGTGGCGCGGGCGTGACGCGGATGCAAGGCGTCCGGCCATGCAAAAAACCCCGCCGCGCGGATGCGCGACGGGGTCTGAAACCGTTCGGGTGTCGGGGTTACCCGTTGATGGGGCTGCCGCCATCGGCCTGGCCGTTGTCCTGGTCGTCCACGGTGCCCACGACGGCTGCGCTGCCGCCATCGGCCTGGCCATTGTCCTGGTCGTCGACCGTACCCACGGTCACACGCTCGGCGCCACGGCCGGGGCCTTCGGCAGCCTGGTTGTCGACGTCGACTTCTTCACCGGTCAGGCAGTTGGTGAGGATGCCGGCATCCGCGTCACATGCGACGGTCTGCGCGAGGGCCGCGGTCGAGGTGAATGCACCGAACACGGTGGCGGCGAGAAACAGGGGGGCTTTCTTGACGAGGGTCGTCATTTGGCTTTCCTTTCAAACTTTTACGGCGCTCAAGCATGGCGCCTTGTTGCAGCCCCAACCGCCTCTCCCCGAAAATGGTTGCGATCTTTATTGTTATTTCTCGAGCAACGTGCGCAAACGTCGCAGGTCACCTGAAAGGTCGCCGGACCCGGACAAAGCGGCGGCGAGCGCCTCGATCGAGGCGATGGAATGGCCGGCGCGGAAGGCGTCGACATGGGGCAACATCGTCGCGATGCCGGTGGCGCGCGGGGCGAAGCCCTCCCAACGCAAAAGCGGGTTCAGCCAGATGAGGTGGCGGCAGGACAGGTGCAGGCGTTCGATCGCGGGGCCAAGCAGGCCGGCCTCGTCCCGGTCGAGGCCATCGGTGATCAGCAGAACGACCGCGCCCTGCCCCAGAACGCGGCGCGACCAGTCGCGGTTGAACCGGTCGAGGCTGGTGCCGATCCGCGTGCCACCCTCCCAGTCCTGCGCCTCGGCGCCCGCGGCAGCGAGTGCCGCGTCGACGTCGCGGGTGGCGAGATGGCGGGTGATGTTGGTGAGGCGCGTGCCGAAGGTGAAGGCATGCACCCTGGCCCAGCCCGCGCCCTTGCGGTTCGCCACGCTGTGCACGAAATGCAGGATCAGCCGCGAGTATTGCGACATCGACCCGGAAATGTCGCACAGCACGACAAGGTTGGGCCAGCGGGTGCGGGGCTGCACGCGGGGCAGCGTTCCGATCTCCCCGCCCCGGCGCATCGCGGCGCGCAGCGTCGCCGCCCGGTCGATCCGCGCCCCGTTGGCCGAAGGTGCGGTCCGACGGGTTTTCAGCGGCGGGACAGGCAGCGTAAGCCGCGCCAGCATCCGCTTGGCCGCCGCGACCTCGGCCGTCGACATCTGTTCGAAATCGAGTGTGCGCAGCTTTTCCTCGGCCGACATGGTGCGCGAGGCGTCGATATCGATGCGGGTGTCCTCGTCGGGCTCGGCCGAGCCCGCCTCGGGGAGGTCGGGCATCGCGCCGTCCAGCAGCGCCTCGGCCGCGCGTTTCTCGGCCGCTTTCGCGGTGCGTTCCTCCTGCACGCCACGGATCGAGGGGAGCATGACGCTCATCATGTGTTCGAGGTAGCGCGGGTCGCGCCAGTAGAGGCGGAAGACCTGCGCGAAGGTGGCGCGCTGTTCGGGGCGGGAGACGAAGCAGGCGTGAAGGGTCCAGTAGAAATCGCGTTTCTCGGTGAACCCCGCTGCCGAGACCGCTTCGATGGCGTCGATCACCCGGCCCGGCCCGATGGCGAGGCCCGCCTTGCGCAGGGCGCGGGCGAAATGGGTGATGTTGCCCGCAAGCTTGGGGTCATCGGGCAGGTCGAGGGGCGCGTATTCGGGCATCTGTCCTGGGGGCGCTGCCCCCAGACCCCCGCCATATTTGGCAAGAGAAGAAGGGGCGATGGGTGGGATGTCAGGCGGGTTCGAGGGAGGCGCGGGCCTCGTCCAGCAGGCGTTTGGCCTCTGACCCCTGCAGTTTCTGGATGTCGTCCTGGTATTTCAGGAGCGCGCCGAGCGTGTCGGCGATGACCTCGGGCGAGAGGGTGAGCGTGTCGAGTGCCAGCAGGCATTTGGCCCAGTCGATGGTTTCGGCGACGCCCGGTTTCTTGAAGAGATCCTCGGTCCGGAGGCGCTGGACGAAGGCCACGACCTCGCGGCTGAGGCCCTCGGCGGCGTCGGGCGCGCGGGCGGCGAGGATTTCCATTTCGCGGGCATGGGAGGGGTAGTCCACCCAGTGGTAGAGGCAGCGGCGTTTCAGAGCATCGTGCACTTCGCGCGTGCGGTTGGAGGTGAGGATCACGATGGGCGGTTCCGGGGCGGCGATGGTGCCGATTTCGGGGATCGTGACCTGGAAGTCGCTGAGCGCTTCGAGGAGGAACGCCTCGAACGGTTCGTCGGTGCGGTCAAGCTCGTCGATCAGCAGCACCGGCGGGCCTTCGGCATGCGGGCGCATCGCCTGCAGAAGCGGGCGTTCGATGAGGTAGTCGGGGCCGAACAACTCGTCCTGCAGCGCATCGCGGTCGGTGCTACCCGTTGCCTCGGCCGTGCGGATCGCGACCATCTGGGCGGGGAAGTTCCAGTCATAGACCGCCTGCGCGGCATCGAGGCCTTCGTAGCATTGCAGGCGGATCAGGCGACGGCCGAGCGCCTGGGCGAGGGTCTTGGCGATCTCGGTCTTGCCGGTGCCGGCCTCCCCTTCGA
Source organism: Pseudaestuariivita atlantica (assembly GCF_001205715.1). Classification (GTDB taxonomy): domain Bacteria; phylum Pseudomonadota; class Alphaproteobacteria; order Rhodobacterales; family Rhodobacteraceae; genus Pseudaestuariivita; species Pseudaestuariivita atlantica. The sequence continues at coordinate 85,680 of NZ_AQQZ01000009.1, forward strand.
GGAAAAGCGGCCGCCCGAGGCGCAGGGCAAGGAAGACCACCGTCGCCAGCGCGCGGTCGGACACGTAGCCCTGGGCGGCGAGCGTGCGTTCCACCGCGTCGATCGAAGAGATGTCGGCCATCTGCCCCCCATTGTCTGTGCCGCGCCACCCTGACCGGGTGCAGTGGCGCGTGTCAATCGCAACACAATTGGTCCGCAAACGCCCCCTGTCCAGCGCGGGCCCAAGCGATTCTTGACGGGATTCCGCGCCTCTGGCATGGTTTTGTTAACAATAAGAGCGGTATTCCGGGCGACAAATGACCCGGATGTGAGTGCAGGCAGGATACGAGGACGATGTCCAACCCCCAACCCGGAACCGGTGGCGCGATGCGGATCACCGCCGTGACATGCGTGAAGAACGAGGGTCCCTTCCTGCTGGAATGGATCGCGTTCAACCGCCTGATCGGGGTGACCGACTTCCTGTTCTATTCCAACGATTGCGACGATGGCACGGACACGCTGCTGGATGCACTGGCCGCGCGGGGCGGCGTGGTGCACCTGCCGAACCCCGCCGAGGGGCGCAATTACCAGATGGAGGCGTTGAAGGACGCCGCGCGGCAGAAGGTCGTGAAGGATGCCGACTGGGTGTGGATCGCGGATGTGGACGAGTTCCTGAACATCCATGCGGGCGATCACACGATCCCGGCGCTGATCGATGCCTGCGGCGATCCGCAGGCGATCAGCGTGACCTTCCAGTTCATGGCCAATGCCGGGGTCGAGGCATTCGTGGACACACCCGTGATCGGGCAGTTCCATCACAGCCACAATCCCGACATCTGGTGCGCGGAGACGGCGATAGAGGTCAAGTCGCTGATCCGCCGCGATTTTCCCTTGCACTATTACGGCGCGCACCGGCCGTTCTTCAAGGACACGCTGTCGCCGCGCGACCGGCCAAGCTGGACCGATGGCAGCGGGCGGGCGGTGCCGCACAAGTTCCTCGTCGCGGCAAACAAGCGGCGCATCCGCAAGTTCCCGGCCCGCGGCGCGCGGGCGCTGGCGACGCTCAATCACTACGCGCTGCGCTCGCTCGACAGCTACCTCGTCAAGAACGACCGTGGCGACGTGAACCGCGATCACCGCGCCTTCGATGACACCTATTGGCGCGAGCGCAACGATGCCGCGTACGAGGACCGTTCGATCGCGCGCTACCTGCCGGGACTTGAGGCCGCGCTGGCCGATCTGAAATCCGACCCCGAGATTGCCGCGCTGCACGCGGAGTGCGTGGCGCGGCACATCGCCAAGCGCGATCACCTGCTGACGCAGGACAGCTACCGCGAGATGCAGGCGCAATTGCGTGCCGCCGACACGCTGCCACCGGGCGAGGCGGAGTTCCTGGCCGAGATCGGGGCGGCGGCATGACGCTGAAGGTCGTCAACCTGGGCCTGCCCAAGACGGGCACCACGACGCTGGCGCGGGCATTGGGCCGGGCGAGCCTCAAGGTCGCCGATCACCGCATCAAGCCCGAGCAGACCGGCAACGCGGCACTGCATCACAGTTTCGTCGGCGTGCAGATGTACCGCGATTTCTTCGACACCGGCGATCCGCTGCACACGATGGCCGAGTTCGACGCCTTTACCGAGATTTCGACGATCACGGGCCCGCGTTCCTACTGGCCGCAGACCGACTGGGCACTGATCGACGCTATCCGCAAGCACCATCCGGGGGTGAAGTTCGTGGCCTCGTGGCGAGAGCCGCAGGATTTGTCCGACGCGATGCTGCGTTGGCGCAACCTGGGGACCGAACGGTTACCGGCGGGCAATATTCCCGGCCTTCCCAAGGGGTTCGGCGACACCCATGCCGAACGCAAAAGGTGGATCGAAGGGCACTACGCGCATCTTGACCGCCTGTTCGCAGGGGATGCGGATTACCTGCGGTATGACCTTGCCGACGACAACGCGCCGCGGCTCATCGCGGCGCATATCGGGCGGGACCTGCCATGGTGGGGCCGCGCCAACGTGAACCGGCACAAGCTGGACGACGTGTCCCCATGAAGATGTCGCTGCATATCGGCTGTGACGCCTGGTCGTCCGCGCGCATGCAGGCGGTGCTGGACCTCAAGCGCGGTGCGCTTGGCGGAAACGGCATCCTCTACCCGCGCGCACCGGGACGGCGCAATCATACGCGGCTGGCGATGGCGGTGTCGGACCGGGTCGATACGCTGCGCTTCAATCGCGGCTTCGCGCCCGCCGACAAGCAGGAGGCGCTGTATCACGAGGTCCGCGATGCGCTGACCCGCGAGTTGGCAGACACCAAGCCCGATCACGTGATCCTGTCGGCCCAGCAACTGGGCACGGGCCTGACCAACCGGGCAGAGCTTGAGCGTCTGCACTCGTTGCTCAGCCCCCATGCCGACACGGTCGAGATTGTGATCGCCGTCACGGACCCGGCCACCGCGCTGGCGCGGCACTTCGCGAACATGGTGCAGGACGGGCGCGCCGCGCCGCTGTCGCGTGACCTCGACCTGCTGGAAGCCGACGACTGGTGGGAGGCTGCGCGTTCGACCCATGACAGGGCCGATCCGCCACGCGGGATCTTCCCCGAGGTGCAGGGTGCCCCGCACTGGCTGGATACCGGGGCGCTGGCAGCGTTCTGGGGCGAGGTGTTCGGCACCGTGCGCATCGCGTCCGTGGACGAGGCGCGGCTTGCCGGGACGGACGCGGTGGAGGAAATCGCGCGCATCTTCGACCTGCCGCTGAAGGCGGGCAAGGTCGAGGCGGTGGACGGCCCGGACGCGCCTTCGGCGGCATGGCTGGAACGCGGCGTCGCCTATAACGACCTGCTTCTCAAGCTGATCGCGCACAAGGGATACATCCTGCCCCGCCAGATGTGGCGGCGGCTGGTCGCCGACCTGCACGTACCGGGTGACGGGATCGCGCCGGGATCGCTGTCGCGCGTGTCCGACCGGTTCGGCCCGGCGCTGGAACGGCTGGCGCAGGACCACCCCGCGCTTGACCCCGCGCATGTCAGTCCGCCCGAGGCCCTGCTGGAGTGGACGCCGCCCGACCCGATGTACGGCTTTCGCGCCTCGCAATACCTGCGCGCCGATGTCGGGCGGATCCGGCGCGCGCAGGAACAGGCGCGGGCCGAGCGGGGCGAGGATATCGCCGCGCTGTCGGCCCCTCCCAAGCGCCGCAAGGTGACGATCGACGGGTTGACCGCGCAGGCCCGCGCGCTTCTGCCGCCCGCCGCGCAGGCCAATTTCGCCCGCCTGCAGGGTTCGACCTTCCGCCCCCACAACAAGATGGGGCTGGTGAACGAAGAAGACCTCGCCGCCGCCTTTACGCCCGCGCCCGAACGCGATCTTCCGAAAGGGTCGACCGGCAACGTGATCGTCGGCTGCATGAAGAACGAAGCGCCCTATATCGTCGAATGGGTCGCCTATCACCGGGCCATCGGCGTCGACAATTTCCTCATCTATACAAATGGATGCGAGGATTCGACCTCGACCATTCTCGACCGGATGCAGGAAATGGGGCTGGTCGAACACCGCCAGAACGAGGACTGGAAAGGCAAAAGCCCCCAGCAATTCGCGCTCAACAAGGCGATGAAAGAGCCGGTGGTGCGGAAGGCCGACTGGCTGATCCATATCGACGTGGACGAATACATGAACGTGCGCTGCGGCAACGGCACGCTCGATGATTTCTTCGACCGCGTGCCGGGCGCGACCAACGTCGCGATGACATGGCGGCTGTTTGGCCATAACGGGATCACCCGGTTCGAAGATGACCTCGTCATCGACCAGTTCGACAGCTGCGCCCCGAAATACTGCCCCAAACCGCACACCGTCTGGGGGTTCAAGACGATGTTCCGCAACATCGGCGCCTACCAGAAGATGTCCTGCCACCGCCCCAACCAGTTGAAGGACGCCAAGGCCGACAAGGTGCGCTGGGTGAACGGATCGGGGCTCGACATGACGGCGGAGGCGATCAAGAACGGCTGGCGCTCGTCGAAGAAATCCATCGGCTACGACCTTCTGCAACTGAACCATTACGCGCTGCGGTCAGCGGAAAGTTTCCTGATCAAGCGGCAGCGCGGGCGGGCGCTGCACGTCAATCGCTCGATCGGGCTGAATTACTGGATCCGGATGGACTGGTCGGATTACCGCGACATCACGATCAAGCGGAACATCCCCCGCGTCCGGGCCGAGATGGACCGCCTTCTGGCCGATCCCGAACTGCGCCGCCTGCATGACGAAGGCGTCGCATGGCACCGCGCCAAGGCGGACGAATTGCACGCGGTGCCGGAATTCGCCGAACTGTACGAACAGGCGCTTGCCTGCAAACTCACGACAACCGAACGGGTGGCCTATGCGCTTGCCCTCGACCTGGAGAGTTGAGCCATGGATGACGGACAGACCTTTGCCCCGCGCAACCCGTTTCTGAACTCGCGCGGCCTGAAAATCCCGAAACACCCGCAATTCACCACCGGACAGGTGCGCGGCGCGCTGCGGGAAAACCGGTACGAGTTGCGCGAATCCGATGCCGCCCAGCGCATCATCCGCAAGGAGGACGTGGTGCTCGAACTTGGTGGCGGGATCGGCTACATGTCGGCGCTCATGGCCAAGATCTGCGGCGCGAAACACGTCCACACCTTCGAAGCGAACCCGGCCCTCATCCCCTACATGCACGAGGTGCACGCGGCCAACGGGATCGACAACATCACCATCCACCACGCGCTTCTGGCACAGCGGAAATCCAAGCCCGTGACCTTCTATGTCCGGCGCAACTTCCTCGCCTCGTCGATGGACCGCGACAATGCCGAGGACATCGTGAGCGAGCACGAGGTGGAGGTGCGCGGTCTCAACACCACGCTGAAGGACCTGCAACCGACCGTCCTGATGTGCGACATCGAAGGGGCCGAGGCCGAGTTGCTGCCGCATGGCGATTTCTCGGGCCTGCGCGCCGCGATCATCGAAACCCATCCGCAATGGATCGGCCAGCACGGCGTTCAGGCGGTGTTCGACGCGATGCACCGCGCGGGCCTCACCTATTTCCCAAAGGCTTCCACCGGCAAGGTCGTGACCTTCCTGAAGGGCTGGTGAGCGCGATGCGTTGCCTCGCCGTTCTGTGCGTTCGGAACGAGGCGGCGTTTTTGCTGGACTGGCTGGCGCATCACCGCGCCTGCGGGTTCACGGATGTGCTCGTTTTCTCGAACGATTGCGAGGACGGGACCGACCAGATGCTCGACCGCCTGTCGGAGATGGGCTGGCTGACCCATATCCGCAACGACGGGCCTTACGACAAACGCGGCATCCAGTTCACCGCGCTGAAACGGGCGGAAACGCTCGACATCGTGCAGGCGGCGGACTGGATCCTCGCGCTCGACATCGACGAATTCGTCAACATCCACGTCGGCGACCGGACGGTGCCCGCGCTGCTCTCCGCCCTGCCCGACGCCACCGCCATCACGCTGACATGGCGGCTCTTCGGCAATGCGGGGGTGGAGCGGTACGCGGACAGCCCGGTGCCGCAGGTCTTCACCCGCGCCGCGCCCGAGATCATGATGTGGCCGTGGCGGTCGGCGATGTTCAAGACGCTCTACCGCAACGACGGCACCTACCGGAAACTGGGCGTGCACCGCCCGCGCAACCCCGACAAGTCGCGGCTGGACGCGGCGCGCTGGTTCGACAGCGAGGGGCGCGAACTGGACGAACAGTTCAAGACGCGGCGGCTCTTTTCCAACTATGGCCAGCCGCTCTATCGGCTGGCGCAGCTCAACCATTACCCGCTTGGCGCGATGGAAAGTTTCGTGCTGAAGGCCGACCGGGGCCGCGCGGTGCATTCCGATCATACTCTGGGCCTCGATTACTGGGTCGAACGCAATTTCAATACCGATGAAGACCGCTCGGCGCTGTCGCTGGCAGGCGTCGACGACATCCGCGCCGAACTGGGCGCCGACCCCGAATTGCGCGCCCTGCACGCGGGCGCCGTCGCATGGCGCAAGGCCCGGTTCGAGGAATTACTGGCCGAAGAACCCTTCCGCGCGCTCTATGGACGGCTGTTGATGACCCCGCCATCCACGCCACTGCCCCGGAAAGCCGCGCAATTTTTGCAGGATCACGCCCGCGCGGCGCAGTAGAGCCGGCGACATTAACCTCAAATTCGCAGCAAATGTTTCTCATTTCTGCCCCAATGCGCCCCTAGCGTCGCGCCAAACATCCACGATCACGCGGGATGGAGAGCGAGCAAGATGCAAGACGCGCCCAACGCATTCGACCTTCCGATGCTTGGCCTGAAAAAGGCCGAGTGGCTGGCGAAGCTTGCCGAAGTGGCCGGCGCGCACGGCTTTTACCAGGAGCTCGGATCGCGGCACGCCTCCTCCTATATCGACGGCCAGGACACGCTGCTGGTCACGTTCGAGACGATCCAGGGCATCCAGGCCCTGTCCGATACCGGCCAGCCCATCGGCTTCGACCTTGTCCGCGCACTGGGCTGGTCGCACCTGTGCGTGTTGTCGGACGGCGATACGTGGTTCCGCAACGGCAAGGTGTTCGACTATTTCGACAACCTCACCGATGACGGGTTCTTCGACGAATTCGACCGGGTGATCTTTTACGGTGCCGGGCCGTGCGGCTATGCCGCGGCGGCCTTTTCGGTGGCCGCGCCGGGCGCGACGGTGGTGGCGATCCAGCCGCAGGCCACGCTCGACCCCACGGATGCCGGTTGGGACGACCGTTTCGTGCACATGCGCCGCACGTCGTTCACCGACCGCTACGGATACGCGCCCGATATGATCGAGGGGGCCGAGGCCGCCTTCATCCTGTTCGACCCGCGCGAAACGCTCGACGCGATGCACGCATCGCTCTTCCGGCGGCCCAACGTGACCGCATTGCGCATGCCGTTCATGGGCGCGGCGCTGCAATCCGACCTGCTGGAGATGCAGTTGCTCTACCGGGTGCTGGCCAAGGCAGGCGCCCGCAAACTGACCCCGCACAGCTTTGCCCGGATCACCCGCGCACGGCGCGATCATCCTGCCTATTTGCGGAACCTTCTGGCGCATCTCGATGCGCAGGGGCGCACGCGGCTTGTCCGCGCGTTGTGCGAAAACGTGGTCGAACGGTTGCCCGCGCCCAAGTTCAAGCGCCGCCTCGACGCGCTGAACGCGGCCAGCCGCTAGACGCGCCTACCCCATCCGCTCCATGATCCATGCCTTGATCGGGCGATGAAACGCGCCGGCCAGCCCGCCCGCGAGGATCACCACCGCGTTCCCGCCCAGCCCGCTCAGCGACACCAAGATCGCCACCGCCAACAAGGCGCAGGCAAAGCTCGCCACATCCAGCAACGGCGCCGCTTCGGATTCGTCCATCACCCGCGCCAGCAGGTCCGCGACATGCGGGCGCAATGTCCCGTGGAAAGCGCCCGCAAGCGCCGCCAGTATCAGGGTCAACAGCATCGAAAGCCTCCATCGGTCCCGCCACCACCTTGCCCCGTCCCGGCCCCCCTGTTCAACCGCGCACCTGCATGCTAGCGACCGGGCCATGACCCAGACGCTCACGATCCGCCGCCCCGATGACTGGCACCTCCACCTCCGCGACGGCGCGGTCCTGCAGGCCGTCCTGCCCGAAAGCGCCCGCCATTTCGCCCGCGCGATCGTCATGCCCAACCTCGTCCCGCCGGTGGTGACGGGGGCCGAGGCCGCCGCCTACCGCGACCGCATCCTCGCCGCCCTGCCCGACGGCGCGGCGTTCGCGCCGCTGATGACGCTCTACCTGACCGAGGACACCGATCCCGCCGACGTCGCCGCCGCCCATGCCTCGGGCCTCGTGCACGCGGTCAAGCTCTACCCGGCGGGGGCCACCACCAACTCCGCCTCGGGCGTGCGCGATTTCGACCGGGTCCGCCCGGTGCTGGAACGCATGGCCGAGATCGGCCTGCCGCTCTGCGTGCACGGCGAGGTCACGGATGCCGATATCGACATCTTCGACCGCGAGGCGGTGTTCATCGACCGCGTGCTCGACCCGATCCGCCGCGCCACGCCGGGCCTGAAGGTGGTGATGGAGCACATAACCACGGCCAACGCCGTGGGTTACGTGAAGGCCTCGGATGGCGGGCTGGGGGCGACGATCACGACGCACCACCTTGTCATCAACCGCAACCACCTGCTGGTGGGCGGCATCCGGCCGCATTACTACTGCCTGCCCGTCGCCAAGCGCGAGGAGCATCGTCAGGCGCTGCGCGCCTTCGCCACCTCGGGAGATGCACGCGTGTTCCTCGGCACCGACAGCGCCCCGCACGTGGACGCGGCCAAGGAAAGCGGATGCGGATGCGCCGGCTGCTTCACCGCCACCAACACTATGTCCATCCTCGCGCATGTGTTCGAGGAAGAAGGCGCGCTCGACCGGCTCGAAGCTTTCGCCTCGCTCAACGGCCCGGCCTTCTACGGCCTGCCCGCCAACGACGCGACCGTCACGCTCACCCGCGGCGATGACGCCGTCACCTACCCCGACCGGATTGAAACAGGCGACGGCCCCGTCACCGTCTTCGACCCCGGTTTCCCGCTTCACTGGTCGGTGTCCTGACACACCGGCTGCCCGCACCCGCAACTCCACGCCACCGGCAGGCCCCATGATCCCAAGCACCTATCCCGACCCGAAAACCATCGCGCAACTGACCGCCGGCATGCTCCTTGATATCGAGGCGGTGCTGTTCAACGCGGATGAGCCCTTCACGCTCGCCTCCGGCCTGCCCTCGCCCACCTATATCGACTGCCGCAAGCTGATCTCCTTCCCGCGCATCCGCTCGACGCTGATGGATTTCCTGACGGTGACGGTGATGCGCGGCGCGGGCCTCGAAGCCTTCGACAACGTCGCGGGCGGCGAGACGGCGGGCATCCCCTTTGCCGCGCTCGTGGCCGAGCGCATGGCGCTGCCCATGACCTACGTGCGCAAGAAACCCAAGGGCTATGGCCGCAACGCCCGGATCGAAGGCGCGATGAGCGAAGGGCAGCGGGTGCTGCTGGTGGAGGATCTCACCACCGATGGCGGATCGAAACTCAGCTTCGTGGACGCGATCCGCGAAACGGGGGCCACCTGCGCCCATACGGCGGTGATCTTTTCCTACGGCATCTTCCCGGAAACCGAGAGAACGCTGGGCGATCACGGCATCACCCTGCATCACCTCTGCACGTGGTGGGACGTTCTGGCCGAAGCCAAGCGGCGCGGCAGCTTCGACGCGGCGACGCTCGACGGGGTCGAAGATTTCCTGAACGATCCCCGCGCATGGCAGGCCGCCCGCGCCTGACCGACCGGTAGGTCGGGTGATCCTCACCCGACGTTTCGCGGCCCGGTCATGTAGGTTGGGTGATCCTCACCCAACCCCCGCCCGATCAGCGCGCATCCGAGCGTCGCATCCATCGCGGCGACCAGTTCCTCCACCGTTTCGGTCGCGGTGTAGGTCCCGCCCGTGCGGTCGGCGAGGCAGCGCGCCGGGGTCTCGGCCTGCACGTGGTCGCCGCCCTCGCCCGATTCCCAGTCGAAGTAATCCGCCCGCACCCGGAACCCCACCACGTGCACGACAAGGTCCGCGCTGTCGGCCCGCAGGGTTTCGGCCAGCGCGCAGGGCGTGCCGCCACAGGTCTCCCGCCCGTCCGTCACCAGCACCACGATCCCCGGCGCGCGGGTGTGATCCAGCGCCTCCGCCGCCTCGGACACCGCCGCCGTCAGCGGTGTCGAGCCGCCGGGCACCAGCGCGTCGATCTCGCCGATCATGCGCGAGGCGGTATCCGTCTCTGGCCCGAACCGCACGTCGACCGACCGGCAGCCCACCGATTCCATCGGGCTGGCGCCGGGCCCGTCGCCGGGCGTTCCGTTCGGCCCGTAGACAACCAGCCCCACCCGCCGCAGCACGGTGATCAGCGGCAGCGCCCTTCGCATGGCAGCGCGCGCATCCACGATGCGCGCCTCTCCCCGCGCCGCATCCCCCCGCTCCGCCATCGAGGCCGACCCGTCAAAGACAAGCATCGCGTCCGTCGCGCACGGCGTGAACGACGCACCCGCGGCCGTCGCCCCGCAGGCCAGCAAACCCGCCAGCATAACCGCTTTTCCGCCCACCGTTTCCTCCCGCTAAGTCCCTCAAACGACAATAGCTCAAACCCCGGTTTGCGCCACGTGACACGAATTTCATGTGGAAAAGGCATGTGGGCAGACCGGGATAAATCGCGATTCGCACCACCCGGCCATCCACGATGTTGCGATACCCGCACGATCTGCTACTTTATCTGGATGGTCGCGCAGTGATCCACAGGTTTCTCCCGGCGGACATCCACATATCTATCCGCCTAGGCACATCACCCGCGATCTGCCAGAACATGGCCACCGGTCGCGGGGGACGCGCGATCCGGACCCAGACACAAGACGACCAGGTCCGAGCAGAGGGATCGCTTCGATGAACGACTTGACGGCCATTGGTGCCGCGCTTCCGGCAGGAACCGACGCCACCGCGATGGATACGATGCCGCATTCCATCGAGGCCGAGCAACAGCTTCTCGGGGCGATCCTGACCAACAACGACGTCTACGACCGCGTCGCCAGCCTGATCGGGCCGCAGCATTTCTACGACCCGGTGCATGGCCGCATCTTCGAAATCGCCGCCGCGCGGATCGCCAAGAACAACCTCGCCTCGCCGGTCACGCTCGCCACCTTCCTCGAAGATGACGAGGGCCTCAAGGAACTGGGCGGCCCGCCCTACCTCGCCCGGCTTGCGGGTGCCGCGATATCGGCCTTCGCGGTGCGCGATTACGCGCAGATGATCTATGACCTCGCCATCCGCCGCGAACTGATCGGGCTGGGCCGGGATATCGCGTCGAAGGCCGGCAAGGTCGATGTCGCCTCCGAGCCGAAAGAGCAGATCGTGGAGGCCGAACAGGCGCTCTACAAGCTGGGCGAACAGGGCCAGACCGAAAGCGGGTTCCAGAGCTTTCTCAAGGCGGTCACCGATGCCGTGAACGTCGCCAACGCCGCCTACCAGCGCGATGGCGGGCTGGCGGGCGTGTCCACCGGCCTGATCGACATGGACAAGAAGCTCGGCGGCCTGCACCGGTCCGACCTTCTGATCCTCGCGGGGCGTCCGTCGATGGGCAAGACCTCGCTTGCGACCAACATCGCCTTCAACATCGCCAAGGCCTACCAGCGCGGTCAGCTGCCCGATGGCAGCGAAGGCGCGATCAACGGCGGCGTCGTGGGCTTCTACTCGCTCGAGATGTCGGCCGAACAACTCGCCGCGCGGATCCTCTCGGAAGCGGCGGAGGTGCCTTCGGAACAGATCCGCAAGGGCGACATGACCGAAACCGAATTCCGCCGGTTCGTCGAGGCGGCCAAGGCGCTCGAAGCCTGCCCCCTCTACATCGACGACACGCCCGCGTTGCCCATCTCCCAGCTTGCGGCGCGTGCCCGTCGGTTGAAGCGGACGCATGGGCTGGATGTCCTGATCGTGGACTACCTCCAGCTCGTGCGCCCCGCTTCGGCAAAGGACAGCCGCGTGAACGAGGTGTCCGAGATCACGCAAGGTCTCAAGGCCATCGCCAAGGAACTGGATATCCCGGTCATCGCCCTGTCGCAGCTGTCGCGCCAGGTCGAATCGCGCGAGGACAAGCGTCCGCAACTCAGCGACCTGCGCGAATCCGGGTCGATCGAACAGGACGCCGACGTCGTCATGTTCGTGTTCCGGGAAGAGTATTACAAGGAACGCGAAAAGCCCGGCGATCACGACCTCGACAAGATGGCGCTGTGGCAGGAAGAGATGGAGCGCCTGCACGGCCGCGCCGAGGTCATCATCGGCAAACAGCGCCACGGCCCCATCGGCACGGTCGAGTTGTCCTTCGAAGGCCGCTTCACCCGTTTCGGCAACCTCGTGAAGCCGTGGCAGAACACCGGCGGCGACCAGGAGTTCTGAGGCCCGCCGCCCATCCGCCTCAAATTCGCTTGACCCCGCCCCGCGCGCGACGGACAACCCGGTCATGGCCGCGGGACATCTTCATATCGACCTCGACGCAATCGCCGCGAACTGGCAGGCGCTGGACCGACTGTCGGGTCCGACGGTGGAAACCGGCGCCTGCGTGAAGGCCGACGGCTACGGTCTTGGCGCCGACCGGGTCGCACACCGGCTGGCAGAGGCGGGCGTGCGGCGGTTCTTCGTGGCGGTCGCCGAAGAGGGCGCATCCCTGCGCGCGGCCCTTGGCCAAGGCCCTGAAATCTGCGTCTTTTCCGGCCACATGATGGGCGATACCGCGCTGATCCGCGACGCGCGCCTGACCCCGCTTCTCAATTCCATCGACCAGATGCTGCGCCATGTCGAAGGCCTGCCCGGCCACCCGTTCGGCGTGCAGCTTGATACCGGCATGAACCGGCTGGGGATGGAGCCCGCCGAATGGGCCGCCCTGCGCGACGTGGCCGAGGACCAGTCGCCCAGCATGGTCATGTCGCATCTCGCCTGCGCCGATGAACCCGCGCACCCGATGAACGCCCAGCAATTGCAGGCTTTCCTCGACATGACGCGCGGGCTGGGTTGCCCGCTGTCGCTGGCGGCAACGGGCGGCGTCCTGCTGGGACCGGCGCTGCATTTCGACATCACCCGCCCCGGCATCGGCCTTTATGGCGGGCTGCCCTTCGCCGATGCGCGCCCCGTGGTGCGGCTCGACCTGCCGGTGATCCAGATACGCGAGCTGGAACCGGGCGAAACGGTCGGCTACGGCAATGCCTTCACCGCCACCCGCCCCAGCCGCATCGCCACGGTGGCCGCTGGCTATGCCGACGGCATCCTGCGCGCGGGCGGGCCTGCTCTGCGCCTCTGGCACGGCGGCACGCCCTGCCCGGTCGCGGGCCGCGTGTCGATGGACCTGATCACCGTCGACGTGACCGACCTGCCCGAGATGCCCGAGGCGCTGTCGCTCCTCAACCCGCACCAGAGCGTCGATACCGTCGCCGATGCCGCGGGCACGATCGGCTACGAAATCCTCACCTCGCTCGGGGCGCGCTACGCCCGGACCTATTCGTGACGGCGCTCACCGCTCCCCTCGCGGCGCTTGGCGCCACGGTGCTGGCGATCCTCGCAACCACGGGGCGCATCACGCTCTTCGCCGCCGATGCCGTCAGCCATATCCTGCGCCCGCCCTTCTACACCCGCGCGCTGCTCATCCAGCTGGTTCAGATCGGCTGGCTGTCGCTGCCGGTCGTGGGCCTGACCGCGCTGTTCACGGGCGGCGCGCTGGCGCTGCAGATCTATGCCGGCGGTGCGCGGTTCTCGGCCGAAGAGGTCGTGCCCTCCATCGTCGCCATCGGCATGGCGCGCGAACTGGGCCCCGTCCTTGGCGGGCTGATGGTTGCAGCCCGTGTCGCGTCGTCCATCGCGGCGGAAATCGGCACGATGAAGGTCACCGAACAGATCGACGCGCTGGTCACGCTGTCCACCAACCCCATGAAATACCTCACCGTTCCGCGCATCTTGGCGGCCACGCTCGCGATGCCTGTGCTGGTGGGCGTGGGCGACGCGATCGGGATCATGGGCGGCTACCTCGTCGGCATCAACCGGCTCGATTTCAACGCCGCCGCGTATCTGAGAAACACCGTCGACTTCCTCGAATTCTGGGACGTCGGTTCGGGCCTCGTGAAGGGCGCGGTGTTCGGGTTCCTCGTGGCGCTGATGGGCTGCTACCACGGCATGAATTCGGGCCGCGGGGCCGAAGGCGTGGGGGCTGCCACCAAGGCCGCCGTGGTCTCGGCCAGCGTGCTGATCCTCGCCGCGAACTACCTGCTCACCGAACTGTTCTTCGCCGCATGATCCGGTTCGACGACGTCCATAAATCCTTCGGCACGAACCACGTGCTGCGCGGCGTCGATCTGGACGTGGCGCGCGGCACCTCGATGGTCATCATCGGCGGCTCGGGCACCGGCAAATCGGTGGCCCTGAAATGTGTCCTCGGCCTCGTCACACCCGACAGCGGCCGCATCACCGTCGACGGCTCCGATGACGACCGCGACGCCTTCCTGTCGCGCTTCGGCATGCTCTTCCAGGGAGGCGCCCTCTTCGACAGCCTGCCCGTCTGGCAGAACGTCGCCTTCCGCCTCATGCGCAACCAATCCAAGGACGCCGCCCGCGACATCGCCATCGCCAAGCTGCGCCGCGTCGGCCTCAAACCCGACGTGGCCGACCGCTTTCCCGCCGACCTCTCGGGCGGCATGCAGAAACGCGTCGGCCTCGCCCGCGCCATCGCCGCCGAGCCCGAGATCATCTTCTTCGACGAACCCACCACCGGGCTCGACCCGATCATGGCGGGTGTCATCAACGACCTGATCCGCGAAATCGTGACCGAGATGGGCGCCACCACCATCACCATCACCCACGACATGACCAGCGTCCGGACCATCGCCGACAATGTCGCCATGCTGCACGATGGCCGCATCCAGTGGACCGGCCCCATCGCCGATCTGGACCACTCGGGCGATCCTTACGTCGACCAGTTCATCCACGGTCGCGCCGACGGACCCATCGAGGCCGTCCGCTGATCTTCTTCTCTTTCACAAATATGTCCGCCGGAGGCTCCCGCACCCGGCCATCCGCGCCTACATTGCGCCCATGTGGCTGAAAGCGATCAACCTGTCCCTGCTGGTGCTCTACCCCGTCGCGTGGTTCGCACCGCTCCTGCGCGCGGGGCTGCTGCCGCTTTTCGGGCTGTCGGAAATCAGCGTGATCTCGGGCCTGCAATCGCTCTGGGACAGCGACGTGGTGCTGGCGCTGATCGTGACCGCCTTCGCGCTCTTCGCGCCCTATCTCAAGACGCTGGGCCTTGCGCTCATTCATTTCGGCATCGCCCGGCGCAAGCTGCTGCCGGCGCTCGACATCCTCGGCAAGCTGGCCATGGCCGACATCTTCCTGATCGCGATCTACATCACCGTGGCCAAGGGGATCGGCATCGGGCGGGTGGAGGCCGCATGGGGCCTCTACCTCTTCACCGCCTGTATCCTCGCGTCCATCGCGATCGGGCACCTGACGGCCCGCAGACGCGCGCCCGACCGCTAGGGCCTTGCACCCCGCGTGCGCCGACGGCATCAGGGGGCATGGCCAAACCCACCACCTCCTTCGTCTGCGCCTCCTGCGGCAACGTCACCTCCAAATGGGCCGGGCGGTGCGAAAGCTGTGGCGAGTGGAACTCGATCTCGGAAGAGGCCCCGCTCAGCCAGGGACCGTCCGGCAAGTCGCTGGGTGCGCAGCGCGGGCGCAGCGTTGCTCTCAGCGATCTGGGCGAGGCCGAAGCACCGCCGCCCCGCACCATGTCGGGGCTGGCGGAACTGGACCGCGTGCTGGGCGGCGGGCTGGTTCCGGCTTCGGCCACGCTGGTCGGTGGCGATCCGGGGATCGGCAAGTCGACGCTCCTGCTGCAGGCCGCCGCCGCCTTTGCCCGGTCGGGCATTCCCACAGTCTATGTCTCGGGCGAGGAAGCCTCGGCACAGGTGCGCATGCGCGCCGCGCGGCTGGGCTTGATGGACGCGCCGGTGCGGCTGGCGGCGGAAACGAACCTGCGCAACATCCTCACCACGCTCGAGGCCGAACGCCCCGGCCTCGCCATCATCGACTCGATCCAGACGATGTGGCTCGACAACGTCGAGGCCGCGCCGGGATCGGTCAGCCAGGTCCGCGCCGCCGCGCATGAATTGACGACCTTTGCCAAGCGCACCGGCACCGCCATCGTGCAGGTGGGCCACGTCACCAAGGAAGGCCAGATCGCGGGACCCCGCGTCGTCGAACACATGGTCGACACCGTGCTCTATTTCGAAGGCGAACGCGGCCACCAGTTCCGCATCCTGCGCAGCGTCAAGAACCGCTTCGGCCCCGCCGACGAGATCGGCGTGTTCGAGATGACCGGCGCGGGGCTGGCCGAGGTCACCAACCCCTCGGCACTGTTCCTCAGCGAACGTGGCACGCCCGCGCCCGGCTCGGTCGTCTTCGCGGGGATCGAGGGCACGCGGCCCGTGCTGGTGGAAATCCAGGCGCTGGTCGCGCCCACGCCCCATGCCCAGCCCCGCCGCAGCGTCGTGGGATGGGACGGATCGCGGCTGGCGATGATCCTCGCCGTGCTCGAAGCGCGCTGCGGCATCCCCTTTGCCGGGCTCGACGTCTACCTCAACGTGGCGGGGGGCATGAAGATCAGCGAACCCGCCGCCGACCTCGCCGTCGCCGCGGCCCTTCTGGGCGCGCGCGAGGACACGGCGCTGCCCGAAGGGGCCGTCGTCTTCGGCGAAATCTCCCTCTCGGGCGCGCTCCGGCCGGTAACGCAGGCAGAAAACCGGTTGAAAGAAGCGGCAAAACTTGGTTTCACGTCCGCAATCGGGCCGGCGGCGGGCAAGGAGACGCGCGTCGCGGGCATTGCAGGGACACGATTGCCGGACCTCGCCGCCCTTGTGGGCGAGGTATTCGGAGCGGGCTGAGCCGAAGGGGCAGACGCAGATGGACTTTACGATTGTCGACGGGGTTGTCGGACTGGTTATCGTCGTGTCGGCGCTTCTGGCCTATTCACGCGGGTTCGTGCGCGAGGCGCTGGCCATCGCGGGCTGGGTGGTCGCCACCATCCTCGCCTTCATGTTCGCCCCCACGGTCGAGCCGCTGATCAAGGAAATCCCGGTCGTGGGCTCCTTCCTTGCCGACAGTTGCGAATTGTCGGTGATCGGCGCCTTCGCGGTGGTCTTCGCGCTGGTGCTGGTGGTCGCCTCGCTCTTCACCCCGCTCTTTTCCTCGCTGGTCCAGCGATCGGCCATCGGCGGGCTCGACCAGGGGCTCGGGTTCCTGTTCGGCGTGGCGCGCGGCATCCTGCTGATCGCCATCGCCTTTTTCGTCTACGACACGATCATGTCGTCGCAGAACGTTTCGATCATCGATGAAAGCCGGTCGGCCAAGGTCTTCACCCGCTTCACCGACAATATCGAGAACCAGGACCCCGAGGCCGCGCTTGGCTGGATCACCCGGCAATACGAGAACCTCGTCGGCGTCTGCGGCGAGTGAGGGCGGGGTCGGCTGACCAGCAGCCGACCTACATCCGGGTGCCCAAGTAGGTCGGCTGCTCGCCAGCCGACCCCCTTGTGCCCGGTTTTATTCGCTCGTTTCCACGATCACGAGGTCACGCTCGGACGCGCCGCGCGCGTGGGACAGCGCCGCCTGGTAGGCATCGCTGCGATAGCACGCCTCGGCGCTTTCCACGTCGGGGAACTTCGCCACCACGTTGCGGGGCCGGTCGGTGCCTTCAAGCTGCACGTACCGCCCGCCGCGCGCGATGAAGCGCCCGCCGTGATCGGCGATCGCCTTGGTCGCGCCCTTGGCGTATTCCGCGTAGGCCGCGTCGTCCGTGACCGTCACATGAGCAATCCAGAGTGCCGGCATGTCCTATCCTCCCATCACCGCGCGCGCCGCGGCGATCGCGGCCTCCGCGTTTTCCGCCGACGGTCCGCCGCCCTGCGCCATGTCGGGGCGGCCACCGCCGCCCTTGCCGCCCAGTTCGGCCACGGCCGCCTTGACCAGGTCCACGGCCGACACGTCCGCGTCGACCACGCCCGCCGCCACAGCCGCCTTGCCGCCGGTATCGGCGATCAGCAGCACCGCGCTGCCCGCGCCGAGCCGCGCCTTGTGTTCGTCGATCAGCGCCGGCAGGTCCTTGCCAGTGACCCCCTGCAACACCTGCGCAAGGAACCTCACGCCGCCCACCTCCTCGGCCTCGGGCGCCGCCGCGCCGCCGCCGCCTGACATGGCGAGGTCACGACGCAACTGCGCCACCTCGTTCTGCAAGGCGCGGCGCTCGTCCAGCAGGGACCGGACCCGTTCGGCCACGTCGCCGGGTTGCGCCTTCAGCTCCAGCGCCACCTCGGCCAGCCGGTGATCCTGCTGGCTGAGATAGTCGAAGGCCGCCGCACCTGTCAGCGCCTCGATCCGGCGCACACCGGCCGAGGACGCGCTGTCGCCCAGCGTCACGAAAGTGCCGATGTCGCCCGTCTGGCGCACATGGGTGCCGCCGCACAGCTCGATCGAATAGGTCTCGCCATCCGCGCCCTTGCCGGTGCTGGCCCGGCCCATCGACACCACGCGCACCTCGTCGCCGTATTTCTCGCCGAAGAGCGCCTGTGCGCCGATGGCGCGGGCATCGTCGGGCGTCATGATGCGCGTCTCGACGGCGCCGTTCTGGCGGATATAGGCGTTCACCTCCTGCTCGACCTGCTTCAGCTCCTCCGGCGTCAGCGCCTTGGTGTGGCTGAAATCGAACCGCAGGCGGTCGGCGGCGTTGAGCGAGCCGCGCTGCGCCACGTGATCTCCCAGCGCGTTGCGCAGCGCCTCGTGCAAAAGGTGCGTGGCCGAGTGGTTGGCCCGGATCGCCGTGCGCCGCGCGTGGTCGACCTCCAGTTGCGCCGCGGCGCCCTTGACGATCTGCCCGTCCTCGACTTCGGCCACGTGGATGAACACGTCCGCGACCTTGCGCGTATCGACGATCCGCGCGCGGCCCGTTTCGGTCACGAGCGTCCCGGCATCGCCCACCTGACCACCCGCCTCGGCATAGAAGGGCGTCTGGTTCAGCACGATCTGCACGGCCTCGCCGGGCCCGACCGTGCCCGTCTCGGCCCCGTCCTGCACCAGCGCGAGGATCTGCCCCTCGGCAACCTCGGTGTCGTAGCCCAGGAAATCCGTCGCGCCATGCGCCTCTGCCAGATCGAACCAGATCGTGGCATCCGCCGCATCGCCCGATCCGGCCCAGGCGGCGCGCGCCTTGGCCTTCTGCTCGGCCATCGCCGCGTCGAACCCGTCGGTATCCACACCGCGGCCCTTCTCGCGAAGCGCATCTTGCGTCAGGTCGAGCGGAAAGCCATAGGTGTCGTAGAGCTTGAACGCCGTCGCGCCCGGCAGGTCGGCGCCTTCGGGCAGCGCGCCCAGCTCGTCGTCCAGCAGCTTCAGACCCCGGTCGAGCGTCGCCTTGAACCGGGTCTCTTCCAGTTTCAGCGTCTCGGTGATCAGCGCCTGCGCCTGCCCCAGTTCGGGATAGGCCTGCCCCATCTGCCGCACCAGCGCGGGCACCAGCCGGTGCATGATCGGATCCTTCGCGCCAAGCAGGTGCGCGTGCCGCATCGCCCGCCGCATGATCCGGCGCAGCACGTAGCCGCGCCCGTCGTTCGACGGCATCACGCCGTCGGCCATCAGGAACGAGGTCGACCGCAGGTGATCGGCGATCACCCGGTGGTGGGTCTTGCCGGGACCGTCGGGATCAGACGAGGTCGCATCCGCGCTCGCCTCGATCAGCGCGCGCATCGTGTCGGTGTCGTAATTGTCGTTCGACCCCTGCAACAGCGCCGCGATCCGCTCCAGCCCCATGCCGGTATCGATCGACTGCATGTCGAGCGCGCGCATCGTGCCGTCTTCGAACTGTTCGTTCTGCATGAAGACGATGTTCCAGATCTCGATGAACCGGTCGCCATCCTCTTCCGGGCTGCCCGGAGGCCCGCCCCAGATGTGATCGCCGTGGTCATAGAAGATCTCGGTGCACGGCCCGCACGGGCCGGTCGGGCCCATCTGCCAGAAATTGTCCGACGTCGCGATGCGGATGATCCGGTCCTCGGGCACGCCGACCTTCTTCCAGATCTCGAACGCCTCGTCGTCGGTGTGGTAGACGGTGGTGTAAAGCCGCTCTTTCGGGATCTCGAAATCGCGCGTGATCAGCTCCCACGCGAACTGGATCGCCTCGGTCTTGAAGTAATCCCCGAACGAGAAATTCCCCAGCATTTCAAAGAACGTATGGTGCCGCGCGGTGTAGCCGACATTGTCCAGATCGTTGTGCTTGCCGCCGGCGCGCACGCATTTCTGGGCCGAGGTCGCGCGGCTGTAGTCGCGCTTTTCCACGCCCGTGAACAGGTTCTTGAACTGCACCATGCCCGAGTTGACGAACATAAGCGTCGGGTCGTTGCGGGGCACAAGCGGGCTCGACGGGACGACCTCGTGACCCTGCCGCTCGAAATACTCCAGGAAGGTCGAGCGGATATCGTTCATCGTTGGCATGGATCTGCCCTCATAGCGCGTGTTGGTCAGCGTTCTAAGGCAGCCCCCGGCGAAGGAAAACCGCCAAAACGAAGGAAGGCGCGCCCATGGGCACGCCTTGATTGTCTTTATGTCGTCTTGTTGCGGCCTGATGCCGGGGACGCGCGGCCCCCGTCAGCGCCCGGTCACGCTTCGAGGATGTCGTCATCCTCGCTGCGTTCGCCTTCGGGCATGTCGAAATCCAGCCCGTGCGCGGCGCGGATCTTGTCCTCGATCTCGTTGGCGATGCGGGTGTTTTCCTTCAGGAAGGTCTTCGCGTTTTCACGCCCCTGCCCGATGCGCTCGTCGCCATAGCTGAACCACGAGCCCGATTTCTCGACCACGCCCGCCTTGACGCCAAGGTCCAAGAGCTCGCCGGTCTTCGAGATGCCCTCGCCATACATGATGTCGAATTCGACCACCTTGAAGGGCGGCGCCACCTTGTTCTTGACCACCTTCACCTTGGTCTGGTTGCCCACCACCTCGTCGCGATCCTTGACCGACCCGATCCGGCGGATGTCCAGCCGCACCGAGGAGTAGAATTTCAGCGCGTTGCCGCCCGTCGTCGTTTCGGGCGAGCCGAACATGACGCCGATCTTCATGCGGATCTGGTTGATGAAGATCACCATGCAGTTCGACCGCGCGATCGCCGCCGTCAGCTTGCGCATCGCCTGGCTCATCAGGCGCGCCTGCAGGCCGGGGGCGCTGTCGCCCATGTCGCCTTCCAGTTCCTTCTGCGGGGTCAGCGCGGCCACCGAATCGACCACGACCATGCTCACCGCGTTCGACCGCACCAGCGTTTCGGTGATCTCCAGCGCCTGTTCGCCCGTGTCGGGCTGCGAGATCAGCAGCTCGTCAAGGTCCACGCCCAGCTTGCGGGCATATTGCGGGTCAAGCGCGTGCTCGGCATCGACGAAGGCGCAGACACCGCCCTTCTTCTGCTCCTCGGCCACGCAATGCAGCGTCAGCGTGGTCTTGCCCGAGCTTTCCGGCCCGTAGATCTCGATGATGCGGCCCTTGGGCAGGCCGCCGATGCCCAGCGCGATGTCGAGCCCCAGCGAGCCGGTCGATGTCGCCTCGATCTCCTGCACGGCGTTCTCGCCGCCCAGCTTCATGATCGAGCCCTTGCCGAACTGCCGTTCGATCTGTGCCAGCGCCGAATCCAGCGCCTTCTGCTTGTTCGCGTCTTTTTTACCAGTCATCGTGAGAAGATCTGCCGTGGCCATGGGTTTTGTCCTTATTCCACACCCCTTCCGGGGCGGCAATTGCTGCTTTGTTCACCTCTTGTTCTGAATGCCTTATCAGACCAAAACGAGAACATTTCAAGTAAAATTCGATTCACCTTTACTGTCGCGGCAAGGCGTTAAAGATTGGTTTATGGCGAAGGATGTCGTGGAGTTGGCTGGGTAAATGCTTGTTTTCTGGAAAGAAAGGCTGGTTTTCCTCGCGGTGCCCAAGACCGGCAGTACCGCCTACGAGACCGCGCTGGCCGGGCGGGCGGACATCGTCGTGTCAAACCCGCCCGAGCTGAAACACGCGCCGATCTATCGCTACAACCGCTTCTTCCGCCCGATGTTCGAGAAAAACGGCGCCCCCGACATGGAATCGCTGGCCGTGGTGCGGCACCCTGTGGACTGGCTGGGAAGCTGGTACCGGTTTCGCCGGCGGCCCTTCATGAAGGGCAAGCCCAACGCCACGCACCACGTCGATTTCAACGAATTCGTGGCCGCCTATTGCCAGGGCGACAGTCCCGGTTTCGCCAATGTCGGCAGCCAGGCGAAGTTTCTCGAACCGCGGCCCAACGGCACCCGCGCGACCTATCTCTTCCGCTACGAGGACCAGCCGGGCCTGCGCGCGTTTCTCGAAAAACGGCTCGACGTCACCCTCGAGACCGCGCGCGAAAACGTCTCTCCGCAGATGGAGTTGCAGCTTGATCCCAAGCTGGAAGGTCGGTTGCGCCGCAAGTTCGCCGCCGATTTCGAGTTGTGGGACGGGATCCCGGCCGAGGGCGGCACGCCCGCGACCTGACGGCGCGGTCAGTCGAGTTGCCGCTGCACGGTTTCCGTCAACTCGTTGAGAGAGAA
Source organism: Pseudaestuariivita atlantica (assembly GCF_001205715.1). Taxonomy (GTDB): domain Bacteria; phylum Pseudomonadota; class Alphaproteobacteria; order Rhodobacterales; family Rhodobacteraceae; genus Pseudaestuariivita; species Pseudaestuariivita atlantica. Next base: position 107,836 of record NZ_AQQZ01000009.1, read on the forward strand.
GGGTTTCGGCAGGAAAACCGAATTGGGGATCCGCGCCTGCGATTGGCTCAGCGATTCCTCGGCATAGCCCGACACGAAGACCACGCCGACGCCCGGCCGCTTCTCCCGCGCCTTGCGCACCCATGTCGGGCCGTCGAGGCCGGGCATGACCACGTCGGTCACGAACAGGTCGACCTCCAGCCCGTCATCTTCAAGCGTCTTCAGCGCGTCCTCGGCCGATTCGGCCTCGACCACCGTGTAGCCCCGGAGCCTCAGCGCGCGGGAGGCAAAGGCCCGCACCGGCGCCTCGTCCTCCACCAGCAACACGACGCCGTCGCCGTGGCGCACCTGCTTGGTGACGTCCTCCTTGCGCGCCTCTACCGCCGGCTGGTCCACGTCGGACGTGTTGGCGGGGAACATGAGGGTGAATTCGGTGCCCTCGTTCACCACGCTGTCGATGAAAATGAAGCCGCCGGTCTGCTTGACGATGCCGTAGACCGTGGAGAGGCCCAACCCCGTGCCCTCGCCCGGACGCTTGGTCGTCACGAAGGGTTCGAACACCTTCTGCAGCTTGTCGGGCGCGATGCCGCAGCCCTCGTCGATCACCTTGACGACCACGTAATCGCCCACGGGCACCACCGCGTTGTCGCGCTCCAGCGGTTCGGTGAGGGTGATCGAGCGCGTCTCGATCCGGATCTCGCCGCCGCCGGGCATCGCGTCGCGGGCGTTCACGACGAGGTTCATCATCACCTGTTCCAGCTGCCGCCGGTCGGCGCGCACGTTCTTCAACTGCGGCGCGTGCATCTGGTTCAGCGTCACCCGCTCCCCCACCAGCCGGTTCAGCAGATGCGCCATGTCCGACACGGTCTCGCGCAGGTCCAGCACCTCGGGCCGCAGCGTCTGCTTGCGCGAGAAGGCCAGAAGCTGGCCCACCAGCGCCGCCGCGCGGTTGGCGTTCTGGTTGATCTGGATGAGGTCCCCGTAATCCGGATCCCCCTGGTCATGGCGCAGTAGAAGAAGGTCGCAATGCCCTGAAATCGCTGTCAGAAGATTGTTGAAATCATGCGCCACCCCGCCCGCAAGCTGGCCGATCGCCTGCATCTTCTGGCTTTGCACGAATTGCGCTTCAAGCGTCTTCAGCTCGGTCGCGTCGTTCAGGACCGCCACCAGCGCCGGCGCGCCGTTTTCCACCATTCGCTTCAGCGTGACTTGGACGAAAATCTCCCGGTCGTCGCGCTGGATGCGCAGGAATTCCGACTGGTTGGGCGCCCGGCCGGCCACCGCCTCTTCCAGCCAGTCGGGGATCGAGCGGCCCAGCCCCTCCATCAATTCCACGATGGAGCGTCCCTGCACGTCGCTCCGCCCCACGAGGCGGTTCGCCTCGACATTGGCGCGCAGGACCTCCCCGGAATGGGCGATCTTCATCAGCGGCACCGGCAGCGCGTCGAAGGCGATGGGATCGTTGGTCAGCGCCTCCGCCGACTGGACACCCGGCAGGAAGTAGTATTCCTGCCGACCGGGGCGGGAGGAGACCTCCCCCACAAGGCAATCCGCCGATCCATCCGCCGTCACGATCTGGTTGACCTCACCGGGGCGCAGGGGCGGCGTGACCAGCAACTGCTCCACCAGCTTGACGCGGCTGCCCACAAGGTCCCGCGCGGCGGGGTTCATGTGCAGGACCGATCCGTTGCGCCCTACCGTGACCAGCGGCAGGTTCGACATGTCGGGGACGCTGGTGACCGGGCGGTCGGGGTTGAACTCCTCCGCCCGCCACAGGAACGTCAGCTCCCCCACCCGCGTCACGCTGAGGCGCAGATGGGTGCGCCCGACCACCACGTCCTCCTGCGCGTGACCATGCCCCTCGGCCTGGTTCTGCAGCCTGAAAAGCACTGCCGACGGTTCGGCGAAGATCTGGCTGAGAAGAGCGGCGAGCGTCGGGCGCGCATGTCCGCCCAGCCGCGCGCGCGCGGCCTGGTTGGCGAACTGCACGGCACCGCTTTCATCGGCGACGAAACACATCGCGGCATCGTTCACGACGAAACTACCGATGGCGCGGCTGGTCTTGACCTGCAGGAACCGCCACCACGTCTCCCGCAGGGCCAGCGCAATCACGATGGTGCCAAGCGTCACGGCGGCGGCGAACAGGCCCAGCCGCACGATCGCGGATTCGGTCAGTGCCGCGCCCCCGAAGAAGGTGAGTGCGAGGATTCCAAGGCTGACAATCTTGCGCCAACGCAACAGGCGCACGGGCACGGGCCCGATGAATGTCCGCAATGCTAGTGCCAACGCGCCGCCTCCGTCAGAATCGTGGGTGCATTACAGCGCCCGGTGGTTAACCGGTGATTAAGGCTGTCACAAATAGCCACAGGTTGAAAGGATACAGTTCTAGTCGCGCTTTAAGTGCGCAGAAAAGAACCCGTCGCCCGTCTCGTCGATCGCATGGCGGTGCGACGCCGTTTGCACCCAGCCCGGATGGGCGGACAGGAAGGCATCGGCCTGCGCCTCGTTCTCGGGGCGAAGGACCGAACAGGTGGCATAGGCGAGCGTGCCGCCGGGCGCGACAAGACCCGTGGCGGAGGACAGGATATCGGCTTGCAGGCGCGTCAGGTCGTCCAGCTTTTCTTGGGTAAACAGCCACTTGCCGCCGGGATCGCGCCGCCATGCGCCGCTTCCCGAACAGGGCGCGTCACACAGGACCAGCGCATATGGCCCCGAGGGCCGGTCCGGCAGGCAGCGGATCGTGGCCCCCGCGCGCGCCGCCCGCGCCGGCAGGTCCACCATGCGCGCCGGGTTCGCATCCCAGGCGTCGATATCCCGCCCGTAACGCGCCGCAAGCGCCAGCGTCTTGCCGCCCCCGCCCGCGCACAGATCAAGGATCGGCCCGTCGCATTCGGGCAGGTCGGCCACCACCGACTGGCTGGACGCATCCTGCGGCTCTACCAGCCCGTCGGCGAAGGCGCGGGCATTGCGCAAGCGCGCGGCCCCCTCGCCAAGGCGCAGGGCGGTGGCGACCTGCGGGTGTGGCGCGGCCTCGATCCCGTCTTCGGCCAGCGCCGCGATGGCAGCATCGCGGTGTGTTTTCAGAAGGTTGACACGCACGAAGACGGGCGCGCGGCTGGCCAGTGCGTGGCATTGGGCGGCGGCTGTCTCGCCCAGCGCATCCTCGAAAAGCGGAACCAGCCAGTCGGGCAGGTTCCACGCCTCGGCACGGGTGGCGGGCGGGTGCCCGGCGGTGCGTTCATCCTCTGACAGGCATGCGGGCTGGTGGCGCGCGCCGGTAAAGACCGCGTCCACGTCCGCCCCTTCAGCACGCAACAGGCCCAGCATCAGGGCGCGGCCGCTGTCGCCGCCGCCAAGGCAGGCGAGGCTGCGCTTGCGGCGGAGTACGTCGAAGACGTGGTCGCGCACGGCGCGGCGGTCCTTCGACCCGGCAAAGCGGCTGGCCCGCGCCCAGCGCGTCAGCGCCTGTTCCGCCGGAGCGCCCGCCTGCACGGCATCCAGAACCTCGATCGCGGCCTGAACCCGCGCCGCCGGTGTCATGTCACATCACGCGGTAATTGGGGCTTTCGCGGGTGATCTGCACGTCGTGCACGTGGCTTTCCTTCAGCCCCGCGCCGGTGATCTTCACGAAATTGCAGCGCGTGCGCATCTCGTCCACCGTGGCATTCCCGGTATAGCCCATCGCGGCGCGCAGCCCCCCCACCAGCTGGTGGATGACGGCACCCGCGGACCCCTTATAGGGCACCTGCCCCTCGATCCCCTCGGGCACCAGCTTGTCGGTGGCGGCGTCCTTCTGGAAATACCGGTCGGCCGAGCCGCGCGCCATCGCGCCCATCGACCCCATGCCGCGATAGGCCTTGAACGACCGGCCCTGGTACAGGATCACCTCGCCTGGGCTCTCGTCGGTGCCCGCGATCATGCTGCCGACCATGGCGCAGGACGCGCCCGCCGCGATGGCCTTGGCGAAATCGCCCGAGAACTTGATGCCGCCATCGGCGATCACCGGCACGTCGCCCGCTGCCGCCGCGCAATCCATGATCGCCGACAATTGCGGCACGCCCACGCCCGCGACCATCCGCGTCGTGCAGATCGAGCCCGGCCCGATGCCGACCTTGATCGCATCGGCGCCCGCGCCGATCAGGGCGCGCGTGGCCTCGCCCGTGGCGACGTTGCCCGCCACGACCTGCACCTCGTTCGACAGGCGCTTGGCGCGTTCGACGGCGCGCGCGACACCCTCGGAATGGCCATGCGCGGTGTCGATCACGATCATGTCGACGCCCGCATCCACCAGCGCCTCGGACCGTTCGAACCCGGCATCACCAACGGTCGAGGCCGCGGCGACCCGCAACCGCCCCAACCCATCCTTGCAGGCCATCGGGTTCAGCACCGCCTGTTCGAGGTCCTTCAGCGTCAGAAGGCCCGTCAGCTTGCCCTCCTTGTCGGTGACCAACAGCTTCTCGATCCGGCGCGCCTTCATCAGGCTCTTGGCCTCTTCGCGGTCTGCGGGTTCGGTCATGATGGCAAGGTCGTTCGACGTCATCATCACGCGCACGGGCGTCGCGTCGTCGGTGGCGAACCGCATGTCGCGGTTGGTGACGATGCCGACGACGCGGCCCCGCTCGTCCACCACCGGGAAGCCGGTGAAATTGTACCGCTCCGCCAGCGCCTTGGCATCGGCGAGCGTCTGGTCGGGGGTCAGCGTGATCGGGTTGTAGACGATGCCCGACACGAAACGCTTCACCCGGCGCACCTGCCGCTGCTGCTCGTCGATGTCGAGGTTGCGGTGCAACACGCCCATGCCGCCGGCCTGCGCCATGCAGATCGCCATGCGCGCCTCGGTCACCGTGTCCATCGCGGAACTGAGCAGCGGGATGTTCAGGTCGATCGACTGCGTCACCCGCGTCCGGGTGTCCGCCGTGTTGGGCAGAACCGAGCTTTCGGCCGGAACCAGCAGAACGTCATCGAAGGTAAGCGCCTCGCGAATCTCCATGAAGACCTCTCGGGTTGGGAGTTTCGTTTGACGCCTCCCTATTTCACGCCCCTCGCCAAAAGAAAAGCCCCCGCCGCACCGGGCGAGGGCTGGGATTTGGTTGAAGGGGGTCGTCTGAGGATCAGCCGACCTACCCGTGCCGCGGCGATGTAGGTCGGCTGCTTGCCAGCCGACCCCGCCCAAGGCTCAGCGCTTTGCGAGCGACCAGCCACCGGCGACAAGCAGCGCCGCAAGCACGGCCTTGACCACGTCACCCAGGATGAAGGGGCTCACCCAACCGGCCCAGAGCTTGGCGGCAGAGGTGCCGACCCAGCCGGCCTCGACACCGAAGGCGCCGGCCAGCGACATCGGCCACAGAACGCCGGGGATATAGAGGGCCACGGCCGCGACCAGCCCGGTCAGGACCAGCGGCAGCAGGCTGCGCTGCCCGCGATCACCGGCCAGACCGGCGATGAAGGCCATCAGCACAAAGCCGAACAGGAACCCGGTCGTCGGGCCGGCAAACAGCCACGCCATGCCCGCCTTGCCACCGGCAAAGACCGGCAGGCCCATCGCGCCCTCGGCGAGGTACAGCGCCAGCGCCGCCGCGCCCAGGCGCGAACCCAGCACGAAGCCGACCATCAGAACCGCCAGCGTCTGCATCGAGATCGGAACCGGCCACATCGGGATCGATACCTGCGCGGCCAGCGCCACCAGCAGCGATCCGCCGACAACCAGCGCGATCTTGGTCCAGAGTGCATCCGAGCCGATCATCGCCCGGCCGAGCGTCATGTTGTTCGTCATCCCTCTCACCTCGTCATTTTCGGGGGTTGGCGCAGGTTCTTCGCGCTTGGCCCGCCTTTGTCAACCGTTTGACCCCGGATTTGCCCGCCCTTGCCGCGCGCGGCCCTTGCACCCGGCACATGGCTCTGGCAGTGGCTCGGCGCATGAGCACCGACAAACCCCTTGCGCTGGTCACCGGCGCGTCGCGCGGACTGGGCGCGGCGCTGGCGCTGGCCCTTGCCCCGTCTCACCACGTCGTCGCCGTCGGGCGCACCACCGGCGCACTCGAAGAGCTTGACGACCGCATACAGGCCGCCGGCGGCAGCGCCACGCTCGCACCCATGGACATCACCGAGACCGAGGCGATGGCCACCCTCTGCCGCGGGATCTATGACCGCTGGGGCGCGCTCGACCTCTGGGTGCATGCCGCGATCCACGCAGCACCCCTCGCCCCCGCCTCCTCTGTCGATGCCAAGGACATGGCGAAATCGGTCGCGACCAACGTGACCGCCACCGCCACGCTCATCCCCTTCGTCACGCCCCTTCTCGGAACGGACGGCACCGCGCTCTTCTTCGACGACCCGCGTGGCGGCGAGCCGTTCTTCGGCGCCTACGGCGCGACCAAGGCGGCGCAGATGGCGCTCGCCCGGTCGTGGCAGGCGGAAACGCGGCGCACCGGCCCGCGCGTGGTCATCGCCACGCCGCCGCCCATGCCCACCGCAACCCGCGCGCGGTTCTATCCGGGCGAAGACCGCTCCGCGCTCGCGACCTGCGACACCGCCGCCCACGACATCCTCGCCTCGCTGCGCGACTGACCAGCGCCCGGCACCGCCGCCGCCCATGCCCAACGCGACCCGTGCACGGGACTATCCGGGTGAAGACCGCTTCGCCCTCGCCACCGGCGGCCCCGCCGCCCGTGACATCCTCGCCACCCTGCGCAACTGACCTGCCCCCGGCACCGCCGCCGCCCATGCCCAAGGCGACTCGTGCGCGGTTCTATCCCGGTGAAGACCACACCGCGCTCGCCACCTGCGACAGCGCCGCCCGCGACATCCTCGCCACCCTGCGCGACTGACTTGCGCGTGGCTCCTTGTTCCTCCGCCCGCCCTGTCTAGCAGGCGGGCCGCACCTCACCGGCGTCCGATGCCACCCCTGCAACGCTGCGCAAGTCGGCATCGGTCATAGCGCTGGCGGTGACGGAAACCGTGCTCTCTCTGCCACCCGCGCCCCCGCCGCCCAGCAATATCCCCGCCGCCCCCGCGCGATTGACCGGCGCGCGGGGCCGCCGCTACGCTCGGTCCCATGCGTCTCAGCCTGCCCCGCCTCCGCTCCGGTCAATCAAGCCTGACCGCGCTTTACGACCGTGCGGCCTCCGGCTGGCAGGCGGGCCTTGCTTCGCTGGGGTTCGACGCCGCGTATGCGACGCTTTGCACGTCCGCCAAGGTAGGAGACAAACCCATCCGCGCCCTCGACGCAGGCTGCGGCACCGGTGCGCTCGCCCGTGCGTTTGCCACCCGAACGGTGCGGCCCCTTACGCTCGACCTTCTCGACCCCGCGCCGGCCATGCTCGACGAAGCCACCGCGCGGCTGACCGATTCGGGCACGCCCCTCGGACAGGTCTGGTGCGGGCTTCTGGAGGATCCCCGCGTGCCGGAAGGCGCCTATTCCCACGTTCTCTGCGCGCATGTCATAGAACACCTCGATGACCCCGATCCGGCCCTGCGCTGGCTTCGCGCGCGGCTCGCGCGCGGCGGGCAACTGGTGCTGGCGGTGTCGAAACCCCATTGGTGCACCGCGCTCGTGCGCTGGCGCTGGGGCAACCGGGCCTTCCGCCCCGCCGATGTGACCGCGCGACTGACCGCCGCGGGCTTTCTCGGGATCACCACCGTGCCCTTCCCCTCCGGCCCGCCATCGCGGGTCAGTTGCGGCTATGTCGCGCACACGCCCTGAGCCTTGCCCCAACCGCACGGACCCTCTAAGGAAACCGAAACCCCAGACGCGAGGCCCGGGCAGGCGATGCGCATCCTTCTGACGAACGACGACGGCATCGACGCGCGCGGCCTGGCCGTGCTGCAGACCATTGCGCGCGAGCTGACCGATTACACCCACATCTACACCGTCGCGCCGATGTCCGAGCAGTCGGGCGTCGGGCACTGCATCAGCTACACCCAGCCGGTGCGCTTCGAAAAGCGCGGCGCTCGGGACTGGGCGGTCGACGGCAGCCCGGCCGATTGCGTGATCGCCGCCGTGCACGCGCTGATGGCCGACAAACCGCCCGACCTGATCCTGTCGGGCGTGAACCGGGGCAACAACTCGGCCGAGAACGCGCTTTATTCCGGTACCCTCGGCGCGGCGATGGAAGGCGCGCTGCAGGGGCACCTCGCCATCGCGCTGTCGCAGTATTTCGGGCCGCGCAACGGATCGCTCGACGACCCGTTCGAAGCCTCCGCCGCGCATCTGGCCGGCGTGATCGAGGATATCCGCGCGCGCCATACCGGGGCGGTCGGCGGATATCTGCCGTTCTACAACGTCAACGTGCCGCCCGTCCCGGCGGACGAGGTGACCGGCACCGTCTGGGTGCGGCAGGGGCGGCGGCCCGATGTGAACTTCTCGGCGACACAGGCCGAAAGCCCCTCGCGCCGGCAATTCATGTGGATCGGTGGCGGCAACCAGCACGTGGACGTCGATGCCGAAACCGATGCCGCGGCGAACCTTGGCGGCGCGATCTCGGTCACGCCGATGCGGGCGGACCTGACGGCGCATGACCTTCTGCCCGGTGACGGGGAATGACCGCCAGCCCCGAAGTCACGATGCAGTTCCTCTATGCCCTGCGCTCGCACGGGGTGACGGACACGTCGGTGCTGGGGGCCATGGAAAAGATCGACCGGGGCCCTTTCGTCAAAGGCTATTTCACCGATCGCGCCTACGAGGACATGCCGCTGCCCATCGCCTGCGGCCAGACGATTTCGCAACCCTCCGTGGTGGGGCTGATGACGCAGGCGCTGCAGGTCACGCCGCGTGACAAGGTGCTCGAGGTCGGCACCGGCTCGGGCTACCAGGCGGCGGTTCTCAGCCAGCTTGCGCGGCGGGTCTACACCGTCGACCGGCACGCCCGGCTGGTGCGCGAGGCCCGCGCCCTGTTCGAGGCGATGGACCTGACCAACATCACCGCGTTCACCGCCGATGGCAGCCACGGCCTGCCCGACCAGGCCCCGTTCGACCGTATCCTTGTCACCGCGGCGGCCGAGGACCCTCCGGGGCCGCTCTTGGCGCAACTCAAAATCGGGGGTATCATGGTCGTACCGGTCGGCCAGTCCGACGCGGTGCAGCACCTGATCCGTGTCAAACGGCACGAGACGGGCTATGACTATGACGAACTGAGGCCCGTCCGCTTCGTCCCGCTGGTCGAAGGGCTGGGCCGCGAGGAGTGAACCGGGCCCATGCGCCCAGACCGGGACCCGCCACCCCATAAGGCGGGCCCACCCCGAGGACGAACAGGACACCGCCCATGCCGGCCCAGACCCTTTTGCAGGCTTCTTTCTCTCTGCCGCATCCCCGCATCCGCACCCGTACCGCCCGCCTGACGCTCGCGTCGATCTCGCTTGCGGCGCTTGTCGCCTGCGGCGACCAACCGCTTGATTTCGACCTGCGCGGCAAGCTGTCGAACAACCGGTTCGACACGTCCGAGGCCGCGCGCAACGCCACCATCGACCGCCCCGCGCCCGACAGCCGCGGCGTGATCTCGTACCCCACCTACCAGGTCGCCGTGGCCCGGCGCGGCGACACGCTGCGCACGCTTGCGACCCGCGTGGGCGCGGATGTGAACGAGCTGGCCCGCTTCAACGGCGTCAAGGCCGACGCGACCCTGCGCAAGGGCGAGGTCGTGGCCCTGCCCCGCCGCGTGCCCGATGCCGACACCAGCGCCCTGCCGCAAGCCGATGGCGTCGACGTGACCGAGCTTGCCTCGGGCGCGATCGAAAGCGCCGCGCCGACGCCGGTGCAGACCGCCGCGCTTGGCCCCGTCCAGACCGGCCCCGAACCCACCCGGCACAAGGTCGAACGGGGGGAGACCGCCTATACCATCGCGCGGCTCTACGGCGTGCCGGTGCGCTCGCTCGGCGAATGGAACGGGCTTGGCCCGGACTACGCCATCCGCGAGGGCCAGTTCCTGCTGATCCCGGTGGTCGACCAGTCGGCAACGCCCGCCTCCGCCCCGGAGGAGACGCCGAAACCCGGCACCGGATCGCCCACGCCCACCCCGCCTTCGGCCATCAAGCCGCTGCCGAAAGAGCCCGACATCACCGACGCGACCAAGCCGCCCTCACCCGATCTTGCCGCGACGGTCACGCCGCAGAAGACCGATGCGGCGATGGTCTACCCGGTGACCGGCTCGATCATCCGCGCCTATTCCAAGGGCAAGAATGACGGGATCGACATCGCCGCCTCGGCCGGCACGCCGGTCAAGGCCGCGCAGGGCGGCACGGTGGGGCATGTGACCTCGACCGCCGACCAGGCGAAGTTCATCGTGATCAAGCACTCCGCCACGCTTCTGACGGTGTATTTGAACGTGGACGGCATCTCGGTGAAGAAGGGCGACAAGGTGAGCGCCGGACAGACCATCGCCAAGGTCGCCGACACCTCGCCCTCGTTCCTGCATTTCGAGGTCCGCGAAGGCACCGACAGCGTCGATCCCGCCCTGTACCTCGAATAGGCGGCCACGGTCGCCGGGGTTTGCATACCCCGGCTACAAACCCCGCGCGGAATCAAGGCCGCAGGCCGCCGCGCATCGACGGGCCGCCGCCACGGCACGTCGATCTTGTTGGGCTTGGTGCATCGCCGGGGCATCGCGCGGACTTGGCTATGATAAAGGTCCCAGCCCACCCATCGGATCGACGCACCACGGCCCGTCCGCAACCGCTGCAAGAAAAACCCCGTCCCTTTCAACAGCCCCTCTAACCCGCGCGGAATCAAGGGCTTCAGCCCGCCGCGCATCGACGGGCCGCCCCCCGGCACGTCGATCTGGCCGGTCTTGGCGCATCGCCGGGGCAGAGTGCGGATTTGGCAGCCATAAACCACCCAGCCCACCCGTCGGATCGACGCACCGCGACCCGTCTGCGAACGTTTCAAGAAAGCTCTCGATAAATGGCCAGTGTCCCTCACCCTGCGCGGAATCAAGGCCGTAGGCCGCCGCGAATCGACGGGCCGCCCCAACGACACGTCGATTTGGTTGGTCTTGGTGCGTCGCTGGGGCGTTGCAAGGACTTGGCAGAAATAAAGTGTGCCGCGGGTCCGTCGGATCGACGCGCCGCGGCCCGTCTGTAACCCTCAGCGCCATTGAAGGCCACCGCCAAATGGTTACCGAAATATTAAGCAATTACAGACAATTGTAGTAACCCATGGGTTACCTCAACCGATCCGCACACCCTTGCGCCCTGCAAGATCGGTGAAGAACTGCCACGCCACCCGGCCCGACCGCGACCCGCGCGTCGCCTGCCACTCGATCGCGCCCGCGCGCAACTCGTCATCGCTCACCTCGACCCCGAAGGCATCGCAATAGCCACGGATCATGGCGAGGTAGGCATCCTGGTCGCAGGCATGGAACCCCAGCCACAGACCGAACCGGTCCGACAGCGACACCTTCTCTTCCACCGCCTCGGACGGGTTGATGGCCGAGCCGCGCTCGTTCTCGATCATGTCGCGGGGCATCAGGTGGCGACGGTTCGACGTCGCGTAGAAAACCACGTTGTCCGGACGCCCCTCGATCCCGCCGTCCAGAACCGCCTTCAGCGACTTGTAATGCTGGTCATCGTGGGAAAAGCTCAGATCGTCGCAATAGAGCACGAACCGCTGCGGCGCATCGCGCAAGAGGTTCAGAAGCCGCCCGACCGAGGGCAGGTCCTCCCGCTGCAACTCCACCAGCTTCAGATCGGGATGCCCGGCCTCCAGCGCGCCGTGCACGGCCTTCACGAGGCTCGACTTGCCCATCCCCCGCGCGCCCCACAGAAGCGCGTTGTTGGCGGGCAGGCCATCGGCGAATTGCCGGGTATTGGCCATCAGCGTGTCGCGCGCCCGGTCGATCCCCACCAGCAGATCCAGCGGGATGCGGTTGACCACCGGCACGGGCTCCAACCGGTCGGGCTCCACGTGCCAGACATAGGCCGAGGCGGTGAAATCAGGCGCGGGCGCGGGTGGCGGGCTGACCCGCTCCAGCGCCTCGGCGATCCGGTGCAGGGGGTCGTCAGCCGACAAGGTCTTCCTCGTCCTCGTCGTCGTAATAGCCCTCTTCGCGCAGCTTCGCCTCGCGCTTGGTCTCGACCCGCCGCACGAGGAAGATCGACACCTCGTAAAGGCCGTAGACCACGGTGAAGAGGATCAGCTGCGTCACCACGTCGGGCGGCGTCACAAGCGCCGCGAGGACGAGGATCCCCACCATCGCGTACTTGCGCACGGCACCCAGCCCCTCGGCGCTGACCAGACCCGCCTTGCCCATCAGGGTCAGCAGGACCGGCAACTGGAAGCACAGGCCGAAGGCCATGATGAAGACCAGCGTGATGCCCAGCGACTCGTTCACCTTGCCGAAGAAGGTGATGCGCACGCCTTCGTCGGCGCCGGGCGTGACCACCGCTTCGGCGGGCAGATCGCTGGCATTGCCGATGAAGGACGCGAAGATCGACGAAATGTCGGCAAAGCCGAGGAAGAAGGACATCGCCAGCGGCGTGACCACGAAATGCGCGAACGCCGCACCCAGCAGGAACATGATGGGCGAGGCGATGATGAACGGCAAAAACGCTGCCTTTTCAGTACGATACAGCCCCGGCGCCACGAAGCGCCACATCTGGTGCGCGATCACCGGGAAGGCGAGCGCGAAGCCGAACACCATGGCGATGCGGAACAGCGTGAACAGGTATTCCTGCGGCGAGGTGTATTGCAGCGTCGGCTGCGGATCGCCCAGCGCGCGCAGCGTGTCGGCGATGGGCGCGAGCAGGAATTCGAGGATATGGGCCGCGATGAATTCACCCTGGATCGGGATGAACATGAGGCAGACCCCGATCAGCAGCGCCACGACCGACCGGATCAGCCGCGTGCGCAACTCGGCAAGGTGCGCGATCAGCGGGGCCGATGAATCGTCGATCTCGTCGGTCTGGCTCATGTCAGCCGTCGTCCTTCTTGCCCTGCACCTCGGCCAGTTCGGCCTCGGCCTTCTCGGCGGCCTCGCGGGCGGCCTCGGCCTCTTTCAGCTTGCGGTCGGCGGCGGCGCGGGCGCTGGCGGCCTTGATCTTGGCCCCGTCGGCGGCGCGTTTCTCGGCCAGTTTGCCGGTCTCGCTTTCGGGGTCGAGGTCCATGAACTTGGTCGTGGTGTCCTTGACGCCCTGCGCGGCCGTCTTCAGCGGGTTCGCCGCCGCGTTCAGACCTTTCGAGATGTCCTTCACGCCCGCCTCGTCCGCCGCCTCGTTCATCGCGCGGCTGAACTCGCGCGCCATGCCGCGGGCCTTGCCCACGAACCGGCCCACCGCGCGGAACACGCCCGGCAGCTCCTTGGGTCCGATGACGATGAGGGCGAAGATCCCGATCAGCAGAATCTCGGCCCAGCCCAGGTCCAGCATGGCGGGATCAGGCCTTGTTCTTGTCGTTCACGTCGCGCAGCGTGGGGTCGGTTTCGTCGTTCGGCGTCGCGTCCGAACGGCCCGGAGGCGTGATGTCGCGCGCGTCCGCGGCGGCGTCGTCTTCCAGTTCCTTGGTGCTGTCGTTGACGCCCTTCTTGAAGGCGGTGATGCCCTTGCCGACTTCACCCATCAGCGACGAGATCTTGCCGCGTCCGAACAGGACCAGCACGACGACCGCGATGAGGATGAGACCCGGAAGTCCGATATTGCCGATGCCCATGGCTCTAGCTCTCCTTGAGGTGGGGCGCTTGCGGCCCCGGAATGTCAGGCCCTTCAGATAAACCTCCGCACCGGACGCGGGAAGGGCCGGATGGGGCATTTTGCTTGACCGGGGGGCCGGATTGTCATTTTTTGTGACACTAATCTGTCAGTTGCCAGGATAATGACAATTCCGGCGCCACAACACGAAAGCCCGACCCGAATCGATGGCGATGTTCCGCCCCCCCTGCCCGCCCGTTCCGCGCCATGCCGCCCCGCGGCGGGGCACGCGCCCATGACCCGGTCGGATCGCCTGTTCGACCTGATCCAGGTCCTGCGCGACGGGCGGCTGCACCGGGCGCAGGACCTCGCGGAGCGGCTGGGCGTGTCGATCCGCACGATCTATCGCGACATGGACACGCTGGTGGCCAGCGGCATCCCGATCCAGGGCGAGCGGGGGCTGGGTTACATGGCGACGGCGGCGATCACCCTGCCGCCCCTGAACCTGACGATGACCGAACTGGAGGCGCTGCACCTCGGCATGGCCGTGGTGGGCGAGGCGGCGGACGCCGAATTGCAGGCCGCCGCGCGCTCGCTTTCCGCCAAGATCGACGCGGTCCTGCCCGAGGACCGGCAGGCCCCGCCCACGGGCTTTGGGTTCGCGGTCTATCCCTTCGCGGATGCCGCCAAGGGGTTTGACCACATGCCCGCGATCCGGGGCGCGATCCGCGTGCGGCAGAAGCTGGAGATCACCTACCGCGAACTGGACGAAACCCGCAGCACCCGCGTGATCCGGCCTTTGCAACTGGAATACTGGGGCCGGGTCTGGACGGCGACTTGCTGGTGCGAGGCCTGCGAGGAGTTCCGCGTCTTCCGCGTCGACCGGATCGAGGCTCTGACCGTCCTTCCGGCGCTGTTCCTCGAAGAGGACGGCAAGACGCTGAGCGATTACGTGGCCGCGCGCGACGCGGGCTGATACCGCAGGGTCAGGCGCGGAAGATGTGGCAGCGGTTGCGCGGGATCGTGAGCCAGAACACCGTGCCCTCGGCGGGCAGGAAGACGTTCGGCACCAGCGCGCGGATGTCGGTCCCGGCATCGAGGCGGAAATCGACAAGGCTTTCCGAACCCATGAACCGCGCCCGCCGGACCACGGCCCGCGCCGCGACCCCGTCGGTGATGGTGGGGCTGGGCCCGCGCCCCTGCCGGTCGAAATCGATGCGCACGTGTTGCGGGCGGAAGACGATTTCGACCTCGGTGCCGTCGGGCATGCCGGGGCTGAGGAACTCGCCAAAGGGCGTTTCGGCCAGCGCCCCGCGCGTCACGGCACGGACCACGTTCACGTCCGAGAAGAAGGCGACGGCGTTGCGGTCGACGGGGCTGTTGTAGATGTTGTAGGGCGCGCCCTTCTGCACGATCCGCCCGTCGCGCATCAGCGCGATCTCGTCGGCCATGCGCATGGCCTCTTCGGGTTCGTGGGTGACCAGCAGGACGCTGGCGCCTTCTTCCTTCAGCACGGCCAGCGTGTCGTCGCGGATGCCGTCGCGCAGGCGGTTGTCGAGGCCCGAGAACGGCTCGTCCATCAGCATGACCTTGGGCCGGGGTGCCAGCGCGCGGGCAAGCGCCACCCGCTGCTGTTCGCCGCCCGACAATTCGTGCGGATAGGCCTGCGACAGGTGGGTGAGCGAGACCTTGTCCAGCAATTCGCCGACGCGGGCATCGGTGTCGGCGCGCGATCCGCGCAGGCCGAACCCGACATTGCCCGCGACCGTCAGGTGCGGAAAAAGCGCGAAATCCTGGAACATCAGGCCGATCTCGCGCCGTTCGGGCGGCACCCGCGTGACCGTGTCGCAGACCAGTTCGCCATCGACATAGATCTCGCCCCGGTCCTGCATCTCCACCCCCGCGATCATGCGGAGCGTCGTGGACTTGCCGCAGCCCGAAGGCCCCAGCAGGCAGGTCACCTGCCCCGGCGCGATTTCGAGCGACACGTCGTCGACAACCGTCACGTCGCCGATGCGGCGCGACATGTTGCGAACCTCGAGACGGGGAGCGGATGTGGGCACGGGGCGGTTCACCTTTCGCATGCCCGACCGTTTTGATCGGGAACCGCAGGGGGCGTAGCAAGCGCGCCTGCCGCGCGCAACCCGTCACGCGGTCAGATCGAACGCCGCGCGGGCGCGGGGGACACCGTTGACCTGCACGGTCAGGGCGTGGGTGCCGGGATAAAGGCGGAAGGTCGTGGCATCGCCCTTGAACCGGTGCCGCTTGTCCAGCCGCAGGGTGCCGTCCCGCCCGATACGCGCCTGTTTCAGCTTGAACACCTTGGGCGCGGTGCTGCCACCGGCCTTCACGAAATCGACGGCATAGTCGACCAGAACGCCCGCGCCCGGCGGGCCGGTGAGCGTGACAGCAAACGCCATGACCTCGCCGATCCGGCAGGTCGCGGGCAGGTCGAGCGTCGCGGATACGGAAAGGTCCGGGTCAAAGCCCACGATGCGCATGGCGCGGGGGTGGCCCTGTTTGACCAGCGTGCGCAGGGCGTGGGCGGTCATCCATGCCAGTTCCTTCGCCTCCTGCCGGTCGGCCTGCGCCCAGTCCTCCAGCCGGTCCATCGCCACGTCCGGCGCGACCTTGGCGATGTCGTTGAGGTGGTTGGCGACCGAACGGGTGACGAACCGCGCGGGATCGGCGTGCAGCCGGTCGAGCAGCGGCAGCGGATCGGTGAGGACAAGGTCGATGTTGCGCGCCCATGGCAGGCGGGGGCGCGTGCCCTCGCTCACCAGCCGCCGGACGTGGTAATGCGCGTCGTCCGCCCAGAGGTGCAGGCGCGCCATCGTCTCGGACGGCCAGCGGTTGAGGAAGGGGCGGATGTAGAACTCCATCGAGAAGCGCTGGGTGGCGGCGTGCAGCAGGTCGAGCGCACGGTCGCGGTGGTCTTCGAGCCCGTGGCGCACGGCCAGCACGCCCGGCACCGCGTGGATGAACCGCCCGAAATCGTCATCGCGCAGCGAGGGGTCGAGCGGCGGCAGCATCGCCGCTTCAAGCGCGTCGGCCATCGCGTTGAAATCGCGCGGCAATTGCGCTTCGAGGCAGTCGGCGATCCAGTCGAGCCGCTCCAGCAACTCGCGGCTTGCCAGCCCCGGCAGGACCGTTTCGAGAAACCGATCCGGATCGAACCCCGGCAGGACGGCATGTTCGCGCGCAAGGTCACCCAGCGTGTCGGCGTTGAAGAGGTGATCCTTCAGCGAGAACCCCGACCCCGCCGGGCGGCCCTTGTCGGCCATGTCAGAGCGTCGCGTTCACGTTGCCGCCGTCCAGAAGCACGTTCTGGCCCACCATGAAGCCCGCGTGTTGCGAGCACATGAAGGCGCAGGTGGCGCCGAATTCCTCGGCCGTGCCGTAGCGGCCCGAGGGGATCTCGGCCCAGACCTGTTTGGTCGCTTCCTCGACCGGGATGCCCTGCCGTTCGGCGATGGCACGGTCGAGCGAGGCGCGGCGGTCGGTGGCGTGGCTGCCGGGCAGCAGGTTGTTGATCGTCACGCCGTGCTTCGCCACCTGCCGCGCGGTGCCCGCGACATAGCCCGTCAGCCCGGCGCGCGCCGAGTTCGACAGGCCCAGCACCGGGATCGGCGCCTTGACCGATTGCGAGGTGATGTTGACGACGCGGCCCCAGCCCCGGTCGATCATGCCGGGCAGGCAGGCCTTCATCAGCGCGATGGGAGTCAGCATGTTGGCGTCGAGCGCGGCGATGAAGTCATCGCGCGTCCAGTCGCTCCACATGCCCGGCGGCGGGCCGCCCGCGTTGGTGACGAGGATGTCGATGTCGCCCGCCGCCTCCAGCACGGCCTCGCGCCCCTCTTCAGTGGTGATGTCGGCGGCCACGGCGGCGACGCTGATGCCGCCATGCGCGGCGTGGATTTCGACCGCCGTGGCGTCCAGCGCCTCGGCCCCGCGGGCGTTCAGGATCAGGTTGACCCCCGCCGCCGCCAGCGCCTCGGCACAGCCGCGCCCCAACCCCTTGCTCGATGCACAGACGAGCGCCGTCTTGCCCGCGATTCCCAGATCCATGGCCCTATCCTCCGTTCACGTCGCGCGAAGATTGCCGCGCCCGCGCCCGATTGCAAGCGGCGGTCCGCGCCCCGCGCCCTCCAACGGCCCGAAAATGACCGGGGCGTTGACCAGATTTCGTCACATCCATACTCTATCAACCACTTGACCCGTAGCTTGACGGGGCATTCCGACACCCTTGCAAAGGACCCCTTGCGCGTGATCGACGACGTCTCGACCGATGCCAAGCAAGCCCAGGCCGTCGCGGTTTTCCGCGCCGAGGCGCTGAAGGTGATCGCCGGGGCGAACCTGGGCGACGCGCTGTCCTTTGCCGACGAATTGCAACCCGACGACATCTATGCGCTGTCGGCCCATGCCGAACGGTCTCGGCTGGAACTGTTGCCGCAGGGCGGCGGGCGGTTCCTTGTCGCCGAACGCTCGCAGGCGGGCATGCCGGGCCACCGCGTGGTGCTGGACTGCGCGCTGACCTTCATGGCGCCCGACGGATCGACCACCGAGGTGCTGGTGCTGGTCGAGGTCGACGAGGCCGGCGGCGTGGTGGAAATCTTTGCCCTGCCCCTCGCCCCGATGCCGGTGAAAAGCGACATCACGCTTGTGGGCATCGACCGCGACAGCGCCGAGGAAAAGCTGGCGCAGGTGGCCTGCGTGTCCTTCACGCGGGGCACGATGATCACCGTCGCTTCGGGCGCGCAGGTGCCCATCGAACAACTGAGCGTCGGCGACAAGGTGCTGACACGCGACGACGGCGCGCAGGCGATCCGCTGGATCGGCCAGACCACCGTGCGCGCCAGTGGCGAGATGGCGCCCATCGTCATCACCGCGGGCACGCTGCACAATGCCGGCGATCTTGTCGTCAGCCCCGACCACCGCCTGTTCATCTACCAGCGACGCGACCGTCTGGGCGCGGGCCGGTCCGAGCTTCTGGTGAAGGTGCGCCACCTTGTGAACGGCAAGTCCGTCTACCGGATGCAGGGCGGGTTCGTGGATTACTTCCAGCTGCTCTTCGACGATCACCAGATCATCTATGCCGAGGGGATCGCGGCGGAATCGCTGCTGATCGACACCCGGACGCAACCCGCACTCCCGTCCGAGATCAACGCCGAGGTCGCGCACCGCATGCGCGGGCACGACCCGCTGATGCTGCGCGAGTTCGAGGTGACCGAACAATTGCTGGACCGTCCCGACGCAGCAGACCTGCTGCGCCGGTCGTCTTCGGGCTGAGGGTCGCGGGCTTAGCCGCCCGCGCCATAGAAGAACTCTTCCCGCACGATCTTGCCATCCGCAATGTGATAGACGGCGACCTCTTTCATGTCGTCGACGCGGCCGCTTTCCTTTTCCTTGGTCTTAACCTCGAAGATCACGGCAAAGCGGTCATCGCCATGCGGGAACGGGTCCGAGATGTTGGCCTCCAGCACCTCGAACGTCGAATCCCACCACGCGTGTTTGCCGCGAATGCCGTCAAGGCCGTGGGTTTCCGGCCCCTGGTCGCCCATGGCCATCGCCTCGACCGAGACGGCATTGTCGGCATAGAGCTTGCCGAGGTTCTCGTTCTCGCGCCCTTCGCGGCATCCGGCGACCAGTTCATTGGCGATTTCATTCAGTGTCATGCGGGAATCCTCCGTTTCGAATGAGCGTTCTCTACCAGCCAGTCCTGCCAGTTTATGTCATGAGCTGCTGACGGATATGAACCTTCTGCCCCTTCTCAGGACCGCTGCGCGTGGTTAGGTCTGTACCTGACAAAGGGAGCAGCCATGAAGATACTCGCCGCAACCGATCTTTCCGAACGATCCGACCGCGCGCTGGCGCGTGCGTTCCAGCTTGCGGGCGCGTCGGGGGCGCGGTTGTCGGTGGTGCACGTGCTGGACGAGGACCTGCCCGACGCCGTCGCCGACCCGATGCAGGCCAGCACGGTCGAGACGCAGACGCGGCTGTGCGATGCGCTGGCCGATGGGCAAGAGTGTGACTTCGCCTGCCTGCGCGGTGACCCGGTGGAGACGCTGTTAAGGGAAGCCGATACGGCGGACCTGCTGGTGATGGGCGCGCACCGGCCGCGCAAGTTCCTCGACATGCTGCGCGAGACGACGATGAGCCGGATCGTGCGCCACACCCGCACGCCCGTCCTGCTGGTCACGGGAGAGGCGGACGGCGCTTATTCCCGCATCCTCGCCGCGACGGATTTCTCCCCGGCCTCGGTTGCCGCGATGCGGACTGCCCGGCGCTGGGTGCCCGGTGCGCGGATCACGCCGGTTCACGCGCTGGAAATTCCCTATACCGGGCACCTGTCGCGCAACTCCGACACGATGGCCACGCTGGAGGCAGCGTTCCGCAAGGACGTCGCGGCCGAGGCCGACGCGTGGGAAGAAGCGCTTGACCCCGATCCCGCGCGGGATGGCGTGGAGGTTGTCACCGGCAGCCCGCTTCGCGTCATCAACGAAGCGGTGCAGCGCGACGGGGCGGACCTTGTGGCCGTCGGCGCGCATGGCCGCGTGGGCGGTGGCCCGGCCCTGCTGGGATCGCTTGCGACCGACCTGATCCGCACGCCGCCCTGTGACGTGCTGGTGGCGCGGCCCTGACGCAGGGCCCGCGCGCCTTGCCCTTGGGCGGCACATCGCCTATCTGCGCGCCATGCTGGACACGTCCCCCAACCGCCCCGATCTGCCACCCGAGATCGCCCGCCGCCGGACCTTTGCGATCATCTCGCACCCCGACGCGGGCAAGACCACGCTGACGGAAAAGTTCCTTCTGTTCGGCGGCGCGATCCAGATGGCGGGACAGGTGCGCGCCAAGGGCGAGGCCCGGCGCACCCGGTCGGACTTCATGGCGATGGAAAAGGACCGGGGCATTTCCGTCTCGGCCTCGGCGATGTCGTTCGATTTCAGGGAGTTCCGCTTCAACCTTGTCGACACGCCCGGTCACAGCGACTTTTCCGAAGACACCTATCGCACGCTGACGGCGGTTGATGCGGCGGTGATGGTGATCGACGGCGCCAAGGGCGTGGAAAGCCAGACGCGGAAGCTATTCGAGGTCTGCCGCCTGCGCGACCTGCCGATCCTGACCTTCTGCAACAAGATGGACCGCGAAAGCCGCGACACGTTCGACATCATCGACGAGATCCAGGAGAACCTTGCCATCGACGTCACGCCCGCCTCGTGGCCGATCGGGATGGGGCAGGATTTCCTCGGCTGTTACGACATGCTGCGCGACCGGCTGGAGCTGATGGACCGCGCCGACCGCAACGTCGTGGCCGAAAGCATCAAGATCGAGGGGCTGAACGACCCCGCGCTGGCCGAACACGTCCCCGACCACCTGCTGGAGCAGTTGCGCGAAGAAGTGGAAATGGCGCGCGAACTTCTGCCGAGGCTCGACCCACAGGCCGTGCTGGACGGGACGATGACGCCGATCTGGTTCGGCTCGGCCATCAACTCCTTCGGCGTGAAGGAACTGATGGACGGGATCGCCGGGTACGGCCCGCAGCCGCAGATCCAGTCGGCCGAGCCGCGCCAGATCCTGCCGGAAGAGCCGAAAGTGGCCGGGTTCGTCTTCAAGGTGCAGGCCAACATGGACCCCAAGCACCGCGACCGGGTGGCGTTCCTGCGCCTCGCCTCGGGCCATTTTAAGCGCGGCATGAAGCTGACGCATGTGCGGTCGAAAAAGCCGATGGCGATTTCGAACCCCGTCCTGTTCCTCGCCGCCGACCGCGAACTGGCCGAGGAGGCCTGGGCGGGCGACATCATCGGCATCCCCAACCACGGCCAGCTTCGCATCGGCGACACGCTGACCGAGGGCGAGGCGCTGCGCGTGACCGGCATCCCCTCCTTCGCGCCCGAGCTTCTGCAAGGCTGCCGCGCGGGTGATCCGCTGAAGGCCAAGCACCTTGAAAAGGCGCTGATGCAGTTCGCCGAAGAGGGTGCCGCCAAGGTCTTCAAGCCCAATATCGGGTCGGGCTTCATCGTGGGCGTCGTCGGCGCGCTGCAATTCGAGGTGCTGGCGAGCCGGATCGAGCTGGAATACGGCCTGCCCGTCCGGTTCGAACCGACGCAGTTCACCTCCGCCCGCTGGGCGTCGGGACCGAAGGACAAGGTCGAGGCGTTCGTGAACGCCAACAAGCAGCAGATCGCGCATGACCATGACGGCGACGTCGTCTACCTGACCCGCCTGCAATGGGACATCGACCGCGTGGTGCGCGACTACCCGGATGTGCATCTGACCGCCACCAAAGAGATGATGGTCTGACTGCGGCTTGCCATCGGGACCGATCCGTCAGATGATGTAATAACATTACATCAGGAAAGCCCCATGCGCGCCGCCATTCTTGCCCTGCTCTTCGCCTCCCCCGCCCTGGCCGACGGGTTGCACGTGGGCGAAGGCTGGATGGCCGCGACCGAAGGGCAAGTAGCGCGTGCCTTCGTGGAGATCCACAACGAGGGCGATGCTCCGGTGATCCTGCACGCGTTCCGCGCGGACTGGGCCGATGCCGCGCTGGTGGGTGCACCGGTCAAGGCGGACGGGCGGGACGTGCCGCTTGATGACTACATGCTCCTGCCGGGCGAAGAACTGGACATGGAGCCGGAAGGCGTCTTCATCCGTTTGACGGACCTCACCGTGCCGCTGGCGGAAGGCACAGAGGCGGACGTCACGCTGATCCTGTCCACCGGCACAGAGATTGCCATCACGATCCAGGTGGAAGGCGAAAACGCCGAGACCGAAAGCCACGCCGGCCACGATCACTGACCCTTGCCGCGAGGCGCGCCCGGTCGGGCGCGACGAGCCCCCGCTCAGGCCGGTTTGAAGGCGCGCAGGACCTCGCGGGTGGCGGTGAAGATCGGATCGTGCACCTCTTTCAGGATGCCCACCCGGTCGTACCTGTCGGGATCGGCGGCAAGTGCCGCGCGCAGCGAGGCGCCGAAGACCTGTCGCAACTCGGTGCCGATGTTGAACTTGCAGATCGCGCTGCCCCGCGACAGCCTCATGCGCTGCGCCACCGGCACGCCCGACCCGCCATGGATCACCAGCGGCACGTCGGTCACCGCCTCGATCGCCGCGATCCGCGCCTCGTCGAGCCCCTGCGAGGCCTGCGTCTGCAGATGCACGTTCCCGACCGAGATCGCCATCGCGTCCACGCCCGTCTCTGCTGCGAACCGCGCGGCCTCGTCGGGGTCGGTGCCTAGGCTTTCGGCCCCGCCGTCATAGCCCACGAACCCGATCTCTCCCTCGCAGGACACGCCCGCCTCGTGCGCCATCGCCACGATGTCTGACGTGATGCGGATGTTGTCCTCGAGCGGCAGTTTCGAGCCGTCGAACATGACCGAGGTGAAGCCCGCCGCGATCGCGTCGCGGCATTCCTGCACCTCGTAACCGTGGTCAAGATGCGCCACGACCGGCACGCTGACGCTGTCGGCAAGCCAGCGGAACATCGCGCCCAGCACCGGCAGGGGCGTGTGCGCGCGGCAGGACGGGCCGGCCTGCAGGATCACGGGGCAGCCTTCGGCCTCGGCCGCCTGCGCATAGGCGCGGGCATCTTCCCAGCCCAGGCAGACAAGGCCGGCCACCGCGTATCCCTGTTCGCGCGCAGGCTGAAGAACCTCGGTCAAGGTCGCGAGAGTCATGGGTTTTCGCCTCTTGCTAAAGCGTCACTTGAACTTGGCAACCATGTCCATGATGCCGGGGATCGTGTGCAGTTGTTCGGCGTGGGTCGGCTGGAAATACTGTTTCAGCGACCGCTGCGACAGCCCGCCGAGGATCGTGAAATAGTACATCTCGTATCCCGGCAGGACGCAGCACGGGTGGTAACCCTTGTCGATGCAGATCGTGGACCCGTCCATGATGTGATAGGCGTCGCCCGGTTCGTTATCGACCCGCTGGAGCATCTGCAGGCCCGAGCCGTAATTGGGTTTGAACCGGAAGTTGTAGGTCTCGTCGTGGCGGCTCTCGTCCGGCAGGCGGTCGGTGTCGTGCTTGTGGCTGGGAAAGCCCGACCAGCCGCCTGCACCCACCGTGAAGAGCTCGCTCACCAACAGCCGCCCGACGCGGTCGTGCTGGTTGGCACCGAGGATGTGTTTGATCTTGCGGTGGGTCTTGGTGTCGTCCGACCCGTATTGCACGAGGTCCAATTCGTTCCGGCGCACCGCGAAGGGCTTCAGCGTCTCGGCGAATTTCGCGCCCGCGACGAACACCTCGGCGCTGGCCGAGCGGCAAGTGATGCGCGCGCCGGTATCGGTTGGGACATAGACGCCTTCGGGTTCGCCGTCCCACACGTCCTCGCCGCGGTTGCCGATCCCGGCAAAGGTTTCGCCACCAGTCTCGACATCGACCGTGCCCGTGGCGGGGACGATGCAGGTCTCATACTCCGCCAGCCGGTAGTCGAAATGCTGGCCTTCGGTCAGCTTGACGATGTTGAAATAGTTCAGCGGAACCAAAGCATCATCAACGTCCACGATGGGTTTGTTTTCATTGTCGAAAGGCGGGATGTGCATTCAAGCCTCCGTGGGGCCGGGATGGGAGGCGAGGAACGCCTCGAGGTCGTCAGGGTATGGCAAAGCGGGCGCGCAGCCGGGGCGCGACACGGTGATCGCGGCGCAGGCGGAGCCGCGCAGGATCGCCTCTTTCAGCGGGTGACCGGCGGCCAGCGCGGCCATGCAGCCGGACATGAAGCTGTCGCCCGCGCCGGTGGGTTTCAGCGCCTCGACCGGGTAGATGCCGGTGCGGATCTCCTCGCCACCGGCGAAGGTTACGGCACCTTTCTCACCCATCTTGTAAACCACGATGGCGGCGCGGGTGGCGACTTCGCGTGCCTTGGCAAGGCCCTTGTCCAAGCCCCCGGCCATGAACCCGAATTCCTCGTCGTTGCCGACGATCATGTCGCACTGGTCGGCGGCGCGGGACAGGACCTCTTCGGCGACTTGCGGTGAGGGCCAGCTGTAGGGGCGGTAATCGACGTCGAAGATGATCGGCAGGCCCGCCGCCCTGGCGAGCTCGAACGCGCGGAACGCGGCGCTGCGCGACGGTTCGGCGGCAAAGACGGTGCCCGCCGTGATGAGCACGCCGAAGCGGGAATAGTCCACCGCTTCAACGTCTTCGACGGACATCTGGAAGTCGGCGGCGCCGTTGCGGTAGATCACGTTGCGGTGGCCTTCGACGCGGCTTTCATAGACGGCGAGCGAGTTGCGGTATTCGCCACCCACCCGGCGCACGTATTCCGCGCCGACGCCGTATTTTTCAAGCTGGCCAATGCAGTACGAGCCGATGCTGTCATCGCTGACGCAGGTCACGAGCGACGCCTTGCCGCCGAACTTGCAGATGCCCGCGCCGATATTCGCGGACGATCCGCCAAGACCCACGCTGACGCGTTCGGCATCCTCAACGGCGACGCCGGCATCGGTGAAGAAATCGATGCCCGCGCGGCCCACGATGATGAAGTTGTTCCGCGCGATCCCGTCGACCAGGTCCATCTAGACCCCCTGCCGCTGCTTGCTGCGCGAGGATTCCCATTCCTCGTGCTTGGCGCGCACCTCGGCGCTGTCTGACACCTGCGCCGTGCCGACCTCCCACCACGCGTGGCCGCCTTCGGTCCAGCCCTCGTAGGGGTCGACCTGCATGACGATCACGGTGGTCTTGTCAGACGCCTTGGCACGCTGGAACGCCTCGCCCAACTCAGCCGGGTTGGCGACGGTTTCGGCTTCGGCCCCCATGGCGCGGGCGTGGGCTTCGAAGTCGACGGCGAAGGCTTCGGGCACCGTCGGGCAATCGGCGATCAGGTTGTTGAAGCTTTCCTGTCCGGTGTTGTTCTGCAGCTTGTTGATGACGGCGAACCCGCCGTTGTCGAGCACCAGCACGATCATCTTTTTCCGCGTCAGGACAGACGAATAGATGTCGGAGTTCATCAAGAGGTACGACCCGTCGCCGACGAAGACGATGGTGTCCTGATCGGGTTCGACCTCGGCCTGCGCGATGCGCGCGCCCCAGCCGCCGGCGATTTCGTACCCCATGCAGGAGAAGCCGAATTCGACGTCCACGGTGCCGATGTCGAGAGTGCGCCAGTTGGCCGTTACCTCGGCCGGCAGGCCTCCCGCGGCGGTCACCACCCGGTCGCGCGGATCGCAGAGCGCGTTCACGACGCCGATGGCCTGCGCGTAGGAATTGGGGCGGTTGCCGTGGGCCACGGTGCGCGCGACCTCGTCATCCCACTTGGCGCGTTCGTCCCGCGCGCGTTTGGTCCAGTCTGCCGGCGCGGAATAGCCGGACATCGCCGCGCCCAGCGCCTGCAGCCCCAGTTTCGCATCGCCCACAACCGGCAGCGCGCGGTGCTTGCCCGCGTCGTGCCGCGCAGCGTTGAGCGACACGATCTGCGCCTCCTTGGCGAAGGCCGTCCATGACCCGGTCGTGAAGTCCTGCAGCCGCGTGCCGACGGCAAGGATCACGTCCGCCTCGGACGCGATGGTGTTGGCGCTGTCCGATCCGGTCACGCCGACCGGGCCGGTGTTCAGATCATGGGTCGAGACAAGGTTCGCCCGGCCCGCGATGGTTTCGACCACGGGGATCGCGTGCGCCTCGGCAAAGGAGGTCAGGTCGGATACCGCACGAGAATACTGCACCCCGCCGCCCGCGATGATCATGGGGCGTTTCGCGCCGCGCAGGGCGGCGGCGGCATCGGCGATCTCGTCCGTGTCGGGGGTCTGTCGCCGGATGCGGTGCACGCGGCGTTCGAACATCTCTGCCGGGTAATCCCATGCCCAGCCCTGCACGTCCTGCGGCAGCCCGATGAAGGCCGGGCCGCACTCGGCCGGGTCGAGCATCACCGCAAGCGCGGCAGGCAGCGACTGGATGATCTGCGCGGGATGCGTGATCCGGTCCCAGTAGCGCGTCACCGCGCGGAACGCATCGTTCAGGCCCAGCGACGGGTCGCCGAAGTGCTCAAGCTGTTGCAGCACCGGATCCGGCAGCCGCGTCAGGAACGTGTCCCCGCAGAGCATCAGCATCGGCAAGCGGTTGGCATGGGCCAGCGCCGAGGCGGTCAGGAGGTTCGCGGTGCCCGGCCCGGCGCTTGCCGTGCAGAACATGAACCGCTGGCGCAGGTGGTACTTGGCATAACCCGCCGCCGCGAATCCCATGCTCTGTTCGTTCTGGCCACGGTAAAGCGGCAGCTCGTCCTGCACGGGGTAAAGCGCCTCGCCCAGGCAGGGCACGTTGCCGTGGCCGAAGATGCCGAAGCCGCCACCGCAGATCCGCGTCTCGACCCCGTCGATTTCGATATATTGCGCCAGAAGCCAGCGCACGATGGCCTGCGTCACCGTCAGCCGATGCGTCTCCGCCATCCGCCGTCCTCCCGTTCGAAATTGCGCGCTTGCGCTTTCGTCCGGGCCAGATTAGTCAAATTGCAACCGGTTGCAATACTGGAATCGCGCGGACCGGTCTTGGGAGGATTGCCATGGCAACGATCGGGATCGGGGTCATCGGGGGCGGCTACATGGGCAAGGCGCATTCCGCCGCCTTCGCCGCTGTCGGGACCGTGTTTGAAACCACGCTGAAGCCGCGGCTGGCGGCGATTTGCGGTGCGTCCGAGGCCTCGGGTGCGCGGTATGCGCAGGCCTATGGGTTCGACCGGGCGGGAGCCAACTGGCAAGACGTGGTCGAGGACCCGAAGGTGGGCGCGGTGGTCATCGCCTCGCCACAGGACACGCATCTGGAGATCGCGCAGGCCGCCTTCACGCTTGGCAAGCCGGTTATGTGCGAAAAGCCCATGGGGCTGGACGTGGCCGAGGCAGAGGCGATGTGCGCCGCCGCCGACGCAGCGGGCGTGCCGCACATGGTCGCCTACAACTACATCCGCACGCCCGCCGCGCAGTTCGTGCGCAAGTTGTTGGCCGACGGCGCGCTGGGGCAGATCACCTCTTTCCGGGTGGAGCATACCGAGGATTTCTTTGCCGATGCGACGGTGTCGTCATGGCGGGCACATGGGGCGGCGAACGGTTGCCTCGGCGATCTGGCACCGCATCCGATCAATGCCGCGTTGGCGCTTATGGGCCCGGTGGCGGAGGTGAACGCGGTGATTGAAACCGTGCATCCGACGCGCGGGGGCGAGTCGGTCACCAATGACGACCAGGTCACCATGATGATGCGGTTCGACAGCGGCGTGCTGGGGCACCTGTTTGCCAGCCGCGTCGCGACGGGGCGCAAGATGGGGTACGTCTACGAGATTTTCGGGACCAGGGGCGCGGTGCGGTTCGATCAGGAAGACCAGAATTCCGTGCACCTGTATCTGGCCGAGGGGCCGGAGGCGCAGCGCGGCTTCACACGGGTCTTGACCGGCCCCGAACACCCCGACTACCTGCCCTTCTGCCAGGGGCCGGGCCACGGCACCGGGTACCAGGACCAGATCATCATCGAGGCCAAGGATTTCCTGACCGCGATCGACACCGGCCAGCCTGTCTGGCCCACCTTCCATGACGGGCTTGCGGTGCATCGCGTGATGGCCGCCGCCCGCGCCTCTGACGCCAGCCGCGGCTGGCAGGCCGTTTAAGGAGCGCCGCCCATGACCATCCAGATCGGCAACGCCCCCTGTTCCTGGGGTGTGGAATTTGCAGATGACCCGCGCAACCCGCCGTGGCGGCAGGTGCTGAAGGAAAACGCCGAGGCCGGGTATTCCGGGATCGAGCTGGGCCCCGTTGGCTTCATGCCCGAGGACCCCGCCGTGCTGGCCGAGGCGCTGGAGGAGTTCGACCAGACCCTGATCGGCGGCGTCGTCTTCCGCCCCTTCCACGACCCGGCTGCATGGGACGACGTGATGGACGGGTCGGTGCGCACCTGCAAGGCGCTGGTCGCGCACGGCGCGCAGCACCTCGTTCTGATCGATTCGATCTCTCCCCGCCGCGCACCCACGGCGGGTCGCTGGGACGCGGCGGAAAAGATGGATGACGCCGAATGGCAGGCCTACAAGGGCCGCATCGCCGACATCGCCCGCATGGGGGCCGAGGAATACGGCCTGACCGTGGGCATCCACGCCCACGCCGCGGGCTTCATGGATTTCGAGCCGGAACTGGAGCGCCTGCTGGACGAGGTCGACGACAAGATCCTCAAGATCTGTTTCGACACCGGGCACCATTCCTATGCAGGATACGACCCGGTCGCCTTCATGAAACGGCATATCGACCGCATTTCCTACATGCATTTCAAGGATATCGACCCGAAGGTGAAGGCCGAGGTCGTGGCGAATTCGACCGATTTCTACACGGCCTGCGGGCAGGGCATCTTTTGCAACTTGGGCGACGGCGACGTGGATTTCCCCGCGGTGCGGCAGGTGCTGCTGGATGCGGGGTTCGAGGGGTGGTGCACGGTGGAACAGGATTGCGATCCCACCCTGCCCGACACCGATCCGCTGGGCGATGCCAAGATCAACGCCAGCTACCTGAAAAGCATCGGTTTCTAGGCCACAAGCGAGGCCGCCCATCAGGGCGGATGAGCAGTTCCCGTGAAGGACAACGCAGATGACCAAACTGAACTGGGGCATGATCGGCGGCGGTGAAGGCAGCCAGATCGGGCCGGCGCACCGTCTGGGCGCACAGGCCGACGGACATTTCACCTTCGCCGCCGGCGCGCTCGACATCGACGCGGACAAGGGCCGCGCCTATGCGCAGTCGCTGGGCGTCGCCGCCGACCGCGCCTATGGCAACTGGCAGGAGATGCTGGACGGCGAGAAGGGCCGCGAGGACCGGATCGACCTCGTCACCGTCGCCACGCCCAACTCGACCCATTACGAGATCACCAAGGCCTTCCTTGAGGCCGGGTTCAACGTCCTGTGCGAAAAGCCGATGACCATGACGGTCGAGGAAGGCGAGGACATCGTCCGCACGGCAGAGGCCACGGGCAGGATCTGCGCGGTGAACTACTGCTATTCCGCCTACCCCATGGTGCGCCACATGCGGCACATGGTGGCGAGCGGAGAGCTGGGCGCGATCCGCTGCGTGGTCGCCAACTTCTCCCACGGCCACCACGCCGATGCGGGAGATGCCGACAATCCGCGCGTGCGCTGGCGGTACGATCCGGCGATGGCGGGCGTGTCAGGCCAGATGGCCGATTGCGGCATCCACGCGCTGAACCTTGCCACCTTCATCACCGGCGACGAGGTCACGACCCTCAGCGCCGATTTCGCCTCGACCATCCCGTCGCGGGTGCTCGAAGACGACGCGATGGTGAATTTCCGCCTGTCGAAGGGCACGATCGGGCGGCTCTGGACCTCGACCATCGCGATCGGGCGGATGCACGGGCTCGACATCCAGGTGTTCGGCGAGAAAGGCGGCGTGCGCTGGCATTCGGAACAACCCGGACAGGTGTGGTACACGCGCCTGAACGGCCGGACCGAGATCATCGAGAAGGGTGAAGGCGGGATTTCCGAGATGGCCGCGCATGTGAGCCGGGTGCCGATTGCCCATCCAGAAGGCTTTCCGCTGGCGGTCGCCAACATCTATGTCGATCTTGCCGCCGCGATCCGCGCACGACGCGACGGCACGCCGCTTGATCCCGCTGCCGACCACTTTCCGAAGGCCGAGGCCGGGTTGCGGTCGATGGCGTCGGTCTATGCGACGGTGGCGTCTGCCAAGGCCGATGGCGCGTGGGTGGACGCGCGGCCACCGATGTATCGCTGAGCCGCGCATCGTCGGGCCGCGGTGCGGCGATCAACCGTCTTTCTAGGAACCTTTATGGTTGCCAAGTCCGGGCAACATTCATGCGGCGCGTTGACGGCGGCAAAATCGCCGTGCCGGGGGGCGGCCCGGCGATGCGCGGCGGCCTGCGGCCTTGATTCCGCGCTGGACGCTCACCCCAAGGGCTTCAGCGTCCCCCGCTCCACCAGTTCGCAGGGGAAGGTCACCGCGCGCGGGACCCGCGCGGGATCCTCGATCGTGGCGACCATAGTCTCGATCGACCGCTCGATCATCGCGTCCAGCGGCTGGCGGATGGTGGCGAGACCGATGCCTTCCCACCGCGCCATTTCCATGTCGTTGAGCGCGATCAGCGACACGTCGCCCGGCACGTCCAGCCTCGCCTCGCGCACGGCACTCAGCGCGCCGATGGCCAGCACGTCGTCGCCGCAGAAATACCCCTGCGCCGGAGGCCCGTGCGACAGAAGCCGCTGCATCTCCGCCCGGCCCGCATCGAAGGAATAGGCGGCGGCATAGCTGGTGGTGACCGCCACGCCCGGCGCACCCGCCAGTTCGG
Organism: Pseudaestuariivita atlantica; assembly: GCF_001205715.1. Taxonomy (GTDB): domain Bacteria; phylum Pseudomonadota; class Alphaproteobacteria; order Rhodobacterales; family Rhodobacteraceae; genus Pseudaestuariivita; species Pseudaestuariivita atlantica. Next base: position 138,706 of record NZ_AQQZ01000009.1, read on the forward strand.
TCACGAAGCCCGACCCCCGGTCCTGGGTCGAGGTCGCCTCCACCGGCCCGCCAAGGAACGCAACCCGCGTCATGCCGCGCGCAAGGAAAGCCCGCGCGGCGATCCGCCCGCATTCGACGTTGTCGATCCCCACCACGTCCACCGGCGGCTGGTCGGACGCCCGCCCGAAGGAATGCACCACCGGCAGGCCCGCATCGCGGAACGCCTTGGCAAAGGACGGCGGCAGGGTCGAGGACGCCACGATCACGCCATCCACCGAGTATTGCCGCAGCATCCGGACGGACGCCTCGGGATCGGTCTCGTCACTGAGATTGACCAGCAAGGGCCGCAGGCCGCGCTCCTGCAAGCCGCGCGTGAACAAGTCGAAGACTTCGAGGAAGATCGGGTTGTGGAAGTTGTTCGACACCAGCCCGATCAGTTGCGTCCGCCCCGTCGTCAGCGCCGAGGCCAGCGCCGACGGCGCGTAACCCAGCGCCCGCGCGGCCTCTTCCACCCGCCGGCGCGTGGCGTCCGACACCGATGCACCGGCGGTGAAGGTGCGCGATACCGCCGACCGGGACACGCCCGCGCGTGCCGCAACATCCTTGAGCGTGACAGCCATCGCTTCTCTCCCTGCCCGCGATGTTGCCGCATCCCGCAGCACCGTGCAACCGGTTGCAACACCGCCGTGGCCGCACCCCGCCAAACGCCCCGCAAAGAAACTTGGTGACAGGACCCGCCCGCTTGCGCTTATCTTGGGACCGGGCGGGGGGTGTCTTCTGGACCCGCCTGTGGCCAGCCTTGGCCGCCGAAACCCCTTCGTATCGCAACCAAACGCGTCCGGGCCGCATCCGTCGGCCCCGGATCACAAGGGAGACGCATCATGCGCACGGGCATCATCGGCATCGGTGACATGGGATCGGGACTGGCGAAGAACCTGATCGCGAACGGTTTTGAAACAAGCGGCTGGGACCTGCTGGATCACCGCATGTCGGCCTTTGCCGACCTCGGCGGCGTATGCAAGGACAACGCGGCAGAGGTCGGCGCGGCCTCGGACGCGGTTTTCGTCATGGTCATGAACGGCGATCAGGCCAAGGAGGTCATCCTCGACGGCCTCGCCACGACCATGGCCAAAGGCAGCGCCATCATCCTGTCGGCCACCGTCAAACCCCGCGAGGCGCGCGAAATCGGCGCAGCCCTCGAAGGCTCGGGCCTGCACCTGATCGACACGCCTGTGTCGGGCGGGTTTCCCGGCGCGCAGGGCGGCACGCTGACGATGATGGCCGCGGCCCCAGATGCCGTGCTCGACCGGTTCGCGCCGGTGATGGAGGCGGTCAGCGCCAATATCCACCGCGTGGGCACCCGCCCCGGCGATGGCCAGACGGTCAAGGCCTGCCTGCAATCGCTGATCGGCGCGCAATTCTCCGCCACGTTCGAAGCCGCCGCGCTGGCGGCCAAGGCGGGCGTTCCGGGAGAGGTCATCCTCAAGGTCTTCTCCACCTCCTCTGCGGGCTGCGGCGTGGTCAACAACGCGCTGGAAAAGATCATCGACCGGCAGTTCGAAGGCACCGGCAGCCACATCAACACGATGCACAAGGACCTCACGATCTCGATGGGGCTGGGCGAGGAACTGGGCGTGCCGCTGCACACGGCGGCGGCGGCGATGCAGATCTTCCACGCCGGGCGCACGCGCTACCCGGACGGCGACAACTGGACCTGCACCCGCGTGATCGAGGAGATCGTGGGCGCCGAACTGCACCGCCACGCCGCGAAGAAAACGCGCTGACGCGAGGCGGCCCATCAGGGCCGATGAGCCTGCATGCAAAGGAGACACCCCATGAAACTCGGCGTCATCTGCGACGGCATCAGCCGCGATCTCGCCCACGCGCTCGACGTGATGGAGGAATTCGACCTCGAATATGCCGAACTGCAATTCGTCGGCGATACCGAGGTCGGCGACCATACCGCGCAGGAAATCAGGGACATCGACACGCTGTTGCGCGACCGTGGCCACCCGGTGTCCTGCCTGTCACGCCACGTCTTCGCCGGAACGACCAGCGCCAACCGCCCCGGCGACGCGCTCCACACGCAACACATGGACGCGCTCAAACGGGTGATCGACATGGCGCACGTGGTCGGCTCCCCCCTCATCCGCATCATGACCCAGAAAAAGGAGCAGATCCTCTGGGGCAAGGGCGGAGCGGAAAAGTGGAACGTCGCCCACGGCGCGTGGGACACGATGGCCCCGATGATCGCCCCCGCCGTCGAACTGGCCCGCGCCGAGGGCGTCACGCTGGTGGTGGAAACCGGCAACGGCACAATGGTCAATTCCAACTATACCGCGGCCAAACTGATCGACGAACTGGACGCCAAGGACGCACTCAAGGTCCTCTGGGACCCGGCCAACAATTGCTGGTGCCACGAACGCGCATGGCCCGACGGGTATGACGAGGTGAAAGACGGCTATCTGGGCCATGTCCACATCAAGGACGTGCTCGTCGATACGCCCCGCGCCACGCTCGAAGTGCGCCGCATGGGTGAGGGCCAACTGGCCGACCAGTTCCAGCCCATCGCCGATGCCCTGCGCGCCGATGGCTATGACGGCGTGATCAGCTTCGAATCCGTCTACCACCCCGGCAACGGCAATTTCGAGGATGGCTTCCGCCTCTGTATCGAGCGGTTCAAGGCGATCTTCGGCTGAAAGCAGACCGCAAACGCCCCGCGATTTGATGTGACCCGCCCACGCGGTATGATCATGGCTTGATCCCATTTATTCCCGAGGTTTTGCCATGCAACGATTTCTGACCGCCTCTGCCATGTCGCTGACACTGGCGAGCGCCGCCGGCGCCGCGCCGTTTTCCTGGGCCGGCACCACCGACCCGCAAACGATGGACCCGCACGCGGTGAACTCCGCCCCGGTGCTGGGATTTCTCAACAACGTCTACGAAGGCCTCGTGCGCCGCGGCAAGGACATGGCCATCGAACCCGCGCTCGCCACGTCATGGGAGCCCATTCAGTCCGACGGCGGCGGTTGGCGCTTCACCCTGCGCCGCGGTGTGACCTTCCACGGGGGCGAGGATTTCACCGCCGAAGACGTGGTCTTCTCCTACGAACGCGCCGCCTCGCCCGAGGCCGACACCGCCAGCTGGTTCGCCGGCGTCACCGACGTGATCGCGGTCAACGACTACACCGTCGACATCCTGACCGCCGCGCCCAACCCGATCTTTCCCGACTCGATCGCCAACTGGATGATCATGGATGCGGGCTGGGCCGCCGCCAACGGCGCGGAACGCCCCGCCAAGGATGCCGAGAACTTCGCCACCCTCAACGCCAACGGCACCGCCGCATTCCAGCTGAGTGAACGCCAGCCCGGCCTCAAAACCGTCCTCACCCCCTTCGACGGCTGGTGGGGAGAGGCCGAACACAACATCACCACCGCCACCTTCACGCCGATCCAGAACCCCGCCACCGCCGTGGCGGCGCTCTTGTCGGGTGACGTGGACATGATCAACCCGGTCCCCATCCAGGACGCCGCCCGCCTCGACGGCCGCGACGGCGTAGAGGTCATCCGCGGGATCGAGGCGCGCGTGATCATGCTCGGCATGGCGCAGGGCGCGGACCTCCTGAAATACGGCGCCAACGAAGGCGACGCCAACCCCTTCACCAACGTCAAGGTCCGGCAGGCCGTGGCCCACGCCGTGAACGTCCCCGCGATCCTGCAGACGATCATGCGCGGATCGGCTGAACCCGCCAGCCAGCTCGTCAGCCCGGCCATGCGCGGCTACGTGCCAGCCCTCTCGGCACGTCCCGAATACGACCCGGCCAAGGCCCGCGACCTCCTGCGCTCGGCAGGCTACCCAGACGGCTTCGGCTTCGGCCTGAAATGCCCCAACGACCGCTACCTCAACGACGAAGCCGTCTGCCAGGCGGTCGTGTCGATGCTGGCGCAAGTAGGCCTCGACGCCGAACTCGACGCCATGCCCGTGCGCAACTACTGGCCAGAACTGCGCGAGGACAATTTCGACATGTACCTCCTCGGCTGGTCGCCGGGTACATTCGACCACGAACACCCGATCCGTTTCCTCCTCGCCACCCCGAACCCGGAAAAGAAACTCGGCTCCTGGAACTTCGGCGACTATTCCAACGCCCGGATCGACACCCTCCTGCCCCTGATCCAGTCCGAGGTCGACGACAGCAAGCGCCAGGCCCTGATGACCGAGGCGGTCGGCATCTACCAATCCGAACAGGCCTACGTCCCCCTCTACGTCCAACCGCTCGTCTGGGGCGCGCGCGACAACATCACCCTCACCCAACGCCCCGACAATTTCTTCATCCTGCGCTGGGTCACCGTGAAATGACACCAACATTGGGGGGCACACCCGCCCCCCTTCTTCTCTTTGAAAATATGTCGGGGTCCGGGGCAGCGCCCCGGTCCTGCCCTCCCCACCCGCGCCGCGACTGAACACTTCCGCGCCAGCCAAAGCGAGGCGCGCACGCAAGGGCGCGACGAGCGGCGCTTCCCCGGCGGCAATGCTTGACCTCGCCTCGCCCGCGCCCCACGATCCCCGGATGATCAGCTTCATCCTCCGCCGCGTGTTCCAGTCGATCCTGGTCCTGCTGATCGTGGGGCTGGTGGCGTTTTCGATGTTCACCTTCGTGGGCGACCCGATCGACAACATGCTGGGACAGGAGCGCACCGATGCCGATATCGCGCGGCTCCGCGCGCAGCTTGGCCTCGACCAGCCCTTCCCGGTGCAATACTTCCGCTTCCTCGAAAACGCGGTGCAGGGCAATTTCGGCATCTCCTACCGACAAGGCCGACCCGTCGCCGACATCCTGCTGGAACGCGCCCCCGCCACGCTGGAACTGGCGTTTGTCTCTGGCTTTCTCGCCATCTTCTTCGGCATCGTCCTTGGCGTCTTCACCGCGCTCCGTCGTGGCACGGTTGCCGCCAACGCGGTCATGACAATCTCGCTCATCGGCGTTTCGCTGCCCACCTTCCTGATCGGCATCCTGCTGATCTACGTCTTCTCGGTCGAGCTTGACCTCCTGCCCTCCTTCGGGCGCGGTGACACCGTGAACCTCGGCTGGTGGTCCACCGGCTTCCTGACATGGAGCGGCCTGAAGGCGCTGATCCTGCCCTCTATCACGCTCGGCCTCTACCAGATGACGCTGATCATGCGCCTCGTCCGGACCGAGATGCTCGAGGTCCTCCGCCAGGACTACATCCGCTTCGCCCGCGCCCGTGGCCTCCGCGACCGCGCCATCCATTTCCGCCACGCGCTCAAGAACACGCTGGTCCCCGTCATCACCGTCACCGGCCTGCAGCTGGGTTCGATCATCGCCTTCGCGATCATCACCGAAACCGTGTTCCAGTGGCCGGGCGTGGGGCTTCTCTTCATCAACGCGATCCAGTTCGTCGATATCCCCGTCATGGCCGCCTACCTGATGCTGATCTCGGTCATGTTCGTGGCGATCAACCTGATCGTCGACCTGCTCTATTTCGCCATCGACCCGAGGCTTCGCACATGACCGAGATGCCCGTCGACCGCCCTGACGTGATCCCGCCCTCGCGCCTGCGCCGCGCGTGGGACAGCGATTTCGCGTGGTCCTTCCGCCACTCGCCCGTGGCGATGGTGTCGGCCTTCTTCACCGCGCTGCTGGTCCTGTCGGCGGTCTTTGCCCCGCTTCTGGCCACGACCAACCCCTACGACCCCGCCTCGCTCAACCTGATGAACGGTTTCACCGCCCCCGGCACACCCAACGCGTTCACGGGTGAAAGCTTCCTGATGGGGACCGACGACCAGGGCCGCGACGTGTTCTCGACCATCCTCTACGGCATGCGCATCTCGCTTTTCGTGGGCTTTGCCGCGGTGCTCCTTGCCATGCTGATCGGCGTGACGCTGGGCCTTGTCGCGGGCTATCGCGGCGGCTGGGTGGAGACGCTGATCATGCGCACCGCCGACGTGCAGCTGACCTTCCCCGCGATCCTCGTCGCCATGCTCATCTTCGGCATCGCCAAGGGCGTGACACCGGTGGAATACCGCGACCAGATGGCGATCTGGGTGCTGATCCTCGCCATCGGCCTCAGCGACTGGGTGCAGTTCGCCCGCGTGGTGCGGGGTGCCACGCTGGTGGAGCGCAAGAAGGAATACGTGCAGGCCGCGCAACTGATCGGGCGGTCGGGTTTCGCCATCACCTTCCGCCATATCCTGCCCAACGTGCTGTCGCCGGTTCTGGTGATCGCCACGATCTCGCTGGCGCTGGCGATCATTGCCGAGGCGACGCTGTCCTTCCTCGGCGTCGGCGCGCCGCCCACCCAACCGTCCCTCGGCACGCTGATCCGCATCGGGCAGGGCTTCCTGTTCTCGGGCGAGTGGTGGATCCTGTTCTTCCCCGCCGTGACGCTTCTGGTGCTGGCCCTGTCGGTGAACCTGTTGGGCGACTGGCTGCGCGATGCGCTGAACCCGAGGATGCGGTGATGGTCAAAGGCGCAGACGGGCCATGCCCGACCTCGGGTGGGCATCGATCCATCAGGTCGGCGTGGTCACGTCAAAGCATCCACGACGCGGCGGCTGCGCGTGACGCCAACAAATGCCCTCCCGGGGGGAGGGGTGAGGCGGCTACCCGGAAATGCTCCAGTGGAGCGTTTCGCCGCCGAACGGGCGGAGCCCCGGGCGGGCATGGCCCGTCTGCGCCGGGCCGGGCGGTTGGCCAGTGGAGCGCATCAAATGGAGAGGTTCGACATGCCTGACACCCTCCTCACCATCGACGACCTCACCGTCGCCTTCCCGACCCGCCGGGGCCTCTTCGAAGCCGTCAAGCACGCCGCGCTGACCGTCGAACCGGGCGAAATCCACGGGCTCGTGGGTGAAAGCGGCGCGGGCAAGTCCACCATCGGCGCGGCCATCATGGGCCTTCTGGAAGGCAACGGGCACATCGCCGGCGGCACCGTGTCGTTCAGGGGCGAACAGATCTCGGGCCGGGACAGCGCGGCGATGCGCAGGCTGCGGGGCAAGACGATCTCGATGATCTTCCAGGATCCCCTGACGTCCCTCAACCCGCTCTTCACCGTCGGCGAGCAACTGACGGAAACCATCCAGGAACACCTCGGCCTCAGCGAACGCGAGGCAGCCCAGCGGGCTGAAGAGCTTCTGACCCGCGTCGGCATCCCCGACCCCAAAACCCGGCTCGACCAGTATCCGCACCAGTTCTCGGGCGGGATGCGGCAGCGGGTGGTGATCGCGCTGGCGCTCTGTTCGGAACCCGACGTGATCATTGCCGACGAACCCACCACGGCGCTCGACGTGGCGATCCAGAAACAGATCCTCGAACTGATCCGCGACCTGACCACCGAACGGCAGGTGGGCGTGATCCTCATCACCCACGACATGGGCGTGATTGCCGAGACGACCGACCGGGTGACCGTCATGTACATGGGCGAGGTGGTGGAAAGCGGGCCGACCGCGCAGGTGCTGGGCCACCCCGAACATGCCTATACCAAGAGCCTGATCGCCGCCGTCCCCCGCCCCGAGGTCAAGGTGAGGCGCTTCCCGCAGATCAGCTATGGCGGGCGGGAGACGACGTTCAACATCGCCGATCTCGCGCGCAACTGGCCCACGATCAAACCCAAGGACGGCCCGCTGATCGAGGCGCGAAACCTCACCAAACGCTTCCTCGAAAAGGGATCGCTCATCCCGTCGATGCGCCGGTATTTCACCGCCGTGGACGACGTGTCCTTCGACATCCAGCCCGGCGAGGTGTTCGGGCTGGTGGGCGAAAGCGGGTCGGGCAAGTCGACCATAGCCCGGATGATCGCGGGGCTGTACGATCTGGACGAAGGCGAGGTGCTGTATGAAGGCACGCGGGTGTCGGGCGCGGATGCGCAGACCGTGCTCGACTACCGCCGCGACATCCAGATGATCTTCCAGGATCCGTACTCCTCCCTGAACCCGCGCCACCGGGTCGATCACATCGTCGCAGAACCCGCGCTGCACCTCGGCATGATCCCGAAGGCCGAGGTCGGCGCGCGGGTGGCCGAACTGCTCGACAAGGTGGGGCTGGGGGCCGAGGCGGGGATGAAATACCCGCACGAATTTTCCGGCGGTCAGCGGCAGCGCATCTCCATCGCGCGGGCGCTGGCGACGCAGCCAAGGTTCCTGATCTGTGACGAGCCGACCTCGGCGCTGGATGTGTCGATCCAGGCGCAGATCCTCAACATCCTCAAGGACTTGCAGGAACATCTGGGCCTGACGATGCTGTTCATCAGCCACGACCTGCCCGTCGTGCGCCAGATGTGCGACCGGGTGGGCGTGCTGAAGGATGGCAAGCTGATCGAACTGGCCGAGACCGAGACGCTCTTTGCCGATCCGCAGACCGAGTATACCCGCGAACTTCTGCGCCTGATGCCCAAGACGGACCTGTTGTCGAAAGACGGTCTGGCCGATGCCGTTTGACGCGTTCTCCCCCGATCTTCTGACCTTCCTGCGCGAACTTGGCGCGCGGAACGACCGCGACTGGTTCGCGGCGCGGAAACCGGCCTACGAGGCGCATTACAAGCAGGCGGGCGAGGCGTTTGCCGACGCGATGGCGGTCGAGCTGGGCCGGATTTCTGCGCCGCCGGTCACATCGAAGCAAATGCGCATCTTCCGCGATGTGCGCTTTTCCAAGGACAAGACGCCCTACAACACGTGGCTGCGCATCCTGTTCACCCCGGCCCGTGGCGCGCCGTGGTTTTTCGGCCTCGACGCGGATGGCGTGACGCTGGGCACGGGCGTCTTCGAGTTGAAGAAAGAGCCGTTGCAGACGTTGCGCGACCGGATGGCCGGGCCTGATGGCGAGGCGCTGGAAGTGCTTTTGACAGAGGCGCAAGCGGACGGGCTGCGCGTATCGGAGCCGGAATTGAAACGGGTGCCCGCGGGGTTTGCCGCCGATCACCCCCGCGCTGAGATGCTGCGCCGCAAGAGCCTGACGGTCTGGACGGATCATCCACCCGAATTTGCCACCGCGCCTGATCTGGTGTCACGCGCGATGGCCGAGTATCGCCGCCTTGTCCCGATCCGCGACTGGCTGGGCTAGCCACGGTTCGGGACGGTGCGGCGCGAAAATTTTCCTGCTAAAATTTTCGCGCGTCCGGCTCAGAGGCCGTACTTGGCCTTGGTCGCCTCGAAGAAGCCCTTGGCCTGTTTCACCTTGATCCAGTTGTTGACGTAGTTGATCCACACCTGGTCGGCCTGTGGCAGCAGCATCGCGATGGGCGTCGGCGCGCGCGGCTCGGCGCCCTTGACGGCCACAACACCGAATTTCTCGACCAGCGTCGACCCTTCGATGTTCGACGTGATGAACACGTCCGCCCGGCCCGCCAGCACTTCCTGGAAGCCGCGCGCTGGCGCTTCGACGACCTTGATCGTGGCGTCGGGGAACCATGCGCGCACCAGCGCCTCGAACGAGGTGCCAAGCGTCGTCGCCACGGTCACGTCCGGCTTGTTGATGCTGTCGTAGCCATCGAACCGGTCGGCCTTGTCGGCGGTGGTGAACGGCAGCATCTCGACCGCGATGTAGCTTTCGGAGAAGCCCGCGACCTTCATCCGCGCGGGCGAGATCGAGGCCGAGCCGGTCATGTGGTACTGGCCTGCCACAACGCCGTTCACCAGCGTCTTCCAGTCGGTCGGCACGAATTCCACCTCGACGCCAAGGTCGGCCGCCAGTTCGGTCATCACGTCGATGTCGAAGCCCTTGTAGCTGTTGGTGGCCGGGTCGCGCAGGGTCATGGGGTTCCAGTCGCCGGTGGTGCCGACCTTCAGGACCCCGGTATCGAGGATCTCGTTCAAGGCCGATTGCGCAAGGCCGGCAGTCGCCAGGCCAATGCTCAGCACGCCCACCGCGGCGGCGGTGATCCAGTGTTTCATCGTGTCATCTCCCAAATGTACTGGTGTCTTGTCGGTCTGACAGACCGGAAACAACCGACTGCCACTCGCCCTTGATGTTCTGTGACATAGAACCATAGGTTCAAGTCAATTCTTTGCGCGGATCACCGCAGACGGGAGATCATGTCAGAACCTGCCATCAGACTGGACGGCGTTTCGAAGTATTTCGGCGATTTCCAGGTGCTGCGCGAGGTGTCGATGCGCGTGGGCACGGGTGAGCGCGTGGTGATCTGCGGCCCGTCGGGATCGGGCAAGTCGACCGTGGTGCGCTGCATCAACCGGCTGGAGACCCACGAGGCGGGCGTGATCGAGGTGTTCGGCCGCGAGGTGGGCAACCGCACCACGCCCGAGGCGCTGGGGCGCGAGATCGGGATGGTGTTCCAGCAGTTCAACCTCTTTCCGCATCTCAGCGTGCTCGACAACCTGACGCTGGGCCCGATGAAGGCGCTGGGGCTGTCGCGGCGCGACGCCGAAGAGCGCGCGATGGCCTACCTGACCCGCGTGCGCATCCCCGAACAGGCGGGCAAGCGTCCCGGCCAGTTGTCGGGCGGGCAGCAGCAGCGCGTCGCCATCGCGCGTAGCCTTGCGATGGAGCCGAAGGTGCTGTTGTTCGACGAGCCGACCTCGGCCCTCGACCCGGAAATGATCGCCGAGGTGCTGGACGTGATGATCGACCTTGCCGAGGACGGGCGCACCATGATCGTGGTCACTCACGAGATGGGGTTTGCGCGCAAGGTCGCCGACCAGATGATTTTCATGGACGCGGGCGAGATCGTGGAGACCGGCCCGCCCGCCGAATTCTTTGCAGCACCCAAATCCAAGCGCTGCCAGACCTTCCTCAGCCAGATCCTGAGCCATTGAGACCGCTTCTCCTCCTCGCGCTGCTGGCGCTGTCGGGCTGCGCGTCGTCGCAAAGCTGGGGCTGGTACGTGATCGACCCGACCACGCCGCAGGGCTGGACCAACGTGAAATTCCTCGTCTCGGGCATGTGGGCGACGATCCAGATCAGCGTGATCGCCGCCGTCCTGTCGATCACGATTGGCCTGCTGGTCGCCCTGCCCGGCCTCAGCGACCGCTGGGGCTGGCGCGCGGTGAACCGCGTCTATGTCGAGTTCATCCGCGCGATCCCGCTTCTGCCGATGCTGTTCTGGGTGTTCTACGGATTGCCCATCGTGTTCCGGTCGATGGGCGTGAACATCCCCATCGACCCGTTCTGGGGCGCGATCATCACGCTGGCGATATCCGACAGCGCGTTCACCGCCGAGATCTATCGCGCGGGCATCCAGTCCATCGCGCGGGGCCAGTCCGAGGCGGCGGCGACCGTGGGCCTGTCGCGCTGGCAGGCCATGCGTTACGTGATCCTGCCACAGGCGATCCGGCGCATCCTGCCGCCGCTGGCGAACCAGTTCATCTATATCGTGAAGATGTCGGCCTTTGCCTCGGTCATCGGGATGCAGGAACTGACCCGCCGCGCCAACGAGCTGGTGGTGACCGAATACCGCCCGCTGGAAATCTACACGCTGCTGATCCTCGAATACCTCGTGCTGGTGTTGATCATCAGCGCCGGCGTGCGGTGGCTGGAGCGGCGCATGGGTGCGGATGAACGCGGGCGGTGAGCCGTGCAGTCGGCGGGCCTGGTTCGGCGATCCTTGGTTGGAGCGGGGCACTTTATGTCGGCAAGATCCGAAAAAGGGGCATGCTGCGCGCTGTCGTCAGACAAATCGCCGGGCCGGGGGAGGCCCGTCGATTGCGCGGCGGCTTCGCCTTGAGTCTGCGCAGGTGCAAAGCCGTTTCTTGATGACCGTTTCCATCGGTAAGGAACAGATCGGACAGAGTGCCGGAGCCACCGAAAATTGTACTCCTCATCACCCCAACAGCTTCGACAGCTTCGTTTTCAACCGCAGACAAAATCATCTGGAACTCATTGGGCCAGCACTTCGCGTGGGTGCGGTCCAACAGAGTTGCAACAGTGGCAACTGCTTGGGCGAAATCGAGTCTGCTGATTTTCTGGGCATTCCCAGATCGCGGTGCCTTTGCACGTTGGACCTCAGGCCCCCAACGAACTATTCGTAAGCAGTCTTTAGCAACTTCGGCGGGTCAGAGCGTGCAAGGAAATCAGCTCGGTCTTGCAGACAGGAAACGAGGCTTCCGCCGCCTTCCCACCACCTGATTTCAACATCTTCTTCAGTCGCGCTGAAGGCGCGAACGTCGGCGCATCAAACACACACAAAAGGACATTTGCACATGGACTGGACAGACTTCATGGCCGAGACAGAGGCCGACATCACCACGCTGGCCCGCGAAATCCCGGCCACCGCCAAGGCGTTCGCCACGATGGGCGCGGCGGCCAAGACCAACGGCGCGCTGAACGAGAAGACCAAGGAGATCATGGCGCTTGGCATCGCCATCGCCACGCGCTGCGACAGCTGCATCGGGTTCCACGTGCGCAGCCTTGTACGGCTGGGCATCACGCGCGACGAATTGTGCGACGCGCTGGCGATGGCGACCTACATGGGCGGCGGGCCGTCCTATGCCTTTTCCGCCAAGGCGCTGAAGGCCTTTGACACCTTCTCGGACCGGGCCTAACTCTGGGGTGACGGCAAGAGAGGTCCCGCGATGAACTGCGTCTTCGTCCAACTGCGCTGCACACCCGGCAAGACCTACGAGGTCGCCGATGCCATCGTGCTGGAGGAAATCCATTCCGAGCTTTACTCGATCAGCGGGGAATACGACCTGCTGCTCAAGCTCTACATTCCCGAGGGCGAGGACGTGGGCAAGTTCATCAACGAGAAGCTGTTGCACATCAAGGGGATCGAGCGATCCCTGACGACGCTGACCTTCAAGGCGTTCTGACGCTGCACCCTGCCCTGCACCGCCCCACTTTCCAGGAGCCCTTGCGATGTTGTCTGACCACCCCGGCCTGATGGACGCCGTGCGCGACCGCTTTGCGCATGTGGAGGCCTGCCCCTTCACCGGCCCGCGCATCTTCTTCGAGAACGCGGGCGGCGCGCTGACGCTGAAATCGGTGGTGGAAACCTCGGCGACATATGCCGCGATCCCCGACAACCAGGGGCGGGACAACCCGGCCTCGGCGGCGCTGATGGCGGTGATCGCCAAGGGCAAGGAGGACGTGCGCACCTTCTTCAACGCGCCCGGCGGGCAGGTTTTCGTCGGCGAGACGGGGACGGAGGTGCTGTTCCGCCTGATCCGCACCGCGATGATGTCGAGCGCCGAGGGCGGGCGCGTGGTGGGTTCGACGCTGGAACACCCCGCGTCACGGTCGGCCATGGCGCATTGGGCCGGCAAGACGGGGCGCGACCACGTGCTGGCGAAACATGACGACGCGACCGGTACCGTGACGGTCGACGCCTATCGCCCGCTTCTGGGGCCGGACCTGCGGGTCGCGACCATCGTGCAGACCTCTCCGGTCACGGGCATGGCGGTGGATGTCGAGGCGATCGCGGCGGAAATCCGGGCGGCGGCGCCCGGTTGCCTGATCGTGGTGGACGGCATCCAGCATGCCAGCCACGGCCATATCGACGTGGCCGCACAGGGCGTCGATGGCTACGCGATCTCGCCCTACAAGGTGTTTTCACGGCACGGCTACGGGATCGGCTGGGCGTCCGACCGGCTGTCGGAGGCGACCGAGGCGCTGCAGGGCACGGCCCCCGGCACCTGGGAACTGGGCACGCGCGACACCGGGGCCTATGCCACCTTTTCGGACGTCATCGCCTATCTCGACTGGCTGGGCGGCGAGGTGAGCGACGCCACCGAACCCCGCGCCCGGATCGAGGCCGCGGCCGGCGCGATCCACGCGCAGGAGGCGGCGCTGACGCAGGCGATCCTGCACGGCACCGGCAACCACACGGGGCTCGCGCACCTGCCCGGCGTCACGCTGATCGGCGGCGCCGGGCCGCGCGAGGGCGTGGTGTCGCTGACGCTGGAGGGGATGTCCGCGGGCGACCTCGTGGCGCATCTGAACGCCCGCGGCATCCGGACGCATATCCGCAAGAACGACCATTACTGCGGCAACGTGCTGGCACCATTGGGCTTGGAGGAATGCGTGCGCGTGTCCTATAGCCATTACAACACCGAGGCCGAGATCGCGGCATTCCTGCAGGCGATGGGCGAAGCCGCCGCCTGAGGCGCGGCTCATCCGCCCTGATGGGCGGCCTCGCAGCGGGCAGAGCGAAGGAGGAAGACGGATGCGGGCATTGTTGATCGGGTTGATCCTGGGCGTCTACGCGGGCGGCTATGGCATGGTGCGGTTCCTCAACGGCGAAGAGATCGACGGGCAGCTGGTGGTGACCTTCCCCTCGCAACCGACCGCGGTGGCGACCGTGTTCGGCCCCGCCGTGTGGGTGGACAACTACCTGACGGGCACCACGTCGCGCATCGCCGAACCCGCCGCGCCCGAATAGGCGCAAGGCCGCTTTGACGCGGTGTCCTGCGCGCCGGGGGCCACTTTACCCCGGCGTGGCGAAACCTTATGTATCTGGTCAGGTATACCGACGAGAGGTTCCATGAACGACGCATCCCACCCGATCGAAGGCGCGCCGCTGATTGCGCCATCGACGACCGATCACCCGCTCTACGACGCGGTGGTCGAGGCGTGCCGCACCGTTTACGACCCCGAGATCCCGGTCAACATCTATGACCTTGGCCTTGTCTACACCATTGACATCAATGAGGAAAACGAGGTCCGCGCGATCATGACGCTGACCGCGCCCGGCTGCCCCGTCGCGGGCGAGATGCCGGGCTGGGTGGCCGAGGCGATCGAGCCGCTGCCGGGTGTCAAACAGGTCGACGTGGAACTGACGTGGGAGCCGCCCTGGGGCATGGACATGATGTCGGACGAGGCGCGGCTGGAACTGGGCTTCATGTAATGGCCGTCTCGCCCGAGCAGATCGAATGGGCGAAAGAGGTGTTTGCCGACGTGCCGGGCGTGACCACGAAAAAGATGTTCGGCGGCTTGTCGCTTTACTCCGAAGGTACCATCTTTGCCATCATCGGCCCGGATGAAGAGTTGCTGCTGAAAGCGCGCGACGACCTGGCCGAGGAATTGCAGGCCGAAGGCTGCACCCAGTGGGTCTATGACGGGCACAAGGACAAGAAGCCCACCGCCATGCCCTACTGGACGCTGCCCGACAGCGCCATGGACGACCCCGAAGAAGCCGCGCGATGGGCGCGGAAATCGCTGGACCAGAACGGATAAAAGCATGTTCGCCATTCCCGGAAAACAGGCCGTGTCGATGACCGAGGCCGCCGTTGCCCAGATCACCCGCCTGATGGAAAAGGGCGATCACGCGGGCCTGCGCATCGGCGTCAAGAAAGGCGGCTGCGCGGGGATGGAATACACGATGGACTACGTGTCCGACGTGGACCCCAACGACGAGGTGGTCGAACAGGACGGCGCGCGGGTGATGATCGCGCCTATGGCGCAGATGTTCCTGTTCGGGACCGAGATCGATTACGAGACCTCGCTGCTCGAATCCGGGTTCAAGTTCCGCAACCCGAATGTCGAAGACGCCTGCGGCTGCGGCGAGTCGATCAAGTTCAAGGATCTAGACGAGCTGAAGGCCGCCCAGGACGCCCAGAACGGCTGACCTTTCCGGCCCAGCAGGGCGGCCCGCGCCCGCAGGCAGCGGCGGCGCTTTTTCCATTTCCGGTATGATGCGACGCGGGCGAGGATCACCTCGCGCTCGGTCCTCCTGCCTGTTGCGCGGTTCGGCTTCAGGAAAACGACCATTGGAATTCCTTTCAGTTTTGAAGTGTTGACCGCAAGGTAATGCGCTATGATTGCGCAGATAACGCCACAAATCCGCGACTGACCTTTCATAAATGAAACAAAACCCGAGCCTTGACGACCTGATGCTGCTGCTTGCCGTGGGCGAGGCGGGGGGCCTTGCGGGTGCGGCGCGGCAGACCGGGGTCAGCGTACCGACGCTGGGGCGGCGGATGACGGCGCTCGAGGCGCAGATGGGGCGCCGCCTGTTCGAACGGGGCGCGCGCGGCTACCAGTTGACGGCGGATGGCCGGGCGCTGGCGCAGGAGGCCGCGCCGCTGCGCGCCACCGCAAGCCGCATCGCGGCCTTCGCCGGCGGGGAGACCGCGCCGCGCGTGCGCGTCACGGCGGGGACGTGGACGGCGCATTTCCTTGCCCGCTCCCTGCCCGCGACACATTCCGCGCGCTGGCGGATCGAGTTCCTGAGCTCCTACGCGATGCTTGACGTGGCGCGGCGCGAGGCCGATATCGGCATCCGCAACCGCCGCCCCGACCAGCCGTGGCTGGCCGGACGGCGGACCGCGACGGTGCGAATGGCGTTCTACGCGACCGGCCCGGACGTGCGGATGATCGCGACGCGCCCCGAAACCGCCGGCCTGACCCCCTCGGAACGCTGGCTGCACGCCAACATGGCCGCCGAAAGGTTGCTGATGGTCAGCGATGTGCGGCTTGCGCTCGACCTTGCGCGGGCGGGGCATGCGCGGGTGCTTGTGCCGACCTTCATCGGGGATGCCGAACCCGGCCTTGCGCGGCTGGGCGATCCGGTCGACGCGCTGAGCGGCGAGGAATGGCTGATCAGCCATCACGAGGCGCGCAACGACCCGCCGGTGCGCGCGGCGCTCGACGCGATCGCGCGGGTGCTGACCGACCGGACCCTGCGCGAGACCACGTGACCCGGCCTAGCCCGCCTTCAGGTGCACGTAGGTTTCGGCGAACCGCTTGGCGAGGTGATCGCCCGCCAGCACCGGCGCGGCCCCCGGAGGTGCGACATTGGTGTCGTATGTCGGGTTGAAGAACAGCGGGATCGACAGGCGTTCGGCATCGGTGCCTTTCACCCGGTGGGGTGTCGCCTTGATCTCTCCACCCGTCCAGATCTGCAGCATCTCCCCGAAATTGATGACGAATTCGCCGACGGGTGCGGTCACCGGGAGCCAGCCGCCGCCGCGCGTGCGGACCTCCAGCCCCGGTGTGCCGTCGGTCGCCAGAAGCGTCAGGCAGCCGTAATCGGTATGGGTCGCGATGCCGAAATCGCGCGGGCCGGCATCGGCGGGACGCGGCGGGTAGTAGTTGCCGCGCAAGAGCGCCATGGGCTTGTCGAACGCGTCGTCGAACGCGTCGGGCGACCGGCCGATGGCGGCGGAAACGGCGCGCAGGATGTCCATCGCGGTGCCAAGCGCGCGGGCGTAATAGGCGGCGACCGCTTCGTGAAAGCCTTCGGGCTCGGACGGCCACTGGTTCGGGCCGTAAACCGACAGTTTGGCCAGCGGATCCTCGGGCGGCAGGGTATAGCCCACGTCGAAGACCTGTTTGTAATCGGGGTTTGCCGCGGGATCGACCTGTTCGGAGCCCGGCGCGCCCCAGCCCCGGTTCGACCCGGTGCGCGCCATGTCGACGGCGGCCTTCTGCGATGCGGGCAGGGCAAAGAAGGCGCGGTACGCCTCCAGCACGCGCGCGACCAGCGGCGCGGGGATCGCGGTGTCGTGCACGGTGAAGAAGCCGACACCGGTCGCGGCCTCCTTCAGGCGGGCCAGCGTGTCGGGATCGCGGGCGGCCAGCGCACGCGCATCAAGGCGGGGGATATCGGTCTGCGTCATGCCGCGCGGGATACCACTCAGGCGCGCAGGGTCAACAAGGCCCGGCCCTTGACGCTGCCCAGCCGCTTTGGGAGAGGTGGTCCATATCCCAGAGGAGACCGCCCATGCGCCGCAAGCTTGCCGCCGGAAACTGGAAGATGAACGGCCTGCGCGCCGCGCTGAGCGAGATCGAGGCGCTCGCGCCCAAGGCCGCCGCCGCGCCGGGCTGCGACGTCCTGATCTGCCCGCCCGCGACGCTGATCGCGCCTGCCGTCACGGCGGCGACGGGCAGCGAGGTGATGATCGGCGGGCAGGATTGCCATGCCGAGGCCTCTGGCGCGCATACAGGCGACATTTCCGGCCTCATGCTGCGGGACGCGGGCGCGAGCCACGTCATTTTGGGCCATTCCGAGCGGCGCGAGGACCATGGCGAGCGGTCCGAGGACGTGCATGCCAAGGTCGAGGCGGCGTGGAACGCCGACCTGATCGCGATCATCTGCGTCGGTGAAAGCCTCGACCAGCGCGAGGCGCAGAACACGCTCGACATCGTGGGCGCGCAGATGTCGCTGTCGATCCCCGACGGGGTGACCGGGCTGAACACGGTGATCGCCTATGAACCCGTCTGGGCCATCGGGACCGGCAAGGTGCCGACGACGGACCAGATCGGCGAAGTGCACGATTTCATGCGCGCGCGGCTGGAACGCCGGTTCGGCGCGGGCGTGGGCAGGTCGGTGCGCTTGCTGTACGGCGGATCGGTCAAGGCATCGAACGCGGGCGAGATATTCCGCGTGTCGAACGTCGATGGCGCGCTGGTGGGCGGAGCGTCGCTGAAGGCCGCCGAGTTCGGCGGCATCATCGAGGCGCTGGCGGGGGTCTGACCCACCGGCCGCTTGTCGCTGCCCATGCTTGAGCGTGGCGGGTGCGGGCCTTACCATCCGCTCAACGCCTGTTGAAAGGGTCACCCCATGTTGCGCCGCGTCTGTCTTGCCCTCGGCCTTTTGCTGCCCGCAACGCTGCACGCGCAGGACGACGGGTTCGGTGACCTGCCAACCCTGAGCGAGCTGGGCGACCAGGTCGTGGCGCCCCCGGTCATCCCGGAGGGGGCCGTGGCGCTCAATTCCCTGCAATGGGACCTGATCGAGGCGGTGGAGATCAGCGAGCGGCTGGAAAACGACGCATACGTCGTGACCAAGACCTATCCGGGCGAGCTGGTGTCGATGGCCCAGTCTGGCAGGTTCGAGATCGAGGGTTATTTCGTCCCCGTCCTCGCGCAGGGCAGCGTCCGGCAGTTCCTGATGGTGCGCGACCCGGCGGAGTGCCCGTTCTGCGGCTCGTCCGGGTACGGGCTGGCGCTGGAGGTGATCACCAAGCGGCCCATCCCCGATCTGACGGAATTCGAGCGGATCCTCGTGCAGGGCCGGCTGGACCTCGTCGAGGACCCCGAAACGTGGCAGGCGGTGATCCTGCGCGATGCGAGGCTTGTGCGCCGCGGCAGCTGAGGCCCTTGACCCGCGTGACGGCACGCAGCACGGTCACCTGCATGCGCTGGGGCCTTGTCACCACCACCAACGCACCGACCCGCACGGTGCTGGATTTCGTTGCCTATCACCTCGACCAGGGCGCCAGCCGCCTGTGGCTGTTCCTTGACGATTGCAACACCGAGACCGCGGCGGCGCTGGCCGACCGCAGGGAGGTGAAATGCATCCTGACCGATGACGCCTATTGGCAGAAGAAGGGCCGCCGGCCCGTCGATCACCAGCCCCGCCAGTCGGTCAACGCGCGCCACGCCTACAACCGGTCCAACCGGTTCGATTGGCTGGGCCATATCGACATCGACGAGTTCCTGTGTCCCGAGGATGACATGGCGCGCGCCCTCGCCGCGCTGCCATCTTCGGCGCTCGTCGCCCGCATCCGCGCGGTAGAGGCGCTGGCCCCCGGCCCCGACGGCGCCACCCACTGGTTCAAGGCGATGCCCATCGACCGCGCCGAACGGCGGCTGAAGACCGACGCGCTTTACCCCGAATACGGCCGCCACCTGTTCGACGGGTTCCTCAGCCACCTCGCCGGCAAGATCTTCGTGCGGACCGGGCAGAAGGGCCTGAAGATGCGCATCCACAACGCCGTGCTGGACGGGATCGAGAACCCCGGACAGGTGGAGATGGGGACCGTTTCGCTGTGCCACCTGCATGCCGAGAACTGGGAGACGTGGCGAGCCCGGTTCGACTACCGTCTGGAACATGGCGTCTACCGCGCGTCGGTCGCGCGAAGGGGCCCCACGGGGATGAACACGCACGAGTTCTTCAAAGCGCTTCTCGCCGAGGGCGGGGAGGAGGCCCTGCGCGCCTTCCACACCGCCTTGTGCACCGCCACGCCGGACCATCTTGCCGCGCTTGAAACACATGGCCTGCTGCGGAAGCATACTCTGCAACTGTCCACAAAACGGAAACAATTCTTTCCTGACATGGCGGATTGACCGCGATTTTGCCGCTTCACGACGCCGCGGCGCGGCACGTTGCCTTTTGCGTCGCAATCCGCTATCTGCACGGGCACTTGCCGCCATCCGGGCGCTGCAGGACACCCAACCGCGACGGGCGAAGCGACATGTCCGTCAACCACGGATATGCATGACCAAGTTTTCTGATCTGAATCTGAACCCCAAGGTTCTGAAAGCCATCGACGAGGCCGGGTATGAGACGCCCACGCCGATCCAGGCCGGCGCCATCCCCCCTGCCCTTGAAGGCCGCGACGTGCTGGGCATCGCCCAGACGGGTACCGGCAAGACCGCCAGCTTCACGCTGCCCATGATCACCGCGCTGGCGCGGGGCCGGGCACGGGCGCGGATGCCGCGTTCGCTGGTGCTGGCACCGACGCGCGAACTGGCCGCGCAGGTGGCCGAGAATTTCGACCAGTACGCCAAGTACGTGAAGCTGTCGAAGGCGCTCTTGATCGGCGGCGTGTCGTTCAAGGAGCAGGACGCGCTGATCGACAAGGGAGTCGACGTGCTGATCGCCACGCCGGGCCGCCTGCTCGACCATTTCGAGCGCGGCAAGCTGATCCTTTCGGACGTCAAGGTGATGGTCGTGGACGAAGCCGACCGGATGCTCGACATGGGGTTCATCCCCGACATCGAACGCATCTTCGGCCTGACGCCCTTTACCCGGCAGACGCTGTTCTTCTCGGCCACCATGGCGCCCGAGATCGAGCGGATCACCAACACCTTCCTGTCGAACCCCGCGCGGGTCGAGGTCGCCCGCCAGGCCACCGCGTCCGAGACGATCGAACAGGGCGTGGTGATGATCAAACCATCGCGCCGCGATCGCGAGGGCACGGAAAAGCGCAAGGTTCTGCGCGCGCTCATCGACGGCGAAGGCGACAAGCTGACCAACGCGATCATCTTCTGCAACCGCAAGACGGACGTGGATATCGTTGCGAAATCGCTCAAGAAATACGGCTATGACGCCGCGCCGATCCATGGCGACCTCGACCAGTCGCAGCGCACGCGCACGCTGGACGGGTTCCGGGGCGGGGATTTGCGCATCCTCGTGGCCTCGGACGTGGCCGCGCGCGGGCTCGACGTGCCGTCGGTGAGCCATGTCATCAACTTCGACGTGCCCGGCCATGCCGAGGATTACGTGCACCGCATCGGCCGGACGGGCCGCGCGGGCCGTGACGGCAAGGCGTTCACGCTGTGCGTGCCCCGCGACGAGAAGAACCTCGACGACGTGGAGCGGCTGATCCAGAAAGAGATCCCCCGCGTCCCGAACCCGCTGAAATCCGACGCCCCCGAGGCCGAGGAGAAACCGGCAAAGGCGAAGGACGCCCCTGCCGAGGCAGCGGCACCTGCCGAGGCGGCAGCGTCCGAAGACAAGCCCACCCGTTCGCGCCGGTCGCGCGGTGGCAAGGGCCGCAATCGCGGCGGGTCGCGGGATGAAGGCGGCGGATCGAACGTGGTGGGCATGGGCGATCACCTGCCCTCGTTCATCGCGCTCAGCTTCGAAGAGCGCCAGGACGAGGCGAGCTAGGCCTCTGCCGCCACCCCGGCGGCGATCAGCGCGCCGGCATCCAGCCCCAACTCCTCCAGCACGGCACGCGTATGCGCGCCAAGCGCCGGGCCGTCATGCGTGATGGTCCCCGGCGTGCGCCCCATGCGCGGCGTCACGGCACGGGTCGGCAGGCCCGAGGGCATGGTCGTCAGCACGCCCCGGCTCTCGATGAAGGGATGACCCTGCAGATCGCTCATATCCGCGACGAGGCCGACCGTGACATCCGCCGCCTCGCAGGCTTCCAGCACGTCAGCCGCCGACCGTCCTGCCATCCAAGCGGCGACCGGTGCATCGCACTCCGCGATATGCGCGACCCGCGCGGTGTTGGTGGCAAAGCGCGGATCGTCGATCATGTCGGCCCGCCCGATCAGGCGGAACAGGCGTTCGGCCATGGCTTGCGTGGAAGCCGACAGCGCCACATATTTCCCGTCGTCGGTGGCATAGATGTTGCGGGGCGCGGTGATCTCGGTCAGCGACCCCATGCGCGGCGGCACGGTGCCGGTCAGGTGATAGTTCATCGCCTGCGGGCCGAGGACCGAGAAAATCGCCTCGAACAGCGAGATATCAAGGACTTGGCCGGTGCCGTCCCGGTCGCGCGCCCGCAGCGCCATCATCACAGCCGTCGCGCCCGACTGGCCCGCGACCATGTCGGCCAGTGCGAGAGGCGGCAGGACGGGCGGGCGGTCGGGAAAGCCGGTCATCGCGGCAAAGCCCGACAGCGCCTCGACCAGCGACCCGAAACCGGGGCGCGCGGCCCATGCGCCGGTCTGCCCCCAGCCCGAAATGCGGGCGATCACGAGGCCGGGATTGCGCGACAAAAGCGTATCGGGGGCAAGCCCCATCGCCTCCAGCGTGCCGGGGCGGAAGTTTTCGACCAGAACATCGGCCCGGTCGATCAGCCGGGTCAGCGCCGCCATCCCCTCGGCCGCGCGGGTGTCGAGGGCAAGGCTGCGCTTGTTCCGGCAATACTCGGCCCAGAAGGTCGACACGCCCGCCACCCGCCATGCGCGCAGGTCATCCCCGCGACCGGGCTTTTCCACCTTCACGACATCCGCCCCGAAATCGGCCAGCACATGCGTCAGCACGTTGCCCGCGACAAGGCGCGACAGGTCGACGACGCGCAGGCCGTGTAGCGGGGGCAGATCGGTCATGCCGCCAGCGTTTCAAACGCCGGCAGGCGGGTCAACCGCGCGTGTCAGCGCGCGAGGACCGCGTCCATCGTGATCTCGGCCTTGAAGAGTTTCGACACCGGGCACCCGATCTTGGCAGCGGTTGCCGCCTGCTGGAACTGTTCGTCCGTCGCGCCGGGCACCGTGCCGGCGACGTCGAGGTGGACCTTGGTGATGGCATAGCCGTCATCGCCCTTTTCCAGCGACACGGTCGATGTCGCCTCGATCCGGTCGGCGACCAGGTCGTGCTCGCCAAGGATCATCGACAGCGCCATGGCGAAACAGCTGGCATGGGCCGCGCCCAGAAGCTCTTCGGGATTGGTGCCGGGCTGCCCGTCGAAACGGGTGTTGAAGCCGTAGGGCTGCTGCGACAGGACGCCCGTCTGCGTCGAAACCGCGCCCTGCCCTTCGGTCAGCGATCCGGTCCAGACCGCCTGTCCTGATTTGCGAATCATGTCGATACTCCAATGCGTTGGGTTGGGATGCCAACGCGAGGGAGCGCACCGGGTTCCGCCCCGCACCTTCACGCGACGCGCGGTCGCGGTCAGTCGAGGAAGGTGTCGTTGCGCCGGCCCGCGCGTTCGAAATGGATCGGCAGCGCGCGCCCGTAAAGCTGCCGCGCGCGTTCGGGGGAGCCGACCATGTCGGGTGCCTCCACGTAGGACAGGATCGCGACGTAGCGGGGCACATCACCCGTCAGCGGCGCCACGCGGTGCAGCGCATATCGCCCCTTGAACAATTGCAGGTCCCCCGGTTGCAGGTTCAGCACCGTGACCCGGTCGGAGGTCCCGTCGAGGATGCGCGCGACCTCGGCAAAGTTCTCGCCATCGCGGCGGATGTCGGCGGCGTATTCGAACGCGCCCCCGCCCTCGGCATTCTGGATGGCGAGCGTGACGGTGAAATTGTTGGTGTCGAAGTGCCATGGAAATCCGTTGCCCTCGGTCGCCATGTTGACGATCACGTCGGCCAGTGGATCGGCATAGCGGTAGAACGCGTCTTCCTGCAGGCAGGACTGGATGAAGGCGTCGAAACCGGGATGGTCGTGGATCTGCCGCAGCGCGCCGTCGGGGCGGAAATTGTCGGCGGCGATGAAGGCGTTCGAGCGGTCGAAGAACCGCCGCCGCGGGTCGTCGGGCGGCAGCGACGGGTCGTCCTTGGTAAAGTAGGCATTGGTGCGGCTGAACGAGGCATGCGCCCGGTCGCGCACCCCCTCCGCCTCTGCCGCGAGCGCGGTCACGCCTTCGGCCGTCAGGAATCCGCGCAGGACGGCGCAGCCGTCATGGGCGAGGTCGGCGCGGACGCGGTCGATGACGGCATCCAGCGCGACGCCGGGCCTGTCCACGGGATAGGTGGCAAGGTCGATATGGGACATGGCCGCGCCCTCCTTCGCGTCACTATGGGCTACATCGCAGCAGCAGAAGGCGCACCCGTCTGTCCCGAACGCGGCATCGGCCATGTCGCGCGGCGTCAGGACAGGCGGCTGACGACCACCGTGACCTCGGGCTTCTTGCCGATCTCGTCCTGCGCGGAGTTGCGCACGACGCGGCGCAGTTCCTTTTCCAGCGCGTTGTCGTCGGCGCGGGTCTTGGTGCCGGCACGGTTGAGGAATTGCGACAGGTCCTCTTCCAGCACGTCGACCAGCGCCGCGCGGGAGCGGCCGATTTCCGGCAGACCCATCAGTTCGCACCAAGGATCGCCCAGCGGTTCGTCCTCGTCATCAAGGATCACCGTCACGATCACGTGGCCGTTCAGCGCCATGCGGATGCGGTCCCGCACCACGCCGTCCAGCGCGCCGATCTGCACCGACCCGTCAAGGTAGGTGCGGCCCGTCTCGACGAATTCCGCGACCGTGGGCGCGTTGCCGCTGAGGTCCAGCATTGTGCCGTTCACCGCGACGATGCCGGTCCGGCCCTTCGCCTGCGCGACCTTGACGTGTTCGCGCAGGTGGCGGTGTTCGCCGTGCATGGGGATCACCATCTGCGGGCTGACGATGTCGTGCAGGCGTTCGACGTCCGGGCGGTTGGCGTGGCCCGACACGTGGTACAGCCCCGAGGAATCGTCGATCACGTCGACGCCCATCTCGCTGAACTGGTTGATGATGCGGATCACGCCCTTTTCGTTGCCGGGGATGGTCTTGGACGAGAACAGGAACGTGTCGCCCTCCTTCATCTCGATCCCGTGGAACTTGCCGCGCGCCAGCTGGGCCGAGGCCGCGCGGCGTTCGCCCTGCGATCCGGTGACCAGCAGCATCAGGTTCTCGCGCGGGA
This sequence comes from Pseudaestuariivita atlantica, assembly GCF_001205715.1. Lineage (GTDB taxonomy): Bacteria > Pseudomonadota > Alphaproteobacteria > Rhodobacterales > Rhodobacteraceae > Pseudaestuariivita > Pseudaestuariivita atlantica. The sequence continues at coordinate 163,668 of NZ_AQQZ01000009.1, forward strand.
TGGCCTGCGCGTCCTCGGGGCCGACCACCTTGGGGAAGCCGGTCAGGACGCCGGTTTCCACCGCCGCCTCGATCATCCGGCGCATGGCGCGGCCCATCAGGCAGATCGACCGCCCGGCGCGTTCGCCCGCCTCGGCCAGCGTTTTGACCCGCGCCACGTTCGAGGCAAAGGTGGTCGCCACGACCATACCCTTCTGGTCGGACACCAGCTTCTCGATCTCGGGGCCGACGCTTGCTTCGGAGCGGCCGTCATGGGGGGTGAAGATGTTGGTGCTGTCGCAGACCAGCGCCTTGACGCCGGGCTTGGCGATCTCGGCCCACATGTCGGGGTCGAAGGGTTCACCGACGACGGGCGACGGGTCGAGCTTGAAATCGCCGGTATGGATCACCCGGTCGCCGCCCGCCTCGATCAGGAGGGCCGAGCTTTCGGGGATCGAGTGCGACACCGGCACGAAGGAGACGCGGAACGGCCCCGCTTCGACCGCCTCTGGCCATGCGGAGACGGTTGTCACCGCGTCCTCGGGGTGGCCGTGTTCGTCCATCTTGCGGCGGGCGATGTTGGCGGTGAAGGCGCGGGCATAGACCGGCGCGCCAAGCGCCTCGTAGTAATGCGCGACGGCGCCGACGTGGTCTTCATGCGCGTGGGTGATGAACACCGCCTCCAGCCGGTCGGCGCGTTCCTTCAGCCACGTGATGTCGGGAAAGATCAGGTCGACGCCGGGAGTGCCGTCCATGTCGGGAAAGGTGACGCCGATGTCGACGAGGATCAGGCGTTCGCGATCCTCGGGGCCGTAGCCATAGACATAGGCGTTCATGCCGATTTCACCCGCCCCGCCGAGGGGCAGGTAGATAAGTCTGTTTCTGCTCAAAGGTCTCTTACTTTCTTGCGTTGTGTTGGTAGATGACGGTCAGTCCGTGCATCGTCAGATCGTCTTCGAAGGCGTCGAAAAGCGCCTCCCCTTGCTGGAATAGGGGTGCCAGCCCACCTGTTGCGATGACCTTCATCTCGCGTCCGTGCTCCGCCTTGATGCGGTCGCAGATTTCGCGGATGAGGCCGATATATCCCCAGAACACGCCCGACTGCATGCAGGCGACGGTGTTGGTGCCGATCACCTTCTTCGGGCGCGAGATGTCCACGTGCGGCAGGGCCGCTGCGGCGAGATGTAGGGCTTCGAGAGAGGTATTCACCCCCGGCGCGATCACCCCGCCGATATAGGCGCCGTCGTGGTCTGCCACGTCGAATGTGGTGGCTGTTCCGAAATCCACAAGGATCAGGTTGCCGCCGTGCCGGTCGAAACCGGCGACCGTGTTCACTAGCCGGTCGGGGCCGACCTGCGTGCCCTGGTCGACGCGGATGCCCACCGGGATCTCGCACCCTTCCTTTCCCACGACCATGGGGCGCACGCCCCAGTAGCGGTCGGCGAGGACGCGCAGGTTGAACACCACGCGCGGCACGGTGGACGAGATGATGACCGCCTCGATATCGGGGCTGAGGCCGAAATGATCGCAGAGCGAGGTGAACCAGACGAAATACTGGTCGCCCGTGCGCTGGTGCTCGGTCGAGGTGCGGAAGGTGCAGATGAACTTCGTTCCGTCCCAGACGGAGAAGACGGTGTTGGTATTGCCGCAATCGATGCAGAGGAGCATGGGATCGGCCCTCAGAAATAGACATCCGCCGCGGGGATCGTGACGCGGCCCTTGGCCGTGTTCAACACGAGGCATCCCTGATTGTCCACCGTGTCGAAGGTTCCGGTGGTCTCCGAGGTCGCGGTGCGGGCGGTGATGACCTCTCCCAGCCGCGCGGCGCGGGCAAGCCACGCGGTGCGGATCGGGTCGAAGCCGTAGGTGCGGAAGGCATCCTCGCGCGTGGCGAAGGCGGGGGCAAGCGCGTCGAGGAAATCCTCGAGCGCGATGGTGGTTCCGGTCGCGGAGGCCAGCGCCACGGGGCGCGCGGCGCGCGCCTCCACCTCGCCCACGCCGGGAGCGGTGGCGAGGTTGACGCCGATGCCGATCAGGAGCGGCGAGGTCAGGCCGTGACGCTCCAGCAGGATGCCCGCCACCTTGCCGCCGTTCAGCAGCACGTCGTTGGGCCATTTCAGCGTGAAGGGATCGGTGCGCCCGGTGGTCGCGGCAAAGGCATCGGCCAGCGCCAGCGCCGCCACGAAGGACCGCAGCGCGGCGCGGTCGGGCGGGTCCGACAGCGGCAGGATCAGGGTTGCGGCGAAGTTGCCCGGCGGCATGGACCAGGCCCGGCCCCGGCGGCCTCGTGCTTCAGTCTGCTGGCGTGCCATGATCCACGTCGGCCCCGTCACGGCCTCCATCCGGCGCGCGGCCTCGGCCATGGTGCTGTCGACGGTGTCGAGAGTGATGGCTTGATAGGTCATTGACTAGCTCTCCCGCGCGGAATCAAGGCCGCAGGCCGCCGCGCATCGACGGGCCCTCCCCAGGCCCGGCGATATGTCTGCCGCCAGCGCATAGATCACAGCTTCTACGGATTTGCTGCCATAAAGCGCCGGGAAACGACCGTTGGCATCGCCGGTCCAGAGCCCGTCAATGCGCGGCTCAGTTCACCAGCGTCGCCGCTGCCGCCTGCGCCGCGCCCTCGATCCCGAAGAGGTTGATGACACCGATCAGCATCACCGCCGCGGGCACCATCAGGAACGCCCACAGGACGGGTGACTTGCCATCCGTCAGCGGCTCTTCCGCGTCGTCGCCGAAATACATGAAGTAGACGATGCGCAGGTAATAGAACGCGCCGATCACCGACGCGATCACGCCCGCCACGGCCAGCCATGCCAGCCCGCCTTCATAGGCCGCGCGCAGCACGTAGAACTTGCCGAAAAAGCCCACCAGCGGCGGCACGCCTGCCAGCGAGAACAGCAAAAGCAGCATCGCCAGCGCCTTGCCCGGTTCGTACTTGGCATAGCCGTTCAGGGCCGAGATCTCGACCACGGGCGACCCGTCCCGCTCCATCATCAGGATGAAGGCGAAGGTGCCGACATTCATCGTCACATAGATCGCCATGTAGATCAGCATCGCCTGCACGCCGAACGCCGTCCCGGCGGCGAGGCCCATCAGGGCGTAGCCCATATGCGCGATCGAGGAATAGGCCATCAGGCGCTTGATGTTGGTCTGGCCGATCGCGGCCACGGCGCCAAGGAACATCGACAGGACGGACAGGACCGCGATGACCTGGCTCCAGTCGGAAATGGCATTGCCGAAGGCATCGTGCAGCACCCGCGCGAACAGCGCCATCGCCGCGACCTTGGGCGCGGTGGCGAAGAAGGCGGTGACCGGCGTGGGCGAGCCCTGGTAGACGTCGGGCGTCCACATGTGGAACGGCACGGCCGAAACCTTGAAGGCAAGGCCCGAGATCACCAGCACCAGCCCGATCAGCAGGCCGAGGTTCAGGTGGCCCTCGTCCAGCGTGGTGATGATACCCGAGAACATCGTGGTCCCGGCAAAGCCGTAGACCAGCGAGGAGCCGAACAGCAGCAGGCCCGAGGACAACGCGCCGAGCACGAAGTATTTCAGCCCCGCCTCGGTCGAGATGACGCTGTCCCGCCGCAGGGACGCGACGACGTAGAGCGCCAGCGATTGCAGCTCCAGCCCCATGTAAAGCGCCATCAGGTCACCGGCCGAGACCATCATCATCATCCCGACGGAGGCGAGCGCCACCAGCAGCGGGTATTCGAACCGCAGCAGGTCACGCCGGGCCATGTAGCCCTCGCTCATCAACAGGATGGCCGCGCCCGAGACAAGCACAAGCCCCTTGGCAAAGCGCGAGAAGCCGTCGTCGACGAACATGCCCCCGAAGGCGACGCGGGTGGTATCGCCCTGCACCACCATGAAGGCGATGATCAGCATCACCGCGCAGGTTGCCCACAGGATCGGACGCGCGAGGCGGTCCTGCCCAAGGTACGCTCCGCCCACCAGCGTCGCCATCGCGAAGATGGACAGGATGATTTCGGGCAGGATGATGTTGAGATCTGCACCCATCGTCTTACTCCTCCGCCGCGGCCAGCCGGGTGGCGGCATCGTATTCGGCACGGGCGGTTTCCACCTGCCCGATCAGCGCCTCCACCGACGGCCCGATCCGGTCGAGGATCGGGGCGGGGTAGACGCCCATCCAGATCGTCATGACGACAAGCGGCGCAAAGATCGCCTTTTCGCGGGTCGTCATGTCCTTGATCGTCTTCAGGCTCTCCTTGATCAGGTCGCCCATCACCACGCGGCGGTACAGCCACAGCGCATAGGCCGCCGACAGGATCACGCCGGTCGTGGCGATGGCGGCGATCCAGGTGTTGACCTGGAACACGCCCATCAGCGTCAGGAATTCACCGATGAACCCGGACGTGCCCGGCAGGCCCACGTTCGCCATGGTGAACAGCATGAAGATCAGCGCATAGGCGGGCATCCGGTTCACCAGACCGCCATAGGCGTCGATCTCGCGCGTGTGCATCCGGTCATAGATCACGCCGACGCAAAGGAAGAGCGCGCCCGAGATGAAGCCGTGCGAAATCATCTGGAAGATCGCGCCGTCGATCCCCTGCTGGTTCATCGCGAAGATGCCCATGGTCACGTACCCCATGTGCGCGACGGACGAATAGGCGATCAGCTTTTTCATGTCCTCCTGCACCAGCGCCACGAGCGAGGTGTAGACGATGGCGATAGCCGACAGCCAGAACACGAGCGGCGTCATCACCTCGGCCCCGATGGGGAACATCGGCAGCGAGAAGCGCAGGAAGCCGTAGCCGCCCATCTTCAGAAGGATCGCGGCCAGCACGACCGACCCGGCGGTCGGCGCCTGCACGTGCGCGTCAGGCAACCATGTATGCACCGGCCACATCGGCATCTTCACCGCGAAGGAGGCGAAGAAGGCGAGGAACATGAGCGTCTGCGCGCCGCCAATGATCTGGATACCCAGCAGGCTGAACGTTTCGGACCCGAACTGGTGCTTCATCAGCGTCGGGATGTCGGTTGTGCCCGCATCGGCAAACATCGCCACCATCGCGACCAGCATCAGGACAGAGCCGAGGAAGGTGTAGAGGAAGAACTTGAACGACGCATAGATGCGGTTCGCGCCACCCCAGATGCCGATGATCAGGAACATCGGGATCAGGCCCGCTTCGAAGTACAGGTAGAACAGGATCAGGTCCAGCGACATGAACACGCCCAGCATCAGCGTTTCCAGCACGAGGAAGGCGATCATGTATTCCTTCACGCGCACCTTCACGTCCCACGACGCCCAGATGACCAGCGGCATGATGAAGGTCGTCAGCATCACGAACAGCACGCTGATCCCGTCGACGCCCATCTTGTATTTCAGGCCCAGAAGCCATTCGGCCTCGTCCACCATCTGGAAGCCGGTATCGTTCGGGTCGAACTGCGCGAGGATGAAGAGCGAGACAAGGAAGGTCAGCCCCGTCGCCACAATCGCCACCCACTTGGCCGCGCGCTGCGCCGGCGCGTCGTCGCCGCGCAGGAAAAGGCCAAGGATCAGGGCCGCCAGCGCGGGAATGAACGTCGTGATCGAAAGCAGGTTTTCCATCAGTTCGCCCCCCCGATCGCCATCCAGGTGATGAGAGCGACGATCCCCAGGACCATCGCGAAGGCATAGGTGAACACGTAGCCCGACTGCGCCCGGCCCGCGAGGCGGGTGAAGAAGGGCACGATCCCCATCGACACGCCGTTGATCGACCCGTCGATCACCGCGCCGTCGCCTCCCTTCCAGAAGAGCCGCCCGACCGCTTTCGAGGGCTGGACGAAGACCGCGTCATAGATCTCGTCCACGTACCACTTGTTCAGCAGGAACAGGTAAAGCGGGCGCTGGTTCTCGGCCAGCCGCTTCGGCAGGGCGGGGTTCACGATGTAGAACCAGTAGGCGGTGAAGAAGCCGATCAGCATCACCACGAAGGGCGACAGCTTGACCCATTTGGGCACGTAATGCGCGTCATGCAGGACGTGGTTGTCCGGCGCTTGATAGATCGCGCCCTCTCCCGGTTGCCCGGCGAAGACGTAGGTCTTCTTCTCTTTCTTCTCGCCCTTGGCCTCTGACGCGGTCTCTGTCTTGTCGGCCTTGGCCTCCTCCCCTGCATGTGTTTCTTCCACGGCGTAGGGTACACCAAAGAAATTGGCGACCTCGTTCACCTTGCCGAAGAAGGACGAATACCAGATCGCCCCGGCCAGCACCGAACCCAGCGCCAGCACGCCCAGCGGGATCAGCATGACCATCGGCGATTCATGCGCGTGTTCATGCGTGTGCTTGTCGCCGCGCGGCTTGCCCCAGAAGGTCAGGAACATCAGCCGCCACGAATAGAACGAGGTGAAGAGCGCCGCGATGACGAGCATCCAGAAGGCATAGCCATTGGGCGCCGCGGCATAGGCGCTTTCGATCACCGCGTCCTTCGATGCGAACCCGGCAAACCCGATCCAGCCGGTGAGCGGGATACCGACACCCGTGATCGCCAGCGTGCCGATCAGCATCGCCGCGAAGGTATAGGGGATCTTCTTCCGCAGGCCGCCATAGTTGCGCATGTCCTGCTCGTGATGCATCGCGTGGATGACCGACCCCGCGCCAAGGAACAGCATCGCCTTGAAGAAGGCATGCGTCAGCAGGTGGAACATCGCGACCGAGTAGACGCCGACGCCGGCGGCCACGAACATGTAACCCAGCTGCGAACAGGTCGAATAGGCGATCACGCGCTTGATGTCGTTCTGCACAAGGCCCACGGTCGCGGCGAAGAACGCCGTGGTCGCGCCGATGAACACGATGAAGCCGGTGGCTTCGGGCGCGAACTCCATCAGCGGCGACATGCGGCTCACAAGGAAGACGCCCGCCGTCACCATGGTCGCCGCGTGGATCAGCGCCGACACGGGCGTCGGGCCTTCCATCGCGTCCGGCAGCCAGGTGTGCAGCAGGAACTGCGCCGACTTGCCCATCGCGCCGATGAACAGCAGCACCGCCAGCAGGTTCGCCGCGTTCCACTCGCCCCACAGGAAGGTCAGTTGCGTCTCTGCCAGTTGGGGCGCGGCGGCAAAGATGTCGTCGAACCGGATCGAGTCGGTCAGGTAGAACAGGCCGAAGATACCCAGCGCAAAACCGAAATCGCCCACGCGGTTCACGACGAACGCCTTGATGGCCGCCGCGTTGGCGCTTTCCTTGCGGTAGTAGAAGCCGATCAGCAGGTACGACGCGACGCCCACACCCTCCCAGCCGAAGAACATCTGCAGCAGGTTGTCAGACGTCACGAGCATCAGCATCGTGAAGGTAAAGAAGGACAGGTAGGCAAAAAAGCGCGGCTTGTAGGTCTCGCCCTCGAACTGCGGGTCGTGATCCATGTAGCCAAAGGAATAAAGGTGCACGAGCGCCGAGACGGTGGTGACCACGATCAGCATCGTGGCGGTCAGGCGATCCAGCCGGATCGACCAGTCGGTGCTGAGCGTGCCGGATTCAATCCAGCGCAGGATCTGGATCTGCTCGGTCTCCGGCCCGAGGCCAAGAAACACGATCCACGACAGGATGCAGGCAAGGAACAAGAAACCCGTGGCGATCCACATCGCTGCCGTTTCGCCGATCACGCGCCAGCCGAACCCGCAGAGGATTGCGCCCACGAGAGGGGCGAAAAGGATGATCGTCTCCATGATCTCAGCCTTTCATCACGTTGACGTCTTCAACCGCGATGGTGCCACGGTTGCGGAAGAAGCAGACGAGGATCGCAAGGCCGATGGCGGCCTCGGCGGCGGCGACCGTGAGGACGAACAGGGTGAATACCTGCCCCGTCAGGTCGCCCAGATGCCACGAGAACGCGACGAGGTTGATGTTGACCGCAAGCAGCATCAACTCGATCGACATCAACAGGATGATGACGTTCTTGCGGTTGAGAAACAGGCCGAAAATGCCGATCACGAACAACGTGCCCGCAACGGTCAGATAATGTTCCAGTCCGATCATCGTCTTCCATCCTTTGGGGCTGGCGGCCCCTCTGGTTCCCTCGTTCGCGGCCCCTTTGCGGGCCGCCCTCGTGTCGTCAGCCGAAGCTGAACGCGTGCTTGTCGCCCCGCATGTCGGGGTAGGCGGCGGCGCAGGCGCAGGGCTCGGCCACCAGCGTGATGCGGGTGATGTCCCGCGCGATGTTTTTCAGGTCCGCCGCGATCCGGTCGAGCGTGGCAAAGACCCGTGCGCCGGCCTCGTGATCGGCCACGATGGCCAGCGCGCGGGCCGTGCGGTCGAATGGCAGGCGGTCGTTCATGCGCTCTTCGGCGGTGCGAAATCGCAGCGCATCACCGGGCTCGCAATCGACGATGGTGAAGTCGCTGGCGGTACCCTCCTGGCTCCACCAGTCGCGCCACATCACCCGGCCCTCGCCCAGATCGACGTGCGCGTCTTCCCCGCCGTGGGAGATATGCGTTGTCCGCGCGCAGTCGCCCAAGGACAGCGCAACGGCGGGTGCGGCGCAGAACGCCAGCAAAGGGGCCAAGAAAATTCGAATTTTCTTGCCAATTTTCTTCGAAGAAAATTGACCGCTCACAGCCCCTGCCCCGGTTTGACGTCTTTCAGTTCCATCGCCTTGGCGGGGTCGCGGTACATCTGCGCAAGGATGTCCTGCCGCTTGACGTCCTGGCGGTGGCGCAGGGTCAGCACGATGGCACCCACCATGGCGACCAGCAGGATCAGTCCCGCCAGCTGGAACAACAGGAAATACTTGTCATAGAGGATCAGGCCCAGGGCCTGCGTGTTGTGCGTGCCTTCGGGTGCCACGTTGGCCACGAGGTCGGCCGCCTGCGGGGCGCTTTCCCACGCGCCGAAGGCCAGCACCAGCTGCATCAAGAGCACCACGCCGATCAGCAGGCCCAGCGGCAGGTAGCGCGCCATTTCCGCCTTCAGTTCGGCGAAATCGACGTCGAGCATCATGACGACGAACAGAAACAGCACGGCGACCGCGCCCACGTAGACGATGATCAGCAGCATCGCCACGAACTCGGCCCCCATCAGCACGAACAGGCCCGCCGACGACAGGAAGGCAAGGATCAGCCACAGGACCGAATGTACCGGGTTGCGGCTGACCACGGTGAAGAGGCCCCCCACCACCGTCGACAGCGCGAAAAGGTAGAACGCAAAGGCGGCAACCGTCATGTCGTGTCCCTCGTCTCCAGCTGGGCGCGGGCGATTTCCGTCGCGCGCGTCATCGCGGGCAGGCCGGCAAAGGCCCCGGCCAGCGCGATCGTTTCGATGATCTCTTGCGAGGTCGCACCGGCCTCTGCCGCATGCCGCACCGTCTGGCGCAGTGCAAGCTCATTCTGCGCCCCCTGGCAGGTGAGCCCGGTCAAAGTGATCAGCAGGCGCGACTTGGCATCCAGCCCGTCGGGGCTGATGCCCTTGCCCATCATCTGTTCCATCATGTCCTTGGGCATGACGGGCCACATCTCGGCCAGCTTGTCGGGGGCGAAATCCTTCATCGCGCCCTGCATCGCCTCGGACCACTGGCGCATCATTTCCTCGAACGGGTTCTGCGTGGTCATGGCGCGGCCTCCTCGAACACCTCGATCGCGGCGTTCAGCGCGTTGATCGCCGCCGGGAAGCCGCCATAAAGCGACATCTGCAGGATGATCTCGCTCACCTCGCGCGCGCTCCACCCCGCGTCAAGCGCGGCTTTCACGTGGATCTTCAGCTGCGGGCGGGTCTGCTGCCCCATCGCCGTCAACGCGGCAACGGTCGCGATCTGCCGGGTCTTGAAGTCGACGCCGTCGCGGGCATAGGGGCCGCCATAGACGGTCGCGATCTGCCATTCGGAAAAGCCCGGCAGGTAGCGGTCATAGCGGTCGGCAAGCGCGGCTTCGAGCCCCGGCATCACCTCTTCCGACAGCGCGCGCCCCGCATCGAGGGCCGATATGCCGGCCCCGCCGCTCATCGATAGGGCGCGTCCAGTTCAAGGTTGCGCGCGATCTCGGCTTCCCAGCGCTCACCGTTGTCCAGCAGTTTCTGCTTGTCGTAATACAGCTCTTCGCGGGTTTCGGTGGCGAATTCGAAATTCGGGCCTTCGACGATGGCATCGACCGGGCAGGCTTCCTGGCAGAAGCCGCAATAGATGCACTTGGTCATGTCGATGTCGTAGCGCGTGGTGCGGCGTGACCCGTCGTCGCGCGGTTCGGCATCGATGGTGATGGCCTGCGCCGGGCAGATCGCCTCGCACAGCTTGCAGGCGATGCAGCGCTCTTCCCCGTTGGGATAGCGGCGCAGCGCGTGTTCACCGCGGAACCGCGGGCTCAGCGGGCCCTTTTCGTGCGGGTAGTTGAGCGTTGCCTTGGGGCGGAAGAAGTATTTCAGCCCCAGCTTCATGCCGACCCAAAAATCCTGCAACAGGAAGTACTTGGCCGCTCGTCCGTAGTCGATATTTGCCATTGCTTAGGTCTCCGGGTCAAAAGGCGCCGAATTGAAGATTTGCCAATTCCCCAGCATAGGGACTTCGTTGCGAACAGTGCTTTCAGATGCACCAGTCTGTTTGATGATAACGTGCACAAGGGCCTCACGCGCCTCGGAAGCAGACGAAAACAACTGCTTTGAATTTCCATCGATAAACAATTCGAAAGAGTCAGGTTCAATCTGAGAGATCATTACTTCAGAGCCCCTGATACGTTGTTTGTATATCGTGCCAACTTCGTTCATTAGCCCGCTTCCTCACATCCAGCGCGCCCAGAACCCGCCCAGCCATTCAAACTTGGCGGCGAAGGACACGAACACCACCCAGACAAGGCTGAACGGCAGGAACACTTTCCACCCCAGCCGCATCAGCTGGTCATAGCGGTAGCGCGGCGTGATCGCCTTCACCATCGCGAAGAGGAAGAAGAAGAACGCCATCTTGCCGACCATCCACAGCGCCCCGTCGGGGATGCCGGGGATCGGCGACAGCCAGCCGCCGAAGAACAAGAGCGTCGTGAGCGCGCACATCAGGAAGATGGCGATGTATTCGCCCGCCATGAACAGCAGGAAGGGCGTCGAGGAATATTCCACCTGGTAGCCCGCCACCAGTTCCGATTCCGCCTCCGGCAGGTCGAAGGGCGGGCGGTTCGTTTCCGCCAAGGCACTGATGAAGAACAGGAAAACCATCGGCAGGTGCGGCAGCCAGTACCAGCCGAAGAAGCCGTAGCCTGTATCCTGCGCCGCCACGATGGCCCCGAAGTTGAGCGAGCCGGTGGAGATGATGACGCCGACGATGATAAGTCCGATCGACACCTCGTAGGAGATCATCTGCGCCGCCGACCTGAGCGACCCGAGGAACGGGTATTTCGAGTTCGACGCCCAGCCGCCCATGATCACGCCGTAGACCTCGAGCGAGGAGATGGCGAAGACATAGAGGATCGCGACGTTCAGATCGCTCAACACCCATGTTTCGTTGAACGGGATCACCGCCCAGGCGATCAGCGCCAGCACGAAGGACAACATCGGGGCCAGCATGAACACCGCCTTGTCGGCACCCGCCGGCACGACGATTTCCTTGACCACGTATTTCAGTGCGTCGGCCACCGTCTGCAGCAGGCCAAAGGCCCCCACGACGTTCGGACCGCGCCGCATCTGCACGGCGGCCCAGATCTTGCGGTCACCGTAGACGAGAAACAGCAGGCTGATCATCACGAAGGCCACGACGGCCAGCACCTGCGCCACGATAATGACGCCCACTCCAAGGGGCGTTGTAAAGAAATCGGCCATGTTCCCTCACACCATCGGTATGTTGCGCTCGGCGCAGTTGGCGACGACGACCTCGGCATCGAGTTTCTTCAACCCGTCGGGCAAGGCCGCCGAGATGGTGTAAACCGCATCTGCGGTCCAAATACCATCCCGTTCGTCCACATTTGTACGCAAATGACGGGCAAATCCGTAGCCCCGGATCAGCGTGTATTGCGCCGCGGCGCATTCGGCATAGGCCGACACGTCCGCAGGCGTCCGCGCGCCGGTCATGTAGACGAGGAATCGCACAAGGTCGCCGTCCAGCAACTGGGTCTCGATCCCTCCGTAGCGGGGGTTGAAAGGCGGCTCGGGGCGGTCGCGGAAATCGGCACACGCCCCGGTCAGCGCCAGCGCAGCTATGAGCCCGCCACGCGTCATTCCGCGGCGAGCTTGGCTCCTTTGCGCGCATGGGCCTGCGCGGTCAGTTCACCCATCACCTCGCTCGCCCGCGCGATCGGGTTCGTCAGGTAGAACGATGTGATCGGCGTGGTGAAATCGCCGGTGCCCAGCTTGCCCTCGCGCAGCGCGTCGCCCTCGTTCTCGATCACCTGCCCCACGTCCGCGAGATGCGGAACGTCAGCCACCAGCGCCTGCCGCAACTGCGCGATGCTGTCATAAGGCAGCGGGCTGCCCAACTCGCCCGACATGGCGCGCAGGATGGCCCAGTTTTCCTTGGCCTCGCCCGGCGCGAACCCGGCACGCAGCGCCAGTTGCGGGCGGCCTTCGGTGTTGACGAACAGGCCCGGCTCCTCGGTCCACGCGGCAGCGGGCAGGATGATGTCGGCGCGGTGCGCGCCCCGGTCGCCATGGCTGCCCTGGTAGATCACGAAGGGACCTGCGGCGATGTCGATCTCGTCCGCGCCGAGGTTCCACACGACGTCCGCGCCATCCAGCGCCGCGTCAATGCCGCCTTCGGTCGTGGCCCCCACATCCATCGCGCCCACGCGGGCGGCGGCGGTGTGCAGGACCAGCAGTTTGGCGTTGCCCGCGGCGGCCAGCGCCTGCGCCGTCGCCAGCACGGCGGCCCCGTCCGCGCCTTGCAGCGCGCCCTGGCCGACGATGATGACGCCCGCGTCCTTGTCGGAATGGTCCATCTTGAGAAGGTCGTTCAGCGCGTCGCGCCCGGTGCCCAGTTCGACCACGTCATAGGTCAGGTCCGTGCGCGGGCCGACCCGGCCCACGGTCGCGCCGCGCAGCCATGCCTTGCGGATGCGCGCGTTCAGGACCGGTGCCTCGACGCTCGGATCGGTGCCGATCAGAAGGATATTGGCCGCGCTGTCGATGTCCTCGATGCTGGCCGTGCCGACATAGGCCGCACGGTTGCCCGCGGGCAGCGCCGCGCCGTCGGTCCGGCATTCGACCGAACCGCCCTGCCCTTCGACCAGCGCCTTCAGCGCGTAAGCCGCCTCGACCGGGGCCAGATCGCCCACGAGGCCCGCCAGTTTCGACGCGCCCTTGATGGCCGATGCCGCCTTTTCCAGCGCCTCGCCCCAACCGGCGGGGCGCAGCTTGCCGTTCTCGCGGATATAGGGGCGGTCCAGACGCTGGCGGCGCAGGCCGTCCCAGACAAAGCGCGTCTTGTCGGAAATCCATTCCTCGTTCACGCCGTCATTGTTGCGCGGCAGGATGCGCATGACTTCGCGGCTCTTGGTATCGACCCGGATGTTCGAACCCAGCGCGTCCATCACGTCGACGGTTTCGGTCTTGGTCAGCTCCCACGGGCGGGCGGTGAAGGCATAGGGTTTCGACACCAGCGCGCCCACCGGGCACAGGTCGATGATGTTGCCCTGCAGGTTCGAATCGAGCGTCTCACCCAGGTAGGCGGTGATCTCGCTGTCCTCGCCCCGGCCGGTCTGGCCCATCTGGGTGATGCCCGCGACCTCGGTCGTGAAGCGCACGCAGCGGGTGCAGGAAATGCAGCGCGTCATGTGGGTTTCGACCAGCGGGCCAAGGTCAAGATCGACGGCGGCGCGCTTGGGCTCGCGGAAACGCGAGAAATCGACGCCATAGGCCATCGCCTGGTCCTGCAGGTCACATTCGCCGCCCTGGTCACAGATCGGGCAGTCGAGCGGGTGGTTGATGAGCAGGAACTCCATCACCCCCTCGCGGGCCTTCTTGACCATGGGCGAGTTGGTCTTGACCTCGGGCGGTTCGCCGTTGCGACCGGGGCGCAGGTCACGGACCTGCATGGCGCAGGACGCCGCCGGTTTCGGCGGGCCGCCCACGACCTCCACAAGACACATCCGGCAGTTGCCCGCGATCGACAGGCGTTCGTGATAGCAGAAGCGGGGAATCTCGATCCCCACTTCCTCGCATGCCTGGATCAGGGTCAGTGCAGGGTCGACTTCGACCTCCTGCCCGTCGATGATGATCTTGCGCAGATCGCTCATGGTCTACCTTTCCCGCAACAAGGTCCCGATCGGGCTGCCGCGCTTGATTTCGGCGATGCCGAAGGCGCAGAACCCCGACTTGTCTTTTACGCTTACGCCGCGCGCTTGCAACCACGCAGTGGCCTTGGTTTTCATCCGGGCCTTTTCCGCCTTGGATGTATGGTAGGCCTCGATCTCGGCATCCGAGTAGCCCGCGGCCTTCGCGGTGCCCTTCAGATCGTTCAGCCGCGACATGGCGCGGATCATCCGCGCGCCCAGATTGTCGCAATCCTTGCGCAGCCGGTCGGCAATGGCGACATACATCACCCCGTCATCCACGGCGGTCACGTCCCGCAAGGGCGGTTTCGCCAGTGTTGCCGAGGGCAAGGCCACGGCCAGCACCACGGCCATCATCACACCTGCACGCATCCCAAATCTCCTGTCTGTGTTGGGTGTCCGGCGCTTGAAATCATATGTGACGGGCCTGTTATGCAATAACAACGCCGCATTCGGCCGCAGGTTTGCGCCCTTTTCCGCCGATTATTCGAGGCAATTGCCCTTCAGGATCAGCGTGTCGCCATCGGTGACCAGCGTGTCGTCGTCCGGGCCGTTCTCCCAGTCGATCAGCGAGGTGCCGAAATAGCGGATGCAGTGCTGCACCGCCTGGTAGCGCCCGGCTTCGCGCGCGCCGGCCTCGGACCGGGTGTAGTTATTCACGCGTACCGTGAAATCGCCGCGGTCGGCGCGTTCGCCGCGCGCCTTGGTGCGGAAATAGACACCGTCGAATTCGTGGTAATTGGTGCGTCGCGTGCAGGACACGGCCGTCACCAGAATCAGAAGGCACAGGATCAGCCTGCTCATCGCCCGTCTCTCTCCCTGCTCCACGCGCCGCGCTGGCCCGTCCACCTGTTGGGTCAACGTGTTAGCGCGAAGCGGCGGCCAGCGCAACGCAGAGCCGCGTCACCCCGCCGCCGCGCGTTCGGGCAAAAGACCCGCCGCGCGCAGCCATGGCCAGTCGAAGGCGTCGGGCGTCGCGCCGTCGCGGCGCAGCGCCTCCAGCCGGGCCATCGCCTCGTCGAGCGTGGGCACGTGGCCCTCGGGCACCCACCACATCACGAAATGCTGGTCGCCCAGCACCTCGAACCATTCGGCCCGGCGCTGGACGAACTGCCGGTGCAGCGTGTTCCAGACGAAATGGTCCAGCGTCGCGGGCGTTTCCCAGACCGACAGGTTCGTAACAAAGGACGGGTCGCCGTCGAGGCAGGTCTCGGTATTGCCCGTGCCCGGTTCCCCCGAGCCTTCCATCATCCAGACGAAACCGGGCGAGCGTTTGCCCAAGCCGTTGATGCGGTCGAGGTTCGCCATGAACTCCGCCACGCGCGGATCGTCGGGCAGCGCGACAAGGCGACCGATGTTCAGTTCGGCAAGGTGATGTCCGTCCGGCTGCATCGCGGATCTCCCGTGGCGCGTCTCTGTCGCGCGATCATGCCGCTGCTTGAGCCGGGTTTGCAACCGGCGGGCCGGTCAGCGCGGGGGGCAGAGAAACTCCATCGCCTTCGTGCCTTCCGGTGCGTCCACCGGGAAACTGACAAGCGGCGTGGCCGCGCCGCAGGCGAGCCGCGCGGCGATGCCCGCGATCCCGGCGGTGACCGGTGCCCCGTCGAGCCGCCGCACGGATACGATCACCTGCTCCGCGCGCCGCGCCTGCCCGCTGGCATTGCCGCGCAGGGTCACGGCACGGCGGTCGGCATCCAGCAGGTAGGTGCCGGTGCGCACGGTTTCGGCCATGGCGGGAAGACCCGCGAGGATCAGGGCGGACGCGACGCCGCGAATCATTCGGGCCTCCGCGCGTCGGACAGGGCGCGGGCGGCACGCATCGCCTGCCATACCAGCAGCACGCCAAGAACGAAGATCGTCAGCATCCCGATGATGGTCAGCACCATCGGGTGCACCCCGTTCCACGCCATGACGAGGTACAGAAGGTACATGCCCACAAGCGGGCCGAAGGACAGCGCCATCGCCCGCCAGCGCCCGTCGCCCAGCGCGCGCGCCAGCGCATAGCTCGACAAGGGCATCATCACGATGCCGGCGATGGCCAGGAATCCGAGGATCATCACCATGTCATCGCCGCCTTTCGCGCAGCGGTGCGACGCCGCGCAGCATCTTGGCGAGGAAGGCGAACACGATCGACGCGCTGACAAAGAACAGCGCCGCCAGAACAGCATAGACCCATTGCGGGGCAAGCCCGATCTGGATCGCCTGATGCGTGTACCACAGCGGCACGCCGGTCAGCCCGACGGTCACAACCGCCGCGGCCAGGCTTTGCGCGCCATCGAAAATGTGCCGAAGGCCCACGGATTACTCCGCCGCGACCGCCGAAACCCTGCCGGTGCGCTTGGCGGCGATGCGGTCCTCGATCTCGTCGCGGAAGTTGCGGATCAGACCCTGGATCGGCCAGGCCGCCGCGTCGCCCAATGCGCAGATCGTGTGCCCTTCGACCTGCTTGGTCACGTCGAGCAGCATGTCGATCTCTTCCGGCTCCGCCTCGCCCTTCACCAGGCGATCCATCACCCGCATCATCCAGCCCGTGCCTTCGCGGCAGGGCGTGCACTGGCCACACGATTCGTGCTTGTAGAAGGCCGACAGACGCCAGATCGCCTTGATGATGTCGGTCGACTTGTCCATCACGATCACCGCCGCCGTGCCAAGGCCCGACTTCTGATCGCGCAGATAGTCGAAATCCATGATCGCTTCGCGCATGTTCTCACCCCGGATGCAGGGCACCGACGACCCGCCGGGGATCACGGCCTTGAGGTTGTCCCACCCGCCGCGAATGCCGCCGCAATGCTTGTCGATCAACTCCTCGAAGGTGATCGACATCGCCTCTTCGACGACGCAGGGGTTGTTCACGTGGCCCGAGATGGCGAACAGCTTGGTGCCCGAGTTGTTCTCGCGCCCGAACCCTTTGAACCACTCCGCCCCGCGCCGCAGGATCGTCGGCACGACGGCGATGGATTCCACGTTGTTCACGGTGGTCGGGCAGCCATAGAGGCCCGCGCCCGCCGGGAAGGGCGGCTTCATGCGCGGCATGCCCTTCTTGCCTTCGAGGCTTTCCAGAAGTGCCGTTTCCTCGCCGCAGATATAGGCGCCCGCGCCGTGGTGCAGGTAGATGTCGAAATCCCAGCCCGACCCGGCGGCGTTCTTGCCCACCAGCCCGGCCTCGTAACACTCGTCGATGGCGTTCTGCAGCGCCTCTTTCTCGCGGATGTATTCGCCGCGGATATAGATGTAGCAGGCATGCGCGTTCATCGCGAAGGACGCGATCAGGCAGCCTTCGATCAGGGTGTGCGGATCATGGCGCATGATCTCGCGGTCCTTGCAGGTGCCCGGTTCGGATTCGTCGGCGTTGACCACGAGGTAGGCCGGACGCCCGTCCGATTCCTTCGGCATGAAGGACCACTTGAGGCCCGTCGGGAAGCCCGCGCCGCCCCGGCCGCGCAGGCCGCTTGCCTTCATCTCGTCGATGATGCTGTCGCGGCCCTTCTGGATCAGCTTGGCGGTGCCGTCCCAGTGCCCGCGCGCCTGCGCGCCTTTCAGCGAGCGGTCGTGCATCCCGTAGAGGTTGGTAAAGATACGGTCCTGATCGTTCAGCATCTGTCAGTCACCCGTTTGGTTCCGGCGTTTTCGCCACATGTCATAGATGTTCACGAATGCCCAGACCAGAGCACCCAATGCCGCAAGGTCGAATAAAATCGCGAAACGTCCGGGCAATCCAAGTGCTGCACCGATCCAGTTGGCGGCGATCCACAGGATCATGGTGCCCGCGATCACCAGTGCGGTGATGCGGCCCTGCCGTGCAAGGCGCGCCGCGTCGTCGTCCGAAGGCCGGGTCATGGGCGGAAAACAGTCGGAAGGCGGAACGGGACAGGCACGGCGCAGGGTCTGGGCATCGGCGTCTCCGCGTATGGGTCAAGGGCGGTCCGGCCCTCCCGTTCCGGACCGCCGGGCGCGCGGCGCGCAGGCCCGAAGGCGCACGCCGCGTGCAATGTCGTTGCTGGGCCGATTAGTAGACGTCGCCGTCCTCGACCCGTTTCGAGAACTCGGTCTCACCACCGGAGGCAAGGATCTTGGCCTGCTCGACCCATTGGTCGCGCGTCACGCGGCCCTTGAAGCCCTGCAGGTTGGCGTTGACCCATGCGACCTCGTCGGCGCTCCAGCCGGCGATCTGGTCGAAATGGTAGAAGCCGAGCGAGTTGCACAGTTTCTCCAGCTTGGGCCCGATCCCCTTGATTTCCTTGAGGTTGTCGGCCTTGCCGCCGCGCGGACCGTCCAGCGCCTCGGGGCGGGTGCCCTCGCCGGTGCCTTCGCGCACGCCGTCGCCGTCATAGTCCGGCGTGGCGTCCGCCGCGGACGGTGCGCCACCGGCGCTGGTGCTGCCGCCTTTGTCGCCCTCGTATTTCCAGTCGCCCTTGCGCCCGGCAAGGTCTTGCTCGCCCGCGAGCGCCTTGGAGGCGGCGACACCACCCCCGCCCGAAGATCCGGTCGCGGCGTCCTTGGCGCTGGATGCGGCGTCTTTCGCCTTAGCCTTGGCGCTGGATGCGGCGTCCTTGGCTGCATCCTTGGCGCTTGCGGCGGCGTCCTTGGCCGTGTCAGCCGCGCTCGACGCGGCATCCTTGGCACTGGCGGCAGCATCCTTGGCGGTCTCTTTCGCGCTGGCAGCGGCATCCTTGGCCGCGTCCTTGGCACCTGCAGCAGCGTCCTTCGCCTTGTCCTTGGCGCTGGCCGCCGCGTCCTTGGCGGTTTCCTTGGCGCTGGCGGCGGCGTCCTTGGCCTTGGCGGCAACACCGCCATCAGACCCCGAACCCGACGCTGCCGCACCGGATGCGCCCACGCCGGTCGCGATCGCCGCGGCCTTGGCGCTGGCCCCGTCGGCATCCGAACCGGGCTTCGGCGCTTCACCCAGCTTGGGAAGCGGGGAACAGAACAGCCAGTTGAGCAACAGGCCCAACAGGACGAACAGAACCGCACCCAGGAACAGCGCTGCGATAATCTTGTACCCGCCAAGTGCCAGCAACAGCACGAAAGTCAGGAACCCGGCGCCTGCGGCAAGGGCCCAACACCCCAAAGCGCAGCTCATCCCACCTTTAGGCTCACTCATGTCAACGTCTCCCCGTCATTCCGTTAGGCGTTTTGTCCCTTTTAGTAGACATCGCCCTTTTTGACACGGGAAGAAAATTCGGTTTCTCCCCCGCTTGCAAGCGTTTTGGCTTGCTCGACCCATGCGTCGCGCGTCACGCGGCCCTTGAAACCTTCCAGATTCCGGTCGACCCACGCGACCTCGTCGTCGCTCCACGACGCGATCTGGTCGAAGTGGAAAAAGCCCAGGCGGTGCAGCAATGCTTCGAGTTTCGGGCCTACACCCTTGATATTCTTGAGGTTATCCGGCCCGCCATCCCGCGCGGCGCTCAGCGTCTGCGGCTTGGTGCCGGCGTCGGCGTCCGATCCGGCGGCTTTGCCTGCCTGTTTTGCGGGCTTGGCAGCGGTGGATGCCGGCGTGGAGGTGCCTGCCTTGGGATTGCGTTTGCTGACGGGCTTGGCTTTCGACGCCGCATCGGACTCGCGCTTGTCGATGCCGGTCTTGCCCACGGGTGCGCCCTTGGCCGACGACCCGCCTTCATGGGCGTCCGCCGCCTTTTCCAGTTCGTCCCGCGTCATCGGCTGGTCCTGGGAGCCGCGGCGCGGCGCGGGTGCGTCGCCCGGATCACCGGCGATCCACGGCGTGATCAGCGGCACCTCGGTCCCGTCAATGCGCTTGACGGTGTCGCCGATCTCGGTCGCCAGCGTCACGCTTGCGTTCGAGCCATGCGCGCCCGTGTTGTAGTCCTGCAACGAGCTGAGGCCCGAGGCCGGCTCGGACGCCCAGCGCCCGTTCTGCGGACCGGGCGTCGGCACCTTGCCGGCGGCCAGTTCATCGATGATCTCGGCCAGCCGTTCGGTGGTCAGATCCTCGTAGTAATCCTTGCCGATCTGCGCCATCGGCGCGTTGGCGCAGGCCCCGAGGCATTCGACCTCTTCCCACGAGAATTTGCCGTCCTCGGACAGGGTGTGCGGCTTGTCGGCGATCTTTTCGCGGCAGACCGACACGAGGTCCTCGGCACCGCAGATCATGCAGGACGTGGTGCCGCAGATCTGGATGTTGGCGACGCTGCCCACGGGCTTCAGCTGGAACATGAAGTAGAACGACGCGACTTCGAGCCCGCGGATATAGGCCATGCCCAGCATGTCCGACACGTGTTCGATCGCCGGGCGGCTCAGCCAGCCCTCCTGCTCCTGCGCGCGCCACAAAAGCGGGATGATCGCGCTGGCCTGGCGGCCTTCGGGATACTTCTTCACCTGCGCCTCGGCCCAGGCCTGGTTGGCGGGCGTGAAGGCGAACGTGTCGGGCTGGGTGTGATGCAGACGTCTTAACATCAGGCAGCGGCTCCATAGATCCAGGCAATGCCGGAGATGAGTGAGATGAGCGTCCCGGCCCCGGCGGCCATGGCGTGACGGTCATAGGGAAGTCCGGCGCGGCGATAGAGGATGGTGTCGTACCACGCCATGAAAGTCAGACCCACGGTCAGAATGAACACGATGGCGGGCGTCGCGACCAGAAGCGCGCCGACCGCCATGATGAGAAACCCGATATACCGGCCCAGCATGACCTTGGGCAACATGCCCATGCCGTCGCCTTTGCCCGGTTCGTGCTGCAACCGGCGCAGCCCGTCCACCGGATCGCCCCAGCAGACCGCTACGAGGTACGCGGTGATGAGAACGCCGACCGCCGCCGCGCCAAGTGTCAGGCCATAGAGCATGCTATCGCCCCTTCCGCACGGGCACGCGCGCCACCGTGACAACGGCGGCGTGTGCGGGCTGATCGGGGCTGGGGCGGCGCGACATCGACGTCCTTCGCGTTACTTCGTGCAGGCGGGCGGCAAAAGCACCAGCGTCTCTTCATCGCTGGCAAAAGCGGCGATGCCTTCGGCCATCATCTGGCGCGACAGCGCGATCGCGGCAGGCCGCGAGATGCCGAGTTTCGGCATCACGACGTTCGCCTCGGCCGTGGTCAGCGTACAGTCGCTATCGTTCATCGCGGCGATCAGGGCATCCTTCTGCGCGGCGGTCTGGGGCGAGGCCGCCGTTGCCGCGCCAAGCGCCGCAAGTGTCACGAGAGACCGAACCGCCATCATTTCACCTTCATCCACGCGCATTGCGACGTGCCCTTGAACATCATCGCGCGCTTCTGGGCACGATCACCAAGAACGAAAAGCGGCTTGAAATCGGCAAGGTCCACCCGGTCCTTTCGTCGGCATCCCCGGTTCGCGGCGTCCTGAAGGGTTTCGAACGTCGAATACATCAGGGCCACGGCCATGGTTTCGTTTCCGGCGCGTTGCGATGCCGGCTTTTGCAAGGTGCGCAACAGCTTTGCGTGCTTGGGCAGGAGCAGGTCGCTGCAGGATTTCGGCTCGATCAGGCAGGCCGACGCGGCCTGTGCCGCGGGTGCGGCAACAAGGAACGCGGCAACAAGGGCAGCGATCCGCATCACCGGTCAATCTCCCCGAACACGATGTCCAACGTGCCGATGATCGCGGCAACGTCGGCCAGCTGGTGGCCCGTCGCGATGTGGTCCATCGCCTGCAGGTGCGGGAAGCCCGGCGCGCGCAGCTTGGCGCGGTAGGGTTTGTTGGTGCCGTCCGCGACGAGGTAGACACCGAACTCGCCCTTGGGCGCTTCGACCGCGCAATAAACCTCGCCCTCGGGCACGTGGAAGCCCTCGGTATACAGCTTGAAGTGGTGGATGAGCGCCTCCATCGAGGTCTTCATCTCCCCCCGCTTCGGCGGCGTCAGCTTGCCGCGGGCCAGGACGTCGCCCTGCCCTTCGGGCGCGCGCAACTTGGCGATCGCCTGCTTGATGATCGACACAGACTGCCGCATCTCCTCCATCCGGACGAGGTAGCGGTCATAGCAGTCCCCGTTCTTGCCGACCGGGATCTTGAAGTCGAATTCGTCGTAACATTCGTAAGGCTGGGCGCGGCGCAAATCCCATGCCAGCCCCGATCCGCGCACCATCACGCCCGAGAAGCCCCAGTTCTGGATGTCTTCTTCGGTCACGACGCCGATATCGGCGTTGCGCTGCTTGAAGATGCGGTTCTCGGTCAACAGGCCGTCGATATCGTGCATGAAGTTCGGGAACTTGTCGGCCCATGCCTCGATATCGTCCAGAAGCTCGGGCGGCAGGTCCTGATGGACACCACCGGGGCGGAAATAGGCGGCGTGCAGGCGTGCCCCGCAGGCGCGTTCGTAGAACACCATCAGCTCTTCACGCTCTTCGAACCCCCAGAGCGGCGGCGTCAGCGCGCCCACGTCCATGGCTTGCGTCGTGACGTTCAGCAGGTGGTTCAGGACGCGCCCGATCTCGGAATAAAGCACCCGGATCAGGGAGGCGCGGCGCGGCACTTCCACACCTGTCAGCTTTTCGATGGCCAGGCACCAGGCGTGTTCCTGGTTCATCGGCGCCACGTAATCCAGCCGGTCGAAATAGGGCAGGTTCTGCAGGTAGGTCCTGCTTTCCATCAGCTTCTCGGTGCCCCGGTGCAGAAGGCCGATATGCGGGTCGCAGCGCTCGACGATCTCGCCGTCCAGTTCCAGCACCAGCCGCAGAACGCCGTGCGCCGCGGGGTGTTGCGGCCCGAAGTTGATGTTGAAGTTGCGGATCTTCTGTTCGCCCGTCAGGGCGTCTTCGAAACCTTTGGAGCCGTCCATCATGTGCGTGCCTCCGTGGCAGGGTGTTCGGTGTGTGTGTTTCGGGCCGGGCGCATCAGACGATGTTCCTCGACGTGTAGACGAGTTTCGGGTCCCGCCGGTCCATGCGCCGCGCGCGAAGGCCGAACAGCATCGCGTAGGTGCCGCGCAGGATGACCCAGCCGATCAGGGCGCCGGCCAGCAGACCCACGGCGTAGAGGACAAGGTGATTGTCCATCCACCAATCCAGGTAGATGTACTGCATCTTGACGTGATCCGGTACGCTGACCGGCACACTGAGAGCTGTCCAGATATCCACCATCACCCCGCGCCCCCGCTCACTTGTCGATCCCCGGAATCTTGATCTGGTCACGATAGGCCATGATCCACAGAAGCGGGATCACCGTGAAGGGCGTCAGCGAGAAGATGGCGAACCACGACGGCAGGTTGAACCGTGGCAGGAACATCCAGAACGGCACCACCGTCAGCGCCGCCATGATCAGGTATCCCAGCATGCCCATCAGCGTGTCTCCTGCCAGCAGACCAGACCCAAAGCCGGGTCGGGTGACGTTGCGCCTGCGTGAAGACGGCTCACGCCGCCCCCTCCTCGGTCTTCTCGTCACCGGGCAGCACGTATTCCGCGCCTTCCCACGGGGACATGAAATCGAACTGGCGGTATTCCTGCACCAGCTTCACCGGTTCGTAGACGACGCGCTTCTGCTCTTCGTCGTACCGCACCTCGGTATAGCCGGTGGTCGGGAAGTCCTTGCGCAGCGGGTAGCCGCGGAAGCCGTAATCGGTGAGGATGCGCCGCAGGTCCGGGTGGCCCGAGAAGAGCACGCCGAACATGTCGAACACCTCGCGCTCGAACCAGTTGGCCGACGGGTGCACGTCGATGATCGACGGCATGATCGCGTCCTCGCGCACCTTGCAGCGCAGGCGGATGCGGGTGTTCTGGTACATCGACAGGAAGTGATAGACGATGTCGAACCGCTTTTCCCTCTCGGGGTAGTCGACACCGGTGATGTCGACCAGCGTGGAGAACTGGCAGGTGCGGTCCTGCTTCAGGAACTCGACAAAGCCCGCGATGTTCGAAGGCGCGATGGTCATGTTCAACTCGCCATGATCGACCGACCAGCGCACCACGCAATCGGGGCGCTTGGCTTCGATATAGGCACCAAGCTCTTTCAGGGCGTCAGACATGTCGTCTCCTCAGCGGACCAGCGTGCCGGTGCGGCGGATTTTGCGTTGCAGCGCCATGATGCCGTAAAGCAGCGCCTCGGCCGTGGGCGGGCAGCCGGGGACGTAGACGTCGACCGGCACGATCCGGTCGCAGCCACGTACCACCGAATAGCTGTAGTGGTAATACCCGCCGCCGTTGGCGCAGGACCCCATCGAGATCACGTAGCGCGGCTCGGGCATCTGGTCATAGACCTTGCGCAGCGCCGGGGCCATCTTGTTGGTCAGCGTGCCCGCGACGATCATCAGGTCCGACTGGCGCGGGCTGGCGCGCGGCGCGGTGCCGAAGCGTTCAAGGTCATAGCGCGGCATCGAGGTGTGCATCATCTCCACCGCGCAGCAGGCCAGACCGAACGTCATCCAGTGCAGCGAGCCGGTGCGCGCCCAGTTGATGATGTCCTCGGTCGAGGTCAGCAGGAAGCCCTTGTCCTGCAACTCGCGGTTCAGCTCCTGCGTGGCGACTTCGCGGTCGATCCCGGCAGTGTTCGTGCCCGTCATCACACCCATCAAGGCGTCTCCTTCGGTTCCCGTGAACCATGTACGCATGGTGCGGGGGATGGTCAACGTGTCAGGGCGGCGCATGCGGCGGGGAATCCCCGATTTCCGCGACCGGGTGGCCGCTGGGCTGGCAGGGGGTGGTGGCGTAAAAAGCTGCGCGCGGGGGAACGAGTTTCCATGGTGATGGTCACTGTGCTCGCCAAGTTACGCGCGAACGGCTTTCGCGACCAAGCGCGGTGTCAGTTCCACGGCGGGTTAGCGAAGCATGGATAATACCTTTGAATGGATCTCGTTCAGCGTGGCTCTCAACCTCGTCAGTTCGGTGTGTTGCGAGGTCAGATCGGGTGCATACCGCGAAATCAGGTATTCGCGACGGGCTGTCATATCGAACAGATGTTTGGCCGTTCTCTTCTTCAGGCGCAGTGCTTGGCAGAAATCGTCATCTGCCAGGCTGTGCAGGCGCCCGCGAATACGCTCCGGGCTTTCGCCTTTGCTACGCAGAAACGCGTTCAAGAACAGCTCGGTGGCATGTATCGCACACAGCCGGGCGGGCGCGTAGGACAATGGCCCTGCCGATCTGGCTCCATCAAACAAGGCATTCGCGGCCTCGGCATAGGCAACGGCGAGGTCAAGAATCTCCTCCGCGGTTGATTCACTTCCGGGATACGCGCCTGAACTTTCCGGCAAATCTTTCATTGGCTAAACTTGGTTTGTAACGATGCACGTAATTAATCACCCAACTCGGGCGACAATGTGTCGGCAGACGTTTCCACCCTTTGCCCGGAGGCTCCGCCGGGTCGCTTGGGGGCGAAAAGCCTTCTTCCGTAATGGGGCGGGCCTCTGTCAAGGGTTTCGGGCAAGTCAAAAATC